>NZ_CP191251.1:3242500-6227500 GCF_050410825.1 Micromonospora fluostatini
GTCAGCTCCTCGGCCAGGGCACGCTGCGCGAGCCGGGCCGCCGGCCGTTCCGCCGTCTCCTTCTCGAGCTGCTCGATCTCGTCGCGCGAGCGGAAGCTGAAGTAGCGCAGGTACCGGACGACGTCCCGGTCGTCGGCGTTGAGCCAGAACTGGTAGAAGGCGTACGGGCTGGTCAGCTCGGGGTCGAGCCAGACCGCGCCGCCCTCGGTCTTGCCGAACTTGGTGCCGTCGGCCTTGGTCACCAACGGGGTGACGAAGGCCTGCACCGGGCCGGCGCCCCGGCGCCGCACGTAGTCCACCCCGGCGGTGATGTTGCCCCACTGGTCGCTGCCGCCGAACTGGAGCTGGCAGCCGTGCCGGCGGTGCAGCTCGTAGAAGTCGTTGGCCTGCAGGAGCTGGTAACTGAACTCGGTGAAGCTGATGCCGCTGTCCAGCCGGGCCCGGACCACCTCCCGGGCCAGCATCTTGTTGACCGGGAAGTGCTTGCCGACGTCCCGGAGGAAGTCGACCACGGACATCTCCGCGGTCCAGTCCAGGTTGTTGACCAGTTGGGCCGCGTTCGCCCCCTCGTACGACACGAAGGGCGCGAGCTGGTCGCGGATGCGGCCCACCCAGCCGGCGACCACCTCGGGCGGGTTCAGGGACCGCTCGGCGCTCTCCTTCGGGTCGCCGATCTGGCCGGTCGCCCCGCCGACCAGCAGCAGGGGGCGGTGGCCGGCGAGCTGGAGCCGGCGGGCCGTGGCGACCTGCATGAGGTGGCCGACGTGCAGGCTGGCCGCGGTCGGGTCGAAGCCGACGTAGTAGGTGGCGCTCCCGCCGTCGAGCAGGGCGCGCAGCTCGTCGGGGCCGGTGGAGTCCTGGATCAGGCCCCGCCACCGCAGGTCATCGGTCAGGGAGTCCCGCCCGGAGGGCGGGAGGTTGCTGTCGGTCACGGTCACCGATTCTCCCCCATCACCGGGGGTGGCCCGTAACGGGTTCTCCGCGACCGGGTGCCGCTAGGCTGCCAGGCCATGACCTCAGAGCACGCGGCGGGCACGCCGGAGCTGACCGGCGGCCTCGTCGGGCTGTTGGGACTCACCTTCGACGAGGCCAGCGCCGACCGGGTGGTGATCCGCTGGCAGGTCCGCCCGGAGCTGCACCAGCCGTACGGCATCCAGCACGGGGGCGTGTACTGCGCGGTCGTGGAGACGGTGGGCAGTGTCGGCGGCTCCCTCTGGCTCGGGGACCGGGGCCGGGTGGTGGGCGTGTCCAACCAGACCGACTTCCTGCGGGCGGTCCGCGACGGTGAGCTGGTGGCGGTCGGCACCCCGGTGCACCGGGGGCGCAGCCAGCAGTTGTGGCAGGTGGAGATCGTCGACGCCGAGCAGCGGCTGGTCGCCCGGGGGCAGGTCCGGTTGCAGAACCTCAGCCCGGCCTGACCCGCCCCGCCGGTGGCCCCGGCCGGCCCGGCCCGGCGGGTGCGCCGATCGGGCCGGATGCCCGCTTTCGAGGGTGAAGAGGGGATACGCCCCGATATCGTCGCGGAGGTGACCCGGCCCGAACCGCCCCCGAGGTGAGGAAGCTCCTCGCCGCCACCCTCGGCATCCTCTCGGCGGTCGGCGGCTTCGTCGACATCGGTGACCTGGTGGCGGCGAGCCAGGCGGGGGCCCGGTTCGGCCTGGGTCACGCCTGGGTGCTGCTGGTCGGCGTGGTCGCCATCTGCCTGTACGCCGAGATGGCCGGGCGGATCGCGGCGGTGAGCGGCCGGGCCGTCTTCGACCTGGTCCGGGAGCGGCTCGGCCCCCGGGTGGCGCTGCTCAACCTGGTGGCGTCGTACCTGGTCACGGTCCTCACCCTGGCCGCCGAACTCGGCGGGGTGGCGCTGGTGCTGCACCTGGCCTCCGGGCTGCCGTACCTGCTCTGGGTGCCCGTCGCGGCGGTCGCCGTGTGGCTGGTGCTGTGGCGGATGCGGTTCCAGCTGATGGAGCGGGTCTTCGGCCTGGCCGGGCTGACGCTGGTGGTCTTCGCCGTGGCGTTGACCCGGCTGCCCACCGACTGGGGCACGCTGGCCCGCGACGCGCTGATGCCCGGACCGTCCGCCAGCGGGTGGGGGGTGTACTGGTTCATCGCGGTGGCGCTGTTCGCCTCGACGGTGAGCCCGTACGAGGTGTTCTTCTTCTCCTCCGGCGGGGTCGAGGAGCGGTGGACCGCGAGGGACCTCGCCGACGCCCGGACCAGCGTGCTGGTCGGCTTCCCGATCGGCGCCTTCCTCGCCCTGTCGCTGATCGCCACCGCCGCGGTGGTCTACCACCCGACCGGCGCCTCGCTGACCACGCTCGACGAGGTCGCCCGGCCGGTGGTGCTCGCGTTCGGGGCGGCCGGGCTGGTGGTGGCGGTCCTGGCGTTCTTCGCGGTCACCTTCGGCGCCGCGCTGGAGACCGGGCTCTCCGCGGCGTACGCGGTGGCGCAGTACTTCGGCTGGCAGTGGGGCAAACGGGTCAGCCCCCGCGAGGCCGCCCGGTTCCACAGCGTGCTGCTGCTGAGCGTGCTGCTCGGGGTGCTGGTGCTGATGACCACCGTCGACCCGGTCACGCTCACCGAGTACATGCTGATCGTCAGCGCGGTGGTGCTGCCGTTGACGTACCTGCCGATCCTGATCGTGGCCAACGACCGGACGTACCTGGGTGGGCAGGTCAACAATCGGCTGACGAACCTGCTCGGCGCGCTCGTGCTGGTGGTCATCGTCGTCGCCTCGGTCGCCGCGATCCCGCTGGCGGTCGTGACCAGGATGGGACAGTGAGGCCCGGGCATGCGGATGCAGCTCGACCACCGGTTGCTGGACCGGCAGATCGTGGACGCCGACGGGCTGCTCGTCGGCCGGGTCGACGACGTCGAGTTCGCCCTCGACACCGACGGGGTGCCGTACCTGGCCGCCCTGCTCACCGGGCGGGTGGCCCTCGGGCAGCGGATCGGCGGCTGGACCGGCCGGCTCCTGGTCGCGGTGGCCGAACGGTTCTCCGGGCGGCGACCGGCGAGCCCGCTGCGGATCCCGTACCCGCTGGTCGCGCGGGTGGACAGCACGGTGCGCCTGCGGGTACGGCTCGACCGGTTGCCCACCTCACCGGCGGAGGAGTTCCTCCGTCGGCACCTGATCGACCGGATCCCGGGGGCCGACCGTGCGAGCGGGTGAGCTGCTCGGCCGGACCGTGTACGACCTCGACGGGCGGCGGCTCGGGCGGGTGGTGGACCTGGTGGTGCGCGGCCGGGCCGACGGCCGGCTGCGGCTGACCGACCTGATCGTGGCCCGACGCTGGTACGGCCGGGTCGCCGGGCGTCTCGTCGGGGTGGAGCACCACCCGTCCGGCCCGTGGGTGATCCGCGCGACCGCCCGGTGGATCAGCCGCAGCACCCACCAGTTCCCGGTGCACCGGGTGCGGCTGGTACCCCCGCTGCCGGGCCTGCCGCCGACCCCACCCGCCCCGCCGGTGGCCGACCGCCCCGGCTGACGCCCCGCCGGCCGCGACCGGCGCAGCCCGCACCGGTACCCGCCGGCGGCGGCCACCTCGTGCCGTCACCGGCGGGCGGCGTCCACCCTCGGCGGGTTCTCGACGGCCCGGTCCGCCGGGTCGGCGGAGTCCCGCCCGGCGCTGCCCGGGACGGGCTGCCCGCCGCCGGTGGTGGAGCCGCCGACGGCCCCGCTCTCCGGGCCGTCGCCGTCGGCCCCACGGTCCGTACCGTCGCGGGTGGCCCGGCTCTCCGGACCGTCGGCGGTGGTGGCACGCTCCGGGCTCTCGGCGGTGGTCGCGCCGTCGGGGGCGGCGGCCTCCCGGCGCAGTCGGACGGAGACGATGGCGTGGTGGTCGATGCCGGCGACCGCCACCGTCCAGCCGTCGATGGTGACGCTCTCGCCGGTCGCCGTGGGGATGTGCCCGAGGCAGGCCAGCACCAGCCCGGCGATCGTGGTGTAGTCCCCCTCCGGACGGCCGGGCAGCTCGACGCCGATGTCCGGCAGGTCGTGCACCGGGAAGGTGCCCGGCAGCACCAGCGTGCCGTCGTCCTCGGTGCGGACCGCGCTGACGTCCCGGTCGGTCTCGTCGTAGATCTCGCCGACGATCTCCTCCAGGATGTCCTCCAGGGTGACGATGCCGTCGACCGCGCCGCGTTCGTCCACCACCAGCGCGATGTGCTGCCGCTCGGCCTTGAACTGGCGCAGCGCGTCGACCACCGGCAGGGAGTCGGGCAGCAGCATCGGCGGGCGGGCCCGGTCGTCGATCGGCTGGGCGTCCGGCACCCCGACCAGGTCGCGCAGGTGGATCACCCCGATCGTGTCGTCCAGGCCGCCGTGCCGGACCACCGGCGCGCGGGAGTGTCCGGAGGTCGCCAGGACCAGCCGGGCGGCCTCCGCGGTGGTGCCGCTGTCCAGGCAGAACACCTGCAACCGGGGTACCAGCACGGCCCGCAGCCGCCGGTCGGCGATCTCCACCGCGCCGGCGATGATGGTCTGCTGCTCCTTGGTGAAGCCGTGGTTGCCGGCGACGATGTCGCGCAGTTCGTCCGGGCTGATCTCGTCGCGCTGCGGCTCGGGGTTCCCGCCGAGCAGGCGGACCACCAGGTCGGTGGTGACGCCGAGCAGCCAGACCGCCGGCCGGGTGAGGGTGGACAGCAGGTCCAGCGGGCGGGCGATCAGCAGCGCCCACCGCTCGGGCATCTGCATGGCGATCCGCTTCGGGGCCAGCTCGCCGAAGACCAGCGTGACGAAGGTCAGCGCCAGGGTGACCAGCACGATGGCGACCGGCTCGGCGGCGCCGCCGAGCACCTCCAGCAGCGGGACCAGCGGCCGGGCCAGGGAGACCGCCGCAGCCGCCGAGGCCAGGAAACCGGCCAGGGTGATGCCGATCTGGATGGTCGCCAGGAACCGGTTGGGGTCCTTGGCGAGGCGGGCCAGGACCCGCCCGGCCCGGCTGGTCCGCTCCAGCCGCTGGATCTGGCTCTCCCGTAACGAGACCAGGGCGATCTCGCTGCCCGCGAAGATCGCGTTGAGGACGACCAGGACCCCGACCAGGGCCAGTTGGGTCCAGATGCTCTGCACGCCGGCTCCCTCACCGTTGCCAGCGCCGGTCGACAGACCGACGCCGCCGGTCGGAGATCCCGGCCGGCGTACGCCTGTCTGTGCCCAGCCGGCGGCCCGGTGAATCCTGTTCCCGGCGACCGTCCCCGGGCCCTGGGTCAGGTACGGCCGGGGACCGGGGTGGCGGGCAGGTCCAGCACGTACCGGTCGTCGTCGGGGCGGAACCCGAGCCGGCTGTAGTAGGGGGCGACCATGCCGGGTGGGCTCACCACCCGGCGGAAGCCCCGGTCGGTGAAGAGGCTGCTGCGCCGGTAGACGAACTCGCCCGGGGTGAGGTCCCGGTACCGTCGGGTGACGTAGTCCAGGTCGACCTGGGCCACCCCGTCCGGCTCGGCGTGCACCAGCACCACCCCGACCACCTCGTCGGCCCGGACCACCAGGAACGCCGAGTGCCCGTCCCGCTGCGGGGTCCACTGGAAGCCGGGGTTGAACCGGGCGATGTCGGCGGCGTGCACCCGCAGGGTGTGGGCGAGGAAGGCGTCGTCCACGCCGACCTCCACCACCTCGTACGTCGCCTCGTCGTGCCGGGTGGCGAGCATCCCCCGCAGGTACCACAGGTTGATCACGGCGAGCACGACGTTGAGGCCGACCATCGGCCACACGCCGAGGGCGGTGTTGTAGCCGATCAGCACCACGCAGCCGACCAGGTTCAGCGCGCGCAGCCGCAGGATCCGCGCCTGCAACAGGGACCAGACCAGCAGCGCGGACCCGGCCCACCCGATGGCGTCCAACCAGCTCACGCCGCGAGGGTAGCCGCTGGGCCGGCCGACCGCGCCGGGAACCGGCTCAGCCGGTGAGCTCCAGCACGTACTCCTCGATCTCGGTGCCCCGGCCGGGGGCGTACGCCCGGTCCTCGCCGCAGATGACGAAGCCGCACTTGCGCAGCACGGCCAGGGAGCCGGCGTTGTCCTTGGCGGCGCGGGCCTGCACCGGTCGTTGCGGCAGGTCGCGCAGGAGCGCGGCGAGCGCGCGGGTGGCGTACCCCCGGCCCCAGTCCGCCCGGTCGATCCAGTAGCTGACCTCGGTCTGCTCGGCGACCGGGAAGGCCAGGACGTGACCGACCACCCGGCCGTCGACGGTCACCGTCCGGGAGACGATCGCCGGGTCGGTGCGGACCCGGTGCCAGTGGGCGGCGAAGGCGGCGCGGTCCTGCGGGTCGTCGGCGGCGAACGCCGCCATCCGGACGGCCTCGGGATCCGACTGGTGCCGGAAGAACTCCGGGAGGTCCTCGTCGCGGACGGGACGCAGACGCAGCTCAGCGGTCACGGCCAGACGATACGGCCGGGGTGTGACGGCGCAGCCCGCGGGCCCCGGGTCACCGGTCCGCCCGCTCCGCGACGGTGTCCCGGGTCGCCCGCCGGTCGGCGGCGTCAGGGCCGTTGGTCCCGGGTCGGCCGGGCGCGATGCCCCTGCCCGCCGGTGGCTTCCCGGCGCGATCGTGGAGCGGGACGGCGGGCCGGGGCGGTGGGGCCGGGCGGCCAGGCGTACCGGGCGGCGTGTCCGGGCAAATGCGGAATGTCGGCGGTGCCGCCGTCGACAATGACCACTGACGACCCAGGGAGAAGCTGATGAACCGACCTGTCGTGGTGGGCGTGGACGGGTCACCGTCCAGCCTGGTCGCCGCCGAGCAGGCGGCGCAGGCCGCCGTCCGCCGCTCCGCGCCCCTGCAGCTGGTGCACGGCTACCTGCACCCCCTCGGGTACGGCGTGCCGCTGAACCCGTACGACCTGGGGTTGCCGGCGCCGACCAGCGAGGCGCAGAAGATGCTCGACCAGACGGCCACGGAGCTGTCCGACCGGTGGCCCGGCCTGGACGTGCAGGCGCGTCAGGTGGCCGGTGGGCCGGGTGCCACCCTGGTCGAGGAGTCCCGCCGCGCGGACCTGGTGGTGGTGGGCAGCCGGGGCCTGGGCGGCTTCGCCGGCCTGCTGCTCGGCTCGGTCAGCCAGCAGGTGGCCGGGCACGCCCACTGCCCGGTGCTGGTGGTCCGCCCACCCGAGCAGCCGATCCCGGTGGACGGTCCGGTGGCCGTCGGGTTGGACGGCTCGGATCCCGCGCTGGCCGCCGTCCGGTTGGCCGCCGACGAGGCCGCCCGGCGGGACACCGGCCTGCTGCTGATCCACGTCCGCTCCGGCGACGAGGAGCGGTCGGTGCCGGACGAGGTGGAGGAGAGCGCGGCGGCGGGCCGGGCCGACTCCGACGACCTGCTCGCCACCGCCGCCGCCACGGTCCGGGCCGAGCACCCCCACCTCGCCGTCGAGCGGCGCAGCCTGCGGGCCGGAAAGCCGGCGCCGGCCCTGGTGCAGGCGAGCGGAGAGGCGACCCTGCTGGTGGTGGGCTCCCGGGGGCGGGGCGGTTTCGCCGGCCTGCTGCTCGGCTCGGTCAGCCAGGCCCTGGTCCAGCACGGGCACTGCCCGGTCCTCGTCGCCCGCCCGCACCACCCCGAGCCCTGAGCCTTTCCCGCCCAGCCCTGGTGGTCACGCGGTGGGCGGTGGGGTGGCGAGGAGGTCGTCGAAGGTGGTGGTGAGGGTGAACGGGTCGGTCGGCGTGCGGCCGGGGTACCGGACGATCTGCTCGGCCAGTTCGGCGGCGGCCCGCCGGATCCGGGTCCGCAGAGCGCCGTCGGCGCCACCGTCCGACCAGTCCTCGGGGGCGGCGAAGACCCCGGTGGGGACCACCACCGCCCGCACGTGACTGAACAACGGGCGCAGCGCGTGCTCCAGGGCCAGCGAGTGCCGGGCGGTGCCGCCGGTGGCGGCGATCAGCACCGGCTTGTCGGCCAACGCGTCACGGTCGAGCACGTCGAGGAAGGACTTGAAGATCCCGCTGTACGACGCGCCGAAGATCGGCGACACGGTGATCAGTCCGTCGGCGGCGGTGACCTCCTCGACGGCCTGCCCGAGGGCGGCCGACGGGAAGCCGGTGAGCAGGTTGTTCACCACGTCGTGCGCGTGCTCGCGGACCTCGACCGTGCGGTGGCGCAGGGCCAGCTCCCGCCGGGCCGCCTCGTCGACGACGGCGGCGGCGAGCTGGTCGGCGAGCAGCCGGGTGGACGAGGGCTGCCGCAGGCCGGCGGAGAGGACCACCAGGGTGCGCTCGCTCATCGTCCACCCTCCGCGCCGGCGCCGGCCCGCTCGGCCCCGGCGGCCCGCGCCGGGTCCTGCGCCGCCGCCCCGGCCGCGTCGCGGGCGGCCCGCAGGGAGGCGTGGGTGGGCGCCTCGGGTACGTGCGCCGGACGCCGGGCGGCGAACTCCCGCCGCAGCACCGGGACCACCTCCTCGCCGAGCAGGTCGAGCTGCTCCAGCACGGTCTTCAGCGGCAGGCCGGCGTGGTCGACGAGGAAGAGCTGCCGCTGGTAGTCGCCGACGTACTCGCGGAAGCCCAGGGTGCGGTCGATGACCTGCTGCGGGCTGCCCACGGTCAGCGGGGTCTGGCTGGTGAACTCCTCCAGCGACGGGCCGTGACCGTAGACCGGGGCGTTGTCGAAGTACGGCCGGAACTCGCGGACCGCGTCCTGCGAGTTGCGCCGCATGAACACCTGCCCGCCGAGACCGACGATCGCCTGCTCGGCGGTGCCGTGGCCGTAGTGGGCGAAGCGCTGCCGGTACAGCCCGACCATCCGGCGGGTGTGCTCGGCCGGCCAGAAGATGTGGTTGGCGAAGAAGCCGTCGCCGTAGTAGGCCGCCTGCTCGGCGATCTCCGGGCTGCGGATCGAGCCGTGCCAGACGAACGGCGGGACGCCGTCCAGCGGCCGGGGCGTCGAGGTGAACGACTGCAACGGGGTACGGAATCTGCCGGACCAGTCGACGACGTCCTCCCGCCACAGCCGGTGCAGCAGGGCGTAGTTCTCCACGGCGAGCGGGATGCCGTTGCGGATGTCCTGGCCGAACCAGGGGTAGACCGGGCCGGTGTTGCCCCGGCCGAGCATCAGGTCCACCCGGCCGTCGGCGAGGTGCTGGAGCATCGCGTAGTCCTCGGCGATCTTCACCGGGTCGTTGGTGGTGATCAGCGTGGTGGCGGTGGAGAGCAGCAGCCGCTCGGTGCGGGCCGCGATCCAGCCGAGCATGGTGGTCGGCGAGGAGGGCACGAAGGGGCGGTTGTGGTGCTCGCCGGTGGCGAACACGTCGAGCCCGACCTCCTCGACCTTCTGCGCGATGGTGACCATCGCCTTGATCCGCTCGTGCTCGGTCGGCTCCCGTCCGTTGGTCGGGTCGACCGTGACGTCGCCGACGGTGAAGACCCCGAACTGCATGATCCACTCCTCGCCTTGACCCTCCGGGCCGGTCTGCCCGGACGCCGCGCACAACATACTTGACGAGTCAAATAATTCCCCGGGGCGGGTGCCGCAGCGCGACGGCGGCGACGTGGGCCGCGAGCGGCGTCACGTGCGCAGCGGCACGCCTGTCCGGAACGAATATCCCTGACAGGCACGAGGCTCACACTCGATACGGCACCCGACACCCCAGGTCAGCGCGATCCCCGTGCCGCCGACCCCCGACCCGCGTCCGCCCGGCGTCGGGGCACGTGCCGGCGGTAGGCGCTGACCGTGGGGTCGCCGGTGATCCAGAAGCGCCACGGGACGTCGTGCGCGGCGGCCACGCCGACCCGGGGGCCGGCGGAGACGGCCGCCGCCGGCACCGGGCGCGACGGCGGCGTCAGCAGGAGCGGACCGGCGCCGTCGAGCACCGACGTGCCGTTCGCCTCGGCGGTGACACCCAACGCGACCACCAGCCGGGCCGGCCCGCGCGCCAGGTCACGGTCGGCCACCTCACCCCGCCGCTCGCGGGCGAGGTCCCGGCCGTCGACCACCTCGCCGGCCCGCAGCAGGACCGCCGCCGCCTCCCCGACACCACCGCAGACGACGTTCAGGCACCAGTGGACCCCGAAGACGAAGTACGTGTACGCGTGGCCGGCCGGCCCGAACATGACCGCGGTCCGGGGGGTGGGGCCCCGGTGGGCGTGCGAGGCCGGGTCCTGCCCGGTGCCGGCGTACGCCTCGACCTCGGTCAGCCGGATCCGGACGCCACCGGCCGCGACCTCCCAGCCGAGCAGGGCACGCGCCACCTCCGGCACCCGGGCGGCGGGGGTGTGCAGCCATGCGTGGTCCATCCGTCCAGCAAACGCCGAGCGGCGCGGATCGGCAAACCCGAACCGCGTTTCAACATTCTGTTGACAATACTCTGTTGAAGTGTTGTGATCGGCGCATGACCACTGATCCGTCCACCACGCCCGACCCCGCCACACCCGCTCCCGGTCCCGGCCCGACGGGGCGGGCCCACCACACCTGGGCGGCGCTGCACCGGCTCACCGAGCGGCACGCCGCCACCGAGCAGCAGCGCCGCCGGCACACCAACCCGTACCTCGCCGACCCGTACGAGGCGATCGCCGTGCTGCTGGCCCTGGCCGCCGGCGCCGCCGAGCCGACCCCCGGCGAGGAACCGGTGGACCAGGCCGACCTGCTCGCCGCGCTCGCCCTCGTCCCGCACCTGCGGGCCGAGGTCGACACCCTGGAGGCGGGACTGCTGACCCTGGCCCGGGGCCGGGGCCTGACCTGGCAGGCGATCGGGCACGCGCTCGGCCTGGGCAGCGCCCAGGCGGCCAGCCAGCGGTACGACCGGGTCACCGCCCGGGCCGACCCCGCCGCCGCGGCCGGCGCCGGAGAGCCCGCCGGCTGAGGCGGTGATCGCCGGCAACCGGGCGTGCGGCGCGTCGATGCCGTACGTTTCGGCGTAGGAGCGGCGGGAACCGACCGGAGGGACTGCCACCGTGGACCGCACCGAGATGCTGGCGTACTGCCTGGCCAAGCCGGGCGCCTGGCTCGACCGGCCCTGGGCGGGCGAGGAGGTGGTGAAAGTGGGCAGCCGGATCTTCGCCTTCCTCGGCTCGGGCGAGACCGGCGCCACGATCGGAATCAAGTGCGGGCCGAACCGGGACGTGGCCGACGAGTGGCTGCACCGCTACCCGGACGACGCCCGGATCATGCCGTACATCGGCCGGGCCGGCTGGAACACGCTCCGGCTGGACGGCACGATCCCCACCGACGAACTGGTGGAGGCGCTCGACGCGTCGTACGACACGGTCGTCGCCAAGCTCTCCCGCCGGGAACGGCCGGGCGGCGGGTGACCGGGACGGGCCGGCCACCGGCCCCGGGCGACCGGACGGGCCGGCCTAGTCCCGGGGCGACGCGCGGCGCAGCGTCCGCCGGACACCACCGACCGCCCGCGCCTTGAGCCGCGACAGGACCTCGTCGTACTGGCGGTCCGCCCGCTGGCTGAGCGAGTCGGCCTGACCGAGCAGGCCGACGATGGTCTCGATCGCGACCCGGAGCACCTGCCCGTCGTCGAGTTCGTCGGGGGTGGGGACGGCCGTCCGCACCGGGGTCGCGGGAGCCGGCCGCAGGTCGGCGAGGTCCCCCGCGACCCGGCACGGGTAGGCCCGCAGTTCCTCGATCTGGCGCTCCGCGAGGTCACGCACCCAGTCGGCGCGGTCCGGGCCGACGCCGAACCGCAACTCGTTGCCGCGCTGCTTGAGCACCGCGTTCACCAGGTGGCGCTGGACCACCCGCTGGTACGGCGTGCGGTGCGGGTACCGGTCCCCCAGCGCCTGGTTGACCCGGCGCAGCACCTCGACCTCGGCGGCACCGAGCGAGGGGTTCGAGGTGGGCGCCGGCAGCTCGCACAGGCCGTCGGGGATGCCCACGATGCCGGCGAAGCGCCGCCACAGGAGGTCGCGCGGGGCGCCCGGCGGCGGGACCGTCACCAGGTGCCGCCGCTCGGCCGGCACCAGGTCACCCCACCGACGCAGCATCCGGGTCGGTGTGTGGTGCTCCCAGAAGCTCTCGAACTTCCCGGTCTCGACCGCGCGCAGGAAGGACTCGAACCGCCAGGTGCTGCGGGCCCGGATGCTCTGCTGCCACATCGACGGGAAGGTACGCCACAGGTCCCGCCCGGCCACGACGACGTGCACCTCGGCGGGAGCGAGGCTGGCCACCGCGCGGGCCGCCTGGTCGCCGGTGGCCGCGCCCAGCCCCTCGTTGCTGATGATCACGTCGCCGGCCCACCGGCGCGCCTCCCCGGCCAGCCGGTCCCACGTCCAGCGCGCGTCGGGGTCCCGCCAGGACACCGCCCGCAGGTCGGTCATGGCCTGGTCGTGGGCGGCGGCGGTGCCCGGCAGCAGGATGCCGGCGCCCTTCAGCGCGTCCCGGTTGCCCCACCACACGGTCTGCACGTACGTGCTGCCCGTCTTCGGCGCACCAACGTGCAGGTAGACGCGTCTGGCCATGCTGCCTCCCCGGGCGCGGTCGCCCACCCCGCCGGCGGTGGGGGTCGGGTCCGTGGGCACCCAGGGTGGCACATCACCGTCCCCGGCCAGCGGCCGAGGTTCGATCGTGAACCACGTCCGTCCGCCTCCCGACGCGACGGTGGCGCGCGGGTGACGAGGAGGTGGCGCGCGGACCGGCCGGCCGCCACCTCCTCGCGCGGCTCAGCGGGGGACGACCGACTCGGTGGCCCACTCCCGCCAGCCGACCAGCTGGTCGGCGGCGGCGGCGAGCTGGTCGGCGACCGGGCCCGGACCGGTGGAACCGGGCGTGGTCCGGGCGGCGAGCGCCGAGCGGACCGAGAGCACGTCCCGCACCGACGGGTCCAGGTGCTCGCTGACCGCCGACAGGTCGTCGTCGGAGACCTCGTCCAGGGCGCACTCGCGGACCACGCAGAGCGCCACCAACTTGCCGGTGATCTCGTGCGCGTCGCGGAACGGCACCCCCTTGCGGACCAGCCAGTCGGCCACCTCGGTGGCCAGCGAGTAGCCCACCGGCGCGGCGGCGACCAGCCGGTCCACGCGCACCGTCATGGTGGAGATCATCCCGGCGAGCGCGGGCAGCAGCAGCTCCAGGGTGTCGACCGCGTCGAAGGCCGGCTCCTTGTCCTCCTGCATGTCCCGGTCGTACGTCATCGGCAGGCCCTTGAGCATGGTGAGCACACTCATCAGCCCGCCCACCAGGCGCCCCGACTTGCCCCGGGCCAGCTCGGCGATGTCCGCGTTCTTCTTCTGCGGCATGATCGACGAACCGGTGGCGAAGGCGTCGTCCAGCTCGACCCAGCCGAACTCCTGCGACGTCCAGAGCACCACCTCCTCACCGAGGCGGGACAGGTGCACCCCGACCAGCGCGGTGACGAAGAGGAACTCGGCGACGAAGTCCCGGTCGGCGACCGCGTCCATCGAGTTGGCGAAGGACGTCCGGAAGCCCAGCTCCCGGGACACGGCCACCGGGTCCAACGGCAGCCCGGAGCCGGCCAGGGCACCCGCCCCGAGCGGACTGATCGCGGTGCGGTGGTCCCAGTCGCGCAGCCGCTCCAGGTCCCGCAGCAGCGGCTGGACGTGGGCCAGCAGCCAGTGCCCGAAGGTCACCGGCTGGGCGTGCTGGAGGTGGGTCATGCCGGGCGCGGCGGTGTCCACGTGCCGCTCGGCCTGCTCCACCAGGGCGTCGGCCAGCTCGACCAGCCGCAGGGCCACCCCCCGGGCGTGGTCTCGCAGGTACAGCCGCAGGTCGGTGGCGACCTGGTCGTTGCGGGACCGCCCGGCGCGCAGCTTCCCGCCGAGGCTGCCGAGGCGTTCCAGCAGGCCCCGCTCCAGGGCGGTGTGCACGTCCTCGTCCTCGATGGTGGGGCGGAAGGCCCCGGAGGCGCAGGCCGCCTCCAGGTCGTCCAGGGCGGCCAGGATCTTCCCCAGCTCCTCCGGGTCGAGCAGGCCCGCCCCGGCCAGGACCCGGGCGTGCGCCCGCGACCCGGCGATGTCGTACGGGGCGAGGCGCCAGTCGAACTGGACACTGACCGACAGCCGGGCGAGGGCCTCGGCGGGTCCGCCGGCGAACCGGCCACCCCACAGGCTCGTACGGTTGGTGGCGGCGCTGTTCTCGGTGAGGCTCTTGTCGTCCACGTCGCTCATTCTGGTCGTCACGGTCAGGCGTCCCCCAACCGGGAGTCGCCGGTGTCGTCGCGGCGGGACCACGCGGAGAGCTTCTCGCCCAGCGCGGCGCCGCCGACGTTCTCGCGGGCCACGACGAGGATGGTGTCGTCGCCGGCGATGGTGCCCACCACCTCGGGCAGGCCGGCCCGGTCCAGGGCACTGGCCAGGAACTGCGCCGCGCCCGGCGGGGTACGCAGCACGGTGATGTTGCCGCTGGAGTCGACGTCGTTGAGCAGTTCGCGCAGCAGCCGGATCAGCCGGGCCGGCGCGGACTCGGCGTCGCGCAGCGGACGGTGACCGTCCTCGGGGATCACGTACACCCCGCGCCCGTCGCCGCCCCGGGCGGTCACCGCGCCGAGTTCCTTGAGGTCCCGCGACAGGGTCGCCTGGGTGACCTGGACACCGTCCCCGGCGAGCAGGTCGGCCAGCTCGGTCTGCGAACGGACCGCCCGGTCGCGGATCAGCTCGACGATCCGGGCGTGCCGGGCGGCCCGGGTCAGCGGAGCCGTCACGGTCGGCCGTCCGGGCCGTCGGTGGGCCCGTCCACGCCCGTCAGGAGGAAGGCGAGCAGGGCCTTCTGCGCGTGCAGCCGGTTCTCCGCCTGGTCGAACACGGCGCTCTGCGGCCCGTCGAGCACCTCGTCGGTGATCTCCTCGCCCCGGTGCGCCGGCAGGCAGTGCAGCACGATCGCGGTCGGCGCGGCGTGCCCGAGCAGTTCCTTGTTGACCTGGTACGGCAGGAACGGGGTGATCCGGTCCAGGCCGTCGCTCTCCTGCCCCATCGAGGTCCAGGTGTCGGTGGCGATGACGTCGGCGTCCCGGACCGCCGCCACCGCGTCGGTCAGGGCGTGCACCGACCCGCCGGTCTCGGCGGCGACCTGGGCGGCCCGGTCCAGCACCGCCGGGTCGGGGCCGAACCCTGCCGGGCCGGCCACCCGCACGTGCAAACCGGCCAGCGCCCCGGCCAGCAGGTACGAGTGGGCCATGTTGTTCGCCGCGTCCCCCACGTACGCCAGGGTCCGGCCCCGCGTGCCGCCCAGGTGCTCGCGGACGGTGAGCAGGTCGGCCAGGAGCTGGCAGGGGTGGAAGCCGTCGGTCAGCGCGTTCACCACCGGTACGCTCGCGCCCGCCGCCACCTCGGCGATCCGGTCGTCGCCGTGGGTGCGCAGCACGATCGCGGCCACGTACCGGGACAGCACCCGGCCCGCGTCGGCGAGGGTCTCGCCCCGACCGAAGTGGGTGACCTGGGTGTCCACCACCAGGGGGTGCCCGCCGAGTTCGGCGATGCCGACGTCGAAGGAGAACCGGGTGCGCAGGCTCTGCTTGTCGAAGAGCACCGCGACCGACCGGGGACCGGCCAGCGGCTTGTGCCCGAACCGGTCGGCCTTCATCCGGGCCGCCAGGTCGAGCACCGCCGACTGCTCGGCGGCGGTGAGATCGTCGTCGCGCAGGAAATGCCGGGTCATGTGTTCGTCTCCGTGGTGCGAGGGGTGGGAACCGCCGCGTCGGACGGGGCGGGCGAGGCCGCAGCGGACGCGGCGGCGGGCAGGTCGGCACGGGCCGCGTCCACGGCGGCGGGCAGGTCGGTACGGGCCGCGTCCAACGCGGCGGGCAGGTCGGTACGGGCCGCGTCCAACGCGGCGGGCAGGTCGGTACGGGCCGCGTCCAGCGCGGCGGGCAGGGCGGTGAGGAAGGCGTCGACCTGCGCGGTGCCGAGGATCAGCGGCGGGGCGAGCCGGACCACGTCCGGCTGCACCGGGTTGACCAGGAAGCCGGCCGTGCGCAGCGCCGCCGTCACCGCTCCGGAGGCGGGACCGGTGAGCACCACGCCGAGCAGCAGTCCGGCGCCCCGGACCTCGGCGACCAGCGGGTGACCCAGCGCCTCGATCCCGCGCCGGAGCCGCTCGCCGACCCGCTTGACGTGGTCGAGCAGCCCCTCGCTGGCGATGGTGGAGACCACCGCGAGGGCGGCGGCGCAGCTCACCGGGTTGCCGCCGAAGGTGGTGCCGTGCGAGCCGGGCCGCAGCAGGTCGGCGGCCGGACCGAAGGCCAGGCAGGCGCCGATGGGCAGCCCACCGCCGAGCCCCTTGGCCAGGGTGACCAGGTCGGGCTCGACCCCCTCGGCCTGGTGGGCGAACCAGTGGCCGGTGCGGCCGACACCGGTCTGCACCTCGTCGAGGACCAGCAGCGCGCCGTGCCGGGCGGTGATCCGCCGGGCCGCGGTGAGGTACCCGGCGGGGGGCACCACCACGCCGTTCTCGCCCTGGATCGGCTCCAGGATCACCATCGCGGTGGCGTCGGTGACCGCCGCCTCCAGCGCCGCCACGTCGCCGTACGGCACGTGGCTGACCTCGCCGGGCAGCGGGCGGAACGGGTCGGCCTTGGCCGGCTGGCCGGTCAGCGCCAGCGCGCCCATGGTCCGGCCGTGGAAGCCGCCCTCGGTGGCCACCACGTGGCTGCGGCCGGTGAGCCGGGACAGTTTGAACGCCGCCTCGTTGGCCTCCGCGCCGGAGTTGGCGAAGAACACCCGGCCGGGCCGGCCGGCAAGGGCCAGCAGCAGCTCCGCGAGGGCCACCGGTGGCTCGGCGACGTACAGGTTGGAGACGTGACCGAGGGTGGCGACCTGCTTGGACACGGCGGCCACCACCGCCGGGTGGGCGTGCCCGAGCGCGTTGACCGCGATGCCGCCGAGCAGGTCGACGTACTCCCGGCCGGCCTCGTCGACCACGACGGCGCCGGAGCCGGAGACCAGCGCCAGCGGCGGCGTACCGTAGTTGTCCATCATGGTCTGCCGCCAGCGCGCCACGAGCCCGCTCATGCGTGTCCTCCCTGGTCGGCGGCCCCGGGGGCCGCGGCGGTGGTGGGCTCGGGGACGACCATGGTGCCGAACCCCTCGGAGGTGAAGACCTCCAGCAACGTGGAGTGGGCGACCCGGCCGTCGACCACGTGCGCGGCGGGCACTCCCCCGCGCACCGCCCGCAGGCAGGCCTCCATCTTGGGGACCATGCCCGACTCCAGCGACGGCAGCAGCGTCGCCAGGTCGTCGGCGGTGATCTCGGAGACCAGGCTGTCGGTGTCCGGCCAGTTGGCGTACAGACCGGGTACGTCGGTCAGCACGACCAGCTTGCGGGCGCGCAGACCGATGGCCAGCGCGGCGGCGGCCGTGTCGGCGTTGAGGTTGTGCAGCACCCCGTCGACGTCCGGCGCCACCGTGGAGATCACCGGGATCCGGCCGGCCTCGATCAGGTCGGTGACCGCCGAGACGTCCACCGACTCGACGTCGCCGACCTGACCCACGTCCACCGGCTCCCCGCCCACGTACGCCGGGCGGCGCACGGCGGTGAACAGGCCGGCGTCCTCGCCGGAGAGGCCGACCGCGAACGGGCCGTGCGCGTTGATCAGGCCGACCAGTTCCCGGCCCACCTGCCCGACGAGCACCATCCGGACCACGTCCATCGCCTCCGGGGTGGTGACCCGCAGGCCACCCCGGAACTCGCTGGCGATGCCGAGGCGACCGAGCATGGCCGAGATCTGCGGCCCGCCGCCGTGCACCACGACCGGCCGGATGCCGGCGTAGCGCAGGAACACCATGTCGGCGGCGAAGGCCCGCTGCAACTCGGGGTCGACCATGGCGTTGCCGCCGTACTTGACCACGACGGTGGCCCCGGAGAACTGGGCCAGCCAGGGCAACGCCTCGATCAGGGTCGCCGCCTTGGCCTGCGCGCGGGTGAGGTCTGCGGAAAGAGTCATGTCGAGTAGGCCGAGTTCTCGTGGACGTACGCGTGGGACAGGTCGTTGGTCCAGACGGTCGCCTGGTCGGTGCCGGCGTGCAGGTCGATCCGGACGGTGACGTCCCGGCCGGTGAGGTCCACCTTGGAGCGGTCCTCCGCGGCGGCACCGGAGCGGCACACCCAGATCCCGTTCACCGCCACGTCGAGGTCGTCGGCCTCGAAGACGGCGGCGGTGGTACCGACGGCGGCGAGGATCCGCCCCCAGTTGGGGTCGTTGCCGAACAGCGCGGTCTTGACCAGGTTGTTGCGGGCCACCGCGCGGCCCACCTCCACCGCGTCGTCCTCGCTGGCCGCGCCGACCACCTCGATGGCGACCTGCTTGGTGGCGCCCTCGGCGTCGGCGAGCAACTGCTGGGCCAGGTCGTGGCAGGCGGCGGTGACCGCGGCGGTCAGCTCCGCCCGGGTCGGCTCGAGGCCGCTGGCCCCGCTGGCCAGCAGCAGCACCGTGTCGTTGGTGGACATGGCCCCGTCGGAGTCGAGCCGGTCGAAGGTGACCCGGCAGGCCGCGCGCAGGGCGGCGTCGAGCGCCTCCGGCCCGGCCACCGCGTCGGTGGTGAGCACGCAGAGCATCGTGGCCAGGGCCGGGGAGAGCATCCCGGCGCCCTTGGCCATGCCGCCGACCGTCCAGCCGCCGCCGTCGACCACTGTCGTCTTCGGGCGGGAGTCCGTGGTCATGATCGCCTCGGCGGCGGCGGGCCCACCACCGCGGGACAGGTCCCGTGCCGCGCCACGGACGCCGGGCAGCAGCTTGTCCATCGGCAGCCGCTCGCCGATCAGGCCGGTGGAGCAGACCGCCACGTCCCCGGCGCCGACCATCAGCCGGGCGTTGGTCGAGGTGAGCACGGCGGCGGTGTGCTCGGCGGTGGCGTGGGTGTCCTGGAAACCGGCCGGCCCGGTGCAGGCGTTCGCGCCGCCGGAGTTGAGGATCACCGCGCGGGCCACCCCGCCGTGGACGACCTGCTGGGTCCAGAGCACCGGGGCGGCCTTCACCCGGTTGGCGGTGAAGACCCCGGCGACCCCGGCGTCGGGACCGTCGTTGACCACCAGGGCGACGTCCAACGCCCCGGCGGACTTCAGGCCGGCGGCCACGCCGGAGGCCCGGAAACCCCGCGCTGCGGTGACGCTCATGCCGCCTCCCCCGTCCCGGTCAGGTGCCGGCCGGTGGCGTTTCCGCCGGACGCGCGTGTCGTCGTCGGGAGCCGGCCGGTCACGGCGCCACCCCGAAGACGGACAGCCCGGTCTGCTCGGGCAGGCCGACCATCAGGTTGGCGCACTGTACGGCCTGGCCGGCGGCGCCCTTGCCGAGGTTGTCGATGGCGCTGACCACGATCACCCGGCCCGAGTCGACGTCCACGGTCGCCTGCAGGTGGCAGGAGTTCGAGCCGAGGGTGGCGGCGGTGTGCGGCCACGATCCCTCGGGCAGCACGTGCACGAACGGCGCGTCCGCGTACGCCTCGGCGAGGACCGCGCGCGGGTCGGCGCCGGCGGCGGCCGGCACGGCGGTGACGGTGGCCAGGATGCCCCGCGGCATCGGCGCGAGCACCGGGGTGAACGAGAGGCTGGCCGCCCCGGTGGCCTGCTTGATCTCCGGCACGTGCTGGTGCGCCCCGACCTTGTACGGCGACAGGTCGCCCATCACCTCGCTGCCGAGCAGGTTCGTCTTGGCGGCCCGGCCGGCGCCGGAGGTGCCGGAGGCGGCGACCACCACCACGTCGGCGGGCTCGACCACCCCGGCGGCGACCAGCGGGGCGAGCGCCAGGGTGGTGGCGACCGCGTAGCACCCGGTGTTGGCGACCCGGTTCGCGGCGGCGATGGCCGGCCGCTGGCCGGGCAGTTCGGGCAGGCCGTAGGTCCAGGTGCCGGCGTGCGCGCCGCCGTAGTACCGCTGCCACGCGGCGGCGTCGCGCAGCCGGTGGTCGGCGCCGAGGTCGACCACCCGGACCGTCTCCGGCAGCCGGGCGGCCAGCGCCGCCGACTCGCCGTGCGGCAGGGCCAGGAAGACCAGGTCCGCGTCGGCCAGGGCGTCCGGTTCGGTCGGGCCGAGGACCAGGTCCAGCCCCGCGAGCTGCGGGTGTACGACGCTGGCCGGCTGGCCGGCCTGGCGGTGCGCGGTCGCGGCGACCAGGTCGAACTCCGGGTGCCCGGCGACCAGGCGCAGCAGTTCACCCCCGGCGTACCCACTCGCGCCAGCGACCCCGACACGTATTCCCATACCTACCTCCGCATGACTATGCAACAGAGGCTAGCAGGTGCGATCCGAGCGCTGCAATGCTATACGAACCCATGCATGACCATGTAGCCCGCGTCGCCGGATCGCCCAACCTCACGACAAGCCGAGGCCGCTGCCGTGACCGGGGCAGCACCGACGGTTGCGACGCAGCCCTACCTTCGTGCCGGACGGACGTGACGTGATCGAAGGGAACCCATGGAGCAGGAACTCGCCCGGCTCACGTTGCGGACGTCCTGGAGGGCATACGGTTCGTCCAGCTTCCGGTGATCGTGCTGACCAAGCAGATGCTCCGCCGGCCACGGGACCGTACGCACCTGGACATCCTGCGTCAGCACGGCCACGCCTGACGGCGGCTCACCGTCCGCGACCTGCCCGGCCTGCGGTCCTCGGCGGGCTCGACCCGGAGGACGGTTAGGAAGGGCCCCTTTTACTACCGGAAGCGTTAACAAGGGGCCCTTCCTTACACCCTAGGCGCCGCGCAGGGTGGCGCCGTGGCGGGCGGCGGCGCGGGCCACCGCCGTGTCGCGGGCGGCGACCGCCTCCTCGACGGTCAGCGTCCGGTCCGGGGCCCGGAAGGTGAGCTTGTACGCCAGCGACTTACGGCCGGCGCCCACCTGCTCGGAGACGTACACGTCGAAGAGGCGGACGTCCTCCAGCAGCTCCCCGGCACCCTCGACGAGGGCCCGCTGCACCTGCTCGGCCGGCACCGACTCGTCCACCACCAGGGCGACGTCGATCAGCGCGGGCGGGAACCCGGAGACCCCGGGCGCGGGTACCGTCGGCGCGGCCGGCAGCGCGTCCAGGTCCAGCTCCATGGCGCAGGTCCGGCGGGGCAGCTCCAGCCCGGCGAGGACGGCCGGGTGCAGCTCACCGGCGTGCCCGACGACGACGCCGTCGACCAGCAGCTCGGCGCAGCGGCCGGGGTGCCAGGGGGCGTGGTCGGCGGCCCGGACCTCGATCCGTCCGGCCGGCAGTTCGGCGGCGGCGAGCACCGCCCGACCGGCCTCGATCGCGTCCGCCCAGCCGGCCTGGCGGCCCGGTCCCCACCAGCCGGCGGGCTCGACGTCCCCGGTGAGCACGACGGCGACGTGCTGTGGCTGGGCCGGTACCACCGCGTCGGCGGCGGCGAACTCGGCGTCGGTGGGCCGCCGGTCGACGCCCATCGCGGGCGGGGTCCCGGCGTCGGGGCGCGGGTGGAACACCGTGCCGATCTCGTACAGGGCCAGGTCGCGCAGGCCCCGGCCGAGGTTGCGTCGGGCCGCCTCCAGCAGCGGGCCGAGCAGCGTGGTGCGCAGCAACGGCTCCTGCTCGGACAGCGGGTTGGCCAGCCGGACCGCCGGACGGCGCGGGTCGTCGGCGGGCAGGCCGAGCTGGTCGGCGAGCTGCGGGGCGACGAAGGGCTGGCTGAGCACCTCGACGTACCCCTGGTCGGCCAGGGACCGGGCGATCGCCCGGCGACGCCGCTGCCGCGCGGTCAGGCCCCGGCCGGGGGGCGCGGTGGGCAGCACCGAGGGCACCCGGTCGTACCCGTCGAGGCGGACCACCTCCTCGACCAGGTCGGCCGGGTCGGTCAGGTCGGGCCGCCAGCTCGGCGGGGTGACGGTGAGCACCTCGGCGTCGCCGGTGGTGGCGCCCACGCTGCCCGGGTCCTCGGCGAGCCGGTCGGCGTCCCGGGTGACGACGCAACCGACCTGCGTCAGGATGTCCACCACCCGCTCGGTCGGGTACCGCACCCCGACCCGCCGGCTGGGCAGGTCGGCCGGCAGCACCACCGGGGTACGCGGGGCGACGTGGTCGAGGTCGAGGATCTGCTCGCCGACGGTGCCGCCGCCGTGCTCGACGAGCAGCCGGACCGCCCGCTCGATGGCGACCAGCGGCAGGGCCGGGTCGACGCCCCGTTCCCAGCGCTTCGCCGCCTCGCTGAACAGCTTGTGCCGGCGGGCGGTGCGGCCGACCATCGCCGGGTCCCAGTGCGCGGCCTCGAAGAGCACGTCGGTGGTGCTGGCGACCACCTCGCTGGTCTCGCCGCCCATCACCGCGGCGAGCGAGACCGGGCCGGTGTCGTCGCAGATCACCATGTCCTCGGCGGCGAGGGTGCGGGCCACCCCGTCCAGGGTGGTCAGCTTCTCCCCCGCCTCGGCCCGGCGCACCACCAGGGGCCCGGCGATCCGCTCGGCGTCGAAGGCGTGCATCGGCTGGCCGAGTTCGAGCATCACGTAGTTGGTGATGTCGACCGGCAGGCTGATGCTGCGGATGCCGGCGACGGTGAGCCGCCGCTGCATCCACCCGGGGGTCCGCGCGGTCGGGTCGACGCCGCGCACCAGCCGGGCGGCGAACCGGTCGCAGCCGACGGTGTCGAGCACCCGCACCGGGTACGCCGGTTCGGTCGTGCCGGCGGGGGCGGGGGCCAGCCCCGGGTCGCGGAACGGCACGCCGAGCGCGAGGGACAGCTCCCGGGCCAGGCCGCGCACGCTGAGCGCGTACCCCCGGTCCGGGGTGACCTCCAGCTCCAGGACGACCTCGTCGAGGCCGACCACCGGGCGCGCGTCGTCGCCGGGCTTGGCCGCCACGTCGGCGGGGAGCACGATGATGCCGGAGTGGTCGTCGCCCAGCCCCAGTTCCTTGGCGGAGCAGATCATGCCGTGGGAGTTGCGGCCGTACGTCTTGCGGGCGCCGATGGCGAAGTCGCCGGGCAGCACCCCGCCGGGGAGGATCACCACGACCTTGTCGCCGGGGGCGAAGTTGCGCGCCCCGCAGACGATTTCCTGCGGCTCGCCGGTGCCGTTGGCGGCGCCGACGTCGACCCGGCAGAACCGGATCGGCTTCTTGAAGCCGGTCAGCTCCTCGATCTCCAGCACCTCGCCGACCACCAGCGGGCCGGTGACCGACTCCCGCAGGTCCTCGACGGCGTCCACCTCGATGCCGAGGTCGACCAGGGCCTGCTCCAGGTCACCGGTGGGCAGGTCGGCGGGGAGGTCGACGTACTCCCGCAGCCAGCTGACAGAAACTCGCATGACTCAGACCACCGTTCCCGTGTCTCGTACCCGCATCGCCTACGCCCCGACCCCGAACGCGCGGGTGAACCGCACGTCGCCCTCGACCATGTCGCGCATGTCGCCGACCCCGTGCCGGAACATGACGGTCCGGTCGATGCCCATGCCGAAGGCGAATCCGGAGTAGACCTCCGGGTCGATCCCGCAGGCCCGCAGCACCCGGGGGTTGACCATGCCGCAGCCGCCCCACTCGACCCACTGCGGGCCCTTGCGGTGCTCCGGGAACCAGACGTCGAACTCGGCGGACGGCTCGGTGAACGGGAAGTAGTGCGGCCGGAAGCGGGTCTTCGCGCCCTCGCCGAACATGGCGCGGGCGAAGTGGTCCAGGGTGCCGCGCAGGTGCGCCATGGTGATGCCCCTGTCCACCACCAGGCCCTCGACCTGGTGGAAGACCGGCGCGTGGGTGGCGTCCAACTCGTCGGTGCGGTACACCCGGCCCGGCACCACCACGTAGATCGGGGGCTTGCGGGTCAGCATGGTCCGCGCCTGCACCGGCGAGGTGTGGGTGCGCAGCACCAGACCGGACGAGTCCGCGCCCGCCGGGGGCGCGACGTGGAAGGTGTCCATCAGGCCCCGGGCGGGGTGGTCGGCGGGGATGTTCAGGGCGTCGAAGTTGGTCCACTCCAGCTCGACCTCGGGCCCCTCGGCCACCTCGTAGCCCATCCCGACGAAGAAGTCACTGATCCGCTCCATCAGCGTGGTGACCGGGTGCCGGGCGCCGGTCGGCCGCCGGCCGGACGGCAGGGTCACGTCGACCCGCTCCTCGACCAGCACCCGGGCGGCCTGCTCGCGCTCCAGGATCTCGGCGCGGGCGGCGTAGGCGGCCTCGACGGCGCGGCGGGCCTCGTTGACCCGTTTGCCGGCGTCGGACTTGGCGGCCGGCGGCAACGCGCCGATCTCCCGGCGGGCCAGCGACACCGGGGACCGGTCCCCCAGGTGCGCGGGGCGCAGCGCGGTCAGCGCGTCCGGGTCGGCCGCGTCGGCGAACGCCTTCTCGGCCTCGGCGACGGCGCCGGCCAGGGCGGCCGGGTCGAGCAGGGCGACCTGCTTCGGGTCGTACGGATCGTTGCGGTAGCTCATGGCGTACGGGCACTCCCTCACGGCGGTGCCGGCCCTCGCGGGCGGCGAAGCGAGTCTACGGACGCGCGGCTGTGCCGCAGCCCGCCGGTGGGAGTCGGGCAGGGGGAAGGGTCAGGCCCGCCGCCCGCCGACACCGGCGGGCTGGCTAAACGAACGCCGAAGCGCGTTCACCATCTCGGACGCTCTCCCCTGTGGTCTGACCACGCCGCACGGCTCACCGTGGGCGCAGTGCCCTGGCTGAAGCGTACAGGCAGACGGCAGCCGCCGCAGCCAGGTTGAGGCTCTCCGCGCGCCCGTGCAGCGGCACCCGGACCCGGGCGTCGGCGGCGGCGGTCAACTCCTCGGGCAGCCCGTGCGCCTCGGCGCCGAAGAGCCAGGCGGTCGGGGTGGCCAGCGCCCCTTCGTCGGCCAGGTCGTCCAGGTCGCGGTCGCCGTACCCGGTGGTGGCCAGGACGGTGAGGCCGGCGGCCCGCAGCGCGGCCACCACCTCGACCGGGTCGGCGGCGCGCACCACGTCGACGTGGAACAGGCTGCCGGCCGAGGAGCGCACGCACTTGCCGTTGTACGGGTCGACGGTCTCCCCGGCGAAGACCACCGCCTGCGCCCCGGCCGCGTCGGCGGTGCGCAGCACCGTGCCGGCGTTGCCGGGGTCGCGGATGCCGGCGAGCACCGCGACGAGGCGGGGCGCGCCGTCGAGCGCGGTCGCCAGCGGCACGTCCAGGTGCCGGCAGAGCGCGACGAGGCCCTGCGGGGCCACCGTCTCGGCGAGCGCGGCGAGGGCGTCGTCGGTGACCGGGGAGACGGGCACGCCGTCGTCCGCGGCCCGCCCGGCCAGGTCGGCGTACCGGTCCAGGGCGGCGGGGGTGCCGAAGAGCTCGGTGACCACGCCGTCGGCGGCGAGGGCCTCCCGGACGGCCTGCGGCCCCTCGGCGAGGAACCGGCCGGCGGTTTCGCGGTCCCGGCGACGGTGCAGCCGGCGGGCCGCGACGATCCGGGGCGTACGCGGGGTGAACAGCGGGGCCTCCGGTACGTCGTCGAGGCGCCTCCCGCGCGACGGTGACCGCATGGGAGACGCCTCGATGAGCTGGTACGGGTGGATCAGGCGGCCTGGGCCTTGGCCCCGCCGGTGCCCTCGGCTGCGACGGCCGCGCGGGCCACCTCGACCAGGGCCGCGAACGCGGTGGCGTCGTTGACGGCGAGGTCGGCCAGGATCTTGCGGTCCACCTCGACGCCGGCCAGCCGCAGCCCCTGGATCAGGCGGTTGTAGGTCATCCCGTTGGCACGGGCGCCCGCGTTGATCCGCTGGATCCAGAGCTGCCGGAAGTCGCCCTTGCGGTCACGACGGTCCCGGTAGGCGTACTGCAGCGAGTGCAGCATCTGCTCCTTGGCCTTGCGGTACATCCGGGACCGCTGGCCGCGGTAGCCACTCGCGGCCTCCAGCACGGAACGGCGCTTCTTCTGGGCGTTCACAGCCCGCTTGACGCGTGCCATCTCAACTCCTTCGTCGGTTCAGGTGGCGCGCGTCAGCGGCCGAGCAGCTTCTTGATTCGCTTGACGTCGGCCTTGGCCACCTCGACCGTGCCGGTCAGCCGGCGGGTCCGGGTGGAGGCCTTCTTCTCCAGGTTGTGGCGCATGCCGGCCTGCTGGGCGACGACCTTGCCCTTGCCGGTCACCTTGACCCGCTTGCCCATACCCGTGTGGCTCTTCATCTTCGGCATTGAACCGTCTTCTCCCCTGTCACTCGCCGGTGGTACCGGCGGGTCCGGCCGCCTCGGCCGGCGGTGCCTCGGCGGCACCGCTCTCCCGCTCACGCGGCCCCTGACCCCGGGCCGCCGTGGCGGCGGCCTTGGTGGCGCGGTGCGGCGCGAGCACCATGATCATGTTTCGACCGTCCTGCTTCGGAGCGGCCTCGACGTACCCCAGCTCCGAGATCTCGGACTCGAGCCGACGCAGGAGCCGGTACCCCAGCTCCGGGCGGCTCTGCTCCCGACCGCGGAACATGATCGTCACCTTGACCTTGTCGCCGGCCTTGAGGAACCGCACCACGTGACCCTTCTTGGTCTCGTAGTCGTGCGGGTCGATCTTGGGCCGGAGCTTCATCTCCTTGATGACGGTCTGCTGCTGGTTCCGCCGCGCTTCGCGCGCCTTCAGTGCGCTCTCGTACTTGAACTTGCCGAAGTCCATGAGCTTGCACACCGGCGGGCGCGCCATCGGCGCAACCTCGACCAGGTCCAGGTCGACGTCCGCGGCCAGCTGCAGGGCGCGCTCCAGCGGGACGATGCCCACCTGCTCACCCTCAGGGCCGACCAGTCGGACCTCACGTGCCCGGATCTGCTCGTTCACGCGTGGTTCGACGCTGATGGGGCCTCCTCGAGTCCGTAACTCCTGCGTGGCCGACCCCGCGGGCACCCGGGTGGGAGCCCGACCCGGAAAGCAGAAGGCCCCGGCGCATGCCAGGGCCCGCTCGACCGGTCGGCACGATCACATGATCGCGCATCCGGAACCGGGGCGTGCCCGGAACCGGTGACCGGACCCGACCGCCTCAGACGGCGACGCGGGTGGGAGCAGGCGCTCCACTTCGAGGCTGCCGGCCGCTCGCCAAGTGCCTGGTGAGCCGTGTGCACGGCAGAACCATGGTGATGGCGAACGCGGACAGCCTGGTCGACTCGACCACTCTACACCCTGGTCCCGAGCCACCCCACACCGGGGCGCGGCGGGTCAGGAGCGGCTGGGAGCGGAGGCGTGCGTCTGGTGCAGCCGGCGCAGCGCCCGGACCCCCTCGACCGCCGACTCCTTGTCGGCGGCCTGGAGGGCGACCATCGGCATCAGGTCGTCGTCGTGCAGTTCCAGGCTGGCCCAGGGGGCGCCCCGGTCGAACCGCACCCCCCGGATGACCTCCCAGGGCAGCTCGTACGAGCCGACGATGTTGCGGACCCGCACGCCCCAGGCGTCGGCCTGCACCCGGGGGCGGGTGAAGAGCAGGATGGCGAGCGCGCCGAGCACCCCGAGACCGACCATGGCGAACCCGTCGCCGCGCTGGAAGGTGCCGTACCCGTCGCCGGTCGGCCCCTGCAACGAGGCGCCGATCAGACTGAACGTCACGATCAACGCCACCGCGGAGGCCCAGCAGACCACCCGGATTCGACGGGGCCGCAGGGTCACCATCTCGGATCCACTCACCCCACCAGTCTGCCATCGTCCGCCGGTCGGGTCGCGGACGCCACCCGGACCGCCCGGCGGGCGCCCCGCCCGGAGACCAGCACGGCCACCAGCGTGAGCAGCGCGCCGAGCAGCACCGGCAGCCGCAGCCCGGTCCCGCCGGGCAGCAGCACGTCCAGCAGGAGCGCCCCGGTGAGCTGACCGGCGACCAGGGCCAGGCCGGTGCGCAGCACACCGAGCGCGCGCACCCCGACCAGCAGGCTGACCACGATCCCGAGGCCGAGCAGCCCGCCGGTGTAGAGGTACCAGGTGGGTGGCCAGGCCGGGGGCGGGCCGGCGAACGCGCCGACGGCGAGCGCGACGCCGAGCACCACCGGGGTACTGACCAGGAAGTTGACCAGGGTCCCGGCGGCGGCGGTGCTGGCGGCGGCGAGCCGCCCGTTGAGCGCGGTCTGCACCGCCACGGCCAGCCCGCCGCACGCGGCGAGCAGCACCACCCCGGGGGCCAGGTCACCGAGCGGGCGACCCACCTGGGCCAGGCCGACCGCGCCGACGCCGAGCAGGGCGCCGACGACGCGCGGCCCGGTCAGCGGGAACCGCCCGATCGGGGCCAGCCCCACCCGGTCCACCGCGAGGCCGCCGAGGCTGCCCCCGGCGACCTGGGCGATGGTGAACACGGCCACCCCGAGCACCGGCACCGCGTACGTGGCGATCACCACGATCGCCGCCCCGCCGAGCCCGCCGAGGTACGTCCACCAGGGCGGGCGGGTCCGGCGCAGCACCGCCAGGCCGGCCCGCATCGACGGCAGCACCGCCAGCGCGGCCAGCACCAGCAGGGTGCCGCCGAGGTTGTTCACCACCGCGCCGAGGACCGGGCTGCCGGCCCGCTCGCCCAACGCGGCGTTGACCGCGCCCTGGGCCGCCGAGGCGGTGCCGCCGAGCAGGACGACGCCCAGCGCCACCCCGGTCGGCAGCCGCCTCACAGCCGGCAGGCGTGCAGGTTGGTCACCAGGATCGCGCGGGCGCCCAGGTCGTACAGCTCGTCCATGATCCGGTGCACGTCGTCGCGCAGGACCATGGCCTGGACCGCCACCCAGCCCTCCCGGTGCAGCGGGGAGACCGTCGGGGACTCGATCCCCGGGGTCAGCGCGCTGGCCCGGTCCAGCAGGCCGGCCGGCACGTCGTAGGTGAGCATCACGTACCGGCGGGCGACCAGCACCCCGTGCAACCGGCGCAGGAGCTGGTCGGCCGGGGCGCACTCGGGGCCGTCGGCGCGGCGCACCATGATCGCCGAGGAGCGCAGCAGCGGCTCGCCGATGATCTCCAGGCCGGCCTGGCGCAGCGTGGCCCCGGTGGAGACGACGTCGGCGACCACGTCGGCGACACCGAGCCGGACCGCGTTCTCCACCGCGCCGTCGAGCCGGATCACGTCGGCGGCGAGGTCGTTGTCGGCGAGGTAGCGCCGGACCACCCCGGGGTAGGCGGTGGCGATCCGGTGCCCGCCCAGGTCCTTCTCGCTGGCGATGGCGCCCGGCCGGGCGGCGAAGCGGAAGGTGGCGGCGCCGAAGGCGAGGTCCAGGACCTCCTCGGCGGGGGCGCCGGAGTCGACCAGCAGGTCCCGGCCGGTGATGCCGAGGTCCAGGTCACCGGAGCCCACGTAGGTGGCGATGTCCTTGGGACGCAGGTAGAAGAACTCGACCTCGTTGGCCTCGTCCCAGCAGACCAGGTCCTTCGGGTCGCGGCGCTGGCGGTAACCCGCCTCGCGCAGCATCTGGGCGGCCGGCTCGGCCAGGGTGCCCTTGTTCGGTACGGCGACACGCAGCATGACGGAGTGCTCCTTCGATCGGGTCTGATCAACGGGTGAGGGCACTCACAGATGTCGGTAGACGTCCTTGAGCTCGAGACCGGTGGCGAGCATCAGCACCTGGGCCTGGTAGAGCAGTTGGGAGATCTCCTCGGCGGCCCGCTCCGGCCCCTCGTGCTCGGCCGCCATCCACGACTCGGCGGCCTCCTCGACGACCTTCTTGCCGATGAAGTGCACGCCCTTCTCGAGGGCGGCGACCGTGCCCGAGCCCGGGGTGCCGGCGGCGGCCTTGGCCTGCAGCTCGGCGAACAGCTCCTCGAACGTCTTCACGCCGCGATTCTTCCAGCCAGCCGGCGGACCCGCGCACCGGGTCGACCCCGTGCCACCTCGTGGTCACCGTCCCGCCCGACCAGCCCACCGGCCACGACCTGCATCGATGGGTCACAATTCCCACCAACATGGTGGGAAGATCATCGACGGCATCGAGGTGTGCCTCTACGCTGTCCGCCATGGCCAGCACCCCTCGTATCGCCGCGATCACCACCGCCGGCGCCGTCCTCTTCGCGGTCACCGCCTGCGCCCCGCAGGAGAACACCGCCTCACCCGACCCCGCCGGCCAGGCGGCCTGCACCAAGGAGAACCTGCAGACCCGTACCCCCGGCACGCTCACCATCGCCACCGACGAGCCGGCGTACCAGCCGTGGTTCGTCGACAACAAGCCCGACAACGGCGAGGGCTTCGAGTCCGCCGTCGCGTACGCGGTGGCCGAGAAGCTCGGGTACACCCGCGAGGAGGTGACCTGGACCCGGGTGAAGTTCGACGCCGCCATCGCCCCGGGCCCGAAGACCTTCGACTTCGACATCAACCAGTTCTCGATCACCGACGAACGCAAGCAGGCGGTCGACTTCTCCGCCCCGTACTACCTGGTCCGGCAGACCGTCATCGCGCTCAAGTCCTCGAAGATCGCCGGCAAGACGTCGCTGGCCGACCTCAAGGGCGCCAAGCTCGGCGCCCAGGTGGGAACGACCAGCTACCAGGCGATCACCGACCTGATCCAGCCCACGACGCAGCCGCAGGTCTACAACAGCAACGACGACGCTAAGAAGGCCCTCCAGAACGGCCAGCTCGACGGCCTCGTCGTCGACCTGCCCACCGCCTTCTACATCACCGGCGCGGAGATCGACGACGCGGTGATCGTCGGGCAGTTGCCGCAGGTCGGCGTCCCCGAGGCGTTCGGGCTGCTGCTCGACAAGGGCTCCCCGCTGACCGGCTGCGTCAGCAAGGTCGTCGGCGAGCTCGCCAGCACCGGCGGCCTCAAGCAGCTCGAGGAGAAGTGGCTCGCCCAGAGCGCCGGGGCTCCTGAGCTCACGTGACCGTCCCGCCCAGCAAGATCTCCCCGACCGCGTGGACCCCCTCGCCCGCCCAGCGGGAACGGGCCGCGTACCGGCGCCGGCAGACGGTGCTGAGCGTGCTGACCGCCGCCGTCTCCACGGCGGCGGTCGGCACGCTGCTGGTGTTCGCCGTCACCGGCGCGCCCGGCTGGCAGCGGGTCCGCGAGTCGTTCCTCGACCCGCGGATCGCCCGGGACGCCCTGCCCGAGGTGCTCACCGGCCTCTGGCTCAACGTCCGGCTGCTGCTCTGCTGCGCGGCCGGCGCGCTGCTGCTCGGGCTGCTGATCGCGGTGCTGCGGACCCTGCGCGGGCCGGTCTTCTTCCCGGTCCGGGCGCTCGCCGCCGGCTACACGTACACGTTCCGGGGCCTGCCGCTGATCATCGTGCTCTACCTGCTCACCCTCGGCGTGCCCGGCCTGCGGTTGCAGGGCATGCCGCCGGTGCTGGTGCTCGGCGGCCTGGCCCTGGTGCTCACCTACGGCGGGTACCTGGCCGAGGTGTTCCGCGCCGGCATCGAGTCGGTGCACCCCAGCCAGCTCGCCGCGGCCCGCTCGCTGGGGCTGACCTACCGGCAGACCATGCGGCACGTGGTGCTGCCGCAGGCCGTCCGCCGGGTGGCCCCGCCCCTGCTCAACGACGTGGTGGCGCTCCAGAAGGACGTCGGCCTGGTGTCCCTGGCCGGGCCGATCGACGCGGTCCGGGCCGCACAGATCGCCACCGCGCAGAGCTTCAACTACACCCCGTACATCGTGGCCGGGGTGCTCTTCGTCCTGCTCGCCATCCCCCTGATCGCCGTCACCGACCAGGTGACCCTGCGGGCGGCCCGCCGCCAGTCCGGAGGTTGACCGTGGCCGTGCTGCGCTGCCGGGGGCTCCGCAAGGTTCTCGCCGGGCACGTGGTGCTCGACCAGCTCGACCTGACCGTGGCCGAACACCAGGTGGTGGCGCTGATCGGCGCGTCCGGGTCGGGCAAGTCGACCCTGCTGCGCTGCGTCAACCTGCTGGAGGAACTGGACGACGGCATTATCGAACTCGACGGCGAGGAGATCTCCGACCCCCGGGTCGACCCCGACCGGGTCCGCCGCCGCATCGGCATGGTCTTCCAGTCGTACAACCTCTTCCCGCACCTGAGCGTGCTGGAGAACATCACCCTGGCCCCGCGCCGGGTGCACCGCCGGGCCCGCGCCGAGGCCGAGGCCCAGGCCCGCGACCTGCTCGACCGGGTCGGGCTGGGGGCGAAGGCCGACGCGTACCCGGACCGGCTCTCCGGCGGCCAGCAGCAGCGGGTGGCCATCGTCCGGGCCCTGGCCAACAATCCCCGGCTGCTCCTGCTCGACGAGGTCACCTCGGCCCTGGACCCGGAACTGGTCGGCGAGGTGCTGACCATGATCCGCGACCTGAAGTCCGAGGGGATGACCATGGTGCTCGCCACCCACGAGATGAGCTTCGCCCGCGACGTCGCCGACCAGGTCTGCTTCCTCGACGGCGGCCGGGTCGTCGAGACCGGGCCCCCGGAACAGGTCCTCGGCTCCCCCACCCAACCCCGCACCCGCCAGTTCCTGGCCCGCATCATCGAAGCCGGCCGGCTCTAGAAGGGTGTGCTCCGCGTGGGCCCGACGGGACCATGCCCCGCACACCCTGTCGAGCTGCCCCCACGAACGGGGCACGCCCGGAACCAGCGGGCGACCGGCGACAACGGAACCGTCGACCGCGACAGCACGGGCGGGCCCACGACCAGCCGAGCGAGGGTCCTACAGGCGGGGCAGCTCGACAGGCCGGGCGACGGTCCTGCGCCCGGGGCAGCTCGACAGGCCGGGGACAGCGGAACCGTCGGCCCGGACCGCCCACCCACAGGAGCACGGGGACCTGATGCGACGACGGCTGGGCTTGGCGACTCTCGGCATCCTGGTGGCCACCACGCTGACGAGCTGCGGCACACCGGAGAGCACCGCCGGGGCGCCGACCGAGAGCGCGAGCCCCACCGGCGCGGCCGAGCCGTTCGTCCCCGAGGCCGGGGTCTGCCACCCCGAGGTCGAGACGGTCGGCTACCGCGCCCTGTACACGGTGGTGGACTGTGCGAAGGTCCACCGCACCGAGACCGTGCACGTCGGCACCTTCACGGGCCAGCACGCCGACCGGCTCGCCCCGCCCCCGCCCGGCTCGGACCCGATGCGGGCCGCCTTCGACGACTGCGACACCCGGACGGCCGCCTTCGTCGGCGCCGACTGGCGGAACGGGCTGATGACCATCCAGGTGGTCGTCCCCGAGCCCAGGGACTGGACCGCCGGCAGCCGCTGGTACCGCTGCGACGTCTTCACCCTGCCCGCGCTCGACGGCGTCGCCGGTTACGCCCCGGCCGACCTGGCCGTGGAGCGCGCCGGCACCCTGCGCGGGGCGCTGACCAAGCCGTCGCCGCTGGCCCACGGCTGCTTCTACGAGGACAAGTACAAGACGCTGGAGCCGATCCCCTGCACCAAACGGCACCGTTTCGAGTACGTCGGGGTCTGGACCGCGCCGGACGGCCCGTACGAGCAGGTGAACGACGACCCGGACGCGATCCACGACGAGTGCGGCACGGTGGTCGCCGACTACGTCGCGAAAGCGCCGGAGGCGACGTTTCCGCGTGAGATCGGCACGGCGTACCGGTTCCCCTCACCGCAGGCGTGGGAACGCGGCGACCGGGGGATCCGCTGCTTCTACTGGTCCCCGGAACGGAACCGCACCCGGTCCCTGTTGAAGGGCTGAGACGCGGTCCCGGGAGGCCTCAGCCGGTGAAGCCGACGCGGTGGCCGTTGGTGGCGCCGAGGCCCCGGATGGCCAGGGCGGCGTCGAGGGCGGCGACCGTGGCCGCCCAGCCCTTGTCCTCGGCCGAGCCGGGCAGCCCGGCACGGTCGCGGGCCTGGTCGATGGTGTCCACGGTCAGCACGCCGTGGGCCACCGGCTTGCCCTCGTCGAGCGCGACCCGGGTCAGGCCGTCGGTGACCGAGCGGCAGACGTAGTCGAAGTGGGCGGTGGCGCCCCGGACGACGACGCCGAGGGCGACCACCACGTCGCAGCGGCGGGCCAGGGCCTGCGCGACGACCGGGAGTTCGACCGAGCCGGCGACCCGGGCGACGACGGCGCGGGCGCCGCACGCCTGCGCCGCCGCGACCGCCCGGTCGAGCATGTGGTCGGTCAGGTCGCCGTGCCAGCGCGCGGCCACCACGCCGACGGTCAGGCCGGCGGCGTCGACCGCCTCCACCCCGGGTTCCCCGAAGCCTGCCATGATCATGCTCCGATCTCGTCGCCGGCGGCCCGTCTGCCGGCCGGGGTCTCGGTGATGTCGTCCAACTCGTCGAGCAGGTGTCCCATCCGGTCCCGCTTGGTGCGCAGGTACCGGACGTTCTCCGGGTGCGGGCGGATCGGCAGGCCCTCCCGGCCGAGGATGGTCAGCCCGTAGCCTTCCAGGCCGGCCCGCTTGGCCGGGTTGTTGGTGAGCAGCCGCATCGAGCGGACCCCGAGGTCGTAGAGGATCTGCGCGCCGGTGCCGTAGTCCCGGGCGTCGGCGGGCAGGCCCAGGTCGAGGTTCGCGTCGACGGTGTCCCGGCCGAGGTCCTGGAGCTGGTACGCCTGGAGCTTGTGCAGCAGCCCGATGCCACGCCCCTCGTGCCCGCGGACGTAGAGGACCACGCCGCGGCCCTCCGTGGCGACCCGGGCCAGGGCGGCGTCCAACTGGGGGCCGCAGTCGCAGCGCAGCGAGCCGAAGACGTCGCCGGTGAGGCACTCGGAGTGCACCCGGACCAGGACGTCCTGCCCGTCGCCGAGGTCCCCCATGACCATGGCGACGTGCTCGGCGGGGTCGTGTTCGGCGCGGTAGCCCATCGCCCGGAACACCCCGTGCCGGGTCGGCATCCGGGCCTCGGCGACCAGCTCGACCTGCTTCTCGGTACGCCGCCGGTGGGCGATCAGGTCGGCGATGGTGACCAGGGTCAGGCCGTGCTCGGCGCAGAACTTCTCCAGGTCGGGCAGGCGCATCATGGTGCCGTCGTCGTTGACCAGCTCGCAGATCACCCCGGCCGGGCGCAGCCCGGCGAGCCGGGTCAGGTCCACCGCCGCCTCGGTGTGCCCGGGACGGCGCAGCACCCCGCCGGGGCGGGCGCGCAGCGGCACCAGGTGCCCGGGGCGGGCCAGGTCGGCCGGGCCGGTGGCCGGGTCGGCGAGCAGCCGGATGGTGTGCGCCCGGTCGGCGGCGGAGATGCCGGTGGTGATCCCCTCCCGGGCGTCCACGGTCACCGTGTACGCGGTGCCCCGCCGGTCCTGGTTGGTGTGGTGCATCGGCGGCAGGTCGAGCCGGTCGGCCTCCGCCTCGGTCAACGGTACGCAGATGTAGCCGGAGGTCCAGCGGACCATGAAGGCCAGCAGCTCCGGGGTGGCGAGTTCGGCGGCGAAGATCAGGTCGCCCTCGTTCTCCCGGTCGGCGTCGTCGACCACGACGACGGGGCGACCGGCGGCGATGTCCGCCAGCGCCTGCTCGATACTGCCGAATCCGCTGGTCGGGGCGGCGTCGGTGGGTGTCCGGTCCGGTTCGTCTCGCTCGTTCATGCCACGGCCTCCGAGTAGGTCGACGGGATCGGGCTGCGGGCCGGGCGCAGGGCCCGGGAGGTACGCCACCAGGTGGCCAGGCCGGCGGCGCAGAAGACGCCGTACAGCAGGTACATCGCCGCCGACGGGTAGAAGCCGCCGCGCAGCAGCAGCGGTACGCCGACCGCGTCCACGGCGATCCAGATCAGCCAGAAGTCCACCCAGCCCCGGGCCATGCCGTACGTGGCGAGCAGGCTGCCGACCAGGATCCAGGCGTCCGGCAGCGGCCCCCAGGAGCCGAGGGCGGCGAGCACCGGGTACGCCACGGCGGTGCCGAGCGCGGCGGCGGCCAGCAGGCCCAGCCGCTCCCGCCCGGTGGCCCAGCGGGGGGCCACCGCCGCCCCGTCGGGTGCGGTGCCGAGCCGCCGGGTCCGGCCCCAGCGCCACCAGCCGTAGAGGCTGACCGCGAAGAAGAAGACCTGCCGGCCGGCCTGGCCGTACAGGTCGTGGGCCTGCGGGGTGGCGAAGACCCCGCCGAGGAAGACGGTGAGCAGCAGCGCGTTGCCGACCATGCCGACCGGCCACGCCCAGACCACCCGGCGCAGCCCGAGCAGCGCCGAGGCGAGTCCGAAGCCGTTGCCGACGATCTCGCGGACCAGCACCGGCTCACCGGCGATCTGCGTCTGGGCGTGCAGCAGCCAGGTCAGCGGGTCCATCAGGCGTCCCCGCCGGGCAGTCGGGGGCCGAGCAGCCGCTCGACGTACTTGGCCAGCACGTCGACCTCCAGGTTGACCGGGTCGCCGACGCCCCTGCCGCCGAGGGTGGTCAGCGTGAGGGTGGTCGGGATCAGCCCGACGGTGAACCAGTCCGCGCCGACCCCGGCGACGGTGAGCGACACCCCGTCGACGGTGATCGAGCCCTTCTCCACGACGTACCGGGCCAGGGTGTCGGGGAGCCGGAAGCGGACCGTCTCCCACTGCTCGGCCGGCTCCCGGGCGGTCACCTCGCCGACCCCGTCGACGTGGCCCTGCACCAGGTGGCCGCCGAGCCGGGAGCCGAGCGCGGCGGCCCGTTCCAGGTTGACCGGGTCGCCGGGGCGCAGCGCGCCGAGGGCGGAGCGGCGCAGGGTCTCCCCCATCACGTCGGCGGTGAAGACGTCGCCGTCGACGTCGACCACGGTGAGACAGACCCCGTTGACCGCGATCGAGTCGCCGTGCCGGGCGTCGCTGGTGACCAGCGGCCCGCGCAGGGCGAACAGCGCCGAGTCGCCGCCCGTCGACGTCGTCCGGACGACCTCACCCAGTTCCTCGACGATGCCGGTGAACATGTCAGCTCTCCCTCTTCCGGGGTACCGCGGTGATGCGCAGGTCGGGGCCGATCTGCGTAACGTCGGTCACGTCGAGGTCGATGGCCTCCGTGATGGTGCCCACACCGGCGTCGACCAGCGCGGCCGGCCCGGCGCCGAGCAGCCGGGGCGCGACGTAGCCGACCACCCGGTCGACCAGGCCGGCGGCGAGGAACGCGCCGGCCAGCCGGGGCCCGCCCTCCAGCAGCGCCGCCCGGATCCCGCGCTCGTGCAGGGCGGCCAGCAGCGCGGTCAGGTCCACCCGGCCCGCCGGGTCGAACCCGACCTCCTTGCCGGTGGCGATCCAGGTCCGGGCCGCGCCGTCGCGGACCCGGGCGTCGAGCGGGGTACGGCCGGCCGAGTCGACCACCACCCGCAGCGGCTGGCGGATGGCGAGGCTGCCGTCGCGCAGGTTGCGGGCGGTGAGCCGGGGGTCGTCGGCGAGGACGGTGCCGACCCCGGCGATCACCGCGTCGACCGTGCCGCGCAGCGCGTGCACGTCGATCCGGGACGCCTCGGAGGTGATCCACATGCTGGTGCCGTCGGCGGCGGCGGCCCGGCCGTCCAGGGTCGCGGCGTACTTCCAGATCACGTACGGCCGGCCCCGGCGTACCGAGGTCAGCCAGGCGACGTTGCCGGCCTCGGCCTCGTCGGCGCGGACCCCGACGTCCACCCGGACCCCGGCGGCGCGCAGCGTCTCCGCCCCACCGGTGGCGACCGGGTCCGGGTCCGGCACGGCGATCACCACCCGGGCCACCCCGGCGTTGATCAGCGCGGTGCTGCAGGGGCCGGTGCGGCCGGTGTGGTCGCAGGGTTCCAGGGTGACCACGGCGGTGCCGCCCCGGGCCCGCTCACCGGCCTGGGCCAGCGCGACGATCTCCGCGTGCGGCCCGCCGGCGTAGGCGTGGAAGCCCTCCCCGACGACCTGGCCGGCGGCGTCGAGCAGCACGCAGCCGACCACCGGGTTGGGGCTGGTGGTGCCGAGACCACGGGCCGCGAGTTCGATCGCGCGACGCATCGCCTCGTCGACGGAGACCCCGGTCATCGCCTGTTCCTGCCCTCTCGCTCGCCGGTCGCGCGCAGGCGGTGAGAGCAGGCGGCGGCGGAGGCCGGGAACGGCACAGCCGCCCCGGGGGGACCCACGCGCGGCGGCTGAGGTCAGCGGCCGGCAGGGCCCATCCGTCCCGCGCGCTGTCTCCCATCCGGACTGTCTGAGCGCGGTGGTGCCGCACTCAACCGTCGGCCCCGGATTCTCACCAGGTCCACCGGGCGGCCGAGGCCGTCCGGGTCGCGGGCTTACCACGGTCGGACCGTGGATCACCGCCGGTTCGGAATTACACCGAGTCCCGCCAGCGCGTGGTGGGTACCTGAAGAAGTCTTACACGACAATGCCCCGATGTCGCTATTCCCGCGTGCTTACTCACAGGGAGCGGCGTCGGTCCACCGCGACGTACGAGCCGGGTTGGCTCTTGGCGACCGTCTTCATCTCCGAGGCGGTGGCGATCGCGGCGAGCGGATCGGTGATCCGTTTGCCGGCGTCGGAGAGCGAGACGCCGATGGAGAGGGTGACCAGGGCGGCCCGGCGGATGTTGCCCCGCCGGTCCTTCAACTCGACGAACCCGCGTTCCCGGTCGGTGGGGTCGTAGAGCGCGTCGGCGGCGCTCTCGAAGTCGACCACGGCGCGGGAGGTCAGCGGGCGGACCTGCTCGGGGCTGCACACGATCACGAAGTCGTCGCCGCCGACGTGACCGAGGAAGGCCGGCGGCAGGCCCACCGTGACCAGGGCCCGGTGCAGGCTGCGGGCCAGCGCGGAGATGAACTCGTCGCCCCGGACGAAGCCGTACCGGTCGTTGACGCTCTTGAACCGGTCGATGTCGATGTAGCCGACCGCGTAGTCGGCGCCGCTGCGGACCCGGTCGCCGATCTCCCGGCGGATCCGGCTGTTGCCGGGCAGCCCGGTCAGCGGCGAGACCTCCCGGAACTCCTTGTTGCGCCGCAACGTGGAGCTGACCCGGGCCACCAGTTCGGCGGTGTCGAAGGGCTTGACCAGGTAGTCGTCGGCGCCGGCGGCGAGCCCGTGCACCTTGTCCACGGTCATCCCCTTGGCGGTCAGCATGATCACCGGCAGGGCGGAGGTCATCGGGTCGGCGCGCAGCCGGCGGGTCAGTTCGAGCCCGTCGATGCGGGGCATCATCAGGTCGACCACGGCCAGGTCCGGCCGGCGACGCTCGATGACCTCCAGGGCCTCCTGGCCGTCGGCGGCGTGGATCACGTCGAAGCCGTGCAGCCGCAGGTTGAACTCGACGAAACGGGCGATGTCCGCGTCGTCGTCGACGACGAGGATGACATCGGGCCGGTCGCCGTCGGCGTCCATGCTCAGTGCCCGCCGCCGGCGCGCTCGGCGAGGGCCCGCAGCTTGCGGACCGCCTCGGCGGGATCGGCGGCGCCGTAGACGGCGGTGCCGGCGACGAAGGCGTCCGCGCCGGCCTCGGCGGCCTGCTCGATGGTGTCGGCGGCGATCCCGCCGTCGACCTCGATGCGCAGGTCCAGGTGGCCGGCGGCGACGTGCCGCCGGGCGGCCCGGACCTTGTCCAGCAGGTGCGGGATGAACCGCTGCCCGCCGAACCCGGCCTTGATCGTCATGATCAGCAGAGTGTCGAAGCTGGGCAGCAGGTCCAGGTACGGCTCGATCGGGGTGTCCCGGTCGATCGCCAGCCCCGCCTTGGCCCCGGCCGAGCGCAGGTCCTTGGCGAGCGCGACCGGGTCGTCACACGCCTCGGCGTGGAAGGTGACGTTGTACGCCCCGGCGTCGGCGTACCCGGGGGCCCAGCGGCGCGGGTCCTCAATCATGAGGTGCACGTCGAACGGGATCTCGGTCGCCGCCCGCAGGCTCTGCACCACGGGCAGGCCGATGGTCAGGTTGGGCACGAAGTGGTTGTCCATGACGTCGACGTGGGCCCAGTCCGCCGCGCCCTCGACGGCGCGGATCTCCTCGGCCAGGCGGGCGAAGTCGGCGGCCAGGATGCTCGGCGCGATGATCGGCGGAGGTACGGTCACCGGGCCAGTGTACGAACGCCGCCACCGGACGTCGCCATCGCGGCACCATCCGAGACCCGTTGTCACCCACCCGTGACCGGTGGTACACAATTGGCCGTTCCGCTCCGGCGATCCGGGCTGAAAAGCCAGCAATGACTGGCTGATCAACGGAAACACCGTAACACTCCAACAGGGACGGTGGCGTATGCTGCTCGCCCGGCGGCGCATCGCCGCACGGGTCGCGGCGACCGGCCGTCAGCTCCCGGAAAGGGCAGACGATGCGACGGTGGCATGGTGCGCTGGCGCTGGCCGGCACGGTGGTGCTGCTGCTCACCGGCTGCGTGCCGCCACACGGCTCCGACGGTGACCTCACCGACGACTGGCCCGCGCTGCGTCCGCCCCGGGCGTTCGTCCCCGCCGCCGGGGCCTGCCTGCCCCGGATCAGCGTGGTGGTCCAGGCCAGCACCTACGACACCGTCGACTGCGCCCGCAGCCACCTCGCCGAGGCGATCCACGTCGGCACCTTCACCGGCGCCAGCGCCGAGGCCGACACCCGGCCGGAGCCCGGCTCCCCGGCCCTGCGCACCGCCCGCGCCGAGTGCGACCAGCGGGCCCGCCAGGTGCTCGGCGGGGACTGGCGCTCGGCCCGGCTCACCCTGAACATCGCCGTGCCGTCCAGCGCGGCGTGGCGCGTCGGGGCGCGCTGGTTCCGGTGCGACCTCAGCGAGACCGACAGCATCGACAACACCCGCCCGGTCAACCGGGTCGGCAGCCTGCGCGGCGCCCTGCTCGGCGACTCGCCCCTGGCCCACCGCTGCTTCGACCCGAAGCTGATCGGCGGCAACCTCAACTACATGGCCCCGGTGCTCTGCACCGAGCCGCACCGCGCCGAGTTCGTCGGCGTGTACGAGGAACGGGACATGACCTGGGCGGAGTTCAGCAGGGCCAACGCCCAGGTGCACCGGCGCTGCATGACCCTGGTCGCCGCCTTCGCCGCCGTACCGGTCAACAGCGAGCTGCCGTACCGGGCCGGCTCGATCTTCTACCCGCCGTCGCAGCGGGAGTGGGAGGAGGGCGACCGGGGCGTGCGCTGTTTCCTGTGGAGCGACGACCGCAAGCTCACCCGCTCCATGCGCGACGCCGGGCCCCAGGGCCTCCCCACCACCTGACCCACCCCGCCCGGGTCGCGCCCAGGCGGGGTGGGGCGGTGGGTCAGGTGCGGCGGAGGGTGGCGAGGAACATCGCGTCGGTGCCGTGACGGTGCGGCCAGAGCTGCACCGTCGGCCCGTCACCGAGGCCGGGCATCCCCGCCGGCAGCAGCGGCCGGGCGTCGACGAAGTCCACCCCGACACCGCAGCGCCGGGCCGCCTCGGTCACCGACACGTGCGTCTCCACCGTGTGCGGGGAGCAGGTCACGTACGCCACCACCCCGCCCGGCCGGGCCGCCCGCAACCCGGCGGCGAGCAGCTCCCGCTGCAACCGGGTCAGCGCCGACAGGTCCGACGGCTGCCGCCGCCACCGCGACTCCGGCCGCCGCCGCAGCGAGCCCAGCCCGGTGCAGGGCGCGTCCACCAGTACCCGGTCGAAGTGCCCCTCGGGCAGCTTCGGGTCGCTGCCGACGGTCCGCCCGTCGGTGGCCAGCACGGTCACCGGCAGCCCCCGGGTCGCCTCGGCCACCAGCCGGGCCCGGTGCTCGGCCACCTCGACCGCGGTCAGTCGGGCCCCCCGCTGGGCGGCCAGCGCACCGAGCAGCCCCGACTTGCCGCCCGGACCGGCGCACAGGTCCAGCCACCGGCCGTCCGGGCCGTCGAGCGGGGCGGCGACCAGCGCGTCGGCGACCAGTTGCGACCCCTCGTCCTGCACGTGCGCCCGCCCCTGCGCCACCGCCGGCAGGTCGCCGGGCGCCCCACCGGACAGGTAGACCGCGTACGGGGAGAAGGCGCCCGGGGCGCCGCCGACCTCGTCGGCCAGCTCCACCGCGTCGACCAGCCCCGGTCGGGCGCACAGGTGCACCGGGGGACGCTCGTTGTCCTCGATCAGCAGCCGAGTGGTCTCCCCCAGGTCACCGCCGAGCGCCTCGCTGAACGCCCGCACGATCCACTGCGGGTGGCTGTACGCCAGCGCCAGGTGGCCGATCGGATCGGTCTCGGCGGACGGGGCGAGCTGGGCCACCCAGCCGTCGGCGTCGCGGGTGGTGACCTCCCGCAGCACCGCGTTGGCGAACCCGGTCGCCCCCGCGCCCACCAGCCGGACCAGGTCCACGGTGGAGGAGACCGCCGCGTGCGGCGGAACCCGGGTGTGCAGGAGCTGGTACGCCCCGAGCCGCAGCGCGTCGCGCACCGGCGGGTCGATCCGGGCCACGTCCCGCCCGGCGGCGGCGGTCAGCACCGCGTCCAGGGTGCCCAGGTGCCGCAGGGTGCCGTAGGTCAGCTCGGTGGCGAAGGCGGCGTCCCGGCCGTACAGGCCCGTCTCGCGCAGGATCGCCGGCAACACCAGGTTGGCGTACGCGTCGTCGCGGTGCACCGCCGCGACCGCCTCGTACGCCGCCTGCCGGGCCCGGTCCACCGGCGGGCGGGCCGGCCGGCCCGCCGCACCGCGCCGGTCGCCGCCGGGCCGCCGGTCCGCACCGCCCCGCCGGTCGCCACCGCCGAAGCGCTGGTCGCCACCGCCGGAACGCTGGTCACCGCCGAAACGCTGGTCAGAACCGGAACGCGGGCCGGCGGCACGGTCGGGGCGACCCGGCGCGTACCCCCGCTCGGGGCCGTTCGACGCCCCGGTCACGCCAGCTCCTCGCCGGCAGCGACCCGGGTCCCGCGGGCCCAGTCGGTGGCCGGCATCGCCTTCTTGCCCGCCGCCCGCACCTCGCCCAGCCGAACCGGGCCGGTGGCCGTGCCGGCCAGCACCCGGGACTTCTCCACCAGCAGCTCACCGGGTTTCAACTCGGGCCCGTCCGGCACCACGGTCACCGGGCCGAGCTTCACCCGGTCGCCCCGGAAGGTGGTCCACGGGCCGGGGGCCGGGGTGCACGCCCGGATCCGCCGGTCCACCGCGAACGCCGGATCGGACCAGCGCACCCGGGCGTCCTCCACGGTCAGCTTCGGTGCCAGCGACACCCCGTCGGCGGGCTGCGGCTCGGCCCGCGCGCTGCCCGCCCCGATCGCGTCGAGGACGGCCACCAGCAGGCCGGCGCCGGAGTGCGCCAGCCGCTCCAGCAGGTCACCGGAGGTGTCGGCGGGGCGGATCTCGTCGGTCACCGTGCCGAAGACCGGCCCGGTGTCCAGGCCCTCCTCCAACTGGAACACGCTGGCCCCGGTCAGCTCGTCGCCGTGCAGCACCGCGTGCTGCACCGGCGCGGCGCCCCGCCAGGCGGGCAGCAGCGAGAAGTGCAGGTTGATCCAGCCGTGCCGGGGGATCTCCAGCGCCACCGGGGGCACCAGCGCGCCGTAGGCGACCACCGGCACGCAGTCCGGGGCCAGCTCACGCAGCCGGTCCAGGAACTCCGGCTCCCGGGGACGGGCCGGGGTCAGCACCTCCACCCCGTGCGCGTCGGCCCACGCCCCCACCGGGGAGCGGACCAGGCCCCGCCCGCGACCGGCGGGCGCGTCGGGACGGGTGACCACGGCGAGCAGGTCGTGCCCGGAGGCCGCCAGGGCGTCCAGGGCGGGTACGGCGACGGCCGGCGTACCGGCGAAGATCAGACGCATCGGCCGGTCACCGCCCCAGGCCGAAGGGGCTGCTGTGCGGGTTCACCTTCACCGTCGGCGGGGCACCGGGGTCGTACCACTCGGCCGCCCGGATCGCCTTCATCGCCGCCTTGCGGCCGGCCTGGTCGAGCCGGTCGAGGAAGAGGACCCCGTCGAGGTGGTCGGTCTCGTGCTGGACGCAGCGGGCCATCAGGCCGGTGCCGACGATCTGCATCGGGTCGCCGTAGCCGTTGAAGCCCTTGGCGATCACGTTCTGCCGCCGCCGGGTGTCGAAGTAGAGCCCGGGGATGGACAGGCAGCCCTCCGGGCCGTCCTGCTCCTCCTCGTCGGGAAACTCCAGCACCGGGTTGACCAGGTGCCCGACCACGTCGTCGACGTCGAAGGCGAACACCCGCAGCCCCACGCCGAGCTGGGGCGCGGCCAGACCGGCGCCGTTCTGCTCGCGCATCGTGTCGGTCAGATCGGTGACGAGCTTGCGCAGCTCGACGTCGAAATCGACCACCGGATCGGCCGGCGTGCGCAGCACCGGATCGCCGAAGAGACGGATGGGCTGGACGGTCACGCGGGATGGCTCCTTCGACGGCGGGACGAACAGTGCCGTACCAGTCTACGGAGTGACCCGGGCGGTTCCCGGCGGCCTACCACGGTCGGTGACCGCCGCAGGCGGTGGCCCCGGTCACGGTCACGCCGTCCGCCGGTCGTCGGAGCCGCCGACGGTGACCGGCAGGGTGTCGTATCCGCGCAGGGTCAGCCGGGGCCGACGCCGGGGGCGGGCGGCCAGCTCCAGGCCGGGCAGCCGGCGCACCAGCAGCGGGAAGGCGACCTGCGCCTCCAGCCGGGCCAGGCCGGCGCCGAGACAGAAGTGCGCCCCCGCGCCGAAGGAGAGCGGCTGCGGGTGCGCCCGCCCGACGTCGAAGCGCTCCGGCTCGGGGTACCGGCGCGGGTCCCGGTTCGCGGCACCGAGCAGGACCAGCACCCAACTGCCGGCGGGCAGGTCCAGCCCACCGGAGCGGACGCCGGTGGTGGTGATGCGGGTGGTGAGCTGCACCGGCGAGTCGTACCGGAGCAGTTCCTCGACGTACTGCGGGGCGAGGTCGGGCCGCGTGCGCAGCGCCTCGGCCTCCCTGGGGTGGTCGAGGAGCACGACCAGGCCGTTGCCGAGCAGGTTGGTGGTCGTCTCGAAGCCGGCCACCAGCAGCACCACCAGGTTGGCCAGCAGTTCGTCCCCGGTGAGCCGGTCGCCGTCGGCGTCGTGCACCCGGACCAGCGCGCTGGTCAGGTCGTCGGCGGGCGCCCGGCGGCGGGCCTCGATCAGCTCGGTGAGGTAGGCGCGCAGCTCGGCGGCACCCCGGTCGGCGACGGCCAGCTCCGCTGCGGTGATCTCGGGCTCCAGCACCACGGTCAGGTCGGCCGACCAGCGCCGGAACAGCGGCCAGTCCGCCGCCGGGACGCCGAGCAGCGTGCAGATCACCCCGACCGGCAACGGGTACGCGAACTCGGCCATCACGTCCACCACGGCGCCGTCGCGGCCCTTCGCGGCCATCGCGTCGATCAGCTCGCCGGCCTGGGCGGTGATCACGTCGCGCAGCTCGGCGATCCGGCGGGGGGTGAACGCGCCGGCCGCGAGCCGGCGCATCCGGCTGTGGTCGGGCGGGTTGGTGCGCAGCATCGACCGGGAGATCGACTCCATCGCCGGGCTGCCCCGCCAGCCGGGCAGCACCTGGTCGCGCAGCGCGTCGTCGAGCACGCCGAACCGGTTGTCACGCAGGATCGCGTCCGCCTCGGCGTAGCCGTTGACCAGGGAGAACTCCGGCCCCTGGAGCACCGGCCCGTGGGCGCGCAGCCGCGCGTAGGTCGGGTACGGGTCCACCCGCCCCTGCGGGGAGAGCAGCGCCGTCATCGCCTCGGCCGCATCCACTGAGCCTCCCCGTCGACGCCTGGAAGGCTCCATCATGCCGAACCGGGCATCGGCCCGCAGCCCCGGCCGGGTGGCCCCGGCAGCGGGCACCGCCCGGCCCGCTCCGGCTGCGGGCACCGCCCCCGGCCGACGCGGTCCGGTCAGGCCGGCCGGCCGTGCCGAGCCGGTCAGGCCGAGCCGGTCAGGCGCCGGGCGCCGGCTCCCCGGCGAGCACCGCGCCCCCGCCGAGCAGGGCGTGCTCGGGCAGCGGCAGCCGGATGCCGTGGGCCGCCTCCCAGTCGTACACGATCGAGGGGCGGACCTGGGCGGCGAAGTACTCCACCGCGCTCACCCCGCCGACGACCGGCTCCTCCACCTCGGCCACCAGGCGGCCCGGAACGAGGCGGAAGCCGCTCTGCAGGGCGGCGCTGAGCCGGCGGTGCCCGTCCACGACGTAGAAGTACTCGCCGGTGTAGCCGATCTTCAGCGGCTCCAGGGCCTGGCCGCCGGCGGCGGTTACCTCGCCCACGAAGTCCGAGTCCCACAGGTCCCGCAGGGCGGACACGTCCTCGGTGGGGTACACCCGGGCCGGGTCGAGCAGCAGCAGCGGCGGGTCCTGGGTGACGATGTCGGCGCCGAGGGTACCGGTGAAGACGGCGATCACCTGCTCGATCACCTCGTCGGCCCGGGCCCGGGTGGTGTCGCAGATCAGGTCGTAGTTGCGCAGCCGGGCCTTGTCCACGCCGTACCGGACGATGAACCGGTTCCGCTCGCTCTCGCTGCGCTCGCGCAGCCGGAGCTTCGCCTCCTCCTGGGAGGTGTAGCTCTCGGCCGGGCCGGAGGGGCGGGCCAGCACCCGCCGGGCCGCCTCGCCCGGCTCGGTGATCATGTGCACCTTGAGCGCGTCGGTGAAGAAGTGCCAGGCCAGCCGGGAGTCCATGACCAGGCGCTCACCGGAGGCGGCGATGTCGCGCTGCAACTGGTCGACGTACCCGTCGACGGCCTGGTCCAGCTCGGCGTGCAGGTTGAGCTGGAGCGCGGTCATCTGGCGCTCCTGGGCCATCTGCCGGTACAGGTCACCGACGCTGACCCGGCGCAGCCCCAGCCGTTCGGCGATCTCGACGGAGACGGTGCTCTTGCCGCTGCCGAGGTCACCGTTGAAGACGATCGATTGACGTACGGTCACGACTGGTCCACCCCTGATCACCGTCTGGTTGACATCATCGACTCGGCGTCGCCGGGACGCCGGGACCGACCCGACCTCGTCGCGACGCCGCCACCGACCCGTCACTCACGGTGACGCCGGCCCCACCACCGTCGCCGCGTCCGCGCGCCCGGGCATGACGGGCGATGCTATCACTTCGGGACCAACAGCCCGGCACGACGCCACTCAGAACAGGCTCAGCGGATCCACCTGGAGACGGACCGGATCGACGGCCTTACGCGCCGTACGCGCGGCGGCGGCGGCGTGCAACGCCCCGGCGAGCGCGGCGGCCCGCGCCCGGGGCACCCGGACCAGCATCCGCTCCCGGTCGTCGTCGGCCGGGACCGGGCCGAGCACCTCGGCCCCCTCGGGCAGGCGGGCCTCGGCCAGCAGGTCGGCCACCGCGTCGGCGGTGCCGGTCACGCTGGCCATCCGGACCGCCGGGGGAAAGCCCAACTCCCGGCGTTCGGCCAGTTCCCGGGCGGCGAACCAGGCGGCGTCCCAGCGCAGCAGCGCCTGCACCGGGGCGAGCGCCCCGTCGGCGACCACCACCACCCGGCCGCCCCCGGCGGCCGGCCGGGCCAGCGCGGCGGCGGTCATCCAGCGGCGCAGCGCCTCCTCCCCGGCACGCAGGTCGGCCCGGGTGAGCAGGGCCCACGAGTCGAGCAGCAGCACCGCGCCGTACCCACCAGCGGCCACCGGCTCGGCGCCCGGGGTGGCGATCACCAGCCCGGCCCCGCCGGGCACGGCGGTCAGCACCTCGTCCCGGCCCGAGGTCCGCACCGGCACCCCCGGGAAGGCCCGACCCAACTCCTCGGCGGTGCGCCGGGCACCGACGACCGCGGCCCGCAGCCGCCGCCCGCCGCACTCCGGGCAGGCGTACGCGGCGGCGACCCGACCGCACCAGCGGCAGGCGGGCGTACCGGTGGCCGACGGCAGCGCCAGCGGCCCGGCGCAGTGCGGGCAGCGGGCCGGGCTCCGGCACTCGGCGCAGGCCACGGCGGGCAGGTACCCCCGGCGGGGCACCTGCACCAGCACCGGCAGGTCGGCGCGGACCGCCTCCCGGGCGGCGGTCCAGGCCAGGCTGGGCAGCCGGGCGGTCGCCGCGCCCGGGTCGCGGGCCAGTTGCGGGTCGTCGCCGGTCGGCGCCACCGCCGGGGTACGTTGGCGCAGGACGGCCCGGTCGGCGGCCACCTCGCGGGCCCACCCGGTCTCGATCAGCAGTTGCGCCTCGGCGGTCCGGGAGAAGCCGCCCACCAGCGCGGCGGCGTCGGTGAGCTGGGACCGGGTCAGCAGCACCTCCCGGGCGTGCGGGTACGGGTCCCGGGGCTCGGCGTGCACGTCGTCCCCGTCGTCCCAGATCGCCACCAGCCCGAGCCGGTCGACCGGGGCGAACATCGCCGCCCGGGTGCCGATCACCACCGGCACCTCGCCCCGGCGGGCGGCGAGGAAGGCCCGGTACCGCCGGGCCGGGCCGAGCGCGGCCGACAGCCGCACGTGCCGCCCCTCGCCCAGCGTCGCCGTCAGCGCCGCGTCCAGCCGGTCCAGGTCCCGACCGTCGGCGACCACCATCACCACGCCCCGGCCACCGGCGACGGTCGCGGCGGCGGCCTCGGCGTAGCGGGCCGCCCAGTCCTCCCCCGGCAGCGCGGACCAGACCGCCCGGGGGCCCCGCCCCTCGGTGAGGGCCCGCAGCAGCGCCGGCCCGGCCGGGTAGGCACGCCAGCCGCCGTCGGCCGCCAGCACGTCGCCGGGCGGCCCGGCGGGTGCCGCGCCGGCGCTGTCGACCGGGGGGTGGGCCGGCTCGGCGGGACGGCTGGGCTCAGCCGGGCGGGTGGGCTCAGCCGGGGACGGCGGGTCGTCGGCCGCCGGGGCGGGGAGGAGTTCCTTCTCGACCCGGGCGTGCCGGGGCGGGACGGCGAGGCGGAGCACGTCGGCGAGGCTGCCCGCGTACCGGTCGGCGACCGCGCGGGCCAGCCGGGCCACCTCGGGGGCCAGCACCGGCACCGGCGAGACGACCTTCTCCAGGTACTCCAACCGGCCCTGGAACGTCGAGGCGTCGACCCGCTCCAGCAGCCAGCCGCCGACCAGTTGGCCGGCGAAGCGCACCTTCACCCGGCAGCCGGGCACGGCGTCGTCGGCCAGGGCGGCCGGCACCAGGTAGTCGAAGAGCCGGTCGAGGTGGGGCAGAGGGACGTCCACGCAGACACGAGCGACCGGCGACCCGTCAGCGGGTCGCCGGTCGCTGCGCCTGGTGCCGGTCAGGCTCCCGCGGCCGACTTGAGGTCGGCGGCCCGGTCGGTGTTCTCCCAGGTCAGGTCGGGCAGCTCACGGCCGAAGTGGCCGTAGGCGGCGGTCTGCCGGTAGATCGGACGGAGCAGGTTGAGGTCCCGGATGATCGCGGCGGGCCGCAGGTCGAAGACCTCGTTGACGGCCTTCTCGATCGAGGCCACCGGCACCGTCTCGGTGCCGAAGGTCTCGATGAACAGGCTCACCGGGTGGGCCTTGCCGATCGCGTACGCGACCTGCGCCTCGCAGCGCTCGGCGAGACCGGCGGCCACCACGTTCTTGGCCACCCAGCGCATCGCGTACGCCGCCGAACGGTCCACCTTCGACGGGTCCTTGCCGGAGAACGCGCCGCCACCGTGCCGGGCGTACCCGCCGTAGGTGTCGACGATGATCTTCCGGCCGGTCAGGCCGGCGTCCCCCATCGGGCCGCCGATCTCGAACCGGCCGGTCGGGTTCACCAGCAGGCGGTAGCCCTCGGTGTCCAGCCCGAGGCTCTCCAGCTCCGGGGCGATGACGTGCTCGCGCACGTCCGGGGTGAGCAGCGACTCCAGCGAGATGTCGGCCGCGTGCTGGCTCGACACCACCACCGTGTTGAGCCGGACCGGGCGCAGCCCCTCGTACTCGATGGTCACCTGCGTCTTGCCGTCCGGCCGCAGGTACGGCACGGTGCCGTCCTTGCGGACGGCGGCGAGCCGCCGGGACAGCCGGTGTGCCAGCGCGATCGGCAGCGGCATCAGCTCGGGCGTCTCCGAGCAGGCGAAGCCGAACATCATGCCCTGGTCACCGGCACCCTGCGCGTCCAGGGCACTCTCCGACGAGCCGGTCCGCAGCTCGAAGGCGTTGTCCACACCCTGGGCGATGTCCGGGGACTGGGCGCCGATCGAGACGCTCACCCCGCAGGACAGCCCGTCGAAGCCCTTCTTCGACGAGTCGTACCCGATGTCCAGGATCGTCTCGCGCACGATGGTCGGGATGTCGGCGTACGCCTTGGTGGTCACCTCACCAGCGACGTGCACCTGACCTGTGGTGATCAGGGTCTCCACGGCGACCCGGCTGCGCGGGTCCTCAGCGAGCAGCGCGTCCAGGATGCCGTCGCTGATCTGGTCGGCGATCTTGTCCGGGTGGCCTTCCGTGACCGATTCGGACGTGAAGAGGCGGCGTGTCACGGCACTCCTAAGGTATGGAAAAGTCGTTCCGCGGAAGTGTAGTCACCGCAACGCGAGAGCGTTGGCACGGTCCGCATCCGGTCACCCTTCGGGACTTACCGCCCACCGGGCCACCACGAGGTCCCAGACGCCGTCGGCCAGGTCCTCTTTGGACCGTTCGGGCATGTCGTGCACCGAACCGTCCGCGCCGATGACGGTCGCCGTGTTGGTGTCGGCCCCGAAGACCTTGTCCGGCCCGACCTCGTTGACCACGACGAGGTCCGCCCGCTTGCGCGCGAGCTTGGCCCGGCCGTTGGCCACGGCGTCGCCCGTCTCCGCGGCGAACACCACCAGCACCTGCTCCGGTCGACGACGCCGGCCCCACTCGGCGGCGATGTCAGGGTTGGTGACGAGTTCGATCGTAGGGGCTGCCGCGTCCGACTTCTTGATTTTGCCGGTGGAGTACGCCGCCGGACGGAAGTCGGCCGGGGCCGCGGCCATCACCACCGCGTCGGCGTCCGCGGCGGCGGCCAGGGTGGCCGCGCGCAGTTCCTCGGTGGTGCCGACCCGGACCACATCGACGCCGGCCGGGTCGGCCAGCGTCACGTTCGCCGCGACCAGGGTGACCCGGGCGCCCCGGGCGACGGCCGACCGGGCGAAGGCGTACCCCTGCTTGCCCGACGACCGGTTGCCCAGGAACCGGACCGGGTCCAGCGGCTCGCGGGTCCCCCCGGCGGTGACCACCACGTGCCGCCCGGCGAGGTCGGCCGGGGCGGCGACGCCCCGGGCGAGGGCCCGGCGGGCGACCGCGAAGATCTCGGCCGGGTCGGGCAGCCGGCCCTTGCCGCTGTCGGCCCCGGTGAGCCGGCCGACCGCCGGCTCGATCACCACGACCCCCCGGGCCCGCAGGGTGGCCACGTTGGCGACGGTCGCCGGGTGCTCCCACATCTCGGTGTGCATGGCCGGGGCCAGCACCACCGGGCAGCGCGCCGTCAGCAGGGTGTTGGTGAGCAGGTCGTCGGCGAGGCCGTGGGCGGCCTTGGCGAGCAGGTCGGCGGTGGCCGGCGCGACGACCACGAGGTCGGCCTGCTGGCCGAGCCGCACGTGCGGCACCTCGTGCACGTCGGACCAGACGTCGTCGGCGACCGGCTGGCCGGAGAGCGCCGCCCAGGTCGGCGCGCCGACGAAGCGCAGGGCCGAGGCGGTCGGCACGACCCGGACCCGGTGCCCCGACTCGGTGAACAGTCGCAGCAGCTCACACGCCTTGTAGGCGGCGATGCCACCGCCGACCCCGAGGACGATCCCAGCGGACATCGGCGTGCCGACGGCGCGGACTACGGCTGGTCGGTCGGCTCGGCGGTGAGCAGACCGGCGTTGATCTCGCGCATGGCGATCGAGAGCGGCTTCTCCTGGGGGGTGGTCTCCACCAGCGGGCCGACGTACTCCAGCAGGCCCTCACCGAGCTGGCTGTAGTAGGCGTTGACCTGGCGGGCCCGCTTGGCGGCGAAGATCACCAGCGCGTACTTCGAGGTGGTCTTGTCGAGCAGCTCGTCGATCGGCGGGTTGGTGATGCCTTCGGGGTTGGCGATGGATCCCACGAATAACCTCTGCGTCTCAAGGGTGACCGCGCGGACGCGGTTGGCCGGTGCGCCACACGGAGGCGGCTGCCCTTCCGCCCGCGACCCGGGTGACCGGCCGGCACCCGCACGGGCGGGACCGGTCAGTCCGCCGGCCGGGGCTGGCCCGACGGCAGGGGCCGGACCGGAGCCGAAACGGAAGAACCGAGCAAGCCTACCAGCTCGTCGATGACCTGCTCGGTGCGGTCGTACCGGACGGTGTGGTCGAGCACGGCCGTGACGGCCGGGTCGGGGCGGTAGCCGGGCGGCCGGAGGAGGACCAGGCGGACCTCCTCCGGCATGGCCGCGCGGACCCGTACCGCCCCGGGCAGGTCCAGCGGAAGCAGGACCTGCTGTCCGGCACGCAGTCGGGCCCGCACCGGCCCGACGGGCGTACCCCGCCGGTACGGCCCGATCCGGGACCACTCCAGCAACTCGCCGGAGTCGGCCAGTTGGTCGAAGTCGGCCGGGTCGAGGAAGACCCGGTCGATCCCGGCCAGCTCGCCGTCACGGCGGGGCCGGGTGGTCGCCGGAACGGGCGTCCAGACGAACGGAGAACGCGCCCGGACCAGCTCGACCACACTCTCCCGGCCGGTACCGGACGGTCCGGCCAGGACAGTGAGCCGAGCCACCGGGCGCGTCTCGCCATCCGTGCTCACTGCTTGTTTCTACACGGCGTCGCGGCTCAGTTCGCGGCGAACTCTCCCAGCAGCGCCTTGCGCTGCTGCTCGCCGAGGCCACGCAGGCGACGGCTGTCGGCGATCTTCAGCTTCTCCATGATCTGGGTCGCCCGGATCTTGCCGATGCCCGGCATCGACTGCAGGACGGCCGAGACCTTGAGCTTGCCGACGACGTCGTCGGCCTCAGCCCGGTCGAGCACGGCGGCGAGGGTGGTCTTGCCCTGCTTGAGCTGCTCCTTCAGCTCAGCACGGGCCTTACGGATCTCCGCAGCCTTTTCCAGCGCGGCTGCACGCTGCTCAGGGGTCAGTGACGGGAGCGGCACCAGTTCTCCTCAGGTCCCTATCGCGACGGGCGGGACGCACCGCCGCATCTGTGAAACATGGTGTCGCTGGAAACCAAAGGGGTCCGTGGTTCCCAGCGCGGGGAAAACTAGCGGTCAACGGAGCTTTCGGCAACGTGGGCACGCGCCCATCGACGCAAAGTGACCGAGCCGTCAGTCAGTCGACAGGGCTCAACACGGCCCGGCAGTCGCTCCGTACGCGGTCCGCAGCAGCCCGTAGCGCGGCCACGTCCGGACCCGCGTTGAGCACCTCCCGGGAGTACGACGGCAGCACCGCGGGCAGGCTGGAACCGAAGACGACACGCAGGTCCGCCGCCGTGGCGCCCTGCGCGCCGAGCCCCGGCGCGAGCAGCGGACCGCCCACCGCGGAGAGGTCGTGCCCTGTCTCGCCGATGGTCGCCCCGACCACCAGCCCGAAACTTCCGAGCGGCTCCGCACCCCTGTTGAGCTGGGAAATCTCATCAATTACGGTCTGCGCCACGGTCCTTCCGTCGGGACCGACCGCCCGTTGGACCGAGGCCCCCTCGGGATTCGAGGTGAGCGCCAGCACGAAGACGCCGCCGCCGTGCGCGGCAGCCAGATCGAACATCGGGGCCAGCGAGCCGACGCCCAGGTAGGGGCTCGCCGTGACCGCGTCGACATACAGCGGGCTGGATGGATCGAGGTACGCGGAGGCGTACGCGCTGACGGTCGAACCGATGTCGCCGCGCTTGACGTCGAGCAGAACGAGCGAGCCGACATCTCGTAACTGTCGGATAGTTGACTCAAGAACCGACACGCCCGAGGCGCCGAACCGCTCGAAGAACGCCGACTGCGGCTTCACCACCGCGACCCCGTCCCCGATGGCCTCCACCACGGTCCGGGCGAACCGCTCCAGCCCCGTCACCGTGTCGGGCAGCCCCCACCGGGCCAGCAGCGCCGGATGCGGGTCGATGCCCACGCAGAGCGGGCCCCGCTCGGCCATCGCCCGGTGCAGGCGGCTGCCGAAACTCTCCATCGGTCCGTTCCCCTCTCTCAGTCACGACGGCCGCACGGGTCGTCGTCCCACGCCAGTTCCCCGCGCCACCGGCGGCACCGCTCACGGTCCCACCCGTGCCGGCGGCACGGTCGTCGAATCCACTCGCACCGGTCGCCGTCCCGCCCCCGGCGGGGACGCCGCGTCGCCGGCTCAGCCGGCCGCCACCGCCGCGGCGATCCCGGCCGTGATCCGGGCCAGGTCCGCGTCGTCGGTCAGGTACGGCGGCATGGTGTAGACCAGGTCGCGGAACGGGCGCAGCCACACGCCCGCCGCCACCGCCGCCGCCGTGGCCGCCGGCAGGTCCACCGGATGGTCGAGCTGGACCACGCCGATCGCGCCCAGCACCCGCACGTCGCGCACCCCGGCAGCGCCGCGTAGCGGCTCCAGGCCGGCCCGTAGCGCCGTACCCACCCTGGACACCTGCCCGGCCCAGTCCCCGGCCCGCAGCAGCCCGATGGAGGCGTTCGCGACCGCGCACGCCAACGGGTTGCCCATGAACGTCGGGCCGTGCGCCAGCACCCCGCCGTCGGCGGAGATCCCCCGGGCCACCTCCGGGGTGCAGAGCGCGGCGGCCAGGGTCAGGTACCCGCCGGTGAGCGCCTTGCCCAGGCAGAGCACGTCCGGGGTGACCCCGGCGTGCTCGGCGGCGAACATCGTCCCGGTCCGGCCGAAGCCGGTGGCGATCTCGTCGAAGACCAGCAGGATGCCGTGCGCCTGGGTCACCTCGCGCAGCACCCGCAGGTACTCCGGGTGGTGGAAGCGCATCCCGCCGGCGCCCTGCACCACCGGCTCGACGATCACCGCCGCCAGGTCGTCGGCGTGCCGCTCCACCGCCTCGACCAGCGCCGCGCAGTACGCCGGGTCGGGCGGGGTGTCGAAGCCGTCCGGCGGCTGCGGGGCGAACACCTGCCGGGGCAGCACGTCGGTCCAGAGGTGGTGCATCCCGCCGACCGGGTCGCAGACGCTCATCGGGTGGAAGGTGTCCCCGTGGTACCCGCCCCGCCAGGTGCCCAGCCGGTGCCGCTGCGGCCGGCCGGTGGCCCGCTGGTACTGCAGGCACATCTTGACCGCCACCTCGACGCTGACCGACCCGGAGTCGCAGAGGAAGACCCGCTCCAGCCCCTCGGGGGTCAGCTCGACCAGGGTCCGGGCCAGGCGCACCGCCGGCTCGTGGGTCAGCCCGCCGAACATCACGTGGCTCATCCGGCCGAGCTGGTCGGTGACCGCCGCGTCCAGCACCGGATGCCGGTACCCGTGGATCGCCGACCACCACGACGACATGCCGTCGACCAGGTCCCGGCCGTCGGCCAGGCGCAGCCGTACCCCCTCGGCCCCGGCCACCACGTACGGCGGGGTCTGCGGCGGCAGCGGCGCGTACGGGTGCCAGACGTGCGCCCGGTCGGCGGCCAGGATCTCCTCGGGTGTCACGCCCGCTCCTCCCGTACCCCGTCCGGCGGCGGCCCGACGGTCGGCGACCGGGTCACCGCGCGGCGACCGGCGCCGGTGGCCCGGCGGCGGCCCGCGCCCGCGCGACCGCGCGGGGCAGGGCCGGCCCCCGGTAGATGAAGCCGGTGTAGAGCTGCACGAGGCTCGCCCCGGCGTCGAACATCCGGGTGGCGTCGTCCGGGTCGAGGATGCCGCCCACCCCGATCACCGGCAGCCGTCCCCCGGTCTCGGTGTGCACGAAGGAGACCACCGCGCGGGCCCGGTCGGCCAGCGGCCGGCCGGAGAGCCCGCCCGCCTCCGCACCGCGCGGCACGTCGGCGGCGGCCAGCCCGTCCCGGGCCAGCGTGGTGTTGGTGGCGATCACCCCCGCCGCGCCCCGGGCCAGGCAGACCTCCAGCAGCTCGGCGATGGCCGGCTCGGTCAGGTCCGGGGCGATCTTGACCAGCACCGGCTTCTCCCCCACCAGCGCCGCCAGCAGGGCGTCAAGGTGCGCCTTGTCCTGCAGGGAGCGCAGCCCCGGGGTGTTCGGGGAGGAGACGTTGACCGCGAAGTAGTCACCGTGCCCGCGCAACGCCCGGTACGACGCGAGGTAGTCCTCCACCGCCTCGTCCAGCGGGGTCACCTTGGACTTGCCCAGCGAGATGCCCAGCGGCACCCCCAGCGGGCGGGGCAGCCCCGCCAGCCGGGCCGCGAGCGCCTCGGCACCGGCGTTGTTGAAGCCCATCCGGTTGACCACGGCCTCGCTGTCGCGCAGCCGGAACAGCCGGGGCCGGGGGTTGCCCGGCTGGGCGTGCGCGGTCACCGTGCCGACCTCGACGAAGCCGAAGCCCAGCGCCGGCCAGGCGGGCAGGGCGACGCCGTTCTTGTCCATCCCGGCGGCCAGCCCCACCGGGTTCGGGAACTCCACCCCGAACACGGTGCGGGGCGCCCGCACCAGGTACCGGGAGCGCAGCACGGCCAGGGCCGCCGGCCGCCCGGCGAGCCCGGTCAGCCGCCGCAACGTCCACTCGTGCGCCGCCTCCGCGTCCCCGCCGCCCACCCGGAACAACCAGGGCCGCACCACCCGCTCGAACATCACCGCGTACCTCCCGCTCCGCGCCCCACTCCGCCTCCCACTCCCCGAGCCCTCCGAGCCTCCCGGGCGTTGATCATGGAGTTGACGGCACGCCGGGCCGTGGCGACTGCCGCCAACTCCATGATCGACGGGAGCGACGTGAAGGGGCGGGAGGGACGGGGTGGGTGGGGTGGGTGGGGTGGGTGGGGTGGGTGGGGTGGGTGGGGTGGGTGGGGGGTCACTGTGGGGGCCGGAGGGTGGCGTGGAGTTCCTGGAGGGGGCGGACCTGCATGTCGCCCCGGATCCGGGCCTCGATGCCCATCACCGCCGCCGCCACGCCCGGCACCGTGGTGATGCACGGGATGTCCGCGGTCACCGCGGCGCTGCGGATCTCGTACCCGTCGGAGCGGGCGCTCGCGCCCGAACCCTGCGGGGTGTTCACCACCAGCCCCACCTGACCGCTGAGGATCAGCGACACCGCGTCGTCGTCCGACCCGGCCTGGTAGTGCTTGCGGATCTGTTCGCAGCCGATGCCGTGCCGCCGCAGCACCTCGGCGGTGCCCTCGGTGGCCAGGATCTCGAAGCCCAGGTCCGCCAGCCGCTTCACCGGGAAGACCATGGCCCGCTTGTCCCGGTTCGCCACCGAGACGAAGACCTTCCCGCCGGTGGGCAGCGAACCGTACGCGGCCGACTGGGACTTGGCGAACGCGTGCCCGAAGTGCGGGTCGATGCCCATCACCTCGCCGGTCGACTTCATCTCCGGGCCCAGCAGCGAGTCCACGCCCTTGCCGGTCGGGGTGCGGAACCGCTTGAACGGCAGCACCGCCTCCTTCACCGCGATCGGGGCGTGCGCCGGCAGCGAGCCGCCGTCCCCGGTCGCCGGGAGCAGCCCCTCGGCGCGCAGCTCGGCGATGGTGGCGCCGAGCGCGATCCGGGCCGCCGCCTTCGCCAGCGGCACCGCCGTCGCCTTCGACACGAACGGCACCGTCCGGGACGCGCGCGGGTTGGCCTCCAGCACGTACAGCACGTCGTCCTTGAGCGCGTACTGCACGTTGAGCAGCCCGCGCACCCCCACCCCGTGCGCGATCGCCTCGGTGTACCGGCGGACCTGCTCGATGTGCGGGCCGGCGAGGGTGATCGGCGGCAGCGCGCAGGAGGAGTCGCCGGAGTGGATGCCGGCCTCCTCGATGTGCTCCATCACGCCGCCCAGGTACACCTCACCGTCGGCGTCGCAGAGCGCGTCCACGTCGATCTCGATGGCGTCGTCGAGGAACCGGTCCACCAGCACCGGGTGGTCCGGGGAGATGTCGGTGGCCCGGCCGATGTAGTCGCGCAACGTCGGGTCGTCGTAGACGATCTCCATGCCCCGCCCGCCGAGCACGTACGACGGGCGGACCAGCACCGGGTACCCGATCTCCTCGGCGATCGCCCGCGCCTGCTCGTACGAGGTGGCGGTGCCGTGGGCCGGCGCGCGCAGCCCGGCGCGGGCCAGCACCTCGCCGAACGCGCCCCGCTCCTCGGCCAGGTGGATCGACTCCGGCGAGGTACCGACCACCGGCACCCCGGCGTCCTTGAGCCGCTGCGCCAGGCCCAGCGGGGTCTGCCCGCCGAGCTGCACGATCACCCCGACCACGCCGGGCCCGCCGGCGTCGCGGCCGGAGGTGTCCTCGGCGTGCCAGACCTCCAGCACGTCCTCGAAGGTCAGCGGCTCGAAGTACAGCCGGTCGGCGGTGTCGTAGTCGGTGGAGACGGTCTCCGGGTTGCAGTTGACCATGACCGTCTCGAAGCCGCCCACCGTGCCCTCGGCACCGGGTACGGCCCGCGCCGGGGCCGGCGCGCCGCGCAGCGCCTGGACCGCGTGCACGCAGGAGTAGTCGAACTCGATGCCCTGCCCGATCCGGTTCGGCCCCGAGCCGAGGATGATCACCTTGGGCCGGGCCGAGCCGGTCACCTCGGTCTCCGCGTCGTACGTCGAGTAGTGGTACGGGGTGGTCGCCTCGAACTCGGCGGCGCAGGTGTCCACCGTCTTGTAGACCGGCCGGACGTCGAGCCGGTGCCGCAGGGTCCGGACCCCGTCCTCGGCGGCCAGTTCCGGGCGCAGCGCGGCGAGCTGCCGGTCGGACAGCCCGGCCCGCTTGGCCCGGCGCAGCAGGTCCAGGTCGAGCACCGGGGCGGCGACGATCTCCCCGCGCAGCTCGACCAGCGCGGCGATCTGGTCCAGGAACCACGGGTCGATCCCGCCGGACGCGGCGGTGACCTCGGCGACCGAGGCGCCCAGCCGCAGCGCCCGCTCCACGGTGTAGAGCCGCCCGTCGTGCGGCACCCGCAGCGCGGCGAGGGTGTTCTCCCTCGTCGCGCCGTCGGGATCCGGCTGCGTCCAGAAACCCGCTGATTTGGTTTCCATCGAGCGCATCGCCTTGTTCAGCGCCTCGGTGAAGTTGCGCCCGAGGCTCATCGCCTCGCCGACCGACTTCATCGTGGTGGTCAGCTCCGGGTCCGCGCCGGGGAACTTCTCGAACGCGAACCGGGGGATCTTCACCACCACGTAGTCCAGGGTCGGCTCGAAGGCCGCCGGGGTCTTGCGGGTGATGTCGTTGGGGATCTCGTCCAGGGTGTAGCCGATGGCCAGCTTCGCGGCGATCTTCGCGATCGGGAAGCCGGTCGCCTTCGACGCCAGCGCCGACGAGCGGGACACCCGGGGGTTCATCTCGATCACGACGATCCGGCCGTCGGCCGGGTTCACCGCGAACTGGATGTTGCAGCCGCCGGTGTCCACCCCGACCTCGCGCAGCACCGCGATACCCAGGTCACGCAGGTGCTGGTACTCCCGGTCGGTGAGCGTCATGGCCGGGGCCACGGTCACGCTGTCCCCGGTGTGCACGCCCATCGGGTCGACGTTCTCGATCGAGCAGACCACCACCACGTTGTCGTGGCGGTCCCGCATGAGTTCGAGCTCGTACTCCTTCCAGCCGAGCACGCTCTCCTCGATCAGCACCTCGTGCACCGGGCTGGCGGCCAGCCCGGCCCCGGCGATGCGCTGGAGGTCCTCGTCGGTGTGCGCCATGCCGGAGCCGAGACCGCCCATGGTGAACGACGGCCGGATCACCACCGGCAGGCCCAGCTCGGCGACGGTCGCCTCGACCTCGGCCATCGAGTGGCAGACCCGCGAGCGGGGCACCAGCGCCGCCGGGTCCTCCACCCCGATGCGTACCCCGGCCTTGGCGACGATGTCCTTGAAGAGCTGCCGGTCCTCGCCGCGCCGGATCGCCTCGATGTTGGCCCCGATCAGCTCGACGCCGTACTTGTCCAGCACCCCCGCCTCGTGCAGGGCGACCGCGGTGTTCAGCGCGGTCTGCCCGCCCAGGGTGGGCAGCACCGCGTCCGGCCGCTCCCGGGCGATGACCAGCTCGACGAACTCCGGGGTGATCGGCTCGACGTACGTGGCGTCGGCGAACTCCGGGTCGGTCATGATCGTCGCCGGGTTGGAGTTGATCAGGCTGACCCGGATGCCCTCCTCGCGCAGCACCCGGCAGGCCTGGGTGCCGGAGTAGTCGAACTCGCAGGCCTGTCCGATCACGATCGGCCCGGAGCCGATGACCAGGATGTGCTTGAGATCCGTCCGCTTAGGCATTCGTGCCGCCTTCGATGTGGTTCCGGTCGAGGCCGCGGCCCGCACTCTGCTTCCGGTCGAGGCCGCGGCCCTCGATCAGTTCGGCGAAACGGTCGAAGAGGTAGTCCGCGTCGTGCGGGCCGGCCGCCGCCTCCGGGTGGTACTGGACGGTGAAGGCGGGCACGTCCCGGGCCCGCAGCCCCTCGACCACGTTGTCATTGAGGCAGACGTGGGACACCTCGACCCCACCGAACTCGGTCTCGATCACCTGGTCGGGGACGACCGCCCCGGGCGCGGCCCCCGGCACCTGCACGGCGAAGCCGTGGTTGTGGCTGGTCACCTCGACCTTGCCGGTGACCCGGTCCAGCACCGGCTGGTTGATCCCCCGGTGGCCGTAGCCGAGCTTGTAGGTGCCGAAGCCGAGCGCCCGGCCGAGGATCTGGCTGCCGAAGCAGATGCCGAACAGCGGCACCTGTCGGCGCAGCACCTCACGGGCCAGCGCGGCCGGGCCGTCGGCGGTGGCCGGGTCCCCCGGGCCGGGCGAGAAGAACACCGCGTCCGCGCCGGTGGCCAGCAGGTCCTCGATCGTCGAGTGCGCGGGCAGCACGTGGGTGGTCACCCCCCGGGCGGCGAGCCGACGCGGCACGTTGCGCTTGATCCCCAGGTCCAGGGCGGCGACGGTGAACCGGTGCGCGCCCTCGGCCTCGACCACGTACGGCTCGGCGGTGCTCACCTCGGCCGAGAGGTCCGCGCCGACCATCTGCGGAGCCTCCCGCACCCGGGCCAGCAGGGCGCGGGGGTCGTCCTCGACGCTGGAGACACCGACCCGCATCGCGCCCCGCTCCCGCAGGTGCCGGGTGAGCGCCCGGGTGTCGATCCCGCTGATGCCGACCACGCCCTCGGTGCCGAGCCGGTCCTCCAGGCTGCCCGTGGCGCGCCAGTTCGAGGCGACCCGGGCCGGGTCACGGACCACGTACCCGGCCACCCAGAGCCGGGTCGACTCGTCGTCCTCGGTGTTGACGCCGGTGTTGCCGATGTGCGGGGCGGTCTGCACCACCACCTGCCGGTGGTAGGACGGGTCGGTCAGGGTCTCCTGGTAACCGGTCATGCCGGTGTTGAAGACCGCCTCGCCGAAGGTCTCCCCGACGCTGCCGTACGCCTCGCCGTGGAAGGTCCGGCCGTCCTCCAGCACCAGGATCGCGCTCCTGCGCTTCGCCATCACGCGCCCCCTTCGATCCGGACTGCGGGACTCCGCTCCGCTACGTTCCTCGCTCGGATCACTTGACTGCCTTTCCGTCGAGCACCGTCGCCTCGCCACGCAGGAAGGTCGCCACGATGCGACCCGGCAGCGTCATCCGGGCGTACGGGGTGTTGCGGCTACGGCTGGCCAACTCGGCCGGCTCGATCCGGCGTCGGGCGGCCGGGTCGACCAGGGTCAGGTTGGCCGGTACGCCGGGGGCGGGGTCGACACCGTGCCCGGTCAGCCCGGCGATGCGGGCCGGCGCACGGGAGAGCCGCTCGGCGATCAGGTCCCACTGCGGCCCCAGCACCTCCAGCGCGATGGACAACGCCGTCTCCAGCCCGAGCATGCCGGGCCGGGCGTACGCCCACTCGCACTCCTTGTCCTCCACCGCGTGCGGCGCGTGGTCGGTGGCGACGATGTCGATCACGCCCTCGACCAGCGCGGCGCGCAGCGCGGCGACGTCGGCGGCGGTCCGCAGCGGCGGGTTGACCTTGAACACCGGGTCGTAGCTGGCCCCCGGGCTCCAGTCCGCGGCGACCGCCGCGCTGCCCAGTTCGCCGCGACCGCCCACGACACCCGGCTTGGTCGCGAGTGCGGGGCTCGCCAGCTCACTCCTCCCGCCGACCACCTCGTCGGTCAGCAGGAGGTGGTGCGGGGTGACCTCGGCGGTGACCCGTACCCCCCGGGCCTTGGCCTGGCGCAGCACCTCGACGCTGCCGGCGGTGGAGACGTGGCAGACGTGCAGCCGGCTGCCGACGTGCTCGGCCAGCAGCACGTCCCGGGCGATGATGGCCTCCTCGGCGACCGCCGGCCAGCCGGTCAGGCCGAGCCGGGTGGCGACCTCGCCCTCGTGCATCTGGGCGCCCTCGGTGAGCCGGGGCTCCTCGGCGTGCTGGGCGATGATCCCGTCGAACGCCTTGACGTACTCCAGGGCCCGGCGCATCAGCTTCGGGTCGGCGACGCAGTGCCCGTCGTCGGAGAAGATCCGCACCCGGGCCGCCGAGTCGGCCATCGCGCCCAGTTCGGCCAGGCGCTCACCGGCCAGCCCGACGGTGACCGCGCCGATCGGCTGGACGTCGACCAGGCCGGCCTCCCGGCCGAGCCGCCAGACCTGCTCGACCACCCCGGCGGTGTCGGCGACCGGGGAGGTGTTCGCCATCGCGCAGACGGCGGTGTACCCACCCAGCGCCGCCGCCCGGGAGCCGGACTCCACGGTCTCGGCGTCCTCCCGGCCCGGCTCGCGCAGGTGGGTGTGCAGGTCGACCAGGCCGGGCAGGGCGACCAGCCCGTCGGCGTCGATCTCGACCGCGTCCGGCGCGGACAGCCCCGGGCCGGCCTGCGCGACCACGCCGTCGCGGATCAGCAGGTCGGTCGGCGCGGCGCCGACGACGCTCACGTTCTTGATCAGGTACGCGGTCACCGGTTGTTTCCTCCGAGCAGCAGGTAGAGCACGGCCATCCGCACGGAGACTCCGTTGGCGACCTGTTCGACGATGGTGGAGCGGGGCGAGTCGGCGACCTCGGGGGTGATCTCCATCCCCCGGTTCATCGGCCCCGGGTGCATGACGATCGCGTGGTCGGGCAGCCGGCGCAGGCGCGGGCCGTCCAGGCCGTAGCGGCGGGCGTACTCGCGGGCGGAGGGGAAGTAGGAGTCGCCCATCCGTTCCCGCTGCACCCGCAGCATCATCACCACGTCCACGCCGGGCAGCACCGCGTCCAGGTCGTAGGAGACGGCGGTGCCCGGGGCGAGGGCGGCGGCGATGTCCACCGGGATCAGCGTCGGCGGGCCGACCAGGGTGACCTTGGCGCCGAGCGTGGACAGCAGCAGGACGTTGGAGCGGGCCACCCGGCTGTGCAGCACGTCCCCGACCACCGCGACCGAGAGGCCGGCCAGCCGGCCCAGCCGGGACCGCATCGTGTACGCGTCCAGCAGCGCCTGGGTCGGGTGCTCGTGGGTGCCGTCGCCGGCGTTGACCACCGAGCCGTCCACCCAGTCGGCCAGCCGGTGCGGGGCCCCGGAGGCGGGATGCCGCACGACCACCGCGTCGGCGCCCATCGCCTGGAGGGTCAGCGCGGTGTCCTTCAGGCTCTCGCCCTTGGTCACGCTGGAGCCCTTGGCGGAGAAGTTGATCACGTCGGCGCTGAGCCGCTTCGCCGCCGCCTCGAAGGAGATCCGGGTCCGGGTGGAGTCCTCGTAGAAGAGGTTCACCACGGTCCGGCCGCGCAGCGCGGGCAGCTTCTTGACCTCCCGGCCGGCGACGGTGGCCATCTCGGCGGCGGTGTCCAGGATCTGGGTCGCGGTGGCGGCGTCCAGGTCCGCGCCGGAGAGCAGGTGCCTGATCATGCGTACGCCTGCCTTTCGTCCGCGGGGTCCCGCTCCGCTGTCGTCCGCGCGCTCACCGGGGGTCCTCCCCGAAGAGGCGTACCTCGTCCTCGCCGTCGGTCTCAGCCAACGTCACCTTGACGTTCTCGGCCAGCGCGGTGGGGATGTTCTTCCCCACATAGTCGGCGCGAATGGGCAGCTGGCGGTGCCCCCGGTCGACCAGCACGGCGAGCTGCACCGAGGCGGGGCGGCCGATGTCGCTGAGCGCGTCGAGCGCGGCCCGCACGGTCCGGCCGGAGAAGAGCACGTCGTCGACGAGGACGACCCGGCGGCCGTCGATCCCGCCCGGCGGAAGCTGGGTGGGCCCGACCGCCCGGGTGGCGTGCCGGCGCAGGTCGTCGCGGTAGAGGGTGATGTCCAACACGCCGACCGGAACGTCGAGCCCCTCGAAGGTGCTGATCCGGGCGGCGAGCCGGCGGGCCAGCGGGACACCCCGGGTCGGCACGCCGAGCAGAACGGTGTCGGCGGCGCCCTGGGTCTTCTCCAGGATCTGGTGGGCGATGCGGTCGACCACGCGGGAGACGTCGGCGGCGGTCAGGATCACCTTCACCGAGGGTTGCCGCGCGGGGGACGAACGGGCAGCCGGTGGGTAGGCCACGGCGGACCTCCTTCCCCGCCTCACGGGACGGGTCGTTAAAGGACGTCGGATCCGGCACGGCGACCGCGAACGGCCGCCGACCGGGGCTCACGCCACGTTACCAGTGGTCACCGCGTCGGGATCCGCCGGCCGCTGATCCCCGGCTCAGGGTACAGAAATGGGGACAACTCCCCCGGCCGCCCCAACGGTACGGTCACGAGCACTTGACCAGGTGTCCCAATCCCCGTACCGTCACGCTCCGTAGCGATCGCTGGGAGAACCCCGAGCAGCACTGGGAGTGTCCGAATGCCCTCTGAATACGCCAAGTCGCTGGGCGCCCGCCTGCGCTCCATCCGCCAACAGCAGGGCCTGTCCCTGCAGGGGGTGGAGGAGAAGTCGAACGGGCGCTGGAAGGCTGTGGTGGTCGGCTCGTACGAACGCGGTGACCGCGCCGTCACGGTGTCCCGTCTGGCCGAGTTGGCCGACTTCTACCGCGTTCCCGTCTCCGAGCTGCTGCCCGACGGCAGCGGGGTGCGCCACGAGCCGACCAGCAAGATCGTCCTAGACCTGGAGCGGCTCTACGACGAGGCCTCCGAGGACCTCGCCTACGTGGCCCGTTACGCCCGCGCCATCCAGCAGCAGCGCGGCGACTACAACGGTCGGGTGCTCTCCATCCGCGCCGACGACCTGCGGGCCCTCGCGATCGTCTACGACGCCTCGCCGTCGGGCCTGATCGAGCGGCTCACCGAGCACGGGGTGCTGGTCGCCGACCCGCGGGCGTTCTTCGCCTCCTGAGCGCTGTCGCGGCCTCCTGAGCGCCGTCACGACGGGGCCCGTGCCATCCGGCACGGGCCCCGTCGACGTTCTCTGTGATTCTGCGCTCACCTCGGCGTCCCGCCTGCCGGAACCCGGACGGCGGACCGGGTCGGGCCACCGCCGCCGGGTCGGCCCCGGTCAGCGGGTGGCGTACTCGGCGATCCGGTCGAGCAGACCGTTGAGGAAGCGTGGGGAGTCGTCGGTCGACATCTGCCGCGCCAGCTCCACAGCCTCGCTGATCGCCACCGGGTCGTCGATCTCGTCGACGTAGAGCAGCTCGTACACGGCGATCCGGGCCAGGTTGCGGTCGACCACCGGCATCCGGTCCAGCGTCCAGCCCTCGGCGTAGCTGGCGATCAGCTCGTCGATCCGGTCCAGGTGCGCGGCCACCCCCTCGACGAGGCTGACCGCGTACCCCAGGTGCTCCGGGTGGGGTCGCTCGATCCGTTGCAGGTAGCCGGCGAGCACCTCGACCGGCGGCCGGTCCCGCAGGTCGGCCTCGAAGAGCACGTCCAGCGCCCGCTTGCGCGCCTTGCGGCGCGCCGGCATCTGCTGCTTGGGCCCCTCGGCCATCAGGCGCGGCCGAGGTAACGGCCGTCGCGGGTGTCGACCTTGATCTTCTCGCCGGTGGTGATGAAGAGCGGCACCGGCACGGTCGCCCCGGTCTCGACGGTGGCCGGCTTGGTGCCACCGGTGGACCGGTCGCCCTGCAGGCCCGGCTCGGTGTAGGTCACCTCCAGCACCACGCTGGTCGGCAGCTCGAGGTAGAGCGGCAGCCCCTCGTGCATGGCGACGGTCGCCTCGGCCTCGGGCAGCAGGTAGTTGGCCGCCTCGCCGACGGTCCCGCCCGGGACGGTGATCTGGTCGAAGGTGTCCAGGTCCATGAAGACGTAGTCGTCGCCGTCGGCGTACAGGTACTGCATGGTGCGCTTGTCCACGGTCGCGGTCTCGACCTTGGTGCCCGCGTTGAAGGTCTTGTCGACGACCTTGCCGGAGAGCACGTTCTTCAGCGTGGTACGCACGAACGCACCACCCTTACCGGGCTTGACGTGCTGGAATTCGACGACGGCCCACAGCTCCCCGTCGAGGTTGAGTACCAGGCCGTTCTTGAGGTCGTTGGTGGTGGCCATTTCCTGCCTTGATCGTCGAATGGCGGACAGACCTGGGAAGTCTACTAGCAGGCCGCCGACCGCCGCCGCTGCGCCGACCGCCCGCCCCGACCGGCCGTCCCCGAGGTGGTGGGCCACCCGGGGGCGGTCGGGGCGGGCCGGGGCGGGCAGTCGCCGGCCCTCACCCCGGGGTGGCCCGCGCCCCGGCGGCCGGGGCGCCGTCCACCCGAGGTGAGACTGCCCGGTCGACCCGGACCACGCTGAGGTCCCGGACCACCCGGTCGGCGTCGAGCCGGGACGGGGCGACGGTCGTGGCGACCCCGATCACCCACATCCCGGCCGCCCGGCCGGCCCGTACCCCCACCCGGCTGTCCTCCAGCACCACGCACCGCCCGGGTGGGTGGCCCAGCCGCGCGGCGGCGGCGAGGTAGCCGTCCGGGGCCGGTTTGCCCCGCCCGACGTCGTCGGCGGTGACCAGGCACGCCGGCACCGGCAGCCCGACGTGGCCCAGCCGGATCTCGGCCAGCCGCCGCCAGGCCGAGGTGACCACGGCCCACCGGTCGGCCGGCAGCGCGGCGAGCAGGTCCACCGCGCCGGGCACCGGGACGAGCCCGGTGGTGTCCCGCTCCTCCCACCGGACGAGGTCGGTCACCTCGCGGTCGAGGTCCAGGTGCGGCGCCGCCAGCCGGACGGTGTCGGCCAGTTGGCGGCCGTGGGAGCGCCGCAGCAGCGCCTCGGCGTCCAGCCCGTGCCGGGCGCACCAGGCCCGCCACTTGCGTTCGACGCACTCCCGGGAGTCCACCAGGGTGCCGTCCATGTCGAACAACAGCGCGTCGCAGTGGATCGGGGCCGGTTCCCCGGCCACCGTCACCACCAGCCCGGACCCGCCGGCCCCCGCCGGGCTCACCCGCGCTCGGCGCCGACGAACCGCTGCCCCTTGCCGCGCGTGGCGACCAGTTCCGGGTGTGCGCGGCCCGGGTCGGCGTACACGTTGCCGGCCCGGTCCCGACCCCGGGCCAGGAAGATCTGGTGCTTGTGCCCGACGACGTCGTGCCGGAACCGGACGCCGGTGCTGATGTAGCGCATGGTGAACCCGCACCGGCGCAGGCTGCTGCGGTTGACCTCGCTGCTGTGCACCAGTCCGGCATTGTGGATGCTGTACTGGTTCGGCCGCAGCTGCACCGGCAGCGCCCGGTCGACGGCCACCTGCGACTGGTCGAGTTCCTCGTCGAAGACGCTGTGCTCCGCCGCCGCCCGCTGGTACCGCCCGTCCTGGCCGGTGTGGCTGCCCGGGACGACCTTCATGCAGCCGTTCTCCAGGGTCGACGGGTCGATCGCCAGCCAGATCGTCATGGCCTGCCCGGCCGGCTCGATCATCTCCCGCCAGAAGTACCCGTCGGTGTGCCAGGGCACGCTCTTGCCGTCCCCCGCCGGCTTGCAGAAGAAGTGGGACGTGAAGAGGGCGATGTCCGGCCCGAGCACGCTCTCCACCACGTCCAGCACGTCCGGGTCGAACAGCCACCGGAACAGCTCCGGGTCGGTGAAGTGCGGCACGTCCATGTCCTCGGGCCGGTCGCCCGGCGGCAACGCGGCGATCTTGCGCTCGAAGTGGTCCTTCAGCGCCGCGAACCGTTCCGGCCGCAGCAGGCGGTCGCCCACCACGTAGCCGTCCGTCCGGTACGCCTGGAGCTGCTCGGGACTGAGCCCGTGGTGCGTCTGTCCGGTGCTCATCGGGTCAACACCCCTTCCTTCTCGATCATCGATGCCGTCGTCAGGACCTCCCGGTCCGGCAGGAAGTCCCGCAGCACCCGGTGCCGGGCGCGTACGCCGATGCCGGCACCGTCCACCTCGCCGTCCAGGACGGCGTCGACCAGCTTCCCCAGTCGGCGCAGGTCGGTCGGGTCGTCCAGCAGGAGGCCGTCGACCCCGTGGGTGATCTGCGCCCGGATGCCCCCCACCGCGCTGCCGACGACCACCCGCGACTTCCACATGGCCTCGGCGACGGTCAGCCCGAACCCCTCCGCGAGGCTCTTCTGCACGACCACCGTCGAAGCCCGCTGCACGGCGTTGACCAGGAACGCGTTCTCCGTCAGGTCCGCCATCGGCAGGCAGACCAGGCTCACCCGCCGGCGCTGCGCGCCGGGCAGCGACCGCCACCGGTTCAGGCACTGCGCGTACCAGAACCGTTGTTCGACGTCGTCGGCGATGGCGTCCGGGTCCGGGCCGACCAGCGCCAGGTGCCCACGGCGGGTGCCGGCGGCCACCCCGGTCAGCACCCCGGCCATGTCCTTCAGCCGGTCCCACCGGGAGACCTGGGTGACCAGTGGCTCCCCCTCCGGCGGCGGCCCGTCGGAGACCACCGTCGGCGGGTGGGCGAGCCGGACCGCACCGGACGGGGTCGACACGGTCCGGGGTGCCCCGGGGTCGTCGCGGAGCCCGCAGTGGGCCAGGCCGGCCCGGACCGCCGAGGCGGAGAGCGGGCCGTTCTTCGCTCCGAACGGCGTGATGAAGGGCGGCAGCACGCGCACCGGCCGGTCCCGCATCCGGGGCGGCACGTGCGCGTCGATCGAGAAGACCAACTGCCGGCTCGCGGACAGCATCGGGGCGACGAAGTCCCAGCCACGCTCGGACGCCTCGGTCGGCGCGTCCACCCCGACGTGGCACCGCCAGTACACGGCGGCCACGCGGGCGGCCAACCGGTCCACCAGGCCGGCCGTCTGGTGGTCGTGCAGGACCACCACGTCCCGGGGGCCGAGCAGCCCGACCAGCTCCTCACCGGCGGGGGCGAGGGCGGCGAGGTAGTCGTCGCGTTCCGCCGGGCCGAGCGGGCCGGCGTCGCCCACGCTGCCGTACAGGGCCAACCCGAGCCGTTTGGTGATGACGAAGAACCGGTCGTCGCCGCCGATCACGGCCCACCGGGAACGGACGCCGAGTTCGTGGTAGAGCGGCAGCAGCGTCTGGAGCATCTCCGCGACCCCGCCACCGGCGGCCGTGGAGTTGACGTGCCACAGGGTGCCCTCGTCGCCGAGGCGCGTGCGCAGCGACTCCGCCGCCCGGTGCAGCGCGTCGGTCCGGTCGGGGCCGACGAGCGCGCACAGGTCCGCGAGGACAGGGGTCGAGCTGACGTGCGGGATGGTCAACACGGTGCGGATTCCCTTCACCGGGGGGCCGGACGCGGGGCCGGTCGCCGCAGTCGGCACGGCGGTCCCGCCGGGGGGCCGGGGCGGCCCCGCGTCCGGGGCGGGTGCGTGGACCGGTGGCGCCGGCTCAGCCGGGCGGCACACCTCGTCCGACGCGCTTCTTCAGCAGGCCGACCAGCATGTGGTTGACCGAGAGCATGGCGTCCTCGAAGTGGAAGTTGTTGTCGTTGCGCCCCGTCTGCCCCGGGAACCGGGAGGTGCCCGGGACCACCAGGCACACGTCGGCGAGGTCCCGGCACCGGCCGCCGTCGCCCTTGGTCATCGCGAACGTCCGGGCGCCGGCCTTGACCGCCACCTCCAGCGCGCGCACCACGTTCGGTGAGTTGCCGCTGCCCGAGTACGCCATGACCAGGTCCCGTCCGCCGACGAAGGGCTCCAGGGCGGCGGTGTACATGTGGTCCGGGCCGAGGTCGTTGACCATCCCGGTGAGTTCCGCGGCCGAGCCGCACAGGTTCACGAAGGTCAGTCGCCGCACCGCCGCCGGCACCGGGGTGCTCTTGTCCTCGGAGACGAACGGGTGGTGCTTGAAGTCGCAGTACGCGTGGTCGAGGGTGCCGGAGTTGCCGCCGTTGCCCATCGCGTAGACGGTGCCGCCCTCGTCGTAGGTGCGGAACAGCATCTCGGCCACGGTCTCCACCACGTCGACCGGGAACGCGTCGAGGATGGCCCGCTGCTCGCTCAGGTACAGCCGGATGTCGGCCCCGACGCTCACGAGCGGGCTCCCGCGTGCTCGTCCTCGATCCGGCCGTTGCCCCGGTTGCTGTCGTCCGCCCACCGGATCACGTCGTCGAGTTCGGTGGTGGAGACCTCGATCGAGGTGTAGGTGGAGTGGGCGACGACCCGGTGCAGGATGGTCGCCGCCGACGTCCAGCCGGAGCGGCGGCCGTGCACCGTGCGGGGCAGGGTGCCGGGGTCGACGACGGTGCCCCGGTCCGCCGGGGCGGGCACCCCGTTGAGCACCGTGGCCTCCCCCTCGACCACGTAGTTGGTCTCCACCTTGTGTTGGTGCGACTGGAGCGACGACTGGTGCCCGGCCGTCATGTGGATCTGCTTGAGCGCGTACCGCGGGTCGGGCAGGTTGTCGGTGTACCAGATCTCGTGCCCCCACGGCTTCGCCACCCGGTAGCCGGAGACGTCGAGGCAGCGGCCGGTACCGGCGCCGACGAGGGCGGCGGGCTCCGGGGCCTCGTGGGTCGGCCCGGTCACCGAGCCGGCCTCCACCACCAGGGCGGGCTCGACGCCGACCTGCGCGAACCGGTAGGTGGCACCGGCCAGCGCGTGCCAGCCCTGGAGGTAGCCGAACTCCCGGTGGCTGACCCCGGTCGGGTGGCAGGACTCCACCCGTACCCGCCCGCCGATCACGACCAGGGTGCGGTGGTCGCCGGGGTGGTGCCGGTACAGGGTGGCCTGCCCCGGCTCCAGGTGGTGTTCGACGAACAGGTACGGCCGCTCGGTGAGGCCGTCCACCAGGTCCTGGGGCTCCTTCGGTGACGTCATGGTTGGCTGCCCTTCACGGTGTCGGGAGTGGACAGGTGCAGGAACGCGGCGATCCGGCTGGCGACGCCCTCGGCGTCGAGGTCGTAACGGCGGTACAGGTCGGCCGGCGAGCCGGCCTGGCCGTAGTCGCCGACACCCCACGAGCCGAAGCGGACCGGGCGGCCCCGGTGCAGGACGATCCGCCCGACCTCGTCGATGAGGCCACCCTTGACGAAGTGGTCCTCGACCACGAACACGTGCTCGTGCCGGGCGACCAGGTCCCCGGCCGCCGCCGTGTCCAGCGGCAGCGACGAGGCGTTGACCACGGTGGCCCGGACGCCGCGCCCGGCGAGGGCCTCGGCCGCGTCGAGGACGACGGCCACCATGCCGCCCATGGTGAAGACGACGACGTCCGCGCCGTCGCGCACCACGTCCGGCTGGCCGAACCGGAACCGGTAGTGCTCGTCGTGGACCTCGCGCTGCGGCTGCCGGCACAGCCGCAGGTAGCTGGGCCGGTCGTGGCCGACCAGGTAGGCCAGCATCTGGCGGGTCTCGACCCCGTCGGCCGGTTGCAGGATCTCCAGGTTGGGCAGGGTCCGCATCAGGGCCAGGTCGCGCAGGCCCATCTGGGTCGGCCCGTCCTTGCCGATGGCCAGGCCGGCGTGCGTGCCGACCAGGACCACCCCGGCGTCGTTCAGGCCGACCGACTGGAAGATCTCCAGGAACTTGCCGGTGAGGAAGTGACCGAAGCTGGCGACGAAGGGCCGGAAGCCCTCCTGGGCCAGCCCGGCGGCGACCCCGATGCCGTTCGCCTCGGCGATGCCCACCTCCAGGAAGCGGTCGGGGAAGCGCTCCTTGAACACGCTGGTCTTGGTGGCCGAGGCGAGGTCGCAGTTGACCACGACGACCTTGTCGTGGCTGGTGCCGACGGCCGCCAGGGCGTCGCCGAACCAGTCCCGGGTGGCCCTCACGACGACACCCGCCCCAGGTAGGCGAGGGCGTCGCGGTAGACCTCGGTGGTCAGCGTGCCGCTGTGCGCGCCGTTGAGCAGGACCTCCCCCGGGCCCAGGTACCCCTTGCGGGTGTGCGCGATGATCACCGACGGCTGGAGCCGGTGCGCCCGCGCGTTGATCACCGCGTCCCGCACCGCCAGGTGGGAGTGGCCGTTGACGTCCTGGACGTGCCAGTGGAAGGCGCGGAACCGCTCGGCGAGCGGATGCAGGGGCAGCACCTCGTCGAGCGTCCCGTCGTTCTGGCTGCGGTTGTGGTCGACGAGGAGCACCACGTTGGACAGTCCGCTCGCGCCGGCGTACATCACCGCCTCCCACATCTGCCCCTCCTGGAGTTCGCCGTCGCCGCTGAGGCAGTACGCGGTGCTCCGGTCGCCGCGCAGCCGCTTGGCCTGGGCCCGGCCGAGCGCCACCGACAGCCCCTGGCCGAGCGCCCCCGTGCTGACGTCGACCAGGTCCAGCCGGCTGCGGTCGGGGTGGCCCTGGAGCCGGCTGTCGATGCGCCGCAGCGTGCCGATCTCGCCCCGGTCCAGTTCACCGCTGACCATCAGGGCCGCGTACCAGGTCGGGGCGGCGTGCCCCTTGGAGAGCACGAAGACGTCTCCGCCGCCGGCCGGGCCCATCTGGTCGAACTTGAGCACACTGACCAGGTCGACGCAGGACAGCGACGAGCCGACGTGCCCGGAGCCGGCACGGTGGATCATCTCCAGCACCACCGCGCGGACGTCGGTCGCCAGCCGCCCGATCCGGGCCAGGCGGTACGGCAGGTCCGATTCGTCGTCCATCCGGGCGTGGTCGCGCTCACCGGGAATCGTGTCGGCAAAACCCGCCATGACGTTCATGGACCTGCCACCTCTCCTGGAGAGAGAATTCTGATCATTTCTTCCCGCCTTTCCCAGGCATGGCCGCACCCGTCCACAGGCAGGGCCGCATCGCGACCGAACCTTTCAGACGGCAGCATCGATTGCCGCCGGCCAATGCGAGCGGATCTCTGCGACGTGTGGAGCGGGTGGTGTCCCACCCGGCACGGGCAGCCAGAAGGACCGAAGCAGGCCCAGCCCGAGGTTGCCGCACCGTTGTGCGCGCGAACAAAATCCGTCGTCGCCACCGCGCTGCCACCTGTTCCCAGCCGGGCGACCAATACGAGAGTTACATCCACCACCGTCACCGTCAAGCACGGCCCGAGCGGAAGAAGCAATGGTGGAAAGGCTTTACTTCAGTCAAACGTGATATGCGTCACATTAAATCCGCGTTACGCCTCGAAGCAATTCCCACCGACCCCGGACCCCTCCTCACCGACGCCCCGGAATTCGATTTCGACCGACGGCACGACGAGGCACCCCGACCGGTTATCCGATCGAGGCGCACACATATCCCGGCCCCGGTCCCGATTCCGCCGTGCGGCTCACCGCCCGGGTGGCCGGGAACCCGGCGGACCGCCCGGGATCCCGCCGTCAGGCGCGGCTCACGCCAGAGCCACCACCTCGTGCGGCACGTACGGCTCCGCCAGCCGGGCCAGTTCCTCGTCGGTGAGCGTGAGGTCCAGCGCCCCGAGCGCCTCGTCGAACTGCTCCACCCGGGTCACCCCGAGCACGGGCGCGGTGACGACGGGATTGCTCAGCAGCCAGGCCAGCGCCACCTGGGCCCGGGGCCGGGCCCGCTCACGGGCCACCTCCGCCAACCGCGCCGCCACCGCCCGGTCCGCCCGCTCGGTCCGGGCGTACAGGCTGTGGCCGAAGGCGTCGTCGGCGGTGCGCTCCGTGGTGGCGTCCCAGTCCCGGGCGAGCTTTCCGCGCGCCAGCGGGCTCCAGGGCAGCACCCCCACGCCCAGGTCCCGGCAGAGCGGCAGCATCTCGCGTTCCTCCTCCCGGTAGATGAGGTTGTAGTAGTTCTGCATCGAGACGAACCGGGTCCACCCGTGGCGCTCGGCCAGGTGGACCGCCTTGCTGAACTGCCAGGCGTACATCGAGGACGCGCCGAGGTAGCGGACCTTGCCGGCTCTCACGACGTCGTGCAGCGCCTCCAGCGTCTCTTCGATCGGGGTCGCGTGGTCCCACCGGTGGATCTGGTACAGGTCCACGTAGTCGGTGCCGAGCCGGCGCAGGCTGTTGTCGATCTCGGCCAGGATCGCCTTGCGGGACAGGCCCCGCTGGTGGGGCCGGGGCCCCATCGGCAGGAAGACCTTGGTCGCGACGACCACCTCGTCGCGGCGGGCGTACTCGGCCAACGCCCGGCCGAGGATCTCCTCGCTGGAGCCGTCCGAGTACGCGTTGGCGGTGTCGAAGAAGGTGACGCCGGCGTCCAACGCCCGCCGGATCACCTTCCGGCTCTCCTCCTCCGGCAGCGTCCACGAGTCCGCGCCCCGATCGGGCTCGCCGAAACTCATGGCGCCCAGGCAGAGCCGGGACACGGTCAGACCGGTCGACCCGAGCCGGGTGTACTCCATCCGAACCTCCTCCTCGTACGGGTGGACGGGCGGACCCGTCCCGGCGGCCTCAGTGGGCCGCCCTCGGCAGGGTGAGCAGGACCAGGGCGCCACCGACGGCCATCACGGCGAAGACCATCGCCATCCCGAACGTCTCGGTGAGCGGCCCCACCACGACCGGCGCGGAGATCGCCCCGATCCGGGACAGCGCCGACACGATCGACGCGGTCCGGGCCGGGGCGATGCCGTGCCGCACGGAGAGGTGGTCGGCGGCCCCGAAGAGCATGGGAAAGATCGGACCGGCGCCGAGACCGGCACCGGCGATGGCGGCCAACGCCCACCAGGCCGACGCGTCCACCGCCGTCACCGCCAGGCCGGCGAGCATCGACCCGACCACCGTCGCCCCGGCGACGGCGGCCACCGGGACGGTGCCGAACCGGCGCACCGCGACGTCGAGGACCAGCCGGGACGCCACCAGCCCCGCCGCGAAGACCACCGGGGCGGCGGCGGCCACCTCGGGCGGCGCCAGGAGGCCCCGGCTGAGCAGCAGCCCGGTCCACTCCTGACCGGGACTCTCGACGTAACTGGCGGCCAGCGCGGCGAGGGCGAGGACCGGCAGCACGTAGCGCAGCCGCCGGGCTCGGGCCGACCCGGTGGCGACGCCCGGCGCGACCGGGTCGGTCGCGGCCGGGTCGATCGCGGCCGGCTCGGTGCGCACCGGCGGGTCGTCGTCGGCCGGGCCGGCCCGGCGCCGCAGGACCAGGACCGCGACCTGCGCCGCCACCGCGACCACGGTGACGACCGTGACGTGCGCGACGACCGGCACCCGCAGCCCGGCCGCGGCGGCGCCGAGCACGCCCGCGGCGGTCAGCGACAGCGACCAGGTGGCGTGCATCCGGCCCATCAGCGAGGTACGCCGCCGCTGCTGGCCCCGCACCGCGACGGCGTTCATGCCGACGTCGTGCGCGCCGTCGAGAACGCCCATCAGCAGCAGCGCCAGGCCCAGGAAGAGCAGTTCCGGCGCCCAGGCCACGGAGACCGCCAGCACCGCGTACCCGAAGCCGGCCAGCAGGGTCGCCCCGAAGTCGCCCCGCGCCCGCACCAGGGCCGGCGCGACGAGCGAGCCGACCAGGCCGCCCAGCGCCGAGGCGAACAGGACCACCCCGAACGCCGTCTCGCTGGCCTGGGTCCGGTCGGCGATCTCGGGGTAGCGGGTGAGCAGGGTGCCGTACATCGCCCCGTTGACGGCGAACGCGACGGCGGGCGCGAACCAGTCCAGCAACCCCGGACGGTTACCGATGGTGCGCACCCCGATGGCCATGCGTTAAACTTATACGCATCAGAAGACCGGCACAATTCAAGGACAGGTTCCGATGCCCACCGGTCCCCGACCACGGATGACCGACCTCGCCCGGGCTCTCGGGGTCAGTCAGGCGACGGTCAGCAACGCGTTCAACCGGCCCGACCAGCTCAGCCCCGAGCTGCGCGAACGGATCCTCGCCGCCGCCCGGCAGGCCGGCTACCCCGGCCCGGACCCGCTGGCGAACACCTTCCGGCGGGGCCGGACCGGCGCGATCGGGCTCATCGTGCACGAGCCGTTGCAGTACCTCTTCGAGGACGCGGCGGCACAGCTCATCATGGCCGGCGTGGCGCGGGCCTGCGGCGAGCACAGCTCCTCCCTGGTGCTGGTGCCCCGGGCCGAGCCGGGCCGACCCGACGTCGTCTCCTCGGCCCTGGTCGACGGGTTCGTCGCCTTCTGCGACCCCCTCGAACCGGACCGCCGCGAGCTGCTGCGCCGCCGCCGGCTGCCGGTCGTCGGGCTCGACGCCCCGATCGCCCCCGGCGAGCCCTACGTCGGCATCGACGACCGGCACGCCGCGCGCACCGCCGCCGCGCACCTGGTCGCCCTGGGCCACCGCCGCTTCGGGGTGATCAGCTTCCGGCTGGCCCCCGACTCGACGCCCGGCGTCGTGCCGACCGGGTTCGACGCGCCCACCGGGTACGTCGCCAACCGGGCCCGGCTCGACGGGTACCGTGCCGGGCTCCGCCCGGCCCTGGACGCCGGCGGCACCGCCACCGTCGCCGCCGCCGGGGGCGTCGAGGAGGGCCACGGCGCGGCGGTCGCCGCCGACCTGCTCGACCTGCCCGACCCACCCACGGCGATCCTGGCGATGAGCGACCGGCTCGCCCTCGGCGCCGTCGCGCTGGCCCGCGCGCGCGGCCTCGACGTCCCCGGTGACCTCTCCGTCATCGGCTTCGACGACGTGCCCGCCGCCGCCACGGCGACCCCGCCCCTGACCACCGTGGCCCAGCCGCACGCCCGCAAGGGCACCGAGGCCGTCCGGCTGCTCTTCGAGAAGGAGCGCGCAGCGACCGCCCTGCTACTGCCCACCCACGTCGTGGTCCGCGGCTCGACCGGGCCGCCGTCGCCCGCCACCGGGTGAGCACCGACCGTCAGGAGAGGACGATGGAGCATCCCGCCGCCGCCCAGGTCGCCCTGGACGCCGTCCGCCGGCACGTCGAGTCCGCGCGCCCGGACGCGCCGACCCGCCCCGGTCCGCCGACGTCGGGGGCCGCGCCCCGGATCCCCCGGGCCCGGCACCGGGCAGCCGGGGCCCTGCGCCGGCTGGCCGACTGGATGGAACCCCCGGCGTCCGCCCTGCGCGTCGGCGAGTGACCGGCACCGGCCGGGTGACCCGCCGCAGCGTTCAGCCGGCCAGGGTGGCCAGGTGCCGCAGGGCGAGCCGGTACCCGTCGACGCCCAGACCGCAGATCACCCCGGTGGCGACCGCCGACACCACCGAGTGGTGCCGGAACTCCTCCCGGGCGTGGATGTTGGAGATGTGCACCTCGACCAGGGGGCCCCGCAGCATCGCGCAGGCGTCCCGGACCGCGTACGAGTAGTGCGACCAGGCTGCCGGGTTGAGCACCACCGCCGCGCCCTCGTCGGCGGCGGCGTGCAGCCAGCCCAGCAGCTCGTGCTCGGCGTCGGTCTGCCGGACGGTGACGTCCAGCCCCAGCTCCCTGCCGGTGGACTCGCACAGCTCCACCAGGTCGGCGTAGCTGGTCACCCCGTACACGTCGACCTGGCGGGTGCCCAGCCGGCCCAGGTTGGGGCCGTTGAGCACGTACACCCTTCGCACGCTCACGGGTGGGCCACCTCGCGGTAGGCGGCGTGCAGCAGGTCGTCGTCCGGGCCCTCCAGGATCGCCGGGCGGGCCAGCCCGTCCAGCACCACGAACCGCAGCCGGTTGCCGCGCGCCTTCTTGTCCACCCGCATGGTGGCCAGCAACTGCGGCCAGGCGTCGGCGGGGTAGCTGGTGGGCAGACCGAGCGCCGCCACGGCGCTGCGGTGCCGCTCGGCGGTCGCCTCGTCCAGCCGGCCGGCGAGCCGGGCCAGGGTGCCCGCGTAGACCAGGCCGACGGCGACCGCGTGCCCGTGCCGCCACCGGTAGCCCTCGACCTTCTCGATGGCGTGCGCCAGGGTGTGGCCGTAGTTGAGGACCTCCCGCACCCCGGACTCGCGCAGGTCACCGGAGACCACGTCGGCCTTCACCCGGATCGCCCGCTCGATCAGCTCCCGGGTCACCGGGGCGGTCGGGTCGGTCGCCGCCGCCGGATCCCGTTCCACCAGGTCGAGGATGACCGGGTCGGCGATGAACCCGCACTTGATCACCTCGGCCTGCCCGGCGGCCAGGTCGGCGGCGGGCAGGCTGTCGAGGGTGGCCAGGTCGGCCAGCACCCCGACCGGGGGGTGGAACGCGCCGACGAGGTTCTTGCCGGCCGCCGTGTTGATGCCGGTCTTGCCGCCCACCGCCGCGTCGACCATGCCCAGCAGCGAGGTCGCCACCGGCACCCAGCGCACCCCGCGCAGCCAGCAGGCCGCGACGAAGCCGGCCAGGTCGGTGACCGCGCCGCCGCCCACCCCGACAACCGCGTCGGTGCGGGTGAAGCCGGCCGCGCCGAGCCGTTCCCAGCAGTCGGTGGCGACCTCGATCCGCTTGCCCGCCTCGGCGTCGGGCACCTCGATCGGCAGCGGTTCGACCCCGGTGGCGCGCAGCCGCTCGCCGAGGGCGTCGGCCAGGTCCTTCAGCGGGGGCGTGTGCAGCACCGCGACGCGGTCCGCCCCCGGCAGCAGGCCGGGCAGCGCGTCGAGCAGGTCACGTCCCACCAGTACGTCGTACGGCCGCTCGCCGCCGACCGGAATCCGGGTCTCCTCGTCCATCGGGGGCAGCCTAGTGGAGCCGGGTTCGGCGGGCCGGCCGACGCCCGGCGGTGCCCGGATGGCGGTACCGGCGACGGTCAGCGCTTGAGCAGCGTGACGATCTCGTCGGCGATCTCGTCGGGGGTACGCCCGTCGGTGACCACGGTCGCGGTGGCCACCTCGGTGTAGAGCGGCCGGCGCTGGTCCATCAGGTGTTTCAGCGTGGCCCGGGGGTTGATCGCCAGCAACGGCCGGCCCGCCCCCAACCCGACCCGCCGGACCGCGTCGGGCAGCTCCACCGACAGGTGCACCACGGTGTGCCCGATCAGGGCGGCGCGGTTCTCCTCGGCGAGCACCGCGCCGCCGCCGAGGGCGAGCACCCCGGCGTGCGAGGCCAGCGCCGCCGCCACGGCCGCCCGTTCGAGGGCCCGGAAGTGCTCCTCCCCCTCGTCGACGAAGATCTCCGGGATGGGCTTGCCGGCCATCCGCTCGATGTCGCCGTCGGTGTCGCGGAACGCCACGCCGAGCCCGGCGGCGAGCGTCTCGCCCACCGTCGTCTTGCCCGACCCCGGCGCTCCGACCAGCACGACCAGTGGCTTCGTCACGGCAGCGGTCACCGGATGACCAGGGCGTCGAGGTACCCGGCCAGGTTGCGGCGGATCTCGGCCACCGAGTCGCCGCCGAACTTCTCCACCGTCGCCTCGGCCAGCACCAGGGCCACCATCGCCTCGGCGACCACCGCCGCGGCGGGCACCGCGCAGACGTCGGAGCGCTGGTTGATGGCGGTGGCCGGCTCGCCGGTGGTGACGTCGACCGTGGCCAGGGCCCGGTTCAGCGACGAGATCGGCTTCATCGCCGCCTTCACCCGCAGCGGCTCGCCGGTGGTGATGCCGCCCTCCAGACCGCCGGCCCGGTCGGTGACCCGACGCACCCCGGTCGCGGTGGGCACGATCTCGTCGTGCGCCTCGGAACCCCGGGACCGGGCCTGCTGCCAGCCGTCGCCGATCTCCACGCCCTTGATCGCCTGGATCGACATCAGCGCGGTGGCCAGCCGGGCGTCCAGCTTGCGGTCCCACTGCACGTGGCTGCCCAGACCCGGCGGCACCCCGTACGCGAGGACCTCGACCACGCCGCCGAGGGTGTCGGCGGCCTTCTTCGCGGCGTCGACCTCGGCGACCATCCGGGCGCTGGCCTCGCTGTCGAGGCAGCGCAGCGGGTCGGCGTCGATCTGCTCGGCGTCGGCCGGGGTGGGCCGCAGGCCCGGCTTGGCGGCGACCGGGCCCAGCTCGACCACGTGCGAGACGATCTCGATGCCGAGGGCCTGCTTGACCAGCGCCTTGGCCACCGTCCCCACGGCGACCCGGGCGGCGGTCTCCCGCGCGCTGGCCCGCTCCAGGATCGGCCGGGCGTCGGTGTGCCCGTACTTCTGCATCCCGGCGAGGTCGGCGTGGCCGGGCCGGGGGCGGGTGAGCGGGGCGTTGCGGGCCTGGCTGGCCAGTTCGTCCGGGTCCACCGGGTCGGCGGCCATCACGGTGCGCCACTTGGGCCACTCGGAGTTGCCGACCCGGATCGCCACCGGGCTGCCCAGGGTCACGCCGTGCCGCAGCCCGCCGATGATCTCGATCTCGTCCTGCTCGAACGCCATCCGCGCGCCCCGGCCGTAGCCGAGCCGGCGGCGGGCCAGCTCACGGCCGATCTCACCGGTGGTCACCTCGACCCCGGCGGGAACGCCCTCCAGCAGCGCGACGAGGGCGGGACCATGCGATTCACCTGCAGTCAACCAGCGCAACACAGCGGTCAGTCTGTCACGCCCGGTGGCCGCGCCCGCGTACCGCCCGGCGCGTCCCGCCCTGCGGACGGCTTGGCCCGCCGCCGGGCCGCCCGGTCCCGCCACAGCGCCACCCCGGCGGCGACCCCGACCGCCAACAGCACGACGGCGAGCGACAGCCGCCACCAGCGACCCTCGGCCGGCCCGTCGACGGCCGTGATCCCGAACGCGGCGGCCAGGCTGAGCGGCAGGAGGGTGAGCGCCTGGAGGGTGGTCACGCGGCGGGTCGGCCTGCGGTGGCGCGGACCACCCGGCCGCCGCTGGTCGTGCCGGTACCCGAGGTACGTGCCGACGTAGCCCGCCACACCGAGAACGGGCACGAACCCCGGCGGCGAGGGCGACCGCCCGAACAGCGACGGGTACGCCATCTCCACCAGCAGGCCGATCGCGACGATGGCCAGCAGCCGCGGCGCATGCCCCAGCGCCGACCGCCAGAGCCGTCGTCCGTCCATCGCCGCCCCCGTCACCGGGCCCGCCGCCCGGCGGGTCCCCACAGCGAGGGGTACCACGTCCGGGCGGCGGCGAAACCAGCTCCGTCCACTGTGGTGTGCCGCACGGTCGGACGGTGGCGCACCACGGGTGACTCAGCGGTCGGCGAGGATCCGGGCGTCGCCCGCGATCACCCGGGCGACGCCCGCCGGGACGAGCTTGCCGGCCTGCCGGTCGGCGTACCGGGACAGCTCGTCGTAGCGCCCCTTGACCAGGTGGTTGAGCAGCACGGTGAGCGCCTGCTCCTCGGCCCGTGAGGTGAGGATCAGGTGCCCCAGGCCGGCCTGGGTGGCCGTCACGGTGACGGTGCTCGCGGTGGTGACCGTGCCGGCGGGGCCGGTGGCCTCGGCGCGCAGGGTGTGCGTGCCGAGGGCCAGGGTCCGCAGGTCCAGCGGCTCACCGACCGGCACGGGACGGCCGTCCAGGGTGACGCTGACCGTGTCGGCGCCGGTGGCCGGCACGGTGAGCACCGGCTGCTGGGCGCGGTTCAGCTTCGCCCCGTCGGCGGGCGCGGCGATGCTGACGGTGACGCCCGGCTCGTTGCCCTCGTCGGGCTGCTGCCCGGCGGCGTTCCAGCCGGCCAGCTCGGCCGGGCGGTCGGTGATGACGCCGTCGACGCCGAGGTCGTCGAGCTGCTTCCACTGGGCCGGGGAGTTGATCGTCCAGACCATCACCGCGATGCCGGCGGCGTGCAGGTCGGCGACGATCCCGGGCCGGGTGGCCAGCGCCGCCCCGGACGGGTTGTACGCGGTCAGCCCCAGCTCCCGGGCGGTCGCCACCGGGTCGGCATCCAGGGTGCCGCGCAGCAGGCCGGTGGGCAGCTCGGGGGCGAGGTCGCGGGTGTACCGCAGGGCGTCGACGTCGAAGCTCTGCACGAAGACCCGGCCGGTCATCCGCTCGGCGCGGATCACCTCGACGATCGTCGCCACCTGGTCACGGGTGTGTGCGCCCTTGATCTCCAGCAGCAGGTTGCCGCCCCGGGTCCGCAGGTCGGCGAGCTGCTCGGCCAGGGTCGGCAGCGCCGCCCCGGCGAAGTGCGGGGCGAACCAGGACCCGGCGTCGAGGGTCTTGAGCTGGGCGGCGGTGAGGCTCCGGATGGGGCCGGTGCCCGGGGTGGTCCGGTCGACCGTGGTGTCGTGCAGCACGAAGGGCACCCCGTCGCTGCTGGGCTGCACGTCGTTCTCCACGAAGTCCGCGCCGGCCCGGCGGGCGACCTCCTGGGCGACCAGGGTGTTCTCCGGGGCGGCCGAGGAGGCGCCCCGGTGCGCGATCACGGTCATCGGGGCGCCCTCGGGGCGCAGGTACCCGCTGTCCGGCAGTTCGGTGACCCGGACGTCGTCGAAGGAGACGGTGCCGCCGTTGACGACCAGCGCCTGTCCGCCGTCGGCGGAGCGGGCCAGGCTGCTGGTGGTCAGCAGTTGACGGCCGTCGAGGAACCAGCGGGCCCGGTTGCCGTGCACCTCGATGGCGACGCGTACGTCCCGGCCGGTGCCGGCGGCGTACCCGGCGGCGGCGGTGTTCGTGACGTTCCAGGCGTTGCCGGTGGTGAGCTGGGCGAACTCCAGCCCGTTGGCGGCCGTGGTGCCGCTGCGCATGGTGGCGATCCACCACGGGGTGGAGCCGTCGGCGGGCACGTCCAGGCCCAGCGCCGTCCAGCGGGTCGGCTCGGCGACCGACTCGAACCGTACGGCGGCCTCGAACCGGAAGTTGGTCAGGTGCCGGCCAAAGGTGATCTTCCTGGTGCCGCTGGTGGCGGTGCCCCGCAGCCGGCCGTCGCGCACCGTCCACTCACCGTCGACCGCCCGCCAGCCGGCCGGCAGGGTACCGGCGGAGAAGTCCTCGTCGACGACGACGTCCGGCGATTGGGCGGCGGCCGGCGCGGCGGGGTGGACGGCGGCGACCAGCCCACCGGTCACGGCGAGCGCCGCGCCGACGGCGACCAGACGGGACGGTCGGCCGGGCGGGGTCGATCCCGCCAGCCGGCGGGCGGTCACCGGCCGCAGGGCCCGCCGCAGCAGGGCGGAGCAGCGAAAAGTCAGCATGGGCGCCGACGCTAGGGGCGGGTTCGGAACGGCCGGTGGCGCGCAGGGCGACTGTCGACACCGACCAGGTTTCCGGCAGGTGGCCACCGACCTCCACGGTCGAGGGTCATCGTGGGGTGCCGGCGCCGCCCGGTGGGCATTGCGGGCCCGGCAGCCACCCGTCGGGACGGGCTTTCCGTCGAGGCTGGACCGCGCGCCTACCGGGTGGTCATCCGGTCCGGATCGCGATCAGGGACTTGGTCATGCCCAGCAGCCGTTCACTGCGGATGGCGGCGTCCGGAAAGAGGTGCCGCATCTCCGCCCGACCGATCAACTCGGTGGTGAGAACCTGCTTCATCGCCAACTCGTACGGTTTGCCCGGGTTGTAGGCCAGCGGCCACGTCCGCGCGACGAATACCCGTGCCGGCAGTGGCAGGAACTGCATTCCCGGCGCCACCCAGTGCGGCTCCACGGGAAAGTACCGGTACGGGGTCTGCACCCAGTACGCGGGTGCCAGATCACGGACCGCCTCGGCCATCCGCCGCCGGCGCTCGTACCCGCCCACGTGCTCCAACACGCTGTTGCTGAAGACCAGGTCGTAGCGGCGGGTGCGAATTGCGGTCGGCAACTCGCAGGCGTCCGCGTGATCCGCCTCCGCCCATTCCGGCAGCTCCGTCGGCAACGGCTCAAGATTGATGACGTGCACCCGCTTCGGCCGGACCGGAACCCGGGTCCAGTTCTCCACCCGGCCACCCAGGTCGAGAATGTCCATGTCCGCCAGATCAGGAAACATCCGCGACATCCACGCCGCCCGACGCTCCCGGCGTCTGGCCCCGAAAGAGGTGGGCGAGTCGACGAGTCGGAACCTGACCGAATGCAGCACCATGAAGATGAATACTGCTATGCCACATTGATGTCCGCCACCGTACTGAAATGATCCGTCAGTGACGCTCGGCACGCCGCCGGTCGGCCTCCGGGGCGGCGGTCCCTGCCGCCGGCCGACCGGCGGTCGGCGTGCCACGTGGACGATCCGTGCTCAGATGCCCCGGCCGCGCTTGTGGAGCGTCCGCAGCACCGCGTCGGCGCGGACCATCCGACCGGCGACGGCCAGCGCCAGATAGGCCCTGGGCTCCCGGGGGTTGTCCCGGATCGTGCGCCGGGCCCAGTGCACCGCGCCCCGCCGGTCCCCGGAGGCCGCCCGCGCGAAGGCGATCTGCCCGGTGACCCGGGCCTGTCCGGCCGGCTGGGTGGCGAACTCGGGATAGCGCTCCAGCAACCACTGCAACGCCGCCGAGATGGTGTCCCAGCGCTGCGCGAAGTAGGACCGTTTGTGCCAGCGGACGAGCACGTACGGCACCATGAGGTTGACCAGCGGGGCACTGCGGGCGGCGCGCAGCAGGAACTCGTAGTCCTCGGCGTAGCTGCCGGGGATCTCCTCGTCCACCAGGCCGAAGCCGTCGCGCAGCGCCGTCGCGCGGATCACGAACGTCGACGGGTGCAGCTCGGTCATCCGGTCCCGCAGCAGCTCGGCCAGGGTGATCGTCTCCCGGTCGAGCACCCGGTCCACGCTGCGGCCGTCGTAGCTGACCCGGATGCCGCAGCTCACGAACTCCGCCCCCGGCACGGCCGTCAGGGCGGTCACCTGGGCGCTCAGCTTGCCGGGCAGCCACTCGTCGTCGTCGTCGCAGAAGGCGATCAGCTCACCCTCGGCGGCCAGGGTGCCGCTGTTGCGGGCCCCGGCCAACCCGGGCGAGCGGTCGTTGGCGATCACCCGGACCCGGCGGCCCGGCCGGGACAGCTCCTCCAGGGAGCGGTCCGGGGTGGACTGGTCGTGGACCACCACCACCTCGATCCGGCCCGGGTAGTCCTGGTCGAGGATCGCGACGACGGCGGCGCGCAGCAACTCCGGGCGGTCCCGGGTGGGCACCACGGCGCTGACCGTCGGGTACTGCTGGGTCATCGGGTCGGCTCTCCGTCCGTCACGCGGCCTCCCGGCCGCCACCACGGCCGGCTGCGCCGGCGCGGGGCGGCGGCCACCAGCCCTTCCACGATCTGCCCGACCCGCTCGACGGCGGCCAGCCGGGCGGCGGCCGTAGCCTCGTCGGTGGTCACGGTGAACCGGCCGGGGTCGGCGAGACCGGCCTCCAGCGCCGCGAACAGGGCGTCGCGGGACTCGCAGAGCGCCACCAGGCCGGCCGCGCCGAGCCGGCGGGCGAAGAGAAGCTGGTGGTTGTCGACGTGTTCGCCGTACGCCGGATCGCGGGGCACCACGATCGGCAGGTGCCCGTGCCGGCGGGCCTCCAGGATGGTCGCCGGGCCGCCGTGGCAGACCACCAGGTCGGCGGCGGCCATCGTGGTCTGCAGGTCGGCGTGACCGAGGAACGGCGTCGCCCCCGGTGCGGCCGGGGCCCGGGTGTGCCCGTGCTGGACGGTCAGCTCGACCCGGAACGCGACACCGGTATGCCACTGTTCGAGCCAGCCGACCAACCGGTCGAAGGGGTGCTTGTCGGTGCCCACCGCGACGAGCAGCCGGGTCCGGGAGCCGGTGCCGGCCGGCGTGGTCGTGGTCGACTCGACCGCCTGCGGAGGCCGTTGCCGGGGGATCCGGGCCGGGGCGCCGACCTGCGGGGCGCCCGGGGCGGACGTCGTCGGGTCTCCGGTCACAGCAGCGTTCCCACCACGGTCGCCTCGGGGTACTGCCGGCGCTGTTCCTCCCACTGCACGAGCATGGCCGACAGGAACGGCCGGCAGAGCCGGGCGGTGAGCGTCGCCGTGTCGATCCGGTCGTACACCTCGATGTAGACGGTCGGGATGCCGCGCAGCCAGGCGAGCACCACGAACGGCACCGCCACCCCGGCGCCGGTGGTGACCACCGCGGCGATCCGGCGCTGACGCAGCACCCGCACCGCCAGCCAGGCGTTGCGCAGCAGGTTGGGAATGTTGCGGGTGGTCGGGTGGTACGCGGGCACCAGGTCCTCACCGGTCAGCAGCGACACCGCCTCGGGGGTGTCGAAGGTGACCCAGCACCGGGGCCACCTCTCGTACCACGGCCGCAACGCCAGCAGTTGGGCCAGGTGCCCACCGCTGGAACCGACCAGCAGCAGAGCGGGAGGACCGGCCGGGTCCTCGACGGTTGTGTCCACGCGACTCCCCACAAGCACGCCCGGAATCCTCGTCAGCAGCGACAATCGGAAGCTAGGAGACCACAGGTCGACCCCAGCCAGAAATCCGTTGGCGGACCGATTATCCGCACCGCACCGGCCCGGACCTGCGCAACCGATGATCGACAACGCTCTCACCTGCGGTTTCGTCGATCCACCCACCGGATCCACCTGGTGGCAACCCCGAGTTCAGTCGTAATGTCGTCTCTCGACGGTGTCCAGCAGAGCGGGATGCAGCGCCGCGTTCCAGCCGGCCCCGGCCGAGGCCAGCCGCCAGGTCCGCAGCCACATCTCGATCAGGTACGCGTCGGCCACCAGCGCCCGGCCCGCCGCCGACAGGCCCAGCCGCTCCCCGTGGCGCGCCAGGTGCGCGTCGACCGCCCGCGCCGCCTCGGCCGCCGACCGGCCGTCGAGGACCAGGGCCCGCTGGAAGGCGTCGTGGGCCAGGTCGAAGCCGACCGGCACGTCCGCTCCACTGTGCTCCCAGTCCCAGGCGACCAGCCGACCGTCGTGCACGCCGAGGTTCCACGGCACCCAGTCGCCGTGCCAGTGTCCGAACTCGACCCGGGTGCCGCCGTGCCGTCCGGCCAGCGCCGCCACCGCCGCGACGGCCCGTTCCCCGGCCGGTTCCGCCTCGGCCGCCCGCGCCGCCTCCGCGCCGAGCCGGGCGAGGAAGGTGGAGCCGGCCAGCGGGCGGGGCTCGGTCGGTGGCCCCCCACGCCGGGCCACCGCGAGCAGCGCGCCGAGCCGGGGCGGGTCGTCGGCCGGGACGCCCCGCACGGACAGCGGCAGCGGGTCGACCACCGCGATCACCTGACCGGCCCAGGTCAGCTCGGCGAGCAGCCCGGGCGCGGCCGGGTGCTCGCCGACGCCGGACACGGCCGGCAGCGCGCGCAGCGCGGCGCACTCGGCGGCCACCAACGCGCGGGTCGCGTCGTTCCAGCCGATCTTGGCGTACCCGAGGGGCCGGCCGTCCGCCGCGAAGACCTGCAACGTGGGCTTGTGGTTCGGGTCCGGTGGACGTACCCCGCAGGCCGCGTACGCCGGCCGCACGTCGAGCACGTCGGCCAGGTGCGCGGCGAGCAGCGCCCCGGCCGGGTCGACGCCCTCGGGCAGGGAGACGGTGAGGGTCGGGAACCGGGCCGCGTCGAGCACCCCCACCCGGGCCAGCGCGCCCAGCCCGGCCCGCACCGCGCGGACCTTCGGCGGGCGCAGGGCGTTGTACGCCAGCAGCGCGGCGGCGGTGGCCCGCACCGCGCCCCGGGGCAGCAGGAACCGGGCCCGCTCGACCGAGGGCACGACGGTGTACCGGGCCACCACCGTGTGCCCCGGCGGCGCGCCGTCGCCGACGGTGAGCCCGATCCGGGGGTCGCCGAAGACGGCCCGGCTGACCCAGCCCAACCCGTCGGTCCGCGCCCGGACGTCCTGCGCCGCCGTCACGCGGCCGGGTCCGGCCAGTCGAACGTCATGCCCAGCCGCCGCGCCAGGGCCGCGTTGTACGGCCGGTAGTACGCGGTCAGCTCGTCCCGGACCGCCGGGTCCAGCGGCGCGGACCGCCGGTCGTTGTACACCTTGAAGTTCGGCAGGTCGTGGCCGGGCAGGCCGAGGAAGTCCAGCGTGCGGGCGTACGTCGCGCGGGCGTCGCGGTACAGGTCCTCGCTGGGCAGGAAGAGGAACTGCGACCGGTCGAACCGCTCCAGCCACGGTTCGAGGTGTTCCAGGTAGCGGCCCCGCGCCCGGTACGTGTACCAGTCGTACGGCTCGCTGAAGTGCTCCGGCTCGGCGATCAGCCGTTCCCGCTCCCCCGCCGTCCGCTCCGGCTCGGCGGCGAGCGCGGCGGCGAAGTCCAGCGGCTCGATGTCGTGCGTCCGGCGCTCCTTCCAGTGCGAGTACGCCCGCTCCACCGGATCGCGCAGCAGCACGATCAGCTTCACCCGGGGCATCAGCGCCGCCACCCGCTGCGCCGCGAGGGGGTGGAACATGTACAGCGGCGCGGCCTCGCCGACCCGCACCGGGCCACCGTGCCGGCTCTCCAGGGCGGCCCGTTGCCGCACCGTCGGGAAGTGGCTGCGGTACCAGGCCTCGCCGCGTCGCCAGTGCTCCTCGAAGTAGTGCGACGCTTTGGTGTTCCAGGCCGGGAAGAGTCGCGGCACCAGCGGGTGCTGGATCAGGTAGTTCCACAGCGAGGTGGTGCCGCCGCGCTTCGTGCCGATGATCAGGAAGTCCGGCAGCGGGCGGCGGTCACTGGTCCGCACGCCGTAGTCGACCAGGCTCTCCCGGACCCGTTCGGTCACCTGGGTCGGTACGAGTTGCTTCACGCGGTCCCGGATCGAGGACACCGCGCCTCACCTGCCCTTCGAGGGTTGGGGCGGGGCGGGCCGACCGCCCCGGATCTGCGCCAGGATGGCCCGGATGCCGCGCCGCACCCGGGGGTTCGTCAGCAGGGCGAGGGTGCCGACGGCGAGCACGCCCAGCGCCACGGCCAGCCCGGGGATCCCCCGCCCGGCGGCCAGCACGCCGACCGCCGCGGCGGCACCGACCCCGGCGACGGTGGCCACCGCCGCCCGCAGCATGGCGCGGTCGGTCAGCGGGTGGCCGACCAGCCGGCGGGCGCAGGCGGCGGCGATGAGGTTCTCGGTGACGATGCCGGTGCCCCAGGCCACGGCCGCGCCGGTGGCCCCGTACCCGGGAATCAGGAGCAGGCCCAGGGTGATCGTGCCGGTCAGCCCGGCCAGCGCGGCGGCCAGGTGCAGCCCGCTGCGCCCGCCCATCAGCAGCAGGCTCTGCACGTTGCCGACGCCGGTGTTGACCAGCATGGCCAGGGCGAGCACGGTCATCGCCGCCGAGCCGGCCGCGAACTCCGGCCCGAAGAGTTGGAGGAAGGCCAGCCCGAAGACGGCCAGCAGCAGGTACACCGGCCAGGACAGCACCAGCCCCCAGGTGGTCAACTGCCGGTGCACGGTGGCCGCCGCCGCCCGCTCCCCCTGGCCGAGCAGGCGCGACAGTTGCGGCGAGACGGCGACCCGCAGCCCCTGCATGGCCAACTGCCCGGCCAGCACGTACCGGCCGACCGCGCCGAAGACGCCCGCCTGCGCCTGGTCGGCCAGGGCCGAGGTGAGCAGCACCCCCACCCACATGCTGCCGGCGTCGATCGCCGCCGACGCGGCCCTGGGCAGCGCGAAGCCCCAGAAGGCCCGCCAGTCCGCCGGCCGTGGGCGCACCTCGACGCCCCGGCCGAGCCCGACCGGCCCGGCCACCAGCGCCAGGCAGGCCAGCAGGGCGATGCCCGCCGGCACCAGCCACCCGGTCAGGCCGAGCACCAGCCCGCCGCCGACCAGCGCCGCCGCCCCGACCAGCACCGGCCGGGCGACGGGCAGCAGGAAGAACTGCACCGCCACGTACGCCCGGATCGGGCGTACGCAGCGCAGCGCCGCCAGCAGCAGGGTCATCGCGACCACCACCGGTACCGCGACGAACGCGGCCACCAGCAGCGGGGCGCCGGCGGTACCGGAGCCGTCGAGCAGCCGCCCGGCGAGCGGGCCGGCGGCGAGCACGCCGATCCCGGCGACCAGCAACGCGACCAGCAGCGGCGGCAGCAGCGCCACGGGCAGCAGCCGGGCGGCGTCCCCGGTCCGGCCGATCCGCCGCCGGGGCAGGGCCCACATCAGCCCGGTCTCCGCGCCCAGGGTGCAGATCGCGGTGGCGACGGTGACCACCCCGATCGCCGCGAAGAAGGCGCCCGAGCCGACCGTACCGTACCCCCGGGTGATCACCACCGCGAGCAGGAAGCCGAACAACCCACTGGTGGCGGCCCCGACAAGGCCGGCCGCCCCGCTGCGGGCGCTGCGCCGCGCCTCCGTGGAGCCGTCGACGGGACCGTCGCCCGGGGTGACGGCGGGGCCGTCGCCCGGGATGGCGGTGACAGCACCGCCCGGGATGACGGCGGGGCCGGTCGGGCGGTCCGGCCGGGGCTCGACGGCGGTCACGCGGGCACCGCCGGGGCGTTCGGCAGCCGGCCGGGGCCGGCGGCGCGTTCCCGCTCGGTCAGCGCCATCGCGAAGGAGACCACGAAGAACGCCAGCGCCAGGTTCTGGTTGGCCATGCCGTAGAAGGGCACCTGCACCAGGCAGACCACCGGCACCACGGCCAACCACTGGCCGGCGGCGGAGACCGCCCGGGAGCAGCCCAGGTACGCCACCACGAACCAGGCGAGGAAGCAGAGCAGCGCCGGCACCCCGTGGCTGAACAGCACCATCCACAACTGCCCCTGGGTGCCGATCGGCGCGTCTGCGGAGACGGTGTCCACGTTGACCGGCGCCCCGTACCCCAGCCACGGCGAGTCCGCGATGCGCCGCAGCACCTCCTGGTAGAGCGAGAACCGGTCGGTGTTGGTGTCGCTGCGCTCCACCCGGTCGCCGATCAGGTCGAACACCGGGATGAACAGGGTGGCCACCGCGCCGACGACGGCCACCCCGACGATCGACGCGGCGACCCGCAGGTTGCCGCGCAGGCTGGCCCGGATCCCGAGCACGAGCAGCCCGACGCCGAGGCTGAGGAGCATCGCCCGGTTCAGGGTGAGGAAGGCCGGGGCCAGCGACAGCGGCAGCGAGACCAGCAGCACCCAACGCAGCAGACCGCGCCGCAGCAGCGCGGTCAGCGCCACGATGCAGGGCAGGGTCATCGCGTACGCGCTGCCGAAGTTGTTGGTGTACGCGTACGGCGCGGCCGGCCGGTAGATCGGGGTGAGCGAGCGCGGATTGAACTCGGCGGTGTTGAGGTGGACCATGTCCCGGATGAACGGGGTCCGGGCCAGCCCGCCGGGCAGCAGCGCCTCCACCAGCGTGGTCATCTCGAACCGGGGCACCAGCACCCCCAGCCAGCCCAGCACGACCAGGCCGAGCCAGAACGCGGCCAGCGGCATGAGCACCACGACCTGGTCGGCGCGTTCCCGGGCGACGGCGTAGACGTAGCACCCGACCACGAGCGCGGTCAGGTAGAACGCCAGCCGCAGGGCGAAGGTCAGCACCGAGGCGGCGCTCTGCAACTGGGTGACGCTCAGCGCCACCAGGGCGAGGAAGAGCAGCCAGATCCCCGCGCCCGGCGGCAACGGCACCCGTCCCCGGGTGACCAGCAGGGTGAGCAGCACCGCCCCGAGCAACGGCCAGCCGAGGTAGAAGGCCCCGGTCAGCCACCAGACCGGCACCAGACCGAACATCAGCGCCAACGGCCACAGCGGCAGCCGCGGCGGCGCGGATCCCGCCCCGGTGGGTGCCGGCGATCCTGCCGCCACCACCGGCACGGGTGCCGACGCCGACACGGGTGCGGGGGCCGGCACGGGTGTGGAGGCTGACACGGGTGCGGGGGCCGGTGCCGGCGGGGCGGGGGCCGCCGGTACCGCCGCCACGGCCCGGGTGGGGGTCGACGCGGGTGCCGGCACGGATGCCGCCGCCCGCACGGATGCCGGTGCCGTGGCCGACACGACGGGCCCCGACACGACGGGTGCCGGCGCGGCGGGCCCCGAGACGGCGGGTACCGGCGCGGCGGGCCCCGAGACGGCGGGTGCCGGCGCGGCGGGCCCCGAGACGGCGGGTACCGGCGCGGCGGGCCCCGAGACGGCGGGTACCGGCGCGGACACCGGGGCCGACGGAGACACCGGGGCGGAGGCGGACACCGGGGGCGAGGCGGTCGGGTCGGGAGCGGGAACCCGGGCGGAGGCCACCGTGGACCCGGGCGGGCGGGCCGGAGCCGGCCCGGTCCCGGCGGCCTGCCGCTCAGGACCGGCGACGTTCGGCTCGGGACCGCCGGGGACCGGCTCAGCCATGACCGTTGCGGGTCAGCACGAAGCCCAGCGGGGTGACCCCCGCCGCCCGCAGCCGTTCCACCAGCCGACGCAGGTCGGCCTGCCGGGTCCGGTCCCGTTCGACCACGACCACCGCCGTGCCCTGCCGGGCCAGCGCCACGCCCCGCTCGTCGGACTCGGCCGGCGGCGCGTTGTAGAGCACCAGGGGCTGACCGACGCCCTGCCGGGCGGTGCCGATCCGGACCGTCCCCGAGCCGACCGCGATGTCCTCGGCGTCGACGGTGCGCCCGTACTCGCCGTCGCGTTTCGACGAGACCCGGGGCAGGGTCACCGTCGCCTCCGGGTCGCTGGACGGACGGGCGCCGACCGGGTACGGCGACGGCCGCCGGCCCGCCGTCGGCCCGGGGGTGGGGTTGGCCGTCGGCACCGGGACCGCGCCGGAGGCCCCGGCGACGGGTACCGAACCGGAGGTCGAGGCGCCACCCGGACGGGGCTTCGGCACGGTCCCCGGGCGACCCAGCGCCACCGGGGAGCGGCCCTGGACGGCCGAGCCGTCGATGGTCGCGCCGGGCCGGTCGAGGGGCAGCCGGGACCGGCCCGCGACCACCGCGTCGCGCAGCCGCCCGGCCCGCCCGCTGTCGTCGGCGACGAAGACGGGACGGCCGTCGGCGGCGAGCGCCACCGCCAGCCCGGCCGTGGTCGTGGTCGGGTCCTCGCGGGCGGTCAGCACCGCCACCCGGGCGGGCGGGCGCACCTGCGCGGCGATGGCCATCGCGACGTACCGCACGTCGGCGTCGACCGGCTGCCCCCGGCCGGGCGGCACCCGGCGGCGGCGTACCGTGCCCAGCAACGGCAGCCCGGTCACCTCCCGGCCGTCGGTCACCGAGCGCACCCGCCGGTCCATCGACTCCCAGGCGTACGCCACCACCACGCCGACCAGCGTGCCGCCGAGCAGCCCGGCGACCAGGAAGAGCATCCGGTTGCCGTCCCGGGAGGCCAGGGCCGGCTCGGCGGTCTGGGTCACCCAGCCGGGGTTGACGTCCACGGCGGCGATCTCGCTGCGCGCCGAGTTGAGCTGGCCCAACTGGTTGTTGATCCCGGAGAGCTCGCTCACGGTCGCGTCGGAGACCCGGCCGTCGGCGTTGTCGATCCGCCGCTGCAACGCCCGTTGCTGGCTGGTGACGTTGCTGATGTTCTCGTCGTACGCGCGCAGCATCTCGGTGCGCTGCTTCTCGTACATCTCCCGCCGGACGTCCAGGTACGACTGGGCGGCGAGGTTGACCATCTCGACCGCCTCCTCCACCGAGGGGGCCCGGTAGACGAAGCGCAGGATCTGGCCACCGGTGGGGATCTCCACCTCCAGGGCGTTGCGCACGTCCCGGGGGCTCTGGCCGTTCGCGGTGGCGATCCGCCCCACCACGTCGGTACCGGTGGCGATGCCGCTCTCCACGTTCATGTTCACCGCGCGGTCGGGGCTCGACCCGGTCGGGGTGAAGGCGTCGGTCACCACCGGGCGGACCGCGACCACCGCGTTGGCGGTCACCGCCGAGGGGGCCAGCAGCACGAAGGTGAGCGCGGCGAGCAGACCCGCCGCGGCAATCCCGCCGACCAGGCGGATCCGGTGCAGCGGGATGCGCAGCAGATCGGTGATCGTGACGGTGCGGGCGGGCGGACCCGGCCGCTCGGTCGCGGACCATCCGGCGGGGCTGGGATCAGTCATGGAACTTCTTCACCGTCTGTTGGGGGTTGCCGACCACGACGACCCGGGGCGGCACGTCGGTGCGGACCACCGTAGCCGCTCCCACCACGCTGTCGTCACCGATCCGCACGCCCTTGAGCACCAGCGCGTGCGCGCCGACCCAGACGTTCTCACCGATCACGATCGGCGCCCGGGTCCGGTCGGTGGCCGGCTCGTGCCGCAGGTCGGGGGGCAGGTTGTGGAAGTCGTTGTCGACCAGCTCGCAGTTGGACAGCAGACTCCGGTCACCGATGGTGACCGAGGTCCAGCAGCCGATCCAGGTGGCGTTGAGCAGGCAGTCCGCGCCCACCCGCACCTCGCCCGGCCCGGCGAAGCGGACCAGCTTGTTGACCCGGGTCCGGTCGCCGATGCTCACCCGTACCCCGCGCCGCAGCCGGATCCGGCCCCGGATCTCGACGTCCCGGCCGAGGGTCAACCGGCGGTAGCGCAACCGGTACCAGCCCCGCCGGAACGCGTACACCGCGCGCAGCACCGGGCCGCGGCGGGCACGAGCGACGCCATTGACGTCCTCCCGGTTCTGAGCAGCCGGGATTCCTTCCGCGCGGCTCACGCCGCGCTCCGGTGGGTTCCTGCTTCACCGGCAACCGCCACCGCACGCAGTGGTCTTACGTCGCCTCCACAGGCGTTTAACCTCTCAGCGCGTCCCGCCGTGAGGATGTTCTTTGCTGCGTTCACATCACGGTCGTGGGCCGCGCCGCACTGGCAGGTCCACGACCGGACAGCGAGGCTGACCTTGTCGCCGAGCAACCCGCACGTGCTACAGGTGCGGGTTGACGGATGCCAGCGGTCGATCTTCCCAAACGTACGCCCGTTCAGTACAGCCTTGTACTCCAGCATGCGAACGAACGTTGACCAGCCGGCGTCGTGCACCGACTTCGCCAACCTGGTGCGGGCCATCCCGGACACGGCGAGGTCTTCCACGTACACCGCTTGGTTGTCGCGGATCAACGTGGTCGACAACTTGTGTAGCCAGTCCCGCCGGGTGTCCGCCACCCGAGCGTGCAACTTCGCGGTCTTGCGGGCTGCCTTTCGGCGGTTCGCGGAGCCCTTCTTCTTGCGGCACAACGCCCGCTGTGCGCGGGCCAGGTGCCGGGCTTTGATCCGCAGCCAGCGCGGGTTGTCGACCTTCACCCCGTCGGAGGTGATCGCGAAGTGGGTGAGCCCAAGGTCGACACCCACCTCACGGCCGTTGTCGGGAAGCGGCGCCTCGGGGACCTCCACCACGAACGACACCCAGTACCGGCCCGCCGCGTCCAGCATCACCGTCGCCGAGCTGGGCTGCGACGGCAGATCCCGCGACCACACCACCGGAATGTCGCCGACCTTCGCCACATACAGCCGACCACTGCCGCGCAGGGTGAAACCGTTACGGGTCAGCCGGATCGACTGCGTGCCCCGCTTCGACCGGAACCGGGGCGCACCCACCCGGCGGCCCTTACGCCTCCCAGTGAGGGAGTCGAAGAAATTCCGGTAGGCGCGGTGTAGATCGTTGACGGCCTGCACCAACACCACCGACGACACCTCGCCCAGCCACTCCCGCTCGGGGGTCTTCTTGGCCTCGGTGACGACCGTCTTCTGCACGTCGCCGTTGCTGACGTAACCGCCCCCGGCGAGGCGTGCCCGCTCGCGCAGCCGCAGCCCGTCGTTGAACACCACCCGCGCGCACCCGAACGCCTTCGCCAGCGCGGCGCGCTGGCCAAGGGTGGGGTTCAGTCGGTAGCGGTAACGCACCTGCACACCCCCATCCTATCATTGGTCTATGTCACCACGATGGACCCATGACCCCGATATCCGAAGGGGCCGCAGCACTGTAATCAACCTGCAAGCGCATTTGGTCTTCGTCACGAAGTACCGTCGCGGCGTGTTCGACGACGCCATGCTCACCCGCTGCGAACAGGTGATGCGGAACGTGTGCGCCGACTTCGACACCGAACTGCGAGAGTTCAACGGCGAAGACGACCACGTGCACCTGCTGGTCCACTACCCACCTACCGTCGCCCTGTCCCGGCTGGTGAACTCCCTCAAGGGGGTGTCCAGCCGGCGGCTGCGACAGGAGTTCACCGACCGCACCGACCAGGCGTTCCTGCACGGCCGTCTGTGGTCGCCGTCGTACTTCGCAGCATCCTGCGAGGGAGCTCCGGTGAGTACCGTGCGGCAGTACATCGAACAGCAGAAACGTCCGGGATAGCCCGCTCACTCGGCCCTGAACGGCCGAGCTCGCGCATCACCTATACCTCCCCTCCTCGTCGTCGCGGGGCCGGCGACGAGACTCGTCACCGGCCCCCGGTAGTCCAATTTACCGAGTATTCATCACGATCGGTCGATCGCTACTGTACGGAGAAGAACATCGCCGGCTGTGACCAGGTCAGGCCGGCGCTGGCCGGGGCCAGTACGGTCGCCGAGGCACCGGCCACCGCCGGCGTGGCCGTGGGGTCGATCGGCACCGACCGCAGCGAGCCGTCCGTGTGGCCGTACACGATCTTGCCAGCGACCCAGGCCATGCCCCGCACCGCCGACCAGGTGGTCCCGGTGGTGGGGACGGCGAACTCGGTGGCGCCGAGGTAGTTGCCGTCGGTCTCGAAGTACCGGTAGTACAGCCCGGACGCCCCGGTCCGGGTGTAGTACAGCCGGCCGTCCAGGAAGAACGCGCCGGTCAGGTTCGCCGGGGTGAACCAGTCGTTGTAGCCGGAGGCCTCCCACGGCGCGCCGATGGTGGTGCCGTTGTAGAGCGAGATGTCGATCCGGCTGCCGGTGGGCGAGCCGGTGACCTGCCGGGACCAGTAGATCCGGTCACCGACCTGCCAGGTCGCCCCGGCGCCGGTCCAGTTCGGCTGGCTGACCGTGGTCGGCACGCCGAGCGTGGTGCCGTTGAACGGGACCTTGGCCAGTTCCCCGTTGACGGTGCGCAGGTGCAGGTTGCCGCTGGTGGCGGACTGGGCGTTGCGCGGCGTCGCGGTACGCCCGCCGGCCAGCGGGAACATGCCGAGCCGGCCGTGGTACTCGTCGCCCATGCCGTCGGAGTTGTGGCCGAAGTAGAGCCCGTCCGTGCCGCGCCAGAGCACCGGCACGGAGGAGCCCCAGTTGCTGGCCCCGGAGGGCAGCGACGAGCCGCCGCTGCGGCGCGGGTTCCAGTTCAGCGGCATCCCGGTGGCCGGGTTGACCGCGCCGATGCCGAGCCGGTCGACGGCCCCGTTGCCGGCGACGTCGCTGGCGTTCGGGTTGTTCAGCCAGCGGAAGTGCCCACCGAGGTAGATCGCCCCGTCGGCCACCTCGACGGAGGTGATGGTGTCGTTGCCGGTGAAGTTGACCCAGGTGGCGAGCTGCCCGGTCCCCCGGGCCGCGGTCTCGAACCGGACCAGCGCGTCGCAGTACGCCGACGGCCAGCCCGACCCGCCGTTGGTGCCGACCACGAACCAGCTACCGTCCGCGCCGAACCGCACGTCCTGCACGTAGTGCACGAAGGTCGCCGGGTTGCCGCAGGGCGCGACGAACTTCTCCGAGCTCCAGTCGATCACGCTGGGCGTGCCGGTCAGGTCGACCAGGCCGATCTGGTTGCGCGGCAGGTCGTTGAGGTACAGGAAGTTGCCGCCGACGACCAGGGTGCTGCCGTCGGCCGACACGTCGATCGTCCACACGTACGAGGTGGTCTCGTGCCGGCCGACCGAGGCGTTGACGACGAAGGCCGGGTCGATCGCGCCGGTGGTGGCGTTGAGCCGGGCCAGGCCGGCGCGCGCGACGCCGTTGAGCCAGTTGAAGGCCCCGGCGACGTAGAGGTGGTTGCCGTGCAGGACCAGGTCGCGCACGTTGCCCCCGTCGGAGCGGCCGACCCAGGAGTCGACGATGGCGCCGGTGACCGGGTCGAGCGCGACCAGGTTCCGCCGGGCCACCCCGTTGACGGTCTTGAACGCGCCGCCGACGATCACGGTGCCGCCCGGACCGGCGATCAGCGCGTTGACCGCGCCGTCGAGCACCGGCAGGAAGGTCGTCGACACGGCCCCGGTGGTGCGGTCGTAGGCGAACAGGTACCGCTGGGTGGTCCAGCCGGCGGTGACGGTGGGCCGGATCTGGGTGAAGCTGCCGCCCACGTACACCGTGTTGCCGACCTGCGCGAAGGCGCGGGTCTCACCGTCGCGGGCGTGCGGGGTGGTGTCGGCCGGGTTGGTCGAGACCAGAGTGGCCGGCGCGGGGACCGGGACCACGGCGGCGGACGCGGCACCGGGCACGGACAGCACCGTGAGACCGACCACCGTCGCGAGCAGCGCCGCGCGGACGCGGAGGGAACCGGCGGTACGCCGGTAGAGCGAGGGAACGGGCACGCTTTGCTCCAACGGAGGGAGAACAAGAACCTGCGTAGCGTCCCTCGTGGGGAGCGAAAAGGGAAATCCGCCGATTGGGCGGTCGGTGAATCGAGTTACCGACACCGGGGCGGTCGGTCCGGACCGGACCGACCGCCCCGGGTGGACACCAGGTCAGCGCGGCTTGCCCAGCCCCGTCGGCTGCCGCAGGTAGCTGTCGCGGCCGGCGGCGGCGAAGCCGGCGAGCGCGGAGGCGTCGTGATTCATGGTCATGTCGCACGTGCTCGTCTTGCGGGTCATCCCCGGGGAGTTGAAGTAGATCGCTGCCTTGATCTTCGGGTGCGCCTTCAACGCCGCCGGGAACTGCTCGAACCAGCGCCGCTTGGCGTCCGGATCGTCCGGGTGCAGGTTGGTGCCGAACTCGGCGAGCATCCGTGGCTTGCCCGCCCCGATGCCGTTCGCGTCCAGCCAGCGGTAGAAGCCGCCGACCGTGTCGTGCGGGCTCTTCCACACCGTACTGCCGTTGCAGACGTGGAAGTTGTACGGGTCGTAGCCCACCCAGTCCACGTACCGGTCACCCGGGTAGAGGCCGGCGTACCGGTGGTGGTGGCCGGACCAGCCCATCATCACCCAGACCCAGACCGCGTTGTCCGCCCCGGCGCGCTCGAACCGGTCGTGCACGTACCGCCAGGCCCGGACGAAGTCGGCGTCGCTGCCCTTGGCCGGCTCGTCCTCCGGCTCGTGGTCGAAGCCCATGAAGACCGGGGAGCCAATCGCCCTGATCCGGCCGGCGACCGCGTCGATGGTCGCGTCGTGCCGACCACTGTAGACGTCCGCCCAGGTCAGCACGGTGCCACTGGAGAAGACGCGGGACTCCCAGGCGAAGAAGGGGATCCGCCCCTGCCGCATCTGCTCCTGCTGGTACCGGTCGGGGAAGGCTCCGTTGCTGCCGGAGTTGGAGAAGTCGTGGTACCGGTGCACGACGTCGAACGTCCGCCCGACCTGCGCCTCCACGTCGGCGACCGACTGGCCGTGGTCCCACCCGTTACCGGCGGAGGCCGGCGAGTACATCCCCCACCAGGCGCCGCAGGAGGGCACCAGGATCGGCGACACCGTCCCGCACCGGCCGGAGCCGCTGGCCGGCGGCGTCGTCGGGGCGGGGGCGGGAGTGGTGGCGGTGGGGCGGGTCGGGCTCGGGGTGGCCGGGGGCTCCGTCCGGGGCGTCGCGCTCGGGGTGGGCGGGGTGGCCGGCGCGGAGGTGGGCGGCGGCGCGGAGACCGTCGGGCTCGCCCCGGTGCCGACGTCGTAGCTCAGCACCAGGCGCGGGTGCAGGCCCGGGTCGCGGTTCTCCCGCGACGCCCAGTAGATCCGGGTGTCCAGCCCGGACTGCGCCAACGCCACCGTGACGGTGCCGTTTCCGCGCACCAGGCCCGAGACGTCCCACTCGTTGAAGCCCCTGGTCACCGTGGACACCGAGTCGAGCACGTCGCCCAACTCCACCGGCGCGGGGCGCGACTCGCCGGCGTCCACCGTGGAGGCGTACGCGGTGACCGCGGCGGCGGCGTCGCGCCAGGTGTGCACCCGCAGCGTGGCCCGGATGTTGACGGCGGTGGCCGGCAGGTCGGTCACCGCGAACCGGATGACCGCGTCCCGGGTGCCACGCGGGTTCCCGTCGCAGGGCGCCGGGCAGGTGGCCAGCGTCGTCTTCGCGCCGTTGTCACCGTCCTGCGGCACCGTCGTGGCGGTGGTGTCGGCGACCGCCACCAGCGCGGCGTCGTCGTCGGCCAGCAACGGCATCATGGTGGCCACGAGGCCGGCCACCACGCCGACACTGAGGACACCGAGGATGGCGGCCCTGCGCCGCGACCCGGTGTACCGGGTGAGGCGGTGAACTCCACGCCTGGTCACGAGAACACTCCCTGTGTCGACTGTGGTACGGGATGCAGCGTAGCCACGACCGGCACCGGACTTCGACACCACAGCGCCGCGTCAGCGCGTCTTAACCCGCAGCTAAGAATTGTCGGCTAGTGGGACGCGCGGGCGGCGACGAGGGCGGCGCGCATCGCCGCCACCGGCGCGGTGACCCCGGTGAACTGCGCGAACTGGCCGACCGCCTGGGCGAGGAGCAGGTCCAGCCCGGAGACGATCCGGCACCCGGCCGCCTGGGCGGCGGCGGCGAGCGGGGTGGGCCAGGGGTCGTAGAGCGCGTCGAAAACCACCGCCCCCGGCCGCCAGCGCAGCCCCCCGACGATCGGGTCGGCGACCCCCTTCGGCACCGTGGAGACCAGCACGTCCACGTCGGCGTGCGTACCGGCCGCCGTCCACGGGGCACCGGTCAGGGCGAGGCCGAGCGTGGCGGCGACCGGGCGGAGGTCGTCGACGGCCGCCGCGCGGCGGGCCACCACGGTCACCGAGGCCGCGCCGAGGCGGGCCGCCGCGGCCAGCGCCGCCCGCGCGGTGCCACCGGCGCCGAGCACCGTCACCGTGGCGCCCGCGCCCACCCCGGCCGCGCCGAGCACCTCGACCATGCCGGTCACGTCGGTGTTGTCCGCGTACCAGGAGCCGTCCGGGCGGCGCACCAGCGTGTTGGCCGCGCCGACGGCGGCGGCGAGCGGGGAGACCTCGTCGGCCACCGCCAGCGCCGCCTCCTTGCCGGGCATGGTCACCGACAGCCCGGCCCACTCCGGGCCGAGGCCGGCGACCAGGCCGGCGACCTCGGACTCCGCGCACTCGATCCGGGTGTACGACCAGCCGGTCAGCCCGGCGGCGGCGTACCCGGCCTGGTGGATCACCGGGGAGAGGGAGTGCGCGATCGGCGTGCCGATCACCGCCGCCCGTCGTGCAGTTCGGGGCTCAGCCACCGACAGTTCTCCGCATGACCCAAGGCTACGCCGACGCCGACGCCGACAGCCGCGCCACCCGGCCGCAACCGGCCACCAGAATCTCACCACCGTGACAGCTTGTGCTCGCAGAAGCACCCATGGTTACATCGATGCATCATGTCGATCAACACAGGGCGTAGGCATGCGGTTCCGGAAACTGACCGCCTCGGCCGCCGTCGGCGCTCTCGCCGCGCTGTCACTGGCCGTCGCACCGGCAAGTGCTAGCACGCTCAACGCCGGAGCGACCCCTCGAGCGGGCAACTCGGCGGTGAAGATCCGGACCGGAGCGGGCACCAGCTACACCGCCGTCGCACAGATCAACGAGGGCCAGTGGTGAGCTGCTGGTACCCGGTCACGGCCGACTGCAACTCCGCCAGCACGGGCGTCACCACCGGCAGCTCGTACACCTGCAACGGCACGACCAGCAACAGGTGGCTGAAGGTCGGCCACAACCGCACCCTGCGGTACGTCGCCCTCGGCTGCGTACGGATCTCCCAGATCCCACCAGGCGCGCCGGTGGTCGGCTGAGCCACAGCGACCGGGCGGGGTGAAGGTCGTGACCTTCACCCCGCCCGGTCGCTGCCATCCCTGCACGGGGTGGACCTAGATGATCCCCGCCTCGCGGGCCTTGGCCTCGTTGCGCAGATGACCCTCGTAGGTGTCGGCGAAGGCCGAGTTGCCCTCCCGGTCGACGGCGACGAAGTAGAGCCAGTTGCCCGTCGGGGGGTCCATCGCCCCTTCCAGCGCTTCCTTGCCCGGGTTGTTGATCGGTGTCGGCACCAGTCCCTTGAGCTTGCGGCTGTACGGGTTCTTCGTGTCGAGGAGCTCGTCCCTCGTCATCTCCGCGGACGTCTTGGTCTTCTGACCGGTCAACTCCAGGTAGTAGTTGACCGTGACGTCCATCTCCAGGCAGTTGCAGGGGAACTCGCCGTAGACCCGGTTGTACGCCACCCGGGCGACCTTGCCGAGGTCGGCCTTCGTGCCCGCCTCCGCCTGGGCCAGCGACGCGACGATCAGCGCCTCGTACGGGGTGATGCCGCCGCGCTCCTTCTGCACCCGGTCGGCGAACTCCATCTCGCCGGTGACGGTGAGGAAGCGCTCGACCATGGTCTGGAGGATGGTCTCGGCGGTGGCGTTCGGCGGCAGCTCGTAGGTGTCGGGGAAGAGGAAGCCCTCGGCCGACTTGGTGACCTTCTTGCCGTCGCTGCGGGTGATCCACCAGTCCGGCACGCCCAGGGCCTCCGGGTCCTTCGCCGCCGCCTCGAAGTCCTTGACCGGGATCTTGGTGTACTCGGAGAGCAGCTTGAAGATGCCCTTGGCGGTCCGGCCCTCGGGAATGGTGACCCCGTTGACGATCTTGTTCTTCAGGTCGAGCAGGGCGGTCACCGCGCTCTCGCCGCTCATCTCCTTGCGGACCTTGTACACCCCGGGCTGGATGTTCTTGGCCAGGGCGTTCGCGTCCGCCGCGTTGATGAAGGCCTTCGGGCTCTTCACCACCCCGGCGCCGTGCAGGGCGGTGGCCATGTCGGCGATCAGCGCGCCCTGCTTGATCTCGACGGTCACCTCACCGGTGCCGGCGCCGTCGTAGTCGGGGGTGGTGAAGTAGCCCTGGACCCGCTCGAAACCGTAGAACGCGCCGCCGCCGATGCCGCCGAGCAGCACCAGGGCCATCAGCAGGGCGAAGGCCGTCTTGCCCCGACCGCCCGACCGCTTCTTGCCCTTGCGTCTCTCGACGAAGCCGCGCCGGTGCCGGCCCTTCTCCCCTCGCTCCTGCTCGTCGAACCCGAGGTCCAGATCGTCGATCATTACGTCCGCCTCCGCTGCGCGTCCAGCCAGCTCTGCAGAATCTCGACCGCGGCGGCCTGGTCGACCACCGCACGTTGGCGCTTCCCACGGACGCCCCGCTCGGACAGCCTACGAGACGCGACCACGGTCGACATCCTCTCGTCGCTCAGCGCCACCGGTACGGGGGCTATCACATCAGCCAACCGTTGAGCGTACGCCTTCGCGTGGACCGCCGCGGGCCCGTGCCGGCCGGCCAGGTTCACCGGCAGGCCGACCACCACCTCCACCGCCTCGAACTCGCTGACCAGGCGGGACAGCTCCGCCATGTCGGCCGGCACCGCCTCGGGCGCGGCGGCGAGATCCCGGGCGAGGGTGGCGACCGGGGTGGCCAGCACCCCGTGCGGGTCGGAGCGGGCCACCCCGACGCGCACCTGCCCGACGTCCACGCCCAGTCGTACCCCGGTCACTCTGCGACTCCCCGGTCATGCGTCGACCCGGGCTGCTCCGGTGGGACCCCACCGGGGCAACCCGGGTCGACGGCAGTGGCACACATCACGTGTCGGCGATGGTCTTCTCGACGGTGAGCAGCAGGTTCGGCGCCTCGGCGGCCGGCAGGCCACCGCCCTGGGCCAGGTCGGGGCTGCCCCCGCCCCGGCCGGAGAAGGCCGCCTTGACCAGGTCGTTCGCCGCCAGGCCCCGGGAGCGGGCCGCGCCGTTCACGGCCACCACCAGGGAGGCTTTGCCGTTGGCGCGGGCCGCCACGGCGACCACCGCCGGCCGGGCCGGGTCGATCTTGCCCCGGATCTCCTGGGCCAGGGTCCGCACGTCGTTGCCGGCCGCCCCCTCGGGCGCCTCGGTGCCGACGTACGCCACGCCCCGCACGTCCTTCGCCTGCCCGGCGAGGGCGCCCGCGCCGCCGAGCACGAGCTGGGCCCGCAGCTTCTCCAGCTCCTTCTCCGCGTCCCGGAGCTGGGTGACGGTCTGCTCGACCCGGTCGGCGACCTGGTCGCCCGGCACCCGGAACAGCTCGGCCAGCCGGGCCACCAGCAGGTGCTCGCGGGCCAGGAAGCCGAAGGCGTCCATGCCGACCAGCGCCTCGATCCGGCGGACGCCGGAGCCGACCGACGCCTCGGAGAGGATCTTCACCAGGCCGAGCTGGGCGGAGCGGGCCACGTGGGTGCCGCCGCACAGCTCCCGGGCGTAGTCGCCGACCTCGACGACCCGGACCCGCTCGCCGTACTTCTCCCCGAACAGCGCCATCGCGCCGATCCGCCGCGCCTCCTCCTGGCTGGTGACGAAGGCGTGCACCTCCAGGTCGGCCAGGAGCACCTCGTTGACCTGCTGCTCCACGTCGTGCAGCACGCTCGGCGCCACCCCGGTCGGGGTGTTGAAGTCGAACCGCAGCCGACCCGGGGCGTTCAGCGAGCCCGCCTGGGTGGCCGACTCGCCGAGGAAGTTGCGCATGGTCTGGTGCACCAGGTGGGTCGCGGTGTGCGAGCGGGAGATCGCCCGCCGCCGGGTCACGTCGATCTCGGCGTACCCGGACTCCCCGGCTCGCACCTCGCCCCGGACCACCCGGGCCCGGTGCACGATCAGCCCCGGCACCGGCTGCTGCACGTCGAAGACCTCGACCTGACCGCCGCCGACGGTGATCAGCCCCTGGTCGGGCTGCTGGCCGCCGCCCTCGGCGTAGAACGGGGTGGTGTCGAGCACCAGCTCGACCGTCTCCCCCTCGCCCGCCGCGGCGACCTCGCCGCCGCCGGCCAGCAGCGCCCGGACCCGGGACTCCCGGGTCAGCTCGGTGTACCCGGTGAACTCCACCGCGCCGCCCGCGTCCAGCACGCCCCGGTACGCCGACAGGTCGGTGTGCCCGGTCTTGCGGGCCGCCGCGTCGGCCTTCGCCCGCGCCCGCTGGTCGGCCATGAGCCGGCGGAACCCCTCGGCGTCGACCTGGAGCCCCTGCTCGGCGGCGATCTCCAGGGTCAGGTCGATCGGGAAGCCGTACGTGTCGTGCAACTGGAACGCCTTGTCCCCGGAGAGCGCCGGCTTCCCCGCCGACTTCGTCTCCGTGATCGCGGTGTCCAGGATCGTGGTGCCCGCCCGCAGGGTCGCCAGGAAGGCGTCCTCCTCCGCGTACGCGTACTGCGAGATCCGGTCGAACTCCGCCGCCACCTCCGGGTACGACGGCGACATGCAGTCGCGCGCCACCGGCAGCAGCTCCGGCAGCGCCCGCTCCTGCCAGCCGAGCAGCCGCATCGCCCGGACCGCCCGCCGCATGATCCGCCGCAGCACGTACCCGCGACCCTCGTTGCCCGGGGTCACCCCGTCGGCGATGAGCATCAGCGAGGTCCGCACGTGGTCGGCGATCACCCGCAGCCGCACGTCGTCGGGGTGCGACTCGGCGGCCACGGTGCCGGAGTGCGCGCCGTACCGCTTCCCGGTCAGCTCCGCCGCCCGCGCCAGGATCGGCCGGACCTCGTCGATCTCGTACAGGTTGTCGACGCCCTGGAGGATGGAGGCGATCCGCTCCAGGCCCATCCCGGTGTCGATGTTCTTCCTCGGCAGGTCACCGACGATCCGGAAGGTCTCCTTGTCGACCACGTCGGTGATCTCGTGCTGCATGAAGACCAGGTTCCAGTACTCCAGGAAACGGTCCTCGTCGACCTCCGGACCCCCGTCCCGGCCGTACGCCGGGCCCCGGTCGTAGTACAGCTCCGAGCAGGGGCCCCCCGGGCCGGGGATCCCCATCGACCAGTAGTTGTCCTTCTTGCCCCGGCGCACGATCCGCTCCGCCGGCACCCCGGTGTCCCGCCAGATCTGGTACGCCTCGTCGTCGTCGAGGTAGACCGTCGCCCAGATCCGCTCCGGGTCCAGCCCGAAGCCGCCCTCGGCGACCGACTTCGTGGACAACTCCCAGGCGAGGGGGATCGCCCCCTCCTTGAAGTAGTCGCCGAACGAGAAGTTCCCGTTCATCTGGAAGAACGTGCCGTGCCGACTGGTCTTGCCGACCTCGTCGATGTCCGGCGTCCGGATGCACTTCTGCACACTCGCCGCACGGGGCCACGGCGGGGTCTGCTGCCCGAGGAAGTAGGGCACGAACTGCACCATGCCGGCGTTGATGAACAACAGGTTCGGATCGCTGATGGCGGGCAGCGGAGCGGACGGGACCACAGCGTGCCCCTTCGCCTCGAAGTGCGCGAGGTACCGCCGCTTGATCTCCGCCGTCTTCATCGCTGGTGCTCCTCGGGAAAAATCTCTCGGTCCCCGATCCGCGGGTCCTCCCGCAGGTCGGCGAACTGGTCGTCGAACGCCTCGCCCCGGGCGAACGCCGCGTGGATCTCCTGCTCGCGTTCGGCCATCCCGATGCGGACGTCCTCCACGAAGCTACGCAGCGACTCGACCAGACTGCCAGCGGATTCGGACAGCCCGCCGGCGATGCCCGCCGGAGTGTACGCCTGCGCGGTGCGGGTCGCCTTGCGCACCACCACCACGCCCACGGCCAGGCCGATACCCAGCCAGAACAGTCGCCTCATGCTCCCAATCCTCCCGCGCCCGACCGGCCTGGGTCAGCCGTTGCCGCGCTTGGCGGCCCGGCGCTGCTGCTTGATGCTGTCGCGGACCTCACGCTCGGTCTCGGCGTGCCGGCGGGCGGCGGCGGCCCGGCGGACCCCGTACCCGAAGGCAGCCACCTTGACCAGCGGGTTCGCCGCGGCGGCGGAGACCACGGTGGCCAGGTTCGCCACGTTCGCGGTGACGTTCTGCGCGTGGCTGGTCATCGTGTCGACCTTGGCCAGTTGCAGGTTCACCCCGTCCAGCGAGGTCTGCACCTGCTCCAGCGCGGTGTTGACGTTGCGCACGGTCAGGTTGACGTCGCCCAGCAGCGGCGTGGTCCGCTCGTTGAGGTCAGTGATCATCCGGGTCGTGGCGTCCACGGTGTGCCGCAGCCGCAGGATCGGCACCGCCAGCACGAGCACCAGCATCAGGAACGCGCCGGCCGCGATCAGGGCAGCGATCTGTCCACCATCCACGCATGTCCTCCTCAAGCAGATTCGTCGAGCCGCGCCGTCCACGCCGGGTCCACGGCCGGCACGCCCACCGGCGCCGGCCACGACCGTGCGGGCCCCACGGGGCCGGCGGAACACCCGTCCCACCAGCCCCAGACCCTACCGTCAGTGATGAATGCCCGCTCACGACGGTGAGGGGGTCAACTCCCCGAGGGGATCGTCGGTCAACGTGGGGAACGGGTCCTCACCGGTCAGTGACGGGTCGGTGCTCGGCTGCGGGCGCGTCCGGTCGTCATCGATGGCGTTACGCACCTTCAACGACACCGAGGCACCGGCGCACTCGGCCGGCAGTTCCTCCCCCGGCGCCGGGGACGGCACGATCGCGGGCTCGCCGTCGGCTCCCGGTGGCGGGACACAGGTCGGCTCCCGTACCCACAGGTCGAGCGTGAGCTCGTCGCGCCGCCAGCAGGTGTACGAGCCCTTCTCCTCCTGCTCCGGGCACCGCTCCACCTGCCAGCGCCGCCAGCCGTCGCGGACCAGCGCCTGCTCGTACACCCGGGCGGTCTCCTCCGGTGCGCGCTCCGACTCCACGGTGCGCTCCCGCAGCCGGCAGTCGAGCAGGCACCAGCGGCTGCCGCTGACGTCGTCCTGCGTCTCCACGGCCGCCCAGGCGGGCACGTCGAGCGCGTCGAGGGTGTCGAAGACCGGGTCGTTGCTGAGCGTACGGATCCCGAAGTAGAGCGGCAGCGCACCGAGCAGCACCACGATCACCGTACTGAGCAGGACCAGCCGCAGCCGACGCCGTTCGCGGAGCCGACGCCGCAGGTCGGAGCGGGCGCCACCGCCGGCACCCGCCGGCTCGGCGTCGTCCGGGCCGCCGCCGTACGGCGGTTCGCCGTCCGCCGGCTCCGGCACTCCACCGGGCCCACCGGAACGCCCCTCCGGCCCACCGGGTCGGCCGTCGGGCCCGGAGTCCCGGCCGTCGGGCCCGGCGGCGCGACCCTCCGGCACGACCGCCCGGCCCTCCGGCACGGCGGCGCGACCCTCCGGCACGATCGCCCGGCCCTCGGGCGCGGCAACCCGGCCCTCCGGCACGGTCGCCCGGCCGCCGGGCGGTCCGGACCGTGGCCCGGCCGGTCCCGGCGCGGACACGGCGGCGCGGGCCGCCCCCGGCATCGGTGGGCGGGCCGCTGGCCCCCCGACATCCGGTCCCCCGACAGCCGGCTCGCCCGCAGGTGGCCCGCCGGGGTCCCGCTGCGGCGGGGTCGCACGACCACCGGGCCGGTCGTCGTCGTCCGGGCGGCCCGGCACCACGGCACGGGCCGCCGAGGGTGGTGGCACCGGGGCCGCCGCGCCGAAGCGCCGCTCGCCCTCCGGCCGGGGTACCCGCCCATCGGGCCCCGGTTCCGGCTCGGGGCGCCCCCGCTCGTCGGGGGACACCCGGGCCCGGCCGGGGGGCGGGCCGTCGGGCCGCGCTCCGGGAGCGCCGGAACCGGGGACACCCGGGCCGGCGACGCCGTGGTGGGGCGGCCCGGCGGGACCGGCTACGCCCGGGACCGGGGCGACGTCGGACGCCGGCCCGTCCTGGCGCGGGCCGCCCCGAGGCGGGCCGGGCTGCCGTGGACCAGCCTGAGGCGGCGGACCACCCTGCTGGGGCCCCGGCTGGTGCGGACCCGGCTGACGCCCGCCTGACTGGTGCGGACCGTCCGGGCGGGGCGCGTCGGCGGGGGGGCCGTCCGGACGGCTGTCCGGGGCCGGGCCGCCCGGTACCGGCACCCGGGACCGGGCGACGCCGGTCGCCGGGCCGGGGGTCCGCCCCGCGCCCGGTGGTGGGGCGGACGCCCGCCCGGCGCCGGGCGGGGGTCCGGCCGGATGCTCACCGGCCCGGCCGGCGGCCGGCGGAGGCCCCGCCGGATGTCCTCCGGTCGGCTCGTCCGTCGACGCTCGTGCGGAGGCTGCCCCGTCGACCGCCGGGCCGCCCGGTGGCCGACCACCCTCCGACGGACGCACCGTCGGATGCCCACCCGACGGTGCCCGCAGCGTCGGGTGGGCGCCCGAGGACGGGGGCGGCACCGGGTGCGCGCCCGACGGCGGACGCAGTGCCGAGGGCCCATCCGACGGCGGAGGCAGGGTCGGGTGTCCGCCCGACGGCGGACGCAGTGCCGAGGGCCCGCCCGACGGCGGACGCAGTGCCGGCTGCCCGCCCGACGGCGGACGCAGTGCCGAGGGCCCGCCCGACGGCGGACGCAGTGCCGAGGGCCCGCCCGACGGCGGACGCAGTGCCGAGGGCCCGCCCGACGGCGGACGCAGTGCCGAGGGCCCGCCCGACGGCGGACGCAGTGCCGAGGGCCCGCCCGACGGCGGGCGCTGGGTCGGCTGCCCGCCCGACGGCGGGCGCAGAGCGGCGGGCCCGCCCGACGGCGGCACCGTGGGGTACCCGCCGGACGGTGGGCGCGGCGACGGGGGTCCGCCGTCCGGGGGTGCCGCGTGGCCGCCACCCGGGCCGGCTCCCGGCCGTGTCCCCGCACCGGGCCGCGAGGTGGTGGGGTCGTCGTCGTCCTCGCGGGCCCGTCGGCGTCCGCCACCGGACCGGCGCGGCGCGTACTCGCCGTGCGGCGGCAGCGGCCCCGAGTCCTCCACACCGGGTACGGCGGCGCGACCGCCGACCGCCGGAGCGGCCGGGCCCTCGTGGAGCGGCACCGCACGCGGCGGCACCTCGGGGGCGTTGCCCGAGCGCGGAACCGCCGGCACCTCGGGGGCGTTGCCGGAGCGGGGCACCACCGGCACCTCGGGGGCGTTGCCCGACTGCGGGACCACCGGCTCGGCGGGCTCGGCGGCCCGTCGCCGGCCGACCGGACGAGCCGGTGGGCGCTCGTCGGTGCCCGCCGGCTCGCCGCCGGTGGGTCGTTCCCCGGTGGCCGGGGCACCCGGCCCGAAGCGTCCCTGCTCGGCGCCCCGCTGTCCGGTCGGCGGTCGGCCGACCGCCTCGCCGACCCCGTCACCTGCGGGCCGGGGTGGCGGGGCGGCATCCGCCGGACGGCCCGCCGCGCCGAGCGGCGCCCGGGGCGGCACGGGGGCGCCGGGCCACGGCCCGTCCACCGGCCGCGAGCGGGGGCCGCCGGACTCTGGCCGGCCTCGGCGGGCCGGTGCGGGCCCGGAGCCGGCCGGCGGCGCGCCGTCCGGTGCGCCGCCAGCGGGGCCGGTGCTGTGCGCTGGTGGGGGCGGCATGCCCGGACCGGTCGGCATGCCCGGACCGGGCGGCTGGTGCGGACCGGGCGGCTGGTGCGGCGCGGACCGGGCCGCGGCAGGTGCCCCGCCGGCACGGGCCAGCGGCGGGCCGGAAGGACCCTGACCCGGCGGCGGGCCGCCCTGGCCGGGGGGCGGGCCGGAAGGTGGCGGCGCGACCGGATGCGCCCCGGTCGGCTCGCCGGGTGGCTGCCCCGGAGCACCCGGCCGGCCGGGCGGTGGGGCCGCAACCGGGTGGCGACCGGGGGGCGGTGCCGGGTGCCGGCCCGGCGGCTGCGCCGGGGGCGACGGCCGGTGCGCGTCGGGTGGGCCCGGCGGAGCCGCAGGGGCGCCCAGCGGGCCCGGATGCTGTCGGTGGGTGTCGGGCGCTCCCGCCGGCTCCGGCCGGCCACCGGGCGGACCCGACGGGTACGCCTGGCCCGGTTGTGGTGGGCCCGCCGGTCGGGGGCCGGGGGGCACGGCCGCCCCAGTCCGGGCCCCGGGCGGTACCGCACCGGGCGGCACCGGACCAGGTCGCACCGGACCGGCCGGCCCGACGCCGGGCGGACCCGAGCCGGCCGGGCCTGGACCAGGCGCGACGCCGGGCGGCCCGGCGGGCGGGTGGGGGCCCGGCACCGGTGCGGCGCCGGGACGGGCGGTCGGCGGACGGCCCGCCTCCGGATGGCCACCGGGTGGCGGCCCGGAAGGCGGAGCAGGATGCGCGCCGGGGTGCGGCGGGGACGGCGGGCCGGGTGGGGCCATCGGCGGGCGACCGGGCGGGCCGGCGGCCGGTGGCAGGTCGCCGGGGCCGAGGTCACCACCCTGCTGCTTCGCCGACCGCAGGTCGTCGATCCAGCCGAACTCCTCGCCGCTCTCCGGCGGCTCCGGGGCGGCCTCGGCCTTGCCGCGACCCCAGCGGCGCCCCTTGGCCCGGGGATCACGCCGCTCGTCCGGGCCGTCCTCCGGTCGTTCGGAACCACGCGATCTCACTGCTGCCCCTCCTCGACGGCGTCCTTGCCGCCCTCATGCGTCGCCTCGGCGACCACCGCCCCCGACGGACGGCCGTTTCCCCCCGTGGCGCCGCCGTCCGTGCGGGACACCGGGGCCGGCAGGCCCCGGACGATCCGCCGCAGCACCGGCAGCCGGGCCGCGACCGATCGTTCCGCCCCGTGTCCGCTCGGACGGTAGTAGTCGGTACCGACAAGATCGTCGGGTGCGTACTGCTGGGTGACCACGCCCCGCTGGTCGTCGTGCGGATAGCGGTACCCGATGCCGTGGCCGAGCCCCCGGGCGCCCGCGTAGTGCGCGTCCCGCAGGCCACGCGGCACCGGACCGCCCCGGCCCGCCCGGACGTCGGCGAGCGCCGCGCCGATGGCGGTGGTGGCCGAGTTCGACTTCGGCGCGGTGGCCAGATGGATCACCGCCTGGGCGAGGGTCAACTGGACCTCCGGCAGGCCGACGTACTCCACGGCGTGCGCGGCGGCGGTGGCCACGCTCAGCGCGGCGGGGTCCGCCATCCCGACGTCCTCGCTGGCGAAGATCACCAGCCGGCGGGCGATGAACCGGGCGTCCTCCCCGGCGACCAGCATCCGGGCCAGCCAGTGCAGGGCGGCGTCCACGTCCGACCCGCGCATGCTCTTGATGAGGGCGCTGGTCACGTCGTAGTGGGCGTCCCCGGCCCGGTCGTAGCGCACGGCCGCGGTGTCCACCGCCTGCTCGGCGGTGGCCAGGTCGATCCGGCCGGTGCCGAGGGCCGTGGCGGAGGCCGCCGCCGCCTCCAGCGCGGTCAGCGCCTTGCGGACGTCCCCGCCGGCCAGCCGGACCAGGTGCTCCTCGGCCTCGGTCTCCAGGGTGAGGGCCCCGGCCAGGCCGCGCTCGTCGGCGACCGCGCGGCGCAGCAGGCCGCGCACGGCGGCGTCGTCCAGCGCCTGGAGGGTGAGCAGGACGCAGCGCGACAGCAGCGGCGAGATGACCGAGAAGTACGGGTTCTCCGTGGTCGCGGCGAGCAGGGTCACCGTCCGGTCCTCGACGGCGGCGAGCAGCGAGTCCTGCTGGGTCTTGCTGAACCGGTGCACCTCGTCGATGAAGAGCACGGTCGGCGGGCCACCGGAGCGGCGCTGCCGCCGGGCGGTGTCGATCACCGCGCGGACGTCCTTCACCCCGGCGGACAGCGCCGACATCGCCACGAACCGGCGGTCGGTGGCCCGCGCCACCAGGTGCGCGATGGTGGTCTTGCCGCTGCCCGGCGGCCCCCAGAGGATCACCGACAGCGGAGCGGCCCCCTCGACCAGTTGCCGCAGCGGCGCGCCGGGGGCGAGTAGGTGCTCCTGCCCGACCAGTTCGTCGATGGTCGCCGGTCGCATCCGGACCGGCAGCGGCGCGTCCGCGCCCACGGAGGTGAAACCGTCGCCGCCGGACCCGGCCGGGATGCGGTGCGTCGCGGCGGGCTCACCGAGTGGGAACAGGGCGTCGGACTCCATCGGATGAACAGTACCGGGCCGGGTCCGCACCACCCGAAGCGCGGCGCGGACCCGACCCGGCAGCGATCACTTCCAGTCAGCAGCGAGCCTAGCGACGGCCTCGACGCCACCCGCCGCCCCGGACGCCGCTGCCGACGCCGCCCAGGTGGAGCGCGATCAGGAGCAGCCCGATGAGCACGAGCGTGTTCCAGTTGAACAGGTCCGGCGCGCCGAAGTTGTTGTTCAGCAGGTCGATCAGGAGCGCGAACCCGAAAACGATGGCCGCGATGATGGCGAGCATGTCGGTCCTCCGGTGGGGGTTACCAGTGGGTCGCGCAGGATGTACCCGTTCGGTCTGATCGTCAATCTCCACGGTGGATCGGACCGGCCCCGGAGGGCGGGCTCGACGCCCCGACCCGCCCCTGTGCGGCTGGCGGGGGCGCGACGGCGCGACGACCGGCCCGCCACGCCGGGACGTAGAGCGGGGCGGCGACGGCCAGCACCACCGCGCCGACGATCAGCGCGGTGCTGACGGTGGTCGCGTCGGCGAGCGCGGTGAGGGTGATCCCCCCGAGCGCCGCCGCCGGCTGGGCGGCCATCGAGTTCAGCGAGAGGACGCTGGTCCGGTACGGCCCGTCGACCTGCCGGTGCAGCAGGCCGGTGTGCAGCGGGTTGGCCGCGCCGTGCACCGTGTAGCAGGCGAGGTAGGCGGCCAGCAGGCCGACCGGTCCGGCGAGCAGGCCCATCCCGACCACGGTCACCCCCTGGGCGATCCGCAGCAGCGCGGCCCCGGCGGCGGCGCCCGGCCAGCGCAATAGCAGTGGGGTCAGCGCCGCCCCGGCGGCCGAGGCGAGCCAGGCCGCCGAACTGGCCGGCCCGAGCAGCGCCGCCGCCCGGTCGGAATCGCCGACCACCTCGGCGAGCCGGACCGGCAGCAGGGACTCGTAGGTGACGATGCCGAAGCCCCAGCACAGCTCGACCGCGACCAGCGCCGCCAGCACCCGGGATCGGCGCAGCAGGCCGAACGCCCGCCCGACCATCCGGGGCGCCTGCCCGAGCGAGGCGCGCAGCGCGCCGGCCCCCCGGGGCGGCCGGGCCTCGACCAGCAGCCCGAGCAGCGCGGCCAGCGCCACCGTCTGGAGCAGCGCCGCCGCCAGCACCGGCACGGTGAGGGCGCTGACCGGACCGACCGGGCCGAGCGCCACCAGCGCGCCGCCGAGCAGTGCGCCGCCGCCGATCGCCACCCCCACGGTGGTACCGGCCAGGCCGAGGCCGCGTTCGTAGCCGGCCCGGGGGTCGGCGGCGAGGGTGGCCTCGACGTACCAGGACTCCAGGGGGCCGCTGTCCAGCGCCCGGAACAGCCCTTGCAGACAGAAGACCAGGGCGAACAGCAGGGGGGTGTCGGCCACCACGAGCAGCAGCAGCGCGGCCAGCCCGACCGCCCAGGCGGCGACGAGGACCGGACGGCTGCCGAGGGCGTCGGCGAGCCCGCCGGTGGGCAGCTCCAGGACCAGCACCACCAGCCCCTGGGCGCTGAACACCAGACCGATCTGGGTCAGGGTGAGGCCCCGCTCCTGCATCAGCAGGACCGTCACCGGGATGAGCAGTCCGGTGGGCAGCCACCGCAGGGCGTACAGGGCGAGGAACCGGTGCCGGACCTGGCCGACGCCCAGTCCGGCGGGGCTCACCGGCGCACCCCGACCTTCGGGAAGGCGGCGAGGAAGTACGCCACCGGCAGGGCGTCGGGCTCGTCGGACGGTGTCTCGGCACGGTAGCGCTCCAGGACCGCCCACAGCTCGGCGTGCAGGTCGTCGAGGCGCTGCGGGGAGATGCGCAGCAGCGCGTCGGAGATCCCGGCCGCGTCCCGCCACGCCTGGTCGTACTCCGCCTGCACGGCCCGCCAGCCTTCGGCCCGTTCGGCGAGGATCCGGAGCTGCTCGCCCTGCATCCACTCGGCGGCGGCACGGGCGTCCGGATCGTCGTCGTACGCGGTGGCCTGCCAACTGCTGTACTCGTGCGCCGCCCGCCACCACCGCTGCCGCCCGACGGCCCGGTCCGGGTCCTCGACCACCAGCCCGACCTCGGCGAGCTGGCGCAGGTGGTAACTGGTGGCCCCGGTGTTGGTGTCGAGCAGCTCGGCGAGCCGGGTGGCGGTCGCCGAGCCCGCCTCGCGCAGCGCGCCGAGCAGCCGGACCCGCAGCGGGTGGGCCAGGATCCGGATCTGCCGGCTGGTCAGTCGCACCGGGTCCGGCTCGGGAGTCGTCATGCGATGCACAATATCTGTGCACATTTTCTGTGCACAATTCTTTTGCATCCCGTGGTCGACACGGCCCCTGGCCTCCGGGTCACGGGGGTCAGCCGGCGAGCACGTCCTCGACGGCGCGCAGCCGGGTCCGCAGATCGGTGGCGGCCCGCGTGCTGTCCAGGCGTACCACGGTGGGGCGGGACGGGACCGCGGCGCTGGTGGTGGTCGTCAGCCCGGCCGTGTCGAGGCCGTACCGCCGGGCCACCAGCAGCCCCAACTCGGCCCGGCTGACCGCCTGCGGACCGGCCACGTTCAGCGGGCCGGCGTGGTCGGTGCCGGTGAGTTCCAGGACCGCCCCGGCCAGGTCCCCGACGTCGACCGGACAGCGGATCTCGTCGGTGAACAGGGGGAACGCCCCAGCGAGGGCATCTCGGCAGAGCCGGATCTGCGGGCTGTCCGCGTCGCCGAGGATCAGCGAGGTCCGCACCAGCACCGCAGCCGGGTCGGCGGCCCGCACGGCGGTCTCCGCCGCCGCCTTCGCCGCACCGTACGGGAAGACCGGGGTGGGCGGGTCGTCGTCGGCGTACGGCTCGGGGCGCCCGGCGTGCAGCGCGTCGCTGGACAGGTGCACCAACCGGGCACCGACCTCGGCCGAGGCGAGCGCCACGTGCGCCGCCCCGTCGGCGGTGACCGTCCAGTCCGCGTACCGGTAGGGGGTGCTGACCACCGCGTCGGGGCGCACCCGGGTGACCAGCCGGCGCACCGCGGCCCGGTCCGTCACGTCCAGCCGGTACGCCTCGACCCCCGGCACCCCGACGGCGCCGGAGTGGTACGTGGCCGTCACCGCGACGCCGGCCGCCACCGCCCGCCGGCACACCGCGTGCCCGAGCTGCCCGCTACCCCCGACGACCAGCAGCCGCATCCGCCCGGCGCTCCCCTCTCGATCCGGTGGTCACCGGGCACGCGGCGCGCACCCGGTGACCCTCCACGGGACGGCGCTCAGGTGGGGTCGGCCACCGGAGCTGCCGGCCCGGCGGTGCCGGTGTGCGCGGCGGCCGGGGGCTTGGGCTTGGCGTCGATGCCGGCCTCCAGGCGCTGCTGGGCGGTGATCGGCGTCGGCGCGCCGGTCAGCGGGTCGAAGCCGCCCCGGGTCTTCGGGAAGGCGATCACCTCACGGATCGAGTCCGCCCCGGCGAGCAGCATGCAGACCCGGTCCCAGCCGAAGGCGATGCCGCCGTGCGGCGGCGGGCCGTACTTGAACGCCTCCAGCAGGAAGCCGAACTTGTCCTGCGCCTCCTCGGGGGTGATGCCGAGCAGCGCGAAGACCCGCCGCTGCACGTCACCCCGGTGGATACGGATCGACCCGCCGCCGATCTCGTTGCCGTTGCAGACGATGTCGTACGCGTACGCCAGGGCGCGGTCCGGGGCCTCCTCGAAGCGGTCCACCCACTCGGCGTTCGGCGAGGTGAACGGGTGGTGCACCGCCGTCCAGCCACCGGCTCTGCCGTTCTCCTCGGAGGCCGGCTCGAACATCGGCGCGTCGACCACCCAGCAGAACGCCCAGGCGCTCTCGTCGATGAGGTTCGACCGCTTGGCGATCTCGATCCGGGCCGCGCCCAGCAGCTCCTGCGCCTCCCGGGTGTCGGCGTTGGCGGCGAAGAAGATCGCGTCGCCGGGCTTCGCGCCGACCGCGTCGGCCAGCCCGGCCAGGTGCTCCTCGGAGAGGTTCTTCGCCACCGGGCCGCGCGGGGCGCCGGTCTCCGCGTCGAGCACCACGTAGGCCAGGCCCTTCGCGCCGCGCGCCTTGGCCCAGTCCTGCCAGCCGTCCAGCTCCTTGCGGGTCTGCGCGGCGCCGCCGGGCATCACCACCGCCCCGACGTAGCCGCCCGCGTCGATCGCGGCGGCGAAGACCCGGAACGCGGTGCCGCGCAGGTACCCGGTCAGCTCCACCAGCTCGACGCCGTAGCGCAGGTCCGGCTTGTCCGAGCCGTACCGGGCCATCGCGTCGTGCCAGGTGATCCGCGGGATCGGGCGGGGGATCTCGTACCCGGCCAGGTCGGACCAGAGCGCGGCGACGATCGCCTCACCGAGGTCGATCACGTCGTCCTCGGTGACGAAGGACATCTCGATGTCGAGCTGGGTGAACTCCGGCTGCCGGTCGGCGCGGAAGTCCTCGTCCCGGTAGCAGCGGGCGATCTGGTAGTACCGCTCCATCCCGCCGACCATCAGCAACTGCTTGAACAGCTGCGGCGACTGCGGCAGGGCGTACCAGCTCCCGGGCTGGAGCCGGACCGGGACCAGGAAGTCGCGGGCACCCTCCGGGGTGGAGCGGGTCAGCGTCGGGGTCTCGATCTCCAGGAAGTCCCGCTCGTGCAGCACCCCCCGGGCGAGCTGGTTGGCCCGCGAGCGCAGCCGCATCGCCCGCGCCGGCCCGCCCCGGCGCAGGTCCAGGTAGCGGTACTTGAGCCGGACGTCGTCGCCGGCCTCGACCTGGTCGTCCACCGGCAGCGGCAACGGGGCCGCCTCGGAGAGCACCTCCAGCTCGCTGGCGGTCACCTCGATCTCGCCGGTGGGCAGCTCCGGGTTCTCGTTGCCCTCGGGGCGGCGGGTCACCTCACCGACGACCTTCACGCAGAACTCGTTGCGCAGCGCGTGCGCGTCCTCCTCGCGGAACACCACCTGGACGATGCCGGTGCCGTCGCGCAGATCGACGAAGATGACACCGCCGTGGTCGCGCCGGCGGGCCACCCACCCGGCGAGCGTCACCGTCGTGCCGGCGTCGGTCGCGCGCAGGCTGCCGGCGTCATGGGTACGGATCACGGCTTGCGTCTCCTCACGTGTAACGGCTGCCCCCGCATTCTGTCAGCACCCCCCGCCCCCCACCCGAACCGGGCTGTAAGGAGGGGCCCCCTCTTAACGCTTCCGGTAGAGGAAGGGCCCCCTGTTAACACCTGCGCCGGTGACACCGCGCCGGCAGCGGTGCTGGCAGCGCCGTCGGCGTGCCGGCAGCGCCGTCGGCGTGGCGGCAGCGCCGTCGGCGGCGGGTCAGCGCGTACGGTGCTCGGATGCGAGTCGTACCCGGATGGGCGCTGGCCTCCGCCGTGGCGGCGCCGATCCTCCTGGTCGGCGGCTGGACCCTCGGCGCGGCCCGCCAGCCCGGCGGGTTCGACCAGCTCACCGGGACGATCAGCGCGCTCGCCGCCGTCGGCGCGACGGACCGGTGGATCATGACGCTCGGCCTGGCCGGCCTCGGGCTGTGCCACTGCGTGACCGCCGCCGGTCTGCGTCCCCTCGCCCCCGCCGGCCGGGCGCTGCTCGCCCTCGGCGGGGCGGCCACCCTGGCGGTGGCGGCGTTTCCGCTGCCGGCCGGCGGTGGGGGTTCGGTGCCGCACACGCTCGCCGCGGCGGTGGCCTTCGGCGCGCTGGCGCTCTGGCCGGCCCTCGCGCCGCACGCGGGGCCGGCGACGGAGCAGGCAGGGCCAACCACGGGGTACGCGGAGCGCGCGGGGCCGACCACGGGGTACCTGGGGCGGCGGGCGACCTGGGTGGCGGTGGCGGTCGGGTTGCTCCTGCCGGTGGCCTGGTTCGTGGTCGAGATGGCCGCCGGGGGCGCACGGGTCGGCCTGGCCGAGCGGGTGGCGGCCGGGGCGGAGGCGCTCGCGCCCCTGCTGGTGGCCGCCGCGCTGCGCGGCCGGGGCGGTTAACAGGGGCCCCTTCCTCTACCGAAAGCGTTAAGAGGGGGCCCTTCCTTACACCAGAACGGCGGGCGGGCCGCCGGATCGCTCCGACGGCCCGCTCGACGGGGAGGGTCGATCAGAAGACGCTGACCCCGTAGGCGCTGAGCGCCTCGGTGACCGGCTGGAAGAAGGTGGTGCCGCCGGTGGTGCAGTTGCCGCTGCCGCCGGAGGTGAGGCCCAGGGCGGTGGTGCCGCTGAACAGCGAGCCGCCGCTGTCACCCGGCTGGGCGCAGACGTTGGTACGGATCATGCCGGTGACCCGGCCCTCGGCGTAGTTCACGGTGGCGTTCAGGCCGGTCACCGAGCCGCTGCGCAGGCCGGTGGTGCTGCCGGAGCGCTGCACCGACTGGCCGACGAAGGCGTTGCCGGCGGCGGTGATGTCCCGGAAGGTGCCGTTGTAGAGGGACACGTTGCCGGCGGCGTTGGCGGAGTTGTTGTGCCGCACGATGCCGTAGTCGTTGCCCGGGAAGCTGGTGCCGGCCCGGGTGCCGAGCAGGCTGGTCTGGCCGGAGTTGGAGTACCAGCTCGACGAGATGTTGGTGCAGTGCCCGGCGGTCAGGAAGTAGTAGGTGCTGCCGCTGCGGACGTTGAAGCCCAGCGAGCAGCGCCCACCGCCACCGGCGTAGATGGCCTGACCACCGGAGATCGTGGTGCTCAGCACGCCGGGCGTGGACTCGACGCGCACCGCGCCGTTGCTCTTCGCGGCGGCGGCCTTGACCCGCTCCAGCTTGGCGCCGGTCACGGTGCTGTCCACGGAGACGACGACCTGGTTGGTGGCCGGGTCGGTCCACCAGGCGGTGCCGGGGATCCGCACGGAGCGGTCGAGCTCGGCGGTGGCCCGGGCCAGCTCGGCGGCGCCGCGCTTGACCAGCTTGGGGGTGGCGCCGTTGGCGGTGACCTGGCGGGCCGCGGCGGCGTCGGTCACGGTGACGACCATCTTGCCGGCGCCGTCGGCGTACGTGCCGGCGGAGCGGTCGCCGAGCCGCTCGGCGAGACCCGCGGCGGCGTCGGGCGAGGCGACGGCGGGTGCGGCCTGGGCGGGCGCGCCGATCAGCGAGCCGGCGACCAGGGTTCCGGCCACGACGACGGTGGCGGCGCGGCGGAGCGAGGACCTTGTGGGTCGCATGAACGAACCTCCGGAAGGGAGTAACGGACACACCGGGGATGACGTGTCCGGACGGGACAGAACCGGCTGATCTGGGGAAATCAACCGCGTCCCGGTGAAGTATTCAGATATTGAAGATCGTCAGCAAGACCTAGATCCATATCATTCCTCCCCTCCCCCTACGACGCACTCGATCCGAAACATTGTGGACACAGAAGGTTGTCAATACGATCTGGTCACCCTCGCACATCCGGCAACCGCGATCCGGAGGCCACCATGACCCTCGCCCGCCGCGCACTGGCCGTCGCCACCGCCTGCGCCGCCCTGCTCACCGCAGCGACCCTGCCCGCCAGCCCCGCCGCCGCAGCCGCCGCCGACCCGCCGCCCACCTCGATGGTCAGCCTCGGCGACTCGATCACCCGGGGGTTCAACGCCTGCGGCTGGTACGTGGACTGCACCGCCCGCTCGTTCAGCACCGGCGACTACGCCAGCGTGAACAGCCACTACCTGCGCATCCGCGCGACCGAGCCGGCCATCGCCGGGCGCAACCACAACGCCGCCCGGACCGGGGCGAAGTCCGCCGACCTGCCCGGCCAGGCCGCCACGGCGGTCAGCCAGGGCGCCGGGTACGTCACGGTGCTGATCGGCGCGAACGACGCGTGCACCGGGTCGGAGTCGACGATGACCACGGTCGCCACCTTCCGTGGCAACATCGACACGGCGCTGAACCGGCTCAAGTCCGGCCTGCCCGACGCCCGGGTCCTGCTGGTCAGCATCCCGGACGTGCACCGGCTCTGGACGGTCGGCAAGGACAGCGGCAGCGCCCGGACCGCCTGGTCGCTCTTCGGCATCTGCCAGTCCCTGCTGGCCAACCCGACCTCCACCAGCCAGGCCGACACCGACCGCCGCAACCGGGTACGCCAGCGGGTGGTCGACTACAACACGCAGCTCGCCCAGGCCTGCACGGCGTACGGGGCGAACTGCCGGTTCGACGGCAACGCCGTGTTCCGGTACCCGTTCGCCCTCGGTCAGCTCTCCACCTGGGACTACTTCCACCCCAACACCAGCGGTCAGCAGGTGCTGGCCACCGTCTCGTACGGGGCCGGCTTCGGCTGGTGACCGACGCGGCCCGGACCCCGCCGCCGGGGTCCGGGCCGCCGCCGGGGTCCGGGCCGCCGCCGGGGTCCGGGCCGCCGCCGGCCGCGCGACGACGTCAGCCGGTCCGGCGGCGGGCGCCGGGACCGGGGCGGGGCAGCACCTCCCGGGCGGCCCCCACCTCGTGTCCCCGCTCGCACCGGAGCCCGACCAGGATCTCGCCGCCGCAGTCGCGGTGCTCGACGCGCAGCGGGAGCCGTCCGGGTCGGCGAGGTGGCGGTTGCCCCAGCCGAGCACCGCGACCAGGACCGGCCAGAGTTCGAGCCCCATCTCGGATGACGGCCGACGAGGGCCGGGTGATGGTCGAGCTGGTGCCGCAGGAGTTCCACTACAACCCGCTCGGCACCGTCCACGGCGGGATCCTGTCCACCCTGCTCGACACCGCCGCGGCCTGTGCGGTGCACACCACCCTGCCGGCCGGCGTCGGCTACACCTCGCTGGACCTGAACGTGAAGTTTCTCCGGCCGGTCACCGTCGCCTCGGGCACCCTGCGCTGCGAGGGGACGGTGCTGCAACGGGGCCGCCGCACCGCCCTCGCCGAGCCCGGCTCACCGACGCCGACGCTGATCGCCCACGCCACGTCGAGCTGCCTGCTCTTCCCGCTCGACCAGCCCACCTCGTGACCGACCGACCGGCCGACGCGGAGGTCAGCGGCCGGGCAGTGACGGGGTCGTCGTCAGCCGACGCGGGCCAGGCGGGCGCGGCGGGCGTCGCGCTTCTCCTCGAAGCGGGCCGCCGCCGTCTCCAGGTCCGCCAGGTGCTGGCCGATCCGCTCCTGGGCGGCCTGGCCCTCGGCGTCCAGCCCGGTGACGTTGAAGACGTCCCACTGGCGCAGCACCGGCGCCACCACCTCGTCGCGGTGCTGACGCAGGTCGTAGATACCGGCCAGGGCGATCTGCACCGACTTGCGGGCGAAGCCCTCGATGCCGACGCCCGGCATCTCGAAGTTGGTGATCACCTCGGCCACCGCCCGCATGGTCTGGCTCGGCGCCACCTCGAACGCGGCCGCGAGCAGGTTGCGGTAGAAGACCATGTGCAGGTTCTCGTCCGCGGCGATGCGGGCCAGCAGGGCGTCGCAGACGGCGTCGCCGGTGGCCTTGCCGGTGTTGCGGTGGGAGATCCGGGTGGCCAGTTCCTGGAACGACACGTACGCCAGCGAGTTGAGCATGTGGTGGTCGTGGGCGTTGGAGTACCCGTGCGACATGTGCACCATCCGGGCCCGCTCCAGCTCCACCGGGTCCACCGCCCGGGTGACGGTCAGGTAGTCCCGGATCGCCGTGCCGTGCCGCCCCTCCTCCGCCGTCCAGCGGTGCACCCAGGTGCCCCAGGCCCCGTCGCGGCCGAACAGGGTGGCGATCTGGTGGTGGTACGAGGGCAGGTTGTCCTCGGTGAGCAGGTTGACGATCAGCGCGGTCCGGGCCACGTCCGGCAGCGTCGAGTCGGCCTCGGTCCACGCCTCGCCACCGAGCGGGCCGTCGAAGGTGCGTCCCTCGCTCCACGGCACGTACTCGTGCGGGAACCACTCCTTGGCCATGCTCAGGTGACGGTTCAGGTTGCTCTCCACCACGGGCTCGAGTTCGTGGAGGAGTGCGGTCTGGCTCAGATCGGTCACGAGGATCTCCCTACGGTGGCGTAACTTACGCCACCGTAGGTCCATCCGGGCGTACGCGCCAGTAACCGGTTCAGGAGACCAGGGGCCGCAGGTCGGCCCGGGGTGGCGTCCACTCCCCGGCCGCCGCAACCACCTGCTCGCCGGAGCGGATGTCCTTCACCTCGTCCGCCGCGCCCTCCGCGCCGGGGAACCAGACGTACGGGATGCCCCGCCGCTCGGCGTAGCGGATCTGCTTGCCGAACTTCGCCGCGCTCGGCGACACCTCGGTCGGCACCCCCCGGCGGCGCAGCGCGTCGGCCACCCGGTTGCTCGCCGCCCGCTGCTCCTCGGTGGTCACCGCGACCAGCACGCAGGTCGGCACCGACCGGGACACCGACAGCCCACCGGCGCCGAAGAGCAGCCCGAGCAGCCGGGTCACCCCGATCGAGATGCCCACCCCCGGGTACGACACCGCGCCCGCGCTGGCCAGGTTGTCGTACCGGCCGCCGGAGCAGATCGAGCCGAACCGCTCGTACCCGGCGAGCTGGGTCTCGTACACCGTGCCGGTGTAGTAGTCCAGGCCCCGCGCGATGCGCAGGTCGGCGACGCAGAGGCCGGGCGCGTGCGCGGCGGCCGTCTCCACCACCGCGACCAGCTCGGCGATCCCCTCCTCCAGGAGCGGATCGGTCACCCCGAGGGCGCGCACCGCGTCGGCGAAGGAGGCGTCCGGCGCGGAGATCTCCGCCAGCGACAGGCACGCCTTGGCCTGCGCCTCGCTCGCCCCGGCGGTCTGGGCCAGCAGCTCGGCCACCTTCGCCGGGCCGATCTTGTCCAGCTTGTCGACCGCGCGCAGCGCCGCCTCCGGGTCGGTCAGCCCGATGCCCCGGTAGAAGCCCTCGCAGATCTTGCGGTTGTTCACCTGGATGGTCACCGGCGGGATCGGCAGCGACCGCAGCGCGTCCCCGATCACCAGCGGCATCTCCGCCTCGTGGTGCGCGGCGAGGGTGTCCCGGTCGACGATGTCGATGTCGGCCTGGACGAACTCCCGGTACCGCCCCTCCTGCGGGCGCTCGCCCCGCCACACCTTCTGGATCTGGTACCGGCGGAACGGGAACTGGAGCTTGCCGGCGTTCTCCAGCACGTACCGGGCGAACGGCACGGTCAGGTCGAAGTGCAGACCGAGGCTGTCGTCCCCGGCCGCCGCGCCGGGCTCGTCGTGCAGCCGCCGGATCACGTAGACCTCCTTGGAGGTCTCCCCCTTGCGCAGGAGCTGGTCGAGGGGCTCCACCGCGCGGGTCTCCAGCGGGGCGAAGCCGTACAGCTCGAAGGTGGTGCGGATCCGGTCGAGCACGAACTGCTCGATCATCCGCTGCGACGGCGTCCACTCCGGGAAGCCGGAGATGGGCGTGGGCTTGCTCATGACGCTCCGTTCACGCGCCCCACGCGCCGCGCGCGGGGCAGGGTCGGTGCGGCCGTCACCGGCCGGGGGAAGAGGGTGGGCCCGGCCGGTGACGGCCGGACCGGGTCGTCACAGGCCGCGGGCGGGCGCGGCCGGTCGGCCACCGCCGGAGCGCGCCACCTCGACGAGGTACGGGTTGCCGGCGCGCTCGCGGCCGATGGTGGTCGCGGGGCCGTGGCCGGGCAGCACGACGGTGTCGTCGGCCAGCGGGAGGATCTTCTCCCGGAGGCTGGTGAGCATCGCCGGCATGCTGCCGCCGGGCAGGTCGGTGCGGCCGATCGAGCCGGCGAAGAGCACGTCGCCGGAGAGGCAGAGCTGCTCGGCCTCCCACGTCGAGCCGGTGGCCGGCAGCCGGAACAGCACCGACCCGCCGGTATGGCCGGGGGCGTGGTCGACGGTGATCTCCAGCCCGGCCAGGCTGAGCGTGCCGCCGTCGGTCAGCTCGGCGACGTCCTCCGGCTCGGTGTACGGCAGCCGCCCGCCGAAGAGCGCGGAGAGGTCCGCGGAGAGGCCCTTGGCGGGGTCGGCGAGCATCTCCCGGTCGCCGGGGTGCACGTACGCGGTGATCCCCCGCGCGCCGCAGACCGGCGCGCCCGAGAAGGTGTGGTCGAGATGGCCGTGGGTGAGCAGCACCGCGGCCGGGTGCAGCCGGTGCTCGGCCAGCACGGCGTCGAGCCGGTCGAGGACGCCGATGCCCGGGTCGACCACCACGCACTGCTCCCCCGGGCCGGCGGCCACCACGTAGCAGTTGGTGCCGAAGGCTTCCGCGGGAACGCTGGCCACGAGCACGTCCGCTCCCCTTCCGTCAGGTTGTCCTCCGGTGAGCAGCCTAACCGCCGGCACACCGGATCACCCGGCCCGCCCACCGCCGCCCCGGCCGACCGGAACCGGGCCCACCGGCACCGGGACCGACCTCGTACACCACATTCCCAGCAGTTACCCGTACACTCTGGCGGGCGTGTGGCGTGGCGCACGGTGACACCCGACGGGGCGCGCCCGTCGTCCGTCGCGACCACCAGGGTAGAGGAAGGGGAGCGCGAGTGGCTTCCAGCAGGGACCGGCAGCGCAAACTCGCGCGGGCCAAGCTCGACCGCCAGCAGGCCCGGCGCGCCGCCGCCACGAAACGCCGGCGGCAGATCCAGGCCGCGGTGGGCGCCGCCGTGGTGGTGCTGCTGATCGTCGTCGGTTCGGCGTGGGCGCTGGGCGCCTTCGAGTCCGACCCGGAGGAGACGACCGCCGCCAACAACGAGGTCTGCGCCTGGACGCCGCAGGACGGCGGCGGCAACAACAGCCTCAAGGACGTCGGCACCCCGACCACCGTCGGCCTGCCGACCGAGGGCACCCGGCCGATGACGGTCACCACGAACCAGGGCGCGGTCACCGCCGAGCTCGACCTGGCCCTCGCGCCGTGCAGCGCGGCGAGCCTGGAGCACCTGGCCGGCCGGGCCTTCTACGACAACACCAACTGCCACGAGATCACCGCCGAGGGCGCGGTGCGCTGCGGCGACCCCAGCGGCACCGGCCTCGGCGGGCCGACCTACTCGTTCTCCGACGAGAACGTCCCGATCCCGGCGCCCGACCCGTCGGCCAGCCCCGCCCCGGAGCGGGAGCCGGCGTACCCGAAGGGCACGGTGGCGATGGTCGGCAGCGCCCCCGGCGTGAACGGCAGCCAGTTCCTGATCTTCTTCAAGGACTTCGACCCGGCCGAGCCGGCGTACCCGGTCGTCGGCCGGGTCACCGAGGGGCTGGACGTGGTGGAGAAGATCGGTGCCCTGCCGACCGTGGACAATGGCAACGGGGACAAGGTCAAGCCGGAGACCGACGTGGTGATCCGGACCCTCACCGTCGGCGCGTCGGCGAACGCGCCGGCACCGACCGAACCGGCGCCGAGCCCGAGCGCCGGCTGACCCGCTCCCCGCCCACCGACCAGCGGCACCGACCGCGCCCGAGCAGTCCAGGAGGATCCAGGCGTGACGTCCACCAGAGATCGGCAGCGCGTGGCGGCGCGGGCCCGACTCGAGCGGGAGATGGCCGAGCGCTCGGCCAAGGCCCGCAAGCGCCGCCAGATTCAGGCCATCGTCGGCGCCTCGGCGGCCCTGCTGCTCGTGGTCGCCGGGACCGTCTGGCTGGCCAGCAGCCTCGGCGACGACGAGCAGCAGCAGACCGCCGGGCCGGCGGCCGGCCACTCCCAGTGCTACTACACCGAGGTCCCCGCCGAGCAGCGGTCCCCGCAGACCAAGGATGTCGGGCTCCCGGCGACGGAGCAGCCCAACACCGGCAGCCAGACCCTGACCATCACCACCAACCTGGGTCCGATCACCGCCAAGGTCGACCGCTCCGCGGTCCCCTGCACCGCGGGCAGCTTCACGCACCTGGCGGGCAAGGACTTCTTCGACAACAGCAAGTGCCACCGGCTGGTCACCGAGGGCATCAAGGTGTTGCAGTGCGGTGACCCCAGCGCCACCGGCAAGGGCTGGCGGGACACCGACGGCACCGGCGGCCCGAGCTACCGGCTGGCCGAGGAGAACCTGCCCACCGACAAGCGTCCGCCGTACCCGGAGGGCGTCATCGCGATGGCCAACTCGGGGCAGCCGACGAGCACCGGCAGCCAGTTCTTCATCGTCTACGGCGACTCGCCGCTGGACCCGAACTACACCGTGCTGGGCACCATCACCGGCGGCATGGACCTGGTCAAGGAGATCGCCGAGGCCGGCGACGACGGGGCGTTCGCCCAGCAGGCCGGGGGTGGCCACCCGAAGAAGGAGGTCGTCATCACCGACCTCACGATGACCGACGCCTGACCGCCGGTCCCGTACCACCCGACAGCGCCCGTCGGCCGAGCCGGCGGGCGCTGTCGGTGTTCCCCGCGGTGCGGCGGGTCGGGGACGCGCACCCGCCCGGCGCCGTCGCGACGGCGCCGGGCGGTGGGCGGGTCAGGAGTTCGAGGTGACCCGGTACGCGTCGAAGACCCCGTCGACCTTGCGCACCGCGGCGAGCAGGTGCCCGAGGTGCTTCGGGTCGGCCATCTCGAAGCTGAACCGGCTCACCGCCACCCGGTCGCGGGTGGTGGTGACCGTGGCGGAGAGGATGTTGACCCGCTCCTCGGAGAGCACCCGCGTCACGTCGGCCAGCAGCTTGTGCCGGTCGAGGGCCTCCACCTGGATGGCGACCAGGAACGTGGAGGCGGAGGTGAGCTTCCAGGTCACCTCGACGACCCGTTCCACCTGCGCCCTGAGGTCCTCGGCGTTGGCGCAGTCGTCGCGGTGCACGCTCACCCCGCCGGAGCGGGTGACGAAGCCGAAGACGGTGTCCGGCGGCACCGGTGTGCAGCAGCGGGCCAGCTTGATCCAGACGTCGCTGACGCCCCGGACGACCACGCCCGGGTCGTGGCTGGAGGCCCGGCTGCGCGGCGGGCGGGTGGCGACGGCGGTCTCGGCGATGTCCTCGACCGCCCCCTCCTCCCCGCCGTAGGTGGCCATCAGCTTCTGCACCACGGACTGGGCGGAGACCTGGCTGTCGCCGACCGCCGCGTACAACGAGGCCACGTCGGCCAGGTGCAGGTCCCGGGCGATCGCCATCAGGTTGTCGGAGGTGAGCATCCGCTGCAACGGCATGCCCTGCTTGCGCATCGCCTTGACGATCGCGTCCTTGCCGGCCTCGATCGCCTCCTCGCGCCGCTCCTTGTTGAAGTACTGGCGGATCTTGGTGCGGGCCCGGGGGCTCTTGACGAAGCCGAGCCAGTCCTGCGTCGGGCCGGCGGTGTCGGACTTCGAGGTGAAGATCTCGATCACGTCGCCGTTGGACAGCGTCGACTCCAGCGGCACCAGCTTGCCGTTGACCCGCGCCCCGATGCACTTGTGCCCGACCTCGGTGTGCACCGCGTACGCGAAGTCCACCGGCGTCGACCCGGTCGGCAGCGGGATGACGTCCCCCTTGGGGGTGAAGACGTACACCTCCTGGCTGGACAGGTCGAAGCGTAGCGCGTCGAGGAACTCGCTCGGGTCGGCCGCCTCCCGCTGCCAGTCCAGGAGCTGCCGCAGCCAGGTCATCTCGTCGATGTGCGCCGGCGGGCCGACGATCTGGGTGCCCTTGTGCTCCTTGTACTTCCAGTGCGCGGCGATGCCGAACTCGGCGGTGCGGTGCATCGCGTACGTGCGGATCTGCATCTCCACCGGCTTGCCGGTGGGCCCGATGACCGTCGTGTGCAGCGACTGGTACATGTTGAACTTGGGCATCGCGATGTAGTCCTTGAACCGGCCCGGCACCGGCTGCCAGTTGGCGTGGATGACCCCCAGCGCCGCGTAGCAGTCCCGCACCGTGTCGACCAGGATCCGCACCCCGACCAGGTCGTAGATGTCGTTGAAGTCCCGCCCCCGCACGATCATCTTCTGGTAGATCGAGTACAGGTGCTTCGGCCGGCCGGTCACCTCAGCCTTGATCTTGGCGGACTTGAGGTCCGTCCCGACCTTCTGGGTCACCTGCTTGAGCAGCGCCTCCCGCTGCGGCTGGTGCTCCCCGATCAGCCGGAGGATCTCCTCGTACCGCTTCGGGAAGAGGGTGCCGAAGGCCAGGTCCTCCAGCTCCCACTTGATCGTGTTCATGCCGAGGCGGTGGGCGAGCGGGGCGAGGATCTCCAGCGTCTCCTTCGCCTTCTGCTCCCGCTTCGGCGCGGGCAGGAAGGAGAGGGTCCGCATGTTGTGCAGCCGGTCGGCCAGCTTGATCACCAGGACCCGGGGGTCCTTGGCCATCGCCACGACCATCTTGCGGATGGTCTCCGCCTTGGCCGCGTCGCCCAGCTTGACCTTGTCGAGCTTGGTCACCCCGTCGACCAGCAGCGCCACCTCGCCGCCGAAGTCCGCCCGCATCTGGTCGAGGACGTACTCGGTGTCCTCGATCGTGTCGTGCAGCAGCGCCGCGACCAGCGTGGTGGTGTCCATGCCCAGGGTGGCCAGGATGGTGGCGACCGCGAGCGGGTGGGTGATGTACGGGTCACCGGACTTGCGGTACTGCCCCGAGTGCCAGCGGGCCGCGGTGTCGAAGGCCCGCTGGAGCAGCCGCGCGTCCGCCTTGGGGTGGTTCTCCCGATGCAGCGCGATCAGCGGCTCCAGCACCTCGCTGACCTGCGACGTCTGCCAGGGGGCGTTGAACCGGGCGAGCCGGGCCCGCACCCGCCGGCCGGTCGGCGCGTTGGAGAGGCCGAACCCGGCGCTCGGGGAGGGGTCCTCGTCGAGCGGGAAGGGCACCACGGCCCCGTCGGAGCCGGCGCCGGTGGACGCACCGGCCGCCCCGGGCATCACGCCGGGACGTCCGAGGTCGGCCGGCGCGGGTGCGCCGGCCCCGGGGCCCGAGGCCCGCTCCGGTGGGATGCCGTTCCGGTCGCTCACCGAGCCGTCCGCGTCGCCTGTGGGGTGCACCGTGCCCTCCGCCGGAGGGACGACATCGTGGGACACCGGCCTCCTCACCGATCGCCGGGATGAGCCGACCGCACGCCGGCCGGCCTGGTCTTCCACCGCCGGGCGAACACCCGGCGGGCTGGTCTTCCAGCACCGGGGGAGCCACCCGACGGCTCCGTCTTGCACCGCCGGGCGGTCGGCCCGGCGGCCTGGTCTCGCACCGCCGGGCGGCACTCCGCCCGGTCAGCAAAGGGCAATGCTACCCGCACGCACGGTGCCCTGCCGCTCCGCCGGTCGTACCGGTTCCGGGTCGCCCCGGCGGCCGTGAATCAAACGGTCAGCAGGGCATGGACCGGGCGTGGGGCGAGCCGCTCCCGGGCACCGAGGAAGGCCAACTCCAGCAGCACGGTGAAGCCGGCGACGGTGCCACCGGCCCGCTCGACCAGGCCGAGGGTCGCCTCGGCGGTCCCGCCGGTGGCGAGCACGTCGTCGACCACCAGCACCCGGTGCCCGGCGGTGAAGGCGTCCTCGTGCACCTCCAGGGTGGCCTCGCCGTACTCCAGCGCGTACGAGGCGGAGTACGCCGGCCGGGGCAGCTTGCCGGCCTTGCGCACCGGCACCACGCCGACCCCCGTCGCGTACGCGATGGCGGCGGCGACCACGAAACCGCGCGCCTCGATGCCGACCACGACGTCGAAGGACTCCCGGCCGTGGTACGCCACGATGCCGTCGATGACCTCACGGAACACCGCCCCGTCGGCGAAGAGCGGCATCAGGTCCTTGAACAGGACCCCGGGGCTGGGAAAGTCCGGTACGTCGAGCACCCGGCTGGCCACCAGCCGAGCGACCTCCGGGCCACTGTCACCGCGTACCACGCTGTGGGTCTCCGTCACGGCGTTCGCTCCCCTTCGACGACGACGGCGTCCTGCTCGCTGTAGCGCACAGCATGCAGGACGCCGTCGTACCGGTCGTCACCGGGTAGGCGGTCGGTGACCGGTCAGCGCCGTTTGGCACCGCCCGGCCGGTTTCCGCCGGGGCGACCGCCGCGGGCACCGGACGGGCGCTTGCCCGCCGGGCGGGCACCGACCTTCGGCGCGGCACCGGCCAGCGCCGGGGTGCCGGCCTCGGTCTTCTCGCCGGCCGGCTCCTCGCCGCGCGCGGCGGACTTGGGGGCGACCTCGCCCCTGGCCACGGCGACCTGCCGGGACGCCACCCGCTTGTTGTGCGCCTGGATCCGCGGCTCCTGGTTCTTCAGGACCACCAGCAGCGAGGTGGCCAGCAGGATCGAGGTCAGGAAGGCCATCGCCATACCGACGAAGAGCACCAGGCCCAGGTCCTTCAGGGTGCCCGCGCCGAGCAGGCCGGCACCGATGAAGAGCAGACCGCCGACCGGCAGCAGGGCGACCACGGAGGTGTTCAGCGACCGCATCAGGCTCTGGTTGATCGCCAGGTTGGTCGCCTCGCCGTAGTTCATGGTGTTGCTCGCGGTGATGCCTCTGACGTTCTCCTGGACCTTGTCGAAGATGACCACGACGTCGTACAACGCGAAGCCGAGGATCGTCAGGAAGCCGACCACCGTCGACGGGGTGACCTCGAAACCGACCAGCGAGTAGACACCGGCGGTCAGGATCAGGTTCATCACCAGCGAGAAGACGGCCGCCGCCGCCATCCGCCACTCGAACCGCACGACCAGGTAGAGCGTCACCAGGGCGAGGAAGACCACCAGGCCGAGCAGCGCCCGCGAGGTGACCTGCTGGCCCCACGCCTGGCTGACCTGGTTGCCGCTGATCTGGTCGTTCGGCACGCCGAACTGTTCGGCCAGCTCCGCCCGGACCGCGTTGGACTGGTCGGTGGTGAGCTGCGAGGTCCGCATCTCGTAGTAGCTGCCGCTGGGCCCGCCGACCACCTGGGCGGTGACCAGCTCGGCCCCGTCGCCCTCGGTCGCCAGCGCCGCCTCGACGGTGTCTTCGGCCTGCTCCAGGGTGCCGACGCTGGCCGGGATCTGGAAGGAGTTGCCACCGGCGAACTCGATGCCCAGGCTGAACCCGCGCACCGCGATGCTGAGCACCGCGATCAGGACGAGTACGGCCGCCACCGAGAACCAGAGCTTGCGCCGGCCGATGACCTCGATCCCGGCCTCACCCCGGTAGAGCCGGGACGCGAGCGAATTCTTAGCCATTGCTCAGGCCTCCTTGACGCGCGGGTTGCGGGGCTTGGCCGGCTGCTCTTCCGCCCGGGGTGGCAGGGCCCGACCCAGACCGCTGACCCGCGGGGACAGGAACGCCTTCGTCCGGGCGAGCATCGCCATGATCGGATGACGGAACAGGAAGACCACCAGCAGGTCGATCACGGTGGCCATGCCGAGGGCGAAGGCGAAGCCCTTCACCGCGCCGACGGAGACGACGTAGAGCACCACGGCCGACATGATGGTGATCGCGTTGGCCGAGATGATCGTCCGACGGGCCCGGATCCAGGCCCGGGGCACGGCGCTGCGGGGGCTGCGGCCCTCGCGGATCTCGTCCTTGAGTCGTTCGAAGTAGATGACGAAGGAGTCCGCCGCCACACCGAGCGAGACGATGATGCCGGCGATGCCGGCGAGGGTGAGGGTGAAGCCGATCTGGCGGCCCAGGAACACCAGCGCGCCGTAGAGCATGAGCGCCGACAGCACCAGGCTCAGGAAGATCACCGAGCCGAGCAGGCGGTAGTAGAAGAACGAGTAGATGACGACCAGCAGCATGCCGATACCGGCGGCGAGCAGACCGGCCCGCAGGTGGCTCTCACCGAGGGTCGCGGTGACGTTCTGCTGCTCCTGCTCCTCGAAGGTGACCGGCAGCGCGCCGTAGCGCAGGTTACCGGCCAGCTCGCTGGCGGCGGCCTGGGTGAAGCTGCCGGTGATCTGCGAGTCGCCGGTCAGCACGCCCTGGATCTCGGGCGAGGAGACGATCGTGTTGTCGAGGACGACGGCCACCCGGCACTTGCCGTCCTGGCCCAGCGCGCTGGCCTCGCAGGCCCCGCCGGTGTTGTTGAACGCCTCGCGGGTCAGCTCGGTCCACTTGCGCTGGCCGTCGCTCTTGAAGTCGAGGCTGACCACCCACTGGCTGGTCTGGTCGAGCACCGCGGAGGCGTTCCCGACGTCGGTACCGAGCACCTTGGCCTGGTCGAGCAGGTACTTGATGCCGGCCTCGCAGGCCACCGCCTGCTGGTTCTCGTCCTTGATCGACGCCGGCGGGCGCTCGTCGAGCTGGGCGCACCCGACCGTCGGCACGTTGAACTGGACCGGCACCGGCAGCACCGCCACCTCGCGGGCGCTGAGCGTGCCGAACGGCGCGAGCTTCTCGGCCAGCGACGGGTCGGTGGTCAGGTCCGCCGGGGCCTGCAGGGCGTTCGCGGCCTGCCACGCCTCGGCGCCGACCTTCTCCTCCACCGCCTTGCGCTGCTCCTCGATGGTCTGCGGCCCGGGGGCGGCGCCGCCGCTCGGCGACGGCCCGGGGCTGGCCGAGGCGCTCGGCGTCGGGGTCGGGGCCATGCCGCCCTGACCACCCGCCGAGGGCGTGGCGCTGGCCTGCGCCCCGGGGCTGGCCTCCACCTCGGGGCTGGCCGCCGGGGAGGCCGCCGGGCTGCCGGACGGGGTCTCCGTCGGCGCCGGCGCGGGAGCGGCGAGGGTGCCGCTGCCGTCGGTGGCCTTGAGCACCTTGCGGAAGCGCAGCTCGGCGGCGCTCCCCACGTCGCTCAGGTCCCGGTTCTCACCGGGCAGGGAGATGACGATGTTGCGGTCGCCCTCGGTGACCACCTCGGCCTCGGCCACACCGAAGGCGTTGACCCGGTTCTCGATGATCTGACGGGCCTCTTCGAGGTTCTCCGCCGTCGGCGGTCGGCCGTCGACGGTGTTGGTCGCCTCCAGCGTCAGCCGGGTGCCGCCGACCAGGTCCAGGCCGAGCCGTGGCTCCAGCCGGTCCTTCCAGCCACCGCTGGCGCCGCCCGCGAAGAACACCAAAAGATAGAGGACGACGAAGATGATCCCGAGCACGGCGAGCTGCCGCCCGGGGCGCATCTGTCCCTGAGGTGGTGCCACGGCTGTCCTGTCTCCCTGTACGGTCGCGCGCCGGGTGCAACGGCGGCGGAACTCGGGCCGGTGGTCCCGGCGACGTCTGTGCCTGATCGGTGCCCCCACCGGCACGACGCCCCCCGCGCCGCCGAGACGAGCGGCGGAGAGCGGGGGTGCGACGTGTCGACCGGGACACCGATCTAACTATCCACTTGTGACGATATCTCCGCTGCCCCGTCGGGCGCGGCGATTACTCCTTGACGACCTCGGCGCCCTCGGCGGTGGAGGGAGCCGGCGTGGCCTCCTCCTCCTGCTCGGCCCGCTTGACGACCCGGGCGATGGCCGGACGCGCGTACCGGGTCTGCACGCCGGGGGCGACCTCCAGCAAAACGGTTTCGTCATCGACGCCGGTGACCGTGCCGTAGAGCCCGCCGATGGTGACCACCTCGTCGCCGGGGCCCAGGCCGGACTGCATCTGCTCCGCCTCACGGCGGCGCTTCTGCTGGGGGCGGATCATCATGAAGTACATGACGGCGAAGAGCAGAGCGATCATCAGGAGCGGCGTGAAACTGCCGGCCCCCCCGCCGCCCTCTGCTGCGATAAGCACGGTGCTGACCTTCCCATCAGCTTCCCCGTCGACGCGGTGTGCGCCGGAGTGGAAGCGAATTCTCACGTCCTGTAGACCGCGGCGAGTCTAGTCCCTGCACCTGGGAACGCCGAATGCGGCACAGATCACGAACGGATCACGGCTGTTCCGGCGCACGGGTGAACAGATCGGGCACGGGAGGGGCGTCGAGGCCAAATGTACCATTAGGCGGGATACGACCGAGATGGTGCCAGGCCGCCTCCGTGGCCACCCGACCACGCGGCGTCCGGGCCAGCAGCCCGGCCCGGACCAGGAACGGCTCGCAGACCTCCTCGACCGTGTCCGGCTGCTCCCCCACGGCCACCGCCAGGGTGGAGAGCCCGACCGGGCCGCCCCGGAACGAGTCGACCAGGGCGGTCAGCACCGCGCGGTCCAGCCGGTCCAGGCCGAGGGCGTCGACGTCGTACACGGTCAGGGCCGCCCGCGCGGTCTCCAGGGTGACCACGCCGTCGGCCCGGACCTCGGCGAAGTCCCGCACCCGGCGCAGCAGCCGGTTGGCGATCCGGGGCGTGCCCCGGGACCGGCCGGCGATCTCGGCGGCGCCGTCGTCGGTGATCGGCACGCCGAGGATCCGCGCCGAGCGGTGCAGCAGCGCCTCCAGATCCGCCGGGGAGTAGAAGTCCAGGTGCGCGACGAACCCGAACCGGTCCCGCATCGGGCCGGTGAGCAGGCCGGACCGGGTGGTCGCGCCGACCAGGGTGAACGGCTCGACGTCCAGCGGGATCGCGGTGGCCCCGGGGCCCTTGCCGACCACCACGTCGACCCGGAAGTCCTCCATCGCGCTGTAGAGCAGCTCCTCGGCCGGCCGGGCGATCCGGTGGATCTCGTCGATGAAGAGCACGTCACCCTCGGCCAGGCTGGTCAGGATGGCGGCCAGGTCGCCCGAGCGTTCGATGGCCGGGCCGCTGGTCACCCGGATCCCCGTGCCCAGTTCGGCGGCGACGATGTTGGCCAGCGAGGTCTTGCCCAGGCCGGGCGGGCCGGAGAGCAGGATGTGGTCCGGCGGGGAACCCCGCCGCATGGCCCCCTGCAGGAGCAGGTCGAGCTGGTCACGGACCCGGTGCTGGGCGATGAAGTCGGCCAGCCGGCGCGGCCGGACGCTGACCTCCGCGTCCCGTTCCGCCTCGCTGGCGTACGCCGAGACCAGGTTCGGCTCGGTCATCGCGGTCCCTCCCTGCGCGGGGTGTGCGGGCCCGGCCCGCGCCGCGCGGTCATCGGGTCCGGCCGAGCAGTCGGATGGCCTGCTTGAGCAGGACCGGCACCGGCGGGGTCTCCCCGTCGACGGTCTCCGCGACCGCCGCCACGGCCTGGTCGGCCTGCCCGGCCGTCCAGCCCAGGCCGACCAGGGCCTGCCGGACCTGCTCGGGCCAGTTGCCGCCGGTCACCCCGGCCGCGCCGTCGGCGCCCACCGGCACCGGGCCGATCCGGTCCCGCAGCTCCAGGACCAGGCGTTCGGCCCCCTTCTTGCCGATGCCGGGGACCCGGGTCAGGGTGGCGGTGTCGGCGTTGGCGACGGCCATGCGCACCTCGTCGGGGGTGAGCACGGCGAGCACCGCCTGGGCCAGCCGGGGCCCCACCCCGCTGGCCGTCTGGAGCAGCTCGAACAGCGCCTTGGCGTCGTCGTCGGCGAACCCGTAGAGGGTGAGCGAGTCCTCCCGGACCACCAGGCTGGTGGCGAGCCGGGCCGGCGTGCCGACCCGCAGGCCGGCCAGGGTGCCGGGGGCGCACTGGACGGCGAGACCGACCCCGCCGACCTCCACCACCGCGTGGTCCGGACCGGTCGCGACCACGGTGCCGCGTACGCTGGCGATCATCTTGCTCCTCCTCGTCGCACCCGCTCGGTCGCTTCGGCCAGCCTGGACCGGGTGCCCCCGCGCCAGACGTGGCAGATCGCCAGCGCCAGGGCGTCGGCCGCGTCGGCGGGCTTCGGCGGCTCGGCGAGCCGCAGCAGCCGGGTCACCATGACGGTCATCTGGCGCTTGTCCGCCTGACCGGAACCGGTCACGGCCGCCTTCACCTCGCTCGGCGTGTACGTCTGCACCGGCAGCCCGGCGCGGGCCCCGGCGAGCACGGCGATCCCGCTGGCCTGGGCGGTGCCCATCACCGTCCGGACGTTGTGCTGGCTGAACACCCGCTCGACGGCGACCGCCTCCGGCCGGTGCTCGGCGACCAGGTCGGTGAGGGCCCGGTCCAGGTGCAGCAGGCGGGTCGGCAGCTCGTCGGCCGGGTCGGTGCGCACCACGTGGTAGACGACCAGGGTGCAGGGCCGGCCGGGGACGCCCTCGACCACGCCGACCCCGCACCGGGTCAGCCCCGGGTCGACGCCGAGCACCCGCACGCCGCCTCCTCCCCGACCGCCAGCAGTACGTGTGTTCGACACCCTACTGGGCGACCGGCGACGACGCGCCCGGGGACACGCCGGGCGGGCGGCACACCCGGTCAGCCGGGTGGGCCGGCGACCATCGCCAGGCGCAGCGCCGCGTCGCGCAGCCGGGTCCCGCGCCGGACCTGCCCGAGGCGTCCCGCCCGGCGGGCCATCGCGGCCATCCGCTGCGTCGGGGGTCGCCGCAGCCGGTCGTACGCCCGCAGCCCGGCGGCCACGTCGGCGCCGGCGTCGTCGAGGCACCCGGCCAGCGCCACCGCGTCGATCAGCGCCTGGCAGGCGCCCTGGCCCAGGTCGGGGGTCATCGCGTGGGCGGCGTCGCCGAGCAGCGCGACCCGACCCCGCACGTAGCTCGGCAGCGGGGTGAGGTCGTGCACGTCGTGGCAGAGCACGTCGGCCGGGTCCATCGCGGCCAGCAGGCGGGGCACCGGATCGTGCCAGTCGCCGAAGAGCCGGCGCAGCTCGGCGAGGTGCCCGTCGGCCGGCCGCCAGCCCGCCGGGGCGGCCTTCACGGCGTACCAGTTGGTGCGGCCGGGGCCCTGCGGGGTGACGCCGACCTTCACGCCCCGCCCCCAGGTCTCGCCGCCGACGGGGACCTCCAGCGGGGCCACCCCCCGCCAGGCGACGACGCCCGCGTACCGCAGCGGGTACCGCTCGCCGTGCAGCTCGGCCCGGACCACGCTGCGCAGGCCGTCGGCGCCCACCACCAGGTCGTGGTCGGTGCCGAGGTCGGCGAGGCGGGCCACCGGCGCGGCGAACCGGAGCACGTCGGCGGGGAGCGCCTCGGCGAGCAGGCCGAGCAGCGTGGGGCGGTCGAGCAGGTGCACGGTCTCGCCGTGCCGGCGGGCCAGCCGCTGGAGGTCCATGGTGGCGATCCGGCTGCCGTCGGGGCGGCGGAACGCGCCGCCGAGCTGCGGGCGGCCCCGCCGCCGGGCCTGCTCCCCCACCCCGAGGGCGTCGAGGGCCCGCAGCGCGCTCGGCCAGATGCCCAGCCCGGTGCCGGTCTCCGGCAGCCCGCCGGCACGTTCCAGGACGGTGACCGCCCAGCCCGCCCGGCGCAGCCCGAGCGCCGTCGCCAACCCACCGATGCCGCCACCCACCACCACAGCCCGCCTGCCCATGCCGGCAGGTTACTACAGATGTAGTCACCTCGACTACGGCTGTAGTGTGAGCGGGTGACCGATCGGCGACAGCGCCTCCAGGACGCGGCCATCCGGGTGCTCGGCGCCCGGGGCCTGCGCCAGCTCACCCACCGCGCCGTGGACGAGGCGGCCGGGCTGCCGGAGGGCTCCGCCTCCAACCAGTACCGCACCCGCGACGCCCTGCTCACCGCCGCGCTGGACCGGGTGCTGGAACAGGAGACGGCGGCCTGGGACCGGCTCGCCGCCGACCGCCCGCCGACCGACGTCGCCGGGTTCGTCGCCGTGCTCGGCCGGCTGCTGCGCGACCTCGCCGGCCCGCAGCGCGGCCTCGTCCTGGCCCGGCAGGCCCTGTTCATGGAGGCGGCCGTCCGCCCCGACCTGCGGCCGGCCATCGCCGCCGGGCGGGACCGGCTGGCCGGCTGGGGGGTACCCCTGCTCGCCGCCCTGGGCGCACCCGACCCGCAGACCGACCTGCGGACCCTGCTCGCGCTCGTCGAGGGGCTGCTCTTCACCCAGGTCGCCCACCCCGAACCCGACTTCGCCCCGGAGGCCGCGCTCACCGCCCTGCTGCGCGGCCTGCTGGCGCCGCCGGCCTGACCGCCCGCCGAACCGACGCCCGCCGAGCCGACGCCCGCCGACGACCCGTTCCGCCGGCACCGGCCCCCGGTCGGGCCGGTCAGCAGGCGCGGGCGGCGGCGACCAGGCTGGTGAACCGGTCCAGCGGGGCGGGCAGCGGCTCGATCCAGCCCGGCCCGGCCGCCCGGACCCGGACCGACGGGAAGTCCCGGCTGAACCGGACCAGCCGGTACGCCCGACCGGTGACCGGGGTCTGGGACCAGACCACGACGGTGTGCGGGCGGGTCCGGTACACCGCGCCGGCCAACGCCACCCAGGGCAGCGCCGGGCCGAGCAGCAGGCACCCCCGCCCCTGCTCGCGCAGGGCCGCGGCGAGCGCGTGCAGCCCGAGGCAGTGGGTCTCCTGCTCGGCGCCGGCGAGCAGCACCCCGTCGGGCGGGTACGGCCGGCGGGGCAGCCGCCCGTGCACGTCCAGCCCCACCCGGACGCCCTCGGACAGGGCGTGCTCGACGGCGATCCCGGTGCCGTCCCGATCCGGCAGCGCGGCCAGCAGCGGTACGCACACCTGCGCCCAGAACGGCGCCACCCCGGACCGCTGCGCGTACTCCAGCACCAGGCCGGCGATACCGTCGGTGTCCAGATCCTCGGCCGCCGCCGTCAGCCGCTTGCGGGCCGCCTCGACGGCGTCGGTCGACATCGGATCGGTCCGCACCGGACGCACCTCCCGGGTAGACGGTCACTACCCGGGACTTCGTCCGGACCGGACGCTTTGGATGCGCCCCGCCGGGGCGGGTGGCGACCGCCTCAGTCGGTGAGCGCGGCGACGGCCAGGTCGACGTCGTGCGGCGTGGAGTACAGGTGGAAGGAGGCCCGGACGCGGCCGGCCCGCACCGCCGCCCGGATGCCGGCGCGCTCCAGTCGCTGCTGCGCGCCGGGCACGTCCACGGTGACGATCGCGCTGTCGCCGGGCGGGCGGCCGAGCCCGGCGAGGAACCGGTTGGCCAGCGCCACGTCGTGGTCGCGCACCGCCGGGATGCCGATCTCGACCAGCAGTTCCAGGGCCGGCGCCGCCCCGACCGCGCTGAACCAGGCCGGGGAGAGGTCGAACCGCCGGGCGTCGTCGGTGAGCCGCAGCGGCGGCCCGTAGTAGGCGGAGTGCGGGTCCTGCCCGGCGTACCAGCCGGCCGCGTCGGGACGCATCCGGTCCCGCAGGTGCGGGGCGAGGTAGCCGTAGGAGAGCCCGCGCGGGGCCATCAGCCACTTGTACCCGCCGACCGCCACCGCGTCGGCCAGGGTCGCGTCGAAGGGCAGCCAGCCGCACGCCTGCGTCGCGTCCACCACGACCAGCGCGTCGTGCGCGCGGGCCGCGGCCACGATCCGCTCGTACGGGGCCACGGTGCCGTCGGCGGACTGCACCAGGCTGAACGCCACCAGGTCGGTACCGGCGTCGATCGCCTCGACCAGCCCGTCCAGCCCGACCACGCGGACCCGGACGCCCCGGTCGACCTGCACCAGCCACGGGAAGAGGTTGGAGGTGAACTCGACCTCCGGGACGACGACCGTGGCGCCGGCGGGCAGCGCGGCGGCGATCGGGGCGACGATCTGCGAGACGGTGGCCCCGGTGACCACGTCCGCGACCGGGGCCGAGACCAGGTGGGCGAAGGCCGCGCGGGCCCGTTCGGTCATCGCCCCCCATTCCTCCCAGGAGGTCCGGCCGACCCTCCAGTCGGCCAGTGCCGCCTGGAGGGCGGCCCAGGCCGGTTCGGGCGGCAGGCCGTAGCTGGCGGTGTTGAGCCAGCCCGGTTCGGGCTGCCAGAGCTGCTGTGCTGCGCGAAGGTCCACGCGACCGACGCTAGTGACGCCCGCCCCCGGTTGGCAGCGCCAATCCGGCGGCGGTGGCCGGCAGCCACCGCCGTCCGGTCAGCCACGGCCGGTCAGGCGCCACCGGCCAGGCGCCACCGGGCGGTCAGCCGACGTTGGCCGGGCCGAGCACGCTCTTCAGGTCGCCCATCAGGGCGGTGGTGGGGGCGACCCGGAACAGGCCGAGCCGCCAGGTCTCGACCCGGTCGCGGCGGTGCAGCTTGACGTGCACCTCGGTGTCGCCGGGGTGCAGCAGCAGGGTCTCCTTGAGCCGGTCGGCCAGCGGCGGCGTGAGCCGGTGCACCGGGATGGTCAGGGTGACCGGCTTGTTCGCCGGGTTGCTGGTGACGTCCGGCATCTGCATGTCCATCGCCATGATCCGGGGCGTGTCGTCGCGGCGGTCCACCCGCCCCTTGACCACCACGATCGCGTCCTCGGCGATGTACTGCCCGACCACCTCGTACGTGTTCGGGAAGAACAGCGTCTCCACCCCGCCGGCCAGGTCCTCCAGGGTGGCCGAGGCCCATGCCCGGCCCTGCTTGGTGACCCGGCGCTGGACCCCGGAGAGGATCCCGGCGAGGGTCACCACCGCCCCGTCCGGGACGGAACCCTCCTCGGACAGGGCGGAGATGGTGGTGTCCGCCGCCGCGCCGAGGACGTGCTCCAGGCCGAAGAGCGGGTGGTCGGAGACGTAGAGGCCGAGCATCTCCCGCTCGAAGGCGAGCTTGTCGCGCTTGTCCCACTCGCTGTCCCCGATCACGGGCATCACGGTGGTGCTGCCGGTCGCCGTCTCGGCCTCGCCGAACCCGGCCCCGAAGAGGTCGTACTGGCCGACGGCCTCCTTGCGCTTGACGTCGGCGTACGCGTCGATCGCGTCGGCGTGCACGGCGAGCAGCCCCTTGCGGGGGTGCTTCAGCGCGTCGAACGCCCCGGCCTTGATCAGCGATTCGATGGTCTTCTTGTTGCAGACCACCGCGTCGACCTTGCTCAGGAAGTCGTAGAAGTCGACGTACTCGCCCTTCTCCTCGCGGCAGCGCATGATCGCGGCGACCACGTTCGCGCCGACGTTGCGCACCGCGCCGAGGCCGAACCGGATCTCCTTACCGACCGGGGTGAACGGCCCGGCGGAGGTGTTCACGTCCGGCGGCAGCACCTGGATGCGCATCCGGCGGCACTCCGAGAGGTAGAGCGCCATCTTGTCCTTGTCGTCGCCGACGGAGGTGAGCAGCGCCGCCATGTACTCGGCCGGGTAGTGCGCCTTCAGGTACGCCGTCCAGTACGACACCAGGCCGTACGCGGCGGAGTGCGCCTTGTTGAAGGCGTACCCGGCGAACGGGACCAGCACGTCCCACACCGCCTGGATGGCCTCGTCGGAGTAGCCCCGCTCGCGGCAGCCGTCCCGGAACGGGATGAACTCCTTGTCGAGGATCTCCTTCTTCTTCTTGCCCATCGCCCGGCGCAGCAGGTCGGCCTGGCCGAGGGAGTACCCGGCGAGGATCTGCGCGGCGCGCTGCACCTGCTCCTGGTACACGATCAGGCCGTGGGTGGGGGCGAGGATCTCCCGCAGCGGCTCCTCCAGCTCCGGGTGGATCGGGGTGATCTCCTGGAGGCCGTTCTTGCGCAGCGCGTAGTTGGTGTGCGAGTCCACGCCCATCGGGCCGGGCCGGTACAGGGCGAGGACGGCGGAGATGTCCTCGAAGTTGTCCGGCTTCATCATCCGCAGCAGGGAGCGCATCGGCCCGCCGTCGAGCTGGAACACGCCCAGGGTGTCGCCCCGGGCCAGCAGCTCGTAGGCCGCCTTGTCGTCCAGCTCCAGCGCCAGCAGGTCCAGCTCCTTGCCGTGGTTGAGCTGGATGTTCTTCACCGCGTCGTCGATGATCGTCAGGTTGCGCAGGCCGAGGAAGTCCATCTTCAACAGCCCGAGCGACTCGCACGTCGGGTAGTCGAACTGGGTGATGATCACCCCGTCGGAGTCCCGGCGCATCAGCGGGATGTGCTCGATGATCGGCTCGGCGGACATGATCACGCCGGCGGCGTGCACCCCGGTCTGCCGGATCAGCCCCTCGATGCCCCGCGCGGTGTCGATGACCTTCTTGACGTCCTGCTCGGCCTCGTACATGCCCCGGATCTCGCCGGCCTCGGCGTACCGGGGGTGCTTCGGGTCGAAGATCCCCTCCAGGGGGATGTCCTTGCCCATCACCGCCGGCGGCATGGCCTTGGTGATCCGGTCACCGACCGCGTACGGGTACCCCAGCACCCGCGCCGAGTCCTTGATCGCGGCCTTCGCCTTGATCGTCCCGAAGGTGGCGATCTGGGCGACCTTGTCCTCACCCCACTTGTCGGTGACGTACTTGATCACCTCACCGCGCCGACGCTCGTCGAAGTCGATGTCGACATCCGGCATGGAGACCCGCTCGGGGTTCAGGAACCGCTCGAAGATCAGCCCGTGCGGGATCGGGTCCAGGTCGGTGATGCCCAGCGCGTACGCGACCAGCGACCCGGCGGCCGACCCCCGGCCCGGACCCACCGCGATGCCCTGGCTCTTCGCCCACTGGATGAAGTCGGCGACCACGAGGAAGTACGAGGGGAAGCCCATCTGGATGATGACGCCCAACTCGTACTCGGCCTGCACCACGTGCCCCTCGGGGATCCCGTTCGGGTAGCGGCGGCCCAGCCCCTTGAAGGTCTCCTTGCGGAACCAGGACTCCTCGGTCTCCCCCTCCGGAATCGGGAACCGGGGCATCAGGTTGCGGAACTCGAACATGCCGGCCGGGTCGACCTTCTCGGCGACCAGCAGGGTGTTGCGGCAGCCCTCCTGCCACAGCTCCGAGGAGTCCACCGCCCGCATCTGGTCGGCGGACTTGACGAAGTAACCGCCGCCCTCGAAGCGGAACCGGTTCGGGTCGTCGATGTTGCTGCCGGTCTGCACGCAGAGCAGCACGTCGTGGGCGGTGGCCTGGGCCTCGTGGGTGTAGTGCGAGTCGTTGGTGACCACCGGCGGGATGCCGAGCTTGCGCCCGATCTCGGTCAGCCCCTCCCGGACCCGGCGCTCGATGTCCAGCCCGTGGTCCATGATCTCCAGGAAGTAGTTCTCCTTGCCGAAGATGTCCTGGTACGCCGAGGCCACCTTGAGCGCCTCGTCGAACTGCCCCAGCCGCAGCCGGGTCTGCACCGCGCCGGACGGGCAGCCGGTGGTGGCGATGATCCCCTCGGCGTACTCGGCGATCAGCTCCATGTCCATCCGGGGCCACTTCACGTAGTGGCCCTCCATGGAGGCGCGCGAGTTGAGGGTGAAGAGGTTGTGCAGGCCGTCCTTGTTCGCCGCCCACATGGTCATGTGGGTGATCGCGCCGTTACCGGAGACGTCGTCGCTCTTCTGCTCCGGCCGGCCCCACTTGACCCGCTGCTTGTGGAACCGGGACTCCGGCGCGACGTACGCCTCCACCCCGAGGATCGGTTTCACCCCGGCGGACATCGCCTGCTTGTAGAAGTCGTTCGCGCCGTGCATGTTGCCGTGGTCGGTGATCGCCACCGCCGGCATACCCAGCCGGTTGGCCTCGGCGAAGAGGTCCTTGAGCCGGGCCGCACCGTCGAGCATCGAGTACTCGGTGTGCACGTGCAGATGCGCGAAAGAGTCCCCCATGCGTGACGTCCCCCCAGGTCGATCATGGGCCAGCGAGATCAAGCCGGCCCAGCCTACGCCGGCCAGCGGGCCGCCTCCATTCGCCGCGCGGGCCGGCGACCAGCCGGCCGGACCCGACGAACCAGACCGTCAGACCGCCGTCACGCAGCGTTTCCGGTCCGATCTCGGACTGACCCGGGCCGACCGGCTTCCGCCCGTCCTAACCTGCATGGACACCCCAGCGTCGGCCACCCGTCCCCGCACGCGCCGACCCCTCCCTGATCACCGGAGGTGATCACCCGTGAACCGTCCCCCCATCCGTACCCTCGTCGGCGCACTGCTGCTGACCGGCCTCCTCGCGACCGGCGTCGCCGCCCCGGCCCACGCCGCCCCCACCCGGACCCCTCCCGCCCTCGCCTGGGCCGGGCCGGGCGCCCCACCGGCCGCCGCCGGGCGGACCGCGTCGGCGCAGACGGACGTGCTCAGCGTCCAGGGCGCCGGCCCGTACCTCGTCGGTGCCCGTCTCGACCAGTTGACGGCCGCCGGGCTCATCGACTGGACCGCGCCGGTCTGCGGCACCGTGGTCGACGCCGGTGCCACCGGCGAGTGGGCCGGCGTGATCCTGCTGACCTTCCAGAACGGACGGCTGGTCGCGATCGGCACGGCGACCGCCCCGCCGCGCTCCCCGGCCGGAGCCGCCGTGGGCATGTCGTTCGACCACCTCGAAACGATCTACGGCCCGCGCGGCGCCCTGATCGGCAACGACGCCGGCACCGCCACCGCCTACCTGGTCCGTCACGGCTCCCGGGTCGAGTTGTTCACCGGTCACCCGATCCGGCCGGGCGTCGGCTACTTCCAGGTCGGGCCGGCGTCGTTCGTCGAGCGCGCCTTCCGGCAGGGCCGGACCTGCTGACCCGCCGCCGGGCGGAGCCGGACCGCACCCCGACCGGTTCCGCCCGGTGGCACGCGGCCCCGGGGCGGTGCGCGCCGGGCCGTGGCACCGGGCGCAACCGCACCCGACGCCGCCGTCGACCCCGACGCCGCCGTCGACCCGTCACGCCGGTACCAGGCCGTCGACCAGGCGGGCCAGGCCGAACTCGAACCACTGCGTTAACTGCGGGTCCGGGTCGGCCGTCGGGTCCGGCCGGTTGGCGGCCAGCCAGCCCCGCCCCCGGGTCCGGCCGGTGCGGTCCAGCAGCGCGAAGGTGCCGCTCCACCAGGTACCCCAGGCCGCGCCGCCGGCCTCGCGCTCGGCCCGCTCGGTCACGGGCAGCAGCGCCATACCCTGCACGTAGCCGCTGAGCGCGAGGTAGCCGGCCAGGGCGTCCGGCAGGTCGTACCCGGCGTCGGTGAGCGCCGCCACGGTACCGTCGATCAGCGCCAGGACCCCCGGGCCGACCGGCGGCCGGGTGGTCGCGAGGACGGTCAACAGCCACGGGTGCCGCCGGTACAGCGACCACTCCGCACGGGCCGCCCGGTGGAGCCGTTCACGCGGCGTCCCCTGCTCCCCGCCGGGCGTCCGGCCGCTGTCGAGCACCTGCTCGGCCATCGCCCCGAGCAGGTCGTCCCGGTTGCGCACCCATCGGTAGACCGCGTCCGGGGTGAGCCCGGCGCGGTGCGCCACGGCGCGCACCGACACCGCGTCGAGCCCGTCGGCGTCGGCCAGCCGGACCGCGACGCGCACCAGGTCGTCCCGGGTGCCGACGCCGTCGCCGTCCCGGGCCCCGGCCGGTCGCCGCGACCGCACCGTCCGTCCCCGGTCCCGACGACGGCGGTACGCCCGCGCCTGGCAGCCACGCGAGCAGTACCGCCGGGGCCGCCCCTGGCCGGAGCCGGGCGGCAGCCCGTCACCACACTCCACGCACCGTGCCCCGGTCATCCGGCACCCCTTTTCGTCACCCCGCTCGCCGTGACGAAAGTACTCCCCCACCGCCGGCCGACCCTCCAGCATCGGAGGCGACAGTCACCGACCGAGGAGCGACCGTGCCCCCCTCCGCCGTCCGCGTCCGGCTCGCCGTACCCGCCGACATCGACACCCTCGTGCCCGCCTGCGTCGCCGCCTTCGCCGACGAGGTCGTCCTGTGCTGGGTGCTGCCCGACCCGGCGGAACGAGCCGCGCGCACCGCGCCGATGTTCCAGGGCCTCATGCACGCCGCCGTCCACGACGAGCAGATCACCGTCGCCGAACTCCCCGACGGCACCCTGGCCGGCGTGTCGATGTGGGTACGCCCGACCGCCACCCCCACCCCGCCGGCCCCGGCCACGCAGTCGGCGGCGGCCACGCCCCCGGACGACCCCGTCGCGCGGCGACTGGCGACGGTCACCGAGACGGTCACCGCCCACCGCCCCCGCGAACCCCACCTGTACCTCGCGTCGATGGGCGTCCGCCCTGACCAGCGCGGCCACGGCGTCGGCGGCGCGATGCTCGTCCACCGCCTCCGCGAAGCGGACGCCGACGGCCTGCCGACGTACCTCGAAGCCTCGACCGAGCGCAGCCGCCGGCTCTACCTGCGCCACGGCTTCCACGACCACGGCCAGCCGCTGGCCCTGCCCGACGGCGGTCCCGTCCTCCGGCCGATGTGGCGCCCCACCTCGGCCCCGCACCGCCCCGACACGACTCCGTAGCCGGCCGCCCCGTCCAGAGCGCGCAGGGCGGAAGACCTTGGAAGATTCCGGCCCCCACAGGGGCCGTTTCGCTCCAACGTCCCTTGAGGAGGAACCCAGGCGTATCGAATGTGAGCCGAATACCACTCGGGTAGATGACCCGGACTACTCGGCGTCACCCGCGACGGGCGTGACTACCGCAGTCCCGCGCCGCAGGACGCGGTGGCGCTGATCGCGTCGCGTACCTCTTCGACCAGCTCGCGCATGGCGGCCTCCGCGCCCCGGGCGTCGCCGGCCGCGACGCAGCTCGCCACCCGCTCGTGCAGGTCGAGGGCGACGGGCCGGGGTGGTCTCGGCATGAGGCCGTGCTCGGTGCGCCCGGCGAGCACCTCGGTGATCACGTCGGTCAGCGCGCTGAACATCTCGTTGTGGCACCCGTGCAGCAGCAGCGCGTGGAACTCGACGTCGACCTCCAGGAAGGCGTCGAGCTGGCCTGCCTCGCCGAGTTGGCGCATCCGGGCGGCCAGCGCGCCCAGCCGCTCCCGTTGGGCGGGGACGGCGTGCCGGGCGGCGCCGGCCGCCGCGAGCGGTTCGACCGCGACCCGCAGCTCGGTGAGGGTACGGAGCTGGTCGGCGCGTCCCGGCCCGTCCAGCCGCCAGCGGATCACCCGTGGATCGAGCACCCGCCACCGGCTGATCGGCTGCACCACCAGCCCGACCCGGCGGCGGGACTGGACCAGGCTCAGGGATTCGAGGATCCGCATGACCTCCCGCATCACGGTGCGGGAGACCCCGAAGCGCTGCTGCAACCGTTCCAGGGTGAGGGCCGTGCCGGGGGCGTGCTGCCCGCTGGTGATCTCCAGCCCGAGAGCGTCGATCACCTTGTCGTGCAACACCGGCGCCACGGAGCGTGCCGCGTCGCGTGTCGCCTCGCCCATCAAAGATCCCCGATCGCTCCGTCCTGCGGAGAGACTAGCGCGCACCTTCCGGGGACCGGCTCCCCCTGCTGACCAGCAAAAAGGTGTCACCAATGTGTTTACAAAGATATCACCTTTGTGTGAGCATCGTGATCACTGAAGCGGCGTCCCACCACCACGGGAGCGTGAAGTGAGCGTGTCGTACATCGTCCGGTCCACGAGGGCGTCGCGGGCACCGACCAGGTAGCCCCTCTCCGCGACGCCGGAGCCCCGACCGTCCTGACTGGTGGTACGCCCAGGCGGATGGTCTTCACCCGCAGCCGAAACCCCCACGACGGCCCGCCGTGGTCCGCACCCCCGGCGAGGTCCGACGGCCCTGACCAGTTCACGTCGCCGGCCTGTGCACAGGCCGGGCAGGGAGCACCGTCCTTTCCACACCACCACAGGTCGACGGACCGCGTCCCCGGGCGGCCCGACCCGACCACCCCGTCCTCTCGAAGGAAGAGCACATGTCCGTAGCGCAATCCCCCTCGTCGTCGACACGCCGGTCCCGCCGAGGAATGGCGGTCGGTGTCATCGCCGGCCTGACGGCCGCCTCCGGCATCCTCGCCGCCCCGGCGGCGCTCGCGGCCCCGGCCGCGACGCTCGGGCCGCAGGTCGTCACGACCAACCAGGCCCCGACCGGCCAGGCGGTCACCTTCCGGTACCAGGCCCCGGCCGGTGTGCAGTCGGTCCAGATCTACGGCGAGTGGTTCTTCTCGCAGGCCGAGAGCGTCACCTGCCAGGGGTGCGGCGACGCCCGGACCGGTGACCAGTGGCAGCCGAACGACATCGTGACCGACCCGTGGCAGACCCGGCCGATGACCAGGGGCGCGGACGGGGTGTGGACGTTCACCACCCCGCTGCCCTCCGGCACCTTCCGGTACGCCTTCGCACACGACTGCACCAGCCCGACCGCCTCCGGCTGCACCCTGCACCCGGACCCGGCCAACCCGCTGGAGGTGGTACCGCACGCCGGCGCCACCGGCGCCCAGCTCAGCCGGGTGTACGTGCCGAACAACAAGCGCTTCCCCACCTACGACAACAGCTACCAGGCCCCGTCGCCCGCCAACAGGACGGGCACCCTGGAGCAGCGCTGGTACGACTCGCCGCTGTCCACCAACCCGGTGGGCAAGCACGACGTCGTCGTCTACCTGCCGCACGGCTACGACCCGGAGCGCGCCACCCCGTACCCGACGCTGTACCTCAGCCACGGCGGCGGCGGCAACGCCACCGACTGGACCGTGGAGGGTGTGGCCCACCAGATCCTGGAGAACGCGATCCGGGACGGGGCGACCCAGCAGGCGGTCATCGTCTCCACGGACTTCAACGGCCTGCCCGACGGTAACCAGGGCTACGTGAACGAGCTGCGGGACAACGTCATCCCCTTCGTGGAGAAGAACTACAACGTCTCCACCCGGTCCGCCGACCGTGCCTTCGGTGGTCTCTCCGCCGGTGGGGCCCGCGCCCTGACCCTGCTCTACGACAACACCGACCTGGTCGGCTACCACGCCGCCTGGGGCGCGGCCGACACGACGGTGACCGCGACACCGGCGCAGATCGCACGGATGAAGGCGGTCAGCGGCGGCATCCACGTCGGCACCGGCCTCCAGGACTGGCTGATCAACATCGCCCCGAACTCCGTCCAGCGGACCGAGAACTGGCGGGCGGCCGGCGTCGACGTCACCGAGTACAACGTCGACGGCGTGCACGTCTGGGACATCTGGCGGCAGATGCTGAACGACTACCTGCGTACCGTCGCCTTCCGCACGACCACCACCAGCGTCGAGGCCGAGACCACCCGGGCCGGCAACTCGCACCGCTACCGCGTCACCGCGACCGCCGAGGTCACCTCGGTCACCACCAGCACCGTGGCGCCGACCGGCACGGTCGACTTCTACTCGGGCGACAGGCACCTCGGCTCCGCCAAGGTCGACAAGAAGGGCGTCGCCACCTTCAAGGGCAACGTCAGCGGGGACCTCACCGAGCCGGTGACCGCCCGCTACCAGGGCGACCGCCTCTACAACTCCTCGCAGAGCGCCGGCTGACCGCCGTCCTTCCGCGTCCGTGACCCGGGCTGCGGTGGCACCGTCGACAGGTGCCACCGCAGCCCGTCCGTCCGTCGCAGGCACCGGAGCAGCCGCCGGGTCGGACCACCGGCACCCGCGACGGGGTACGCCCGTATCGGCGGCGCTCGATTCCGGGTAGGTTGGGGCTGCCTCGGTGCGCGGCCACGGCGGCTTCGTCAGGTGGCCGCTCCCGCGTGGCGCGGAGCGGACAGGGGAGGCACCTCGGATGAAGATCGTTGCGTTGTCCTGCACGCAGAAGCGTCTCCCGTCGCTGACCGACGCGCTGCTCGACGCGGCGGTCAGCGGCGTACTCCGGGAGGTCGGTGACGCGCGGATCCAGCGGATCCGGCTGATCGACCACCGCATCGGGATGTGCGAGGGCGAGGACACCTGCCTCGATCCCGAGGTGGGCCGGTGCACGTTGGACGACGACTTCGAGCACGTCGTCGAGCTGGCCGACGGTGCGCAGGCGATGCTGCTCGCCATGCCGGTGTACGCGGGCAACGTACCCGCCGTGCTGAAGATCTTCCAGGAGCGCCTGAAGAGCTTCATGAACGCCCGGCACCGCCCGTTCGGCAACCTGCTGGTGGGGACGATCGTGCACTCGCGCACGATGCTGACCGAGCCCGCGCTGGGCGCGTTGTTCCCGTGGTACCTGCGCCTGAAGAACAGGAACGTGGCGTCGGCGTGCGTCACCCAGAACGGGCATCAGGACCTGACCCGTACCGCCGCGCCCGACCTGTGTGTGGCCGTGGGCCGGCAGCTCGGCATGTCGCTCGCCGCCGTACGGTCGCCGGCCGACGACCGTACGGCGCTGCCGGTGGTTCAGTCGCCGGTTCGTCCCCGGTGCGGTGACCCGGCCGCTTCCCCGTCCGGCGGGTGAGCGGATTCCGCGCGCCAGGTGCACCCGTCGCCCGCCTGCTCGCACGACACCGTGACGTCCGGTCCGACGTAGCGGGCGGCGATGGCGGTGTTGAGTTCCTGGCAGTACGGGCACGGTGACGAGAACGTCAGCACGACGCCGGCACGGGCGGCCCGTTTGCGGTACCGGAGGATGCCGCAGTCGGCGTTGCGCAGGACGGTGCCGGAGGGCTGGGAGGCACTGGTCACCGCCGAGTCGTACAGCAGGAGCTGACGCTGGAGCCGGGTCATGAAGTGCTCGGTGGCGGAGACCCCGGCGGGCCGTTGCGCTCGCAGCAGCGCCGCGGTGATGCGGGAGTTCGCCTGGATCCACTCGGTCAGACCCTCCTCGCCGTGCTCGCCCAGGATGAACTCCTCGGCGGCGGCCTGGGCCTCGAAGAACCGCTGACGCCACAGGTCGACCTTCTCGTCCGGGTCGAGGGGGGACGGGTCACCGGTCATGGTCCGCGTCCTTCCCGGCGGCGTCGTCCAGCTCGGCGAAGACCTCCTGGGCGACGCGCAGTCCGTTGTTGGCGACCGGCCAGCCCCCGTAGTAGGCGAGCTGGATGATGACCTCGACGATCTTCTCCCGCGACATCCCGAGGTGCAGGGCGGCGCCGATGTGGCCGCGCAGCTCCCAGTCGGTCCGGGCCAGCGCGACGGCGGTCAGCGCGACCAGTTCGCGCTCCTCGACGCTCAGGTGCGGGCGGGTCCAGATCTCACCGAACAGGTGGTCGACGGTGATCTGGAGGAACTCCGGGTAGGAACCCGGACGCGGTTCGCGGCCGAAGACCTGCTGGAACATGGCCTCGCCCCGCTCACGGCGGGCAGCCGGCTGGTCCATCGATCAACTCCTTCGGGTTGGCCGAACAGCCCGGTCACAGGATGATGCTGAGCTTCCCGTGCTCGTACAACGTCTCGTGGTCGAGCACCACGACCCGGCTGCGGACCCGGAACGACTCGCCCTCGACGACCAGCTCGACCCGGCACTTTCCGACGTAGGCGTCGGAGCGCCCGTGTCCGAACCGGTACACGACGAGGTTCGCCGCCACGTCGAGGTGGGTGCCCCGGTCGGTCAGGATCTCCACGTTGGTGATCATCCGGTTGGTCCGCGACCGGGGGTTCTCGCACCACACCTCGCCGTTGAGGAGTTGTTCGATCCGCTGACGGAGCCGGGCCGCGTCGTCGTCGATGAGCCCGAGCGCGTCGGCCGTCCCGCCCCGGACGTCGGTGGCCGGCACGGAGTAGCGGACGTCGTCGGTCAGCATCTCGTCGTACCACTCGCGCAGGCGCCACTCGTCGAGCAGCCGCGCCTCCCGGAAGAGGAACTGGCTCACCCGGTGCCACAACCGCACCTGGGCCGCCTCGTCGACCGTCAGCCCGGCGGTCATCGCGGCGCCCCGTGCGTCCCGGCCCCGTGCGTCCCGGCGCGGTGCGCGAGGTCGAGGTGACCGTCGTCGCCGTGCATCAGCCGGTCCCACTGCCGCCAGAACTCGCGGGCGGGAAGCTCGTCGGTGGTCTCCGGGACCTCCTTGTTCATGCCCCGGGACAGATCGGAGTAGCGGACCGTCCGGTTCAGGTACCCCCGCTGGCACGACTCGATGATCTCGATGTCGTCGGGGGTGGCGAAGCCGGCGGGGCCGAGGAACGTCAGGTAGTGGCTCTTGCGGAGTTCCCGGATGCCCGGATCCTCGTCCTTGGGGGCCAGGGCGACCGAGGTGATGGCCATCTGACCGGCACCGACCGGATCGATCTTGCGGATCGTGATCGCGATCGCGTCGATGATCATCAAGTTGGGAAAGATCAGCAGCGCCCGGTTGGTACCGGTGATCCGTTCGGCGCGCTCGGCGCCGAACCGGTCGACGAACCGGGCGGCGGTCGCCTCGATGCACGGCCGGAACTCGTCGCCGAACATGGGCGTCCAGTAGGCGAGCGGGCGGGCCGCCGCCGGTGGCAACTCGTTGGCCCCGTGCCCCAGTCCGAGGGCACGGCCGAAGCCGCCCCGTCTTCGTGGTGGCACCGACCCGAGCGACTCCATGTAGCTGACGTACCGCTTGTGCAGGGCCCGGAAGTGGTAGATGTCGACGCTGTTCTCCATCATGAGCTTCCAGTTGGCCCGGGCCCCGTGGAGTTGCGCGCCCTGGATCACCTCCATCCCGACCTCGGACTGGTCGTCGATCAGGTCGAGGTACTCCGTCGCGCCCGCCAGGTACTCGGTCAGGGTGCGCGGCTGCTCCGGATCGAAGGTGACGAAGACGAAACCCCGGTAGCTGTCGCTGCGGTGCCGCGCCAGGCCGAAGTCCGCCTTCCGGAAGCCGGGCCCGTACCCGTCCGGGATCGGGACCCCGACCAGGTCGCCCTGGTTGGAGAAGGTCCAGTCGTGGTACGGACAGCGGAACGACCTGGCCTGCCCGGCCGGCTGCGAGCAGATCAGCGCCCCCCGGTGCGGGCAGCTGTTCGCGAAGACCCGGATCACCCCGTCGGACCCGCGCGCCAGGACCACCGGGCGCCCGCCGACGTCGCGGGCCACGTAGGAGCCCGGCCCGGGTACCTCCGACTCGTGCCCGACGTACAGCCAGCAGCGGTCGAAGATCCTGGTCATCTCCTGTGCGGCCAGGTCCTCGTCGGTGTAGGCGCGGCGATCCACCCGGAACGAGAGGCGCTCCAGATCGTCGAGGACGATCGGATCGTCCACCGGCCGTTGCAGCTCGATCGTCACTGCTCCCCCTTTCGCTGTAGCGTCTCGACGGTGCTGACGACCAGCTCGGCCGTGCGCGCGGCGGAATCGCCGCACTCCGGCTGCGCGGCGCGCAGCCGGGCACGGTAGCCCCGGTCGGGATCGAGCAGGTCGGTGACCGCGTCGGCGACCGCCTGCATGGTGACGGCGGTCGGCTCCAGCGCCGTCCCGAAGCCCGCGCTCCCCACGAAGTACGCCTGGACGGGCTGGTCCACGGCCAGCGGGATCACCAGCATCGGTGTCGCCGCCCGGATCGACTCGGCCACGGAGTTGTACCCGCCGTGGGTGACGAAGACGTCGGCGCGTTCGAGCACCTCACGCTGCGGCAGGTACGGGGCGGTGAGCACGTCGGCGGGCAGCGCCAGCTCCTCGGCCAGCTCCCCCACCGCAGCGATCACCTGCGCACCGGTCGCCGCCGCCCCGGTGATCACCGTGCGGAGCAGGTCCGGCCGCCGGTAGAAGATCGTGCCGAAGGAGACGTAGACCAGCGGGCGGTCGGGGTCGATCCGGTCCAGGGCCGGGAAGGCGACCTCGTCGCCACGGGGCCCCGCCGCACCCGGCAACCCGACCAACCGCACCCCGTCGTCGGTGACCGCGTCGTCCCCGACGAGCGCGGGAATCGTCGGCATCAGATTGAGGATCGGCGACCGCGCCGAGTGCGTCCGGGTCGACCACAACACCCCGTGCCTGGTCAGATAGTCGCCGACCTGCTCGTCGTACGCCCAGCGGCCCCGCCGGTGCTCGCTCGGACAGACCCCGCCCAGGTTGGCCCAGATCATCCCGTACGGCACGCCGGACGCCTGCGCGCCGACCATGGCCGACGCCGTGACCGGCAGCGAGTCGACGAGCACGAAGTCGGGTGCCGTCGCCCGGATCACCTCGGCTGTCTGCTCCGCCACCGGCGACGACTCGAGCATCGGGCCGATCTTCGCCGGGTCGTCGCTCCACGGGGCCATCTCGACCTGCCCGATCGAGTGGACCTCCGCCTTGCCCAGGGCCTCCCGACGCTGCTCGTCGAGCACGCCACCATCCGCGGACAACAGCAGCAGCGCAACCTCACAGCCGGCATCCTGGAGCGCGTTGACCACCGGAACGTACGGGTTCAGGTGCCCGTGCTGAGTCGTGGTGAGGAGGGCGACGCGCATCAGATCTCCGATCCGTCAGAAGGAGGCGACCAAGCCGCCAGGCTTCCCCACCGACACTGGGGGCATATCGATCGACGCTACTCTGAACAACGTGTTCGACAGTCACACTCGGCAGTTTCGCCAAGCCTGCCGGGATGCTCGATGAATGTCAATGCCTCGCAACTTCGAAATTTGACCCACCGCCGGAAGTAAACGCCGAACATGCGCTCCGGCAAATCTGCCATTTAACCGTTTCGAACGAGTCTGGGCAGTTGGCGTGACCGGTCTGGTTTTCGACTGGTGGGCACCGGTCCGCAACGATGGCGGCGAGGCCGACCACGTCAATCGGGGACAACCGACTCACCACCACCACGATCCAGGGTTGCCCCACCCAACCACCCACAACGGTCATATCGCGCCACGGCGCCGGAGCGCGCCTCCCCTGCCAAGACCGAAGGGGCCGCATTCGTTGTTGTGGTGGCATCAGACGCGTTTGTAGGAACGATTTCCCGGTTCGCGCATGTCGCCTCGACGGCAGCCGGATTGACGAGAGGTTACATTTTCTCGGAGACTGGACGGATCAGGGGAATCTCATCGGCGGGCGAGCAGGACTAGCCCGAGTACAGCTCAGTGCCGGCAGGGATCAGCGCGGAGCAGCAGTCTGACTGCTCGCACAACCGCCTGACACCCCCACCCGGCATCCCCGGTGACGATCTCGCCGGGCCTCAACCCTCCGATGAGGCGAGCCATCCGCTGCACCGGGAAACCCGCATGCGGGGAAGAGGATCGACGCGCGCGGGCGACGTGGTGTGTCCGGTCGACACATTGCTTGCGAGCCGTATACCACTCAGGTATAAAAATACCTCGGCGGTATACCGCACACAGCGACACCGTCTCCGGCCCGTGACACGCCGTCCCGCCGGACGCACCACATAACCCTCCCAACGGATGACCATGGCGGTGTACGGATCACCCCCGCGTGCGCGGGGAAGCGGGACGGCGGCACCGCTGCGGCGACCGCGCGGGCCGCGCACCTGCCATTGGCGGACTCAGGGTAGCCGGTCATTCGTTGACCACCCGGTCGGTTGGATCAGTGCCGGCGGGCGACCGTGTTGACGAAGCCTCGCCAGGCCGTCTCGGTGAAGGTCAGCACCGGGCCACTGCGGTCCTTGCTGTCGCGTACCGAGACGGACTCGGGTGGTGTACCTCTGCGTGCTGTTGCACGAGGCGGCGGCCGACCTGCTGCGGCTGGCCGAGCCGGCTGCCGACCCGGCGGACCTGTTCCACCGGTTCGTCGGCTGGCACCGGACGCACCGGGCCGGGCGCTGACCCGGGCTCCGCCACGGCCCGGTACGGCCGTCAGGGGTGCCCGGGGCCGCGCCCGGCCCGGTCGTCGGTGTCGCTTCGTCGGTGTCGCTCAGTGCATGGCGGTCATCGCCGCCGCCTCCTTCTCGGCGCGCTCGTCACCACTGAGGGTGTGCAGCGGCTTCTCCTTGATGAAGAGCACCGCGACCAGGGCGAGGAACGCGATCGGCGCGCCGATGAGGAACAGTTCCGAGGTCGCCGTGGCGTACGCCTCCTGCACGATCGCCAGGATCGGCGCGGGCAGCGCGGAGAGGTCGGGCACCTCGGCGGTGCCGCCACCGGTCGCCCCGGCGGCCGGGCCGAGCTGCTCGGTCATCAGGCTGGTGACCCGGTTGGCCAGCACCGCGCCGAGGGCACTGACCCCGACCGCGCCACCCATGCTGCGGAAGAAGGTCAGCACGGAGGTGGCCGCGCCCAGCTCGTGGGCGGGGACGTCGTTCTGCGCGGCGAGGACCAGGTTCTGCATGAGCATGCCGACGCCGACGCCGAGCACCGCCATGTAGACCGAGAGCAGCGGTACGCCGGTGTCGGCGTCGATGGTGCTCAGCAGCAGCATCCCGGCGGTCATCACGGCAGCGCCGGCCACCAGGTACAGCTTCCACCGGCCGTACTTGGTGATGAGCTGTCCGGCGACGGTGGAGGAGACCAGCAGGCCGAGGATCATCGGCAGGCTCATCAGGCCGGCGACGGTCGGCGACTTGCCCAGCGAGGTCTGGAAGTACTGGGAGAGGAAGACCGTGCCGCCGAAGAGTGCGACGCCGACCAGGACGCTGGCCACCGTGGTCAGCGAGACGGTCCGGCTGCGGAAGATCTCCAGCGGAATGATCGGCTCGGCGACCCGGGACTCGACCCAGACCGCGAGGCCCAGCAGCACGAGGCCGCCGACGACCATCAGGGCGGTCCAGCCCGACGCCCAGGCGAACTTGTGCCCGGCCAGCGACGACCAGATCAGCAGGGTGGAGACACCGGAGCTGATGAGCAGCGCGCCGAGCCAGTCGATCCGGACCTTGCGGCGGACCACCGGCAGGTGCAGGGTGCGCTGCAACAGGATGATCGAGATGATGCTGAACGGCACCCCGATCAGGAAGCACCAGCGCCAGCCCAGCCAGGAGGTGTCCACCAGCACGCCACCGATCAGCGGGCCGGCGATGGTGCCGACGCCGAAGACGGCGCCGAAGACACCGGCGTAGCGGCCCAGTTCCCGGGGCGGGATCATGGCCGCCATCACGATCATCGCCAGGGCGGTCATGCCGCCCGCGCCGATGCCCTGGACGACCCGGCTGACCAGCAGGATCTCCACGTTCGGGGAGAGCCCGGCGATCAGCGAGCCGACCACGAACAGGCCGAGCGAGAGCTGGATGAGCAGCTTCTTGCTGTACAGGTCGGCCATCTTGCCCCAGAGCGGCACGGTGGCGGTCATGGCCAGCAACTCGCTGGTGACGATCCAGGTGTAGACGGTCTGGCTGCCGTTGAGGTCGGCGATGATGCGCGGCAGCGCATTCGCCACCACCGTCGAGGCGAGAATCGCCACGAACATGCCCACCATCAGGCCGGAGAGGGCCTGGAGGACCTCCCGGTGGGACATCCGGCCGGCGCCCACCTTGAGTGGGTCGGCGGGCTGGGCGGTTGCGGTCATGGACCTTCCTCACACGTGTGGTTCGGCTAGCCCCGGCGCGGTCGCGCCGGGGTGGTCGGGACGGGGATGGCGGGGGTGGAGAGGGTGGGGGCGGGCGGGGCGGCCCGGGGCGGTCAGCCGGGGACGGGCCGGTCCGGGGCGGTCGGGCAGGTGCGCGGGTCGGGCAGGCCGGCGGCGACGGCGGCGAAGGCCTCGTTGACCAGCTCGGCCAGGGACCGCTCCCCGCCGCTGGCCGCCCAACGGACCATCGCGGTCCGCAGCGCGGCACCGGTGACCGCCACGACCAGGACCGGGTAGACGTCGTCCGGCGGCAGGCCGGTGCGCGCCGCGAGCGCCGCCACCAGGGCCTGCTCGGTGGCCGCGTTGCCGGAGAGCAGGCGGGCCAGCAGCACCGGGTGCTGCATCACCACCCGCATCCGCAGCAGCCACAGCTCGGCCTCGCCCTGCACCTCGTCGACCACCTCCGCCAGGGCCAGCCGGAGCGCCTGCAACGCCGGCACCTGCGGGGGCACGGTGGCCAGCGCGCGCAGCACCCGTTCCCGGTCGCTCTCGCTGTCGCCGACCAGCGCCTCGTCCTTGGTGGAGAAGTAGTTGAAGAACGTCCGGGCGGAGACGTCGGCGGCGTCGCTGATCTCCTCGACGGTCACCTGGTCCAGCCCGCGCTCGGCGACCAGACGCAGGGCGGCGGCGGCCAGCGCGGCCCGGGTCTGCCGCTTCTTGCGGTCCCGCCGCCCCAACACCACCGCGTCTCCAGAGGTCACGCGAGCAATCTACGAGCAAACGTGCAGAGACTGCAAACTTGCCGAGTGTGATACGAGACTCCGCTGTCGACACGACGTCGTGCGACAGACAAACATGTGCGCTGGACAATAGTGTGTGGCACACACTATCGTGTGTCGCATGGTTAGCGACGACATCCTGCGGACCCACCTCCAGGAGCTGCGCCGGGGCACGGTGGTGGTGGCGAGCCTGATCGCCCTGCGCCGACCCGACTACGGGTACGCGTTGCTCCAGCGGCTCTCCACGCACGGGTTCCCGGTGGACGCGAACACCCTCTATCCCCTGCTGCGCCGGCTGGAGGAACAGGGCCTGCTGACCAGCGAGTGGAACACCGAGGAGAGCCGGCCGCGCAAGTTCTACCGGACCAGCGACCAGGGCGAGTCGGTGCTGCGCACCCTGCTCGACGACCTCGCCGCCGTCCAGACCGCCATGACCGGGTTGATTGAAGGAGTGGACCGATGAGTTCCCTGACCGACCGATACCTCGCCGCCACCCTGGGGTCGGTCCCGGCCCACCGCCGCGAGGAGATCGCCCCCGAGCTCCGTGCCTCGATCGAGGACGCGGTCGACGACCGGGTCGGCGCCGGACAGGACCAGTCCACCGCCGAGCGGGAGGTGCTCACCGACCTGGGCAACCCCCAACTGCTGGCCGCCCGCTACACCGGCCAGCGGCTCCAGCTCATCGGCCCCGCCTACTACCTGGCCTGGTGGAACCTGCTGCGGACCCTGCTGGCGTACGTGCCGGCCCTGGTCGGCACCGTCGTCGGCCTGGTGCACCTCGTCGACGGCGACGGCTTCGGCGCGATCGGGCCCGCCATCGGTACCGCCCTGAGCGTCGCCGTGCACGTCGCCTTCTGGGTCACCCTCGTCTTCGCGATCTGGGAGCGCACGGGCGACGCCCGGCACCTGCCCCGCTGGAGCCTCGACGACCTGCCCGAGGCCACCACCGAACGGCAGATCACCCTGAGCGACACCGTGGCCGCCGTCGTCGTCCTGCTCTTCACCGTCGGGGTGGCCTTCTTCCCCACGCAGCAACTGCGGTTCGGCGACGGTGAGCAGCTGGCCGTCGTCGACCCCGCCCTCTGGGGCTTCTGGCTCCCGGTCCTCCTCGCCGTCGTGGTCGCGATGATCGTGTTCGAGTTCGTGAAGTACCGGGTGGGCCACTGGACCTGGGGCATGGTCGTGGTCAACGCCGTCCTGGGGGTGGCCTTCGCGGTACCGGTGATCTGGCTGCTGCTCACCGAGCAGTTGCTCAACCCGGAGCTGGTGGCCCGGTTCGAGTGGCTGCGCGAGGGCGACAACCTGGGCACCGTCACCGTGATCGCCGTCGTCTCGATCGTCGTCATCACGATCTGGGACGTGGTCGACAGCGTGCTCAAGGCCCGCCGCTGGCCGAGGTGACCCGGGCGACTGATCCGCGCCGGCGGTCGGGGGAGCTTCCTCCCGACCGCCGGCGCGCACGGCTCGTACCGGCGCTGCGGACCTGGTCGCGGCAGGTGCGACGGGGGTGGCATCGTCTGGGTATGGACACCACGAGCCGGGAGCGGTGGCGTCGGCCCGGACCGACGCCCCAGCAGCGCCGCGCCGACCTCTGGATCGGGCTGGGGGTCACCGCCCTGGCCCTGGTCAGCCTCGCCCTGGCCCGCAGCGCGGGAATGTTCATCCTCGGCATGCCCCACTCGGTCGCGGAGCAGACCTTCTGGGCGGTCGCGGCCACCCTCCCGCTGGCCTGGCGGCGACGCTGGCCGGAGGCCGTCACCCTGGTGATCTCGGTGGCCTACATCCTCGGGCAGGCCCGGGCGGCCCCGGAGGGCCAGGTCACCTCCGGGGCCCTCTTCGCCGCGATCTACACCCTCGGCGCCTGGGGACGTAACCGGCGGCTGGCCCGCCGGCTGCGCCTCGGGGTCATCGGCAGCATGTTCGCCTGGCTGGCGTTCTACTACGCGGTGCACGGCTTCCAGGACGTGGGCCCGGACGCCTTCTCCCAGGCCGTCGGCCCGGTACCCCCGATCCTCGCGGTGGTCGTCAAGGGTGTCCTGATCAACGCCCTGTTCTTCGGCTTCGCGTACCTGTTCGGCGACACCGCCTGGGTGGCCGCCCGCCGCGACCAGGAGCTGCGGGAACAGGCCGAGGAGTTGCGCCGCTCCCAGGCGCAGGCGCGGGAACGCGCGGTCATCGGGGAACGGGTCCGCATCGCCCGGGAACTGCACGACGTGGTGGCCCACCACGTCTCCGTGATGGGCGTGCAGGCCGCCGCCTGCCGGCGGGTCTTCGACCGGAACCCGGACGCCGCCCGCACCGCCCTGTCCGCGATCGAGGAGACCGCCCGCACCGCCGTGGACGAACTGCGCCGGATGCTCGGCCTGCTGCGCGCCTCCGGCCCCGACCGGGACGACCGGCAACCCGGCGGAGCCGGCCTGGACCAGATCCCGGGCCTGGTCGACCGGGCCCGCGACGCCGGGCTCCAGGCCACCGCCGGGGTGTACGGCGACCCGGTGCCGCTGCCCGACTCGGTCTCCCAGGCGGCGTACCGGATCGTGCAGGAGGCCGTGACCAACACCCTCAAGCACGCGCGGGCTACCGTGCTCGACGTACGGATCCGCTACCTGGCACAGGAGGTGGAGGTCGACGTGACCGACAACGGGCAGGGCGGGGCGGTGCCGGACGACCGGGGACTGGGCCTGGTCGGGATGCGGGAGCGGGTCACCGCCCACGACGGGGCCCTGGAGGTCGGGCCACGCCTCGGTGGGGGCTGGCGGGTCCGGGCCCGCTTCCCGGTCCCCTCGACCGTGGCGGAGCAGCCGGCGTGACCGGAACCGACCCGGGTCCGGTACGGGTGCTCCTCGCCGACGACCACCACCTCGTCCGGACCGGCTTCCGGGTCATCCTGGAGGTGGAGCCGGACATCCAGGTGGTCGGCGAGGCCGCCGACGGGGAGCAGGCGGTCGCCCTGACCCGCGCCACCGCCCCGGACGTGGTGCTGATGGACGTGGAGATGCCCCGGATGGACGGGCTCACCGCCACCCGGGAGATCACCGGCGGCCTGACCGGGGCCGCCGCCCCGGCGGTGCTGATCCTCACCACCTTCGACCGCGACGACTACCTCTTCGCCGCGCTGCGCGCCGGGGCCAGCGGCTTCCTGCTCAAGAACGGCACCCCGGAGGCCCTCGTCGACGCCGTCCGGGTCCTCGCCCGGGGCGAAGGACTGCTCGCCCCGGAGCCGACCCGCCGGGTGATCGCCACCTTCGCCCGCTCCGGCGGCCCACCCGTCGGGGCCGGCACCGCAGCGAAGCTGGCGGACCTCACCCCCCGGGAACGGGAGGTGCTGGTCCTCGTCGCCCGGGGCGCCAGCAACGCGGAGATCGCCGCGACCCTCACCCTCGGTGAGGCCACGGTCAAGACCCACGTCAGCCGGATGCTCGCCAAGCTCGGCCTGCGGGACCGGGTCCAGGCGGTGATCTTCGCGTACGAGCAGGGTGTGATCCAACCGGGCGGATGACCGGGTCCGTCGCAAGGCGGACCCGGATGATCGTTCCCCGGTCCGAGGGAGTCCCACCATGATCGATCTAACCTGGGCTCCGTGACCTCAGTGCTCCGACTCGACGGCGTCGACCGCAGCTTCGGCGACCGTCAGGTACTCAGAGACGTGACCTTCGACGTGCACGGCGGCCGGATGACCGGTTTCGTCGGCGGCAACGGCGCCGGCAAGACCACCACCATGCGGATCATCCTCGGTGTCCTCGCCCCGGACCGGGGGGAGGTGAGCTGGCAGGGCGCCCCGCTGACCCGGGAGGGCCGGCACCGCTTCGGGTACCTGCCGGAGGAACGCGGCCTCTACCCGAAGATGACCGCCCGCGAGCAGGTGACGTACCTCGGCCGCCTGCACGGCCTCGACGCGGCCACCGCCCGGCGCAACACCGACGAGCTGCTGGCGCGGGTCGGGCTCGACGCCCGGGGCGACGACCTGCTGGAGACCCTGTCCCTGGGCAACCAGCAGCGCGCCCAGGTCGCCGCCGCGCTGGTGCACGACCCGGAGGTGCTGGTGCTCGACGAGCCCTTCTCCGGCCTCGACCCGACCGCCGTGGACACGCTGGTGTCGGTGCTGCGCGAACGGGCCGCCGCCGGGGTGCCGGTGCTCTTCTCCAGCCACCAGCTCGACGTGGTCGAACGGCTCTGCGACGACCTGGTGATCATCGCCGACGGGGCGATCCGGGCCGCCGGCACCCGCGAGGAACTGCGCGCGGCGTACGGCCAGCCCCGGTACACGCTGGTGGTCGACGGCGACGCGGGCTGGCTGCGGGACCAGCCCGGAGTGACCCTGGTCGACCTCGACGGGCCCCGGGCCGTCTTCGACCTCGACGCCGACGCCGACGACCAGCAGGTGCTGCGCGCCGCGCTGGCCCGGGGGCCGGTCCGTGCCTTCCACCCGGTCACGCCCACGATCGCCGAGATCTTCCGGGAGGTCACCCAGTGAACACCCGCCAGGCCACCATGCTCGTCGCCGCCCGGGAGATCCGGGTCAAGCTGCGCGACCGCACCTTCCTGATCAGTACGCTGATCTTCCTGCTCATCGCGGCCGGCGCCACCATCCTGCCCGGCCTGCTCTCCGGCGGCCCGGCCTCCGTGGCGGTCGGCGGCGACACCGGGCAGGCCGCCACGGTCCTCACCGAGGCGGGCCTGGACGTGCGGGTCGTGGCCGACGACGCCGCCGCCGAGCAGGCGGTCCGCGCCGGCGAGGTGGACGCCGCCGTGATCACCGGGCCGACCGTGCTCGCCCTCGACACCGCCCCCAACGAGGTGGTCGGCGCGCTCAGCGCGGCCCCGCCGGTGGTGCTGCTCGACCCCGACGCCGTCGACCCGTTCCTGGCGTTCGCGGTCCCGTTCATCTTCGCGTTCGTCTTCTTCATCACCAGCCAGACCTTCGGCCTGCAGATCGCGCAGAGCATCACCGAGGAGAAGCAGACCCGGATCGTCGAGATCCTGGCCGCCGCCGTGCCGATCCGCGCCCTGCTCGCCGGGAAGGTGGTCGCCGGCTGCCTGCTGGCGCTCGGGCAGATCGTCCTGATCGCCCTGGTCACCCTCGCCGGCCTCCAGTTCACCGGGAACGCCGAGGTGCTGTCGCTGGTCGGGCCGGCGATCGGCTGGTTCGTGCCGTTCTTCCTCCTCGGCTTCCTGCTGCTGGCCGCCATGTGGGCGGTGGCCGGCGCGGTGGTCAGCCGGCAGGAGGACATCGCCGCCTCGTCCACCCCGGTGCAGTTGGCGCTGATGCTGCCGTTCTTCGCGGTGATCTTCTTCAACGACAACGTCACCGTCCTGCGGGCGCTGTCGTACCTGCCGTTCTCGTCGCCGATGGCGATGCCGCTGCGCGCCTTCACCGGCGACATGGCCCTCTGGGAGGCGCTGCTGTCGCTGGTGCTGCTCGCGGTGACCGCGGTCGCCTTCGTCGCCGCCGGGGCCCGGATCTACCAGGGCTCGTTGCTGCGTACCGGCGGCCGGGTCGCGCTGGCCACCGCCTGGCGCTCCCGCGAGACCACCGGCTGACCGGGCCCGCCCCGGTCACCACACGGATGCGCCCACCGGGTCCTCCCGGTGGGCGCATCGTCGTTCGTCCCGCTCCCGGCGGGCCGGCGGGGTCAGCCGACGGCGGCCATCACCTCGTCGGAGACGTCGAAGTTGGCGTAGACGTTCTGCACGTCGTCGGAGTCCTCCAGCACGTCGATGAGCTTGAAGATCTTCCGCGCGCCCTCCTCGTCCAGCGGCACGTTGACGCTGGGGATCAGGGAGGACTCCGCCGACTCGTACTCGATCCCGGCGTCCTGCAGGGCGGTGCGGACGGCCACCAGGTCACCCGGCTCGGAGACCACCTCGAACGCCTCACCGAGGTCGTTGACCTCCTCGGCCCCGGCGTCGAGCACGGCCAGCATCACGTCGTCCTCGCTGGTCCCGGCCTTGGGCACGATCACCACGCCCTTGCGGGAGAACATGTACGACACCGAGCCGGCGTCGGCGAACGACCCACCGTTGCGGGTCAGCGCCGTGCGGACCTCGGTCGCCGCCCGGTTGCGGTTGTCGGTGAGGCACTCGATCAGCAGCGCGACGCCGTTCGGACCGTACCCCTCGTACATGATCGTCTGGTAGTCCGCGCCCCCGGCCTCCAGACCGGAACCCCGCTTGACGGCCCGGTCGATGTTGTCGTTGGGCACGGAGTTCTTCTTGGCCTTCTGGATGGCGTCGAAGAGGGTGGGGTTGCCGGCCGGGTCACCGCCGCCCGTCCGCGCGGCGACCTCGACGTTCTTGATGAGCTTGGCGAACATCTTGCCGCGCTTGGCGTCGATGACGGCCTTCTTGTGCTTGGTGGTCGCCCACTTGGAGTGGCCGGACATCTGCTACCTCCGTTGCTACCCGCCGTCTGCGTCGACCGCACCGCCCACGCCCGCTCCCGCCGGCGCACGTGGGGTGCCGGTCAGCCGTGTGGAACCGTCAGCCGTGGTGGAAGCCGTGGCGAGCAGAGCCCTGCCGAATCTCGGCAATCTTACCGGCGTCCGCCACACCGCCGTCAGGCACCGCGCACGACCGGCCAAAGCCGACCCACCGGGCGGCGGCCCGGACCCCCCGGACCAGGCCGCTCAGACAGCCCGCGCCGCGTCGCTCGGACGGCCCACGCCGCGTCGCCCAGACGGCCGGACCAGGCCGCTCAGGCGGTCCGCACCAGGCCAGCTCAGGCGGTCCGCACCAGGCCAGCTCAGGCGGTCCGGACCAGGTCCACGAAGTACCGGTGCAGCCGGAGGTCGCCGGTCAGCTCCGGGTGGAACGAGGTGGCCACCAGGTTGCCCTGCCGGACCGCGACGATCCGCCCGGCCGCCGGCCCGTCGGTGACCTCGCCGAGGACGTCGACCCCGGCACCGACCCGCTCGACCCAGGGCGCGCGGATGAAGACGGCGTGGAACGGCCCCCCGTCCACCCCCGCCAGCGCCACCGGCGCCTCGAACGAGTCGACCTGCCGACCGAAGGCATTGCGCCGTACCGTCATCTCGATGCCGGCGAAGCCGCGCTGGTCCGGGCGGCCGTCGAGGACCTCGGTGGCGAGCATGATCATGCCGGCGCAGGAGCCGTAGACCGGCAGGCCGGCGGCGATCCGCTTGTCGATCGGCTCACGCAGCTCGAAGATGTCGGTGAGCTTGCTGATCGTGGTGGACTCCCCGCCCGGGATGACCAGGCCGTCGACGGCGTCCAGTTCCTCGGGCCGGCGGACCGGGCGGGCCTGCGCGCCGACGCCGGTCAGGGCCGCGACGTGCTCACGCACGTCACCCTGCAGCGCGAGCACACCGATCACGGGTGCGGTCACGTTCCTCCCCTTCCGTCGTCCGTCGCGTCTCGTGGCCGCGCCGTTGCGCCTGCGCGTGGTCGCGCCGTTGCGCCTGCGCGTGGTCGCGCCGTTGCGCCTGCGCGTTGTTAAGAAGGGGCCCCTGCTCTACCGAATGCGTTAACAGGGGGCCCCTCCTTACACCTCACCAGCCGCGTTCGGCCAGGCGGTGCGGCTGCGGGAGGTCGTCGACGTTGATGCCCACCATCGCCTCGCCGAGCCCCCGGGAGACCTTGGCCAGCACGTCCGGGTCGTCGTGGAAGGTGGTCGCCTTGACGATCGCGGCGGCCCGCTGCGCCGGGTTGCCGGACTTGAAGATGCCGGAGCCGACGAAGACGCCCTCGGCGCCGAGCTGCATCATCATCGCCGCGTCGGCCGGGGTGGCGATGCCTCCGGCGGTGAACAGCACCACCGGCAGCTTGCCGGTCTCGGCGACCTCCTTGACCAGCTCGTACGGGGCCTGCATCTCCTTCGCCGCGACGTACAGCTCGTCGGCGGGCAGGGCCTGGAGCCGGCGGATCTCGGTACGGATCTTGCGCATGTGGGTGGTGGCGTTCGAGACGTCGCCGGTGCCCGCCTCACCCTTGGAGCGGATCATGGCCGCGCCCTCGTTGATCCGGCGCATCGCCTCGCCCAGGCAGGTCGCGCCGCAGACGAAGGGCACCGTGAAGGCCCACTTGTCGATGTGGTTGGCGAAGTCGGCCGGGGTCAGCACCTCGGACTCGTCGACGTAGTCGACGCCGAGGGACTGGAGGATCTGCGCCTCGACGAAGTGGCCGATCCGGGCCTTGGCCATCACCGGGATGGAGACCGCGTTGATGATGCCGTCGATCATGTCCGGGTCGCTCATCCGGGACACCCCGCCCTGGGCGCGGATGTCGGCCGGTACCCGCTCGAGCGCCATGACCGCGACGGCCCCGGCGTCCTCAGCGATCTTGGCCTGGTCGGGGGTGACCACGTCCATGATGACGCCGCCCTTGAGCATCTCGGCCATGCCCCGCTTCACACGGGCGGTGCCGACGACGGGCGTGGCGCTGACAGGCGGGGTGGTGGAATCGGACACGGGTCATCGCTCCTCGGACGGTGTCGGGGTGGCTTGGCGAAATGCTACGACGGGGTGAACGCGCGCCCGACAGCCAATCAGACCCACGGTGGCCTGCTCTGTGGCCGGCGTCACCCACGCCACCCGGCCCGCCACCGGGGCCACCCGGCCCGCGCCCGGGGCCACCCGGCCCGCGCCCGGGGCTCAGGCGGCCACGTCCGCCTGGGCGGGGAGGGTCGGATCGTCGATGTCGAAGTACCGGGGCCAGTCGTGCCCACGCCCCATCCGCAACAGCCGCACCAGTGGCCTCCCGCGCGCCGCGCGGGCGTCCCGGACCAGGTCGGTGTGCACCTGCCGGGCCAGCGCGAGCCGGCGGCTGGCCGCGATCACCGCCTCGCACTCCGGGTCGACCGGGTCCAGCCGGGCCGACCGGAGCTGCCGGGTGAGGTCGTTCTCGGCGGCCTCCCGCTCCCGGGGGCCCGCGTCCAGGGCGATCCGCGCCGCGGCGTACAACTCCACGCCGGACCGCCGCTCGGCCAGCACGGCGGCAGCCGCCGCCCGGCGCAGCAGGTGGGCGTCGAGGGCCCGGGCGGCCGACTCGGCACGCGTCTGGAGCCGCTCGACCCGACCGGCGGTCCAGACCAGGTACGCCGCGACCAGGCCGACGAGCACCGCTGCGCCCACCACCCACCACATGCCCGGCATCGTAGTGCTGCTCCGTTCCCCCCACCCGGCCCCGCCGGGTCACGATCGGTGACAGTCGCACCGCTGGCCCCACGGCTCAGCCCAGCCCCACCCATTCCTGGTCGATGACCCGTCCGTCCGTCGCCTCGATCGCGGCGGCGTAGACCTCCAGCACCCGGCGGGCCACCACCGGCCAGTCGAACGTCGCCACCACCTGGTCCCCGCAGGCGGTCAGCGCCGCCCGGCGGGCCGGGTCGTCCAGCAGCTCGGCGAGGACGCCCCGCAACGCCACCGCGTCCCCGGTCGGGAAGAGGCACCCGGCCCGCCCACCGTCCAGCACCCGCCGGAACGCGTCGAGGTCGCTGGCCACCACCGTGGTGCTGGCCGCGAGCGCCTCGGTGAGGATCATCCCGAACGACTCCCCGCCGGTGTTCGGCGCCGCGTAGAGGTGCACGCTGCGCAGCATCCGCGCCTTCTCCGGCTCGGAGACCCGCCCCAGGAAGGTCACCCGCTCGCGCAGGTCGGCCGGGACCGGCCCGTACAGGTCGTCGGCGTCACCGGGGCCGGCGACCAGCAGCCGCAGCCCGGGACGCTGCCGGGCCAGCGCCACGAAGGCGTCCCGCAGGATCGGGAACCCCTTGCGGGGCTCGGTGAACCGGCCCAGGAAGCCGATCGCGCCGCCGGTCCCGGTGTCGCACTCCCCCGGCCACCCGGGCAACGGCTCGGCCCCGGCGTACCGGGCCACGGTGACCCCGTTGGGGATCTCCACCGCGCCGCCGTCCATGTGCTCGACCTGCACCTTGCGGGCCAGGGCGCTGACCGCGATCCGGGCGGTGATCCGCTCCAGCACGATCCGCAGCGCCCCCTGGGCCGCGGCGAGCATCCGGGACCGGGTCATCGCCGTGTGGAAGGTCGCCACCACCGGCCCCCGGGCGGAGAGCACCGCCAGCATGGACAGGCTCAGGGTGAGCGGCTCGTGCACGTGCAGCACGTCGAAGTCGCCCCGGGTGAGCCACCGGCGGACCCGGGCGGTGGAGACCGGCCCGAAGGCGATCCGGGCCACCGAGCCGTTGTACGGCAGCGGCACGGCCCGGCCGGCCGACACCACGTACGGCGGCAACGGGGCGTCCTCGTCGGCCGGCGCGAGCACGCTCACCTCGTGCCCGAGCCCGATCAGTGCCTCGGCCAGGTCCATGACATGGTTCTGGACCCCACCGGGGACGTCGAACGAGTACGGGCACACGATGCCGATCCGCACGTCAGCGTCCTTCGTTCGCGCCTGCGGGGGCGCGCTGCGCTGCACTCCTCGCGCTCACCGGAGCCACCTTCCGCTCGCGACTGCGGGGCTCCGCTGCGCTGCACTCCTCGCGCTCACCGAGCCCGCCCTCCGCTCGCGACTGCGGGGCTCCGCTGCGCTGCACTCCTCGCGCTCACCGAGCCCGCCCTCCGCTCGCGACTGCGGGGCTCCGCTGCGCTGCACTCCTCACGCTCACCGCGACTCCCCTCAGGCCGATCCGGTGGCGGCCGGGGGGCGCGTGCCCCCGGGGCTCTTCTGGTCCAGCCACATCCGCTGCAACATGTGCCAGTCTTCCGGATGCCGGGCGATGCCCGCCGCCAGACCGTCGGCAATACGCTGGGTCAGCATCCGTACCCGCTGGTCCAGCGGCCCACTGTCCGGTTCCGGCAGGGGCAGCGGGCCGTCGATCGAGGCGCACGCGGCGTCCGGTTCGTACCACATCGAGGCGACGTAGAGCGGGGCGCCGGTGCGGATCGCCAGCAGCGCGGGACCGGCCGGCATCCGGGTGCGGCCGCCGAAGAAGTCCACCTCCACGCCCCGGGCCGACAGGTCCCGGTCAGCCAGCAGCGGCACCACGCTGCCCGCCCGCAGCCGGTCCACCAGCACGTCGAACGCCGGGCGGGGGCCACCGTGGGTGGGCAGGATCTCCATTCCCAGCCCCTCCCGGAAGGCCACGAACCGCTCGTAGACACCCTCCGGTTTGAGTCGTTCGGCGACCGTGGTGATCGGCCAGCCGGTCGCGGCCACCCAGGCTCCCGCCGCGTCCCAGTTGCCGGCGTGCGGCAGGGCCACCACCGCGCCCCGGCCGGCGGCCACGTCGGCGTGCAGCGGCTCCGGGTTGCGCAGTCGGAAACCGGACAGAATCTGTTCCCGGCTCAGCGCGGGCAGCCGGAACGCCTCCATCCAGTACCGGGCGTACGAGCGCAGGCCCCGGCGGACCAGGTCGTCCAGCTCGGCCTCGGGGACCTCCGGGCCGACCACCCGGCGCAGGTTGGCCCGCAGTCGGGTGGCGCCCCCGCCCCGGCGCCGGTGGGCGCGGTCGGCACCGGCCTGGAAGGCGGCGGCCACCATCGGCCGGGGCAGCGCGCGGATCATCCGCCACCCGGCGACGTACGCGAGTTCGGTGGCGTTCACCCGGGCCGGCCCCCCGCCCCCGCCGGACTCCCGCCGCGTGGCGCGACCGGCTGGTCGGCACGGGCGTCGGGCGTCACCGCTGCCCGTCCGGTTGGAGCTGGCGGGCCTGCCGGTACACGTGCGCCATCCGCTGCCCGACGGTGAACACCGAGACGGCGGCGAGCAGCCAGAGCGCCACCGGCAGGGCCGGGCCGACGCCGAGGCCGGTGAGCAGCCCGCCGACCCCGACGATGAGCAGCCGCTCGGTCCGCTCGGCGATGCCCACGTTGCAGGTCATGCCGAGGCCCTCGGCGCGGGCCTTGACGTACGAGACCAGCCCACCGGCGGCGAGGCAGAGCAGCGCCGCCGCCACCCCGGCGTGGTTGCCCTCGGTGGCCAGCCAGTACGCGACGGCGCCGAAGACCGCGCTGTCGGCCACCCGGTCCATGCTCGAGTCGAGGAACGCGCCGAAGCGGGTCGAGCCGCCGGACATCCGCGCCATCGTCCCGTCCAGCAGGTCGGTGAGCGCGAAGACGGTCACGATCAGGGCACCGGCGACCAGGTGGCCCCGGGCGCCGAAGCCGAGCGCACCGACGAGCACCCCGACGGTGCCCACCACGGTGACCGTGTTGGGGGTGACGCCCGCCCGGAGCAGGCCGCGTGCGACGGGCTCGACGACGCGGGTCATCGCCGCGCGGGCCGACACTTGGAAGATCTTCGCCATGGCGGTCCCACGATAACGGTCGGTCCGTCACCGGCGATACGGCCGGTGGTGATCGGCGCGGCGGGCGGGCTTGTGCCCCGCCCCGCGCGGGTGTCTGATCGGTGGGGGAAGGTGAGCCAGGTCACGGTTCGCCCGCCCCGTCCCCGCTGTACCGCAGTGCACCGGAGGATATCGCCGCGGATTCGCCCCGGGCCCCTTCCCGTCGCGCGCGGCGGTCGCCACCACCACGGCTGAGGGAGGTGCGCCCGATGGCGCAGAGGAGTCAGGACAAGGCGACCACCGGCGGTGGGCTGGCGGTGACCGATCCCGGCGGGATCCGCAACGTGGTGCTCGTCGGGCACTCCGGAGCGGGCAAGACGACGCTGGTCGAGGCGCTGCTCGCGGCGAGCGGCACGATCGGCCGGGCCGGCTCGGTCGCCGACGGCACCACGGTCTGCGACCACGACCCGGCGGCGGTCCGCCAGCAGCGCTCCGTGGCGCTGGCCTGCGCGCCACTGCGGCACGACGGGGTGAAGGTCAACCTCCTGGACACCCCCGGGTACGCCGACTTCGTGGGCGAGCTGCGTGCCGGCCTGCGGGCCGCCGACGCGGCGCTGTTCGTGGTCTCGGCCGTCGACGGGATGGACCTGGCCACCGCCGCCCTGTGGGAGGAGTGCGCGGCGGTCGGGCTGCCCCGGGCGGTGGCGGTGACCCGGCTGGACCACCCGCGCGGCGACTTCGACGAGGCGGTGGCGCTGTGCCAGCGGGTCTTCGGCGACAACGTCCTCCCGCTGTACCTGCCGATGCTCGGCGACGACGGCGAGTCGGTGGCCGGCCTGATGGGGCTGGTCACCCGCCGGGTCTTCGACTACTCCGGCGGGCTGCCCGCCACCGTCCGCGAGCCGGACCCGGAGCACCTGCCGGCGATCCTGGAGGCCCGCGACGAGCTGATCGAGGGGATCATCGCCGAGAGCGAGGACGAGACCCTGATGGACCGCTACCTCGCCGGTGAGGAGATCGACACCGCCGTCCTCGTCAGCGACCTGGAGACGGCCGTCGCCCGGGGCCACTTCTACCCGGTGCTGCCGGTCTGCGCGGCCACCGGGGTCGGGCTGGACGTGCTCCTCGACGCCCTGGTCGCCGCCTTCCCGTCCCCGCTGGAGCACGACCTGCCCGTGGTGACCGGGGTGGACGACACGCCCCGCCCGCCGTTGACCTGCGACCCGGACGGCCCCCTGGTCGCCGAGGTGGTCCGGACCACCGTCGACCGGCACGTCGGGCGGGTCTGCCTGGTCCGGGTCTTCTCCGGCACCCTGCGTCCGGACCAGGTCGTGCACGTCTGCGGGCACGGCATGGCCGAGCGGGGCCACCCGGACCACGACGCCGACGAGCGGATCGGGCACCTGTACTCGCCGCTGGGCGCGACGCTGCGCGAGGTGCCCCTCGCCGTGGCCGGTGACCTCTGCGCGATCACCAAGTCGGGCAGCGCGGAGACCGGGGACACCATCTCCGCCAAGGACGACCCGCTGCTGATCGCCCCGTGGGAGATGCCCGAGCCGCTGCTGCCGGTGGCCGTCGCGGCGCGCAGCCGGGCCGACGAGGACGCGCTGGCCCGCAACCTCGGCCGCCTGGTCGCCGGGGACCCGACCCTGCGGCTGGAGCGCAACCCGCAGACCCACCAGGTGGTGCTCTGGTGCATGGGTGAGGCGCACGCGGACGTGGTGCTGGAGCGGCTGCGCAGCGGCGGGGTCGAGCTGGACACCGAGCCGGTCCGGGTGGCGCTGCGGGAGACCCTGACCGTCCCGGCCACCGGGCACGGCAGGAACGTGAAGCAGTCCGGCGGCCACGGCCAGTACGCGGTCTGCGACATCGAGGTGGCGCCGCTGCCGCGCGGTGGCGGCTTCGAGTTCGCCGAGCGGGTGGTGGGCGGGGCCGTCCCGCACACCTACATCCCGTCGGTGGAGAAGGGGGTACGCGCCCAGATGGAGCGCGGCCTGCTCGCCGGGTACCCGGTGGTGGACCTGCGGGTGACCCTCATCGACGGCAGGGCGCACAGCGTCGACTCCTCCGACGCGGCGTTCCAGACCGCCGGCGCGCTGGCGCTGCGCGACGCCGCCGAGAAGGGGCAGCCGGCGCTGTTGGAGCCGGTCGACGAGGTGACGGTCCGGGTGCCCGACCACACCGTCGGCGCGGTGCTGGGCGACCTGTCCGGCCGGCGGGGCCGGGTGCTCGGCACCGAGCCGGACCCCGACGCCGAGGGGCGGTCCCTGGTCCGCGCCGAGGTCCCCGCCACCGAGCTGGTCCGGTACGCGCCGGAGCTGCGCTCGCTGACCGCCGGGGCGGGCACCTTCCGGCGTCGCTTCGCCCACTACGAGCCGGTCCCGGCGCACCTCGCCGACCAGCTCCGCAAGGAACACGCGCCGGGCTGACCCACCGCGGCCCGCCCGGTCCGTCGTCGCGGCGCGGCCGGCGACGGACCAGGCCGGACGGGCGGTCAGGGGCGGGCGGTGGGCAGCATCGGGCTGGGCCAGTAGGGGCGGTCCACCTCCCGCAGGGCCGCCGCGCGCAGGGCCGCGAGCTGCCGTTCCACCTCGGCGAAGTGGTCCGGTTCGAGCGGCCCCCGGGCCAGCGCGGCGGTGTTCTCCTCGACCTGGGCCACGGTGCGGCAGCCCGGGATGGGAACGGCCCGGTCACTGCGCGCCCAGAGCCAGCCCAGCGCCCCCTGGGCCAGGGTGCGTCCGTCGGCGGTCAGCGCCGCGCGGGCCGCCTCGACCCGGCGCAGCCACTCCGGCGCGGGCCGGCCGCCCCGGAACCACTCCAGCCAGCCCGACGTCACCCCCCGCACGTCGTCGCGGGGCAGCGTCGAGGCGGGCGTGTACTTGCCGGTGAGCAGCCCCATCCCGAGCGGTCCCCGGTTGATGCTGGCCAGGTCGTACTTGTCGCAGACGGCGAGCAGGTCGGGGGCGTCGCGCAGCACCGACAGGGTGTGCTGCACGGCGGCGGCGTGCGGGGCGTCGCGCCCGAGGGCGGTGGCCCGGTCCACCCGGTCGGTGCTCCAGCCGTACGCCCGGACCAGCCCGTCGGCGACGAGGTCCTCCAGCGCCCCGACCAGCGCCTGCGCCCGGGGTACCGGCAGGTCGGCCAGGTGTAGCTGGTAGAGGTCGATCCGGTCGGTGCCCAGCCGGCGCAGCGAGTCGCGGACCGCCCGCCGCAGGTACGCCGGGGTGGCGTCCGTCCCGGTGGCCTGGCGGGTGCGTTCGTCGAAGGTATACCCCCACTTGGTGGCGATCACCGCCTCGTCGCGCCGGCCGGCCAGGGCGCGGCCGAGGAGGCGCTCCCCGTGCCCCGCACCGTACGTGTCGGCGGTGTCGAAGAGGGTGACGCCGAGGTCCAGCGCCCGGCGGACCGCCCGGATCGACTCCCCGTCGTCCACCGGGCCCCAGCCCAGCGGGGTGCCACCCTCGGCCCAGGGGCCGGCGATCGCCCAGCATCCCATGCCGAGGGCACTGACCTCGATGCCGCTGCGGCCCAACGTGCGCGTCGACAAGCCCACCGCCGCATCCTGCCATCTTTCGGACACGACCTGACAGAAGTCCATCACGACCATCCGTACGGGCGGGCGACGGTAGCCGGATCACCCGCGCGGCGGGCGAGGTCAGGCGGGCCAGGCGCGCACGAGCAGGTCGCGGGTGTCGGTGAGCAGTTGCGGGAGGACCTTCGTCCGGCCGATCACCGGCATGAAGTTGGCGTCCCCGCCCCACCGGGGCACCACGTGCTGGTGCAGGTGGGCGGCGATGCCCGCGCCGGCCACGCCGCCCTGGTTCATCCCCAGGTTGAACCCGTGGGCGCTGCTGACGCCCCGGATCACCCGCATCGCCGTCTGGGTGCACGTGGCCAGTTCGACCGTCTCCGCCGCGTCGAGGTCGGTGTAGTCGGCGACGTGCCGGTACGGGCAGACCAGCAGGTGACCCGGGTTGTACGGGTACAGGTTGAGCACCACGAAGACGTGCTCGCCCCGGGCCACGACCAGGCTCTCCTCCGGCGGCAGCCCCGGCGCGCGGCAGAACGGACAGCCGGCCGGTTTGTCGTACCCGCCCTCCGGCCGGTCCCCACCGGAGATGTACGTCATCCGGTGCGGCGTCCAGAGCCGGTCCAGCCCGTCGGCCATGTCCCTGTCGGTGTGCCCCTCCGCCCCAGTCACACCGGCGATCCTACGTTCCCGCCCGGCGACGGCCCACCGGCGGCGGACCGCCGTTCCGCGCCGACCTGCGGCGCGACCGGAACCGGGCCGACAGGTGAGTAAAAAGCAAGTTAACGATCTTGACTTGGGCATTGATGTCGATAAAGACTCCCATCGCATTAGAGCCTGATGATCGTCGATGGGAGATCCCCGTGAGTCGCCGTGCCACCCTCCTGCACCGCCTCGGCCGGACCATCACCGCCGGCCTCCTGGCCGCCGTCGCCTCCCTGGTGGCGGTGACCGCCACCGGCACCGCCGCCCAGGCCGACGGCTGCTACACCTGGGGCCGCGCGCTGTCCCAGGGCATGTCCGGCGAGGACGTCCGCCAGCTCCAGATCCGCGTCTCCGGCTACCCCGGGTACGGCGCGGTGCTCGGCCTGGACGGGGTCTTCGGCCCGGCGACCCGGTCCGCGGTGATCCGCTTCCAGCAGGCGTACGGCCTGGCCGCCGACGGGATCGCCGGGGCGCAGACCTTCGCCACCCTGTACAACCTCCAGGACGACGACTGCACCCCGGTCAACTTCACCTACGCCGAGTGGAACCGGTGCAACAGCACCTGGTCCGGTGGCGCGGTGGCGGCGGGCACCGCCCGGTTCAACGCGCTGGTCTCGATGTGGAAGCTCCAGGCCATGCGGCGGGCCCTCGGCAGCGTCCCGCTCACCATCAGCAGCGGGTTCCGCAGCACCGCCTGCAACAACGCGGTCGGCGGGATCTCCACCAGCCGGCACCTCTACGGCGACGGCGTGGACCTCGTCGGGTCGCCCTCGTTCTGCCGCCTCGCCCAGCAGGCGCGCAACCACGGCTTCACCAACATCCTCGGCCCCGGCTACGCCGGCCACAACGACCACGTCCACCTGGGCAACACCCCGAGCCGGCACTGGTCGGCACCGAGCTGCGGGATCTGACCCCACCCACCCCGGCCGGGCCGGGCGTAAGGAAGGGCCCCTTCTTAACACCGTGTGGTGAGAAGGGAGCCCTTCTCTACCGTAGGCGTTAAGAGGGGGCCCTTCCTTACGGGTCAGGCGGCGGAGGGGCCGGCGTTGCTGCGGGAGCGGACCACGTCCAGGACGTGGGCCACCGCCTCGGCCACCGGCACGCCGTTGCGCTGCGAGCCGTCGCGGTACCGGAAGGAGACCGTGCCCGCCGCCACGTCGTCGTCCCCGGCGATCACCATGAACGGGATCTTCTGCTGCTGGGCGGTACGGATCTTCTTCTGCATCCGGTCGTCGCCGGTGTCGACCTGGGCCCGGATCCCCTCGGCGCGCAGCGCCGCGACGAAGCCGTGCAGGTACTCGGTGTGGTCCTCGCGGATCGGGATGCCGACCACCTGCACCGGCGCCAGCCAGGCCGGGAACGCCCCCGCGTAGTGCTCGGTGAGCACCCCGAAGAACCGCTCGATCGAGCCGAAGAGCGCCCGGTGGATCATCACCGGCCGCTGCCGGGTGCCGTCGGCGGCCTGGTACTCCAGGCCGAACCGCTCCGGCAGGTTGAAGTCGACCTGGATGGTGGACATCTGCCAGGTCCGGCCGATCGCGTCCTTGGCCTGCACGGAGATCTTCGGCCCGTAGAAGGCCGCGCCGCCCGGGTCGGGCACCAGGTCCAGCCCGGACTCCTGCGCGGCGGAGCGCAGCGCCTCGGTGGCCCGCTCCCAGTTCTCGTCGGTGCCGACCGACTTCTCCGGGTTGCGGGTGGACAGCTCCAGGTAGAAGTCGTCCAGGCCGTAGTCGCGCAGCAGTTCGAGCACGAAGGCGAGCAGCGACTTCAGCTCGCCCGCCATCTGCTCCTCGGTGCAGAAGATGTGCGCGTCGTCCTGGGTCATGCCGCGCACCCGGGTCAGGCCGTGCACCACACCGGACTTCTCGTACCGGTAGACCGTGCCGAACTCGAACATCCGCAGCGGCAGCTCACGGTAGGACCGCCCCCGGGACCGGAAGATCAGGTCGTGCATCGGGCAGTTCATCGGCTTGAGGTAGTAGTTCGCGCCCTCCACCTCCATGGGCGGGAACATGCCGTCGGCGTACCAGTCGAGGTGCCCGGAGACCTCGTACAGGTGGCCCTTGGTGATGTGCGGCGTGTTCACGAACGCGTAGCCGGCCTGCTCGTGCTTGAGGCGCGAGTAGTTCTCCATCTCCCGGCGGATGATGCCGCCCTTGGGGTGGAAGACCGCCAGGCCGGAGCCCAGCTCGTCGGGGAAGCTGAACAGGTCCAGGTCCACGCCGAGCTTGCGGTGGTCGCGGCGGGCCGCCTCCTCCAGCAGCTTCAGGTACGCCTTCAGCTCGTCGCGGGTCGACCAGGCGGTGCCGTAGACCCGCTGGAGCTGCGGGTTCTTCTCCGAGCCCCGCCAGTACGCGGCGGCCGACCGCATCAGCTTGAACGCCCCGATCAGGCGGGTGTTCGGCAGGTGCGGGCCCCGGCACAGGTCCGACCAGCAGACCTTCTCCTCGGTCGCGGCGAGGTTGTCGTAGATGGTCAGCTCACCGCCGCCGACCTCCATCACCTCGGAGGAGTCCAGCCCTTCGCCCTTGACGTCGATCAGCTCCAGCTTGAACGGCTCGGCGGCCAGCTCGGCCTTCGCCTCGTCCAGGCTGTCGAACCGCCGCCGGCGGAACCGCTGCCCGGACTTGACGATCTCCTGCATCCGCTTCTCGAGCTTAGCCAGGTCGTCCGGCTGGAACGGCTTGTCCACGGCGAAGTCGTAGTAGAAGCCGTTCTCGATCGGCGGGCCGATGCCGAGCTTGGCCTCCGGGAACACGTCCTGCACCGCCTGGGCGAGCACGTGCGCGGTCGAGTGACGCAGCACGTTCAGCCCGTCCGGGCTGTCCAGGGCGACCGGCTCGACGCTGGTCTCCTCGGCCGGCGCCCAGTCCAGGTCGCGGAGCTGGCCCTGCGGGTCGCGGACCACCACGATCGCCTTCGGGCCGGCCGTGGGCAGCCCGGCCGCCGCCACCGCGTCGGCCGCCGTGGTCCCGGCGGCGACGACGACGGGGTCGGCCACGACGGGGGTACGGGGTGCGGACACGGTGACTCCTCCAACGACAGGTAGCGGATGGGGCCGAGGACCGGCCCCGCCGATGCTATCGGTCCCACCCCCCACCCCCGCCACCGGGAAAGGAAGGGCCCCCTGTTAACGCCTCCGGTAGTGCAGGGGCCCCCTGTTAACACCCGCCGTCGCCCGCGCGATTGAACCTTTGCCGCCCGCCGCCCGAACTACCACGTGTGGTCGGCGTCGGTACGACCACCTGGACACCCGATGGGGAGGCAGATCGCCATGACCCGTAGCGACAGCCGGCGGAGCCGGACCGGACCGCTGACCGCCCTGGCGGTCGCCGTCGCGGGGGTGCTGGGCTGGCCCGCCCCGGCGCTGGCGGCGGACGTGACGAGCACGCCGGCGCAGGCCCGCCAGGGTGACCCGGTGAAGTTGGAGATCGTGGTGCCCGAGGAGCGCCCCGGCACCCGTACCCGTCAGGTCGAGCTGCGGCTGCCGGCGCAGGCGCCGGTCGCCGAGGCGTACCCGATGTCCGTCGACGGCTGGGCGCCGACGATCACCAGCCGGACGCTGGACGAGCCGGTGGTGAGCCTGCACGGTCCCCGGGTGGAAACGGTCACCGCCGCGGTGACCTGGATCCGGGTCGGCGGCGGGGGCGGCGGCCCGCACCGGTTCGCCGTCTCGATGGGCCCGCTGCCGCAGGCCGAGCGGATGACGTTCGAGGTGGTGCAGACCTACGCGGACGGCACGGTGGTGCGCTGGGCCGACCCGGCGGGCGGGACGCACCCGGCGCCGGTGCTGACCCTGCTGCCGCCGGCTCCCGGCGCGGCGGGCGGCGGGGGGCACGCCGGCCACGGCAGCGGCCTCGCCGGCCCCGACGAGTACGGCGGGTCCGCCCCGTACGAGCCAACGGCGGCGGACGGCGGCGGCCCGAGCGCGGACGTGCTGCTGGGGGCGGGACTGCTCGCCGGCCTCGGCGGCGGGGCGGCGGTCGGCTGGCTGGGCAGTCGCTGGCGGCGTCGCCACCGGCCGGCGGAGGACGCCGAGCGCGGGCCCAGCCTGTCGGACACCCTGTCCGTGCGAGCGGAGCCGACCGTGGGAGCGGAGCCGACGACGGGGACGGCGCCGGCCGTCGGAGCGGAGCCGACGGTGGGAGCCGGGCGCTGACCGGTCAGCCGGCCCAGGGCGGGAGGGCCTCGCGGGCCGCCAGCCAGGCGGTGGGGACGCCCCCGGGGGTACCCACGCCGGTGTGCGCGGCCACCACCGCGCCGACGATGGCGGCCGTGGTGTCCACGTCCCCGCCGGCCTCGACGCAGGCCCGGACCGCCGCCGGGTAGTCGTCGAGGTGGGTCGCGGCAGCCCAGAGCGTGAACGGCACGGTGTCCTGCGCGACGACCCGGGAGCCGTTGCCGAGGGCGTCGACCACCTCGGCCACCGGGCGGCCCAGCAGGCCGGCGGCGCGGCGTACCCCGTGGTGCACCTCGGTGGCCGGGTCGAGCGTCGCGGCGACCGCGGCGAGCAACCGGGCCGGCGCCGGGCGCTCGCCGGCCAGCCGGCCCCGGGCGGCGAGCGCGGCGGCCACCGCCACCGCGACCGCCCCGGTGATCCCCTCCGGGTGGCCGTGGGTCACCTCGGCGCTGGCCCGCGCCTGGGTGGCGGCCCGGGCCGGCGAGTCGGCGAAGTACGCCCCGAGCGGGCCCACCCGCATCGCCGCGCCGTTGCCGCAGGAGCCCTGCCCGTCGAAGGCGGAGGCGGCGGCCACCGGCCAGGGCGTACCGGTCCGGATCAGGCGCAGGATGGTCACCGCGCCTGGCCCGTACCCCCGGTACGGCTCGCAGCGCTCGGCGAAGGCGCGGGCCAGCCGGTCCCGGTCGATCTCCCCCGCCCCGGCCAGCTCGGCCACCACCGAGCAGGCCATCTCGGTGTCGTCGGTCCACGACCAGGGCGCCGGGGGCAGCCGGCCGGCGGCGAGGTCGGCGGGGTGGCGCCCCGGCACGAAGAACTGCGAACCGAGGGCGTCGCCGACCGAGAGGCCGGCCAGGGCGTCCCGGGCGAGGGCCAGGCGGGTGTCGGCGAAGAGGACGAATGTCATGTCCGTCCCAGCGTGCCCGGTGAGCTGGTGTGCCGCAACGCGGTCGACTTGCCACGGGCAGTACGGTCGTGACGTGGCCACCGTGCTCCTGGTCGAAGACGACCACGTCGTCCGCGGCGCGATGCTGCGGTCCCTGACCGACCGGGGGCACGCCGTGCACGCCGTCGGCACCGCGCTGGACGCGCTGCGCCGGGTCGCCGCGGAGACCCCCGACCTGGTCGTGCTCGACCTGGGCCTGCCCGACCTGGACGGCTCGGACGCGCTGCGCATGCTGCGCGGCATCACCGACGTGCCGATCATCATCGCCACCGCCCGCGACGACGAGCAGTCGGTCGTCCGGCTGCTGCGCGCCGGCGCGGACGACTACATGGTCAAGCCGTTCACCGGCGCCCACCTGGACGCCCGGATCACCACCGTGCTGCGCCGGGTCGGCCGGGCCAGCCGGGCCGTCGCGCCGGCCGTGCACACCGTCGGCGGCCTGCGGGTCGACGTGGGCGAACGCAGCGCCCACCTGGACGGCGAGCCCCTGGCGCTGACCCGCAAGGAATTCGACCTGTTGGCGTATCTCGCCGCGCGACCCGGCCGGGTAGTGTCCCGGCGGGAACTCTTGGAGGAGGTATGGCGGCAGCCATCGGTCGGCGAGGACCAGACGATCGACGTCCACCTGTACTGGCTCCGGCGCAAAATGGGCGAGTCCGCGGCGAAGCCCCGCTACCTGCGCACCGTGCGGGGGGTCGGATTCCGGTTGGTGGCACCCGACTGAGGGTCGCGCTGGCCTGGCTCACCGCCGGCATGTGCACCCTCATCACGCTGGCCGCCCTGGTCCCACTCGGCTTCGCCCTGGCGGACCAGGCCCGGGAGCAGGCCCTCGCCGACGCCGCCCGGCGCAGCGCGCTGGTCACCGGCGCGCTCACGGTCAGCACCGACCCGGCCGCCGTCGACCGCGCCGTCGCGGCCACCGGCGACGACCCGCAGACCCGGCCCGTCGTGCACGGTCTCGGGGACGGGCCGGCCACGTCCCGGGCCGACCCGGCCGACCTCGCCACCGCCGGCGCCGACCGGCGCCCGATGGTCGTCGACGTGCCCGGCGGGGTGGTCCGCCTCGACCCGGTGGTGCTCGGCGGGACGGTCGCGGTGGTCGAGGTCTTCGTGCCCGACGCCGACCTGGCCGGGGACGTCGGCGGACGCTGGTGGCTGCTGGCGGCGGTGGCCGCCGCGCTGGTGGCCGCCGCGGTGATCCTGGTGGACCGGATCGCGGCGCGGACCGTCGACTCGGCCCGGGAGCTGACCAGGGCGGCGCTCGCGGTGGGCGACGGCGACCCGGGGGTACGCCTCGACCCGGGCGGCCCCCGCGAGCTGGCCGAGGCCGGGTACGCGTTCAACCGGATGGCGGACCGGCTGGTGGTCTCCCGCGCCGACGAACGGGAGCTGGTCGCCGACCTGTCGCACCGGCTGCGTACCCCGTTGACGGTGCTGCGGCTGGACGCCGAGGCGCTGGAGTCCGACGACACCAGCGTCGGGGCGTTCAGCCAGGCGGAGTTGGACCGCCGCCGGGGCATCCGGCGGATCCGGCAGGCGATCGTCACCCTGGAGGGCGAGGTCGACGAGCTGATCAAGACCACCCGCAAGGTGGTCACCCAGGAGACCGCGCCGGCCACCTGTGACGTCAGCGAGGTTGTCCGGGACCGGATGGTGTTCTGGGCGGCCCTCGCCGGTGACCAGCACCGCCCGCACCGGGTCACCGGGGCCCAGCTCCGGATCCCGGTGCCCGTCGCGCGGGCCGAGCTGGCCGCCGCCCTGGACGCGGTGATCGGCAACGTCTTCCGGTACACCCCGCAGGGGACGGCGTTCGAGGTGGCCGTCTCCCGTCGGGACGGGTACGTGGCGGTCCGCATCGACGACGCCGGCCCCGGCATCCCCGACCCCGACCGGGCGCTGCGCCGGGGCGCCAGCGACCAGGGCTCCACCGGCCTGGGGCTGGACATCGCCAAGCGGGTGGCGTTGCAGGCCAACGGCTCGGTGAGCATCGACCGGGCCCGGTTGGGCGGGGCCAGCGTGGTGATGCTGCTGACCGACCCGGAGGCGACCCCCCGCCCGGTCAACCGCTTCGGCCTGGTCGGGCGGATGACCCGGGAGGTCCGGGAGCCGCAGAGCGGCCCCCGGCGCTGGCTGCGACGGCGCACCGGCGGCGACTGAGCGGAGGCGTCAACTGTGCCGGAACGCAAGTTTTTCTTAGCTTCGGCTTAACCGCGCCACCGGACGTCCGCCCCGGTGCCATGCTCACTGGCGAACCCATCAGTTCCACCGGCTGACTGCCTGCAACACCCACCGGCCGGTGCAGCCGTGCGTGCGGCGGGAGCCTGGTCCCCCACACCTGCTCCCGCCGCTCGCCGCATCCGGCGGACGGTCCGCCCGCCCGCCGCTCAGCGCGGGCTGGTCGCCAGGTAGGCGTCGATCTCGGCGTGCAGCCGCACCTGGTCGGCCGGGGCGAGGAAGGCCGCCGACACCGCGTCGCGGGCCAGCCGGGCCACCCCCTCCGGACCGAGGCCGAGCAGCCGGGCCGCCACCGCGTACTCGTCGTTGAGGGTGGTGCCGAACATCGGCGGGTCGTCGGAGTTGATGGTGACCGGCACGCCGGCCTCCACCAGCCGGGGCAGCGGGTGCACGTCCAGGCCGGTCACCGCCCGGGTCCGGACGTTCGAGGTGGGACAGACCTCCAGCGGGATCCCCCGCTCGGCCAGGTACGCCATCAGCTCCGGGTCGGCGGCGGCGGAGATGCCGTGTCCGATCCGTTCGGCGCCGAGGTCGCGCAGCGCGGACCAGATCGTCTCCGGCCCGGTGGTCTCCCCGGCGTGCGGCACCGACCGGAGCCCGGCCGCCCGCGCCTGGTCGAAGTACGGCTTGAACTGGGGTCGGGGCACGCCGATCTCCGGGCCGCCGAGGCCGAAGCTGACCAACCCGTCCGGCCGCTGCTCCAGCGCGATGCGCAGGGTCTCCTCGGCCGCCGGCAGCCCGGCCTCGCCGGGGATGTCGAAGCACCAGCGCATGGCGATGCCGAAGTCGGCCTCGGCCCGCTTGCGGGCGTCCTCGATCGCCTCGCAGAACGCCGGGGCGGGGATGCCCCGGCGGACGTGGGAGTAGGGCGTGATGGTCAGCTCCACGTACCGGACCTGCTGACGGGCCAGTTCCCGGGCCACCTCGTGGGTGAGGATCCAGACGTCCTCCGGATCGCGGACCAGGTCGACGACGCTCAGGTAGACCTCGATGAAGTGGGCGAAGTCCCGGAAGGCGAAGTAGTCGGCGAGCGCGTCCGGGTCCGCCGGCACCGGGCTGCGTCCCTCGTGCCGGGCGGCCAGTTCGGCCACGATCCGGGGCGAGGCGGAGCCGACGTGGTGCACGTGCAGCTCCACCTTGGGCAGCGCGGCGATGAAAGTGGACAGGTCGGTCACGGGTTCTCCTCTGCGCGGGCGCCGACACGGGCGACGAAGCAGACGCGACGGCACGGAACGGGCACATCTGCCCCGGGCGTACCGGTTCCCGCTCGGGGCGGGCGCCCGGCCCGGGCGGGTGGCAGGTGCGCCCCGCCAGTCTCCCAGGCCCCGACCCCCGGCCGGTACCGGCCGGCGCCGTGGCGGGGGCCGGGCTCGTGATGCGCGGACCGCCACCGCCTCACTAGGCTCGGACGAATGGAGAAGCGGAGCTTTGACCGACTCGGCCGGTCCGTCGGGGTCGTCGGACTCGGCGCCTGGCAACTCGGCGCCGACTGGGGTGAGGTGAGCGACCCGACGGCACTGGCGCTGCTGCACGCCGCCGTCGACGCCGGGGTGACCTTCCTCGACACCGCCGACGTCTACGGCGACGGGCGCAGTGAGCGCCTGATCGGCCGATTCCTGCGGGAGCGCGGCGACGCCGGCCTGACGGTGGCCACCAAGATGGGGCGGCGGGTGCCGCAGACCCCCGAGGCGTACACCCTGGAGAACTTCCGCGCCTGGACCGACCGGTCCCGGGCCAACCTGGGCGTGGAGACCCTCGACCTGGTCCAGTTGCACTGCCCGCCCACCCCGGTCTTCGCCGACGACGCGGTCTTCGACGCGCTGGACACCCTGGTCGCCGAGAAGCGCGTCGCCGGGTACGGGGTCAGCGTCGAGACCTGCGAGCAGGCGCTCACCGCCATCGCCCGCCCCGGCGTGGCCAGCGTGCAGATCATCCTCAACGCCGTCCGGCTCAAGCCCCTCGACCGCGTCCTGCCGGCCGCCGCGGCGGCCGGGGTGGGCATCATCGCCCGGGTACCGCTCGCCAGTGGCCTGCTCTCCGGCCGGTACGACGAGCACACCACCTTCCCCGCCGACGACCACCGCACCTACAACCGGCACGGCGAGGCGTTCGACGTCGGGGAGACGTTCTCCGGTGTCGACTACGACCTCGGGCTGGCCGCCGTGCGCCGGCTGGCCCCGCTGCGCGGTCCTGATCGGACACTGGCCCAGTTCGCGCTGCGCTGGATCGTCGACCAGCCGGGCGTCACCGTCGTCATCCCCGGCGCGCGCGACGCCGACCAGGCACGGCTCAACGCCGCCACCGCCGACCTGCCGCCGCTCACCGGCACGGAACTGGCGGCGGTCCGCGACACCTACGACGAGCTGATCCGACCGCAGGTGCATCACCGGTGGTGACCGGTAACGGCGTGGCGCCCGTCGCCGGTGCCGGGCCGGGGCAGGCTGGCGCAGGTGACGCGGACGGCGTCGGGGCGAAGGAGGAGACGGTGAAGGGTTGGCTCGCGCTCACGCTCGGCCTGCTGGCGGTGGTCGTCGGCGCGCTCTGGACGGTGCAGGGCCTCGGCTACGTCAGCGGCAGCCTGATGACCGACCAGCGGATCTGGGCGGTGATCGGCCCGGTCCTCGTCGTGGCCGGGCTCGCGACGCTCTGGTGGGGACTGCGCTCCCGGCGACACCGCGCCTGACGCCGGACGGCCCGAGGTCGACGCGCGGGTCGGGTCCGATCCCGACCCGCGCGGACCCACCGCGCCGGCGGGGCGGGGACGGCGGCCGGGGGCGAGGACGCGGAAAGCCCCGCATCCCTTCGGGACGCGGGGCTTCAACGTGAGCCAGCCGGCCGGCTCACGCCGACGGCCGGCGACTGCCGGCCCAGTGGTGCTCAGATGGGGCGAACCTGCTCAGCCTGCGGGCCCTTCTGGCCCTGGGCGATCTCGAACTCCACCCGCTGGTTCTCCTCCAGCGTGCGGTAGCCGCTGGTCTGGATCGCCGAGAAGTGGACGAACACGTCAGCACCCCCGCCGTCGACGGTGATGAAGCCGAAGCCCTTGTCTGCGTTGAACCACTTCACGGTTCCCTGCGCCATGTGTATCTCCTTCTAAAACTGGCGGCCGAGCACGCCGTGCGGCCGATTGGCCGTTTTCGAGCAGCGGCGCCTGAGGCGGCCCCCTGTGCAAGGAGACTTCTCTCAACCCACGCTGTCTCGCAACAGCGTGGAAAGCAAACCACGTACGCAAAAACTCTGCACAGCCTACCCGATGAAATTCTCCGACATGTGACCTGACCGATGCCTCAATTCTCCGCAGCGACCCCGCCACCACACCGAAAAGACCCCCTCCGCCGCAGGTCAGGGAGGGGGTCTTCGACGATGCCGGGTCAGTCCGGCCAGTGCCCGGTCAGTCGGCGTACACCCACCGCGCCGCCCCGGTCCACGGCCGCGCGGACCACCGAGAAGATCGCGCCCTGCAACGCCGCGGCGGCCAGCACCTCGCCCCAGCCACGGTCCTCGTCGGTGGCGCTCGGGGCCTCACCGTCACCGGCGGTCAGCTTCCACACCTGGCGGAAAACGACGCCGGCCACCGCGCCCGCGGCGAACCCCAGCAACACCCCGACGGGCCGGTAGACCGCCTTGTTGATGCCCTTGCTCACCGACGCCTCCCCCGGACGATCAACAGCACGACGACGGCCGCCACCGTACCGGCGGCCATCGCCGCCCACGGCAGCGGGTTGCGACGGACCTGTGCGCCCGTCTCGTACGCCCGGCCGCGCGCCACCCCGGCGGTGTGCGCCGCCTGCCCGCGTACCCGGGCCACGGTCTGCGCGGCCTGCTCGCGCATCCGCTCCTTCGCCTGGTCGGCGGACTCCTTCAGGCGGGCCTTGACGTCGGCCTTGGCCGCCAGCGCCTCCACCGTCTCGCCGAGTTCCATCCGGGTCCGTCGGATCTCCGCGCGCAGCGCCTCGGTGTTCCCGGTGCCGTTGCCCGTCATGGCCGACCCCTGTCCTTCACCGCCGCGGTGATCGTGTCCACGTCCGCCTGGACGCTGCGCACCGCCGCCGCCGGCACCGGCGGGACGGCCTGCTTCACCTGCTTCCTGCCGGCCAGCGCGAGGATGCCGGCCACCGCGAAGAGCACCACCGCCACGATCAGCGCGGCCAGCCACGCGGCGATCCAGGTCGCCAGCAGGAGTACCACGGCGGCGATCAGTGCGCCCAGCCCGTACAGGGCCAGCGCTCCGCCCCCGCCGAAGAGGCCCACCCCGATGCCGGCATGCTTGCCCTTCTCCGTCAGCTCCGCCCGTGCCAGCGCCAACTCGTCCCGGATCAGTCGGGACACCTGCTCGGTCCCCCGCTGCACCAGTTCCGCGGTGGACGGCTCACCCCCGGCCCGGGACGTGCGGGAAGTCGCCACGTCTGCCATGCTGCCCTCCTTTCGTCATCACCGCGCTGTATGCCCGGAGCAGCCACCGGTCAATCCTGCGTACCGGTCCGGGCCACCGGCAGCCACCGAGACCGGCCGGTGCGTCGGTCGGTAGGGCAGCAGGTCCCCACCCACGGCCCGGTCAAACCCGGTACGGGGCGCAGACCGCTCGGCAGGTGCAACGCCGGCACGCCCGGAAGGTCACGACCCGGCGGTACCAGGGGTCCCAGGGGCGGGTCCCAACCCGCCGCCACCCGGGGGATCAGGGGCGGTCCCGACCCGCCGCCACCCGGGGAGATCAGGGGCGGGTCTCGACGCGGCCGTTCGGGACGTCGCCGGTGCGCGGCGGCGGGCCGGCGGCGAGCGGCGCGGCGGCGGGCTCGGCGTCCTCGGCCGGGCCGACGAACGCCTCGCTGCGGGCCTCGCCGTCGTCGCTGCCGCCGAAGAGCCGGGCGTCGTCCGGCGGGTTGCCCCCGGTGGGGCGGGCGGCCGGGCGCCGGCGGGGCGCGACGCTCTGCCAGGGCAGCGCGCCGGACTCGTCGCCCACCTCGGTGCGCATCCGGGGCAGGGCGGTGGGACGGTGGTCGCGGACCCAGGCGACCAGGTGCTCGCGGACCAGGCAGCGCAGGTCCCAGAGGCTGCCGGAGTCCGCCGCGCTGACCAGGGCCCGGATCTGGATGGCGCCCCCGGTGGCGTCGACCACCTGCAGGACGCAGACCCGCCCGTCCCACAGGTCGCTGCTCTCCACCACCCGGCGCAGTTCCTCCCGCATCGCCTGCACCGGCACCGACCAGTCGACGTCGAACATGGCGGTGCCGAGCACCGCCGCCTCGGTCCGGGTCCAGTTCTGGAAGGGGGTGCTGGTGAAGTAGGAGGTGGGCAGGACCAGCCGGCGGTCGTCCCAGATCTGCACCACCACGTAGCTGAGGGTCAGCTCCTCGATCCGGCCCCACTCCCCCTCCACGACGACCACGTCGTCGAGGCGGACCGCGTCGCTGAAGGCGAGCTGGAGACCGGCGAAGACGTTGCCGAGCAGGCTCTGCGCGGCCAGGGCGGCGACCACACCGGCGACACCGGCGGAGGTCAGCACACCGGCGCCGACCCCCCGTACGGCGGGGAAGGTCATCAGCATCACGCCGACGGTGAGGATCACGATCACCGCGATGGTGAGCCGGCGCAGCATCACCACCTGGGTCCGTACCCGCCGGGCGTGCCGGTTGTTCGGCACGTCCACCCGGAACCGGGCCAGCGCGGTGTCCTCGACCACCACCAGCAGGGAGGCGACCAGCCAGGCGGTGCTGGCGATCACGCAGAGCACCAGCAGGTGCAGCACCACCTGCCGCCACCCGGTGCCCACCGCGTACCCGGTGCTGAACCGGACGGCGAACTGCACGGCGAGCACGACCGCGGCCACCTGGAACGACCGGTGCGCGTGCTCGGTCAGCTCGATCAGCAGCCGGGACCGGCGGCCGAACCGCCGCATCAGCCGGTGTACCACCTCGACCAGCACCAACGCGGCCGTCGCCGCGCCGAGCGCGACGACGACCGTCGTGAGGTAGTTCTGCACCTGTTCCTCTCCCTCCGATCCGGGCGGCCATGTCAGCACAAGGGCCCAATGGTGCCCGGTGCCCCCGGAATCGACCAGATCAGATCAGACCAGCGCGGATCAGACCTTGCGGTACCGGGACTGGAGGAAGCAGTAGACGCCGAAGGCGGCGATGCCCAGGGCGACGAGGCCGAGCAGGATGGTGCCGAAGGGCTGGTCCCGCAGGGTACGCAGGGCGGCGTCCAGGCCCCGGGCCTTCTCGGGGTCGTAGTTGACGGCGGCCACCACGACCAGCGCACCGGCGACGGCGAAGGCGGAGCCACGGGCGGCGTACCCGGCCATGCCGAGCTTCCGGGCGAGCTCGCGCGTCTTGGCGCTCATCTCACCGGTCTTGAGGTTCTTCTCGAACTTCTTCTTGATGCCGTAGATCGCCTGGCCGATGCCGATGCCGGCGACCACCAGGCCGACGAACCCGACCAGCCAGCGACCACCGGTGGACTCCATCAGCCGGGAGGTGATGTCCTCCTGCTGGTCGGCGCTGTTGGAGGAGGCGCTGGAGACGACCCGGTAGGCGGTGAAGGCGAACCAGCCGTAGACCAGGGTCCGGGCGCCCGAGAGCACCCGCTCGACGGTACGGCGGTTGCCCTGCTCGCTGACGTGGCCGACGGCGGCCTGGGTGGCCTGCCACAGGGCCATGGCGACCATGCCGACCCCGATGGCGATGACGATGAACTTGCCCATGGGCTGGGCGGCGAGGGTGCGCAGGGCACCCGACTGGTCACCGTCGTCCGGCGAGCTGCCGAAGGCGATCTGGAGGGCCAGCCAGGCGAACAGCAGGTGTACGACCCCGTAGCCGATGAATCCGGCCCGGGCGAGGAGTTCGAGCCACCGGCTGTTCGCGGTACGGGAGGCGGTGGCTTCGGCGTTCCGGGTGAAGGACATGGCGCCTCAATCTCCGGATGCGAAGATTCCCAAACGTCGGTCCCGCCCCGCCGGCACCGCTCGACGGGCGGCACCGGCGGGGCGGGCGGTGATGGAGCGGGCGGTGACAGCGGAGGGGCGTCAGCCCTCCGGGTTGCGCGACACGCGGATCTTGACCTGCTCCTCGGTGACGCTGTCCAGGGTGACGGCGAAGCCGGCGACCTCGGTCGCCTGCTGGCCGACGGTGAGCGACAGCCGCTCCCCGGCGATCTCCACGGTCACCTGGTCGCCCTCGGCGCCGACCAGCCGGGTCTCGATGCCGAGGATGGTGGCGTTCGCCTCGACGCCCCGGTCGAAGGTGACCGTGCACTGGTCCAGCCCACAGTCGGTGGAGGCGCCCTCCGAGCTGCATCCGGTGAGCAGGGCGACGCCGAGTGCCAGGCCGGCCAGCAGGCCGGCGGCCCGGCGGGTGGGGGTGCGGGGGAAGGTACCGGGTCGCTTCGTCACGCCGCCCAGGGTACGAGACGCCCGCGAGCGTGGACAGCCTTCGTGATCATCTTCCGGTCGGGGCGGTCGGGTGGTTCCCCGCCGAACCGGGCCCGTCAGCCCCACGACCGGGCCACAATGGCCAGGTGGGTTACCTGGTCACCGACGAACCGGCCCGCCGCCGCTTCGAGATCCTGGTCGACGACGCGCTGGCGGGGTTCACCACGTACGAGCCGCGCGGCGAGGTGCTGGTGTTCACCCACACCGAGGTCGACCCACGGTTCCAGGACCAGGGCGTCGGCTCCGCGTTGATCCGCGCCACCCTCGACCAGATCCGGGACCGGGGCGGCCGGATCGTCGTCCACTGCCCCTTCATGACCGCCTTCGTCGACCGTCACCCCGAGTACCGCCCGCTCACCACCACCCCGTGACCTGCGCCCCGTCATGATCACCGGATCAGGTGGGGCCGGGGACGGGGTGGCCGGGGTGAGCCCCGCCGGGCCCGCGCGGCGCGGGGCTCAGCCGGCGCCGGTGAGCAGTTCGACGGCCGCGCGGCTGGCGACCCGGGTGGCCCCGTGGGTGGCCAGGTGCAGCCGGCCGACGACCAGCGCCGGTACGCCCAGTTCGACCACGACCGCGTCGGGCCGCGCGGCCAGGGCACGCTCGACCGCCGCCCGCATCCACCCGTGCCGGTGCAGGTCACGGACGACGAGGACCAGCGGCCGGCCGGCCGACCCGGCGGCCGGGTCGGCGGGCACGTCGGCCTCGGCGAACCGCACGCCGGTGGTCCCGGGCACCAGGTCGGCCAGGGGCGCGGCGAGCCCCCACGGCGTCTCCGGCCCGATCGCGATGTTGCGCGGCGGCTCGAACTCCACCACGTGCGCCGGGCCGGACAGCGGCAGCGGCGGGGCGTCGGAGCGGTCGACGGTCAGCCGGATCGCCCGGCGGGCGGCGACCAGCCCCACCGGGTTCTCGCCGCCGGGCCGGTCGGTCGGCCCGGGGCGGGCCGACCGCGCGGCGGTGCTCCAGGCGGCGAGCTGACCGACCCGCTTGGCGGCCTCGGCGAGCCGTTCCTCGGGCAGCTCCCCGGCGGCGACGGCGGCGACGATGGCGTCGCGCAGGTGCCGGGCGGTCGCCTCGTCGGCGTGCTCCCCGCCGACGCAGATCGCGTCGGCCCCGGCGGCCAGCGCCCGGACCGCCGCCCCGGCCAGGCCGTACCGGCCGGCGACCGCCCGCATCTCGATCGCGTCGGTGACCACCACGCCCTGGAAGCCCAGTTCGTCGCGGAGCAGGGTGCCGAGGATCCGGGGGCTGAGCGTGGCCGGCAGGTCCCGGTCGAGGGCCGGCACCAGCAGGTGCCCGGTCATCACCGCCTGGACCCCGGCGGCCACCGCCGCCCGGAACGGGGCCAGTTCGACGGCGTCGAGCCGGTCCCGGTCGGCGAGGATGGCGGGCAGGTCGTGGTGCGAGTCGACCCGGGTGTCGCCGTGGCCGGGGAAGTGCTTCGCACAGGCGGCCACCCCGCCGGCCTGCAACCCGCGTACCCAGGCGGCGGTGTGCCGGGCGGCCAGGTCGGCGTCGGCGCCGAAGGCGCGTACCCCGATCACCGGGTTGTCGGGGTTGGAGTTGACGTCCGCGTCGGGGGCGAAGTTCAGGGTGATGCCGGCGGCGGCGAGCTCAATGCCGAGGTCGTGGGCCACCTCCTCGGTCAGCGCCGGGTCGTCCACCACGCCGAGCGCCAGGTTGCCCGGCCGGGAACTGCCCCGGGCGGACTCGAACCGGGTGACGTCGCCGGCCTCCTCGTCGATCGCGACGAGCACTTCCGGGCGCTCCGCGCGCAGGGTGGCGGTGAGCGCCGCGACCTGGTCCGGGTCGACCACGTTGCGGGCGAAGAGCACCACCGCGCCGAGTCCCTCGCCGAGCCACCGGCAGACCCAGGGCGGCGGGGTGGTGCCGACGAAGCCGGGTTGCAGGACGGCCGCCGCCAGGGCGCCGAGGCCGTTCGCCGGAGCACTCATGCCGACACCTCTCCGTGGCCGGCGCGGGCCGGTACCGCGCCGGACTGGACGATCCACTCGCTCATGCGGTGCGCGTACCCCCGTCTCCTGCCGTGCCCGCGGGTCGACCACCTGCGGGGCCCTGCCATGGTCACACCGCGTCCACAAATAGTCAAGAAACTTTACTGTTAGCCGGTGGCGGCCGACGCGGCGGCGTGACACAGTTCGACGATGGACGCCACGACCCTCGCCGACGCCACCAGCGCCGCCGACATCCCGGGCGTACGCCTGCTCGGCCTGGTGGTCGGCGGCCTGCTCCTGTTCGCCGCGATCCGGGCGATGTTCGGTCGCCGCTGACCCACCCCGACCGCCCCGCCCGCGCCGCCCCCTCGCCCCCGCTGCGTTGATCATGGGGTTGGCGCTGCGACACGTCGGCAGGAAGAGCCGCCAACTCCATGATCACGGGGCGGCGGTGGGGGCAGTGGGGGCGGCGGTGGGGGCAGTGGGGGCGGTGGGGGGCCGGGCGGGGGGAGCAGGGGAGCGGGTGTGGGTGTGCGATGTCGCCGCCGGGGTACCGGCGTCGGTGGGCCCCGGCGCACCGGGGCGACCCGGACCCGGCGAGGGGGAACGATGAGGATCGGCTACTTTCTGTCCAGCGAGGAGTTCACCCCGGCGGAACTGCTGGCGCAGGCCCGCGACGCCGAGCGGGCGGGGTTCCAGGCACTGTGGATCTCCGACCACTACCACCCGTGGGTGGACGCGCAGGGGCAGAGCCCGTTCGTCTGGTCGATGATCGGCGCGCTCAGCCAGGTCTGCGCCCTGCCGGTGACCACGGCGGTGACCTGCCCGACCATCCGCATCCACCCGGCGGTGATCGCGCAGGCGGCGGCGACCAGCGCGGTCCTGCACTCCGGGCGCTTCGTGCTCGGCGTCGGCTCCGGCGAGGCGCTCAACGAGCACATCCTCGGCGGCGCGTGGCCCGGTGCGGGGGTCCGGCTGGAGATGCTGGAGGAGTCGATCGAGGTGCTGCGCGCTCTCTGGCGGGGCGGGTTCGTCACCCACCGGGGCCGGCACTACACCGTCGAGCAGGCCCGGATCTACACGCTGCCGCAGACGCCCCCACCGGTCTACGTCTCCGGGTTCGGCCCGAAGGCCGTCGACCTGGCCGCCCGCATCGGCGACGGGTACGTCAGCACCATGCCCGACGGCGACCTGGTCCGCCGGTTCCGCGACGGCGGGGGCGGCGACAAGCCCTGCCAGGGCGGCTTCAAGGCCGCGTACGCCGACAGCGAGGACGAGGGCGTCCGGATCGCGTACGAGCGCTGGCCCAACGCCGGGGTCCCGGGGGAACTGTCCCAGGTGCTCCCCTCACCCCGGCACTTCGAGCAGGCCGCGCACCTGGTCCGGCCGGAGATGATGCGGGAGTCCTTCGTCTGCGGCAACAGCGCCGACGCGCACCTGGCGCGGATCGAGCAGTACGCCGAGGCCGGCTTCGACGAGGTGTACGTGGCCAACACCGGCCCGCACACCCAGGGACTGTTCGACCTGTACCAGCGAGAGATCTTCCCCCGCCTCCGGCGGTAAGGAAGGGCCCCCTGTTAACGCATACGGATTGGAGGGGGCCCTTCCTCACACGAATCCTCACCGAGAGCCCGGCGGAGCCGGTCGTAGCCGACCGGGGTGCCGATCCCCGCCCGCTCCTCGGGGTGGTCGACGTAGTGGCGCAGCGCGGCGGCGAGGAACTCCGGATGCACGTTCAGGTGACCGAGCCCGATGCCGGGCGAGCGCCGCGAACCCCACCGCAGTCCCCACCCGGTGACCAGGTCCGGGTACCGCACGTCGAGGTACAGCATCTGGCCGCCGGACCAGGCCCCGGGAGCGCCGGGGGCGAGGGCGGCCCAGGGGATCGTCCGGACGCCGAGGGGCTCACGTACCTCGACGCCGGCCGGGGTCAGGTCGACGCCGACCCGGCCCCGGACGACGGTGACGACCTGCGCCACGAACACGGCGGCGAGCAGCACCGTGAACGGGACCAGAGGAAGCTGCACCAGGTACCGGAGCGGCCTCTCCGCGCCGGCCTCGGTCCACTGGTCGACCGCCCCGGTGACCACGATGGCGAAGAACATCACCTGCATGGTGCCGAGCCAGCCGAAGGACCGGTGCGGGCCGGCCCGGAAGGCGGCCGTCCCCGTCGGGCCGGCGACGGCGAGGGCGGCCGGTCGACGCCGCAGGTCCCACCCGGTGGCCAGCACGCCGACCACGGCGGCCAGGACCAGCGCGTACGGCACCGAGTCGACCCACAGCCGCGCCGCCAGGTCGGGCGGTTCCCAGCCGGTCCGCAGCGCCGCCCACACCACCATGACGCCGACCGCCGTGGCGACCAGCCACCGTTTCGTCCACGTCGCGTCCGGCCGCCGTCCGTCGGCCCGGCCGCCCGGGTCGCTCCCCATCGTCATGCGCCCATGATCGGGTACGGCGTCCACAGTGCTCGGTGCGGTCGGATCGGCGCTGGTCGACGGTTTCGCCGCCGGAGGCGTCGGGTACCTCCGGTCCTCGATGAAGCTGTCGACCCACTCCACGACCCTGCGCCGCGCGGCGCGCAGCCTGTTCGGCTGGACGCGGCTGCGGCCCAACCAGCTCGCCGCCATGCGGGCGGTGATGAAGCGCCGGGACGCCCTCGTGGTGCTCCCCACCGGCGCCGGCAAGTCCGCGATCTACCAGATCCCGGCCAGCCTGATCCCGGGGCCGACGGTGGTCATCTCCCCGCTGTTGGCCCTGCAACAGGACCAGATCGCGGCGCTCAACGAGCGCCAGCGCCCCGAGTTGCGGGCGGTGCGGATCAGCTCCGACGAGTCCGCTACCCAGCAGGCCGAGGCGGTCGCCGAGATCCGCGAGGGCCGCGCCGAGTTCCTCTTCATCACCCCGGAGCAGCTCGCCAACCCGGACCGGCTGGCCGAGGTACGGGACCTGAAGCCGGCGCTGGTCGCGATCGACGAGGCGCACTGCATCTCGGCGTGGGGGCACGACTTCCGCCCCGACTACCTGGCCCTGGGGCACCTCATCGAGGGCATCGGCCGCCCGCCCGTGGTCGCGCTGACCGCCACCGCGTCTCCCCCGGTCCGCGACGACATCATCGCCCGGCTGCGGCTGCGCGACGCCGAGGTGGTGGTCTCCGGGCTGGACCGGCCGAACCTCTTCCTGGAGGTCGCGCACTGCCCCACCGAGGACTACCGGTGGCGGCGGCTGGTCGCGCTGCTGCGCGACGACGAACGCCCCGGCATCATCTACGTGCCGACCCGGCGCTCCGCCGAGGAGTTGGCCGCCCGGCTCACCGACGCCGGCTTCCCGGCGCAGTTCTACCACGGTGGGATGGCCACCGGGGCCCGCGCCGAGCTGCACGAGGCGTTCCTCGCCGACCAGGTGCCGATCATGGTGGCCACCTCGGCGTTCGGCATGGGCATCGACAAGCCGAACATCGCCTGGGTGGTGCACATGGCGCTGCCCGACTCGCCGGACAGCTACTTCCAGGAGATCGGCCGGGCCGGCCGCGACGGTCAGCCGGCCCGGGTCCTGCTGCTGTGGCAGGCCGAGGACGTCGGGCTGCAACGGTACTTCAGCGGTGGCCTGCCGGACCGCGACGAGCTGCACCAACTGGCCGCCCTGATCCGCAGCCGGCCGACCACCCGCAAGGACCTGCGCGCCGCCACCGGTCTCGGCCCCCGCAAGCTCGGTCACCTGCTCGGGCTGCTGGAGCAGGTCGGCGCGGTCGAGCCCCGCCGGGGCCAGCGGATCGGCGCGCCCCGGTACGGCCCGCAGCCGGCCGACGCGGCGGCGGCCGCCCTGGCCGAGGCGGAACGCCAGCAGAGCGTGACCCGGTCCCGGACCGACATGATGCGCGCCTTCGCGGAGACCTCCGGGTGCCGGGGGCAGTCGCTGCTGGCCTACTTCGGTGAGCAGATGGCCCAGGTGTGCGGGCACTGCGACAACTGCCACGCCGGGACCAGCGTCGCCGACGACGGCGCGAGCGGCCCGTTCCCGGTGCACAGCCAGGTCCGGCATCCCGAGTGGGGCTCCGGCATGGTGCTCAGTTACGAGGACGACCGGATGACGGTTCTCTTCGACGAGGTCGGGTACAAGACGTTGTCCGTGCGCGTGGTGTCCGAACAGAGCCTGCTGACGCTCGGCTAGCCTGAGCCGGGCCCGCGCCCGGGTGGCCGCCCGCCACGCGCAGCCGTCCGCAGGCTCCGGGTTCTTCCGCGTGTCGACACAGCTGAGAGGGGCGTTGTCGTGATCGAACAGCCGGCGTACACCGGGTTCGGTTTCTCCGACGAGGAGTGGGGCCTGCTGGTCGGCCTGCCGCAGTCGGTGCTGAGCGCGGCGAGCGCCGCCGAGTCCGACGGCAGCCGCCGGACCAGGGCCGAGAGCGCGGCCGGGCTGGAGGGCATCGCCGCCGGCCGGGAGTCGGCCAGCCCGCTGGTCGCGGCGGTCGCCGGTGAGATCGTGGCCCGGGTCGGGGACCCGGAGGCCGGTGCGGAGCTGCCCGTCGTCGCCCCCGCCGACCCGGCGGCCCTGATCGACGACGTGCTGGCCCGGTCGGCCCAGGCCGCCGCGCTGCTGGCGGCGAAGGTGGACGAGGGCGAGGCCGGGGCGTACAAGCACTGGCTGGTGGAGATCGCCGACCAGGTGGTCGGGGCCGCCGCCACCGGCGGGCTGCTCGGCCTCGGCGGCGACCAGGTCAGCGCGTCGGAGCGCCAGTTCCGCGACCGCCTCGCCCAGACCCTCAACGACTGAGGTGTAAGGAGGGGCCCCTTATTAACAGACGTCTGTTAATAAGGGGCCCCTCCTTACACCTCTCAGCGGACGCGGCGGGGGAAGAGGACGGCGGAGGCGGTCACCGCGAGCGCCAGCAGGGCCAGGCACCAGGCGACCGCCTGGAGGGGGGCGCTGCCCGGCGGGGTGCCGAGCAGCAGCGCCCGCAGCGACTCGATGACCGGGGTCACCGGCTGGTGTTCGGCGAACCCGTGCAGCCAGGCCGGCATGGTCTCCACCGGCACGAACGCGCTGCTCGGGTAGGGCAGGAACATCACCACGAAGGTGAACCCGCCGGCCGCCTCCGGGGTCCGGGCGAGCAGCCCGAAGGTCGCGGAGAGCCAGGAGATCGCCAGCAGGAACAGCAGCAGCAGCCCGGCGGCGGCCAGCCAGCGCAGCGGTTCCACGGCCGGCCGGAAGCCGATGCCGACCGCCACCGCCAGCACCAGCACGGTGGAGACGGTGTTGCGCACGACGCTGGCGACGACGTGCCCGCCGAGGATCGCCACCGGCCCGACGTCCAGCGTCCGGAACCGGTCGATGACGCCGTTGGCCAGGTCGGTGGTGACGCTCACCGCCGTACCGGCCGCCCCGAAGCCGGCGCAGAGGATCAGCACCCCGGGCACCACGTAGGTGACGTACCGGGTGCCGGTGTCGATCGCCCCGCCGAACAGGTACACGAAGACCAGCATCAGCATGACCGGCAGCAGCAGCGACATGAGCAGGGCGTCCACGTTGCGCCGGGACAGCCGGACGCAGCGGGCGACCAGGACCAGCGCCCGGACCGTCGCCGACCCGCCCCGGGCCGGGCCGGACGGTACGCCCCGTGCCGTACCGTCCGGCCCGGCCGGGCCACCGTTTCGCGCGGACCAGGCCGTCGGGCCCTTCGCGACCAGCTCAGACATGGGTCACCTCCGGTCGGGTGGCGGCCGGCGCGGCCGGGTGGCCGGTCAGGGCCAGGAAGACGTCGTCGAGGGTGGCGCCCCGGACGGTGAACCGGACGACGGTGCGTCGGGCGGGGTCCACCTCGTCGAGCAGGTCCCGGATGTGCGGGGCGCTGCCGTCGGTGGCCACCCCCACCTCCAGCCGGCCGGGATCGTGGTGCACCACCCGGGCGCCGAGCCGGGCGCGGGCCTCGACGAGGCTGGCGTGGTCGCGCAGCCGCAGGTCGAGCCGCTGCGCGCCGAACCGCTCCTTCAGCTCGGCGGGGCTGCCCTCGGCGACCAGCCGGCCGCCGTCCAGCACCGAGACGGTGTCGGCGAGCTGGTCGGCCTCCTCCAGGTACTGCGTGGTGAGCAGCACCGTCGTGCCGCTCCGGGCCAGGTCCGCGATGACCGTCCAGAGCGCCTGCCGGCTGCGCGGGTCCAGCCCGGTCGTCGGCTCGTCGAGGAAGATCACCGAGGGCTCGCCGACCAGGCTGGCGGCCAGGTCGAGCCGGCGGCGCATGCCACCGGAGTAGCCGGCGACCCGCCGCCCGCCGGCCGCGCCGAGGTCGAAGCGGTCGAGCAGGTCGGCGGCCCGCCGCCGGGCGTCGGCCCGACCCAGCCCGGCCAGCCGGCCCATCATCCGCAGGTTCTCCACCCCGGTCTGCTCCTCGTCCACCGCCGCGTACTGACCGGCCAGGCTGATCCGGGCGCGGACCTGCCGCCGCTCGCGGACCACGTCGTACCCGTCGACCCGGGCCGCGCCGGCGTCCGGGGTGGTGAGCGTGGTCAGGATGCGGACGGTGGTGGTCTTGCCGGCCCCGTTCGGGCCGAGCAGCGCCCGGACGCTCCCCCGGGCCAGCCGCAGCGTCAGGCCGTCCAGCACGACGGCCGCTCCGTAGGACTTGCGTAGCTCGACGGCCTCCACCGCCGGGGCTGATGTCATTCCTCACCCTCCGTGTTCTGCGTACCCCATACGCTGTACTGCTTACACCGTACGCAGAAGTTAGGATGACGGTCAAGCGAGGACGAGAGGTACGGGATGAGCGACGCGGACGTGGAGCTGCCCGAGGGCATCGAGCTGGCCTGGGGGCTGCGGGAGCGCCCCGGCAAGGGCCCCCGACGGAGCCTGTCCCTGGAGCAGGTGGTCGCCGCGGGCATCGCCGTCGCCGACAGCGAGGGCCTGGCCGCCGTGTCGATGAGCCGGGTCGCCGGGGAGGTGGGCGTGGCGACCATGTCCCTGTACCGGTACGTGCCGACCAAGAGCGACCTGCTCGACCTGATGGTCGACACCGCCTACGGCGGCCCGCCCGACCCCCTCGGTCCCGACGCCGGGTGGCGACCGGCGCTCGCCCACTGGGCCACCGAACTGCTCGCCCGGATCCGCCGCCGCCCCTGGGTCCGGCACGTCCCGATCGGCGGCCCCCCGATGGGCCCCAACCAGGTGCGCTGGCTGGAGCAGGGGCTGGCCGCGCTGCGCGACACCGACCTGCGCGGCACCGCCCGGCTCTCCACGGTCATGCTGCTCAGCGGGTACGCCCGGACCTGGGCCTCGCTCACCCTCGACATGGCCGAGGCGGCGGTCGGCAGCGGCGTCACCCCGGACGAGGCCGGGGAACGCTACTGGCGGCAACTCGAACGGCTGACCCGCGACGGGCCGTACCCGGAGCTGCGCCGCCTGATGGCCGAGGAGGCGCAGGACGAGGACGAGGAGCTGGACGCGGAGTGGCGGTTCGGGCTGGACCGCATCCTCGACGGCGTCGCCGCGCTGGTCCGCGCCCGCCCCGGCGGCTGAGCCGGGTCACGCCGTCGACACGACGGCCGGTGCGGTTGCGGCACCGGTGCCGACCGGGACCGGCCGTGAACGGGGGACCGTGGCGAGGCGTCCACCGACGAGCGTCGGTGGGCGGCCCGCCCGGTCGACCTTGCGGCCCCGCTCCCCCGCCGGCCCGCTCCCCCCGCCCCGCCCGTCACGTCACGCCACGTCACGCACCGGTCAGCAGGGCGAGCACCGAGCGCTCCGCCGCCGCCCGGGGTGTGCCCGCCACCACCTGCGCCACCACCCCGTCGTGGTACAGGTCGACGATCCGGGGGTCGACGTAGGACGTCCGCGCCACCGTCGGGGTGTTGCCGAGCAGGTCGGCGACCTCGCGCATCACCGCGGCCACCGCCCGGCGGCGGCCCGTCGCCGAGCGCGGCCGGTCGGCGGTGGCCAGTGCGGTCGCGGCCAGCACGGTGGCGTGCCAGGTCCGGAAGTCCTTGGCGGTCATCTCCCCGCCGCTGGCCAGCCGCAGGTACCCGTTGACCTCGTCGCTGCGCACGTCCCGCCAGGTCCGGCCGTCCCAGTAGCCGAAGAGCTGCTCCGCCGCCCGTCGCCGCCGACGCAGGTCGACCAGCACCCGGCACAGCTGGGGGTCGTCGATCCGGCGGACCTGCTCGACGCCGCCCTTGGCGGGGAACTCCAGGACCACGCACCCGCGCCGGGACCGGGCGTGCTCGGGGCGCAGCGTCGCCACCCCGAACGTGGGGTCGTCGCCGGCCGCGTACTGCGCGCTGCCGATCCGGAACGTCCCCATGTCCAGCAGCCGGGCCACCGTGGCCAGCACCCGCTCCCGGCCGAGCCCCCGGCCGTCCAGGTCCCGCGCCACCCGGTCACGCAGGTCCGGCAGGCGCCGGGCCACCTCCAGGACGTGGTCGAACTTCGCCTCGTCCTGCCGGCGCCGCCACTCGGGGTGGTACAGGTACTGCTTGCGGCCGGCGGCGTCGATGCCGGTGGCCTGGATGTGCCCGTTCGGGTACGGCGAGATCCAGACGTCCCGCCAGGCCGGCGGGACGACCAGGTCCCGCAGCCGGGCCAGCTCGTCGGGGGCGCGCACCGGGGCGCCGGCCGGGTCGAGGAAGGCCCAGCCCCGGCCGCGCCGCCGCCGCCCGTACCCCGGTCTGCCCGGATCGCTACGCCGCAACCGCACCGGACCCACGCACCGCCCGTTCCACCTCGTCCACGGCGGCCAGGACCTCCTCGACCCGCAGCGCCGCCAGCCGTGGATCGGTTCCTACCCCGGCGCCGGCCGCTCCACTCGCCGTCCCCACGTGCAACGCGCGGTGCCAGGGTCGCTCCGGCGGTGGCCCCCAGCGCTCCGGCGGCACCGGCCCGAAGAGGACCACCGAGGCGGTGCCGTAACCGGTGGCGAGGTGGGCGACCCCGGTGTCGCCGCTGACCACCAGCCGGGCGTCGGCGACGAGGGCGGCGAGCCCGGCCAGGTCGGTCCGCCCGGCCAGCACCGACCCGGCCGGCAGGCCCGCCCGCCGCGCCACCCGGTCGGCCAGGTCCCGCTCCCCCGCCGAGCCGGTCACCACCACCCGGTGCCCCCGGTCGGCCAGCGCGGCGGCGACGGCCGCGAAGCGGGCCGCCGGCCAGCGCTTCGCCGCGATCTTCGTACCGGGGTGCACGACGGTGACCCCGGCCGGCGGGTCGGTGCCCGGTGGCCGGCGCAACGCCAGGTCGGCCGGGTCGGCCGGGATGCCGTACCAGTGCAGCAGCCGGCACCAGCGGCGCACCTCGTGCTCGGTGTCGTCCCACGCCGGCCCGTCGGTGTGCCCGGCCTCGGGGCAGCGGAAGGCGAGCAGCCGATGCGGGCCGGTCGCGGCGAGCAGCCGGTGCGACCGGGGGCCCCGGCCGTGCAGGTTGACCGCGAGGGCCGGTGCCGGGCCGGGCCAGGCCGGGGCCGCGTCGAGGCCGTCCAGCGGGACCGTCCGGTCGACGCCACCGACCAGGTCGACCAGCGGGGCGAGCCAGCCGGGCACGGCCACCACCAGCTCCCGACCGGGGTACGCGGCCCGCAGCCCGCGCAGCGCCGGCACCGCCGTGGCCAGGTCGCCGACGCCGAGGGCCCGCAGCACCAGGATCACGGGTACGACGACTCCCGCTCGGCGCAGACCACCATCTCCCGGACCGCGCACCCGGGCGGCTGGGAGAGCGCGAACAGGACCGCCGCCGCCACGTCGGCCGGCTCGTTGAGCGCCGCGTCCGGGCCGGGGCGGTACTGCGCGTCCCGGTCGTCGAAGAACGCGGTCCGCATCCCGCCGGGGATCAGCAGGGTCACCCCGACCGAGCCGGCGAGTTCGGCGGCGAGGGCCCGGGTGAACCCGACCACCCCGAACTTCGCCGCGCAGTACGCGGTGGCGTCGGAGACGGCCTTCACACCGAGCGTGGAGGCGACGGTGACGATGCTGCCCCGGGCGTGCTCCAGGAACGGCAGCGCGGCCCGGATCACCGCGGCGGTGGCCAGCAGGTCGACGGCGACGATCCGCTCCCAGGTCTCCCGGGGCAGGTCGGCGAGCTTGCCGGGCACGTCCGTGCCGGCGGCGGTGACCACGGCGTCCAGGCCGCCGGAGCGCTCGGCCAGCCGCCGGGTGCCCTCCTCGGCGGCCCTCGTGTCGGCGAGGTCGCACTCCACCCACGGCACCCCGTCCCCGGGCGGGCGCCGGTCGAGCACCAGCGGCCGGCCACCGGACCGCGCCACGGCGGTGACCACCGCCGCGCCGAGCCCGCTGGACCCGCCGGTGACCAGCACCGTCGGCCCGGCCCCGGGAGGCGCGCTCACCGGGTCCGCCCCACGCTCGGGCGGGCCGGCGTCGACAGGCCCGGCTCCGGGCCGCCGGAGCGCGCCGCGGCGATCAGGTCGGTGGTGGAGCGCCCGTCGAGGTACGGCACCACCACCGTGTGCCCGCCCCACCGGCGCAGGATGTCGGCCTCGGGCAGCGCCGGTTCGTCGCCCGCCCCGGTGGCGTAGTCGCCACCCTTGACCCACACGTCCGGGCGCAGCCAGGACAGCGTCGCGTGCGGGGTCGACTCGTCGAAGACCAGCACGGCGTCGACGCAGCTCAACGCGGTGAGCAGCCGGGCCCGGTCGGCCTGGGACACCACCGGGCGGTCGGCGCCCTTCAGCCCCGCCACGCTGGCGTCGGAGTTGAGGCAGACGATCAGGCAGTCACCGAGTTGGCGGGCCGCCTGGAGGGTCGCCACGTGACCGGCGTGCAGCAGGTCGAAGCAGCCGCCGGTGGCCACGACGGTCCCGCCGGCCGCGCGTACCCGGGCCGCCACGGCGGCGGCCGGGCCGACGCCGACGCGGTCCCCGGCGGCCAGCGGCGTACCGGGCCGGTCCGGGGGCGGCGCCGGTCGGGCCGGGGCCGGCAACGCGCCGGCCACACCCCCGCCCGCCACGTACGCGCAGGCCTCCGCCACCGCCCGCTGCACCGCCTCGGAGACCAGGGCGCCCTGGGCCAGGGCGATGGTGGCGGTGGCCGCGAACCGGTCACCGGCTCCGCAGGTGTCCCCCTCGGCGCTGGCCGGGGTGGGCACCATCAGCGGGGTGGAACCGGCGTGGCTCAGCAGCGCGCCGTCGCCGCCGAGGGTCACCGCGACCGCGCCGGCCCGCCACCGTTCCCGCAGGCCCTGGGCCGCGCGGGAGGCGGTGGCGAGCCGGGAGCCGCCGGTCGCGACCTTCGCCAACTCGCGGGCCTCCGCCTCGTTCGGCGTGGCCAGGCGCACCCCGGGCACCGGGGCCGGGCCCCGGGGGTGCGGATCCCAGACCACCGGCGCGCGGGTCGCGGCGAGCGCGGCCCGCAGCGCCGGGTGCCCGGCGACCCCGCGCCCGTAGTCGCTCACCAGCACCGCACCGGCGACGGCGATCAGCCGGAGCACCGCCTCGCCGGGATGTCCCGGCTCCTGCGCCCCGCCGCCCCGGTCGTGCCGCAGCAGCACCCGCCCCCGGGCCCGCAGCCGGATCTTCTCCGCGGTCGCCCCGGCCAGCGACAGCGGGTACACCTGCACTCCGGCGGCGGTGAGCAGGCTGCTCAGCCGGGCCCCACCGGCGTCGTCGGCGAGCGCCGTGACCAGGGCCACCTCGGCGCCCTGGGCGGCGGCGAAGACCGCGGCCAGGCCGGCGCCGCCGGGCCGGTCGACGGACGCGGTCTCGTCGAGCACCGGTACCGGCGAGTCCGGACAGAGCCGGTTCACCACCCCTTCCACGTCCCGGTCCAGCAGGGTGTCCCCGACCACCACCACGGGTCCCGTCACGGTCGCCTCCTTCGCGCGCCCCGGTCCGCCGGCCGCGGATCGCGGTCCGCCGGCCGGCCCTCCACCACCACCTCGACCCCGGTCCGCACCGGACCGGCCCCGCCCGCCCCGGCCGGCTCGTCCTCCGCACCGAGCGGTACGCCGGTCCGACCCGGTGCCCCGCCGGCCGGCTCCGCCGCCGCGCCCGGCGTCAGGCCGACCGGTACCGCCGCCGCGCCGACCGGCCCCGGGCCGGCGGCCCCGGTGGCCGGGGCGGTGTCGGGCGGGGCGGTGTCGCCGACGGCCAGCAGCCCGGACCGGGCGGCCCGCACCGCCGGCAGCGCCCGGTCGACGTACTCGCAGAGCAGGTGCGTGGAGACCAGGTGCAGCTCCTGCACCACCTGGCTGTCCGGGGAGTCGATGGCGAGGGTCTCGTGGCAGGCGTCGGCCAGCGGGTTGGGGGTGGGGCCGGTGAACGCCCAGCAGCGCAGGCCGGTGTCCCGGCCGGCGCGGGCGGCGGTGATCAGGTTCGGGCTGCTGCCGCTGGTGGACATCAGCAGCAGGACGTCCCCGGGCCGCCCGTGCGCCCGGACCTGACGGGCGAACGCCTGCTCGTACCCGTAGTCGTTGGCGATCGCGGTCACCGCGGAGGTCTCCGCGTGCAGGGCGATCGCGGACAGCGGCTCCCGGTCGTCGCGCAGCTTGCCGACGAGTTCGGCGGTGAGGTGCTGGGCCTCGGCGGCGCTGCCCCCGTTCCCGGCGACCAGCAGCCGCCCGCCGAGACCGAGGTGCCGGGCCAGGTCGACCCCCCACCGGGCCAGCAGCCCGGCCGACTGACGGTACGGCAGCAGCGCGGCGGCCAGGTGCGCCAGGTGCTCGTCGAGCAGGTTCCGCCCGGCTCCCGGGGCGCCGTCCAGCGGGTCGGGCGGACCGGCCGGGCCGGGCCGGACGGGGGTACGCGGCATCAGGCCACCACCCGCGTCGGCCGGCGTACCGTGGCCACCTCGTGGTACACCTCGGCCAGCCGCTCGGCGGCCGTCGCCCAGGAGTAGCAGCGACGGGCCCGTTCCAGCGCCGCCGTGGCGTACGCGAACCGGCGGATCCGGTCGGTGAGCAGCCGGTCGATCGCCTCGCCGAGGGCCCTCGGGTCGCGGGCCGGCACCAGGTCCCCGGTGACCCCGTCGACGACGGTGTCCCGGATGCCGCCGACCGCGGTGCCGACCACCGGGATGCCGCAGGCCATCGCCTCCAGCGGGGTCAACCCGAACGGCTCGTACCAGGGGGCGGCGACCAGCACGTCGGCGGAGCGGTACCAGCGCCCCATCTCCTCCCGGGGCACCGCCCCGACCAGCCGGACCCGGTCGGCCACCCCGCACGAGCCGGCCAGCGCCCGCAGCCGGCGGGCGTACGGGTCGGACTCCAGCAGCCCGGCCGGGGGGCCGCCCACCACCACGCACTCGGCGTCGGGGACCAGTTCCATCGCCCGGATGACGGTCTGGAACCCCTTGCGCTCCACCAGCCGCCCGACGGTGAGCACCCGGGGCCGGTCGGGATCGATCTCGGCGGCCGGGCCGAGCGGGGCGAAGGTGCCCAGGTTCACCCCGGACGGGATCACCGTCATCCGGGACCGGGGCACCCCGAGGCGGACCAGTTCGCCGACCTCGTCGGAGCACTGGGCGATCACCCGGTCCACCGAGCGGCCGAGTTCCAGCTCGTAGGCCACCCGGCGGGCCGGGCTGGTGTCCTGCGCGCCCTGGTACCGGCGCTTGACCGTGCCCAGCGCGTGGTACGTCTGCACCACCGGCACCCCGACCTGCCGGCCGGCGGTCAGGGCGGCCAGCCCGCTCATCCAGAAGTGCGCGTGGACCACCTCGGGCACCCAGTCACCGCCCCGCCAGCGGTCGGCCAGCCAGCGGCTGAACGGGGCCATGTGCGGCAGCAGCGCGTCCTTGGCCAGCGGCTCGGCCGGCCCGGCCGGCACGTGCAGCACGTCGTAGCCGTCCGGGCTGCGGACCGTCACCGGCAGGTCGACGGCGTCCTGCCGGGTGTAGACGCGGACGTCGTGGCCGGCGGCGACGAGCGCGGCGGAGAGCTCCGCGACATGCGTGTTCTGGCCGCCGGCGTCCTCGCCGCCGAGGACGGCGAGAGGGCTGGCGTGCTCCGAGATCATCGCGATGCGCATACTTCCTCCTCCAGCAGCCGGTCCCAGTCCGCGAGGAAACGGTCCAGGCCGTAGCGGGCCCGCGCGGCCGCGCGGGCCTCGGCGCCCGCCCGCCGGGCCACCGCCGGGTCGGCGATGAGCCGCCGGGCGGCCTCCAGCAGGTCGTCGACGCGGGTGGACAGGGCCCCCGCCTGCGGGGGGACCGCCCGCACCGCCTCGGTGGCGGCCAGGGTGACCACCGGCATCCCCATGGACATCGCCTCGATCAGGCTCAGCCCCAGCGAGGTCCACCGGCACAGGTGCAGGTAGGCCCGCCGCCGGGCCAGCTCGGCGTGCATCCGCGCCTGGGGCACGTCGTCGTGGCTGGTCACCCGCTCCTCGGGGAGACCGAGGTGGGCGGCCAGGCCGGCCACGCCGAGGCCGTACACGTCGAGCGGGGCGACGGCGGCGAACCGGGGCAGCAGGTCGGTGCCGGTGACCCGCCACCGGCGGACCGGCTCGTTGATGACCACGGCGAGCCGGTCGAGGTCCCCGCTCCACTCGACGCGCGGCGGGACCACGCCGTGCTCGACGACCGTGGTCCGGGTCCGGCCGGTGTCCCAGAACAGGTCGTTGCAGTGGGTGACGTGGGTGACCAGCAGGTCGTCCCGGTCGGCCATCGGGTGCCGGGAGTTCGGGACGTTCCCCTCCTTCGGGGTGTTGTGCTCGACGTAGATCGCCGGCAGGTCCCGGCCGGGCCGGCGACCGGTCCACCGCTCGACCAGCTCCACCTCCTCCGGCCGTTGGAGCAGCACCACGTCCACCGGGGCGGCCCGCAGCTCCGCCGGGCCGACCTCGACGGCACTGGCCGGCCACGGGTACGTGCGGGCCCGGCCGAGACCGTACGGGCCCCGGTCGGGCGTGGTGGGGATCAGGTACCGGTGTCGGCCGTGCACGAAGGCCGTGGTCCAGGAGCCGTGCACGTGCCAGAGCAGGACGTTCATCGGCCGCCCCCGCCGCTGGTGGAGACCCGGCCGGCCCGCCGGTGGGTGGGCCCGCCCGACGCGGCACCGGCCGGCGGCGGGGTGGCGGGGGCGGTCGGGCGCGGTCCGGGCACCGGCACGCCGAGCAGGCGTACCGCGTCGACCACGTCGGCCGGGTCGATGCCGGTCAGGCAGGGATGGCCGGGGACGGGACAGGCCGCCGCCCGGGTGTCCCGGCAGGGCGCGGTCGGGTCGCCGAGCCGGACGGCGGGCACCCGCCACGGCCCCCACTGGCCGTACGGGACCGTCGGCGCGAAGAGGCTCACCACCGGTACGCCGAGCGCGGCGGCCAGGTGCGCCGGCCCGGTGTTCCCGACGACCAGCGCGTCGGCCCGGGAGATGAGGGCGGCGAGGTCCCCGATCCCGGTCCGGCCGCCGAGGTCCACCCCGGCGCTGCCGGCCACCCGGGCGGTCAGCTCCCGCTCGCCCGGCCCCCCGGTGACCAGGACCCGGTGCCCGGCCGAGGCGAGCGACCGGACGATCCGGGCCGCCAGCTCCGGCGGGCAGGCCCGCGCGCCGGCCGCCGACCCGGGATGCACGACCAGGTACGGCCGGGGCGGCCCGTCCCCGGCGGCGGGCGGCCGGATGCGCAGCGCGGGCTGGTCCCCCGGTGGCAGCGGGAACCCGGCCGCGGCGGCCAGGGAGAGCGCCCGTTCCGGCTCCGGCACGCCGGTCGGCACCCGGTGCCGCACGTCGATCAGGCTGCCCGGGTAGTCGTCGCTGATCGCGCTGACCCGGCCGACCCCGGCCAGCCGCAGCAGCAGGGCCAGGGGCAGCGCGGACTGGTGGTAGCTGGTGAACACGACCGCCTCGTCCGCGTCGATCCGGCGCAGCCGGTCGACCAGGGCGGTCATCCCGGCCGGGTCCACCGGGGCCGGCGCCGGGTCGATCCAGGGCAGCGCGTGCTCGACGACGGCGGACACCCCGGGCAGCAGCTCCGCCGCCGCCCGGCCGCGCGGCCCGCACAGCAGCACCACCCGGTCGGCGTACGCCGCCACCGCCCGGATCGCCGGCCCGGTGACCAGGACGTCCCCGGCGGAGTCGCTGCGCGCCACCAGGACCGTGCCGACGCGGCGCCGGGACGGCCCGGTGATCGACCGCTGCCGGTCGAGGATCTGCGCCACCGCCGACGGCAGGTCGGCGGCCACCCACCCGGCGGCGGCCACCTCGACCGGCCGGGTCACCGGCGTCGGCACCAGCAGGCCGGTGGCGCCCGCCGCACCGGCGGCCACCATGTCCCGGCCGATGTCGCCGACCAGCACGCAGCGCGCCGGGACGGTGCCCAGTTCCCGGGCCGCCGCCCAGACCAGCCCCGGTGCGGGCTTGCGGCAGCCGCACCCGTCGGTGTCGTCGTGCGGGCAGACCTGCCAGGTGTCGACGTGTCCCACCAGTTCCTCGACCCGGGCGTTGACCCGCGCCAGGTCCCCGGCCGAGAAGTGCCCCCGGGCCAGCCCCGACTGGTTGCTCACCACGCCGAGACGCAGCCCCGCCGCCCGCAGCCGGTCCAGCGCCGCGCGGGCCCCCGGCACCGGCCGCACCCGGTCCGGGTCACCGTTGTACGGCACGTCCTCGATCAGCGTGCCGTCCCGGTCGAAGAGCACCGCGTCGTACAGGCCCGGCCCGGAGGCGGCCCGGTCGGCGTCGGACCGGCCCGGGGCGGACGCGGCCCGGTCGGCGTCGGCGTCGGACCGGGTCGGGCCGGACGCGGCCCGGTCAGTACCGGAGGGAACCCCGGCTGACCTGCGCTGATCCGGCTCCTTGCGGTCCTGTCGCACGGGCCGCGGGTTCCCGGCGCCCCGGGGAGTAAACATCATCTCCCGCGGTCCGGATCACCGCGGCAGGCATCGGGCCCGGCGTCCCCGGCCGCTTGCCGCCTTACCCGCCGCCCCCGAGAAGCTAACCCGTCACCTGGGCATACCCGGCGGTCCCCCGGGGTACCGGGGGCACCGTGGCAATCGTGGAAAAGGTGATCGACGCACCCCCGGAGCAGGTCTTCGACGTGCTGGCCGACGGGTGGACGTACAGCGACTGGGTGGTGGGCACGGCGCACATCCGCGACGTGGACGACACCTGGCCCCGGGTCGGCAGCCAGTTGCACCACCGGGCGGGCCCGTGGCCGTTCTCCCTGGAGGACTCCTCGACGGTGCTGCTCTGCGAACCACCGCACCGGCTGACCCTGCGGGCCGAGCTGTGGCCGGCCGGCGAGGCGATCGTGGTCTTCACCCTGGAGCCGGTGGACGGCGGAGCCACCCGGGTCCGCCTCGGCGAGGACTTCGCCGCCGGCCCGCTGCGCTGGCTGCGCAACAAGCTCAACGACCTGGTGCTGCACCAGCGCAACAAGGAGACGTTGCGTCGGCTATCCGACATCGCCACCCGGCAGAAGGGTGACCAGTGACCCGGACGGTGGTGGTGACGGGGGCCAGCGCGGGGGTCGGCCGGGCCGTCGCCCGCCGGTACGCGGCGCGCGGCGCCCGGCTGGCGCTGCTCGCCCGGGGCGCGGCGGGGCTCGCCGCCGCCGAGCGGGACTGCCGGGAGCGGGGCGCCGCCGACGTGCGCTGCTACCAGGTGGACGTGGCCGACGCCGGGGCGGTCCAGCGGGCCGCCGACGACGTGGTGCACCACTTCGGCGGCATCGACGTGTGGATCAACAACGCCATGGCGTCGGTCTTCGCCCCGGCGTGGGAGATCCCGGCCGCCGAGTTCCGCCGGGTCACCGAGGTCACCTACCTCGGTACCGTGCACGGCACGCTGGCCGCGCTGCGGCACATGCGCGCCCACGGGCGGGGCGCGATCGTGCAGGTCGGCTCGGCGCTGGCGTACCGGGGCATCCCGTTGCAGTCGGCGTACTGCGCGAGCAAGCACGCGGTGCAGGGCTTCAACGACTCGCTGCGGGCGGAGCTGCTGCACGACTGCCCCGGGGTGACCCTGTCGATGGTGCAGCTCCCGGCGATCAACACGCCGCAGTTCTCCTGGGTGCGGACCCGGCTCCCCCGGCACCCGCAGCCGGTGCCGCCGATCTTCGCGCCAGAGGTGGCCGCGCGGGCGGTGGTCTGGGCGGCCGAGCACGGCCCCCGGGAGCTGAACGTCGGCGGTCCCACCTGGCGGACCCGGCTCGGCAACGTCCTCTTCCCCGGGCTGCTCGACCGTGTGCTCGCCCGCAGCGGCTACGACAGCCAGCAGACGTCGACCCCGATCGACCCGACCACCTGGCGGGACAATCTCGACCGGCCGGGTGACCAGGACCGGGACCACGGCGCCGAGGGCGTCTTCACCGACCGGGCGCACCGGCGGTCGGCGGCGCTCTGGGTCGGCACCCACAAGACCGCCGTCTCCGCCGCCGCGCTCACCGGGCTCGCCGTGCTCGTAACCGGCCTGGTCCGCCGGCTCCGCTGAGCCGGATGGGGAGCCTGACAAAACGGCCATGAACAACTGGCTACCCTCTCTGGGTACCCTGTCGGCAAACCGAGGATGTCCGTCATGATCGAACCCGTGCAGTTGCCCTCGCCGTGGCGGGATGCGCGCCTGACCGTCGTGGTCCCCACCTACAACGAGGCGGGCAACCTCCCGGTACTGGTCGACCGTCTCCTTGCCCTGCCCCTGCCCGGACTGCGGATCCTGGTCGCCGACGACAACTCCCCGGACGGCACCGGCGAGGTCGCCGACAAGCTCGCCGCCGAGCACCCCGGCCGGGTCCAGGTGGTGCACCGGGCCGGCAAGGAGGGCCTGGGCCGGGCGTACGTCGACGGCATCGGGCGGGCGCTCGACGGCGGCGCGGAGTACGTCGCCCAGATGGACGCCGACCTGTCCCACCCGCCGGAGGCACTGCCCGGGATGCTCGGCGCGCTGCTGTCGACCCAGTCCGGGGTGGTCATCGGCTCCCGGTACGTGCCCGGTGGCCAGCTCGACGAGGCGTGGCCGCTGTACCGGCGGGCGCTCAGCGGCTGGGCCAACCTGTACGTGCACACCCTGCTGCGGGTCCGCATCCGGGACCTCACCGCCGGTTTCAAGATCTGGCGGGCCGACGCGCTGCGCGACATCGGGCTGCACCGGGTCCAGTCCAACGGTTACAGCTTCCAGGTCGAGATGCACTACCTGGCCACCAAGCTGGGGCACACGATCCTGGAGGTGCCGATCCGGTTCGAGGAGCGGCGCGACGGCGCGTCGAAGATGACCACCGCCACCAAGATCGAAAGCGCGCTGATGCCGTTCAAGCTGCGCAGCCGCCACCGCAACCTGGACGACGCCCCCGCCACGGCGGGCACCGACCGGGCCCGCGGCGCCGCCCCGGCCACCACCGCCGTCCCGGCGCAGCCGGCGCCGGCCACCGAGCCCGCCGCCACGAGCGGCAAGCGCAAGCGCCGGGCCGCGACCCAGGGCGCGGGCGGTGGCACCACCGGGGCCACGGGCGGGGCCGCCGGGGGCGACGTCACGCCGGCCGGCGCCGAGCACGCGCCGGCCACCGCCGCCACCCCGAACCCGGCACCCCGCACCCGTACCCCGGCCAAGGGCAACCGGTCGACGAAGAAGTCCGCCAAGGGCAACCGCAGCGGTCGCCCGACCCCCCGCCACTGACAGCCACCCGCCGAGCCCACCCGTCCCCGGTCGCCGGGGCGGGTGGGCTCAGCGGTAGACGGTGCGGTGGGCGGCGGCGATCAGCCGGGCGTACCCGGCGCCGCTGAGGGCCCGGTCGCGGGCCAGCGCGGCACGGGCGGCGTTCGCCCCCGGGGCCCCGTGCACCCCGCCGCCGGGATGCGCCGAGGCGCTGGCCAGGAAGAGCCGGTCCACCGGCGTGTCGGCGCGGCCGAGGCCGGGGATCGGGCGCAGGAAGAGCTGCTGGTACGCGGCGGAGGTGCCGGCGCCCAGCGCCCCGCCGACCAGGCTCGGGTTCTCCCGCTCCAGCTCCGCCGGGCCGGCCACGTGCCGCCCCACCACCAGCCGGCGGAACCCGGGTGCGGCGTCCTCCAGCACCTGTTCCACCCGGTCCAGGTGTGCGGTGAGGTCGTCGGCCCGCCAGGCCCGGCGGAACGGCAGGTGGGTGTACGCCCACAGCGACTCGGTGCCCGGCGGCGAGTGGCTCGGGTCGGCCACGCTCATCTGGCCGACCAGCAGGAACGGGTCCCGGGGCAGCCGCCCCCGGGCCAGGTCGGCGGCGTACCCGGTCAGGCCGTCCAGGTCCGCCCCGAGGTGCACGGTGCCGGCGGTGGCCACCGCCCGGTTGGTCCACGGCACCGGCGCGGAGAGCGCCCAGTCAATCTTGAGGGTGGAGCCGTCCCAGCGGAAGTGGGCCAGGTCCTCGACCAGCCGGGGCGGGAGCAGCGCCGCGCCGACCAGGTCCAGGTAGAGCGCGGGGGCCGGCACGTCGGCGAGGACCGCGCGGCGGGCCCGCCACCGCCCGCCGTCCACCGTGCGGACGCCCATCGCCCGACCCCGGGCGGTCAGCACCCGGTCCACCCGGGCGTGGTGGACGATCCGCCCGCCCCGCCCGGTCAGCCGGGTCACCAGCGCGTCGGTGATCCGTTGCGCCCCGCCGACCGGCACCGGCCAGCCGATCTGCTGGCCGAGCATGGCCAGCAGCCAGCCGTACACCCCGGAGCCGGCGTCCTCCGGGGACAGGTCGGTGTGCAGGGCGCAGCCGGCCAGCAGCGCCGGGCCGCCCGCCCCGGCGAAGAGTTCGTCGCCGAGTTTGCGGACCGGCAGCACCAGCCGGCGGGCCAGCCGCAGCGCCCCGCCGACGTGCAGCCGGCGCAGCAGTTCCACGCCGCCCCGCACCGGCGGGAACGGGGTGGTGATGCTGGTCAGCATCGGCTCGGCCACCGACCGCCAGTCGGCGTACGCGTCGAGCCAGCGCCGGCCGTCGCCGGGCGCGAACCGCTCCAGGGAGTCGGCGGTGACGGCGGGGTCCCGGTTCAGCACGGCGGCGCGGTCGTCGGGGAAGAGGTGGGCGAGCACGTCCGGGGCGTGCCGCCAGGTTAGCCCGTACCGGTCGAGGTCCAGCCCGGCCAGCACCGGGGAGGCGTACCCGAGCGGGTAGAACGAGCTGTACAGGTCGCTGAGGTAGCCGGGGGCGGTGACCTCGGCGGAACGGACCGCGCCGCCGGACTTCCCGGTGGCCTCCAGGACGGCCACGTCCCAGCCGGCGTCGACCAGCAGGTTCGCGGCGACCAGTCCGTTGTGCCCGGCGCCGACGACGACCGCGTCCACGGTCTCGGTGGGGGTGGTCATCGGATCCGGCTACCCCCGGACCAACCGGGCGAAACGTGTTTGACCAGGCCGGGCCGGGGCATCCAGCGCCGCATGTACCGGGTTGAGCAGCTCATCGGTGGAGTATGGGGCGCGGGCGGCGACGGCGGTGAACTGGTGGTCGCCGACCCGGCGGACGGATCGCCGGTCAGCACCGCGCCGGTGGCGACGCCGGACGAGGTGGCGAAGGCGGTCACGGCGGCGCGCGGCGCGGCCCCCGGCTGGGCGGGTACCGCCCCGGCGGAGCGGGCGGCGGCGCTGCGCCGGGCGGCCGACGCGGTCGAGGCGGCGGCGGAGGAGCTGGCCCAGGCGACCACCGCCGAGATGGGCAAGCCCCTCGACGACGCCCGGGGCGGGGTGGCGGCCGGCGTCGGGACGCTGCGCCAGTACGCCGAACTCGGGCCGTTGCGCGGTGGGCGGACGCTGCACGGCGCGGCGGACGCCCTCGACTTCATGCTGCCCGAGCCCCGGGGCGTGGTCGCCGCGATCACCCCGTGGAACGACCCGGTGGCGGTCTCCTGCGGGCTGCTCGGCGCGGCCCTGGTCACCGGCAACGTGGTGCTCCACAAGCCGAGCGAGCGGACCCCGGCCACCGGGTGGCTGCTGGCCCGGACCCTCGACGGGGTGCTCCCACCGGGCGTGCTGTCGCTGCTGACCGGCGGCGCGGAGGTCGGCGCGGCGCTGGCCGGCCAGGAGGTGGACGTGGTGGCGCACGTCGGCTCGACCGCGACCGGTCGGGCCGTCGCGGCGGCCTGCGCCCGTACCGGGGCCAAGGCGCTGCTGGAGAACGGCGGCAGCGACCCGCTGATCGTGGACGCGGGCGTCGACCCGGTCTGGGCCGCCGAGCAGGCCGCGCTCGGGTCGTTCGCCAACGCGGGGCAGATCTGCGTGGCGGTGGAGCGCGTCTACGTGCACCGGGACCTCGCCGAGGACTTCGTCGACCTGCTGGTGGAGCGGGCCGGGGCGCTGCGCGTCGGGCCGGGACGCGACCCGGGCACGCAACTGGGACCGCTGGTGGACCGACGGCACCGTGACCACGTGCACGGGCAGGTGACCGCGGCGGTGGCCGAGGGGGCGCGGCTGCGCGCCGGGGGCACGCTGCCCGACGGGCCCGGAGCGTTCTACCCGGCCACCGTGGTCACCGACTGCACCGACGAGATGGCGCTGGTGCGGGAGGAGACGTTCGGGCCGGTCGCCCCGGTCGTGGTGGTCGACTCGTTCAGCGAGGCGCTCAAGCGCGCCGCCCGGTCCCCGTACGGGCTGGGGGCGACGGTGCTCACCGGGTCGATGAGTCACGCCCGGCGGGCCGCCCGGGAACTGCCGGTCGGCACCGTCAAGATCAATGCTGTCTTCGGTGGCGCCCCCGGCGGAGCCGCCCAGCCCCGCCGGGGCAGCGGCCAGGGCTTCGGGTACGGCCCGGAACTGCTCGACGAGATGACCGCCACGAAGGTCGTGCACCTCGCCGCCCCCGCCGACGGCCACTGGTGAGCGTGTAAGGAGGGGTCCCTTCTTAACCGATACGGTTAAGAAGGGACCCCTCCTTACACTTCGGGCCGTAGCTGCTCAGCGGCCGCCCCGGGCCTGACGGGTCTGCCGGTCGTTGGCCTTCTGGATGGCCTTGACCAGTTCCGGCTTGGTCATCGTGGAACGGCCCTTGACGTCCAGTTCGCGGGCCACCGTCATCAGGTGGTCCTTGGTGGCGTTCGCGTCCACCCCACCGGCGGTGGGCGCGCGCCGGGCCGGGCCGCCGCCGGCCGCCTGCTGGTCGCTGGGGCCCTTGCGTCCCTTGGGCTCCCAGTGGTCGCCCACCTTCTCGAACTCGTGCTTGAGGGAGGCGAAGGCGGTCCGGTGCGCCCGTTCCCCCTCGCCGTACGTCTCCACCGCCGAGTCGTGCGTCTTGGCCCACGTGCGCTGCGCCTTCTCCGGGGAGCGTCGCAGCGTGCTGGGCAGTACCTCGCGCCCGGGCATCTCGTCCTCCTCCGCGTCGTTGTCCGCTTCCCTGACCGTTCCCCGGGGCGCCGGTGCGAAACTCGCCGCCGGCCCCGGGGCGGCGAGGTCGGCCCTCGCCGCCCCGGGACCAGGCACGCGGGCCCGGCGGGTTTGTCGTTTACCCCGCCGGGGTACCGGCCGGCGCAGACGAGCCGCCCGGCGCCGGCGACCCCGCCCGGCAGTCCCCGCGACCGGGCACAGGGAGCGGGTCATGGCGGCGACGACGGAGCCGGTCGGGGCAGGCAGCGCGGCCGGTGGGGCCGCCCGGCCGCGGGTACCCCGGCGGATACGGCAGTTGAGCTGGCGCACCTGGCGCGGGGTGCTGGTGCGCAGCGGGCAGAACTTCCTCAAGGACAACTGCGTGGACTGGGCCGCCGCGCTGACCTACTACGGGGTGCTGGCGGTCTTCCCGTCCACCGTCGTGGTGGTGGCGCTGGTCGGGCTGGTCTCCGACGGCGAGCAGACCGTGGACACGGTGCTGGACCTGGCCCGGGAGATGGGGGCCGGGTCGATCGTGGGCAACGAGGGCTTCGTCGGGGTGGTCCGGGGCGTGGTCGACCAGCAGAGCGGGGCGCGGGCGCTGCTCAGTTTCGGCCTGCTCGGCGCGCTCTGGTCCGCCTCCGGCTTCATCAGCTCGTTCACCCGCGCCTCGAACACCATCTACGGGGTGACCGAGGGGCGTCCGGTGTGGAAGCTGCGGCCGTTGCAGATGGGGCTGGCCGCACTGGCCCTGGTCCTGCTGGCGCTGGTCGCCGTCGGGCTGATCGTCAGCGGGCCGGTCGCCGACGCGCTGGGCGACCTGGTCGGCGCGGGCGGCCTGGCCCTGACGATGTGGAACGTCGCCAAGTGGCCGGTCCTGGCCATGATCCTGATGGCGCTGCTCTCCCTGCTGTTCTGGATCGCGCCGAACGTCCGCCAGCCCCGGTTCCGCTGGCTCACCCCGGGCGGGGTGGTGGCCCTGCTCTCCTGGGGCCTGGTCACCTTCGGTTTCGGCCTGTACGTCGCCAACTTCGGCTCGTACGACGTCACGTACGGCAGCCTCGGCGCGGTGATCGCCTTCCTGGTCTGGCTGTTCCTGTCCAACTGCGCGCTGATGCTCGGCGTGCAGGTCAACGCGGAGCTGCAACGGGGCCGCCGGTTGCAGGCCGGTGAGCCGGAGCCGGCCGACCCACCGCTGCCGCCCCGCTCCCCGGCCGATTCGTGACGCCGGGGGACGCGCCGGGTCGGGGTCCGGTTTACCCGGGTCCTCCACGGGTAGCGCAGAAGGCATGGAACGTGGCAGCAGCAAGCACTCACCGAGGCTCGACGACCAGATGAGCCAGGAGGTGGACGGCCTGATCCAGGGGCCGGGCACGGCGGGCTCCCGCGTCGACGAGTTCCGTGAGCCCGAGCCGGCCGGCGAGGACCAGCCGGAGGCCCGTACGGCACCGGGTGGGCCCCTGCGCAGTGGGTCGCCCCAGGGCATGACCTCCGGCGACGTCGAGGAGCGCAGCCGGCTCGGCCGGTTCATCGGGTTGTCGGCGCTGCCCGGCGACCGGGACACCCTGGTCCGCAACGCGCGGGACAACGACGCCCCGGACGACATCGTCACGGCGCTGGAGGGGCTGCCACCCGGCATCCCGTACCGGACGGTCTCCGAGGTGTGGGCCGCGCTCGGTCACAAGAACGAGACGACGCGCTGGTGAGCGGGTCACCCCCGACCCGGGCAGTCGCCGGCGCCCAGAGGAGGATCCCTGATGAGTGGCGTTACTGAGCATGTCGACGTGTCCGTCCCGATCCGCACCGCCTACGACCAGTGGACCCAGTTCGAGGAGTTCCCCCACTTCATGGAGGGGGTCGAGGAGGTCCGGCAGCTCACCGACACGATGACCCACTGGCGGGTCGAGATCGCCGGGGTGCAGCGGGAGTTCGACGCCGAGATCACCGAGCAGCTACCCGACGAGCGGGTCGCCTGGCGGTCGACCGGCGGCACCCAGCAGGCCGGGGTGGTGACCTTCCACCGGCTCGACGAGAAGAACACCCGGGTCACCCTGCAACTGGAGTTCGAGCCGCACGGGGTGGTCGAGCAGGCCGGCGACAAGCTGGGCGTGGTGGACCGCCGGGCCAGGGGCGACCTGGAGCGGTTCAAGCGGTTCATCGAACGGCGCGGGCAGGAGACCGGTGCCTGGCGCGGCCAGGTGGACCGGCCGCAGCCCTGAGCACCCCGGGCCACCCGACGGGGGCTGTTTGCGGTCACCCCGCCCGGGTACGGCTGTGGGCATGACGGAGAACGACGGCAGGGTGTGGCGCGACGAGGAGCGTACGTCGCTCGAGGAGCTGGACCGGGCGATCGCGCGGTCCCCGGTCGACGGCCAGTCCGACGACGTCACCGGCAACGACGCGGGCGCGGAGGCCGAGTTCGGCCACGGGCCCGAGGCGGTGGACCGGGGCGCGTCGCCGAGCGGACGCGCCCGCGAGATGACCGACGAGGAGCGCGCCTACCGCCCCTCCACGACGGGACGGACCGGCCCGGACAGCATGTGAAGCCGGGTCGCCTGCCCCACGGCCGCACCGCCGGGAACCGGCCTATCCGGCCCCGGCGGGGCCGGCCCCGCCGGTGGGTCGGCGGACGGCCGCCGCGTGCAGGGCGATCAGGCCGAGCGCGAGCAGCAGCAGCGCCGGCCCCAGCGTCTCCACCGAGATCCGGCTGAGCAGCACCCCGATCCCGGCGGGGATCGCCGACACGCCCAGGCTGGACGCGCCGATCTGCAACCCGATGGTGCGGTCCGCGTGGGCCGCACCGACCCGGTCGGCGGTGGTGAGGGTGAGCAACGGGAAGACCGGCGCCGCCGCGAAGCCGAGCACGACCAGCCCGGCCACCGCCACCCAGACCGGCGCGGGCAACGCGATCAGCGCCGCGCCCGCCGCCATGCCGACCAGGCTGCCCCGCAGCACCCGGACGGCACCGAGCCGTTCGGCGCCCACGCCCTGCACCAGGCGACCCACGAAGAGACTGCCCCAGTACGCCGAGACGCAGAGACCGGCCGCCGTCGGCCCCAGCCCCCGTCCCTCGGTGAGCAGCAGGAACGCCCAGAGTCCGGCCGCCGCCTCGATCCCCACGTACGCGACGAAGGCCAGCGCGCCCAGCCACACGGCCGGCAGCCGCAGGGTCTGCGCGATCGGCACGGTGGCCGGCGGGCCGGCGGGGGCGACCCCGGCCGGCCCGCTGCCGGCGGGCGGCACGGCCACAGGTGCCGCGGTGGCGGGGGGTGCCGTGGCGCCCCGGTCCCGCCAGGCGCGCACGGTGAGCGCGAAGGCGACGGCGAGGGCGAGTTGGGCGGCGGCCACGACGGCGTACCCCCAGCGCCAACCCGGCCCGACGCTCACCGCGACGGTCATGATCAGTGGGCCGGCGGCCACGCCGAGCCCGAAGAAGGCGTGCATCCAGTTCATGTGGCGCGGACCGAAGGCGCCGGCGGCGTAGGCGTTGAGCCCCGAGTCGATCGCGCCGGAGCCGATCCCGAGCAGGAACGCGCAGCCGATCATCAGGGTCAGCCCGGGTGCCAGGGCGTACCCGGTCAGGGTCGACCCGGCCAGCAGGGTGCTGCCGGCCAGCAGCCGGCCCACGCCGAGCCGGGCCAGCGTGAAGCCGGCGAGCACGCTGGAGGTGAGGTACCCGGCCGCGCCGACGGTCAGCAGCACCCCCACGGCCTCGGTGGGCACCCCGAACGCGGTCCGGATCGACGGCCAGCCGACCCCGAGCAGGCCGTCGGGCAGGCCGAGGCTGACGAAGGCGAGGTAGGCCAGCAGGAGCAGGGCGGGGCGGGGCGCCGTGGGGGTGGTGGACACGAGCGCTCATCCTGCCGTAACCGACGGAACGGCCGACAGTGGCTATCGCCTCCTCCGAACCGGCAGAACATGACGACCGTACGGTCACAAGAACGGACAGCCCATCCAGAATCGACCGATCGGGGGACGGCGAACCGGCACCCGCGCGCAAGACTTTCGGGATGCAACAGGGCTCCGGATTCCTCACCCCTCGTCAGCGCCGGCTGGCCTGGCTCGGCTTCCTGCTCGCCGCGATCCAGGCTCCGGTCTCGGCGCGACTGGTCGCCGACGGCTCCTGGCTGTTCAGCCTCTGCGTCGCCCTGATGGTGGCCACCGTGATCATCGCGGACGACGCCGCCCGGCGCCGCCCCGCCGACGCCCGCCCCGGCGAGTAGCGCCGCTCCCCGCGCGGCCGTCAGGCCCCGGGCTCGACGTCCGGTCCGCGTTCGACCGGGCGCGCCTCGTGTCCGGGCCGCCCGTGGCTGCGTCGGCGTTCCTTCATCTCCGCCTCGTACAGGTGCCGCCGGCCGCCGACCAGCTCCGTGCGGGCCTGCCGGTCCAGCTCCCGGAACCGGGCGTAGTACCCGTCGTCGAAGTCCTCGACGATCTGGAAGGTCCACCGGCCGGCGATGACGTTACGGCCGATCAGGTCGGTCTCGATCCGGTCGGCGAGCTGGTGGTGGCCGGCGGCGCGGAACTGCGCCACCACGTCGTCGAGCATCAGGTCGGCGTGCCCGATCATCTGGTGCAGGCCGTACAGGTGGCCCCGGGCCCGCTCGACGGTCTCCAGGGCCTCGCTGAGCCGACCGAGCGCGCTCACCGTGCGGTCGTCCACCCCGGCCGGCCGGCGGTGCTCGTCGTCGGGCCTGTCGTCGTCACGCATGTGATCCCCCGGTGTGTCCTGCTGTGGGCGGTTTCTCTCCTGCCCCGTCGTGCCCGGTTCAATCCCCCGGCCGGGGGGCAGGTCGGCGACGCGGCCGACCCCGTACCCCCCGAGTGGTTGAGGTCGACCGGCCCCGCCGTTGGTTAGCCTCGGTGCTCATGCGTCTGCCGAACGACCGGGTCAGTGCCGGTACCGCCGCCGGGTCCGCCCGGTGCACCCTCGCCGAACTCGACACGTCCGTCGGCACCGCCGGCCTCGCCGAGGCGACCACCCGACCCGGCCTGCTCGCCCTGGTCGACCAGCACGCCGCAGCGGTGCGGGACAGCCTCGGCGGCGACCGCCGGCCCCTCACCCCGGCGGCCCTGGCCGGCTACGCCGAGGGGTTGCGGGCCGCCGCGCTGGAGCAGGGCTGGACGCCGCCGACCGGGCCGCCGGACTGGTCCGCGCCGGACTGGCTGCTCACCCGCCTGCTCGCGGTCTGCGTCCTCGCCCACGACCTGGGCACGGCGCCCGCCGGGCACCGCTCGCCGGACGGGCCCGACGCCCCGGCGGCCCGCTGACGGCAGCGCCCACACCGGGAGGGCGACCGCGCGCACGCGACCGCCCTCCGGTGGATGAGCCTGCCCGCCCAGCGGCGGACCCGCCGCTCAGCGGCGGAACTGCTGGGTCTCGTCGCCGGCCATGGAGCCCGACTGGTACGTGCCGGCGCCGCTCATCGACGACGGCTCCTGGGCCCGGTGCGCCTGCGGGGCCCCGCCCCGGTCGGCCATCTGCCGCTCGTAGTCGCTGCGGCCGGTCGCCTGGGCCTGCCGGTGCTCGCGCACCGCGCGGGCCTCGTCGGACGCCCGGTCCAGCCAGCCGTCCCAGCGCTGCTGCATCGGCCGCACCAGACCACCGCCGACGCCCACGATCAGGATGCCGGCGACCGTGGCGAGCACCGCGATCAGCACCGGCGTGGTCACCGTGGTGGCGATGCCCACCTGGTTCAGCGCCGCGATCACACCCAGGGCCAGGATGAAGACGGCGGTCAGGTCCGCCAGCACCCGGCCGTACGACAGCCCGCCCAGCGCACCGCTGACCAGGTCCCGTACCGCGTTGGCGATGGCGGCGGCGATGACCACGATGACGATCGCCACGAAGGCGCGGGGCAGCCAGGCGACCACGCCCCGGATCAGGTCCGAGATCGCGTTGGGCCCCCACACCCCGAAGGCGAACTGCAGGGTGAACAACAGGACCGCGTAGTACGCCAACCTGGCCAGGATGTCACTGGCGTCGTACCTGGTTCGTTCCAGTGCGCGGCGGATGCCGCCCCGTTCGACCGCCCGGTCGAACCCCACCCGTTCCAGCGCCGCGTCGACGATCTTCAGGACGGCTCGTGCGATGAGCCATCCCACCACGAGGATCGCGATGAACGCGATGGCCCTCGGGACGAAGAGCAGCACCGACCTCCACAAGTCGGTCAGGGCGGTACCGATTCCGTTCTGCGCCCCGACCGCGAGGGTTTCCCGCATGATGTCCCTCCTGTCGCATGGACTAGCGCCGGCCGCATACCCGGTCGGCCGGACAGCACGCCGGCCGGGACCGCTAGATTTTTCCGACAGGCTGCGGCAGACCCATGCTGAACAGGGCAAACATCCCTGCGGCGCATCCCGGCGCCGACCGGGGCATCGAGCGCCACGAGCACGATCACGGACGTCCCCACAGCGCTGGGACTAGGCTGCGGGCATGCCAGGAACGGTCGGGCGAGTGCCCACACCCGCAGGTCCCGTCCCGGGCGCCCGCTCCGCGCACGGCACGGCGTCGGCGATCCTCGGCCACCCGTGGGCCGGCACCGCGCTGGGTCCACCGGAGACCTGGGACCCCGCGGTCCGCGCCGTGGTCGACCTCGTGCTCTCCTCACCGGTGCCGATGGCCCTCGCGTACGGCGAGGAGTTCGTGCTCCTCTACAACGACGGGTACGCCGAACTGATCGGCAACCGCCACCCGGCGGCGATCGGCCGCCCCGCCGCCGAGGTCTTCGCCGACGTGTGGGGCCTGCCCGGCGTCGGTGACGTGATGGGGCGCACCTACCGGCGGGGCGAGTCGTTCCTGGAGAAGGAGGCGCTGCTGCCGATCGACCGGCGCTACGCCCGTGGTGTCGAGCAGCCCGTCTTCACCCGGGGCTACTCCCCGGTGCGGGACAGCCGCGGCCGGGTCGTCGGCGTGCTCACCGTCGCCGCGCAGACCACCCAGGTCACCAACCACCTGCAGAGCCTGAGCGACTTCGCCGCCGCCCTCGCCGGCACCCTCACCCTCGACGACGTGGCCCGGGTGACGCTGCGGTACGCCCTCGACTCGTTCGACGCCGACCGGGTCTCCTTCGCCGTCGACGAGGGCGGGGGCTGGCGGTCCGTCCGGCGGGTCCGGGGCGAACTGCTCGACGAGGCCGACGAGCGGCTGCCGCCGCTGTGGCGGCGGGTGGCCCCGGACTCCACCGCACCCCTGGTGGTCACCGCCGGCAGCGGCGTACCGATCTTCACGCCGGACGGCCAGCCGATGCGCGACCACGCGGTGGACCGGCACGACCAGAAGGTCCGGGCCCTGGCCACGGTCCCGCTGCGCAGCGCGGTGGTGCGGGGCGCGCTGGCCGTCGGGTACCAGGTCGCCCACCCCTGGTCCGCGGCGGAGCGGGCGCTGCTGGCCGCCTCGGCGGAGCTGGTCGGCCAGGCCGCCGAACGGGCCCGCCGGTTCGAGACGCAGCACGGCACCGCCCAGTTGCTCCAGCGCAGCATGCTGCCCGAACACCTGCCGGACCTGCCCCGGCTGCGGATCGCCGCCCGGTACGACCCGGGGGTCGACGGCAACGCGGCCGGGGGCGACTTCTACGACGCCTTCGTGCTGCCCGACGGCGGGCTGGGCATCGTGCTCGGCGACGTCGCCGGCCACGACGTGCAGGCCGCCGCGCGGATGGGGCAGGTCCGGGCCGCGCTGCGCGCCCTGGCCCTGGCCGACCCGCGCCCGGACGCGGTGCTCACCGGCCTGGACCGGCTGGTCGCCAGTCTGGGCGCGGAGGCCGGCACCCACGAGTTGTTCGTCACCGTGGTCTTCGGCGTGGTCGACCCCGACGGCCGGTCGGTCACGCTGGCCAGCGCCGGGCATCCCGGCCCGCTGATCCGCCGCTGCCCCCTGGGCGGCGAGCCCGTCGCCGAGTACCCGGCCCTGCCCACCGGGCCGCCCCTGGGCCTGGGGGGCCGGCCCCGCACCAGCACTGTCCGGTTCGCGCCCGGCGACACGTTGCTGCTGTTCAGCGACGGTGTGGTGGAGCGCCGCCGGCAGAGCCTCTCGGTCGGGCTGGCCCGGCTCGCGGAGGCGGTGGCCGAGGCGGACAGCGGCGACCCCCGGGCGCTCTGCGCCGTCGCGTCGGCCGCCGTCGAGGGGGTCACCGAGGACGACGTCGCGGTGCTGGCCGTGGAGCACGCCCTGCGCCCCAGCCGGTCGGTGAGCATGGAGGTGCCGGCGGAGCCGACCGCGCCCAGCCGGGTCCGGCACTGGATGACCGGTCAGCTCACCGACTGGCAGGTGCCGGAGGGGGTGATCGGCGCGGCCGTGCTCTGCACCAGCGAGTTGACCACCAACGCGCTGCTGCACGCCGGCACGGCCGCCCGGGTGGAGATCGACCTCAGCACGGAACGCCTGCTGGTCTCGGTCTCCGACTCGGGCACCCGGGGCACGGTGACCCGGGCCCAGACCGACACGCTGAGCAGCCGGGGGCGCGGCCTCGGCCTGATCGAGCAGCTCAGCGACGCCTGGGGCACCGACCCCACGGTCCGGGGCTCGACGGTCTGGTTCGAGATCCTCCTGCCCACCGACTGAGCCGGCCCGGCCCGGCCCGGCCGACGGTGGCCCCGGCGCGGGTCAGCCGGTGGGACGCAGCCGCGCGGCGAGCGCCCGCCCGAGGTCCCGCCCGGAGCGCCAGGCGCTCTGCACCCGGGGGCGGTCGGCGAAGGCGTCCCCGGCCAGGCCCACCCCGGAGTCGTCGAGATGGTACGTCCCGTCCGTTGCGGGGGCCGGCTTGGCGAAGCTCCACCGGTGCACGTACACCGTCTCGGGCGGCTCGGGCAGTCCGAGCAGCGCCACGGTGGCCGAGACGACGGCCGGGCCCGCTGCCTCCGGCGCGGCCAGGTGCCCGGCCGCGAACTCGGCGGTGGTGTGCGCGACCAGCACGGGCGCTCCGTCGCCGCGCCGGTCGCCGTCGTCGCAGACCAGGGCGAGCACCGGGTGCTCGTTGACGAACGCGCCGTGGAAGTCCGGCCAGCGGCGGGCGGGGAAGCGCAGCACCACCGCCAGCACCGGCGACCAGCGCTGGGCGGCGGCGACCCGCGCCGGCCCGGCCAGCGCGGGGTCGAGCAGCCCGGCGGCCTGCGGGCCCGGCATGGCCAGCGCCACCCCGGCGTACGGCGTGGCGTCGACCGTCGGCCCCGGGCGGACCGCCCGCACCGGCCGCTCGACGGTGAGCGGGAACCCGTCGGTGAGATCGGTGACGAGCGAGCGCAGTCCGCCGGGGGCCGCCCAGCGCACCGGCCCGGTCACCGTCCGCCGACCGTCGGGCCCGTACGCGTCGAAGGTGTCGGTCCACTCGCGGGCGAGCCCGGCCGCCCGCCACCGCTCGACCACGGCCGCGAAGTCGGGGTCGTCGACGGTGAAGTACGCCGCGCCGAGGTCCACCGGCCGCCCGTCGAGGCGGCGGCTGGCCAGCCGGCCACCGGGCACCCGGGCCCGGTCCCGGATCTCGACCGGCACCCCCGCCCGCAGCAGTTCCCCGGCGCAGGCCGCCCCGGCGATCCCGGCCCCGGCCACCAGTACCCCGCCCCGGTCCGCAGCTCGCACCCGCTGATCGTACGGGCCGCGGGGCCCGGCCGCCGGGTGCTCAGGCCCGGGTACGGGCGGTCCGGGGCGGGAGGCGGTGCAGCCGGACCTCCGCCAGCCGACCCCCCGCCACCCCGGCGGTGAGGTAGGTGGCGTACGGCTGGGCCCGACGGTCGGTCGGCGAGCCCGGGTTGAGCAGCCGCAGGCCGCCCGGGGCGACGCTGTCCCAGGGGATGTGGGAGTGCCCGAAGACCAGCAGGTCCACGTCGCCGAAGCGGGCGGCGCAGCGCCGTTCCCGTCCGGTACGCGGCCCGGTCTCGTGGACCACGGCGACCCGCAGTCCGGCCAGGTCGACCCGGGCCACCTCGGGCAGGCGGGCCCGCAGGTCGGGGCCGTCGTTGTTGCCGTACACCCCGACCAGGCGACGGGAGCGGGCCTGGACCGCGTCCAGCAGGGCGAGGTCGACCCAGTCCCCGGCGTGCAGGACCACGTCCGCCGCCTCGATCTCCGCCCAGAGGGGGGCCGGCAGGTCCCGGGCCCGGGTCGGGAGGTGGGTGTCGGCGGTGATCACCAGGCGCATGCCGGTCATTGTGCCCGTGGACCGGGACCGAAACCTTCCGGTCGCACCAGAGGTCTTCACACGGCCGCAACCTGCCCGTAGTTTTACAGGCAACGGCGTGGGAGCGCTTCCAAGGGCGAACTTCGATATATTTGAGCGAGGAGCAGTAATGAGAAGAAGTTCAGGACTGGCGGCGGCGGTGGCCGCCGGTGCCGTCGCCCTGGCCGGGGTGGTCGGCACCGGGCTGCTCAGCCAGCCGGCGTCGGCGGCCGTCGACTCGGCCTTCTACGTCGACCCGGACACCGGTGCCGCCCGCTGGGTGGCCCAGAACCCCAACGACCCCCGGGCGGCGGTGATCCGGGACCGGATCGCCAGCGTGCCGCAGGCCCGCTGGTACACCACCACCAACACCGGCACCGTCCGGGGCGAGGTGGACTCCTTCGTCGGGGCGGCCGCCGCCGCCGGCAAGATCCCGATCCTGGTGGTCTACAACATCCCCAACCGGGACTGCAGCGGGGCCAGCAGCGGTGGGGCCCCCAACCACACCGCCTACCGGGCGTGGGTGGACCAGGTCGCCGCCGGCCTCGGCGGCCGTCCGGCCACCATCATCCTGGAGCCCGACGTGCTCCCGCTGATGACGAGCTGCCAGAACGCTTCCCAGCAGGCCGAGACCCGGGCCTCCATGGCGTACGCCGGCAAGAAGCTCAAGGCCGGCTCCGCCCAGGCCAAGGTCTACTTCGACGCCGGGCACTCGGCCTGGCTCTCCCCCGCCGAGGCGGCCAACCGGCTCAACGGGGCCGAGATCGGCACCAGCGCCGACGGCATCTCGGTGAACGTCTCCAACTACCGCACGACCTCCGAGGCGGTCAACTGGTCCAAGCAGGTCATCGCGGCCACCGGCGTGCCCGGGTTGAAGGCCGTGATCGACACCAGCCGCAACGGCAACGGTCCCGCCGGATCGGAGTGGTGCGACCCGCCCGGCCGGGCGATCGGCACCCCCAGCACCACCAACACCGGGGACTCGGCGATCGCCGCCCTGCTCTGGATCAAGCTGCCCGGTGAGGCCGACGGCTGCATCGCCGCCGCCGGGCAGTTCGTCCCGCAGCGGGCCTACGACCTGGCCGTCGCGGCCGGGCCGGTGACCACGCCGCCGACGACCCCGCCGACCACGCCCCCGACCACCCCGCCGACCACGCCCCCCACCACGCCGCCGACGACCCCGCCGACCACGCCCCCGACCGGTGGTGGCTGCGCGGTGACCTGGACCCCGAACACCTGGACCGGGGGCTTCACCGCCGAACTGAAGGTCACCAACCGGGCGGCGGCCCTGAACGGGTGGACCCTCACCTTCCAGGTCGCCGCCGGGGTGCGCCTGAGCAACGGCTGGAACGGTGAGTGGAGCCAGTCCGGCGACCGGATCAGCGTGCGCAACACGGCCTGGAACGGCACGCTCGGCACCGGGGCCACGGCCTCCGTGGGCCTGCAGGGCACCTTCTCCGGCAGCAGCCTGCCCGCCCCGACCGCCTTCACCCTCAACGGCACGGCCTGTTCCTGACCCGCCCGGTCCCCCCGCCACCCGCCCGGCACGGCGGGGGGACACCGGCCCGGTACCCGTCGGTGGGACGCCCCCGACCGGCGGGTACCGGGCCCCGCGCCGCGCCGGCGGCGCCGGGTCAGGCGCCCTGGCCCTGGTTCTGCATCAGCCCGCCGTCCATGAAGTACGTCGACCCGGTGACGTAGTCGGCGTCGTCGCTGGCCAGGAAGACGGCCAGCTTGCCGATCTCCGCCGGCTCGGCGGCCCGCTTCCAGGGGATGCTCTGCACCTGCTCCTCCAGGTACGTCGGGTCGTCGATGGCCTTCTGGTTGAACGGCGTGAGCACCATCCCGGGCCCGATGTTGTTGACGTTCATCTTCATCGGGGCGACCTCCAACGCCAGGCTCTTGGCGAACTCCAGCAGCGCGCCCTTGCTGGTGTCGTAGTCGGAGCCGCCGGCACGGGCCACCTCCTGGTGGATCGAGGTGATGTTGATGATCTTCCCTCGGCCGCCCTCGTCACGGCGGTGCCGGACGAACCGGCGGGAGCAGAAGAACGCGCCGTACACGTTGGTCCGGATCGCCCGGTCCCAGGTCTCGGTGTCCAGGTCGGCCACGGGGATGCCGGAGGCATCCACCCCGGCGTCGTTCATCAGCACGTCGAGGGCGCCGAACTCGGCCAGCGCGGCGTCGAACATCGCCTCGACCTCGCTCTCGTCGCTGATGTCGGCCTGCACCACCACGGCCCGCCGCCCGGCCTCCTCGACCTGCTCCCGGGTGTGCTCCGCGCCGTCGCGGTCGTGCAGGTAGTGCACCACCACGTCGGCGCCCTCGCGGCCGAACTCGATCGCGGTCGCCTGCCCGATCCCGGAGTCCGAGCCAGTGATCAGGGCCGTCTTCCCGGTCAGCCGTCCGGTCATCCGCGTGCTCCTTCCCTGTGGCCCGCACCGGTCGGCGCGGGCTGTTCCTCGGCCTCGGTGAGGTGGCCCGCCGCGTTGATCAGCCCGATGTGGGAGAACGCCTGCGGGAAGTTGCCGAGTTGCTCCCCGGTGGCCGGGTCGATCTGCTCGGCGAACAGACCGAGGTCGTTGGTACGGGCGGCCACCCGCTCGAAGAGGTCGGTGGCCGCGGCGGTCTCCCCGGCCAGCGCCAGGCAGCCCGCCAACCAGAACGAGCAGATGACGAAGCCGGCGGGGTCGCCGTCCCAGCGCCGGACCAGCCCGTCGGCGCAGAGCCGCCGCTGGATCACCGCCATCGTGGAGCGCATCCGCTCGTCGCCGGCCGGCAGGAAACCCACCAGCGGCATGAGCAGCACCGAGGCGTCCAACTCGGCCGAGTCGAAGGCCCCGGTGTACGCGCCCAGCCGCTCGTTCCAGCCCCGGCTCAGCACCGTGCCCCGGACCTCGTCGCGGGCGGCGGCCCAGCGGGCCACGTCGGCGGGGTCCCCGATCCGGGCGCCGAAGCGCACCGCCCGGTCCAGCGCCGTCCAGCACTGCACCTTCGACGACAGGTAGTGCCGGTCCGCGTCGCGCGCCTCCCACATCCCGGCGTCCGGCAGCCGCCAGACCTCGGCCGCCTGGTCGGCCAGCGCCCGCAGCAGGTCCCGGACCTCGGGGACCATCGGGTCCAGGTAGTGCCGCATCAGCCAGGCCGCGTCCAGCACCTCGCCGAGCACGTCGGTCTGCCGCTGCCGCCAGGCGTCGTTGCCGACGAGGACCGGCCGGCTGCCGGCGTACCCGGCGAGGTGGTCGAGGCGGTGCTCGGTGAGGTCCCGCTCGCCCTGCACGCCGTACATGATCGGTGCGGGCCGGTCGCCGATCATCCCCATCGCCCGCGCCACCCAGGCGAACTGGCGGGTCGCCTCGTCGGGGCAGGCCGCCCGCCAGAGCGCCTGGAGGGTCAGGCTGAAGTCGCGGACCCAGACGAACCGGTAGTCGTAGTTGCGGTCCCCACCGAGCTGCTCCGGCAACGAGGTGGTGGCCGCCGCCACGACCGCCCCGCTGGGCTGGTACGTCATGCCCTGCACCACCATCGCGCTGCGCCGGACCTGCTCGCGGTAGCGGCCCTGGTAGTCGTGCAGCCCGGCCCAGGACCGCCAGCCGGCCAGCGCGTTCGCCACCACCTCGGCCGCGTCGGGGGTGGCCGGCGGCCCGCCGTCGTACGTCGGGGCGTACCCGAGGGTGAAGCCGAGGGTGTCCCCGGCGCGCACCGTGAACCGGCTGGTGGCCTCCCCGTCGCCGCAGCTCACCGGGGTGTCGCCGCGCAGCCGCAGCCGGGCCGCGCCCGCCGTGGCCTCCACGGCGTCCCCCCGGCCGACCAGGTACGCGGTCACCCGGCCGTACTCGAAGCGGGGCCGGTAGCACAGCCGCATCGGCACCTCGCCGGAGATTCCCTCGACCACCCGGGCGAGGATGCCGGGCGAGCGCCGGCCGATCTCGTGCCCACGCTCACCGGGTCCCAGCGCGAGCGCGTCGGTGACCGACACCGACCCGCCGGAGGTGGTGAAGACGGTCCGCAGGACGAGGCTGTCGTCCAGGTAGGACCGGTCCACCCGGAACTCCCCCACCGGCTGGATCGACCAGTGGCCCGCGTCGTCGTCGAGGAGCCGGCCGAAGACCGACGGCGCGTCGAACCGTTCCGGGCACCACCAGTTCACCGACCCGTTCCGGTCGACCAGCGCCGCGCTGCGCCCGTCGGCGAGGAAGCCGTGTTCGCTGATCCGTCCGCTCTGCACGCGGGCTGCCTACCCGGGCCGCGCCAGCAGCATTCCCGGCCCCGCCCGGCGACATCGGACCGGCCGGCGGCGTTAGCCGCTCCGGCGGGGCGGGAACGCGGCGGGGCGACGAAGGAGGATGCTCAATGACCAGTCCCTCGACACCATCAGCGGCCTGGCGACCCGGGATGCCCGGCGGCTCCACCCTTCCGTCCGGGCCGGCCGGTCGGGTCGACGCGCCCAGCGGCGACGGGCACGGCCCCGCCCTCGGCCCGGCGACCGTGACGATCGGTACGTACCCGGACTACCCGTCCGCCCAGCGGCTGGTGGACTTCATGGCCGACAACCGGTTCCCGGTGGAGCACACCGCCATCGTGGGGACGAACCTCACCCTGGTGGAGACGGTGCTCGGCCGGATGACCACCGGGCGGGCCGCGCTGCTCGGCGCCGGCACCGGCGCCTGGTTCGGCCTGTTCATCGGTCTGCTCTTCGGGATCTTCACGGTCGGCAACTGGCTGGCGGTGATCCTGGCCGGCCTGGTGATCGGCGCGATCTGGGGTGCGGTCTTCGGGGCCATCGCGCACGCGATGTCCGGCGGACGGCGTGACTTCACCTCGGCCAGTTCCCTTCGGGCGGCCCAGTACGCGGTCACCGTGGACGCACAGGTGGCCGACCAGGCCCGGCAGTTGCTGGGCCGGTTGCACGTGCCGACCGGCACCACCGGCTGACCGGCCGGGCCGGCCCGACCGCGCACAGCCGGCAGGGGGACCCCGGAGTTCCGGGGTCCCCCTGCCGGCGCGCGGCCGATCCCGTCCCGACCGCCCGCCAGGCGTTACTTCAAAGTGCAAATATATTCCCTCGACGCGCCCCGGTGGCCCAGCTCACCAGCGCCGAGGAGAGGTTGTCAAAATTTGAAAGAGTGCTACTGTTGGGCCCGTGACCGAGAGCCTGAGCCCCGAGCGGATGGCCGCCTGGCGGGCGTACATCGAAGCCAGCCAGCGGCTGTTCACCCAACTGGAGGACGACCTGCGCGCGGCGAGCGAGCTGAGCTTCGCCGACTACCACGTGCTGGTCCTGCTCTCCGAGGCGCCCGGTCAACGGCTGCGGATGGGCGAGCTGGCCAGCCGGTTGGTCTTCTCCCCCAGCCGGCTGACCTACCAGATCTCGACCATGCAGCGCCGTGGCCTGGTCGCCCGGGAGTCCTGTCCGGGCGACCGGCGGGGCAGCGAGGCGGTGCTCACCGCCACCGGCCTGCTTGCCCTGCGGGAGGCCGCACCGCACCACCTCGCCTCGGTACGGCACCACCTGATGGACGACCTCGACGACGCCGAGGTCGCCTGCCTCACCCGGGTCTTCACCCGACTCGGCACCCGCCTGCGCGCCGCCCGCGACGCGTCGACCACCGCACGTCAGGAGTGATCACGATGCCCGCTGTCACCGTCGACGACGTCCTCGTCCTGCCCCGCCTGCCGAAGCTGGACGAGTCCACCACCTACCGCCCGGTGCGCCGGCTGGTCACCGCCCCCAGTGGGTACGAGGGCGAGGGTTTCCCGGTCCGCCGGGCCTTCGCCGGGGTGCCGATGACCGAGCTGGACCCGTTCATCCACCTGGACCAGATGGGTGAGGTGGACTACGCCCCCGGCGAGCCGAAGGGCACCGCCTGGCACCCGCACCGGGGCTTCGAGACCGTCACGTACATGATCGACGGGATCATGGACCACCAGGACTCGACCGGCGGTGGCGGCACCATCACCAACGGCGACACCCAGTGGATGACGGCCGGCAGTGGCCTGCTGCACATCGAGGCGCCGCCGGAGCACCTGGTGACCAGTGGCGGCCTCTTCCACGGCCTCCAGCTCTGGGTGAACCTGCCCCGGGTGGCCAAGATGAGCCAGCCGAAGTACCAGGACATCCGGGGCTCGGAGTCGGCGCTGCTCACCACGCCCGACGGTGGCGCGCTGGTCCGGGTGATCGCCGGCGCGGTCGCCGGGCACCAGGGGCCGGGGTCGACCCACACCCCGATCACCATCGCCCACGTCACGCTCCAGCCCGGCGCGGAGCTGAGCCTGCCCTGGCGGCCGGACTTCAACGCGCTGGTCTACGTGCTGGGCGGTCGGGGCACGGTCGGCACCGACCGGCGGCCGGTGCACACCGGGCAGCTCGCCGTGCACGGCCCGGGTGACGCGATCCGGGTCACGGCGGACCGCCAGCAGGACGGCAACACCCCGGCGCTGGACCTCTACGTCATGGGCGGCCAGCCGATCCGGGAGCCGGTGGCGCACTACGGGCCGTTCGTGATGAACACCCGTGCGGAGCTGGTCCAGGCGGTCGAGGACTTCCAGGCCGGCCGGCTCGGGGTGATCCCCACCGAGCGGCTGCCGCACACCGGCGGCCAGGCCGAGCGCCCCTGACCCCGACCCCGCACGACGGGCGTCCCGGAGTTCCGGGACGCCCGTCGGCGGGTCAGGAGACCGCGAAGATCCCGGCCACCCCCAGGATCACCATGAGCAACACCGCGACCAGCGCGCCCCGTTCACCCTCCACCGCCGGCTCGCGGTGCTCGGTCCCGTGTGTCGTCTCGGCGGGCATCTCGATGGGCATCCTGTGGCCTCCTCCGTTGTCGCGTCAGGTCCGTCGTCCGCCGCGCGCGAGGCACCCACCGGCGTTCGGGACGCCGGCCGGCCGTACGGGCCCACGACGGGGGGTCCCACCTTGTGGACGGTGTCGACCTCGCCAAGGCTGGACGTACCGGCGCGGGCTGCCTCCTCCGCAGCCGGACGCACCAACCCGGCCTCAGAGTTACCCGTCTGGAGCAGCGGAAACCCCCCCGGGCGGCGGCTTCACGTTTGACCGAACGGTCAGCGGGCCACCTGCCCCCGCGACCGTCGCCGTCCCCTGGGCGGGCCGGTAGCCGGTGGGTAAATGGGCCGCTTTGTCTCCTTTTGGGGCTCTCATGCTTCAAAATCACCTAAGTACATCGTCCTTTCGGCTAGATTTTGGCTAGCTGATCAGGCTAAGGTGACATCCGAACGGACACCTGAAGTTGAACCGATGCGTCACGTCTTTCATCCGCGGACGAGGTGCAGGGAGGACCACCATGACCGCGTCAACGATCACTGAGCAGGCGACCCGGGCTGCCGCTGCGCCCGCCGAGAAGCTCGACCCTCGGGCGCTCACCGACAGCGCGACCGACCTCCTCAACGCGATGGCCGCGCTGCCGGCGAACCACCCGTCCCGGGCCACGCTGCGGGACCGGGCCATCGAGGCCTGGCTGCCGCTGGCCAACCACCTCGCCCACCGTTACAGCGGGCGCGGCGAGCCGACCGACGACCTGGCGCAGACCGCCGCCGTCGGGCTGATCAAGGCCATCGACAAGTTCGACCCCACCCGGGGCGTGGACTTCGCCGGGTACGCCATCCCCACCATCATCGGCGAGCTGAAGCGGCACTTCCGGGACCGCACCTGGGACATCCGGGTCCCGCGCCGGCTCCAGGAGCTGCGGCTGGCCATCTCCGACGCCAACAGCTCGCTGCTGCAGACGCTGGGCCGGTCCCCGACGGTCGCCGACATCGCCGCCCACCTCAAGCTCACCGAGGAGGAGGTGCTGGAGGGCCTGGAGGGCGCCCGCGCGTACAACGCGGTGTCGCTGTCCACCCCGACCGGCGACGGCGACCGGGCGACCGAGCTGGGCGACATGCTCGGCGGCGAGGACAACGAGTTCGAGCTGGCCGAGCTGCGGGTGGCGCTCGGCCCGGCGCTGGCCACGCTGGACGAGCGCGAGCAGAAGATCCTCACCCTGCGCTTCTACGGCAACCTGACCCAGTCGCAGATCGCCGAGCAGATCGGGGTCTCGCAGATGCACGTGTCCCGGCTGCTCGCCCGGGCCCTCACCAAGCTGCGCGGACAGCTCGACGGCACGTACTGACACACTCGTCCGGTCCGCCCCGAGGGGCGGGCGCCGGGCAGGCTCGACGGCGGGCCGGGTCAACGGCGACCCGGCCCGCCGTCGTACGTCCTGGCCCGGTCACCGGCCGGCCCCCGACGCCACCACCACGCCGGGAATACGGAAAACGGCCGAGCCGAATTCCGGAGCCACCCACCCGCGCCACGGGAAGCGCGCGTCGACGACCGCCTGCCACGATTCCGTCGCCCCGGTGGGAGTGACCACGTCGACGTCGGCCGGATAGATGCCCGCCACCACCCGACCGGTCCGGAGAAAGTCACCGCGCCATCGCGTGCACGGCGCAGGAAAGTGCCGCACCGACGTTTCCGTCGATCACGTACCCGACGCCACGAATCGGTCGGCGACAGCGCGCCCGACGACGTCGGGGAAAGAGTGCCGCCGATCCCCCGCCGCCGCGCCGGACACGGCTGCCCGCCCGGTTGTCCGGTGCGGACAAGCTGTTCAGCAGCGCCCGGCAATACACCGGCATTCTCCCTCAGGGTGACCAATAAAAAGGGCATCACGGGGCATTACCCCACGCCTTCGTCACGCTCGATCAACATGGTTGAACCATGAGTGATCTTCCCGTACGATCCGTTGTCGGCCACAGCACCCTATGCTTATCCCCTCGGAAAGGCTGAGGATGACAAATGCCAATGACGGCTCGCCGGTGGTGCGCCTCGCCGATGAACTCTTCCTTATCGGACACGACGACTTCACCGGCAAACCGCTGGCCGCCGCCGGCAATTTCGACACCGCACTCGCCGGTGCGATCCTGGCCGAGCTGGTCCTCGACGGCCGACTCTCGGTGGACAACGGCGCGGTGGTCCCCCTGGACCACCAGCCGCGCGACGAGCCGCTGACCGACCAGGTGCTCAGCGAGATCCTGCGGCGGGGCAGCGGGCACTCCGCCCGACTGTGGCTGGCCTTCCTCCGCGACGAGATGCAGATCCGGGAACGGGTCGGCGGCCGGCTCGCCGGCGCGGGCTGGGTCCGCCGGGTGGAGAGCCGGGGGCTGACCCTGCGCTCCTCGGTCCGCTGGCCCGGGGTCAACCCGAACCTGGTGGCCGCACCCCGGGTGCGGCTCGCCGCCAGCCTGCAACAGACCTACCGGCCGCTGGACACCCCCACCGCGACCCTGGCCGCGCTGATCCGGGCGGCCAACCTCATCAAGGTGCTCATGCTGGTCGACCGGGCCGTGCCCGAACGGATCACCCGCAGCCGGCAGGACCTCCCGGCCGCGCTCCAGTCGCTGCTCGCCGCGGTCGACGCGGGCGCCAGCACCACCGCCCTGCCGGCCCGCCGCTGACCCGGGCGCCCCCGGGCGGCCCGCCGCCCCGGGGCCTCACCCGTCGACGACGACGTCCGCGACGATGACGGTGATGTTGTCCGGCCCGCCGGCCCGCAAGGCGAGGTCGATCAGGCGCTGGGCGCACTCGCCCCGGTCGGGGTGGCCGGCGAGGACCTCGGCGAGGGTGTCCGGGCGGACCACGTTGGACAGCCCGTCGCTGCACAGCAGCCAGCGGTCGCCGGCCCAGGGCACCATGGTGGCGTAGGTCGGGGAGACCTCCTCGCCCTGCAACGCCTGGGTGACCACGGCCCGGCGGGGGTGGCTGCTGGCCTCGTCCGGGCTGATCACCCCCTGGTCGACGAGCATCTGCACGAAGGTGTCGTCCCGGGTGATCTGCTTGAGCACCCCCTCCCGCAGCAGGTACGCCCGGGAGTCACCGATGTGCGCCAGGGCCAGGCAGCTTCCGGTACGGGCGAAGAGCAACGCGGTGAGCGTGGTGCCCATCCCCCGACGGTCGGAGTCCTCGGCGACCGCCTGCCGGATCCGCGCGGTCGCCAGGTCGATCCCACCTTGCAGGGCGGCCACCAGACCGTCCTCCGGTGTCTCCACGTCCAGAGGGCCGACCGCGTCGATGGCGATCGTGCTGGCGAGGTCACCGGCGGCCATCCCGCCCATGCCGTCGGCCACGGCGACGAGCCAGGTGCCGGCGTGGAGGGCGTCCTGGTTGCCGCTGCGGATCAGCCCACGGTCGCTCGCCCCGACGGAACGCAGCTTCAGGGTCATGGGAGGCAGCCTGCCAGGCGAAGGGCGCAGTTGTCTCTAGGAGATCACGACGAGGCCGCGTGGCGCGGCGAATCTCACTACCCGTAACCGCAGGAGAAGGCCGGTAGCGCTGCTTATCCAGCGCCGTCAATTGACAGGGCGGTCACCTGCTGGAAATATCGAGCCGACACCTGGGAGCGCTCCCAGGTGTCGGTCCCGTCTCCCCCACCACACCCCCACCCCCGGAAGGACTCCCCGTGACGTCATCCCGACGCCGCCGACGCCGCCTCGCGCTGCTGGCCGTGGCGACCACCCTGGCCCTCACCGGCGCCTCCGCCACCGTGGCCCACGCCGAGCCGGGCGAGGAGGCTCCCGAACAGGTCCGCAACGGTGACTTCAGCGAAGGGGTCAGCCCCTGGTTCTCCTTCGGCACCGGCCCGCTGGCGGTGACCGACGGGCGGCTCTGCACCACCGTGGCCGGCGGCCTGGCCAACCCCTGGGACGCCGGCATCGGCCAGGAGGGCATCCCGCTGCTCGCCGGGGCCGAGTACACCCTCGGCTTCGACGTCTCGGCCACCCCGGGCTCCGACGTCCGGGCGGTCCTCCAGCTCGGCGGCCCCCCGTACACCGCGTACGCCACGGTGGACGGGACCGCCGGCAGCACCCCGGCCCGGGTGGAGCAGACCTTCACCCTCACCGAGGGCAACCCCTCCGCCCAGCTCATCTTCCAGATCGGCGGCAGCGCCCAGGAGCAGACCTTCTGCCTGGACAACGTCTCGCTGCGCGGCGGCGAGCCCCCGGAGCCGTACGTGCCGGACACCGGCCCCCGGGTCCGGGTGAACCAGGTGGGCTACCTGCCGGGCGGCCCGAAGAACGCCACCATCGTCACCGAGTCCACCACGGCACTGCCCTGGCAGCTCAGGTCCGCCGCCGGGGCGGTGGTGGCCAGCGGCCAGAGCACCCCGCGCGGCGTCGACGAGGCGTCCGGCCAGAACGTGCACACCGTCGACTTCTCCGCCTACCGCACGGCGGGCACCGGGCTGACCCTGGTCGCCGACGGGGAGACCAGCCACCCGTTCGACATCTCCGGCACGATCTACCAGCAGCTCCGCTCGGACGCGGCCCAGTTCTTCTACGCCCAGCGCAGCGGCATCGCCATCGACGGTGACCTGATCGGCGAGGAGTACGCCCGCCCCGCCGGCCACCTCGGGGTCGCCCCGAACCAGGGCGACATCGACGTACCCTGCCAGCCCGGGGTCTGCGACTACCGCCTGGACGTGCGCGGCGGCTGGTACGACGCCGGCGACCACGGCAAGTACGTCGTCAACGGGGGCCTGGCCACGTACCAGCTCCTGAGCACCTTCGAGCGGACCAAGACCGCCCCCACCGCCGACGGCGGGGCGGCCCTGGGCGACAGCACGCTGCGGGTGCCCGAGCGGGACAACGGGGTGCCGGACATCCTCGACGAGGCGCGCTGGGAGCTGGAGTTCCTGCTGCGGATGCAGGTCCCGGCCGGCAAGCCGCTCGCCGGCATGGCCCACCACAAGATCCACGATCGGAACTGGACCGGCCTGCCGCTGGACCCGGCCGCCGACCCGGAGCTGCGGGAGCTGCACCCGCCGTCGACCGCCGCCACCCTCAACCTGGCCGCCGTCGCCGCCCAGTGCGCCCGGCTGTTCGCCCCGTACGACGCGGCGTTCGCCACCCGGTGCGGCACCGCCGCGAAGACCGCCTACGCGGCGGCGAAGGCCAACCCGGCCCGGTACGCCAGCCCCACCGACTCCAACGGCGGCGGCGCGTACGACGACACCACCGTCACCGACGAGTTCTACTGGGCCGCCGCCGAGCTGTACCTGACCACCGGCGAGCAGCGGTACCTGACCGACCTGACCGCCTCCCCGCACCACACCGGGGACGTCTTCGACGTGCGCGGCTTCAGTTGGCAGGGCGTGGCCGCGCTGGGCCGGCTGAGCCTGGCCACCGTGCCCAGCGGCCTGCCGGCCGCCGAGCGCACCCGCCTGCGGGCCTCGGTGACCGCCGCCGCCGACCGGTACCTCGCCGAGATCGACGAGCAGGCGTACGGCCTGCCGATGCCGGGTGACCCGGACAGCTACTTCTGGGGCGGCAACGGCAACATCATCAACAACGCGGTCGTGCTGGCCACCGCCTTCGACCTGACCGGCACGGCGAAGTACCGCGACGGCGCGGTGCAGACGATGGACTACATCTTCGGCCGCAACGCGCTGAACATGTCCTACGTCACCGGGTACGGCGAGCAGCACGCCAAGAACCAGCACAGCCGGCTCTTCGGCAACCAGAAGGACCCCAACTCGCCGAACCCGCCCGCCGGCTCCCTCGCCGGTGGGGCCAACGCCGCCCTCCAGGACCCCTACGTGGCCCAGCTCATCCCGGACTGCAAGCCGCAGTTCTGCTTCGTCGACCACATCGACTCGTACTCGACGAACGAGGTGGCGATCAACTGGAACTCGGCGCTGACCTGGATCGCGTCCTTCCTCGCCGACCAGGACGACGCCCCGGCCCCGGCCGCCTCCCGGTGCACCGCCGAGTACGTCAACTACGGCACCTGGCAGGGCGGCAGCGGGTTCACCGGCCAGGTGACCATCCGCAACACCGGCAGCACGACGGTGGACGGGTGGACCGCCCGCTTCGCCTTCACCGGTGACCAGAAGCTGCGCGAGGCGTGGCTGGCCAAGACCAGCCAGAGCGGCGCGACGGTGACCGCGAAGAACGAGTCGTACAACGCCCGGATCGCCCCCGGCGGGACGGTGACCTTCGGGTTCAACGCCCTCACCGGCGGCGGCGCCAACCCGGCGCCGGGCCTGATCACCCTCAACGGGGCGGCCTGTTCCTGACCTCCGCCCGCACGAACCGGTGCCGCCTGCCCGTCCCCCGGGCAGGCGGCACCCTCGTTCGGACACCCCACCGTGCGCGCGTCACGCGACGACCACCGCCCGTGACGGTAACGTCGGCACGCGTTCCGGGTGTCCGACGTGGAGGTGACCGTGAACGAACCGCTGCGCGCGGCGATGGCCGAGGCGGGCCAGACCGCGGAGTCCCTCGCCGAGCAGGTCGGGGTGGACCCGAAGACGACGAGCCGCTGGGTCAACCCGGGGCAGACCCCGCACCCCCGGCACCGGCTGGCGGCGGCCCGGGCCCTCGGCCGGACGGTCGGCGAGCTGTGGCCGGAGGTGGTCCGCCGCCGGGAGCCGGACTGGTTCCTGCCCTGGGCGGAGATCGAGCGGAAGGCCAGCACGCTGCGGGCCTTCGAGCCGTCGGTGCTGCCCGGCCTGCTCCAGACCCCGGAGTACGCGCACGCGGTGCTCAGCAGCGGCCCGCTCGGCGACGACGAGGTCGAGGGGTACGTCACCGCCCGGCTGGCCCGGCAGGCGGCGGTCTTCGACCGGCCCCGCCCGGCGCTGACCATCTTCGTCGTCGACGAGGCCGCGTTGCGCCGGGGCGAGCCGGAGATCATGCACCCCCAGCTCGACCACCTGGTCACCATGGCCGAGCGTCCCCGCGTGATGCTGCACGTGCTGCCGCTGCGGGCCGGCTTCCACCCCGGGCAGGCCGGGGCGTTCGTCATCGCCAGCATCGACGACGCCGACGACCTCGGCTACCTCGACGACCAGGCCGCCGGGCGGGTCGTCCGGGACGTTGCTCCCCTGTGGCGGGTCTGGGACACTGTCAGGTCGGTGGCGCTGCCGCGCGACCAGTCGATCCGGCTCCTCAAGACGCGAGAATGGCTGACGCGAGCATGGCCGACCTGACCGGCACCACGAACCTGACCGGCACCGCCGGCCCGACCGGCACCGCCGACCTGACCGGCGCCGTCGGGTTGGGCGGAGCCCGGTGGCGCACCAGCAGCCGCAGCAGCTCCAACGGCGGCAACTGTGTGGAGGTCGCCGCCGACCTGCCCGGCGCGGTCGCCGTGCGCGACTCCAAGCACCGTGCCGGCGGCATCCTCGTCTTCACGCCGGCAGCCTGGCGGGCCTTCCTCGCCGAGGTCGGCGCCCCGACCGGCCGAGCCCGCTGACCGGCTCCCCGGCAACCCAGCGGATCGACCGGGCCACGGGCGCGCCACGGGCCGGATCGACGGCCCACGGCGCGCCCACCGCCGGCACGCGGCCCCGCCGCTGACGATCCGGCCCACCGACGACGAAGGGCCGGCCGGCGTCAGCGGCTGAGCCACTCCAGCAGTTCGCCGCCCTGCTGCCAGATGGTCAGCGCGGAGAAGACGCCGAAGAGCAGCACCGCCCAGATCAACGCGGCCACCCGGTAGTGACGGGGGCGGATCTGCTCCGGCAGCACCCGCCGGTTGAGCACCAGCAGCAGGATCGAGTAGATGAACATCATCAGGCCGCCGACGCAGGCGGAGATGACCAGCAGCGGCAGCGGCTGGCTCAGCCCGGCGAGCAGGATCGCGCAGCCGAGCCCGACCAGACCCCAGACCAGGGCGAAGTAGATCCGGCTCTCCGAGGCACGGCGCAGGTACGAGGTCTTCAGCACGTCGGCCGCGAGCCGGCTGGTGTAGTCGACGATGCCCATCGCGGCGGCGAACAGCGACAGCGCGCCGATCAGCCAGAACAGGGTGCCGAACCAGGGCCCGACGAGTTCCTTCAGGCGGTTCCCCTCGACCTCCAGGAAGGAGACGCTGTTGGCCAGGCCGGGCACCCCGTACACGGTGGAGTAGGCCAGCATCGACATCAGCGTGATGGTGACGAAGGAGATCAACACGAAGGTGACCAGTTGCTCCTGGTTGGCCAGTCGCCACCAGCGCCGCCACCGGCCGAGGTTCTCCTCGGTCGGCTCGAAGACGAAGCCCGCCCCGGCCGGCGCGGCCTCCTCCCGGCCGGTGACCGGGCTGACCAGGCGCGGGACGTACGCCCCCATGCCGTAGCCCTTGTCCCGGATCCAGTTCGACTGGACCAGGTTCTGGCCACCGCCGGCACCGGCGAAGACCAGCGCGGAGAGCATCAGCGCGAAGCCCAGTTCGGCGGGGAAGTCCGGCGCGGTCACCGCCCGGGGCAGCTCCCCCCAGGTGTCCACGGAGATCGCGAAGACCACCGCCACCAGGATGAAGAGCACCACCAGGCCGACCTTGACGAACTCGACGCGCTCCAGCGCCCGGTACACCACCGGGGCGAGGGTGAGGGTCGCGCCGATCACCAGCAGCAGGCCGATCGCGATCCAGGTGACGTCCCCGCCGACCAGGTAGGTCACCATGGTCGCCGAACTGGACGCCCAGCCGGGCCAGAGGTTGGCGAAGTACACCATCACCGCGAAGACCAGGCCCCAGTGCCGCCAGAACCGGGAGAACCCGGTCAGCGCGGTCTCCCCGGTGGCCAGCGTGTACCGCTCGATCTCCATGTTCAGGAACCACTGGGTGACGATGCCGACCGCTGCGGCCCAGAGGAAGACCAGCCCCACCTGGGAGGCGATGTACGGGTAGAGGATGAACTCACCCGACGCGAGCCCGACGCCGGCGGCGATCACGCCGGGACCGAGGATCCGCCAGGCCGACCGGGGTGGCGGTGGCAGGTCCCGGACGGTGACCCCGGGCAGGTGGCGGGTGGGGAACCGGTCGGCGGCGGTCGGCGTCATCGGGGACCTCCAACGGGGGTGGGGTGTGCCCCTGGCTACCCGAGACCCATCGATGACGAAACATCCTCCGACACCCGCCCGGCCACCCGATGGGGCAGCACGGGCCGGACCCCGGTGGCAGGATCAGCGGATGACGGCTGGCCAGACCATCACCATCTCCCCGGGCGGGGCGGGGGACGCCGGCACCGTGCTGCGGCTGCTCGACACCGCCACCGCCTGGCTGGTCGCGCAGGGGCGCAGCAGCCAGTGGGGCAGCACGCCAGCCTCGACCGACCCCCGCCGGCTCGCCCAGGTGCGACAGTGGACCGGCGGGAAGGGGCTGCACCTGGCCCGCTTCGGCGAGCACCCGGTCGGCGCCCTGGTCGTCGGCACGGCGACCGAGCACGTGCCGCCGGCCACCGAGCCGGAGTTGTACGTGAACCTGCTGGTCACCGACCGGGCGTACGCGGGGCTGGGGATCGGGGCCCGGTTGCTGGCGCACGCCGCGGGCCTGGCCCAGGCGGCGGGCGTGGGGCTGCTGCGGGTGGACTGTTACGCCGGGGACGACCGGGCCCTGGTCCGCTGGTACGAGCGGCAGGGTTTCACCGCGACCGACCGCTTCGTGGTGCCCCGCCCCGGCCGGCTCGGCTGGCCGGGGCAGGTGCTGGTCCGCCGGCTGCCCCGGCCAGCCGGGACCACCGCGCGCTGAGGCCGGCGGGCCGACGGCGGACGAAGGCCGTTCACCCCGCTTGGCGCAGTTTCGGCAGCACCTCCGCGCCGAACGTGTCGATGAACGCGCGCTGCTCCTGCCCCACGTGGTGCAGGGCGATCTGGTCGAAGCCGAGGTCCACGTACCGCTCCAGCCAGCCGACGTGCCGGCCCAGGTCGGCGGAGATGTTGACCACCTCGGCGAGCCGGTGCATCGGCACCTCCTGCGACACCACGTCGAAGTGCTCCGGCGTGGTCAGGTCCCAGCAGACCGGCGGCGCGAAGACGTTGCTGCGCCACTGGTCGTACGCCAGCGCCTCGGCCTCCCCCTGGTCGGGCGCCCAGCTCAGGTGCACCTGGAGGTGCAGCGGCCCCCGGCCGCCGGCGTCCCGGTACGCGTCGATCATCCGGCGCAGGTGCTCCTCCGGGGCGTTCACCGTGATCAGCCCGTCCGCCCACTCGGCGCACCAGCGGGCGGTCGCCACGCTCGTCGCCGCGCCGACCAGCGCGGGCGGCTCCGCCGGCCGGGTCCACAGCTTCGCCCGGTCCACCCGGACCAGCCCGTCGTGGCTGACCTCCTCCCCGGCCAGCAGCGCCCGGATGACGTCGACGCACTCGCGCAGCCGGGCGTTACGCAGCTCCTTGCGGGGCCACACCTCGCCGGTGACGTGCTCGTTGGCGTTCTCGCCGCTGCCCAGCGCCGCCCAGAACCGCCCCGGGTACATCGCGGCGAGGGTGCCGATCGCCTGGGCGACGATCGCCGGGTGGTACCGCTGCCCCGGCGCGTTGACCACGCCGAACGACAGCTCCGTCGCCTGGAGCGCGGCGCCCAGCCAGGACCAGGCGAACCCGGACTGACCCTGCCGCTCGCTCCAGGGTGCGAAGTGGTCCGAGCACATGGCGGCGGCGAAGCCGGCCCGCTCGGCGTGGACCACCGCGTCCAACAGGGCGCGGGGATGGATCTGCTCGTGCGAGGCGTGGAACCCGAACACCGTCATGGCGGCTCTCCGTACCCACCCCACCACCCCCACATTCCTGTAAGGAAGGGCCCCTGTTAACGCTTCCGGTAGTAAAAGGGCCCCTTCCTAACACCTCACGCCTACTCGGCGTGCGCGCCGGCACCGGCACCCGCCGTACCCTCGCCGACCCAGACGGTCTTGGTGTTGCAGAACTCCCGCATGCCCAGCGCGGACAGCTCCCGGCCGTACCCGGAGTTCTTCACCCCGCCGAACGGCAGCTCCGGAAAGGACGTGGTCATCCCGTTGACGAAGACGTTGCCGGCGTCCAGGTCGGTGGCGAAGCGCTCCTGCTCGTCCGGGTCGGTGGTCCAGGCGTTGGCGCCGAGGCCGAACGCGGTCCCGTTCGCCACCTCGACCGCCTCGTCGTACGACGCCACCCGGTACAGGCCGGCGACCGGGCCGAACACCTCCTCGGCCCACATCCGCATCTCCGGCGTCAGGTCGGTGACCACGGTCGGCGGGTAGTACCAGCCGGGGCCGGTCGGCTTCTCGCCGCCGCAGAGCACCGTCGCGCCCCGCTCCACCGCGTCGCGTACCTGCTCGTGGATCTCGTCCCGGCCGCGTTCGCTGGCCAGCGGGCCGACGTCGGTCGCCTCGTCCATCGGGTCGCCGACCCGCAGCGCCGACATCCGCCCGGCGAACTTCCGGGCGAAGTCGTCGAAGACGTCGGTGTGCACGATGAACCGCTTCGCGGCGATGCAGGACTGGCCGTTGTTCTGGCAGCGGGCGGTGGTGGCGACCTCGGCGGCGGTCGCCACGTCGGCCGAGGGCATCACCACGAACGGGTCGCTGCCGCCCAGTTCCAGCACGGTCTTCTTCAGCTCCCGGCCGGCGATCTGGGCGATCGAGCGGCCCGCGCCCTCGCTGCCGGTCAGGGTGGCGGCGCGGACCCGGGGGTCGCGCAGGATCCGGTCGACCGCGTCGGAGCCGACCAGCAGGGTGCCGAACGCACCCTCCGGGAAACCGGCCCGGCGGAACAGGTCCTCCAGCAGCAGGGCGGTCTGCGGCACCGTCGAGGCGTGCTTGAGCAGGCCGGTGTTGCCGGCCATCAGTGCCGGCGCGGCGAACCGCATGACCTGCCAGAGCGGGAAGTTCCACGGCATCACCGCGAGCACCGGCCCGATCGGCTGGTACCGGACGAAGGCCCGGGTGGCCCCGACGGCGCGGGCGTCGGCGGGCTCGTCGGCGAGCATCCGGGCGGCGTGGGCGGCGTAGAACCGGGCGGCGGCGGCGCACTTGGTGACCTCCGCCTTCGCCGCCGCGTACGTCTTGCCCATCTCGGTGGTCATCAGCCGGGCGATCTCGTCGCGGTCGGCGTCCAGCCGGTCGGCGGCGGCCCGCAGCCAGTCGCCCCGTTGCGTCAGCGAGGTGCCGCGCAACTGGCGGAACGCCAGGTCGGCCCGCTCGATGGCGGCGTCGACCTGCGCGTCCGACATCGGGTCGTACGTCTTGAGCATCTCGCCGGTGGCGGGGTTGACGGTGGCGATGGGCATCTCGTACTCCTGTCACTCGAAGAGTGAGTGGCGCGTGCCCGGCTGCTCCCGGCGTCGGGCGGCCCGGCGGCGCTGGATGACGACCAGGTCGATGACGGCGACCACGGCGAGCACCGCGCAGGCCACACCGAGCACCGCCAGGTCGGCGCGGAAGGCCAGCACGGCGAAGACGGTCATGGTCACCAGACCGAAGCTGGCGAGCGCGAGGCGGAGGTTCAGCGCGCTGTAGGCGTGCCCCACGGTGCCACGGGCGCGCCGGGGCTGGGATCGCGTCATTGGGTTCAGCTACCCGCGATCGGCGCGGTTAACCGGGCGTCGCCCCGCGGGCCGGCGGTGGGCCGGGTCATACCGGCCCGCCTCGACGGGCCGGAGGGGCCGCGACGGCGGAGGATGGGACCATGAGCACGCCCCCGGCGGTACCGGTGACCGTCGCCATCACCCGGCAGGCCGACCCCTCGCGGACCAGCGAGATGGTGGCGTGGATGCGGGCCGGCACGGCGCTGGCGGAGGCCTTCCCCGAGTTCCTCGGCGCGGGCTGGGTGCGCCACGCCCCGGGCTCCCCGCAGTGGCACATGCTCTACCGCTTCGCCGACGCCGAGACGCTGCACCACTGGGAGGAGTCGCCGCAGCGACGCTGGTGGCTCACCTCGGCGCAGGGCATGGTCGAGCACACCCGCACCGAGCGGCGGACCGGCATCGAGGGCTGGTTCGACCCGCCGAGGGAGCAGGTCGCCGACGTCACCGGCGCGGCGCTGCCGCCGCCCTCCCCGCCCCGCTGGAAGCAGGCGGTGACGATCTGGCTGGCGTTCTTCCCGTTGAGCCTCACCGCGAACCTGCTGGCCAGCCGGTTGCTCCCGGACGGGTCGCTGGTGGTCCGGACGCTGCTGATCACCCTCTGCCTGACCCCGCTGATGACCTACCTGGTGCTGCCCCGGATCACCCGGGTGCTGCACTGGTGGCTGCACGGGCAGCCCGCGCCCTGGCGGCTGCCCCGCCGCTGACCGGGGGCGTCGCACCCGGCCCACCCCGCGCCGGCCGGGACGCGACTTCTAACACGGTGCCGGCCGGATCGCGCGGGCGTGCCGGATATCCGACAGCAGAACACCGAAGACCCCAGACCACCGCGTACGGTGACCAGGCTGTCGCTCACCGCCGCCGGACCGGGGAAACCATGTCTCGACGCTGGGTCACCACGCTGTTCTGCCTGCTGGCCCTGGTGGCGCTCGCCTGTGAGGGAGACGGCTCGGCCGACCCCCGCCCCTCCGACGGCCCGCCGCCCCGGGGCGGCCCCGCCTCCATCGCCGCGATCGGCGACTCGATCACCACCGGGTTCGGATCCTGCGTCGTCCTGGCCGCCTGCGAGCGCAACTCCTGGTCCACCGGGGACGGGGTCCGGGTGGACAGCCTCTACCGCCGGCTGCTCGACCAGGATCCGTCGATCCGGGGCAGGGCCTCCAACCACGCCGAGTCCGGTGCCCGCGCGTCGGCGCTGGCCGGCCAGGCCGAGGCGGCGGTCCGCGCCAAGGCCGACTACGTCACCGTGCTGATCGGCGGCAACGACGCCTGCCGGCGCACCGTCGACGAGATGACCCCGGTGTCGACCTACCGCAAACAGGTCGACCGGGCCCTGCGCACCCTGCGCGAGGGCCGCCCCAAGGCCCGGGTGCTGGTGGTCAGCATCCCGAACCTCAACCGGCTCTGGGAGATCGGGCACACCGACAACCGGGCGGTACGGGCCTGGCGCACCGGCATCTGTCCCGCCCTGCTGGCCAACCCCACCTCCACCGAGCCGGCGGACGTGGCCCGCCGGGCGGCGTTCGGCAAGCGGATCGACGCGTACAACGACCAGCTCGCCGCCGCCTGCCGGGCGTACGGGTCCCGGTGCCGGTACGACGGCGGGGCCGTGCACCGGGTCCGCTTCACCCTGGACCAGGTCAACCGGCTGGACTGGTTCCACCCCAGCGTGGCCGGGCAGAACCGGCTGGCCGAGGTCGTCTGGCGGGCCGCCCGGCTCGCCGACTGACCCGACCCGCCGACCGGTCCGCCACCCGTACGTTCAGCCCTGGCGGGGGTACGGGACGCCGCCGGGGCCGTGCTGCCGGTAGAGCTGGCCGGCCCGGCCGGCGAGATCCTTCGTCGCCGACGAGTTGGCCCAGGTGCCGAGGATGATCGCCGCGCCGGGCACCACCTTGGCGAAGACCCGCTTCGCGGCGCGTACCCCGGCCATCTGGGCGAGCCGGACGCCCAGCCGCAGCATGACCCGCCCGAGCGGGCTCTGCCCCCCGGTGCCGAAGAGCGCGCCGGCCCGCTCCCGGCCGGCCGCCACCCCGAGCGCGAGTCGCGCGGTCGCGGCCACCTTGTGCACCTTCTGGAGCACCAGCAGGTCCGCGGCCCGGTCGGGGTGCGTCGGGTCGACCCCGTGGGCGGCGGCGACGTGCAGCACCATCCGGGCCTGGGTCCAGGCCAGCACGCCGACGTCGAGCACCGCGCCGGGCAGCCCGGCGGCACCGGAGACGGCTCCGGAGAGCCGGGCCCGGTTGACGAACCGGCGGACCGCCAGGTCGGCCAGGGCGTCCGGGGACAGGCCGGGCTGCTCGGCCCGGACCCGCTCGGCCCACCGCGCCGCCTCGGGGCCGAGTCGGCGTACCGCCTCCAGGGCGAGATGCTCCGGCGCGTACTGCGGGTCCTGGCGCATCCGGTCCCAGAGCGTGGCCGGCGGCCCCTCCGGGGGCGCCTCCCCGGCCGCGTCCGAGCCCGCCGCCGGCTCACCCGGCGCGGTGGGCTCGACGGACGTGACCGGCGCGACGGGCCCGGTGGGCACGGCCGTCTCCGGCCCCGTGGGCACGGCCGACTCCGCCCGGGTGGTCTCGGCCGACCCCGCCCGGGTGGTCTCGCCCGGCGCCGGCCGGGTGGTCTCGCCCGCCGCCGGCCCGCTGGGCGGGGCGGGGGTCACGGCGGGTGGTGGCGGCGCGGTCGGGCCGACTGCGGACGGCGGGGGCGCGGCCCGGCCGACCGCGGAGGGCTGCGGCGAGGGAACGGAGGTTTCTCCGTCGACAGGCCCGGAGTCGGTCACGGCTGGCTCCTGTAGTCGAAAGGGGGCGAATAGGACGCGGAACCGGGCGGGGGCGACGCCGGCCGCCGGGTGGCGGCCAGCAGCGTACGCCGTCCGGGAACGCCGGACGACGCGCGCCGCCGGTGGGGGCTGAGCGGCCCGCGCCGCCGGTGGGGGCTGAGCGGCCCGCGCCGCCGGTGGCGGCTGAGCGACGTGGAGCGGCCCGGGACGCCGGGCATTGCGGACCGGCGAGCGGCGCGGGGCGGCGCGGAACGCCGTGACGTGGTGGGCGGCGCGGGCCGCCGGGTGGTGGTCAGCGGCGCCGGCCGGACAGCCGGCTGGCCAACTGCCGCAGCTTCTGCTGGGTGGTGGGCTTGGCCAGCTCACGGCGGCCCCGCTCGACCAACTGCCGGCCCTGCGGCGACTGTAGGAAGCGGCTGATCCGACGCATCAGTGGTGACATTTTCGTCCTCCTGTCGACACTCCCGAGTCATGTGTACCCCGTCCCGGCAACCGCAAGCGTCCACTGTGGATGTCGGGTGGTCGCCGCCCCGTCACCGAACCGGTCACAGTAATTGCGACAACAAGTCACATACCATGCCACGACGGCCGGCGCCCCGGCCGACCCAGGAATGCACGAGGATGGCGGGTACGTTCCCCGAACGGGTGACCGCCCGCGCGGTCGCCGTACGCACATCCCAGGGAGGTCCCGACCGGTGCTCGATCCACACGAGCTCTACCAGCTCAGCGACGATCTGCCCGACCTCGGTCAGCCGGTGCTGATCCAGGCGCTGACCGGCTTCGTCGACGCCGGCAACGCCACCCGACTGGCCCGGGAGCAGCTGCTCACCACCCTCGAGGCCCGCCCGATCGCCAGCTTCGACATCGACCAGCTCTTCGACTACCGATCCCGCCGCCCGGTGATGACCTTCGTCGAGGACCACTGGGAGTCCTACGACGCCCCCACCCTCGACCTGCACCTGCTGCACGACGACGACGAGACCCCGTTCCTGCTGCTCACCGGCCCCGAGCCGGATCTCCAGTGGGAGCGGTTCGTCGCCGCCGTGGCCGGGCTCGCCACCCGGCTGGACGTCCGGCTCACCGTCGGGCTCAACTCGATCCCGATGGCGGTGCCGCACACCCGACCGACCGGGGTCACCGCGCACGCCACCCGGCGCGAGCTGATCGCCGGCCACGAGCCGTGGCTGCAACGGGTCCAGGTCCCCGGCAGCGTCGGCCACCTGCTGGAGTTCCGGCTCGGCGAGGCGCGCCGCGACGCGCTGGGCTTCGCCGCCCACGTGCCGCACTACGTCGCCCAGACCGAGTACCCTGCCGCCGCCGAGGTGCTGCTCACCTCGGTCTCCCGCAGCACCGGGCTGCTGCTGCCCACCGAGGAGCTGCGGACCTCCGCCGAGGCGGTCCGGGTCGAGATCGACCGCCAGGTGGCGCAGACCGACGACGCCGCCGCCCTGGTCCAGGCCCTGGAGGAGCAGTACGACGCGTTCGCCCGGGGCCGGGGCGAGAAGAACCTGCTCGCCGCCGAGAACGGTCCGCTGCCCACCGCCGACGAACTCGGCGCGGAACTGGAACGCTTCCTCGCCGAGCAGAGCCGGCCCGGCGACACCCCGAACGGCTGACCCGCCCCGGCCGACGGGCGGTGGACCGGGTCCGGGCTCCGTCGACGGGTCTGCCGGCACTGGGACGGTGGGCCGGATGGGGCGGGGCGACCGGTGCCGGGACAGGCGGCCGGCGCTGGGGCGGGGCGACCGGTGCCGGGACGGGTGGTCGGTGCCGGGACCGGGGTGCCGCGACGGCGGGCGGGCCGGGGATGGGGCAGGCTGGAGGCATGCGCCTGGCGACCTGGAACGTGAACTCGGTGAAGGCCCGCCTGCCCCGGCTGCTCGACTGGCTGGCCGGCACCGCCCCCGACGTGGTCTGCCTCCAGGAGACCAAGTGCCCCGACGGGGCGTTCCCGGTCGCCGAGGTCGGCGAACTGGGGTACACGGTGGCGAGCCACAGCGACGGCCGGTGGAACGGGGTGGCGATCCTGTCCCGGGTCGGCCTGGCCGACGTGACCGTCGGCTTCACCGGTGAACCGGGCTTCCCCGAGCCCGAGGCGCGGGCCATCTCGGCCACCTGCGCCGGGCTGCGGGTCTGGTCGGTGTACGTGCCCAACGGCCGCACCCCCGACGACCCGCACTACGTGTACAAGCTGGCCTGGCTGGCGGCGCTGCGCGACGCGCTGGAGCAGGAGCTGGCCGGTGGGCTGCCGCTGGCCGTCTGCGGTGACTTCAACGTCGCGCCGACCGACGCCGACGTCTGGGACCCGGCATTGTTCGTCACCTCCACCCACGTCACCCCGGCCGAACGCGCCGCCCTGGCCGCCCTGCGCGACCTGGGCCTCGACGACGTGGTGCCCACGCCGATGAAGGGGCCGCACCCCTACACGTACTGGGACTACCGGGCCGGGATGTTCCACCAGAACAAGGGCATGCGGATCGACCTGGTGTACGCCTCGGCACCGGTCGCCCGCGCGGTGACCGGCGCGTACGTCGACCGGGAGGCCCGCAAGGGCAAGGGCCCCTCCGACCACGCCCCGATCGTGGTCGACGCGGACCTGGTACCCGCCGTCGGACCCCTGTGAGCCGGGCGGTCCCGCCCCTGCGGCGGGCCTAGTCTGGAGCCATGGCCATCGTGAAGATCAACGCACTGGACGTCCCGCCCGGCGGCGGCGAGGAGCTGGAGCGGCGCTTCGCCGCCCGCGCCGCCGCCGTGGAGAACTCCCCCGGTTTCCTCGGCTTCGAGTTGCTGCGCCCGGTCGGCGGCGAGCAGCGCTACTTCGTGTACACGAAGTGGGAGAGCGAGGAGGCGTACCAGTCCTGGGCGGCCGGCCCGGCGCGGGCCGCGCACGCCGGCGGCGAGGGCGGGCAGCCGCGTCCCCCGGTCGCCACCGGTGCCACCCTGCTGGAGTTCGAGGTGGTCCAGCAGGTCCCCGGCTCCCACTGATCCGAGCACCGGGGCTCCGAAAGGCGGTACGCCACGCCGCCCCGGGCCGGCCACCGGTCGGCACGGGGCGGCCCGCCCCGGGATGGGCGGGCACCACGGGTCATCGGCGCGGGGCGCGCCGCTGCGGCTCAGCGTTCGCGGGACTCGACGAACGACGCGAAGGCGATGACGTTGTCCCGGTAGCCGGTCCGGCCACCGACCCACTGACCGCCGCAGGTGATCAGGCGCAGCTCCGGGCGGCCGGAGTCGCCGTACACCCGGTCGGCCGGCAGGTCGTCCTTGGCGAAGTGTTCCACCGAGTCGACCGCGAAGACGACCACGGACCCGTCGGCCCGGTTCACCTCGATCCGGTCACCGGGCTGGAGCCGGGCCAGTTGGTAGAAGACCGACGGCCCCTCCCGGCTGTCCACGTGCCCCACGATGATCGCCCGGCCCGGTTCGCCCGGCGTCGGCGCCCGGTCGTACCAGCCGGTCTCGTTGTGCCGCTCCACCGGCGGTACGTCGATCGAGCCGTCGGCGGCCTGGCCGACCGGCGCCACCGGCGCGGCGACCTGGATCGACGGTACCGAGAGGGCGACCGGCCGGCTCGCGACGAGCGCCCCGGCGACCGGCTCCGCCGCGGAGCCGCCGGTCACGTCCCGGGCCACCTGGTCGAACGGCCCGACGGTACGGCCGAGCCCCGCCCCGGTGGCGAAGACCCCCACCAGGACCAGCAGCACCGCCAGCGGCCCCGACCAGGGACTGCGCCCGTCCCGCCGCAACCGACCCGACCACGGGGTACGCCCGGCCCGGCCGGAGCCCGCGACCGGGCGACCGGCGGCCGGGCTGGTCGTACCCGACGGTTTCGCCACCCGACGCAGGTCCGCTTCCGGGATGCCGTAGATCCGTCCGACCGGCCGGGGCGTCCCACCGGACCGACCCGTCGCCGCAGTCCGGGCCGCCGTCCGCGGTGCGCGGCCGGAGCGGGCCGGAACGCTGGTCCGGACGGTGCGGGGGGCCGGGCCGGGGCGGGGTGCGCCGGCACCCCGGGGCGGCACCCGGTTGGCGGTCACGACGGACCCCACCAGCGACGCCCCCGGCGCGGTCGCCGAAGGGCGACCACCCCCGCCACCGCCCCCACCACGGTCAGCGCCAGCCCACCCGGCACGAGCAGGTCACCGAGGCCGGTACCGGCCGTCCCGCCGAAGCCGGTGGCGGGCCCACGACTCGGCTTGTGGGTCGGGTGACGGGTCGGGTGGGTCGGTGGCATCTGTTTGACCACCTGGAGCGTCGTCGAGGCGTGCTCCCCGTCGCGGCACTCCAGCTTGGCCCGGTAGTTGCCCGGTCGGGTCCGCAGCGGCACCATCGGCGTGGCGGTCAGGTAGCCGTGCTGCGGGTGCACGGTCACCCGGCCGAAGGCATCCGACCAGACGATCGCGGGCACGGTGTTGTCGCGGCACCCGGCCCGGATGCCGACCAGGTAGCCGACCTGCACGACGCTGGGGCTGACCTCGACGAAGACGACCCCGGGCTGGGGGATGCCGGGTTGTGGGGGGCCACCGGGCTGCCGCGCCAGCGACGCCGACCGCGCCAGCCGACCGGTGCCGACCGCCGCCGGCCCGGCCAGCACGGCGGGACCAGCCAGCACGGCGGGACCAGCCACCGCCGCGGGAGCGGTTTCCGCCGGTGGGCCGGCCACCGCCGGGCCGGTGCCGACGGGGAGCCCGGCGAACACGATCGCCAGTGCCGCGCCGAGGCGCGTGACCGACCCTCTTGCCCCTCCCGGCCCCATGGCCCCTCCCGGCGCCGTAACCCCTGCCGGGCAGCGACCGCCCGGCCTGCCGTACGGGATGATCCTCTCATCCCGGGTCGCACCTCACATCCGATCCGACCGGTTCGTCGCGTACGCTCGGGTCGCTGTGACCTCCACCGACCACGAACCCGCCGCCCCGCCCCGGATCCGGACGTTCCATCCCCGCCGGGGCCGGATGACCAGCCGCCAGCTCGACGCGTTGGAACGGCTCTGGCCGACGTACGGCCTGACCGTGCCGGAGCCTCCCGGCGTGCCGATCGACCCGGCCGAGCTGTTCGGACGCCGGGCACCGCTGGTGCTCGAGATCGGTTCCGGCATGGGGGACGCCACGGCCGCGATGGCGGCGGACGACCCGGACCGAGACTATCTGGCGGTCGAGGTACACACGCCGGGAATCGCCAACCTGCTGGACCTCGTCGGACGGCAGGGCCTGACCAACGTACGGATCGCCGAGGGGGACGCGCTGGAGCTGGTCCGGATGCTGCCGGCCGGCTCGCTGGACGCGGTGCACGTCTTCTTCCCCGACCCCTGGCCGAAGACCCGGCACCACAAGCGACGCCTGATCCAGCCCACCCACGTCGCCCTGCTGCGCTCCCGGCTCACCCCCGGCGGCACTCTGCACTGCGCGACCGACTGGGCCGAGTACGCCGAGTCGATGCGCCGGACGCTGACCGACGACCCGGAGCTGGTCAACGCCCACCCGGGCTGGGCGCCCCGGCCCGCGCACCGGCCCGTCACCAAGTTCGAACGCCGGGCCCGTACCGCCGGGCGGGAGATCTTCGACCTGGTCTACCACCGGCCCGCCACCTGACGACGCGCCGCCAGCCGTCGCCGGCGGCTCGCCGGTGGCTCGTGGTTAGGAAGGGGCCCTTGTACAACCGAATGCGTTAACAAGGGGCCCTTCCTTACACCCGGTTGGCGGGCGGGCACGGCGGGCGGGCACGATGGAGCGGCTATGACGCTCACCGCCGCGCTGCCGCCCAGCGCCGACCCCGATGCCCTGTACGACGCGTTCACCGGCTGGGCGCAGACGCGCGGCCTGGACCTCTACCCCCACCAGGAGGAGGCGGTCATCGAGATCGTCTCCGGCGCGAACCTGATCATGAACACACCCACCGGCTCGGGCAAGAGCCTGGTGGCGACCGCCGCGCACTTCGCCGCCCTCGCCGAGGACCGGACCACCTTCTACACCGCGCCGATCAAGGCGCTGGTGTCGGAGAAGTTCTTCGCGCTGTGCGAGATCTTCGGCGCGGAGAACGTCGGCATGCTGACCGGGGACGCCAGTGTCAACGCCGACGCCCCGGTGATCGCCTGCACCGCCGAGATCCTGGCCAACCTCGCCCTGCGCGAGGGACGGCGGGCCGACGTGGGCCAGGTGGTGATGGACGAGTTCCACTTCTACGCCGAGCCGGACCGGGGCTGGGCCTGGCAGGTGCCGCTGATCGAGCTGCCGCAGGCGCAGTTCGTCCTGATGTCGGCCACCCTCGGCGACACCACCCGGTTCGTCGACGACCTGACCCGGCGCACCGGGCGGCCGACCGCCGTCGTCCGTTCGGCCGAGCGGCCGGTCCCGCTCCTCTTCTCGTACGCGATGACGCCGCTGCACGAGACGCTGGAGGAGTTGCTGGAGACGAAGCAGGCTCCGGTGTACGTCGTGCACTTCACCCAGGCCGCCGCCCTGGAGCGGGCCCAGGCGCTGATGAGCGTCAACGTCGCCACCCGTGCCGAGAAGGACCTGATCGCCGCCGCGATCGGCCGGTTCCGGTTCACCTCCGGCTTCGGCAGGACCCTGTCCCGGCTGGTCCGGCACGGCATCGGCGTGCACCACGCGGGGATGCTGCCGAAGTACCGCCGGCTGGTGGAGACCCTCGCCCAGGCCGGGCTGCTCAAGGTCATCTGCGGGACGGACACCCTCGGCGTCGGGATCAACGTCCCGATCCGCACGGTGCTCTTCACCGGCCTGAGCAAGTACGACGGCACGCGTACCCGGCTGCTCAAGGCCCGCGAGTTCCACCAGATCGCCGGGCGGGCGGGCCGGGCCGGGTTCGACACCATCGGCCGGGTGGTGGTGCAGGCCCCCGAGCACGTGATCGACAACGAGAAGGCCCTCGCCAAGGCGGGCGACGACCCGAAGAAGCGGCGCAAGGTGGTCCGCAAGAAGCCGCCGGAGGGGTCGATCGGCTGGGGCGAGCCGACGTTCCAGCGCCTCGTCGAGGCCGAGCCGGAGCCGCTGACCTCCAGTTTCCAGGTCAGCCACTCGATGCTGCTGAACGTGATCAGCCGGCCCGGCGACGCGTTCGCCGCCATGCGGCACCTGCTCACCGACAACCACGAGGACCGGTCGGCGCAGCGTCGGCACATCCGCCGGGCCATCGCGATCTACCGGGCGCTGCGCGCCGCCGGCGTGGTGGAGGAGCTGCCCGAGCCGGACGAGACCGGCCGGCGGGTCCGGCTCACCGTCGACCTCCAGCTCGACTTCGCCCTCAACCAGCCGCTGTCCCCGCTGGCGTTGGAGGTCGTGCAGTTGCTGGACCCGGCGGACCCGGCGTACTCCCTCGACGTGCTCAGCGTGGTCGAGTCGATCCTCGACGACCCCCGCCAGGTGCTCTCCGCGCAGCAGTTCAAGGCCCGGGGCGAGGCGGTCGCCGCGATGAAGGCCGAGGGCATCGAGTACGAGGCCCGTCTCGAACTGCTCGACGACGTGACCTGGCCCCGGCCGCTGGCCGAGCTGCTGGAGGCCGCCTACGAGACGTACCGGCAGAGCCAGCCGTGGGTCGCCGACCACCACCTCTCCCCCAAGTCCGTGGTCCGCGACATGTACGAGCGGGCCATGACCTTCGGCGAGTACGTGCAGTTCTACAACCTGTCCCGGTCGGAGGGGCTGGTGCTGCGGTACCTCGCCGACGCGTACAAGACGCTGCGGCAGACGGTGCCGGAGGACACCAAGACCGAGGAGCTGGTGGACCTCAGCGAGTGGCTGGGCGAGCTGGTCCGCCAGGTCGACTCCAGCCTGATCGACGAGTGGGAGCGGCTGCGCAACCCGTCCGACGCGGAGGAGGTCGCCGCCGCCCTGGACGACCGGCCGCCGGCGGTCACCCGTAACGCGCGGGCGTTCAAGGTGCTGGTCCGCAACGCCCTGTTCCGCCGGGTCGAGCTGGCCGCGCTGCGCCGCTGGGACCTGCTCGGCGAGCTGGACGGCTCGGACGGCTGGAACGCCGACGCGTGGGCGGACGCGCTGGAGCCGTACTTCGAGGCGTACGACTCGATCGGCACCGGGCCGGACGCCCGGGGCTCGGCGCTGCTGATGATCGACCAGGGGCGGGACCGGTGGACGGTCCGGCAGGTCCTCGACGACCCCGACGGTGACCACGACTGGGGGATCAGCGCCGAGGTCGACCTGGGCGCCTCCGACGAGACGGGGGCGGCCGTCATCCGGGTCACGGACGTGGGCCAGCTCTGAGTCCGGGTGCCCGGTGTCCGGCCCGGCCGGTGGGCCCGGGACGCGCCACCGGCGGCCCGTTCCCCCCGCCGGACGCTACCGCCCGGCCCGCTCCCCGAGGGCGGGCCGGACGTCGTGGAGCCGGAGCAGCGCCACGGCCCGGGTACCGATCCTGAAGCGGGCCGCCGTGCGGGTGCCGGCCGGCAGCGGGACGCGGCGGCCCCGGGTGGCCAGGGCGACCATGGTCCCGGCGGGCAGCGCGCCGGCCAGCGAGTCCAGCAGGCCGGGCAGGCCCGCCGCCGGGTCCGTCCCCTGCCAGGTGGTCTGCTCGCCGTACGGCACGTCGGTCAGCACCAGGTCCGGCGGCCCCGACGCGGCCAGCAGCGCCGCCACCTGCTCCGGGTCGAGGGCGTCGGCCCGCCCCACCACGGTGGGCGGGTCGCCCGGCGTGAGCTGCGCCCGTAGCCGGCGGGCCGCCTCGGCGGCGGTCCGGTGCGCGGGCCGTTGGAAGCGGTCGGCCAGCTCGTCCAGCTCGGCGGCCCGGTCGGTGAGCCCGTCGGCCGAGAGCAGACCCAGGTTCGCCCGCGCGAGCCGGAGCGGACCGTCGGCGACGTCCGAGGCGACGATGCCGGCGATCCGCTCCCGGTGCAGCAGGCCCAGCACGGTGAGCAGGTAGCCGCTGCCGCAGCACGGGTCCCACACGGTCAACCGGGGCCGCCCCAGGGCGTGCCAGGCGCGCAGGAACATCTCCGAGGCGAGCCGGACGGGGAACGCGGGGTGGCCGGGCGCCGACCGCAGCACCGCCCCGCTGGCCAGGTCGGAGTAGTCGGGCCGCTCCGTCGCGAACCGGTACGTCATCACACCTCCAGGCCGGCACGCCACCACCTGCGCCGGGGCCACCCGACCCGGTGCCGGGGGTCGGTCGGGGGCGGCCGTCGGGTCGCGGACGCCGCTCCCGGCACGTTACCGACCTGCCGCCGCCACCCCGGACACCGGCCACCGCCCCGACGCGCGTGCCCGGCGCGAGGGCCCGAAATCCACGCGGGTGAGCACCTTTTCACCCTGGGCGATGTCAGACCCGTCGATTAGAATGTATGTACTAACGAAGGCCGCTGAGCTGGGAGGACGCCCATGACCGCGCCCACCTCCATCCCCCTCACCCCGTACGCCACCCTGCTGGGGTTCACCCGGTACGTCGACCGCACCGGCCCCACCAAGGCCACCTTCGTCGACGGGCTGCGCCGGCAGCGGGCGAGCCGTTCCGGCTTCAACCCGCACGGCCAGTTCGTCAAGGCGCTGAAGGCCGACATCGCCTTCCACACCGGCGGCACCCACCTGGCCGGCGTGGTCGATCTGGTCAAGCCCCGGTGGCGTCCGCTCTACCAGGCGCTCGTGCCGGGCGCGACGGCCTGGCTGCACTCGCTCGGCGAGCCGAGCGGCGTCGACCTCGCCCAGACCCGCGACGCGCTGGCCATGCTCGGCGACCTTCCCGTCAAGATCAACCCGCAGTTCGGCATCCGGCACGCCGACGGTCACGCCGAGGCGGTCCGGCTGCACTTCGACGAGGCTCCGCCCAGCGAGGAGGCGGTGCTGGCCACCCTGCACCTGATGGCCCGGCACATGGACGCGGTCCTGCCCCACGCCGCGCCGGTCCTGGTCGACGTCCGCCGGGGTGTCGCGCACCGGATGCCCGAGGGCGTCAAGCCCGCCCAGATCGAGCACTGGCTGGCCGGCGAGGCCGCCGCCTTCCGCGCGATCTGGTCCACCGCCGCCTGACCGAAGCCAACCGCCGGCTCGCCGCCGCTGCCGGTCCGGTCGTCACCGAGCCCCTCGACGACCGGACCGGGGTGGACGGGCGGCGTCAGGGGCCCGGCGGGGCGGGGGGTGAGGTGTGGCGGGCGGTTCCGCCGCCGCCGGTCTGCGGCGCGCCGGCCCGGGTCAGGGCGCCAGACGGTCGGGGCGCCCCTGGAGGCGCCACCGGATCGGCACGGCTGTCCGGGGACGTCCCCGCCCCGGCGGGGGCGTCCCGGCGGCGTACCGCCGGATCGGCCCATAACCTGGGACGATGCGCTTCGACCAGCACACCGTGGTGCTTCTCGTCCGGCCGACGGACGCCCCGGACCTGCCGCAGGACGCGGCCGACCGGCTCCAGGGTGCTTCTCGTCCGGCCGACGGACGCCCCGGACCTGCCGCAGGACGCGGCCGACCGGCTCCAGGACGCCCACCTGGCCCACCAGGCGGGCCTGGTGGAGCAGGGGCTCGTCCTCGCGGCCGGGCCCTTCCTCGATCCCGACGACGCCCGACTGCGCGGCTTCGCCATCCTGGCGGTCGACCCGGCCGCCGCCCGCGAGCTGTACCGCAACGATCCGGCGGTCCGCGCCGGACGGCTCGCCGTCGAGGTGGCGAGCTGGCTGGTGCCGGAGGGCAACGTCCGCTTCCAGGACGTGCGGCTGCCCCGGTCGATGCTGGAGGCCGCCGCCGGCGACTGAGGCACCGGCCCGGCCGGACGTCAGCCGGCCGCCGCCCGCGCCCAGCCGGCGGCGTCGGACACCCGCCGGCGACGTCGGGCGTCAGTCGGCGGCGTCGGGCGTCAGGAGCAACTCGGTCACCGGGACGACGCGGGGATCCTCGACCGGCCCCACGATCACCCGCAGGGACGGGGAGTGGTCGGCGAGCAGCCGCTGGCACCGCTCGCACGGGGAGATGACGGTACGACCCCGGTCGCCCACCGTGACGATGGTCTCCAGCGCGCCCACGCCCTGGGTGACGGCGGCACCGAGGGCCACCACCTCGGCGCAGGTGTCCCCGGCGCGGTGCACCACGTTCACGCCGGTGAGGACCCGCCCCTCGGCGGTCCGCGCCGCCGCGGCGAGGGTGTGGCTGGCACTGCGGCACCGCAGCTTCGCCACCGCGCTGGCGGCCTGCACCAACGCCCGGTCGGTGTCGCGCATCGTCGTCATCTCGCCCCCACGGTCCACCTCGGTCGGCGGTCAACTCTAAACGCCGCGCACCCGGTCGAGGGGGGCAGCACGCCGCCCCCGGGGCGGGAACCCGGAAGCGTTCCGCCGCACGGCTGCCTATCCTTGGCAACGTCATGCAGACTCCACCCGCACCGGCCGCGACCGACACCGTTCGTGAGCTGCACCGTCGGCTCACCCCTCTGATCTTCGACGACCAGCGTCGGCTGCGCCGCCGGCTGGACGGCGTCCGCCGGCTGCGTGACCCGCAGCGGCGCGACGACGCGCTGGCCGAGATCGCCGCCGAGGTGGGCCGGGCCGAGGCGCGGCTGGCGACCCGGCAGGCCGCCGTTCCCACGGTGACGTACCCGGCCGGGCTGCCGGTGAGCGAGCGGGCCGCCGACATCGGCGCCGCGATCCGCGACCACCAGGTGGTGATCGTGGCCGGTGAGACCGGCTCCGGCAAGACCACCCAGCTTCCCAAGATCTGCCTGGAGCTGGGGCGCGGGGTGCACGGGCTGATCGGGCACACCCAGCCCCGGCGGCTGGCCGCGCGGACCGTCGCCGACCGGATCGCCGCCGAGCTCGGCACCGAGCTGGGTGACGTGGTCGGGTACAAGGTCCGCTTCAGCGACCAGGTCAGCGAGCGCAGCCTGGTCAAGCTGATGACCGACGGCATCCTGCTGGCCGAGTTGCAGACCGACCGGATGCTGCGCCGGTACGACACGCTGATCATCGACGAGGCGCACGAGCGCAGCCTCAACATCGACTTCATCCTCGGGTACCTGAGACAGCTCCTGCCCCGCCGCCCCGACCTCAAGGTGATCATCACCTCGGCGACCATCGAGACCGACCGCTTCGCGAAGCACTTCGCCGATGCCGAAGGGCGCCCCGCCCCGGTCGTCGAGGTCTCCGGGCGGACGTACCCGGTCGAGGTGCGGTACCGGCCGCTGGTCGAGGTGACCGAGGCGGAGGAGCCCGACGCCGCCGACGAGGAGAACGTCCGGGACCAGATCCAGGCCATCGGGGACGCGGTCGAGGAGCTGGCCGCCGAGGGGCCCGGAGACGTGCTGGTCTTCCTCAGTGGCGAGCGCGAGATCCGGGACACCGCCGACGCGCTGGGCAAGCTGGTGCAGAAGAAGCGCTCGCTGCTCGGCACCGAGATCCTCCCGCTGTACGCCCGGCTCTCCACCGCCGAGCAGCACCGGGTCTTCGCCCCGCACACCAACCGCCGGGTGGTGCTCGCCACCAACGTCGCGGAGACCTCGCTGACCGTGCCGGGCATCAAGTACGTGGTGGACCCGGGCACCGCCCGGATCTCCCGCTACAGCAGCCGGCTCAAGGTGCAGCGGCTGCCGATCGAGCCGGTGTCGCAGGCCTCGGCGAACCAGCGCAAGGGGCGGTGCGGCCGGACCTCGGACGGCATCTGCATCCGCCTCTACGACGAACAGGACTTCGAGTCCCGGCCGGAGTTCACCGACCCGGAGATCCTGCGCACCAACCTCGCCTCGGTCATCCTCCAGATGACCTCGATCGGGCTGGGCGACATCGCCGCGTTCCCGTTCATCGACCCGCCGGACCGGCGCAACATCACCGACGGCGTCAACCTGCTGCACGAGTTGGGCGCGCTGGACGTCACCCAGACCGACCCGGCGAAGCGGCTCACCCCGCTCGGGCGGCGGCTGGCCCAGCTCCCGGTTGACCCCCGGCTGGCCCGGATGGTGCTGGAGGGCGAGCGCAACGGCTGCGCCACCGAGGTCGTGGTGATCGCCGCCGCGCTCTCCATCCAGGACCCGCGCGAACGGCCGGCGGAGAAGCAGGCCCAGGCCGACCAGGCGCACGCCCGGTTCGCCGACAAGGAGTCCGACTTCGTCGCGCTGCTCAACCTCTGGCGGTACCTGCGCGAGCAGCAGCGGGCGCTCTCCTCCAGCGCGTTCCGCCGGATGTGCAAGGCCGAGTACCTCAACTACCTGCGGGTCCGCGAGTGGCAGGACATCGTCAGCCAACTGCGCCAGGTGCTCCGTACCCCGGAGCAGGGCGGCGGGGGGCGCGGCGGGCGGCGCGGGGGCGGCGCGGACCTGCCGGAGGAGATCGACACCCCGAAGGTGCACCAGTCCCTGCTGGCCGGGCTGCTCTCCCACCTCGGGCTCAAGGACCCGCAGAAGCACGAGTACCTGGGGGCACGGGGGGCGAAGTTCGCCATCTTCCCCGGCTCGGCGCTGTTCAAGAAGCCGCCCCGCTGGGTGATGGCCGCCGAGCTGGTGGAGACCTCCCGGCTCTGGGGCCGGGTGGCCGGCCGGATCGAGCCGGAGTGGGTCGAACCCCTCGCCGGGCACCTGGTCAAGCGCAGCTACAGCGAGCCGCACTGGGAGAAGAAGCAGGCCGCGGTGCTGGCCTACGAGAAGGTCACCCTGTACGGCGTCCCGATCGTCACCTCCCGCAAGGTCAACTTCGGTCGGATCGACCCGGCGCTGAGCCGGGAACTGTTCATCCGGCACGCCCTGGTGGAGGGCGACTGGTCCACCCACCACCGGTTCTGGCAGGACAACCGGCGGCTGCTCACCGAGATCGAGGAGCTGGAGAACCGGGCCCGACGCCGGGACATCCTGGTCGACGACGAGACGGTGTTCCACTTCTACGACCAGCGGATCCCCGCCGACGTGGTCTCCGGCCGCCACTTCGACGCCTGGTGGAAGACGGCCCGCCGCGAGCAGCCGGACCTGCTCACCTTCACCCGCGACCTGCTGGTCAACGACGGCCGGGGCGGGGTGGCCGAGGCCGACTACCCGGACGAGTGGCGGGCCGAGGGGGTCGCCCTGCCGTTGACGTACCGGTTCGAGCCGGGCACCCCCACCGACGGGGTGACCGTGGACATCCCGCTGCCGATGCTCAACCAGGTGCCGGCGGAGAGCTTCGACTGGCAGGTGCCGGGGCTGCGCGAGGAACTGGTGGTGGCACTGATCCGGTCGCTGCCCAAGGCGGTCCGGCGCAACTTCGTGCCGGTGCCCGACCACGCCCGCGCCGCCCTCGCCGCGATCACCCCCGGCGAGGAGCCGCTGCTGGACGCGCTCACCCGGCAACTGCGCCGGATGACCGGGGTGACCGTGCCCGCCGACGCCTGGGACCTGGCCAAACTGCCGCCGCACCTGCGGGTCACCTTCCGGGTGATCGGCGACGAGGACAAGCCGGTCGCCGAGGGCAAGGACCTGCCGGCGCTGCAACGCCAACTCCGGCAGGAGGTCCGCCAGGTGGTGGCCGCCGCCGCGCCGGAGGTGACCCGCACCGGGCTCACGGGGTGGGAGTTCGGCACCCTGCCGCGCACCATCGAGCAGGTCCGCGCCGGGTACGCGGTGACCGCGTACCCGGCCCTGGTGGACGAGGGCGCCACGGTGGGCGTCCGGGTCTTCGACTCCGAGGCCGAGCAGGCGGCGGCGCACTGGGCCGGTACCCGGCGGCTGCTGCGGCTGACCGTGCCGTCCCCGGCGAAGATCCTCCAGGGCCGGTTGAGCAACGAGGCGAAGCTGGCGCTCAGCCGTAACCCGCACGGCAGCGTGCCGGCGCTGATCGAGGACGCGGCCGGCGCGGCGATCGACCAGCTCGTCGCCGACGCCGGGGGCCCGGCCTGGGACGCCGACGGCTTCGCCGCGCTACGCGACAGGGTCCGGGCCGACCTGGTCGACACCGTGGTCGAGGTGATGCAGCGGGTCCGCAAGGTGCTCGCCGCCGCGTACGCGGTGGAGCAGCGGCTCGGCGCCACGAAGAACCTCGCCGTGGTGGCCGCCCTGGCCGACATCCGCAACCAGCTCTCCGGGCTGGTGCACGCCGGGTTCGTCACCGAGGCCGGGTACGCCCGCCTGCCCGACCTGCTGCGCTACCTGACCGCGATCGAGCGGCGGCTGGACCGGCTCCCCGGCAACCCGCAGCGGGACAAGTCCCAGCAGGACCGGATCGCGGTGGTGCAGAAGGAGTACGCCGACCTGCTCGCCGCGCTGCCCCCGGCCCGCCGCGGCGCCGCCGCCGTGCGGCAGATCCGGTGGATGATCGAGGAGTTGCGGGTGAACGTCTTCGCCCAGGCGCTGGGCACCCCGTACCCGGTCTCCGAGCAGCGGATCTACCGGGCGATGGACGACGCCGAGGGGCGCTGAGCCCGGGGCGCGCCCAGCACCCGGGCCAGCCGGCCCGGGGTGAGCAGCCGGATCAGTAGGGGGCGACACCGGGCGGCAGTTCCTCGGTCGCCAGGCCGCCCCGGACGTAGTCGAGCATGATCCGGCGCAGCTCCCGACCGGCCTGGGTGGGCACGGTGTCCCGGCGGCGGGCGAGCGCCACGGTCCGGCGTACCCCGGGCGGGGCGAGCGGGGTGACCCGGATGCCGGGACGGCGGGCGACCACGATGCCCGGCACCAGGGCCACCCCGAGGCCGGCCTCGACGAAGCTGAGCACGGCGTCCATCTCCCCACCGTCGACGGCCAGGTACGGCTCGAACCCGGCGGCCCGGCACGCCTGGAGGGTGACATCGCGCAGGTCGTAGCCCTCGCGGAACATCACCAGGGGCTGGTCGCGCAGGTCGGTGATGCGCAGTTGACCGGTGGGCCGGGCGGCCGGCAGTTCGTCCACCGAGGCGACCACCAGGCTCTCCCGCAGGATCGGCTCGGCGCGCAGCCCCGGGTCGGCGCCCTGGGCGGGCATGACGATCAGCGCCAGGTCCAGGTCGCCCCGGAGCAGGTCACGGACCAGGTCCTGCGAGCCGCCCTCCTCGACCCGCAGGTCCACCCCGGGGTACGCGTCGCGGAACCGGCGCAGCACCGGCGGGGCGAGCGAGGTGGCGAGGCTGGGGGTGGCGCCGAGGCGGACCCGCCCCCGGCGCAGGCCGACCAGTTCCTGCACCTCCCGGGTGGCGGTGTCGACGTCGGCGAGGATCCGGGTGGCCAGCGGCAGCAGCACCTCACCGGCGGCGGTGAGGGTGATGTTGCCCCGTACCCGCTCGAACAGGGGTGCCCCGAGGGTGCTCTCCAGGGCGTGAATTTGCTTACTCAACGATGGCTGGGTGATGCCCACCAAGTCGGCGGCTTGAGTGAAATGTCGTACTTCCGCCACCGCCACGAAGTACCTGAGCTGATGGAGCTGCATCTACATAGCCTATGACTATCAACACTGCGAGTTCGATGCATTGGACGACTGGTTCAGCAAACTCCTAGCGTCGGTCCTGTGGTAGTCACGAGAACCCGGTCGCCCATCCGGTCCAACGTCGGCCTGAAGGCCGTCATGGCCGTCTCGGGCATCGTCCTGGTGCTGTTCCTCATCGCACACATGCTCGGCAACCTGAAGGTCTTCGCGGGTGCCGCCTCCTTCGACGAGTACGCGCACTGGCTGCGCGACCTCGGCAAGCCGGCGCTGCCCGGGGTCTGGGCCCTCTGGGGCCTGCGGGCCGGCCTCGTGGTCGCCGTGGTGGCGCACATCTGGGCCGCCACCGTGCTGGCGCTGCGCGCCCGCGCCGCCCGCCCCGTGAAGTACGCCCACCGCAAGAAGATCCAGGGCAGCTACGCGGCCCGGACGATGCGCTGGGGCGGGGTGATCATCGTGCTCTTCGTGATCTACCACATCCTGGACCTGACCACCGGCCACCTCAACCCGGTCGGCGACCCGACCCGGCCGTTCGCCAACGTGGTCGCCGACTTCGCCCCGGAGCGCTGGTACGTCACGCTCTTCTACACCGTGGCGGTCGTCGCCCTCGGCTTCCACCTGCGGCACGGGATGTTCAGCGCGCTGCGCAGCCTCGGCCAGCAGACCCCCGGCGGTGAGCGCCGGGCCCGCGCGGTGGCCCTCGGCTTCGCCGTCGTGCTCTGCGCCGGCTTCCTGGTGGTCCCGTTCGCCGTACTCACCGGATTGGTGTCCTGACCATGGAACTCTTCACCGAGGGCGACCCGATCGCCGACACCAAGGCCCCCGACGGCCCGATCGAGACCCGCTGGGAGCGTCGCCGCTTCGAGGCCAAGCTGGTCAACCCGGCCAACCGCCGGAAGATGACGGTGATCGTGGTCGGCACCGGCCTGGCCGGCGGCGCGGCGGCGGCGACCCTGGGCGAGCAGGGGTACCACGTCAAGTCGTACTGCTACCAGGACAGCCCGCGCCGGGCCCACTCGATCGCCGCGCAGGGCGGCATCAACGCCGCCAAGAACTACCGCAACGACGGCGACTCGATCCACCGGCTCTTCTACGACACGGTCAAGGGCGGCGACTTCCGCTCCCGCGAGTCGAACGTGCACCGGCTGGCCGAGGTCTCGGTCAACATCATCGACCAGTGCGTCGCCCAGGGCGTCCCGTTCGCCCGCGAGTACGGCGGCCTGCTCGACACCCGCTCCTTCGGCGGCGCGCAGGTGCAGCGCACCTTCTACGCCCGGGGGCAGACGGGCCAGCAGTTGCTGCTCGGCGCGTACCAGGCGCTGGAGCGGCAGATCGGCCTGGGCAACGTCGAGATGAACGCCCGGCACGAGATGCTGGAGCTGATCCTCGTGGACGGCCGGGCCCGGGGCATCGTGGTCCGGGACATGGTCACCGGTGAGATCACCACCGAGATGGCCGACGCCGTGGTCCTCGCCTCCGGCGGGTACGGCAACGTCTTCTACCTGTCCACCAACGCCAAGGGCTGCAACGTCACCGCCACCTGGCGGGCGCACCGCAAGGGCGCGTACTTCGCCAACCCCTGCTACACGCAGATCCACCCGACCTGCATCCCGGTCTCCGGCGACCACCAGTCGAAGCTGACCCTGATGAGCGAGTCGCTGCGCAACGACGGCCGGGTGTGGGTGCCCAAGACCAAGGGCGACGACCGCAGCCCGAAGGACATCCCCGAGGCCGAGCGGGACTACTACCTGGAGCGGATCTACCCCTCCTTCGGCAACCTGGTCCCCCGGGACATCGCCTCCCGCGCCGCGAAGAACGTCTGCGACGAGGGCCGGGGCGTCGGCCCGACCAAGCTCGGCGTGTACCTGGACTTCGCCGACGCGATCAGCCGGCTCGGCCGCAAGGCCGTCGAGGCCAAGTACGGCAACCTCTTCGAGATGTACGAGCGGATCACCGGCGAGGACCCGTACGAGGTGCCGATGCGGATCTACCCCGCCGTGCACTACACGATGGGTGGGCTCTGGGTCGACTACGACCTCCAGTCGACCGTTCCCGGCCTCTTCGTGATCGGTGAGGCGAACTTCTCCGACCACGGGGCGAACCGGCTCGGCGCCTCGGCGCTGATGCAGGGGCTCGCGGACGGCTACTTCGTGCTGCCCAGCACCATCGCCAACTACCTGGCCGCCGGCCCCATGGAGAAGGTCGACGGGAGCCACCCGGCGGCGGTCGAGGCCCGTGCCGACGTGGAGGACCGCATCCAGCGGTTGCTGGCGATCGACGGCGACCGGACGGTGGACTCGTTCCACCGGGAGCTGGGCCAGATCATGTGGGAACACTGCGGCATGGAGCGCACCGAGGCCGGGCTGCGCAAGGCGATCGACGAGATCCGCAGCCTGCGCGACCAGTTCTGGCAGCGGGTCAAGGTGCCGGGCACCGGCGAGGGGCTCAACCAGTCGCTGGAGAAGGCCGGCCGGGTCGCCGACTTCTTCGAGCTGGCCGAGCTGATGTGCATCGACGCCCTGCACCGCGAGGAGTCCTGCGGCGGCCACTTCCGGGGCGAGCACCAGACCCCGGACGGGGAGGCGCAGCGCGACGACGACCGGTTCGCGTACGTGGCGGCCTGGGAGTTCACCGCCACCGGGCAGCCGTCCGTGCTGCACAAGGAAGACCTGAAGTTCGAATACGTCCACCCGACGCAGCGGAGCTACAAGTGAACCTGACCCTGCGCATCTGGCGCCAGACCGGCCCCGAGGACAAGGGTCGGATGGTGACCTACCAGGTCGACGACGTCTCCCCCGACATGTCGTTCCTGGAGATGCTCGACGTGCTCAACGAGCGGCTGATCCTCTCCGGGGAGGAGCCGGTCGCCTTCGACCACGACTGCCGCGAGGGCATCTGCGGCATGTGCGGCCTGATGATCAACGGCAACGCGCACGGGCCGCAGCGCGGCACCACCGCCTGCCAGTTGCACATGCGGCAGTTCAAGGACGGCGACACCATCGACATCGAGCCGTGGCGGGCCCGTGCCTTCCCGGTCATCAAGGACCTGGTGGTCGACCGGAACTCCTTCGACCAGATCATCGCGGCCGGTGGTTACATCACCGTCCCGACCGGCAGCGCCCCCGAGGCGCACTCGGTGCCGGTGGCGAAGGCCAACGCGGACGCCGCCTTCGAGTCGGCCGCCTGCATCGGCTGCGGCGCCTGCGTCGCGGCCTGCCCGAACGGCTCCGGCATGCTCTTCACCGCCGCCAAGGTCACCCAGCTCTCGCTGCTGCCGCAGGGCCAGCCGGAGCGGTACACCCGGGTGATCGGCATGGTCGACGCGCACGACGAGGCCGGCTTCGGCGGCTGCACCAACGCCGGCGAGTGCACCGTGGTCTGCCCGAAGGGCATTCCGCTGAGCACCATCGGCCGGCTCAACCGCGACTACCTGGCCGCCAGCGCCAAGCGGGGCGACACCCCGGGCACCTGACCCGCCCCCCTCCGTCCGACCGCCGTACCCGCCCCCTCGGGTACGGCGGTCGGCTGTTTCCGCATCAGCTCGACAGCGCCGCGTGGGACACCTCCGGGACGGGGCAGGGCCGTCCCGAGGTCAGCAGGTGGCGTGACGCGGCCGGGTTCGGCTCGGCATCTCGCCTCGGGCTTCTCGGCGTGGTGCCCCCGGCTCCCTTTGGAGCTGCCCTCGAAGACGGGGCAGGGCCCGGCACGGTGAGAGGGCACGGTGAGATCGGCTCGGTGAGAGCGGCGCGGTGAGAGCGGCGCGGTGCGCCGGTGGGAGCGGAGAGCGTGCGGCCGCGGCGTGCGGCGTCGGCGTCGGCGTGGGCGTCGGCGTGGGCGCCGCCGGGCCGTGCGGGGTCGAGCGCCGCTGCCGGGTACGGGACAGCAGTGCGGTGTGCCATCGGGGTGGGGACGTGGTCTCACCGAGGGGGCAGCTCGAAAGGAACCGTGGACACCCATCCCGGCCGGCCCGGGGGTGGGGCGGTTCAACGGCGGGTCGAGGGGTAGCAACCTCGCTGACGGCATCGGCGAGGGGAATCGATCATGAAGGCACTGACCTGGCAGGGCAAACGGGACGTCCGGGTGGAGGAGGTGCCCGATCCGCGCATCGAGGCGCCGACCGACGCGATCGTCCGGATCACCTCCACCGCCCTCTGCGGCTCCGACCTGCACCTGTACGAGGTGCTCGGGCCGTACCTGAAGCCCGGTGACGTGCTGGGGCACGAGCCGATGGGCATCGTCGAGGAGGTCGGGCCGGAGGTGACCCACCTCATACCCGGCGACCGGGTGGTCGTCCCGTTCAACATCGCCTGCGGCTCCTGCTGGATGTGCCGGCGGCAGCTCTACGCCCAGTGTGAGACCACCCAGGTCCGCGCCGAGGGCAAGGGGGCGAGCCTGTTCGGGTACACCTCGCTCTACGGGTCGGTGCCCGGCGGGCAGGCCGAGTACCTGCGGGTGCCGCAGGCGCACTTCGGGCCGATCAAGGTCCCGGAGACCGGCCCCGACGAGCGGTACCTCTACCTCTCCGACATCCTGCCCACCGCCTGGCAGGCGGTGAAGTACGCCGACGTCCCGCCCGGTGGCACGCTGGCCGTGTTCGGCCTCGGGCCGGTGGGGCAGTTCTGCGCCCGGATCGGCCGGCACCTCGGCGCCGAGCGGGTGATCGGGCTGGACCTGGTGCCGGAGCGGCTGGAACTGGCCCGGCGGCACGGCATCGAGGTGCTCGACGTCACCACGGTCAAGAACGTGCCGGAGGCGTTGATCGAGCTGGTCGACGGACGCGGGCCGGACGCGGTGATCGACGCGGTCGGGATGGAGGCGCACGGCTCGACCACTGGCAAGTTCGCCCAGGCCGCCGCCGGGCTGCTGCCGGACGCGCTCGCCCAGCCGATGATCGACAAGGCCGGGGTGGACCGGCTGGTGGTGCTCAAGGCCGCGCTGAAGGCGGTCCGCCGGGGCGGCACGGTCTCCATCTCCGGCGTGTACGGCGGCGAGGTCGACCCGCTGCCGCTGATGGAGATGTTCGACCGGGGCGTCCAGGTGCGGATGGGCCAGTGCCACGTCCGCCGCTGGACCGACGAGATCCTGCCGCTGCTCGCCGGGGACGACGACCCGCTGGGCGTGGAGGACCTGCGCACCCACCGCCTGCCACTGGCCGAGGCGCCGCAGGCGTACGAGATGTTCCAGAAGAAGACCGACGGCTGCATCAAGGTCGTGCTCGAACCCTGAGCCGGGCGACCCGTCCGGCAACCGGCTCACCGGCCACCACCGGCGTCCCGCCGTCCCAGCGGGACGCCGTGGCGTGTCCAGGGTGACCAGGGGTGGGCAGTGGTGGGCACCGGATGGGCTGTCGGGTGAGCAGCCGGGCGGGCCACCATCCCCGGCATGTCGACCACACTCCGTTCACCGACCCGGGTCCGCCCCGGTCGGACCCGTACCGTCGGGTGCCGTCGCGGCGGCCGCCGCCGGTCGGCCCTGCTGGCCACCGCCCTGCTGGCCGTCACGGTCACCACCACGGCCGCGACCACCGCCACCGCCGGCACCACGGCCGCCGCCGGGGCCGCCGCGCCGCTGACGGCGGCCAGCCCCACCAGCCCGCCGGTCGTCCCCGCCGAGTTCCCCGGCGGTTGGTACGAGTTCCGTAACGGCCAGACCGGACAGTGCCTCGACGGCAACGGGAGCGGCGACATCTACGCGCACCCCTGCAACGGCGGCCAGTACCAGCAGTGGCACTGGGACCCGATCTACGGCCAACTGCGGCAGCGGGCGACCAACCGCTGTCTGCAACACCACACGGCACAGCGGCGGGTCACCTCGATCTGGTTGCCCTGCGTGAGCGTGGACACCGCCGGCACCGCCTGGGACGCCCTGCCGCTGCGGCCCGGCACCGAACTCCAGTTCTCCCCGGGCAACCACCCGGGCTGGTGCCTGGACAGCAACGCCGAGTTCAACCCCGGGAGCAACACCCGCAAGGTCTTCCTCTCCGGCTGCCACATCGACGACCGGGGCCAGGCCTGGCGGTACACCCGGCTGTGACCACCGACCCGCCCACCCGGACCGGAGACCCCCTCCACAGCCCGACAGGAGACCAGATGTCGACCGACCCCTCGCCGGGACGCCGCACCCGCCGGGTCACCGGCTGGCTCGGCGCCGTGACCGTCGTCGCCGCGCTCGCCGCCGTACCGGCCGGGCCGGCGTCCGCCACGGCCGTACCGGGTGACCCGGCCCCCAACACCACGCACCTGTTCCTGCTGCGCAACAAGCAGAACGGGTGGTGCCTCGACGGCAACGCCGGGGGCAGCGTCTACGCCCTGCCCTGCCGGCCCGACCACCCGTACCACCAGTGGCTCTACTCGGGCCTCGACATGACCTGGCGACAGGTCAACCTCGACCGCTGCCTGTACGGCAACGAGAACCGGGCGGTGGCGACCACCGGCTGGTTCTGCGCCGCCAGCGGCACGTACACCTCCTGGCTGAACCGCGCCACCGGCACCGCCGCCGAGTACATGATCTACAACTACGGCACCGACATGTGCCTGGACAGCAACGACGAGTACAACCCGGGCAGCAACACCAAGAAGGTCTTCCTGTCCGGCTGCAACGCCGACGACCGGGGCCAGCGGTGGATCTTCGACACCGTCGGTGCCGCGTGAGCCCCCGGCGTTCCCTCCCCCACCCCCGACCGACAGGAAGGTTCGGCATGCGAAGGACGATCACGGCCCTCGTCGTGGCCACGCTGGCAGCGGTGACCGTGCCGCAGGCCCCGGCCCAGGCGATCATCGGCGGCGCGACCGCCGGGCACCTGCGGGGCGCCGTGCAGGTGAACGCGCGCGGCGCGTACGTCTGCGCGGGCATCCTCATCGACACCCGGTGGGTGCTGACCGCCGACCACTGCGTCGAGGCCTATCCCAGGCAGGAGATCACGGTCCTGGCCGGCAGCCGGGAGCGGGGTGCGGGGCAGAGCCGGGCCGTGATCCGGATCGAGCCGTTCGGCCTGGGCGACGCCGCCCTGCTCCAGTTGGACAGCGCCGTCACGCAGATGCCGCCGGTGGCCATGATCCAGCCGGGTCTGCTGCCGGCCGTCAACACCAACCTCGCGGCCTCCGGATGGGGCAACACCGTCGCCAACAGCCCGTGGTCGGTGCTGGCCCCCGCACTGCGGGTCTGCACGGTCCGGGTGACCAACTACAGCCTCAACGAGGACGGGATCTACCACATCCAGGGCGTCTGGTCCGACGGCATCCAGGGCAGCGGGGACTCCGGTGGACCGTTGAGCAACGGCAACCACGTGGCGGTCGGCATGACCACCCACACCCGGGACCAGGATCGGGCGTTCCTGGGGATCGCCCTCGGCGACCCCACGCTGCGGCGCTGGATCGACCTCGAGAAGGCCCGCCAGCCCGCCGGCGGGTGAACGGCGACGCCGGGCCGCAACCGTACCCGGATGCGGCCCGGCGGCCGTGCGGGCTCAGTCGCCCCCGCCGGCCTCGAGCCGCCACAGCCGGTCGCAGATCCGCTGCACCCCCCGGCTGAGGTGCCGCCGGTAGGTGCTGAACGGCAGGCCGAGCCGCTCGGCGGCGGCGGCCTGGGTGGGCACCCGGTGGAAGTAGGTGGTGGCCACCACCCGGTGCAGGTGGATCTCGCGCGGGTCCGCGCGCAACGCGTCCACGGCGGTGGTCAGCGCGTCGCGCAGCGCGTCGACCGGGGCGTCCCCGCCGGCCCGGTCGACGAAGGGTCGGGTCCGCAGCAGCGGGCTGGTGGCCAGCGCCTCGTCGTGGTGCCAGTCGCGCAGGGCGGCGCGGACCGCCCCGTCGTGTTCCTCCCGCGTCGGCAGCACCACCGCCCCCGCCGCGTCCGCCGGGAGCGGCTCGGGGTCGAGGATCCGCCCCGGCTGGGTCCGGTCGAACCAGACCGAGAGCGGGGTGACCCGCCAGTCGCACCCGAAGAGGGTGTACGCCTGACCGTCCAGCACCGGCCGCTCGGGCACCGGCCGGTGCCCGATGTGCACCATCAGGTCGTGCCAGAAATCCGGGTTCGACGCGATGATGAACGACCAGGCCAGCCGCCCGGAACGGATCCAGTCCGCGCACATCCGCAACTGCATCAGGTACGACACCGGCGAGATCGAGTGGTACGCCTCCGGGTGCACGATGTACCGGGCCAGCAGCACCTCCTCGCCGGGACGCGGCAGCCCCGAGCGGCGCAGGTGGGCCCAGACGGTGGCGGCCACCGGGTCGACGGGCGCGCCCTCGTCCGGGACGGTCAGTCGCAGCCAGGCCAGGAACGCGACCAGTTCCCCGCTGGCCGACCGGCGGTAGACCCGGAAGCTGTCGGGCTGCGCGGCGAGCCAGTGCTCGACCACGGCGGCCGACTCCTCGCCCTCGCAGTCCACGGTCATCCGCCGGATCGGCCGGTGGTCGCCGGGGCGCAGCACGTCCTCGTAGACGCCTCCCTCGTGCGAGATGCCCCGGAAGTAGGGGCCCATCGCGCCGAACCGTTTCAGGTAGGTCAGCTCCCGCATCGCCGACAGCACCCGGGGCTCCGGCGCGGCCCGGACCTGGTCCAGCAGGTACCCGCCGATGCGGGCGTGCCCGTCGTCGTACCGGTGCGGGTCGCGCCACCGCAGGTCGGTGTCGACGACCTCCTTGACCAGGTCGTGCAGGAACAGCCCGGCCGGTCCGGGCTCGACGAACGGCAGCCCGCGCAGCCAGCGGAACAGCGGCCCGGCGTCGTCGACGGCCAGCACCACGCGCAGCAGGGCCTCGGTGGTGACCAGGGTGTGCGCGGCGACCTCGAGGGCGCGCAGGTGCGCCGCCGACGGCACCTCCCCGATCAGCCGGCCCATCAGCGACGACACGACGTCCGGCGTGGGCGCCCAGGGGTCGGGGGTGTCCCGGCCCGCCGGGGCGGACGGCCCGGTCGTCACGACGGCGGCGGCCAGCGTCAACGCCAACGGGTGCCCGCCGGCGAAGTCCAGGATCGCCGGCCGGGTGCCGGGTGGTACCCCCTGGGCGTCGAGCATCAGCCCCGCCTCGGCCGGCGTGAGGTCCCGGACCGGCACCACCCGCAACGCCTCCCGCCAGGCCAGATCCGCCGTCCACGCGGGGTCGGGAGGCTCCCGGCCGGCCAGCACCACCAGGGTCCCGTCCGGCAGTTGGGGCAGGTACCGCTCCCGCAGCCAGACCTCCAGCCCCTGGCAGCGCTCGAAGGCGTCGACCAGCAGCACCACCCGGTCGTTGAGCATGGCCGGCGCGGCCTCGATCTCGAACGCCTGGGGAGCCGGGTCCACCAGCCGGCCGTCCAGCTCCACCACCAGCCGCCCGGCGTCGCGGCTCTCGTCGGCGAACCGGCGGAGCAGTGTGGACTTCCCCACCCCGCCGGGGCCGTGCAGGAAGAACACCGAGGGCGTGCCGGGCACTCCGGCGAGCGCCGACCGGAACAGCGCCAGGTCGGCGGCGCGGCCGACGAAGGCCTGGTCCCGGGTGGTACGCAGCAGACCCGCCAGGCGGGGCCGGCTCGACGACATGACGTCAGCCTAGTACCCGCCCGGCGCGGACCGTAGCCTGTGGACGGTCCGCCGCCCCGGCCCCGGACACGGGGCCCTGGGCGAGACGCGGGCCCGGGGCGGCGCGGCGGGTGACGGGCCCGGGCCGGCCGGCCCAGCGGGGGCGCGTCCCCGCGCCGGGCCGGCCCCGCGCCCCGGCCGAGGCCCCTGGGGCCGGCGCACTGGCCGGCGAGCGGAAGGATTCGACGACGGCTGACCGGGTAGCAGGGGTCGACGGGGCAGCCGGGGCCCAGGCCCGACGGGTGGTGGGGAGGGGACGTATGCGCGCGGTGGGCCGGATGTGCCGGCGGTTCGACCCGGTTCCGGGCGGGAACACCCTCGGGGTCACGGTCGTGGGCGAGCCGTGACCCGGACGGTGGTGGTCACCGGCGCGACGAGCGGGATCGGCCGGGCCAGCGCCCTGGCGTTCGCCGCGCGGGGCGACCGGCTGGTCCTCGCCGCCCGGGGCACCGGGGAACTGGCCGGGGTCGCCGCCGAGTGCCGCGCGGCGGGCGCGGCGACGCTCGCCGTCCCGACCGACGTCACCGCTTCGGCCGACGTCGAGGCGCTGGCCGACGCGGCGGTCCGCGAGTTCGGCCGGATCGACGTGTGGGTGCACACCGCCGCCGTGATGGTGTACGGCCGGTTCGAGGAGATCCCCGAGCGGGTCTTCGACCAGGTGGTCCGGACCGACCTGCTCGGCGCGGCCGGGGTGGCCCGGGTGGCGCTGCGGCGCTTCCGCACCGCCGGCGCCGGCACCCTGGTCCTCGTCGGCTCGCTGCTCGGCCACATCAGCGCGCCGTACATGAGCGCGTACGTGGCCAGCAAGTGGGGACTGCACGGGCTGGTCCGCGCCCTGCAACAGGAGGGGCGGGACCTGCCAGGGGTGGCGGTCTGCCTGGTCAGCCCCGGCAGCGTGGACACCCCGGTCTACCAGCGGGCGGCCAACTACCTGGGGTCGTCCGGCCGGCCCCCGCCCCCGGTGACCGCCCCGGACCGGGTCGCCGCCGTCGTGCTGGACTGCGCCGACCGGCCCCGCCGGGAGGTGTCGGTGGGCCGGCTCACCGGGCTCCTGCGGTTCGGCTTCACCGTGCTGCCCGGCGTGTACGACGCGCTGGTCGGCCCGTTGATGCGCCGGCTCGGGCTGACCGGGCACCCGGTCGCGCCGCACGACGGCGTGGTCTTCGCCCCGGACCCCGCCGGGACGCAGGTACGCGGCGGCTGGGGCCACGGCGTGGCCGCACTGCTCCGGGCGGCCCGCGACCGCAGGCCGGAATGACCGGCCACGCGGGAACCGCCGACCAGGCCGCGACGACCGGCCGGGCCCGGAGCGCCGCCGCCCGCCGGACCGCCACCGCGCTGCGCCGGGTGGCCGCCGGGTACGCCCGGCACCGCGACCGCGCCGGCGGGACCTGGCGGGCGTACGTCAGCGTCACCGGGCCGGACGGGAGCCCGCACGAGGCGGTGGCCGAGGAGCCGGACACCCCGGTCGAGGCGTACAGCGTGAACAAGATCGCCGTGGCGGTGGCGGTGCTGGACCGGGTCGACCGGGGGCTGCTCGCCCTCGACCAGCGGATCGAGGTGACCGAGGACCTCGTGGTGCCGGGCGGGGACGGGATCTTCGCGCTCGACGGGGCCTGGCCGAGCAGCGTCACCCTCGGCCACGCGCTGGCCACCCTGCTCACCGTCTCCGACGACACGGCGGTGCGGCTCTGCGGCCGGCTCTGCCCGGCGACCGACCTGAACCGTGTCCTGCGCGCCAGGGGCCTCGGCCACACCCAGGTCCGGCCGGTGGCCGACCCGCACCGTTTCCACCTGGGCACCAGCACCGCCCGGGGCACCCACGACCTGCTCCGGGCGCTGGCCACCGGCGGCCTGCTCACGGCGGCCTCGACGGCGTACCTGCTGGGGTTGCTCCGCTCCCCCGTGGCCTTCACCGACGGCATCCGGCGGGAGATGTCGTCGGCCGAGCGGGCCCGGGTGGCCACCAAGGCGGGCTGGTACGCCGACGGCCGGCACGAGGCCGGGATCGTCTTCGACCGCGTCGGCGCGCCGGTGCTGACGTACGCGCTCTTCGCCACCGGGCCGACCGGCGCGGACGACGTCGCCGCGACCCACCCGGCGGTGCGGGCCCGGTCCCGGATGGGCCGGCCGTTCCTGGCCGCCGTGGACCGGCTCACCGGCCGCGCGGGCGGCCGGCCGGGGGCGGCGACGATGTCCTAACGTGTACTCGCGGGACCGGTGAGGGACGGGGACGGGACCGGTGGAGGGACGGGGAACGATGGGCGCACCAACCGAGCGGGCACGACGCGCCGGGCCGGGCCGGCGGATCGGCACGGCGGCCGGGCTGGCCGCCCTGGTCGGGCTGGCGTGGGTGGCCCGGGACGTGCCGGCCGCCCTCGGGGGCCGGCTGACCGGGTTCCGGGCCGAGCGGGCCGCCCGCTCCCCGCAGTTCCGCGACGGCACGTTCCACAACCAGGGGCGGAGCCGGTCGATGGCCGGCACCCCCGACGGCGACCTGGTCCGGGATCTGCTCTTCGGCAGGCAGAAGCGCCGGCCCGGGTCGCCCGTGCCGCTGCTGCGCCCGGCCGCCCCGCCCGTCGCGCCCGAGGGACACGAGCTCAACGTCGTCTGGTACGGGCACGCCTCGGCGCTGATCGAGATCGAGGGGCGACGGGTGCTGGTGGACCCGATGTGGAGCGAGCGGTGCTCGCCGTCGGCGGTGGTCGGGCCCCGGCGGCTGCACCAGCCCCCGGTCGGCCTCGACGAACTGCCCGCCGTGGACGCCATCCTGATCTCCCACGACCACTACGACCACCTGGACCTGGCCACCGTCCGGGCGCTCACCGCCGGGCAGTCCGCCCCCTTCCTGGTGCCGCTGGGCGTCGGCGCCCACCTGGACCGCTGGGGGGTGCCGGAGCACCGGATCGTCGAGCTGGACTGGGCGCAGAGCCACCGGGTCGGCGGCCTGACCGTCACCGCCACGCCCGCCCAGCACTTCTCCGGCCGGGGGCTGCGCCGCGACGGCACGCTCTGGAGTTCCTGGGTGGTCGCCGGCGCCCACCGGCGGGTCTTCTACACCGGCGACTCCGGCTACTTCGACGGGTACGCCGGGATCGGCGCGGAGCACGGGCCGTTCGACGTGACGCTGGTGCAGATCGGGGCGTACGACCGGGCCTGGCCGAGCATCCACATGTTCCCCGAGGAGGCCGTCGCCGCCCACCTCGACCTGCGCGGCGGGCTGCTGCTGCCGGTGCACTGGGCCACCTTCAGCCTGGCCCGGCACGACTGGGTCGAGCCGGTGAACCGGCTCTGGGCCGAGGCGAAGGCCCGGGACGTCCGCCTCGTGGTGCCCCGCCCCGGGGAGCGGGTGGTGGTCGACGACCCGCCCCCGGTCGACGGCTGGTGGCAGGCCGTCGCCTGAGCCACCGGCTGGGCCCCGCCGACACGAACGCGGCGCGGCTCAGAGCACGAAGGCGTCGGTCCAGAGCGCGCCGGAGCGGCCGGAGAGGACGTCCAGCATCGCCACCGCCTGACCGTCGGTGAGCTGGGCGACGAAGTCGATGATCGCCCGGCCCCGGGCCCGGCCGAGCCGGTCGGCGGTGCGCGGGTGCAGCTCCGCCTCGGCCAGCTCCACCAGGTCGTGCAGCCGGCGGGGCAACCGGGACTCCTCCTCCGGGTCGAGCAGCCACTCCCACAGCGCCTCGACCAGGGTGCCCAGCAGCCGGGCCTGGCCCCGCTGGTGCAGGGCCAGGTCGGGGCGGGCCAGCACGAACCGGTGGTGGACGAACTTGAGCACCTGCACCTCGTGCCACTGGGCCGGGGCGAGCAGCACGTGCCCGGAGCGCATCGAGGGCGTGGCGGTCACGGTGATCGCGTCCACGAACCGGGTGGTCCAGCGGGCGGAGAACCGGGCCACGTACTGCTCCGCCTCGATCGAGCCGTCGAAGGGCAGCGCCAGCAGCCCCTCGACCAGCTCCGCCCGGACGTGCTCGACGGCGGCGGCGAACGCCTCGTCGTCGGCGACCCAGCCGTCCTTGCGGTGCAGTTGGCGGCGTAGCCGCTCGATGGCCGCGCCGGGCCGGCGGGCGACCCCGGCCAGCGCCGGGTCGGTGATCGCCCGGAAGTGCCCGCTCTCCCGCTGCCAGGCCATCAGCTCGGCGGCCACGGTGCCCTGCTGGAGCACCCCCACCCGGTAGAAGTCCTCCACGTCGTGGATGGCGTACGCGATGTCGTCGGCGGTGTCCATCACCGAGGCCTCGACGGTCTGCTGCCAGTCGGCGATCCGCCCGGCGAACGGCTCCCGGGCCTGGCGCAGGTCGTCCAGCTCGGTGCGGTACGCGCCGAACTTCGACGAGCCGCTGTCCGGGTCGTCCGGCGGCACGGTGGCGCCCCGGGGCGGCGGGTCGAGCAGGCGCGGGTGCGGGTCGGGGTGGTCCAGCCGGGTCCACGGGTACTTCAGCATCGCGGCGCGGACGGCGGCGGTCAGGTCGAGCCCGGTGGTGGCCGCGCCCCGGATCTCGGTGCTGGTGACGATCCGGTACGACTGGGCGTTGCCCTCGAAGCCGTCGGTGAGCCCGAGCCGCTGCCGGGCCAGCCGGTCCAGCACCCGCTCCCCCAGGTGCCCGAAGGGCGGGTGACCGAGGTCGTGGGCGAGGGCGGCGGCCTCCACCACGTCCGGGTCGCAGCCGCCGAGCGCGTCCAGCAGGGCCCGGCGTTCCTCGTCGTCGACCAGGCGCTCGGCGATCGCGCGGGCCACCTGGGCGACCTTCAGGCTGTGGGTGAGCCGGTTGTGCACCAGCAGCCCGGACCCGCCGGGGCTGACCACCTGGGTGACCCCGGCCAGCCGGGCGAAGAACGGCGAGCTGACGATCCGGTCCCGGTCCGCCCGGAACGGGCTGCCGGCCAGGTCGCCCAGGGTACGGGCGCTGCCGCCGAAGAGCCGGCGGGCCCGGGCGTCCGCGGGTGCTTCCATGATCGCCACGCTAGCGCAGACCCCGGGCCGACCGCGACGCCTCGCCGACGGGCCGGGTAGGGCCGCCCCGCGCTGGTGGCCGCCCCGCCCGGCGGGTGCGGCGGCGGATCGCACCGGGGGCCGGCACAATGCAGGGCGGAACCCACCCGAGAAGGCGGATCATCATCGTGACCCAGTCTGTTCATCAGCGGATCGCCGAGGAGCTCGGCGTCGCCGAGCGCCAGGTGCGGGCGGCCGTGGAGCTGCTCGACGGCGGCGCCACCGTGCCCTTCATCGCGCGCTACCGCAAGGAGGCCACCGGCCTGCTCGACGACGCCCAGTTGCGCACCCTGGAGGAGCGGCTGCGCTACCTGCGCGAGCTGGACGAGCGGCGGGCGGCGGTGCTGGAGTCGATCCGGGGCCAGGGCAAGCTGGACGAGGCCCTGGAAGCGCAGATCATGGCGGCCGACTCGAAGTCCCGGCTGGAGGACATCTACCTGCCGTACAAGCCCAAGCGGCGGACCCGGGCGCAGATCGCGCGCGAGGCCGGGCTGGAGCCGCTGGCCGACGCGCTGCTGGCCGACCCGACGCAGGAGCCGAAGGCGCTCGCCGTCGGGTACGTCGACGGTGACAGGGGCGTGGCCGACCCGGCCGCCGCGCTGGAGGGGGCCCGCGCGATCCTGATCGAGCGCTTCGCCGAGGACGCCGACCTGATCGGCACGCTGCGCGAGCAGATGTGGTCGCGGGGCCGGCTGGTGGCCCGGGTACGCGACGGGCAGGAGAGCGCCGGGGCGAAGTTCGCCGACTACTTCGACTTCGCCGAGCCGTACCCGAAGCTGCCCTCGCACCGGATCCTGGCCATGTTCCGGGGCGAGAAGGAGGGCGTGCTCGACCTGACCATGGACCCGGAGCCGGAGGGCGACACCGACGCCGGGGCGACCGGCCCCAGCCGGTACGAGGCGGCGGTGGCCGGCCGGTTCGGCGTCAGCGACCAGGGGCGCCCCGCCGACCGGTGGCTCGCCGACACGGTGCGCTGGGCCTGGCGTACCCGGATCCTCATCCACCTCGGCGCGGACCTGCGGATGCGGCTGTGGCAGGCGGCCGAGGAGGAGGCGGTCCGGGTCTTCGCCACCAACCTGCGCGACCTGCTGCTCGCCGCGCCCGCCGGGACCCGGGCCACCATGGGCCTGGACCCGGGGCTGCGCACCGGCGTCAAGGTGGCCGTGGTGGACGCCACCGGCAAGGTGGTCGCCACCGACACGATCTACCCGCACGAGCCGCGCCGGCAGTGGGACGCCTCGGTCGACACCCTGGCCCGGCTGGCCGCGACCCACGGCGTGGAGCTGATCGCGATCGGCAACGGCACCGCCAGCCGGGAGACCGACAAGCTCGCCGGTGACCTGATCAAGCGGCACCCGGAGCTGCCGCTGACCAAGGTGGTGGTCTCCGAGGCCGGCGCGTCGGTCTACTCCGCCTCCGCGTACGCCTCGCAGGAGCTGCCCGGCCTGGACGTCTCGCTGCGCGGGGCGGTCTCCATCGCCCGGCGTCTCCAGGACCCGCTGGCCGAGCTGGTCAAGATCGACCCCCGGTCGATCGGGGTCGGGCAGTACCAGCACGACCTGTCCGAGGTGAAGCTCTCCCGCTCGTTGGACGCCGTCGTGGAGGACTGCGTCAACGCGGTCGGCGTCGACGTCAACACCGCCTCCGCGCCCCTGCTGACCCGGGTCTCCGGGATCGGCGCCGGGCTGGCCGAGAACATCGTCCTGCACCGGGACGCCAACGGCCCGTTCCGCACCCGCGCCGACCTGCGGAAGGTGCCCCGGCTCGGGCCGAAGGCGTTCGAGCAGTGCGCCGGCTTCCTGCGCATCCCCGGCGGCGACGACCCGCTGGACTCCTCCAGCGTGCACCCGGAGGCGTACCCGGTGGTGCGCCGCATCCTCGCCAGCACCGGGCAGGACCTGCGCGCCCTGATCGGCAGGTCGGCGATCCTGCGCGGGCTGCGGGCCACCGACTTCGTCGACGACACGTTCGGCCTGCCCACCGTCACCGACATCCTCGCCGAACTGGAGAAGCCGGGGCGCGACCCCCGGCCGGAGTTCCGCACCGCCACCTTCGTGGAGGGCGTCGAGAAGATCGGCGACCTGACCCCGGGCATGGTGCTGGAGGGGGTGGTCACCAACGTCGCCGCGTTCGGCGCCTTCGTCGACGTGGGGGTGCACCAGGACGGCCTCGTGCACGTCTCCGCCATGTCGCACACCTTCGTCAAGGACCCGCGCGACGTGGTGAAGTCCGGCGACGTGGTCCGGGTGAAGGTGCTCGACGTGGACGTGGCCCGCAAGCGGATCTCGCTCACCCTGCGGCTGGACGACGACGCCCCGGCCGGGTCGGGCCGGCCGGCCGGCGAGGGCGGCCGGCGCGACCGCGGCCCGCGCGGCGACCAGGGCGGCCGGGGTGGCCAGCGGGACGGCCAGCGCGGGGGCGCGCAGGGCGGCCAGGGCGGTGGCGGTCAGGGCGGTGGCGGCCGGCGCGGTGACCGGGCCGGCGGCTCGCGGGGCGGCCCGCAGCAGCGGCAGGGGCGGGGCGGCGGCCCGGCTCCGGTCAACGACGCGATGGCCGAGGCGCTGCGCCGGGCCGGCCTGGCCTGAGCCCGACCGGTGGCCGCACCCCGCCCGCCGGGTGGGGTGCGGCCCCCTGCGCGTCACGTCCGGCCCGACGGTGGGCGTACCGTCACGGCATGGGGACCGACGACGGCCGCCAGTGGCGGGAGCAGCGGCAGCGGGCGGTGCGGGCGCACGCCGAGGCCGCCGAGCGGCAGCGGGCCGACGAGCAGGCGGAGGCGGCCCGACTGGTCGCCGAGTTCGCCGCCGAGGCGGTCCGCCGGGGGCTGCCCACCACCCGGCTGGTCGCCCACGGCCAGAACGGGCACGGCCGGTACCGCACCCCGCTCACCGGCTGGTACGTCGACCGGGCCCGCACCCGGGCGGTGGACGCCGAGGGCCGCTTCTACCTGCTGCTGGTGCCGCCGAGTCTGCGCGCCCGCCTGTTCGGGGCGGTCCCCCGCCCGTCCCCGGCGCCGCTGGTGATCGGGGCCGGCGGCCGCGACGGCGAGTCCATCCCGCTGCGGGCGCTGCTCGACCGCCGCCTCGCCGAGGGCTGACCACCGCCCGTCACCTGTCACCTGTCATCCGGCGGACCCCAAGCACCGGCCCGACGTCAGGACGTCGCCCGGGACCCGCTGGCCCTGCGGGTCCCGGGCGGCCCAGAGGGCGGCGAGCGAGTCGGTCAGGGTGTGCTCCGGCCACCAGTCCAGGTCCCGCCCGGCCCGGGACACGTCGGCGCACATCCAGGGCACCGCAGAGGAGCGGTCGGTGCCGGTGACCCGACGGCCGTCGGTGAACCGGCCGGCGTACCCGGCCAGGTCGGCGAGGTGCCGTACCGCGTCGGCCACCGCCACGGCGGTCCCGCTGCCCACGTTGTACACCCGGTGTGGCAGCCGGTCGGCGTGCACCGCCGCCACCACGGCCCGCGCGACGTCCCGGACGTCCACGAAGTCCCGGTGGGCGGCGTCGAGCGGGAGTTCCACCGCCGTGTCACCCCGGGCCACCGCCGCGCCGACCAGGGTCGCCGCCCGGCCCAGCAGGTTGCCCTCGGACAGGCCGGGCCCCACCGGGTTGAACACCCGCAGCACCACGGCGTCCACGTCGGGGCCGGCGGACTCGACCAGGCCGGTGGCGGCGAACTGGCTGCGGCCGTAGTCGCTGACCGGGCGGGCGGGGTCGGTCTCGGCGACCCGGTGCCCGCCGGCCACCACGCCGTACTCGGCGGCGGAGCCGAGCCGGACCAGCCGGGCGCGCGGCGCGGCGGCGGCCAGCGCGCCGAGCAGCTTCCCGGTCACCACCGGGTACGCGCGCGTGAAGTCGTCCGCCGAGCCGACGATCGGGCCCGCGCAGACGACCAGCGCCTGGGGCCGTACCCGGGTCAGCAGCGCCGCCAGCTCCGCCGGGGTGGCGGCGACCAGGTCGCACTCCCGCCGGGCCGGCGCCACCACGTGGGTACGCGCGGCGAGGGCCCGGTGCACCGCGCCGCCGAGGAACCCGGAGGCGCCGAAGAGCAGGATCGTCGGGTGGGCCGGCACGGCGGTCGCCCCGGTCAGGCCGTGGACCGGGAGGCGACGGCCTCGGCGGGCTGCCGGTCGGCCCCGTCACCGGCGGCGGAGCCCATGAACTCGTGCCAGGTGACGGTGCCCTCCGCGGAGATCCCCTCCCGCTTCAGCACCACCCGCACGGTCGCGACCAGGATCCGCAGGTCCAGCCCGAGACAGCGGTTGTCGACGTACTCGATGTCGTAGCCGAACTTCTCCTCCCAGCCCAGCGAGTTGCGCCCGCGTACCTGGGCCAGGCCGGTGATCCCCGGGCGGACGTCGTGCCGGCGGGCCTGCTGCGGGGTGTAGCGGTCGAGGTAGCTCACCAGGTGCGGGCGGGGCCCGACCAGGCTCATCTCGCCCCGCAGCACGTTCCACAGCTCGGGCAGCTCGTCGAGGCTGCTGGCCCGCAGCCAGGCGCCGACCCGGGTGAGCCGGTCGGCGTCGGTGACCAGCCCCCGTTCCGGGTCGGCGTGCCGCATGCTGCGGAACTTGACCAGGTCGAACAGCTCGCCGTGCCGGCCGGGCCGGGTGTGCCGGAAGAGCACCGGCCGGCCGAGTGTCACCAGCACCACCAGGGCCACCACGGCCATCACCGGGGCGAGCAGGACGAGCAGGAGCGCGGCGAGGACGATGTCGAGTGTCCGCTTGATCCGGTCGTACGGGCGGGATACCGCTCTGTGGTCTGTCGTCGTACCCATGGACGTGTCCATGCCTCCGTCTGCGGGGAAAACCGGTCACCTGGCCTCATCCTGGCGGATCAACCGCCGCACGGGCGGCGAAACGCCTAGAGAGAGCAAACAGGATTAATACTCGCAATTGCCCCTAGCGGTCCGCCGGTCGTCACCGGTGGCGGCCGGGACCGTTCAGAGGAGGGGGCCGGCGCGCGGCCCGGAGGGAGCGCGGATGACGACCGATGTGGTGATCGTGGGCTGCGGCGGGATGGGCCGCGAGGTGTTCGGCATGATCCGGGCGGTCAACGCGCGGGCCGGCGACGAGGCCGTCTGGCGGGTCCTCGGCTTCGTCGACGACTACCCGACCGAGTCCGGGGTCAAGCTGGTGCACCGCCTCGGCGTCCCCTTCCTCGGCCCGACCCGTTGGCTGGCCGGTCAGCCACCCAGCACCCACCTCGTCCTCGGCGTGGGCGAGCCCCGGTTGCGCCGGGAGACCGACCACAGTGTCCGGCGGTACGGCCTGCCGGCCGCGACGGTGCTGCACCCGAACGCGGAGATCGGGCCGGACTGCGTCTTCCAGGAGGGACTGGTCGCCGCCGGTGGCGCCCGGGTGACCACCAACGTGGTCCTGGGCCGGCACGTGCACCTCAACCAGAACTGCACCGTGGGGCACGACACCGAGCTGGGTGACTTCGTCTCGGTCCACCCGCTGGCCGCCGTCTCCGGCTACTGCCGGCTGGAGGAGGGGGTCCTGGTCGGCACCACCGCCGCGGTGCTGCCGCACCGCGCCGTCGGACGGGACGCCGTCGTGGGCGCCGGCGCCTGCGTGACCCGGGACGTCCCGGCCGGGGCGGTGGTCAAGGGGGTGCCGGCCCGGTGAGCCGGCCGGTCAGCGGGTGAGCCGGCCGGTCAGCGGCGGATGCCCGCCCAGTCGTGGTGCCGCCGCACGGTCGACAGGATGAAGTCGACGACCCGGCGGGAGGTGTCCGGCACCTGGTAGTCGGCGGGGCAGGAGGCCGGCCCGGCGACGGCGTGCCCGACGGCGACCCGGACGGCCTCCACCACGCCGGCCGGGTCCAGCCCGGTCATGATGACGGCCCCGGTGTCCAGCGCCTCCGGCCGTTCGATGGACTCCCGCAGGGTCACCGCCGGGAACCCGAGGATGGCCGCCTCCTCGCTCACCGTGCCGCTGTCGGAGAGCGTGCAGTGGGCGTGGCGTTGCAGGGTGACGTAGTCGAAGAAGCCGAACGGCTCGTGGAACGCGATCCCGTCGAGGTGGCTGTCACCGACGGCGAGCGCCTCCAGCCGCTTGCGGGTCCGGGGGTGGGTGGAGACCAGCAGCGGCAGCCGCCACTCGTCCCGGACCGCCCGCAGGCAGTCCAGCAGGCGGCGCAGCCGGTCCGGGTGGTCGACGTTCTCCTCGCGGTGGGCGCTGACCACGACGTACCCGCCGGGGTCGAGTTCGAGCCGGGCCAGCACGGTGGACCGGTCGATCTGCGGCCGGTAGTGGTCGAGCACCTCGCGCATGGGCGAGCCGGTGTGCAGGATGCGGCGCGGGTGCAGCCCCTCGGCGAGCAGGTTGCGCCGGGCGTGCTCGGAGTAGACCAGGTTGAAGTCGGCGACGTGGTCGACCACCCGCCGGTTGGTCTCCTCGGGCACGTTCAGGTCGAAGCACCGGTTGCCCGCCTCCATGTGGTACACGGGGACCTTCATCCGGCGGGCCATCAGCGCCGAGATCGCGCTGTTCGTGTCCCCGAGGACCAGCAGCGCGTCCGGGCGGCACTCGGCGACGGCCTGCTCGGTGCCGACCAGGACGTCGGCGAGGACGCTGCCGAGCGACCGGGTGTCCACCCGCAGGAACCGGTCCGGCGGGCGCACGCCCAGCTCGGTGAAGAAGACGTCGGACAGCGCCGGGTCCCAGTTCTGCCCGGTGTGCACCAGGGTGTGGTCGACGGTCCGGTCGAGCAGGTCGATCACCCGGGCCAGGCGGATGATCTCCGGCCTGGTCCCGACGACGGTCATCACCCGGGTCATGCGACGTCCTCCTGACGGCTGGGGACCGTGTCGACGTGGGCGGGGTGCCGCACGAGGTCTCCGTGCGGAGCAACGACGGGGGCCACCGGACCGTGACGGCCCTCCAGCATATTTCGGTTTTAGTCCAAATAGGCGTCTCTCCCGGCATTTTGGTTGTTATATGTGACGACGGTCCGTTCACCGGGCTGCCCACCCCTCGCCCCCGTCCCCTACCTCCCGTCGTGCCGGCGGGACAGACAGGAGGAGATGTGTCGTCCTCACTCGCGGACCGACGCGTCCTGATCACCGGCGGGACCGGTTCCTTCGGCCAGACGATGGTGGCGCGCCTGCTCGACGCCGGCGCGGCGGAGGTACGGGTGCTCAGCCGGGACGAGGCCAAGCAGGAGGCCATGCGGATCCGGCTGCGCGACGACCGGGTCCGGTTCTACGTCGGCGACGTCCGGGACCTGGACACCGTCACCAAGGCGACCCGGGGCGTGGAGTACGTCTTCCACGCCGCCGCGCTCAAGCAGGTGCCGTCCTGCGAGTTCTTCCCCCTGGAGGCGGTCCGCACCAACGTGCTGGGCAGCGCCAACGTCGTGGACGCCTGCGAACGCAACGCGGTCTCCGCCCTGGTCTTCCTCAGCACCGACAAGGCGGTCTACCCGGTCAACGCGATGGGGATGACCAAGGCCCTGATGGAGAAGGTCGCCCAGGCCCACGTCCGCAACAACCCGGGCGCCCGGACCCGGGTCTGCTCGGTGCGGTACGGCAACGTGATGTACTCGCGCGGATCGGTCATCCCCCTGTTCGTCGACCAGATCCGCAGCGGCGTCCCGCTGACCGTCACCGAGCCGACGATGACCCGGTTCCTGATGTCCCTGGTCGACTCGGTGGAACTGGTCGAGCACGCCTTCGAGTACGGCCAGCCCGGGGACGTGTTCATCCGCAAGGCCGCCGCCTGCACCATCGGGGACCTGGCGACCGCCCTGTGCAACCTGTTCGAGGTGCCCGCCAAGTTCGACGTGCTGGGCCTGCGGCACGGCGAGAAGATGTACGAGACGCTGGCCAGCCACGAGGAGTTGGCCCGCGCCGAGGACTTCGGCGACTTCCTGCGGGTGCCCATCGACAGCCGGGACCTGAACTACTCGCTCTACGTCGAGGAGGGCGACCCCACCAGCGACCACCGGTCGGACTACACCTCCGACAACACCCTGCGGCTGACCGTGCCGGAGGTGATGTCCCTGCTGCTCGGCCTGCCCGAGATCCGGGCGCACCTGGACCCCGCGCCGACGCTGACCGTGGTGGGCCGCCGGTGATCGGGGTGGAGACCGGCGGGGAGCCCCGGGTCGTCTTCGTCTCCCAGTGGTTCGCGCCGGAGCCGACCACCACCCCGGTCTGGGTGGCCCGTTCGCTGAGCCGCCGGGGGCTGCCCGTCAAGGTGCTGACCGGGGTGCCCAACTACCCGACCGGCGAGGTCTACCCGGGCTACTCGCCGTGGCACCGCTCGGTGGAGACGCGGGAGGGACTGCGGGTGTACCGCCACCCGCTCTACCCGAGCCACGACCACTCGGCCCTGCGCCGGGTCGCCAACTACGCCAGCTACGCCGCCTCCTCGTCCACCTTCGGCTCCGGCCTGCTGCGCCGGGCCGACGTGGCGGTCGTCTACTCCTCACCGGCGACGGTGGGGGTGGCCGGGATGCTGGCCCGGCTGCGCTGGGGCCTGCCGTACGTGCTGATGGTGATGGACGTCTGGCCGGACTCGGTCTTCGCCACCGGGTTCCTCACCGACGGGCCGGCCCGGCGGGTCGCCGAACCCTCGCTGACCTGGTTCACCAACCAGACGTACCGGTGGGCGAGCCACGTCACCGCCACCTCGCCGGGTATGCGCGACGCCCTGCTCTCCCGGGGCGTGCCGGCGGAGAAGGTGTCGGTGGTCTACAACTGGACCGACGAGAAGGTGATGCGGCCGAGCGAGCCCGACCCGGTGCTGCGCTCCTGGCTCGGGCTCACCGCCGACGACTTCGTGCTGATGTACGCGGGCAACCACGGCGCCGCGCAGAACCTCGACGTCGCGGTGCGGGCGATGCGGGAACTGGCCGACCTGCCCCGGGCGCACCTGGTCCTCGTCGGCGACGGCATCGACAAGCCGGTGCTGCGCGACCTGGCAGCGGGCTCCGGGCTGCGGACCGTCCACTTCGTGGACGCGGTCGAGCCGGAACGGATCCCCGCCGTGATGGCCGCGGCGGACCTGCAACTGGTCTCCCTGGCCGACCAGGACCTGTTCCGGGTGACCCTGCCGAGCAAGGTGCAGTCCATCCTGGCCTGTGCCCAGCCCGTCCTCACCTGCGCGCCCGGCGACGCGGCCCAGGTGGTGCACGAGGCGGGGGCCGGGTTCAGCTCACCGCCCGGCGACCCGGTCGCGTTGGCCTCGCGGATCCGCGAGGCCGCCGCCCTGCCCCGGCAGCGGCTGCGGGAGATGGGCGCGGCCGGCCGCGCGTACTACCTCGACCACCTCAGCGAGGAGATCAACTCCCGGAAGCTGGCCGACCTGGTACGCCGCGCCGCCGACGGCCGGCAGCGGGGACGGTCCTGGCGGTTGGGGGGTGTCCGGTGAGGCAGCGGGTGCTGATCCTCGGGGTGACCGGGATGCTCGGGCACACCCTGCTGCGCGAGCTGAGCGGCGCCGAGGAACTGGACGTGCACGGCACCGCGCGGGACGCCGAAGCGGCGCGGGCGATGTTCCCGGCGCACCTGGCCGACCGGATCGTGCCGGGGGTGGACGTCACCGCGCCCGGCGCGGTACGCCCGATCCTCGCCCTGCTCCGCCCCGCCGTGGTGGTCAACTGCGTCGGGGTGATCAAGCAACGGCCCGAGGTGGCGGACCCGGGCACCACGATCGCCGTGAACGCGCTCTTCCCCCACCTGCTCGCCGGCGAGTGCGCCCGGCAGGACGCCCGGCTGATCCAGGTCGGCACGGACTGCGTCTTCTCCGGCCGGCGGGGCGGGTACGCCGAGACCGACGTCCCCGACCCGGAGGACCTGTACGGACGGGCGAAGCTGCTGGGCGAGACGACGACGGGGCCGGCGTTGACGCTGCGCACCTCGATCATCGGTCACGAGGTGGGCAGCGCCCGCTCCCTGGTGGACTGGTTCCTCAGCCAGCGGGGCACGGTGAACGGCTTCACCGGGGCGGTCTACAGCGGGGTGACCACGGTGGAGTTCGCGGCGCTGCTGCGGACGGTGGTGCTGCCCCGCCCCGACCTGAGCGGGCTCTGGCACGTCGCCGCCGACCCGATCACCAAGTACGACCTGCTCCGGCTGGTCGCCGAGGTGTACGGCTGGCCGGGCCGGATCGAGCCGTCGGACGCGCTGCGCTGTGACCGCTCGTTGTCGGCGGCGGCGCTGCGGGCGAGGACCGGGTACCGACCGCCGGCCTGGCCCACGATGATCGAGCGGCTGCACCGGGCGGCCCGGGACTGGGGCCTGCCGGTGACCCGCCCGGCGGCGGTGCCCGGCCGGAGCTGAGCGGCGGGGGCACGGGGCCGTCGCACGGCCGGGGCCGGCGCACGGCCCAGCCGGCGATGCCCCCGCCCGTACGGGCGGGGGCGTCAGGGGGCGGTGAGGGGCGGCGTCGGGTCGTGGATCACCCGGCGGGCCAGGTCCAGGACGCTCTCCTGCTCCTGCCGGTCCCGCCACCGCCGGTAGGCCGCGCCGGCGGCGAGCCGGTCCGCCCGCCGCCGGGCCGGCGACGCGGCGGCGACCCGGGCGATCTCCGTCGCCAACGCCGCCGGGGTCAGCTCGCCGACGACCCACCCCCCGCCGTCGCGCAGCACCTCCGTCCACGGCGTCCGGTCCGAACAGATCACCGGGCAGTGGGCGGAGAGGCTCTCGGCGATCACGTGGCCGAAGTTCTCGCCCCGGGTGGGCAGGACGAAGGCGTCGTAGCGGGCGAAGGTGGCACACACCTCGTCGGGCAGGAGCACGCCCCGGTGGGTGACCGAGGTCGACGCGGGCAGCGCGGCGACGAGCGCCCGGCACCGGCGCCAGTAGGCCTGGTCCTCCTCCGGGCCGTAGATGTCGAGGCGCACCGGGCCGGGGACGTGGGCGAGCGCGGAGAGCACGAGGTCGAGGTTCTTCATCGGGGAGATCCGCCCGATGAAGACCAGCCGCGCCGGCCCGGCCGGGGGCGGTCCCTCCGGCGCGGGGGTCGGCTCCGGGCCCCGGCCACCCACGGCCACCACGCCGATCCGGGCCCGGGGCAGCACCCGCCGGATGTCGGCGGCCTCGGCGGGGGTGGTGGCGTGCCAGAGCACCCGCGGCCCGGCCAGCAGCCGACGCCAGCCGGCCAGGAAGAGCCGCTTCTTGGTGCTTTTCAACCCGAGCGCGCCCGCGCCGAACTCACCCCGGGGCGCGACCAGGATCCGGTCCGCCCGGAGCAGGCCGAGCCGCACCGCCACGATCGGCAGGATCGAGTACGTCGACCAGACGCTGTTGACGTAGAGCAGGTCGTACCGGTCGGCCCGCAGCCGCCGCCAGAGCGGACGCCAGTGGCCGGGACGCCGGGCGTCGAGGTAGAAGACGTCCGCCCGGCCGTGGCGGACCCAGCGGCCGGAGAGCCCCGGGTAGGGGGTCGTCGCGCCGAGGTCGTGGTCGCGGGTGACCAGGGTGACGTCGATGTCGTCGGCCGTGCTGGCGAGCATCTCGGCGATCGACCGGATCGGGCCACCGGCCCGCCAGCCCGGGGTGAAGTACCCGGCGGTGACGAGGGCCCGGAAGGTCTGCGCGCCGGTGCCGGCCGGCCGGTCGGTCGTGGTCGCACCGGGGCCGGTGTCGTGGGCCATCGTCACTCCTCGGGTGGGTCGCAGCACCGCCCGGCCCAACGATCGGGCCCGGCACCGGTGACCCGTTTCCACCGACATAAAAGACCTAACTCTTAAATACATGAAAGTTCATGATCGACCGTTTATGTCCGGTATAACGATGCGGAGGACTGTTCCGGTTCGTCGCCGACGCCTCCGGTCCCGGCGTGGACCACCCGGCGACACCACGAGAGGGACCACATGTCACGAGTCGCACTCATCTCCGGCATCACCGGGCAGGACGGCAGCTACCTGTCGGAACTCCTGCTCGACAAGGGCTACACGGTGCACGGGATCAAGCGACGGTCGTCCACCTTCAACACCGAACGGATCGACCGCGTCGACGTCCACCCGAGGGCCGGCGACGCCCGGCTGTTCCTGCACTACAGCGACCTGTCCGACCCGGCCTCGCTGACCGCGTTGATCCGCGACGTCCGGCCCGACGAGATCTACAACCTCGGCGCGCAGAGCCACGTCCGGGTCTCCTTCGACATTCCCGGCTACACCGCCGACGTCACCGGGCTGGGCGCGCTGCGGATGCTGGAGGCCGCCCGCGCCGCCGACGTCGGCTGCCGCTTCTACCAGGCGTCCTCCTCGGAGATGTTCGGCTCGACGCCGCCCCCGCAGCGCGAGGACTCCCCGTTCCACCCCCGCAGCCCGTACGCCTGCGCGAAGGTCTACGCCTACTGGTCGGCGGTGAACTACCGCGAGTCCTGGGGCATGTACTGCGCCAACGGCATCCTGTTCAACCACGAGAGCCCCCGCCGGGGCGAGAACTTCGTCACCCGCAAGATCACCCGGGCGGTGGCCCGGATCGAGGCGGGCATCCAGGACACGCTCTACCTGGGCAACCTCGACGCGGTCCGGGACTGGGGCTACGCCCCGGAGTACGTCGAGGCGATGTGGCTGGCGCTCCAGCAGGACCGGCCCGACGACTACGTCGTCGCCACCGGCGAGGGGCACACCGTCCGCGAGTTCGTCGAGGCCGCCTTCGCCCACGTCGGCCTCGACTGGCGCGACCACGTGGTGATCGATCCCCGGTACTTCCGGCCGGCCGAGGTCGACTCGCTCATCGGTGACTACGGCAAGGCCCGGCGCACCCTGGGCTGGGCGCCGAAGACGCTCTTCACCGACCTGGTCCGGGTGATGGTGGACGCCGACCGCCAGCTCCTCGACGACGAGCGGATGGGCCGGCTGGTCCGGGTGGACCGATGAGGGTCACCGTCGAGGCCACCCCGATCCGCCCCGGTCACGCCGCCGGGCTGGAGGCGTTCACCTACGGCCTGCTCGACGGGCTGGCCGCCGGCACCCCGCTCGACCTGCGGGTGACCGTGCTGCGCGGCACCGCCGACGAGTGGCGCGAGCGGGTGCCCGGCGACCGGATCACCTGGGCCGAGGTCGGCATGCCGCTGCGCTCCGACAACCGGTACGGCCGGGTGCTGCGCCGCTTCACCCCGGACCGGGTCCGCGACTCGCTGGTCGTCCGGCGCACGGTCAACGCGGTCCGGCAACGGGCGCGGACCGGGCACGGCGAGGCGGACGCGGTGCTCTTCCCGTTCCACTGCGCGCCGATCCGGGGCGACGCGGGGGTCGTCGTCCTGCACGACCTGCGGCACCTGCACGCCGCGTTCCACGCCCCCGGCTACGAGGCGGTGATCCGGGCGAACGTGGCCCGCGCGGCGGCCGTGGTGGTCTCCTGGCCGCACCCGTACCAGGAGGCGCTGGCCATGTTCCCCGAGGCGGCGGAGCGGATCGCGCTGATCCCGCCGCCGACGTTCCAGTCCGCGCCGGACCGCTCGACCGCGCGCCCCGAGCCGGGCCTGCTGGTGTACCCGTCCTCCACGGCGGCGCACAAGAACCACGCGACCCTGCTGGAGGCCATGGCGCTGCTGCCCGACCACCGGCTGGTCTGCCCCGGCCCGCTGGTCGAGCCGGAGGCGAGCCGGCTGCTCGCCCGGGCCGCCCAGCCCGACCTGCGCGGCCGGGTGTCGTTCCCCGGTTTCGTCACCCTCGACGAACTGAACGCCATCTACGCCCGCGCCGACGCGGTGGTGGTGCCCTCGCTCTGGGAGGCCGCCAGCGGGGCGATGCTGGAGGCGTTCAGCTGGGGCCTGCCGGTCGCCTGCGCGGACGCCGAGCCGCTGCGCGCCCAACTGGAGTTCACCGGCGCGGAGGCGGCGGTGTTCCGGTCCACGGACCCGGCCTCGCTGGCCGACGCGGTCCGCCGCCTGCTGGCCGACCGGGCGCACTACGCCGCCGCGTCGCTGCGCGCCGACGACCGGCTGGCCCGCCGGACCTGGGTGGCGACCGGACGCGACTACGCCGACGTGCTGCGCTGGGTGGCCGACGGCCGTCCCGGGCCGATGCCCCGCTCCACCTTCGCCGCCACGCTGGCCGCCGGGGGCACCCGGTGAGCGACCCGGCGCAGCGGTTCCCGGTGGCCCGGCCCAGCCTCACCGACCTGGAGGAGCGGTACCTGCTCGACGCGCTGCGCAGCGGCTGGATCTCCTCCCAGGGCCCGTACCTGCGGGCCTTCGAGGAGCGCTTCGGCGCCCGCTGCGCGGCCGGGGCCACGCTGGCGACCGGCAACGGCACGGTCGCCCTGCACCTGGTCCTCGCCGCCGCCGGCATCGGGCCCGGCGACGAGGTCGTCGTCCCCGCGCTGACCTACGTGGCGACCGCGAACGCGGTGGCCTACTGCGGCGCCCGCGCGGTCTGCGTGGACGTGCTGCCGCAGACCTGGTGCGTCGACCCGGCCGCCGTCCGGGCCGCGATCGGCCCCCGCACCCGGGCGGTGATCGCCGTCGACCTGTACGGCCACCCCGCCGACTACCCGGCCCTGCGTGACCTCTGCGACCGGCACGGCCTGCTGCTGGTGGCCGACGCGGCGGAGTCGTTCGGGGCCACCCTGCACGGCCGGCCCACCGGGTCGCTCGCCGACGCCACGACGTTCTCCTTCTTCGGCAACAAGGTGATCACCTCCGGCGAGGGCGGCTGCGTGACCACCTCGGACCCCGCGCTGGCCGACCGGATGCGCCTGCTGCGCAACCAGGGCATGGACCCGCAGCGGCGGTACTGGTTCCCGGTGCTCGGCTACAACTACCGGATGACGAACCTGGCCGCCGCGCTGCTCTGCGCCCAGCTCGACCGGGCCGACGAGATCATCGCCGCCCGGGACCGGGTGCTCGCCGGCTACGAGGAGCAGCTCGCCGACGAGCCGGCGCTGCACCCCCAGCCGGTCGCCGCCGGGGTCCGCCGCGCGCCGTGGATGGCGTCCTTCCTGGTCGGCCCGACCGGCGACGGCACGTACCGGGACGAGCTGGCCCGCGCGCTGGACCGGCTCGGGGTGGAGACCCGCCCCTTCTTCGTGCCGATCCCGCAGCTACCCGCGCACCACGACCCGACCGCCGACTGCCCGGTGACCACCGACCTGAGCCGGCGCGGCATCAACCTGCCGACCTACGCCGACCTGGGCGAGCCGGAGGTCAAGGCGGTGGTGGAGCGGGTCCGCGCCGCGCTCAGGCAGGCTGCGCCACGAGGGGCCGCTCCGCCGCCCGGCGACGCAGCAGGAGCTGGTAACTGCGCCCCCACGCGAGCGCACTGAGCAGGGCCATCACCACCAGCGCCGCCGCCGCGCCGCCGGCGCCGAACAGGACGGCCCCGGCGACGACCACCGGCACCCGCAGCACCCCGAGCACGACGCCGACGACCACCGCCCGGCCGGACGCCCGCTCGATCCGCAGCCCGGCGAAACCCACCGCGGCGGGGACGGCCAGCAGGCTCTCCACCGCCAGCAGCGGCAACAGGCCCTGGGCCAGCGCCCAGTTGGCGCCCAGCAGCGCCGCGCCGACGCCGTCGGGCAGCAGGGCGACCGCGAGCGCCATCGGCAGCGCCCCGGCGGTGACGAGCAGGACCAGCCGGACGGCGGCCCGGGTACGGACGGCCGTGGTCGCGTCCCGGGTCCGGGCCAGGTGGGGCAGGATCAGCGTCGAGGCGGTGGACACCACCAGGTTCACCGGCCCGAGGATGGTCCGGCCGGCGCTCAGCGCCCCCACCACGGCGGTGCCGGCGACGCCCGCCATCGCGGTCAGCGCGAGCTGCGCCGAGCCGGTGGTGACCAGGAACTGCGCCCCGAACCCCAGCGCGGTACGGGTCTCCGCCCGGCCGGCGGACCAGCCGGGCAGCAGGCCGTACCCGCGCCGCCCGGCGGCCACCAGGCCGAGCAGCGCGCCGCCGACCGCCCAGCCCGCGAAGACCGTCTCCGGGCCGACCAGCCGCAGCAGACCGGGCAGTACGGCGAGGAGGGTGAGCGCCGCCCAGGCGCCCTCCTGGCGCAGCGCCCGGCGGGGCGCGCCGACGCCCAGCGCGACCGCCTTGGCGTGGTCGTAGAGGACCAGGCCGGGCAGGGCCGCGCCGGCGAGGAGGAGGTACCGCGAGCCGGTGGCCGCCCCGGCGGCCAGCACGAGCGCGCCGGCCGCGACCCCCACCAGGGTCGCCCGCCGGGCGGCCGGAGCCGCCCCCGCCGCCGCGGCCAGCACCGTGTCGGTCACCATCGCCCGGACCAGCCCGGAGACGAGGATGTAGAACGAGAAGGCGACCGCGAACCGGCCCACCCCGCCCACCGTCTCCAGCCGCGTGACGGTGACCGCGAGCAGGAAGTTGCCGGCGCTGGAGAGCCCACCGACGACCAGGGCGAGTGGGGCCCGGCGGTGCCGGAGCCGGCCGGCCGCCGTACCCAGCCGGGCGACGACCCGGCCGGCACCCGCCGTCACGGCAGCGCGCCCGCCGGTCTGCGGAGCCGACCGGCGGCACCGGGCCCGACCCGGCTCCACCCGGGGTCCGGCCGGCGGCGGGTCAACCACAGCACGAGGAAGACCGGCACCGCCGAGACGACGTGCTGGATGAAGCTGATCGACGCGTCGGGGTAGGTGGCCGACCACAGCAGCGGGTCGGCCAGGACGAAGCAGAGCAGGCTCAACCGGGCCGGGCCGGGCGCGCCCCGCCAGCGCAGCAGCAGCACCACCACGGCGGCCCAGACGGCGTAGAAGACCACCACCCCGACCGGCCCCTCGAAGAACCAGATGTTGCCCAGCGCCAGGAAGGTGAACGCCGAGGTGGTGGTGCCGCCGAGGTACCGGTTGATCTGCTGCCCGGTCGAGACGGGCGGCCGGTCGGGGTCGAGCGCGCGGGGCACCACCCCGTACCGGAGGTGGTCGGTGAAGCCGGGCTGGTCCAGGTCGACCGGGACGTCGTAGCCGGCGACGGCACCGATCTGACGGTCCAGGCGCAGCCGGTCGACCGCCGTCGACCCGCTGGTCACCTCGACGCCCCGGGCCTCCCGGATGGAGTTGCGGTAGTCGAACATGGTCGGCCAGAGCAGGAAGACCACCAGCACGCCGACGACCAGGTACCGCAGCCGGAAGACGCCGCAGACGGCCCCGGCGGCGGCCACGAAGAAGACGAACCCGAACAGCGGCGCGGAGATGGCCGTCATGACCGCCAGCAGCGCCTGGGCGGCGGTGAGCGCCGCCAGCCAGCCGTACAGCCGGGACAGGGCCAGGTGGCCGCCGACGTGACTGGCGACCAGCAGCGCGAAGCCGAGCGCGCCCCAGCCGGAGAAGAGGGAGGCCACCGCCCCGACGGTCGAGTCGGGAACCGTACCGGAGAGCTGGGAGACGATGGTGCCCCGCCCGGTGTACGCCCCGGCGAGGTTGGCCACGATGCTCGTCACCGCGACCAGTCGCGCCACCAGGTGGAGCCGGGGGTACTGGGCGTTGGCGTCGCGCAGGCCGCGCCGCCACTGCGGGTCGGGGCTGCCGAAGATCAGGCCGAGCGTCTCCACCGAGGCGCTGCCCAGCAGCGCAAGTCCCACCAGCCGCAGGATGAACCCGGTCTGCGGGTTCTGGTTGACCACCGCCATCGGCAGGACGAGCAGCGCGAACGGCGCGAGCAGGGCGATGCTGACCGGATAACGGCGCAGCAGCCGGCCGGTGACCTCCCGGCGTGCGCCGCCGCCGACCGGCGGGGCCGGAAGGGACAGTGTCCCCCGCCCCGGTGCCGTGTCCCGTCCCCTGCTGTCGTCCACCTAGTCAGAACGATCCGCGCCGAGGGGAGAAACGCTCCGACGAGGACGTTCCCGCCGACGGGATCGCGCTGTCGGGCAAATGATCGATCTCCACCATTGACAGCGGTGGTCACGCCCAGCAGGCTCGCCGCTACGAGTGTTTCCATCGAAGGAGATGCGATGAGACCAACGAGGCTGGCGACCGCCGGCGTGGTCACCCTGGTCGGCGCGCTCGTGCTGACCGCTCCGGCGAGCGCACGACCCCCGTCCGAGGCGGGCGGGCGCGACAGCCTGCAGGTGTACGTCGGCACGCTCGACGCGGGGCAGGTGGAGAAGCTGCGGGCCACCGGCGCCGACCTCGGGCACGCCCGCCGGGGCACCGACGCCGCCGGGCGGACCCGGGTCGAGACCGTGCTGACCGAACGGGAGGCGGCCCGCCTCGCCGGCCAGGGCGTCCGGCTCGACGTCAAGAAGGTCCGGGGCAAGGACGCCGCCCAGGCGTTGCGCGAGCAGTCGGCGGCCGGCTGGAAGGCGTTCCGGTCCTACAGCGAGCCGGGTGGCATCCGGGACGAGATCACCGCCACCGTCGCCCGCCACCCGAAGCTGACCAAGCTGGAGACCATCGGCCGGTCCGTGCAGGGCAAGCCGATCCTGGCGGTGAAGGTCACCAAGAACGCGCAGACGGTGCCGGACGGCAAGCGGCCGGCCGTGCTGTACGGCAGCACCCAGCACGCCCGTGAGTGGATCACCCCGGAGATGACCCGCCGGCTGATGCACCACGTGCTGGACAACTACGGCACCGACCCGGCCATCACCCGCCTGCTGGACACCACCGAGCTGTGGTTCCTGCCGGTGATCAACCCGGACGGCTACGACCACACCTTCACCCCGGGCAACCGGCTGTGGCGCAAGAACCTGCGGGACAACGACGGCGACGGGCAGATCACCAGCGTCGACGGCGTCGACCTCAACCGCAACTTCGCCACCAAGTGGGGGTACGACGACGAGGGCTCCTCGCCGGAGCCGTCGAGCGAGACGTACCGGGGCCCCGGCCCCAACTCGGAGCCGGAGACCAAGGCGCTCAACCGGCTGTTCCAGCGGGTGGGCTTCGAGTACTTCATCAACTACCACTCGGCGGCGGAGCTGCTGCTGTACGGCATCGGCTGGCAGGTCAGCACCCCCAGCCCGGACGACGTCATCTACCGGGCGCTGGCCGGTGACGACGCGAACCCGGCGGTGCCCGGGTACGACCCTGACCTCTCCGCCGAGCTGTACACCACCAACGGCGACACCGACAGCCACGCCACCGTGCGGCACGGCACCCTGGGCTTCACCCCGGAGATGTCGACCTGCGAGGCGGCGGCGGCCTCCGACCCGGACGACCAGTGGCGGCCGGAGGACTGCGTCAGCGGCTTCATCTTCCCCGACGACGAACGGCTGATCGCGGCCGAGGTGGGGAAGAACATCCCGTTCGCCCTCTCCGTGGCGAACTCGGCGGCCACCCCGGACGAGCCGGTGTCGGTGCTCGGGCACACCACCCCCGACTTCGTGGTCGACTCCTTCGACACCTCGTACGGGCGCACCCAGCAGGTGGCCTCGAACATCCGGCGGTCGCTGAAGAACGTCCAGATGCACTACGTGGTCAACGGCGGCCGGCCGAAGACCAGCCCGGTGCGCGAGTGGCGCGGCGGCGAGCGGTACGGCGACACCCACGACAAGTACTACGGCGAGTTCCGGGGCACGGTGCGCGGCACGAAGCCGGGCGACCGGGTCGAGGTGTGGTTCACCGGCACCAAGCCCCGCACCGGTCCGGTGGCCAGTGAGCGCTTCACCTACCGGGTGCACGGGGACATCGGCGGGGACGTCCTCGTCCTCGCGGTCGAGGACGTGACGGGGCTGAGCCCGGCGCAGACCGGCACCACCGCGAAGTACGCCGACGAGGTCGCCGCCTCGCTGACGAAGGCGGGCCGCACCAGCGACGTGTACGACTTCGACGTGATGGGCCGCAAGGCGCCGCACCCGCTGGGCGTGCTGTCGCACTACCAGGCGGTGGTCTGGGAGACCGGTGACGACGTCATCCTGCGCTCCCCCGGCCAGGTCGCCGGCACCGCCGCGCGGGCGGCGCTGGAGACCGAGCTGGCCGTGCGGGACTACCTCAACGAGGGCGGCAAGGTCCTGGTCAGTGGCAAGTACGCGCTGTTCGCCCAGTCGGCGAACGGCTCGTACATGTACCGGCCGGAGGGCACGACCGAGTGCACCGACCCGGACGACACCACCTGCCTGCCGCTGCTGAACGACTTCCAGCAGTACTACCTGGGGGCGTACAACTACGTCAGCGACGGCGGCACCGACCCGGACGGCAACCCGTACCCGGTCAGCGGGGCGGCCGGGGCGTTCACCGGGTTCACCGGGCAGTTGAACGCGCCCGGCTCGGCGGGCAACCAGGACCACACCGCCTCGTTCCTGTCCACGTCGAGCTTCCTGCCGCCGGACCGGTTCCCGCAGTTCGCCAGCTCGGCGACGGTGGACTGGAACCGGCCCGGGGCCGCGCCGTTCGACCCGCGCACCGGGGACTGGTACCTCTACAGCGGGCGGGCCGACGAGTCGTACAAGCGGCTCAGCCGGACCGTCGACCTGACCTCGGCCACCAGCGGTGAGCTGCGCTTCTACACCTCGTACGACATCGAGCCCGAGTGGGACTTCATGATCGTCGAGGCGCACGAGGTGGGCACCGACACCTGGACCACGCTGCCGGACCGCAACGGCCACACCAGCCAGGACACCGGGGAGAGCTGCGCCTCGGGCTGGGCCAACGAGCTGCACCCGTTCCTCGCCCACTACCAGGGCGCGGACTGCTCCCCCACCGGCACCACCGGCGCCTGGCACGCGGCCACCGGCGCCTCCGGCGGCTGGCAGGAGTTCTCCGTCGACCTGTCGGCGTACGCCGGCAAGCAGGTGGAGATCGCCATCACGTACGTCTCCGACTGGGCGACGCAGGGCCTCGGCGTCTTCCTGGACGACGCCCGGGTGATCGTCGACGGCACGGTGGTGTCGGAGACGTCCTTCGAGGACGCCGACCTGGGCGGCTGGACGGTGAGCGGGCCGCCGGCCGGCTCCGCGCCCGGCGCGAACGACTGGACGCGCAGCCAGCAGGCGTTCGAGGAAGGTGCCGTGGTGGTCACCGAGGACACCGTCTACCTGGGCTTCGGCCTGGAGGGGCTGGCCCCGGCGGCCCGGGACGACCTGGTCGCCCGGTCGCTGGCCCACCTCACCGGCGGTTCCCGGCAGTAGCACCGCAGGGTGCGTCGGCGGTCTCCGCACCGCCGACGCACCCGTCGGCATCCGGTACAGCGCGTCGCCCGCCCCGTCTGCCGGGGCGGGCGACGCGTCGTTTCAGGCCTTCGCCAGCACCTCGTCGACCAGGTCCTTCGCCTCCGCCTGGATGCGGGCCAGGTGCTCCGGCCCCTGGAACGACTCGGCGTAGATCTTGTACACGTCCTCGGTGCCGGAGGGGCGGGCGGCGAACCAGCCCGACTCGGTGGTCACCTTGAGCCCGCCGATCGACGCGCCGTTGCCCGGCGCGGTGGTGAGGGTCGCGGTGATCGGCTCACCGGCCAGCTCGGACGCGGTCACCTGCGCCGGGGAGAGCTTGGCCAGCGCGGCCTTCTGCGCCCGGTCGGCCGGGGCGTCGATCCGGGCGTACGCGGGGGCGCCGAAGCGCCCGGCCAGCTCGGCGTAGTGCTCGCTCGGGGTCCGCCCGGTGCTGGCGACGATCTCGGCGGCGAGCAGGCAGAGCAGGATGCCGTCCTTGTCGGTGGTCCAGGTGCCGCCGTCGCGGCGCAGGAAGGACGCGCCGGCGCTCTCCTCGCCACCGAAGCCGACCGCGCCGTCGAGCAGGCCGGGGACGAACCACTTGAACCCGACCGGCACCTCCAGCAACGGCCGCCCCAGGTCGGCGGCGACCCGGTCGATCATCGAGGAGGAGACCAGCGTCTTGCCGACCGCCGCGGCCGGACCCCACCGGTCCCGGGTGCGGAACAGGTGGCCGATCGCCACCGCCAGGTAGTGGTTGGGGTTGAGCAGGCCGCCGTCGGGGGTGACGACGCCGTGCCGGTCGGCGTCGGCGTCGTTGCCGGTGGAGACCTGGTACGCGTCCCGGGCGGCGATCAGCGAGGCCATCGCGTTCGGCGAGGAACAGTCCATCCGGATCTTCCCGTCGCCGTCCAGGGTCATGAACCGCCACGTCGGGTCGACGGCCGGGTTGATCACCGTCAGGTCGAGGCGGTGCCGCTGCGCGATCTCCCCCCAGTACGCCACGCTCGCCCCGCCGAGCGGGTCCGCGCCGATGCGGACCCCGGCGTCGCGGATCGCGTCGATGTCGAGCACGGCCGGCAGGTCGTCGACGTACCCGGCGAGGAAGTCGTACTCCCCGGTGGTGTCGGCGGCGCGGGCCCGCGCGTACGGGACGCGCTTGACCTCGGTGAGCCCGGCGGCCAGGATCGCGTTCGCCCGGTCCTGGATCCACCGGGTCGCGTCGGTGTCGGCGGGACCGCCGTGGGTGGGGTTGTACTTGAACCCGCCGTCGTCGGGCGGGTTGTGCGACGGGGTGATCACGATGCCGTCGGCGAGGCCGGCGGAGCGGCCCCGGTTGTGCGTCAGGATCGCGTGCGACAGCGCCGGGGTGGGGGTGTACCCGTCCCGGCTGTCCACCAGCACGGTGACGTCGTTGGCGGCGAGCACCTCCAGCGTGCTCACCGTGGCCGGCGCGGAGAGGGCGTGGGTGTCCCGGCCGAGGAAGAGCGGCCCGTCGACGCCGTGCGCGCGGCGGTAGTCGACGAGCGCCTGGGTGACCGCCAGGATGTGCCGCTCGTTGAAGGCCCGCTTCAGGCTGGAGCCCCGGTGCCCGGAGGTGCCGAAGGACACCTGCTGCGCCGGGTCGTCCGGGTCGGGGTGCTCGGCGTAGTAGGCGGTCACCAGCCTCGGCACGTCGACCAGGTCGGCGGGCTGGGCGGGCTGGCCGGCACGGGGATGGGCCACGTCGGGGTACCTCCTGATCGGCGCACGAACGCTGGGGCTTTTCCCGGCGGCGGCCGGGGTCATGCCTGGCGGCCCGGCCGGGCGGGGCGGCGGGCCGCCGGGCGGGCCGGGCGGTGGCTCACGGCTCGACGCGTTGGCCCTTGCCGATCACCACGATGCCATTGTCGGACACGGTGTAGCGCTGCCGGTCCCGCTCCAGGTCGACACCGATCTCCGCGCCCTCGGGCACGACCACGTTCTTGTCGAGGATGGCCCGGCGGACCACCGCGTGCCGGCCGATGTCCACCCCCTCCATCAGCACCGCACCGTCCACGTGCGCCCAGGAGTGCACCTTGACCTTCGGCGAGACGACCGAGTTCTCCACCAGCGAGCCGGAGATCACCGCGCCGGGCGAGACCATCGAGGCGACCGCCCGGCCGACCCGCTCCCCCCACTGGTGGACGAACTTCGCCGGCGGGTACGGGGGCAGCCCGGTGTAGATCGGCCACTCGAAGTTGTACAGGTTGAACATCGGGTGGACGTTGATCAGGTCCATGTGGGCGTCGTAGTACGAGTCGAGCGTCCCCACGTCACGCCAGTAACCCCGGTCCCGGTCGTCACTGCCGGGCACCTCGTTGTCACGGAAGTCGTAGACGTTGGCCTCGCCCCGCTCGACCAGCATCGGGATGATGCTGCCACCCATGTCGTGCTTGCTGGTCTTGTCCTCGGCGTCGGTCTCCACGGCGTCCAGCAGCGCCTTGGTGGTGAAGACGTAGTTGCCCATCGAGGCGTAGATCTGGTCGGGGGCGTCGGGCAGGCCGACCGCGTCGGTGGGCTTCTCCCGGAAGGCCCGGATCCGCCGGCCGTCCTCGGCCACCTCGATCACCCCGAACTGGTCGGCGCTGGCCAGCGGCTGGCGGATGCCGGCCACGGTCACCCCGGCGCCGGAGGCGATGTGCGCGTCCACCATCTGCCGGGGGTCCATCCGGTAGATGTGGTCCGCGCCGAAAACGATCACGTAGTCCGGCTGCTCGTCGTGGATCAGGTTGAAGCTCTGGTAGATCGCGTCGGCCGAGCCGGCGAACCACCACGGCCCCCGGCGCTGCTGCGCCGGCACCGGCGTGACGTAGTTGCCGAGCAGGGTCGACATCCGCCAGGTCATGCTGACGTGCCGGTCCAGCGAGTGGGACTTGTACTGGGTCAACACGACGATCTTGAGGTACCCGGCGTTCGCCAGGTTGGAGAGCACGAAGTCCACCATCCGGTACATCCCGCCGAACGGCACGGCGGGTTTGGCCCGGTCGGTGGTCAACGGCATGAGGCGCTTCCCCTCGCCTCCCGCCAGGACGATCGCAAGCACCTTCGCAGCCATGGTCAGACGCTAACCACCCGCGTCCGACTTCACCACTCGTACGACCAGTCTTCTGCACTAGGGTGCGGGGTCATGACCGACTCCTCACCGCTGCGCATCGATCTGCTGACCCGGGAGTACCCGCCGGAGGTCTACGGCGGCGCCGGGGTGCACGTCGAGTACCTGGCCCGCGAGCTGCGCCGGCTCACCGACGTCCGGGTGCACTGCTTCGGCGCGCCGCGCGACGAGCCGGGCGTCACCGCGTACCCCGAACCGGCCGGGCTGGCCGGGGCGAACGCCGCGCTGCGCACCATGGGCGTCGACCTGGAGATGGCGGCGGCCTGCGCCGGCACCGACGTGGTGCACAGCCACACCTGGTACGCCAACCTCGCCGGGCACACCGCGAAGCTGCTGCACGGCGTCCCGCACGTGGTCACCGCGCACAGCCTGGAGCCGCTGCGCCCGTGGAAGGCCGAACAGCTCGGCGGCGGGTACGCCCTCTCCTCCTGGATCGAGCGCACCGCGTACGAGGCGGCCGACGCGGTGATCGCGGTCAGCGCCGGGATGCGCCGGGACGTGCTGGCCGCGTACCCGGCGGTGGACCCGGACCGGGTGCACGTGGTGCACAACGGCATCGACACCGCCCAGTACGCCCCGGACCACGGCACCGACGTGCTGACCCGGCTCGGCGTCGACCCGGCCCGGCCCAGCGTGGTCTACGTCGGCCGGATCACCCGGCAGAAGGGCCTGCCGTACCTGCTGCGGGCGGCCCGCGAGCTGCCCGCCGACACCCAGCTCGTGCTGCTGGCCGGCGCCCCGGACACCCCGGAGATCGCCGCCGAGGTGGAGGGCCTGGTGGCCGAGCTGCGGGCCACCCGCACCGGGGTCGTCTGGGTGGCCGAGATGCTGCCCAAGCCCGAGGTGATCCAGGTGCTCACCCACGCCACGGTCTTCGTCTGCCCCTCGATCTACGAACCGATGGGGATCGTCAACCTGGAGGCGATGGCCTGCGAGACGGCGGTGGTGGCGACCGCCACCGGGGGCATCCCCGAGGTCGTCGCGCACGGCGAGACCGGCCTGCTGGTCCCGATCGAGCAGGCCGCCGACGGCAGCGGCACCCCGCTGGACCCGGAGCGGTTCGTCGCCGACCTGGCCGCCTCGATCACCACCCTCCTCGCCGACCCGTCGACGACCGCCACCCTCGGCAAGGCCGGCCGTCGCCGCGCCGTCGAGCACTTCTCCTGGGACGCCATCGCCACCCGCACCCTCGCCCTCTACCGCACGCTCCGCGGGTAAGGAAGGGCCCCCTGTTAACGCTTCTGGTAGAGCAGGGGCCCCTTCTTAACACCCCGGCTCACGAGGACAGCGGCGGCGAGCGGGGCGCGCAGTCGGCGCGGCGGGTCAGGTGACGCGGAGGGTGGCGGCGAGGCGGGTCAGGTCGGCGGGGGCGGTGCCGGAGCGCGCCACCACGGCGACCAGGTCCCGTACCGCCGGCCGGTGGTGGACCTCGCTGCGGGCGGTCCGCTCGGCGTCGAGCAGCAGCCGACCGGCCCGGCGCAGGTCACCGGCGAGGGCGTACGCGCGGGCGACGTCGAGCAGATACGCGGCCCGGTGCTCGGGCGGCAGCCACCGCCCGCCGTCCCCGGCCGCCCACCGCTCGTGGCGTACCGTCGCCGTGCCGGCGTCCCCCGACAACGCCGCGACCACCACCCGGGCCGCCTCGACGGACGCGGGGCCGAACCCGTCGCCGCCCGGCAGCCCCAGGGCGACCTCGGCGGCCTGGTCGACCAACTCCCCCGCGCTACGCCCGTCGCCCCGGCCGGCGGCGGCGAGGGCGGCCTGCACCAGCAGCGTCCCGCGCAGCGCGGCGTCGCCCGGGGCGGCGGCCCCGGTGGGCCGGACCCGGTGCGCGGCGACCAGGGCGGCGGCCATCGCCGACCGTCGCCGTCCGCAGCAGCGCAGCGCCTGGGCCAGCGGTACCGTCGCGGCGGCGACCACCCGGGCGTCGTCCGTGGCCAGGGCCACCGCGAAACCCCGATCGGCGGCCAGCCACGCCAACTCGCCCTGGTCGACCTTGACCAGCGCCAGCGCGACCAGCCCGTACACCGGCACCAGCAGGGCGTCGACCGCCGGGCCGGGGCGGGCCGCCTGCGCCGCGCGGGTCGCGTCGAGCAGACCCGGCAGCAGCGCCAACAACTCCGGGTACCGGGCATGCCGGTAGCTCTGCTCCGCGTGGCCCAGCCGGGCCCGCAGCGCCGCCACGTCCGGCACCCGGGGCGGGGCCGTCAGGTGGTACCGGGCGAGGGCCGCGCGGACCGCCGCGGCCCCGGCGGCGGCCCGGTCGGGCGGCTCCGGCCGGTCCGCCAGCAACACGTCCAGGTCGATCCGCAGCGCCGCCGCCACCTCCCGCAGGCTCGACACCCGCTCCAACCGGCGTACCCCGCGCTCGACCTTGTCCACCCAACTCTTCGACCTGCCGAGCCGGTCGGCGAACTGCTGCTGCGTCATGTTCCGCCGGACCCGCCACTGCGCCACCCGCCGCCCGACCGGCAGCTCGTTCACCACCGCCCCGCCCCCGCCCTCACCCGACGATCCCGAGCAGGACCAGCAGGAGGACGACCAGCGCGATCACCCCGCCGTAGACGTACCGCCGCCAGGGCAGCGGCCGCCGACCGGGTCCGGGCCGCCACGGCACCCGATCCCCGTCGACCAACGGCAACGAACCACCAGGAACCGGGTACGCCCCCGGCAACGGCCCGTCGTGCGGACGCTCATCCATCGGTACCTCCTGACGAGTGACGGGCCGAGCGGCCACGGTGGGGCGGGATGGCACGGGGAACCACCCCGCCCCCGATCGAGGCACTCCGCTGCTGACGAGAGAACCCGCAACCACAACTCAACCTAGAGTGCAGTGAATACAGAGTCAACACACGATGCACAGAATGTCATGTGCGGTGGCATGCTCACAGGGCTGACGAGAGGTGGCCCCGCCATGCCCAGACAACCCGTGTACGAGCAGGTCATCAACGATGTGATCAGCTCGATCCAGTCCGGGACACTCCAGCCTGGCGACAAGCTGCCGTCCATCGCCGAGCTGTGCGAGCAGTACCGAGCCAGCGCCACCCCGATCAGGCTGGCCCTGCGAATCCTCGACGAACGCGGTTGGATCGAGGTACATCAGGGCCGGGGCTCCTTCGTGGCCCCGAGCCAACCCGCCTGACGAGCCGCTATCAGCAGACCCGCACGCTCGCCACTCCTTCTCCTCACCCGCTCCGGCTTTGATCCACTCCACCCCTGAATGCGGCACCCGCCGAAACCTCACTCCCGCCTCACTCGGCCAGGTCCAACCCGGTCCGGCCCGTTCCGCGATCTTGCAGTTGCGGCCCAGACAAGAAGGGCATAACACTCCTTATCGAGGAACCGAAGTGCAAGATCGCGGCTGACATGGCAAGTAGCGAGAGGATCCGGATCAACATCACCCCCGCATGCGCGGGGAAGAGGCGAGCAGCATCGGCCGCGCCCTGGTCGACCTCGGATCACCCCCGCGTGCGCGGGGAAGAGGTGATGACCGGCGGACGCTCCCGCCGCCTGCGCGGGATCACCCCCGCGTGCGCGGGGAAGAGGCCGGCCTGGCCCAGCGCAACTACGTCGAGGGGGGGATCACCCCCGCGTGTGCGGGGAAGAGTCTCCCCCGGGTGGAACGACCCGATGCCGTTCTTCGGATCACCCCGCGTGTGCGGGGAAGAGCCCCACTGGTTGCCGTCGCGGGTGACCGCCTCGGGATCACCCCCGCGTGTAAGGGGAAGAGGTCAGCCGGATCGCCGTGGCGCTGGGCCTCACCGGATCGCCCCGCGTGTACGGGGAAGAGTTGTCCACGCGCAGCGTCGGGCCCGGGGTCGTGGGATCACCCCCGCGTGTACGGGGAAGAGCTGTTGTGGGCCAGCAGGACGTGGTCGCGGTACGGATCACCCCCGCGTGTACGGGGAAGAGGGTGTGGTCCGCTCCCTGTCGACCGGCGGACCCGGATCACCCCCGCGTGTACGGGGAAGAGTTCACCTGGGCGGCGGTCGGTCTGAACACGGCGGGATCACCCCCGCGTGTGCGGGGAAGAGCTCGTTCCTGGTCAGCGGCTGGCCGCGGTCCGGGGATCACCCCCGCGTGTGCGGGGAAGAGGGTCACCGGGTCACCGCCGGGGCGGCGTGCTGGGGATCACCCCCACGTGTGCGGGGAAGAGGCACCCGGCCGGGTGTGGGACCTGACCCCCGAGGGATCACCCCCGCGTGTGCGGGGAAGAGTCGGCGGTGATGGCGTCTCCGCCGATTTCGTTGGGATCACCCCCGCGTGTGCGGGGAAGAGGTACTGCGCAGGTCCGGCAGGCGCGCTGCCTTGGGATCACCCCCGCGTGTGCGGGGAAGAGACGCGGAGCCCGTTCTCGGTCAGCTCCTCGCGGGGATCACCCCCGCGTGTGCGGGGAAGAGGTGGACCTCCAGGTCGTCCTCGGCGAGCCACCGGGATCACCCCCGCGTGTGCGGGGAAGAGGAGACGTCGTCGGCGATGCGTCGGAGCAACTCGGGATCACCCCCGCGTGTGCGGGGAAGAGAATCGGGGGAGTGAATCGCTTCCCTAATAAGAGGGATCACCCCCGCGTGTGCGGGGAAGAGACGGCGGCGGGCATCGGTCAGGCCTCCTGGGTGGGATCACCCCCGCGTGTGCGGGGAAGAGCCGCCACCCGCAGCAGGTTGCTCATGTTCGACGGGATCACCCCCGCGTGTGCGGGGAAGAGGCTTCCTGACCTGGGGCGCTAAAGATCAGCTTCGCTGTTTTTCTTCACTTTGTCGCTCAAGATCGACTCCCAGTCCCGGCAGGCTCGATGGCGGATCAGGCATGAACAGTAGCTGTCAGGCGGTGTGCGCAGGTAGTCCGTTGCACCGTCTACGTGGATCACGAGGTGTGAGTAGACCTTGGAAGCGAATGGCCCTCATGGGGGCCGAAATCCTCCAAGATCTCTCAGCGACATCCCTCCCACGCAGGGCGCTTGGGTGTCGTCCGGCGCGGGACGCTTCACTCGCCGCGCAGCAGGTCCATCAGCTCGTCGGTGGAGAGGTGCGCAAGCTCCCCGGCCCAGCCTCGGCGGCGCACGTTGCGTAGGTGATGCACCAGGCTCTGCCTGCGGTTTTCGATGCCGTCATACGGCTCGATCTGCGGGGTTCTCGTCCTCTTCTCGCGTGGTCGCCCCGCCTCCCTCGATCAACTCCAGGCGCCCACACCCGGCCAGGCACCTCCAGAGCACCACCGTCAACCCTCGGAAACACAGGAACACCGTAGTTGTTGCTTCAACGACTGATATGACCACTACATCCAGGAAGTTGTGGCGAGCAGCAAGCAAGCCCGAGCGTCGGCAGAGCCCCGGAGGGCTTGGACGGGCGCGAGGGAGGCTCGCACAGTAGGTTGATCGGGTGACTGGACGGTTCCCGATCGAAGACGTCTCCCCCGCCGTCTCCTGCGGGCGCTACCCGGCCAAGGCGGTCGTCGGTGAGGTGGTGCCGGTGTCGGCGCGCGCCTACCGGGAGGGCCACGACGCGCTGGGCTGCAACGTGGTGTGGCTCGGGCCGGACGGGGCGGGCCGCCCGTTCACCCGGATGCGCCCCGGCGAGCCCGGCCAGGACCGGTGGCACGCCACCATCGTGCCGGACGCCGTCGGCGACTGGACGTTCACCGTCGAGGCGTTCCAGGATCCGTACCTGACCTGGCAGAACGCGGTGACCAAGAAGGTCTCCGCCGGACAGGGCGCGGCGGAGCTGGCCAACGACCTGGCCGAGGGCGTCCGGGTGCTGACCGCCGCCGAGGGCCTGGTGCCCAGCGGCGACGTCGAGCGGGTACGTGCTGCCGTCGCCGCGCTGGGCGACGAGGCGCGGGACCTGCCGTACCGGGTCGGGCCGGCGCTGGAGCTGGCCGAGTTGCTCTGGGCGTACCCGGTGCGGGAGCTGGTCACCACCGGCGAGCCGTACCGGATCTGGGTGGATCGGGCCCGGGCGCTCTTCTCCGCCTGGTACGAGTTCTTCCCCCGCTCGGAGGGGGCGGTCCTGGCGACCGCCGACTCCCCCGCCCGGTCGGGCACCTTCGCCACCGCCGCACGGCGCCTGCCGGGGGTCGCGGAGATGGGCTTCGACGTGCTGTACCTGCCGCCGGTGCACCCGATCGGCCGGGTCAACCGGAAGGGTCCCAACAACGCGCTCACCGCCGGGCCGGACGACGTGGGCTCGCCGTGGGCGATCGGCGCGGCCGAGGGCGGGCACGACGCGCTGCACCCCGACCTGGGTACGCCGCAGGACTTCCGCGACTTCGTCGCCGCCGCCGCCGAGGTGGGCCTGGAGGTGGCGATGGACCTGGCGTTGCAGTGCGCCCCGGATCATCCGTGGGTCGCCGCGCACCCGGAGTGGTTCACCACCCGGGCCGACGGGAGCATCGCGTACGCGGAGAACCCGCCGAAGAAGTACCAGGACATCTACCCGCTGAACTTCGACAACGACCCGGAGGGGATCCGGGCGGAGATCCTGCGGGTGGTGCTGCACTGGGTCGGCGAGGGCATCAAGATCTTCCGGGTGGACAACCCGCACACCAAGCCGTTCGACTTCTGGCACTGGCTGATCGGCGAGGTCAAGGCGGTCGACCCGGACGTGCTCTTCCTGGCCGAGGCGTTCACCCGGCCGGCGATCATGCACGGGCTCGGCAAGATCGGGTTCACCCAGTCGTACACCTACTTCACCTGGCGCACCAGCGCGGCGGAGATGCGGGCGTACTGCGAGGAGCTGGTCGCGGCGGCCGACTACATGCGGCCCAACTTCTGGCCCAACACCCCGGACATCCTGCACGAGTCGTTGCAGCACGGCGGCCCGCCGATGTTCAAGATCCGGGCGGTGCTGGCCGCGCTGCTCTCCCCCTCCTGGGGCCTGTACGCCGGGTACGAGCTCTTCGAGCACGTCGCCCGCCCCGGCGCCGAGGAGTACCTGGACAACGAGAAGTACGAGCTGCGGCCCCGGGACTGGGCCGGCGCGCAGGCCCACGGCCGCTCGCTCGCCCCGTTCATCGCCACCCTCAACCGGGTACGCCGGGAGAACCCGGCCCTGCACCAGCTCCGTAACCTGGTCTTCCACGAGATCGACAACCCGGCGCTGCTCTGCTGGTCCAAGCACGACCCGGCCACCGGCAACACCGTCCTGGTGGTCTGCTCGTTCGACTCCCGGGGTGTGCAGTGGGGCAACACCGTGCTGGACATGCCCGCGCTGGGCCTGGACTGGCACGACCGGTTCACCGTCCACGACGAACTGACCGGGGCACACTACGACTGGGGTCAGCACAACGCGGTCCGGCTCGACCCGTATCTTCAACCGGCGCACCTCTTCACGCTGCGCCGCCCGCACGTCCCGGCCCCCGTGGCAGCCGCTCCGACCACTGACGCCCCGAAGGACGAGGCCCGATGGACCAGTTGATCGCCGGCGAGACGCACGACCCGCACGGGGTCCTCGGCGCGCATCCCGCCGACGGGCGGACCACCATCCGGGCCCTGCGCCGCGCCGCCGGGACGGTGACGGTGCTGGTCGGCGACGAGCGGCACCCGGCGACCCGGGTGCACGACGTCGGGATCTTCGAGGCCACCGTGCCCGGCACCGTGCTGGACTACCGCCTCGACGTCGACGGCAGCGTCGTCGACGACCCGTACCGGCACCCGCCCACCCTCGGCGAGCTGGACCTGCACCTGATCGCCGAGGGCCGGCACGAACGGCTCTGGGAGGCGCTCGGGGCCCGGGTCGGTGACGACGGGGTCGCCTTCGCGGTCTGGGCGCCGAACGCCCGGGGGGTCCGCGTGGTCGGCGACTTCACCGGCTGGGGCGCGCACGACGGGTGGCCGATGCGCTCGCTGGGCTCCAGTGGGGTGTGGGAGGTCTTCGTGCCGGGCGCGGCCTCCGGCCACCGGTACAAGTACCGCATCCTCGGCGCGGACGGGCAGTGGCGGGACAAGATCGACCCGCTGGCCGGGTACGCGGAGGTGCCGCCGGCCACCGCGTCGGTGGTGCACCGCTCCACGTACCAGTGGACCGACGGGGCCTGGTTGGCCGGCCGGGTCCGCCGGCAGCCGCACCAGGAGCCGATGAGCGTGTACGAGGTGCACCTCGGCTCGTGGCGGCCCGGCCTCGGCTACCGCGACCTGGCCGAGCAGCTCACCGCGTACGTGGTGGAGCTGGGCTTCACGCACGTGGAGTTCCTGCCGGTGATGGAGCACCCGTTCGGCGGCTCCTGGGGGTACCAGGTCACCGGCTACTACGCCCCGACCTCCCGGTTCGGCGACCCGGACGACTTCCGGTACCTGGTCGACACCCTGCACCGGGCCGGCGTCGGGGTGCTGCTGGACTGGGTACCCGCGCACTTCCCCAAGGACGACTGGGCCCTCGCGCGCTACGACGGCACCCCGCTGTACGAGCACCCCGACCCGCGCCGGGGCGAACACCCCGACTGGGGCACGTACGTCTTCGACTTCGGCCGCCGGGAGGTCCGCAACTTCCTGGTCGCCAACGCGCTGTACTGGTGCGAGGAGTTCCACGTGGACGGCCTGCGGGTCGACGCGGTCGCCTCGATGCTCTACCTGGACTACTCCCGCCCCGAGGGGCAGTGGCTGCCCAACGAGCACGGCGGCCGGGAGAACCTGGAGGCGATCGCGTTCATGCAGGAGGTGAACGCGACCGTCTACAAGCACCACCCCGGCGTGGTGATGATCGCCGAGGAGTCCACCGCCTGGCCCGGGGTCACCCGGCCCACCTCCGACGGCGGGCTCGGCTTCGGGTTCAAGTGGAACATGGGCTGGATGCACGACACCCTGCTCTACACCTCGAAGGACCCGATCTACCGGCAGCACCACCACCACCAGCTCACCTTCTCCCTGGCGTACGCCTGGAGCGAGAACTACGCGCTGCCGATCAGCCACGACGAGGTGGTGCACGGCAAGGGCTCGCTGGTGGCGAAGATGCCCGGCGACACCTGGCAGAAGCTGGCCACCGTCCGGGCCCTGCTGGCGTACATGTGGGCGCACCCGGGCAAGCAGCTCCTCTTCATGGGCTGCGAGCTGGGCGACGAGCGGGAGTGGAGCGAGGAACGCGGCCTCGACTGGTACCTGCTGCACGACCCGGCCCGCGCCGGGGTGCAGCGCCTCGTCGGTGACCTGAACCGGATCTACCGTGACACCCCGGCGCTGTACGCGCAGGACACCTCACCGACGGGGTTCCGCTGGCTGGCCGGGGACGACCTGGCCAACAACACGATCTCCTTCGTCCGGATCGCCCCGGACGGCCGGACCCTGGTCTGCGTCGTCAACTTCTCCGCGCGGCCGCTGGAGGAGTACCGGGTGGGGCTGCCCGCCTCCGGCCGGTGGACCGAGGTGCTCAACACCGACGCCCACCACTACGGCGGCTCCGGCGTGGGCAACCTCGGCGAGGTCCAGGCGCAGGACGTGTCGTGGCACGGCCAGCCCGCCTCGGTGGCCCTGCGGGTCCCCCCGCTCGGCGCCCTCTGGCTGCGCCCGAGCTGAGCCGGGACCCCGGGCGGGCCGGTTCGGCCGGGGCCGCACGTCGGCCCTGCCGCGGTCGTCTCCGCCAGGGCTGCTCGCCGGCTCCGGCCCGGGGGGCCGAGGTCGTTGTCGACGTCCTTTCGAGCTGCCCCGTCGGTAGGACCGCCACCGCGCCGCCCGCGTCACCCAGCCGCCACCGCGCCAGCCGCGCCGGCCCGCTCACCGCCCGTGCCATCCACTCACCGCCCGCGCCGGGCAGCCTTCCCGCCGGCCACCCGCAGCCCGGGCTGCCCCTTCGCCGCCGGTCCGTGCGGCGTCATGCGGCGTGCCCCGTTCATGAGGGCAGCTCCAAAGGAACCGCGAGACATGACCGGCCCGCCCCGCCCGCGCCCCGGCCCGCCCAGGGCCCGGCCCGCCCAGGGCCCGGCCACCGCGCCCGAGCGGTCAGACCAGGCCGTTGTCGCGCATGAGCTTCCACAGGCCGGCACCGTCGGGCGCGGAGAGCCACCGCTGCCCCACCGGGCCCTGCACCGTGCTGTCCAGCGGGGTGGGCAGCGTACCGGCGAGGACCGCCTCGGTCGGTGAGAGCTGCCGGATCGCCACCCCGGCGACGTTGTCCGGATGGCCGGCGGCGAACTCGCGGTAGATCTCCTGGTCGTGCTGGCCGTCGTCGCCGACGAGCAGCCAGCGCATCCGGGGGAACTCCCGGGCCAGCCGTTCCAGGGTGGCCCGCTTGTGCTCCCGACCGCTGCGGAACCAGCGGTCGTGGGTCGGCCCCCAGTCGGTCAGCAGCAGCGGGCCGGCCGGGTACAGGTGCCGGGAGAGGAACCGGGTCAGCGTCGGGGCGACGTTCCACGCCCCGGTGGAGAGGTAGAAGACCGGGGCCCCGGTGTGCGCGGTGACCAGCCGTTCGTAGAGCACCGCCATGCCGGGCACCGCCATCCGGGCGTGCTCGTCGAGGACGAAGGTGTTCCACGCGGCGAGCAGCGGTCGGGGCAGCGCGGTGACCATGACCGTGTCGTCGATGTCGGAGAGGATCCCGAACCGGACCTCCGGGTCGAGGATGCGCACCGGCGCCTCGACCGGCTCGGCCTCGGGCACGCTGATCCGGACCACCCCCCAGCCGGGCGCCAGGTCCGCCTTGACCACCGTCTGCACGAAGCCGCTGCGGTCGGTGCGGACCTCGTGGCGCACCCCGGCGGCCTCGATGGTGACGGTGACGTGCTTCGCGGGCAGGGTGGCGAAGCTGCGCCACCCCCGGACCTTCTCCAGCCGCCCCCGCTGCCGGGTGTCCGGGCGGCCCAGCAGCACCCGGCACATCACCCGCACCCAGCCGGGCGCGCCGTAGCCGGTGTAGGCGATGACGTTGGTCCGCCAGCCGGTGCGGCGCAGCCGACGTTCCACGAGCTGGTGTACCGCGTCCTCGATCCGCGCGGCCCGGTGCAGGGTGGGTACGGCCAACTGGCCGGCGGGTGTGGGTGGCACGCCTGCCACCCTGCCACACCTGGCCGGCACCGGCCACGCGAGCCGATCAGCTCACCGGACCACCCCCGACGGCCCACCGCCCGCCGGGTCGGCCGAACGTCCTCGGTGGGGCGGTCGGGCGTGACAGACTCCGGTCGGGGCGACGACGGGGGCGTGGTCGTGTCGACACCTGGGCAGCACGGCCGACGGTGGCCACCGGCGCTCGACCGGCCGGCCGCCGTCGCGGTCCTGCTCGGCCTGGCCGGCGTCGGGTACCGGCTGGTGCTGCTGCTGGCCACCGTCCCGGCCGCGAACAGCGACGAGGCGACCTTCGGGCTGGCCGCGCTGCACATCGCCACCGGACGGGAACGACCGGTCTTCCTCTACGGCCAGCGGTACATGGGGATGCTGGAGTCGTACCTCGCCGCGCCGCTGGTGGCGGTCGCCGGGCCGGGCTGGCCGGTGCTGCGGCTGCCGCTGCTGGCGCTGTACGCCCTCTTCCTCGTCCTCACCTGGCGGCTGAGCCGGCGGCTGTTCTCGCCGTGGTTCGCCACGGTCGTCGTCGGCCTGCTCGCCCTCGGCTCGGAACGGGTGGTCCGCGACCAGCTCACCGCCGTGGGCGGCCGGCCGGAGGTGAAGGTGGCGGTGCTGCTGATGCTGCTGGTCGCGGTCGGCCTGGCCGACGGCCGGATCCGGCGACGCGGGTGGGCGGTGGCCGCGTTCGGCCTGCTGGCCGGGCTGGCCGTCTGGTCGGACTGGCTGATCCTGCCCTACCTGGCCGGGGCCGGCCTGCTGCTGGGCTACGTGCTGCGGCGGGAACTGCTCGGCCGGGCGGGCGTGCTGCTGCTGGTCGGGTTCCTGGTCGGAGCGGCGCCGATGATCGCCGACAACCTGGTCGCACCGCCGGGCGAGGACTCGCTGTCGGTTCTGCGCCGGCTCAGCGCCGGGACCGGGGTGGCTCCGCCGCTGGCCGACCGGGTGCGGGCCGGGCTGCTGACCGGGGTACCGCTGGCCACCGGCCTCTGTTCGGTGGACGGGTGCGCCCGGTGGCAGGCGTGGTTCGGGGTGCTGTACCCGGTGCTGCTGGTCGTCGCCGCCGGGCTCGCGCTGGTCGCGTGGCGGCGGGCCGCCGGCCGGCCGCTGGCCCGGCGGGTCCGGCCGGTCGCGTCGCTCGCCCTGCTCGCTGGGGCCGCGCTCACCCTCCTGGCGTACCTGCGCAGCCCGCTCGCCGCCACCGCGCCGCTGGACAACGCCCGGTACCTGTCGGTGCTGCAACTGTCCCTGCCGGCGGTGCTCTGGCCGCTCTGGGTGGCGGCGGTCGACTGCTGGCGGGGCACCGTCGGGGTGGCCGGCCGGCTCGCCGGGGCGCTCGGCACCGCCGTCCTGGCCGGGCTGACCGGCGCGCTGCTGGTCGGCACCCTGGTCTTCGCCACCGGCACCGGGGCGGCCCGCGCCGACCAGCGGCAGGCCGAGGCGGTGGCCGACGCGGTCCGCCGGGCCGGCCTGCGCGCGGTGTACGGCGACTACTGGACCTGCAACCGGCTCGTCTTCGACACCGCCGAGGAGGTGGCCTGCGCGGTGCTGGACGGGGCACTGCGCCCGGGGCAGAACCGCTACCCGGCGTACTGGCAGCGGGTGGCGGCGGCCGACCGGCCCGGGTACGTGCTGCCCGCCGGGTCCCCGGCGGACCGGCGGCTGCGGGCGGCGCTGGGCGACCGGGCCGACGCGGCCACCGTCGCCGAGGTGGGCGGGGTACGGGTGTACCACCCGGAGCCGGCCCTGCGCCCGGTGCGCTGACCGCCGGGTATCCCGCCCCCGCACCGTCCCGGCGTTGCGGGCCCGAGGCTCCGGGCCCGGCGCTGCGGGGTGCCCGCTGACCGGGTCGTACGCTGGCCCACGCCGCACCCGTGAGTCGAGGAGAGCCGTACCCGATGCTGATCCTGCTGCCGCCCTCGGAGGGCAAGGCCCCCGCCGGTTCCGGCCGGCGGTTGGACCTGGCCCGGCTCAGCCTGCCCGAGCTGAACCCGGCCCGGGAGCGGGCGCTGGCCGCGCTGACCGCGCTCTGTGCCGGGCCGGACGAGGACGCCGCCCGCGCGGCCCTGGGGCTCAGCGCGGGGCAGGGCGCGGAGCTGCGGCGCAACGCCCGGCTGGAGCGGGTGGCGACCGCCCCGGCCGGCCGGATCTACACCGGCGTGCTGTACGGGGCGCTCGACCTGGCCACGCTGCCCCCGGCGGCCCGGCGGTTGGCCGAGCGGTCGGTGCTGGTCTCCTCGGGCCTGTGGGGCGCGGTCCGGCTGACCGACCGGATCCCGCCGTACCGGTGCCCGATCTCGGCGCGGCTGCCCGGCCCGGGGGCGTTGCCGGCGTACTGGCGGCGGGAACTGGGACCGGTGGTGACCGCCGCGGCGGGCGGCGGCCCGGTGCTCGACCTGCGTTCCGGGGCGTACGCGACGACCTGGACGCCCCGGGGCGAGCTGGCCGAACAGACCGTCACGGTCCGGGTGCTGCACGAACGGATGATCGACGGTAGTCTGGTCCGGTCCGTGGTGAGCCACTTCAACAAGGCCACCAAGGGACGGCTGGTCCGGGATCTGCTCACCGCCGGCGTCCGCCCTGGCACCGCCGGTGAGCTGCTGACGGCGCTGCGGGATCTGAAGCACACCGTGCTGGAGCCGGCGGCGACGCCGGGCCGGCCCCGGCAGGTCGACCTGGTGGTCACCGAGCTGTAGGGCCGCCGAGCCGGCAGGGCCGCCCGCCGCTTCCGCCGCGCCAGCGCAAGATTTCCTCAAGCCTCGCCCCGATCGGTACCACCGGGCCCGCGATCTTGACACCGTAGGTGCACTCCCAGTCGACGAAGGAGTGCCTGCGTTGGCCAGCGAATCCACCCTGCTCGACCGTCCCCGGCACCTGGCGGTTTCCGCGTCGCCGCTGGACTGGCCGACCCTGGCGGACGCGTTCGAGGCCGCCTGCCTGCTGCGCTGCACCCCGCCGCCACCTCCGGCCGGGACGGGGCGACGCCGCCCGGCCGGGCCCCGCCTCCCGGGCACGGCGGAGTTCAACCGGGAGGACGCGGCGCTGCGGATGCGGCAACTGCTCGGCCGGCTCGACATCCCGGTCCGCCACGAGCAGACCGTCGGCGGGCTGCGCCGCCGCTACGAACTGCACCAGCTCCGGGTGCCGCCCGAGCACCAGGCGACGTACGTGGCGCTGCTGGAGGCCGGGTGGCGGCAGGGCCGCCGGGAACTGCTGGGCGGCCTGGTACCCGGAGCGTCGGCGCCCCGCCGGGCGTGGCGGGCCCGGCTGGCCGCGGCGGCCTGGCGCTCGGCGCTGCTGGCCGGCGGGCGGCACGTCCGCCGGCACATCCTCGGGGTCCGGCTGGCCGACCGGGAGTTGGCCGCCGTGCTGGTCCGGGGCGCCGCGCTGCTGGACGTGCCGGCGCTGCTCCGGCCGGGCGCGGGCTGTCTCGTGGTGAGCGTCGCCGACGGCCCGGACCGGGACCGCATCCTGGACAGCACCGCGCTGGCACCGGCCGTCCGACCGACCGGCTGACGGTATCCCGACCACAGGTCGGGTTGCGGTCCACACCGTTCACGGCGCATTGTGCTGGCCGTGGACGGTCACTGCAATGCCCGCAACCGGCGGTACGCCGCCGGTCTGGTGGCGCTGCTCATGGTGCCCGCCGGGCTCGGCGGCTGCCGGGAGACCCGGGCTGAGCCGGTGCCCATCCGGATCGCCACGGGCAGCCCGACGGCGGTGTACCACGCCTTCGGCCAGTCCCTGGCCGCCATCCTCAACCGTGAGCTGCCCCACGTGCAGGCCAGCGTGGTGGTGACCGCCGCCTCGGCGGCGAACGTGCGGCTGATCGGCAGCAGCCAGGCGGAGCTGGGCTTCACCCAGGCCGACGTGCTGGAGACCGGGCCGACCGGCGACCCGCCGGTGGTCGCCGTCGCGCGGGTCTACGACGACCTGCTGCACCTGGTCACCACCGCCGACGGCCCGATCCGGTCGATCGCCGACCTGCGCGGCCGGCGGGTGTCGGTGGGCGCGCCCGGCTCCGGTACGGAGATCACCGCGACCCGGCTGCTGACCGTGGCCCAGCTCGACGGCGTGGCGGTGGACCGCCGCCCCCTCAATCTGGACGAGTCGGTCGAGGCGCTGCGCGCCGGCCGGATCGACGCGTTCTTCTTCTCCGGTGGCCTCCCGGTGCGCGCCGTCGAGCAACTGGCCACCACCGTGGCCACCCGGATCGTCGACCTCGGCGAGTGGATCGAGCCGCTGCGCCGCAACTACCCGGAGGTCTACGTCTCCCGGGACATCCCCCGCTCCGTGTACGGGGTGGAGCCGGTGACGACGGTGGCGAACCCGAACTACCTGATCGTCCGGGCCGACCTGCCGTACGCCCTGGTCCGCGAGGTGACCCGGCTGCTGATGGAACGGCGGACCGAGCTGGCCGCCGCGCACCCGGCCGCCGGGCGGATGAGCACCCGCTCGGCGATCGCCACCACGCCGCTGCCGCTGCATCCCGGGGCGGCGGCGTGGTACCGGGAGAGCAAGCCCTGACCCGGGCACCGGCGGCGACCTGCGCCGATCCGGAGCCCCTCGGCCGGCGGTTGACAGCGGGGTGCCCGCTGCCCCAGTCTCGGGGTCCGGCAGGCATCGATCACGGGGGTACGTCATGCGGCTGACCGTCTTCGGCGCGACCGGCCGTACCGGTCGACACCTCGTCGACCAGGCCCTCGCCGACGGCCACGAGGTCACCGCCGTGGTCCGGGACCCGGCCCGACTGGCGTCCGCCGGCCACCCCCGGCTGGTCCCGGTGGTCGCCGACGCCCTGGACCCGGAGTCCATCGCCGTCAGCGTGACCGACCAGGACGCGGTGATCTCCACGCTCGGCCGCCGGGCCAGGACCGACGGGTCGGTCTGCGCCGACGGCGCCCGCGCGATCAGCACCGCGATGCGGGCCACCGGGACCAGCCGCCTGATCGTCGTCACCGCCAGCGGCCCGGTGGTGGACGAGGGGGACGACGCCTTCACCCGTCTGGTGTTCAAGCCGGTGCTGCGCCGGTTCCTGGCGGCGGAGTTCGCCGACTTCACCCGCGCCGAGCGGGTCGTCCGCGACAGCGGGCTGGACTGGACCATCGTGCGCCCGCCCCGGCTGACCAACGGCCGCCGCCGCCCGTACCGCACCGCCCTGGACCGCAACATCCGGGGCGGTACCTCCATCGCCCGCGCCGACGTCGCGCACGCCATCCTCGCCGCGCTCGGCGACCCGGCCACGATCGGCCACACCGTCGGCCTGGGCTACTGACCGGGCCCGCCGGAGCCGGTGCCCACCCCGGCGACGGGCGGCCCGACCGCAGGCGGGCCGACAGCGGACGGCCCGACGGCAGGCAGGCCGACGGTGGGCGGGGCGGCCTCGGGGACGGTCTCCGGCGCGGGGAACCACAGCTCGGCGACGAGGCCGCGCGGCTCGCCCGGCCGCATGGCGAGCCGCCCACCGGAGGCGTCGACGAGGACCGCGACGATGGTCAGCCCGAGCCCGGCGCCGTCGACGTTCTGCACCTCCGGCGCCCGCCAGAACCGCTCGGTGGCCTGACCAAGCTGGCTGGCCGTCAGGCCCGGCCCGGTGTCCCGGACCTCCAGGACGGTCCCGCCGTCGGCCCGGCGGACGGTCACCGTCACCTCCTCGCCGGCTCCGCTGAACTTCACCGCGTTGTCGATCAGCGCGTCCAACGCCTGGTCGATGGCGGTCGGCACGGTCCGGGCGTACGCCGGGTGGTCGAGGGTCACCAGGCCCAGGGCGACCGACCGGTGCCGGGCCAACGGCTCCCAGGCGGCCACCCGGGAGGCGGCGACGGCGACCGCGTCGACGGTGACCCGCTCGTTCTCGGTCCGCTCCGCCCGCGCGAGGGTGAGCAGGGCGTCGAGCACCTGCGCCAGCCGGTCGGTCTCCTCCAGCGCCAACTGGTGCTCGACCCGGCCCTCCGGGTCGGTGAGGCTCGGTCCCAGCTCCTCCACCCGCAGCCGCAGCGCGGTCAACGGGTTGCGGAGCTGGTGGCTGGCGTGCGCCACGAAGGCCCGCTGCCGGTCCATCACGTCGGAGACCGCGTCGGCCATGTGGTTGAAGCTGGTCGCCAGCCGGCGCAGCTCGGGCGGCCCCAGCCGGTGCTGCACCCGGGCGCCCCGGTCACCCTCGGCGATCTCGTGGGTCACCGCGTCGAGCTCGGTGACCGGCCGCAGCACCCAGCCGGCCAGCCCGAACGCCAGCAGCACGCCGGCCACCACGGCCAGCACCCCGACCGCGGCCAGCAGCAGCCACCAGGCGGTCACGGTCCGGCGGATCCGCTCCGACGGTGTGGTGATCACCACCGCGCCGAGCACCTCCCCGCCGTCGTTGATCGGTACCGCCACCACGACCGGGTCGCGCACCCAGGGCCAGACCGAGTCCGGGGTGCTCACCTGCAACCCGGACAGCGCGGTGTCCAGGGCCGCCGCCGTCCCCGCGCTGGGCTCCCAGGTCGCCGACTCGGTCACCGTCCGGCGGTCCCGGTCCACCACCGCCGCGCCGATGCCGTACAGCTCGTCGTAGCTGGCGAGTTCCCCGCCGAGCGGGCCGACCACGTCGTCGCGGAGCGCCGGGCCGGCCAGCGAGGCGAACCGGGTCGCGTCGGCCAGCCGGTCGGCACGGACCCGGTCGGTCTCCCGGGTGGCCAGGGTGAGCGCGAGCGGGGTCTCCAGGGCGAGCAGCACCAGCACCATCAGCAGCAGGTAGCTGATCACCAGCCGACGACGCACGCCCGGCCCCTCACTCGGCGCGGAGCCGGTAACCGACCCCGCGTACCGTCTCCACCAGCCGGGCGTCGCCGAGCTTGCCCCGCAGCGACGCCACGTGCACCTCCACCGTGTGCCGGTCCGCCCAGGTGGTGCCCCAGACGTCGAGCAGGATCCGCTCGCGGGGCACGGCGACCCCCGGCTGCCGGGCCAGGGAGAGCAGGATGTCGAACTCCTTACGGGTCAGCGCGACCGCCCGCCCGTCGACGGCCACCGTCCGGGCGGCGACGTCGACCCGCAGCACGCCGGCCTCGATCGAGTTGCGCTCGGGCAGGGTGTGCGCGGCCCGGCGCAGCACCGCCTCGATCCGGGCCTGCAACTCCACCATCGAGAACGGTTTGACCACGTAGTCGTCGGCGCCGAGCCGCAGCCCGAGCACCCGGTCGCGCTCCTCGCCCCGCGCGGTGACCGCGATGATGCCCAGTTGCGGGCTGCGGCGGCGCAGTTCCCGGCAGAGGTCCACCCCGTCGCCGTCGGGCAGGTTCAGGTCGAGCAGCACCAGGTCGCACGGGGCCGCCGACAGCGCGGCGGCGACCGTCGCGGCGTGCTCGACCTCGTAACCCCGCCGGGTCAGCGCGGACGACAGGGCCGCCGCCACCCGACGGTCGTCCTCGACCAGCAGGATGCGCACCCGAACCCCCCTCCTTGCTGGAACCGCTGCTAGGGCATCGTGGCAGATGGGTCGGCCCGACGCGATGAGCCACCGGGGCGGGCTCGCTATGCTACGCCGGCCCGCGCGTCCCGGCGGCGGGGCGACCGCCCGACGCGCTCGCCCGCGTCCGGGCGCGCGCCGTCGTGCCCGCGCGCCGACGGCGGCCGGCGCCACGCCCGGCCGGCACCCGCGCACCCACGGCGCGACGCCGCGCCCCGACCTGTTGCGAGCTGGCGGATGACTGACCCTGAATCCCACTCCCCCACCGTCTTCGTGCACCCCACGGCCGATGTCGAGGCCGGCGCCCGGGTCGGCGACGGTACCCGGATCTGGCACCTGGCCCACGTCCGGTCCACCGCCACCGTGGGGGCGAACTGCGTGATCGGGCGCAACGTGTACGTCGACGCCGGGGTGACCGTCGGTGACCTGGTGAAGATCCAGAACAACGTCTCGGTCTACCAGGGGGTGACCCTGGAGGACGAGGTCTTCGTCGGCCCGTGCGCGGTCTTCACCAACGACTTCCGGCCCCGGGCGCAGAACCCGGACTGGACGATCACCCCGACCGTGGTCCGTCGGGGCGCCTCGATCGGCGCGAACGCCACCCTGGTCTGCGGCATCGAGGTCGGCGAGTACGCCATGATCGCGGCCGGCGCGGTGGTGACCCGGGACGTCGCCCCGTACCAGTTGGTCGCCGGTAACCCGGCCCGGCCCAAGGGCTGGGTGGACGAGCGCGGCGAGGTGGTCTCCCGCGACGTCGACACGCCACCGCACCGGAGCTGAGCCGGTACGCGAAACGGGGGACGGCTCACGCCGTCCCCCGTCGGTCGTCAGCGCCTCAGCGGCAGAGCCGGGTGATCTCCTGCCGGAACCGCTCCATCGCGTTCGGCTCGTCCGGGCCGAGCAGGTACGTCTTCAGGTCCCGCCGGGCCTCGGTCATCGGGTCGTCGCCGGCCCGGGTGAGCGCCACGATCTTGGGCAGCTCGCCGCAGTCCGCCGAGAGCAGGTACGCCGCCCGCGCGGTCGGGAACTTGCGCCGGAACTCGTCCTCCGGCAGCCCGCTCGGGTTCGCCACCACGTACGGCCGCTGGCTCTGCACGAAGTCCGACACCACGCTGGAGATGTCACTGATCAGCAGGTCGGTCTGGTTGAAGCAGTCGAACAGGGCCGGCACCCGGCCGGTCACCACCCGGTGCGCGGGGCCGTCGAGGCTGCTCGCGTCGGTGTCGCCCCCGGCGGCGGCGATCCGGGCGACCACCCGCTCGTGCACCGCCTTGGCCGCCTTGGAGCGGGCGCCGGTCAACGGGTGCGGCTTGTAGATCACGCGGATCCCCGGCCCGGCCTTCAACAGGCCGTTCATGATCCGCTCGCCCATCAGCACCAGCGAGGTGTGGTACGGGTCGTCGTCCAGCCACCCCTCCCAGGTGGGCGCGTAGAGGACGGTGAACGGCCGGTCCACCGCCGGGGCGCCGAAGGTGTGCACCCCGGCGAGCTGCGGCCGGCCGATCTCGACGATGTCGGCGTCGAGCACGCCGACATCGGCCCGCGCGTACCGCTCCCGCCCGGCCAGCCCGGCGACCCACACCTCGTCGTACACCTTGCTGTACGGGTTGACGCTGGCCTGCTTGTCGCTGTCGCCGTGCCCGACGAAGACGTGCTTCATGCCGGGCTCGCGGAGCATGTGGATGTTCGCGCCCACGTTGGCCGCGTACAGGCTCGCCCGGATGCTGGCCAGCTCCAGGTTCATGAAGTCCACGCTGGCCGGTACGCAGATCACCGGGAGCCGGGTGTCGGCCATCTCCAGGAAGGCCTCCTTGCTGCGCATCAGCACCACGCCGCGCTGGTCCAGCGCCTCGGTCGGGGCGAGCCACATGTTGGCCTGGTAGACGTCCTTGGCGGGGCCGGCGAAGTAGAGCGCCACCCGCGGCCGGTAGCTGTCCAACCAGGTCTGCACCGCGGCCAGCACGGCGTCCTTGCCGGTGCCCTGACCGCGACCGCGCAGCCAGGTGAGCGCGACGATCCCGCCCACCACGGCGGCGGCCAGCACCGCCGCCGCGCCGGCCACGAAGACCGGCACCAGGTCACCGAGGACGGCGGCCACCACCACGGCCGGCACCAGCAGGATGTTGAGCTGCGCCATCCCGTTGCCCACCACGGCGCTGGTCCACTCGGGAGGCCGGGGAGCCGCCTTGATCGGACCGAGGTCGATGTTGCGCACCAGCGCGGAGACCGGGTTCCGCCGGTTGATCATCCGGGTGAAGGCCCCGGCGAAGACGCCGATCGTCCAGACCACGGCGGGCAGCAGCAGCAGGACGGTGATCTCGCCGATGCCGGGGCGCACCGTGGTGACCGCCAGCAGGACCACCGACAGGTCCCGGGCGAGCTGCCGGTAGACCCGGCTCAGGCCGACCTTGTCCAGCAGCACCCGGGAGGGGGCGGACCAGCGACCGATGGCGTACTCGCCGAACACGGCGGCCAGGCCGGCGACGGCGAACGCGCCGACCCAGCCGAGCGCGCCCGTGACGAGCATGACCAGATAGCACAGCAGCAGCAGCGCACCACGGGCCGGGACCCCGAGTCGCTGGAGTAACGTGCCGAACAAGGATGGCTCTCCCTACGAGATCGACGACGAGCCGGGCCGAACGGACGGAGGCGACCGCTGGGCTCGGCCGGCGGGGGCCGGCGGCGTCGGTCGGTGTCGGCCTGACTGCCCACGACCTTAACGCGAGGACAACGGGAGTCGCCGTTCGGGTATAGAGCGATTTGCGGGGGTGATGCGAACCCGGTACCACGCTGTCCGGGTTGTCCCGACCGCTGCCGGTCGGGGCCGCCGTGACCTGCTCCGCGAGCACCGCCGACGCCTCGACCGACGGGGTCAGTCGGTCGGCGGCGGCGCGCCCGCGTCGAGCTTGCGCAGACAGCGGACCGAACCGGCCGGGTCCTCCCGTTCGCCGAACACCTCGAAGTCGAGCCGCTCCAGCGCCCGGCGGGCCGCCCGGTTGCCGAAGTACAGGCAGACCGTGGTGACGTCGAGCCGGTCCAGGGTCGCCGCCAGCTCGTCGGCGGACGGGATCGCCTCCCCGTCGGCGAAGGCGGCGAGCCGCAGCCGGTCCTGGGCGAACTCCGAGTTCCAGTCGTACTCCAGCAGATAGCCGTCGCGGGGCAGGACGACCCGCAGCTCACTGCTGAGGATCGGGGCGAGGCGCATCAGGGTGCTGGGGGCCAGCAGCAGACCGGGCGGGCGGGCCGGGGTCAGGGACTGGATCCACTCGACGCGGCCCAGCCGGTCCTGGGGCACCTTCCACACCGGGTGGGGGTGCGTCTCGACGAAGCTGTCCCGGTGCCACATCGGGGTGCCGTACAGGCTGAAGGTGGCCAGCAGGACGGCCGCGACCAGGGCGCTGGTCAGGGCCTTGAGCGTCCGGCCGGTCCAGGGCAGCGGGCCGAGCAGGGGCAGCCGGGCCGGCCAGGGCAGACGCACGGTGCACAGGATGCCGATCAGGCCGGGCAGGGCGAGGATCCACGGCACCCGCCACAGCACCGCGGCGATGCCGGTCAGGTCGGCGAGGAACTCCAGCACCCCGGGGACGAACAGCACGCTCATCGTCACCGCCGCGCCGGCGGCGAGCAGGCGGGGCGTCCGGTGCCGCATCAGCAGCGGGGCCACCCAGAGGGCCAGCCCGCCGATCACACCGAGCGACCCGACCAGCAGGGTGCGCCGGTACGTCCCCTCCGCGTCGAAGAACTGGGTCTCGCCGCCGACCTCGGTGACCGGGCCGAGGGCGAGCCGGGACACCACCACCGAGCCGAGCGGGTACGCCACCGCCGCGGCGAAGGCGAGCACCGCCGGCAGCCAGCGCCCGACCAGGAGCATCGCGAAGGCCGCCGCGCCGACCAGGATGGGCAGGATGATCGCCGCGGTGGAGGTGAGCCCCGCCGAGGCCACCCCGAGCGCGAAGATCAGGAAGAGCTTCCACCGTGACCGGGACTCCAGCCAGTCGGTCAGGTACACCCACATCAGCGGTACGGCGGCGGAGACGAACATCCCCTTGCCCTCGTAGAGCCGGGGCAGGTGGAAGGTGCCCAGCGCGGCGTCCGAGCCGGCCACCAGGTAGAGGTAGCCGACGGCGACCGTGAAGGCCAGCATCGGCCGGCGCGGGGCCCACCGGTGCACCAGCCGCCACAGCGCCAGCACCGCCAGCACGGCCAGCACCGGCAGCAGCACGAACCAGGTGGCGTCGGCGGCGTGCAGGCCGAGGAACCGCCCGAGCGCCCCGGCGAAGACCTCGATGGAGGAGATCGGCGGCTGGGTGCTCAGCCCCGGCAGGACCTCCTCGGTGAACAGGAAGTCCCGCACCGGGACGCTGTCGCGCTCGGCCACCCAGACGGACTTGCCGAGGTAGAACACGTCGTCGGGGGTGTTGCGGGCCATGTAGAGCGAGGAGACGGCCACGCCCGCCGAGACCAGCAGGACGTACCCGGCCTGCCAGACGGTGGGGGCGGGCTCGCCGTCGGGGCCGGCGACCAGCCAGCTCCGCCGGGCCAGCAGCGCCACCGCGACCGAGGCGACCAGGCCCAGCGACGCCGGCCACCACCAGGGCATGGTGCCGCCGATCCCGGCGGTCACCGCCGCCGCCACCCCGACGCCGAACACGGGCAGCACCCACCACCAGCGGGGGCCGCGTCGGGCGGGCCGGGTGAGCTCCACCGTCGAGCCGTCCCGCGGCGCGGTGGCGACAGCCCGGCGGGCGGTCCGCTCGCGCAGCCCGGCGACGACCAGCCGGAGCAGCACGAGCAGGGCGCAGCCGGTCAGCCAGATCCGGAAGGTCAGCGACGGGGCCCACCCGAACGGGAACGCCAGGTGGTAGAGCACGGTGTAGAGCGCGAACGCCAGCACCGCCGCGTCGGTGATCCGGCGCGGGACCGCCGCGACGAACCGGCGGACCCGCTCCAGCACGCCGGGCCGGCGGGGCGCCACGGCGGTCGGGACCGTGTCGTCGTCGGCGCCCGGCTCGGCGAGGGTCGCGGCGTCGTCGGCGCCCGGCGCGGCCGGGGTCGGGGCGTCGGCGGAGCCCGGCGCGGCCGGGGTCGGCCGGGCGGCGGGGCCCGTCGGCGCCACCGGGGCGGCGGCCGGGGCCGGCTCGACGACTGTCGACTCCGTCGTGGTCGCGTCGGTCGGCCGCCCGGCCTGCTCCCGCCCGGGCCGCTCCGGCCCGGCCTGCTCCGGCACGGGCCGCTCCGACACGGTCGGTTCGACTGCGGTCACAACGGGAATTTCGCCCTTCACTGACACAGAACGTCCTTGTTGTGGCCTCGATGATGGGGAGACGGTCGCCGCCGCAGGGCCCACTGCCGCCGCTCGGCCCGACGTGCCGAGCCTACCGGAGCGGGTCCCACCCGGCCTGTCGACGGGCCGGGCGGGCGGGCACCGGCCGCCCGGCCGTCACGGCCGGTTGCCGTCGATGACGCTGGCCACCGCCCGGTGCGCCGGCAGGATCCGCTGCCGCTCCGCGTCCGCGTCCAACCGGCCGGCCAGGATGTCGAGGAAGTGGTCGAGCTGGGCGGCCAGCGGCTCCTGGTTCGACAGCAGCTCCGGCACCTCCATGATGCTCTGCTGCCGGTACCCCCGCCCGTCCGGCGTCGCCGCGTCCAGCGACACGTGCCGGTAGATCGTCACGTGCTTGCGGATCAGGTCCGCCTCGATCAGTCGGTCGACCTCGCCGATCGCCAGGGTACGGATCTTGCGCTGGCCGATCCGGCTGGCCGAGACGTGCGCCAGCGCGCGGTCACCGAAGGTGAGCACCGCCTCGGCGACGTCCTCCGCCCCGGGCTCCGAGTCGGGGTGGAAGTGGCCGAGGGTGCCCCGGACCGCGCTCGGCGTGGCCCCGCCGAACAACTGGATGGCCAGGTCCACGTCGTGCACGAGCAGGTCCCACGCCACGCCGGTGCGGATCCGGGGCGCGTACGGGGAGTGCCGGGTGACGGTGACGTGCACCGGGTCACAGGCCAGCGCCAGCGCGGTGAGCACCGCCGGGTTGAAGCGCTCCAGCAGGCCGCAGAGCAGCGGCAGGCCGCGCTTCTCGGCGAGCGCCACGACCTCCTCGGTCTCGGCCAGGTTGCCGCAGACCGGTTTCTCGATCAGCAACGGCCGGTCGGCGGCGAGCACCTGCTCGGCCACGTCCCGGTGGTACTCGGTCGGGGCGGCGACCACCACAGCGTCCACCCCCGACAGGTCGGCCAGGTCGGGCACCCACTCGGCGCCGTAGCGCTGCGCGATCTCCCGGCCGACGTCCGCCCGGGGCTCGACCACCCGGGCCAGCCGGGCACGCGGGGACTGGGCGATCACCCGGGCGTGCAGCGAGCCCATCGTCCCGGTGCCGACGAGCGCGAAGCTGACCGGGGCGGTCACGCCCCGACCGCCTTGCGCACGGCCTCGACGACCCGGTCCACGTCGCCGTCGGCGAGGTGGTGGTGCACCGGCAGCGACAGGCACTGCCGGGCCACCCGCTCGGCGACCGGCGCCGGGTCGGCCACCACCCGGGGGTGTTCCCGGTAGCAGTCGTAGTCGTACACCACCTTCGGGTAGTACACCCCCGAGCCGACGCCCTGCTCGGTCAGCCGGGCGGCCACCTCGTCGCGGGTGACCGGGGCCGCCTCGGTGACCAGCACGGTGTACTGGTGCCAGACGTGCGCGCGGCCGGGCAGCTCGGCCGGCAGCCGCAGGCCGGGCACGTCGGCCAGACCGGCGGTGAGCCGGGCGGCGTTGTCCCGGCGACGCTTGACGGTCTCGTCGTAACCGGCGAGCTGCGGGATGCCCAGGGCGGCCTGCAGGTCGGTCATCCGGTAGTTGTGGCCGGCGACCTCGTACTGGTACCGCTGGCGCATGCCCTGGTTGCGCAGGACGCGCAGCCGGTCGGCGAGGACCGCGTCGTCGGTGGTGACCATCCCGCCCTCGCCGGTGGTCACGTTCTTCGTCGCGTAGAGCGAGAACGTGCCGAGCCCGAAGCTGCCCGCCCCGCGCCCGTCGACGGTGGCGCCCAGCGACTGCGCGGTGTCCTCGACCAGCCCCAGTCCGTGCGAGCGGACCAGCGGGACGATCGCGCCCATGTCGGCCGCCTGGCCGTACAGGTGCACCGGCAGGACGACCCGGGTCCGTGGCCCGACCGCCTCGGCGAGCGCCGCCGGGTCCAGGCAGAAGTCGTCGTCACGGATGTCGGCGAAACGGGCGGTGGCGCCCGCCTCCAGGATGGCGTTGAGGGTGGCCACGAAGGTGAACGGGGTGGTCACGACCTCGTCACCCGGCCGCAGGTCGAGCACCTCCAGGGCGGCCACCAGGGCCGTGGTGCCGTTGTTCACGGCCACCGCGTGCTCGACGCCGACGATCTCGGCGAAGTCGCGTTCCAGCCGGGCCACCATCGGCCCCTGTGCCAGCACACCGGACCGGATCACCTCGACCGCCAACCGTTCGGCCGCCTCGTCGAGTTTGACGACGGAAATGGGGATCACGCTCGGACTCCTCGGGGGACGTGGTGGCAGCGCTCCGACGTTAACAGCGGTGGAATGCGGCGCGACACAGGGCCGACCGGTGGGCGACCCGCAGGGGTACGGCCCGCGGGCGGCAGACCGGGGACTGGGCTAGTGTGGTGCCTTGCTCCACCACCCCCATCCCCCCAGTTACCGGGCGGAATCCGACACGTAGGCAGGTAGTCAGTGGTACGAACCGCAGCCCGCAGCGAGGTCGGGGACACCACGGCGGCACCCCCGGCCACGACCACCGGCGGCACGCGGCAGCGGCTGGGCCTGGTCGTCCGGGTGGTGGTGATCGTCGCCATCGTGGCCGGGATGACCTGGAGCGTGGTCGACCAGTGGCCGCAGGTGCGGGCGACCTGGCTCGGCCTGGCCTGGCAGTCGGTCGGGCTCTCGGTGCTCGCCGCGCTGCTCGGCATGGTGGCCAACACCATGGCCTGGCGGGCCGCCGTCGCCGACCTGGCGCACCGGGTCACCGTCGGCGCGGCGCTGCGGATCTGCCTCGTCGGTCAGCTCGGCAAGTACATCCCCGGCAGCGTCTGGGCCTACGTGCTGCAGATCGAGTTGGGCCGGCGGGCCGGACTGCCCCGTCCCCGGGCCTTCCTCGCCTCGCTCATCGCCGTCGGGCTCGGCGTGACCACGGCGCTCGGTTTGGGCGTGGCGGGTCTGCCGTCGCTGCGGGAGGCCGTCGGCTCGGGCTCGGACTACGCCGAGTCGGTCCGGGTGGCGCTGTGGATCATGGCGATCCTCTTCCCGGTCGCGGTGCTCTGCGCCGTCCCCCGGGTGCTCACCGCGCTGGTCCAGCTCGTCCTGCGGGTGCTGCGCCGGCCGCCGCTGGAGCACCGGCTCACCTGGCCCGGCGTGCTGCGCGTGGTCGGCTGGAGCGCCCTCGGGTACGGCCTGTTCGGGGTGCACCTGTGGCTGCTGGCCAACGCCCAGGCCACCCCCGGTCTGGACGGGCTGGTCCGCTGCGTGGGGGCGTTCGCGATCGCGATGACGGTGGGCATGTTCGCCTTCGTCTCCCCCTCCGGGCTCGGGGTCCGCGAGGCGGTGCTGGTCGCGGCGCTCGCCCCGTTCCTGGTCGGCAGCGGCGGCGTCGGCGCCGCGATGGGCATCGCGCTGGCCTCCCGGCTGATCTTCACCATCGCGGACGTGCTCGCCGCCGGGCTCGCCGCGCTCTCCGGGGTACGCCACCTGCGGGGCGACGGCCCGGACGTCGTCCCCCGCGCCACCGGCCCCACGGGCTGACCGGCGCTCACCACGGTCAGCGGACGCCGACCGTGGTGATCCGGGTGAACTCCCGCATCAGGTCGTACCCGTCCCAGGTGGCGGCGAAGTCGAGCGCGGTACCGATCGGCACCAGCCGGTCGATCCCCCGCCCCGCCACGGTCCGGGCGAACGCGGTCAACTCGGCGGCGTCGAACCCGAAGTGGGTGACCGTCTGGTCCCGGCGGACCACCACCGGGGCGAGGTCGGCCAGGGCGTCGACCCGGGCCTGCGGGAAGGTGCCGACGCCGAGCCACCGCCGGGGGATGTCCCCCGGGTCGGTCAGCTCCACCGTGGCCAGGTCGTTGCCGTCGAACCGGATCCCGGTCGCCGTCCCCTCGACGGCCAGCCCGTACGTGGCGACCCGCTTCTGCACCGCCATCGCGGCGTCGACCTCCGGCCGCTTGCCGTCGAGCACCGCGCGCAGCCGGGCCCGCAGGTCGGCCTGGGCGGTGCCGGCCTCGGCCGCCGGGCCGATCCAGTAGACCGCCCGGGGCGAGGAGCAGGCGGCCTGGTCGAACCAGTACGCGTCGTTGTAGAGGCCGAGCGCGGCGGCGTCCCGCTCCGCCTCGCTCGCGGCCAGCCACCCGGCGACCCCGATCACCGTGAACGACGACCGGTCGGGAAAGGTGACGTCCCGGGCGTGCGGGGCCAGCGGGTGCCGGCGCAGGTCGGTGACCGAGCCGTCCCCGCCCCAGATCACCCGCAGGTCGGCGGCGGCGGAGAGGGCGGCGGTCACCGCGTCGTCCCGGCCGTAGGTGACCATGCGCTGGGTCTCGCGCAGCGCCGGGTGGGCGTCGGCCAGGGTCTCGTTCAGCGCGTCCAGCACGGCGTCCGCCGCCCCGGCCGACCGGGAGGAGATCCGCACCACGTTGCTGTTGCCGGCGAGCGCGGCGAGCGCCCACGAGTAGACGAAGATGGTGTCGACGTTGGCCGGCGGCACGTGGAACACCAGCCCCCGGGGGAAGCGCAGCTCGCCGGGGGTCTCCGCGACCCGGTCCCGGACCCGGGCGAGTTCGCCCCGGCGCAGGAAGAAGCCGAGCGAGGCCAGTTCCGGGTGCCGGCGGGCCACCGCCGGGCGCAGCAGCCGGCGGGCGAACGCCACCAGGAACTCGACCACCCGCTCGTCGCCCACGGTGAGCGGCCCGTCGGTCGGGGCCGACCGGAGCGCGGCGAGCAGGTCCTCGACGGTGACCGGGCCACCGGCCGGGAACCGTTCGACCACCTTGCTCATGCCGGTACCACCCTCCGCTGTCCGCACCGCCGGCTCACGCCGGCGCCGCCGCTGTGCCGGCCGCCGCGCCGGCTCACGCCGCCGCCGCGAAGGTGTCGCTGCACCCGCGCGCCTCGGCGCGGGGCAGCCGGCCCAGGATCGAGAACCGCTTGCCCGGCCAGGCCCCGTCGTCGACGCCGTGCACCACCCCCCGGTCCTCGGTGAGCAGCAGGTGGCCCGGGTACGACCGGGGCAGGGTGCTGATCACCTGGACCACGCCGGGCGTGCCGACCGGTACCTCCTGCCAGGTGGCCGGGTCCCGGACGATGACGTCGGAGAAGTCGGGGCAGTACAGCCCTCCGCCGTCCGGCCCCTCCAGGAAGGTCAGGCCGATCTGCTCCACCATGCCGTAGAAGTTGTGGATCCGGCGCAGCCCGGTCTCCTGCGCGAAGCGGCGGCGGAACTCGTCGTTGTCCACCGCCCGGTCGGCCAGCTTCTTCCAGCCGCCGCTGTGGATCAGGATGCCGTTGCTCAGGTCGAGCCGGTGCTCCCGGGCCAGCTCGTACAGGTAGAGCCAGGTCATGAAGGTGAACCCGAAGATCAGGAACGGCTGGTCGCCGTGTCGGGCGAGGAAGGAGCGGACCGCCTCCGGGTCGGGCCGGTCCTGCTCGTCGAGGACGAAGGTGTGGTCCCGGCCGAAGTTCATCATGCCGAGCACGCCCGCGCCCCGCGCCGAGAACGAACGCCGCTTGGTGAACAGCGCCCGGGTGTCGACCAGCAGCATCGGCAGCCGCCGCCCCCCGATCACGGTCTGCATCGTCGCGCTGAGCATCCGCTGCTGGACCGAGGCCGCCGCCTTGTCCAGGAAGATCCGGCTGACCTCCCCGGTGGTGCCGGAGGAGGTGAGCACGGTGAACACCTCGTCGTCGGGGATGCTCTTGAGTACGTGGTGCTTGAAGAGCCGGACCGGCAGCCAGGGCAGGTCGGCCACCCGCGCGTACCGGCGGCCGGGCGGGTGGCCCAGCGCGGCCAGCAGGCGGGCGTACTCCGGGCTGGCGGCCCGGTGGTGCTCGGTCAGCTCGACCAGTTCCGGCAGGAGCCGGGCCTCCCGGTCGGCCTGGCCGAGGGTGAACAGGGTCATACCTGAGCCTCCAGGGCACGGTAGTCGATCTTGCCGTTGGAGAGCTGCGGCAGCCGCTCCACGGGTCGGACGTCGAACCCGGTGCGGTGGGTCCGGAGCCGCTCGGCCAGCCGCCCGGCGATCTCCCCCGCCGTGGCGGCGTCGACGCCCTCGGCGAAGAGCACCACCCGGTCCGGCCCGGAGACCGCGACCACCGGCCCGTGGTCACGCACCATCTCCTCGATGTCGTGCAGGTTGACCCGGACCCCGAAGACCTTGCCGAAGCGGCTGAGCCGCCCGCGCAGCCAGACGTACCCGTCGGCGTCGAGCCGACCCAGGTCGCCGGTGCGCAGCACCCCGCCCTGGTCGTCGCCCCGGGCCAGGTCGGCGGCGCGCTCGGCGTACCCCATCATCACGTTCGGGCCCCGGTAGACCAGCTCACCGACCACCTCCGGGGCGCTCGTCTCCACCCCGTCGGGGCCGAGCACGGTGAACGCGCCGCCGGCCAGCGCGGGCCCGACCGAGCCGACCCGACCGGGGAGCGCCTCCGCCGGCAGGGTGCTCATCCGGGGCCCCGCCTCGGTGCACCCCCACATCACGTGGAACCGCCCGCCGACCGCGCTGATCTTCTCGTGGAAGGCGAGGATCAGCTCGTCGCGCAGCCGGCCACCGGCCTGGGTGAGGGTCCGCAGGGTCGGGTACCGGGCCGGGCTCCACCGGATCCGGTGCAGCATCTCGTAGTGGTGCGGCACCCCGGCCAGCGAGGTCGCGCCGTGCCGCTGCGCCGCCTGCCAGAACTCCCGGGCCAGCACCCCACCGTCGACCACCAGCACCGTCGCCCCGGCGGCGAGGTGGCTGTTCACCACCGACATGCCGAAGCTGTAGTACAGCGGCAGGTTGGTCGGGGCGACCTCGGTCGGGTCGAGGGCCAGCGCGGTACCGATGGCGGTGGCGTTGGCCAGCACCGCGTCCCGGGAGAGCCGGACGAACTTCGGGTCCCCGGTCGACCCGGAGGTGGCCAGCAGCACCGCCAGGTCGGGGTGCGGTCGCGCGGCGGGAGCGTGCTCCCGGACCCAGACCGGGCCGAGCACCGCGTCGGTGACCTCGCGGTACCCCTTCGGCAGCGCACCCGGGTCGGCACCCGCGCCGCCCTCGGCCAGCCCCAGCACGGCGGCGGGCTCGAAGCGGTGGACGAAGTCGGCCAGCACGGCCGGGTCGAGCGACGGGTCGAGCAGGGCGACGGGACGGCCGGCCTCGACCGCGCCCACGTACCGCAGCACCGCCTCGACGCCGAGTCCGCTGCGGGCGAAGAGCACACCGGGTGGCAGGGCCGCGTACGCCTCGCCCACCCGGGCCAGCCGGGCGGCCAGGTCCGGGCCGCCCAGGGTCGCGCCGCTGGCGGCGTCGAGCAGCCGGGCGGCCGGGTGGACCAGCCTCATGGCACCAGCCCGCCGTCGACCCCGAGCACCTGCCCGGTGACGTACCGGGCCCCGTCGCCGGCCAGGAACCGGATCACGTCGGCCACCTCCTCGGGCTCGCCGAGGCGGCGCAGCGGCGCGGCGACGGCCTGCGCGTCCAGCACCCCGGCGGGCAGGGCCGCGGTCAGGTCGGTACGGATGACCCCGGGAGCCACCGCGTTGACCCGGATGCCCCGGGGGCCCAACTCCCGGGCGGCCGAGCGGGCCAGCGCGGCGACGGCCGCCTTCGACGCGGCGTACACCGCCTGACCGGCCGCGCCGTGGGTGCCGACCACAGAGGCCAGCAGCACGATGGCGCCGCCCCGGCGGGGGACGCCGTCGGCGCCCGTGCGGCGGCGGGCCATCGCGCGGGCGGCGGCCTGGACCGCCGCGACGGTACCGGCGACGTTGACGTCCAGGGTGCGTCGGACGGCGTCGGCCCGGACCATGCCGAGCAGCGCGTTCTCCATGATCCCGGCGTTGGCGACGAGCACGTCGAGCCCGCCGTGGTCGGCGACGACCCGCCGGACCACCGCGCCCACGGCGTCGAAGTCCCCGACGTCCAGGCCGAGGCCGTGCCCCCCGATCTCCTTGGCCACCGCCTCGGCGCGGGCGGCGTCCCGGCCGGTGAGCACGACCGTGGCACCCGCCCCGGCCAGCACCCGGGCGGTGGCCAGGCCGATCCCCCGGGTGCCCCCGGTCACCAGGGCCACCCGGCCCACCAGCTCACTCATCGACGCCGAGGCCCCGCAGCATGTCCTGGGCGACCTTGAAGCTGCTCAGGTCGATGACCTGGTCGGTGTCGAGCTGCACGCCGAACTCGTCCTCGATCGCGGCGACCAGCGTCATGTGCCCGAGCGAGTCCCACTGCTCGATGTCGCGGTACTTGAGGTTCTCGACGTCGACGCCCTCCGGCAGTTCGAGGGCCTCGACGAAGACAGCACGCAGGCGGTCGGTGAGGGTCATGGTCGCGGTCACTCCGTTGCTCGTCGACGCCGGCGGTCACGATCCACGACAACCCGGGTACGGGTCGGCGCCGGGACGCCTCGGACCGCCGGGCCACGCTATGGTCCTGCGCTGTCCGGCGGGTGAACGCGAAACGACGAGCCCGTGCTCGGCAGATGAGCGGAGATCGGCCGGCCGGGTGGTCGGCTACCGGGGGCGGGCGACCCGGGCGGCGGCCAACTCGGTGAGGACGGCGAGGTGCCGGTCGAGCACCCGGTCGAGGGTGAAGTGGGCGTGCACCAGCGCCTGCCCGTTCACCCCGACCTGCTTGGCCAGGGCGGGGTCGGTCAGCGCGCGGACCAGCCGGTCGGCCAGCCCGGCGACGTCGCCGGGCGGGCAGAGCAGGACGTTCTCCCCGTCCCGCAGGGCGATGCCGGGGAAGTTGTCCGGTCGGGCCGGCGCGACCACCGGCACCCCGGCCGCCATCGCCTCCAGCGTCGCGGTCCCCAGGCCGATGCCCTGCTCGTGCGATTCCACCGTGGCGGCGGCCAGGTAGTCGGGGATCTCGCTCTTGGCCACCTTGCCCACCGCGACGACCGCGTGCTCGACGCCGAGGGCCCGCGCCCGCTCCAGGAACAGGTGGTAGTAGACGTGCCCGCAGACGAGCAGCTTCGCGTCCGGCACCACGGCCAGCACCGCCGGCAGCGCCTCCACCAGGGCGACCCGGTCACGCAGCGGGATCACGTGCCCGACCGAGAGGATCACCGGGGCGTCGCCCAGGTCGTGCCGGTCCCGGACCCGCTGGCCGTTGCCGCCGAGCACCCACTCCGGGTCCACCCCGACCGGGATCGGCGCCAGGCCCGCGTGGGCGCCCCGGTACCGGGACTCGATGTACTCCTGCATCAGCACGTCCATCACCACCACCCGGGGGCGGGACAGCCGCATGAAGGGCTTCACCAGGAGGGCGTCCAGCCAGCGGAACACCTTCGCGTACCGGGCTGCCGGGTTCTCCAGCCGGGTGTGTACGGAGAGCAGCACCGGCACCCCGCGTTTGCGGGCGTACCGGGAGGTCGCCCAGGTCAGGTCGAAGAACTGCCCGTGCTGGTGGATCACGTCCGGGCGGAAGTCGTCGAGCAGCCGGCGCAGCCGCCGGGGCAGGCTCGGCCGGGTGGCGAACGAGATGTCGAAACTCACCGCCAGCCGGGTCTGCGGCAGCATCACCGCCGGCAGCCGGACGATGCGCAGGCCGTCGCGCTCCTCGTACGCCGGGGCGTCCTGGTACGCGGCGGTGACCACCAGGACGTCGTGCCCGGCGGCGGCGTAGCCCCGGGCGAGCGACTCGGACAGGTGCGAGCTTCCCCCGGGGCGGGGCGGGAAGAAGTTGTTGACGACGACGATACGCACTGCAAGGGGCTCCTAGCTGTCCTGCGCGGCGACGAACCGGACGGCGCCGCCGTCCACCTCGACGGTGGAGACCACCCGGGCCGGGACGCCGGCCACGACCGTCCCGGCGGGGACGTCCCGGGTGACCACGGCGCCCGCGCCGACCACCGCGCCGTCCCCGATGGTGACGCCCATCAGCACCGTGGCGTTGGCCCCGATGAAGACCCGGTCACCGATCGTCACCGGCGCCCGGTCGACCTGCGGGTAGGCCCGACCGGAGACGCAGCGGCGCACCGAGGAGTGGGTGTAGATCTGTGCGCCGCTGCTGATGTCGCAGCCGGCGCCGATGGTCAGCCCGCCGGAGCCGTCGATGACGGTGAACGCGCCGATCCACGTGCCCGCGCCGATCACCGGCTCGCCGACAATCCACGCGTGCGCGTTGTACGGGTTGGCCGGCAGCCCACCGGGCGGTGGGCTGCCGGCGACGGCTGGTGGGGTGGTCACGCCACCTCGGTCTTGATGAGGTCGGTCATGCCGTCCTCGACGGCGATGGTCGGCTCCCAGCCGAGCACCTCGCGGGCCCGGGTGATGTCGGCCGCCCGCCGGCTGACCAGCACCTCGCGCGGGTTGAACTGCGGCTCGACGTCCACCCCGACCGCCTTGATCAGGATCTCGGCGAGGGTGGCGACGGAGGTGTCGAGGCCGGTGCCGATGTTGACCGGCACGTTGCCCTGCTCGGCCTCCAGCGCGGCGACCACGGAGCGGGCGATGTCGTGCACGTGGATGAAGTCCATCGACTGCTCGCCCTTGCCGTCGATGATCGGCGGCTGGCCGGTCTTGAGCCGCTTCACGAAGTGGTTGATCACCGAGGTGTAGTACGCGGTCGGCTTCTGGCCGGGGCCGTACACGTTGAAGAACCGCAGCGCGATCCAGTTCAGGCCCTTGCTGCGCTGGTAGAAGCCGAGCAGGTCCTCCCCGGCGCGCTTGGCGATGCAGTACGGGGTGAGCGGGTCCAGCCGGTCGTCCTCGTGCATCGGCAGCTTCTGCGGGTCGCCGTAGACCGAGGCGGAGGAGGCGTAGACCACCCGCTTGACGCCGTTGTCGGCGGCGGCGGCGAAGACGTTGTGGTTGCCCACCACGTTGATGTCGATCGACTCGTACGGGTCGGCCTGGCTCTTGTTGATCGAGACGGCGGCGAGGTGGATCACGTACTCGCAGCCCTTCATGGCCGCGTGCACCGCCCCGCCGTACCGGACGTCCTGGTCGATCAGCTCGACGTCGCCGGTGGCGACCAGCTCGGCGACCTTGTCCCGGTCACCCCGGAACATGTTGTCGAAGATGCGGACCCGGTAGCCCTTCTCCAGCAGCAGCGGCACCACGTGCAGCCCGATGAAGCCGGCCCCGCCGGTGATGAAGACGGTCTGCTTGGACATGTCGAACGGTGTCCTTCCTACGTTCATCACCTGGATGCCGTGGCGTCGACGACGTCGACCAGAGTGGTCGCAACGGTCTCCACCTGGGCGTCGGTGAGGTTGGCGTGCATCGGGACGGCAAGGTGCCGGGCGAAGAGGTCAGCCGAGACCGGGCAGGGCTCGCGCTGGTCGTACAGCGGCTGGACGTGCGAGGCGTACGTGCCGAAGGTGCACTGTACGCCGCGCTCGCGCAGGGCCAGTGCCACCGCGCCCCGGTCCACCGTCGGGTCGAGGGTGACCACGTACGACTGCCACGGGTGTTCGCGGTCCGGCGCCTGGTACGGCGTGGTGATCAGCGGGTGGTCCTTGAGCAGCTCACCGTAGCGGGCCGCGGTGCGCCGCTTGGCGGCCAGCAGCTCCGGCAGGCGGTCGAGCTGGGCCAGCATGATCGCGGCGGCGACGTCGGAGAGCCGGTAGTTGTAGCCCAGCTCGGTGAAGCTCGGGATCGGCAGGTGGGACAGCTCGGCCCGGGTCAGCGCCCCCTCCACCCCGTAGGTGTGCAGCTTGCGGGCGTGCGCGGCGAGGTCGTCCCGGTCGGTGACGAAGGCCCCGCCCTCACCGGCGGTGATGCCCTTGCGACCGTGGAAGCTGAAGGTGGCCACGTCGGCCAGGCTCCCGGCGGGGCGGCCCCGGTACGTGGCGCCGGCCGCGCAGGCCGCGTCCTCGACCAGGAAGAGCTGGTGCCGGTCGGCGACGGCCCGCAACTCGTCGTAGTCGGCCGGCTGCCCGAAGGCGTCGACCGCGATGATCCCCACGGTACGGGGGGTGATCGCCGCCTCGACCGCGGCCGGGTCGACCGTCCAGGTGTCCGGTCGGACGTCGGCGAAGACCGGCTTCGCGCCGGTCCAGAGCACCGAGTGGCCGGTGGCCGGGAAGGTGTAGTCGGCGACCACCACCTCGTCACCCGGCCCGGCGCCGAGGGTGAGCAGCGCCAGGTGCAGGGCGGACCCGCAGTTGGTGGTGGCGAGGGCGTGCCGGGTGCCGGCGGCGGCGGCGAAGCGCTCCTCGAACCGGCGGCAGGTCGGCCCGGCGCCGGCCAGCCAGCCGGAGGCGAAGACCTCGGCGATGGCGGCGAGCTCGGCCTCACCGACGGTGGGCTGGCCGAGCGCGATGACCTCAGACATGTGACTCCCGGTGTAGCTGGACCCGCAGCAGTCTAGGCCAACCCGACGCAACGGGCGCGGATCGGGCAAGCCGGCGGGCTTCGTTACCATCGCTGCGCGGTGCCGGGCGGGCACCGGCGTCCGGCGGTACCGGCCGGGCCGGCACCGGCGTGCCCGAGGGGAGAGGGAATGACGAGGTTCGTGGTCGTCGGCGGCGGCATCGTCGGTCTCGCCGTGGCGCACCGGCTGCTGGCCGACCGCCCCGGCGACCGGGTGACCGTGCTGGAAAAGGAGGCCGGCTGGGCGGCCCACCAGACCGGGCACAACTCCGGGGTGATCCACGCCGGCGTCTACTACAAGCCGGGCAGCCTGAAGGCCACCCTGTGCCGGGCCGGCAGCGCCTCGATGGTCGAGTTCTGCGCCCGGCACGACCTGCCGTACCAGGTCTGCGGGAAGTTGATCGTGGCCACCGACCGGGCCGAACTGCCCCGCCTGCACGACCTGCACCAGCGGGCGCTGGCCAACGGGCTGCCGGTGCGCCTGGTCGACGCGGCCGAGGCCGCCGAGTACGAGCCGCACGTGGCCGCCGTCGCCGCGCTGCACATCGCCTCGACCGGGATCGTCGACTTCGGCGCGGTCTGCCGGACCCTCGCCGGCCTGCTCGCCGACGGCGGCGCGGAGCTGCGCACCGGGGCCGAGGTGACCGGGGTGACCGACCGACCGGAGGGGGTGGTGGTCACCACCACCACCGGCGAGGTGGTCGCGGACGTGCTGGTCAACTGCGCCGGCCTGCACGCCGACCGGATCTCCCGGCTGGCCGGGGTGCCCACGCCGGTGCGGATCGTGCCGTTCCGGGGCGAGTACCACGAGCTGACCCCGCAGCGGCGGGACCTGGTCCGGGGGTTGATCTATCCGGTACCCGACCCGCAGTTCCCGTTCCTCGGGGTGCACCTGACCCGAATGGTCGACGGCAGCGTGCACGCCGGGCCGAACGCGGTGCTGGCCACCGCCCGCGAGGGGTACTCGTGGGGACGGTTCAGCCCGCGTGACGTCTGGGACGCGCTGTCCTACCGGGGGTTGTGGGCGTTGGGCCGCCAGCACTACCGGTACGGCCTGACCGAGGTGACCCGGTCGCTGTCGCGCCGACGGTTCGCGGCCAGCCTGGCCCGGCTGGTCCCGGAGCTGACCGCGGCGGACATCGTGCCGGCGGGTGCGGGGGTCCGCGCCCAGGCCATCCGGCCGGACGGCACGCTTGTCGACGACTTCCTGATCGTCGAGGCGCCCCGGCAGGTGCACGTGCTCAACGCGCCCTCACCGGCGGCGACCAGCTCGCTGGAGATCGCCCGGCACATCGTGTCCCGGCTGCCGCTGGCACCGGTCCGGTAGTCCGGTGACCGTGCGGCGGGAGGGTGCCGGGTCAGGCCGGCGCGGTCGGCGTGCCGGGCCCGTGCTGGCGGGGCACCGTGGCCGACGCGCCCAGGGCGGTCACCACCGAGTCCACCAGGCTGCCCAGGTACTCCTCGGTCAGCGGGGTGCGGGCGATGGCCAGCCGCCAGTAGAGCGGGCCGGCGACCAGGTCCACCGCCAGGTCCGGATCGGTCTCCGGGGGCAGTTCGCCGCGCCGGATCGCCCGGTCGACCAGCCGCCCGCCGATCTCCTGCTGCTGCGCCCGCAGCACCTGCTGGAGGGTCTCGTCGATCTGCGGGTTGCGGGCCGCCTCGGCGAGCAGGTCCGGGATGATCTGGGCGGCCAGCGGGTGGCCCAGCGCGTGCACCACGACCCCGAAGAGCAGTTCGAGGTCGCCCCGGAGGCTGCCGGTGTCCAGCGTCGGCAGCTTGCGCCCGGCCGTCGCGGAGACGACCTCCAGCACCAGTTCCAGCTTGGAACTCCACCGCCGGTAGATCGCCGTCTTGCTCACCCCGGCGCGGCGGGCCACCGCCTCGATCGACAACCGGCCGTACCCGGCGGCGGCCAGCTCCTGCATCAGCGCCCGCCGGATGGCGGAGGTGATGTCGTCGCGGAGCACCGCCGCGCCGGCCGGCGTCCGCCGCTTCCCGGTCGCCACCTGCACCTCTTCCGGCGCGGTCACGCTGTCCTCTTCTCGCACGTCACGTGCCCCAATGTAGCGCAACGACGGTACGGTTGCGTCCCGACGTAATTTGGACTACCGTCCACGCAGCGACGAGGCGGCGCTCCACGCACCTGCCACACGTGGTCCCCTGCCACGCGTGGTCCCGTCGCCACGCGCACCCCGTCGGCACAAGAGATCGGAGCGCCCCACCAATGGCCAACACCGCGCTGGCCGACCCCGATTCCGGCCTCACCCAGGCGCAACTGGCCGCCCGGCACGGGCTGCGGGTCGCCGGCGAGCGGCCTCCGCTGGCCGAGTACACCCGCCGGCTCTGGTCCTACCGGCACTTCATCGCCGCGTACGCCAACGCGAAGCTCGTCGCCTCGTTCAGCAACGCCAAGCTGGGCCAGCTCTGGCAGGTGCTCACCCCGCTCACCAACGCGGCGGTCTACTACCTGATCTTCGGCATCGTGCTCGAACAGAACCGGGTGCCGAACTTCATCGCGTACCTGACCACCGGGCTGTTCATCTTCAACTTCACCCAGGTGGCGGTGCAGAACGGCACCCAGTCGATCACCAACAACCTGGGCCTGATCCGGGCCCTGCACTTCCCCCGGGCCTGCCTGCCGCTGGCCGTCGTGCTCACCCAGCTCCAGCAGCTCATGGGCGCGATGGTGGTGCTGGTCGGCATCGTGCTGGTGACCGGCGAGCCGATCACCTGGGAGTGGCTGCTGCTGGTGCCGACCGTGGTGTTCCAGGCGCTGTTCAACGCCGGGCTGACCATGGCGGTGGCCCGGATGGGCGCCAAGGTCAACGACCTCAAGCAGATCATGCCGTTCGTCCTGCGCGCCTGGATGTACGGCTCCGGCGTGCTGTACAGCGTCACCCTCTTCGAGCAGAGCCTGCCCGGCTGGGCGGCCCGGCTGGTCGAGCTGAACCCGGCCCTGGTCTACATCGAGTTGGCCCGGGTCTCCCTGCTGGAGTCGGCGCCCCTGCTCAACTCCTCGCCGACCCAGCTCTGGCTGGTCGCGGCGGCCTGGGCGGTCGGCATGGGCATCGGGGGCTTCCTCTACTTCTGGCGCGGCGAACAGGAGTACGGCCGTGGTTGATCAGCTCGAGAACTCCAACGACGTCACCGTCACCCTCCCCCGGGTGCAGGACCGCATCCCGACGGTGGTGGCCGACGACGCGCACGTCATCTACCGGGTGCACAAGGGCGCCGGGGCCACCGCCAGCCCGGTGGCCGCGCTCAAGCGGATCGTGTCGCGCACCTCGGCGCCGCAGATCCGCGAGGTGCACGCGGTCAAGGGGGTCAGCTTCACCGCGTACCGGGGCGAGGCGATCGGCCTGATCGGCAGCAACGGCTCCGGCAAGTCGACCCTGCTGCGGGCGATCGCCGGGCTGCTGCCGGTGAACCGGGGCGCGGTCTACACCCAGGGGCAGCCCTCGCTGCTCGGGGTGAACGCCGCGCTGCTCAACGACCTCTCCGGCGAGCGCAACGTCGCGCTCGGCTGCCTGGCGATGGGGATGTCCCCGACCGAGGTCGAGCGGCTCACCCCGGAGATCATCGAGTTCTCCGGGATCAACCAGCGCGGCGACTTCGCCTCGCTGCCGATGCGGACCTACTCCTCGGGCATGTCCGCCCGGCTGCGCTTCTCGATCGCCGCCGCGAAGAAGCACGACGTGCTGCTGATCGACGAGGCGCTGGCCACCGGCGACAAGGGCTTCCGCAAGCGCAGCGAGCAGCGGGTCCGGGAGCTGCGGGAGAACGCCGGCACGGTGTTCCTGGTCAGCCACCAGCTCTCCTCGGTCCGGGACACCTGCGAACGGACGATCTGGCTGGAATCCGGCACCCTGCGGATGGACGGTCCGACCGCCGAGGTGATCCGGGCCTATGAGACATACGTGAACTCCAAGTAGAGTTCCGTCGTCCGTACGGCAACCACCCGGTGCCGTCCCACCGCGTCGCCCCACCGGGCGGCGCGGTGGCCGCGTTACTGTTCATCGGGACGTACCCCCGATGTCACCCAGAGTCAACCCCCCGGAAGTGAGGATCGGCAATGACGCAGGACCACACCACTGGCCCGGACGCCACCGGCGAGGCGGCAGCCCCGTGGCGACCCACGCGGACGGTGGCGGTGGTGCTGGCCGGCGGCACCGGAACCCGGCTCGGCCTGGGCATCCCGAAGCAGCTCCTGAAGATCGCCGGTAAGCCGATCATCGAGCACACCCTCGCGGTCTTCGAGGCCGCCCCGGAGATCGACGAGATCATCGTGCTGATGGCCGCCGGGCACGTGCCGCAGGCCCAGCAGATCGTCGACAAGGCCGGCTTCCGCAAGGTCAGCAAGGTGATCGAGGGCGGGGAGACCCGCAACGACACCACCCGCGTCGCGCTGGACGCGGTCGGCGAGGGCGACGTCAACATCCTCTTCCACGACGCGGTCCGCCCGCTGGTCAGCGGCCGGATCGTCCGCGAGTGCGTCAACGCGCTCTGGACGTACTCCGCCGTCGACGTGGCGATCCCCTCGGCGGACACGATCATCCAGGTCGACGACGACGAGTGCATCACCGACATCCCGGTCCGGGCCCGGCTGCGCCGGGGCCAGACGCCGCAGGCGTTCCGCTCGGGCACCATCCGGGAGGCGTACCGGCGGGCCGAGGGCGACCCGAACTTCGCCGCCACCGACGACTGCGGCGTGGTCCTGCGGTACCTGCCCGGCACCCCGATCAAGGTGATCGACGGCTCCGACGAGAACATCAAGGTCACCCACCCGGTCGACGTGCACCTGGCGGACAAGCTCTTCCAGCTCGCCGCCGCCCAGGTGCCCCGGCTGGCCGACCCGCGCGGCTACACCGAGGAGCTGGCCGGCCGGACGGTGGTGGTCTTCGGCGGCAGCTACGGCATCGGCCACGAGCTGACCGAGTTGGCCCGCCGCTACGGCGCCCAGGTCTTCCCGGTCAGCCGCTCCACCACCGGCACCCACGTCGAGCGGGCCGGGGACGTCGAGGCAGCGCTGCGGACGGCCTTCGAGGCCACCGGGCGGATCGACTACGTGGTGGTCACCGCCGGCATCCTGGAGAAGGGCGCCCTCGCCGAGATGGACGAGGAGACCATGGACCGGGTCCTCCAAGTCAACTTCGTCGGGCCGGTCACCATCGCCCGCCAGTCCCTGCCGTACCTGCAGCAGACCAAGGGCCAGCTCCTGCTCTACACCTCCAGCTCCTACACCCGGGGCCGGGCCCAGTACGCCCTCTACTCCTCCACCAAGGCGGCCCTGGTCAACCTGACCCAGGCCCTCGCCGACGAGTGGGCCGAGTTCGGCATCCGGGTGAACTGCGTCAACCCGGAGCGCACCGCCACCCCGATGCGCACCCGGGCCTTCGGCGAGGAGCCGGAGCACACCCTGCTGGCCGCCGAGACGGTCGCCCAGGCCTCGCTGGACGTGCTGATCTCCGAGCTGACCGGCCAGGTGATCGACGTCCGCCGGGCCCCCGGCGAGGGGCCGGCCAGCCCGGCGGTGCCGGCCCAGGCCGACAAGCCCGCCCCGGTGACCAGCGCCGGCTGACCCGCCTGCCCACCCGCACCACCGGCGGCCGGCGACCGGCCCGGAGCACCCAGCGAGACCGAAAAGCGGAGTGACATGCGTGGTGACCTGGTCAGGAAACTGATCGCCCGGTGCCTGACCACGGGTCTGGCCCTGCTCGCCTTCACCGTGGTGGCCCTCACCGGGGCGACCGGGTGGGGGCTGGCGCTGGCGGTGGCGGCGCTCGCCGCCGCCGCGTGGGAACGGCGGGTCCGGCCGGCGGCCGACGTGCTGACCGAGACCACCCTGGTCGCCGCCGCCGTCCTGGTCGGGTACGCCCGCCGGCTCGACGCCGGGTTCGACCCGGTGCTGGCGGTCACCGCGCTGGCGCTGCTCGGGCTGGTGCTGCTCGCCGGCCCGCTGCGGGAGGCCGGGATGCTGGAGATCCGGGCCGCCAACCTGCCGGTGCGGCAGTGGACCCCGCTGGTCGCCGCGCAGCTCGGCAACGCGGTGCTCGGCCTGCTCGCCGTGGTGGCGCTGGCCGCGCTGGCCACCCTGCCGGCCTGGGTGGCGCTGCTGGCCACCCTCGTGGTGGGCGCCGGGGCCGGGGCGGTCGGGCTGGACCTGGCCCGGCGGCGGTTCCGGCCCGGCGCCGGGGGCGGGCCGGTGGGCCGGGCGCTGCGCCGGGACCAGCCGGAGTTCCTGCTCTACTTCTCCGCCCCGCCCGGGTCGGAGTACCAGGTCACCATGTGGCTGCCGTACCTGGAACGGATCGGCCGGCCGTTCCTGGTGGTGCTGCGCGAGCCGGAGTTCCTCGGGCCGGTCTCGGCGGCCACCCGCGCCCCGGTGGTCTTCTGCCCCACCCTGAAGGCGCTGGACGAGGCGCTGGTGCCGAGCCTGAAGGTGGCGTTCTACGTCAACCACGGCGCGAAGAACAGCCACTGCGTCCGGTTCAACCAGCTCACCCACATCCAGCTCCACCACGGCGACAGCGACAAGGCGCCCAGCGCCAACCCGGTCTCCGGGATCTTCGACCGGATCTTCGTGGCCGGGCCGGCGGCGATCGAGCGGTACGCCCGCGCCGGGGTCGACATCCCGGCGGAGAAGTTCGAGGTGGTGGGCCGGCCGCAGGTGGAGGCGATCCAGGTCCGCCGGGAGCCGGCCGGCACGCCACCGAACCCGAACCCGACGGTGCTGTACACGCCCACCTGGACCGGCCACCACGCCGACGCGAACTACTGCTCCCTGCCGGTGGGCGAGACCCTGCTGCGCGCCCTGCTGGCCCGGGGGGCCACGGTGATCCTGCGCGCCCACCCGTACACCACGCAGAACCCGGCGTCGGCCCGGCACCTGGCCCGGCTGACCGAACTGCTCGCCGCCGACCGGGCCCGGACCGGCCGGCAGCACGTCTACGGCGCGGCGGCGAGCCGGGAGCTGACCCTGACCGAGTGCGTGAACCGCTCCGACGCGCTGGTCTCCGACGTCTCCGGGGTCATCTCCGACTACCTCTACTCCGGCAAGCCGTACGCGGTGACGGACATGGTGGGCGAGGGCGACCGGTTCGTCGAGCGGTTCCCGCTGGCCGGCTCGGGCTACGTGCTGCGGCGGGACATGGCCAACGTCGACGAGGTGCTGACCCGGCTGCTGGAGACCGATCCGGCCGCGTCGGCCCGGTGGGCCACCCGGGCCCGCTACCTCGGTGACTTCCCCGCCGAGACGTACGCCGAGGTCTTCCTGACCGCCGCCCGGCGGCACCTGGAGCCGGGCTGGGCCCCGCCGGGTCCGCGCAGCTCGGCCGCGCCGGCGCTGCCGGACGCCGCCGCGCCGCTGACCCCCACCATCTGACGGGCGCGCCGCACCCCCACCGACGCCGACGGGCGCCGGCCCCCGAGTCGGGAGCCGGCGCCCGTGGTGCGTCGCGGGTGGGTCAGGCGGAGTACCCGCGGGTGGCGATCCAGTCGGCCAGCGCGTCGACGGTGAGCCAGTACGAGGCGGTCGCCGGGTTCGCCGAGTCGGCGATCTTCACGGACTTGCCGCCGTCCCGGTAGCCGACCACGGCGACGTAGTGCCCACCCGGGAACGAGTGCCAGCCGCCGGAGAGGTCGGTGGTGCTGCCGGCGACGTTCACCACCGGGCTGCGGTCGTCGGCCACGGCGGCGACCACATCGGCCCGCAGCCGCTCGGTCTGGGCGGCGGTGGCGGCACCCCCGGAGATCATCCGGGTCCGGTACGGCTCACCCTTGACGAGCTGGTTGAGCACCCGGGTGGTGTCGGCGGCCGAGTTGGTGCCGAACTGGGTGGTGCCGAGCCGCCCGGCCAGGTCGTCCTGGCTGCGGGAGATGCCCATGGCGGTCAGCGCGTTACGGACCGCCGCCGGCCCGCAGTAGTAGTAGGTGATCTGCGCCTGGTACTCGTGGTCGAGGACCTTCGAGGCGGGCGCCTTCGGCGCCGCCGAGCGGGTCAGGTCCGGGTCCGGCGCGGCGCTGCTGGCGGCGGCGCTCGGCGAGGCCGCCCGCGACTTGGTCGCCGACGGGGAGGTGGCGGTCGGGGCCGGGGTGGTCAGCGACGGCGCCGAGGTCTGCGGGGCGCTCAGCTCGGCGCGGGCGGGCAGCTCACCGGCGTGCGGCGCCTGCTCGGCCACGGCGGCCGGGCGGACCCGGGCACGGTCAGGGGTGTCACCGACGGTGGCCAGGACGCCGACGCCCGAGGCCACCACGAGGGTCGCGGCCGAGGCGGCGACGACCTGGTACGGACGGTCCGCGGCGAGCCGTCGGAGCTGCCGCTTGAGATGCTGCTTCACGTGTTTCCTCCACGGTGCCGGTGGCGACCGCACCGGCGCGGCGGAGCCGAGGGGCACGCCGACGACGCGGGTCGGGGCCCGCGGACGGTGGGATCGCTGGGGGATGGCGCCCGATCTGCTCGGGCGGGGGCGGTTGCCGGAATCAGCTCGTCGCGAGCGCGACGGGCGACGGCACCGCGGCGCCGTGGGGGTTCAGCTCAGGGGATTGGTCGTGGCGCACAGGCTGTGGCTCTCCTTCCGATACCGCCTACCGGGTTAGCTGACGGATTCGGGCGGGAAGAAATCGCCCTACCGCGAGCCGTGGGCCCGCGGATTCACCCCACACGTGCACTGGGTCCCCGGTTCGTCGTCGACGATTGAGCGGGTCGGCACGGCGTCGCCTCTTGCGATCGTGAACCGCACCGGACGCAGCGACACTACTGGCCGTCCACCGCCCCGCCAAACCGCCCTCACCTGCTCAAACATCGAACACCGGGCGCCTCGGCGACTCAGTTGCGCACTGACGCGACTCAATGGGACGAGCAGTTGTCAGGGAATCACCGGTCGACAACCGGACACCCGGTGCGCATCCCACGGGAATTGACGGCCCTCCTCACCCCGCCTGCGCCGGCTGCCCGAATCCGCCAGCCTGTGACCGGCGTCACCGAAGTCGTCCCGACGGGGCCCGGCTCAGCCGACCCGGGCCGGCCGGAACCGGGCCGCCAGCACGGTACGCCGGGCCTGCGCCGAGGTCGCCGCCGCCGGTGCGACGGCCGGGCTGAGCCGCTGCGCCGCCGCGTACGCCTCGACGGCGAGCACCCGGGCCGCCTCGGCGGACAGGTCGGCGTCCCGCCACGCCGCCCGCTCCCGCACGACCGCCTGGCGGTACCGGGCCAGCTTGGCGTCGCGGACCGCGCGGGCCAGCAGCACCTCCTGCTCGACCGGGTGCCGCCGGGGGTCCCAGCCGCCCCGCCCGGCGAAGACGTCGCGGAGTTGTGGCACGGTGAGGTCGCCCCGCCAGTGCGCCATCACGGCCGCCCGGTGCAGGTACCGCTTCCGGGCGGCACGCTCGGCCGGCGTGTACGGCGGCCGCAGGGCGGGCAGGGCCCCCGCCCCGGCGAACCGCCGGGCGATCCGGTCGGCCTCGTCGCGCTCCCGCCACGCCCGGTCCAGGTGCTCCTGCGCGGCCAGCCAGGAGGCGCGTCGTCGCCGGGCGTTACGGGCCGCACCGGCCGCCGCCACCGCCACCTCCCCGGCGTACCGGCGCAGGTCGGCCGCCGCCTCGGCGGCGGCCGCCGCGATCTGCTCGGCGGTGGCGGCGGGCCCGGCGACGTCAGCGGACTCGGTGGTCCCGGCCGACCGGGCGGTCGGCGCGGCCCGGTCCGGGGCCGCCCCGTCCGCGTCGACGGCCCCGCCGAGCGCCGGTTCACGCCGCCGGTCACGGTCGGACCGGACGACCAGCGCGGTGAGCACGCCGAGGGTCAGCAGGAGCAGCCCGGTCCAGATGGCGGCGGCCCGGGGCACCCCGATCACGAACTGGTGGAGGAGCGTCGCCATGGTCGTACCTCGCGGGAAGCGGAAGCCTACGGTGGTCCGCACCGGCGGGCCCGGCGCGGCCGGCCAGCCGCGATCGGACGTGCGGTGGATGAGGTGCGGGGTGGACGCCGGGTGACCCCACGACGCCGGTACGGCTGCCGCGCGCCGTCAGACCGGCGGCCCCCGGGAGCCGGCGACCTCCGACGCGACCGGGCCGGCCGCAGGAGCGAGGAACCGGTCGTCCCCGGCGGTCAGCACGACCCACCACAGTGGACCGGTCGGGGCGACGGGAGGCACGACTGACAACCTACCGGCGCCGGCACCGGAAGCCCATGGCCGTCCGGGCGTGTCTACCGACCACCCGTCCACCCCGAGCCGGCCCCGGGCCCCCGACGCTGTCGAGCTGACGTACTCGACGACCCAGCGGGGGTCAACGGTGCCGGACGTAGCCCTGGGCGTGCTCGTCGGACGCCGGCTCGACAGAACCGGAGGCGGGGTCGGAAGCGGGGTCGGGGCGGGGGGACCTGGACCGGCGCGGGCCGAGCAGGCGCATCATCGGGGTCTCCAGCCAGCGGTGCATCAGCGCGGCCAGGCCCAGGTTGACCAGGAGGAAGGCGACCACGGCGACCGGTCCCCACCAGCCGGGCAGGCCGACGCCGTAGTGCCCGGTCAGCCGGAGCACGGTGACCATGACGAAGACGTGCACCAGGTAGAAGGCGAAGGAGACCTCGCCGAGCCAGACCAGCGGCCGGGAGCGCCACGGGGACCAGCGTCCCCGGATGTCGGCGTCCGCCGCCGCCGCGATGACCAGGATGTACGCCACCGACAGCACGCCGGCCCAGAGTTCGGCGCGGATGACCTCACCGGCGGCGATCCAGATGGCGACGAAGAGGATGCTGGCCAGGCCCAGGTTGGGGCCGCGCCACCTGCCCCGCCGCATCAGCTCCGCGGCGGCGACCCCCATCCAGAACTCCAGCGACCGGGTCAGCGGGAAGACCTGGGTGAACCACCAGCGGCTCTCCTCGGGCACCAAAAGCTGCGCCGGCCAGAGCGCCACGATGAGCAGCGGTACGGCGACGACGACGAGCCAGAGCATCCAGGGGCGGGCCCGCCGGATCAGGGGCAGCGCGAACGGCAGGCAGAAGTAGAAGAACAGCTCGCAGGAGAGCGACCAGCTCACCGTGTTGACGCTGTAGAAGTGGCCGGGGGTCGGGTCCCAGGCCTGGAGCAGGAACAGGTTGGTCACCGCGGCCCGGAGGTTGACCGGGTCGGTGAACCAGAGCCCGACCAGCAGCACCACCGCCCACATCAGGATGTGGTTGGGGTAGATCTTCGCGGCCCGCCGCCGCCAGAAGGCCCGCTTGGAGTCCTCGGGACGGGCCGACCAGACCAGGACGAAGCCACTGAGGATGAAGAAGAACTGCACGCCGGAGAGGCCGAGGGTGAAGACCTTCGAGAGGACGGCCTGCTGGTCGGGTTCCGCGACGACCCGCATGGTGGCCGCGTGGAAGCCGTAGACGAGCAGGGCGGCAATCCACCGCAATCCGGTCAGTGAGGGCAGTCGGGACAAGACCGGCGACGGTCCGGCGGTTACGCTGGTCATGCCCCGACACCGTCCGCGACCAGGATCACCAGCACTACGTCTCCTCCTCCGCGGGCGCGTCGTCGACCGGTTCCGGGGCCGCCCGCCGGGCACCCTACCCGCAACCGGTCGGCGGCTCCCACCGCGCGAGGTGGGGGGCGCGACGGCGACGGGCGTGCGAACCAGGGGTGACCAATGGCCTAATATCCCGGTTCTTGCGATGTTGCGGGACAAGGACGGGGGTCCGCCGCGTCGCCGACGGCGCCGGCCAGCGCCTCCGGGCGCGCAGGATCGACGAGAGGGAACAGCAGCGATGCACCAGCGGATTCTGCTCCGGGCCAAGAAGGGCCCCTTTGACATCTACACCCCGGAGGAGACGTTCGAGCGGAACTGGATCGGCGACAATTCAGGCAACCTGGTCTTCAGCCACTCGGCGCACAAGATCCTGCGGACCGCGAACGCGGAGATCACCTCCACCGGGTTCCGGTCGGACGCCCGGGACGCCGACATGATCAACGAGAAGTACGACGTCTTCGTCGTCCCGCTCGCCAACGCCTTCCGGCGCAGCTTCGCCCACCGGCTGGTCAGCATGACCCGGCTGATCCGCCGGCTGAAGATCCCGGTGGTGGTCTTCGGCGTCGGCACGCAGACCAACCTCAAGGGCGACCGGGAGTACCTGCGCCAGATCGACGAGCCGGTGAAGGACTTCGTCAGCGCCGTGCTCGACCGCTCGCACAGCATCGGGGTACGCGGTGAGATCACCGAGAGCTACCTCAAGACGCTGGGCTTCTCCGCCGTGGACGTGATCGGCTGCCCGTCGATGTTCCTGCACGGCGACACGTTGCGGGTGGAGAAGAAGAAGCCGTACCTGGGCACCGAGGACCGGATCGCGCTCACCGTCTCGCCGTACGTCAAGTCGATGGCGAAGGTGATCACCGCGCACCACCGGAAGTACCCGAACCTCTGCTACATCCCGCAGGACGTCAAGACCCTCGGCGTCCTGCTCTACGGCGACGCCCCCGAGGACCGGGGCAAGAAGAGCACCATCCCGATCCACACCTCGCACCCGCTGTTCACCGAGGACAAGATCCGGATGTTCGTCGACCCGTGGACGTGGATGGACCACCTGAAGGGGTTCGACTTCAACTTCGGCACCCGGATCCACGGCACCATCACCGCGCTGGTCTCGGGCACCCCGGGCTACCTGTTCGCCCACGACTCCCGCACCCTCGAACTCGCCCGCTACTTCGACATCCCCTACCGGGAGATGACCGACGTCTCGGGTGAGGTGGACGCCGCCCAGCTCTACGAGGAGGCGGACTACACCGCGCTGAACAACGGGCACAAGGCCCGGTACGAGACGATGCTGTCCTTCCTCAACCGCCACGACCTGGGCAACTCGTTCGCCGACGGGGACTGCGCGGCCCGCTTCGACCAGCAGGTCCGCGACACCGTGTACCCGCCGGGGGTGGGGCCGCAGGCCACCGCGCCGACCGAGCAGCTCGTCTCCCGGATCGACTGGCTGCGGGAGCAGAACCAGCAGCTCCGCGAGAAGCTGGACGCGCAGACGTCCCAGCAGCTGCGCACCCGGGTACGGCGGGCCGTGGGCAGCCGGGTGAAGCAGATCCTCAACCGGTAGTTCACCTACGGGCGGTGGGCTGTTCAGGAAGCGCCCGCCGCCCGTACACGCCAGGTTCTGTGCCCGGCCACCCGCGCCGTCGATGGTGTCGGGCGTGGTCACTGAGTCGACGCGAACCCCACTGCTGAGCTTCGTCGTCCCCGTGTACGGCGTCGAGGCGTACCTGTACCAGTGCCTGGAGTCGATCCTCGGCGGGCTCACCGTCGACGAGTCCGACGCGATCGAACTGGTGGCGGTCGACGACGCCTCGCCGGACCGCTGCGGCGAGATGCTCCAGTCGTACGCGGCCGGGCGCCCGAACGTCCGGGTGGTCCGGTTGACCCGCAACGTGGGGTTGGGGCTGGCCCGCAACGCCGGGCTGGAGCAGGCGCGCGGCCGGTACGTCTGGTTCGTCGACAGCGACGACTGGCTGCCCCCCGGCGCGGTGACCACGGTGCTGGCGCGGCTGCGCCGCGACGAGCCGGACGTGCTGCTCCTGGACCACCTGCGGGTGCACGAGAACGGCCGGCTGGAGGTCGACGCCAGCAGCCACCTGCTGCGCGGGGTGCCCGACCCGGTGACCCTGGACGAGCGGCCCGAACTGCTGCGGGTGCAGCACACCGCCTGGAACAAGGTGGTCCGCCGCGACTTCCTCGACGAGCTGGACCTGCGCTTCCACCCCGGCTGGTACGAGGACATCCCGTTCAGCCACCCGCTGCTGATCGGCGCGGAGCGGATCTCGGTGCTGGACCAGGTCTGCTACCGGTACCGGCAGGGCCGGCTCGGCGCGATCACCTCCACCCGCAGCGGCCGGCACTTCGACGCCTTCGCCCAGTACGAGCGGCTCTTCGAGTGGGTGGACAAGCGCCATCCCGACCCGGAGCTGCGCGCCACGCTGTTCACCCTGATGATCAGCCACTACCTGGTGGTGGTGGGCAACGACGACCGGCTCCACCCGCACCTGCGCCGGGCCTTCTTCCGGCGGGTGGCCGAGCACTACCGCCGGTTCCTGCCGCCCGAGGGGTACCCGCAGCCGGACGGGGTGCCCGGCCTCAAGCACCGGCTGGTCGGCCGCGACAGCTACCTGGCGTACGTGGCGTTGCGCCGGGCCCACCGGATGGCCGGCCGGCTGCGCGGCCAGCGGGCCGCGCCGGCGCCGGCCGAGGCCGACCCGGCGGCCGGCCGGGAGGCGGCCGAGCAGTCCACGGCGCTGGCGGGACAGGGATGACCGCTGCGCCGTACCCGACCGACGGGCTGACCACGGCCGACGCGCCACCGCCGACCGACGGGCTGCGCCCGGCCACCGGCGACGACCTGGTCACCATGCTGCGCTGGCGGAACCACCCGCAGGTCCGCGCGGTCAGCAACACCCGGCACGAGATCGCCCCGGCCGAGCACGCCGCCTGGTGGGCGGGGGTCCGCACCGACCCGGACCGGCGGGTGCTGATCCACCGGTACGCCGACCGGGACGCCGGGGTGGTCACCTTCAGCGGGGTGACCTCGCCCCGGCGGGACCTGGTCTGGGGCTTCTACCTCGACATCGCGGGCCTGGACGAGCGGCGGGAGCTGCTGCGGGCCTGGATGTCGCTGGAGGAGGCGGCCATCGCGCACGCCTTCACCGACCTCGGGGCACGCAGCCTCGGCGGGGAGACCTTCGCCGAGAACAAGCCGGTGCTGGCGTTGCACCGGCGCTTCGGGTTCCGGATTGTCCGCCGCTACGAGCGGGACGTCGACGGTACGCCGCACCAGGTGGTGTGGACCCAGATGAGCAGGGAAGCATGACGGTGACAGTGAAGATCGGGCCGCACGCGGTCGGCGCAGGTGAGCGGCCCTTCGTGGTCGCGGAGATGTCCGGCAACCACAACGGCAGCCTGGACCGGGCCCTGGAGATCGTCGACGCGGTGGCCGCCACCGGGGCGCACGCGCTGAAGCTGCAGACGTACCGGCCGGACACGATCACGATCGACGTGGACGCCCCCGAGTTCCGCATCTCCTCGGGCCACGACCTGTGGGGCGGCGAGCGGCTCTACCAGCTCTTCGAGAGGGCGCACACCCCGTACGAGTGGCACGAGCCGATCTTCGAGCGGGCCCGGCAGCACGGCATGACCGTCTTCTCGTCGCCGTTCGACGCGACGGCGGTGCGCCTGCTGGAGGAGCTGGACGTGCCGGCGTACAAGATCGCCTCGTCGGAGCTGGTGGACCTGCCACTGATCCGGCTGGTCGCCAGCACCGGCAAGCCGATGGTGATCTCCACCGGGATGGCCAGCCTCGGCGAGATCGACGCCGCGGTGACCGCCGCCCGCTCGGCCGGTGCCGGCGGGATCGTGCTGCTGGCCTGCACCGCCTCGTACCCGGCCCCGCCGCAGGACAGCAACCTGCGCCGGATCCCGGTGCTGGCGCAGGCGTTCGGGGTGCCGGTGGGGCTCTCCGACCACACCCCCGGCATCGGGGTACCGGTGGCCTCGGTGGCGCTGGGCGCCTGCCTGATCGAGAAGCACGTCACGCTGCGCCGGGCCGACGGCGGGGTCGACTCGGACTTCTCGCTGGAGCCGGCCGAGCTGGACGCGCTCTGCGTGGAGTCCGAGCGGGCCTGGGCCGCGCTGGGCGGGACGACGGTCGGCCCCACCCCCACCGAGCGGGAGGGGCTGCGGTTCCGCCGGTCCCTGTACGTGGTCGCCGACGTGCGCGCCGGTGAGCCGGTGACCAGCGAGAACGTCCGGTCGATCCGGCCGGCCGGCGGGCTGCCCCCGGCCGACCTGGACCGGGTGCTCGGGCGCACCTTCGCCCGGGACGTGGCCCGGGGCACCCCACTGGCGTGGGAGCTGATCTGAGCCACCGGCCCGCCGGCCGGACGCGTCCCGTCCGGCCGGCGGGGCGGGCACCGCACGCCACGCGGCGGCAGCCGCGCATTCACGTCCGGCCGACGCGCTGTTCACCGGACCACGTCAACCAGTTAACCCACCAGGGTTAGCGTCTCGATCCGGTCGGCCGCCCCGGTGGGCCGCGCCGACACCTATGACCAGGGGAGAAGCAAGTGAGTGAGTTGAATGGTTCGTCCATTCTGATCACCGGCGGCACGGGGTCTTTCGGAAAGACCTTCCTCCGGCACATCCTCACCGAGGCCGACCCGGCCCGCGTGGTGGTCTTCTCCCGCGACGAACTCAAGCAGTACGAGCTGCGCCAGCAGCTCGACGACGACCCCCGGCTGCGCTGGTTCATCGGCGACATCCGGGACCGGCACCGGCTGACCCGGGCGATGCACGGGGTGGACCACGTGGTGCACGCCGCCGCGCTCAAGCAGGTGGACACCGCCGAGTACAACCCGTCGGAGTTCATCGCCACCAACATCACCGGCTCGCAGCACGTGGTGGACGCGGCGATCGAGGCCGGGGTGCAGAAGGTCATCGCCCTCTCCACCGACAAGGCGTCCAGCCCGATCAACCTGTACGGCGCGACCAAGCTGGTCGGCGACAAGCTGTTCGTCTCGGCCAACCACTACGCCGCCCAGCACCCGACCCGCTTCGCGGTGGTGCGGTACGGCAACGTGGTCGGCAGCCGGGGCTCGGTGGTGCCGCTGTTCCGCCGGCTCGCCGCCGAGGGCAGGAGCCTGCCGATCACCGACAAGCGGATGACCCGGTTCTGGATCACCCTCGACCAGGCCGTCCAGTTCGTCCTGGACTCCTTCGACCAGATGCAGGGCGGCGAGCTGTTCGTCCCCCGGATCCCCAGCATGCGGATCCTGGACCTGGTCGAGGCGGTCGCCCCGGACGCCACCACGCACGAGGTGGGCATCCGGCCGGGCGAGAAGCTGCACGAGGAGATGATCGCCCCGGACGACAGCCGCCGGACCCTGCGCGCCGCCGACCGGTTCATCGTCCAGCCCACCATCGCCACCTGGGGGTACCAGCCGCCGGAGGGCTGCGAGCAGGTCGGCGACGGCTTCGCGTACCAGTCGGACAGCAACGACCAGTGGCTCACCGTGGAGCAGTTGCGCGACATGCTCGGCGTCCGGGTATGACGGCGATGCTCCCGTACGGCCGGCAGTCGGTGACCGAGGACGACGTCGCGGCCGTCGCCGCCGCCGTGCGCAGCGACTGGCTCACCACCGGCCCGCAGGTGGCCGCCTTCGAGACCGACCTGGCCGGCTGGACCGGCGGGGTGGGCTGCGCGGTGGTCGCCAACGGCACCGCCGCCCTGCACACCGCGTACGCGGCGGCCGGGGTCGGCCCCGGCGACGAGGTGGTGGTCCCGCCGATGACCTTCGCGGCGACCGCCAGCACGGCGGTGGCGCTCGGGGCGACCGTCGTCTTCGCCGACGTCGAGCCGGAGACGTACACCCTGGACCCGGCGGCGGTGTCGGCGGCGCTGACCACCCGGACCCGGGTGGTGTCGGCGGTGGACTACGCCGGTCACCCGGCCGACTACGACGCGCTGCGGGCCGGCCTGGACGGCACCGACGCGCTGCTGCTGGCCGACGCGGCGCACTCCATCGGCGCCACCTACCGGGACCGGCCGGTCGGCTCGCTGGCCGACCTGACCACCTTCTCGTTCTTCCCGACGAAGAACCTCACCACCGCCGAGGGCGGGGCGGTCGCCGCCACCGACCCGGCGCTGCTGGAGCGGGCCCGCCGGTTCCGCAACCACGGGCTGGTCCGGGACGCCGACGAGCTGCGCTGGCCCGACGAGGGCGGCTGGCACCAGGAGGTGCACGAGTTCGGCCTGAACTACCGGCTGCCCGACGTGCTCTGCGCGCTGGGCCGCAGCCAGCTCCGCCGGCTCGGCGACTTCCTCGCCGCCCGCGCCCGGCTGGTCGCCCGGTACGACGCGGCCCTGGCCGACCTGGCCGGGGTCCGGCTCCCGGGTCGCCGGTCGTGGGCGCAGCCGGCCTGGCACCTGTACCCGATCCGGGTGCTCGACGGCCGCCGCCGCGAGGTGTACGACGCGATGCGCGCCGCCGGGATCGGCGTGCAGGTCAACTACATCCCGGTGCACTGGCACCCGGTCTTCGCCGACCTCGGGTACCGGCGCGGGTCCTGCCCGGTGGCCGAGTCGTTCTACACCGAGCAGCTCTCCCTGCCGCTGCACCCCGGCCTGACCGAGGCCGACCAGGACCGCGTCGTCGACGCCCTCGGCGCGGCGCTGGGCGCCGGCAGGGCCCGGGCCCGGACCACCGTCGCCTGAGCCGCGCCCGACAGGAAGCCGATGCACCACGCCAACCACTTCTACGGCCACGCCCACGTCCTGGCCCGCTACTGCGGGCTGGGCGACGGCCACCCGCCCCGGATCAACGGGTACGTCCAGCACGGCTGGAACATCGGCGACGGGCTCGCCCCCGGCCACCCGTACGTGACGGGGACCCCGAGCCTGCTCTGGTCGGAGCAGACCCGGCGGCGGGCCTGGTCGCTGGGGCGGCGCAACGTGGCGGTGATCGGCGCGCCGTTCGCGTACCTGCTGGCGCTGAGCCCGCAGACCCCGCCGGCCCGCGAGCGCACCGGCACCATCTGGTACCCGTTCCACGGCTGGGAGGGGCAGAACGTCCGGGGTGACCACCGGGAGCTGATCGCCCGGATCCGGGACACCGAACCGGGCCCGGTGACGGTCTGCCTGTACTGGCACGAGTACGGCATGCGCCGGGTCCGTCAGCTCTACGAGAAGGCCGGGTTCCGGGTGATCTGCCACGGCTACCGGGGCCACTGGTGGCGCGACACCGACCCGTACTTCCTGGACAAGCAGCTCGCCGAGCTGCGCCGGCACCGACGGGTCGCGTCCAACCGGCTGACCAGCGCGATCTTCTACGGCATCGCGGCGGGCTGCGAACCGGCGGTCTACGGCGACCCGATGATCCTCGCCGACGAGGACCCGACCTTCGGCGGGACCGCCCGGATCCGCCGGCAGTGGCCGCAGTTGCACGGCGAACGGGTCGACGTCGGCGTCGCCGCCGGGATCGCCCGCGCGGAACTGGGCACCGACCATCGTTGCACCCCCGCCGAGCTGCGCGAACTGCTGGGCTGGGCGCATCCGCAGGAGGAGACCGTTGGCCACTGAGACCGTACCCCGTGTCGACCTGCCCGGCGGCGAGATGCCGGCCTGGTCGGACCTGGCCGGGGGGCGGGCCGCCGGCGGTGACCCGCTGGCCGCGCTGGCCGCCCGGGTGGTGCCGGCCGGCGCCCGGGTGCTGTTCGCCGGCCCGCACCACCCGGAGCTGCTGGCCCGGTTGGCGTACGCCGAGGTGACCTGCCTGCTGCGCGGCGTGCCCGACGCCGACCGGCTGGCCGACGCCCCGGCCCGGCTGGTGGTCGGCGGGCCGGACGGCCTCGACGGCTCCTACGACGTGGTGGTGGCCGCCGCCGGGCTGGACGCGCTCGAGTCGGTGGAGGGGACACCGCTGGGCTGGTCGGCGCTGCTGGACCGGCTGGTGGCGGTGCTGCGCCCGGGTGGGCTGCTCCTGCTGCGCGCGGACAACCCGGTCGGCCTGGGCCGGCTGGTCGACACCACCCCGTGGTACGCCGGCCGCGACGACGCGCGGTGGGCCGTAAGCGGGGTCCTCGACGCCACCCGACCGGCCACCCTGGACCAGCTCCGGGCCCGGCTGACCGCCGCCGGGCTGCACCCGTGGGGCAGCTTCGCCGCGTACCCGGACCCGGGGGCGGCGACCGCGCTGCTGGCCACCGGGCCGCTCGCCGACCGGCCCACCTCGGGCCTGTTCGACGCGGTGCTGCACGCCGCCTGCTCCGGCGACCCCGCCGACCGGCCGGTGCTCCAGGACCCGGCCCGGCTGGCGGTCGACGCGCTGCACGCCGGCCTCGCCGCCGCGCTCGCACCCGGCTGGCTGCTGCTCGCCCACCGGCCGCTGGCCAGCACCGCCGGCCCCGCCCCGGCGTGGTCCGGCGACGGCGGCTACGCGGCCCCGGCGGGGGCCGGCGACGGCGACGACGCGGCCCCGGCGGGTGCCCGCGACGACCCGGCCCCGGCGGCCGCCACCGGGCCGCCGGGGCCGGCGGTCGCCAGCGCGCCGGACCGGATCACCCTGCCGGTGGCCCTGGTCCGGGCCGGGTCGCCGGCGGACGGGGTGACCGAGGTGTACGACGGCGCCGACGGCTGGCGGTGGCGGGCGCTCGCCCCGTCGACGACCGCGCCCACCGCACCGGGTGCGGCCGGGGCGGTGGCCCACCGGGAGCCCACCGCGCTCACCGGCCGGGTCGCCGAGGGCCGGCTGCTGCGGACCCTGCTGCTCGACGCCACCCTGCGCCGCGACCTGACCGCGCTGCGCGCCCTGCTCACCGGGTACGCGGACTGGCTGGCCGGGCAGAGTGTCGACGGCCGGTTGGCCGGGGCGGCGGCGGTGGCCGGCGTGGACAACGTAGTGTGCCCGCCCGGGGGCGGGTACGCGGTCCTCGACCCGAGCTGGCACCCGGTGGAGCCGCTGGCGGTCGAGGTGGTGCTGGCCCGGTCCCTGTGGCGGTTCGCGGCCGACCTGCTCACCGGCGGGTACGCCCACCCGTGGACGTCGACGCTGGACGTGGCCGGCCTGACCGTGGTCCTCGGCGGGCTGGCCGGCCGGGACCTCGACCGGGCGACCGTGGCCCGCGCCGTCGAGGTGGAGGCGGCGGTGACCGCCGCGCGGCGCGGGCTGGACGACGCCGGACGCGACGACCTCGCCGCCGGGCTGCGCGCGGTGGAGCCCACCGCGCCCCCGGCGGGCACGCCGAACCAGCAGCAGCTCCACGAGGCGTGGCGGCGCCGGGGCGAGGAGCTGGACCGGCTGACCGCGCTGTTGACCTGGACGCAGGACCTGCTCGACCACCGGGAACGGGCGCTGCGCCGGGCCGAGGCGAAGCTCGACCTGCTCAGCGGCACGCTCGGCTACAAGGTGGGCCGGATGGCGATCACCCCGCTGCGGATGGCCCGGCGCGGTGCCGGCGCCGCGAAACGACAGGTCCGCACGGCGGTACGGCAACACAAGGCCAACAAGGAGAGATCATGAACCGGATCGTCGGGGTCGTGCAGGCCCGGATGGGCTCGACCCGGCTGCCGGGCAAGGTACTCCGGCCGCTGGCCGGGCGCAGTGTCCTCGGCCGGGTGGTCCGCGCCGCCACCGACAGCGGCGTCCTCGCCGACCTGGTGGTCGCCACCAGCACCGACGCCGTCGACGACGAGGTGGTGGCCGAGTGCCGGCGGCTGGCCGTCCCCTGTCACCGGGGGCCGGTGGACGACGTGCTCGGCCGGTTCGTGGGGGCGCTGGAGCGGCACCCCGGGGACGCGGTGATGCGGTTCACCGCCGACTGCCCGCTGCTCGACCCGGAGATCATCACCACCGTCGCCCGGGTCTACCAGGCGGTGCCGGGGCTGGACTACGTCAGCACCTCGATCGCCCGGACCCTGCCCCGGGGGCTGGACGTGGAGATCATCCGGGCGGACGCGCTGCGCACCCTGGACCGGATCGCCACCGACCACCACCGGGTGCACGTCACCTCGTACGCGTACACCCGTCCGGAGCTGTTCCGGGTGCTCGGGCTGACCCTCACCCCGGACCGGTCCGACCTGCGGCTCACCCTCGACACCGAGCAGGACTGGGCGCTGGTGCGGGCGGTCGTCGACCACTTCGGCGACGTGAGCGTCCCGCTGGCCAAGCTCGCCGACTGGCTCGTCGGGCAGCCCGCGCTACGCTCCCTCAACGCCGACGTGCGGCAGAAGCGGTTGGAGGAGTCCTGAGCACGGTACGAGTCGGGGTGCGCTGCGACGCCGGGCCGGTCCGGGGCGTGGGGCACCTGGTCCGCTGCCTCGCCCTGGCCGAGGAGTTCCTGGCCCGGGGGCACCGGGTGGAGTTCTTCGGCACCGTCGAGCAGGTCGGCTGGGCGGCCCGCCAACTCGCCGACCGGGGAATTCCGCTGCACCCGGGGCCGGAGCGCCCCGACGACCTGGTCGCCACGGCCCGCCGGCACCGGCTCGACGTGCTGGTGCTCGACTCGTACGAGCTGGACCCGGCCGGGGCGGGGGCGCTGCGCGCGGCGGGCGTGGTGACCCTCGCAGTCGTCGACGGGGACACCCGGGGGCAGGACGCCGACGTGTACCTGGACCAGAACCTGGGCGCGACGTACGGGCCGCTGCCCGGCCGGCTGCTCGCCGGGACGGCGTACCCGCTGCTGCGGGACCGGGTGCTGGCCGCCCGGCCGGCGGCGCCCCGGCCGGTGACGCCGGTCGCCCGGCCCCGGGTGCTCGCCTTCTTCGGCGGCACCGACGCCTTCGGGGCGGCACCGGTGCTGGCCCGGGTGCTGCTGGACACCGGCGCGCCGATGGCGCTGACCGTGGTGGTCGGCCGGGCCGACGTCGGGACCGAGTTGGCCGCGCTCACCCCGGGGCCGCGCCAGACGCTGCGCCCGGTCGACCCCACCGACGAACTGCCGGCCCTGATCACCGCCGCCGACCTGGTGGTCAGCGCCGCCGGCACCTCCACCTGGGAGCTGTGCTGCCTGGGCGCGCCGGCCGCGCTGGTCTGCGTGGTCGACAACCAGCGCGAGTCGTACCGCCGGGTGGTGGCCGAGGGGATCGTGGCCGGGCTGGGCGAGCTGCCCGCGCTGGCCGCCGCCGGGCCGGTCGGCGAGACCGCCCGCGCCGACGCGACCCGGACGCTACGGGACCTGCTCGACTCCCCCGACCGCCGGGCCGCGCTCGCCGCCCGGGGCTGGTCGACGGTGGACGGCCGGGGCCGCGCCCGGGTCGCCGACGCGGTCCTCGCCCTGGTCGGCACGGGCGTGCCGGGCTGACCACCCTCGCACACCTGTACGAAGAAGCCGGTAGGCTGGCGGCATGTCCGGTGCCGCCTACCAGCCGTCGATGCTCGACCTCGCCGCCGACGGGCCCGGCCTCGGCCCGCTGACCGGGCTGCGCCGGCACCCGCTGAGCCGGGGCGCGTGGGTCGACCACCTGCCCGGCTGGGTGCACGGCTCCGACGCGGTCCTCGACACCCTGCTCGGCCAGGTGCCGTGGCGGGCCGAGCGGCGCACCATGTACGACACCGAGGTCGACGTCCCCCGCCTGCTCTGCTGGTACGCCGGGCACCGGCCGCTGCCCCACCCGACGCTCACCGCCGCCCGGGCGGCGCTCACCGCGCACTACGCGCCGGAGTTGGGCGAGCCGTTCGTGACCGCCGGAATGTGCCTGTACCGCGACGGGCGGGACAGCGTCGCCTGGCACGGGGACACCCACGGCCGCTCCGCGCACACCGACACCATGGTCGCCATCGTCTCGTTCGGCTCGCCCCGCCCGCTGCTGCTGCGCCCGCGCGGCGGCGGAGCCGGCCTGCGCTTTCCGCTCGGCCACGGCGACCTGGTGGTGATGGGGGGCTCCTGCCAACGCACCTGGGAGCACGCGATCCCGAAGACGACCCGCCCGGTCGGGCCCCGGGTGAGCGTCCAGTTCCGGCCGACCGGGGTGGCCTGAGGGAGGGGCCCGCCGGGCCCTGAAACATCGACGACTCGGCGCTCTGCTAGAAACGACGTCCAGGGTCGTTCACGCCCCGTCACCTGCGAGGCGAAGGACGCCCATGACCGACACCCCTACCGAGTCGCGCTCCCGCTGGCGCCCCTGGACCGTGCACGGCGACGGGCGGACCGTCCGTCCCGGCGACGTGGTGCACCCGGGAGAACGGCTCTCCTGGCCCCGTACGGTCGGCATCGGCGTGCAGCACGTGGTGGCCATGTTCGGCGCCACCTTCACGGTGCCGCTGATCACCGGCTTCCCGCCGGCCACCACGCTGTTCTTCTCCGGGCTCGGCACCCTGCTGTTCCTGCTGATCACCGGGAACCGGCTGCCGTCGTACCTCGGCTCGTCGTTCGCCTTCATCGCGCCGGTGCTGGCCGCGAAGGCCGGCGGGGACATCGGCCCGGCGCTCGGCGGCATCGTCGTCGCCGGCGCGGCGCTCGCCCTGGTCGGCGTGGTGGTGCAGGTCGCGGGTACCCGGTGGATCGACGTGCTGATGCCGCCGGTGGTCACCGGGGCGATCGTCATGCTGATCGGGCTGAACCTCGCCCCGGTGGCCTGGGACGGCGACGGCAGCGGCACCGGCGTCAAGGCGCAGCCGCTGATCGCGCTGGTCACCCTGGCCGCGATCCTGCTCGCCACGGTGGTCTTCCGGGGCTTCCTGTCCCGGCTGTCCATCCTGGTCGGGGTGGTGGTCGGCTGGCTCTTCGCCGCCGCCGTGGGCGGCCTCGACCCGGCCGCGCTGACCGACCTGCGGGAGGCCGCCTGGGTAGGGATGCCGCAGTTCCACACCCCCAGTTTCAGCCTGCACGCGGTGGTGCTGGTGATCCCGGTGATCCTGGTGCTGATCGCGGAGAACGCCGGCCACGTCAAGGCGGTCGCCGCGATGACCGGCCGCAGCCTGGACAAGGACATGGGGCGGGCCTTCCTCGGCGACGGCCTGGCCACCGTCCTCGCCGGCTCCGGGGGCGGCTCCGGCACCACCACGTACGCCGAGAACATCGGCGTGATGGCGGCGACCCGGGTCTACTCGACGGCCGCGTACTGGGTGGCCGGGCTGACGGCGGTGCTGCTCGGGCTGAGCCCGAAGTTCGGCGCGCTGATCCTCACCGTGCCGGCCGGCGTGCTCGGCGGCGCGACCACCGCCCTGTACGGCCTGATCGCCATCCTCGGCGCGCGGATCTGGATCGAGAACCGGGTCGACTTCCACGACCCGGTCAACCTGCTGACCGCCGCCGTCGCGGTGATCATCGGCGCGGCGAACTACACCCTCACCGCCGGCGACCTCTCCTTCAACGGCATCGCCCTGGGCACCGCCGCCGCCCTCCTGATCTACCACACCATGCGCACCATCACCCACCTCCGCACCCCCACCCCATAACCTCCCCCTCCCCCCGCGCCTCCCCCGCCCCCTCCCCGCCCCTCCCCCGTCCCGCCCCCGTCGATCATGGACTTGGCGGCAGTCTCGATCTTCCTCACTGCCGCTAACTCCATGATCAACGGGGCGAGGGGGTGGGGGCGGGGGGCGCGGGGGGAGGCGCGGGGTGGGGGTGGGGGTGGGGGGGTTAGTCGCGGTCTAGGTGGTGGCCGAGGACGGTGGGGCCGAGCATGACGGCGAAGCCGGAGCCGTCGCGGCGGGGGTCGGCGGGGGGCAGGTCGACCGGGTCGCCGGTGGCGGTGGCGCCGAGGGGGCGGGCACCGACCCAGGCCGCCGTCAGGTCCACCTCGCCCTTGAGGAAGCGCTGCGCGCGCACCCCGCCGGTCGCCCGGCCCTTCGCCGGGTACGCGGCGAAGGGCGTGACCTTGACGGTGGCGCCGGTGGAGGTGACCACCATCGGCTCCCCGTGCGCCGGGTCGTCGGTGCGGACCGCGCCGAAGAACACCACCCGGGCGCCGGCCGGCAGGCTGACCCCGGCCATCCCGCCGCCCTTGAGCCCCTGCGGCCGGACCACGGTCGCGGCGAACCGCAGCAGGGACGCCTCGGAGGTGATGAAGGTGAGGCTCTCCGCGCCGTCGGTGAGCCAGGTCGCCCCGACCACCTCGTCGCCCTCGCGCAGCCCGATCACCTCGAACTCGTCCGAACGGACCGGCCAGTCGGGGGCGCAGACCTTCACCACGCCCTGACGGGTGCCCAGGGCGAGCCCCGGTGAGCCCTCGGCGGCCGGCCCGACCGGGGCCAGCCCGACGACCGTCTCCCCGGCCTCCAGCGGCACCAGTTCGGCGGCGGCCATCCCGCCGCGCAGCGACACCGTCCCGGACTGCTCGGGCAGCACCGGCAACGGCAGTACGTCGATCTTGAACGCCCGGCCGGCGCTGGTGACCAGCAGCACCCGGCCCCGGGCGGTGGAGTGCACCACCGCGCGGACGGTGTCGTGCTTGACCCGGCCGCTGCTGCGCCGCCCCTCGGCGGCCTCCTCCGACTCCGCGGCGGTCCGGGCGACCAGCCCGGTCGCCGACAGGATCACCTGGCAGGGGTCGTCGGCGACCTCCAGCGGGCCGGCCGGCACCGAGGCGGCCAGCACCTCCTTGAGGTCCCCGTCGACCAGGGTGGTCCGGCGGGGCGTGGCGGACTGCTTCGCCACGGCGGCGAGTTCGTCGGAGACGAGTTTCCTCAGCACCTTCTCGTCGTCGAGGATGGCGGACAGCTCGGCGATCTCCCGGCGCAGCTTCTCCTGCTCGGCCTCCAGCTCCAGCCGGTCGTACCTGGTCAGCCGGCGCAGCGGGGTGTCCAGGATGTAGGTCGCCTGGATCTCGGAGAGCCGGAACCGCCGCATCAGGCCGTCCTTGGCGTCCTGCGCGTCCTCGGCGGCTCGGATCAGCCTGACCACCTTGTCGATGTCGAGCAGGGCGACCAGCAGGCCGTCGACCAGGTGCAGCCGCTCCTCGCGCTTGCGGCGGCGGTGCGTGGTGCGCCGGGTGACCACGTCGTACCGGTGGGCCAGGAAGACCTCCAGCAGCGACTTCAACCCGAGGGTACGGGGCTGGCCGTCGACCAGGACCAGGTTGTTGACGCCGAAGGACTGCTCCAGCGGGGTGAGCCGGTACAGGTCGGCCAGCAGCGCCTGCGGGTTGACCCCGACCTTGCACTCGATGACCAGCCGGGTGCCGTTCTCCCGGTCGGTGAGGTCCTTGACGTCGGCGATGCCCGTGAGCCGCTTGGTCTTGTTCACCTCGTTGGTGATCGCGGTGATCACCTTCTCGGCGCCCACCCCGTACGGCAGCTCGACGACGGTGATCGCCTGCCGGCCCCGGCTGCCCTCCACCGGGCCGATCTCCACCTTGCCGCGCATCCGGACCACGCCGCGCCCGGACTCGTACGCCCGGCGCACCTCGTCGAGGCCGAGCAGCAGGCCGCCGGTGGGCAGGTCGGGGCCGGGGACGAACTCCATCAGCTTGTCCAGGGTGGCGTCCGGGTGCCGGATCAGCCAGCGGGCCGCCGCGACCACCTCGCCGAGGTTGTGCGGGATCATGTTGGTGGCCATCCCGACCGCGATCCCGGACGCCCCGTTGACCAGCAGGTTCGGGAAGGCGGCCGGCAGCACGGTCGGCTGGGTCAGCGAGCCGTCGTAGTTCGGCTCGACGTCGACGGTCTCCTCGCCCAGCTCGCCGACGAGCAGCATCGCCTCCCGCGACATCCGGGACTCGGTGTACCGCGCGGCGGCCGGGCCGTCGTCCGGGCTGCCGAAGTTGCCGTGCCCGTCGATGAGGGGGACGTTCAGCGAGAAGTCCTGGGCGAGCCGGACCATCGCGTCGTAGATGGCCGCGTCGCCGTGCGGGTGGTAGCGCCCCATCACGTCGCCGACCACCCGGGCCGACTTCACGTACGGGCGGTCGGGGCGGAAGCCGGACTCGTGCATCGAGTAGAGGATCCGCCGGTGCACCGGCTTGAGCCCGTCCCGGGCGTCCGGCAGCGCGCGGGAGTGGATCACCGAGAAGGCGTACTCCAGGTAGGAGTCGGAGACCTCGGTGACCAGCGGGTTGTCGAAGACCCGCGCGCCGGCCTGGTCGAAGGCGGCCAGGTCGGCCCGCGCGCGGTTGTCCTTGCGGCGTGCCATCGTTCAGTTCTCTCCTGGGCGGGCGGCGGGGACGGGGCCGGTCATGCGTCGATCGCCTCCCGGTCGACCCGGTCGGCGGAGTCGATCAGCCAGTTGCGGCGCGGCTCGACCTTCTCCCCCATCAGCAGTTCGAGGATCCGCTCGGCGGCCTCGACGTCGTCGAGGGTGATCCGGCGGACCGCCCGGGTGGCCGGGTTCATCGTGGTCTCCCACAACTCGTCGGCGTTCATCTCGCCGAGGCCCTTGAACCGGGGTACCGGGGTGACGATCTGCTTGCCGGCCTTCTCCAGCCGGCGGACCGTGGCCTCCATCTCGGCCTGGGTGTAGGTGTAGACGGTCTGCGCGTTGCGCCCCTTGGTGGTGATCTTGTGCAGCGGGGGCATCGCGGCGTAGAGCCGGCCCGCCTCGATCAACGGGCGCATGTAGCGGGCGAAGAGGGTGATCAGCAGGGTCCGGATGTGCGCGCCGTCGACGTCCGCGTCCGCCATGATCAGGACGCGGCCGTACCGCAGCGCGGAGAGGTCGAAGGTACGCCCGGAGCCGGCCCCCAGCACCTGCACGATCGCGGCGCACTCGGCGTTGTCCAGCACCTGCTGGAGGTTCGCCTTCTGCACGTTGAGGATCTTGCCCCGGATGGGGAGCAGGGCCTGGTACTCGGCGACCCGGGCCATCCGGCTGGAGCCCAGCGCGCTGTCCCCCTCGACGATGAACAGCTCGCTGCGCTCGACCCCGGTGGAGCGGCAGTCGACCAGCTTCGGCGGCATGGACGCGCCCTCCAGGGCGGTCTTGCGCCGGGCGGCGTCCTTCTGCTGCTTCTGGGTGAGCCGGACCCGGGCCGCGTCGACGATCTTCTGGAGCACCGTCCGGGCCTCGGCCTTGGTCCGGCGGTCCTCCAGCCACGCCTTCACGTGCTGCTCCACCAGGGTCTGGATGACCTTGGTGATGCCGGCGGTGGAGAGCTCGTCCTTGGTCTGCGAGGTGAACTGCGGCTCGGGGAGCCGGACGTGCACCACCGCGGTCATGCCCTCCAGGACGTCGTCCAGGGTGGGCGGGTCCTCCTTGGCCTTGAGCAGCCCCCGGGTCGCGCGGACGGCGTCGGCCAGGGTGCGGACCAGGGCCCGCTCGAAGCCCTTGCGGTGGGTGCCGCCGTGAGCGTTGCGGATGGTGTTGGTGAAGCACTCGACGGTGCGGTCGTACCCGGTGCCCCAGCGCAGCGCCACCTCGACCTCGGCCCGGCGCTGCACGTTGGCCTGCATGACGCCGTTGGCGTCGGCGGCGTTCTCCCGGTAGGTGCCCTCCCCGGTGACCAGCAGGGTGCCGGAGACCGGCCGGTCGCCGGCCGGAGCCAGGAACTCCACCATGTCGGTGAGGCCGGCCGGGAAGTGGAAGCTCTCCTCGACCGGCTCCTCACCGGTCTCGTCGCGCAGCGTGTAGCCCACCCCGGGGACGAGGAAGGCGGTGTTGCGCAGCTTCATCCGGACCGCGTCGACGTCCAGCGCCGCGCCGGTCTCGAAGTACCGGGCGTCGTGCCAGTACCGGATCGAGGTGCCGGTCCGGGTGCCGCGCTTCATCGCCCCGACGACCTGGAGGCCGGGGCCGGGGGTGAACGGGGCGTCCGGGCCGTCGCCGTCGAAGACGCCGGGGACGCCGTGCCGGAACGACATCGCGTGGATCTTGCCGCCGCGCCGGACCGTCACGTCGAAGCGCCGGGACAGCGCGTTGACCGCCGACGCGCCCACCCCGTGCAGGCCGCCGGAGGTCTTGTACCCGGAGCCGCCGAACTTGCCACCGGCGTGCAGCCGGGTGAGCACCAGCTCCACGCCGGAGATGCCCGACTTGGCGTGCACGTCGGTGGGGATGCCCCGGCCGTCGTCGTCGACCTGCACCGACCCGTCGGCGTGCAGGGTCACCTCGACCCGGGTGGCGTGCCCGGCGACCCCCTCGTCGGTGGAGTTGTCCAGGATCTCGTTGACGAGGTGGCCCACACCACGGCTGTCGGTCGAGCCGATGTACATACCCGGGCGCTTGCGGACGGCGTCCAGCCCCTCCAGGTGGGTCAGGTCGTCGGCCCCGTACAGGGCCTCAGGCTGTGCGGTCAACTGGTCGTACTCCTGGTCTCGGCGGTGCTGGCGGCCCGCCTCTCCGCAAGATCCTCAGCGGCGCGCCGCAGCGAGCCTAGCCCGACACGCCGACAGGCTGGCGACACCCCGCTCGGCCGACCGGCCGGAACACCGGTCGGGCACGCTCCCACGGGCCCCCCGGCTGGCCTGCAATTACCCCGGAATCCGGTCACCCCGGACGGGTCCGGACGTTGACGCACGTCACACGATCGTGATCTGATCGGCCACCTGGAGAAACTTTCATATTTCCATGGATGGATGGGGTGCCCATGGCCAGAATCCGTCGCGCCGCCCTCGGGGCGGCCCTCAGCGTCGCCGTCGCGGCGCTGTCGACCACCGTCGCGCTGTCGGCCCCGGCGGCTGCCGCCCTGCCCACCGCGGCCGTGGCGCTCGGGGACAGCTTCGTCAGCGGCGAGGGCGCCGGGGCGTACACCCCGGTGACCGACGCCACCGGGACGGTCCAGGGCTTCCCCGGCTGGACCGCGCCGAACAGCAACGCGTACTTCTGCCACCGGTCGGCCAACGCCTCGCTGCACCGGGCCGCCCTGCCCGGCATCCAGGACCGGTTCAACCTGGCCTGCTCCGGCGGGCAGCCGCACGACATCGCCAACGCCAGCTCCACGCGGGCCAAGGGGCGGCAGGTGGCGGCACAGCTCGACCAGTTGCGGGCGGTCGGGCGCACCCACGACATCGACCTGGTCCTGATCGGCCTCGGCTCCAACAACAGCTCGTTCACCTTCGGCAACGTCGCGGAGAAGTGCGCCAACCGGTTCATCGCCGACGCCTGGACCGGCTGGTGGGAGTTCTGGGCGTACCTGGGCGGCCCGGTGGAGCAGAAGCCGTGCGGTGACGCCGACCTGGCCACCGCCGCGCAGGTCGGCGCGGCCACCGCGGAGACCACCGCCGCGGTCCGGCAGATCCTCGCCACGCTCGCCGAGATCGACGCCGACGGGCAGCACCGGGTGGTCCTGCAGGACTACACCAACCCGCTCCCGTTCGACCTGGAGCCGGGCTACCACTCCGAGGACAGCCGGGACGACACCCGGGACAAGTTCCGCGCGCTCGGCGCCGAGCGGTACGCGGCCGGCTGCCCGATCCACCGGGCCAGCCTGCTGCCCGGACACCGCTTCTCCCAGGGGCTGGGCACCCTGGTCGGCTCGGTCCGGAGCACCCTGGCCGCCGAGTTCCCCGGCACCGACCTCGTCTACCTCAACGTGCAGCGGGCCTTCGACGGCGCCCGGCTCTGCGAGTCGGCGGGCAGCCCGACCGGGGCGCTGGCCACCCCGATCCGGCTCCAGGACAGCCCCAACGGCACCGTGGTGACCAGCCTCGCCGGCAAGGACAAGATCGCCATCCAGCGGATCGCGAACACCTGCGTCACGTACTTCCAGACCTGCCAGGAGTCCTGGCACCCGAACGCCGCCGGCCACCAGGTGCTCGGGCAGTGTCTCGGTGGCGCCGCCGCCACCACGGCCCGCACGGTGGCCTGCGTCCGGGCCACGAACGGAACGGTCACCGTCGGCTGACCGCCCGGTCACGGGGAGGCCCGCCCGGGCGGGCCTCCCCCACCGGCTCACTTCGCCAGGCTGGTCACCGCCGGGCCGCCGGCCGGTGGCGGCACGCTGAGGGTCCGTAGCAGGGCACCGGGGGCGCCCTTGATCAGGTCGGCGATCCGGACGTCGTCGAGCACCCCGATGAACGCCTCGTGCGCCCGGCGCAGCTCGACCCGGAGCTGACAGTTCGGCAGCACCGGGCAGGCGGGCCGGTGGCAGTCGACCACCCCGTCGTCGCCCTCGAACGCCCGCACGATCTCGCCGACGGTGAACTCGTCGGCCCCCTCGGCGATGGCCACCCCGCCGGAGCGCCCCCGGATGGTGACCAGCACACCCAACCGGCTCAGCCGCTGCACCACCTTGGCGACGTGACTACGCGGCAGCACCAGCGACATCGCCAACTCGTCGACCGTCGATCGCTCTTGCGACGCCGCAGCGATCATGGCGATACGCAGCGCCATGTCGGTCGCCCGGTTGATTTTCACGATGGCGACTCTAGCCAAGAGGAAAGTGTGTTGGGTCGGGTCCGGGCGCGGTGCCTGGATTGCTCCAGGTCCGTTTCCCGGACCCGCCCGCCGAACCCGGCGTGCGACTTTCACCGCACCGGGCTCTCCACGAGGTCATGCCGTTGGGGGTGGGCTTGTCGTGGGCTGCCAGGGGTTCGGGATCTTGGTGCCGCGATAGCGGTATCGGGTCACGGGGACCTTCGCCATCTTGAACAACTCGACCCCGTCGAAGGCGATGGGCTGCCACCCTTGCGGGGTGCGCAGCCATCGCCGGATGGCTCTCCAGGTCATGCGGTTGCGGCGCATCACCCAGTTGATCACTCGCCACCAGATGAAGTTCTGCAGGTGGGAGAAGGTGTGCTTGGCGACCGCGTGCTTGAAGTAGTTGGCCCATCCACGCTGGATGTAGTTGATCCTCACCAGCGTTTCCCGGTAGCTCAGATGCGACAACCGGCGGGTCAGTGACTTGATCTTCCGTTTCAGCGCCTGGACCGGCTTGTCTGCGATGAACGTGTAGACATGCCACTTGCTCGTTCCTCGTTTCCGCTGCCAGACGATGCGGAATCCGAGGAAGTCGACCCCGTCGGCAAGGTGGGTGATCCTGGTCTTGGACTCGGATAGGCGCAGGCCCATCGTCGCCAGGACGGTGCTCACCTGGTCTCGCAGGTCCTCGACGTGTTCCTGGTTGCCGTGGACCAGGACGAGGAAGTCGTCGGCGTAGCGGACCAACTGCCACGTCGCCAGCCCTTTGGCGCGTCGTTGCCTGCGCTGCTGGCCGGTGCCCGCTGCCGCCCATTGCTCGGCGAAGAACTCGTCGAGAACCGACAACGCGATGTTGGCCAGCAGTGGTGAGAGGATCCCTCCTTGGGGTGTGCCGGACGTGGTCTCGTTCCGCTCGCCGAGCTCAGTCATGATCCCGGCCTTGAGGAACGCCTTCACCAACGTGAGCACCCGCTTGTCCTTCACCCGCGCCCGCACCCGGTCCATCAGAGCCGGGTGGTCGATACGGTCGAAGCACGCCTCGATGTCCGCGTCCAGCACCCACCGGTAACCGGCGGTGGCCAGATGATGGATCTCGGCGATCGCGTCGTGCGCACGCCGGTTCGGCCGGAACCCATACGAACAAGGCTGAAAATCCGCCTCGAAGATGGGCTCCAGGACCAGCTTCAGCGCCGCCTGGACCACGCGGTCCGTGATGGTCGGTATCCCGAGCCGGCGTAGTTTCCCACCGGTCTTGGGGATCATCTTCTCCCGTACTGGTAGCGGCCGGAACGTGCCGGCCTTCAGCAGGGAACGGACATGGTCCAGGAACACCTCGGGCCCTGCCATGCTCACGTGCACGGCGGTGACGCCATCCACGCCAGCAGTGCGGGCTCCGGCATTCCCGGCGACCCGTTGCAACGCCACGACCAGCGTGGCCGGGTCGCTGACGAAGTTGTAGACATCGTCAAACCGGCGACCGTGGTCGGCCACCGCCCAACGGTGCAGTTTGATCTGCATTCCCCGTACCCGTGTCCATGCCTCTTCCGGGGTCGGCCACGCGACGGTGGCATCCACCACCGTGTCTTCGGGCATTGCAGTACCTCCCTTGCGATCTCGCTGCCGCCCTTCCCCATGTGACCGGCTCTCCCGGCCTCGGAGTACTACGACGGCTCCGCCCTCTCCCGACCCGATCGGCCGACGGTGGACCCAGCCCGACGTGTCGTCTCCGGATGAGACGCAGCCGGGCAGGACCGGGAGAGTTCCCGTGTTCACTGACTGATCGCTCGACGAAGGAGGCACCCGGCTATACCCCCGCGGCATCGCCACGGCTACCCCGCAGCACTTCACCGTGGCCTTCCTGACCGCTGAACAAAGACGCCCAGGAAGTTCCGGTCCCGAGAGAAGAGGACCAGGACGCACCGCACCCAGCCCATATCCGCCAGGTTCGAGCTGGTAGGGATCGTTAGGAGGCTTCAGACACCGGTTCCTCGCGTATACCTCTCCGTCTCGCTTGCCGGACCCGCGCCATCTGGCAGTACTGGTCACGTCCCGGCGTTGTCGGGGCCGCTTGCCACCCTCCCCGGCACCTCCCGGATCAGGCTGCCCCCAGCTTCACCGAACTGCTGCGACAGCCCGGCGGCGAAGGTCTCTCACCTCCACTCGATCAATCAGCGCCTCACGGCGCACTTGAACACTGACCCACCGTGGGCCTCGCACCGTCGGTGACCTGGACCGCCAGCGACCAAATGGGGAATCCGGGATTCCTGTCCACAGAGGATCGGGGGCCGTCCGCAATAAAGAAGACTTACCGGATCGCAGTTTGACCCGCCACCGGGCATCCTCCGAAAAGGAGTCTCGAATGGCAGCACTGCCACGCAATGGCACCGTTCCCTGCGGCCGGGGCGACGGCGACCCCCGGCAGCCTCGGCCCGAGTGGGCCGCACCGCCGGACTACCGGCCGGTAACCTGAGCGGGTGAACGAAGAGTACGTCCAGGAGTTCGTCGACGTCGACGGGGCCCGGCTCGGGCTACAGGTCTACCCGGAGCCCACCGGGGTCCCCGACGCGCCGGTCGTGGTGATCTGCCCGGCGATGGGGGTCCGGGCCCGCTACTACCGGCCGTTCGCCGCCGCGCTGCGCGCCGCCGGCCTCGCCGTCGTCGTGGCCGACCTGCGGGGCACCGGCGCCAGCACCCCCACGCCGAGCCGCACCTGCCACTACGGGTACGCCGAACTCGTCGCCGACGTCGGCGCCGTGCTCGCCGCGCTCAAGCCCCGGCTGGACGGACGTACCCGGGTGCTGCTCGGGCACTCCCTCGGCGGCCAGGCCGCCCTGCTGCACCTGGCCCTGCACGACGGCGCGGCGGCCGACGGGCTCGCCCTGGTCGCCTGCGGCGTGCCCTGGTGGCGCCGCTACGCCGGGCTGTTCGGGTTCGGGGTCCTGCCGTACACCCAGGGGATCGCGGCCACCGCCGCGCTGCTGCGGGTCTGGCCCGGGTGGGGCTTCGGCGGCCGGCAGGCGCGGGGGGTGATCCGCGACTGGGCGTACACCGCCCGCACCGGCCGGTTCCCCCGCCTCGACGGGGTGGACACCGAGGCGGCCCTGCGCACGGTCGACCTGCCGGTGTTGGCGGTCGGCGTGGACGACGACCGGCACACGCCGCCCGCCACGCTGGACCACCTCTGCGGCAAGCTCACCGGCGCCGCCGTGACCCGCGAGCGCTACACCGCGGCGCAGGCCGGAGCCCGGATGGACCACTTCACCTGGGTACGCTCCGCCGGTCCGCTGGCCGCCCGGATCGCCGCCTTCGCCACGTCCCTGCCCCGGCGGTAGCCGCCCCGGCGGGCGCCCGCCCCTGCGGCGACCTGGCAGGCCGTGCGGTGAATGGTCCGCCGGACGACGGGTATGCCGCACCGCCCGATACGGCGGAAGGGGATCAGATGTCGGACACGCACACCGCACTGCGCTCGATGCACGATCTGGGTCTGGCGGCCTGGTTCGGCGGCTCCCTGATGGGAGCGCTCGGAGTCAACGGCGCGGCCACCCGGATCAACGACTCGACCCAGCGGCTGCCGGTGGCCTCGGCCGGCTGGGCCCGGTGGACCCCGGTCAACGCGGCGGCGATCGGCGCCCACCTGGCCGGCGCGGCCGGCGAACTGGTCACCGAGAGCCCCCGAGTGCTGGCGCAATCCGGGGTGGGTCGGATGAGCGCGGTGAAGACGGCGCTCACGGTGAGCGCGCTCGCCGTGACCGGGTACAGCCGGATGCTCGGGATGCGCCTGCAACGGGCCGGCGGCCCACCGGTGGAGGGGACCACCGAGCCCAACCACGAGACACCCCAGCAGGTGGCCGCCGCGCAGCGGCAGATGCGGATGCTCCAGTGGGCGATCCCGGCCCTCACCGGGGCGTTGATCGTGGTCACCGCGTACATGGGCGAGCAGCAGAAGCCGGGCCAGGTGCTGCGGGGCATCTTCGGTCGGACCGGCGGGATGATGCCCGGCGGCGGTGGCATGCGGGGTGCCGGGGGCCTGGGGATGCTGGCCGCGCGGGGCACCGCCGGCAAGCGCCGGGCCGCGATGTCCTCGCGCTGACCACGGCCGACCCGACGGGTCCCGATCGGTCCGGCGCCGACGCGCCGGGCCGCTCGGGGCACGGGCCACCCGCCGCCGGGCGGCCACCACCCACCCCGAACCCCGTTGACCAGGTACGCCGGCCGTCGCTCGCCCCGGTGCGCGGCGGCCCGCCGCACACCGGGGCGGGTCGGTCCGCACCCGGCGCAGACGAGTCGAGGAGATGCCCGTGACGAGCAGGGATGGCGCCGGTGAGGGGCGCGGGCCGCAGTCGCCCGGCCCCTACGGGACGACCGACGGCTTCGACGCCGACCCACCGTGGGGCGCCGGGGAGAACAACCCGATGGGCGAGGGCAGCGAGGAGACCGCCGTCCCACCGGGCCGGTGGGGCGAACGGCGGGCGGCGGAGCCGGCCGGGTCGGACCACCCGGCCGGCCGGCACGGCTTCGGCCCGCTGCCGCCGTCCTCGCCGCCGGCGGCCGGACCGGGCGCTCCGCCGGACCCGGCGCCGCGCCGACGCCCCTTTCCCGACGACAGCGCCGAGGGGGACCTGGCGGACAACGCGCTGGAGGAGGCGACCGGGATGCACCCGGAGGGCGTGTCCCGCGACGAGTGACCCCTCCCCCGGCTGTCGCGCCCGGTCGCGCCGGCCGGACCCTGTCGGGCGGGTGCAAGGGCTGGCCCGGCGGCGGCCGGCACCGCTGACCGAGCTGTCCCGCCCGGACCCGCTGGCGGCCCGGAAGTAGCCCGGCCCGGATGGTGGCCGGTGCGGGTGCCGGCCGCAGGGCGGTTCACCGGATCCGGGCGGGGTGGCGGGCCCGGTCCCGGCCGTACGCGTCGGAGTGCCCCCACCGGCCCGGGACGTCGAGCAGCTCGATCCGGCCGAGCCCCGGCGGCAGGGCCGAGTCGACCAGCAGGTTCTCCCCGCAGGGGTCGAGGCCGAGCACCGTGGTCAGCATCATCAACAGGCTGCCCGCCGCCCAGGCCTGCGGGTACCCGCCGCTGGGAAGCTGCACCGGGTACTTGGTGACCGCCCGGTCGTAGCCGGCGATCACCTCGGGCATCCGGCCGTCGAGCCGCAACGCCACGTCGAACAGGCCGGTGGCGAGCCGGCCGGCCGCCTCGTCCAGGCCGTAACGGCGCAGCCCGGCGGCGATGAGCGCGGTGTCCCACGGCCACACCGAGCCGAGGTGGGTGCCGACGGGGTTGTACCGCCGCTGACCGGCGCCCAGCGTCCGTACCCCCCACCCGGACCACAACTGCGGCCCGAGCAGGTGCTCGGCGACCCGCGCGGCGCGCTCGGGCGGCACGATGCCGCTCCACAGCAGGTGTCCCATGTTCGACGCCAGCGCGTCGACGGGGGTGCCGTCGGGCTCCACGGCCAGCGCGTAGTACTCCCGGTCGGCCAGCCAGAAGTCCCGGTTGAACCGCTCCCGCAACGCCGCCGCCCGCGCCTGCAACCGGTCGGCGTACGCCGGGTCGCCCCAGCACTGGCGGGCCAGCCGGGCGCCCCGGCGCAGCGCGTCGTACGCGTAGCCCTGCAACTCGCAGGTGGCGCGGGGGAACCCGGGCTCCCGGCCGTCGGCGTACGTGATCGCGTTCGGGCTGTCCTTCCAGCACTGGTTGACCGTGCCGTTGCGCAGGTTGCGACGCTGGTAGCGCAGGTACCCGTCACCGAGCAGGTCGCCGTACTCGCCGATCCAGTCCAGCGCCATCCGGGCCGGGTGGCGCAGCTCGCGCACCAGGTCGGTGTCGCCGGACCAGCGCTCGTACTCGTCGAGCAGGATCACGAACAGCGGCGTGGTGTCGGCGGCCCCGAAGTACAGCGCGGTGGGCTCCTCGCCGAAGGCGGCCGACTCGCCGTACCGGAACACCGAGACGATCTTGCCGGGCTCCTCGTCGTGGTCGTCGTCGAGCCGCCCGCCCTGCCCGAGCGCGAGCATCCGCAGCGTCGCCGGGGTCAACTCCGGGGTGTACGGCAGGGACTGGAGGCAGGCGACCATCGCGTCCCGCCCGTACAGCCCCATCGACCAGGGCAGCCCCGCCACCGGCACCCGCCCGGCGTACGCCAGCGGGGTGTACCGCAGCGCGGCCAGGTCGACCAGGCAGCGCCGGTACGCCCCGCCGAGGGCGCTGTTCTCGGCCACCAGCGTCGGCGCCCGGTCCAGCCAGTCGGCCAGGTCCTGCTGCATGGCCTGACGTACCCGCTGCTGGTGGGCGGTGATGCCGGCGCGCAGGTCCCCGCCGCCGGCCCCCCGGATCACCGTGTCGACGTGCAGGTCGACGGCCCAGGTCCCGGCCGGCTCCACGGTCACCCGGAAGGTCAGGCCGTGCTCGTCGATCTGCGCCGGGGCGGTGGTCGTGACGATCGTCTCCCGGACGAACCGGTCCCGTTCGTAGCGCAGGCCCAGTTCGCCCTCGCCGGTACGGGCGCTGATCCGGGCGGCCCGCCGGGCCGGCCGGGCGATCTCGGCGGTGTCGGCGAAGTCCGTGTCGACCTCGATCCGGATGGTGTACTCCGCCGGCCGCGACGAGTGGTTGAAGACGGTGATCTGCTCGTGGAGGCTGTCGTCGATCGACCGGTGCCGCAGCACCGAGACGTCGGCGTCGACGTAGTGGCTCGCCGTCCCCGGCACCAGCAGGAACCGGGTCTCGAAGTACGCCACGTCGACCCGGGAGAGCGCGTTGAGCCGGTGCCCGTCGACGGTGAGCACCCAGCGGGCCAGGAACCGCGTGTCGTACGCGAAGAGTCCGGTGGGGGTGCGCGGATCGGGCTCCATGTCGCCCTGGGCGTCGCCGATGGCGAACACGTTGCCGGCCATCACGTGGGTCCGTTCCGCCCTCACCGGCGCAGTCCCTCCCGCGCCGCGTCCCGCGGGTGGCGGGCCCCGGCCGGCCCGGGGAAGAGCCGGCGCAGCAGCATCATCAGTCGCAGGTCGCCCCGGGCGGTGAGCGCGTTGCGCAGGAACGCCGCCGACAGGTGCAGCTCACCGGCGGCGATCTGGTCGAGGACGGCCCGCTCCGCGCCGATGACCAGGTCGGCCTCGGCCACCGAGCGGGTCACCTCGACCCGCTGGTCGGCGATCGTGAGGTACCAGTGCTGGGTGTGCTCGCCGGTGTGCAGGTCCAGCCGGACCGTGCCGCAGGTGGTCTCCGGCAGGTCGGCATGGCGGCCGGGGACGGAATGGCACAACTGTTCCTCGACCGTGGTGGTGGCCATCGTTCCCCTCCCCGTGCGGTGACGACGTCGGAGGCACCGCCGCGGGGCCAGGATGCCCGGCGGCCGGGTGAGCCGCGCTCACCCGCACCGGGTGAAACCCGCCGGCCGGTTTGCCGGCCGGCTGACGGGGGAGCCTCCACCGGACCGACGACGACGGGAGGCGCCCCAGATGCGCGCGCTGCGGTTGCTGGAGTGGAAGTCCGAGCCCCTGCTGACAGAGGTCGACGAGCCGACGCCCGGCCCGGGTCAGGTGGTGGTCCGCATCGGCGGGGCCGGGGCCTGCCACTCCGACCTGCACCTGATGGACGAGTTCGAGGCCGGGGTGGTGCCCTGGAACCCGCCGTTCACCCTCGGCCACGAGAACGCCGGGTGGGTGCACACCCTCGGCGCCGGGGTGACCGGGCTGGAGGTGGGGCAGCCGGTGGCGGTCTACGGCCCGTGGGGGTGCGGGGTCTGCGCCCGCTGCCGGCTCGGCATCGACCCGTACTGCGAGAACCCGGCCGGCGCCCCGGTGCCGGGCGGCGGTGGCGGGCTGGGGCTCGACGGCGGGATGGCCGAGTACGAGCTGGTGCCGGACGCCCGGCACATCGTCCCGTTGCCGGACGGGCTCGACCCGGTGCGGGCCGCCCCGCTGACCGACGCGGGTCTCACCCCGTACCACGCGATCCGGCGGTCCTGGCCGAAACTGCCGCCCGGCAGCTGGGCGGTGGTGATCGGGGTGGGCGGGCTCGGGCACGTCGGCGTGCAGATCCTGAAGGCCACCACGGCGGCCCGGGTGATCGCGGTGGACACCCGGCCGGAGGCGCTGCGGCTGGCCGAGGAGTACGGCGCGGACCTGACCCTGCTCTCCGGCGCGGAGACCGCCGACGAGATCCGGCGGATCACCGGGCGGGGGGCCGACGTGGTGCTCGACTTCGTCGGCGCGGACCCGACGCTGCGGCTCGGCGCGGCCGTCGCCCGCACGGTCGGTGACCTGACCATCGTCGGGATCGCCGGCGGCACCCTGCCGGTGTCGTACTTCTCGGTGCCGTACGAGGTGAGCATCCAGACCACGTACTGGGGCAGCCGCCCGGAGTTGATCGAGGTGCTCGACCTCGGCGCCCGGGGCCTGGTCCAGCCGAAGGTCACCACGTTCTCCCTGGACGAGGCGAACACCGCGTACCAGCGGCTGCGCGAGGGCAGCCTGGAGGGCCGGGCGGTCGTCGTCCCGTGATCCGGTGCGCCCGGCCCCCGGGCGGGGCCGGGCACCGCCCACCCGCGGGCCGGCGGCGGCGCGGCGGTGGGCGCGCGCCCGGTCAGCGGCGGGGCAGCAGGCCGCGCACGTAGCCGGCCTGACCGGCGTGCTGGAGGCCGTCGTCGGCCACGCTGACCAGCCGGACCCCGAGGGTGACCGGCGGGTCCCAGGCCGGGTCGACCACCCGGTCCAGCTCCGCCGGGCGCAGCCCGGCCAGGAACGCCCGGGTCCGGCCCAGCACCGCCTCGTGGTACTCGACCAGGGCCTGCGGGCTCTCCGGGCGGACCCCGGCGACCTGCTCCGGCGTGTGGTCGTAGCCGGTGTCGTCGGGGTCGGCGGGCAGCCCGAAGCGGCCCGCCCAGTCGTCGGTGACCCAGAGCTGCGGCTCGCCGAGCAGGTCGGCCACGTGGTGGTCCTGGATCCGGGTCAGGTGCCAGACCAGCCAGCCCACCGGGTTCGCCCCCACCGCCGGGGCCCACCGCAGCTCGTCGGCGGTGAGCCCGGCGACCGCCGAGCGGACCAGGTCGGGCAGGCGGCCGTAGGTCTCGATGAGCAGGTCGTTGACGTCCACGCCGGTTCACTCCCCTGGGTCCGCGTCTGGGCTCCAAGTACCGCCGGGGCCGACCGGCAAACCTCCGGCACTAGGATCGATCATCGTGGTCGCGGCGCTGGAGCTGTACCTGGACACCGACGCCACCCGACGGATCCGGCGGCTGTGGGACGCGCTGGAGTCCGAGGGGGTGCAGAGCATGCGGTCGCTGCTGGCGCAGCGGCACCGCCCGCACGTCTCCCTCGCGGTCGCGCCCCGACTCGACCCTGCGCAGGTCGCCGCCGCGCTGGACGGGCTGGTGGTGGCCGCCCCGCTGCGGCTGGACTTCCAGTACGCCGGTCAGTTCGTCGGCCGGGTGCTGTGGCTCGGCGCGGCACCGACGACCGCGTTGCTGGCCCACCACGAACGGGTCCACGACCGGCTCGCCACCGCCGGGGTGCCGGTCGTCGAGCACTACCGGCCGGGCCGGTGGGTGCCGCACTGCACGCTCTCCATGCGGGTACCGAACCGGCTGCTCACCCCCGCCGTGCGGCGCTGCCTGGAGGTGCTGCCGCTGACCGCCGCCGTGACCGGCGCGGCGGTCACCGACCACGCCCGGGACATCTGCCACCCCCTGCCGTGACCGGCTGACCGGCGGCCGACGCCGGAACGGTGGCGGTGACCTGCCAGCGACCCGGCGCCACCGGCCCCCACCGCAGGTCGCCCCCGCGCGCGGCCACGTCGGCGGCGAGGCTGCGCAGCCCGTACCCGGGACCGGCCGACGCGGTGCGCGGGGCCGGGCCGGCGACGGCCGGCCGGTCGCTGCGCACCGACAGCCGGATCCGGGGTCCGTCCCGGTCGACGTCGACGGTGACCCGGGTACCCGGACCGTCGTGCCGCAACGCGTTGGTGGCGGCCTCGGCGACCAGCCGGTACGCCACCGCGCGCAGCGGCTCGGGCAGGTCGGCGAGCGCCTGCGGCGGCGTACCGTCGATCCGCAGCCCGGCCTCGCCGAGGTCGCGCAGCCGGGCGGCCAGGTCGGCCGGGGCCCGGGGGCGGGCCGGGTGTTCCAGGGCGGCGACGGCGTGCCGGATCTCGGTCAGCGCGCTCCGGCCGGCGCCCAGGACCCGCTCCACCCGGTCCCGCCCGGCCGGGTCGAGGTCCCCGGTCACCCGCAGCGCCTCGGTCTGCACGACCATCACGGTGAGGCTGTGCGCGAGGGTGTCGTGCAGGTGCCGGGCCAGCCGTTCACGGTCCCGCGCCGCCGCGCGTTCCTCCCGGGCGAGCCGCCGCTCCAGCCGCAGCCGGGTGGCCTCCGCCGCCAGCGCGGCCCGCTGCCGCGCCTGGTTGCCGCGCTCGACGCCGGACAGCCAGGCGACGGCGACGACCACCAGGGCGAGCAGGCCGCCCTGGGTCACCCCGTAGCGGGGGAGGCTGGTGGCGGCGAGCGCGACCGAGACCACGCCGCACAGCCCCCACCGGACCACCGCCCGGGGATGCCCGGCGGCGGTGTGCAGGGCGAGCAGGGCCGGCAGGTAGCCGACGGTACGCGGCATCCCGGCCAGCACGTGCCAGCCGGCCGCCGAGGCCACCACCACGAGGACGGTCACCGGCGCCCGCCGGCGCAGCGCCAGCGGCCCGATCTGCGCGGCGGCGAGCACCACCGTCAGGGCCGGCGACGGCTGTCCCGCCCCCGGGGCGAGCACCCCGCTGACCAGGAACAGCCCCATCAGCAGCGTCTGGAGGGCGAGGTCCACCGCGAGGTGCCCGTGCCGGCGTACCCGCTGGACCACGTCTCGTCCGGTCACCCGGTCACCTCCCGCCCGACCACCCCGCCGGTACCATCTGCCCGGTGGTGCGGCTTGTCATCGTGGACGACCAGGCGCTGGTCCGGGAAGGGCTGTCGCTGATCCTCGACGCCCACCCCGACCTCACGGTGGTCGCCGCGCTGCCCGACGGCCCGGCGCTGCTCGACTTCGTCGCCGAGCGGCCCGAGGCGGTCGACGTGATCCTGCTCGACCTGTACCTGCCCGGCGTCGACGGGGTCCGGGTGCTGGGCCGGTTGCGCCAGCGCTTCCCCGACCTGCCCGCGCGGGTGGTCATGCTGACCACCATCGGCCGGGCCACCGAGATCCGGGCCGCCCTCGCCGCCGGGGCGGACGGCTTCGTCCTGAAGGACGCCACCGGGGAGGAACTGGCCGCCGCGGTGCGCGGGGCCCACGGCGGGGTGACCCCGCTGAGCGCCTCGGCGGTGGCGGCCCTGTGGCCCTCGGTCGACCCCGCCGGGCTCGCGGACCCCGCCGCTCCCCCGGTCGGGCGGGCCGACGCCCGGCCGGTCGCCGGGGACGGGGTCACCGGCCGGTCCGGCCCGGCCGCGCCCGCCGTCGCCGACCCGCTCGTCGCGCGGGTCGCCACGCTCACCCCCCGCGAGCGGGAGATCCTCGACCTGCTCGGGCAGGGGCTGGCCAACCAGCAGATCGCCCGGACCCTGCGGCTGGCCGAACGGACCGTCAAGACGCACGTCAGCAGCGTGCTGGCCAAGTTGCAGGTGACCAGCCGCACCCAGGCGGCCCTGCTGCTGCGCGACCTGCCCACGGGCCGCTGACCACCGCCGCCCCGCCCGGTCCGCCGGCGCGGTGGTCCGGTCCCAAGGACACAGGCGGGCTACGTCCTTCGCCGGTTCCGGCCGTCCCGGCCGCTCCCCGATGCTGGTGGTCCCGCTGACCCGCGCACAGAGGAGTCCTTCGGCCGTGGCCACGCCCGCCTCCCCCCGTACCCGCCCCTCCCGACGCCGCCGGATCCTGCTCGGCCTGGCCGTCGTCGGGCTGAGCCTCACCACCTTCACCTACCTGAACAACAGCTCCGCGCTGGCCGGCGACTCCGGTGGCCGGCCGCTGCTGCTGGCGCACCGGGGGCTGGCGCAGACCTTCGGCTTCGAGGGGATGACCAACGACACCTGCACGGCGCAGCGGATCCACCCGCCGGAGCACCCGTACCTGGAGAACACGCTCGACTCGATGCGGGCGGCCTTCGCCGCCGGGGCGGACGTGGTCGAGTTCGACGTCCAGCTGACCAGGGACGACCGGCTGGTGGTCTTCCACGACCACCTGCTGGAGTGCCGGACCGACGGCCGGGGCCGGGTCCGCGAGCACACCCTGGCCGAGCTGCGCCGGCTCGACATCGGGTACGGCTACACCGCCGACGGCGGGGCGACCCACCCGTTCCGGGGCACCGGCGTCGGGCTGATGCCGACGCTGGAGGAGGTGCTGGCCGCCTTCCCCGACCGGGAACTGCTCGTCGACGTCAAGAGCGGCGACCCGGTGGAGGGCGAACGGCTCGCCGACCACCTCGCCACCCTCCCGGCCGACCGTCTCGCGGCGATCACCGTGTACGGCGGCGACGCCCCGGTCGCGGCGCTGCACGAGCGGCTGCCGGCGGTACGCGTGCTGTCCCGGGCGATGCTCACCGACTGCCTGCTGCGGTACGAGGCGGTCGGGTGGACCGGGCACGTCCCGGACGCCTGCGTCAACCGGCAACTGCACATCCCGGAGGCGTACGCGCCGTGGCTGTGGGGGTGGCCGGACCGCTTCGTCGAGCGGATGGCCGAGCGGAACACCCGGGTCATCCTGGTCGCCGGGGGCGGTGACTTCTCCCGGGGGTTCGACAGCGCCGAGGACTGGGCCCGGCTGCCCGAGGGGTACTCCGGTGGGGTGTGGACCAACCGTGTCGACCGGGTCGCCCCGCTGCGCGCGGGCGGGTGAACCGGGGTGTCCCCCACGGCGACATCGAGGTCTACCATGGACACTCCGACGAGCCCTGGGTGAGGAGGGACGGCGTGGCCCAGTCTGCGCAGCACGGCCCGGTGGTGGACGACAGCATCCCGCACTCCGCCCGGATCTACGACTGGTGGCTCGGCGGCAAGGACAACTTCGCCGTCGACCGGGCGACCGGGGCGGCGATGATCGAGGCGATCCCCACCCTGCCGGCGATGGCCAAGGAGAACCGTCACTTCGTCCACCGGGTGGCCCGTCACCTGGTCGCCGAGGCGGGGATCCGGCAGTTCCTGGACGTCGGCACCGGCATCCCGACCCGCCCCAACCTGCACGAGGTGGCCCAGGGGCTGGCGCCGGAGACCCGGGTGGTCTACGTCGACAACGACCCCATCGTGCTGGCCCACGCGCGGGCGCTGATGATCAGCAGCTCGGCGGGGCGCAGCACGTACATCCACGCCGACCTGCGGCAGCCGGAGAAGATCCTCACCGACCCGGCCCTGACCGAGACCCTCGACCTGAGCCAGCCGGTGGCGTTGACCCTCATCGCCATCCTCATGCTGCTCGACGACGCCGACGACCCGATCGGCCGGATCCGGGCCCTGATGGACGCGCTGCCCTCCGGCAGCTACCTGGCGATCACCCACCCCACGCAGGACTTCGACCCGGTGGCGGTGGGCGCGGCGGTGGCGGCGGCGACCGGCAACGGGATGACCCTGGTACCCCGGACCCACGCCGAGGTCGAGCGGTTCTTCCAGGGCTGGGAGCTGATCGAGCCCGGCGTGGTGCCGGTGCTCGGCTGGCGCCCGGAGCAGCCCGTCGCCGACCCGAACGCGGTCTACTACTACGCCGGGGTCGCCCGCAAGCCCTGACGCGCCGCCCCGACCGGGTCGGGCGGCGCGGACCCTCACAGGAGCATGGTCCGGGGGTCGGCGGCCATGGCGCGCAGCCAGCCGGCCGCCTCCCGGGCCCCCGGGCAGTGCGCCCAGCCGAGCGCGTCGGCGAGCGCGACCATCTGCCCCGCCGGCAGGAGCACCCCGTCGAGGCTGCGCAGACGCAGCCGGACCGTACGGCCGGGCGTGGTCACGGTGAGCACCGGGACCCGGGTGACGCCGCCGGTGGCGACGACCGAGCCGTCACCGGCGACCCCGGCCTGGGACTGGGCCATGGCGTGCAGGGTCACCGCCGTGGCGCTGCGCAGGTCCACCGTCCGGCTGACCAGGCCCCGGACGGTGAGCTCGGTGCCGGCCAGCACGGCGCCCGCCCGTGCCGTGCGCACCACCAGCAGGGTCATGGCCAGCGCGGCCGTGCCGGCGAACAGCAGGGCGGCGACCGCCGCCGCCCCGGGGCTGGCGCCCTGGGCCACCAGGTGCGCGCTGATGGCGCCCACCCCGCAACAGGCCCCCACCAGCAACACCCCGGCCAGCACCAGTGAGACGACGCGCCCGGTGCGGCTCTGGTTGTAGCCGACCGACAGTTCCGTTCGCGCGACGCCAGGCTGCATGGCACCGAGTCTGGCAGTCGTGATCAACCGGCCGCCGTCGCCACCCGGGAACCGGGCCGGGCACCAGGGCTTTCTCACGCGAGGCGATCGGAGAATCACTCGCCGTTGCGTCCGGAATGGCGGGTTGGTAGACATTGATCCTGACCGGGCGGGCTACCGGACCGGCGTCGCCACCGCTGCCGACCCCGCCCGCCGACGGGCCCGGGTGCCCGGTCGACGTCACTCCCGCCGATCAGAAGGAGTTCGCCATGTCCCCACTCCGGGCCCTCGCCCTCGCCACGGTGGCGCTGGTCGCCGCCGCACCGACGCCGGTCGCGGCGGCCGGTCCGACCGCCGCCCCCAGCCACCGGGCCCAGTCGGCCGGCGTCGACGGCGACACCCCCGCCGCCCTGCGGTCCGCGGCCCGGACGGCGGCCCGGTACGAGTGGAACAACGCCCGCGCGGGCGTCCCACCGGCCGGGCTGCACTGTGCGCGCACCACCGGCGCCACCGCCTGTTTCGTCGAGGACGGCGACGTCTGGTGGGTGCGGGACACCGCCGCCGACGGCGCCTCCGCCGTGGCCGACTGGGTCACCCTCGCCGACGACATGTCCGTGGAGCGGGCCGGCGCCTGCGTCAACAGCCTGGGCCGGGGCTCCTGGGGCGCCTGCGACAAGAACTACCCGGACGACGCGCACGTCGTCTGGCAGGCGTGCGTCTACGACCGGTCCGCCGAGCGGTGGGTCCGGTGCGACTGACCCGGGGACGGCCGGGCCGACCCGTAGCGGCCGGCGACGCCTCGGCCGGACGTCGATGGCCTGCGGCCCGACCCGCCGGGCCGGGGCGGGCCGACGGGCCGGATCGCGGCGGGGGTAGCGTTGCCCGACGCCACGGCCGTGGGCGCGGTCATCCGCCGGCGTGGCGCCCGCCGATCGTACGGAGGATGGCGCATGTCCAACGGCGAAGAGCCGTTCGCGGCACGCGAGGACGTGACCTCGCGGCCGAGTTTCGACCTTGCCCTGCGCGGCTACGACAAACGACAGGTGGACCGGTACGTCGAACAGATCGGCGCACAACTGTCCACCCTGACCTCCGACCGGCTCCGGTCGGCGGCTCAACTGCACGACCTGAGCACCGAACTGGCCCAGGTCCAGACGCAACTCGCCGAGTTGCAGCAGCGACCGACCCAGGTGGACCGGGCCACGTTCCGGGATCTCGGGCCGATGGTGGACCAGATCCTGGCGCTGGCCGAGAAGCAGGCCCAGGCGATCACCGACACCGCCGCCGAGCGGGCCGGCGAGATGCGGACCGAGGCCGAACGGACCCTCGTGGACGCCCGGGACCAGGCCACCCGCACCCTGCGGGAGCTGGACGACCAGCTCACCGCCCGGCGCACCGAGCACGAGCGGGCCCACGAGGAACGCCGGGCCGCCGCGCACGCCGAGCTGACCGAGATCCGCAAGACGGCGGACCGGCTGCTGGAGGAGGGGCAGGCCGCGCACGAGCGGGCGCAGCAGGAGGCCAAGCGGATCGAGGAGCAGACCGCGCAGCAGGTCGAACAGGCCCGCGCCGAGGCGGAGGCGTTCATGACCGCCGCCCGCACCCAGATCCAGCAGGAGGTGCAGGCCGCCCGCACCCAGACCCAGCAGGAACTGGCCCAGTGGCAGGCCAACGTCGAGCGGGAGCTCAACGAGCGGCGGGCCGCCGCCGAGCAGGACATCACCGACCAGCACGCCGCCGGCGAGCGGGAGGTGGCCGCCCAGCGGGCCGCCGCCGAGCAGGAGATCGGCACGCTGATCGCGGAGGCCCAGCAGTACGCGGCGAAGGTGCGCCAGCACTCCGACGAGCAGGCCACCACCCACCAGCAGCAGCTCTCCGTGGTCCAGCAGGGCATCCGGGAGCGGCGGCAGGCGCTGTCCCAGTTGCAGGCCGAACTGGACAGCGCGCAGCAGCAGCTCGCCCAGACCCGCCAGGAGGGTGAGACGGCGGCGCGGGAGTTCGCCCAGACGTCCCAGCGGCTGGTCGAGGTCCGCCAGGAACTCGGGGTCGAGCTGGGCCGGCTGGAGGAGGCCCGGCGGGCCTCGGAGTCCGTCGAGCGGCACGCCAAGGAGGTCCGCAGCCGGGTGCAGCGGGAGGCGAAGCGGGTCGCCGACCTCGCGGCGGCGGCGGTGATGGCGGCCGCCGCCGGTGGCGCCGAGACCGCCGAGTACCCGATGGTCGCCCGCCCCGGCGGCGGCCGGCGCGCCGAGTCGACCGCCGAACCGGCCGCCGAGCCGGCCGCCGACGACAAGGCCGTGACCACCGCCTGACCGGCCGGACCGGCCACGGGCCCCGGGGCCCGTGGCCGGTCCGCCGGACCCGGTTCCGGCGGGGATCTTCCCGTTCATTTGAACGTCCGGCGCGTCACCGCCGTACGAACAGGTGAAGGGAGCTGCTCATGAAGCGCTTGACGCCGATGCTCACGCTGCTGGCCGGGACCGGACTGGCGGCCGTGCTGTTCACGATGAGTGCGCAGGCGGCACCGCCGGCCGGACGGTCCACGCCGGACGCCGGGGCATCAGCCGCCGCCGCACCGCCCGCCGCCGCGCCGCCACCCGGGGTGCCGGAGCCGTCCGTGCAGCGTCCGGGCGAGACGCCGCCGGAGGAGACCGAGCCGGAATCGGAGACGCCCGCGCCCCCGACCGCCACCGACGCGTCCGCCGCCACCGTCGACGTGACCTGGACCGGGCGGCTCAGCGGCGGCGCGACCATCGCCGTCACGGTCACCAACGGCAACGCGACCGCGTACGTCTGCGACGGCAGGAGCCTGGAGATCTGGCTCCAGGGCACCGCCGTGGACGGCGACATGACCCTCACCGGCAAGGACGGCGCCCGGCTCACCGGCACCTTCCGCGCCGGCAAGGCCAGCGGCGAGCTGGTCGTCGCGGGGCGACGGCAGACCTTCACCGCCACCTCGAACGGCTCGACCGCGCCCGCCGTGTACCGGGCCGCCCCGCAGGTCCGCGACGCCGGGGTGGACGGCGGCTGGATCCTGCTCGCCGACGGCAGCCAGATCGGCGTGGTCACCTGGAACGGCCGGCCGGTGCCCGCCCCGCCACTGGACCCGGCGTTCCTCACCACGGTCGTCGACGGGGTGACCATCGACGCCGTACCGGTCGGCGCGGCCCCGGGCGACGGTGAGTGACGGTGGGCCGCAGGTCCGGCACGGACACCGTCGCCGGCGACGGGTTCGACATGCGGGTACTCCCCGACCCCGACGCCCCGTTCCCCGGCCGGTCGCCCGCCCCGCCGCCACCCTGGCGGGCGACGCTGCTCGTCCCGCTGCTGGCGGGGGCGGCGGTGGCGGTGGCCATGGGGGTGTACGGCCGGCTGCACACCCCGACCGGCATCGCGGTGAACGTGGCGGGCTTCTCCGGCCCGCAGACGGTGAAGGTGTGGCTGGGCACCGGCGCCGCCGTGTTCGCCGTGCTGCAACTGCTCTCCGCGCTGGCGTTGTGGGGCCGGCTCGGCGGGTTCTCGCCGTCCTGGGCCGGCACCGCGCACCGCTGGTCCGGGCGGCTCGCGTTCCTGCTGGCCATCCCGGTCGCCGTGCACTGCCTGTACGCGCTCGGCTTCGGCGCCTACGACCTGCGGTCGCTGGCCCACTCGGCGCTGGGCTGCTTCTTCTTCGGCGCGTTCACCACCAAGATGGTCGCCCTGCCGAGGGCGAACCTGCCCGGCTGGGCGCTGCCGGTGCTCGGCGGGCTCGTCTTCACCGCCCTGATCGGCGTCTGGCTGACCTCGTCGGTCTGGTACTTCACCACCGTCGGCGTGCACCTGTGACGCACCGACCGGCCCGATCCCCCGAGGAGACGTACCCGATGGACCACGACCCGCGGCGCCGGTGCCCGTCCCGGCGGGCACTGCTGGCCGGTACCGGAGCGGCGGGGGTCACCGCGCTGCTGACCGGCTGCCAGACCTACGGCGCCGCGCCACCGCCGGTCGTCGCGCCGGGCGGGCCCGCGCCCGGCGCGACGGCCTCCGGCGGCACCACGGCTCCCGCCGCCGGCCCGACCGGGGGCGGCCCGGCCGGCGGCGGGGCCCCACCGCTGGCCGCCCTGGCCGACATCCCGGTCGGCGGCGGGCAGATCTTCGGTGACCAGGGGGTGGTGGTGACCCGGCCGACGGCGGACACGGTGAAGGCCTTCTCGGCGGCCTGCACGCACCAGGGCTGCACGGTCACCGAGGTCACCGGGGGCACCATCGTCTGCGCCTGCCACAACAGCGTCTTCGACATCACCGACGGGTCGGTCCGCAGCGGCCCCGCCGGCCGCCCGCTCCCCGAGGCCGCGGTCACGGTCGACGGCGACACCATCCGCCTCGGGTAGGCCCTCCCGCATCGGGTGGCCCCGTCCGGGCACGGGTGGGCGGGTCCTGCGTCGGTCGGTCCCGGTCGCGGCGGTGGCCGGGGCACCGGCCGGGGTGGGGGTGCCGTCCGCCCCGGCCGGTGCGGTCCAGTGCGGTCCTCAGGAGACGAGCGCCGGCCCGACGTGCAGCAACAGGTTGACCGTGCCCGGGGTGACCCAGTTCAGGGTGTTCGGGGTGGCGGTGCCGACGATCCGGGTGGCGACCTGGGCCGGGGTCCAGGTCGGGTGGGCGGCCAGCACCAGGGCGGCGGCTCCGGCGACGTGCGGGGCGGCCATCGAGGTCCCGCTGCGGTACACCTGCTGGGTGTCGCTCTGGTGCCCGGCGGAGAGCACGTTCAGGCCCGGGGCGAACAGGTCGACGCACGAGCCCTCGTTGGTGCTCGGCCAGGTCCCGTCGTCGGCCTGCGACGCGGCCACGGTGATCACGGCCGGGATCAGGGCGGGCGTCTTGACGCAGGCGTCGTCGTTGTTGTTGCCGGCGGAGACCGCGTAACTGATGCCGGTGCCGATCGACGTGGTGATCGCGGACTGGAGCGTGCCGGACGGGTCGGAGTCGGCGACGAAGTACCCGAGGCTCATCACCACCACGGCCGGCTGCACCGCGTTGGCGGTGATCCAGTCGACCGCGGCGACGACCAGGGACAGTGCCCCGGCGCCGATGCAGTCGAAGACCCGGACGGCGACCAGGGTGGTCTGCTTCGCCACCCCGAACGTGGTGCCGCCGACCGTGCCCGCCACGTGGGTGCCGTGGCCCTGGCAGTCGTCGGCCGTCCCGCCGTCGACGAGGTCGACGCCGCTGACCGCCCGACCGCCGAAGTCCTGGTGGGTCAGGCGGATGCCGGTGTCGACGACGTACGCGTGCACCCCCGCCCCGGCGTTGGTCGGGTACGTGTAGGAGGCGTCCAGCGGCAGGTCGGCCTGGTCGATGCGGTCCAGCCCCCAGGGCGGGCTGGTCTGGGTGCCGTCCAGCCGTACCACGTGGTCCTGCTCGACGAAGGCCACCGCCGGGTCGGCGGCGAGCTTACGGGCCACGGCGGCACTGGTCCGGATCGAGAAGCCGCGCACGGCGGCCGAGTAGTGGTGGCCGACGGTCCCGCCGTACCGGCCGGTCAGGCGCTCCGCCGTCCGGGCCACGTCGGTCCGGTCGGCGGTGTCGTCCCGGAGCACCACCAGGAAACTGTCCGCGATCGCCGTCGTGCCACCGGCGTTGCGGATCGCGGGCGTACCCTCAGCGGGCGCCGCCCCGGCGCTGGCCGGTCCACTGGCGGCCACCACGACGACCGTGCAGGCCACCGCGAACGCCCCGATCCGGCGCAACCGCGACTGTGCCAGACGCATGTCCCCGTTCTCCCTTCCGACGCTCCTGCGCGGTCCGTCGCGAACCGGTGACACAGGGCGTCGATCACCACGCAGACCATATATGTAGATGGTTCGCTGCGGGGGTGCGGGTGGGAGCGTTCCCGGCGACGCGGCCGACGTCGGCTCCGGCCGTCGCGGAGACCGGCCGGGGCGGGCCCGAGCGGCCCGGAGAACGCGGGCTGGGGACGGCCCGAGCGACGGCACCGGGGACGGTGGGGTTGCCGGCGGGGGTTAGGTTCGGCCGATGACCGGGACGACGACGACCAGTGGCGGGACGGCAGCGGTGGGGCGGCCCCACGGCAGCGACGCGGCGAACGCGCTCACCGCCCGGTGGGCGGCCACCCTGGACGGCCGGTCCACGGTGCTGTCCGGCGCGGGTGTCCACCCGCTGCTGGCGTTGCTGGCACCGCACGCCGCCGGGGCGGCCCGGAAGGAACTGCTGGCCGTCGTCGGCGACCCGGCGGCCGGCGTCGACCTCACCGGCTCGCCCGGCACCACGCTGGCGGTGAGCGCCTGGACCGCCGCCGGGCTGCCGCTGACCGAGCGGTGGCTGGCGGCCGTACCCGAGCCGCTCCGGCGGCGACTGACCGGCGACCCGGCGGCGGACCAGCGGGCGCTCGACGAGTGGGCCGCCGGCCGCACCGACGGCCTGATCCCCACGGTGCCGGTCAAGGTGACGCCGGCCGACCTCATGGTCCTGGTCAGCGCGCTCCTGGTCCGGACCACCTGGGCGCAGCCCTTCACCGAACGGCGGTACGTGCCGGCCGCCGGCCCGTGGCGGGGGCGTGACCTCACCGGCCTGCACCAGTCGACCGGCGACCTGGGCCGGCTGCGCGTCGGGTCCACTCCGGCCGGCCCGGTGAGCCTGCTGACCGTACCGGGCACGGACGACGTGGACGTGCTCCTCGCCCTCGGTACGCCGGGGCGGCCCGCCCGCGAGGTGCTGCCGGCGGCGATCGGCGCGCGGGCCGGCGGGGCGGAGTTGCCGGTCACCGCCGGGCCGGGGGTGAGCACCCGGACGGTGACCTCCCCGTCCCCCGCCCCGGAGATGCACGTCTGGACCGTGCCGTTCGACGTCAGCGCCGAGCACGATCTGCTGGCGCACGCCGACCTGTTCGGGCTGCGCGCCGCCGCCGACCCCCGCACCGGCCACTTCCCGGGCATCAGCCCGCTGCCGCTGACCGTCTCGCAGGCCCGGCAGTCCGCGACGGCCACCTTCACCGCCACCGGCTTCACGGCCGCGGCCGTCACCGCCCTGTCCATGCGGTTCGGCTCGGCCCCGCCCCGCACCACCGCGCCGAAGGAGATCACTCAACTGGAGATCACCCCGCCCTTCGGCTTCCTCGCCGTGCACCGCCCCACCGGGCTGGTGCTCTTCGCGGGCTGGGTCACCGAACCGGCACACCCGGCGAGCTGAACAGTGCGGGCCGGGCCGGCGCGAGGACGGCGACCCGGCGCGCGGGGCCGGTCGGGGCCCGGGGCCGCCGCACCGGCCGGGGCACGAGGGACCGGCACCCGCTCAGGGCACCAGGACGACCTTGCCCCGGGTACGGCCGGCCTCGGCGTCGCGGTGCACGGCGGCCAGGTCGGCCAGGGGACGGGTGGCGGAGACGTCGACCCGTACGGAGCCCGCGTCGACGAGGCGGACCAGGTCGGCCAGGTGCCGGGGCTCATTGCGGGCCACGAAGTGCGTGGCGGTGACCGGGGACCCGGCCGGCAGCCGGACCGGGACGGTGACCGAGACCAGGACGCCGCCGGGCCGGACGAGGGACGGCAGCACCGCCGCCTCTCCGGCGCGGACCACCACGAGGTTGAGCAGCGCGTCGACCGGTTCGTCCAGCGCGTCGGCCAGCGGCGTGGACTCGTAGTCGACGATCTGCTCCGCGCCGAGCCGGCGGACCACCTCGGCGCTGCGCGGGGCGGCCGTGGCCACCACCCGCGCCCCGGCGTGGCGGGCGAGTTGGACGGCGAACCCGCCGACCCCACCGCCCGCCCCGTTGACCAGCACCCGCTGCCCGGCCCGGATGTGCGCGTGCTCGAAGACGGCCTGCCACGCCGTCACCCCGGCGACGGGGATCGCGGCGGCGTGGGCCAGCGGGACGCCGGTGGGCGCCGCGACCAGGGCGTCGGCCGGCGTGGTGACGTACTCCGCCGCCGCGCCGCCGCCGTCGAGCCGGCCGACGACCCGGTCACCGACGGCGATCTGCCGGCCGTTGCCGGAGGTCACCGGAGCCGCGCCGCCGACCGCCACCACCGTGCCGGCGACCTCGGCGCCGAGCGTGTACGGCAGGTCCAGCGGGAAGAGCGACCGGAGCACCCCTCGGCGCAGCCCGAGGTCGGAGGGGTTGAACGAGGTCGCGGCGACCTGGATCAGCACCTCGCCGGGACCGGGCACCGGGCGGGGCACGTCGTCGGCGCGGATGACCGACGCGGCGCCGTACTCGTGGATTCGCATGGCTCGCATGAGTCGACCGTACGGATCTCGATGTGGACGATCCATGCTGGAGAATCCTCAAAAACTGCGTGATCGTCTCGTCGCGGAACCTGTTCCACCCGATACGGTGACGGGGTGGACGTCCTCAGCGACGTGATCGCCTTCATGCGGACCGGGCGGCCCCGCTCGGCCCGGGTGGCGTGGCGGGCACCGTGGGCGCAGGAGTTCGCGGCGGTGCCCGGCTCCGCCGGCTTCCAGGTGGTGCTGACCGGGCCCTGCTGGCTGCTCCGCCCCGACGCCGAGCCGATGCCGCTCGCCGTCGGCGACGTGCTGCTCCGGCCGCACGGGCGGGGGCACGTGCTCGCCGACCGCCCGACGCCCGGACCCGTCACGCCCGCCTGCGACCCCGCCGACCCGCCACCCGCACCGCCGGCCGCCGCCGTATCGGCCGACGCGGACGGCCCGGTCACGGTCGTCCTCTGCGGGGCCTACCAGGTGGATCCGGCCCGCCGCCATCCACTCCTCGACGACCTGCCGGACCTCGTCCACCTCCCGGCGCACCTCGGGCGACACCCCGGCTTGCGGGCCACCGTGGACCTGCTCGCCGCCGAACTCGACCAGCCCCGCCTCGGTACCGACGCGATCGTCCCCGCTCTGCTCGACACGCTGCTGCTGCACGTCCTCCGCACCTGGCTGGACACTCCGCCGCCAGCCGGCACCACCGGTTGGGCGGCGGCCCTCAACGACCGGGCCGTCACCGCCGCACTGGCGGCCATGCACGGCGATCCGGCGCGACCGTGGACCGTGGGGACGCTCGCCGCCGAGGCCGGACTGTCCCGGGCCGCGTTCGCCCGACGCTTCGCCACCCTGCTCGGCCAGCCGCCGCTGACCTACCTGACCTGGTGGCGGATGACCACCGCCACCCGCCTGCTGCACGGCTCCGACGCGCCGCTGCGCACCGTCGCGGCCCGGGTCGGGTACGGCTCCGAGTTCGCCTTCGCCACCGCGTTCAAGCGCCGGTACGGCATCTCCCCCGGCCGGTACCGGGCCACCCGCCCCGGGCCGGACTGACGCCCTCGGCGTCCGGGGGCACCGGCCGGCGGCACCGGGGAGGTCGGCCGGGCAGCACCGGCAGGCCGTGCCACAGGAGGTCAGCCGGGGTGGGCCAGCCAGGCGCGGACCCCGACCAGGGGGTCCTGCGGGGCGTAGTCGGTGGCGACGGTACGGACCAGGTCGGCGATGGTCACCGCGCGCAGCGACTCCCGCCAGGCCATCTCGGCGGCGGCCATGGTCCGGGCGATGGCACAGGGGGTCTGGCAGGACTCCGCCGGGGTGGCCAGGGGGCCCCGCTGTCGGATCTCGGTGCAGACGAAGGCCGGGCCGGTTCCGTCGACCGCCTGCACCACGTCGAGCACGGTGATCAGCTCCGGGGACCGGGTCAGCACGTACCCCCCGGCGTGTCCCTGCACCGACTCGATCAGGCCGGCCCGGGACAGGTTCTGCAACTGCTTGGCCAGGTAGCTGCCGGAAACCTCGTGCAGCTCGGCCAGGCGGGCGGCCGACACCGGCCGCTCCGCGGCGGTCAGCACGACGCAGCAGTGCAGGGCCCACTCGACTCCACCGGACATCTTCACCCCCTCACCCTACTTGACTCGGACATCGCTTGTCCGAGATGATTCTCGGACAAGAATTATCCGAGTTAAGGAGGCGGTCATGCGGATCGTGGTTGTCGGCGGCACCGGACTGGTCGGCCGGAAGCTGGTCGACCAGCTCCGCCAACGGGGACACGACGCGGTTCCCGCCTCCCCGGGCACCGGAGTGGACACCCTCACCGGCGAGGGGCTGGCCGAGGCCCTCACCGGGGCCCGGGTCGTCGTCGACGTGACGAACTCCCCCTCCTTCGAGGCCGTGGCGGCCCTCGACTTCTTCCGCACCTCGACCCGCAACCTCCTCGACGCCGAGGCGACGGCCGGGGTCGATCACCACCTGGCCCTCTCCGTCGTCGGGGCGGACCGGATGCCCGACAGCGGGTACATGCCGGCGAAGGCCGCCCAGGAGACCCTCATCGAGAGCGCCGGGCGGCCGTACACGATCCTGCGGGCGACCCAGTTCCACGAGTTCGTGGGCGCCATCGTGGCGGCCGGCGCCGAGGGCGACACCGTTCACCTCTCCCCCGCCCCGATCCAGCCCGTCGCCGCCGACGAGGTCGCCGCCACCCTCGCCGACCTGGCCACCGGCGAGCCCGTCAACGGGATCGTGGAGCTGGCCGGCCCGGAGGCGTTCCCGCTGACCGGCCTCGCCGAGCGGATCCTCGCCGCCCAGGGCGACCCGCGTACGGTCGTCGCCGACCCCGAGGCGGCGTACTTCGGGCAGCGGCTGACCGCCGGCACCCTTCTCCCGTCGGGGGCCCACCCCCGCCTCGCCACGACCGGGTTCGAGGAGTGGCTGAGCCGGGCCGGCTGACCGACGGCGTCACGCCCACCACACCCGGTCACCGCCCATCGGTCCCGATCGGACGGACGAACGTCGGCTGATCGACGAGTTTCGGTATAGCGTGACGCCGATCGGGGCCGCGCCGCCGGGCGGACGGACACCCGCCCATCCTCCGGCGGGTCGGCACCCCGGCCGGCGTCGGAAGGCCGACGCGCATTCGCCGCCCGGGGTCTACTGTTCGGTAATCCGGTCCGCTTATCCTCCATCGGCCAGATCCCTCTCGGAGGACTCGGAGTTCATGGACCCGAACATCGGTAGACGGACACGTACCGTGCTGGGCGTGCTGGTCACCAGCGGTGCGCTCATCGCGACGACCGGGATGCCCGCCCACGCCGAACCGACGGCAGCGGCGGCGACGACCCCCACGGTCAGCGAGATTCACTACGACAACGTCGGCACCGACACCGGCGAGGCCATCGAGATCGAGGCCCCGGTCGGCTTCGACCTGACCGGTTGGCAGATCGTGCTCTACAACGGCGCGAACGGTGCGCCGTACCACACCAGGACGCTCAGCGGGTCGGTGCCGACGGCCGGTGTGGTCGTCGCCGAGTACCCGACCGACGGCATCCAGAACGGCTCCCCCGACGGCCTGGCCCTGGTCTCTCCCACCGGGACGGTCGCGGAGTTCCTCACCTACGAGGGGACCTTCACCGCCGTCGGTGGTCCGGCCAACGGGCTGACCGGCACCGACATCGGCGTCCAGGAGACTTCCTCCACCCCGGTCGGGCACTCGCTGCAGAAGATCGACGGGACGTGGCGATCCCCGGCGGCGAACACCTTCGGCGTCCGCAACGGCGGCGGCTCCCCCGACCCGGATCCGGAGCCGGGCACCGGCTGCGACGTCACCGTCGACAGAACCATCGCGCAGGTGCAGGGCACCGGCGCGTCGACCCCGCTGGCCGGCACCCGGGTCACCGTCGAGGGGGTGGTGACCGCCGACCACCGCACCGGTGGCTACAACGGCATCTACCTCCAGACCGCCGGCAGCGGCGGCGACCGGCCGGTCTCCGCCGGCACCGCCTCCGACGGCATCTTCGTGTACCTCACCACGAACACCGCCAACCACCCGGCGGTCGCGGTCGGCGACCGGGTCCGGGTCAGCGGCACCCCGAGCGAGTACAACGGGCTCACCCAGCTCAGCATCGGCGCCCGCGCCGACGTGCAGGTCTGCGAGCAGGGCGTCACGCTGCCCACCCCGGTCCCGCTGACCCTGCCGCTGACCGAGGCCGCCCGCGAGTCCGTGGAGTCGATGCTGGTCGCCCCGGTCGGCCGGTTCACCGTCTCCGAGGTCTACAACCTCAACCGGTTCGGCGAGTTCGTGCTCACCGCCGGTGAGAACGTGGCCCGGATCCCCACCGACGTGGCCCGGCCCGGCTCGGACGCGGCCCGGGCGCTGGCCGCCGACAACAAGCTGGCCCGGCTCCTGCTCGACGACGGCCGGACCACCAACCTCGCCGAGGCCGGCCTGGCCCCGCCGTACCTGTCGGCGACGCAGCCGGTGCGGGTGGGCGACCAGGTCGACGCGTTCGGCCCGACGGTGCTGTCGTACGGGTTCAACGAGTGGCGGCTCCAGCCGACCACGCCGGTGAACGCGCAGACCCCGGCGGCCGACCGGACCACCTTCAAGAGCACCAACCCGCGTACCGCCGCCCCGGTGGACGTCGGCGGTGACGTCAAGGTGGCCAGCTTCAACGTGCTCAACTACTTCGTCCACTTCGGTGGCGAGGCCCGGGGCGCCGACAACGAGGCCGCGCTGGCCAAGCAGGAGGCGAAGATCGTCTCGGCGATCAGCGCGCTCGACGCCGACGTGGTGGCCCTGGAGGAGATCGAGAACTCGGTCCGGTTCTCCCCGAGCGACCCGCAGAAGGCGCTCAAGCGCCTGGTCGCGGCGCTGAACACCGCCGACGGGGCGGGCACCTGGGACTACGTGCGGACCCCGGCGGAGCTGCCGGCCCCGGCCCAGCAGGACTACATCACCACGGCGATCATCTTCAAGCCGGCCGCGGTCACGCCGAAGGGCGTCTCCCGGTCGGTCAACGACGAGAGCGTCTGGTTCAACGCCCGGGAGCCGATCGCGCAGACCTTCACCGCCGGGTCGGTGGAGTTCGCCGTGGTGGTGAACCACTTCAAGTCCAAGAGCGGCACCGGTACCGGGGACAACGCCGACACCGGGGACGGCCAGGGGTCCTGGAACGGTGACCGGGTCCGGCAGGCCCGCGCCCTCGCCGCCTTCGTCGACACCCTGGACACCTCCGACGTGCTGCTGGTGGGCGACTTCAACGCCTACACCCACGAGGACCCGATGCGGGTCTTCTCCGACAAGCAGTACAAGAACCTCAACGACACCGGCCGGACCAGCTACGTCTTCGGTGGCGAGTCGGGCTCCCTGGACCACATCCTGGCCTCACCGTCGCTGGCGGCGCGGATCACCGGGGCCGACGTCTGGGAGACCAACGCGGTCGAGTCGTACGCCTTCCAGTACGACGGCTTCCCGGCGTTCTTCGCGCCGAACCCGTACCGGGCCAGCGACCACAACCCGCTGCTGGTCGGCATCACCACCACGGCCAAGCCGGTGAACCTGCAACTGCTGAGCATCAACGACTTCCACGGTCGCCTGGAGTCCCCGGCCACCGTGGGCGGCCAGCCGGTCGGCGGGGCCGCCCAGCTCGCCGGGCTGGTCGACCAGTTGCGTCAGCAGAACCCGAACACCGCCTTCGTCTCCGCCGGGGACAACATCGGCGCGTCCACCTTCGTCTCGGCGATCGACGACGACAACCCGACGATCGACGTGCTGAACAAGGCCGGGCTGACCGTCTCGGCCGTCGGCAACCACGAGTTCGACAAGGGCATCACCGACCTGACCGACCGGGTCGCCGAGCGGGCCGACTTCCCGCACCTCGGCGCGAACGTGTACCGGGGCACCGAGCGGGTGCTGCCGGCGTACTCGGTCGAGAACATCGGCGGGGTCCGGGTGGGCTTCGTCGGCGTGGTGACCGAGCAGACCGCCTCCCTGGTCAACCCGGAGGGGGTCGCCGGGCTGACCTTCCGTGACCCGGTGGCCGAGGCCAACCTGGTCGCCGGCCAGCTCAAGGACGGCGACCCGGCCAACGGCGAGGCCGACGTGGTGGTCCTGCTGGCGCACGAGGGCGCCTCGACAGAGAACATCGACTCCGCCGAGAAGCTCGCCGCCGACCCGGTCTTCGGCAAGTTCACCCGGGTCGACGCCAGCATCGACGCCATCTTCAGCGGCCACACCCACCAGCCGTACGCCTTCGAGGTGCCCGTCCCGGGGTCGGCGAAGCTGCGCCCGGTGGTGCAGGCCGAGGACTACGGCAAGCGGCTGGGCCAGGTCACCCTGACCTACGACCCGGCCACCAAGTCGGTGACCGGCGCCGAGGCGAAGCTGGTCGACGTGGTCGGCGCCCCGCAGAACCAGGCGGTGGCCGACATCGTGGCCGCCGCGAAGGTCCGCGCCGACGAGCTGGGCCAGCGCCCGCTGGGCAAGATCACGGCGGACATCACCCGGGCCTTCACCAACGGCAACGAGGACCGGGGCAAGGAGTCGACGCTGGGTAACCTCGTCGCCGACGCGCAGCTCGCCGGCACCCGGGAGCCCGGTCGGGGCGGGGCGCAGATCGCCCTCATGAACCCGGGCGGTCTCCGGGCCGACCTGCGGTACGGCACCGACGGCACGGTCACCTACTCGGCCGCGTTCTCGGTCCAGCCGTTCGCCAACGACGTGGTCACCAAGAGCTACACCGGCGCCCAGATCAAGGAGGTGCTGGAGCAGCAGTGGCAGCCCGAGGGGGCCTCCCGGCCGGTGCTCTGGCTGGGCGTCTCGAAGGGCCTGAACTACGTCTACGACCCGGAGGCCCCGAAGGGCTCCCGGATCGTGTCGATCACGCTGAACGGCACGCCGCTGAACCCGACCGGCACGTACCGGGTCACGGTGAACTCGTTCCTCGCCGCCGGTGGGGACAACTTCACCACTCTCGGTCAGGGCACCGACCCGGCCACCACCGGGGACAACGACCTGACCATGCTGACCGCGTACCTGGCGGCGAACTCGCCGGTCGCCCCGGACACCGAGCCGCGGTCGACCGTCGGGCGGGCCGGACCGACCTGCACCGAGACCATCACCGGCCGGTACGACAAGCCGCTGGTGGTCAAGGCCGGGGTGGTCTGCCTGAACGACGCCACCATCGTGGGCTCCACCACGGTCCGGCCGGGTACCTCCCTGGTGGTCACCGGCGGCACCCTGGAGGGTCCGCTGCTGGGCAACAGCCCGGCGCTGCTCACCCTGGACGGCGCGACCGTCAAGGGCACGGTCACGGTCTTCCACGCCACCGGTCCGGTGACCATCATCCGGTCCACGGTGGAGGGTTCGGTGACGACCTCGCGCAACAGCGGCGGGGTCCGGATCGACGGCACCACGGTCGACGGCCCGGTCAACCTGTACGACAACACCGGCACCCAGCCGGTGGTCGTCGCGGCCAACACGATCGAGGACGCGCTGCGGTGCCGGGGCAACGAGACGGCGCCGGTGAACGAGGACCGGCCCAACACGGTCAAGGGCGCGGCGCGGCAGCAGTGCGCCGCCCTGTGAGCCGTCCCTGAGAACTCCGGTCCGCGGTCGGTCTCCGGCCGCGGACCGGAGTCGTTGCCTGGCCCACGTGGGCCAGCAGGTGCAGCAGCGTGCCCGCTGCGCTACGGCCCGCCGGACGAGTCCAGGGCAGGTGCCGACGCCGCCGGCACGGCGTCCACAGTGGCCTCCGTGAGGTGACGGGCGGCCAGCACGGCCGCGCCGACGATCGCCGTCGGGCGGTACAGGTCCTTGTCGTGCCAGAGCGGGGGCGTGACCCGGTGCGCGTCCGGCCGGACCAGGTGAGGGCGGGCCCGGTCGATCGCCGCCGCGGTGCCCGGCTGCGGACCGACCACCGCGAGCAGGTGCACGGCGTACGCGGTCTCCTCCACGGTGCCGCCCCACCGCCCCCAGGAGCCGTCCGGCCGTTGGGTGTCGACGACCCACCGGGCGGCCCGGACGAGCGCGGGCGGCACCCCGGACGTCTCGCCGTAGCCGGACAGCGCCAGGGCGCAGCAGAGCGTGGCGTAGTACGGCGAGGCGTGCCACCGGTCCCGCCAGCCCCCGTCGGCGTGCTGCTGGTCGAGGAGGAAGGTCTCCAGCCGGTGGGTCGCCGCCCGGTACCGGGCGGCGGACGCCCCGGTGGCCGCCGGATGCGGGCCGAGGGTGGCCAGGTGCCGGCCGAAGGCGTCGAGGACGTGCGCGTTGGTGGTGACCGAGCGGCCGTCCTCCGCCGGCCAGGTGCAGAAGCCGGTGTCCGTCTCGTACCGCCACAGGCAGTGCGGGGTGACCGGGACACCGAGCCGCATCAGCGCGTACAGGGTGACGGCGGTGGTGTCGGCGTCGGCGGGCAGTCCGGGGCTGGTCGCGGTGCCGTCCTCGCCGAGCCCGGCGGTGAGGCTGTCGACCAGGTCGGGCGGGACGGCCACCCGGATGCCGGCCCGGGTCAGCGTGCTGAGCACCCAGGCCCGCTCGAAGACGGTGATCGGGGTGGTGCAGGGGGCGAGCCCGCCGAGCGGGCGGACCGCCGCCGCCAGGTAGGCCGCCGCCGTGGGGTGGGCGGCGGGCCGGTCGGCCCCACCGAGCCAGGCGGCGGTGGCCGCCGGGGACGCGCCGACCGCGCCGGTGGCCGCCGGCACGACCCCCCGGGCGTGGCGGGCCAGCGGGCCGACCACCTCCAGCGCGTGGTGCAGTTTCGGGTGCAGGGGCGCGCCGGCGCGCACCCGGTCCCGCACGGCGGCGAACCGCGCCGGGGTCATGGCCGGCGGCAGGTCCAGCCGCGACGGTCCGGCGACCGCCGGGGACCCGCCGGGGTGGCCGGCCGGGTCGGCCAGGTGCCCGTTGACCGCCGCGACCAGCGCCGGCACGATCAGGTCGATCGCGGGAGTGTCCGGCAGCCGGGTGGCCCCGAGCCACCGGGGCAGGGCGCGCAGTCCCCGACCGGCGGCGCGGGCCACCCCGTCGACGCCGGCCGCCGATCCGGTACGCGCCACGGCGAGCAGCGCCTCGGTGGCGCTCAGGCTGGGCACCAGGGCGTACCGGTCGCCGGTCCCCCAGCCGCCGTCGGCGCGCTGGCTGTCGACCAGGTACCGGACCCGCTCGGCGTGCCCGGTCAACCAGGGCGCGAGGCTGACCAGCCGGGCGGTCTCGTACGGCGACGCCGAGACCTGGCCGTCCGGCTGCCGGGTCAGCTCCGCCACCAGGTTCCGGGCGGCCGTGGCCGGGTCGGCGGTGCCGGTGCCGGTCAGCGGGCGACGCGGGACCGGGACGGCCGGCGACGGGGGCGGGTCACCGGCCGGCACCGTCGCCCCAGAAGTCTGTCATCCGGTAGAAGCCGGTGGTGAAGCCGATCTCCCGGGACAGGTACGCCGCCTGTCGGGGACAGACCCCGGCCAGGTCGGCCAGCACCCGCTGGCACCGGGCCAGCCGCTCGCCGATCAGCCGTCGTACGTCGGCCTGGTTTGGGCCGAGGGCGAGCACGTTGAGGTCGCCGGTGGCCCTGTCCCGGTCGTGGCTGGCCAGGTCGTTGACCAGCCGGACGATCTGCTGCACCTGCCGGCTGGCGGTGGTCAGCTCGTCGAGCCGGGCGAGTGTCCCGGCGTCGCCGGTGGCGATCCAGTGCGACACGTTGACGAAGGTCGCGCCGAATCCGTCGGCGTTGTCCAGGTACTCCTCGACGGTGGGCGGGCCGCCGGGGTCGGACCGCCAGCGCCACTCCCGGGCGTCGGCGGCGAGCATCCGCCGGACCTCCTCCCGCCACCGCTCCCGGTGGTCGGCGAAGGCCGCGACGGCGTCCAGGTCGGCCCGGATCCGGGCGAGGAGGTGGCCGAGCTGGTCGCCGTCGGCCGGTGGTGACCCGTCGGCGACCGCCAGGCAGCGGGTGACGATCGCGTCGACCGCCGCCGCCGACGCGCCGCGCTCGACCTGCCAGTCCTCGGCGGTCACCCAGAGCGAGGCGCGGTTGGCGACGCGCAGCTCCGCCGCGGTGCACCAGGGGGCGATGAAGGCGGTGGACATCGCGACCGCGCCGAGCATGGCCGGGTCGACCGGTGGGTTCGGGAAGAGGTCGGGGTGCTCCGCGACCAGGGTCTGCAGGTCCCGCTGCCCCCGGGCGGCCAGGGCACAGATCCGGCCCTGCTCGGTGGCCGCGTCGAGGGCGGCGCGGACGGTGGCGTCGGGGTCGGCCGACGGCTCGGTGCTGGTGGGGAGGGTGGCGGGCATCGGGGTCACTCCTCGGGTCGGCGGCGGGACGCCAGGGTCAGCAGCACCGGCCGCCCGGGGCGCAGCGACGTGGCGACCCGGGGCGCGGGCACGGTCGGATCGGCGGTCGTGAAGCGGAACCGGTGCAGCAGGTTGGCCACGATCAGGGCGGCTTCCAGGTGGAACAGGTGTTCACCGAGACAGCGGTGCATCCCGATGCCGAACGGGTGGTGGGCGTACCGGTGCCGACCCTCGGCCTCGGCCCGGCCCGGCGCGAACCGGTCCGGGTCGAACTCCGCCGCGTCGGGCCCCCAGAACAGCGGCATCCGCTGGGTGACGTACGGCGAGAGGAGCACGGTGGCCCCGGCCTCGACCCGGACCCCGCCGAGCACGTCGGCGGCGACGGCCCGACGGGGCAGCAGCCACCCGGCCGGGTACAGGCGGAGGAGTTCCTCCAGCACCATCCGCAGGTAGCGCAGGTGTTCGACGTGCTCGACCCGGACCGGGCCGGCGCCGACGACCCGGTCGACCTCCGCGTAGAGCCGGGCGGTGACCCCGGGCCGGTTGGCCAGCTCGGGCCAGAGCCAGGTCAGCACCACCGGGGCCGTCTCGGTGGTGACGCCGATCATGGCCACCAGGTCGTCGCGGATCTGCCGCTCGTCGAGCACCCCGCCGTCCGGCCGGCGGGCGCGGGCCAGCACGGAGACCACGTCGTCGCCGTCGCCGGGGGTCCGGCGGACGGACCGGACCACCGGGAACAGGATGTCGTCGATGGAGCGGACGGCGGCGTCGAACCGCCGGTCGCCCGGCATCCGGACCCACCAGGGCACGAAGGGCAGCAGCATCCGGGGCGCCATCGAGGTGACGACCACCTCCTGGGCGGTGGTGATCCGGTGCAGGTCGGCCACGGTGAGCCGGTCGGCGAAGAAGGCCGGCATGATGCCGGCGGTGGCGATGCCGGTCAGCGCGGCGCCGATGTCGACCGGGCGGCCGTCGGCCGCCGCCGGTTCCAGGTCGGCCACGGCCGCCGCGACCGCCGCCGCCATCGGCCCGCCGACGGCGCCCATCCGGCTCGACCGGAACAGGGGGGCCAGGATCCGCCGGCTCGCCGCCCAGGTCGCGCCCTCGGCGAGGATGCCGTCCCCGGCGAAGCGCCGGACCGACCGCCACATCGCGGTGTCGTCGCCGCGCCGGTACGTCTCCGCCCGCTCCTGGAGGACCTGCTGGACGTGGGTGGGGTGGGTGACCAGGTACGGCCGCAGCGGCCCGAGGCCGAGCCGGAGCACCTCGCCGCCGCCGCGTGCCCCGGCGTCGAGCAGCGCGGCGTGCACGCCACGAGCCATCCGGGGCACCACGTACCGGGCGGGGAGCAGCCTGGACCTGGGCGCGGACACGCCTCCGGGACCCTCCACAGTGGCTTCTCCCCTCGCCCGGTACGCACAAAGGGGGCCAGCCGGGCAGTCGTCGCTGAGGAGACGTTAACCATGTCCTCTGGGTATGGCTACCGACGCGTGGGGTGATCGGATTCACCATCCGCACCGGCGCGCCCACAGCTTGACGCAGGGTCACCACTGTCGACACCCACCGCGACGGCAGTGACGCCACCAGTCCCACGACCCGCCCGCCCACCCGCCGGGCGGCGGGAACGCCCGCCGGGCACCCGGCCGGACGAGTGCGGCCATACCGGGCCAATAGTGCGCTCTTGAGGGGAGAGTCGGACAACTGCTAGCGTCTCCCCGGTCTGCCAATCCGATAGCTCACCGGCCCGGCACCCCGGGAAGGTACCAATGTCCGCTTGGGACGGTTCTATGCGGTATCGCAGCACCAATCTGCGCACGAAGGTCATCGCACTCCTGCTGTCCCTGATCGCCCTCTGGTCCTTCGCGGCCTGGGTGACCCTGCGGGACGGCCTCACCCTGCTGGGCGTCCAGACCGTCGACAGCCGGATCGCCGCCCCCAGCGAGCCGCTGCTCCTCGCCCTGCAGGAGGAGCGCCGCTTCGCCACCGCGTACCTGGGCGCCCCGACCGCGGCGCGCAAGGAGGCGCTCGACGCCAGCCGGGTCACGGTGGACGGGCACGTCAGCGCGTTCACCCAGTCGGCGCGCAGCTGGCAGGCCCGCCTGGCCGGCAGCAACCAGGCCCAGCAGCGCACCGAGGCGGCCATCGCCGAGCTGGACGCCCTGCCGGGGATCCGGGACGCGGTCGACCGGCGGGCCACCGACCGGGGCACCGCCGAGGCGACCTACACCCGCGCCGTCGAGACGCTGTTCCAGATGTACGACGTGATCGGCAGCATCGGCGAGCCCGGCATCGAGGCGGACACCCGTAACCTGATCAACCTGTACCGGATCCGGGAACTCCTCTCCCGGGAGGACGCCCTGCTCGCCGGGGTCACCGCCGCCGGGCGGATCACGCCGGAGGAGCACACCCGGTTCAGTCAGTTGGTGGCCGCGCAGCGGTTCTTCACCGAGCGGATCCTCACCCAGCTCCGCCCCGAGGACCGGGAGCTGTTCGGTGGGCTCTTCTCGGGGCCCGAGTTCACCCAGCTCCGGACGCTGGAGGACCGGGTCGCGGTCAGCGACCGGGACAGCACCAGACCGGCCGTGGCGGCCCAGGAGTGGGACCCGGCCGCCGGCGCCGCCCTGACCGGCCTCCAGGAGGCGGTGCTCGACGGTGGCGACGCGGTGGTCGAACGCTCCACGCCGTTCGCCGTCATGGTCGTCGTCCGGCTGGTGCTCGCCGCCGGGCTGGGCCTGATCGCCGTCATCGCCTCCATCGTCGTCTCGGTGACCACCGGGCGGGCGTTGATGGCGCAGCTCACCCGGCTCCGCGAGGCGGCCCGCCGCCTCTCCGACGAGCGCCTGCCCACCGTGGTCGAGCGCCTCGGTCGCGGCGAGAAGGTCGACGTCGCCGCCGAGGCGCCGCCGCTGGAGGTCGGCGACGACGAGATCGGCCAGGTCGGTCAGGCGTTCAACCGGGTCCAGGAGACCGCCATCCGGACCGCCGTCGAGCAGGCGGAGCTGCGCCGCGCCGTCCGCGACGTCTTCCTCAGCCTCGCCCGGCGTACCCAGGGCCTGGTCCACCGCCAGGTGACCCTGCTCGACGGGATGGAGCGGGAGGAGGAGTCCCCGGACAAGCTGGAGGACCTGTTCCGGATCGACCACCTGGCCACCCGGATGCGCCGCAACGCGGAGAACCTGATCGTGCTCTCCGGCGCGTCCCCCGGGCGGGCCTGGCGGCGCAACGTCCCCATGCTCGACGTGGCGCGGGCCGCGACCCAGGAGGTCGAGGACTACACCCGGGTGCAGGTGCTCCCGCTCGGCTCGGTCGGGCTGGCCGGGCGGGCCGTCAGCGACGTGATCCACCTGCTGGCCGAGCTGATCGAGAACGCGCTCACCTTCTCCCCGCCGCAGACCCAGGTCGAGGTGCGGGGCCAGTTGGTGGCCCGGGGCTTCGCCATCGAGATCGAGGACCGGGGGCTGGGGATGACCGAGGAGGACCTCGCCGCCGCCAACGAGCAGATCAACCAGCCCCGGGACTTCAGCCTCGCCAACGCCAACCAGCTCGGGCTCTTCGTGGTGAGCCAACTCGCCGCGCGCCACCACGTCGGCGTGCAGCTCAAGGCCTCCCCCTACGGCGGCACCACCGCCGTCGTGCTGATCCCGATGGAGCTGGTGACCGGGGCGGACGGGGTGAACGTCCCGCGCGCCGGTGGTGCGCCGGCACCGGCGGCCCCCGGCGCGGGTGGTCGGCCCCGGCCCGGCGAGGCCGGCCCGACCGGGTCGGTCGCGCTCGCCGAACGCGCCGCCCCGGCGGCCGACGCCACGGCCGAGGTACCGCTCGCGAACCGGCCGGTGGCGGACGCCCTGGCCACCCAGGAACTGCCGATGATCGCGCCGGCCCGCCCGTCGACGGCGGCCCCCGCACCGGATCGGAGCAGCGGACCCGCCCCCGAGCGGGACGGCCCGGCACCCGGTACGCCCCCGGCGGCGCGCCGGCCCCCGGCCAGCGGGGCGGGGGACGCTCCCGACCCGGCGGCGAGCCCGCTCACCCCGGCCGGGCTGCCGGTGCGGGTACGGCAGGCCAGCATCGTCCCGCAGCTACGCGACAGCGCCGACGACGCCGGCACCGAGGAGGGCGCCGAGGACGTCGCCGTCATCCTGTCGCCCGAGCAGGTCCGCCGGACCATGAGTTCGTACCAGCACGGCACCCGGCGTGGGCGGGCCGACGCGGAACGGCTCAAGGAACAGGACGACGACGCCGGGCGGCCCGACGCGGAGGAGTCGCCCACGTCCGGCACCGATCGCTAGAAAGAGGACATCGTGGTGCAGCAGCACAATCCCGCCGGTGACCTGGCCTGGTTGCTCGACGACCTGGTCGGTCGCGTCAAGCAGGCCGAGCAGGCCGTCGTGCTCTCCGTGGACGGCCTGCTGATGGCGGCGTCCACCGGCATCGGTCGGGACGACGCGGAGCACCTGGCGGCGGTCGCGTCGGGAATCCAGAGTCTCGCCAAGGGCGCCGGCCGGCGGTTCGGCGGTGGGCCGGTCCGGCAGACCATCATCGAGATGGAGAGCCGGTTCCTCTTCGTCACCGCGGCCGGACACGGCGCCTGCCTGGCCGTTCTCGCCGCCGAGGACGCCGACGTGGGCCTGATCGCGTACGAGATGGCGATGGTCGTGGCGCGGGCCGGCCGGTTCCTCGTGGCGCCGTCCCGGCCCGGGCAGTAGGGTCATCGGCATGCCCGGTGCCGAGCCACTGTGGATAGACGACGAAGCCGGCCCCCTGGTCCGGCCGTACGCGATGACCGGCGGGCGGGCCCGCCCCAGGAACGGCTTCAACGTGATCTCGTTGGTCCTCGCCATGCAGCAGGCGCCGCCGCTGGAGGTGGGGTTGACCCCTGAGCACCTGCACATCGTCAACCTCTGCCAACGGCCGCTCGCCCTCGCCGAGGTGTCCGCCCACCTCCGGCTCCCGCTGGGCACGGTGCGCGTACTCCTCGACGATCTGCTCGCCCGCGGGCTCGTCCGGGTCTCCGAGCCCCAGCCACCCGCATCCCTTCCGGACAACCATATATTCGAGGCGCTCATCAATGGACTACGAAAACTCTGACGGCGAGGTGGGGCCGGTCCTTCCGACCGCCATCAAGATCCTTGTCGCCGGTGGCTTCGGTGTCGGCAAGACCACGCTGGTCGGCTCGGTCAGCGAGACGCAGCCGCTGCGGACCGAGGAGGTCCTCACCGAGCGCGGGGTCGGCGTCGACGATCTCTCCGGCGTGGAGGGCAAGCACACCACCACCGTGGCGATGGACTTCGGCCGGATCAGCTTCGGCGAGGACCTGGTGCTCTACCTGTTCGGTACGCCCGGGCAGGACCGGTTCTGGTTCGTCTGGGACGAGCTGGCGCTCGGCGCGCTCGGCGCGGTGATCCTCGCCGACACCCGCCGGCTGGCGGACTCGTTCCCCTCCATCGACTACTTCGAGCGCAACCGGGTGCCGTTCATCGTCGCGGTGAACTGCTTCGAGGGCGCCCGCCAGTACAGCCTGGACGACGTGCAGCTCGCGCTCAACCTGGATCCGGAGGTGCCGGTGATGCTCTGCGACGCCCGGGACCGGGAGTCCAGCAAGGAGGTGCTCATCGCACTGCTGCAACACGTGATGCGGGGCCGGGGCACCCGCCGCGAGTCGGAGCCGGCACGCTCCTGACCGGGCCGCCCCGCACCGGCCGCCCGCCGCGCACCGTTGCCCCGCCCGCACCGGCCCGCCCGCTGCGCGGCCGGCGGCGGGCCGGCGGTCAGCCGGCGTAGAGCAGCAGCAGACCGGCGACGGTGTAGGCGACCATCAGCACCAGCATCGGGAGCTGACCGGTGACCGCCCGGGCCCGTGGGAACAGGTACAACGCCCGGTCGTGGGCGAGCAGGCTGCCGAGCAGGTGTCCGATCAGGATGACGGTGATCTGGAGGGCGGCGACCCCGTCCGGGGTGATCAGCCCGGTGTACGGCTCGAACTCGGCGGTGCCGAGCCAGTCGGCTCCGGTGCCGAGCGGGTCGGAGAGCAGGGCGAGGGTCCGTTGTCCCTCCAGCACCAGCAGCGAGTAGTAGTGGGCCAGCACGTACCCGACCGCGATCGGGACGATCGAGTGGGCCAGCTCGCCGGGGACCAGGCGCGGTGGGGTCGACTCCCCGTCGGGGTCCGGCCCGGCCCCGCGCCCGACCAGCGCGGCGACCCGGGTGGCGCCGAGGTACGCGAGCGCGACCAGGCCGATGAGCGCGCCCATCCCCAGGGTGCCGGTGACCACCGGGGGCACCCCGTTCTCCTCGGCGAACTGGCCCAGGCGCAGCCAGCCGGGCGCGTAGGACAGGCTGTCGTACATGGTCGAGCCGAGCAGCACGACGACGGCGGTGACCAGCCCCGGTTCCGGGCGCAGCGCGGCCATCCCGTCCAGCGGGTTGCGCCAGACCACGGCTCCGTCGTCGCGCCGGCCGATCACCGCGAGCCGGCCGATCAGCCCGCTGTACAGCTCGAACGGGTCGGCCCGGTCGAACCAGCCGACCCCGTGCCGGACCGCGCCGACGAGCATCACCAGGGCGTACCCGGCCAGCCAGGCGTTGATCACCGGCAGCGTGGCGCGGCCCGGGGCGACCAGCTCCAGCCAGACGAACGCGACCAGCCCGACGGCCGCCGGCCAGACCCCCAGCCCGGCCGGGAGCGGACGCAGGCCCCGCTCCGGGTCCCGGCCGGCGGCGGCGCAGAGCACCAGGTACAGCGAGCGCAGCGGGTTCACCGCCCGCCAGATCGGGCCGAACAGCAGCGACAGCGGGACCAGCCCGATCCAGACCAGCACGTAGAGCACGCCGGCGGCGGGATTGTCCTCGTTGTCCGGCCCGCCGAGCAGGGCGAGGCAGACGTAGCCGCCGGCGACCAGGCCCGCGCCACGCAGCGCCCACCGGAGGGCGGGCGCGTCGACCAGCGCGGCCAGCCACCGGGGTACCGGCTGCCCGGTCGTCCCGTCGCGGTCCAGCCGGGGGACCCGCCACAGTGCGCCCAGCGCCACGAAGGTGATGACCAGGGTGAGCGAGGCCGCCACGACGAGGTGGGTGAGCGGGAGCGGAAGGTCCTGCCGCCCGCCGACGCCGTGCGCGAGCAGTTCCGGGTACGTGGTCACCGCCGGCCTCTCAGCGGGCGCGGGTGCCGGGAACACGTACGGGCATGGTGGTACTCCGAACGAGGCGACGGGACCGTGTCGGGATGACGTCAGGGCTGTGAACTCTACGTCTTGTCCCGCACCAGGGGAATGGCCATCATGAGCAAATGCGAATCCGGGTACGGCTCCGACGTGCGGCGACTCTCCTGGCGGCCCTCGTCGTCGCCTTCTCGGTGACGGTGGTGCTGCCGGCCGCACCGGCCGCCGCGCACGGCACCCTGGCCACCTCGGTCCCGCTGGCCGACTCGGTGGTCACCCGGCCGCCGGAGCGGTTGGCGCTCTACTTCACCGAGCAGCCGCACGCGCAGGCGCACTTCACCGTCACCGACCCCACCGGGGCCCGGGTGGAGGGCCCCTGGTCCACCGGGGAGCCGAAGCGGCTCGACAAGCCGGTCCAGGAGTACAACCTGGTCGACGGCAAACTGGAGCCGATGCTGTACCACACCGGCTTCCCCGCGATGCTGCCCGTCACGCACTGGCCGGCGAAGGGTCGGTACACCGCCAGTTACCTCTCCGTCGCCTCGGACGGGGACCAGGTGCGCGGCAGCGTCGTCTTCGACTACCAGGGACCCACCAGCGCGCCGCCGCCCGGATGGAGCGCGCCGACGAGCGAACCCGCGCCGGCCCTGCTCGCCCTGCTGGAGCAGGGCCGCCACGACGCCCCCGGCAACGCCGGCTCGCCCCGACCGGACGGCAGCCCGGCCGCCCCGCCGCCAGCGGCCGGAGCGGCCGAGCAGGCCGGGGGTGGTCTCGGCCCGTGGCTGGTACCCGGCATCGTCGTCGTGGTGGTCGCGGTGATCGTCCTGGTGGCCGCCCGCCGGCGCGGCGCGGCACCGGCACCGGCGGCCCGCCCGGCGCCCGCCCGCGACCGGCCCCGGCCGACCCCGAAGCGCACCACCACCGGCCAACCAACCAACCGCCAGCCCCCCCGCCACTAACCCTCACCCCACCCCGCCCCCACCTCCCCCCTCCCTCCTCCCCCCTCCCCTCCCTCCTCCCCGCTCCCCTCCCCCCTCCCTCCCTCCCCGTTGATCATGGAGTTGACGGGGGCCACGGAGATCGGCATCGCCGCCAACTCCATGATCAACGCTGGGAGCGGGCGGGGGGTGGGGCGGGAGGGGGCGCGAGGGGGCGGGGCGGGGGTGGGGGTGGGGGAGGATGGGGTGGTGAGGGTCAGGGGGGTGCGGCGGGGGGAGTTGGCCGTGCTGCGGGACATCGAGCGGGCCGCCGGGGAGTGCTTCCGTGACGTCGGCATGCCGGAGATCGCCGACGACGAGCCGCCCCCGCTCGACGTGCTCGCCGGCTACCACCGGGCGGGTCGCGCCTGGGTCGCCGTCGACCCCGCCGACCAGCCGGTCGGGTACCTGCTCGCCGACCTCGTCGACGGCAACCTGCACGTCGAGCAGGTGTCGGTCCATCCCCGCTGGGCGCGGCGCGGGCTGGGACGCCGGCTGCTCGACCACCTCGCGGCGCGGGCGGAAACCGACGGGGTACCGGCGCTGACCCTCACCACCTTCGCCGATGTCCCGTGGAACGCCCCGTACTACGCCCGATGCGGCTTCTGGCTCCTCGACGACCGGGACCTCACCCCCGGGCTGCGGGCGATCCGGCGGCGGGAGGCCGCGCACGGGCTCGACCGGTGGCCCCGGGTGGGTATGCGCCGGGACCTCGACGGCGCGGACCGCCCGGCCCACCGGCCCGACGCCGACCGCCCGGCCCACCGGCCCGACGGGGGCTGATGGGGCGGGCGGCGTCACCGGTCACCGGTCGACCCGCCGGGCCACGGCGAGCAGGTACTCCTTGCGGTCGGTGGGGTCGTGGTCCCAGCGGGCCCGGACCGGGGGTACGCCGTGGACCGGCCGGTGCCGGGCGAAGGTCGACTCGAAGCTGCCCTCGCCCCGGGTCAGCGCCGGCAGTCGTCGCTCCACGGCGTGCACCCGGCCCGCCGGGATCTCCCCCTCGACCAGGTACGACGCCCCCTGCGCGAGGGTCGAGGAGGGCACCGCGTCGAGCCGGGCGAGCACGGGCAGCACGTCACCGAGGACGTCACCGGGCACCTCCAGCCGGAACCGGTGCACCGGCTCGGCCGCCCGGGTGCCGGCCCGCTCCAGGGCGGCCATCAGCACCAGCGGCGTCAGGTTGCGGAAGTCCCCGGCGGTGCTGGACATGCTCTTGTCGAAGGTGCCGTGCGCGTGGCTCTGCCGGGCCCAGTACCCGGCGTGGGTCATGGTGACCACGCAGTCGACCACCTGCCAGCCGTACCGGCCCTGGGTCAGGGTCTCCCGGACGGTGTCCCGGACGGCGGTGAAGAAGGCCGGTGGCATCGAGCCCAGTTCGACGCCGAGCCGGAAGGTCACCCCGCTGCCCGTGGGGGCGGGCTCGACCCGCAGCCCGACGGTGGCCAGGAACGGGTTGGGGGCCACCCCGATCAGCTCCACCGCCGCCCCGGTGCCGGCCAGCCGCTCCACGCAGACGGGGGTGGTCTCGCGGAAGTCGACGGTCAGGCCGTACCCGTCGGCGAGCAGCGCCTGGATCACCTCCTTCTGCACCTCCCCGTAGAGACTGACGGTGATCTCCCGCCGGCGCGGGTCCTGGCGGACGTTGATCAGCGGGTCCTCCTCGGCGAGCCGGCTGAGCGCGGCGTACAGGGCCGCGGCGTCCGCCGCCCGCTGCGGCACGACCACGGTCTCCAGGCTGGGCGGGGCGAAGTGCCGCCCGGTCGGGCCGGGACGCGCCTGCCCGACCGGGTCACCGATGCGGGCGTCGCCGAGCCCGCGCAGCAGCGCGATGCGCCCGGCCGGCACCGCCTCGGCGCGGATTGTGCCGCCCCGCTCGCAGAGCTCGATCCCGGTGACGGTGGCGGTCCGGCCGGCCCCGACGGGAAGCCGGTCGCGCAGCCTGAGGGTGCCGCCGAACATCCGGACGTACGCGATCCGCTCCCCGGCGGGCCCCCGGTCGACCTTGAACACGGTGCCGCAGGTTGGGGCGTCCGGGTCGCCCTCGCCGGTGGGCAGCAACTCGGTCAGGCCGGCGACCAGCGCCGGTACGCCCACGCCGGTGATCGCCGAGCCGGGCAGGACCGGGTGGACGAGGCCACGCCGGCTCTGCTCGGCGAGGGCGGCCCGCAGCCGGGGGCCGGTCAGCCGGCTCTCGTCCGCCACGTACGCGGCCAGCAGCGCGTCGTCGTGGCGGGTGAGCAGGTCCCGCAGGCGCCGGAGGTGGTCCGGGTCGCCGTCGGGGTACGGCTCGACGCGGGCGGCGGCGGTGCCGGCGTCGTGCACGGCGCCGACCGCCACCACTGCCGGGGTGAGCCGGGTGGCGAGGTCACGCAGGACCCGCTGCGGGTCGGCTCCGGCCCGGTCGACCTTGTTGACGAAGACGACCGTGGGCAGCCGCAGCCGCCGCAGCGTCCGCATCAGCACCCGGGTCTGCGCCTGCACCCCCTCGACGGCGCTGACCACGAGCACCACGCCGTCGAGCAGGCCGAGGACCCGTTCCACCTCGGCGATGAAGTCCGGGTGGCCGGGCGTGTCGATGAGGTTGACCGTGACGTCGCCGACCACGAAGGAGGCGACGGCGGAGCGGATGGTGATGCCACGCTGTCGTTCCAGCGCCATCGAGTCGGTCCGGGTGGTGCCGTCGTCGACCCGGCCGATCTCGTCGATGACCCCGACGGTGTGCAGCAGCCGCTCGGTCAGGCTGGTCTTTCCGGCGTCAACGTGTGCCAGGATTCCGACGTTGAGAGTCTTCACGGAGCGTCATGTCCTTCGGGTAGGTGGTCGATCCCGTCTGGTTGGACACGAACGCGGCGCGCATCGCACTCTCCCTCCGGTCGGCTACCCGTGGACCTCTCCAGTGCACCAACGTCCGGCGCGGGGTGCAACCCGAAAGCCCGTTCGGGTGACCCCGGCCCAGGTCAGCGCGAGTAGTGCTCGACGACGAGCTGCTCGTCGCAGACCACCGGGATCTCGGCGCGCAGCGGCAGCCGGGTCAGCCGGGCGGTGAGCCCGGCCAGGTCGACGTCCAGGTACGGCGCGGGACGCTGCGGCGCGTCCGCGCCCGCCGCCGCGACCAGGAACGGCGGCCGCTGCCGGCTGCGCTGCGCCACCGCGACGACGTCACCGACCCGCAGCCGCGCCGAGGGCCGGTCCAGCCGCCGCCCGTTGACCGTGACGTGCTGGTGGACGACGAACTGCCGGGCCTGGTAGATGGTGCGGGCGAAGCCGGCCCGCAGCACCAGGGCGGCCAGCCGGATCTCCAGGTCGACGATCAGTTCCTCGCCGGTCTTGCCCGGTTGCCGGGCCGCCCGGTCGAAGGCGCGCCGCAACTGCCCCTCCTGGAGGTGGTACTGCGCCTTGAGGCGCTGCTTCTCCCGCAGCCGGATGCTGTAGTCGCTGGTGCTGCGCCGGGCGCGGCCGTGCTGGCCGGGTGGGAACGGGCGGCGTTCGAAGTAACGCACGCACTTCGGGGTCAGTGGGATGCCGAGGCTCCGGGACAGCCGGACCTTGGGACGGGATTGGTTCATGACTCCACCTCGCAGTTAGGTTAGGCAAACCTAACTTAGGTGATCGAGGAGGGCAACAGGCCCCCGCCGGGATCACCCCGGCCGACGGGGCGGGTAGGGTCCCGGCCATGGCGTTGACGTTGGACGGGCGCCGCTTCACCGCCGTGGCGGAGGCGGTCGCCGGCGAGGTCGGCACGGAGACCGTCTTCACGTACCACGAACGGGACGGCGAGGTCTGGGCGGAGTACGCCGGCGGGTCGATCCGGCGTGGCCGGCTCGTCGGCACCCGCGACGGCGACCGGCTGGACTTCCGGTACGTGCAGCTCAACGTCGACGGGCGGACCTCCGCCGGGCACTGCGTCTCGCGGGTCACCGTGCTGCCCGACGGGCGGCTGCGGCTGCACGAGACCTGGGAGTGGGAGTCCCGGCCGGGCAGCGGCACCAGCGTGATCGAGGAACTCCCCGCCGGCTGAGGCGGGTCGCCCTGACCGTGCCCGGCGACGCGGGTCAGCCGGCGCGCGGGTACCGGCACGCGGAGGCGGCGGCCTGGGCCCGCTGCCCCGGGTCGAGGGTCACCGGCGCCGGCCGGGCGGAACCGCCCGGCTGCACCCGCAGCGCCCGGACCAGGCCGGTCGGGCTGTCCCCACCCAGGCAGGCGGCAGCGACCAGGACGAGGGGTCCACCCGCCGGTGCCGTGGTGGTGGCCGGCTCGAACCGGGCGCGCGCCCCGACGCCCGGATCGCGCACGTCGGCCAGGGTGACCTGCCGCCAGGCGGGCCCCCCGGACGAGGTGGTCGGCCCGGTCGACGCGGTGAAGCCGACGACGTCCAGGTCGGCCCCGGTGACGCGCAGCGACAGCGCGCCGCCGGACTCGGCGACCACCGAGAAGTCGAGGACGCTCGGGGTCGGACGCCCGTTCGGGCAGTCGGTGGCCGGCAGTTCCCGGGGTGGATTGCCGTGGATGACGGCCGAGGAGACGACGCCCCCACCGGGGACCATGAACCAGCGGACGTCCGGGGTGCCCCCGGTGTTGTCGTAGACCTTCTCCCCGACGCAGAACCCGGTGAACCCGACGGTGCAGTCGGGCGGGATGGTGGTGGTCACCGCGTCGTCGCGGGTGGCACCGGTACGCACGTGCGCGCCGCTGCCGTAGGTCGTGCCGGTGAACCGGGCGTCGGCCGGCAGGCCGGGGCACCGGGGACCGGCACCGGTCGACGGGTCGACGGCCAGCGGGCCGGCGCGCTGCACGGCCAGCCCGAAGGCGGTGGCGGCGACGACGGCGACACCGGCGGGAACCACCGTGAGCAGCACCTGCCGCCAGCGCGTACGCCGCCCCGCCCCGGCTCCGGTCACCGGCTGCTCCGGCGGCGCCGGCGGTGGGGCGGTCCGCCCCGGCGGGCCCGGCTCCGTCGCCTCCGCCGGGGCGGGCGGGGTGGGCGGGGCGGGCGGGGCGGGCGACTGCTGGTCGGTCGGGCTTCCCGCCGCACCGGCCGACGCGGTCCGGGCCGCCGCCTGCGCGGTCCGGGCCGCCTCGTGCCAGCGCGCCCGCCACCGGTCCGGGTCGCCGCCGCACGCCCCGGTGTAGGCGAGGACCACCTCCAGCGTCGGCAGCCGGGTGCCCCCGGCCGCCTCGGAGAGGGTCGTCGCGCTGTAGCCGGCGGTCCGGGCGAGCGCGCGGTAGGTCGGGTTGCCGGCCTCGGTCCGGAGCTTGCGCAACTCGTAGGCGAGAGCCTGCACCGGGCCCTCCGTCGGATCGACGGGTCGCTCCTGCCGAGCCACGTGATCTCCCCCCGGGATGGACGGACGCCTCCACCCATGGATACCGAACGTGTCAAGGCCGATCCAGACCGCTGTCGGATCGTCGTCCGAGGCCGGGGGCTGTCCGGAGTTGATTGATCGAGGTCATGGCCGGTTCCGGTCAATCCGGGCGGCGGCTAGCAATGGACGTGGGCGGTCACCGAGGGCCGCTCGCCGGTTCCGAGGAGAGGACACGACGATGAGGACACGACTGATGAGCACAGCCGGCGCCGCGATCGGCGCGCTGGGGCTGGTCGGGGCGCTCGCCGGGCCCGCTGCCGCCGCCGGGCCGCTGGACAACTGCGTGGTCAACCTGGACACCGGGGCGTTCACCTGCGCCGCCACCGAGCAGCAGGCGCTGCGGACGGTCGGCGCCCAGGCCGACCTGGTGATCGCCCGGGTCTACGACGGGGCCAACTACTCCGGCGCCGTGCTGGCCTGGACCCAGGCCCGGGCCTGCACGCCCTCCTACGACGCCGAGTGGCAGTGGGGCGACCTGCGTAGCACCGCGGGGGGCAACTGGAACAAGCGGATCACCTCGGTCCGCACCTACAACCAGTGCGACGTGAAGCTGTTCGGCGGGCTGAACTTCACCGGCGCGTCGTCGACCTGGATCGACGCCTCGGCGAACCTGGCCGCCATCGGCGACGGCTGGAGCAACCGGGCGAGCTCCATCAAGTTCTCCTGATCGGGGGCGATCGGGCCGGTTTCCGCAGGTCACGAGAGGTGACCGCGTGGGGCCGGCCCGACCGGCGCGGGGCCGCGTTGCCCGGGAAAAGGCCTCCGGCGGACCGGGTACGCACTAGCGTGACGGAAGCGGGGTGGACCGCTCCCGGGCCGGAGCCGGCGGGTCGGCGGGCCGGCCCGGTGACCGTCGACACGTGCCTCGGGGGTGGGTCCATGCGCCGGCCGACGCGGGGCCCGGTCCGGGCGGCCGAGCTGTGGCTGCGGCAACGCCGGATCAGGTGGCGGACCCGGCGGGAGCGCCAGGAGGAGCGACGGGCCCGGCGGGTCACCGACGACCGGGCCGACCGCAAGCCCCGCTGGCAGGACCGCTCGTGGCTGCGTACCGGCGTGCTCGTCCTCGCCGGCCTGCTCATCGTGTGGCTGCTGTACTCCCTGGCCCTCGCCGTCTGGCAGCACGAGCCGGCCGGGTTCCGGCCGTCGAGGTGGTGCAGCCGGAACACCCCTGGCGGCTACTACTGCTCGCAGGTGTTCGACTTCGTCAAGGGCCCGCTCGGCCTGGCGCTGACCGTGGCGGTCTTCCTGCTCGGCCGGTACCTCTGGGTCAGCCGCTGGTACCGCAGGCAGGCCCGCGACGACCGGCGGGTGTCGATCCCGACCGCCGAGCACGACGTCCGGAACATCCTGGTGGTGGGCCGCGACGAGCTGTGCGGGTTGCTGGTGCGGCGGCTCTGTGACCCCACCAACCGTCGGCCCCTCCTGCTGGTCGGCGGCATCGGTACCGGCAAGACCACGACCCTGGTCCGCCTCGCGGAGAAGCTGATGAACACGAGGGTCGTGCCGATCGGTATCCAGCTACGGGACGTGACGAGCCCCGGCGAGTTCGACTTCCGCGCCCTCGCGCGCAGACGGTTCCAGGACAGCATCGACACCCAGTTGCACTCCGACGGTGAGGCGGACAAGATCTGGCGGCAGCTCTGGCGGGAGAACCGGATCGTGGTACTCGCCGACGGCCTGGAGGAGGCGCTGGCCGACACCGCACAACCGTGCGACCGGGACAGCGTGCTCCGGGAGGCGGTCCGCAAGGCACGCCGCGACCGGCTCCCGCTGGTGATCGCGTCCCGGCCCGACGACCCGCTGCGGGGCCTGGAGGCGATGATGCTCCAGGTGGAGCCGCTCTCCGAGGGGGCTGCGCTGGAGTACGTGCAGGTGCAGAGCCGGCGTGCGGACACCGCGCACCGGTGGGACCAGATCAGCTCCCTGGTGAAGGGCGCCGACGTCGCCGACTCCCCGTTCTACCTGCGGGTCATCGGGCAGTTGCATGAGGTGAACCGGCTGGACCGGGTGCCGGCCGACGCCGGCCGGGCGTCCGTCCGCCGGAGCCTGCTGGACGAGTGGTACGACGCGCTGGTCGACGGCGACCTGTACGAGGACTACGGCCTGCCGGCCACGGAACGCCGGGACGCGCTCGAGGTGCTCTCCGCCCTCGCCTGCATCGGCCTGCGCAACAACCGGCTGGTCGTGAAGACCCACGAACTCGCCGGCACCCCGGACACCCCGGACGCCGGCCGTCGCCGGATCCTGGCCGTGCTGCGCGAGCGCCTGACCAAGCTCAGTGCAGACAGCCCACAGGATCTGGGGCTCGCCGGCTCCACCGGCGGCGCGCTCAACATCGTGGTGAAGCAACGGGACGGGGTCCGCTTCCAGCACGGGGTGGTCCAGGCGTACCTCGGTAGCCGTTTCCTCGCCGCCGCCCTGCGTGACCCGGGCTTCCTCGACCACGCGTTCCGGTGCGGCAACGGGCCGGGGCGGGAGCTGCTGGCCGCGCTCACCCTGCACTGCTCCGGGCGGCGCACCGCCGGGGCCGACCGGCGACCAGACCACCCCGCCCGCCCGAGCCTGGCCGACCGGTTCCGGAGCCGTCGGCCCAACCAACCCCGGGAGCTGCTGCGGCAGCTGCGGAAGGAGGCGGTCCGGACGCACAACCGGACACGGGCGCTGGAGATCTTCGCCGCCGCGCTGGAGATGGACGCCGCGACCGGCCACCACTGCCACCGGAGCCTGGCCGAGGCGGTGAGCGGGGCGTGGTCGCGGTACCAGGGGGACGGCTCGGTCACCGACCGTCCCCTGGAGGATGCCAAGATCGCCCTCATCCACCGGTTCGGCGACGCCGCCCGGCGGGTCGGCCCACGGGCCCCGCACCCACCGCAGTACCGCCTCCTGTTCGACATGATGGCGGCGGAGACCTCCTACCTGGCCCGGCTGAACGCCGCCCGCGAACTGGGCGGCGGTGGTGACGCCACCGTCCACGCCCTGCGGGACCTGCTCGGCGGCCCGAGCGACGCGGGGCCCGCCGGTGACGAGCGGCAGTGGGGCCGCCAGCGGCAGGTCCTGGCCTGGATGGCGCCAGCGCTCTTCCTCTTCGCCGAGGAGGAGCACCAGCTCTTCGTCGACGGGGTCCGCCGGCCGGGCACGTCGGTCACCCGGGACGCCGGCAGCAACCTCCGGCGCTGGGTCGACCACCTGGGCAGCACCCGGACGGCCGAGGCCCGGACGTGGGAACTCGACCTGGCGCAGGGCTTCCGGCTGGCCGCCAACTGCCGGGCCTACCCACGGCACCGCAGCTACCTGGTCGAGGAGGCCGAGCTGGCGCTGCGGCACTCCCACTTCTGGTACTCCCACCTGGTCCTCATCCAGGCGCTGACGCTGCTGGCACTGCCCCGCGACCCGGCGGAGAACCTGCGCGCACGGGGCCACGGCTCGGATCCACGGGGGCTGGTGACGTACTGGCTCTCCATCGCCGGCAGCGGGACGGACGCCCCGACCCCCGACAGCGAAAGCCCGCATCCCCTGGTCCGCGAGGTCGCGGACCAGTGCGTGGCGGCGCTGATCGACCGGCACCCGGAGCGCCACTGCTGGATGGACGAGCACGAGATCGTCGGCCGGGTCGGCTCGGTGAGCCCGCAGCCCGAGATCCGTGGGCTCGAGGACTCCTGGCTGCCGGCGTCGCACGGCTGGGCGGTCCTGGAACCACGGGCCCAGCGCCTGCTGGCCGACGTGATGCTGCTGCTCAACCTCGCCTACCAGGGGCGCGACGACGCCGAACGGGCCCGTCGGCTCACCCGGTCGAGCCGGCGGGACCTGCCGCCCTGCCTGACCATCGACCGGGGCGCGATGCGGGTCAACCTCAGCCGCCGGCAGGCCCACGACGTCCAGCCCGGCTCGACCTGCATCGACGACTGCCCGTTCCGGCTCTGCCCGTTGCCGCCCCGGGGCGACGAGTTGCCGTACCAGATGGACGAGGCGTTCTGCGCCCACCAGGCCGACCTCGTCGGACGCTGGTACCAACCCTCGCTGCGGGCCGGGTGGCAGTTCGTCGACCGGGACGACCTGCGCGCGTTCTGGCGGGACATGTCCGAACGGATGCTGCCCGCCTGGCGCAGGTGACCGGACGGACCGGCCCGGCCGGGCCGGTGCGCCTCAGCCGAGGCTGGCGGCGGCCTGGGCGGCGTAGACGACGGCGAGGGCGACGGCGAGCGCGCCGAGGGTGCCGCGCAGGGCCCGCTCCGGCAGGCGGGGTTGCAGGTGCGCGCCGAGGTACCCGCCGACCAGCCCGCCGAGGCCGCAGAGCAGGCCGACGCCCCACTCCGGCGCGATGTCGCCGCGCCCGGTGAGGGCGAGCGCGCTGAAGGTGGCCGCACCGGCGACCGAGGTGACGAAGGTCGACGCGAGCGCGGCCGGTGCGACCACCGCGACCGGCATCCCCCGACCGACCAGGACCGGACCGAGGATGGAGCCGCCGCCGACGCCGTAGATCCCGCCGACCACCCCGACCACCCCGACCACCCCGGCGAACGCGGCCAGCCGGGGCCGCGACGGCGTCGGCCCTCGCCGGTGAGGGGGCCCTACCCGCCACGACCGGTCTGTCGCCGCCCGCAGGCAGAGCCAGAGCCCGAGCGGGAACAGCAGGGCGGCGATAACCAGGCGGAAACCGTCGGGGCCGGGCACCACGAAGACCCGGATCACCGCGCCGACGACCACCCCCGGCAGGGTGCCGAGCAGCAGCAGCCGGGTCAGCGGGCCGGCCAGCCCACCGCGCCGCCGGTACCGCAGCAGCGCGCCCGGACCGGCCACGATGTTGAACAGCAGGTTCGTCGGCGTCACGGCCGGGTTCGGCACGGCCAGCACGCTCAACTGCACCGGCAGCAGGAACACCGCCCCGGAGACCCCGACCGGGGTGGTCACCACCGAGATCAGCAGGCCGGCGGTGACGCTGAGCACCGCGTCGGCCCACGTCACGACGGTTCCCGAGAGATCATCGGGACAGTCTGGGCCAGAGTTGTTAACGGACGTCACGCCCGAACGCAAGGAGCCGACGGGCAGTCCGCAGTGGACGCCGGGTGACATCACCCATAGCCATCGATGCTTCACATCCGGTACCCGGTCACCGATCCTTCATGCGTGCAGATCAATCGCTCCGCAGTCGCCGTGGCCCTGGCCGCCGCGCTGCTCGTGCCGCCGTGGGCGACGCCCACGGCCCACGCCGCCGGCCCGGTGACCCGGGTCGCCGCCGATCCCCCGGCCAGCCGGCCGGACCTGGGCGTCGGGAACCGGATCGTCGCCGGTGACGGGCTGCCCGACTGGTCGCGGGTCGGCTACCTGGGCGGCGAGTCGCTGCCCTCCACCTCGTTCGTCACCGGGGCGGCCTCCTGCCGGTTCGAGCCGGCCCGCCTGGCCAGCGAGTTCGGCGTCGTCGCCGACGACGGCGTCGACGACAGCGCCGGGTTGCAGGCCGCCATCGACCGGGTCCGGTCCGACTGTTCCCCGACGGCCAGCCACTACCGGTTGTCCCTGATCGAACTGCCCGCCGGCCGCCTCGACGTCTCCCGGCAGCTCTACGCCGACGCGAACTTCCTGGTCATCCGGGGCCAGGGCGCCGGGACCGGCGGCACCCGGCTGGTGTTCCGCCCCGACACCGACACCCGGTACGACACGCTCAGCACCGACGGCAGCCGCTGGGAACCCACCACCATGACCTGGGGCAGCGGCAACGACACCGGCCGGGGCGGCTGGATCTGGCCGGGCCGGGCCCTGTTCAAGGTGCAGGCCCGGGACGTGGCCAGCCGGTACGTCGACGAGTGGCAGTCCGCGCCGGCCAACCGCAAGGACCTCTTCGAGGGCTCGGTCAACCAGCACTGGGTCTCCGGGATGCGGGTCGCGGCCCGCTCGGACGACCCGGGCTTCTCCGCCCGCGCCGGCCAGAGCGTCGTGCACCTGGTCAGCAACGCGGACATGAGCAAGTTCAACCTGGGCGGGTACGTCTGGGTCGGCGCGGCCAACAGCATCAAGTTCTACGAGCAGCAGGGGCTGACGTACGCCCAGCACGCGAGCATGTTCGAGAACCTGCACATGCGCCAGCAGATGTTCCGGGTGGTGGCGATGAGCGCCAGCCCCAAGTCGATCACCCTGGACCGGCCGCTGGAGTTCGACCTGCCCGTCGACTCGGTCTCCGACGGTTCCGCGCCGATGCTGACCGAGACGCCGTTCCAGAGCAAGGTCACCCCGCTCAAGGCCGTCGAGGGGGTGGGCTTCGAGGACTTCGCCTTCACCCAGGACATGTCCGGCCTGCCGAAGCTGGGCGGGGGCAGCTACGCGCTCTCCCCCGCCGACGCGGTGCACAACTACGGCAACCTGGCGCCCGAGTACGCCATGCACGGCATCCTCTTCAAGTGGGCGGCGAACAGCTGGGCCAAGGGGCTCTCCGGCACCATGACCGGCTCCCACCCGCTGGTCACCGAGGTGGCCCGGAACCTGCACATCGAGGGCAACACCTTCGACGGGGCGTGGAACAAGGGCAAGGGCGGCAACGGGTACCTGCGCGGCAGCCGGGTCTGGGACTCGCTGTACGCGTACAACACCAGCCGCAACCTGCGGCACTTCACCTTCCAGTGGTCGGCCAGCGGCAACGTGGCGTTCCGCAACGACCTGGACTCCGACCTGAACCTGCACGGCGGTTGGGAACGGTACAACCTCTTCGAGGGCAACACCGTCCGGGTGCCGTACCAGCACCGGTCCGGTAGCTGCACCGCCAACTGCGGCGGTGAGGGCGGCGAACTGGACGACGGCACCTGGTACCCGATCTGGTGGGGCGCCGGGCCGAAGGCGATCAAGTGGTCCGGGGCCACCGGGCCGCAGAACGTCTTCCACGGCAACGTGCTGACCAAGCAGACCACCCCGGGCGGGCCGTTCGAGCCGTACACGCCGTACTCGGCGGAGAGTCCCGGGGTGCCGTCCGACGCCGTGCACCAGTTCGGCTCGGACCCCGGCAACCCGCGCCAGTTCCGCCACCTCGCCCAGGGCGGGAGCATCATCCCCGACTGGTCCGGCCGGGAGGGTCTCGACTACTCCGGCGGGCAGGGCGTGGTGACCCTGGCGGACCGCCGCCGCCCGTCGCTGTTCCTGCGCGACGTCGGCCAGCTCGACCCCCGGGTGGACCCGGCCCGCAAGGCGTACACCTGGAACATGCAGGGCTCGGGCTCCAGCGCGGAGGGGTCGTACGAGAACAAGTACCGCAACACGGTGCAGCAACTGGGCCTCGGCGCGGAGGTGATCGCGTTGCAGGAGGCCGGGTCCCCGCCGGCCGGTGGCGCGCACCTCGGCGACCACGCGCAGAACGACTTCCAGCGCGCCGACGGGACCTTCCCCCCGGTCCGGGAGTACCGGTACGCCGGCAGCGCCGGCCGGCCGGGCGGGTTCCTCTACTGGCTGCACACCGACACCTCGCCCAACGCCCCGAACCGGGTGAACATGGCGGTGGCCACGCGGGAACGGGTCGACCCGGACGCGATCTTCGTGGTGCCCTCCCCGATGGGCGGTCGGCCCGCCCTGGGGATCAACGTCGGCGAGACGGTCTACTTCACCCTGCACGGCTTCTCCGGCAACGGCGGCGGCAACGACATTCCGGGGCTGCTGGGCGCGATCCGGACCCGGATGTTGAACGCCGGGCCGAACAACGGCCCGCTGGACTGGGTCGCCATGGGGGACTTCAACCGGGACCCGGGCAACCTGGCGGCGGCCCTCAACCCGGCGCACTTCGTGGTGCACGCCCCGCCGACCCCCACCCATCCCAGCCAGAACCCGACGCGGACCCTCGACTACGCCGTCGTGCCGGCCGCGAACGGGGTGCCCCGGATCACGAACACCGCCGTGGTGGACCGGGCCGTCCCGTCCGATCACCTAGCGGTGGGCTTCGACCTGTTCCTCCAGGGCAACGCCGATCCGCCCCCCGCGGTGGCCGAGCCGCCGGTGCCGCAGATCGCCCTGCTGCGCAACGCGGAGACCACCAACGTCGCCGACATCGTCCGCAGTGGCCAGACCAACATGGTGGTGGACTTCCCGTACCACGACGGGTACCAGCAGAAGTGGTCGCTGATCCGCAGCGGGGAGTTCCCCGGCTACTACCGGCTCATGAACCTGTACACCGGCAGCTTCATGGGGCAGGAGGGCGGGGCCGACGACGCCCGGGTGGTGCAGTGGCACCTGGAGGCGATGGACCAGTTGTGGCGTCCCGAGTACCAGGGGGACGGTAGCTGGACCCTGCGCAACAAGGTCACCGACCAGTTCCTGACCGTGCTGCCCGACCTCCAGGTGCTCGCCGGCCGGGACGGGGACGGCTCGGCCCGGCAGCGCTGGTTCTTCCAGTCCGAGGCCGAGATGAACGACCTCCAGGAGATCACCCACTATCCGGTGGAGGGCTCCCACGACATGGTGGCGGACGTCTCCGGTGAGGGGACCGGCAACGGCACCCCGATCATCCTGTACCAGGAGACCGACGGGGCCAACCAGCGGTTCAACCGGATCCCCGCCGGCTCCACCGGCGACGCCCCCTGCTACTACCTGGTGAACAGCGGGCGGTACCTCACCTCCTCGCCGACCGGGAACGCCACCTTCGGCGCCGGGGTGACCCTGCACTCGTTCCGGCCCGACACCGACGAGTACCTGTGGTGCGTGGAGCCGGACGGCTCCTCCTTCGCGCTGGCCAACCGTACCGAGGTCAACGGGGTGCCGACCGACCTGTACCTCACCGAACACGGGTACGGCCAGCAGCTCACCGTCGACCCGGCCGGCCCCGGTCCGATCCAGACCTGGGTCTGGGAGGCGGCGACGAGCTGACGTCCCGGCCCGGTCGGGTGTCCCGTGACGGGGGCACCCGGCCGGGCGCGACGCCGCTACCGGGCCGTGGGGCCGACCGCGACGCCGACGCCGTCGCACCAGGTGTCGGCCCGGCGGCGGAGCAGCGTCACCAGCTCCGCCCAGCCCAGCCGGGCCCCCTCCGCCAGTCCCGCCCGGTACGCCGGCTCCCCCAACGCCTCCCGCACCGCGCGGGTGTCGCCCGGCGCGTCCCACGGGTCCATCCGCTCCGGGAAGTAGCCGATGGTCGCGCCGAGCGCCGCCACCGTCCCGAGCAGCACCGCGCCCTCCCCGGCCCGGCCGGTCCGGGCCAGCGCGCCGGCCAGCGAGTGCACCAGCGCCAGCCAGCTCGCCCGGTCGATACCCGGATCGGTCTCCACGGCCAGCGCGCAGAGGGTGGCGACCGCCTGCTCCGGGCGACCCTGGTCCACGCTGACCTTGCTGCCCGCCCAGCCCGAGGAGAGCACCGCCCACCAGTGCCCGCACGCGCGGGCCAGCCGGTGCGCCTCGGTCAGCTCCCGGTACGCCCGGTCCAGGTCCCCGCGGAACCGGCTGATCTGCCCCCGGACCGTCAGCGCCTCCGCGCGGATGCCCGGCTGGTCGATCGCCTCGGCGAGGGCGACCGCCTGGTCGGCCAGGGTCAGCGCCCCGGGCACGTCCCCGCTCATCATGGTCATCGACGCCAGGTAGGTGGCGGCGGTGGCGTGGGTGTCCCGCGCGCCGACCTGCTCGCAGAGTTGCGCGGAGGTACGGAAGACCGCCACGGCGGCGGCGTGGTCCCCGGTCAGGTAGGTGACCCCACCGACGGCGAGCAGCAGCCGGGCCCGGGCCAGCAGCAGTTCCCCCTGCTCCGCCCCGGCGTCGGCGATCCGGTCGAGCAGGGCGACCTCGGCGGCCCGCCCCCAGCGGGTCCCCTCGGTGATCTGCCCGGTGCGGAACCAGAACCAGGCCAGCGCGCCACAGATCCGGGCCGCGCCGAGGGCGTTGCCGGCCTCCAGGGCCGCCTCCAGGGCGGCGGAGATGTTGTCCCGTTCCCGGCGCAGCCGCTGCATCCAGTGTGCCCCGTCGGCGGTGAGCAGCCACTGCTCGGCCGTCTCCACCAGCCCCAGCAACCACGCCTGGTGCCGGGCCCGCGCCGCCGCGCGGTCCGCCTCCGGTAACAGCCCGACCGCGTAGTGGCGGATCGACTCCAGCATCCGGTACCGCCGGGGGTTGGTCCCGGGGTCGACCGCGACCAGCGACTTGCGGACCAGGCCGAGCAGCACCGGCAGCACCCGGGGGGCCTGCGGCCCGGTGCCGACCTGCTTGGCGGCGTCCAGGTCGAACCCGCCGTCGAAGACGCTGAGCTGCCGGAACAGCCACTGCTCGGGCGGGGTGAGCAGGTGGTGGCTCCACTCGATGGTCTGCTCCAGGGTGGCGTGCCGGTGCCCGTCCGGCCGGCCGCTGTCGAGCAGGGCGAACCGGTCGTCCAACTGCTCGGCGATCTCCCGCAGGGACAGCGCCCGGCACTGGGCGGCGGCCAGCTCGATGGCGAGCGGCAGGCCGTCCAGCTCCCGGCAGAGCTGCCCGGCGACCGGCCGGTCGGCCTCGGTCAGCGGGGTGCCCGGCAGGACCACCGCCATCCGGGCGGCGAGCAGGGCCACCGCGTCCTCCGGCGGGAGCGAGGCCAGCTCCAGCATGGCCTCACCGGGGATGCCCAGCGGCTGCCGGCTGGTGACCAGCACCCGTACCCCCGGGCCGGCGGCGACCAGGGCGGCGACCACCTCGGCCACCGGGCCCAGCAGGTGTTCGGCGTTGTCCAGCACGACCAGGGTGTGCCGGCCGCCGAGGATCGCGGCCAGCTCGGCCAGCCCCGGCGGGACCGGCAGCCCGAGGGCGTCGGCGACGGCGCGGGCCACCAGTGTCCCGTCGCGCAGCCCCGCCAGCTCGACCAGCCACGGGCCGTCCGGGTCGGGCCGGGTCCGGGCCGCCTCCAGGGCCAGCCGGGTCTTGCCCACCCCGCCCGGTCCGATCACGGTCACCAGGCGGTGCTCGGCGAGCAGGCCGGTCACCCGGGCCAGTTCGGTGCGCCGGCCCACGAAGGAGGAGAGCGCGGCGGGCAGGTTCCGGCTGGGCGGCAGGCCGGGCGCGGCCGGTTCGGCGGCGGCCGGGGCGGTGGCCGTGGGCGGGTCCAGGGAGTCGTCCTGGTTGAGGATGGCCTGCTGGACCCGGAGCAGGCCCGGCCCGGGGTCCGCGCCCAGTTCGGCGGCGAGCCGGTCCCGGGCCTCGCGCAGCACGGTCAGCGCCTCGCCCTGCCGACCGGCCCGGTACAGGGCCACCGCCAGCAGCTCCCAGCCGCGTTCCCGCAGCGGATGCTCGATGACCAGGGCCTCCAGCTCGCCGATGGCGGTGCCGTGGTCGCCGACCGCGAGCATGGCGGCCAGTCGCAGCTCCCGCGCGACGGCGTGCAACGCATCCAACCGGGCCACCTTCGAGACGGCGAACGGGGCGTCGACGAAGTCGCCGTACGCCTGGCCGCGCCAGAGCGCGAGCCCCTCGTCGAGGAAGCGCAGGGCTTCGGTCGCCTCCCCACGTTCCAGGTACCGGCCGGCCTCGGTGACCAGCCGGGTGAAGCGTTCCGCGTCCACCGCCTCCGCCGGGACCCGCAGCGCGTACCCGGGCCCCTCCCGGACCAGCAGCCGGGCCGGGGCACGGGCGACCCGCCCCGGCTCCAGCGCCCGCCGCAACGTCGCCACGTACCCGAAGAGGGTGGCCATCGACGGCGGCTCGCTGTCGCTCCACACCTGCTCCATCAGGCGCTCGGCGGAGACGGTGCTCCCCCTCGCGGCGAGCAGCGAGGCGAGCACGGCCCGCTGCCGGCGCCCCCCGAGATCGACCTCGCGGCCGTCGACCTCCGCCGTCAGCGGACCCAGGACCCGGAACTGCACCTGCATCTTTCCCCCAACCCGGCCGGCGGCGGGTCCCCAGGCTCCACCGCCGACTGTTTCCTCGCAATTGGGTGAAGATCAGATCAGACCGTGAGGACTGTTTCCAGTCCGGGTCCGGTTGGCGACAGGCGCCCGGCCGGACGACCCGGCCGGGCACCCGCCGATCAGCAGGTCACGGAGTGACCGGGGTGTGCTGGGCGATGGTGTCGGCGGTCCGCAGGCTCTGCAGGGCCAGGTCCACCGCGGGCAGCCCCTCCTGGTACTCGTCCTTGGCCAGCTTCTCCGACCAGAACACCAACTGGTACCGCATCACGTCGGTGCGCTCGTAGGTGAGGTGCTCCAGACAGTGCGAGATGGGATCGAGCGGTGCCGTACGGGTGCACTTCAACCGCTGCTCGCCCGTCAGGGGCGAGGTGTTGATCTGGCCCTCCGGCTTGAGCTTGCAGGGGTTGGTGCCGGGCAGGCAGTAGTTCGCCCGAGCGTGCTCGTACGCGCCGGTCACCTGGTTGAGCCCGTCCGAATCGGACGGCGTCCGGTAGTGACCCACCAGGTTGCTCGAGATCAGCTCGTCCTGCGCCATGGCCGTGCCGAAGCCCAGCTTGACGTAGGCGGTCATCAGCTTCGCCTGGGTGGTGAGCTGCTTGTTGAGGCGGTAGAGGGTCTCCTCCTCGGTGGCCGGGCTCGGGTTGTTCAGCTCCCGGGTGACCTTGGTGTAGTAGTCGCCGGCCTGCTGGTTCAGCCAGTTCGTGACGCGCTGCTTGGCCGCCACCCGGTTGTCGACCTCGGTGGGCTGGAACGACGCCTTGTAGGTCGAGTCCCACTTGGCGACGTCCTGCCACGCCTGGCGGCAGGCACCCGGCAGGCCGTTCTCGTGCACCCGGCACACCTCACCGAGCGGGATGACCTGCTTCCACTCCCGCACGGTCTCCTGGACACCGTTCCAGTTCTGCCGCACCTTGAAGCTGAACTGCAGGTCCGCGCGGGTGATCTCCCACAGGCCCGAGCGCCGGGTCTCGACGTTGGTCCAGCCGGACTCGTGGCAGAGCGACACCGCCGAGTTGGCCTTGCCCCAGTGAGCGACCCAGAGCGCGTTCGCCAGCTCTTCGCCGGCGTACTTGACCACGTTGGGACGGCTCAACGCCGCCGTGCCCGGGCCCGGGGTGCAGCTCGGCACGGTCGCCGGATCGGCGGTCGGCTTCTGGCCGGCCGGTACCGGCTGGTCCGGCCCGCCGAACGGGTTGTGCCGGTCGGTGCCCCGGATCCCGTTCAGGATGGCCGTCGCGCGGCGCTCCATCTCGACCGCGGTCACCCGGTACTGCATGATCGCGTTCTGCATCAGGTCGTTCAGGTGGCGGTAGTGGCCCTCGGGCTCCTTCTTGGCCCGGCTGAGGTCGCGGGCCGCCGCCTGGATCTTCTCCCCCTCCGCGATCACCAGGTCCGTCTCGGCGCTCCCGACCCGCGCGGCGAACTGCGGGTTCTGCGCGAGCAGCATCTGGTACCCGCTGGCCGCCAGCAGCCAGGCCTCCGCGTCCGCCGGCATGTGGTTCTGCGTGCTACCGGAGTTCAGGTTGTTGCCCTTGGCATACTCGTGCAGGTACCCGATCGAGCCGTAGGTCCCGTACTTGCTGAACGCGGTGTCCGGGTCGGCCTCGTCGGTCTTCGCGATGAAGGTGCTGTTTCTCGCCACGTCGGTTGCGTCGAACACCATGTTCTGCGCGTACGTGGTGTAGTTGACGTCGGCCCCCGCGTACGGCAGCGGCAGCTTGTTCCGGGTCTCGAAGCCGACGACCTGGTTGATGCGGCGCTTCATCTCACTGACCTCTGCCGTCTTCGCGGCGATGAAGAGGTCGTGGCCCCACATGTCGACCCGCTCGGTCACCTTGGCGAGAGCCGCGTTGATCTGGATGAGTTGGACGTTCGTCGCGTTCTGGAGTCGGATGATGACGCCGAACTGCTCCATCATGTCCACGTAGATGGCGTTCAGTCCCCGCTCGACCCGGTCGAACCGGTCGTTCATGTTCGTCCGGAGCTCGGCCACCTCCTCGCGCAGGGCCCGCAGTTCGTCGAGGATCTGCTGCTCCGGGGTGACGCCGCCGGAGAAGACCGGCAGCAGGGCCGAGATGGCCCCCAGCACGTTGCCGGTCAGCGCCAGGGTGCTCATCGAGGTCAGCGCCGCGCCCAGCTTGAGACCGGCGACGGCCGGCAGGTACTGGTTGATGGCGGTGGCGATCTGGATGGCGGCCTTGCCGACCCCGGAGACCACCCGGCGGGCGTCCTCGCTGGCGAAGCCCGCGAGAACCGAGAGGATCTCCACCGCGCTGCTGGCCCCGTTGATCCACTGCTGCGCGCTGTTGGCCCGCTCGACCGCCGCCTGGTGCTCCGCGCTGCTGGGCGTGGGGACGTTGTTGGCCAGCGGGAACCGCTCCACGAACTGGCGCAGCGCCTCGTTGTAGCCTTCCACCCGGCCGTTGATCGCGCCCAGCAGCTCCTTGAGCTGCGCCATGGTGTCGGCGAGCCACTGCTGGTTGTTCTGCTGGTTGTCCAGGATCGCCCCGACGTTCAGCCAGGTCGCCATGTACGGGTCGGCGGCGAGGGTGTCGATGGTCGCGCCGGCGTCCACGTTGTACTTGGTGCCGAACACGGAGTTCCACGCCTGGCGGAAGGTGCTGTCGCTGGTGCCGAGGTTCGCCACGGCCTGCCAGATCCAGTTCTGCGACTCGTAGCTCTGCTGGAACCACGAGTACTGGAACTGCGCGGCGGTGATCTGGTCCACCATGGTGCCGTAGTTGTGCAGTTGGGCGCCGACGGTGGTCTCCAAGAGCTGCCGCATGACCGGTGCGGCCACGGCCCCACCGGGCGCCGCCGCGCTCAGCTCCAGCAGCTTCAGCACGAACTGGTACGCCGGGCGCTCCAGGTCGTCATCGCTCAGTTGGCTGTTGTACCAGTTCCGCACGCTCACCGACTGGTCGATGAGCTGCTGGGCGGTCGCCTGCGGGTTGAGCTGCCGGTAGCCCGCCATGTGCGCGCTCAGCATCATGTCCCGCAGGCCGTCCGAGCCGTTGAGGCGGGCCCGCATGTGCATGGTGAACAGGGCCCGGCGCAGGTCCGCGTCCTCGTACGAGACCGGCCCGTTGTCGTTCGCGGCGGCCGGTGGGGCGACGGCGAAGCTGGCCACCGCCACCCCCACCGTCACCAGCAGGGCGGTCAGCGCCCGTAGTCCCCGGTGGCGCAGCCGGCGCCACCCGTCTCTCGACCGGAGGACCGGTAGGTCCCCCCTGGTCGCCACCGCGCCACCGGTGACACGTGCTTGGCTTGTCACTACTGTCCCCAATCATCCCTGGCCAGTTCTCGGCCGTCGCTCACCCTGCCGGGGGCCACTGGGATTCCGCTGGGGCCCGACTGGGACCGCTGGGACCGGCCGGCCCCCGCCCTCGCGGGACGTGGGGGCCGGCCGCCGGGGAGAGACGGGTCAGACCCAGGGGGCGGTGGGGTACCAGGGGAGGATCTCGCGACGGGCGAGCAGCCGGACGTCCCAGTACAGGAACGTGAAGACCCCGGCGACGAGCAGCGCGACGGCGGTGACCACGGTGATCCGGCGGGGGTTGGCCGCGATCCAGCGGTGCAGCCGGCCGCCGACGGTGTAGGTCAGCAGCAGGAAGAGCACCGCCATGATGACGATGTTGCCGATCGACTGGAGGGTGAAGGCGGCGGCCCCGTAGAGCGGGTTGCCGCTCTCGGCGGCGTCCCGGAACATCTGCCGGAACAGCGGGAACGGACGCCCGATCAGGAAGCCGCCGATCAGCGCGCCCATCACCACCATCGGGGCGTTCGGGAACCGGTGGGAGATCCGGGCGAACGGGTCCGGCACCAGGCCGAGCGCGGCCAGGCCGAGGTAGGTCATGACGAGCCCGATCACCCCGAAGACCACCATCGACTGGATGCTGCGGGGCGAGAGTTCACCGGCGACGTTCGGGGCGGTGGAGAACTGCGGCATCCGGGTGCCGACCAGACCGACGACGGCGCCGTAGACGGCCGAGACGGCGATCATCCCGACCGAGAGCCAGCCGAGCGGGCGCAACGCCCGGCCCAGCCGGTGCCAGCGACTGCCGCCGCCACCGAGCATCGGGGCGACCGCGCCGAAGGCGGCGATGTTGCAGGCGGTGAAGGTGCCGGCCAGGCCGGAGACGAAGGCGAAGGCGATACCGGCGGCCACCCCGGCGATCGGGGTCTCCTTGGCGTCGTGCCCGAGCAGCGCGTTCGCCATGTTGTCGCCGATGGTCTGGTCGACGAACTCCGCCGACCAGACGACGGTCAGCAGGAACCCGGCGAGCACGCTGAGCCCGACGATCAGGCCACGCCGGCCGGGGATGTAGCCGTTGACCAGGGTGGATGTCGGGGGTCGGTCGGAGGTTGCCGGCGCCGGCACGAGACCCGGGGCGCGGGTCTGGGTCATCTGACCCTCCTCAGTGGAGATCGGGGGAGATCGATCTCCACAGGATCGCGCCCCAAGGTAACGTTCAGGTTGCAATCAGCAACGCCCTGATCACGGTGACGGAAGCACCCCGCGCCGGACCGACGGGGTCGGTCCGGCGCGGGGTGACGGACGGTGACGGAAGAGGACCGGCTACCCGAGCCGCTGGCAGGGCGTGCCGTTGAGCTCGAAGGCGTCCGGCGTCGGGTTGGCCGACCCAGCGCTGCCCTGGACGCCGAAGCTGGCCGTGCCGCCCTGCGGCACCGCGCCGTTCCACTCGACGTTGCGGGCGGTGACGGCGGCCCCGGCCTGCGTCACCTGCGCGTTCCAGGCGTTGGTGACCCGCTGGTCGCCACCGAACGACCAGGTCAGCGCCCAGCCGGCCAGCGCCGGCCCCTGGTTGGTGATCCGCACCTCGGCGGTGAACCCGCCGGTCCACTGGTTCACCGTCCAGGAGACCTGGCAGGACGTCGGCGCGGTGGTCGGCGGCGTGGTGGGCGGCTGGGTCGTGGGCGGGGCGGGCGGCGAGGTCTGCGGGGACCCGGTGGGCTGCGGCGTGGCGTCGCGCGGCGGGAAGCGGAGGATCCGGTCGTCGGTCGCGGCCGGCGTACCCCGCCCGTCGCGGTTGCTGGTGGCGACCCAGAGCCAGCCGTCCGGGCCGTACTCGACGGTGCGCAGCCGCCCGTAGGTGCCGGTCAGCTCGGCGACGGGGGTGCCCACCCCACCGGCGCCGTCCAGCGGCACGTTCCACAGCCGGGTGCCGCGCAGGGCGGCCACGTACAGCCGGTTCCCGGCGATCGTCGCGCCGCTCGGCGACGCCTGGGCGGTGGACCAGACCACCAGCGGGTTGCGGTACCGGGGGTCGGTGCCCCGCCCCTCGACGACCGGCCAGCCGTAGTTGCCGCCGGCCACGATGAGGTTGACCTCGTCCCAGGTGTTCTGGCCGAACTCGGTGGCGTACAGCCGGCCCTGCGCGTCCCAGGCGAGCCCCTGCACGTTGCGGTGGCCGAGGCTGTAGACGAGGGAGCCGGGGAACGGGTTGTTCGGCGGGACGGTGCCGTCCGGCCGCAGCCGCAGGATCTTGCCGGCGCGGCTCTGCGGGTCCTGCGCGGTGGAGGTCTGCCCGGCGTCGCCGACCCCGGCGTAGAGCAGCCCGTCCGGCCCGAAGGCGATCCGCCCGCCGTTGTGGATGCTGGCCCGGGGCAGCCCGGTCAGGATCGGCTGCTGGGTCTGCGGTGCGGTGAGCCGGAACCGGACGATCCGGTTGTCGGTGCTGGTGGTCAGGTAGACGTAGACGTACCCGTCCTGGGCGTACGTCGGGGAGACCGCCAACCCGAGCAGGCCGCCCTCGCCGACCGCGTTCACCCCGGCGATCTGGGCCACCTGCTGCGGCGACTGACCGGGGCGTACCCGCTGCACCTGGCCGGAGTTGCGCAGCGCCACCAGGGCGCTGCCGTCGGGCAGGAAGTCCATCCCCCAGGGCACCGTCAGGTTGCTGGCGACCACCTGCGGCCGGGTGAGGTCGAAGTCGCCGAGCGCCGACGCGCCGACCCCCGGGGGTGGACCGGCGGCGGGGCCCCCGGCCACCGCCCCGGCACCGAACCCCGCCACCGCGACGCCTGCCGCCAGCGCCGCCACGACCATCGACCGCACGCGCATCGACCACACCTCCGGATAATCGACTGCGGTCAATGTAGCCGATGGCCGGCCGACCCGCAGCGGGGATCCGGACGCGCGGTCACCGCAGCAGCGGCACCATCGAGCGGGTGAGCTGCCCGCCCGGCCGGTACACCGCGCACATGACGTCCCGGTCACCGTCGGCCCAGGTCTCCTCGGTGGGCAGGATCGGGTAGTAGTCCAGCCCGGAGGACTCCCGGGAACCCCACCGCCGGGTGAAGTCCCGGCCGCAGCCGTCCCAGGCGAAGGAGACCAGCGCCGGCCGGTCCCACGGACCCTCGGCGGCGTGCAGGAAGGCGTACGACTGGTTGTCGGCGCGCTCCTCGCACGGCCGGTAGAGCACGACCACCTCGCCGGCCCTGGACGAGTACGCCGGGTCGGTGAAACACTCGCCGCCCTCGATGGTAAGGATGCCGGCGGTCTGCGCGGTGATGAAGGTGTCGTCCTTGTGCACGACCGCGCGGGGCTCGGCCGCCGGGAACACCGCGAACGCCAGGACGGCGGCGGCCAGGGCCCACCCCCGGTACCGGGGCGGGCGGCGCAGCACAGCGGTGCGGTTCATCAGGGGATCCGTTCCGTCGGGGGCGGTGTGCGGGTGGCTCCGCCGCCGCATGGTAGGCCCGGCCCGGTGAACCCATGATCAACAAGCGGTGTCCGGCGAGGGGCCGGCCGGCGACCCGCAGACGACACTCCCAGCTAACGATCATGAGTTCATCTGCCGGCCAGATGGATGTTGCGCCGACGCCCACTTCGCCGCCGGTAATGCCTCTGGCCTGCCACTTTCCTGCTGGCGGGCAGAACCCCTGTGCTGGAGGGCCAGTTCAAAGTGACTACCAACAGTAGAGCCTGGACGAGCGTCTCGCGACGGGCGAAGATCCTGGCGGTCGGCGGCGCGGCGCTGCTCGTCGGCGGCTTCGCGGTCACCCCGGCCGCGTTCGGCGACGCCGCACCGGCCAAGTTCCCGGCGGCCGAGATCCACAAGCCGTCCCCGGTGCCGGACCGGATCATCCTCATCCCGACCACCACGCCGTCGACCTCGCAGAAGGTGACCTGGCGGGCCGAGGCCACCGCGGAGTGGGCGCAGGCCCAGATCCTCGAGGCGCCCCGCGCCCTCGGCGACGTGGCCCCGGCCGCCGGCGCGGTCCGAACCGTGCCGGCCGGTGCCACCAGCCCGGTCAACACCACCCTCGGCTACGCCTCGACGTACCACACCGTCGAGTTCACCGACCTGAAGCCGGGCACCCGCTACACCTACCGGGTCGGCGACGGCACCAACTGGAGCGAGTGGATCGACTTCACCACCGCCGAGAGCGACCTGGAGCCGTTCTCGTTCATCTACTACGGCGACGCCCAGAACTACATCGACTCGGCCGTGCCCCGGGTGTTCCGGCAGGCGTTCGCCGACCGGCCCGAGGCCAAGGTGATCGTCAACGCCGGTGACCTCATCGACCACGCCAACAGCGAGGAGCAGTGGGGCCAGTGGTTCAAGGCCAGCGGCTTCATCGACGGCCAGGTCAACAACATCTCCGTGCCGGGCAACCACGAGTACAGCGGCGGGCTCTCCACCTTCTGGCGTCCGCAGTTCCCGTACCCGGACAACGGCCCCGGTAACCCGGAGCTGAAGCAGACCGTCTACTACACCGACTACCAGGGCGTCCGGTTCATCGGTCTGGACACCAACCACCAGAGCAACAGCACCCTGATGGCGGCCCAGACCGCGTGGCTGGAGGGGGTGCTGAAGGAGAACCCGAACAAGTGGACGGTGGTCACCTTCCACCACCCGGTCTACTCCACCACCGGCAGCCGGAACAACCCGAACGTCCGCAACCAGTGGGGCCCGCTGTTCGAGCAGTACGGCGTGGACCTGGTCCTGCAGGGCCACGACCACTCGTACGGCCGGGGCAACGTCGCCACCAACCGCCAGTCGACCACCGTGCACAACGGGGTCGCCTACGTGGTCTCCGTCTCCGGCGGCAAGATGTACCAGCTCAACGCCGGCCAGAACTGGACCGGCAACGGGGCCGAGGTCACCAGCACCTCGCAGAACACCCAGCTCTACCAGCTCATCGACGTGCAGTCGGACCAGATCCGGTTCGAGGCCCGCTACGCCAACGGCGAGCACCACGACGGCTTCCTGATCCGCAAGAACGACGCCGGTGAGCGGACCGTCAACGAGCTGCGCACCCCGGAGAACACCGTCGGCGAGCAGGCCAAGACCAACAAGTCCACCGTGCCGGCCGGCGGCCGGGTCCGGGTCGACGCCTTCGGGTACGACCCGGGTGAGCGGGTCACCGTCTACCTGCGCAACACCAAGGCCGAGGAGGGCCGCAACGGCGTCTTCATCGGCTACAAGAACGCCGACGAGCTGGGCCGGCTCACCTACAGCTTCGAGCTGCCCCCCACCGCCAAGGCCAACTCCACCCACCACGTCTACCTGACCAGCGAGAACCAGAAGATCACCAGCCCGGTGGTCACCGTCACCAAGTGACCCGTGCCGGGGCGGGTCGGCCGGCGACGGCCGGCCCGCCCCGGGCCGGTACGAACAGGGAGAGTCACGTGAGGATCCGTACCCGGGTCCGGGCCGGCACGCCCCGGACCGGTCCCGCCGCCGGGGCCCGTACGGCCCGGTCGCGCGGCCGGCTGGCCGGCGCGCTGCTGGCCGGCGCGGCGGCGCTCGGGGTGGCCGCCGGCCCGGCCACGCCGGTGGCCGCCCACCCGTTCGGTCCGCCCTCCACGGGCGGCATCGACGCCACCGGCACCCGGGTGAGCCTGGTCTGGCGGGCCGCCGAGGACGACTGGGTGGCCCTGGGCCAGTCGGTCGGCGCCTTCGAGGACCCCGACGCCGGCCCGGTGGACACCACGCTGACCGGCGAGCAGAAACTGCAACGGTCCACGGCGGTCCGGGACTACCTGCTGCGGCACATCGGGATCGGCCAGGCCGGGCAGGCCTGCGCCGGGACGCTGCTGCCGCTGGAGCAGTTGCTGACCGAGGGGGCCCGGTTCCGCTTCGACTGCCCCGAGCCGGTCACCGAGATCCGGCTCACGCTGACCGCGCTGACCGACCTCAACCCGGCGTACCGGACGGTGGTCACCGCCGACGCCCCGATGGACCCGGCCCAGGCGCTGTTCACCGCCGCCGCCAGCAGCCACGACCTGCGGCTCACCGCCAGCGGCGGCGGGCCGCCCGGCGCGGTCACGGCGGTGGCCGCCGGTACCGGCCTCGCGGCGGTCGGCGTGCTGGCGTTCGTCCTGCTCCGACGGCGGGCGGGGGTCCGGCGATGAACGGCCCCAACGGTCTCGACGCCAAGCTGGTCAGCTTCTTCGACTCCGGCGCGGCCTTCTGGCTCGCCCTGGTGGTCGCGCTCGGCGTCGGCGCGGCGCACGCCGTGGCCCCTGGGCACGGCAAGAGCATCACCGCCGCCTACCTGGTCGGCACCCGTGGTCGGTACCGGGACGCGGCCCGGCTCGGCGTGATCGTCGCGGTGATGCACACCTTCTCCGTGCTGGTCCTGGCGCTGCTCTGGGTCAGCCTCACCGGGGTCGCCAGCCTCGGCACCGAGTCGCTCACCGGCTGGCTCCAGGCCCTGGCCGGCGTGGTGGTGATCGGGGTGGGGATCAGCCTCGCCTACCGCCACCTGACCGGCCGTGGGCACACCCACAGCCACGGCCCCGGCCTCAGCCACTCCCACGGCCACTCGCACAGCCACGGCCACTCCCACTCGCACGGACACGGCCGCTCCCACGACCCTGGCCACTCCCCCGAGCCTGGCCACTCCCACGACCCTGGTCATTCGCACGGCCCCGGCCACCGCCACTCGCACGACCACGACCACTCGCCCGGCGGCTCCCGGGGTGACGACCACTCGCGCAGCCCGGTCCTCGCCCACGCGCACGCCCACGCGCCGGCCTCCGATCCCGCCTCGGCCCCCGCCGTCACCTCGGCTGCCGCCGTCGCCTCGGTCGCCGACCCCGCCGCCGTTGCCGCCCCCGCCTCGGTCGCCGACCCCGCCTCGGCCACCACTCTCGCCCCGGCCACCGAGCACAAGCACGGCCCCGGCCACACGCACAGCCACGACCACGGACCGCGCGGCGACGGTGGCGAGGAGCCGACCGACCCGTGGTCCCGGCGTGGCCTCGTCGCGATCGGCCTCTCCGGCGGGCTGCTGCCCTCCCCCTCGGCGTTCCTGGTGCTGGTCAGCGGCCTGCTCACCGGCCGGGCACTCGACGCGGTACTGCTCGTCGCGGCGTTCGGGGTGGGAATGGCGGCGACCCTGACCGCGGTGGGCGTGATCACCGTACGCGGGTTCACGCTGCTCTCCGGCCGTGCCCGGTCCTGGGGGCCGGCGGCGGCGCTGGTCGCCCACGCGCCGCTGATCGCGGGTGTCGCGGTCAGCATCGGCGGCTGCCTCTACCTGTTCGTCGCGCTGGACGCACTCACCGGCTGACTCACCGGCCGACCGACGATCAAGGGGTTTGCGTCAGGGATCCGGGACGGGTCCGACGCAAACCCCTTGATCGTCCGGCCGCACCATCCGTCCTGGGCGGGTGGCAGGAGCTGGGGAAACGTTCGGGGTGTGGTGCGTACACTCTGGCCGGGACGATCGCCCCGTGCTCGACGCCACCACGAGCTCCGGAAGGGTCATGACCAAGACGTACGAGGTGCCGCTGCTGGTCTTGACCGTGGCGACCGGGGCCATCGACGGTGTCAGCTTCCTCGCCCTGGACCGGGTCTTCACCGGCAACATGACCGGGAACGTCCTGTTCATCGGCTTCGGCCTGGCCGGCGTCTCCGGCCTGCCGGTGCTCAACAACCTGGTGGCGTTGCTGAGTTTCATGCTCGGTGCGGTGCTGGCGGCCCGGCTGACCCGGGGCTTCTCGGGAGCGGCGGCACTGCCCGGCACCGGTCTCGCCGTCCTCGTCGCCGGCACGGTGCTGACGCTGACCCTGGCCGGGATCTGGCTCGGTACCGGCGCACCGGGTGAGCGCACCATGCTGGTCGTCACCGGGCTGCTGGCCCTGGTGCTCGGTGCCCAGGCGGCGGCGGTCAGACACATCGGCATCCGGGACCTCTCCACGGTCGTGGTGACGATGACGATGGTGAACCTCGCCGCCGACAGTCGGCTCGCGGGCGGAACCGGCGCGGCATGGGCGAGGCGGCTCTCAGCGATCGTCGCGATGGGACTGGGCGCCCTGGTCGCCGCGATCCTGACCCTACGGGTCGACGGAGCAGTGGCGCTGCTCGTCGCCGGGGTGGTGATGGCGGTCGGCACGGCGATGCTCGTGGTGGTCCGCCGCCGGGAGCTGACCGCCGCAGCCCGCTGATCCACGCACCGCCGCACCGCCACGCACCGCCGCACCGTCACGCCCCGGTCCGGCCCGCTGACCACGCACCGCCGAACCGGCCCGCGCGTCGCGGTGTCGGGGGACCACGTCGCGGCGGTCGATGTGGCAGCCTGAGAACGGTCGATGTACCACCCGTCCGGGCTCCGCCACTGCCGCCCCGGTCCCTGCCCACCACGAGGGAGTCAGCCATGTCGCCGACGCGTCCGTCGAGAACGTTGCTCCGCCTGCTCGTGCTCGTCCTCGTCCTCGGCACCACCGGGCTGGTCACCGGCCCCGCCGCCGCGGCCCCACCGGCCGGCGACCGGCTGGCGGCGGGTGCGGCGGCCGGCTGGTCGCCCGTGCCGGGCCCGGTCCGCGCGGGGTCCGCGCCGGAGACCGTGCAGTACGGCGGCGAGCGGTACGTCCTCACCACGACCGCCCGGGGCGTCGTGCGGCTGATCCGCTACTCCCCGACCACGCAGACCTGGTCGGCGTGGGAGACCGTGCCGGGCCGGCCCGCTGCCCGGTCGGCACCGACGGTCGCCGTGTACGGCGGCGACCTGCACGTCTTCGTCCGGTCGCTCGCGGGGACGATCCGCACCGCCCGCTACACCCTGTCCACGGGCACCTGGTCCGACTGGACGCCCGTGCCCTACTCCGTCTTCCTGCGCTCCGCCCCGGCGGCAGTCGTGTACGGCGGCGACCTGCACCTCTTCGCCCGCACCGGCAACGGCACGATCCGCACCGCCCGCTACACCCTGTCCACCGGCAGATGGTCCCCCTGGACCACCGTGCCCGGCGCCACCGGCCCGAACTCCCCGCTCGCCACCGCCGTGTACGGCGGCGACCTGCACCTGTTCGCCCGCACCACCGACGGGGCGATCCGCACCACCCGCTACGCCCTGTCCACCGGCACCTGGTCGGCCTGGGACACCCTCCCCGGCACCCCGCACGCGACCTCCGCCCCGACCGCCACGGTGCACGGCGGCGCCCTGCACGTGGTGGTACGGACCTCCGGTGGTCGGCTCGACACCGCGCACTACACGCTGAGCACCGGCGCGTGGTCCGAGTGGGCACCCCTCCCGGGGGCGCCCCGGGCCACCTCCGCGCCGGGCAGCGGCGGGGACGCGGTGCTCGTCGTCCGGGGCCCCGGTGGCCGGATCCACCAGGGCACCCTGGCGTCTTGACGTCCTCCCCTTTCTGAAGGAAGGGGATTCCGGTCTGCTACACCCCCGAAGGGGTGAGCTTCCGGCGGGTTACCGCTTCCCCGCGCTGCGCCGGCACGGATGCCGGTCTTACCTGCGCTCCACGGTCGTTGAGGTCCGCCCGTCCGGCGGCCCTGATGTTCCTGGCGGCGTTCACGTCCCGGTCGTGACGGCTGCCGCACGGGCAGCCCCACGATCGGACGGCGAGCGGCTTCCTGTCGCCGATTCGGCCGCAGTCGGAGCACATGCGGGTGGACGGAAACCAGCGGTCCACCCGGCCGAACGTGCGCCCGTACCGGGCCGCCTTGTACTCCAACATTGCCGTGAACTGCGACCAGCCGGCGTCGTGCACCGACTTCGCGAGCCGAGTCCGGCCGAGACCGGCAACAGCAAGGTTCTCGACATACACCGCTTGGTTGTCGCGGATGATCTGCGTCGAGAGCTTGTGCTGCCAGTCCCGCCGAGTGTCCGCCACCCGGGCGTGCGCCCGTGCGACCTTCACGACGGCCTTCCTGCGGTTCTGACTCCCGCGCTGCTTGCGGGAGAGTGACTGTTGCATCCGCTTGAGCGTGCGGGCCGCCCGGCGCAGGAACTTCGGGGCGGTCACCTTCGTGCCATCCGACATCACTGCGAAGTGCGTCAGCCCCAAGTCGATACCCACCTCGGACGTGACCGGCGGCAACGTCTCGTCTGGGCTGGTCTGCACCACGAACGACGCGAAGTAACGCCCGGCGGCGTCCTTGACGACCGTCACCGACGACGGATCGGACGGCAGCGACCGAGACCAGCGCACCTGCACGTCGCCGACCTTCGGCAGACGCAGCCGCCCGTTGTCCAGGATCTTGAACCGGGCATTCTTGGTGAACCGGATCGCCTGCCGGTTGTCCTTGCGGGACCGGAACCGGGGCGGTGCCAGCTTGCGGCCCTTGCGTTTCCCGGACAGCGAGTCGAAGAAGTTGCGGTACGCGGTGTTCAGGTCCGCGAGGGCCTGTTGCAGCACGACCGCCGACACGTCGGCCAGCCATGCCCGTTCCGGGGTGCCCTTGGCCTCGGTGATCAGGCGGCGGGACAACTCCCCGTCCGAGACGTACTTCCCGCCCGCCTCCCGTGCCCGCTGGCGCAGGCGCAGCCCGTCGTTGTGCACCGTCCGCGCGCACCCGAACGCCTTCGCCAGCGAAACCTGCTGGCCGGGCGTCGGGTAGACGCGGTAGTTGTACCGAAGCTGCACACCCACAGATTACCATTGGTCTATGTCCAACGATCGACCTGTCCGCACTGGCAGACACTGCGTTTTCGCGTTGCACACGCACTTGGTTTTCGTGACGAAGTACCGGCATGAGGTGTTCACCGACCGGCACCTCGCCCGCATGGAGGAGATCATGCGGGCGGTGTGCGACAACTTCACTGTCGAACTAACCGAGTTCAACGGCGAAGCAGACCACGTGCACCTACTGGTCGATCTCCCGCCCACCGTCGCGGTGTCCCGACTGGTCAACTCCCTCAAAGGAGTGTCGTCTCGGCGGCTGCGCCAAGAGTTCCCCGAACTGGCCGCCCACTACTGGCGGGCACAACGCCTGTGGTCGGGGTCGTACTTCGCCGGGTCGGTCGGCGGTGCCCCGCTATCGCTGGTTCGCCAGTACATCGAAAGTCAACAGCGGCCCGCCTGACGGCGGGATCAGGAACACGGCTTGACCTCCGCCGTGAACGACGGAGCACTACCGTGTCTTCGGTAGCCACTCCCGCCCGGTGCGCCCACCACCCTCGTCGGGGCGCACCGGATCGCGGCGTCGGGCGGCCGGGCCCACCAGCGGGCGTGCCGGAACTGGGTGTCCGATCATCCCGAATCCTGCCAGGCTGCGCGGCATGGACGTTCGACTCGAGCCCTGGTCGGAATCCGCGCTCGACCTTCTGCGTCGGATCAACACCGCGCAGATGCGTCGACACGTCGGCGGCCCCGAACCGGAGGAGGAGCTGCTCGCCCGGCACCGCCGGTACCTCGCCATGCCGGCAGCCGGCCGGGGCTGCATGTTCGCCGTCCTGCTCGGCGACGACATGGTCGGCAGCATCGCCTACCACCAGCGTGACTGGCAGGGCCGGCAGATCTACGAGACCGGCTGGAACGTCCTTCCGCCCTTCCAGGGGCAAGGCGTTGCCACCGCAGCCGGCGTCGCCCTGATCACCATCGTGCGCGCGGCTGCCCGTCATCCCGCTACCCCCGACAGCCTGCACGCCTTCCCCTCGGTCGAGAACGCCCCCTCCAACGCGCTCTGCCACCGCCTCGGCTTCACTCTCCTCGGCCCCTGCAGTTTCGAGTACCCGCCGGGTAGCGACCGCCTGATGCGCAGCAACGACTGGCGTATCGACCTCACCACCAAGGGCAGGGCGGTTTCCCGATCAGCGGTGGCGTGACGCGGTCGGGTTCGGCGGGTGACGCCTCGCAGGCGTGAAAACGCTCATACCAGCGCATGTGCCCGCGCCCTGCCGGCTGAATTCCCTGAGCGGTGGACCTTGGCGGGGTGTGGACGTGGTCTCACGGATAGGCAGCTCGAAGGGCCGGCTCGTGGACACCCGGCCCGGCAGCGACCGGCCCCGATAGGGGCCACTCCACGCCACCTCTCGGGCAGACCTTGCCGGGTGGCGGCCCTTGGGACACAAGGGTTGGGCTCGGCCCATGCGTGGCGACGACTCGGGGGTGGGGAGACGGCGTTGGCAGGTTCTTGGATTACCGGGTGGGGTGTCGGGGTCGGGGTGGGTGGTCGATCCGGCGGGCCAGGACGAGGAGCAGTTCGAAGCGGGCGGCCGGGTCGTCCAGGTCGTCGCCGTACAGGTCGCGGAGGCGTCTGAGCCGGTAGCTGACCGTCTGCGGGTGGACGAAGAGTTCGGCGGCCACCTCGGCCCGCGAGCCCCAGTGCCGCAGCCAGCCGTACAGGGTGACCAGCAGGCTGTCCCGCTGCGCCGGGCGCAGGGCGGCCAGCGGGGCGAGTCGGCGGGCGGTGAGCACCGCCAGGGCGCCCGTCTCGCCGCGCAACGTCAGATCGGTCAGGTGGTCGTCGACGAAGACCGGCCCCGGGTCGGGCCCGACCAGTCCGGCGGTCAGCTCGGCGAGGCGTACCGCCGCCGGCACCTGCGCCCAGCCCAGCGTGGTTCCCACCACCGCCCCTCGCCCGGCCAGCGCCTCCGTCAGCGTGGCCCGGGTCGCGCGGGGACCGGCCCGTAGCAGCAGCACCGCGTCGCGGACCCGTTCGACCACCAGACCGTCGGCCCCGTACCGGAACCGGGCGTCGCGCGCCTGCTCGGGTGGCAGCAGTACGGGTACCACGTCGTCGAGGTCGGGCCAGCCGATCCGGGCCGCCGCCGTCTCGACGGCGCTGGGCAGTCCGTTGCCGCCGAGCAGCAGCTCGGCCAGGTGCCGCCGTCGCCGGTCGCCCTCGCCGGCCTGTTCCCGCAGTTGCAGGGCGTACCCGTCGGTGCCGGCCGCCGCCAGTTCGTCGACGTACGCGGTGATCGCGTCGGCGAGGTCGATCAGCTCGTCGGTGCCGACCGGCCGCAGCCGGGCCAGCGCCTCGGAGGCCATCCGGAGCATCGACCGCGCTGCCATCCGTAGCGCGGCCAGCAGCGCCTCCGGTCCCCGGTCCTCGCGCGCCTCGGCGGCGCCCAGCCCGACGAAGACCTCGCGGATGCGCGGCGGCAGCGCCGGCTCGTCGGTGCCGACCAGGTCGAGGAAACGGTCGAGGGCGACCTGGACGGCGGTACGCACGTCCCGCTCGAACTTGGCGTCGGAGATCGCGGCGAAGGCCGGGGTCGCCTCGGCGGCGGCGACCGCGACCGCCCCCACGGTGGCCGCCAGGTGAGGGCGCATCGCGGTGGCGAGGTCCGTGGGGAGCCGTCGCCACGGGGTCGCCGACGAACTCATCCCGCGATTTTGTCACGTGGTGACAGATCGGGGCCCGATTCTCGCTGCCGGGGGGACGGTGCTCCGCGCCCCCGGCCACGCGACGATGGACCCCACCCGACCCGATGGACCCACCCGGCCCACTGTGGACCCGACCGAGGAGCGTCCCGTGCAGCATCGCACCTCCCGCCAGCACGTCGTCGACATGTGCCGAACGATGCTCGCGCGGGGATACCTCAAGGCGACCGAGGGCAACGTGTCGGTCCGCGTCCCTGGCCACCGGCTCTACGCGGTGACCCCGAGCAACTACGACTACGACCGGATGCGCGTGGAGGACGTCTGCCTCGTCGACTTCGACGGCCGGCACGTGCCCGACGACAGCGGCGCCGCGCTGAAGCCGTCCATCGAGTGCGGGATGCACGCCAACATCTACCGGGAACGGCCGGACGTCAACGCGATCGTGCACACCCACCAGCCGTACGCCTCGGCGCTGGCCGTGCTCCGCAGGCCGATCCCGGCGCTCTCCGACGAGCAGGTGCGCTTCCTGGGCCGGCAGGTCGCGATCGTCGACTACGCCCCCTCGGGCACCTCCTTCCTGGCGAAGAACGTGCAGAAGCGGGTGACCAGCGGGGACAACGCCTTCATCCTCGCCAACCACGGCATCGTCGCGCTCGGCACCGACCCGGACCGGGCGGTGTTCAACATGGCGCTGCTGGAGAAGGTCTCCATCGCCTACCTGATGGCGCTGGCCACCGAGTCCGGCAAGGTGCACACCATCCCGGCCGCGATCCGGGAGATCGCCTTCGGCAAGCTGCGCGCCGACGAGAAGCGCATCGCCGCCCAGATCACCGCGGCGGTCGAGCCGCTGCGGGTACCGGCCGACGAGGACCTGCCCAGCGCCGACGCCGTCGCCCGCCCCGCCGCCGACGGCCCGGCAACGGACCCGGCCGACGGGGCGGGGCCGGCCGGTGACGCGCCCGGGGCCGAGGCCGCCCGGCTCGGGTACGCGATCAGCGAGTACCTCGACGTCGACGACGTCCTGCGGCGGCTGCGGGCGCTGACCGCCCAGCCGATCCGGGGACTACGGCACGACGCGCTGCTCGACGTGCTCGGCTACTTCGACACCAAGTGCCGGGCCAGCCGGGAGATCACCGACCGGGCGAAGCGGCGCATCCCCGGCGGGGTGCAGCACAACCTGGCCTTCAACTACCCGTTCCCGCTCGCGATCGACCGGGCCGAGGGCGCCCACCTGGTCGACCGGGACGGCAACGTCTACATCGACTTCCTCCAGGCCGGTGGCCCGACGATCCTGGGCAGCAACTACGCCCCGGTCAACGAGCGGGTCGCCGAGGTGGTCCGCGAGTCCGGCCCGGTCACCGGCCTGTTCCACGAGTACGAACTCAAGCTCGCCGAGATCATCCACCGGTTCATGCCGCACGTGGAGATGTACCGGGCGCTGGGCTCCGGCACCGAGGCGGTGATGGCCGCCGTCCGGGGGGCCCGCGCCTTCACCGGCAAGCCGATGGTGATCAAGGTCGGCGGCGCGTACCACGGCTGGTCCGACACGATGGTCTACGGGCTGCGGGTGCCGGGGACGTACCGGATGAACGCCAAGGGCATCCCGTTCGGCGCGACCAGCCGGACCCGGGAGTCGTTCCCGAACGACCTGGGTCAGCTCAGGCGCAAGCTGATCGAGAACCGGCTGCGCGGCGGCACCGCCGCCGTGGTGGTCGAGCCGGTCGGCCCGGAGTCCGGCACCCGCCCGGTGCCGCGTGACTTCAACGCCAGGGTCCGGGAACTCTGCGACGAGTTCGGCGCGCTGCTGGTCTTCGACGAGGTGGTCACCGGGTTCCGTGTCGGGCTGGGCGGGGCGGCCGGGTACTTCGGGGTCACCCCCGACCTGACCGTGCTCGGCAAGGCGGTCTCCGGCGGCTACCCGATGGCCGGCGGGGTCGGCGGCCGGGCCGACGTGATGGCGGTCTTCGGCTCCGGGCTGGACGGCAAGAGCGGGGCGCACATCCAGGTCGGCGGGACGCTCTCGGCCAACCCGCTGTCCTGCGCGGCCGGCTACTTCGCCATCGAGGAGATGGCCCGGACCAACGCGCCGGTGATCGCCGGCCGGGCCGGGGACCGGCTCACCCGGGGCCTGCAACGGCTCATCGACCGGTACGGCCTGCCGTACGTGGCGTACAACCAGGGCTCCATCGTGCACCTGGAGTGCAGCGGGGTGATGCTGCTGGACATGCGCAACCCGCTGAAGCTGCTGCGGGAGAACAAGGCGCGCAAGCGGCTGATGGAGCAGATGGGCGCGGCGTACGCGGCGCACGGCATCATCACCCTCGCCGGCTCGCGGATGTACACGTCGATGGCCGACACCGACGCGGTGATCGACGACGCGCTGGCCCGCTTCGAGCAGGTGTTCGCGCTGGTCGAAGGGGTCTGAGCGGTGGGCGGCACGGCGCCCCGGGTGCTCGCCGTCGACCTGGGCACCTCGGGGATGAAGGCCGCGCTGGTGGCCGCCGACGGCACCGTCACCGGCTGGGCCGAGCGCCCGGTACCGCTGCGGGTGCTCCCCGGTGGCGGGGCCGAGCAGGACCCGGACGCCTGGTGGACGGCGCTCGGGCAGGTCGCCGCCGACCTGGGCCGGGCGCACCCGGAGGCGATGCGGGCGGTCGACACGGTCTGCGCCTCGACGCAGGGCGAGGGCACCATCGCCGTGGACGCGGCCGGCGTCGCGTTGACCCCGTGCATCACCTGGCTGGACATGCGGGGCGCGGCGCACCTGCGCCGGCAGTTCGGCGGCTTCCCCGCGTACCAGGGCATGTCGGTGCGCCGGATCGCCCGCTGGCTGCGGCTGACCGGCGGGATGCCCTCGGTGACCGGCAAGGACCCGGCGGCGCACATGCTGCTGGTCCGCGACGCGATGCCGGCGGTGTACGAGCGCACCGCCGCGTTCCTCAACGTGCTGGACTGGATCAACCTGAGGCTGACCGGCCGCACGGTCGCCACGGTCGACTCGATCCTCACCTCGTGGGTGACCGACAACCGGCGGCCCGGCGCGGTCCGCTACTCCCCCGCCCTGGTCGCCGACTGCGGGATCGACGCGGACAAGCTGCCGCCGATCGTGGCCTGTACCGACGTGATCGGCACGCTCGCCCCGGCCGCCGCCGCGCACCTGGGGCTGCCCGGCTCGGTACGGGTGGTCGCCGGGGCGATCGACAACACCGCCGCCGCGATCGGCGCCGGCACCACCCGCGACCACGAGCCGCACCTGTACCTGGGCACCTCGTCGTGGATCGCGGCACACGTGCCCCGCAAGAAGACCGACGTGGCGGCCGGCATCGCGGCGGTGCCCTGTGCGATCGGCGACCGGTACCTGATGACCGCGCTGCAGGCCACCGCCGGGGCGAACCTGACCTGGCTGCGCGACAAGGTGGTGGAGTACGACGACCCGCTGGTCGCCGCCGGCCACGTCGGCCGGGACGAGGGCTCGATCTTCGACGCCTTCGACCGGATCCTGCCCGCCGTGCCGCCGGGGGCCAACGGCGTGCTCTACACCCCCTGGCTGTACGGCGAGCGCGCCCCGGTCGACGACTCCAGCCTGCGCGCCGGCTTCTTCAACATCTCCCTCGACACCACCCGCTCGGACCTGCTGCGCGCGGTCTTCGAGGGGGTCGCGTTGAACACCCGCTGGCTGGCCCGCGCCGTCGACCGGTTCCTCGGCGCGCCGGTGACCTCGCTGGCGATCACCGGCGGCGGGGCGCTGTCGAACTCCTGGTGCCAGATCTTCGCCGACGTGCTCGGCGTGCCGATCCGGCGGGACGCCCGGCCGCTAGCGGTCAACGCCCGGGGCGCGGGGTGGATCGGCGCGGTCGGCACCGGGCGGCTCTCCTTCGCCGACATCCCCGACCTGGTCCGGACCGACCGGGTCTTCGAGCCGACACCCGCGCACCGGGCCACCTACGACGAGGTCTACACGGTCTACCGGGACCTGCACCGGCGGTTGGCCCCGGTCTACCGACGGCTGAACCGCTGACCCCCACGACCGGACCCGGGCCGCGCCGGCGGCGGCACCCTGCGGGTCGGACATCCAGGGTGGAATGTCAACATGTCGCCATGGATATCTACGAGGACGCCCGGACCGTGTCGCGGGCGGATCTGGCCGCGTGGCTGCGGCAGGTGGCGAGCCAGGTGGAGGCCGGTCAGGTCTTCTACGGGGCCGCCGGCACCGTCGCCGTCGCCGACCAGGTGGAGTGCGAGCTGGAGATCGAGCAGGAGGGCCCGGACGAGTTCTCCATCGAGATCGAGTTCTCCTGGACGAACCCGAAGGCCACCCCGGCGGCCGAGCCCACCGCCGAGGCGGAGCAGCCCGCCGAGGCCGAGTCGGACGAGACGCCCGCCGAGTAAGTAAGGAAGGGCCCCTTCTTAACCTCTCCGGTAGAGGAAGGGGCCCCTGTTCACACCCACGGCACCCGGGCCGGTGGCGTCAGCGCAGCCGGCGTCGACCGCTGATCCAGTCCCGGGACGCCCGGGTGTTCAGGGCCCAGAGCACCCAGACCAGCAGGCCCAGGCCGACGATGGTGATCGCGCCGAAGAGGCCGAGCGAGGCCGTCGCCAGCAACACCGACACGGCGTACGCCGGGTAGGGCGCCCACGGGCGGCGGCCGGCGAGGCTGACCGTCACCAGCGTGCAGGCCCCGGCCATCGCGGCGAAGAAGACGGCGGCGCCGAGGGAGCCGCTCTCGGCCACCAGCCGGTGCACCGCCGCCAGGGCGAACAGCAGTGTCAGGAGAGCGAAGACGAGCACGGTGACCCGGACCGGGGTGGGCATCGCGGGGTACCGGAGCATGTCTCCGTATCCGCCGCCGGGAGCGCGTACGACCATACGCAGAACGATGACTGTCTACCTTTAACAGGGACCGGGCACTGTCGGGAAGGCGACACTTTCCGGCGGCCTAAGCTTCCGGCCATGGCGAGGTACTTCGACGTGCACCCGGACAACCCGCAGCCCCGGATCATCGGCCAGGTGGTCGACACCGTCCGGCGGGACGGCCTGATCGCCTACCCGACGGACTCGTGCTACGCGCTGGGCTGCCGCCTCGGCAACAAGGACGGCATGGACCGGATCCGGGAGATCCGCCACCTCGACAGCGGCCACCACTTCACCCTGGTCTGCCGCGACTTCGCCCAGCTCGGCCAGTTCGTGCACCTCGGCAACGCGGTGTTCCGCGCGGTGAAGGCGGCCACCCCGGGCAGCTACACGTTCATCCTGCCGGCGACGAAGGAGGTGCCGCGCCGGCTGCTGCACCCGCGCAAGAAGACGGTGGGCGTCCGGATCCCCGCGCACACCGTGACCCGGGCGCTCCTCGACGAGCTGGGCGAGCCGCTGCTGTCCAGCACCCTGCTGCTGCCCGGCGACGACGAGCCGATGACCCAGGGCTGGGAGATCAAGGAACGTCTCGACCACGCCGTCGACGCGGTGGTCGACGCCGGGGACTGCGGCACCGAGCCGACCACCGTGGTCGACTTCTCCGAGGGCGAGCCGGAGATCGTCCGGGTCGGCGCGGGCGACCCGGACCGCTTCGCGTAGCCGTTCCCGCCCCGGTCCGGGCCCGCGTCACCGGTCCCGTCAGCCCGGACAGTTGTTGCTGGTGCGCCGGACCGTGTACTCGGCGTCGTCGTGGGTGATGCCGGAGGGCTCCCCGTCGAAGTGGGCCTCCACCTTGTCCCAGCCCCGGCGCTGCTCGTAGTGCAGGTGCGGGGCCCCGGAGTTGCCGGTGCTGCCGAGCCGGCCGATCTGCTCACCCTGGGCCACCCGCTGCCCCTCGCGGACCAGCGGCGGTTCGAGCAGGTGCAGGTACTGGGTCTCCCACCGACCGCCGTGGTCGATCTTGACCCAGTATCCGCCGCCCCGGCCACGCGGGCCGTCCGGGTTCTCCGGGGTACGCCCGCCCAACGAGCCGTTGATCCCCGCCACGGTGACCGTGCCGGCGGCCGAGGCGAGCACCGGCCGCCCCCACGCCTCGCCCTCGGTGGGGAACAGGTCCACGTCGTAGTCGTCGTGCCCGGGGTAGGTGCCCAGTTGCCAGGTCTCGCCGCAGGCCACCGGAAGCTGGAAGGGAGGGCGCGGGCCCGGCGGCAGCAGCAGCGGCACGACCAGCACGGCGACCGCGCCGAGGGCCGCGAGCGTGCCGAGCACGAGGAGGGTACGCAGCAGTCGGCCCCGACGGCGGGCACGGTGTCTGCTCGGCTGGCCGGAGGTCACCGTCCCGAGGATGGCAGACACCGGCAAGACGCGCGGCGTCCGGGTGGTGGGGCCCACACGGATCGAGGCGGGTGACACGCGGTTTGCGGCGTTTTGCCGGGTCGGGTGGGGGTAGGGCTCTGGGAGCAGCCGTCGTCGTGTCGTGTGGAGGTGTTCGTCCCGATGGAATCCCGCAAGCCCGCCGAGGTCGTCCGGAACGTGGTGGATGCCGCCGCCGAGAAGGTCGCCGCCGCCCTGGCCCCGGACGCCCCCGGCGCGCCGGGCAGCGTGCCGCCGCCGGTCGAGGAGCCGACCACGCCCCAGGAGCCGCTGCCGCCGAAGGCGGAGCAGGGCACGCCGCAGACCCGTACCCCCACCGGCGCCCGGACCGGGGTGCCGGCCGACGCGCACGCCCAGCAGGGCGCCCACCTCACCACCGCGCAGGGGGCCCGGCTGCGCGACACGGACCACTCGCTCAAGGCCGGGCCGCGCGGCCCGGTCCTGCTCCAGGACCACCACCTGCGCGAGAAGATCACGCACTTCGACCACGAGCGCATCCCCGAGCGGGTGGTGCACGCCCGGGGCGCCGGGGCGCACGGGGTGTTCACCGGCTACGGCACCGCCGAGGCGGTGACCCGGGCCGGCTTCCTCCGCAAGGGCCACGAGACGGAGGTCTTCGTGCGCTTCTCCACCGTCCTGGGCTCCCGGGGGTCGGCCGACAGCGTCCGCGACACCCGGGGCTTCGCCACCAAGTTCTACACCGACGAGGGCACCTTCGACCTGGTCGGCAACAACATGCCGGTCTTCTTCATCCAGGACGCCATCAAGTTCCCCGACATCATCCACGCCGCCAAGCCGCACCCCGACCGGGAGATCCCGCAGGCCCAGAGCGCGCACGACACCTTCTGGGACTTCGTCTCGCTGCACACCGAGGCGCAGCACCACACCATGTGGAACATGTCCGACCGGGGCATCCCGCGCTCGTACCGGACGATGGAGGGCTTCGGGGTGCACACCTTCCGGCTGGTCAACGCCGCCGGGGAGACGGCGCTGGCCAAGTTCCACTGGAAGCCGAAGCTGGGGGTGCACTCCCTGACCTGGGAGGAGGCGCAACTGCTCGGCGGCATCGACCCGGACTTCCACCGCCGGGACCTGTACGACGCGATCGAGGCCGGGGCGTACCCGGAGTGGGAACTCGGCTTCCAGGTCTTCCCCGACACCCCGGAGGAGACCTTCGCCGGCATCGACCTGCTCGACCCGACGAAGCTCGTGCCGGAGGAACTCGCCCCGGTGCAGGCGGTCGGGCGGCTGGTCCTCACCCGGACGCCGACGAACTTCTTCGCCGAGACCGAGCAGGTGGCCTTCCACCCCGGTCACCTCCCGCCGGGCATCGACGTCACCAACGACCCGCTGTTGCAGGGCCGGCTCTTCTCCTACGTCGACACGCAGCTCACCCGGCTGGGCGGCCCGAACTTCGCGCAGATCCCGGTCAACCGGCCGCACGCGGCGGTCAACGACATGCTGCGCGACGGCTTCCACCAGCACGCCGTGCACGCCGGGGTGGCGCCGTACCGGCCGAACTCGCTCGACGGCGGCAACCCCTTCCCGGCCGGCGACGACGAGCACGCCTTCGTCGACGTGCCGGTGACGGTGGCGCAGGCGCCGAAGGTACGGGCCAACCCGGCCTCCTTCGACGACCACTTCAGCCAGGCGCGGCTGTTCTGGCAGAGCATGTCGCCGGTGGAGCGGGAGCACATCGTCCGCGCGTACACCTTCGAGCTGGGCAAGTGCTACCACCAGGCGATCCGGGAGCGCCAACTCCGGTGCCTGGCGGCCATCGACCCGGTGCTCTGCGCCGAGGTCGCCACCGGGCTGGGGCTGCCCGTGCCGGAGCCCACCGGGCCGCTGCCCGAGGTGACGCCCAGCCCCGCCCTGTCCCAGGTCGGCCGGGAGTGGCCGGCCGACGGACGGATGGTCGGCATCGTCGTGGACCCGGACGGCGACCTCGACGACGTCGACCGGGTCCGCCGGTCGCTCCTCGCCGCCGGCCTGGTACCGCTGCTGGTCGCGCCGCACGGCGGCACCGTGGGCGACCTGCCCGTGCAACGGACCTTCGCCACCGGCCGGTCGGTCGAGTTCGACGCGCTGCTGCTGGCCGGGGCGCCGGCACCCGCGCCGGACGCGATCGGCGCCCGCGACGCCAAGGCCGGCACGGCCGGCGCGGTGGCCGTCGATCCCCGGGTGCTGCTGCTGGTCGAGGAGTGCTGGCGGCACGCCAAGGCGATCGGCGCCTGGGGCGCGGGCGTCGACGTGCTCCGGCAGGCGGGCGTGGCCGACACCCCGGGCGTCGTGACGGCCACCGCCGCCGCCGACGTGGTCGACACCGTCGGAGGGCTGCTGGCCCGGCACCGGGTGTGGGAACGGTTCCCGGCCCGGATCGCCTGACCCGCCGTCGTACCGCTCGGGAAACGGGCCCGGCTACGCCTCGCCGTAGCCGGGCCCGCCGGCCGGCGGCGCGGAGCCGGGTACGCCGGTCAACGGCGCGAAGCCGGACCCGCCGGCCGGCGGCGCGGAGCCGGGACCGGCCATCGGGCCGGCGTCGGCGGTGAGCGGTGGCGGGTACGCCGGGTAGAGCTGCGGGCGGGTCCCGAGGCCGGCCTCCTCGCGGAGCTGGCGCATCTGGTCGTCCAGGTAGGCCATCAGCCGGGCCCGGTACTCGCGCTCGAACGCCCGCAGGGTCTCCACCTGGTTCTGGAGCTGGTCGCGCTGGACCTGGAACTGGTCGCGCTGGACCTGGAACTGGTCGCGCTGCGCCTGGAGCTGGTCACGCTGGAGCTGGAGGTGGTCCCGCTGGGCCTGGAGGTGGTCGCGTTCGGCCTCCAGCCGGCCCAGCACGCTCTGGTGCCGCTCGTGCGCCTCCCGCTCCACGGCCTGCGCCCTGGTGTAGGCGTCGCGGACCACCCGTTCCGCGTGCTCGCGCGCCTCGGCGAGGAGCCGGTCCACCTCCCGCTGGGCGGCGGCGAGCTGGTCGTCGGCACCGCGTTCCGCGACCGCGACGTACGGCTCGGAGCGGGGCAGCCGGGCCGGGGCCATGGCACGGTACTCCGCGTATCCGGCCGCGGCCAGGGTCCGGCGCAGGCTCGCGTCCACCTCGATCTGGGTGATGCTGTCGATGATCGAGTCGATTCCGTCGTCGTCGAGGACACCGACCCGACCGGGCTCGGCCTGGTCCGACACCGGGGTGCCGTTGGGGATCATCGGGTCTCCGTTCCCGCTGTCAGGCGGCCGGCGCCGAACAGCGACCGCCAGTCGTCCTGCGGATCCCGGGCGGCCAGCAGCTCCGACAGGTTCTGCCGGGCCGTCTGACGCAGTTCCCGGACCCGGGACGGCGTCTGGTCGAGCTGGTTGGCGATCTCCGCGCTGCCGTACCCGTCCACGGTGAGCGCCATCACCTGCCGCTGCGGGTGCGGAAGCTGGGCGAGCAGCCGGATGACGTCCTGCCGGTCCTCCGCCGAGGTGTTCGGCGGCGGGTCGGTGCCGTCCGGGGTGGACCGGCCCGCCTCGGCCTGCCGGTGCCGGGGCCGGTGGCCGCCCCGGGTGCGGTACTTGACGAAGTTGCTGATCGCGGCCGTCCGGGCGTACTGGTACGGGTTGTTGATGTCGTCCCAGCGGATCAGCACCTCCAGCGTGGCCGCCGCGACCGCGTCGTACGCCTCGGGCTCGGCGGCCCCGAAGTACATCGCGACCCGCACCAGTTCGCGGTACCGCTCCCGGTAGAACGCGACGAACCCGGCCGGCACGGCGGGCGGGTGGTCGACTCGCGGTGGCGCGACGGCCGGAACGAGGACGTTCTCCGGCTCCCCCACAAAGCACCTCTCTCGTCGATTCAGTCCGCCTGCCCCGGTGCCGGTCACGTGGCCCTCCGGGTACGACCCCCCAAGATAGGGGGCCGGCCGACTCCAGGGAATGCTTCCGCACACCGGCACCGGTGTCCATATCCCCGCGACGCTGCGAGACCGATCCGGTACGCCCGGGGGTGCCGGACGCGGGCCACGGACCGGAAATCGTGACCGACGGTCGGGCCGCCGTCACGGCCCGCAGCCGGCCGGTCGGACACCCGGTCGGATCGGGTCGGCCGTCCCGGCACCCAACTGGCGCCGGCCGCGAGATCTTGCGAGGCTAGCGCACGTGTATGACTTCGACCTGTTGGTGTTGGGCTCCGGACCCAGTGGCCAGAAGGCCGCGATCGCCGCCGCCAAGCTCGGCCGGCGGGTCGCCATCGTGGACCGGCGCGACATGCTCGGTGGGGTGTGCATCAACACCGGCACCGTGCCGTCCAAGACGCTGCGCGAGGCGGTGCTGTACCTCACCGGCCTGACCCAGCGGGACCTGTACGGCAGCAGCTACCGGGTCAAGGACGAGATCACGGTGGGCGACCTGGCCGCCCGGACCCAGCACGTGATCAGCCGGCAGACCGACGTCATCCGCAACCAGTTGGCCCGGAACCGGATCACGTTGATCACGGGGACCGGCCGGTTCGCGGACCCGCACGCGGTCTGGGTGGACGGCGGCTCCGGGCGGGACATCCGGGTCACCTTCGACAAGGCCATCATCGCCGCCGGCACCCGTCCCGCCCGCCCGGACAGCGTCGACTTCGACGAGCGGACGATCGTGGACTCCGACGGGGTGATCAACCTCCAGGCGGTGCCGCGCAGCATGGTTGTGGTCGGCGCCGGGGTGATCGGCATGGAGTACGCCTCCATGTTCGCCGCGCTCGGCACCAAGGTGACCGTGGTGGAGCGCCGCGAACGGATGCTGGACTTCTGCGACGAGGAGATCGTCGAGTCGCTCAAGTACCACCTGCGCGACCTCTCCGTGACGTTCCGCTTCGGCGAGGAGGTCGCCGCGGTGGAGAAGCACGACGCCGCCGCGCTGTGCATCCTCAAGAGCGGCAAGAAGATCGTCGCGGACACCGTGATGTACTCCGCCGGCCGCCAGGGGCAGACCGACGACCTGGGCCTGGACGCGGCCGGGCTGACGGCGGACCGGCGCGGGCGGATCAGCGTCGACGCGAACTACCGCACCGCCGTGGAGAACATCTACGCCGTCGGTGACGTGATCGGCTTCCCGGCGCTGGCCTCCACCTCGATGGAGCAGGGCCGGCTGGCCGCGCAGCACGCCTGCGACGAGCCGGCCCGCGCGATGCACGGGTTGCAGCCGATCGGCATCTACACGATTCCCGAGATCAGCTTCGTCGGGCAGACCGAGGAGCAGTTGACCGAGAGTTCGACGCCGTTCGAGGTGGGCATCGCCCGGTACCGCGAACTGGCCCGGGGGCAGATCGTCGGCGACTCGTACGGCCTGTTGAAGCTGCTGGTCTCGCCGGAGGACGGCCGGCTGCTCGGGGTGCACGTCTTCGGCACCGGCGCCACCGAGATCGTCCACATCGGACAGGCCGTGATGGGGTGCGGCGGCACGATCGACTACCTGGTCGACGCGGTGTTCAACTACCCGACCCTGGCCGAGGCGTACAAGGTGGCCGCCCTGGACGCGGCGAACAAGATCCGCAACATCACCCGCATCAACGGATAAACCTGACCGGACGCTGGTGACCGCCACCGCACGCTACTGACCGGCGGCGGCCCGGCGGACCAGCCGGCGGGCCTCGTCGGCGGGTACCCCGGTGGCGCGGAGCAGGTCGTTGGCGATGGTCCGGAGCTGGGACACGACGATGGTGCCGGAGAAGCCGATCTCCTGCCGGCAGGCCGCCCCCGCCTCCCTGACCGCGCGCAGCACCCGCTCGCGCGCGCCCACCGGCTCCCGGTCGCCCAGGAACTCGCGGTGCAGCAACCGGACCGCCTCGCCGTAGTGCTCGATGGCGGCGGGCAGGTCCGGCGGGACCGGCTCCCCGTCGCGCAGCGCGGTGCCGATCCGGCGTACCAGCGTCCGGCTGTTGCGAAAGGCCCGGTCCATGTGCTCCGTGCCCCGCCGGTACGCCGCCAGCGCCCTTCGCCGACGCCAGCGCACCGGGGAGAACCGGACCACCTCCTCGGCGGCGCCGACGACCTCGGTGAGCCGGTGCAGTTCCGACTCGTTGGCCCGCATCCGGGCCAGCACCCGCTCCACCGCCCCCACGTCGGCGCGGGCCAGCGCCTCGGCCGAGGCGGTCATCTCGCGGGCGAAGAGGTCCAGCGAGTGGTCGGCGACCCGGCGGACCGTCCGCAACGGGTTCAGCGGGGCGATGACGAGCACCACGAAGAGGCCGACCACCCCGCCGACCAGCGCGTTGATGGTCCGGGGCAGCTCCAGCCCGGGGGCGGTCGGCGTGAGGGTGGCGATCAGCACGGCGGTACCCCCGGCCTGGGTGGTCAGCGCGCCCGGCCCCCGGACCGTCGCCGCCACCGTGATCGCCAGGAAGACGACCACGCCGGTCTGCCACGGCCCGGTGCCCAGCAGCAGGATCAGCACGTCGCCCACCGCGATCCCGAGCAGCACGCCGACGACCAGTTCGACGGTGCGGCGGGCCCGGTTGCCGAGCGCGGCGGCGATCACGCCGACGGCGGCGGCCGGCGCGAACGTCGAGTCGGGGTTGCCCAGCACCTCCCGGGCCACCACCCAGGACAGCGCGGCGGCCAGCCCGGCCTGCACCGCCACGATCAGGTACGTGCGCAGCCGCCGGTAGCCGCTGTGCCCGGCCGCCCGGAACCGGGCGCGCAGCCGGCCCGGCAGTGTCGACCCGTCCGCCCCGATCCGCATGGGCGGGCATACCCGCGCGGGGGTTGGCGCGAACCTGAGGGTCCGGCCCGGCTGCCGCGCCGGGGCCGCCGCACGCCGTCCGGGCTCGGTCAGGCCGGGTACGCCAGATTGGTGGCCAGCGCCACCACCCCGGGCAGCCGGGTGTCCTGGCGCAGGAACTGCACCACCACGGGTACGCCGGAGCGCAGCACGCAGCCGTACGGCCGGTCGAGCCGAACCGCCTCCGGGTCGATCAGGTCGTTGACCCGGACGTGCCGGACCCGCCGGGCCCCCACCCGCAGCCGGTACGGCCCCACCGGTTCGGTGTCCTCGTAGTAGACGGTGAGCTCCAGCTCGGCCTCGCTGTCGGTGGCGTTGAGCACGCAGAGCTGGTCGAAGCCGGTGAACTCCGGCTCCGGGCCGGTGCTGGGGAAGGGGATGTGACCGCCGGGGACGACCCAGGTCCGCGCGCCGAGGTCCGGCATCAGTTCTCCTCCTCCAGCAGCCGGGCCAGGTCGGGGGTGCGGAACACGCCGTCCGGGTCGAGCCGCCGCCGGACCGCCTGGAAGTCGTCCCAGCACGGGTAGAGCGGGCGCAGGTCGCGGGCGGTCAGCCAGTGCTTCTTGCCCCAGTGCGGACGACCGCCGTACTGGCGGAAGACCGCCTCCATGTCCCGGAAGTACTCCTCGTACGGCAGTGAGGTGTTCTGGAGGCAGGCGATGGTGATGGTGGCCCGCCCGTAGGCGTTGCTCAGCCACAGGTCGTCGGCGGCGATGCTGCGCACCAGCACCCGCCAGCCCACCGTGCGGCGGTGCCGGTCCAGGATCTGCCGCCGGACCTCGGCGAAGCAGGCCGTGAAGGCCTCGGCGGGCAGCATGTACTCGATCTCCTCGAAGCGCAGGTCCCGGTGCTGGGGGATGGTGCGGTGGGTCGGCCCGACCTCGGCCTCCCGCAGTTCGTCGGCCCACCCCCGCTGCGGCCGCCCCGGCGCGGGCCAGCCCCGCTCGACGGGCTTCTCGTCGGTCCGGTTCATGGTGCGCACCTGGGTCCGGTCGCTGCGGGGGTACCAGTAGAAGTCCATGTTCCGGTTGGTGTGCTGCAACTCCGCCAGGTGGTCGAGGGTCCAGTCGACCGGCGCGCACCACGCCCGCCGACGCAGCTCGTACCGGGGCTGCACGTCGAGGGTGACCTGGGTGACCACGCCCAGCGCGCCGAGCGACAGCCGGGCGGCCGGCAGCAGGTCGGCGTGGTCGTCCGGCCCGATGTCCAGCGTCTGCCCGGTGCCGGTGACCAGCCGCACCCCGACGAGTTGGGTGGAGAGGTTGCCGAACCGGATGCCGGTGCCGTGGGTGCCGGTGGCCGTCGCCCCGGCGATGGACTGGTAGTCGACGTCACCGAGGTTGTCCATGGCCAGGCCGGCGTCGTACAGCCCCTCGCCCAGGGCCTTGAGCTTGGTGCCGGCACGGGCGGTGGCGAGACCGCCGTCGTCGGAGAGCACCCCGGCCATCCGGTCCAGGTTCAGCAGGATGCCGTCGGTGCGCACCAGCGGGCTGGAGGAGTGCCCGGAGCCGACCGGGCGGATCGTGGTGCCGGCCTCGCGGGCGCGCAGCACCACGGCCCGGACCTCGTCCTCGTCGGCGGGTTCGACGTACTCGGCCGGGGTGAACGACAGGCTGCCGGACCAGTTGACGAACGACCGGGCCACCTCGGCTCCTCCCCTCGACCGACCCGTCGTCCTACCCGCCGTCGCCGCGGGTATGCGCCGCGCCGCCCGGATCGGCGCGGCCCCGGTTTCGCGGTGCCGGGCCGGGGGAACCACGGTCTGACCCGACCGCCACGGGAGACGGCGGCCGGGTCGTCGACGGTGGAGGAGCGCAGGTGCCGGGGTACGGCTGTCACACGGATCGACCGGAGCCGGCATGACCTTCCCGCCGATCGACGGGTACGCCTTCCTCTCCGACACCCACACGGCGGCCCTGGTCGCGCCGGACGGCGCGGTCGAGTGGCTCTGCGTACCCCGGTTCGACGGTGACGCGGTCTTCGCCCGGTTGCTCGACCGGGACGCGGGCGGCGCCTTCTCGCTCACCGTCGACGGGGCCGGCCCGGTCGGGCGGCGGTACCTGCCGGACACGCTGGTGCTGGAGAGCCGGTACGAGGGCCGGGCCGGTGACGCGGTGGTCCGGGACTTCCTCGCGGTCACCCCCGGCGACCCCGAGCAGCCGATCCGGGCCGGCAAACTGCTGGTCCGGCAGGTGAGCGTGGCACGCGGCCCGGTACGGCTGGCCGTCCGGGTCACCCCCCGACCCGGCTACGGGGCCCGACCGGCGACCTGGGAGCGGTCCGGCGACCGGTGGCGGGCCGCCGACGCGGAGCTGTGGCTCGACGGCGGCCTGCCCCTCACCGCCGACGGCGGCGACCTGCACGCCGAGGTCGACCTGCCGGCGGGCCGGACGGTGACGCTGCTGCTCGGCTACGACCACCCCCCGGCGGACGGCACCGGTCAGCCGGGCGGGGCGGCCGACCCCGCGCGGTTGGTCGAGCGGACCTGCGCGACCTGGCGGGCCTGGGCGGCCCGCAGCGACTACGCCGGCTTCGCCGCCGAGGCGGTCCGGCACAGCGCCCTGGTGCTGCGCGGCCTCTCCTTCGACGAGACCGGCGCGCTGCTCGCCGCGCCGACCACCTCCCTGCCGGAGGAGATCGGCGGGAGCCGCAACTGGGACTACCGCTACACCTGGCACCGGGACGCGGCGCTGCTGCTGCTCTCCCTGTTCCGGCTCGGCCACGCCGAGGAGGGCCGACGCTACCTGCGGTTCCTGCTCGACATCTGCGCCGGCCAGCAGAAGCTGCTGACCCCGCTGATCGGCATCGGCGGCGGCACCGACGAGGAGCGGGAGGTGGACCACCTCAGCGGCTACGCCGGCTCCCGGCCGGTCCGGGTCGGCAACGAGGCCGTCGACCAGGTCCAGTTCGACACGTACGGCCACATCCTCGACGCGGCGCTGGCGTACCAGCAGCTCACCGGCGAGTTGACCGGCGAGCAGTGGGGACTGCTGCGCCGGCACGTCGACACCATGGCCGAGCGGTGGCGGGAACCCGACCACGGGATCTGGGAGATCCGTGGCCCGCTGCGGCACCACGTGAACTCGAAGGTCATGATCTGGGTCTGCCTCGACCGGGGCATCCGCCTCGCCGGGCTGCTCGGCGACGACACCGCCCCCGTCGAGCGCTGGCGGCGGGCCCGGGACGAGCTGCACGCCGAGGTGCTCGACCGGGGGTACGACCGGGAGCTGAACAGCTTCGTCATGTGGTACGACTCGACCGAGCCGGACGCCTCGCTGCTGCGCATCCCGCTGGTCGGTTTCCTGCCCGCCGACGACCCCCGGGTGCTCGGCACCATCGACCATCATCGGCGGGAACTCGCCATCGCCCCGGCGCTGGTCCGCCGCTACGTCGCCGACGACGGGCTGCCCGGCGAGGAGGGGGCGTTCCTGCTCTGCTCGTTCGAGCTGGTCTCCGCCCTCACCCTGGCCGGGCGGCGCGACGAGGCGCGGGACCTGTTCGACCGGCTGATGGCGCTCGCCGGCCCGCTCGGTCTCTACTCCGAGCAGATGGCCGCCGACGGGACGGCGCTGGGCAACCATCCGCAGGCGTTCACCCACCTGGCGCTGATCGAGGCGGCGCTGAACCTCGACGCGGCCGGGGACCGGGAGGCCCTGCACGTCTGGGCGGAGCGGACCGGACCGTCGTCGCCACGCTGAGGCGTCGACGACAGTCACCGACGACGATGCCCGGCGTCGGCCACACCACCGCACGGAACGCGATACACATCGACCGACGTGTGGCGATAATTGTCGGAGGAAGCAGACCCCTGGGTTAGGAGTTTCCCCCGTGCGCATCCGTCTCACCCTGGCGCTCGTCGCGACCGCCATCGCCGGTGCCCTGGTCGCCCCGGCCACGGCGACCGCCGCACCGACCGCGCCGCAGCCGATCATCGGCGGCAGCCTCGTCTCGTCGGCGCCGTGGGCGGCGGCGGTCTTCCAGAACGGCTCGTTCGCCTGCTCCGGCTCGATCATCGCCCCGCGCTGGGTGCTGACCGCCGCCCACTGCCTCCGTGGTTCCATCTCGGTGCGGGTCGGCAGCATCTACCACGCCTCCGGCGGCACCACCGCCACGGTGAGCGCCATCCACACCCGCCACGACCTCGCCCTGCTGCACCTGGGCACGTCGGTCTCCACCACGTACGTGACGCTGGCCCACGCCAACCCGCCGGTCGGCGCCGTCAACACCATCTACGGCTGGGGCCGGACCTGCCTGACCTGCGACCCGTCCAGCCAGCTCAAGACCGCCACCGTCCGGGTGACCGCGATCAGCTCCGAGGACGCGGACGGTGGCCCGGTGATCCGCAGCGCCCGGGGCGACGGGGTGTCCTGGCAGGGCGACTCCGGCGGCCCCCAGTTCCACAACGGCCAGCAGGTCGGCGTCTCCTTCAGCGGCAACGGGTCGACCTCGCAGAACTACTCTTCGGTGATCGCCAGTCGTAGCTGGATCACCGAGATCAGCGGCGTCTGACCGCCACCGGCGCCGGTTCGCGGGGTGCCGCCGGGCACCCCCCGGCGCGCCCCCACCCGGGTCGACCACCGCCCGGTAAACTGTCACCTACAGTTACCGACGGCAATGCATAATGCCAAGGTCATACTATTCCTGCGGAGCAGTTGTTTATCGCCCGCCATGCGAAATAATTGCGCTCGGATCTTGTCGTGGGAACTGTCTCCCCCTAGCCTCTGGCCTCACCGGCAGCACGACCCGCGCTGTCGGTGCGGTGCCTGCCCCGGCACCGGACGACCGTGGTGTCCGGCGGTGGAAAGCGCCACCGGACACCGGCCCGGCCCACCCGAAAACCGGGCACGTCCCCCTCGGTAAGGAGCACCCCGTGCGTATCCGTCTCACCATGGCGGCCATCGCGACCGCCCTCGTCGGAGCCTTCGTCGCCCCCGCCTCGGCGGCTGCCGCCCCCACCGCGCCGCAGCCCATCATCGGTGGCGGCACCGTCTCGTCGGCCCCCTGGGCGGCGGCCGTCTTCCAGAGCGGCTCGTTCGCCTGCTCCGGCTCGATCATCGCCCCGCGCTGGGTGCTGACCGCCGCGCACTGCCTCGGCGGCTCGATGTCGGTGCGGGTGGGCAGCGTCTACTACGCCTCCGGCGGCACCACCGCCACGGTCAGCGCCACCTACAACCGCTACGACCTCGGCCTGCTCTACCTGAGCACGTCGATCTCCACCACGTACGTCACGCTGGCCAGCGCCAACCCGCCGGCCGGCTCGACCAACACGATCTTCGGCTGGGGCCGGACCTGCACCAACTGCGCCGCGTCGCCCCAGCTCAAGACCGCCACCGTCACCGTGAGCACGACCGGTTCCACCGACGCGTACGGCGGGCCGGCCATCCGCAGCACCCGGGGCAACGGGGTGGCCTGGCGGGGCGACTCCGGCGGCCCGCAGTTCTACAACGGCCAGCAGGTCGGCGTCTGCTCCACCGGCAACGGCTCGACCTACCAGAACTACGCCTCGGTCGCGGCCAGCCGGAGCTGGATCACCTCGGTCACCGGCGTCTGACCGGGCCGGCCGCCCCGGCGGCCGGTCGACCGCCCACCACGCGGGGTGCCACCAGGCACCCCGCGTGCCGTCGTCAGCCCCTCTGCCGTCGACAGCGGTGCCGCAGCCGGCCGGAACCGCGCCACGCCGTCAGTCCTGGCGTCGCCCCGCCGGGTGCCGGGGCAGGTCGGCCAGCCAGCGGTCCAGCTCCGCCGGGGAGCGGAACAGCAGCACCGGCGGCCCGGCCGGGTCGGCCTGCCAGGCCCGCATCCGTCGCCGGGCCCGGCCGAACGCCGTGACGTGCCAGACCAGGATCGACTCCCGGGACAGCACGCTGCCCAGCGTCTCCCGGTTGCCGTTGCAGATCACCTCGCCGGTCAGCAGCCGGCGCAGCGTGCGGCGCAGCAGCCGCCCGTAGGAGAGCCAGCGGGGATAGTCCAGGCCGACCACCAGGTCGGCGCGGGCCAGCACCACGTCCCGCCACCCGTGGTACGCCCCGTCGAGGATCCACCGGTCCCGGCGGCAGACCTCGCTCATCCGCTCGCGCTGCACCGGCACCGGCACCTCCACCCAGCCGGGCTCCCAGAGCTGGTCGTCGACCGGGTACCAGGGCAGGCCGAGACGGTCGGCCAGGCGCTCGGCGAGGGTGGACTTGCCGGCGCCGTACACCCCGTCGACCAGGATGCGCGACGGTGGGCTCATCCGCGGCAGCGTACGCCGCCGCCGCAATCCCGCCCGGGGCGCGCAGGGCGGCGGCCCGGCTGGGTCACCAGCCGGGCCGCCGCCGTCGAGGGGTACCCGGGTCAGCCGCCGAGGCTCGCGGCGGCCGAGGCGATCGCGGAGGAGAAGTAGCTCACCTGGGTGTAGACACCCGGGTAGTTGGGCCGGGCGCAGCCGTTGCCCCAGCTCACGATGCCGACCTGGATCCAGGCGTTGGTGGCGTCCCGGCGGAACATCGGGCCACCCGAGTCACCCTGGCAGGTGTCGATGCCGCCGCTGGCGTAGCCCGCGCAGATCTCCTCGGCCGGGATGATGTCCCCGCGGTAGTTGGCGTTGCAGACCGCGTCGCTGACGAACGGCACGGTCGCCTTGAGCAGGTACCGCTGCTGCGCGCCGTTCTCGCGGGCCGCGCCCCAGCCGGCCACGGTGAAGGTCCCGTTGTCGTACGCGGTGCTGGTGGCGATCGGCAGGGTGGCCAGGCTCGTCACCGGCGTGGCGAGCCGGATCAGCGCCCAGTCCTTGCCGGAGCCGTTGTATCCGGGGGCCCGGTACACGTAGTTGGAGCGGACCGTGATGCGGCTGGACGACTGCAGGTCGACCGTGCCCAGCGTGGCCGTGATGCTGGTGTTCGCGCCGGTGGCCCGGACGCAGTGGGCGGCTGTGAGGACCAGGGTCGGGCTGTAGAGCGACCCGCCGCAGCCCATCGAGAGCCGTACCATGAACGGGAACTCGCCCTGGGCGGCGCGGGTGCCCCCCACGACGAAGGGTGTCGCCGTGTTCCCGCTCGCCACGGCGGGCGTGACGGCGGCGAGACTGCCTCCGGTGACCGCGATCAGCGCGGCGGCCACCAGGCCGGTGATGGTGCGCCAACGAACCATGCGTTCCTCCGCATCGGATCGGTACGCCTCGTGAGCGCACCGGCATCAAGTGCGGATCATCTTATTGAGATCGCTGGATCTTTTGCGCCTCCTCTCCGGGTCCTACCGCCGCGTTATGACCACCCGGCCCGCCTCGGCGCAGACAGCACGTCGCGCCCCGGCTGCTCGGCGACCGGCGCGACACGGGCGGCGTTCGTCCGGTGACCGGCGGGCGAGGCTGTTCAGCAGGCTCCTTGAGCCGAACCGGCTCGTCGCCGGCTCGTCACAGTCGCCATGGCTCCGGTCCTGACCGGGGCCGCTCGTTCAGTGGCGAGGGGGCTTCCAGCGGTCGGCCCCAGGCATGCCGGGCGTCGGCCACCGCCATGCCGAACAGGATCACGAAAGCGCTGACCGCCGCGACCAACGGCGGGACGAAGGCCAGCGGCAGGGCCGCAGCCGCCAGGACAGCGATGCCGATGAGCCTGCTCCGGGAGACGCGGTTGAAGACCACGCGTTCCAATCCGATCCGACCGATGACGAAGACGATCGGCCCGCCGAGGATCACGACCAGCCAGACGGCAGGCACGTGCCCCCCGGGGTGGGACACGACGAGTTCGTACCCGGCCGCCACCAGCACGATGCCGAGAACCATCATCATGTGGGCGCGTCCGACGTTGCGGCCGGCCCCGATCCGGTCCCCGGCCACGTGGACGGCCTCGGGGAGCACCTGCCCCGCCCGGTAGTAGTAGATCCGCCAGAGGAGCACCGTGGTGGCGAAGCCGACCAGCAGTGCCACCGACCCGGCCCACGACACCGGCGCACGGGTGTAGGTGATCCCCAGCGCCAGCACGCTCTCACCGAGCGCGATCAGCAGAATCTGCTCGTACCGCTCGGCGAGGTGGTGGGTCTTGATCGGATCCCAGGCGCTGTCCAACTGCCGGCTCATCCCCGGCACCGGCCAGGAGAAGCGGGCCGCCACGAGCTCGATCGTGATGGCCAGCGCCCACAGACCCACCCGGGGCTCGCCCTTGAGCAGGATGCCGCCGACCAGCCACGGCCCGGCCGACAGGGCGAACCAGATCGCCGCCCGCGTGTAGAGGGCTCGTTGCGCACACTCCGGCAGGAGCCTGATGAGGACCAGGGGCCGTCCCACCTGAAGGAGCACGTACGGTACGGCGAAGGCGTAGCCCCGTTCGAAGAACGCGTACGGCAACGACGAGGCCATGAAGACCACGCCGAGGGCGGTGACCAGCACCATCGCCTGGACGACCGGCCGGCGCGGGTCGAAGCGGCTCGTGATGTGGGAGGTGGTCGTCCACAACCACATGATCGGCAGCACCAACACCACGACGTACGACAGCCCCGCCCACTGCTGGGTGAGATCATCGGCCGTCAGGTCCACCACGACCCGCGACACGACCCCCAACAGGGCGAAGACCAGCACCAGGTCGAAGAACAACTCCAGGAAGTTCGCCCGGCGGCTCACCTCGACGGCGCCCGCCGCCCCCTCCACCCGCTGACCGGGAGGCTGCCGGTCGCGCCGGTCACGTCCGGCCCGGTCACCGGCCTCACCATCAGTCACCGAACCATTGTTCAACCCAATTGCCCCGAATACGGGGGAAAGCGCCAGCCTGGTCTCGATCGACGACCTCATCCGCCCGGGGCCGCTGCGGAGACGGCGGGTGGCCTGGTACGCCCACCGGCACCGGCCGCCTCCGAACCGTCACCAGCCCCACCCGACTCCTACGACGACCCGCTCCGCGTGCTCGGCCAAGCCGGTAGCAGGATACGGTCGGGATCATGACCCTCACCTTCGCCGACCTCGGCCTGCACCTGGGCGTCTTGGACGCCCTGCTGGACGACGGCATCGCTGCCGACGACCTCAAGGCGCTCATCGAGTCGACCGGCCCCGACGGCCCGGAGGACGGCTACCCCGGTCCAGGCCCGCGCCTGAAGGCGTCACTAGATCTGCTACATGCCGTCGCGGTGCCGTCGGCCGAGGCCGCAGCGATCACCCACCTGCAGTTCGACGGCGGCAGCGACATCTACATGCTGATCGAGCAGACCCTGGACATCGACACCGGCGGCGAGTCCGACGACTACAACGTGACGTCGCTGGAGGGCATTCACGCACTGTCCAGCCTGCAGTCCCTGGACCTGGACGGCCACGGCTACCGTCGCGGGCCGTTGGACCTGACCCCGCTGACCGGCCACCCGGCCCTGGCGGAACTGACGCTGACCGGGGAATGCACGGCAGCGGCGGTGCTGGAGTCGCTGCCTGCGCTCCACACCCTGGACGTCTCGCTGGCGCACCTCGACGACCCCGATGTCCTGACCCGCTTGGAGGCCCGCGGGACGACGGTCAGCCGTTGACCGCGCCACCGCAGAGGCCGTTGCCCCACAGCGGCCGGGAGTCCCGGGTGAGGGAGCAGGTGTGTGCCCGACACCCACTGCCTCGGCGCGGCCGGGACGCGCCCCCAACCGCATCCATCTGCGGCGTCTGAGCAGCACAGAACCGGTCGAGGTGCCGGCCGATCTCCACGGCGCTTGCGGAGGAACCAACGCGACGAGGCACGGGCGACCGCCGGGACGGCGTGGCACGAGGACGACCTCGGGTTCACCACCCGCTACGACACCCCCGTCGAGCCGCTGGGTTCGTCGGGTGCGGCCGGCTGTGTTGCGGTACTCCACAGCCGTACTTCCTCGGCTGCCCGAAGGACGTCCCGGGCGGCGGCAGCCACCGGGCAGTCTTCCGTCCGGCAGATCGGGCAGCGACCGTCGGGTCCGGGTCGGTGGTCGCGGAGGACCCAGCGGGCGGTGAGGATCAGCCGGTTGTGGATCTGGGCCAGGGACAGGAACGGTGCGGTCATCCTCAGCCCACCCCGAGTGTGGCGGCGAGATGGATGAGCGCCGTCGGGGCGCGCGGGTCGCGGACGACCCGGGCGAGGACGTCCCGGCCGGCTGGTCGGTGGCGGATCTCGGCCGGCGCAAAGCGGTCGGCCTCCACCAGTGCCCGGGCGGCGCTGATCGGATCGTCGGTCTGCAGGTACGCGCGGGCGGCGTCGATCAGGTGTGCCGCGCGGTGCTCGGCGGGCAGCCACCGCCATCCGTCGCGGGTGGTCGCCTTCTCGTGCCATGCCACGGCGTCCCCTCCGTCGCCCAACTCCACCGCTGCGGCGACGCGGGCCGACTCCACCGCCGTCGGCCCGAACCCGGTGCGGTGGTGGTCGCGCCCGTCGCCGACGCGGGCAGCCAGGGCGGCGGCCTCGTCGAGCAGCCCGGCCACCGCCGCCTCGTCGCCGTAACGGGCTGCGGCCAACGCCGCCTGGACGAGCAGCGTCCCGCACAGGGACAACTCCGGGGGTAGTCCGAACTCGACCACCGGCGGGGCGATCCGGTAGGCGGCGGCCAGCATCGCCGACGTCGCCACCCGCGCCTGCCCGGACGCACGGAGCACCTGGCCGAGCTGCACCGCCGCGGCGGCCACCAACACCGCGTCACCCGCCGCAACGATCATCGCGCGGTCGGCAGCAAGCCACGCCAGGTCCGGGGCACCCAACTTGACCAACAGTGCTGTGGTGACCCGGTACGCCTCCACCAGCAACGCCCGACCCGCCACCGGGTCACCGGCGTGGCTGCGTTCCAACTCGGTCAGCAGCTCCGGCAGCAGGTCGACCACGCGTGGGTAGCGGGCGTGCTGGAATGTCGTCCAGGCATGCGCGACCTGCCGGGCCATCTGGGCGGGCGGCGGCACCGGCCGGCGGCCTGCGGGGCGGGCCAGGGAAATCTCGTACCGGGACAGCGCCTCGCGGATCCGCTCGACCTCTGCGGTCCGCTCGACCACCCTGGAAGGCTGGACATCCCGACCGAGCAGCACCGCCGTGTCGATACGCAGCACGGCGGCGACCTCCTGGAGAGTCGACACCCTGTCCAGGGAGCGGACACCCCGCTCGACCTTGTCCACCCAACTCTTCGACTTGCCCAACCGGTCGGCGAACACCTGCTGCGACAACTTCCGCCGCCCCCGCCAGTACGCCACCCGCCGCCCGACAGGCAGCAGCTCCCCGTCGCCGACGGCGTCGCCTGAACCGTTTCCGTGCCGGGTCATCGCCATCACCCTGCATCCCACCTCAGTCGTCAACAGCGCGGCGGCAGGCTCGACCGCCGTATGCCGTCCACGATGACGCTGGGATGTCACCACCCGCGACGACACAGGACCCGACAAGCCAGGCACATTGCCGGCGACATTCAGGCGACATACCGCTATGGTGGCGTCATGACGGTCCCGAACACCGCCCTCCGCGCCGTCCGTGCCGGGATGCGCATGAGCCAGGACGACTTCGCCCGCGCGCTCCAGGCCGCAGGGCACCGCGTCGGGGAGCCCAACGACGCCAACAAGAGACTCGTCCAGCGATGGGAGTCCGGCGCGATCGCCGCACCGCGACCCGTCTACGCCCGCGCGCTGGAGGTCGTCACCGGCCTGCCCATCTCACTGCTCGGCTTCGCCGCAGTGCCCGACGGGCACGTCGCCGACGACCGACACGGTGGACACGACCTGACCTCTCCCATGTCCAGCCTGGCCACACCGACGCCCACAGCCAGGCCCGCCGCCGTCCACCGGTCGTACGAGGGCGTGTGGCTCAGCCGCTACCAGTACTACTCCAGCGGCCGGTCAGACTCCTTCGCCGGGCAGCACTTCGTGGTCGTGCTCCAGCACGGCGACCGACTGACCGCCCGCAGCCTCCCCGGCTCGGCGGCATCGTCCCTGTCACTGGACCTCACCGTGGACGGTGCCGTCGTCACCGGCACCTGGGTGGAGCAGACCGACCCGACCGGCTACTACCGGGGCGCCCGCTACCACGGCGCGATCCAACTCCTGGTCGAACCCACGGGCCGACGAATGGCCGGAAAATGGGTCGGGTTCGGCAAGGACATGGACATCAACACCGGCCCATGGGAACTGGTCTTCCGCGACGCCTCGACCTCCAAGGCGACCCTCGACCGGTACAACACGGCGACCGAGTAGCATGCCGTTCCAGCCTCTGGCCCGATTCCTCACCCATGTGACGCCCAGAACTCCCATGGTAGGAGTCAGATGAGAGACGACCAGTACGCCGCCGCGATGAGGTTCATCTTCGAGGCTGGTGTCCTGAAACGCGCAGCCCGTACCGGCTGGTGGTTCGCCGGGGTCAGGCATCCCGAAACCATCGCCGAACACTGCCATCGCACCGCCCTGATCGGCATGATCCTCGCCGCCATGGAAGGGGCCGACCCCGCCCGGGTCACCATGCTCTGCGTCCTGCACGACACCCAGGAAACCCGCACCACCGACCTGCCCCACATCGCCAAGCGCTACCTCACCGCCGCCCCCAACACCACCATCACCGCAGACCAGGTCGCCGGCAGCCCACCCGCCGTCACCGACACCATCACCGCCGCCGTCATCGAGTACGAAGCCGGCGAGACCCTTGAAGCCGTCGTCGCCCGCGACGCCGACAAACTCGAATGCCTCGTCCAGGCCGTCGAGTACCGTCACCAGGGCATCGACAACGTCCAACGCTGGATCGACAGCAGCCGCGCCGCGCTCAAGACCGCCTCCGCCCGCCGCCTCGCCGACGCCGCGCTCACCGGCCAACCCCTCGCCTGGCTCGCCCCACCGCACCCGGGACCAGTCTCGATGTGAGCGATAAGTTGCGAAGACGGTCCGCCTTCCTCCGTGGTTGTCTGGTGGCATGCCCATCGGTCGTCACTCAGCTAGTCACTCAGAGCCGTCGCCGCCCTCGGAGTGCTTCCGCCGTTGGGCAAATCGTCGAAGCCTGCGCTCTTACTGACCGGCATAGGAACGCTGCGCCCGCTTTCTTTGGCCGCGCAACAGGATCACTCACCGACTCGAAGTACGAGACCTCGGCCGGGTCCTGGTCCTCGTCGACCGCAGCGCAAGCGCTTGGCGGTCACGCTCGATCGAGCGCGCCGCTCGAATGCGAGCCCGCCACGCGGCCCCCGTGGGATCCTCAACCACGCCGTCGACACCGGATCTGCCTCGACGGCGGCCAAGGGCCGCCGTCACCCGACGAGCTTCGCGCACACACCGAATATTCCCTTCCGCGCGGGGGCTGTCAAGTTAACGGTGTAACTGGGGTTGGTTGATGTCTACTTGCGGCCGGCGGAGAGGCGTCCGTCGAAGGTGATGTCGAAGGCGTTGAGTGCGCTTTTCCAGCGGGTGGCCCAGCGTTTGCGGCCTTGCCCGGTCGGGTCCAGGCTCATGACGGCGAGGTAGACGCACTTGAGGGCGGCTTGCTCGTGGGGGAAGTGTCCGCGGGCGCGCACGGCGCGGCGGATGCGGGCGTTGACGCTTTCGATGGCGTTGGTGGAGCAGATGATTCGGCGGATCTCGGCGTCGAAGGCCAGGAACGGCACGAACTCGGCCCAGGCGTTCTCCCACAGCTTCACGATCGCCGGATACCGGCCGCCCCATGCCTCGGCGAACTCGAGGAACCGTTCGGTGGCGGCGGCCTCGGTGGGTGCGGTGTAGACCGGTTTGAGGGCCTTGGCGATGGCGTCCCAGTGCTGGCGGGCGGCGTAGCGGAAGGAGTTGCGCAGCAGGTGCACCACGCAGGTTTGGACCACGGTGCGGGGCCAGACCTGCCCGATGGCCTCCGGTAGCCCGGTCAGTCCGTCGCAGACGGCCATGAGCACGTCGTCGACGCCCCGGTTCTTGAGTTCGGTGCAGATCTGCAGCCAGAACTTGGCGCCCTCGCCGCCGTCGCCGGCCCACAGACCGAGGATGTCGCGGGTGCCGTCGGCGGTGACCGCGAGAGCGACGTAGATCGGCCGGTTGGCGACCTTCCCATCCCGGATCTTGACGTTGATGGCGTCGAGGAACACCACCGGGTAGACCGGATCCAGCGGCCGGTTCTGCCACTCGGCCATCCCGTCCATCACCTTGTCAGTGATCGTGGAGATCGTCTGGCGAGAGACCTGCGCGCCGTAGACCTCGGCCAGATGGGCGCTGATCTCACCGGTGGTCAAGCCCTTCGCCGACAGCGACAGCACCAGGTCCTCCACCCCGGACAACCTGCGCTGACGCTTACGGACGATGGCCGGCTCGAACGAACCCGCCCGATCCCGCGGCACATCGATCTGCACCGGCCCGACATCGGTGAGCACGGTCTTGGACCGGCTGCCGTTGCGGGAGTTGCCGGAGTTCGCCCCGGCCGTGTCGTGCTTGTCGTAGCCGAGGTGGTCAGTGATCTCACCATCCAGCGCCGACTCCAGCACGATCTTCGTCAACTGCTGCAGCAGGCCACCCTCGCCGGACAGCTGCAGCCCCTGCTCACGGGCCTGGGTCACCAACTGCGACACCAACGCCGGATCGACACCCCCCGGCGTCGTCTTCGTACGCGGCCGCTTGGCCGTCTCATCACCGGACACAGCGGCAGTGTCCACCGCATCAGTCGTGATCGTCATCAGGTGCTACTCCCTTGATCGGAGATACACCGTTGTTTTTACAGTCCCGACCACACAACGGACGCTACACCCAGCGCAGCCGACCGGTAACACCCCGCGCTGACTGCGCTAGATCCCCTTGACATGACGACGCAAGAGGTCAAGTCCGCCTCAGAGGTTGAAGCGGAACTTAGACCATCTCGTCCCTGACCTGCGGCAGCCTGGTCGGTGCACTGCTCAGGCTCGCTCCTGGGCTCACGTCGGATGGCTGACTGCCGACGTTTCACGCTGCCTTGTGCCCCGTGTGGGCCCTGGCGACCCCTTGACCCCCAGGCAACGATCAAGCTGGGTCAACCTGCCCCTTCTCCCGTCGTACCCTGGACTCTCGGTGCGTCATCGTCCACCGGTGTGCGCGCCGGTCCGCCCCGATCGTCACTCAGTTAGTCACCCAAGCGAGGTTGAGATGGCTCGTCGTCCTTCCGGGGTCAAGTCCTCGCCGTCGTGCCTCGGCATCGTGATCCTTCACGAGAACATGTCGACGGAGTGCGCCGACTGCCCCGAAGCGGGTTCGATCCACACGGCGGCCAACGTGCGCGCTTGCGGCATCACCGGCTGCGAGCGGTGCCCGTCGGGTCCGGGGTGGAGCGAGCAGACGCCTTCGGTGTGAAGGAACTTCCGGGTTGACTGAACCAGCGCCGGCATTGGCGGTGAGCTGCGGGTATGGTCCGCTGGCGTCCGTAGTTGTCCGGTGTGTCCTTGCCGGTCGTCACTCGGTTAGTCACCCATCGCCGGGCTCTTGAGAGTTCCTACGCCGGTGGGCAAGCCGCCGAAGCCGGCGCTCGTACTGGCCGGCGTAGGAACGTTGCGCCCGATTCATCGCGCGTGCGCCTGGATCGCTGACCGCCTCGTAGTAGTAGACCTCGGCCAGGTCGTGGTCCTCGTCAACCAGGCGCGCGAGCGCTTCACGATCTCGCTCGATCGAACCCGACCCTCGTATGCGAGCCCGCCAGGCTGCGCCTGGGTTGTCCTCCTCCACGCCATAGACCGTAGCGGCGTGGGGCGGTACCCGCTCTCTGATGGGACGGTCAGCTTGGGAATCGGCTTGATCCACACACGCAGTAGCCACCAAAGGTCTGTTCACCAGACACCGTCAGCGGTTTGGGCCTCCGGGCGGCCCTGACCTACCGATGTTGACCGCTGCAACGGGCACGGTTCGGGCACGTTCCATGGCATCCCGCAGCCTGACGCGCCCAACCGCACTACGCCTTTGCCTCGCCGGCCGAGGATGCCTTGCTTGCCCGGCGCTTCTTGAACTCTGCGAATTTGACCGTAAGGACATACATGTAGTCGAGCATCGCCTCGGCAAGGTCCACGGCATCCGAGGCGTCTTCCCGAGTCACCTTCGTACCCGTGAAGTGCGCTCCCTGATTACCGAGCGTTCTTAGCTCCTCAGCCCATTCCATAAGCCGATCGTCGATCTGACCTCGTTGCTGCAACTCCCGCAACCCCTCAAACAAGGTCCTCTTGTCGACGTTGTTCAGTCGACAGATGCCCTCCAAGGTTCGCCGGACCATCACTACGGCTGCCGTGTGAGCACCCGACCGCAGGCAAGCTACCGCTTCCTCATGCTCTGCCCGCAATTCCTCAGGAACCGCGAACGAGAGAGGCCGCCGCTCCTCCGGCCACACTTGGTAGAAGTATTTATCTCTATCACCAAAGTCAACCTCTTGATGCAGAGAGTTCGCGTTGCATCCATCGCACTGGATCAGCAGGAGCTGCGACACCGCGACTTCCGTGTCGTCATCCAAGAGAGATGTCCCTCGAATATGACCCAAGGTTAGAGTCTTGCAATGCGGACAATTCAGCGCACGTAGTGCCACTTCTTTCGAGGCTACTATGGACATCCGACCAGACTGCCAGAGAGCCGACGCGCTTCGCCATCCCGTCTGCCGTCGACCCGCACTCCTATGGAGCTGGCCGCCGCCCGGCCCGCCACGTCAAGCGGACCTTGACACCCGTACGGACGCTGGCGGGTCGGGCGGTGGTCTGCTCGGCCCGCCCGGGTCGACGGCAGACGGGATGGCTCCCACCGTCACCACCCACGGACCGCAAGCCGCCGACGGCCCCCCGGCCATCCTGGAGCCGGAGCGCCCCCGCCGGAGGCGCAGTAACCGCAACCCCGCCACCCACCCGCCGGCCGCCGACGGACCCGGCGTCCGCTCCCCCACGCCGCGCGGGTGCCGGCCGCGCGGCCCGGCCGGCTGCCGGCCCCACCACCCCACCGGACAACGGCCTGTCGTCATCCGGCGGCCCACCGGGCTACCCGCCTCCGCGCCAGCCGCCGGGCGTGTTGCGTGACCGGAGTGGAGCGCCAGCGGAGCGACGGACGCGCGCCCTGGCGGCGGCGCGTGCGGCCCGTCCAGGGCCGCCTTGATAGACGTACAGAAAGTTCTCCCACAGTGGCCGGTAGCCGGTCCGGGCCAGTTCGGCACCGAGGTTCACGGCGGGTTGACGTGTCGGTACCCGGTGCTACTCTGGCGGTCGTCGAGCACGCCAGTGCGGCCTTCCTGCCGGTTCGCCGGGCTCGACCACGGAGATGCTGAGCGGCCGTCCTGTCGCTGATGCGGGCCAGGTCCCGTCGGTTCTCGATCACGATGGCCGCGATGTCGGCCCCCGGAATCCGCTGAGTGGCCCATTACGGCCTTCCCGCCGTCACGATGGCCCGGATTCGCCTTCCCTCGACGGGTGGGGCTCGCCTGCGGCAACCCGCCGGATGCCGACCTCCAGGCACCCCACCCGTCCCGGCGTCACCATGTCCAGCAACCGGAAGGACCGCGTCCCACCGGCGGTCAGCGGCCATCGGCCAGGCCCGCCCTCCGGCGTCAGCCGCCCTCCCAGGCGGTGCCAGGAGACACCACGAACACCACCGACGGACACCGATCCGGTGACCGGTGGCGGTTCGTCGCCCGTCCCTGCCACCCGCCCTGAGGAGAACCCTTGTCCACCCTGCACCGTCCCGGTGTCGCCGCCGGTCGTGACGCCCAGGCCCTGCACCGGGCCGCCGCCCCCGACTACTTCGGCTGGTTGGAGCACACCCGTACCGCCGGGGGTTGTGCCCGTCCGATCCGGTTGACCGGCACGATGACCAACGTCGACCAGGACACCGGGCAGGTCCTGGCCGAGCAGCACACCGACGAGCTGCCCGACCGGGTGCTCTACAAGGCGTGCGGCAACCGACGTGCCGCCCAGTGCCCGGACTGCTCCTGGGTCTACGCCGGTGATGCCTTCCAGGTCGTCCGCTGCGGCCTGACCGGCGGCAAGGCGGTCCCCGCCTCGGTGGCCCGGCATCCGGTCGTCTTCGCCACCTTCACCGCGCCGTCGTTCGGCCCGGTGCACCACCGGCACGTACCCCGGCACACCTGCGCCGACCGGCGGCGCTGCGACTGCCGGCCCGCCCCCTGCCACGCCCGCCGCGACGCTGCCACCTGCCCGCACGGGCGGCCCGGGGCCTGCTTCGCCCGCCACGACTCCACCGATGGGCGGCTCGGTCGGCCGCTCTGTCTGGACTGCTACGACCACGATCACCAGGTCGTCTGGAACGCCTTCGCGGGGGATCTGTGGCGGCGCACCAAGCAGGCCGTCGAGCGGCACCTCGCCGCCCTCTGCCGCCGACGCGGCATCCCGACAGTCCAGGTGGTCACCGACGCAGGCAAGATCCGGCGGGTGCCGCCGGTGCGGGTGTCGCACGGGAAGGTCGCCGAGATGCAGCGCCGGGGCGCGGTGCACTTCCACGTCCTGCTGCGCCTCGACGGGGTCGACCCCAACGACCGGCACGCCCTGGTCCCGCCGCCGACGGGGATCACCGTCGACGACCTCGACACGGCCGTGCACGTCGCCGCCCGGCAGATCACCTTCACCACCCCGCCGCACCCCGATCGGCCGCAGGGCTGGTCGGTCGCCTGGGGAGAGCAGGTCGACGTACGCCGGATCGGCACCGGCGACGGGGACGTGACCGACGGGAAGGTGGCCGGCTACCTGGCGAAGTACGCCACCAAGGCCACCGAGGTCACCGGCCACTGCTCCACCCGACTCACGCCGGACACGATCGACGCCTACGCCGACCCGGAAGGCGACCACCTGGCCCGGCTCATCGACGCCTGCTGGCGACTCGGCCGCCCCACCCGGCACCGCACCAGCGACACCGCCACCCCGGCTGGGGAGCGTCAAGCGAAACTTGACACCGGATCGCACGCCTACCCCGGGCTGCGCCGGTGGGCGCACATGCTCGGCTACGGCGGTCACTTCCTCACCAAGGCCCGCCGGTACTCGGTCACCTTCGGGCTGCTCCGGGACACCCGCGCCAGCTACCGCCGCGCCGATGACGGCTCCATCACCGTCGGTGCCCTGGCCTTCGTCGGCTCCGGGTGGCTCACCGACGGGGACGCCCTGCTCGCCAACACCGCCGCCGCACAGCACCGGGAACGCCGCCGCATCGGCCGAGAAGAGGTCGCCCACGAGACGTGGTCGGAGGTGGCGGCGTGACCCGACCCCTCACCCCGCGCTGGTACTCCCCCGCCGAGGTCGCCGTCCTGCTCGGCTTCGGCCTGTCCAAGGTCAAGATGAAGATCGCCACCGGCGAGCTGCGCTCCATCAAGGACGGCAAGTACCGCCGCATCCTCCCCGAGTGGGTCGACGAGTACGTCCGTGACCAGGTCGACAGGCAGGAGGCCGCCTGATGCCCGGAAAGTCACGTGCCAACGGGGAAGGCTCGATCTTCCCGTACCGCACCGGCTTCGCCGCGTACGTCTGGGTCACCAAGCCCGACGGGAAGCGGACCCGCAAGTACGTCTACGGCCGGACCCGGGAGGCCGTCCACGACAAGTGGATCAAGTTGCACCAGCAGGCGAAGCAGGGGCCGGTGGCGACCAGCGTCCCGACGGTCGGCAGCTTCCTCACCTACTGGCTCACCGAGATCGTCCAGCCGAACCGGGCACCGTTGACCTACGCCACCTACGAGACGTTCGTCCGGCGCTACCTCGCCCCCGGACTCGGGTCGAAGCGGCTCGACCGGCTCCAGCCCCGGAACGTGCAGACCTGGCTCAACCAGGTGGCCCGCACCTGCCAGTGCTGCGCCCAGGGCAAGGACGCCGCCCGCCGGACGGAGAAACGTCGGTGCTGCGCGGTCGGCCGCTGCTGCCAGGCCGTCCCGTCGACCCGCACGGTCAGCGACATCCGGGCCGCGCTGCGGGCCGCCCTCACCCACGCCCAGGCCGAAGACCTCATCACCCGCAACCCGGCCGTGCCGGTCACCCTCGCCACTATCCGCCGCCGGCGGGGCAGGTCCTGGTCGAGCGACGAGGCACGTCGGTTCCTGGAATCGGCCCGCGCCGACGAGGACCCCCTCTACGCCGCGTACGCCCTGGTCCTCGTCACCGGCCTGCGCAAAGGCGAAGCCCTCGGGCTCGTGTGGGCGGACGTCGAGCTCGACGCCGGTGAGCTGACCATCGGTCGGCAACTGCAACGGGTACGCGGGCAACTCCTGCACCGCGACACCAAGGCCCAGGCGTCCGACGCCACGCTGCCCCTGCCCGACATCTGCGTGGCCGCACTGAAGCTGCGACGCGAACAACGCGACGAGGCACGGGCGGCCGCCGGGAAGGCGTGGCACGAGAACGACCTCGCATTCACCACCCGCTACGGCACGCCCATCGAGCCGCGCAACTTCCAGCGTTCCTGGCAAACGCGGTGTGACCGGGCAGGAGTCCGGCCGATCACCATTCACGACGCCCGCCGGACCTGTGCCACCCTCCTGGCCGACCTCGACGTGCATCCACGGGTCGCCATGCAGATCCTCCGGCACGCCCGCTTCTCGGTGACGATGGAGATCTACACCCAGGTTTCGTCCACGGCGACCCGGGACGCCCTCAAGCGCCTCGGTGAGTCACTCGGGCACTGACGAGAACTGCTGTACTTCGCTGCTGTACGGACAGCAGAAAGGCCACTTCCATCGATGGAAAGTGGCCTCTGACCTGGTGGGCGATACTGGGATCGAACCAGTGACCTCTTCGGTGTGAACGAAGCGCTCTCCCGCTGAGCTAATCGCCCTCAGCGCGCATAACTGTACCCGATCGCCGGCCCGGACCGCGAATCCGGGGTCAGTTCGTCGCGAGGTACCGCAGCGCGCGGGCGACCACGTCGATGCCGAGGCTGTACTTGAGCGAGAGCCAGGCGACCACGGCGACGAAGACCAGGCCGACGGAGCCGAGCGCGAATCGCATCGGCAGGGGTCGGGTGGTGGCCCATCGGGTCCAGCCCTGGACGTGCCGGCGGGTGAAGCCGAGCAGCCGCTTGGCCCAGTGGAACTCCACGGCCCAGATGCCCATGCCGGCGATCACCAGCAGCCAGCCGGGGCCGGGCAGCGGGATCAGGACGATCCCGATGGTGACCACGAGCGCGCCGGCGATGGACACGCCGATCTTGAGGGTGACCCGGCCGGTCGGGTTGGCCCGGATGAGGTCGAGCGTGGTCTTCACCCGCCGGCGGAGCTGGTGGTGTCGACCCCTCTTCGCCTTCGGGCCGGTCGGTCCGGCGGACCCGCCGGAGGCGGCCCGCCCGGCCCCGTTCGCGGCCGTGCCGTTCGCGGCCTTCCCGGACCCGTTCGCGGCTTTCCCGGACCCGTTCGCGCCCTTCCCGGACGCACCCTTGCCGGACCCGTTGGCGCCGTTGACGCCGGCGGCCTGGGCCGCTCCGTCACCCCCGTTGACGGGCTTGCGCCCGACGCCCCGGGCGGCGCCGTCGGGACGTCCCGACGGGCCCGCTCCGGGCCGCGTGCCACCTCCGGAGCCCTGCTGATCTGTCGGCACGGTGTCCCCCCGCTTTCGACCGGTGCCAGCCGTTTCCTGCGACGAGTTCGCCGAGGTCGGCGGATCCACTGAGGATCGATTCGTGGTCATTTCAACCCCTAGTGTGCCCCGGCCCGTCACTGGAACGGACGACTGGACGTTACCGGAGTAAGTCGTCGTCTGAACCAACCCCGACGCCGGGCGGGATCACGTACTGGGCAGAACCGGATATCGTACAAGAATTTTCACATTCTATCGGCGTTTCCGACCCCCTTCCCACCACTGGGTGAAGTCAGCGTATGGCGGAGCGTAGCCAGGAGTAGCACCTGAGTATGGGAAAAGCGGGACACGGACGTTCCGCAGCGGTGCCGGGGGGAGAACGTTCATGAGTGTCATCCGACCGACGACCGTAGAGGTCGAGACGTCACTAAGGCTCGTCGCACCTGACGCTACCGCCTTGCCGGTGCGCGCCAGTCTGCGGTACGACCCTGCTGACCCGTATGCGGTCCATGTCCTGTTCCATGCCGAATCGGCCGGGGGCGAGGCGGTGAGCTGGTCCTTCGCCCGCGAGCTGCTGGTCACCGGGCTCGACGATCCGGCCGGGATCGGTGACGTGCGGGTGTGGCCCTGGGCCACCCCACGCGGCGACTTCGTCGCGCTGGCGCTGTCGTCGCCGGACGGCAACGCCCTGTTCGAGGTGCCACGCAGCGTGCTGGTGCGGTTCCTGCGGCGGACCTACGTCGTGGTGCCGCGCGGACGGGAGGCCGACCACCTCGACGTCGACACGGCGGTGAACCGGCTGCTCGCCGGACGCTGACCGAGCCGACCGGGGCCGCGCGGATCTGCCGAGTCCGCGCGGCCCCGGCACACCACCACCCACGGTACGTCCGACACACCGTTCCAGGGTACGTCCGGTTCAGCCGTGCGTGGTGAGCCCGCCGTCGACCGGGATCACCGCACCGGTCAGGTACGCCCCGGCCCGGGAGGCCAGGTAGATCGCGGTACCCGCGACATCCTCGGGCCGCCCGATCCGGCCCAGCGGGATCTGCTGCTCGATGGCCGCCCGGGTGGCCGGGTCGTCCAGCGCGAAGGCCATCATCTTGCTCTCGAACGGCCCCGGCGCGATCGCGTTGACCGTGATCTGCTCGCCGGCCAGCCGGTGCGCCAGGGTACGGGTCAGCATGTGCACGGCCGCCTTGGTCGCCGAGTAGGCGTACACCTCCATGGTCGGCACCCGGATGCCGTCCACCGAGCCGATGGTGATCACCCGGGCCGGGTCGTCGGGGTCGGCCGCCGCCCGCAGCGCGGGCAGCAACGCGGTGGTGAGCCGGAAGACCGCCTTGACGTTGACCGCCCAGAGCTTGTCGAACGCGCTCTCCGGATAGTCCTCCAGCGCCGCGCCCCAGGTCGCACCGGCGTTGTTGACCAGGACGTCGAGCCGGTCGTTCCGGTCCCGGACGGCGGCGGCCAACTCCTCGGCCCCGGCGTCGCGGCTCAGGTCGGCCGGGATCGCCGCGCAGCGTCCCTCGGTCGAGAGGTCCCGGGCCACGGCCGCGCAGACCTCGGCGTTGCGGGACGAGATGATCACGTCGGCCCCGGCCCGGACGAAACCCCGGGCGATCATCAGGCCGATCCCCCGGGAGCCCCCGGTCACCAGGACCGTCTTGCCCTGCACCGAGAACAGATCCGTCATCGTCGTCCCATCGTCGTCCCGGTCAGGTCGTCGTCCCGGTGAGGTCGTCGCCCCGGTCAGCCGGTACCGGACCCACCGATCGGCCCTACCGATCGGTAAGTTAATCCGCCCCCGCGTCCGGCGACAACCCCCGCCCCGGCGGACGTCGACCCGCCGCACCGGCCGGCGGGCGTCCGGGATGCGGCCCCCGGACCTGCCGGTTACCGTCACGGGTGATGGTCTTCTCTGGTCAGTCCTCCCCGGCCACGGGCGACGTCTCCGGTCAGCCCGGTCCCTCCCCCGACCCCGACGACGCCCCGCCGTCCGCTGTCGTCACCCCTCCCGGCGGCATCGATCCGCCCGGGGGCATCGACACCCCGGCCCTGAGTGACCTCGCGCCGACCCCGGACTGGCGTCGCCCGGTGCTGGTCGACTCGGACCTGCTGGTCCTGGTCACCGACGGGTACGGCACGGTCGAGCTGGACTTCCGCGCGCTGCCCTGCCACCCCGGCACCCTGCTGCGGATCCGCCCCGGGCAGGCGGTGCGGTGCGGCGGCGAGCGCCCGTTCGACGCGCTGCTGCTGCGGTGGCGGGCCGACACGCTGGCCGGCACCCCGGCGGCGAACGACGTCACCCCGGAGCACTGCCACCTCCGGGGCGACGAGGGCGCGGCGGTCCGGGACGGGATCCACCGGCTGGCCGCCGACCGGCAGCGGTACCGGGACGAGCCCGCCGCCGCCGACCTGCTCCGGCACCAGCTCGCCGTGCTGCTGCTCCGACTGGCCCTGGTCCCCACCGGACAGGAGACCCCACCCCGGGGCGAGGGCGCTACCTTCCAGCGGCTCTGCCAGGAGGTCGAGCGCGGGTACCGGCACACCCGGCGGGTCGAGGACTACGCCGCCCAGCTCGGCTGCTCGGTACGGACCCTGACCCGGGCCTGCCTGGCGGTGACCGGCCGCAGCGCGAAGCAGGTGATCGACGAGCGGGTCGCCCTGGAGGCCGCCCGGCTGCTCGCCGCCACCGACGAACCGATCGCCCAGATCGGCCGCCGCCTCGGCTTTCCCGAGCCGACGAACTTCGGTCGCTTCTTCACCCGGGAGATGGGGCGCAGTCCGGGCGCGTTCCGGGCCGCCCGGGACCAGCGGGCACCGGCCCCGGACGGACGGGCAGTCAACCCGGACAGCGGGGCAGGATTCGACGACCGGAGGGCAGCGACCGGGAACGGACGACCGCCCGGTGCCGGGGATCGGGCCCGGGGCGGGCGGGCACCGGAGGGTCCGCAGCCGGCCTCCGACATGGCACGACGCGGGTCGGCCGGGGCGCAGCGCCCACCGGGATCCGGGCCCCGGCCGGCCGGGATCGTCCGCCCCCGCCAGCCCACCGAGCGAACCGGTGAACCCGACCGGGCATGATGGCAGGGTGCATATCTCCGCGCGCGGCGACTACGCGGTACGGGCGGCGCTCAGCCTGGCTGCCGCGTACCCGAACCTGCTCTCCGCCCAGGTGATAGCCACCGAACAGGATCTGCCCCGCAAGTTCCTGGAGGCTGTCCTCGCCGACCTGCGGCGGTCCGGCGTCGTCCGGGCGCAGCGGGGTGTCGAGGGCGGCTACTCCCTGACCAAACCACCCGGCGAGATCGCCGTCGGGTCCATCCTGCGGGCGGTGGACGGGCCGCTGGCCGGGGTACGCGGGCTGCGCCCGGAGGAGACCCAGTACGAGGGGCCGGCGGAACACCTGCCCCAGCTCTGGGTCGCCGTCCGGGCCTCGGTCCGGCGGGTGGTCGACGAGGTGACCCTCGCCGAGCTGCTCAACGGTCGAATGCCCACCCACGTCCGCCGGCTGACGGCGCTGCCCGACGCCTGGGAGCCCCGCTGATCGGGCCGCCCCGCCCCGCACCGAACCGGCCGCCTGGTCACAGGGTGCGGATCACCTCACCGGAGGTCAGCCGGGGCAGCCGGTCCTGCCAGGCGTCCGGGCCGGGGCGACCGAGGTTCATCACCACGAGCACCTCGTGCCGCCCGTCGGGGAAGAACTCCCCGGCCACCCCGGCGGGGTCGAACCCGGCCATCGGCCCGGCCGCCAGCCCCGCCGCCCGGACCCCGACGATCAGGTAGCCGATCTGGAGGGCGGCGTTGAGGCGGGCCTGCGCGGCCCGCTGCGCCCGGTCCCCGGCCAGCCAGTCCCGGGCCTGCGGCCGGTGCGGGAACAGCTCCGGCAGCCGCTCGTGGAAGTCCACGTCGGCGGCGAGCACCGCCACCAGGGGCGCGGCGGCGGTCTTCGCCCGGTTGGCGGAGGACAGGTGCGGCAGCAACCGGGCGCGCGCCGCCGCCGAACGCAGCAGCAGCACCCGTAGCGGCTGCCCGTTGTACGCGGTGGGCCCGTACCGGACCAGGTCGTGGATCGCGGCGATCTGTTCGTCGGTGACCGGCTCGTCGGTGAAGGTGTTCGCCGTGCGGGCGGCCCGGAAGAGCAGGTCCTGGGCCGTCGGGTCCAGCGCCAGCCACTCGTCCCCCGGCGGAACGGGCTGCGAACGGTCCGGTGCCAGGCCAGCGGCGGCTCCCCGGCCCGGGGACGTGGTGTCGGCGGCCGGGGAGGCGGGACCGGTCGCCGGGGTCGTGGTGCCCGTGCTCATGCCGGCGTCCGCCCGCCGCCGAGCGCCAGCGGTTCGGCGATCACCAGGGTCCGGCCCTCGATCGGGAGCCGGTGCGCCACCCGGCAGAGCAGCCGGGCCAGCACCCCGCTGAGCAGCGGCAGGCCGAACGGGCCGGGGACCCACTCCGGGTACCCGGCGGACCGGTCGACGCCGCCGTCGGCGAAGGTCCGGGCGGCGTCCTCCTGGCCGGTGGCCAGCAGGTGGACGGCGACGTGCTCGGCGCGGGCCAGCACCGGCGCGTGGGCCGAGGCGGCGTCGAGGCAGAAGGAGACCAGCGGCGGGTCCACCGACACCGCCGTGAACGAGGTCGCGGTGACCCCGGCCCGGACCAGCCCGCCGCCGCCCCGGCCGGGTGGGCCGACGGGCCGCGCCACGGCGGTGACCACGGCGACCGTGGCGGCCCGGCGGCGCAGCATCTCACGGAACGACTCCTGGTCGACAGGGACCAGGTCGCCGCCCTCCACCGCGCCGCCACCGGCCTCCGCAGCAACGCCGGCCACCCGGCCGACACCGGGCACCGCGCCACGGCCGGGCGGATCAGGTGGGCGTCGGGTGACGCCGGGGGCGATGTCGCAGGAGCCGAGGGTACGCGGGCGGCGGAACGGGGACATGGCGGTCTCCTGATCTGTCCACGCTGGGATAGGTCTGTCCACGGGGAGGGTGGGCGTGCCGGCCACCGGCGAAACGGGCCGGGCGGCAGGCAGCGCGGCGCCGCAGCGGCGGGCCGGGTGACCCGGGAGGCGCGACAGCCGCCACGGTCGTCGACCGGGCGGGCGGCGGGCGCTGCGGCGGGCCGGCGGTCAACTCAACAGAGCGCGCTCGCGTGCCGGACCAGGTCGACGTGCACGCGGGCGGTGAGCAGAGCCTCGTCCCGCAGCGACATGAGCCCATGGTGCCGCAGCCCGCAGCACCGGTCAACGGCCATCCATCATCTGGGAGCACCGCCAGCAAAGGTGTCGACCACATCGCTCACCAGCACCAACGTGGACCGAAAGCCGATCTGCAAGGTGGCGTTTCCAGCCGGAGGGGGCGGCGCGGCGGGCCGGCGCGGGGCGGGTGGCTGCGGGTCGACCACCGACGTCCCACGATCACCGACCGTCCACGACCACCGGTCGCCCGCGACCGCACCGGGTTTCCCGTGTCGACGGTGTGGGCATCTTCGATGGCGACACCAGAGCGACGGTCACGAAGGGAGCACCACGATGGGCCTGATGTTCCGCAAGCGCAAGAAGTACGGGCCGATCATCCTGAACTTCACGGAGAACGGCTTCTCCTCCTGGAGCATCAGGATCGGCCGCTGGTCCTGGAACTCGCGCGCCAAGGCGCATCGGGTGGACCTCCCCGGCCCGCTCTCCTGGAAGCAGGACAAGTCCAGGGCGTGATCCCCCCGTCTCGACCGTCGGGGCGCCGGTGACCACACCGGCGCCCCGACGTCCGTTGCGCCGCCCGCACCCGGCGTCCTCCGTACCCGGTGGTCGGGTTCCCGGGTTCGCCGTCGCGGCGATACGGGCGCACCGGACAATCACGGCATGAGTCGGCGGCGGCCGTACCGGAAGGAACAGCGACGGACGATCCTGGCCTGCGCGCTCCTCGTCCTGGTGTACTTCGTGGTACCGGTGCAGCCGGACGCCAACGGGCCCCGGCTGGCCGTCCGGGCCGTGCTCACCGTGGTCGCGGTGATCGTGGTCGCCCTGCTGGTCACCGGGCAGGTCCGCCGGCAACTCGCCGCCGAGCGGGCCCCGGCCGGGCCGGACCAGGCCCCGTCGGCGGCGGGGGCCGGGCCGGCGGGAGGCGACGGGCAGGTCCGGTCGCTGGCCCACCTCGCGGTGGCGCTGGTCGCCGGGCTGCTGGCCTTCGCGCTGGCCGACTACGTCATCGCGGTCACCGCACCGGAGCAGTTCGTCAACCTCCGGACCCGGGTCGACGCGCTCTACTTCGCCCTCGCCACGCTGACCACGATCGGGTACGGCGACGTCCACGCCGAGGGGCAGTTCGCCCGGTCGGTGGTCGCCGCGCAGATGGTGTTCAGCATCGGCGTCATCGCCACCGGGCTGTCCCTGGTGCTCAAGCACCTGACCAGGCCGACGTCGCCGCCTCCACGTGGATGACCACGTCACCGCCGAGCCGGCCGTGCTCGGGGTCGCGCCGGGCGGCCCCCGCGTCGAGCAGGCCGGTCACCGCGCGGACCGCGTCGGTGGACCGGTACCCGGTCGCGGTGAGGGTGTGCCGGCGCAGCTCGGTGACGGTACGGGGGCCGGAGCGGGCCAGTTCGGCGAGGAGTTCCCGGCCCAGCGGCGCCGGGTCCGGGTCGGTCGTGGCGGCCAGCGGCGCGGCCGTGGGGTCGGCGGGGTCGCGCAACCGTGCGCCGAGCTGCCCGGCCACCTCCCAGAGCCCCGTCTTGAAGGCGTCCAGCCCCCGGTCGGAGCCGGTGGCGAAGGCGACGAGCCGGGGCTGGGCCCCGTCCGCGGGTACCCACTCGACCTCGGCGACCAGCGGGAACCGCTCGGTGAGCGCGGCCCGGACCGGGGTGTCGGCGACGACCAGCAGTTCGGCCGGACGACCGCTCGCCGCGGCGGCCAGCACCGCCCGCGACAGCCCCGCCACCTCCGCGCCCCCCACCGAAGCCCCACCCGCCCCGGGAGCCCCACCCGCCCCGGGCACCGCCGCGCAAGAAGGGGACCCTTCTCTACCGTATGCGTTAAGAGAGGGCCCTTCCTTACACCCGTAGAGGTCGACGACCGTGAGCAGCGGAGCGCCGGCCGCGCCGGCCGCCTTCAGGGCCACCGGCAGCCGGGTGTGGTCGCCGGGCACCAGGTGCACGGCCACCTCGGTCGGCAGCTCCGCCTCGGCCGCGCCGAGCCGCGCCGGCAGCTCCTCGGTGCCGTCGGCCAGCACCAGCACGGTGAGCCGTCGACCCCGCAGGCCGGCACCGGCGGCGGCACCGACGGCCCGGACCGCCGCCTCCGGGGTCTGCGCGTCGGCCGGGGCGCCGGCCACGGCGAGGGTGGCCCGCCGGGAACGCTGCAACGCTCCCGGCAGCCAGGCGTCGAGCTGTCGGGCGGTCAGCTCGCGGAGAACGGCGTCGGTCGGCATCCTGACGTTGTACCGCACGAGCACTCAGGCCGGCACGGAGATCCCCACCCCGCCCCGGGTCTGACCGCCGTACCGCTGCCGCTCCCGGTCGAGGTCGAGCCGGCCGATCCGCTTGCGCGCGGTGAGCGCGGCGTCGTCCAGCAGGTCGGCCGGGACCAGCCAGACCACCTCGAACTCCAGGCCGTCCGGGTCCTGGCCGTAGAGGCTCTTGGTGGTGCCGTGGTCGGAGGCGCCCACCAGGGCTCCGGCGGCGGCCAGCCGCTCGGCGGTGGCGGCCAGTTCGTCGAGGGTGTCGACCTCCCACGCCAGGTGGTAGAGGCCGACGGCGCTGCGGCCGGCGGCCGAGCGGCCCGCCCCCGCGCCCAGCTCGAACAGGCCCAGGTCGTGGTCGTTGGTCGAGTCCGGGGCCTGGAGGAAGGCGGCCCCCCGGAAGCCGTCGGGGGTCATCGGGATCGGCCGGAACCCGAGGACGTCCCGGTAGAAGGCGACACTACGGTCGAGATCGCTCACGTAGAGCACGGCGTGGTTCAGTCGGTGGATTCCCATGCCCCGACGGTAGCGCGATTTAGTTGAGCGCTCAACTACACCGGCTATGATGGTGCTCATGACCCGCTGGTTGGACCCGGACGAGCAGCGCACCTGGCGTGCGTTCCTGAGCGCCTCCCGAGGGCTGATGGAAACTCTCGACCGGGAGCTGCAACGTGACGCCGGCATGCCGCACGCGTACTACGAGATCCTGGTCCGGCTCTCCGAGGCGCCCGACCGCCGGATGCGGATGAGCGAGCTGGCGACGGAGACCGCCTCCTCGCGCAGCCGGCTGTCCCACGCGGCGGCCCGGCTGGAGGCCGCCGGGTGGATCCGCCGCGAGGAGTGCCCGACCGACCGGCGGGGCCAACTCGCCGTCCTCACCGAGCAGGGTTTCGCGACGCTGGCCGCCGCCGCGCCCGGCCACGTCGAGGGGGTACGGCGGCACCTGTTCGACGCGCTGAGCCCCGCACAGGTCGACCAGTTGCGCCGAATCAGCGAAGCGATCGCCGACCACTTGAATGCTTCCTGACAATCCGTCCATTCCGGGGGTTGTACATACCGTCGCGGGGCAAGCACGATGGGGCGTGTCCTCGGGCCTGGATGAACTGACTGTCCACGCGCACCAGTTGGTGTCCGCTGGCGACCTGCACGGTGCCCGGCGGGTGCTGGCCGACGCGCTGGCCGACGCCGACCCCCGGCCGGCGAACGCCTCGCCCGAACTGGCCGACGCCGCCGGGCTCCAGGCACGGGTGCTGGTCGCGCTCGGCGATCCGCAGGCCGCGCGGGCCTGGGCCGCCTACGCGTACGCGGCCACCGGCCGACTGTACGGGCGCTCCGACCCGCAGACCGTCGCCGCGGCGGCCACCCTCGCGGCGGTCCTGCACCGGGTCGGTAGCGACGCCCGCGCCGCCCACCTCTACTCCGAGGTCATCATCGAGCTGACCGCCACCGACGGCCCCGAGTCGTTGCGGGTCCTCGCCGCCCACGCCGACCTGGCCACCGTGGAGTACGCGCGGGGCCAGTGCGGCGTGGCCCGGGACCGGTTGCAGGACGCCTGGGAGCTGCACCGGGAGGTCTACGGCGACGGGCATCCCAGCGGCATCAAGATGCTGGCGCGGCTCGGCGCGATGCAGCGCGACTGTGGACGGTACGCCGACTCGCACCGGAACCTCACCTACGCCGACGAGCTGTGCCGGCGGTACCTCACCCCCGGCGACCCCCTCGCCGCGCAGGTCGCCGCGCTGAGCCGGGCGGCGGCGAAGTCGGACCACGTCTGCGCCGACGACGAGCCCGACGAGCCGACCCCGGCCGCCGCAGCCGCCCCGGGCCCGCCGGAGCCGCCGTACGACCCGGAGCCGCCGTACTCCCCCGGCGGCGTGGCCGACCCGGAGCCCGCGTACCCGCCGTCGTCCTCCCCCGGCGGCCCGGCCGACCCGGAACCCGCGTACCCGCCGTCGTCCTCCCGGGACGCGGAGCCCGAGGACCTCCCGCCGACATCCTGGGACCCCGCGACGCACTGGGACCCGCCGACGCACTGGGGGCAGGCGGAGCACCCGTCCGGGCCGGCGTACCCGGAGCCGGAGACCGACGCTTCCCCGGCCCCGCCGCACCCGGTACCCCCGCCCCGGCTGCCGCTCGACGACGACCCCGGCGGCTGGCCGCCGGAGGAGGCCGGCGGCTGGCCGCCGGAGGAGGCCGACCGAACGGCCACCGGTGCGGTACCCCCGGCGGTGGTCCCGCGCGCCGGCACCAGCCTGACCGCGCCCGGGGTGCACCGGGTCCGGCGCGACACCGAACCGGACGCGCCGTCCCGGCTGCTGCCGGTGCCGGTGCACCGCCCGCCGCCGCCCCCACGCCCGAACCGTCTCGTACCGGTGATCGCGGCCGGGGTGGTCGTGGCGCTGCTCGGCGCGGCGGCGGTGATCGCCGGGGTGGCCCGGGTCGGCGGCTCCCGCGACGACGCCCCGCCGGTCGGCGGCCCCTCCCCCGGCGCCTCGGGTGAGGCCACGCCCCGCCCGTCCGAACCGGTCGCCACCCCGGGCACCCCGCCCGGCTCGGTACGGCTCGACGACAACCGGGACGCCATCGTGCTGCGCTGGACGTACCCGAACGGGGCGGAAGGTCCGGTGGTGGTCTCCGGCGGCCGGTCCGGCCAGGACCCCCGCGCCTTCACCGAACTGCCGGCCGGCACGACCACCTACACCGTGCACAACCTGGACCGGGGCACCGACTTCTGCTTCACCGTCGCCGTCGTCTGGTCCACCGACTCGGTCGGCCGCTCCCGCCCCATCTGCACCAACCGCCGCTAACCCCCACCCCCTCCCCCCCTGCCCCTCCCCCCTCCTCCCCCTCCCGCCTCTGCCCACGTTGATCATGAGGTTGACGGGGGCCAGAGACGCTTCCGATGCCGTCAACTCCATGATCAACGCGCGGAGGCGCGCGGAGGTGGGGGGCGGGGGTGGGTCAGTCCTGGTCGGGGTGGGGGAGGGTGGGGAGGTGGAGGCGGACGTGCAGGCCGGGGCCGGCCGACGGGTCGGCGGGTCGCTTCGGGTCGGGGTCGGTGAGGGCGATCGTGCCGCCGGCCCGGCGGACCAGGTCACGGACGATCGCCAGGCCCAGGCCAGCGCCACCGGCGTCCCGCGCCCGGGCGTCGTCCAGCCGGGTGAACCGGTCGAAGACCCGTTCCCGGTCCGCGGCGGGAATGCCGGGCCCGTCGTCGGTCACCGTCACCAGGTGGTACGGCGTGCCGGGCTGCGGCAGCGCGGCCAGCACCACCCGGTGGCGGGCGTACCGGACCGCGTTGTCGACCAGGTTCGCCAGGATCCGGTGCAGGTCGTCGGGGTCGCCGACGGTCCAGAGCGGTTCGGGTACCGGCGTCACCTCGACCGGCGGCGAGGGGTACCGGCCGGCGACGGTGGCCAGCAGGCCACCCAGTTCCACCGGCCCGGTGGCCCGGCCGGGTGGGGTGGTCTCGTCGAGCCGGGCCAGCAGGAGCAGGTCGTCGACCAGCCGGCTGAGCCGTTCGGTGTCGGTGAGCAGGTCGGCGGCGACCGCGGGCCAGTCCGTCCGGTCCCCGAGCCGCTGCGCCACCTCCAACTCGGTACGCATGTTCGTCAGCGGGCTGCGCAGTTCGTGCGCGGCGTCGGAGACGAACGCCCGTTGCCGGTCCCGGGCGCGTGCGAGCCGGTCGAGCATGTCGTTGAGGGTGACCGCGAGGCGGTGGATCTCGTCGTGCGACGCGGGTACGGGCAGCCGTCCGGTGCCGGCGCTGCCGGTGATCTCGGCCGCCCCGCTGCGCAGCGCCTCCACCGGGCGCAGCGCGGCGCCGACCACCCGCCACGCCACCACCGCGAGCAGCGCCACCAGCAGGGGGAAGCTGACCAGGAGAATGGTACGGACGATCTCCGCGCTGTGCCGGACGTCGGTCAGCGACCGGCCGACCAGGACGGTGAGCGGGTCCGCCGGGGTGCCGGCCGGCACGGTGACCACCCGGACCGGCCCCTCCAGCCCCAGCCGCTGCCCGGGGACGACGGCCCGCTGCTGGCCGCTGCGGTCGATCCGGTCGAGCGGCAGCATCGGGACCAGCCGGTCGGCGTCGATCGACGCGGCCCGGACCCGGCCCTGGGCGTCGACGACCTGGACCCGGGCCTGACCGCCGGCCACCGGCAGCGGGTCGGGCAGGGCGTCCTCGGCGGCGAGTCGGGCGACCGCGTCGGCGGTGCGCAGGGCCTCCGCGTCGACGGTGCGGTGCAGGGTCCAGTTGAGCACGCCGAGCAGGATCGCCCCGCCGGCGGCGAACCCGGCGATGAGCCCGAGCACCCCGATCACCATCAGCCGGGCCCGCAGCCCGAGGGTCAGGAAGGGGCCCTTCCTATACCGGAGGCGATAAGAGGGGGCCCTTCCTTCCCCGCTCATGCGGTGAGGCGGTAGCCGGCGCCCCGGACGGTCTCCAGCCGGTCCCGGCCGATCTTGCGGCGCAGGTAGCCGACGTAGACCTCGACCGCGTTCGGGGCGGTGTCCAGGCTGGCGTCCCAGACATGGTCCAGCAGTTCGATCTTGGAGACCACCTCGCCGGGCCGACGGATCAGGTAGGCCAGCAGCGCGTACTCGCGGGCGGTGAGGGCGACCTCCGCACCGGCCAGGGTGACCCGGCGCCGGGCCGGGTCCAGGCTCAGGTCACCGGCGCTGAGCACGGCCGGCCGCTGGGGTGCCCCGCGCCGCAGCAGCGCCCGCAGCCGGGCCAGCAGGACCACGTACGAGAAGGGTTTGGTGAGGTAGTCGTCGGCCCCGCAGTCGAGCCCGTCGGCCTGGTCGTACTCGCCGTCCTTGGCGGAGAGCATCAGCACCGGCAGCCAGCGCTCCTCGGCCCGGATCCGCCGGACCAGCTCGTACCCGGACAGGCCGGGCAGCATCACGTCGAGGATCATCGCGTCGTACCCGCCGCCGCGCACCGCGTCCAGGCCGGCCGGGCCGGTACCGGCCACGTCGACCACGAACCCCTCGGCCTGCAACCCCCGCTGCAACGCGGCGGCCAGCCGCGCCTCGTCCTCCACCACCAGCAACCGCACGCCTCCAGGGTGCCACTGCCGGCGTACCCCGATCGTGCGCCCTCAGCCTGCTCTCAGCCGTCATTGGGCACCATGGGTACAGGAGGTGCCACCATGTCCGTCCTGAGAAGTCGTCCCGTCCTGCGCTGGCTGGTTCCGGCGGCAGCCGCCGTCACCGTGGTCGGCGGCGGTGCCGCCATCGGCACGTTCGCCGCCCAGGCCGAGCCCAGCCTGCCGCCCCGCAGCGCGGCCCAACTCCTGGTCGATCTCCAGACCGCCCGGCTGGAGGGGCTCTCCGGCACCGTCGTGCAGCGGGCGGACCTGGGCCTGCCGCCGCTGGCCGGCCTGCTCGGCTCGGGTGACGACCCGACCGCCCTGCTCACCGGCACGCACACGCTGCGGGTCTGGCACTCCGGGCCGGACCGGCAGCGGATCGCCCTGGTCGACACGCTCGGCGAGCGGGACATCATCCGCAACGGCCGGGACCTGTGGACCTGGGAGAGCCGCTCCAAGACCGCCACGCACCGCACGCTGCCGGAGGCGGGCACGACGGAGGTGGAGCCGAGCCTGCCGGTGACCCCGCAGGAGGCGGCGGACCGGGCGCTGGCGGCCATCGACCCGAGTACCGAGGTCAGTGTCGGCCGGTCCGCCACGGTCGCCGGGCGGGACGCGTACGAGTTGGTGCTCCGGCCGCGTGACGAGGCCTCCCTGGTCGACCAGGTACGGGTCGCCATCGACGCGCGCGAGCACGTCCCGCTGCGGTTCGAGGTGTTCGCCGACGCCGCCGACCGGCCGGCCTTCGAGATCGCCTTCACCCAGATCGACCTGCGCCGCCCCGACGCGGACCAGTTCACCTTCAACCCGCCGCCCGGCACGACGGTCACCGAGAAGCCGGCCGTCGAGAAGCCGGCCGGGGCCGCCGGCGCGGACGGTGCCGGGTCCGCCCCGCACGGCGGCGTCCCGGACGGCGTACGGGCCGTCGGTGAGGGTTGGACCACCGTGCTGGTGGTCACGACCGACCAGGCCGACCGGACGGGTCGGGAGGACCGGGGCGGACGGCCCGGCGCGACGGGCGCGACCTCGCCGGGTGACCTTCCGTCCGGCGCGGCCGACCTGCTGGGCGGGCTGCCCGAGGTGAGCGGGGACTGGGGTCGGGGTCGACTGTTCAGCACGAAGCTGGTCAACGTGCTGCTGACCGAGGACGGGCGGCTGCTGGCCGGCGCGGTGACGCCGGAACGGCTCTACGAGGTCGCCAAGGGCTGACCGCCTCGACGCTCCACCCGGGGGTCCGGGCCGGCTTGCCGGCCCGGACCCCCGGTCCGTCCGCACCCCGCAGCGGGGTCGGAAGGGTTTTCGCCCGGCGGCGGGTTCTGGAAAGCTTGGTGCGGCGCAGAGTGGCGCGGTATGTTTGCGAGTTCAGAGACACAAAAAGGAATGGCACGCATGCCATTCCTGCGCTAATTCTAGCTACCAAGGAGACGGCTTGTCAAGGCAGTCCGGCGATCCCGGTGAGCTGCGGTCCGCGGACGAGATTGGCCGCGAGCAGGAGTACGTCTCGATGCTCTACGACCGGTTGGACGACCTGCGGGAGCAGGCCGCGACCCGGCTCACCGAGGCGTTGCGCGCCACCGGCGGCACCCTCCAGGACCGGTCCCAGCGCGACAGCTCGGTACGGATGTACGCCGACCAGGTCGAACAGTACGCCGCGGTGGAGAACGGCCTGGCCTTCGGCCGGCTGGACACCGAGGACGGGGGCCGGCACTACGTCGGCCGGATCGGCATCTTCGACACCAGCGACGACTACGACCCGCTGCTGATGGACTGGCGGGCCCCGGCCGCCCGGCCGTTCTACCTCGCCACCGCCGCCAACCCGCAGGGCATCCGCCGCCGGCGGCACCTGCGGACCCGGCAGCGGAAGGTGACCGGCCTCAACGACGAGGTGCTCGACCTCGCCACCGCCTCCCCCACCGGGCACGAGGAGCTGACCGGGGAGGCCTCCCTGCTGGCCGCCCTCAACGCCGGTCGGACCGGCCGGATGCGCGACATCGTCGAGACCATCCAGGCCGAGCAGGACCGGATCATCCGCGCCGACCTGCCCGGGGTGCTGGTGGTGCAGGGCGGTCCGGGTACCGGCAAGACGGCGGTGGCGCTGCACCGGGCCGCGTACCTGCTCTACACCCACCGCCGGGAACTCTCCACCCGGGGCGTGCTGCTGGTCGGCCCGAACCTGACGTTCCTGCGGTACATCTCGCAGGTCCTGCCGGCGCTCGCGGAGACCGGCGTGCTGCTGCGTACCCAGGGGGACCTGTTCCCCGGGGTGAGCGCCCGGCGCACCGAGTCGGCCGCGGCCGCGGCGGTCAAGGGGCGGCTGGCGATGACCGACGTGCTCGCCGCCGCGGTGCGGGACCGGCAGTGGGTGCCCGACGAGCCGCTGGAGATCGAGGTCGAGCGGGAGGTGCTGCACCTCGACCCGCAGACCTGCCGGGCGGCCCGGGAGCGGGTCCGTCGCTCCGGCCGGCCGCACAACCTGGCCCGCCCGCTGTTCGACATCGAGATCGTGCACGCGCTCGCCGCGCAGGTGGCCGAGCGGATCGGCGCCGACCCGCTCGGCGGGGAGAACCTGCTCTCCCCGGCCGACATCGCCGAGATCCGCCGCGAGCTGCACGAGGAGCCGGCGGTCCGGGCGGCGCTCGACGAGCTCTGGCCGGTGCTGACGCCGCAGCGGCTGCTGGCCGACCTGTTCGCCGACCCGGACCGGATCGCCACCGCCGCGCCGCAGCTCACCGACGCCGAGCGGGCCCTGCTGCACCGCGAGCCGGGCGGGTGGACGCCGGCCGACGTCCCGCTGCTCGACGAGGCGGCGGAGCTGCTCGGTGAGGACGAGCGCGCCGCCGCCGCCCGCCGGGAACGACTCCGCGTCCTGAACCGGGAGTACGCCGAGGGCGTGCTGGAGATCTGGAAGGGCTCCCGCTCCATCGACGTGGAGGACGAGGCCGACGGCGGTGAGATCCTCGGCGTCACCGACCTGATCGACGCCGACCGGCTGCTCGAACGGCAGGAGGAGGCCGACCGGCTGACCACCGCCCAGCGGGCCGCCGCCGACCGGAACTGGGCGTTCGGGCACGTCATCGTCGACGAGGCCCAGGAGCTGTCGCCGATGGCCTGGCGGCTGCTCATGCGCCGGTGCCCCAGCCGGTCGATGACCATCGTCGGGGACGTGGCGCAGACCGGGGCGCTCTCCGGCACCCCCTCCTGGGCCGACGCGCTGGAGCCGTACGTGGCCCAGCGGTGGCGGCTGGAGGAGCTGACGGTCAGCTACCGTACCCCGGCGGAGATCATGGCGGTGGCCGCCGAGGTGCTGACCGAGATCGACCCGGAGCTGAGCCCGCCCCGCTCGGTACGGGAGAGCGGCGTCCCGCCCTGGGACCGCAGCGTCTCCCCCGACCGGCTGGCGGCGGACCTCGTCGCGGCGACCGCCCGCGAGGCGGCCGAGCTGACCGAGGGCCGGCTCGGCGTCATCGTCCCCGAGGGCCGGGTCGCCGACCTGGGCGCCGCGCTGGTCGCGGAGGTGCCCGAGATGGCGATCGGCGAGCACCCGGAACTGGAGAGCCGGGTGGTGCTGCTGACCGTCGCCCAGGCCAAGGGCCTAGAGTTCGACTCGGTGCTGGTGGTCGACCCGGCGGGAATCGTCGCCGAGTCGCCCCGAGGACGCAGCGACCTCTACGTCGCCCTCACCCGCGCCACCCAACGCCTCGGCATCCTCCGCCCCACCACCCCCTAACCCCGCACCCCCGCCTGCGCCCCCTCCGCCCCCCGCCCCCGCCCCTCCGCCCCGGTGATCATGGACTTGGCGGACGCCCAAGCTCGTTCGACCGCCGGTAACTCCATGATCAACGGGTGGGGTGGGGTGGGTGGGCCCGGTGGGTGGGTGGGGTGGGTGGGGTGGGGTGTGGGTGGGGGTGGGGGTTACTCGTCGGTGAAGCCGCCCACCTGGCTGGCCGAGGAGGACTGGTCGCTGGTCGGGCCGCCGGCGGGGGTGCTCAGGCCGCCGGTGGTGGCGTCCCCGGTGGTGGTCGGTGCCACCGTGCCGGGGTGCCGCTCCGGCTGCCGGGCGACCCGGCGGACACTGGCCGGGCCGGCGGTGCCGCCGGTGGTGGTCACCGCCCCCTGTCCCCGGGTCGGGCCGCCGTCGCGCAGCACCTCCGGGTCGATCGGCACGTCCGCCGGGTCGCCGGGGTCCTCCTCCTGGGCCACCCGCGACACGTCGGTCCGGGGCGTGCCGAACTCGTCCCCGGTGATCCGTTCCTCCGTCTGTCGGGCCGACTCCCGCATCCGGGCGGTGTCCCGCATCCAGGTCGAATCCCGCGTCACGTCGTTCTCCCGCACCACGATCACCTCGCAGACCTGTCGGTGACCCGCTGCCTGCCCGTACCGGCCGCCACTAAACCCCGCCCCGGGTGCAAGGAAGGGCCCCCTGTTAACGCTTCCGGTAGAGGAAGGGCCCCTTCCACACACACCACCGGACGGCACCGCCGGAGGCGGGGGGGGTTACCTTCCCGGGGGCGGCGGGTAGACGGCGGGTGCCCCCGCCGAGCACGTCAACGGTGCCGTGGCAGGGACACGGCAGCGGGGCGAGGGAGCGCAGGGTACGACTCATCGCATCCTTGAGGAGGACAAGATGAGCACGCAGGCTGCATCCACGAGGCCGGCGAACCGGTCCACGCAGGAGGTGCCGACCCGTCCGATGGACCCGGCACAGACCCGCGCCATGCAGGAGGCGCAGACCCGCCCGATGGCGGCGATGCCGGACGGTCACCGGCAGCCGGCGATGTCGCCCGGCACGGAGACCAAGCAGGCGTTCGCCACCACCGAGTTCTGGGTCTACGTCGCCGCCGTGGTGGGCGTGCTGGCCGCCTCGCAGTTGGTCGGCCAGAACGCGGCCGGCGTGGACATCTTCCGCGCCCCGCAGGCCTGGTTCTTCATCACGCTGCTGACCATCGGGTACCTGGGTAGCCGGGGCCTGGCCAAGGCCGGCAGCAACTTCCGCAGCGGCCGGGAGCGCAAGGCCCGGCACTGACACCACCCGCTGCGACCGGCGGCCTCCGGGGGACACCCCCGGAGGCCGCCGTCGTCCTCGTCGCCCGCCCGACGGCGGTCACCGGGGCCGGGAGCGCATCCCGGCACCGGTACCGGTCACCGTCGGGTGCGGGTCACTCCTCGCCGCCGAAGTCGTCGCCGCCGAAGTCCTCGTCACCGCCGTCGAAGGCGTCCGAGATCATCTCGCCGGCGATCATGCCGCCGACCGCGCCGAGCGCGGCACCGGCGACCACGCCGCCCATGCCGACGCCGCCGCGCCGGCCGTGGCCCTGCCCGTGCGGCGGGTACCCGTGCGGGGCGCCGTAGCCCGCCTTGGCCGGGTACCCGGGAGGGCCGTAGCCGGCGGCCTGCGGCGGGTAGCCGGGGGCGCCGTAGCCGGCCTGCGCCGGGTACCCGGGAGGGCCGTAGCCGGCGGCCTGCGGGGGGTACCCGGGGGCGCCGTACCCCTGCGGGGCGCCGTACTGCGCGCGCAGGTTGCCGTAGGTCGAGGTGGTCTCCCGGAGCCAGCCGTCGACCACCTGCACCCAGTCGGGGCGCTCGGCGTCGGCGTGCGACACGGTGTACCGGCCGAAGACGTCGTGCCCGGGGGTGAGGAAGCCGCCCCGCTTGTCACACTCCAGCACGATCTCCACGCCGTGCGGGTTCGTGACGAAGGTCAGCTCGACCTCGGTGATGCCCTGCTGCGCGTACTGCGGCGCGGCGAAGTACTCGATCTCCTGGTAGAACGGCAGGGTCTGGTTGACCCCCCGGATGTGGCCCCGCTCCAGGTCGGCGTTCTTGAACCGGAAGCCCAGCGCGAGGAAGGCCTCCAGGATCCGCTCCTGCACCGGCAGCGGGTGCACCGCCACCGGGTCGAGGTCGCCCTTGTCCACCGCGCGGGCCACCGCCAGCTCGGTCCGCAGCCCCATGGTCATGCCGTGCAGGCGCTGGCCGTACACGTCGGTGATCGGGGTCTCCCACGGCATCGGGAGCTGGAACGGGATGGCGAGCTGCTGTTTCGGCGCGAGCTGCAACGGCCCGCTGACCGTCATCCGGTGGAACTCCATGGTGCCGGCGTACTCGGTGTCGCCGCTCTCCACCTCGACCCTGGTGACCAGGCCGATGGTGACGTGCTCGATGTTGGCCGGGGAGTCCCCACCGATCAGGTTGACCTGGCCGTCGAGGGCGAGACCGGGGCGGGTGTTCGGGTTGGCCAGGACCGTGTCGACGCTCGGGCCGCCCACACCGAACGCGCTGAGCATCTTCTTGAAGACCATCGAAACTCCCGTGCGCAGGACGCCGGGCTCCACCCTGGACCCGGTCGCGGACTTACCGCACCCTAGATGGAGCCCCTGTGAAGTGCCTGTGAGCAGGCCCGGTGGGTCGCGCGAACGTCACCCGCTCAGGGGACCGTGTCGGAGTGGACCCGGACGTCGTAGAGCAGCCGGACCGGAGCGCCGTTGGTGACGCCGACGAAGACCGGCTCGGCGGCCGGGGTCCGCCCGCGTCGCCAGACCTCGTCCCGGGCGGTGTCCCGGGACGGTCGGTGGACCTTTCCGGCCAGGTGCAGTTCCAGCACCCGGCGGGCGGTGGCCCGGTCGCTGTCCACCGCGATCCGCAGCAGGGGCATGGCGACGCCTCCCTCACCATCGCGTCGAGTTACCCGCGTTCAGTTCACTTAACATCGTTAAATCCACTGCACAGGGTACTAGAATCCGGGCGTGACGGAAACGGAGTTCGACCAGCCGCCGGAACCCGCGTCGACCGGCCGCCGCGGCGGCGACCCCGGCTCGGTGTGGTTACGGGGCGGGTCCACGCGGCCCCGCCCCGCCCCGCTGAGCCGGGAGCGCATCGTCGACGCGGCCGTGGCCCTGCTCGACGAGCACGGCATCGACGGCCTGACCATGCGCCGCCTCGCCCAGCTCCTCGACGTCACCCCCACCGCGCTCTACTGGCACGTCCGCACCAAGGAGGACGTCCTCGACCTGGCCGTGGACCGGATCTTCGGCGACGTACCGCTGCCGGAGGTCACCGACGACTGGCGGACCGCCGTCCGGACGCTGATCCGCGACTGGCGCGCGGCCATGCTCCGGCACCCCTGGGCCCCCGGCCTCATCGGCCGGCCGATGCTCGGCCCCAACGTCCTGGCCCGCACCGAGCGCCTCCAGTCGGCGCTGGTCCGGGGCGGGTACACCGGCCTCCCGCTGGCCGTGACCACCCGCCTGCTGGCCAACTACGTGATCGGCGCCGCGCTCACCGAGGCCACCTGGCGGCGGACCACGCCCCCGCAGGCGCAGGCGGCGGCCCGCCGGCACATCACGGCCGACCCCACCGCCTACCCGACCCTCACCGCCTCGGGCCATCTCGACGCCGACCGCTGGAGCGACGACGACCTCTTCGACCACGGCCTCGACGCCATCCTGACGGGCACCCCGCAGCCCGGACGCGGCTGACCCGCCGACCCGGCACCGACCACCGAACCGGGCCGCGACACCGTCACACCGGGCGCACGGCAGGAACCGCACGGCGCGACGAGTCGCGGGAACCCGGCGCGCTCAGGTCTGCTCCCGGACCACAACGACCTCGCCGGCCGGGACCACCAGCGTCTCCGCGCAGAAGGCACCGCTGAGCAGGTCGGTGCCGGTGACGGCGACCGGTGCCGGCTCGTCGGTGTGGTTGACGACGAAGAGCCAACTGCGGCCGTCACGCCGCCGCCGGACCACCTCCACCCCGGCGGGCGCCTCGGCGGGCGGCCGGACCCCGGTCTCGGCGAGCAGCCGGCTCACCAGCCGGGCGGTGCCGGCCCGGTCCAGCCGGGTGCCGACGTACCAGGCCGCACCGTCGCCGACCGGGTTGCGGGTCACCGCCGGCACCCCGGGCAACGGGCCGTCCGCGTACCCGGCCACCACCTCGGCGGCCAGCGGGTGCAGCAGTTCGGTCCAGACGTCGGCGGTGCAGCCGTCGTCCAGGTTGACCCGTTCCCCCTCGCGCAGCGGGAAGAACTCCTCGGTCCGCACCCCGAGCAGGTCCCGGAACGCGCCCGGGTACCCGCCGAGGCGGATGTGGTCGTGCTCGTCGACGATCCCGCTGAAGAAGGTCACCAGCGCCGTCCCGCCCCGCTCGACGTACCGGCGCAGCGCCGCCGCGTCGGCGTCGCGGACCAGGTACAGGGTGGGCACCAGGACCAGCCGGTACCCGGACAGGTCCGCCGACGGGTGCACCACGTCGGCGGTCACCCCGCACCGCCACAGCGCGTCGTACCAGGCCCGCAGCCGCTCGGTGTAGTCCAGGTCCACGGTGGGGTGGGAGTCCAGCTCGGCGCCCCACCAGGCCTCGTAGTCGAAGAGCACCGCCACCTCGGCGTCGACCCGGCTGCCCCGGACCTCGGCCAGGGCGCGCAGGTCCGCGCCGAGCCGGCAGACCTCCCGGAAGACCTTGGTGTCGGTACCCGCGTGCGGCACCATCCCGGAGTGGAACTTCTCCGCCCCGGCGCGGGAGGCCCGCCACTGGAAGAAGAGCACCCCGTCGGCGCCCCGGGCCACGTGCGCCAGGCTGTTGCGGCGCAACTGCCCGGGAGTCTTCGCCAGGTTGCGCGGCTGCCAGTTGACCGCGCTGGTGGAGTGCTCCATCAGCAGCCACGGCCCGCCGTCGGCCACCCCCCGGGTCTGGTCGGCGGCCAGCGCCAGCCCCAGGTGCGCGTCCGGGTCGGCGCCGTCGAGGTAGTGGTCGTTGGCGACCAGGTCGACGTCGGCGGCCCAGGAGTGGTAGTCCAGGTACTTGCTGCCGGTGCCGATCATGAAGTTCGTGGTCACCGGCTGCCGGGTCAGCCGGTGCAGGACCTCCCGCTCGGCGCGGACCTGGGCCCGGTGCTCGTCGGAGGAGAAGCGCAGGAAGTCGAGCTGGTGGGTGGGGTTGGCGAAGGTCGGCGCGGCGCGCGGCGGGTTGACCTCCGCCCAGTCGTGGTACCGCTGGCTCCAGAAGGCGGTGCCCCAGGCCTCGTTGAGCTGGTCCAGGTCGCCGTAGCGCGCCCGCAGCCAGCGGCGGAACGCCTCGGCGCTGACCTCACAGTGGCAGTGCGTGTTGTGGCAGCCGACCTCGTTGGAGATGTGCCACATCACCACCGCCGGGTGGTCGGTGTACCGGCTGGCGAGCGCCTCCACCAGCGCCAGCGACCGCTCCCGGAAGACCGGCGAGCTGGGGCAGTACGCCTGCCGGCCGCCCGGCCACAGCACCGTGCCGTCGGCGGTGCGGGGCAGCGTCTCCGGGTGTCGACGCGCCAGCCAGGGCGGTGGGCTGGCGGTGGCGGTGGCCAGGTCGACGCCGATGCCGCCACCGTGCAGCAGCGCCAGGACCCGGTCCAGCCACCCGAACTCGTACCGGCCGGGGGTGGGTTCGAGCAGCGCCCAGGAGAAGATGCCGACGGAGACCAGGTTGACCCCGGCCCGGCGCATCAGCTCGACGTCCTCGGCCCAGGTCTGCTCGGGCCACTGCTCCGGGTTGTAGTCCGCGCCGTACTGGAGCTCGTCGCCCTGCCAGACTCCCATGTGCGCTGAGCCTTGCACCACCGTCGACCTCCGTCAAACGCGGCTGGCCCACGTACCGGACAGTGGGCCGATGACGATCGTTCATCTCCGCCGCGCCGGTACGCAGGTGGTGCTCGACGCCCGGGGCGGCGGCCTGCCCCGGGTCGTCCACTGGGGCGCGGACCTCGGCCCGGCCACCCCCGACGACCTCGCCGCCCTGGTCGCCGCGACCCGACCGCCGGTGGCGCCGGGCAGCTTCGACGCGCCCACCGTGCTCGCCCTGCTGCCCGAGGCGAGCGCCGGATGGAGCGGCCGGCCCGGCCTGGCCGGGCACCGCGACGGTGCCGCCTGGTCCACCGCGTTCCGCCTCGCCGAGCTGACGGTGACCGATCCGGCGCCCGACGCCGACGCGGCGCAGGCCACGGAGGCCGAGCAGGCCACAGCGGCCGAGCAGGGGGCAGGTGTCGGTTCCGGCGGCACCGCGGCCCGGGTGACGGTGCGGGCCGTCGACCCGGCTGCCGGGCTGACCCTCACGGTCGAGATGGCGCTGGACCCGGCCGGGGTGCTGACCGTGCGCCACCGGCTGCGCAACGACGGTCCGGGCCGGTACGAGCTGCGGGAGCTGACCCCGGTGCTGCCGGTGCCGGCGGTCGCCACCGACCTGCTCGACCTGACCGGCCGGTGGTGCCGGGAACGGTCGCCGCAGCGGCATCCCTGGCCGATGGGCGCCTGGGTACGGGAGGGCCGGCACGGGCGGACCGGGCACGACGCGACCCTGCTGCTGGTCGCCGGGACGGCCGGGTTCGGGTTCGGGCACGGCGAGGTGTGGGCGGTGCACACCGCGTGGAGCGGCGACCACGTGACCGTCGCCGAACGGCGGCCCACCGGCGAGTCGACCCTCGGCGGCGGCGAACTGCTGGCCCCCGGCGAGGTGGTGCTCGCCCCCGGGGAGGAGTACGCCACTCCTTTGCTCTACGCGGCGTTCTCCGCCGCCGGGCTGGACGGGCTCAGCGCGGTCCTGCACACCCACCTGCGGGCCCGCCCGCACCACCCGCGCGGCCCCCGACCGGTCACCCTGAACGTCTGGGAGGCGGTCTACTTCGACCACGACCTGGCCCGGTTGACCGCCCTGGCGGACGCCGCCGCGCAGGTGGGGGTGGAACGGTTCGTGCTGGACGACGGCTGGTTCACCGGCCGCCGGCACGACCGGGCCGGGCTCGGCGACTGGTCCGTCGACGACGCCGTCTGGCCGGACGGGCTGCACCCGCTGATCGACCACGTCACCGGGTTGGGCATGCGGTTCGGGCTCTGGGTGGAGCCGGAGATGGTCAGCCCCGACTCGGAGCTGCACCGGGCCCGTCCGGAGTGGACCCTCCAGGTGCCGGGGCGGCTGCCCCCGCCGTGGCGGCACCAGCAGGTGCTCGACCTGGTCGAGCCGGCCGCGTACGAGCACGTGCTGGGGCGGCTCGACGCGCTGCTGACCGGGTACCCCGGCATCGGGTACCTCAAGTGGGACCACAACCGGGACCTCACCGAGGCCGGGCACCGGGGCCGCCCGGCCGTGCGCGCGCAGACCCTCGCGGTGTACCGGCTCCTCGACGAGCTGCGCCGCCGCCACCCCGGCGTGGAGATCGAGAGCTGTTCCTCCGGCGGCGCCCGGATCGACCTGGAGATCCTGCGGCGCACCGACCGGGTCTGGGCCAGTGACTGCAACGACGCCCTGGAGCGGCTGGCGATCCAGCGCTGGACCGGCCTGCTGCTGCCGCCGGAGCTGATCGGCACGCACGTCGGGCCGGAGCGCGCACACACCACGTACCGCCGGCACGACCTGGGTTTCCGGGCGGCGACGGCGCTCTTCGGCCATCACGGGATCGAGTGGGACATCAGCGCGCTCGACCCCGCCGAGCGGGCCGGGCTGGCCGCCTGGGTGGCGCTGCACAAGCGGCTCCGGCCGCTGCTGCACACCGGCCGGGTGGTCCGGGTGGACCATCCCGACCCGGCGCTCTGGGCGCACGGCGTGGTCGCGGTGGACGGCTCCGCCGCCGTGTACGCGATCGTCCGGCTCACCACCTCGGTCGCCCAGGTACCCGGGCCGGTCCGGCTGCCGGGGCTGGCCCCCCGGCGGCGGTACGCCGTGCGGCCGGCGGCCGGCGTACCGGAACCGGCGGTGCTCCAGCTCGCCCCACCGGCCTGGCTGGCCGGCGGCGGCGTGACGGTGACCGGGGCCGCCCTGGCCACGGTCGGTCTCCAGGCACCGGCGCTGCACCCCGAGCAGACCCTGCTGCTGGAGGTCACCGCCGTCGACTGAGCCGTCCCGCCCCGCCGGACGCGCCGGTGGCCGGGTCCGTGCGGACCCGGCCACCGGTTGGAGGGGTACCGGTCAGCTCGCGGTGCAGGTGAGCGTCGGGGTGGAGTTGGTGCCGTTCCAGGTGCCGATGAAGCCGAAGGAGGTGCTGGCCCCGGCGCCGAGCCGGCCGTTGTACGCCACGTTGGCGGCGCTGACGGTCGACCCGCTGCTGGTGACGGTGGCGTTCCAGGACTGGGTGACGGTCTGGCCGTTGCCGTACGTCCAGCGGACCGTCCAGCCGTTGATCGCCGCGTTGCCGGCGGTCACCTTGACGTCGCCCTGGAAGCCGCCCTGCCACTGGCCGGTCACCGCGTAGGTGGCGGTGCAGCCGGCACCCGCCGGCGGCGTGGTCGGCGGAGTCGTCGGCGGCGTGGTGGGCGGGGTCGTCGGCGGGGTGGTGGGCGGCGTGGTGGGCGGAGTCGTCGGCGGGGTGGTCGGCGGGATGCTGTCGTACACCGACGCCTGCCGGGCGGTCTGCTTGATGCCGTTGGCCCCGTTGAACAGGCGCTGGCCCCAGCTGCTCAGGTTGGCCGGGTTGAAGTTGATGGCCAGGTCGAGGTACTCCACCCCACCGCCGTTGCCGCTCCAGGACCAGCCCAGCCAGCCGATGCCGTTGGCCTGGGTGTAGGAGAGGATGGCGTCCTCGTCGGGGTTGCCGTCGGAGTGGTTGTGACCGAACTCCCCGACCACGATCGGCAGCTTCGCGGCCCGGAACCGGCCCAGGTAGTCGCTGATCTCGGCGGCGGTGTCGAAGACGCCGTACATGTGGACGGAGAAGACGGTGTTCTTCTGCGGGTCGGCGGCGAAGACCGAGGCCGCGTTGTCGCGCATGGTGAACGACCAGTCCTGCCCCCAGTTCGGGGCGTCCACCATGATGGTGTGCGCGAAGCCGGCGGTACGCAGCCGCTTGATCGCGTTGGTGGTGTCGGTGGTCCAGGCGCTGTAGCCCTGGTTGCCGTGCGGCTCGTTGCCGATGTTGAGGATGACGTACTTCTCCTGGCCGGCGAGGGCGCTCTGGACGCTGATCCAGTAGTCGACGGCCTGTGCCAGGGTGGCCGCGCCGGCCTGCTCGCCGTACCCGGTGGTGTCGTGCACCTCCAGGACGCAGATCAGCCGGTTGGCCTTGCACAGGGAGATCACGTTGGCCACGTCGGCGGTGTCGTTCTTCGTCCAGCGCTGGCCGCTGGCGAGCACCACCCGGACGCTGTTCGCGCCGAGGGCCTTGATGTTGGCGAACGAGCTGGTCTGCTGCTGGTACCAGGTGTGGGCGTGGTTGACGCCACGCATGATGAACTCGTTGCCGTTGGCGTCGTACAGCTTGCCGTCGGCGACGGTGAAGCCGGTCGCGGCGCGGGCCGGCTGGCCGAAGGCCAGGACGGCCACGAGCAGCGCGAGCAGGGCGGCCCCGGCGGCGGACAGTCGTTTTTTCATGGCATTCCTCAGGGACGGGTCCCCCGGTGCCCAGGTGGGGGTGCGGTCGTGACAGGGGTTGGCGGCTGAGCCCGACAGCCGCCGCCCGGCTCCGGCGACGCGGCATCAGCGTAGGGTGCCGCCGCTGCCCAGGCAACCGGTTCAGTTTCCCCGGCCTGCGCGCGGCGAGCCCTGTGACGGCTCACGGTGAGATGAGCCGCCACAGGTGCGCCATCCCCACCACAGGATGTACGCCAACCCGGCTGAACCGGTTAAGCCCGGACCTTATCCATCGATGGCCGTCACGTCAAGCGGGGTGCCCGGCCCAGCGGGTACCGCCCGGGTGGGTTGATCGTCGCGCACCGGGGTATCCGAGGCTGTTGCGGCGCCGGTGGAAGTCCCGTCGCCGGTGACAGTCGGTGAGAGCCGGTGAGCGTCGGTGAGAGGAGACCCCCGCCATGGTGACCGTCGGGTACACCCTGATGTCCGAACAGGCCGGCCCGAAGCACCTGGTCGACTACGCGGTCCGGGCGGAGGCGGCCGGCTTCGACCAGCTCGTCGTCTCCGACCACTACTACCCGTGGCTCGACACGCAGGGCCACTCCCCGTACGCCTGGTCGGTGCTGGGCGCGGTCGCCCACGCCACCTCCCGGGCCGAGCTGATGTCCTTCGTCACCTGCCCGATCCGCCGCTACCACCCGGCGGTGGTCGCGCAGAAGGCCAGCACGATCGGCGTGCTCTCGGACGGCCGGTTCACCCTCGGACTCGGTGCCGGGGAGAACCTCAACGAGCACGTCGTCGGCGGCTGGCCGCACGTGCAGCAGCGGCACGAGATGTTCGAGGAGGCGTTGCAGATCATCCGGCCGCTGCTCAACGGGGAGACGCTCACCTTCTCCGGCAACCACTTCGACGTCCCCGACGCGTACGTCTGGGACCGGCCGGACCGTCCGGTGCCGATCGCCGTCGCGGCCTCCGGGCCGTCGTCGGCCGCCCTCGCCGCCGAGTACGGCAACGGCCTCGTCGCCACCGAGCCGGACCCACGCATCATCCAGTTGTACGACGACGCGGGCGGTGCCGGGCAGCCCCGGTTCGGCCAGGTGGCGATCTGCTACGGCCCGGACGAGGCGGAGTGCCGCGCGACCGTGCACGACCAGTTCCGCTGGTTCGGCCTGGGCTGGAAGGTCAACGCGGACCTGCCCGACCCGGACGCCTTCGCCGCCGCCACCGGGTACGTCCGCGAGGAGGACGTGGCCGAGGGCATCCCCTGCGGCCCGGACGTCGACCGGCACGTCGCGGCGTTCAAGAAGTTCGTCGACGCCGGCTTCACCCACGTGGCGGTCGTCCAGGTGGGCGGGGACAGCCAGCCGATGTTCCTGGACTGGGCCCGCGAGGAACTGGTACCCCGGCTCAAGGCACTCTGACCCCGCCCGGCGATCCGGGTCGCCGCCCCGGGCTCGCCCGTACCCTTTCTGCTGACGATCGACGGACAGGTGGAGCGCATGCGCATCGGCAACACGGAGATCCGGCCACTCGGCGGCGGCCTCGGCTGCCTCCTGATGATCCTCTTCTCGATCCTCGCCTCCGTCCTCCTGACCATCCTCCTCAACACCCTCCTCTAACCCCCGCCCCCTGCCTCCCCTCCCTCCCCCCTCCCCCACCCCTCACCCCCGCCCCCACCCCTCACCCCGTTGATCATGGAGTTTGCGGCAGCCGGAGCGACATCCGATGCCGCGAACCTCATGATCGACACACGGGAGGGGTGGGGGCGGGGGCGGGGCGGTGGCGAGCAGCGCGGCCGGGCGGGGCGCGAGCCTGGGGTCACCCGGCAACCGGCGCGCTCCGCAGGGTCCCGCTCCGCACATCCGCGCCCGGCTCGCCTGCTCCGTCGGGTGCCGGGTGCGAGGTAAGAGCCGGGCGCGAGGGCTGTTAACAAGGGGCCCCTCCTCTACCGGAAACGTTAAGAGGGGGCCCTTCCTTACATCAGCAGGGTGGCGGTGAGGGGGTAGTGGTCGGAGGCCCGGTCGGTGTCGGCGTCGCGGAGCACGGTGCAGGAGCGGGCCAGCCGGGCCAGGGCCGGGGTGGCGAAGAGGTAGTCCAGGCGCATCCCGGAGAACTCGACGCCGCCGCCGTGCCGGGTGGGCGCGGTCAGCCCCGGGTCGCCGGGCGTGAGCGCCGCGTGCAGGTCGACCAGGCCGGCGGCGGCGAGCCGGGCCACCGCGCGGGTCTCCACCGTCCGCCCGTCCCGGCGCAGGTGCCGACGACGGTACGGGTCGGGCAGCCGGGCCAGCCGGTCGGTGTGGTCGGTGCCGGGGTCGAGGGTGTTCAGGTCCCCGGCCAGCAGCACCAAATCCCCCGATGCCCGGCGTACGGCGGCGGCCAGCCAGCCCGCCTCGACCAGCCGGCGGGTGCCCGAGTACGGGTCCAGGTGCGCGGCGAGCACGGTGAGCGGGCCGGCGTCGGTCTCCACGGTGACCCGCTGGGCGGCGTGGTGGAAGGGGCGGCGTACCCGGGCGGCGGCGCGGACCCGCAGCGGCGGGCGGACCAGCACCGCGACCGGTTGGCCGAACCAACTGCGGACCAGGTACGGACGCATTCCGACCGCCGTGCCGACCCGCTGCGCCAGGCCGGCCCGGTCGAAGCCGCGCAGCTCCTGGAGGGCCAGCAGGTCGGGGCGCTGCGCGGCGACGACCCGGAGCACGAGGTCCAGCCGGTCGGCTCCGCCGGGGTCCCGGCCACCGGTCCGGATGTTCCAGGTCATCACCCGCAGCACGGCGCCGGCTCCCGGGGTCCTGGTCAGGCCGGGCGGCCGGCCTTGGCCAGCTCGTCGTCGAGGGTGTCCACGTCCTCGGACTCGATGGCCGGTTCGTTGCCCTCGTGCACGTCGGCGTTGGGCCGGACCACCCAGTAGAGCAGGCCCACCCAGCAGGCGGTGAGCAGGATGGCGCCCATGAAGTCGGTCGGGTGGTGCATGCCCCGGTACATCCGGGAGACCGCCACGCCGACCGGCATGACCACGGCGAGGGCCACGAAGACCCACCGCCACCAGCGGTCGGTGCGCGGGAAGACGACCACGGCGATCGCCAGCCAGAGGCACATGGTGGCGGCGATGTGGCCGGACGGGAAGGACGAGGTCGGCATCGGGCCGTCCAGGTTCTCGATCGGCGGGCGGGGGCGGTCCACCGCGGCGGCCGAGGCGAGGAAGAGGCTCAGCTCGCCGAACATGGTCAGCGCGACGAAGAGCACCGGCCGCCAGCGCCGCCAGACCGCCAGCACCAGTGGGCAGAAGACCAGCGAGATCAGCAGGATGGCGTGGGTGTCGCCGACCTTGCTCCACCAGTAGCTGACGTCGTCGCCGGTCGGGGTGCGCTGCGCGTCGAACCAGTTCGGCACGGCCGTGTCGAGGCGCTCGAAGAAGGTGCCCCCGGCGTGGTAGCTGACGTACATGCCGAAGCCGTAGAGCAGGCCGAAGACCAGCACCCAGCCGACGAGCAGCTCGGCGACGCCGGCGCGGGCGTGCGGCAGCAGCTTCTCCTCGTCCGGGGCCGGCGTCACGTCGCGCGCCGCCTCCGGCTCCAGCCCCTCGGTGAACGACACCGGCGGCCGGCCGCGCTCCAGACGCCACAGCCGGAAGGCGTACGCGGTCACCCCGAGCCAGGCCGCGCCGAGCAGCCAGGCGCCGAGCACGTCGGAGAGGAAGTGCACGCCGAGGGCGACCCGGGTGAACCCGATGAGGAAGACCACCAGCCCGGTCAGGGCGATCGCCGGCTTGCGCCAGCGCGGGGCCATGGCGGGCAGGAAGACCAGCAGGATCGCGCCGTACGCGACCATCGAGCCGAGCGCGTGGCCGCTGGGGAAGCTCTGCCCGGCGTACGTGCCGATCGGCACGTCCACCTCGGGGCGGAGCCGGTCGACCAGCGCCTTCAACGACGGGTCGAGGACCAGCGCGCCGAGCCCGGTGACGATCACGTACATCGCCAGCCGGCCCTGCCTGCGGATCAGCAGTCCCACCACGGCGACGCTGACCAGCCAGACGATCACCGGCCGGCCACCCAGGTCGGTGATCGCGGTGAGCACGGTGACCAGCGGGCCGATCGGCGCGATCAGCTCGTTGAGCCGGGCGGCGACGCCGTGGTCGACGTCGTACAGCGGGGTCCACTCCACCCGGACGAGCACCAGCAGCAGCCCGAACCCGACCCCCGCGCCGAGGATCAGCGCCAGCCCGGCGAGGCTGCGCTCGGTGAAGTGGCCCAACGGTCTGCGCAGCAGCTCTCTGACCCCGGTCACGGCAGCCTCCCTCTCGCTCTGGCGTGCCGCATGTACCCTCTGGCCCGATCCGGTACACCCCACCCGACCCCGAACGGGTCACAGAGCGGTCATCTCGCCCGTGTCGTCGAGAGGCGCGCGGTCGGTCTCCGGCGCCCAGAGGTCGGGCCGGGCCGGGTCCTCGACCCCGATCCGCAGCGCTTCGAGCTGGGCGGCGAAGGCCAGCCCGCCGAAGAGCGCCATGCCGGTGAGGTTGGCCCAGAGCAGCAGCGCCATCATCCCGGTCAGCGCCCCGTACGTCTGGCCGAAGCCGCTGCTGAACGCCACGTACGCGGCGAGCAGGAGGCTGGTCAGCCACCAGAGCACGGTGGCGATCCCGGCGCCGAAGAAGAGCCAGGACAGGCCGGGCTGGCGGCGCCGGGGCGCGTACCGGAACAGCACCGCGACCGCGAGCACGGTCAGGCCGAGGCTGAGCGGCCAGCGCACCACGTCCCAGCCGGCGTCCGCCCCCACTCCCCAGTGGTAGTTCCGCTGCACCGAGTCGCCCATCGGCCCGCCGGCGACCAGGATCAGGAACCCGAAGAGGGCCGGCAGACCGGCGGTGACGGCGAGCACCGCCGCCCGGACGTACTTCCACAGCGCGGGCCGGTCCCGTTCCACCCCGTAGATGCGGTTGGCGCCCCGTTCGATCTGGGCCATCGTGCTGGTCAGCGCCACCAGCCCGGTGACCAGGCCGAGGCCGAGGGCCAGCTCGCCGACCCGTTCGGCGCGCTCACCCTCCCCGAGCAGCTCCTTCACCATCGTCTCGCTCGCGCCGGGGGTCAGCGCCAGCACCGTGTCGGCGACGACCTCGCCGCCCTCCTCCACCCCGAGCTCGCTGATCAGCCCGGTCAGCGCGATGAGGAACGGGACCACCGCCAGGCAGAGCTGGAGGGCGAAGGCGCGGGCGTGGCTGAACCCGTCGCCGTACCGGAACCGGACGAAGGCGTCCCGCAGCAGCGCCCAGCCGCCGTACCGGCGCAGCGCGTGCCAGGCGTCGTCGGCGGAGAGTTCGGCGTCGGCCATCAGCCGGGTCTCCGGCACCAGCCGGGTGCTACTCACGGTGGGCCTCCTCGATCAGCTCCTCCCCCCGCTCACTCGCTCCCTCGGCGTCCACGCTCAGGTCGGGCGACTCCTGCGGCTGCGGTACGCAGAGCCAGAGCGCCCGGGGGCAGACCTCGGCGCGCAGCGTACGGCCGGGGTCGATCAGATCCCCGTCGAGTTCCCGGGGCTGCGCCCGGGTACTGGTGATCTCGATGCGCCGGCCCCGGTGCACCTCCATCCGGGGCACCCGGTCCCGGCGTCGGACGACGGCCCAGCCGAGCGCCAGCCAGTGCCGCAGGGTGCGCGGGGTCAGCACGGCCACGTCCAGGTACCCGTCGTCGGGCTCCGCCTCGGGCAGCAGCCGTACCCCGCCCTGGAGCCGGCCCACGTTGGCGACCAGCACCGAGCGGGCCCGGCGGCGCAGCGGGGGGCGGTCGTCGATCCGGATGGTCACCCGCATCGGCCGGTCCCGCAGGTTGCGGGCGGCGCCCATCACGTACGCGGGCCAGCCGATGCGGGCCTTGGTCGTCTCGGAGGTGTCGGCGAGCATCTGGGCGTCGAAGCCCATCCCGGCCATCACGGTGAAGTGCTGGTCGCCGACCGCGCCGACGTCGAGCCGGCGGCGACCCCGTTCGACGGCCACCTCCAGCGCGGCGGGCAGGTCGACGGAGAGGCCGAGGTTGGCGGCGAGCAGGTTGCCGGTGCCCTGGGGCAGCACGGCCAGCGCCACCTCGGTGCCGACCAGGCCGCTCACGCAGGACATCACCGTACCGTCGCCGCCGCAGGCGAAGACCACCTCGGCCCCGGCCCGGACCGCCTGCTCGGTCTGTCCCCGACCGGGGTCGTCGGGGGTGGTCTCGAACCATCGCGGGGCCGGCCAGCCGGCGGTGGTCAGGGTGTCGTCGACGGTCCGGCGGAACTCGTCGAGGTCGGCCACCTTCGCCGGGTTGACCACCACGGCCGAGCGCGGCCCGTCGCCGGGGACCTCGGGCCGGCCGTCCTGTCCACCAGTCACGGCGTCAGTGTGCAGGACCCCGGTCGGTTCGGCGAGCCGACGGAACCCGGGGTGCGGATGCCCACAGGGAGGTTTGGGGACGGGGGGCGGGATCAGGCGGCGGCGCGCAGCGCGGTCTCCACCCGGCGGCGCAGGTCGCCGAGGTCGGCCCCGGCCTCGGTGAGCACCAGCGCGGCTAGGCCGTCGCCCTCGCGGAGCAGGCCGAGCAGGATGTGCTCGGTGCCGATGTGCCGGTGGCGCAGCCGGATCGCCTCCCGCAGGGACAGCTCCAGGACCTTCTTCGACCTCGGGGCGAAGGTGCCCCCGCCGGGCCGGGACCGGCGGAACCAGCGTCCCCGTGGTGCTGGTGCCGCCGCGCGCAGCGCGTCCGGGCCGAAGGACTCCTCGATCCGGGCGACGATCGCGGTCAGGTCGATGCCGATCTCCCGCAGGGCGGCGGCGTCGGCCGGGCCGAGGTCGGGCCCGCCCGCCTCGGTGTGCCGGCGGATGCGCCCGCGCAGGTCGTCGGCGTCGAGGCCGGCGTCGGCGAGCACCCGGGCGGCGAGGCTGCTCTCGTCGGCGAGCAGGGCCAGCAGCAGGTGCTGGGTGCCGACCGGCTGGTGGCCGTCGGCGCGGGCCTCGTCGAGCGCCCGGTGGACGACCTCGCGGGACCGGTGGGTGAACCGTTCGAACATCACGCCTCCCAGGACTGTCGGACCGCCGGTCGCCCGGCGTGCTTCTTGTGGACCGCCTGTCGGCTGACCTCGAGGGCGTCGGCGATCTCCTGCCAGGACCAGCCCTGCTGACGGGCGTTGTCGACCTGGATCACCTCGAGCCGTTCGAGCAGCCGGCGCAGTGCGCGGACCGCGCGCAGCCCGACCTTCGGGTCGGTGCTGCCGGCCGCCGCCGCGAGTTCCGTCGCCTGACTCATGCTGTCAACTTACGTTGACAAGCGGGAGGCTGTCAACCCAGGATGACAGCCTGGCGCGGCGGGCCGCCGACCACCTATGATCGACTCTTGTCGACGGCAGCCCTGGTGGGCGCCGTCCCGGGGCACGGACACGCGGCCGACATGGGGGCACATGTCGGCGAACCCGGCGTGCGGTCGCCGCCATCGGCGAGCCGACCCACGCGCGCCCGTATCCCCACAGTGGAAGGACACCCCCATGCGCGCTCTCAGGACGCGCCGCCACCTCACCCTGGGCGCCGCCCTGGTCACCCTGGCCGCCCTCGTCACCGCCGTGCCCGTCGCCACCTCCACCGCCCAGGCCGCCGAACCGGTGGTCGTGCTGACCAGCACCTTCGACGACGGCACCAGCCAGGGCTGGCGCCCCCGCGCCGACGAGACGGTGACCGCCAGCACCGCCGCCGCCCACACCGGCACCCACGGACTCGCCGTCACCGGCCGGACCCGTAGCTGGGAGGGGCCGACCCGGGACCTGCTCGACATCGTGGACCCCGGCGTGCGGTACTCGCTCTCCGTCCGGGTCCGGCTCGCCCCCGGCGAGTCCCCCGCCCAGGTCCGGCTCAGCGTCGAGCGGGGGTCCGGCGACGCGGTCGCCTACGACCAGGTGGTCGGCAACACCGACGTCACCGCCGGCGGTTGGGTCGAGCTGCGCGGCAGCTACACCCTCGCCCAGGACGCCGACCGGCTCTCCGCGTACGTGGAGACCGCCAGCGGCACCCCCGCCCTGCACATCGACGACTTCGTCCTGTCGTACCAGCCGACCAAGCCGGTGCAGACCGACATCCCGGCGCTGAAGGACGTGCTCGCCGACCACTTCCCGATCGGCGCCGCGATCGGCGCGCCGGAGATCATCGGCAGTCACGCCGTCCTGCTGCGCCGCCACTTCGACTCGGTCACCCCCGGCAACGCCCTCAAGTGGGACGCCACCCAGCCCACCGAGGGCCAGTTCCGGTTCACCGACGCCGACACCCAGGTCGGTTTCGGCCGGGACAACGGCATGGCGGTCCGCGGCCACACCCTGGTCTGGCACCAGCAGACCCCGGCCTGGGTCTTCACCGACGCCAGCGGGGCCCCGATGACCGCCACCCCGGCCAACAAGGCGCTGGTGCTGGAGCGCATCGAGGACCACATCCGCACCGTGATGGGTCGGTACAAGGACGACATCGGGGTGTGGGACGTCGCCAACGAGGTGATCGACGAGAACCAGGCCGACGGCATGCGCCGCAGCCGCTGGTTCGAGCTGACCGGCCTGGACTACCTGCGGACCGCCTTCCGGGTGGCCCGCGAGGTCGACCCGGACGCGAAGCTGTTCATCAACGACTACAACACCAACGTGCCGGCCAAGCGCGACAAGCTGTACGCCCTGGTCGCCCAGTTGAAGGCCGAGGGGGTGCCGATCGACGGGGTCGGCCACCAGATGCACGTCAACATCCAGTGGCCCTCGCTCGCCGAGACCGAGGCGATGCTCCAGAAGTTCGTCCCGCTCGGGGTGGAGCAGCAGATCACCGAGATGGACATCAGCATCTACACCGACTCGTCGCAGTCGTTCCCGAGCCCGCCGGCCGACCGCATCCGCACCCAGGCCCTGCGCTACCGGGACTTCTTCGACCTGTACCGGCGCTACGCCGACGAGCTGACCTCGGTGACTGTCTGGGGCCTGGCCGACGACAACACCTGGCTGGACAGCTTCCCGGTGGCCCGCAAGGACGCCCCGCTGCTGTTCGACATCGAGTTGCAGGCCAAGCCGGCGTACTGGGGGATCGTCGACCCGACCCGGATCGACCCGACCGCCAGCCCGACGGTCAGCCCGACCGTCTCCCCCACCGTCAGCCCGACCGTCTCGCCGACGGTGAGCCCGACGGTCTCGCCGACGGTGAGCCCGACCGTGAGCCCGACGCCCACCCCGACCGGCGGGCAGACCGCCTGCCGGGCGGCGTACACGGTGACCAACCAGTGGCCGGGTGGCTTCCAGGGCACCGTCCGGGTCACCAACACGATGCCGCAGGCCCTGTCCGGGTGGACGCTGCGCTGGTCCTTCCCGAACGGGCAGCGGATCACCCAGTTGTGGAACGGCAGCCACCAGCAGACCGGCGCGGCCGTCGAGGTCCGCAACACGAGCTGGAACGGCACCCTCGCCGCCAACGGCAGCGCCGAGGTCGGCTTCCTGGCCGAGTGGACCGGGGTCAACGGCAGCCCCGCCACGATCAGCCTCAACGGGATGTCCTGCACCCTGGGCTGACACTCGCACCCCCAGCGGGGACAGGTTGTTTGGAGGGGCCCCCTGTACAACAGAAAGCGTTAACAGGGGGCCCTTCCTTACATCGGGTGCTAGCGTCCGCTGATGCGCGCCGCTCCGTCCGTGCCCGGCGGGCCGACCGGCCGGTTCCGCCTCGGCCGGCTCGCCCTGGAGTTCGCCGGGGGCACCGTCACCGGCCACCGGTACCCGGCCAACTTCGACGTGCTGCACCTGGACGCCGGGCTGCCGTTCGCCGCGGTCGCCGACGGGATGGGGGCCGGCGAGGGCAGCCGGGTCGCCGGCACCACCGCGATGGCCACCCTGGTCGAGGCGGTCCGGGCGGCCGGCGGACCCGACCCCCGCCGGCTGCGCGCCGCCGTGGCCGAGGCCCAGTCGCGGGTACGCGACGCCGGCGCCCGACTGGCCGAGCTGACCGGGTGCACGCTGACCGCCCTGCTGGTCGAGCCGGACGGCGACCTGGCCTGGATCCCGCACCTCGGCGACTCCCGCGCCTACCGCTGGCGCGGCGGGCCGCTGGAACAGCTCACCGTTGACCACACCATGGCCTGGCTCGGCGTGGTCAACGGCTGGTACCCCGCCGACTCGGTCGAGGCCGCCCGGGCGCGCTACCACCTCACCCGCTACGTCGGGCACCCCGACCGGCCCGAGGCGGACCTGCTCGCGGTCACCCCGCGCCCGGGCGACCGGTACCTGCTCTGCACCGACGGCGTGGCCGACCAGGTCGCCTACGACCGGCTGCGGACGGTGCTGGCCGACGCGGACCCCGCCGAGGCGGTCCGCGCCCTGCTCGCCGACTCCCTGGCCGCCGGTGGCCGGGACAACGCCACCGCCGTCGTCCTGCACGTCCACCCGGACCCGCCCACCGCCGGCTGAGCGGCACCAGTCCCGCCGGCTGCCGCCGGGTGCCCCGGCGAACCGGCCCCGGCGGGCGGGTGGCGCGACTACCCTCGGCAGGGAGGCAGCGGCGCCCGGGAGGTGATGCCGGTATGGCCGCACCCGACGGGTCGGCGGCGGTGGCCGCCGAGGGGCCGGTGACGGCGCACCGGCCGGTGGTCGCCGGGGTGGGCCCGGCCACGGAGCACCTGCCGGTGGTCCGGGTGGCCGCCGGGGAGGCCGCCGCGCACGGGCGGTCGCTGGCCCTGCTGCACGCGTTCAACTGGGCGGCGGCCCTGACGGTGCCGGCCGTGCCCGGTCCCGGCGCACCCGCACCCGGTTCCGGCGCATCAGCTCCCGGCTCCGGCGCATCAGCTCCCGGCTCATCCGGTCCCGGCGCGTTGAGCCCGCGGGCCGAGGCGGAGCGGCTGATCGCCCGCGCGGCCGTCGTCGCCGAGGAGGTCGAGCCGGCGCTGCCGGTCAGTGGCGAGATCGTCGAGGGGGACGCCGTGGCGGTGCTGGTCCGCCGGTCCGCGTCGGCGTTCCTGGTCGCCGTCGGCGACGGCGGGATGGCCGACGGCGCCTCGTGCGTACCGGCCGACAGCCCCGCCGTGCAGGTGGCCGCCCGCGCCGACTGCCCGGTGCTGGTGGTCCGCCGCGAGCCGCCGCCGAAAGGGCCGGTGCTGGTCGGCGTGGACGGGTCGCCGAGTTCCCGGACCGCCCTCGCCTTCGCCTTCGACTGCGCGGCCCGCCGGTCGGCCCGGATCCTGGTGGTCCGGGTGGTCGAGCCGGACCGCCCCGCCGACGACGACGCCGACGGCCTCGCCGGGATCGTGGCGCGCTGCGCCGAGCGGTACCCGGCGCTCGGGGCGGAGTGCCACACGCTCCACGGCGACCCCGGCACCGTCCTGCTCGAACAGTCCCGCTCGGCGCAGTTGACCGTGGTCGCGGCCCGGGGCGACGAGCCGTGGCGGGGGATGCTCGGCGCGGTGGCCCAGACCCTGCTCTACCACTCGCCGGCCCCGCTGACCGTGGTCCGCGGGCTGACCCCGGTGGCCGTGCCCTGACCCGCAGCGCCGGGCCGTGACACGTCCGGGCCGGTACGCCCGGGGCCCCGGGACCAACGCCCCTGCCCGCACCGCCGTCCCCCGGGCACCCTGAGGTGGCCGGGACGAATTTCCGGTTCCGGATGCACCGGTTCCGGATGCGTACGTCCCCCACCCGCGAGAGGCTGACGCAGTATGGACACCGCGCTGCACCTGGAAGGCCCGCTGACCGCCGACGAGCTCCGCCAGTTGGACGCGTACTGGCGGGCGGCGAACTACCTCACCGTCGGGCAGATCTACCTGCTCGACAACCCGCTGCTGCGCGAACCGCTGCGACCCGAGCACGTCAAGCCCCGGCTGCTCGGGCACTGGGGCACCAGTCCCGGGCTGAACCTGCTCTACACCCACCTGAACCGGGTCATCGTGCGGCGTGACCTGAACGCCATCTTCGTCGCCGGCCCCGGGCACGGCGGGCCGGCGCTGGTGGCGAACACCTGGCTGGAGGGCACCTACAGCGAGCTGTACCACTCGATCGGCCGGGACGAGGCCGGCATGGCCCGGCTGTTCCGGCAGTTCTCCTTCCCCGGTGGCATCCCCAGCCACGTGGCCCCGGAGGTGCCGGGCTCCATCCACGAGGGCGGCGAGCTGGGGTACGCCCTCAGCCACGCCTACGGCGCCGCCTTCGACAACCCGGATCTGCTGGTGGCCTGCGTGATCGGCGACGGCGAGGCGGAGACCGGGCCGCTGGCCGGCAGTTGGCTGTCCAACGTCTTCCTGAACCCGGCCCGGGACGGGGCGGTGCTGCCCATCCTGCACCTCAACGGGTACAAGATCGCCAACCCGACGGTGCTGGACCGGATCGGCCCGGACGACCTGCACGAACTGCTGCGGGGCTACGGCCACCAGCCGTACGTGGTCGAGGGGGACGACCCGACGACGGTGCACCAGCGCCTCGCCGCGACCCTGGACCGGGCGGTCGAGGAGATCGCGGCCATCCAGCGGCGGGCCCGCTCCGGCGGCGTCGTCGAACGCCCCCGCTGGCCGATGATCGTCCTGCGGACCCCGAAGGGCTGGACCGGCCCGAAGCAGGTCGACGGCAAGCAGGTCGAGGGGACGTACCGGGCGCACCAGGTGCCCGTCGCGCAGGTCCGGGACAACCCCGCGCACCTCGCCGAGCTGGAACGCTGGCTGCGCAGCTACCACCCGGAGGAGCTGTTCGACACCACCGGCGCCCCGGTCGCCGAGCTGACCGCGCTGCCGCCGACCGGGAACCGCCGGATGAGCGCCAACCCGGTCGCCAACGGCGGCCGCCTGCTGCGCGACCTGACCCTGCCCGACTTCCACGAGTACGCCGTGCAGGTGCCCAGTCCCGGTACGCCGGCGGCCGGCGCGACCGGGGTGCTCGGCCCCTGGGTCCGCGACGTGATCAGCGCCAACCCGCAGACCTTCCGCCTGTTCGGCCCGGACGAGGTCGCCTCGAACCGGCTCGACGCGGCCTTCGAGGTCACCGACCGCACGTTCGTCGGCGCGACCACCACCGACGACGACCACCTCGGCCCCGACGGCCGGGTGATGGAGGTGCTCTCCGAGCACCTGTGCCAGGGCTGGCTGGAGGGGTACCTGCTGACCGGCCGGCACGGCATCTTCACCAGCTACGAGGCGTTCATCCACATCGTCGACTCGATGGTCAACCAGCACGCCAAGTGGCTGAAGACCACCCGGGGCATCCCGTGGCGGCAACCGGTGGCCTCGCTGAACTACCTGCTGTCCAGCCACGTCTGGCGGCAGGACCACAACGGCTTCTCGCACCAGGACCCGGGCTTCATCGACCACGTGGTCAACAAGAAGGCCGAGGTGGTCCGGGTCTACCTGCCGCCGGACGGCAACACCCTGCTCTCCACCATGGACCACTGCCTGCGCAGCCGCAACTACATCAACGTGGTGGTGGCCGGCAAGCAGCCGGCGCCGAGCTGGCTGACCATGGACGAGGCGGTCCAGCACTGCCGGCGCGGGCTGGGCATCTGGGAGTGGGCCAGCAGCGACGCCGGCAGCGAGCCGGACGTGGTGCTCGCCTGCGCCGGGGACGTCCCGACCCTGGAGACGCTCGCCGCCGCCGACCTGCTCCGCCAACACCTGCCCGACCTGCGGGTACGGGTGGTCAACGTGGTCGACCTGATGCGGCTGCAACCGTCGTCGGAGCATCCGCACGGGCTGCCGGACAGCGAGTTCGACACCATCTTCACCCGCGACAAGCCGATCATCTTCGCGTACCACGGGTACCCGTGGCTGATCCACCGGCTGACCTACCGCCGCGCCAACCACGGCAACCTGCACGTGCGCGGGTACAAGGAGGAGGGCACCACCACCACGCCCTTCGACATGGTGATGCTCAACGACCTGGACCGGTTCCACCTGGTCGTCGACGTCATCGACCGGGTGCCCGGGCTGGGCTCCCGCGCCGCGCACCTGCGCCAGCAGATGGTCGACACCCGCGCCGCCTGCCGCGACCACACCCGCCGCTACGGCGAGGACGACCCCCGGGTGGCGCAGTGGCGCTGGCTGCGCGAGACCGACCCGACGAACCGGTGACCGGGCGGGCCCGCCCGGGTACTCCAGTTCCCCCGAACGGAAGGAGGACCCGATGACCGACGAGGAGATCCTGGTCGGCTACGACGGCTCCGCCGACGCCGAGGTCGCCCTGGCCTGGGCCCTGGCCGAGGCGACACACAGCGGCCGGCCGGTCCGCCTGGCGTACGTCTTCGAGTGGTTGACCGTGGCCGGCTGGCTCGGGCCCGGGGTGGCCCCCGGGGTGTGGCCCGACGAGACCGCCCGGCGGGAGGTCGAGGGGCTGGTCCGCCGGGCCGCCGGGGAGGCCGCCGCCCGGCACCCCGGGCTGACTGTGCACGGCGAGGTCTTCGACGGCCCGCCCGCGCTGTTGCTCCAGGAACGCTCGGCGGAGGCCGGGCTGCTGGTGCTGGGCAGCCGGGGGCACGGCGGGTTCACCGGCCTGCTGGTCGGCTCGACCGCCGTCTCGGTCAGCGCCCACGCCCACTGCCCGGTGGTGGTCGTCCGCACCGCGCCCGACGCCGCCCCGGCCGGCGCGGACACGGGGGCCGGCGGCGCCGCGCCGGCCGGCGGTGGCGCGGAGGCTGGCGGCGCCGCCGCGCCGGCCGGCGTGGACGCGGAGGCCGGCCCGGTGGTCGTCGGGGTGGACGGCTCGGAGTGCGCCCTGCTGGCGCTCGGCTGGGCCGTGGAACGGGCCGCCCAGCGCCGGGTGCCGCTGCGGGTGGTCCGGGCCTGGTCCCCGACCCAGTACCGGTCGCAGGGCTTCGACCCGGAGGAGGCGGCGGCCACCGAACGCGCCAGCCTGGACGAGGACCTGGCCCCGTGGCGGGAGACCTTCCCGCAGGTGCCGGTCGAGGTCGAGGTGTCCACCGGCAGCGCCGGCTCGCTGCTGCTGGCGGCGGCCCGGGGCGCGCAGCTCGTGGTGGTCGGCACCCGGGGGCGCGGCGGGCTGCGGGGCATGCTGCTCGGCTCGGTCAGCCAGCAGTTGATCCAGCACGCCCCCTGCCCGGTCGCCGTCGTCCGCGAACGCTAGGGATGTAAGGAGGGGCCCCCTGTTAACGCATTCTGTTGTACAGGGGGCCCCTCCTAACACCCGTCCCCGGCGGGCCGGCGCGGGCGGCGGGGCGCGGCGCGGGGGTCAGGTGGCGGTGGGGTCGAGGGAGAAGAACTCCTCCTCTTCCTGGGTCAGGTGCAGCCGCAGGACCGCGTCCAGCCCGTACAGGCTGGCGAGCAGGTCGGGGATCTGGTCCGGACGCAGCCGGCCGTCGCCGGCCTGGGCGAGGTGACCGCCGATCCGATCGACCAGCCGCCGGATCTCCAGGTGCGCCCGGCTCATCGTCGCCGTCGCCTCGGGGCTGCCCAGCGGCTCGGCCAACGCCGGGTAGAGCCGCCGTTCCTCGTCGGCCTCGTGCGGCAGCACCTGCTCGGTCAGCCGCCGGTGCGCCTCCCGCACCGCCGGCAGGCACTTCGGCGCGTCCGGCCGGGTCGCCAGCAGGTCGGCCGCGTCGCGGACCCGGGTCACCGCAGCGCGCACCGCGCCGTGCTGGCCGGCGTACCGGTCGAGCAGGTCCCGGGTACCCGAGGGCACGTCCCGCCGCCGCAGGCCGCCGCCGAGCGCGCGCAGCGCGTTGAGGATCACCACCACGTCGATGCCCTCCTGGAGGAACGCCCCGGCCACCGGGGGCAGCCGACCGGCGGCGGCGACCAGCATCGCCACCACGGCCAGTCCCATCCCGACGGTGGCGCTCTGCACCGCGACCCGCCGGGCGTACCGGGCGATCTCCACCGCGTCGGCCAGCCGGTCCAGCCGGTCCACGGTGAGCACCGCGTCGGCGACGTCCGCCGAGGCGGTCGCCCCGGTGGCCCCCATCGCCACCCCGACGTGCGCCTCGGCCAGCGCCGGGGCGTCGTTCACACCGTCGCCGACCATCACGGTGACCGCGCGCCCCGCCTCCGCCCGGACCCGCGCCACCTTGCCGGCGGGCGAGCACTGGGCCAGTGACTCGTCCACCCCGACCGCCTGGGCCACCTGCTCGGCGATCCGGGGTCGGTCGCCGGTGAGCATCACCAGCCGGGTCAGGCCGGCCTGGCGCAGCCGCCGCACGGTCCGCCGGGCGTCCGGGCGTACCGGATCCTCCAGCAGCACCGCCCCCACCGGCCCGCTGTCGTCGCTGACCCAGACGGTGGACCGACCGGCCACCTCGGCCCGGTCGCGGGCCCGCGTCGCCCAGTCCGGCAGGTCCCCGGCGACCTGGCCGACCCGGACCCGCCGGCCGTCGACCCGGCCGCTGACCCCGCGCCCCGGCTCCTCGGTCACCTCGGTCGGCGCGGTCAACGCCAGGCCCCGTTCCCGCGCCTGGGCGACCAGCGCGGCGGCGAGGACGTGCGGGGAGAGTTGTTCGACCGAGGCGGCCAGCCGCAGCACCTCGTCCCGGTCGCCGCCCGGCGGCACCACCGTCTCGGCCGCCCGGGGCCGGCCGGCGGTCAGCGTCCCGGTCTTGTCCATGAGCAGGGTACGGGCCCGGCCGAGCAGTTCCAGCGAGCCGCCGTCGCGGACCAGGACACCCCGGCGGGCCACCCGGGACAGGCCGGAGACGATGGCGATCGGGGTGGCCAGCAGCAGCGGGCAGGGCGTCGCCACCACCAGCACCGCCACCGCCCGCACCACGTCCCCGGAGAGCAGCCAGCCCAGGCCGGCCAGGACCAGGGTGAACGGGACGAACGCGGCGGCGTACCGGTCGGCCAGCCGGACCATCGGCGCCCGGTGCGCGGTCGCCTCCTCGGCGAGCCGGACGATCCCGGCGTACGTGCTCTGCGCCGCGTTCCGGGTCGCCCGCAGCCCGAACCCGGCCCCGGTGTTGACCACGCCGCTGCCCACCTGCTGTCCGGCCGCCCGGGACACCACCTGCGACTCGCCGGTGACCACCGACTCGTCCAGGGTGGCCGCCTCCTCGACGGTCCCGTCCACCGGCACCACGTCACCCGGGCCGACCAGCAGCCGGTCCCCCGCCGCGATCCGCTCCAGGGGCACCACCTCGATCCCGCCGTCGGCGGTGCGCCGGCGCGCGGTCCGGGGCGCCCGCTCCAGCAGCGCCCGCAGGTCCCGGGTGGCCCGCCGCTGCGCGTACGCCTCCAGGGCCCGCCCGGTGGCCACCATCAGGGCGATCACCGCGCCGGCCAGGTACTCCCCGACGGCGAGCGACCCGGCCAGCGCCAGCACCGCGATGACGTCCACCCCGAACCGGCGCCGCCACAGTTGCCGCAGCACCGACCAGCCGGCCGGTACCAACGCCACCAGCGTGACCACGGCCCAGACCAGCCCGGCCGCGTCCCGCCGGCCGGTGAACCACAGCACCGCCCCGGCCAGCACGGCCACGGTCGACGCGGCCAGCGGGGTCCACTCCCGCCAGCGCGCCCCGCGCCGGCGCACCGGCCGCTGCGGTACGCACTCGTCCGGTTCCGCCCCCACCTGCGGATCGTCTCAGCGGCCCGGCCGGGTCCGGGCCACATCCGCCAAACGCCGCCCCCGCCCACCCGGGTGGGCCCGGACCGGGTGGGGTCGAAGGGCCCGGTCCGGGTGGTCCTGCGACCCGTGCGGGGGGCCGGTGGATGGCCGAGGATGGTGGGGCAAGCCCGCCCACGGCAGCGCCGGGCTGGGGCACGATGGCAGAAACGGAAAGGTCGTGACGATGAGCCAGCAGCCGCCGACGACGGACCGCCCGCTGACCACCGCCCTCGCGGAGGCCGCCGCGATGGCCGGGCACGCCCCGTCGGTGCACAACACCCAGCCGTGGCGGTGGCGGGTCCTGCCCGACGCCCTGGAGCTGCGTACCGCCCCGGACCGGGCGCTGGCCGCCACCGACCCGGAGGGCCGGCTGTTGGTGCTCAGTTGCGGCGCCGCCCTGCACCACGCCCGGGTGGCGCTGGCCGCCGAGGGCTGGACGGCGACGGTCGAGCGGCGGGCCGACCCGGCCGACGACGGCCTGCTGGCCCGGCTGACCGGGTTGCGCCACGAGGGGGTGGACCCGACGGCGATGCGGACCGTGCAGTGCATGCAGGTCCGGCACACCGACCGCCGGCCGGTCAGCGAGGAGCCGGTGCCCGGCGACGCCCTGGCGGAGATCGTCCGGGCCGCGTCCGCCGAGGGCGCCCGGTTGCAGGTGCTGAGCCGGGACCAGGTGCTGGAACTGGCGGCCACCGCCGCGCACGCCGGCACCGTCGAGGCCGAGGATTCGCAGCTCCGCGCGGAGCTGGAGTACTGGACCAGCCGCTCCGGCACCGGCACCGGGCTGCCGCCCGAGGTGCTGCCCGAGCAGGCCCCGCAGACCACCGTGCCGGCCCGCGACTTCGGCCGCCCCGGCACCCTGCCGGTCGGGCCGGGACACGACCGGGCCGCCCGGTACGGGCTGCTCTACGGCGACGAGGACGAGCCGGTGGACTGGCTGCGGGCCGGCGAGGCGCTCTCCGCCGCCTGGCTGACCGCCACCCGGTACGGGGTGTCGGTGGTGCCGCTCTCCGGGGCGGTGGAGGTGCCCGGCACCCGGCAGACGCTGCGTCAGCTCCTGGCCGGGCTGGGGTACCCGTACCTGGTCCTGCGGTTGGGGCTGGCCGACCCGGCGCACGCCGGTCCGCCGCCCACGCCACGACTCGCCGTCGCGCAGACCGTGGACACCTCGGCGGTCCGCGATCACCTCCGCTGACCTCGGACGACGGGTCGACGGGCCCGACGCGGGGCGGCCGGCCCCCACCGGCCGGGTCGTAGCCGCCTCGTGCCGGACGGTGACGAGGGGTAGCATCCCCCGGTGGCCTCCAGCGCACCGAGTTCCCGCGATCCCGTGACCCCCTCGCTCGGCCTGAGTCCGCTGTCCCGGGTACGCCTGGACGAACTGCTCCAGGAGATGCTCGACCGGGTCGGCGACGTGGTCGCCAGCCGGGAGCGGCTACGGGCCCTGCTCGACGCCGTGGTCGGCATCAGCACCGACCTGGACCTGCGCAGCACGCTGCAACGGATCGTGCAGTCGGCCTGCGAGCTGGTCGGCGCCCGCTACGGCGCGCTCGGGGTGATCGGCGCCGACCGTCTCCTGCACGACTTCATCATCTACGGCATCGACGACGAGCTGCACGCGCGCATCGGCGACCTGCCGCACGGCCGGGGCGTGCTCGGGCTGCTCATCGACGACCCCCGCCCGCTGCGGATGCCGGACATCACCCAGCACCCGCGCTCGTACGGCTTCCCGGCCAACCACCCGCCGATGCACAGCTTCCTCGGCGTCCCGGTCCGCATCCGCGACCAGGTCTTCGGCAACCTGTACCTGGCCGAGAAGCAGGGCGCCGCCGAGTTCACCGAGGACGACGAGGAGATCGTGGTGGCGCTGGCCGCCGCGGCCGGCGTGGCGATCGAGAACGCCCGGCTGTACGCCCTGGCGCACCGCCGGGAACGCTGGCTGGCCGCCACCGCCGAGATCACCTCGGTCCTGCTCGGCGAGGTCCGGCGCACCGACGCGCTGACCCTGGTCGCCCGGCGGGCACGGGAGGTCGCCGAGGCGGAACTGGCGGTGGTGCTCCTCTACGACGAGGACGCCGGGCGGTTCACCGTGGAGGTGGTGGACGCCGCCGACGAGCAGGCCCCCGGGCTGGTCGGCGCGGTGCTGCCGGCCACCGAGACCACCTTCGCCGCCTCGGTCACCGAGCGCCGCCACGAGTTGCTGGAGAACCTGGCCGAGGCGGCGCCCTGGCCGGTGCCGGTCACCGCCGGGCCGGCGGTGCTCTCCCCGCTGGCCGCCGCCGACACCCTGCACGGCGTCCTGGTCGTCGTCTACGCGCCGGAGCGGGGCGGGGTCTCCGACGACGACGTGGCGCTGCTGGGCAGCTTCGCCGGGCAGGCCGCCCTGGCCATGGAACGGGCCCGGGGCCAGGAGGAGCGGGAACTGCTGGTGGTGCTGGAGGACCGCGAGCGGATCGCCCGGGACCTGCACGACGTGGTGATCCAGCGGCTCTTCGCCACCGGGCTGCAACTCCAGAGCGCCGCGCCGATGAGCACCCGGCCCGAGGTCGCCAAGCGGATCAACGCCGCCGTGGACGACCTGGACGCCACCATCAGGGACATCCGCCGGACCATCTTCGAGCTGCGGACCCCGGTGAGCGCCGCGCTGCGCACCGAGATCCGGGAGGCGGTCGCCGATGCCGGCGCGTCCCTGCCGAACCGCCCGTCCCTGGAGCTCACCGGCCCGATCGACAGCGCCGTCCCCGACGAGGTCCGCCCCGACCTGACGGCGGTGCTGCGCGAGGCCCTCTCCAACGCGGTACGCCACGCGCAGGCCGACCGGCTGGCGGTGACGGTGGCGGTGGACGCCACCTGGCTGACCGTCACCGTGACCGACGACGGGATCGGCATGGCGCCGACCGCCGCCCGCAGCGGCCTGGTGAACCTCCGGGAGCGGGCGGAACGCCACGGCGGCGACCTCAGCATCGCCCCGGTCACCCCCCACGGCACCAGCCTCCGCTGGACCATCCCCCTCCCCACCTGACCCCTGCCCTTCCCCGCCCCGCCCCGAAGAGGGGGCGGGGGCCTGGGAGGTCCAGGGTCAGGGGCGGCGGCGCAGGAGGCGGGTGGCGAGGACGGCGGCCTGGGTGCGGCGCTCCAGGCCGAGCTTGGCCAGGACGCTGGAGACGTAGTTCTTCACGGTCTTCTCGGCCAGGAACATCTTCCCGGCGATCTCCCGGTTGGTCAGCCCCTCGGCCACGTACTCCAGGATCCGGCGCTCCTGTTCGGTGAGGGACTTCAGCTCGCGGGGCTGCTCGACGCCGCTGCGGATGCGCTCCAGCACCCGGGTGGTGATCGCCGGGTCCAGCAGCGACTGCCCGGCCGCGACCCGGCGCACCGCGTCGACCAGGTCGGTGCCCCGGATCTGCTTGAGCACGTACCCGGCCGCGCCCGCCATGATCGCGGCGAACAACGCCTCGTCGTCCTCGTACGAGGTGAGGATCAGCCCCTTGATCGACGAGTCGATGGCCCGCACGTCCCGGCACACGTCGATGCCGTTGCCGTCGGGCAGCCGGGCGTCGAGGATCGCCACGTCCGGCCGGAGCGCCGGGATCCGGCGGGCCGCCTCCTGGGCGGAGCCGGACTCGCCGACCACCTCGATGTCGCCGCTGCTGGTGAGCAGGTCGGCCAGGCCACGACGGACGACCTCGTGGTCGTCGAGCAGGAACACCCGGATCATCCCTCGTTTCTACCCGGCCGGAGCCCGGTCGTACACGGGTCTTAGGTCCCGAGCACCGGGCCCGACCGCCCCGGCCCGCCGGACGCCGGCCCACCACCGGGCACCCCCAGCCCGTCGAGCGCCGGCTCCGGCCCGGGGCGCGCCGGTCAGGGGCCAGGGCGGTCGGGCCCGGCGGAACAGGTCGTCCGGCCCTGCCCGGACGGGGCCGGCCGGGGGCACCGTGGGGGAAGTGGAACACGGAAAGCGGGCCCGACCTGCCGTGAAAGGAGCATCACCATGGACACCGGCTTCACCGTCGAGCAGCTTCGGGCCGCCGCCCGGGACGCGGTCCGGGCACCGTCGATGCACAACACGCAGCCGTGGCGGTTCCGACTGCACGACGGCGGGATCGAACTGTCGGTCGACCCCCGCCGCCGGCTCCCGGCCACCGACCCGTCCGGCTGGGGCGGCCGGCTCGGCTGCGGGGCGGCATTGTTCAACCTGCGGCTGTCGCTGGCCGTGGCGGGCACCCCCGCCCGGGTCCGGATCCGCCCGTACCCTCACGATCCGGACGTGGTGGCCCGGCTGGTGCCGGACCTGCCGCGCCGACCGACACCGGCCGAGCTGAGCCTGCACGCGGCGGTGCCGCGCCGGTTCAGCAACCGGGCCCCGTTCTGGCCCGATCCGGTACCCGCCGAGGCGCGCTGGCTGCTCGGCGAGGCGGCCCGGGCCGAGCAGTGCTGGCTCGAACTCGTGATCGGCGTGAGCGCCGTCAACGCGTTCGCCGAGATCGCCCACAGCGCCCACCGGGTGCTGGGCCGCGACCCGGCGTACCGCAGCGAACTGGCCGCGTGGGCGCGCACCGGGCCGGCCCGGGACGGGGTGCCGGCCGCCGCCGGTGGCCCGGTCGCCGAGCCGCAGGACCTGCTGCCGACGCGCGGTTTCGGCACCCGTGAGCGGGCCCCCGGGCGTGACTTCGAGCCGGAGCCGCTGGTCGCCGTCCTCGGCTCCGCCGGCAACACCGCCGCCGACCAGGTCGCCGCCGGCCAGGCCCTGCAACGGGTCCTGCTCACCGCCACCGACGCCGGGCTGGCCGCGTCGCTGCTCTCCCAACCGATCGAGGTACCGGGGGCACGGGAGGCGTTGCGGCTGTCGCTGGGCCGGTTCGGCACGCCGCAGATGGTCCTGCGGATCGGGTACGGGCAGCCGGGCTGGCCGACCCCGCGCCGCGACGTCGACGAGGTGCTCGACCTGCCGGTCGGCCAGGCCTGATCCGGCCCCCGGTCGGAGCCTGGCCGACCGGGAGAACGGTCGTGACCCGCCGGGCGGGATCAGCCCGGCCGGGAGGTGCGAGGAGATGGTGGGCGATACTGGGTTTGAACCAGTGACCTCTTCCGTGTCAAGGAAGCGCGCTCCCACTGCGCCAATCGCCCGGGGGCACCGGCCCGGCGGCTGCCGTCGGGCGCGGCGGGCCACCCCGGATCGACGGGGCGGGCCACGAGCGGACGACGGGATTCGAACCCGCGACCCTCACCTTGGCAAGGTGATGCGCTACCAGCTGCGCTACGTCCGCGTGCCGCCGATCGGTTCCGGCGACGGGTCGAACTCTACCCGACGACAAGATCAGTCGGGCGACGCACCCCCGGCCGACCCGACCCGCCCGTGGTTGCCCTGCTCACCACCGGGGTACTGAACGCCTGACAGCACATCACACCCCCCGAAGGAGGCTGTCGTGGGTATCGGTACGAGCATCTTCCTGATCGCGGTCGGCGCGATCCTCACCTTCGCGATGGACGCCACGGTCGGCGGTGTCGACCTCGACGTGGTCGGCTGGATCCTGATGGCCGCCGGCGCCCTCGGCCTGGTCATGACGGCCCTGGTCTGGGGTCGCCGCCGGGAGGTCGTCACCACCCCCGCCGAGCCGGTCGAGTACCACCGGGTCGAGGAGCGCCGGGACGTCGTCCCGCCCCGCTGACCCGTACCGCCGCCGGGCCCCGCGCCGGCCCGGCGGCGGATCACCGTCGCATCAGACCGTTCAACGTGGCGTAGTCGTAGGCGTCGCCGAACCCGCCGTACGTGCCCGCGCCGTGCACCTCCTCGGCCGCCCGCCGCACCGTGGCGTACGCGGCCTCGGCGGCCAGCGCGCCGACGCTCACCCGGGCCACACCGAGTCGGGCCAGCTCCGGCACCGGCGGTGCGCTCGGGCCGGCGAGAATGTTCAGCGGCGCCTCGACCCCGGCCACCAGCGCGCCGATCGTCGCCGGGTCGACCACCCCCGGGACGAAGATGCCGTCCGCGCCCGCCGCCAGGTACGCCCGGGCCCGCGCCACCGTCTCGTCGACCCCGCCGGCCCCGCGCAGGTACGTGTCGACCCGGGCGTTGACGTACAGCGGCACACCGGCGGCGTCGGCGGCGCTACGGGCGGCGGCGAGCCGTTCGCACTGGTCGTCCACGGCCCGGACCGAGCCGCTGCCGTCGTGCCGGGTGTCCTCCAGGTTCACCCCCACCGCGCCCGCCGCGACCACCCCGGCGATGGTCCGCCCCACCTCGGCCGGGGTGGCACCGAAGCCGGCCTCGATGTCGGCGGTCACCGGCACGTCCACGGCGGCGACGATCCGGGCGACCAGGTCGACGGCGAGGTCACGGCCGAGCAGGTCCCCGTCGGGCGCGCCGAGACTCCAGGCCACCCCGGCGCTGGTGGTGGCGATCGCGGGGGCGCCGGTGGCGGCCACGATCCGGGCGCTCGCCACGTCCCAGGCGTTCACCAGGACCAGCGGCACGCCGGGGACGTGCAGGGAACGGAACAGCTCTGCGCGGGCACGGTTGTCGGTCACCCGGACAGTCTGCGCCAGCGGCGGCCGACGTGCTGTCCCGGGCGGGGACGGTTGCGTGGGCGGTGCCCCCGGTGGGGCGGCCGTGGCGGGTGGGGGGCGTGGCGGGCGGGCGGCGGCAGGCGCCGGGGCGTATCCTGCGAGGCGTACCGTCGGCGCGCCCGGCCCTGCCGGAGCCGCCCGGACCGGAGGAGGTCGTCGCGCCCAGGGAGACCGGCCGCCAGCTCGTCGCCTCGAACCGCCGGGCGCGGCACGACTACGACATCCTCAAGACCTACGAGGCGGGCCTGGTGCTGGCCGGCACCGAGGTCAAGTCGCTGCGCGCGGGTCGGGTGTCGCTGGTCGACGCCTTCGCCCAGGAGTTCGACGGCGAGCTGATGCTGCACGGCCTGCACATCGCCGAGTACGGCTTCGGCACCTGGACCAACCACCAGCCCCGCCGGACCCGCAAGCTGCTGCTGCGCCGGGTGGAGATCGACCGGATCCTGGCCCGGCTCGGGGAGGGCGGGCTGACCCTGGTCCCGTTGTCGCTGTACTTCTCCGCCGGCTGGGCCAAGGTGGAGCTGGCCCTGGCCCGGGGCCGCCGGTCCTACGACAAGCGGCAGGCCCTGGCCGAACGGGACGCGAACCGGGAGATCGCCCGGGAGCTGGGCCGCCACCTCAAGGGTCGCCGCCGCTGACCGCTCCCGGGCGCCCCGTCCGGGTCGGAACCGTCGGTCTGCGCCACCGTCCGGGCCGGGACCGTCCGGGTCAGACGGTGAAGGTGCGGAAGAGGATCGCCGCCAGGGCCAGCGCCAGGACGATGTTGGCGACGGTCGCGCTGGCGAAGACGACGATCGGTCGCCACCCGGCCTCGCGCAGCGCGGTGAGGCGGAACTCCAGCCCGATGGAGACGAACGCGAGGATCAGGAACCAGGTCCGGTAGTTCGCCGCGACGGCCTGGGCGGCGCTGTTGTCGGCGGCGGAGACGGAGTTGGCGTAGATCGTGCCGATGATCGAGGCGACCACGAAACCCAGCACGAACTTCGGGAACCGCCGCCACAACTCGACCGCCGCCGGCCGGCGGGCCCCCGCCTCGGCGACGCCGGCCCCCGCCTCGGCGGCACCGGCAGCGGCCGGGACCGGGGCGGCGCGGCGTTCCACCGAGAACGCGAAGTAGGCGGTGAGCCCGACCGCGACGAGCCCGATCAACGCGTTCTGGGTGACCTTCACGATGGTGGCGATCTTCAGCGCGTCCTCGCCGGCGAGGGCGCCGGCCGCGGTGACCGCCGCGGTGGTGTCGATGTTGCCGCCGATCCAGGCGCCGGCCACGGCGGGCGAGAGCCCGAACACGTCGGCCAGCCAGGGCAGCAGGAAGATCGACGGCAGCGCGAAGAGGATCACCAGGCTGGCCGCGTACGCCAGTTGCTCCCGCCGGGCGCGGACCGCACCGGCGGCGGCGATCGCCGCGCTGACCCCGCAGATCGACACCGCCGAGGCGAGCAGCGCGCGCAGCCGGTCGTCCAGCCCGAGCCGCCCGCCCAGCCACCAGGTGAACAGGAACACCCCGCTGATCAGCAGCAGCGCCTGCACGATCGCCGGGCCGGCGGCGGTGACCAGCAACGACAGGTTGATCGACACACCCAGCAGGACCAGCCCGGTCTTGATGAAGAACTCGGTACGGAAGGCCGGCGCGAACCGCTCACGCAGCCCGGTCGCGGTGAGCACCAGGTTGCCGAGCAGGCCGACCGCGATCGCGTAGACCGGGTACTCGACCGACTTGGCGACCCGGGCGAGGCTGGTGTCGGCCAGCCAGTCGGGCACGGCACCGTCCAGGTACTTCGTCAGGTACGCCAGCGCCAGCACCACGACGAGGCCGGCGGCGACGGCGGGCCACCTGACCGCGCCGGGCCGGGTGGCCTCCGGCGCCAGGGCGTCCGTCTCGTTGACCGGCACCCGCTGACCCGTCGGGGCACCGGCAGCCGTGCTGCCAGCGGGGGCGGAGCCGTCGGCGGAGGCCGAGGCGGGTGGCGGCGGGGCGGCGGCGGTCACTGCAACACCCCCCGGCTGATGACCCCGGTGAGGATCAGCACCAGCAGGAGGAGACCGACGGCGGTGGCCGCCCAGTCCTCGGTGACCTGGGGAAAGGCTCGTCTGCGGGCAGGGGGTACGGGTGTCTCGTCGCTCATGTCCGGCTCCTCGTACTGGCCGTGAGGGGAGGTCTGGTGTGCGCGGGGGCGCGCGAGGTATTCCGGCGTCGCCGGGTGGCCGCCACGGTCGTCCGGGCGGCGGGACGGGCCACGGGGCCGACGGGCCCGGCGTGCGGACCGCCGGTCGGATGGTGGGGCGTCGCCGGCCCGGGGCCACGGAAAGCCCGGGGCCACGGAGAGCCCCGGAGAGCAGAAGGACCCGGGCGGGCGACGCGAGAGGACGGGCCGTCAGGCCGGGTGGCGACAGACGGTGGCCGCCAGCCGCCCGTAGTCCACGTACCGACGCCGGGTCAGCAACGGGGCGACGGGCATGCGCCCAGTCCAGCACCGGCACCGGCGGTCGTCAATGCGAACGGCGCAAATATCCCACCATATGAGTAGGATATCGGCCGGGCGGCCCGGCCGACGGTCACAGGCCCTGCTGCCGGGCCATGCTGATGGCCTGCGCCCGGTCGGCGACCTGGAGCTTGGCGAAGATGTTGGAGACGTGGTTGCGGACCGTCTTCTGGCTCAGCCCGAGCCGCTGCGCGATCTGCGGGTTCGTCAGGTGCTGGGCGATCAACGCCAGGACCTCCCGCTCGCGGGCGGTCAGGTCGGGGAACGCGGGCCCCCGGTCGAGCCCGGCGAAGTAGCCCATCAGCCGGGTGGCGATAGCCGGGCCGAAGATGGCCTCCCCGTCGGCCACCACCCGCACCGAACGGATGATCTCCACCCGGCGGGCCCCCTTGAGCACGTACCCCCGGGCACCGGCGCGCAGCGCCGCGAAGACCGACTCGTCGTCGTCGGCCATGGACAGGATCAGCACCCGTACGTGCGGACTCATCCGGACCAGCCGCTCGGTGGCCGCGATACCGCCCATCCCGGGCATGGTCAGGTCGAGCAGCACCACGTCCGGTTGCAGGCGACCGAGCACCGCCAGCGCCTCCTCGCCGCTCGCGGCCTCACCGCACACCTCGACGTCCGGACTGGTCGCGAGCAGCGCCCGCAGCCCGGCCCGGAACGGGGCGTGGTCGTCAACCAGCAGTACCCGGACCTGGTCCATCCTCGTCCTCCGTGCCGGTGGGCAGGGTCGCGGTCACCCGGGTACCGGCACCCGGCGCCGAGGTGACCACACAGGAGCCGCCGAGTTCGTCGGCCCGTTCCCGCATCGAGTGCATGCCGACCCCGTCCGGCTCACCGGGCCGGCGGCCCCGGCCGTCGTCGTGCACGTCCACGCGCAGCCGTCCGCCGACGACGGCCAGCCGCACCTGCACCGTGGCGGCGTGGGCGTGCCGGCGGGCGTTGTTCAACGCCTCGACGGCGATCCGGTAGGCGGCCACCTCGGTCGCCGCCGACAACTCGGGCAGCGCCGACGGCGCGGTGAAGACCACCCGGGGTCCGTCACCGGGCCAGGCGGCCAGGTGCGACCGGAGCGCCCCGAGCAGGCCCATGGTGTCCAGCGCCGGTGGCCGCAGCCCGTTGACCAGCCGCCGGACGTCGGCGACGGCGGTGCGGGCGTCCACCACGATCTCCTCCAGCAGCCGCCGGGACTGCTCCCCCGGGCCCAGTTCCTGGGCCGCCTCGGCGCGCATCGTCAACCCGGCCAGGGTCGGGCCGAGGCCGTCGTGCAGGTCCCGGCGCAGCCGACGCCGCTCCTCCTCCCGGGCCACCACCAGGTGCTCCCGGGACCGCCGCAGGTCGGCCGCGAGCGACTGGGCCCGGTCGAGGGCGCGCACCGCCTGCACGGCGACCCCGATGTGCCGGGCGAGGTCGCGCAGCAGCCGCAACTCCCGCGCGCCGAGGGCCGTCTCGCCGGCCCGGGGCCCGAGCAGCAGGTACCCGACCGGCTCGGCGGCGACCAGCGGCAGCCGCACCGGGTCGGCCGGCCGGTCACCCAACCGGTACGACCGGCCGTCGACCGTCTCGATCGCCACGTAGGACAGTTGCAGCGCCTCGCGGACCGTCGCCGTGCTGGTGGCGAGCACGGCGGCGGCGTCCTGGGTCTGCTCCAGCCGCTGCCCGAGCCGGGCCAGCACCGCGTACGGGTCGTCGCGTTCGCCGTACACCAGCAGGTTGACCCGACGTTGCAGCCAGTGCCGCAGCGGCGCGAAGATCGACGCGGCGACGGCCGCCCCGACGAGCGACACCGGCAGGCTCCCCGAGGCGTCGAACCCGGCCCCGAGCAGGACGACGACCAGCACGTACGCGCCACCGACGGCCACCGACAGGGTGACGAAGACGGCGGTACGGCTGATCAGCAGGTCGATGTCGAAGAGCCGGTGCTGCCGGACGGCGATCCCGACCGCGATCGGGATCAGCGCGGCGCTGAGGCCACCGGCGAGGTCCCAGAAGACGCTGCCGTACGGCCAGATCCCGGGGTTGCCGTCGGTCAGGCCGGCGACGAGCCGCGCCGCCACCACGAGGACGGCCAGCGCCACCGCGTACCCGAGCCACTTGACCTGCTGGCGGCGGACGCCCCGGGCCCGGCGGGCCTGCCACGCGACGGTGCTGCCGGCGGCCAGGAAGACCATCGCGCTGGCCAGCGTCGCCACGCCCCCGGTGAGGTCGGCGACCGGCTGCCAGCCGGCCAGTCCCAGCGGGTTCGCCGCGCCGACCGGGGTGACCTGCTCGTTGGCGCCGGGACGGAACGCCCCGGTCAGCACCGCCAGCGCGCCGAGACCCACCACCACCCCGACGGCCGGCCGCCACCGGGCGGACAGCAGCCGGCCGTCGGGGAAGAACGCCGGGATCAACGCCACGGCGGCGTTGCCGGGCACCCAGAGCCAGTTCTGCGGCCAGGCCAGCGCGGCGGCGAGGGGCAGCGAGCCGGGCTCGACCACGATGCCGTGCGCGGCGTACTGACCGCACGCCTCCTGGAGGGCGAAGCAGAACCCGCCGGTGAGGGCGAGCCAGCCGACCGGGTTCGCCGGGCGGTGCGCCGCGATCACCGCCCCGACCGTCCCGCAGGCCACCACCATGAACAGGTGGGTCACGTCGCCGATCCCGGCACCGTTGTGCCCGGCGAGCCCCAGGGCTGCGGCCGTGAACAGCAGGACCGCCCCGCCGAGCGGCCACGCGGCCCGGCCCGCCCACCGGGCCGCACGGTCGGTCGTCATGGCGCCGCCGACACTAGACGATCAAACAGTCCGTGGGCCACGCGCGGCGGCGGGCTGCCCGAACGCCAACGCCAGGCCGGCGACGATCACCCAGATCCCGCCGGGCACCAAGGCGATGTACTGCACCGGGGTGAGCTGCGTGGCCGCGACCAGCAGCGCGGTCACCAGGCTGAAGACCGCCAGCCAGCGGCTGACCGAGCCGTGCCGCAGCCCGCCGACCGCGACCGCCCCGGCGGTCAGCCCGATCCCGCCCCACAGCCAGGCCATGGTGGCGAAGAGGGTGAGTTGCGGGGCGATCACGTCCGGGTCGTACTCCTCGGCCGCGCCGAGGGAGAAGAACAGTTCGGTGGAGATCCCGCCGCCGACCACCAGACCGACCAGCACCAGGCCGACACCGGTGGCGGCGAGCGCCGGGACCAGGCTGCCGGCCGGTTCCTGCGCCCCGAGGTACCGGTGCAGCCCCGCCCCGAAGACCGCCAGGCAGACCACGACGACCGCGCAGACCGCCTGGTGGGCCCAGACGTGACCGGTCCCGTCGGCGACGGCCGCGACGTACGCCGCGTTGTCCCCCCGGAACTCCTCGGCGGGGGCGGTCAGGGTGGCGGTGGCGAAGATCCCGACCAGGCCGACCAGACCGCCGAGGGTACCGGCGAGCGCCCAGGCCCGCCTCGGGCGGACCGCTGCCGGTGGCGGCAGGTCGGCGGGGTCGACGGGCGTCGAGAGAGGCTGCATCGGGCGGTCCTCCGGGCTGGTCGGGAAAGTCGGCACCGACGATGCCGGGCGGGTGTCCCGGTGCGCATGGGCAGCAGGTCCCGACCGACCGGGACTCTTCCGGGCACCCGGGTCCGGCGGCTCCGGAAACGCCCAGCGGCCCGGCCAACACGCCAGCGGCCCGGCCAACGCGCCCAGCGGGCTCCGGACGGCGAAAGGCCCGTCACCGGGTGTCCGGTAACGGGCCTACAGGAATCATTCCTGCACTGGTGGGCGATACTGGGTTTGAACCAGTGACCTCTTCCGTGTCAAGGAAGCGCGCTCCCACTGCGCCAATCGCCCTCGATCTTGCGAGGTGGAGACGGGATTTGAACCCGTGTAGACGGCTTTGCAGGCCGTTGCCTCGCCTCTCGGCCACTCCACCGAGGTTGCCCCCGTGGTGGCGGCATCTCCGAGCGGACGACGGGATTCGAACCCGCGACCCTCACCTTGGCAAGGTGATGCGCTACCAGCTGCGCTACGTCCGCGTGCCCCCGGATGTAACCCGGTGACGGATGAGAACTTTAGCCGAGCCCGGGAACAGTTGCCAAATCGGGGTCAGGTCGGCGCGCCGCCCGCTCACCCGCCAGGGGTGAGGCAGGCCACCCCGGCGCGGGCCGCCCAGCGCCGGACGCCCGGAGCGCCAGAGCTCGCCCGCCGGGTGCCGGACGGGTGCTGCCGGCAGCACGGGTCCCGCCCACCACCCCCAGGCTTCCTAGGAGCCTGAGTTGATTATCGGTCGACACCGGCCGCTTCCCGCGCCGGCCTCGTCCCGCCCGAGGCACCCGGAGCCCGGTGCACGCCGGCCGGGTCGACGGCCGGGCCAGCGACAGACGTCGATCACGACGGGTGCGACACCCCGGCCCGGGGGAACTGTCCGGCTTCCGACTGTTGGCCGCCACATCACCCGGAGCGGTCACTGTTTGTGCACGAACGGATAGGTTACGGTAGCGCCGTGACGAGACGTGCGGTCGAAATCCGGCTGGATGCCCTTTTGCGTACGGCCTGCGACGTGATCGCCGAACGCGGCCTGGCCAACACCAGGACGGCCGACGTGGCCCAGGCGGCCGGGGTGAGCCAGGCACTGGTCTTCTACCACTTCACCACCAAGGACCGCCTGCTGGCGGAGGCGTTCGCGTACGCCGCCGAGCAGGATCTGGCCCGGCTGGACGCGGTCGTCCGGTCCGCCGCCCCGCCACTGGTCAAGCTCAAGCGGATCCTGAAGCTCTACCCGCCCACCGGACGGGCCACCTCCTGGGCGATGTGGATCGACGGCTGGTCCGAGTCGCTGCGTACCCCGGAGTTGGAGAAGGTCTCCCGCCGCCTCGACCTGCGCTGGCGGTCGGACCTGGCCGCGGTGATCAGCGCCGGGGTGGCCGACGGCACCTTCGAGTGCACCGACCCCGCCGGAGCGGCCTGGCGGATCAACGCGGTGATGGACGGGCTCGCCGTGCAGTTCGCCGTGCACGACCGGGTGATCTCGCGCCGGCAGTTCGCCGAGTGGACCCGCCTGGTGGCCGCCCGGGAGCTGGGCCTGACCCCGGCCGACCTCGACTGAGGCCGACGGCACCGGCCACCGGCCAGGACCCGGCCGCCCCCCGACGACACCGGTTAGGAAGGGACCCTTCCTCTACCGAAAGCGTTAACAGGGGGCCCTTCCTTACCGCTCAGCGGCGGGCGGGGCGCCAGCGTTGGGCGCTGGCGGGCCGCTCCCACCGGCGCTCGGGCGAGGGCTCCGTGGGTTCCTCGGCGGCGCCCGCCGGGCGCAGCAGGTGCCGCAGCCGCAGCAGCAGGCTGACGCCGAGGAAGAGCAGCAGCCCGCCGAGCAGGAAGGCGGCGTGCACCAGGCCGAACCCACCCGTCTGGGCCGCCGGCCGGCCCGCCCCGGCCGCCGGTACGTCGGTGACCGCCTCGTCGGTCGACTCGATCGGCTCCTCCGTCGGGACGGTCGCCTCGACGGTCGGCTCGGCCGGCACGGTCGGCTCCACCGTCGGCTCGGTCTCCGGCGGGGCGGTCGTGGTCGGCGCCGGCCGCACACCCGCCCCGCCCACCGGGCGGGTCGCCGTCTGCCGGGCCAGCAGCCGCCCGGCGACGTCGTACGCCTCGGCGGCGAGGGTGACCCGCCCGTCCCCGACGTCACCGGCGAAGGCCACCCGGTACCGGGCGGTGACCGTGCGGTCCGGGCAGAGCGTCCCCGGGTCGAGTTGCCGGTCGGTCAGCCGCGCCACCGACCCCTCGGCACGCACCTGCACCGGGAACGATCCGGTCTCCTCCACCCGGTCGACGCGCACCTGGTCCAGCCGCAGGCCCTGCACCCGCACCAGCAGCGACCAGCGCACCTTCGCGCAGCCACCGGCCCGGTCGGTACGGGAGACCACGGCGGTGACCGTCTCGACCCGGCCACCGGCGGTGAACCGGTCCGGCAGGCCGCTCAGTTCGGTGCTGAACGCGGCGTGCGCGGGGTCGGCCAGGACCACCTCCACCCCGGACAGACAGGCCAGCACCACCCCGACCCGTAACGCGTACCGCCACACCGTCATCACCGCCCATGCCCTTGCCGGTCCCGTCCAGTGATCAACGCTAGGAGCGGTCCGGGGCACCCGGTAGACGGGCGTCTTCGCACGAACCGTCAACAACGGGGCGGCATGTCACCGACAGTGGTGAACCCTTCACCACCGCCCCGCGACACGCCCGGGATCCGCCGGAGGGACAATCTCGGGGTGTCCGACCTTTCGGCGACCTTCGTCCGGCTGCACGCCCGGCTCGCCCCGGTGCCCTTCGTCCCCGAGGTACGGCTGCACCAGGCCGACGAGCCGATCGGCTTGTGGGAGCTGACCGAGGGCGAGTTCCGCAGCGACCAGCCGCCGCCGTTCTGGGCGTTCGCCTGGGCCGGCGGGCAGGCCCTGGCCCGGTACGTCCTCGACGAGCCGGCGGTGGTCGCCGGCCGCCGGGTGCTCGACCTGGCCGCCGGGTCCGGACTGGTGGGCATCGCCGCCGCCCGCAGCGGCGCGGCGGCGGTCCGCGCCGTCGAGGTCGACGAGCGGGCGGTGGCGGCGGTGGCCCTCAACGCCGCCGCCAACGGGGTACCCGTCACCGCCGACCTCGCCGACGTCCTCGACGGCGACGCCGGGGACGCCGAGGTGGTGCTCGCCGGGGACGTGTTCTACAGCGAGGCGATGGCCAACCGGGTGCTGCGGTTCCTGCTGCGCGCGGCCCGGGGCGGGGCCCGGGTGCTGGTCGGGGACCCGGACCGGGCGTTCCTGCCCCGGCGGCGGTTCCGGCAGCTCGCCAGCTACCCGGTGCCGGTGCCCGAGGCGCTGGAGAGCGTACGGGTGAAGAAGACCACGGTCTGGGAGTTGGACCCCGCCCCGCCCGGCGCGGCCGGCTAGCGTGTCGGGGTGCTGTTCCGGAGTTGGACGGCGGTCGCCGAGCCCCCGCGACCGGGCCTGGTGACCCCGGCCGGTCCCGGACGTCCGGATCTCGCGGCCCCGCCCGACCGGCCCGCCCCCACCGCCCCGGCCGACGGTCCGGACCCGACGGGCCGTCCGGACCCGGCGGCCCCGACTCCGGGCGGGTGGCCGGACGTGGCGGTCGTCGCCGACCACGTCGGCGTGCGGCACCTGGTGGTGACCCGGCACGCGCTGGTCCGTCAGGTGCTCACCGACCCGGTGACCTACCGGCCGGACAACGCCCTCGACGCGGTGACCCCGGTCCCGGTGGCCGCGCTGCGGGTCCTCGCCGGGCACCGGTTCCGGTTGCCGCCGACGCTGGCCAACAACGGCGGGGCGAGCCACCCGGGGATCCGGGCCGCCGTCGCCGACGCGCTGCACCCGGCCCGGGTCGACGCGCAGCGCCCCTGGTTGACCGGGCTGCTCCGGCGGCGGGTCGCCCGGATCGCCGCCACGCTCGCCACCGGGGCCCCGGTCGACCTGCACGCCGAGGTCGCCGCCGACCTGCCGCTGCTGGTCCTCGCCCGGCTGGTCGACCTGCCCGACGCGCCGGTCGAGGCGGTCAAGGACTTCGCGCGGGCGGCGCTGGAGCTGTTCTGGGCGCCGCTGGACGACCACCGGCAGCTCGCCCTCGCCGCCGAGGTGGGCCGCTTCCACCGGGTGCTGCGCGGCTTCGCCGCCACCGGCGGCGGCCTGGCCGCCCGGCTGCGCGCCGCCGGGCACTCCCCCGACGTGGTGGTCGGCGCGCTCTTCTTCCTCCTGGTCGCCGGGCAGGAGACCACCTCGCAGTTCCTCACCCTGCTGCTGCACCGGCTCACCGCCGAGCCGGCGGTCGTCGCCGACCTGCGCCGGGGCGCCGTCGAGACGGCCGACGTGGTCGAGGAGGGGCTGCGGCTGGAACCACCGATCGTGACCTGGCGTCGGGTGGCGGCGGTCGACACCACGCTGGGCGGGACGGTGGTGCCGGCGGGTACCAGCATCGTGCTCTGGCTGGCCCGCACCGGGCGGGACCGGGCCGTGGTCGACTTCCCCGACGGGTTCCACCCCGGGCAGCGCGGCTCCCGCCGGCACCTGGCCTTCGGGGCGGGGGCGCACCGCTGCGTCGGCGCGCACCTGGCCCGGATGGAGGCGGGCGTGGTGGTCGACGAGGTCGCCCCGCTGCTGACCGGGGTGGAGGTGGTCCGGCCGCCCTGGTACCCGGACAACCTCACCTTCCGGATGCCGGACGCCTTCGTCGTCCGCCGCGCCGGCCGGCCGGTACCCGCGCAGATCCGCCCACCCCACGCCTGACGACCACGGCCCCGCCCCGGGGGCCGGCACCTGACGAAGGTCGAGGCGCAGCGGTGCCGATCGGCAGCGGTGCCCGGCCCGCCCGACGTCGATCGTGGAGGCATGACACCGCACACCGCACAGCCCCGTACCCGGCAGCCGGGACGGCCCGCCGCCGGGCGCGCGCTCGCCGTTCTCCTGTTGACCCTGCTGATGCTGCTGCCGGGCGGGGCGGTCTCGGCCCGGACCCCGGCGGGGCCCGCGCTGGCCCTGCCCGCGCCGACCGGCCGGCACCCGGTCGGTACCACCTGGCTGCACCTGACCGACCACGGGCGGGCGGACCCGTGGCGACCCGAGCTGCCCCGGGAGCTGATGGTCTCGGTCTGGTACCCGGCGACCCGGGCGGCCGGCCCGCCCGCGCCCTACACCACCGCCGGGGTCTCGGCCCGGATCGTCGCCGCCACCGGGCTGCCGGTACCACCGGAGCTGCTGACCACGGTCCGCACCACCGCCCGCCGGGACGTCCCGGTCCGGCCCGGCCGGTGGCCGCTGGTGGTGCTCTCCCCCGGCTTCTCGCTGAGCCGGGAGTCCCTCACCGGGCTGGCCGAGGAGCTGGCCAGCCAGGGGTACGTGGTGGCCGGCGTCGACCACCCGTACGAGGCGTACGGGGTCGAGTTCCCCGACGGGCGGGTCGCCGACTGCCTCGCCTGCGACGCCTGGGGGGAGGGCACCGCCGCCCGGGTGGTCGCCGGACGCGCGGCCGACGTGGCGTACCTGCTGGACCGGCTGCTCGGGAAGCGGCAGGCCTGGCCGGGCGCGCGGTTCGTGGACCCGGCCCGGATCGCCATGGTCGGTCACTCCATCGGCGGGGCCAGCGCCGTGCACACCCTCCGGAGCGACCGGCGGGTCGACGCGGCGGCGGTCCTGGACGGCACGCTCTTCGTCCCGGTGCCGGCCGGCGCCGTGGACCGGCCGGTCCTGCTGGTCGGGGCGGACCGGGAGCCGGACCACAGCTGGGTACGGGACTGGCCCGGCCTGGCCGGGTGGAAACGGTGGCTGACCGTGGCCGGCACCGGGCACATGTCCTTCACCGACCGCCCCGTCCTCGGCGCCCAGCTCGGGCTGGATCCCGGGGCCGTGCCGGCGGAACGCCAGTTGCTGATCACCCGGGAGTACGTGACCGCCTTCGTCGACCGGCACCTGCGGCACCGGCCGGCGCCCCTGCTCGACGGCGCCCGCCCCCGGTTCCCCGAGGTCACCGTCACCGCCGGGGCCCCGCACCCCGACCGGTCGTGACCGGCGGGGCTCAGTCTGCGGGTACCAGGCCCGCCTCGTGGGCCAGGATCGCGGCCTGCACCCGGTTGCGGACCTCCAGCCGGGTGAAGATCCCGGTGAGGTAGCTCTTCACGGTGCCCTCCACCAGGTGCAGGCGACGGGCGATCTCGGCGTTGGACAACCCGGCGCCGACCAGCGCCAGCACCTCCCGTTCCCGCTCGGTCAGCCCGGCGGTCCGGTCCCGGGCCGCCGGGCGGCGGGCCATCCGGTCCGCGCCGAACTCGATCACCCGGCGGGCGATCCGGGGTGACAGGTACGCCCCGCCCCCGGCGACCGCCCGGATCCCGGCGATCAGCTCGCGCGGGTCGCCGGACTTGAGCAGGAACCCGCTGGCCCCGTGGCCGAGGGCCCGGAGCACATGGTCGTCCTCGCCGAAGGTGGTGAGCATGACGGCGGCGGTCTGCGGCACCAGCCGCCGGATCTCGGCGACCGCGGCCAGCCCGTCCAGCCGGGGCATCCGGATGTCCAGCAGCGCCACGTGCGGGCGGTGGGCGCGCACCAGTTCCACCGCCGCGTGCCCGTCGCCGGCCTCGGCGACCACCTCGATGTCCGGGTCGGTGGCGAGGATCGCCCGGACCCCGGCCCGGATCATCGCCTCGTCGTCGGCGAGCACCACCCGCACGGCGGCCGGTCCACCGGTCACAGGATCACCCGTTCCTTGCTGGCCAGTCGGCCGTCGACGAAGCAGAGCCGGTAGCTCGGCTGGGCGAGGGGGAAGTTGCCGTCGGTGTAGTACGCGCAGCGCCGCCCGTCCGATGCTTCGGGTTGCGATGGCCCGGGTTGCGATGGTCCGGGTTGCTGCCGGGGCGGGTCCACCTCCCGGCGGGGCAGCCCGGCCAGGTCGGTACGGGGCGTGCCGACCCGCATCCGGTCGAACGCGGCCTCCGACAACACCGCGCCGGCGGTGGCGACCGGGTAGTAGACCAGCGACAGCACCAACGCGAAGCCCACCGGCGCGCCGAGGGCGAGCAGCAGGCTCCGCCGGACCTGCCGCCGGGCGGCCCGCAACTGCCACCCCGCCCCGTCGGCCCCGACCCGTTCCCCCGGCTCCACCGGCCCGTCGGCGTGCGCCGTTGACCCGTCGGCGTGCCCTGGCACCACCGGCGGGGCGGGGCGGGCCGGCCCGGTCGCAGTGGGCGGCTCGCCGGGCGGGAGCGGGGCGGCCGGCAGGAGGGCGGACACGGTGAACCCCCCGTCGGCGGTCGGCCCGGCGTGGAAGGTACCCCCGACCAGCCGGACCCGCTCCCCCACCGCGACCAGGCCGGTACCGCCGAGGGAGCGGCCACCGCCCCGACCGCCGCTTCCGCTGCCGACGCTCCCGCGCCGCCGGTCCGGACGGGTACCGGCCGAGGCGTTCACCACGTCGACCCGGACCCGGTCACCGTGGCCGGCGAGGGTCACCGTGACCGGCGCGCCGGCGGCGTACCGGGCGGCGTTGGTCAGCGCCTCCCGGACCACCCGGTGCACGGCGTGCGCGGTCATCGGCGGCAGCACCGACAGGTCCGGCCCGATCCGCGTGGTCACCGGCAGGCCGGCGTCCCGGGCCCGGGCGACCAGGTCGGCGACGCTCTCCCCACCGGGGTCGGTACCGGTCGGGGTGGCGTCGTCCCGCAGGACGCCGATGATCTCGTGCAGCCGTTCGGTGGCCGCCGCGACACTGGCCCGCACCTCCCCCGCCGCGACCCGGTGCCGGGCCGCGAGGTCGCGGTCCATCTCCAGCGCGGCGGCGCGCAGCGCGATCAGGCTCAGCTCGTGGCCCAACGTGTCGTGCATGTCCTGGGCGATCCGGGCCCGCTCGCGCAGGCGGACCCGCTCGGCGGCACCCGACCGTTCCCGTTCCACCGCCTCGGCGTGCTCCCAGCCGGCCACGGTCAGCGCGTGCTGCTGCCGGCGGTACCGGCCGACCAGCCACGGGAACACCCCGGCGAAGAGCAGCACGCAGGCCAGCACGAACCAGGTCGCCAACGCGGTGCCGAGCAGCACCAGGTTGAGCACCGTACCGCCGGCGGCGACGAGGGCGAACGCGACGGCCGCCGGGGCGGCGCGCGGGCTGCGCCACCCGGCCAGGTAGCTGAGGACCGGGATGGCGAAGACGACGTTGCCGTCGAGGTACGAGCCGACCAGCACCAGCCACACCGCGACCACCGGCAGCCGGCGGCCGACCAGCACGGCCGCCGTGACCAGGCTCAGCGCCCCGACCAGCGCGACCAGGTCGGCCCACCGGTACGGCGGGAGCAGTCGGCCGTAGACCAGTGGCGCCACGAGCACCAGCCAGAGCAGCCCGTCCCGGACGACCCGCGAGCGGTCCACCAGCCGCCCGGCCCACCGGGCGGGACCGTCAAGACGCCCGGCCACCCGGGCGCGGATCCGTCTGCGCACGGCGGTCGAGGCTACCCACGGCGGGACCGGCCGGACACCCACGAAAGTCAGGGGTACGGCACACGCCGAGGACACAGCCGGTGGCGACGGCCCGACCGGTGGCGACGGCCCGGCCGGGCGGCGGGGTCGGTCAGCTCACGTCCTCGGCCCAGGTCCGCCAGTCGTCGAGGACGCCGTAGAGCACCGGGGTCAGCCAGCCCGGCGCGGAGCGGCGGAACACGCCCGGGTCCATCTCGCCCGCGCCCGCCGGCAACGCGCCGAGCAGGTCCGGCACCAGGTCGCTGAGGTTGGCCCAGTGCACCAGCTCCGGTTCGGCCGGCCAGGCGCCGATCACCACGCCGGCCGGTACCGCCCGTCGGCGCAGCGCCTCCAGGGTCAGCGCGGTGTGGTTGAGCGTGCCGAGCCCGGCCCGCGCCACCACCACCGCCGGGGCGTCCAGCGACACCGCCAGGTCGGCCACCGTCCACGGCTCGCCGGAGGGGCGCAGCCCCATCGGTACGAGCAGCCCGCCGGCCCCCTCGATCAGCACCAGGTCGTGCTTGTCGAGCTCCTCGCGGATCGCGTCGACGGCGGTGTACAGCTCCAGCGGCTCCAGTTCGGCGACCCGGGCGGCGGCCAGCGGGGCCAGCGGGTCGGGGAAACTGGCCAGGGTCCGCCCGGTCAGCGGGGCGGCCAGCCGGGTCACCACGTCGAGGTCGCCGGGCGTGCCGGCCGCCGTACCCGTCTGACCGGGTTTGACCACCGCGACCCGGAGCCCGGCGGCCTGCGCGGCGGCGGTGATCGCGGCGGTCACCACCGTCTTGCCCACGTCGGTGTCGGTGCCGGTCACCAGCACCGGCCCGTGCCACGCTCCGCTCACGGCGTCACCCCCGCCCGGGCCTGCGTCGGGGTGTCCGCCGACGCCGGGGCCTCGGCCGCCGGCGGGGCGCAGGCCACGACGACGTCCAGGGCCCGGTCGAAGTCCGCCCGGGGCACCCCGGCGCCGATGGTCAGCCGGAGCCGGGACCGGTTGTCAGGGGTGGACGGGGGCCGGAAGCAGCCGACCGCGACCCCCCGGTCGGCGCAGGCCGCCGCCCACGCCGTCGCGGCCTGCGGGCCGGGCGCGGTCACCGACACCACGGCCGCGTCGGGCACCGAGACCGTCAGCCCGGCGGCGCGCAGCCGGCGGACCGTGGCCGCCGCCCGGTCGGCCAGCTCGGCCCGCAGGTCGTCCCCGGCGCGGGCCAGGTCGAGCGCGGCCCGCACCCCGGCGGCGACGGCCGGCGGCAGCGCGGTGTCGAAGATGAACGTCCGTCCGGTCTCGATCAGGTGCCGGACGAACTCGGCCGGGCCGGCCACCAGGCCGCCCGCGCCGCCGAGCGCCTTGGACAGGGTCGCGGTGACCACCACGTCCGGTGCGCCGGCCAGGCCTGCGGCGGCCACCCCGCCGGCCCCGCCCGGCCCGAGCACCCCGAGCGCGTGCGCGTCGTCGACGAGCAGCACCGCGCCGTGCCGGCGGGCGACGGCGTGCAGGTCGGCGAGGGGGGCGAGGTCACCGTCGACGGAGAACACGGACTCGGTCACCACCACCGCCGGTCGCCCCGGCGCCCCGGCCAGCGCCCGCGCCACCGCCGCCACGTCACCGTGCGGCGTGACCACGGTCTCCGCGCCGGAGATCCGGCAGCCGTCGATCAGTGAGGCGTGGTTGTGGGCGTCGGCGACCAGCAGGGTACGGGGCTGCACGAGGCCCCGGATCGCGCCGAGGTTGGCCAGGTACCCGGAGGAGAAGACCAGGCTGCGCCCGGTGCCGAGCCAGTCGGCGAGGGCCGCCTCCAGGTCGTGGTGGGCCTCGGTGGAGCCCCGGACCAGCCGGGAGCCGGTGGCCCCCAGCCCGTACCCGGCGAGCGCCCGGGTCGCGGCGGCGGTGACCTCGGGGTGGCCGGCCAGGCCGAGGTAGTCGTTGCCGGCCAGGTCGACCACGACGTCGTCGGCCGGCCGGGGGCGCAACCGCCGGGTGAGCCCGGCACGGGCCCGCAGTTCGGCACGACGGTCGAGCGCCGCCAGCCAGTCCGCCACCGCCACTCCCTCCCGCGCCGACCGGATCGCCGCGAACGCTTCCCGCCGGGGTCGGAACACCCCGGCCGCCCGGGCGAAAATTACCACCTGTCCGACCCGTACCGGCGTGGCGTCACGGCCACCCGCCGCCGCCCCGGCGTGGCGTCACGGCCACCTGCCGCCGCCCCGGCGTGGCGTCACGGCCACCTGCCGCCGCCCCGGCGTGGCGTCGCGATGCCGCTCGGCGCCTCGCGCCACCGCCTGGTCGTCGCGGCTTCGCGGGGTCTCGGCGGGCCCGTACGGCGCACCGGCCGGCCGCTGGCGGCCGTTCCTCCGCTGCCCGGGGCCTTGTAGGGTACGAGCCATGCCAGAGATCCTCGACCAGGCCCGGGCCCAGGTGCTGGAGACCGGCGTCGGCCTCGACGAAGCCGGTGTCCTCGCCGTGCTCAACCTGCCCGACGAGCACCTGCCCGCCGCGCTCCAGCTCGCCCACGAGGTCCGGATGCGCTGGTGCGGGCCGGAGGTCGAGGTCGAGGGGATCGTCTCGCTGAAGACCGGCGGCTGCCCGGAGGACTGCCACTTCTGCTCCCAGTCCGGGTTGTTCACCTCCCCGGTGCGGTCGGTCTGGCTGGACATCCCCTCGTTGGTGGAGGCGGCCAAGCAGACCGCCGCCACCGGCGCGACGGAGTTCTGCATCGTCGCCGCGGTACGCGGTCCGGACGCCCGGCTGATGAAGCAGATGCGCGAGGGCGTGGCCGCGATCAAGGCGGAGGTGGACATCCAGGTCGCCGCGTCGCTGGGCATGCTGACCCAGGAGCAGGTCGACGAGCTGGTCGACATGGGGGTGCACCGCTACAACCACAACCTGGAGACCTGCCGCTCGTACTTCCCCAACGTGGTCACCACGCACAGTTGGGAGGAGCGCTGGGAGACCCTGCGGATGGTCCGCGAGTCCGGCATGGAGGTCTGCTGCGGCGGCATCCTCGGCCTGGGCGAGACGGTGGAGCAGCGGGCCGAGTTCGCCGCGCAGCTCGCCGAGCTGGACCCGCACGAGGTTCCGCTGAACTTCCTCAACCCCCGGCCCGGCACCCCGCTCGGTGACCGCCCGGTGGTGGAGGGCAAGGACGCGCTGCGCGCGATCGCCGCGTTCCGGCTGGCCATGCCGCGCACCATCCTGCGGTACGCGGGCGGCCGGGAGATCACCCTGGGCGACCTGGGCACCCGGGACGGCCTGCTCGGCGGCATCAACGCGGTGATCGTCGGCAACTACCTCACCACGCTGGGCCGGCCGGCGACGGAGGACCTGAAGCTGCTCGACGACCTGAAGATGCCGGTCAAGGCGCTCTCCGCGACGCTGTGAGCGTGCTGGACCCCACGGCGGTGGGCGACGGCGTGCCGCCGCCCTGGTGCGACCGGTGCGGCGAGCCGGCGCAGCCCGGCCCGCACCCGGCGTGCGCGGCCGCGCGGGCGCTGGAGCCGCCCCGGTTCTGCGCCCGGTGCCGCCGTCGGATGAAGGTGCAGATCCTGCCGGCCGGCTGGTCGGCGGTCTGCGTCGAACACGGCGACCTCCGGGGCTGACCACCGGCCACCGCCGGGCCGAGCCCGGCCACGCCGGACCGACACCGGGCCCCGCCCGGCCACCGCTGGCTCACCACCGGGCCGTCGCTGGAGCCGTCGCCGGGCCGGCCACCGGCCACCGCTGGCTCGGCGGGGCGGGGCCGGTACCCGGGCGGGTGCGCCGGACCACCGGCGGTGGCGGCGTACCCGCCAGGCTGAGCCGCACCCTGGCGGAACCGGTGCTTGTCCGTCGGTGGACCGGTCCCGGGCGACCGCTGGCGCATGGCCGGCACGGCGGGTGGGCGGACCACCGGGACGGCGGGTGGGGACCGGGTCCCGGGGTCCGCCTCGCGACCACGGGGATCGCGGTGCTTGGGCGGTTATGCGGTAGATTTGGATCCACCGATCGGTAGGGGCGTTCCGGCCGACCGCCGCCGTGTTGCGGCCGGGCGGGCGATGGCCGACCGACGCGCCGGCCTCCACCTCGGATCGTCGTGGCTCGGCATGGCGGTGGATCGATCCCTCGGCCGCCGTGTGACATGCGGCGAGGCGGCCGGAGAGGTGATTGACAGATCAAGTCGCCGCCGTCCAGGATGGGCCAACCCCCAACGGCCACGACCTGCACATTCGCCCGCCACGCTCAGGTCCGTCAGTGTTTCCCCGCCCGTCGGGGGCACCTGTCGGGCCAGCCGTCACGACGTGACCGGGTGACACCCCCGGACCGTTCGTCCACTGTGGACGACGGTACTTCGCCCTGTCTCCCTCCGGGTCAGCGGCACCGTAAGTGAAAGGTAGCGACATGTCCCACTCCTCCCTGCCACGGTGGAGAAGGCGTCTCCCCGCGGCCACCGCCGCGGCGACGGCGCTCTTCCTCCTGGCCAGTCCGGCCACCGCCGTGACTGCCTCCGCCACGGACGACACCCACGAGGTCCACGCCGCCCTCGAACGCTTCGCCCACGAGGACGCGAGCGTGGTGGAGGTGACCGTCGCCGACCGGACCGAGCTGGACAAGCTGGTCGCCACCGGCGTCGACCTCGACCACCACGTCTCCCAGACGGAGGCGGGCATCGTGGTGCACGCCGTGGTCACCCCGACCGAGATCCAGAACCTGAAGCTCCAGGGGTACAACGTCGGCAAGACCCTCTACGACTCGGAGGACACCGACGACCGGATCGCCGAGCGCGAGGCGATCATCGCCGAGCACCAGGCCGAGAACCGGGCCTTCACCGCCGACCTGATCCAGAGCGCCGCCGTCTCGGACGTGAAGATCATCCGCGCGGACTACTACACCTCCGGCACCAGCCAGGTGCTCTCGGTGGAGGCGAAGTGGGCCCAGGGCCAGACCTCGACCAGCACGCTGACCGTGACCCGCGACAGCGGGCCGGGCACCGAGATGGGCTCCGGCGGCACGCAGAACATCTCCCGGTTCGTCGACGCCGGCGTGTACCTGTACCACCGGGGCGCCTCGAACGTCACCTCGCGCCCGGACAAGATCCAGATCACCAGCCCCACCGGTGACGTGGCGGTCGCGCAGGTCAAGGAATGGCTGCCGATCCCCGACGAGAACCCGGAGGGTCCGGGGTACCAGAAGGACTTCGTCACCAGCTACCTGACCCCCACCGAGCTGTACGACCGGATCAAGCGGCTGGCCGACGAGTTCCCCGAGCTCGCCGAGCTGGTCGAGCTGCCGCACAAGACCAACGGTTACCGCCGCAAGGCGCAGGTCGTGCTCGGCTCGGCCGACGCCAGCCGGGTCGCGGTCGACTCGCTCGCCTGGGGTCACGAGGGCGGCAACGACATCACCGTCGAGCTGGTCAACCCGGGCGCGGCCGACCAGGCCCTCGCGGTCACCGTGACCGACAAGGCCATCAAGGTCAGCCTCGCCACCGACGGCAGCGGCGCGGTGACCAGCACCGCCGCCCAGGTCGCCGCGGCCCTCAACGCCTCGGCGGGCACCCTGGTCAAGGCGTACACCTACCGGGGCAACACCGGCGCCGGTGTCGTCGCGCCGGCCGGGGTCACCCCGCTGAGCGACAACCTGAGCGCCCCGGCCACCGTCTCCCGCGACCCGCACCCGGTGTACGCGCTGCGGATCGGCAAGTTCCGGGACGGCTCCAAGCCCGGTGTGCTGGCCTACGCCCAGGAGCACGCCCGTGAGTGGGTGCCGCCGCTGGTGACCATCGAGACCGCCGAGCGGCTGCTGCGCAACCACAAGACGGACGAGAACACCAAGGCGCTGCTGCGCAGCCTGGACATCTGGATCGCCCCGTCGATCAACCCGGACGGCGGCCACTACTCGTTCTACGACTTCGCCTCGCAGCGGAAGAACATGACCAACCACTGCACCGAGGACGGTGCGGCCGACGCGCTGAGCCGCAACTCGTGGGGTGTGGACAACAACCGCAACTACACCGAGTACAGCATGTTCGACGGCTACTCGGGCGCCTCGTCGAGCTGCACCAGCGGCACCTACGCCGGCCCGGGCGAGCTCTCCGAGCCGGAGAACAAGAACCTGGACTGGCTGGCCAGCCGGCCCAACATCAAGTTCGCGATGAACCTGCACTCCTCCGGCAACTACTTCATGTGGTCGCCGGGCTCGTACGCCACCCCGGGCCGGATCTCCGCGCCGCGCCCGAGCCTGGCCGAGGAGTCGTACTTCTGGGGCGCGTCCTCCCGGATCCTGACCGCCATCAAGCGGCACCGGAACCTGGCGGTCACCCCGGCCCGTACCGGCCCGATCTCCGACGTGCTCTACTCGGCGGCGGGCAACTCCGGCGACATGCTCTGGTACAAGTACGGCATCTACGCCTGGAACTTCGAGGTCGGCACCTCCTTCCAGCCGACCTTCACCGAGGCGCACCAGCAGACCATGGAGTACTCCAACGGTCTGGTCGAGCTGATGCGGGTGGCGCGCGACCACGACAAGGACAAGAAGCGCCCGACCAGCACCCTGCACACCAAGCACAGCGCCACCACGGGCATGGTCGACATCACCTTCTCCACGAGCGAGCCGGCCGCGGTCTTCTACACCCTGGACAGCAGCAAGCCGACCTACGCCTCGACCCTCTACGCCTCCGCGGGCATCCGTGAGGGCGGCGAGACCATCACGGTGCCGTACGGCACCAAGGTCCACTGGTTCTCGGTGGACTCCGCCGGCAACATCGAGCGGGCGTACCGGCCCGACAGCGAGGACTCCAAGACCTGGAACCGGGGCTTCGCGATCGTCTCCGACACGTACGACCGCTGACCCTCTCAGCTCAACTCGCCCCACCCCCCGGCGCGGCCGTGGCACCCCCGGTGCCACGGCCGCGCTCCCCTTTGCGCCGAGATCCTGGCCCGATCGGCGCCCCGCTGCACACGACGGCTCCACCACCTGCACGGGCGCTCAGAGCTGCGGCCGGCGGTCGGGGTGTGTGGGGGCCTCGGGTCGCCGCCGGTCGGTCCCCCGGCCGGCGACGACCGCCCACCCCGCCCGGGCGCGGGCAGCGCCGACACCAGGGCCAGCGCGGCCAGCGGGCGCGCGGGGCAGGGCGGGCAGCGCGGAGCCGGGCACCGTGGGAACGTGGTGCCCGGCTCCGGTCGGTACGCGGTCAGGCCAGGGTGCAGGCCACGCCGTTGAGGGTGAAGGCGGTCGGCTTGGGGTTGGCCCCGGTGTGGGTGCCGTTGAACCCGAAGCTGGTCGACGCGCCCGGGGCGAGCGCCCCGTTGTAGGAGAGGTTCGTCGCGGTCACCGCCGTACCGGTCTGGGTGACCGTCGCCGACCACGCCTGCCCGGCCTTCTGGCCGGCGTTCGAGAAGGTCCAGCCGACGGTCCAGCCGGTCAACGGGGTGGTGCCGGTGTTGGTGACCGTGACGTTGGCGGTGAAGCCGCTGTTCCAGTCGTTGGTGGTGTACCCGACCATGCACGCGCCACCGACCGGCGGGTCGGCGGTGGTGACGGTGACGGTGGGCGACGGACCCGACGGGTTGCCGGCCGCGTCGAGGGCGACCACGTAGAAGACGTACGCGGTCGCCGGGCTCAGGCCGGTCACCGCGTGGCTGGTGCCGGTGACCGTGGCGACGAGCGAGGCGACCGGCCAGGACTGCCGGTACACCTGGTAGCCGGTGACGCCGACGTTGTCGGTGGACGGTCCCCAGGTGAGGGTGAGCCCGTTCGGGCCGACCTGGGAGGCGGTCGGGGTGCCGGGCACGGTGGGCGGGGTGGTGTCCGGGCCGTTGCCGGCGGGCGTGGTGACCTCGACCCGGGGCGAGGACGGGGAACGGTTCCCGGCGCCGTCGCGGGCGTGCACCCAGAACCGGTACGTCCGGGCCGGCTGGAGCGAGGTCAGGGTCAGGCTGTTGGTGGTCCGGCGGTGCAGGACCAGCGCGTCGCTGCCCAGCGTCTCCTGGGTGATCTCGTACTCGGCCAGGCCGCTGCCGCCGGCATCGGTGGAGGCGGGCCAGGTCAGGGTGACGCCGGTGGCGCTCAGCCCGGAGGCGACCGGGGTGCCGGGCGCGGTGGGCGCGGTGGTGTCCGGGGTGGCCGGTCCGGGCTCGGTGCCCCAGACCCGGGTGCTGCCGGCGTAGAGCGGGACCGTCGGGTTCGGCCCGGCGGTGGCCTGGTACGACGGGTCGTTGGCCGAGTTCCAGGTGCCGCCCTCCGGTACGCCGACCTTGAACTGGACCTCCATCCGGTGCTGCGACTGCCCGGCCGGGGCGATGGTGTGCCCGGTGCAGTCCACCTCGACGTACCAGATGTCGGCGGAGTGCTGCTTCGCGGTGGTCGGCGACGGGCAGCCCTGGGTGTAGCCGGGGGTGACCTGGATGGGGCCGGTGCCGTCGGGGCGGAAGTAGTAGCGGAACTTGCCGTTGGTCAGCGCCCGCGCCGGGAAGGCCGACTTGTTGTAGACGATGACCTTCAGGCCGGTGGCCCGGGGCTCGTTGTGCATCACCGTGGTCTCCACGGTCAGCTCGTCGATGTCCGGCTCCTCGGCGACCGGGAAGTTCGCCAGCGGGGTGCCGCCGTACTCCTGGGTGAGCCGGGCCAGCGCGGAGGTGAAGCCGGCGTTGTAGTCGGTGGCCACCTCGTTCATCACGTAGTCGTCGCGGCTGTCGGTGTACGCGTCGTTCGGCGACGACGGGCCGCCGACCAGCGCGCCGTAGAGCACGTGCCGGGTCTCGGTCGGCACCTTGCTGCTGTCCCACCAGGAGCCGTGCGCGGTGCGGTGGTGCGGGTTCTTCGGGGAGTTCGCCCCGAAGCCGACCACGTAGCTGGAGTTGCGCGGGTTGTCGCCGAGGGCGTAGTTGATCTGCCGGACGGCGAAGTCCTTGTACCGGGTCTTGCGGGTGGCGTCGGTGGTCTTGTCGCTGTAGACCAGCGCGGCGAAGGCGGTGTTGGCGGCGTAGCGCAGCGCGCCCCAGGAGTCGAGGACGGCCATCCCGCCGGGCGAGTACCGGACCTTCTCCCCGTTGACCCCGACCGTCCAGTAGTCCAGCCAGCGGTTGGCGTCGTCGACGTACTTCTGCTTGCCGGTCAGGTTGGCCAGCAGCACGTACGCGCCGAACTGCTTGTTGTCCCAGGCGACGGTCCACTTGTACGACCGCAGGGTGCTCTGGTTCTCGGTGCCGAGCTTGTCGTACTCGCTCTCGGCCTTGGCCAGGTAGGCGGCGTCGCCGGTGGCCCGGTACAGCCAGACCGCGCCCCAGACCAGCTCGTCCTGGTACCCGCTCCAGGAGCGGTAGAAGCTGGTCGCGTCGGTGATGCACTCGCTGTAGCTCTTGCGCACCGTGTCGGCGAAGGTGTAGAGCTGCCTGGCGTGCCCGACCAGCTTGTCGGCGTACGCGGCGTCGGTGGGGCGGAACACCATCGACGAGGCGGCCATCGCCGCCGCCGTCTCCCCGGCCAGGTCCGCGCCGCCGCAGCTCGCGTCGATCTTGTACGCCGGCCGGGCCATCGGCATCACCTCGGCCGGACCCCACCACTTGTGGTCGTCGTCGCCCTTGCCGACCTGACCGTAGAGGACGTTCGGGGACGGGTGCGCCTTGACGAAGTAGTCGTTGACGAAGCGCAGGTTGTTCAGCAGGTGGGTCAACTGTCCGGACTGGACGTACCCGTCGCGGTACTCGACCGCGCCCCAGGCCAGCATCGTCGCGCTGAACGCCATCGGGAAGCCGAACTTCACGTGGTCACCGGCGTCGTACCAGCCACCGGTGAGGTCGAGGCCGACGTCGTCGCCGTCGGTCAGCGCCGAGTCGCCGCGCCAGGAGACCCGGTTCCACTCGGGCAACTCGCCGGACTGCTGCGCCTCGTAGAAGAGCAGCGACTTCTGCAGCGCCTCGGCGTAGTTGAAGGTGGGCGCCGCCGCGGCCGCGGCGGCCACGGCCGTCGGCGCGGTGACGGCGAGGGCGAGGCCGCTGGTCAGCGCGGTGCCGGCGGCGAGGAGTCGGCGCAGCCAGGGACGGCCGCGCGACGGCCGGGTGCGGTGGCGCATCGGGTGGGCTCCTGTCGAAAGGGTGCCCCGGCAGCTCCGAGGGGACGCGGGACGGCGTCGGGCAACACCTCGGAGCTGCCGGGGGCGGTGGTGGTGGGGTCCGGAGAGGATGCGCGGGAGCGCTCCCATGGATGCCCAACAATGTATCTAGTCGGTGGCCAGCTTGGGAAGCCCAACGGCCCGACCGTCGACATGGTGGGAAACGCGCTTCCGCCCGGCTACCGTCGACAGATGTCGATGATCGAACAGATATCGCTCGGCGTCACCGACTGCGGACGCGCCGCCGCCTTCTGGGGCGTCGCCCTCGGGTACGTCCGCCGGCCGCCCCGCTACCCCGACGACGGGTGGATCGTGCTCGAACCGCCGCCGGGGGAGCCGGGCTCAGCCATCGCGCTGGACCTCAGCGAGAGCCCCGCCCCGGACTTCCCCCGCATCCACCTCGACCTGCACGCCGGCGAGACGGACCTGGACGAGGAGGTGGCGCGGCTGGTCGCGCTCGGGGCGCGGCGGATCGACTGGGCGTACTACCCGACCGAGCCCGAGCCGGGCGTGCTGCCGTACGTGGTCCTCGCCGACCCGGAGGGCAACCGGTTCTGCGTGTCGGGGCACCGCCGCGCCGGCTTCTTCTTCGGCTGACCCTCCCGGTCGGCTCGCCGTCCCGGTGGTCAGCCCGTGGCCGGGGCGGTGACGGGCAGCGGGACGGTCACGGTCAGCACCGGGCCGTCCCGGTCGACCGGCGCGGGGCGGCCCAGTCGGCGCAGGGTCCGCAGCATCGGCACGTTCTCCGCGTGGGTGTGCAGCACCAGCGCGGCGTACCCGGACTGCTCGGCGTGCCGGACCAGTCGCCGCAGCAGGGCGGTGCCGAGCCCGCGCCGCTGCCAGTCGTCGCGGACCAGCAGCGCCACCTCGGCCTCGTCGCCCTCGCCGAGGAGGTTCGCCATCGCGACCACCGGCTCACCGGGGGCGTCGACGTCGGTGGCGAGCAGGGTCAGGCCCCGCTCCGGCTCGGCCAGCCGGCGCAGCCGCGCCACCGGGGGCAGCCCGGCCCCACCGAGGTACCGCCGCTGCCGGCTGCGCGCCGAGCACGTCTCGTGCAGGCTCACCAGGGCCGGCACGTCGTCCCCGGTCGCCGGGCGGACCCCCACCTCGGCGCCGTCGGGGAGGACCAGGGCGACCTGCTCGACGGCCCGCCGGGCGACGGCGGCGGCCAACTCCGCCAGGGCCTGCGCGCGGGCGTACTCGGCCGGGGTGAAGCTGGGCGCGAGCCGGCGCAGCGTGTACGTGCCACCGGTCGGGTCGGCCAGGCGCATGGTGGTGTCGCCGATGCCCGGCCCGTCGACGGCCGGCTCCGGCCGCCAGCTCACCTCGTCCGCGCCGAGCAGGACGCGCAGCGCCTCACCGGCCGCCTCCGGGTCACGGACCAGCCGGGTGGCCAGGCCGAGCACCCGGGTCGGCTGGTCGGCCAGGCCGCGCGCCTCGCTGCGGGCCACCCAGCAGTTGCGCCCCCGGCCGCGCTCCACGGCGGCCAGCAACTCGGTCTCGGTGAGCGAGTCCGGTGCGTCGACGAGGAAGTCGTCGACCGCGCCGGCCTCGGTGGTGTGCACCTGCACGGTGAGGATGTTGACCCCCCGCAGGGCGAGGCTCGCCGTGAGCACCGACAGGTAGCCCGGCCGGTCGTCCACGGTCGCCCGGATGCGCCACAGTGCCATGTTCACTCCCTTCCCCGCCTACGACCTTGACCGGCGGCTGTTGCCGGGGCGTTGCCCGACGGTGACGTCCCGGGACCGGGCGCAGGTCACATTCCGCAGGTCCGGGCGCCGCCGGCAGCGCCACCGGTGCCCGCGACGGGCGGCAGGGCCGGTACGGGGACACGAATCGGGCCGACCCCGAACCGGGGTCGGCCCGCGGCCCGCTGATCCCGTACCGGGAGTCGGGCCGCAGCTCGGGCCCCCGAACCGGGGTCGAGCCGACGTGCGGGGCCGGGCGTACGCCCGGCGGTCAGGAGCCGGCGGCCACCGGCGGGGGCGAGCCGACCAGGTCGAGCCGGTCACCGAGGATGACGGCGCTGGCCCGGACGAGCTGCGCCAGCCGGTCGACCTCGGTGGTGTGGAACGCCGCCGGGGTGAGGGTGTCGGTGTGCTCCCGGGCCACCACCAGCACCAGCCCGGCCCGGCCGAACGGGGCCACCGCGAAGTGCGCGCCGTCGGCCGTGGTCAGCGCGCGGGCCCGCAGCGGGGTCACCTCCGGCAGGTGGGGCGGAGCCGGGGCCCGCCAGCTCGCGTGCGCCACCGTCGGCTGGCCGCCACCGGCCCGGGAGGCCCAGTCCAGCGGCACGACCGCGGCCACCGCCCAGTCGGCGGCGAGCAGACCGGGCACCGCGTCCACCAGGGTGGCCAGGCCGTCGGTCGGGTTCGCCGCGACCTGGGCCAGCAGCTCCGCGTCCTGGCCGGTGGTGGTGGGCGCGCCGATCGCCCGCCACACGCCGTCCACCCGGACGCCGGGGATCGCCGCGAGGCCGGCCAGCAGCCGCTCCACGCGCGCCACGCCCGGCCAGACCACGGTGAAGTCGTCGACCGCCCGCCCGCCGAGCCGCTCCAGCACCACCACCTGGACGATGTCCGCGCCGGAGACCCCGAGGGTGCGGGCCACCTGGCCGAGGGTTCCGGGCCGGTCCGGCAGGGTCACCCGAACTCTCAGCAACATGACTGTTCCCTCCACTCGGCGCGCCGGCCCGGTCGGCAGGCTGGGCACCAGCCTGCCCGATGACCATTTCGCCCCTGTTGCGGCTGGATAACCCCGGGTGAAACTCTTCGCCTTGACATCCCGGACCCGGTGCCATCAACTGTCCGAATGACCGATCCGGCCATCGCACCACCGGGCGAGGCACCGGCCGGTGCGCCGCCGGACGGGCTCGACCTGGACCGGCTCCGGCTCCACCTCGCCGAGCACCGTCCCGAGCTGGGCGCCGGGCCGCTGCGGGCGGAGCTGGTCACCGGGGGCCGGTCGAACCTGACGTACCTGCTGCGGGCCGGCGACCGGGAGGTGGTGCTGCGCCGCCCGCCCCTGGGGCACGTGCTGGCCACCGCGCACGACATGGCGCGTGAGTTCCGGGTGCTCGCGGCGCTGGCCCCGACCGCCGTGCCGGTCCCCCGTACGCTGCTGCTCTGCACCGACCCGGCGGTGATCGGGGCGCCGTTCTACCTGATGGAGCGGGTCGCCGGGGAGGTGTTCCGGACCCGGTCCCAGACCGACCGGCTCGACGACGGGCAGCGCCGGGAGCTGGCCCTGGCGATGGTGGACACGCTGGCCGCGCTGCACGCGATCGACCCGGCGGCGGTGGGGCTGGGCGACTTCGGCCGCCCGCAGGGGTACCTCGCCCGGCAGGTCCGGCGCTGGGCCGGCCAGTTGGCGCGCTCCCGCAGCCGACCACTGCCCGGCGTGGACGAGTTGCGCGACGCGCTCGCCGCGACCGTCCCCGAGTGCGACCACCCCGGGCGGATCGTGCACGGGGACTACCGGCTGGACAACCTCCTGGCCAGCGTCGACCCGGTCGGCATCCGGGCGGTGCTGGACTGGGAGATGGCCACCGTCGGCGACCCGCTGGCCGACCTGGGGCTGCTCCTGACGTACTGGGACGTGCTCGGGGGCGGCGACGCCGGCACGGGCGACCCGGTCGCCGACGGGCTCGGTCCCCGGGCCGGCTTCCCCACCGGCGCCGAGCTGGTCGAGCGGTACGCCGGTCGCGGTGACGTCGACGTCGGGCCGCTGCACTGGCACGTCGCGCTGGGCTGCTTCAAACTGGCGGTGATCTGCGAGGGCATCCACTACCGGCACACCCACGGGCAGACCCTGGGACCGGGCTTCGACCGGATCGGCGAGCTGGTGGCCCCGCTGGTCGAGCACGGGCTGACCGCCGCCGGGGAGCGCTGATGGACTTCGGGTACGACGACCGTACGCGGCGGCTGCGCGCGGAGCTGACCGACTTCCTGGTCGAGCACGTGTACCCGGCCGAGCCGGTGCACGCCGCGCAGGTCGCCGCCGCCGGTGACCCGTGGGCCCGCCCACCGGTACTGGCCGAGTTGAGCGCGCAGGCGCGCCGGCGCGGCCTGTGGAACCTCTTCCTCCCCGACCAGCGCCACGGTGCCGGGCTGACCAACCTCCAGTACGCCCCGCTCGCCGAGCTGACCGGGCGCAGCCCGTACCTGGCCCCGGAGGCGCTCAACTGCGCCGCCCCGGACACCGGCAACATGGAACTGCTCGCCGAGTTCGGCACCGCCGCGCAGCGGGAGCGCTGGCTGCTGCCGCTGCTGGCCGGCGAGATCCGCTCGGCGTTCTGCATGACCGAGCCCGACGTGGCCTCCTCCGACGCCACCACCGTCGCCACCCGGATCGTCCGCGACGGCGACGGGTACGTGGTCACCGGCCGTAAGTGGTGGTCGTCGGGGGCGATGGACCCACGCTGCGCGGTCTTCGTCGTGATGGGCAAGACCGACCCGGACGCCGAACGGCACCGGCAGCAGAGCATGATCCTGGTCCCCCGGGACACCCCGGGGGTGACGGTACGCCGGGGCCTGACGGTCTTCGGCTACACCGACGGCCCGCACGGCGGGCACGCGGAGATCGACTTCGCCGACGTCCGGGTGCCGGCGGAGAACCTGGTCGGCGCGGAGGGCGACGGGTTCGCGATCGCCCAGGCGCGGCTGGGCCCCGGCCGGATCCACCACTGCATGCGGCTCATCGGGATGGCCGAACGGGCCCTGGAACTGCTCTGCCGGCGGGTCGCCGAACGGGTCGCCTTCGGCCGGCCGCTGGCCGAGCAGGGCGTGGTCCGGGAGTGGATCGCCGAGTCCCGGGTCCGCATCGAGCAGGCCCGGTTGCTGGTGCTCAAGACCGCCTGGCTGATGGACACCGTGGGCAACAAGGGGGCGCACACCGAGATCCAGGCCATCAAGATCGTCACGCCGGCGATGGCCGAGTGGGTGATCGACAAGGCGATCCAGGCCCACGGCGGCGCCGGGGTCAGCCAGGACACCCCGCTGGCCGGGCTCTGGGTCCAGGCCCGCGCCCTGCGCCTCGCCGACGGCCCGGACGAGGTGCACCGCGCCTCGCTGGCCCGGCGTGAACTGCGCCGCTGGGCCACCCCCGGCTGATCACCACCGGCGGCTGACCGCCGCCGGGCCGTCCCCCGGCCGGTGACCGGCCGGGGGACGGTTCAGGCGGATTCGCGGCGCACCATGTGGGTGTCGAGCAGGACGTGCGGCGAGGGCACCTCCTCGCCCCGGATCCGGGCGACCAGCAGCAACGCCATCTGCCGGCCCATCTCCTCGATCGGCTGGAAGACGGTGGTCAACGGCGGCTCCGCCTGCCGGGAGACCGGCGCGTCGTCGAAGCCGATCACGGCCACGTCCTCCGGCACCCGCCGCCCCGCCTCGCGCAGCGCCCGCAGCGCGCCGAACGCCATCAGGTCGGAGGCGACGAAGACCGCGTCGAGGTCCGGGCAGGAGGCCAGCAGCCGGCGCATGCCGGCGGTGCCGCTGCCCTCACTGAAGTCGCCGTAGGCGATCAGGTCGGGGTTGATGCCGGCGCCGACGGCCTTCACCGCCTCCCGGTACCCGGTCAGCCGGGCCAGCCCGGCCCCCATGTCCTGGGGGCCGGCGATGGTGCCGACCCGACGCCGCCCCTGACCGAAAAGGTACTCCACGGCGTGCCGCGCGCCGCCGACATTGTCGACGTCGACGAACCACCCGGGGGTGGCGGACGGGTGCAGCATCCGCGCCGGCCGGCCGCCGAGCACGGTCGGCAGCCCGCGCTCCTCCAGCAGGGTGGGCAGCGGATCGGCGTCGTGCAGCGAGAGCAGCAGGACGCCGTCCACGTGCTGGTTGGTCAGGTGGTGCTCGACGCGCTCGCGCTCCACCGGCGACTGGGCCATCGCCAGCCAGAGCTGCATCGGCGTCTCCAGCAGGCCGGAGCTGATCCCCCGGACGATGGCCGCGAAGAAGGGCTCGGTGAAGACCCGCTCCCCCGACTCGGACACCACCAGGGCCACCGAGTCGGTACGCTGGGTGACCAGCGCGCGGGCCGCCCGGTTCGGCACGTACCCCAGCTCGGCGATGGCCTGCTGCACCGCGGCCCGGGCCTCCGGACTCACCTGGGGCGAGCCGTTGACCACCCGGGACACCGTTCCCCGGCCGACGCCGGCCCGGGCGGCGACCGCGTCGAGGGTCGGGCGCCCGAGCGACCGGGTGCGCTGCGTTGTCATGGTCTGCTCCTCCGACATCGGGCGGTTCCGGCGTCACCCCCGGCGGGGAAAGGCGCCGGAGCCGCCCCTTACTGGGCTGGCCCTCGCCTTATTGTGCGGCCAGACCGTTGCGTCGGATCACCTCGGCGTACCACCTGGCGCTGGACTTGGGGATGCGGGCTTGATCGTTGTCGTAGTCGACGTAGATCATCCCGAACCTCTTCGTGTATCCCCAGGCCCATTCGAAATTATCCAACAGTGACCAGGCGAAGTACCCCCGCAGGGGCACACCGGACGAGATCGCGGCGTGTGCGGCCCGCAGGTGGGAGTCGAAGTAGGCCAACCGGTCGGCGTCGTCCACCCGACCGTCGACGACCGTGTCGACGAAGGCCGACCCGTTCTCGGTGACGTACAGCGGCAGGTCGGTGTACTCGTCGTGCACCCGGCGCAGCGTCTCCACCAGCCCCGGGGCGTCGATCTCCCAGCCCATGTCGGTGACCGGCACGCCGCGCTTGACGAACCGGACGTCCGCGCTGCCCGGCCAGTCCGAGGGGCCGGACCGCTCCGCCCCCTCGGCCGGCGCGGCCACCACGTGCCGGCTGTAGTAGTTGACGCCGAGCAGGTCCAGCGGGGTGGCGATGACGGCCAGGTCGCCGTCGCGCACGTGACCGAAATCGGTCACCGACCGCAGGTCGGCCCGCAGGTCCGCCGGGTACGACCCGCGCAGCAGCGGGTCGAGGAAGAACCGGTTCGCCAGACCGTCGATGCGCCGGGCGGCGTCCACGTCCCCGGGCGCGTCGGTGGCCGGGGTGACCGGGTACAGGTTGACCGTCACCCCGACCTCGGCGTCCGGGCGGCCGGCCCGCAGCGCCTGCACCGCGAGCCCGTGCCCGAGCATCAGGTGGTGCCCGGCCCGGACGGCCGCCGCCGGATCGGTCCGCCCCGGGGCGTGCACCCCGGAGCTGTACCCGAGGAAGGCCGAGCACCAGGGCTCGTTGAGGGTGGTCCAGTACCGGACCCGGTCCCCCAGGGCGTCCACGACGAGCCGGGTGTAGTCGGCGAACCGCCCGGCGGTGTCCCGGGCCGGCCAGCCACCCTCGTCCTCCAGCGGCTGCGGCAGGTCCCAGTGGTACAGGGTGAGCCACGGCTCGATGCCGTGCGCCAGCAACTCGTCGACCAGCCGCCGGTAGAAGTCCAGCCCCTGCTGGTTGGCCGGGCCGGAGCCGGTGGGCTGCACCCGGGGCCAGGCGACCGAGAACCGGTACGACTTCAGCCCCAGCTCGGCCATCAGCCGGACGTCCTCGGCCACCCGGTGGTAGTGGTCGCACGCCACGTCACCGGTGTGCCCCTCGACGACCCGCCCCTCGGTGTGGCTGAAGGTGTCCCAGATGGACGGTCCGCGCCCGGCCGCGGTGGCCGCCCCCTCGATCTGGTACGCCGCCGTGGCGGCGCCCCAGAGGAACCCGGGTGGGAAGGACAGCTGCGGCCCCTGGTCGAGCACGCCGACGGCGGGTGGGCCTGCTGGGGTGCTCACGACTTGACGGCACCTTCCATGATCCCGCCGATGATCTGGCGGCCGAACACGAGGAAGACGAGCACCAGGGGGATGGTGCCGATCGCCGTGGCCGCGAACACCTGCGAGTAGTCGGTGTAGTAGGCGTACGACAGGAAGGAGAGGGACACCTGGAGGGTGGGGTTCTCCGGGCTGAGGATCGCGTACGGCCAGAGGAAGGAGTTCCAGGTCTCCATGAAGGTGAGCAGCCCCAGCACCCCGGCCGCCGGGCGCAGCGCCGGCAGCACGATGTTCCAGTAGATCCGGAAGGTGCTCGCCCCGTCCATCCGGCCGGCCTCGATCAGCTCGTCGGAGATGGCCTGGCTGGCGTACTGCCGCATCATGAACACGCCGAAGGCGCTGACCAGGAACGGCACGGTCACCGCGTACAGGCTGTCGTACCAGCCCAGGGTCTGCATCATGCCCCAGAGCGGGATCAGGCCGAGCTGGGTCGGGATCATCATGGTGACGACGATCGCCAGCAGCAGGGCGTTGCGGCCCCGGAACCTCAGCTTGGCGAAGGTGAAGCCGGCGAGCGAGCCGGTGATCACCACCGACACGGTGACCACCGAGGAGACGATGATCGAGTTGAGCATGCCCTTGAGGAAGTTCGCCGCGTCGTTGTCGAGGACCCGGCCGAAGTTCGCGCCGAACTCGCTGCCGGGGAGCATCGGCGGGGGCACGTCGTTGATCTGGTCGAGGCTGCGGGTGCCGATCACCACCATGTAGTAGAAGGGGTAGATCGACATCAGGGCCGCGATGACGAGCGCGACGTAGGTCAACGGGCTGGTGCGCCACAGGCGCTGGGAAGCGGAGATCATGGGTCGCTCCTCACTTGGCCGAGCGGCGGACGAGTACGAAGTTGACCAGCGACACCACGACGATGATCAGGAACATCGCCCAGGCGACGGCGGCGCCGTAGCCGGCGGTGTTCAGGTTCGTGATGCCCATTTCGTACATGTACATCGCCAGGGTCTGGAACTCCCGCTGGTCGCCACCGAGGATCACGCCGTTGCCGAAGAGCAGGGGCTCGGTGAAGAGCTGCATGCCACCGATGGTGGAGAGGATGACCACGAAGACGAAGGTCGGCTTGAGCATGGGCAGGGTGATCTGCCAGAACTGCCGCCACGGGCTGGCGCCGTCGAGCGCGGCGGCCTCGTACAGGTCCTTGGGGATGGCCTGCATGCCGGCGAGCAGGATCAGCGTGTTGTAGCCGGTCCACCGCCAGTTGACCATCGAGGCGATCGCCGTCCACGAGCTGAGCTTGCCCGCGTCCCAGTCGACCGGGCTGACCCCGACGAAGCTGAGCAGCCAGTTGAACAGGCCGAAGTCACGCTGGAAGAGCATCCCGAAGACGATCGCCACAGCGGCCACCGACACGACGTTCGGGATGAAGATGGCCATCCGGAAGAAGGTCTTGGCCCGCAGCAGGGTGCTGTTGAGCAGGTTCGCCAGGAAGAGCGCGAGCAGCAACTGCGGGATGGTCGACAGGGCGAAGATGCCGAACGTGTTGACCAGCGCGTTCCAGAAGTACTCGTCCTGCATCAGGCGGGTGTAGTTGTCCAGCCCGATGAAGGAGCGGTCGCCGATCATGTCCCAGTCGTGCAGCGACATCCAGGCGGTGCGCAGCATCGGGTACAACCCGAACGCCCCGAAGATCAGGAAGAACGGCGCGATGTAGAGGTACGGCGAGTACTTGAGGTCCAGGCGCGTGAAGAGGTGTCCCTTGCGGGGCCGGGAGGCCGACTCCCGGGGCGGCGGTGCTGCTGGTGACGGCGTGGCCGTCGGTGCCGACAGGCTCATGCGGAATCCTTTCCCGGCGAGGCCCGGGGGTCCTCGCACAGGGTGGTACGCGGAGGGGGGACCGACCGGTGGCGTCCGGGAGTGCCTCCCGAACGCCACCGGATGGGACTGACTCAGAAGGCGCCCTGGGTGGCGGCGTCCTTCGTGAACTGCTCCCAGGCCTTCTCCTTGCTGGCCTGCCCGTTCTCGAACGACCGCAGGGCCGGCTCGAGCGCGTTCTCCTTGACCGCCTGGTGCTTCGGGCCCAGGTGGACCGGCTGGATGCCGGCGACGCTCTCACCGAAGATCTTGGCGGTCGGGGCGTTGCTGAAGTACTCGTTGGTGTAGTTCAGGAAGTCCTGGTTCTTCAGGGCCTCCAGGTTGGTCGGCAGCGGGCCCTTGAGCTTGAAGGCCTCGACCTGGCTGGTGGCGTTGGTCAGGAACTCGGCCAGCTTGGCGGCTTCCTTCTGGTGCGCGCTCTGCTCCGGCACGGACAGCCACGAGCCACCCCAGTTGCCGGAGCCGCCCGGCACCGCGGCCACGTCCCACTTGCCCTTGTTGGCCGGGCCGGAGTTGTCCGCCACGATGCCGAGCATCCAGGACGGGCAGAAGGTCGCGGCGAAGGTGCCCTGCTTGAAGCCGGCCGACCACTCCGGCGACCAGGTGGCCGCCTTGGCGGAGATCTCGGTCATCGAGAGCGCGGTGTCCCACGCGGCCTTCACCGCCGGGCTCTTGTCCGCGATGACGTTGTTCTCCTTGTCGTAGAACAGGTCGCTGCCCTGCTGGAACAGCACGCCGTTGGAGACGGCGGTGATCGAGTCGATCAGGGCCTTGCCGCCGCTGCCGGCCTTGTACTTCTTGCCGGTCTCCAGGAAGGCGTTCCAGTCCGGCCAGAGCGCCGAGACCTGGTCCCGGTCGGTCGGCAGACCGGCGGCCTCGAAGAGGTCCTTGCGGTAGCAGACCGCGAGGCTGCCGACGTCGGTCGGCAGGCCGATCAGCCGGCCGTCCGGCGCCTTGCCCAGCTCCCACTTCCAGGCCAGGAACTCCTTGGAGTGGTCGGCGACCAGCGGGGTCAGGTCGACCCAGTTGCGCGGGTTGGCCTTGAACTCGTTGAGGATGCCCTCCTCCAGGGCGACCACGTCGCCCGCGCCCTTGCCGGTGGCCAGGTAGCGGACCAGCTTGGGCCGGTAGTCACCGAGCTGGGCGGTCTTGCGCAGCTCGATCTTGATGCCGGATTCCTTCTCGTACTGCTTGACGAGCTCGTCGTAGCCCATCTCGCCGAAGGTGTCGACGACCAGCTTGGCGGGCTTGCCGTCCGCCTGGACCGAGCCCTCGTCGTCGTTGCCGCAGGCCGTGAGACCGCCGAGTGCGGTGATCGCGGCAAGGGCGGCGACCGCCAAGCGGTTGCGCCGCGTGGTGACGCTCATCCTGACCCCTCTTTTCGGTGGTGAGGCAGTGGAGTTCTGTGGTGGGGGTGTACTGCGCGCGCTGCCGCACCGACGGTGGTCGGGGCGGCGTCGATCACTCCCGGCCCATGTTTCCGTGGGACGCCGGGAGCGCTCCCATGAGACTGCCGCCGGGTTACAGGAGTGTCAATAGACCGCTGGGAGCGTTCCCAGATCGTTACCGCCGGACCGGAATGAACGGGCCGCCACCGGGGCACGGGCCCCGCCGGAGCACGTCAATCGACCGTTCCCGACGCGGCTCAACAGAGCCGCCGGAGCAGGGTCGTCGTCCGGCCGGCGTCGAACGACTCCGGGTCGAAACCGTCCCCGACCCAGTCCCGCAGCGACGCCGACCCGGGCCGCCCCGGATCGGCGAGGGCGGCGAGCAGGTCCCGGTACCCGAGCGGACCGCCGATGTTCTCCGGCGGCCCGGCCCGCCCGCCGTCGAGACAGGTCGGGTACCGCTCGTCCGGGTCGGCCAGGACGACGTCCTCCACCACGAGGTCGTGCTCCCACCAGTCGCCGAAGTCGTAGGTGTACCGGAACCGGCTGCCCTTGCCCAGCACCGCGTCGAGCCGTACCTCCAGCTCGTCGCGCAGAGCCAGCTCGCCGTCCGGGTCCGGGTCGGGGTCGCCGTACGACACCCCGTCGATGTCGAACGAGTGCAGGTGGCAGTCCCGCCAGCCCACCGCGTACTGCAGCACCCGGTGCAGCCGGTCCAGCGTGTACGCGCCGGGCACCAGCACCCGCCGCCAGACCGGTGGTCGGATCCCGGCCAAAGACACCTTGAGCTGGAAGATCTGACGCGACATGCGGCCCCATCCTTCCTCGGCATAGGCTGCCGGCATGATCTGCCGAGCGTGCCGGGCGCGGCGGCACGACGAGTGCCCCGGCCGGAGTTGGTGCGACTGCCAGCACCGTACCCCCGCACCCACTCCTCCGGTGACCGGTCCGGCCGGCGAATGAGCGGGCGCGTCGATATCCACCGGCTCTCGCCGGCCCCCACCACCGGGCCCGGGGACGCCCGCCCCGCCCCGCTGACCGACCCCGAGCTGACCGCGCTGTACGGCCGCGCCGACCGGCCCCACCTGCGGATGAACTTCGTGACCAGCGTCGATGGCGCGGTGAGTGTGGACGGCTACTCCGCCGGGCTCTCCGGCGGGCCGGACAAGCGGGTCTTCGGCCTGCTGCGGATGGTCTGCGACGGGCTGCTGGTGGCCGCCGGCACGCTGCGGCAGGAGGCGTACCGGGCGCTGCGCCTGAACGAGGCCCGGCGGGCCTGGCGCGTCGGGCACGGGCTGCCCCCGTACCCGACGCTGGTGGTGGTCTCCGGCTCGCTGCGGCTCGACCCGGCGCAGGCCGCCTTCGCCGACGCCCCGGTCCGCCCGGTGGTGCTCACCCACGAGGCGGCCGACCCACCGCCCGGCCTGACCGACGTCGCCGACCTGGTGCGCTGCGGCACCGACCGGGTGGACCTCACGGCGGGCCTGGCCGCGCTGCGCGGCCGCGGCCTGGGCCAGCTCCTCTGCGAGGGCGGGCCGCAGCTCTTCGGCGCGCTCACCGGCGCCGACCTGGTCGACGAGGTCTGTCTCACGGTCACGCCGCTGCTCGCCGGGCCCGGACCGGGCCGGATCACCGCCGGGGGGTCGAGCGCGCTGCGGCGGCTCCCGCTGCGGCACGTGCTGGCCGCCGACGACGGCACGCTCCTGCTCCGGTACGCCCGCTGACCCGCCACCGGGCCGGCACCATCCGTACGCCGGTCGTCGCTGCCCGTCGACGGCGGCACGTCGCGTGGCAACCTGTCACACTCCTCGGGCAGGATGCAGGACGTGTTCGCTGACCGAGACCACCGGCTGACCGGAGCCCACCGATGACCGACGACGAGTTCGACGGCTCGGGTGGCGTCGGGCGGGTGCTCGGCACCGCCGACGCCACCCCGTTGCAGTTCTGGACGGCCGTGGCCCCCGGCAGCTACCTGCAGCTCGACGACGTGGTGGTGACCCGCCGCGAGCTGCCCGACCGGGAGCCGGTGACCATCGCCGGGGTGGTCACCCAGGTCCGTGCCCGGCACGAGGGCGCCCAGTTCGACTCGGACGTCTTCGCCATCGCCGACGGCACGCTGCCGGCGATGGTGCAGGAGGCCGCCGAGATCACCACCACCCGGGTCGACCCGGAGTTCTACGTGCCCCCGCACCCCGGGGCGGTGGTGCACCGCGCCGAGGGCGACGCGCGGGCCCGGGCGCTGCACTTCGACCGGATGGAACGGCGGATCCCGATGGGGATGGGCCGCGACGGGGTGCCGGTCTACCTCAACGCCGACTTCCTCGACGGCACCCGGGGCGCGCACGTGTCGATCTCCGGCATCTCCGGGGTGGCCACCAAGACCAGCTTCGCCACCTTCCTGCTCTACTCGGTCTTCCGCTCCGGGGTGCTCGGCGGGGACGCGGTCAACGCGAAGGCGCTGATCTTCAACGTCAAGGGCGAGGACCTGCTCTTCCTCGACCACCCGAACACCCGCCTCGACGACGCCACCCGGGCCGGGTACGCGAAGCTCGGCCTGGCCGCCGGGGCCTTCCCGGACGTGCGGGTGTACGCCCCGCCACGGATCGGCGACTCCTCCGGCACGCCGGACGTGAGCAGCCGGCTGACCGGGGTGGACAGCTTCTACTGGACGCTGAGCGAGTTCTGCGCCGACCGGCTGCTGCCGTACGTCTTCGCCGACGCCGACGACGAGCGCCAGCAGTACACGATGGTGGTCCACTCGGTCGCCGCCCACCTGGCCCGGTACGCCCAGCCCGCCGACGGCGGGGTGAGCGTCGACGGGGTCCGCCTCGGCACCTACGCCGACCTGGTCGACCACATCGTCGAGCAGCTCACCGACGACGAGACGCGCGGCGACTGGGCCGGCAGCGCGGTCGGCGTCGGCACGGTCAACGCCTTCGCCCGCCGGCTGATCGGCAGCAAGAAGGACCTCTCCCGGCTGATCCGGGGCGACCTGGCCGCCCGCCGCCCGCACAGCATCAACACCGCCGAGAGCGCCCAGGTCACCGTGGTCGACCTGCACAACCTGCCGGACCGCGCGCAGCGGTTCGTGGTCGGCGTGACGCTCAAGAGCGAGTTCGAGCGCAAGGAGAAGGCCGGCACCGCCAAGCCGCTGCTCTTCGTCGTCCTCGACGAGCTGAACAAGTACGCCCCCCGCGAGGGCTCCTCCCCCATCAAGGAGGTCCTGCTGGACATCGCCGAGCGGGGGCGGTCGCTGGGGGTGATCCTGGTCGGCGCGCAGCAGACCGCCAGCGAGGTGGAACGACGCATCGTCACCAACTCGGCGATCCGGGTGGTCGGCCGGCTGGACCCGGCCGAGGCGTCCCGCCCGGAGTACGGTTTCCTCCCGCCCGCGCAGCGGCAGCGGGCCCTGCTGGCCAAGCCGGGCACGATGTTCGTCAACCAGCCGGACATCCCGGTCCCGCTCTGCCTGGAGTTCCCCTTCCCGGCCTGGGCCACCCGGGTCTCCGAGGCCGGTCGGGCCCCCTCGGAGACGCTCCGGTCGATCACCGGGGCGGCCGACCCGTTCGCGGTGGTCGGCTCCGGCGGCGGCAGCGACGACGACATCCCGTTCTAGGGGCACCCACTCATGAAGATCCTGCACACCTCCGACTGGCACGTCGGCAAGGTGCTCAAGGGCCGCTCCCGGGCCGAGGAGCACAAGCAGGTCCTCGCCGGGATCATCGACGTGGCCCGGGTCGAGCGCCCCGACCTGGTGATCGTCGCCGGTGACCTGTACGACACCGCCGCGCCCACCCCGGAGGCGACCCGGCTGGTCACCCGGGCGTTGACCGCGCTGCGCCGCACCGGCGCGGACGTGGTGGCGATCGGCGGCAACCACGACAACGGCGCGGCGCTGGACGCGCTGCGCCCGTGGGCCGAGGCGGCCGGGATCACCCTGCGCGGCAGCGTCCGGGAGGACCCGGACGAGCACGTCGTCGACGGGGTCACCGCCGGCGGCGAGCGGTGGCGGGTGGCCGCGCTGCCGTTCCTGTCCCAGCGGTACGCGGTCCGCGCGGTGGAGATGTACGAGCTGACCGCCGCCGAGGCCACCCAGACGTACGCCGACCACCTGGGGCGGATCCTGACCCGGCTCACCGAGGGGTTCGACGAGCCGGACCGGGTGCACCTGGTCACCGCGCACCTGACCGTGGTGGGCGCGTCCACCGGCGGCGGGGAGCGGGACGCGCACACCGTGCTCGGGTACGCGGTCCCCGCCTCGGTCTTCCCCGGCACCGCGCACTACGTGGCGCTGGGGCACCTGCACCGGTCGCAGCGGGTGATCGGCCCCTGCCCGATCCGGTACAGCGGCAGCCCGATCGCGGTGGACTTCGGCGAGCAGGAGAACGTCTGCTCGGTGACGATGGTGGAGGTGACCGCCACCACGGCGGCCCGCGTCCGGGAGGTGCCGGTGGCCGCGGCGATCCCGCTGCGCACGCTGCGGGGCACCCTGGCCCAGCTCGCCGAGGCCACCCCGCCGGAGGGTTGGCTGCGGGTGTACGTCCGGGAGCAGCCACGCGCCGGGCTGCGGGAGGAGGTGCAGGAGCTGCTCCCCTCGGCGGTGGAGATCCGGATCGATCCGGAGCTGGTGCCGGCCCCCGGCTCCGGCGCCCGCACCGCCCAGCGGGCCGGCCGCTCGCCCCGGCAGCTCTTCGCCGACTACCTGGACAGCCGGGGCCACGCCGACTCCGAGGTCCGGGCGCTGTTCGACGAGCTGTTCGAGGAGGTCGACCCGTAGTGCGACCGATGCGGCTGGACATGGCGGGCTTCACCGTCTTCCGGGACCCGACCACCGTCGACTTCACCGACGCGGACTTCTTCGCCCTGGTCGGGCCGACCGGGTCGGGCAAGTCGACGGTGCTGGACGCGATCTGTTTCGTGCTCTACGGGGCGGTGCCCCGCTGGGGCGGGGCGCGGGGGCTGTCGAACGCGCTCGCCCCGTCGGCGACCGAGGCCCGGGTCCGGCTGGTGTTCGAGTCCGCCGGGGACCGGTACGTGGCGACCCGGGTGGTGCGCCGGGACAGCCGGGGCAACGTCAAGACCACCAACGCCGGGTTGCAGCTCATGCCGGCCGGGTTCGACGTGACCAAGCTGGACACCGGGCTCAGCCCGGAGGACCTGGGCGAGGTGGTCGCCGGCACCCCGGCGGAGATGGACGGCGCGGTGCTGGCGGCGGTCGGGCTGCCGTACGAGCAGTTCACCAGTTGCGTGGTGCTGCCGCAGGGGCAGTTCGCCGACTTCCTGCACGCCAAGCCGGCCACCCGGCAGCAGATCCTGGTCAACCTGCTCGGCCTCGGCGTCTACGAGCGGGTGCAGAAGCGGGCCACCGAGCGGGCCGGGCAGGCCGAGGCGAAGCTGGAGGCGGTGGCCCGGATGCTCGCCGGTCTCGACGACGTCGACGACGCGGCGCTGGCCGGGGCGCAGGCCGGGGTGACCCGGGCACACGAGCTGGCCGGGGCGGTCGCGGCGGCCGTACCGGAGCGGGAGCGGGCCCGGTCGGCGGCGCGGGAGGCGCAGGCGGCGCTGGCCGCCCTCGACGCCGAGCTGACGGTGCTCGGGGCGGTGCGGGCACCGGACGGGGTGACCGAGGTGGCCCGCGCCGTGGCCACCGCACGGGCCGGCGCGGACGAGGCGGCCCGGGTGGTGACGCTGGCCGAGGAGCGGGAGGAGAAGCTGCGCGGGGAGCTGGCCGGCGCGGGCGACGAGAGCGCCGCGCGGCTGCTGCTGCGGGCGTACGCGGACCGCGACCGGCTCACCGGGGAGGCCACGGCGGCGGCCTCGGCGGTGGCCGCCGCCCAGGACGGGCACGACGCGGCGCTGGCCGCGCTGACGCAGGCGCGGGCGGCGGCCGAGCGGGCCGAGGCGGAGCTGGAGGAGGCGTTCCGGGCGCACGAGGAGGCCAAGGCCGCCGACCAGGCGGCGGCGCTGCGCGCGCACCTGGTGGCGGGGGCGCCCTGCCCCGTCTGCGCACAGGAGGTGACCCGGGTGCCGGCGGTGCCGGCCGGCTCGGCGGTGGCGGGAGCCGTCGCCGCCGGCAAGACCGCCCGCGCCGCCACCGACGCGGCGAAACGGGTGGTGCAGGAACGCGACGGGGCGGCCCGCGAGCGGGAACGGGTGCTGCTGCGCGCCCGCGCCGGGCACGACCAGGTGTCCGCCCGCCTCGCCGAGCTGGACGGGCAGCTCGCCGGGGCGGCCACCCCGGAGGCGCTCCGGCACGACCTGGCCGAACACGCCCGGCTGCGCGCGGCGCTGGACGAGGCGGCGGGCGCGGTCCGGGCCGGCCGGGACGCCGCCCGGCGGGCCCGGGGGGTGCTCGACACGGCCCAGGAGCGGCTGCGGGCCGCCTGGCGGGAGTTCGACACGACCCGGGACGGGCTGGCCCGGTTCGGGCCGCCCGCCGCCGACCGGGACGACGTCGCCGCCGCCTGGGCGGCCCTCGCCGGGTGGGCCGACGCGCAGGCGGCCCGGCGGCGGGCCGACCGGGTCGGCGTGGCCGCCTCGGTGACCGCCGCCGAGGCCGACGCCGCCGCCGTCGAGGACCGGATCGGCGCGCTCTTCGCCGCCGCCGGCCTGCCGGCCGACGACGACCCGGTCCGGGCGGCCACGGTCGCGGTGGAGCGCGCCGAGGCGGCCCACCGGCGGCTGGTGGAGCGCCGCGAGCAGGCCGCCGGGCTGCGCGAGCAGCGCGCCGGGCACGAGCGCGACGCCCAGGTGGCCCGCGCCCTGGCCGGGCACCTGCGGGCCAACAACTTCGAGCGGTGGCTGCTCGCCGAGGCGCTGGACCTGCTGGTCGACGGCGCGTCGCGGATCCTGCGGGAACTCTCCGGCGGCCAGTACGACCTGGTGCACGACAAGGGTGAGTTCTTCGTCGTCGACCACTACGACGCCGGGCTGCGGCGCGGGGTGCGCACCCTCTCCGGCGGGGAGACGTTCCAGGCCTCGCTGGCCCTGGCACTGGCGCTGTCCGAGCAGCTCGCCGGGCTCTCCACCACGTCGGCGAGCCTGGAGTCGATCGTGCTGGACGAGGGCTTCGGCACCCTGGACGCGGCGACCCTGGACACGGTGGCGGCCACCCTGGAGAGCCTGGCCGCCCGGGGTGACCGGATGGTCGGCGTGGTCACCCACGTGCCGGCCCTCGCCGAGCGGATCCCGGTGCGGTACGAGGTCCGCAAGGACGCCCGGACGGCCCGCGTCGAACGGACCGGCCTGTGACCGCGCCGGCCGCCGGGGACGGCTCGCCGGAGCTGTTCGTCGACGCCTGGGACCCGAGCTACGGAACGTCCTTCGAGGCGGCCCCGGGCGGGCCGGCGGCGCCGAGCAGCGCGCAGGTCGACGCCGACGTGGAGCTGCCGGCGGTGGACTGGCGGGCGATCGACGTCCGCCGGGACGTCCCCGCGCCGGCCGTGGTGCTGCTGGTCGACGGGGTACGCCGGATCGACGCGAGCGTCTGGACGGCGGAGCCGGACGGCGGCTCCTTCCCGGGCGTCGCCGCGTCGTACGCCGCCGGGGTGGTCTGCTGCGACCTGGAGCGGGGCGCGGCCCGGCTGGCCGGGGCGAAGGTGGGCCGGGGCCTGTTCACGGCGAGCCCGTCGGCGCGGGAGGTGGTGGCCGGGCGGATCCGGTACCCGGTGCACCGGGTGGGCGGCAGCGGCGAGCTGAACAAGCTGCCGGCGGCGGTGCAGGGGCCGCTGACCGCGCTGGAGGTGGAGGTCTCCGGGGCCGCCCGCACCGACGGCGACCTGCTGGTGGTGGACGGCCCGCTGCGCAGCCGGCGGAACCTGCCGCGCACCCTGGGCTACATCAAGACCCAGCACAGCCAGTACCTGGACGCCCGGCTGACGGCGGTGGTGACCGGCCTGCGGTCGGGGCAGCGCTCCCCGGTGTTCCGGCTCGGCACCGCCTGGGGCGGCTACTCCTGGTACCTTCGCCTGCCGGTGGCCTCCGGGGCGCCGTGGGCGGGGATCGTCCGGGTGGAGTGCTCCGCCGAGCTGCCCGAGCCGGCGGCCATCGGGCTGGCCGACCTGTCGCTGGTGACCCTGCCCCGGTTCGCGTCCACGCCGTACAAGGACCCCCGGGCCCCGCAGAACCTGGTCCCGATCGCCGGGCTGGAGCGCCGGCTGCGGGCGTTGCTGGGCGACGCCCGGCTGCTGCACCGGGCGCTGACCGCCGCCGCCCGGACCGGGCGCTGATGGGGCGGCGGCGGGACGCGGACCGGGTCGTCGAGCAGGTCGACACCGGGCGGGCGGAGCTGGTGCCGGACCCGGACCGCGCCGGGTCGTGGACCCTGCTGCTGGACGGCGCGCCGCAGTCGCACGTGGACCTGACCGACCCCACCCACCTGGAGTTCGAGTACGTCCGCCGGTTCGCCGCCGCGATCGACCTGCTCGCCCCGGCCGGCGCGGCGCTGCGGGTGCTGCACCTCGGCGGCGGGGCACTGACCCTGCCCCGGTACGTGGCGGCGACCCGGCCCGGGTCGACCCAGCGGATCTCCGAGGTGGACGGTGCGCTGGTGGAACTGGTCCGGCGGGCGCTGCCCTGGCCGGCCGAGGCACGCTTGCGGGTCCGGGTGGCCGACGCCCGCGCGACCCTGGCGGCCACCCGGGACGCGAGCTACGACGTGGTGGTCGCCGACGTCTTCGCCGGTGCCCGGACCCCGGCGCACCTGACCAGTGTGGAGTACGTCGGCGAGGTGGCCCGGGTGCTGCGCCCCGGCGGCTGGTACCTGGCGAACCTGGCCGACGGGCCACCGCTGCGGCACGCCCGGGGACAGGTGGCCACGGCCCGCGCGGTGCTGCCGCACGCCTGCCTGGTGGCCGACGCGGCGGTGCTGCGCGGCCGGCGGTACGGCAACCTGGTGCTGGTCGCGGGGCGGGTCGAGCCGCCGGTGCCGGAGCTGACCCGGCGGGCCGCCGGCGACTGGTTCCCGGGCCGGGTGGTGGCCGGCGCGGACCTCGACCGGTTCACCGGCGGGGCCCCGGTGGTGTGCGACGCGGACGCCACCGGCTCCCCGCCACCACCGCCGGGATTTTTTTCCGCCGGCCGTTGATCCGTTGGCCGGGTTCCCCCGTACCACCGGGCGACCCCAGCCACGAGACGCTCCGGATCCCGGCGGCGGCCTCCCGACCGGGGCATCTGAGCTCACAGGACGTTCCGGAGGTCTGCATGCATGCGGTGGCGGCCGGCTGGCACGGTGACCGGGCCCGGCCGGACTGGATGTCCGCCCGGTCCCAGTCCCGGGTCTCCCGTTCCAGCCGGGGTGGCGACACCCGCTCGGTCGATCGCCAGAATGACCCGGTGACGCCCCGACCGACCACCGGTCGCCACCAGGCGCCCGACGACGCGGGCCACTCGGACCGGCTGATCCGGCTGCTGTACGCCGAGCACGCCGGGCCGTTGCTGATGTTCGTGATGCGGCTCACCGGTGGCGACCGGCAGCGGGCCGAGGACATCGTGCAGGAGACCCTGCTGCGGGCCTGGCGCAACGCGCACCGGTTGGGCGCGCAGGGGCAGGGCTCGTTGCGGCCCTGGCTCGTCACGGTGGCCCGCCGCATCGCCATCGACGAGCACCGCAGTGAGCAGGCCCGCCCGGCGGAGACGTACGACCGGGACCTGACGGCGTTCGCCGAGGCGGACAGCACCGACCGGGTGCTGCGCACGATGACGGTGGCGGATGCCCTGCGTACCCTGAGTCAGTCGCACCGGGAGATCCTGGTGGCCACGTACTTCCGGGGCCGGACGGTGCCGGAGGCGGCCGAGGAGTTGGGGCTCCCGCTCGGCACCGCGAAGTCGCGGGTCTACTACGCGCTCCGTGCGCTGCGCACGGCTCTACAGGAGAGGGGGGTGACGGAATGAGCCGGACCGAGCACATGGACGTCGCGGCGTACGCGCTCGGCGTGCTGGACGAGCAGGACACCGAGCGGTTCGAGGAGCACCTCGCCACCTGTTGGGCCTGCGCGGCCGAACTGGAGACCATGGTCCCGGTGGTGGGGCTGCTCTCCGACATCGACGGCGAGACCATGACGGCGATGGAGCAGACCGCCACCGATCCCCGGCTGCTGGACCGCACCCTGGGGGCGGTCCGGGCGCATCGGCGGCGGCAGCGGTTCCGACAGGTGCTGACCAGCGCCGCCGCCGTGGTGGTCTTCGGCGGGCTGACCGGGGTGGGCATCGCCAGCATCAGCGACGGCGGTCCGCCGGACGTGGTCGCGGTGCCCTCCACCAGTGCGCCGGTCGGTGGCGACCCGTCGGTCGACGGTCCCGGGATCGGCGGCCCGAACCAGATCGAGGGCGACCCGTTCGAGGCCACCGACGCGACGACGGGGGTCAAGGCCACCTTCTACATCGCCGACAAGAACTACGGCACCCAGGTGAACTTCGTGCTGGACAAGCTGCCCGGCCCGCGTACCTGTCGGCTGGTGCTGGTCCGCACGGACGGCAACACCGAGGTGATCTCCTCGTGGAACGTCCCGCCGGGCGGCTACGGGACGAACGCCAACCCGGAGAAGCTGACCCTGGGGGCCTCCACCGTCACCGCCCGGGACGAGATCGCCCGTATCCAGGTGCAGTCGGTCGACCAGAGCGGGGTGGCCACCCCGCTGGTGTCGACGAGGTTCTGAGTCGGACGCCACCCGGCGTCGGTCCCCGCCCGGGGCCGGCGCCGATCCGTCGTTTCCGGGTGAAGAACCCAGGCCGGTATGCACACGGACGAAACACCACAGAGGTTCAACGGAACCGGGGTGAGGTTGACCACCCCGGACCGTTCAACCTTGACAGAGCCCTCCCCGTACTACTCGGTGAACGACCAAGCATGAGGAGGGCACGTGGCACAGAAGAAGCGGACCGTCATCGTGGCGGTGAGCGCGATGGTCGCACTGACGGCCTGCGCCCCCGCGGGGTACGACCCGTCGAACCCGAACCTCGCCGAGCCGGTCGCGGTCGCCGCCGCCGAGCCCAGCACGGCGGCCGACCCGGAGGCGACCGACGCGCCGGAGGCGGACGACGCCCCGGAGGCGGACGCCCCGCCGCCCGCCGACGTCAAGCTGACCCAGGAGCTGCGCGGCAAGGCGGTGCCCCGGATGGGCAGGGTGGTCACCGACGAGAAGGGTTTCCTGCTCTACCGCTTCGACAAGGACACCAACGACCCGGCCGCCTCGAACTGCGTCGACAAGTGCGCCCAGGTCTGGCCGCCCGCGCTGACCGACGGCAGCCCGCAGCTCACCGGGGTCTCCGACGACCTGGTCGGCACCGTGACCCGGCAGGACGGCACCCGCCAGATCACCCTGGACGGCTGGCCGCTGTACTACTACATCGGCGACAAGAAGCCCGGCCAGTGGAAGGGCCAGGGCGTCGGCGGGACCTGGTTCGCGGTGCAGCCGAACGGCAAGAAGAACCTGGAGTGCCTGCCGACCGGCACGCCGAAGGCGGTCGAGCCGCCGGCCGACACCAGCTCCGGCTCCGGCAACTCGGAGTACTCGTACTGACCGGTGCGTCAGCCGGGACACGGTGCCCGGCCGCTGCCGCCCAGGGCGCGGCCGGCCACCGCACCGCCGGACCCGGGCGTCGACGGACCGGCAACCCAGACGCCCCGGACGCGGCGTCGACCCACCCGGGTCGGCGCCGCGCTGCGGTGTCTCCGGCAACCGCCCGCGCTGCGGTGTCTCCGGCAACCGCGCCGGCAGAGGTGCCTCCGGCAACCGCGCCGGGCAGGCCGGCCACGGCCCGCCGGGGGCGGGCGGGTCCGGGCCGGCGTGGCAGAGTGTCCGGGTGAGCGGAACCGGGCCGGTGGCCAGTCGGGTGCTGCGCCCACCGGACGGGTACCGGCTGGCGGCGTCGGTGCGGGCGCTCACCTTCAGCCGGTACGACCCGGCCGCCCGGATCGCCGCCGGCACCTTCTGGTGGGCCACCCGGACCCCGGCCGGCCCGGCCACCCTCGCCCTACGCCCGGCCGGCGGGGAGCTGCACGCCGAGGGGTACGGGCCGGGCGCCGACTGGGTGGTCGGTCGGGCCGACGCGGTCGCCGGGCTCCGGGACGACCTGACCGGCTTCGCCGACCTGGCCGGCGCGCACCCGCTGGTGGCCCGGCTCGCCGCCCGGCACCACGGGCTGCGGATGCCCGCCACCGGGCAGGTCTTCCCCCGCGTGCTGCGGGCGGTCCTGGAGCAGAAGGTCACCGGCACCGAGGCGTACCGGGCGTACGCGGCGACCGTCCGGCACTTCGGCGAGCCGGCGCCCGGCCCGTACCAGCCGCTGCTGCTGCCGCCCACCCCGGCCGTCGTCGCCGCCGCGCCGTACTGGGTCTTCCACCCGTTCGGCGTGGAGCAGCGCCGGGCCGACACGCTGCGCCGGGCCGCCGCCGTGGCCGACCGGCTGGAGCGGTGCGCCGACTCCGCCGAGGACACCCGCCGGCTCACCGCGATCCCCGGGATCGGCCCGTGGACCGCCGCCGAGGTGGTCCGGATCGCGTACGGCGACCCGGACGCGGTCAGCGTCGGCGACTACCACGTCCCGAACACCGTGGCCTGGGCGCTGGCCGGGGAGCCGCGCGCCGACGACGCCCGGATGCTGGCGCTGCTGGAGCCGTTCCGGGGGCACCGGGGCCGGGTCTGCCTGCTGCTGGCCGCCGAGGGCGTACAGGCGCCGAGGTACGGGCCCCGGATGCCGATCCGCTCCTTCGCCCGCTACTGACCCCGCCCCGGCGCCGCGCCGTCGAGCGGGGTCAGCGCCGGACGCAGAGGCGGCGCAGGGTACGCCCCAGCCACCAGGCGTACCCGTGCTGGAACGCCCGCCCCGCCGGCCCGGCGGCGCGCATCAGCGGACTGTCGGGGCGGCTGAAGGCGCGGACCTCGAACCAGACCGCGCCGGAGGCGTCCCGGGTGACCACGAACGCCTCCTCCCCCGCCGCCGGATGGCCCGGCAGCGTGCCGTACCCGAATCCGGCCCGCCGGTCGTCGTCGGCGGCCCAGACCACCCGGCAGGGCGCGGTCAGCGCGAGCGGGCCGGGCCCGATCCGGGAGACGACGGTGACGCCGGGGGCGGCCTGCGGGGCATCGGCGGTGATCCGGATTCCGGCCGCCCGGTGCAGCCGCCAGCCGAGCACCGCCGCGCCCGCCGTGGCGAAGCACCCGTCCGGCAGCCGCACCCGGTGCCGCACCCGACGCCACCCCTCCGGCCACACCCCGTCCCGGGTGGCACCCACGTGCGGATACGTCAACTCCCCCACACCGACCCCCTCCCCACGCCCCCACCCGCCACCCTAAGACCCCACCCACCCGCCTCCGCCCTCCCGCCTCCGCCACCGCCCTCCGCCCTCCGCCTCCACCGTTGATCATGGAGTTGACGGGAGCCAGGAAGATCGAACGTCCCGTCAGCTCCATGATCGACGCGGCGGGTGGGGTGGGTGGGGTGGGGGGTGGGGGGTGGGGGTGGGGGTCAGGTGGGGGTGGGGGTGGGGTGGAGGTCGGCGAGGGTCAGGGGGGTGGTGCGGTGCAGGAGGTCGGCCAGGGCGGGGACGGTGGTCGCCTCGCCCAGCACGTGCTTGCCACCGCCGAACCTGGCCGGGTAGCGGTGGACGAGGCGGTACCGGTAGCGGCCCCGGATCAGCTCGACGCTCACCCGCCACCGGCCGCAGCAGCCGCAGACCCACTCCCGCATCCGGCGAACGTAGCTCTGACCAGTGCCTTGCCGATCCGCCCGGCGGGGACGGGCGGGACGGTCGGGGACACGCCGGGACGCCAGGCGGCGGTGATCCGTCTCACCACTGTCGGTGGTCTCTGGTTGACTGTCGGCGTGGACCTGCCGATCAATCCCCCGGTCGAGCCGATGCTGGCCAAGGCCGTGGCGAAGCTGCCCACCGATCCCGGCCTGACCTACGAGCCGAAGTGGGACGGTTTCCGCTGCGTCGTCTTCCGCGACGGGGACGAGGTGGAGCTGGCCAGTCGCGGCGGCAAGACGATGACCCGCTACTTCCCGGAGGTCGTCGAGCAGGCACTGCGGCAGCTCCCCGAGCGCTGCGCGGTCGACGGCGAGCTGATCGTGATCCGCCGGGACGGACCGGACGGGCAGCCCCGGCTCGACTTCGAGCTGCTCGCCCAGCGCATCCACCCGGCCGCCTCCCGGGTGAAGCTGCTCGCCGAGACCACCCCGGCCGACTTCGTCGCCTTCGACCTGCTTGCCCTCGGCGACGAGCTGCTGACCGGCCAGCCGTACCCGCAGCGCCGGGCTCGGCTGGAGCAGGCCCTGGCCGGCGTGCAGCCGCCGGTGCACGTCACCCCGGTCACCACCGACCCGGAGACCGCCCGCCGCTGGTTCGACATCTTCGAGGGCGCCGGCCTGGACGGGCTGATCGTCAAGCCGGCCGACCTGCCGTACGAGCCGGGCAAGCGGTCGATGCTCAAGGTCAAGCACGCCCGCACGGCCGACGTGGTGGTGGCCGGATTCCGCTGGCACAAGACCGGTCCGGTGGTCGGCTCGCTGCTGCTGGGCCTCTACGACGAGGCGGGGGTGCTGCACCACATCGGGGTCAGCTCCTCGTTCACGGCAACCCGCCGCAAGGAGCTGCTCGACGAGCTGGCGCCGTACCGGGAGGACGTCGGGGCGGAGCACCCGTGGGTGCACGGCGACCACGAGCGCGGCCAGCGCATCCCCGGCGGGGTCAGCCGGTGGACCGGGACGAAGAACCTGGAGTGGGAGCCGCTCCGTCCCGACCTGGTGGTCGAGGTGGCGTACGACGCGATGGAGGGCGACCGGCTGCGGCACACCGCCCGGTTCGTGCGCTGGCGTCCCGACCGTGATCCCCGGTCCTGCGGGTACGACCAGCTCGACCGCCCGGTCCGGTACGACGTCGACCAGGTCCTGCGCGGCGACCCGGCGGCGGCCGTGACCGACCCGGCGTAGCGTGACGGGAGGACACCAGCAGGGAGGGCAGCACGTGACCCGCACGCTCCGCCGGATCCGCCGGGCCCGGCTCACCCTCGCCTGGCTCGCCGTCGTGGCGCTGGTCGCCACCGGCTGCACGCTGCCGGCGTTCGCGCCGCGCACCGACGCCGAGCGGGCCGACGAGCCACGGGGGGCGGGCGCCGCGCAGTGGCGGCCCTGTCCGGAGGTCGCCGACGAGCTGGTCGGCCGGGGCGCGCCGGAGATGCGGTACGACTGCGCGCGGATCGCGGTCCCCCGCAACTGGGGGGACGGCAGCGGGGCCACCGCCGGGCCGGGCAGCGGGGAGACCTTCGAGATCGCCCTGCTGCGGGCCCGCTCCACGAAGCAACGCGACCGGATCGGCTCGCTGGTGCTCAACCCGGGCGGGCCGGGCGGCTCCGGGGTGGACACCGCCGTCTACCTCTCCTTCGGCCCGGCCTTCGGTGGCCTGCCCGACTCGGTCACCCAGCGCTTCGACATCGTCGGCTTCGACCCGCGCGGAGTGGCCCGGTCCAGCCCGGTGGAGTGCATCTCCGACGCCGAGCTGGACGCCAGCTTCGGCGCCGACCCCGACCCCCGCAGCCAGTCGGCGTTCGACGACTACCGGGCGCTCAACCAGCGGATCGGCCGGTCCTGCGCGGACCGGTACGGCGACCAGCTCGCGCTGTACGGCACCGAGCAGGCGGCCCGGGACATGGACGCGGTACGCGCGGCGGTCGGCGACGACAAACTCACCTACCTGGGGTACTCCTACGGCACCCTGCTCGGCGCGACGTACGCCCAGCTCTATCCGGAGCGCGTGCGGGCGTTCGTCTTCGACGGGGCGGTCGACCCGCGCCAGGACCTGATCGCCGGCTCGGAGAGCCAGGCCAAGGGCTTCGAGCGGGCCTTCGACAACTTCACCCGGTGGTGCACGGCCAACGCCGGGAGCTGTCCGCTGGCCCCGGACGCCCGGGGCGCGGTGACCGCCGCCATCGACACGGCCCGGGTCTCCCCCGTGCGCGGCGCCGACGGGCGGGAGGCGACCGCCGGCTGGGTCTTCTACGCCATCATCTCCTCGCTCTACACCGAGTCGGGCTGGCAGCAACTGGCCCGTGCCCTCGACCGGCTGGAGGACGGTGACCCGGCCGAGGTCTTCACGCTCGCCGACGCCTACGCCGGCCGTGAGGAGGACGGCCGGTACTCCAACCTTTTCGACGCCAACCTCGCGGTCAACTGCACCGACGCGACCCGGAAGCCGAGCGTGGAGCGGATCCGCCAGTTGCAGTCGCAGTGGCGCGAGCGGTACCCGCTGTTCGGTCCCGCGTTGGCGGTCGGGATGCTGGCCTGCGTGGAGTGGCCCGGCCAGCCGGACCCGTACCCGACCGGGGCGGCCACCGGGGCCCCGCCGATCGTGGTCATCGGCACCACCGGTGACCCGGCCACGCCGTACGAGCAGGCCCCGGCGCTGGCCTCGATGCTCGGCGTCGGGCGGGTGGTGACCTGGGAGGGCGAGGGGCACACCGCGTACCCGCAGACGAGCTGCGTCAACGGGGCCATCGACGCGTACCTGATCGACCTGACCGTCCCCCGGGAGGGCCTGCGCTGCCCGGCCCGCTGACCCTCGCCGGTGGCCGCCGCCGGGCCGGGTCCGGTCCCGGGCCCCGCCGCGCGGCCACCGGCCCCGACCGCCTCAGTCGTCGACCAGCCGGCCGTCCCGCAGCGTCAGCACCCGGTCGGCCAGCTCGATCAGGGCCGGGTCGTGGGTGGCCACCAGCGCGGTCATCCCCCGGGCGTGCACCAGCGCCCGGAGCAGGTCCATCACCGCCCGGCCGGTCTCCGAGTCGAGCTGACCGGTGGGCTCGTCGGCGATCAGCAGGTCGGGGTCGTTGGCCAGGGAGCGGGCCAGCGCCACCCGCTGCTGCTGGCCACCGGAGAGCTCGTACGGGCGCTGCGCCGCGTGGGCGCCCAACCCGACCAGTTCGAGCAGCATGCCGACCCGCTCCTCCCGCTCGGCGGCCGGCACCCGGGCCAGCCGCAGCGGCACGCCCACGTTCTCGGCGGCGGAGAGGATCGGGATCAGGCCGAAGGTCTGGAACACGAAGCCGATCCGGTGCCGGCGCAGGTCGAGCAGGTCCCGCTCGCCCGAGGCGGTGACGTCCCGGCCGGCGACGACGATCCGTCCCGCGTCCGGCCGGTCCAGCCCGCCGACGAGGTTGAGCAGGGTGGTCTTGCCGGCCCCGGACCGGCCCCGGACCGCCACCAGCTCGCCCCGCCCGGCGGTGAAGGAGACGTCCTGCACCGCGTGCACGGCGTGCTCCCCCCGGCCGAAGGTCCGGCGCACCCCGTCCACCCGGACCACCGCCTCGGTGACCGCCGGCCCGGTCACGTCCACGACACCCTGTTCGCTCACGCCTGGCTCCCGTTGCGTCCGGCCACGTCGGAGACGCGGCGCTGATCCCTGCCGTCGTGCTGGTCCGCGCCGTCGCGCCGGTCGACGCCGTCGCGCCGGTCCAGGCCGTCGCGCCGGTCCAGGCCGTCGCGGCGCTCGTCGCCCGGGTGGACCTGCACGTGGTCGGGCTCCAGGTTGAGCCGGACCCGGTCGCGCAACGCCAGCGCGTCGACGAAGGCCGCCGGGAGCTGCATCCGGCCGGTCCGGTCCAGCACCGCGTACTCCTCGCTGACCAGTTCGGTGCTGCCGTCCGCGCCGACCCGCGCCGTGCGGCGTACCTCGGAGGCGGTCCGCCCGTCGCGGATCGCGACGGTCCGGCGGACCTGGGTGGCCACCGCGTGGTCGTGGGTGACCACCACGACCGTCACCCCCAGCTCGGCGTTGATCATCCGGAGCGCGGCGAAGACCTCCGCCCCGGTGGCCTCGTCGAGTTCGCCGGTGGGCTCGTCGGCGAAGAGCACCTCCGGGTCGTTGGCCACCGCCACCGCGACCGCGCAGCGCTGCTGCTCACCGCCGCTGAGCTGCCCCGGTCGCCGGTCGGCGGCGTATCCCACGCCGACCATCTCCAGCAGTTCCCGGGCCCGCTGGCGGCGGGCCCGCCGCCCGCGCCGGCCGGCCAGCCGCATCGGCAGCTCGACGTTCTCCTCGGCGGTCAGGTACGGCAGCAGGTTGCGCGCGGTCTGCTGCCAGACGAAGCCGGCCACCCGCCGCCGGTAGCTCAGCCGACGGCGGGGCGACAGGGAGAGCAGGTCGTAGTCGGCCACCCGGGCGATGCCGGCGGTCGGGGTGTCCAGCCCGGAGAGGATGTTGAGCAGGGTGGACTTGCCGGACCCGGAGGCGCCCACGATCGCCACCAGCTCACCCCGGTCGATGACCAGGTCCAGCCCCTGGAGGGCGACCACCTCCACCCCCTCGGTCTGGTAGATGCGCACCAGCCCGTCGCAGACGATGTGCCCGCGCAGCCGGTCCTGTCCCCCGGCCCGCTCGGCGGCCCGGCGCGCGGCCCGCTGCTGCAACGTGGCCAGATCCGGTACGGCGTCGATCGGCGCGGTCGTGGTCATCTCGCTTCTCCTCTGTCGGTCCGGAGCGCCTCGGCCGGACGCGTCCGGCGGCTGTTCAGGGCCTCGACGGCGACCGCGAGACCGAGCGCGACCGCGCCCAGCCCGAGCACCGCCGCGACCAGGCCGGGGTCGAACGTCACCGGTACCGGGCCGCCGCCGGTGAACGCGGACAGCCCGAGCAGCGGGGCGAGCAGCACCGGCAGCAGCGCCCCCACCAGGGCCCCGGTGAGCACCGAGACCCCCACCAGGGGCACCAGTTCGATCAGCAGCAGCCCCTGCCACTGCCGCCGGGACATGCCGAGGGTGCGCAGCCGGGACAGCGCCTGCCCCCGGGCGCGGGCCCCGGCCAGCACGGTGAAGGCGATCGCCAGCAGGCCGAAGACCGTGCCGCCGGCCGCACCGGCCAGGAAGCCGAAGGCCAGCACCCCGTTGGCACCGCCCGCGCCGCGCTGCTCCCGCAGGTCGACCCAGGTCGCCACGGTCACCCCGAGCGGTGGGGCCAGCCCGGTGAGCGACCCGGAGGACTGGAACCGGCGCTGCCCCTCGTCGCCGACCCGCCGTACCTCGGCGGGGTCCAGGTCGGCCCCGGCGAGCAGGAAGCCGGTGGGCACCGCCGGGTAGGTGCGGGTGGGCAGCGCCTGCCGGGGCAGGATCACGAACCGCTCGGCGCCCGGCGCGACCAGCGGGAAGCTCTCCACCGTGCCGGCCACCCGGAACTCGTACCGCTGGCCCTGGATCTGGACGAACGCCGACCGGTCCAGCCCGGCTCCGGTGAGCGCGGCGGCCAGCGCCGGGGAGACCACCGCCGGCGCCGGGGCGGCCGGATCGCCGCCGGCCAGCAGCGGCTCGGGTACCGTCAGGTCCCGGCCGGCCCGGCGGGCCACCTCGGCCAGCTCCGGCCCGTCGACCACCAGCACGGCCGCGTCGCCGATCCGGGCGTCGGTGCCGTTCGCGTCCCGGGCCAGCGGGCGGCCCGGGTCCTGGAGCAGCCCGGTCACCGCTCGGACCCCGGCCAGCGCGGCCAACTCGTCGGCGGTCTCCGGTGCCAGCCGGTACCCGGTGACCAGCGCGTCCGCCGGGACCAGGCGGTCGGTGGCCCGGTCGCGGCCGGCCTCGATCCCGACCGCGACCACCGCGCAGAACGCCGCCGTGGCGACGGCGACCACCACCACGACCAGCGGGGTACCCACGGCCGACCGGCCGGCCCGCGCGGCCCCGAGGAAGGCCACCGCGCCACGGGTACCCGTGGCGAGCCGGCTCAGCAGCCGCAACGGCCACGGGTACGCGCGCAGCGCCAGCACCGCCGCCGCCAACGCGACAAGCACCGGTACGGAGACCAGCAGCGGGTCGACGTCGCCCGGGGTGAGCCCCCGGCGGCGCAGCAGCACCACCCCCAGCACCGCCAGCACCACCAGCAGCACCTCGCCGGTGAGCCGCCGGGTGGAGGCGCTGAGCCGGACCAGGTCCCGCCGGCCGCCCTCCCCCGTCGGGACGGCGAGCGCGGCCAGCGGCAGCGCCAGGGTGGTCACGGCGGTCACGGCGACCACCAGCGCGGCGGTGCCGTCCGGCGCACCGGGGACGAGGCTGCCGAGCAGCCAGCCGAGCGCGGCGGCGGGCGGTACCACCAGCGCCGACTCGGCCAGGCACCGGCGGGCGGCGGTGCCCCGGGTGCCGCCCCGGGCGCGGATCAGGGTGAACTCGGGGCGGCGGTTGCGCACGGCCAGCGCGACGGCGAGCAGCACCAGACCGGCGAGGGTGGCCAGCACCCCGGCCGCGACCACGGCGAGCAGCGTCCGGGACCGGTCCACGGCCGCCGCGAAGTCCCGCAGCGGGATGTCCAGCCCCTGGGTGAGCGGGATGTCGTCGGGGGCGTCGCGCTGCGCCACCGCGAGCGCCCCGATCGCGTCGTCCAGGGCCCGCACGTCGATCCGGTCGGTGCCCACCCGGTAGCGCCAACTGAACCGCAGCGGCCAGCCGTCCGCCGCGCGGGCGTCGAGCGCGCCGGCACCGACCAGGCCGACCGCGTTGAACGGCAGCCCCTCCCCCTCGGGCTGGACGATGCGCAGCACCGGGGGCAGGGTGTCCCAGATCCCGCCGGCCGGGTCGTGCGGGCGGAACACGCCGACCACCACCAGGCCGACCGGCGCCGGGCCGGCGCCGGTCGGCAGCGCCGCCAGCCGCACCTGGCTGCCGACGCGCAGGTTCAACGCGGTCGCCATGTCGGCGGCCAGCGCCACCTGCACGGGCTCGTCGACGGCGGGCGGCTCCTCCGCCGGCCAGGCCCCCTCGACGAGGGTGGCCGCGTCCCGCGCCCCGGACATCGCCCGCAGCCGGAAGTCGACCAGCAGGTTCCGCGCCGCCAGGTCGGGGCCGGTCAGCCGACCGGGCGTGGCCTCCGCCAGGTACCACCGCTCGGCCACCGCGTCGGGGACCGGGGCCGGCAGCCGGTCCAGCCGGCTGTCCAGCTCGGCCTGCCGGGCCCGGGTGAGGCCGGCGGCCCCCTGCTGGGCGGCCGGGCCGGTGGCGTAGGTCAGGTCCCGCTGGGCGACCGGCTGCTGGGCCAGGTGTTCCCGCAGGCCGTCGTCGGTGAGCCGGTTCGCGGCCCGGGGCACCCCGGCGACCAGCGCCGCGACGACCAGCGCCAGCACGCCCAGCAGCAGGAACTGACCGCCGTGTGCCCGGACCCGCCGGGCCGCCGCCAGGACGCTCATCGATCTCCCCCGATCCGCAACTGCGCCACCGCCACCCGCTGCCGGATGCCGGTCGTGATGACCGCGCTGAACGCGAGGGCCGCCAGCAGCAGCCCGGCCGCGGTCAGCCCGATCGGCACCCAGGGCAGCTCGAAGGCCGCCTCGGGCACCGGTCGGTCGGCGGTGGGTGTGACGATGACCAGCGGGGCCATCGCACCGCCGACGAGCGCGCCGAGCAGCAGCCCGACGCCGACGCCGATCCCGGCCAGGAAGGTCTGTTCGGCCAGCAGCGCCCGGGCCAGCAGCCGCGGCGACGCGCCCAGGGTGTGCAGGACGGCGAACTCGGCCAACCGGTGCCGGGTGGTGGCCCAGACGTCGACCGCCAGGCCGACCAGGGCGAGCAGGACCGACCCGAGCGCCGCGGCGAGCAGCCCGGTCCGGGCAGCCCGCCAGTACGGGTCACGGGCCGCCGTGTCGGCCGCCGCCAGCCGGTCGGTCACGGCGACCCCGGGCAGCTCGGCGGCGGCCCGCGCGGCGGCGGCGTGGTCCGCGCCCCCGGCCCGGACCCACCACTCGGGTACGGCCCGGACCGCGCCCCCGGCGCGGACCAGCCGGTCCACCGCCGACGGAAGGTCCAGCAGGATCGCCGCCCCGCCGGCGGTGGGCACCGCGTCGACCTCCCCGGTGACCCGGATCGGCACCGAGGCGCCGGGGAGCTGGAGGGTGACGGTGTCCCCGGTCCGCAGGCTCAACGCCTCCCGGGCACCGGCGGTGAGCAGGGCCGGCACCGGCTCGGCGGCACCGCCGGGCACCACGGCGAAGCGCAGCGGCGGCTGGGCGGCGAACCAGCTCTCCGCCTTCGGCGGCAGCGGGAACTCACCGGAGAGCGCGCCGGCGGTGGCGGTGGCGGAGCGCGGCTGCCCGGTGCCGTCGCTGCTCACCCACTCGCCGGTCACCGACACCGGCCGGGCGGTGCCGTCGGCGCCGACCGCCGCCAGGTCGGTGACCTCCAGCCCGTACCAGGCACCGCGCGGCGGGGCGTCGACGGCGAAGCCGGCCACCCGGGCCGCCGTGCCGCCGGTGTCGGGCAGGTCCAGGGTGAACCGCACCGGTGCGCCGTCGCTGCCGGCCGCCACCGCCGGCAGCCGGTACGCCTGGCCGTCGGCGGTGGTGACCAGGACGGAGACCGAGACGCGGTGCGGGCCCCGCGCCTCGCGCACCGGGGTACGGACGGTGCCGGTGAGCTGCCGGGTGTCCGGCGGCAGCGCCGCGCCGCCCGGCGTGCCCCGGGCCCGGACCAGGTCCCCGAACAGCTCCGGTACGGGTTCGTCGGCGAGCCGGTCGGCGAGCCGGACCAGGCCGGGTGCGCTGGCGGCGTCCAGGCCGAGGACGGTCACCGGCAGGTCGTCACGGCCCAGCCGGATCTCGTCCCGCCAGGCCGGCTGGACCTGCTGGACCCCGGCGAGCGCGGCGAGTTCCCCGGCCCGGCCGACCGGCGCGGCCCCGTCCCGCTCGACCACCCGCAGGTCCGCGCCGACCGCGTGGTCGGCCTGGTCGGTCTGGGACCTCTCCCAGGTGCCCAGCAGCGACCAGGCCAGGGTGCTGCCGCCGACGGCCAGGGCGAGCAGCAGCACCGGGCCGGCGTGCGGGCGGCGGCCGGCCTGCCACATGCCGAACATGGTCGCCGTCCAGGGACGCCGGTCGACGAACCGCTCGGCGAACCGGGTCGCCGGGGGCAGCAGGCGCAGCGCGATCACCGCGCCGGCCAGCACCCCGAGGATCGGCGCGGTGGCCAGCAGCGGGTCGATGCCGAGCGCGCCCCCGGAGGCGGCCAGCGGCCCGGAGTACTGCCGGAGCTGGAACCAGGCGAGCAGCGCCAGCCCGACCAGGGCGAGGTCGACGCTGGCCCGCTGGGCGGCCGCCCCCCGGCTGGGACGGGACCGGGCGGCCATGTCGGCGACGTAGGTGCCGGCCCGGCGCATCGCCGGCAGCACCATGGCGACCAGGCAGCCCACGGCGGTGGCCACGGCCACCGCCCAGACGGTGCCGCCACCGGTCGACGCCACCCCGGGCAGCGTCGCCCCGCCGATCCGGTCCAGCGCCACCCCGGCCAACGGGGGCGCGAGCAGCACGGCGGGCAGCACCACCAGGGTCGCCTCGCGGACGGCGAGCCCGGCGAGTTGGACCCGGTCCGCGCCCCGGGCCCGCAGCAGCGCGGTCTGCGCCCGGCGGTCGGTGTTGAGCAGCGCGGCGACCAGCACCAACGCGTACCCGCCGAGGACCAGGATCAGCAGCAGCGGGGTGAGCAGCGCGGAGCGGCCGACCAGGTCGGCCCGGGTGAGCCGGTCGATGAGCCGGTCGATGCTGGTGGCGCTACGCGCCGACGAGCCGAGCCCGGCCGCCTCGGGCACCTCGACGGCGGCGTCGGCGACGGCCTGCCGCACCGGCGCCAGCCGACCCGGCCCGACCGCGGCCAGGTCCGGCTCGACCAGCCAGGCCGCCGAGAAGGAGCGGGGGAACGCCCGGACGAAGTCCGCCGGGTCCATCGCGAACGGCCCGTACGAGGTGACCGAGCCGGTGGCCGCCCCGGCCCCCACCCCGGGCGCCAGCCGCCAGTACGGGTCGGTGGGGTCGCTCGGCCGCCAGGTGCCGGAGACCAACAGCTCACCGGCCTCGCCGCTACTGCGGTCCCGGACCGGCACCCGGTCCCCGGCGGCCACCCCGAGGCTGGTGGCGATCCGCTCGGGCAGCGTCACCTGGACCGGGTCGGCGCCCGGGACCGGCCACGCGCCGGCCGTGAGGTCGGCGTGCCCGGCCAGGTCGTCCAGGGTGGACAGGTTGGCGAAGACCGGGTCGTCGCCGGTACGGGCGGCCCCGATGTCCCCGGTCAGCTCCCGGCCGGTGCCGGAGCGGGCGGCGGCGACGGCCACCGGTACGCCGCCCAGCCCGTCGGCGAACCGGGCCCGCACCGTCCGGTCCCGTTCGGCGTACTCGGCGTCGTCCCGGCCACCGCTGCCGCTGATCAGCAGGGTGCGCTCCTCGGCTGGCGCGGCGGCGAGCAGGGTGCGCTGGCCGGCGTCGATGGCCCGCCGGTTGTAGTCGGACAGGCCGGTGACCAGGGCCACCGCGACCAGGGCCGCCGCCGCGGCGGCGAGCAACAGCCCGCGCGCGTCCCGCGCCCGCCTGAACACCAGCTTCATCCCGCCGCCTCCCGTGGCCCCCGATGGACCGATGACCAGGAAGAGCGGGTACCCCCGGCAAAAGGTTCGCGCCCGTTACTTGATCGTTACCGGCTGATCGGTTCCGGACCCCGACACCGAGCGTGTCGGCGCTGGTGGCGGGCGGTGTCGAGGCTGGTGGCGGGTTGGTTCAATCGGGCCATGGAGTTCATCTTCAGTTTGACCGTCCTGCTTCTCGTGGTCCTCCTGCTGGCCCGCTCGCCCCGGTCGAACGCCCGGGAGACGTACCGGTTGGCCGAGATCGAACGCCGGCTCCAGGTGGTGATGGACCATCTCGGCGTGGTCGACGACCGGCCGGAGCCGCCCGGGGTCCGCGAGCACCTGGTCCGGGGCGACAAGATCAACGCGATCAGGGCGTACCGGGAGGCGACCGGCGCGGACCTGCTCACGGCCAAGGAGGCGGTGGAGGCGATGCAGGGGGCCCGCTGACCTGCGGCGGGACGGTACCGGCGGCGGGCTACCGGGGGCGGTCGCGGTCCTTGGAGGGCTGCACCCGTTTCGGCTCGCCGGGCATCTTCGGGTGGTCCGGCGGGTACGGCAGGTCACCCTGGCCGGCGGCGGCGTCCCGGTCGGCCCACTCCAGCAGCGGGGTGATGTCCCAGGGCGCGTCGTCGATGCCGGCGTGCGGGTCGCCCCGCTGCGCCAGCCGGGCCGGGACGGTCCGCAGGTCGAAGTCGTCCGGGTCGACGTCGGGCAGCTCGGCCCAGTCGACCGGGGTGGAGACGGTGGCGCGGGCGTTGGCCCGCAGCGAGTACGCGCAGGCGATGGTGCGGTCCCGGGCCATCTGGTTGTAGTCCACGAAGACCCGCTCGCCGCGCTGCTCCTTCCACCAGGCGGTGGTGACCAGGTCCGGTCGGCGGCGCTCGACCTCGCGGGCCAGGGCGATGGTGGCCCGACGCACCTCGGTGAACGTCCAGCGGGGCTGGATGCGCAGGTAGACGTGCACGCCCCGGCCGCCGGAGGTCTTCGGCCAGCCGGTGACGCCCAACTCGTCGAGGAGCGCCCGGACCTCCCCGGCGGCGGCGACCGCGTCGACGAAGTCGGTGCCGGGTTGCGGGTCCAGGTCGATGCGCAGCTCGTCGGGGCGGTCCACGTCGGCGGCCCGCACCGGCCAGGGGTGGAACACGATGGTGCCCATCTGGGCGGCCCAGGCGACGTGCGCCAGGTCGGCCGGGCACAACTCGGCGGCGCTGCGCCCGCTCGGGAAGGTGATCGTGGTGGTCGACAGCCAGGGCGGCACGCCCCGGGCGGGCACCCGCTTCTGGAAGAACATCTCCCCCTCGACGCCGTCGGGGAAGCGCTGCAACGTGGTGGGCCGCTCGCGCAGGGCACGCAGGATGCCGTCCCCCACCGCCAGGTAGTAGTGGAAGACGTCGGCCTTGGTGAAGCCGCGCTGCGGGAAGATCAGCCGGTCCGGGCTGCTCAGCCGCACCTCGTGCCCGGCGACCTCGATCTGCTCCGCCGCAGCCTTCCTGACACCCGCTGCGGCCTTGCCGGCTACTGCCGTGTCCTTGCCGGCTACTGCCGTGTCCTTGCCGGTGCCGGCTGTGGCGTTGCCGGTGCCCGTGGCCCTGGTAGCCCCCATGGCGCGACCATATGCCATGCCACCGACAGTCGGCGTACCGTTGACGGGTGAGTCTTGACGAGAGCGAACTGCCCCGTACCGAGGACGAGTGGCGGGTCCGGCTGAGCCCCGAGGAGTACCGGGTACTGCGGGAACACGGCACGGAACGCCCGTGGACCGGCGAGTACGTCGACACGAAGACGCCGGGCATGTACCACTGCCGGGCCTGCGGGGCGAGGCTGTACCCCAGCGACACCAAGTTCGACTCGCACTGCGGCTGGCCGAGCTTCGACGACGCCCTGCCGGGGGCGGTGAAGGAGATCGAGGACCGCAGCCTGGGCATGGTCCGTACGGAGATCCGCTGCGCCCGCTGCGACAGCCACCTGGGGCACGTCTTCCGGGGCGAGGGCTTCACCCCGAAGGACACCCGGCACTGTGTCAACTCCGTCTCCATCCGGCTGGAGCCGAACGAGACCTGACCCGGCCGCCACAGCCGAGCGCCACCCGGCCACAGGCCCACGGCCCGAGCCGGGCCGTGGGCAGGGCGGATCGCCCGAGCCGGGCGGCGGGCAGGGCGAATCGCCGGAACCGAGCCGGGCGGGGCACCGGGGGCGAGGCACGGCGCGCCGGCCCGGGGCCGGGACACGCCGGGTACGACGGGTCGTCTGCCCGGTTCCGCCACCTCCCGGCCCGATCTCCCCCATGCTGGGGAAAACGTCTGTCACGGGGGATTTGTCATGGCGACCTGCGAGGTCTGCGGAAACGACTACTGGATGACCTTCGAGGTCCGGACGGTCAGCGGCGACGTGCACACCTTCGACAGTTTCGAGTGTGCCGCGCACAAGCTGGCCCCGGTCTGCGAGCACTGCCAGGTCAAGATCATCGGGCACGGCGTCGAGGTGTCGGGGCGCTTCTTCTGCTGCGGTCACTGCGCCCGCAGCGCGGCCGGCGGGCCGGGTGCGGAGATCCGCGACGCCGTCGGCGCCCGCCCCGCCTGACCCACCACGCCGCCCCACCCACCGCCACTGTCCGCTGCCCACCGCCCCCGCCCGGCACGCACCGCGATGCCTCGCCCCAGCGGTTAGGAAGGGCCCCCTGTACAACAGAAAGCGTTAACAGGGGGCCCTTCCTTGCACCGGGGCGGGGCGGGGGCGGGGCGGGGGGCCTAGTATCGGCGGGTGCTGCCGCAGACGACGTCCGTCCGGGTCTCCGCCTTCGCCGACCTGACCCCACACATCCTGTACGACCTGCTGAAACTGCGGGTCGACACGTTCGTGGTGGAGCAGGAGTGCGCCTACCCGGAGTTGGACGGGCGGGACGTCGAGCCGGCCACCCGGCACCTGTGGCTGGAGCGCGACGGCACCGTGCTGGCGTACCTGCGGATCCTGGCCGAGCCGGACGGCGCGGCGCGGATCGGCCGGGTGGTGGTGGCCCCGGCGGAGCGGGGCGGCGGGCACGCCGGCCGGCTGATGAACGAGGCGCTGGCGCTGGCCGGCGACCGGCCGTGTGTCCTGGAGGCGCAGGCCCACCTGGCTGCCTTCTACGCCCGGTACGGCTTCACCGTCACCGGTCCGGAGTACCTTGAGGACGGCATCCCGCACCTGCCGATGCGCCGCCCCGGCCGACCCACGGCCTGACCACGACCAAGGCCGACGGCCGTCCGGTACGGGCGACTCCCGGGTGGCGACGGGCGTACCGGCGGCACGAGCCGGTGCCGCGGCGACGGTGGCCACCGGGTGCGCGCCACCGGGTCAAACGCGATCCGATCAATTGACTTTGACCTATGCGTATGCCAGTCTGCGAGACAGATCCGGCGTGGGAGCCGTACGAACCGGCACGGGATGAGGGCAACTCCCGGCCGTCCGGGCGTTGTCGACGACCGACCTCTCTCCTGGGGGCTTCACCCATGTCCATCGTTTCCCGTTCACGACGCGTCCCGTTGCTGGGCGCACTGCTCGCCGTGGGCGCGGCCGTCGTCCTGCTGCTGACCACCGCCCTGGCCAACCCCGCCGCCGCCCACGGTTCCGTGGTCGACCCGGCGTCGCGCAACTACGGCTGCTGGCAGCGGTGGGGTGGCGACTTCCAGAACCCGAACATGGCCACCGAGGACCCGATGTGCTGGCAGGCCTGGCAGGACAACCCGAACGCCATGTGGAACTGGAACGGCCTGTTCCGCGAGGGCGTCGCCGGTAACCACCAGGGCGCCATCCCCAACGGTCAACTGTGCAGCGGCGGCCGGACCGAGGGTGGCCGCTACCGCTCGATGGACACCATCGGCGCCTGGCGGACCACCAACGTCTCGAACAACTTCCGGGTCCGCTTCTTCGACCAGGCCAGCCACGGCGCCGACTACATCCGGGTGTACGCCACCCGGCAGGGCTTCAACGCGCTGAACTCACCACTGCGCTGGGAGGACCTGGAACTCGTCGGGCAGATCGGCAACACCCCGGCCTCGCAGTGGACGCCGGTGACCGGTGGCGTCCAGATCGACATCCCGGCGAACGCGCCGGGTCGGACCGGCCGGCACATCGTCTACACCATCTGGCAGGCCAGCCACACGGACCAGTCGTACTACCTGTGCAGCGACGTGAACTTCGGCGGCAGCAACCCGACCACCCCGCCGACCACGCCGCCCACGACCCCGCCCACCACCCCGCCGACGACTCCCCCCACGACCCCGCCGACCACTCCGCCGACCACCACGCCGGGCGGTACGGCCGGGTGCACCGCCACCTACCGGGTCACCGGCCAGTGGTCGGGTGGCTTCCAGGGTGAGGTCCAGGTGACCGCCGGCAACACCGCGATCAAGGGCTGGACGGTGACCTGGACGCACCCCAGCGGCCAGCAGATCGCCTCCTCGTGGAACGCCACGGTCACCGCCAGCGGCTCGGCTGTGACCGCCCGCAACGTCGGCTACAACGGCAGTCTGCCGGCCGGCGGCAGCACCAGCTTCGGGTTCACCGGCTCGGTCACCGGCACTCCGACCGCGCCCACTCTCTCCTGCACCGCCACCGTCTGACCCACCGCAGCACCCACCGATCGACCGGCCGGGGCCGTACCCGAAGCGCTTCGGGTACGGCCCCGGTTGCCGGCTCCGGCCCACGGCACAACGACAACGGCAACGGCAACGGCAACGACAGCGACAGCGACAGCGACAGCAGCGACGACAGCGGTCCGCCCCGCGCGACGCGCCGGACGGGCGCGGACGCTGGACCGGTGCGGCGGGGCCGGGCGGGCGGGCCGCTCAGTCGGCGGACGCGTGGCAGATTACGCCGTCGGGGGCCCGGCCGGGCTCGCGGCGCCCGCCGAACCGGGCGTCGGTGAAGGTCACCGGCCCGTGGAAGGTGGCCCGGCCGTCCGGCCCGCCCAGGGTGAACTGGGCGGCCTCGAATCCGCTGCCGTCGAACCGGGTGACCCCGTGGAACTGGGTGCCGGTGAAGTCCGCGTACCGGACCCGGCAGCCGGTGAGGTCCACGTCGACCAGGACGGCCCCGCAGAGCCACAGGTCCGTCTCCGGCCAGTACGGCGGCCGGGTCGCCGGATCCGGCCCGGCCACGCCGCCGACAGCGCCGACAGTGGGGGCGACGGAAGCGCCGACGGTGGGGTCGACGGGCGCGTCGGCGGTGGGGGCAGCCGGATCCCCGGCAGCGGCGGGCCGGAGCCGGTCGGTGAGCAGCCGCGCCGCGACCCGGCGCAGCCGTACCTCCCGGTCCGCCACCTCGACGGCGGCCCCGGTCGGACCGGTGAGCGGGACCGGCACCGGCCGCCGCAGCCAGGCGCAGAGCGCGTCGGCGACGGGCTGGCGTAGCTCCGGCCGCGCGTCACCGAGAGCGGCCAGCGCGGCCAGGCCGGCGGCGGCGAGTCGCGGGTCGGCGGCGGCGAGCTGCCCGACGTGCCGGCGGACCGGCTCGTCGGGCGTCAGCCGGCACTCACCGTCGGCCCCCGCCACCGCCGTCCACCCCAGCGGCCAGGTCATCTCCCCGTCGTACGCGTTGCCGCTCCACCGGGCCCCGGTGAGGTCCGCCGCCGGCGGATCCAGGTGTACCCAGGCCGCGAACCAGGTGCCGGTGAAGTCGGCGGCGGCGGCGAACTGCGCCTTCCAGAACCAGGCGGGCCCGGTGAAGCGGGCCCGCCGGAAGGAGACGTCCCCGCCGAAGCGGGCACCGACCCCGCCCTCGGTCCACTCCTGGTAGTCGCCCATCACGACCGCGACCGGCCAGCGCGGATCGTCCTCGTTCGGCTCGTCCCACGGGGCCGGGTCGATCTCCTCGACGGTCTCCCAGGCCTCGTCGTCCTCCCAGAGCTCCTCCTCGCCCCGCCCGAACCAGGCGATGGCGCCGAAGGTGGCCCCGGCGAAGTCCACCGGCCCCCGGAACCGGACCCGTCCGAACGCGGCGTCCGCGCCGAACCGGACGCCGGTGAACCGGGCCGGCCCGCCGAAGACCGCCCGGGAGAAGACGCCGTCGCCGTCGAAGCGCGTGCCCGCGAACGCGGCCGGGCCGACGAACCGGGTGTCGGCGAACCGCCCCACATCCAGGTGGCAGCCGCTCAGGTCGACGTCCACCAGGGTCGCCCCGGACAGGTCCAGGGTGATCCCCGCCCAACCGGGTGCCCCGTCCGCCGACGGTCGCAGCCGGTCGGCGAGCAGCCCGAGCGCCGCCCGCCGCAGCGCCGCCTCGCCCCCGGCCGCCCCGGCGTCGCCGTCACGGATCACCGGGTCGCCGTCGTCGGCCACCGCGTCGCCGTCACGGACCACCGGGTCGCCGTCGTCGGCCACCGCGTCGCCGTCACGGACCACCGGGTCGCCGTCGTCGGCCACCACCGCCGGGGTACGCAGGTACCCGCAGATCGCGTCCACCACCGGCTGCCGCAGGTCCGGGTCGGCCCCGGCCAGGTCGACCAGGTCCCGCAGGGCCATCCGCCGGTCGCCCGGCGGGCCGCCCGACCACCGCGCGACCGCGTCGGCGTACGCGTCGATCGGCGTCACCGGCTCAGACCAGGCTGGCGACGATGTCGGCGACCGGACGCCGGCGACCGGTGTAGAACGGGATCTCCTCGCGGACGTGCCGGCGGGCGCGCGAGGCCCGCAGGTCCCGCATCAGGTCGACGATCCGGTGCAGCTCGTCGGCCTCGAAGGCGAGCATCCACTCGTAGTCGCCGAGGGCGAACGAGGCCACCGTGTTGGCCCGCACGTCGGGGTAGCCCCGGGCCTGCCGGCCGTGTTCGGCGAGCAGTTCCCGCCGCTCCTCGTCGGGCAGCAGGTACCACTCGTACGAGCGCACGAAGGGGTAGACGCAGACGTAGTCCCGGGCGTGCTCGTCGGCGAGGAACGCCGGGATGTGGCTCTTGTTGAACTCGGCCGGCCGGTGCAGGGCGAGCTGCGACCAGACCGGGGTCAGCGCCCGGCCCAGGGTGGTCCGGCGGAACCGCTGGTACGCGTCCTGGAGCGCGTCGCTGGACGACGAGTGCCACCAGATCATCAGGTCGGCGTCGGCGCGCAGCCCGGAGACGTCGTACGTGCCCCGGACCGTCACGTCCTTGCCGGCCAGTTCCTCGAAGAGGGACTCGACCTCGTCGACGACGTTCTCCCGCAGCGAGGGCAGCGGGCTGCTGGCCCGGTACACCGACCACATGGTGTACCGGATGGTGGCGTTCAGCTCCCGCAGCCGCGCCGCGTTGCTCTGCTCGGTCATGACCCCGCACCTCCCAGTGCTGTGATGATCTCCTCGGCCGCCGTCTCGCCGGACCGGACGCAGACCGGGATGCCGACCCCGTCGTAGCCGGCCCCGGCCAGGGCCAGCGTCGGGTGCGCCGGACGCAGCGCCGCCCGCACCCCGGCCACCCGGTCCAGGTGCCCCGGGGTGTACTGCGGCAGCGCCCCGCCCCAGCGTTGCACGTGCCCGGCGACCGGGGCGGGCAGCGTGGTGCCGAGCACCGCCGACAACTCCCGGTGCACCGTCGCCGCCAGGTCGGCATCCGGGCGCTGCACCTGCGCCTCCTCGCCGTACCGGCCCACCGAGGCGCGGACCAGGGCCAGCCCGTCCGGCCGCCGCAGGTGCCCCCACTTGGTGGTGAAGAACGTCGACGCCTTGATCAGCAGCCCCTCGGTGGCCGGCACCAGGAACCCGGAGAGGTCCGGCAGGTCCGGCTCGGGCAGCGCGAGGGTGACCAGCGCGACGCTGGCGTAGTCCAGGCCGCCGACGGTCGCCGCGACCGGTGCGGCCAGCGGGGCGAGCAGCCGGGCCGCCGGCCGGGCCGGCACCGCCAGCACCACCGCGTCGACCTCGACGTACTCCGGGTCGGGGGTCGGCCCGACGGTCAGCCGCCAGCCGTCGTCGGTCGGGGTCAGCTCGCGGACCGTCGCGTGGTGGCGGATCGTCGCCCCACTGGCGGTCGCCGCCGCCTCGACGAACCGGCTGAGCCCGCCGCGCAGGGTGCCGAAGACCGGCGCGCCGGGGGCCCGGGGGGCCGCCGCCTGCGCGGCCCGGACCGCCCCGGTCAGGGTGTGCGCGGTGCGGGCGGCGCGGGCCAGCGCCGGCATCGTGGTGACCAGGGACAGGTCGTCGGCGCGGCCGGCGTAGACCCCGCCGAGCATCGGGTCGACCAACCGCTGGACCACCTCGTCGCCGAGCCGCCGCCGCACCAGCGCCCCGACGGCGACGTCCTCGCCCGGCCCGAGCAGCGGGCGGCCGCCGTCCCGGTCGGCGTCCGCGTCCGGCCGGGCCACCGCCGCCACCGCCGCCAGGTCCCCGGGTACGCCCACCAGGGTGCCGCCCGGGATCGGGTGCAGCCCGCCGTCGACCGCCAGCGCCGCCCGCCCCACCGTCGGGTGCACGATCTCCCCGGCCAGGCCGAGCCGGCGCAGCAGCGCCACCGCCGCCGACTCACCGCCGGCCGGGTCCCGCATCAGGAACGACTCGGCGCCGAACTCCACCGGCTGACCGGCCAGTTCACCGGTGCGCAGCTTGCCGCCGAGCGCGCCGGAGCGCTCGTACACGGTGATCCGGGTGCCGGCCGGGGCCCGGTCGGCCAGCCGGACCGCGGCGGCCAGCCCGGCGATCCCGCCGCCGACCACCGCCACCCGCCAGGGCTGCCGCATCCCGCCGCCCGCCTAGCTTGCCGGGCGGGTGGAGACCTCGTGCACCAGCGCGACCACCCGGGTCAGCACCTCGGGGTCGGTCTCCGGCAGCACCCCGTGCCCCAGGTTGAACACGTGGCCGGGGGCGGCCCGCCCCTGGTCGAGGATGCGCCGCACCTCGGCCTCGACCACCGGCCAGGGCGCGAGCAGCACGCACGGGTCCAGGTTGCCCTGCACCGCCTTGTCCGGGCCGATCCGCCCGGTGGCGACGTCCAGCGGGGTACGCCAGTCCACCCCGACCACGTCGGCGCCGGCCTCACCCATCGCGCCGAGCAGTTCGGCGGTGCCGACCCCGAAGTGGATCCGGGGCAGCCCGGTGTCGGCCAGCCCCGTCAGCACCCGCGTCGAGTGCGGCAGGACGAACCGGCGGTAGTCCGCCGCCGACAGCGCCCCGGCCCACGAGTCGAAGAGCTGCACCGCGGAGACCCCGGCGTCGGCCTGCACCCGCAGGAAGGCCAGCGTCACGTCGGCGAGCCGGTCACAGAGCGCGTGCCAGAGGTCCGGGTCGCCGTACATCAGCGCCTTGGTCTTCGCGTGGGTCCGCGACGGGCCCCCCTCGACCAGGTAGCTGGCCAGGGTGAACGGGGCACCGGCGAAGCCGATCAGCGGGGTGTCGCCCAGCTCGCCGACGAGCAGCCGGACGGCCTCGTCCACGTAGGACACGTCGGTGACGTCGATCGGGTGGATCCGGTCCACGTCGGCGGCGGTCCGGATCGGCTCGGCCACCACCGGGCCGGTGCCCGGGACGATGTCCAGCTCGACCCCGGCCGCCGCGACCGGCACCACGATGTCGCTGAACAGGATCGCCGCGTCCACCCCGTGCCGGCGTACCGGCTGGAGGGTGATCTCGGTGACCAGGTCGGGCCGGCGGCAGGACTCCAGCATCGCCACGTTCGCCCGGATCTCCCGGTACTCCGGGAGGCTGCGACCGGCCTGGCGCATGAACCAGACGGGCGTGTGTGGGCCGGGCTCCCGCCGGCAGGCCCGGACGAACGGCGAGTCCGCTGGCCCCCGGCGAGGTTCGTCTCGGGCGTCGGCGCCCGCGGTGGTGGTCGTCATCGCCCCCATCGTTGCACGCCCCGGACGCGCTCCCGCCGCGCCCGCCCGCACTGTGATCCGGTCGGCGATCCGGTCGACGTCGGGGCCGGGCGCCACCACCACCGCAACACCCTCCGGAACCGGTCGATAACCGACCGTCCACGCTCCTGGCCGGGGCGTTGGTGCTGCTCGGCGCGCCGCTCGGCGGGCACCCCGATCGCGGCATAGAGTCGCCGACATGGCCCCCCCGATCGCGTACCCGGAGACCTTCGCCCGCGCGGTCGCCGGGCTGCGGTCGGCCACCCCCCGGGCGGAGATCGTGCTGGAGGAGGTGGGCGCGCCGCAGCGGCTCGCCCCCTACGCGTTCGCGCTCTCCGCGACCGTGCTGCGCGACGGCGACGACGTGGCGACCGGCCGGCTGATCCTGTTGCACGACCCGGCCGGGCACGAGGGGTGGCAGGGCACCCTGCGCCTGGTCACGTACGTCACCGCCGATCTGGAGGCGGACCTGGCCGCCGACCCGCTGCTGCCCGCCGTGGGCTGGACCTGGCTGACCGACGCGCTGGACGCCCAGGAGGCCCGGCACCGCGCCCTCGGCGGGACGGTCACCCAGACCATGTCGACCCGCTTCGGCGAACTGGCCGGCCCGCCCACCACCGGCGACATCGAGATCCGCGCCTCCTGGACCCCGCTCGGCGACGAGCTGGTGCGGCACCTGATGGCCTGGTGCACCCTGCTCGCCTCCACCGCCGGCCTGCCCCCGCCCGGGGTCACCCCGCTGTCGGAGCGTCGCCCCGCCGGCACCGCCTGAGCGGCGACACCGGCGAGGCACCGGGCCCCGGACTCAGAGGTACCGCTCGGCCTCGTCGCAGATCGCCTCCAGGCCCTGGCTCGCCCGGCTGAACCCGGCCTGGTCGTTGCGGGCCGCCGCGCCCAGCGCTGTGGTCAGCCGGTTCAGGCAGTTGGCGATGACCCGCTTCTGCCGGGCCTGCTCGTCCCGGTCGTTGCGGGTGCCGGTGAGGTCCTGCTGGGTGTCGGCGAGCCGGTCCTGGGCGGACTTCAGCTCACCCCGGAGCTTCTCCAACTCGGTGGCCCGGTTGCCGCTCTCGGTGACCGCGGCGGCGAGCCTCTTCTCGGTGCCGTCCAGGTCGTTGCGGGTGGCGACGAAGAGCGCGGTCATCACGCCGCCGAAGACCAGCAGCAGCCCGGCCACCAGCCCGAGGACGATCGCCGCCCGGCTGCGCCGACGCGGGGCCGGGGCGGACGCCCCGGACGGCGGTACCGCGCCCGGGGGCGGAAAGCCCGGCTGCCCGTACGGCGGCCCGGACTGCGGCGTCGGCGCGAACGGCAGAGCCGGCGCGAACGGCGGCCCGGACGAGGGGGCACCCGCGTGCGGCATCCCGTACGGCGGCCCGGACTGCGGTGCCGGCGCGAACGGCGGCCCGGACTGCGGCGGGACGAAGGCCGGCGGCCCCACCGGCGGCGCCCCGTACGGCGTGCCCGGTGCCGGGGACCCGGCGATCGGCTGGTCGGCCGACGCCGCGACCGGGGGCGCCGACAGCGGCCGGGTCGCCGGGGTGACCGGCACGGGCCGGGTCGCCGGGGGCACCGACAGCGCACGCGTGGTCGGGTCCTCCGCCGGAGTCACCGCCATCGCCTGGGTGGGCGGCTCGACCGGCGGCGTCACCGCGAACGGCCGCGTGGCCGGCTCACCCACCGGCGGCGTCACCGCCATCGCCTGCGTGGCGGGCTCGGTGGGCCGACCGGTCGACCCGAACCGGTCGGTGGCCGGCTCGTCGGACGCCGCGGTCACCGGCATCGCCCGCGTCAGCGGCTCGCTCGGCGTCGCGGTCTGGAACCGCTCGGTCGCCGGCTCGAACCGCTCCGTCGCGGGGTCGATCGGCTCGGTGGCCGGCTCGATCCGCTCGGTCGCGGGGTCGATCGGCTCGGTACGGGGTTCCGGGGCGTCGGCGTCGGGCGTGGTCACGGGCGGCTGGCCGGCGGTGGGCGGGCTGCCGTAGACGGCCCCCCGGGGCACCTGGGGGCTGGGCACGGTCGGTGGTTCGGGGGAGGATCCCTGCGGACCAGTCGGTGGCTGGGTCATCTCTCTTCCTCCAGGTGGATGGTCCGTGCCGGGCCGGCCGGAACGGTGTCCGGACGGCGCGACGATCGGGCGGGGCGACCGGCCCCGGGGTCAGCAGATGTCGAAGCCGTCGCAGGCGGTCTTGATCGGCACCGCCAGTCCGATGCCCTCGGCGTTGCGCGCCTTCGCGGTGGCGATGCCGACGACCTCCTTCGCCCCGTTGATCACCGGACCACCCGAGTTGCCGGGGTTGATCGGGGCGTCGAACTGGATCATCGGGCCGCTGTTGCCCTCCGCCCGGCGGAACGCGCTCACCACGCCCGTGGTCACGCTGTCCTCCAGGCCGAGCGGGGCGCCGACGACGACGATCTGCTGACCGGAGCGGACCTCGTCGGGGGCGGCCACGAGCCCGTCGAACTTCTCGGTGGTCCGCAGGTGGGCCACGTCGTTGGCCTCGTCGACAGCGACGATGGTGGCGGGGAACCGCTGGTCGGTCCGCTCCAGGAAGACCTGCCGGCCACCGAACGACCAGAGCGACTCGACCACGTGGTAGTTCGTGAACAGGTTCGTCCCGCCCCCGGAGGCCGGCTCGCCGACGGCGAACGCGGTGCCGGTGGAGTTGCCGGCCCGGACCCGGAAGACGCTGGGCAGCACGGCGGCCGCGATGTCCTCCGGGCTGAAGGTCTGCCGTTCCAGCGCCTCCGCCCGCCCCTCCAGGCTCTCCAGCCGGGAACTGTCGCTGCCCTGCGCCTCCTCGAGCCGCTGACCGAGGTCGTTCGCCCGGCCGGTGAGCTGATGGATCTGGTACGCCTGGAAACCGGCCACCGGCAGCAGCACGGCGACGAGGAGCAGCGCCACGACGGCGAGTCCACGGCCCCGCGCGGGCGGCCGGCCCGGCCCCGCCGGCGGCCAGGTGCCGGGCGGCGGGGTGCCGGACGGCAGCGGCCCAGCCGGCGTACCGCTGGTCGCGACCGGCCCGGAGGTCGGCGTGCCGCTGGTCGGCGTCGCGCCGGGCCACGGCCCCGGCCGGCCCCACGGGTTCGACGCGCCCGGACCGGGCTGGCCGGCGCCCGCCCCGCTGCTCGGCGGCTGCGGGCCCCGCCCCGGCGTGCCCGGCCCGCCGGCGGCCGGCGGGTTCCCGCCCGGAGCGGTGGCGGCCGGATACGTGCCGCCGACCGGTTGGCCCGGGTCGGCGGTGGGCTGGCGTGGCGCGGGCGGCGCGTACCCCGGTGGGGGCGCCGAGGCCACGGCGGCGGGCGACCAGCCGGCGGCGGGTGGGGAGCCGGGCACCGCGGCGCTCCCACTGGCCAGCCGGCCGGCGGCACCCGGCGGGTACGGTCCGGCCGGCGGGCGGGGCTCGAACCGGGGCGGCAACGGGCCCGGCCGCACCGCCTGGTCCGGTACGCCGGGCTCCGCGTCACGATCCGGGCCGCCACCGCCCGAGTAACCAGCCGTCATGATCGCTGCGCCCTCCCCATAGCCGCCCCGCTGTCCCCTGCCGGTTCGTCCGCCCGGTCGGCAGCCCTCTTCCGCCCGGTCGGCAGCCCTCGTTCCGCCGGTCGGCAGCCCTCGTTCCGCCGGTCGGCAGCCCTCGTTCCGCCGGTCGGCAGCCCTCGTTCCGCCGGTCGGCAGCCCGATGGACCGTACCTGCGTGGTCGGCGTTTGTCTTCCCTGATGTCCGACCCTGCCATCCGGGGTCAAGCCCCCGCCGCGCACCCCTGGTCGGGCCCGTTGCGGCCGCGTGGTCACGCTTCGTCCGGCCGGTGTCCACGTGCCGTCCGCGTGCCGTCCAGCCGCCACACGCCGGCCCGGCTGCACACGAGAGTTCACGTCGCGCACTAGGGTTGTCAGGTGACCGACGAACCACCCCTGCGCCGTCGGGCCGCCGAAAGTCGTGCGGGAAACGGACCGCAGCACCCGTCGCCCCCCATCGAGGCGGCGACGGACAGCACCCCGACCTCCGGCGGGCCCGTACCGTTGACCGCTCCGCGTGACGGCACACCCGAGCCGGTGGCGACACCGGACGCCCTCGCCGACGTGGTGGCCCGCTTCGCCGCCGGCACCGGCCCGGTCGCCCTGGACGCCGAACGCGCCTCGGGCTACCGCTACAGCCAGCGGGCGTACCTGGTGCAGCTACGCCGGGCCGGGGCGGGCACGGTGCTGATCGATCCGCTGCCGTTGCCCGACCTGGGCGGCCTGGACGCCGTGATCGGCGAGGCCGAGTGGGTGCTGCACGCGGCCAGCCAGGATCTGCCCTGCCTGGCCGAGCTGGGGCTGCGCCCGCGTCGGCTCTTCGACACCGAGCTGGCGGCCCGGCTGGCGGGCTTCGAGCGGGTCGGGCTGGCCGCGCTGACCGAGCAGCTCCTCGGCTTCACGCTGGAGAAGCACCACTCGGCCGCCGACTGGTCGAGCCGGCCGCTGCCCGAGTCCTGGCTGACGTACGCCGCCCTGGACGTGGAGCTGCTCACCGAGCTCCGGGACGCGCTCGACGCGGAGCTGCACCGGCAGGGCAAGTCGCAGTGGGCGGCGGAGGAGTTCGCCGCGCTGGTCCGCTCCGGTGCCCGCCCGCCCCGGGTCCGGGCCGAGCCGTGGCGGCGTACCTCCGGCATCCACCGGCTGCGGGGGGCGCGGGCGCAGGCCCGGGTCCGCTCGCTGTGGTACGCCCGGGACCAGATCGCGGCCCGGCGGGACGCGGCGCCGGGCCGGGTGCTGCCCGACTCGGCGATCGTCGCCGCCGCCGAACTCGACCCGAAGGACGAGCAGACGCTGCTGACCCTGCCCGGTTTCGGTGGCCGGTCGGTACGCCGGCTGGCGCGGACCTGGCTGTCCGCCCTCGACGACGCCCGGCGGCTGCCGGACGAGGAGCTGCCGGTGAACCCGACGGTCGAGGGGCCCCCGCCGCCGCACCGGTGGGCGGAACGGGACCCGGTGGCCGCCGGCCGGCTGGCCCGGTGCCGGGAGGTGGTGGTCCGGATCGCCGGGGAGCACACGCTGCCCCCGGAGAACCTGATCACCCCTGACTCGGTCCGCCGGCTCGCCTGGCAGCCCCCCGAGGAGATCACCGAGCAGACCGTCGCGGAGGTGCTGCGCGGCTTCGGCGCGCGCGAGTGGCAGCTCACCCTCCTGGTCCCCACCCTCACCCCCGCCCTCCTCCCCGTCCCCTGACCCCCACTCCCTGTTCCCGCCCCCACCTGCGTCCTTCTGCCGATCGGGGGGTCTGCGTCCGGCCCACGGCCTTCCGGTGACGCACACCCCTCGATCGACGCAGCCGGGCGGGGCGGGTGATCAGCGCGGCCGGGCGGGCGGGGAGCCGGGGGTGGGGTGCAGGGTTGGTTACTGGCGAGTAGCATTTGGGGAAATGCCAGTGCCGGCAAGGAGGCTCCAAGTGCCCCGTGAAGTTCGGGACGTCGTCTTCGTCGACGGCGTCCGCACCCCGTTCGGCAAGGCGGGTGGCATGTACGCCCACACCCGCGCCGACGACCTGGTGATCCGATGCATCCGTGAGCTGCTGCGCCGCAACCCGCAACTACCGCCGGAACGGGTCGAGGAGGTCGCCGTCGCCGCCACGACGCAGACCGGCGACCAGGGCCTCACCATCGGCCGGACCGCCGCCCTGCTGGCCGGCCTGCCCAAGACCGTTCCCGGCTTCGCCATCGACCGGATGTGCGCGGGCGCGATGACCGCCGTCACCAGCGTGGCGGGCGGCATCGCGATGGGCGCCTACGACGTGGCCATCGCCGGTGGTGTCGAGCACATGGGCCGGCACCCGATGGGCGAGGGTGTCGACCCCAACCCACGGATCCTGGCCGAGAAGCTAGTCGACCCGTCCGCCCTGGTGATGGGGGCCACCGCGGAGAACCTGCACGACCGCGTCCCGCACGTCACCAAGGAACGCGCCGACGCGTTCGCGCTCGCCTCGCAGGTCAAGACCGCGAAGGCGTACGCCAACGGCAAGCTCCAGCCCGACCTGGTCCCGGTCGCGATCCGCGACGACGAGGGCGGCTGGGGGCTGGCCACGGCGGACGAGGCCCCCCGGGAGACCTCGCTGGAGAAGCTCGCCACCCTGAAGACCCCGTTCCGCCCGCACGGGAAGGTCACCGCGGGCAACGCGGCCGGCCTGAACGACGGCGCCACGGCCAGCCTGATCGCCGCCGAGTCCACCGCCCGCGAGCTGGGCCTGCCGGTCGCCATGCGGCTGGTGTCGTACGGGTACGTCGGGGTGGAGCCCGAGGTGATGGGGGTCGGCCCGATCCCGTCGACGGAGAAGGCGCTGCGCGTCGCCGGGCTGACCATCGACGACATCGGCCTGTTCGAGCTGAACGAGGCGTTCGCCGTGCAGGTGCTCGCCTTCCTCGACCACTTCGGCATCGCCGACGACGACCCCCGGGTCAACCAGTGGGGTGGCGCGATCGCCATCGGGCACCCGCTCGCCTCCTCCGGCGTCCGGCTGATGACCCAGCTCGCCCGGCAGTTCGCCGAGCACCCCGAGGTCCGCTACGGCCTCACCGCCATGTGCGTGGGCATCGGCATGGGCGGCAGCGTGATCTGGGAGAACCCACACTGGACGGAGTCCGGCGAGCCGGCACAGCGGGAGGGTGGCGACAAGTGAGCCTCACGGCACCGAACGAGGTGGTCACCCGGGCGCTGGTCCGTCAGGTGACCGTACCGGGGCTGGACCGGCCGGCCGCCCTGATCACGCTGGACAACGGACACGACCACACCAAGCCGAACACCTTCGGCCCGGCCGGGCTGGCCAGCCTGGACGAGGCGATCACCACCGCCCTGGCGGCGGACCCGGCCTTCGTCGCGGTCACCGGCAAGCCGTACATCTTCTGTGTCGGCGCGGACCTCACCAGCCTGCCGCTGCTGGCCGACCGGGACCAGGCGCTGGAGATCGGCCGGCTCGGTCACCGGGTCTTCGCCCGGCTGAAGGACAGCGCCGTGCCCACCTTCGCCTTCGTCAACGGCGCGGCGATGGGCGGCGGCCTGGAACTGGCCCTGCACTGCCACTACCGGACCCTGTCGGCGGGCGCGAACGCGCTGGCGCTGCCCGAGGTCTCGCTCGGGCTGGTCCCCGGCTGGGGCGGCACCCAACTGCTGCCGAACCTGATCGGCATCCCCGCCGCGACCCAGGTGATCATCCAGAACCCGCTCATGCAGAACCGGATGCTCAAGCCGAAGCAGGCCGCCGAGATGGGCGTCGCGGACGTGCTGCTGGAGCCGGCGGACTTCCTGGAGCGGTCCCTGGAGTGGGCCGCCGGGGTGGTGCGGGGCGAGGTCACCGTGACCCGGCCCGAGGTCGACAAGGACATGTGGGCCGGCGTGCTGTACTTCGCCCGGCAGACCCTCGACCAGCGGCTGCACGGCGCGGTGCCGGCCGCGTACGCGGCGTTGGACCTGTTGGAGACCTCGAAGGACGCCGACTTCGCCACCGGTACCGCCGCCGAGGACGAGGCGCTGGCGGACCTGATCTTCTCCGAGGAGCTGCGCAGCGGCCTGTACGCCTTCGACCTGGTGCAGCGGCGGGCCAAGCGGCCGGCCGGGGCGCCGGACAAGGAGCTGGCCCGGCCGGTCACCAAGGTCGGCATCGTCGGGGCCGGGCTGATGGCCAGCCAGCTCGCGCTGCTGTTCGCCCGCCGCCTCCAGGTGCCGGTCGTGCTGACCGATCTCGACCAGGCCCGGGTGGACAAGGGCGTGGGCTACGTGCACGCCCAGATCGAGAAGCAGGTCAGCAAGGGCCGGATGGACAAGGGCACCGCCGCCAAGCTGTACGGCCTGGTCAGCGGCGCGCCCACGGCGGAGGCCCTCGACCCGTCGGCGGCGGGACAGCGCACGTCGTTCGCCGACTGCGACTTCGTCATCGAGGCGGTCTTCGAGGACCTGGAGGTCAAGAAGCAGGTCTGGGCCGACCTGGAGAAGGTCGTCACGCCCCAGGCGGTGCTGGCGACGAACACGTCCTCGCTGTCGGTCACCGCCATGGCGGCCGACCTGGCGCACCCGGAGCGGGTGGTCGGCTTCCACTTCTTCAACCCGGTCGCCGTGCTGCCGCTGCTGGAGATCGTCCGGGGCCAGCGGACCGACGAGGCCGCCCTGGCCACCGCGTTCGCCGTCGGCAAGCAGCTCAGGAAGTCCTGCGTGCTGGTGAAGGACGCCCCGGCGTTCGTGGTCAACCGGCTGCTGACCCGCTTCCTCGGCACGGTCTTCGCCGCCGTGGACGCCGGCACCCCGCTGGAGGTGGCGAACAACGCGCTGGACCCGCTGGGTCTGCCGATGCGTCCGCTCGCGCTGCTCCAGCTCGTCGGCCCGGCCGTGGCGCACCACGTGGCCGGCACCCTGCACGCCGCCTACCCGGACCGGTTCGCGGTCAGCGAGAACCTGCGGCGGATCGCCGAGTCCGGTCAGCCGGTGGTCGTCGACGACGAGATCAACCCCGAGGTGACCACGCTGCTGGTGGTCGGCGACCAGCCGCTCACCGCCGAGCAGGTCCGCCACGACGCGCTCGACGCGCTGGCGCAGGAGGTCCGGCTGATGCTCGACGAGGGCGTCGTCGCCGAGGCGCAGGACATCGACCTGTGCCTGATCCTCGGCGCGGGGTGGCCGTTCCACCTGGGCGGCGTCACGCCGTACCTGGACCGGACCGGGGCCAGCGAGCGGGTCACCGGCCAGCGGTTCCTGCCGCGCGGGGCGGCGAGCCTGCCCGCCTGATCCCCGTACCCCCACCCGTCGCGGTGGTCGGTGGCGTCCTCGACGTCCCCGGCCACCGCGACGGCGTTCTACCGGGGCGGTGGCCTTCAGGGGCGGTGGGCGGTGGCGGGAGGCCCTACGATCACCCGACCACCGCCTCTCGCCTGGAGCCGACCGATGTCGCAGCCGCCGGCCACCCCGTACCCTCCCCCGGCGCGGGGGTCGCACCCGGCCCGGGTCCTGCTGACCGTGGTCGCCGTGGTGCTGGCGCTCTGTGGGGGCGGTACGGCGGTGGCCTGGTACGCCCTGCGGGACGAGGTGGCCGAGGTCGTCGAGGCGACCGGCACCCGGGTGGTGGCCCCGGAGACCCTGGCCGGCCGGCCGAAGGTGACCGACCCGGAGTTGCAGCGGCTCGCCGACCAGACGGTCCGCCAGATGCGGTCCACGGTGCGGGACGGGAACAGCACCGTGGCCGCCTTCTACGGCGACCCCGACACCGGTGACCTGGTCATGGTCGCCGCAGCCGCCGGGCTGCTCGCCGACCCGGAGCGGGAACTCGACCGCAGTGTCGAGGGGCTCGCCACCGACCTGGGAGTGGCGGCCGTCGCCCCGGTGGAGCCGGGACCGCTCGGCGGGGCGGCGCGGTGCGGCGACGGGCGGGCCCAGGGCCTGCCGCTCGGGGTCTGTGTCTGGGCGGACCGGGGCAGCCTCGGCCTGGTCGTCCTCTTCGACGCCGCCGGGGCGGACGCGCGCGCGGAGTTCGTCACCATCCGGGGCCAGGTCGAGCGGCGCGACTGAGCCGTGCCGCCGGGCGGCCATCCGCACCCCGGCCCCGGCCCGGCCGGCTCACTCAGCCGAGCCACCAGGCGATCGCCGCCAGGGTGACCATGGACAGCGCGGTGCTGGCGATGACGCTGCGCCGGGCCAGCGAGCCCGCCTGGCCGTACTCCCGGGCGTAGATGTAGGTGTTCTGCGCGGTGGGCAGCGCGGCGCAGACCACCAGCGCCAGGAGGGCGGCCGGGCCGAGGCCGGCGAGCGTGCCGATCAGCCACGCCAGGGCCGGCTGGACGACCAGTTTCAGCCCGGAGAAGACCGCCACCTGGGCCCCCTCCCCGGCCGGGCGCTCCCCCCGGGTGTTCAGCGACAGGCCGAGCGTGACCAGCGCGGCGGGCACCGCCGCCGCGCCGAGCAGGGCCAGCGGCTCGGCCACCAGAGCGGGTACCCGCCAGCCGAAGCCGGAGCAGGCCGCGCCGAGCGTCAGGCCGGCGATGACCGGGTTGCGCAGCGGCAGGCTCAGCAGCCGGCCCGGCCGCAGCCGGCGGCCCGCGCCCAGATCCAGCAGGATCAGGATCACCGGGGTGACCACCAGCACCTGGAAGAGCAGCACCTCGGTCAGGAACGCCGCGCTGCCCAGCACCTGCAACACCACCGGGATGCCCAGGTTCGCGGCGTTGACGTACCCGGCGGCCATCGCCGCGATGGTCGCTTCCCCCACCCCGGGCCGGGCGACCTCCGCCGGGCCGGCGGCGTCCTGCCCGTCCCGCCGACCCCCCGGGCCACGGCTCCACGGGGCACGTCGACCCCACCAGCCACGACCCCACCAGCCACGCCGGTCCCGCCGGCTCGCACGACCGAACCGGCGCAGGACCGGGCCGGTCAGGGCGAAGCCGAGCCCCATGGTCACCACGGTGCTGACCGCGAACGCCCCGAGGGCCCGGGCGTCGAAGGTCAGCGGGTTGCGCGACAGCGCGGTGAACAGCGCCGCCGGCATGGCCAGGTGGAAGACGAACCCGCCGAGCACCCGGTCGGCGTCCGCGCCCAGCAGCCGGTACCGGCCGGCCAGCCAACCGATCCCGGTCAGCAGCCAGATCGGGACGAAGGCCGCGAGCACCCGGGCAGCCTACGGGCCGGTCGGCACCCGCTCGGCGCTGCCCGCGCGGGGTAGGGTGACCGTCACCTCCAGGCCGCCGCCGTTCTGCGCGACCACCCGTACCCGGCCGCCGTGCGCGCCACAGACGGCCCGGACGATGGAGAGCCCCAGGCCGGAGCCGCGCGCCCCGGTCCGTTCCCGGCCGCCGCGCCGGAACGGCTCGAACAGCCCCGGCACGTCCGCCTGGTCCACCTCGAAGCCGGTGTTGCCCACCACCAGCCAGGAGTGCTCCCCCTCGGTGCCGGTGCGCACCCAGAGCCGCCCGTGCAGGTGGTTGTAGCGGACCGCGTTCTCGATGAGGTTGCCGGCCAGCCGGTCCAGCAGGCCCGGATCGCCGACCACCGGCGCGGGCGCCAGGTCGGTCTCCACCCGCAGGCCGATCCGCTCCACCTCGCGCCGGACCGCCGACAGCGCGTTGGCCGTGCCGTGGGCCAGGTCACACTCGGTCCGCCGGCCCAGCGGCCGACCGGACTGGGCCTCGCTGCGGGCGAGCACCAGCAGGGCGTCGACCAGCCCGTTGGCCCGCTCGGAGGCGTCCCGGACCACGGTGGCCATCCGGCGGTACTCGGCGGTGTCCGCCTCGTCGTCGCTGAGCGTCACGTCGACCTCGGTCCGCATCACCGCCAGCGGGGTCCGCAGCTCGTGCGAGGCGTTGGCGACGAAGCGCTTCTGCGCCTCGAACGCCTCGGCGAGCCGGTCCAGCATCGCGTCGAAGGTCTTCGCCAGCTCGGCCACCTCGTCGTCCGCGCCCTGGTACCCGATCCGCTGGTCGAGGGTGGCCTCGCCGAGCCGCCGGGCGGTGGCGGTGACCTGGTGCAGCGGGCGCAGCGCCCGGCCGGCGACCGCGTACGCCCCGGCCACGCCGACGACGCTGATCCCGACCAGCGCGAGCAGGCCGGTGACCAGCAGCTCCCGTGACGCCGCGTCGGCCACCTGCTGCTGCCATCCCCCCGCGTCCAGCACCCGGCCGTCGGCGAGCACCACCGTGCTCTCCGGGGCCAGCTCGTCGGTGAGCCGTACCCCGTCCCGGACCAGCAGCCAGGCCAGGAACAGCAGGATCGCCCCGGTGCTCACCAGCAGCACCCCGTTGAGCACGGTGAGCCGCAGGCGCAGGGTGGGACGCAGCCGGGGGCGGCGGGTCACGCCGGCACCTCGGCGGTGCGGTAACCGGCGCCCACCACCGTCTCGATCAGCGACGGGTCGCCGAGCTTCTTGCGCAACGTCATCACGGTGACCCGGACGATGGTGGTGAACGGATCGGTGTTGGCGTCCCAGACCCGCTCCAGCAGCTCCTCGCTGGAGACCACCGCCCCGCGCGCCTTGAGCAGTTCGCAGAGCACCCCGAACTCCTTGTTGGTCAGGTCGACGGGCGCCCCGCCCCGGGTGACCACCCGGCGGGCCGGGTCGAGCACCAGGTCGGCCAGTTCGAAGACCGGCGGCGCGGCCGGGGTGGCCCGCCGACCCAGCGCCTGCACCCGGGCCACCAGCTCGTCGAAGGCGAACGGCTTGGGAAGGTAGTCGTCCGCGCCGAGCTGCAACCCCTCCACCCGGTCGGCGACCGTCCCGCTGGCGGTCAGCATCAGCACCCGGGTCAACGCGCCGGAGGCGGCCAGCTCCGCGCAGATCTGGTCGCCGTGCACGCCGGGCAGGTCGCGGTCCAGGATGACCACGTCGTACCGGGTGACGAAGGCGGCCTCGTGCCCACTGTCACCGTCGTACGCGACGTCCACCGCCATGCCCCGCTTGCGCAACCCGCGCGCGATCGCGTCGGCGAGGTTGCGCTCGTCCTCCACCACCAGCACCCGCATACCGGCCCTCCTCCCCACGCCCCGGACCCAACCTAGTGCCGCCCACCGGTCAGTGGCGCAGCGGCCACACCCCGAAGCCGTCCCGGGTCCGGCAGAGCAGCCGGTCGGCCTCCACCTGACAGTCCCGGTCGGCACCGGGCAGCACGTCGAGCAGCCGGACCTGGGCCGTCTCGACGTCCAGCTCGGCCACCAGCAGTCCCCGCTCCCCGGCCGGGCGCACCAGGACCGGGTTGTCCGGCCGGCCGGACCGGCTCCGGGCCGCGTCCCACGCCCCGACCCGCCCCAGCACCCGGCCGGTGACGGCGTCGAGCACCCCGTACGTGCTCAGCTCCCCGGTCTGGCCGCCGGTGGCGGCCAGGACCAGCAACCGCTCCCCCTGGTCCCGCCAGATCCACCAGCCGTCAATCTGCCAGCGGGTCCGGCCGGTGCCGCGTTCCACCCCCGACATGGGACGGTTGCGCTGGAACGCGCAGAGCACCGTCGGCCCGCAGGAGACGAAGTACTCGACCCGGGGGAAGGAGCCGGTCCAGCGTTGGTCGAGCCGGTCCAGCCCGTACGCGGTGACCGTCGCCGGGCTGCCCTGGCTGACCAGGACCAGGTCGTCGACCACCGAGACGTACGGGCGGGCCGTCGGGTCGGCGGCGACGGTGACCCGCCCCAGCACGGCACCCGTGTCGGCGGAGCGGACCTCGATCCGTCCGCCGGGCGCGGTGAGCACCATCCGGTCGATCCGGCCGTCCCGGGCCACCAGGGCGACCCCGTCCGGACGGGTCGGCAGCACCCAGATCGGGCGACCGGTGGCCACCTCCACCACCCGGGCCTCACCGGCCGCGCCCCGGCCGCTGCTGAGCAGCAGGTTGCCCCCGGTGGTCAGGCTCCCGGTGCCGGGTTGACGCCAGTGCCGGCCGCCGGTCGCGGCGTCGAGCACCACGGTGCCGCCACTGGACTCGTCGACCCCGGACGCGATGACCAGCCCGTCGCGCACCTCGACGTCGAGGAGCCGCACCAGGCCCGGCACCGAGGCCTCCCACAGCTTGTCGAGGCCCGCCCGGGGGCGGCCCGGGGTGGGCAGCGCCCAGGCGGTCAGCCGGGGAGTGCCACCGGTCTCCGCGCCCTGCCGCTCCAGCACGAAGAGCCGGTCGCCGACGAGCGACGCGGTGGCCCCGACGGTGGCCGGCAGGGTGACCGCCGCCCGCTGTTCCAGCGGCCCGGATGCGGCCGGCGTGGCGAACACCAGCGCCAGCACCAGCACCGACCTCAGGCCGCGCCGGGGCGGGCGCGGTCGGCCGGTGGCCGGCGGCGCCGCGTCGCGCCGCACCTCACCCAGATCGATGATGGTCACCGGTCGTCCTTCCCCGCCCACCGGCCCGGCCGGGTCCGGGCGGGTCCGCCTGTACGATGGCCCGTCGTGGCTGTGCCGGTGGTTAATCCCTCAGTGAATTCCAGGACCGGATCCGCCCCGGGCGGACCCGACGCGACACCACCGCCCCGGCGGCCGCGACGCCGCCCGAACCGGGCCGACACACTGGCCATCGGAGCCTATGTTCTGCTCGGTGTCTTCGTCTGCTTGAACTACTGGGTCGACGTCGAGCAGAGGGTTTCGTCACATTTGCCGACCGACCACAGTTGGTTCGAGTGGCTGTTCTCGCACGGCGCGTACTCCGTCCGGCACCTGGAGAACCCGCTCTTCTCGCTGCGCCAGAACGCCCCGGACGGGGTGAACATGATGGCGAACACCTCGATGCTCGGGGTGACCCTGCCGCTGGCCCCGGTCACCTGGCTGTTCGGCCCCCAGGTGACGTACGCCCTCTACCTGGGCGGGGCGCTCGCCGCGACGGCCGCCACGTCGTACTGGGTGCTCTCCCGGTACCTGGTGCGGTCGCGGACGGCGGCGTTCATCGGCGGCGCGTTCCTGGGTTTCGCCCCCGGCATCGTGCACCACGCCAACGGCCAGCCCAACTTCGTCTCGAACTTCCTGCTCCCGCTGATCATGATCCGGGTGCTCCGGCTCGGCGAGCCGGGACGGTGGCGACGCAACGGCACCGTGCTCGGGCTGCTGGTCGCGTACCAGATCTTCATCAACGAGGAGATGCTGCTGCTCACCGCGCTGGCCTGCCTGGTCATCGTGGTGGCGTACGCGGCGCAGCGTCCGGCGGCGGCCCGCCGGCAGGCCGGCACCTTCCTGGCCGCGCTGGGCACCGGCGGCGGGCTGGCCCTGCTGCTGACCGCGTACCCGATCTGGTTCCAGTTCAACGGACCGCAGTCGTACCGGGGTCTGCAGGGCGGGGTCTTCCACAGTTGGGGCGAGGACCTGGCGGCGTTCGTCACCTTCCCCCGGGACACCATCGCCGGTGACCCGGCGGTGGAGCAGACCATCGGGCTGACCGAGCAGAACACCTGGTTCGGCTGGCCGCTGGTGCTGCTGTCGGTGGTCGCCCTGGTGCTGCTCTGGCGTCGGTCGCTGGTCGCCCGGATCACCGGGATCGTCGCGGTGCTCTTCGCGGCCGCCTCGTTGGGCCCGCGCATCCGGCTCGGCGGCACCGAGACCGAGGTGTACGGCCCGTGGCACTACATCCCGGCGGACCTGCCGCTGATCGAGATGATGATGCCGACCCGCCTCACCCTGGTCACCACCGGCGCGCTCGGCGTCCTGCTCGCGCTGGCCTGGGAGGGGGTCTCCCGGGCCGGCCGGCCGGCCGCCACGGTGCCCGCCCCCCGCGCGCCCGGGGCCGGTCCGGCCCCGGCCGGGTCCACTGCGGACGGTGCCGCCGAGCCCCCGGCGCCGGCCCCGGCCGCGTCGGGCCGCCCGCGCCGCCGCTGGCTGCGGCCGGTCGGGTACGCCGCCGTCGCGCTCGCCGTGCTGCCGCTCTTCCCCCGGCCGCTGCCGGCCGAGCACATCGACCTGCCGCCGCAGTTCATCATGTCCGGGGCCTGGGAGGAGTACGTGCCGCCGGGCCGCACCCTGGTGCCGGTGCCGATCCCGAGCAACGTGCACGGCCTGACCACGCTGCGCTGGAGCGCGCTGACCCAGCACGAGTTCCCGGTACCGGCCGGCTACTTCATCGGCCCCGGCCCCAACGAGGAGGGCATCTTCGGGGCGCCGAACCGGCCGACCAGCACGCTGATCTACTCCACCATGGACAAGGGTGAGGTGCCGGAACTCACCGAGGAGAACCGCCGCCAGGCCGCCGAGGACCTGCGCTACTGGCGGGCCTCCGTCGTGGTGCTCGGCGCCCACCCGCGCGAGGCGGTCCTCCGGGACCTGATGACCGGCCTGCTCGACGCCCAGCCGCAGCGGGTGGACGACGTCTGGCTCTGGGACGTCCGCGACTGACGCCGCCCCGCCGGGCCGGCCGGGTGGGGCCGGCCCGGCAGCCCGCACACGCGGGCAACCGCCGGGGCTGCTGGGATGGTCCGGCCGGACACCGGCCGGTAAATGGGGTCACCGCACGACGGCACGCACGGTGACGCGCGGCGGGCGGGTCAGCCCTGGGACCCGGTCAACGGGCGGACGTCCCACACCCAGACGTCCAGCTCCTGCCGGGCCGGGCCGGCGAACTGCTCGACGGTCTGGCGCAACGGCTCGGAGTTGTGCTGGTCGAGCGGGAGCACCAGCACCGCCGCCCGCCAGTACCGCAGCTCGTCGAGGGAGCGGCGGCGCTGCCGGTCGTCGAGCTTGGGCGTCCGGCCGGTGGCGGAGACCTCCTCCAGCAGCGCGCCCATCCCGTTGGGCCGGCCGCCGAAGCGGCCCGGGTCGCCGGTGTTGGCGTTGCGCGGGGCCAGGAAGTACCCACCGGGGATCTTGAAGTCGAGGTTGGTGGAGGCGGCCCACCGCATCCCGTGCGTGTTGCCCATGCTGGGCACCGGGATCGGGACCAGGGTCTGGTCCGGCCCGACGTACTCCCGCCACCGGTCGGCGGTGATGAACTCGGGCACCGGCGGTCGGGTGGTCATCTTCAGCGGCATCGGCGCGACCGGCAGCAGCGCGAGGACGAGGCCGGAGACGGCCAGGGTCCGACGGGTTTTCGGGTCGGCGATCTTCAGCGCCCGGACCCGGTCGGCGGCGATCGCCAGCAGGATGCCGATCACCACGGTGGTGATCATGCCGAACCGGGTCGGCACCACGGCGTCGAGCAGCGGCAGGCGGACCAGCAGCTCCCAGGGCCCGGGGATGAGCTCCCGGTCCCACCAGGTGATCCGCTCACCGAGGGACAGGATGATGAAGAACGCCCCGGTCGCGGCGAGCGCCCGGACGATCAGCTCCCGGCGCAGCCAGGCCACGATGCCGATCGAGATCAGCGCCAGGCTCCAGCCGAAGAAGGCGTTCTCCTCCGAGTAGTTCGGGGCGAGGTTCACGTTGGCCCGCCGGTCACCGCCGAGGGTGGGCGAGCCCTGCGCGAAGAGCGCCGCGATGTCGTTGCCGTAGTCCTGCACCGCCGAGCTGAGCCCGTGGTACGCCATCGGCCCGGCGAACTGGATGTAGAGCGGGTACGCCAGCAGCGAGCCGGCCACCACGGTGCAGGTCAGCACCGCCTTGCCCAGGGGCCGCCAGGCCGCCTTCCACATCCCGGGCCGCTGCACGACCACGGCGATGAGGAAGATGCCGCAGGCCATCGCGGTGAAGAGCAGGATCTCCTCGTTGATGAACGCCTGCCAGACGACCAGCAGGGCGAGGATCGCGCCGTCCCGCCACGGCCGGGTCGACCGGGTGATGACCATGACCCGCCAGACGATGAACGGGAGCAGCCACTGGCTGATGATGTTCGGGTGCCAACTGGCGTGCGACAGCATGGCCGGCGAGAAGCCGCAGAACCAGCCGCCGACCGCCGCCGCGAGCGGGCTGCGCACCACGTGCCGGGACAGGACGTAGTACCAGGCGAAGGCGGTACCGGAGAGCGCGAACGTGACGAGCACCACGAACGACACGGCCGGGCCGAAGAGCAGGGTGATCGGCACCATCGGGATGCCGAGGGCGAGGATGGCCGTGTTGGCCATCAGGTTGACCCCGTCGGGGTAGTTGAACTGGTCGGTGTAGAACGGGAACTCGCCGTGCAGCACCACCCGTACCGAGTGGGCGAGGAAGAACTGCACCTGCGCCGGGTCGCTGACGTACAGCGACGCCACCCGGCCGGCCGGGTCCACCCAGATCTGGCTGGTCACCCAGAGCGCGGCCAGCAGGAACAGCGCGTACGCGGCCAGGTCCCGCCGCCGCCGGCTGGCCCACCACGGCCGCCGGCCGCCGGACTCCCCGCCCGCAGGCGAGCCACCCGTGGCGGCCGACGGGTCGGCCGCTGACCGCCGGTCGACCCCAGGGTCCGGCACCGCCACCGGTGCGCCCCGACCATCGACGCTGTTGCGCCTGGTGGCGGGGTCGGCGACGGTCAGGGTGTCGGTGTCCAGCGAGGCGGCACGGGTCTCGGCAGGGGTCACAGTCGGCGGAGTCTACCCGAGCGAGATTGCGGCAAAATGTCCCGGGTCGGTCCATTGTGGTGGTCGCCCAGGGGTCCGACTGACCGGCGCCGATCGAGGTGAGGCCGCCGGCCGCGCTGGCCGGACATCTCGTACTATGTGGCTTCCGCACACGACCGGCGAGACGATCGGGGGCGTACGAGGTGGCTGCAGTCCGCCGATCCGGCACGATGGCCACCACCCTAGCGGCAGTGCTGCTCGTCACGACGGCCTGTGGCCCCGACACCGCCCGGCACCGGGCCGACCTGCGCGTCGGCTACGACAGCCGCGACGGTGACCTGGAGGTGTGGCCGGCGCGTGGCTCGCTGGTCGGCGACGCGGCGGCGACCTCCTCGATCACCGAGGCGGTCCGTGACTGGCGTTCCCCGATCGACGACCGGGCACACATGCCCACCTCCGGCATCCTCTACTCCGGCGAGGTCGACGGCGCGCGGCTCGCCCTGGTCGCCGCCGACGTGCCCGGCGAGGCGGCGTCCTGGCTGCTGCAACTGCGCGCCGACGACGCCGGGTACCGGGTCGAGCGGGCCACCGAGTACACCGACTCCGGCTACCTGGTCTACGCCGACGTGCTGCCGGTGCACACCCCGGACGGCCGCCGGTACTTCACCTCCGAGCGGGTGACCCGGCTGCTCGGCCCGAACGGGCGGGCCCTGGACGAGACCGAGGGTCTCACCGAACCGGTCGACGTGCCGGAGTGCGCGGCCGTGCCGGTGACCGCGACGCTGCGCGCCACCGCCTCCCTGCCACGCGGCCGGGCCGCGGACCGACTGCTCGACCTGGGTACGGCCACCAGCGACCCGCGCTACCCGCTGGTCCGCGACGAGGGCGGCTCCGGTCGGCGGGCCCTCACCGGGCTGGACACCTGTGCGCTCGCCGACGAGAAGGGGCCGTTCGGCAGCATCCCGCGCCGGATCGGCGACCGGGACGCCCCCCGGTCGGTGCCCGAGTCCTGGCCGATCAAGAAGCTGACCGCGCGGAGCCTCGGCGAGGTCTCCCTCGGCGGTGGCGACCGGGGCAAGCTGGAGCAGTTGAGCTGGGACACCGACGCGGGCACGATGACCTCGGTGGTGTACCGGCCGGCCGGGGAGGACGCCCCCGTCGTCTCCCGCGCCGACCGGGCCAACCCGCTCCAGTTGTACGAGCTGCCGGTGCCGGGGCAGCCGCTGGTGGTGTTGAGCTGGCAGGACACCCGGGACAGCATGCTGTCGGTCCCCCCGGGCACCCCCCGGCTGGTGGACCGGGCGGGGCTGGCGGTGATCCCGCAGCCGTCCGGCCGGGAGACCTTCAGCCTGGCCGAGCCGGAGAAGACGTACTACCGCTCGGTCGGCGGCCGGTAACCACCGGACCCCGGACGCGACCGAACTCCGGACGCGACCGACCCCCAGAAGTGACCGCCCCCGGACCTGACCGGGCCGGCCGCGCGAGGCGGCCGGCCCGGTAGTCCGGTGCCGTCGGTCAGTTCTGCGCGCCGGCCTCCCCGGCCCGCAGCCGGACCGGCTCGACCGGGCGGGAGTCCAGGCCGGAGATCCAGCCGGTGACGTCGCGGGCCACGTCCTGGGCGGTGAGCCCGAGGTCGGCGAGGATCTGCGTCCGGTTGCCGTGCGGGTGCCAGCCGGCCGGGACACCCAGGTCACGCAGCGGCACCCGGACGTCGGCGTCACGCATCGCCTGCGCGAGGGCGTCGCCGACCCCGCCGACCCGTACCCCGTCCTCGACGGTGACCACGAGCCGGTGCGTGGCGGCCAGGTCGACCAGCTCGGCCGGGACCGGGCGGACCCAGCGCGGGTCGACCACGGTGACCCCGTACCCCTGCTCGGCGACCCGGGCGGCGACCTCCATGCCCAGGTGGCCGAAGGAGCCGACCGCGACCAGCAGCACGTCGGTGCGGGCGGACTCGGCCAGCACGTCGACGGGGCCGACCCGGCGCAGCGCCGGCAGGTCGGCGGCGACCGCCCCGGTGGGGAAGCGGACCACGGTCGGGCCGTCGTCGACGGCGATCGCCTCGCGCAGTTCCTCGCGGAGCGTGGCGGCGTCCCGGGGCGCGGCGATGCGCAGGCCCGGCACCACCCCGAAGACGGACATGTCCCAGATGCCGTAGTGGCTGGGCCCGTCCGGGCCGGTGATCCCGGCCCGGTCCAGCACGAAGGTGACCGGCAGCTTGTGCATCGCCACGTCCAGCAGGACCTGGTCGAAGGCGCGGTTGAGGAAGGTGGCGTACACGGCGACCACCGGGTGCAGCCCGCCGAGGGCCAGCCCGGCGGCCGAGGTGGCCGCGTGCTGCTCGGCGATGCCCACGTCGTAGGTGCGCTCCGGGTACTTGCGGGCCAGCTTGGCGATGCCGGTCGGCTCGGCCATCGCGGCGGTGATCCCCACCACGTCGGGCCGCTCGTCGGCGATCCGCACCAGCTCGTCGGCGAAGACGTGGGTCCACTTCACCGCCGAGGCGGCGACCAGCTTGCCGGTCTCCACGTCGAAGGCCCCGCCGGGACCGTGCAGGCAGTCCGCCTCGTCCTGCTCGGCGGGGCGGTAGCCGTACCCCTTGCGGGTGACCGCGTGCACGATCACCGGGCCACCGAAGCTCTTCGCCGCCCGCAGTGCCGACTCGACGGCGGCCACGTCGTGCCCGTCGACCGGGCCGACGTACTTGATGCCCAGGTCCTCGAACATGGCCTGGGGGGCGACTGCGTCCTTGATCCCCTTCTTGACCGCGTGCAGGACCTCGTACATCGGCCTGCCGACCAGCGGGGTGGAGCCGAGGGCGTCCTTGACGGTGTCCAGCACCTTCTCGTAGCTCGGGTTGAGCCGCAGGCTGGAGAGGTGGTCGGCCAGGCCGCCGATGGTCGGGGCGTAGGACCGGCCGTTGTCGTTGACCACGATCACCAGCGGGTTGCGGGCGGCGGCGATGTTGTTCAGCGCCTCCCAGCACATCCCGCCGGTCAGCGCGCCGTCCCCGACGACCGCCACCACGCTGCGCTGCTCCGCCCGCAGGGCGTACGCCTTGGCCAGGCCGTCGGCGTAGGACAGGGCGGTGGAGGCGTGCGAGTTCTCGATCAGGTCGTGCTCGCTCTCGGCCTGGCTCGGGTACCCGGAGAGGCCGCCGCGCTGCCGCAGCCGGTCGAAGCCGGCCTGCCGGCCGGTGACGATCTTGTGCACGTACGCCTGGTGACCGGTGTCGAACAGGAGCCGGTCCCGGGGCGAGTCGAAGACCCGGTGCAGGGCGAGGGTCAGCTCCACCACACCCAGGTTCGGGCCGATGTGCCCGCCGGTGCGGGACACCTTCGCGATCAGGAAGTCACGGATCTCGGCGCTGAGAATGTCCAGTTCCTCGGCGGACATCCGCTTGACGTCCTGCGGACCGCGCACCGTGGCCAGCAGCCGGCCCTGGTTGGTCGTGTCCTGTTCAACACTCATGACCGCAGAGTCTATCGGCCGCCCGGTACTCCGCAGCCCGGCGCAAGGTCGACCCAGCTCAGCGCCCCGACGGGCGGAAAGGAAGGGCCCCCTGTTAACGCTTCCGGTAGGTGAAGGGCCCCTTCCTAACACCCGGGGGCGGGCGGGAGCAGCAGGCCGACCAGCTCCACGTGCTGGGTCATCGGGAACAGGTCGAAGCCGCGCAGCGCGGCCAGCCGCCAGCCCAGCCCGGCGAAGGTCCGCACGTCCCGGGCGAAGGCCGCCGGGTCGCAGGCCACGTACGCCACCGCGCGCGGGCCGGCGGCGGCCAGCGCCCGCACCACCGGGGCGCCCGCCCCGCTGCGGGGTGGGTCGAGCACCACCACGTCGACCGGGCCGGTGATCCGGCGTCGGGCCAGCGCGGTCTCCACCCGGGCGGCGACCACCTCCACCGAGGGCAGGTCGCGCAGGTTCTCCCGGGCGGCGGAGACGCCCTGCGCGGCGGCCTCGACCAGGGTGATCCGGGCGGTCGGGCCGACCCGGGCGGCGAGCGCGGCGGCGAAGAGCCCGGCACCGCCGTACAGGTCCCAGGCGGACTCGCCGGGCTGCGGGTCGAGCAGGTCGAGCACCGCGTCGACCAGGGTGTCCGCCGCCGCCGGGTGCACCTGCCAGAAGGCCGCCGCCGGCAGTTCCCACCCCCGGCCGGCGGCCACCTCGCGCACCGTCGCCGGCCCACGGACCGGACTCGCCGCGCCGGCCGTGACGCTCGACACGCTCACCTGGCCGCCGGTGCTGGCGACGGTCTCCACCGCCTCCGCGTCCGGCCACCGGGTGGCCCCGAGCACCGGCAGCGCCTGGATCTCCGGGTGGGCGATCAGACAGCGGTCCACCGGTACGACCTCGTGGGACCGGTGCTTGAGCAGCCCGGCCCGGTCGGCGGCGTCGACCGCGTACCGGACCCGGGAGCGCCACCCCAGCGGGCCGCCGGGCAGCGCCTCGACCCGGACGCCGAGCCGGTCGACCTCGGCGTCGGTGAGCCCGCCCAGCCGGGTGAGCTGTTCCCGGACCACGGCCGCCTTCCAGTCCAGTTGGGCGGCGGGGGCGACGTGTTGCAGGTCGCAGCCGCCGCAGCCGCCCGGCGTCGCGTACCGGCAGGGCGCCTCGACCCGGTCCGGTGACGCGGCCAGGACGGTCACCGCGTCGGCCCGGACGAACCCCCGGTGCACCTCGGTGACCTCGGCCACCACCCGTTCCCCGGGCAGCGCGTGCCGGACGAAGACCACCTGGCCGGCCACCCGGGCCACGCAGTGCCCACCGGGCGCCACCGCGTCGACGGTGACCTCGACCCGGTCCGCCTCGACCAGCCCGGGGCGCGTCGCCCGCTCGGCAGCGGCCCCGACGCTCTGGGTGGGTCTCGCCTCAGTCACGCGTGCCTCCGGGGCTCTCGGCGGGTTGGTCGGCGCCGATCGGCGCGACGACCGGCGGCAGGGTGCTGCGCGGGGCGACCCGGGGCCCCCGCGCCGGGCCCTGGCTCAGCGCCGCGTCGAACCGGTCGAGGTTCTTGGTGGCGGTCGAGGCGAGCTGCCAGGGCACGCTGGTCACCATCACCCCGGGCTCGAAGAGCAGCCGCCCCTTGAGCCGCAGGGCGCTCTGGTTGTGCAGCAGGTGTTCCCACCAGCGGCCGACCACGTACTCGGGGATGAAGACGGTGACCACGTCGCGCGGTGACGCCCGCCGGGTGGAGGCGACGAAGTTCAGGATCGGCCGGGTGATCTCCCGGTACGGCGAGTCGACCACGGTGAGCGGGATGGGCAGCTCCCGCCGCTCCCACTCCTGCTGGAGCTGGCGGGTGTCGGACTCGTCGACGTTGACGGTGACCGCGGTGATCGTGTCGGGGCGGGTGGCCCGCGCGTAGGCCACCGCCCGCAGGGTCGGCTGGTGCAGCTTGCTGACCAGCACGATGGCGTGGTTGCGGGCGGGCAGCACGGGCCGGCCCTCGTCCGGGGCCAGCTCCACCGCGACCCGGTCGTAGTGCCGCCGGATGGCCACCATCAGCCCGTACATCACGGCCATCGCGACGATCGCGATCCACGCGCCGAGCAGGAACTTGGTGATCAGGACGATGACCAGGACGGCGCCGGTCAGGCCCATGCCGAAGGCGTTGATCGCCCGGGAGCGGACCATCCGGCGGCGCGCCTCCGGGTCGCGTTCGGTGCGCAGGTGCCGGTTCCAGTGCCGGATCATGCCGGCCTGGGAGAGCGTGAAGGAGACGAACACCCCGACGATGTAGAGCTGGATGAGCTTGGTCACCTCGGCCTGGAAGCCGACGATCAGCACGATCGCGAAGACCGCCAGGAAGACGATGCCGTTGGAGAACGCCAGCCGGTCACCCCGGGTGTGCAGTTGCCGGGGCAGGTACCGGTCCTGGGCGAGGATCGAGCCGAGCACCGGGAACCCGTTGAACGCGGTGTTCGCGGCCAGGAAGAGGATCAGCGCGGTCGCCGCGGCCACCACGAACAGCAGCACCGAGCCGGAGCCGAAGACCGTCTCGCCGAGCTGGGTGGTGACGGTCTTCTGCACGTACCCCTCGGGGCCGGAGACGATCTGCACGGCGGGGTCCTCGACGAACTGGAGCCCGGTCAGCCGGGACAGCCAGATGATCCCGAGCAGCATGGTCACCGCCACCGTGCCGAGCAGCAGCAGGGTGGTCGCGGCGTTGCGGCTCTTGGGCGCCTTGAACGCCGGCACCCCGTTGGAGATCGCCTCGACGCCGGTGAGCGCCGCGCAGCCGGAGGAGAAGGTCCGCAGCAGGAGGAAGATCAGGGCGAACCCGGTGACGCTGTGCTCGGCCTGGATCTCCAGGGCGGCGCTGGGCGCGCGCAGGTCGTGCCCGAAGACGAAGATCCGCACCAGCCCCGTGAGGATCATCCCGACGATCACGATCATGAAGCCGTAGGTGGGGATGGCGAAGAGGTTGCCCGACTCCCGGATGCCCCGCAGGTTCAGCGCGGTGAGCAGCACCACCGCGCTGACCGCGATGAGCACCTTGTGCTCGGCCACGAAGGGCACCACCGAGCCGAGGTTCGCCACCCCGGCGGAGACCGACACCGCCACCGTCAGCACGTAGTCGACCAGCAGGGCACTGGCCACCCCGATGCCGAACCGGGGGCCGAGGTTGACCATGGCCACCTCGTAGTCCCCGCCCCCGGAGGGGTAGGCGTGCACCGTCTGCCGGTAGCTGGCCACCACGGTCAGCATCACCACCACGACGGCCAGCGCGACCCAGGGCGAGAAGAAGTACGCCGAGGCCCCCGCGATGGAGAGCGTCAGCAGGATCTCGTCCGGGGCGTACGCGACGCTGGACAGCGCGTCGGAGGCGAACACGGGCAGCGCGACGCGCTTGGGCAACAGGGTGTGCTTCAGGCGGTCGGACCGGAACGGTCGACCGAGCAGCAGCCGCTTCAGCAGCGAGGTGGGACGGGCCACATCCGCCAAGAGTACGACCACGGACTGGCCGGCACCGGGGGGTGGGTGAGGCACGGTCGCCACCGGAGTACCGTCGGGTCCGCGCCGGCCGCCGCGACGTGGCAGGCTCGCAGACGACACACCCTCGGGTGGCACCTTTGGAGGGCCAGCGTGCATGTCGTGATCATGGGTTGCGGCCGGGTCGGCTCGACCCTGGCGCAGACCCTGGAGGCCCGGGGACACACCGTGGCGGTGATCGACCACGACGCCGACGCGTTCCGCCGGCTCGGCCCGGACTTCGCCGGCACCACCGTCACCGGCGCCGGCTTCGACGGCGACGTGCTGCGGCAGGCCGGCATCGAGCGGGCGGACGCCTTCGCCGCCGTCTCCAGCGGGGACAACTCCAACATCATCTCGGCCCGGCTGGCCCGCGAGACGTTCGGCGTCTCCCGGGTCGCCGCCCGCATCTACGACCAGCGTCGGGCCCAGGTCTTCGAGCGGCTCGGCATCCCCACCGTGGCCACCGTCCGGTGGACCGCCGAGCGGATGCTGCGGCACCTCGTCCCCGACGGGGCCGTGGAGATCTTCCGGGACGCCACCAGCACGGTGTCGATCGTCGAGGTGCCGGTGCACCGGGACTGGATCGGCCGGCAGATCCGCGACCTGGAGGCCGCCTGCGGGGCCCGGGTGGCGTACCTGATCCGGTTCGGCATCGGCACCCTGCCCACCGCCTCCACCGTCGTCCAGGAGGGCGACCAGGTCTTCATGCTGGTCACCGACGACATCGTCGCGGCCGTCACGGCGGGCGCGGCGGCACCCGAAGGGGGGCACTGAGCATGCGGATCGCCATCGCCGGGGCCGGCAACGTCGGCCGGTCCATCGCCCAGGAGCTGATCGACAACGGCCACCAGGTGATGCTGATCGAGCGGCAGCCCCGGATGCTGCGGCCGGAACGGGTGCCCGACGCGGAGTGGATCCGCGCCGACGCCTGCGAGCTGACCAGCCTGGAGGAGGCGAACCTGGCCCGCTGCGACGTGGTGGTGGCGGCCACCGGCGACGACAAGGCCAACCTGGTGGTCTCCCTGCTGGCCAAGACCGAGTTCGCGGTACCCCGGGTGGTCGCCCGGGTGAACCGGGCCGAGAACGAGTGGCTCTTCACCGAGCAGTGGGGGGTCGACGTGGCGGTGAGCAAGCCGCGCGTGATGGCCGCCCTGGTGGAGGAGGCGGTCAGCGTGGGCGACCTGGTCCGGCTGATGACCTTCCGGCAGGGCGAGGCGAACCTCGTCGAGATCACCCTGCCGCCGACCGCCCCGTACGTCGGTCAGCCGCTGCGCGCGGTGCCGCTGCCCCGGGACACCGCGCTGGTCGCCATCGTGCGCGGCAAGCGGGTGCTGGCCCCGACCCCGGACGACCCGATCGAGGCCGGTGACGAGCTGGTCTTCGTCTGCACGACCGAGGTGGAGGACGACGTCCGCGCGGTGATCCTGGGCCCGGACAGCGTGGAGCGCACCCGCAGCGGCGGCTGACCACCTCCGAGGCACGCTCAGGCGGTCTGCAGGGGCTCCGGCTCCCGGGTGACCCGGCGGACCGTCCAGACGGTGATCAGCAGCAGCAGCACGTACGGCGGGTAGCCCAGCACGAGCCGGGCCACCCCCAGGGCGGTGTCCTGGTGGGCGAGGTAGAGGCCGGCCTGGACGCCGACCTTGGCCAGCCAGACCACGCCCCAGAGCACGGTCAGCCCGGTGAACGTCCGCACCAGCCGAGGGTCCTGCCGCCACTCCGACTTGCCGCCGGCCACCAGCACCGACCAGATCCAGCCGACCAGGGGCTGCCGGATCACCGCCGAGAGCAGCAGCGCGACGCCGTACCCGATGCCGTAGAGGATGCCCGGGAGGTAGAAGTCCCGCTCGTCGCCCGTGCGCCAGGCGATGGCCGCGCCGATGGCGATCCCGAACAGGCCGTTGAGCGCGTGCCGGACCGGCCGGCGCTGGGCCAGCCGCAGGCCGGCGATGAGCAGCGCCACCACCACCGAGGCGATCACCGCGGGACGCAGCTCGCCGACGATGTTGGCCAGCACGAAGACGACCACGGGGATGCTCGACTCGACCAGCCCCCGCCAGCCGCCGAGCTGGTCGGCCATCTGCTCGGCGAGGCTGGGCAGTTGCTCCTCGTCCGCCGGGCCGCCCGGCGTCGTCGCCGTTGCCGGGTCCACGGCGGGCTGCGCGATGCGCTGCGTCCCGGCCGCCGACACGTCCTCCACCTCGCCGCGTCCCGCCGTCACCTGCTGGGCTCCAGTTCGTAGTACGGGTTGTAGATGACCTTGCGGTCGTCACGGAGGGCGACCCGGCCCCGCGCGGTGAGATGGCGCCCCGGCTCGATGCCGACGATGTGCCGCCGGCCCAGCCAGACCAGGGTGACCACGTCGCTGCCGTCGTAGAGGTCCGCCTCCAGCGTGGGCAGGTTGGTGCGCGGGGTGTAGACGACCGTGCGCAACCGCCCGGCGACCGAGACGACCTGGCCGCGCCGGCACTGCCCGGCCGGCACGCCGCCGGACTGGGCGCTCTCCCGGAGCAGCTCCTGCGCCTCGATCTCGGCCTCGCTCGCGGTGAGCCGGCGCAGCATCCGCCGCAGCGACACCCGGCTCTCCTCGGCCGCCGTCATGACTCCGCGTCACCCCTCCGCCCGACCGGCGTGCGCCGGTGCCGTCCGGCCCCGGAGACCTCCGGTGCCGTCCCGCCAGCGTACGCCGGTTCGCGGCCCACCCGGCCCCGCTGTCGATGTGAAAGCACACCGGAACCGGGACCGGGTCGGCCGACGGCCGGGGTCGGGCGGCCCGGGGACACCCGCTGCCGCCCGGCTCGGCTCAGGCCCCGCGCTGGTCGGGGGCGGGCGACGGGCCGGGGGTCGAGCCGCCACCGGACTGGCCGGCCTGCTCGGCCACCTCCCGGGGCAGCCGCAGCGGCAGCGGCTCCCGCACCGGCTTCGCCTCCTGGCCCCGGTCGACCACCAGCCCGTCCAGGCACTCGGCCAGCGGGCCGGCGGCGACCGGGTCGGTGGCGGCGGCCCCCTGGTAGACGCCCCGGACCATCCAGCGAGGCCCGTCGATCCCGACGAACCGCAGATCGGTCACGCCGTCCTCGGTACGCACCCGGGCGTGCAGCTCGGGGCCGTACTCCCCGGTCGCCTCCTGGGCCGCGGCGCCCTCGTTGAACAGCGAGCGCCGGATCTCCTCGCGCACCTCGTCCCAGATGCCCTCGGTCTTGGGCGCGGCGAAGACGCCGAGCTGGAGGGCGTTGTCCCCGTGCACGAGAACCACCTGCTGGACCACGCCCTGCGGGTCGGCCTGCACCCGGACCTCGACCCCGGGCACCGCCGGGATGTGCAGGCTGCCCAGGTCGAGCCGCTGCACCCCGTCCGGCGCGTCCGCGATGTCGTACGGACCCCGGGCGGCAGCCGCCGGCCCGGCGTCGGGGGAGTCGAGGACCTCCGTGGTCCGCTCGTCACGGGAGTGCCGTCCGGCACCGGCCCGCTTACGGGAGAAGATCACTGCGCCCACCCTCCGCTGTTCGCACTCACCCTGCCACCTCTTCCGTACGTCCGCCGGCCCGGTCCCGCGCCGGAGTCGTGACGAGCCCGGCGTGACCTCCGGTCGACCCGTGCCCGCCGGTGCCGCGCCGGGAGGCGGGCAGCTCCGGCACGGGCCGGAACTCGGCCCGCTCCACCCGTTGCACGACGAGCTGGGCGATGCGGTCGCCCCGGGAGATCTTCGCCGGAGTCACCCGATCATGGTTGATCAGGTTGACCATGATCTCACCCCGGTAGCCGGCGTCGACCGTACCGGGGGCGTTGAGCAGCGTCACCCCGAGCCGGGTGGCGAGACCGGACCGGGGGTGCACCAGACCCACGTACCCGTCCGGCAGCGCGATCGCCACCCCGGTCGGGATCAGCGCCCGGCCGCCCGGGGGCAGCTCCACGTCCACGGCGGCCATCAGGTCCGCCCCGGCGTCACCGGGATGCGCGTACGCCGGCAGCGGCAGTTCCGGGTCGAGCTGGCGCACCAGCACGGGTACGACGTCGGTCACGTTCTCCTCTTCCGTCCGGTTCACGGGGTGCCCCTGCCATCCTGCCCGGTACGCCGACCGTCGTGCGCCGTACCCTCGGACTGTGAGCGTGTCGCCATCCTCGTCGTCCCCGGTCCGGTCCGCAGCGGCACCCCCGGGGCACTCCGAACGCCTCGCCCTGCCCTGGTGGCTGTGGCTGGCCGGCCTGGCCGCCGCCGCCCTGCTCGCCGCCGAGGTGTGGATGGGCGCGGCCGGGGTACGCGCCTGGCTGCCGTTCGCGGTGCTGGTGCCGGCCGCCCTGTTCGGGCTCTGGCGGCTCGGCCGGATCCGGATCGCGGTCCGCGACGGCGAGCTGCGGGTGGACGACGCCCGGCTGCCGGTGCGCTTCGTCGCCGACGCGGTGCCGCTGGACACCGCCGGCCGCCGCGAGGTGCTCGGGGTCGGGGCCGACCCGCTGGCCTTCGTGGTGCAGCGGCCCTGGATCGGCGGGGCCGTCCAGGTGGTGCTCGACGACCCGGCCGACCCGACGCCGTTCTGGGTGGTGAGCTCCCGCCGCCCGGTCGAGCTGGCCGCGGCGATCCTCGCCGCCCGCGACGCGGACCGCGACGCCACCTGACCCGGCCGGACCCGCCGCCGGATCAGCCGGGGCCGGGCTGGTCAGGGGCGGACGGGTGGCACCCCGGGCAGTTCGCGGCGCTGCCGGCGCAGGTCCGTCCGGAGTTGCTCGCCGAGCGACCGGGTGGCCCGGCGGTTGAGGTAGCTCGCCACCGCCGCCCCGGTGAGGAACGGCCCGAGCGTGGTGAGGTTGCGGCCGAACCGCTTGAGCAGGGTGTTCTGCAGCTCCTTGCGGGCCGCGCTGCCGAGCACCGCGCCGACCCCGACGCCGGGCATCATCGGGTTGATCCCGCGCTGGCTGGCCCACGCCTGGACCAGGGCCACCGTCTTCTGGGTGCCGCCGGTGGGCAGCGGGACGCCGTACACCTCGTGCAGTTCGCCGGCCAGCTTGAGTTCGATGGCGACCACGGCGACGGTCTCGGCGGCCAGCAGGACCGGCGCGGAGAGCAGGGTGGGAGCGACGGTCCAGTTCACGGCGGCCACTCCCCCACCGGCGGCGCCGATGCCGGCCGTGGCGCGGGACGCGTTGCGGACCAGCCGCTCGGCGAGCAGGTCGCCGTCCAGTCCGGCGTAGTGCCGGCGCAGCGTGGCCAGGTCCCGGACCGGTACGTGCGGGGCGATCTCGGCCACCGTCTCGGTCATCCACCGCAGCGCGGCCTTCGGCTTGAACAGGTCGCCCAGCCCCCGGGCCCGGGTCTGCCCGACGAGGCGGGACAGCAGGTGCCGGCGGCGGGCCGGCTCGATGTCGTCGGCGGTCAGCGCCGCGACCGTCGCGCCCAGGTCACCGGCCCCGGTACCGGTGCCACCGGCCGGCTTCGCCCCGTCGGCGTCGGTGGCGCGCCCGCCCGCGACGTCGTCGGCGGGTCGCGTACCGCCCGGCGGGGCCGCACCGGCGACGGCGGCGGACGCACCGTCCGGGAAGCCGTCGGGACGCCCGACGGCGACGTCCGGCTCACCCGGCCCGCTCACGCCCGCGTCCCCGGGCCGGCCGGTCCCGTCTCCGCTGGTTCGCTCGCTCACGATGCCCGACCTCCCGCGTGGCTGCTCCGACGGGGACGACTCCCCGATCCGAGTCAAGCAGGTGCCGGCGAGCGGCGCACGACAGCTCCGGCGGCGGCCTCCTTGAGGAGGCCGCCGCCGGGATACGGGCACCCGGTCGTCACCGACGCCCGTCGCCGGGTCAGACGCACTCGCGGCAGATCAGCTCGCCGTTGCGCTCCACGGCGAGCTGACTCCGGTGGTGGACCAGGAAGCAGCGGGCACACCGGAACTCGTCCTGCTGCATCGGTAGCACCTTGACCGTGAGCTCCTCGTCGGCGAGGTCGGCACCGGGTAGCTCGAAGCTCTCGGCCACCTCGGCCTCGTCGACGTCCACGGCGCCTGACTGTGAGTCGACCCGCCGGGCCTTGAGCTCCTCGAGGCTGTCCTCGCCGAGGTCGACCTCGTCTCGACGCGGGGCGTCGTAGTCGGTGGCCATCGGTTTCACTCTCCCATTTCGATGTTGTCGCTGCCGGTTGTAACGCCGGACGACGCTGTTTCGGTTCCCGCTGGCCCGCCACCGTCACGTGTCGGTCACCCGACTCGCCCGACGGTCACGCCGGAGCCGCCGGGGGAACCTCCCCCAGCGAGCGCGGTACCTTACCCCCCTCGTGGGCGAGGCATGTATACCGCTCTCGTGGCAGAGATGTACGCCCCAGCCCGGGAAGTTGTTCCCAATGTGACTCAGGCGACACGAAGATAGGGGTAGTAGTACCCGGTTCCGGGGTGGCGCGCCGGCATGTCCGGCTGTTTCCACGCGACGGTCGGACAACCGCTAACCTCAGCGGCGTACTCGACGGCCGGCGGGGCGGTCCGACCGCCGGGCCGCCGCCACCCATTGATGTCCGGGGAGCCCCCTGATGAGCTTTGCGCGAGTGCGGGCACTCGTTGTCGTCGGCCTGCTGGCGGTCTTCGCCCTGGTCTTCGTGGTGGTCGCGCTGGTCCGCGACACCCAGAGCGACGCGGGGGCCAGTGGGGGCTGCCCCGAGGGCTGGCCGATGGCCGACGTGACCCTGCGCGAGGCCAAGGACGTGAAGATCAACGTACTGAACGCCACCGACGAGGCCGGCCGGGCCACCAGCACCGCGGACGACTTCCGGAACCGGAAGTTCCAGGTCAAAAAGGTGGCCGACGAGAAGAAGAAGGGCCTCGAGGAGATCGCCGTGCTGCGGTACGGCCCCAAGGGCGTCGGCTCCGCCCACCTGCTGCGGGCGTACTTCCTGAACAACGCCGACACGGCCTACGACCCCAAGCGGACCGACGACACCGTCGACGTGGTCCTCGGCAACGGCTTCCAGCAGCTCGCCACCCTCACCGAGGTCAACCAGTCCCTCGGCGACCTGGGCTCCCCGGTGGCACCGCCCGGCTCCTGCCCGATGCCCGTCGACAAGTGACCACCGGTCGCGGGCCGGGCTCCGGCCGGGCCCGCGTCGACCGTCGACCGGCCACCGCCGGGCGACCGACCACCGTCGGCCGACCGTCCGACGACAGCCCGGCCGCCGCCGACCGGCCCACCGTGCCGTGATCGGTCGGCCCGCCCGGCCCCGCCGGACGGCCGTCGCCGGTCGCCGAACAGGCTGTCACGGGCCGGCGGGCGACCCGTGACAACGACCGGAACGTCCACGAAAACCGCCCACCCGGTGCCCCCGGCCGCAGCCTCACGGCCGGGCCGGCCGCAGCCTCACGGGCCGCCGTCGGCGTCCAGGTCGGCCAGGTGGGCGTGCAACGGCTCGAACAGCGCCGGCGGGGCGGCGACGACCAGGTCCGGTCCGGCCGGCCGGCCGCGCAGCCCGGCCACCCGCAGCCCGGCCTCGGCGGCGATCAGCCCACCGGCGGCGAGGTCCCAGGCGGCCAGCCCCTTCTCGTAGTAGGCGTCTAACCGCCCCTCGGCGGCCAGGCAGAGGTCGAGGGAGGCCGCGCCCATCCGGCGGATGTCCCGTACGTGCGGGATCAACTCCGCGACCACCCGGGCCTGGTGGGCGCGCCGCGCCGGGTCGTACCCGAACCCGGTCGCCACCAGGGCCTGCCCCAGGTCGGTCTCGGTGGAGCAGCGCAGCCGGGTACCGGCCCGGTGGGCGCCGCCGCCGGCGGTGGCCGTCCACTCCTCGCCGGTCATTACGTTGCGCACCACGCCCGCGACCACCTCGCCGTCGACCTCGGCGGCCAGCGAGACCGCGCAGTACGGCAGCCCGTAGAGGTAGTTGACCGTCCCGTCGATCGGGTCGACGATCCACCGCACGCCGCCGGGGCCGGCCGGTCCCCCGCCGCCCGGCCCGTACTCCTCGCCGAGCACCGCGTCCGTCGGGCGGGCCTGGCGCAGCGCGTCGACCACCTGGCGCTCCACCGCCCGGTCCGCCGCGGTGACCACGTCGGTGACGGTGCTCTTGGTGGCGACCGTCGACACTCCGTCGATCCGCATCCGGTGGGCGGTCGCCGCGGCCTGCCGGGCCACCTCGACCGCGATCTCCAGCAGGTCGTGTGACGCTGGTGCCGAGCGGTGCATCTTCGTCCCCTTCCGGCACGACTGAGGGGTGGCGGTGTCGCGCGCGAGTATCATCCTTACAAAAGTCCACATCTGCGGCGTCGGCGGCGGCCAGGTCCACGCCCGCACGGCGTGGTCCGGTGGCCCTGATCAGGGGCCGCGCGGTGGGGCCGGTGGCCCTGATCAGGGGCCGCGCGGTGGGGTCGACGGCTCCGGGATCACCGACGGCACCGTGCGGCGCAGGATGATCGCCGCAGACGGCGTTACAATTCACCCCTGCCCACGCGCCACGGACCGCCAACGACCGGCCGGCCCGGGACACGGGGGTTCCTCAACCACATCGTCCGGCACGGTGTCCCCCGCTGCGCCGGGCGCCCCGGCCGTGCTCGCTCATCGCCTCCGGAAGGTCATTCGTGACAGAACCCCGCCACACCGGCGCCGACGTACGCTCGCTCACCGACACGCTGATCGCGCACGCGCAGAGCGCCGGCGGTCAGTTGACGTCGGCCCAGCTCGCGCGCACGGTCGAGTCCGCTGAGGTGACTCCGGCCCAGGCCAAGAAGATCCTGCGGGCGCTCTCCGAAGCGGGAGTGACCGTGGTCGTGGACGGTTCGGCCAGCACCCGACGCCGGGTCGCCGCCGCCCGCTCCGCCACACCGGCCTCCCGGGCCACCACCGCCAAGACGACCCGCAAGGCGGCGGCCCCCGCCCCGAAGCAGGCGTCCGCCGCCGAGGAGGCTCCGGCCCCCGCCCGGAAGGCGCCCGCCCGCAAGGCCGCCGGGACCACCGCCGAGGTCGCCGCGAAGGCCGCCGCGCCCCGGGCCGCCAAGGCCACCCGGGCCACGAAGGCCACGGTCGCCGCCGCCGGCAAGCCGGCCAAGGCCACCACCAAGGCCAAGGGCGAGGGCGCCGAGGGGGACATCGACCCGGAGGAGCTCGCCGCCGAGATCGAGGACGTGGTGGTCGAGGAGCCGGCCGAGCTGGCCCAGGCCGCCGAGGCCGACGCCGCGAGTTCGGCCACCGACAACGACTTCGAGTGGGACGACGAGGAGTCCGAGGCGCTCAAGCAGGCCCGGCGGGACGCCGAGCTGACCGCCTCCGCCGACTCCGTCCGGGCGTACCTGAAGCAGATCGGCAAGGTGCCGCTGCTCAACGCCGAGCAGGAGGTGGAACTCGCCAAGCGGATCGAGGCGGGCCTCTACGCCGCCGAGCGGCTGCGCGCGGCCGAGGAGGGCGAGGAGAAGTTCGCCCGCGACATGCAGCGGGACCTGCTCTGGATCTCCCGGGACGGCGAGCGGGCCAAGAACCACCTGCTGGAGGCGAACCTGCGCCTCGTGGTGTCGCTGGCCAAGCGGTACACCGGTCGCGGCATGGCCTTCCTCGACCTCATCCAGGAAGGCAACCTCGGCCTCATCCGCGCCGTCGAGAAGTTCGACTACACCAAGGGCTACAAGTTCTCCACCTACGCCACCTGGTGGATCCGCCAGGCCATCACCCGCGCCATGGCCGACCAGGCCCGCACCATCCGCATCCCGGTCCACATGGTCGAGGTGATCAACAAGCTCGGCCGCATCCAGCGGGAGCTGCTCCAGGATCTGGGCCGGGAGCCCACTCCGGAGGAGCTGGCCAAGGAGATGGACATCACACCGGAGAAGGTGCTGGAGATCCAGCAGTACGCCCGGGAGCCCATCTCGCTGGACCAGACCATCGGCGACGAGGGCGACAGCCAGCTCGGCGACTTCATCGAGGACTCGGAGGCCGTGGTCGCGGTCGACGCCGTCTCGTTCTCGCTGCTCCAGGACCAGCTCCAGCAGGTGCTCCAGACCCTCTCCGAGCGGGAGGCGGGCGTGGTCCGGCTGCGCTTCGGCCTGACCGACGGGCAGCCCCGCACCCTGGACGAGATCGGCCAGGTGTACGGGGTGACCAGGGAGCGGATCCGGCAGATCGAGTCCAAGACCATGTCGAAGCTGCGCCACCCGTCCCGTTCCCAGGTGCTCCGCGACTACCTGGACTGACCGCCCACGTCAACCAAGAGTGTCGTTTTGATCACCAGGCGTGCAACAGCCGAAGCTGACCCTGCGGCTGCTCGCCTTTGATCGTTGACGTGGCACCCTTGGTGCACGGCACACTGTGTCTGCCATGTGTGACCTCGGTCCCCCGCGGGCACACAGGGAAGGCATCACCCCATGTGGGTGTTGCAGGATTGGTGAGCAACGACCGAAGAGTTTGTTCATCGGTGACGACCAGAGGAGGAAGGCGATGACCCCGACCCTCACGCCGCCGCCCGAGACGGTGAGCCCCCCGGCCGCCGATGAACGGTGCGACCGCTGCAATGCTGCCGGCAAGCTCCGGATCACTCTGGCTGGTGGAAGCGAGCTGGTGTTCTGCGGACACCACGCCAACAAGTACGCCGAGGATCTCGTCAGGATCACGGTGCGGTACGCGACGGATCCCGAGTTCAGCTGGCGTGGCGCCGATCTGATGGCCAACTGACCCCAGACCCGACATAGCCGGCCGGAGACGTCCCCAGGGCGTCTCCGGTCGGCATTTCCCGTATTCGGCCCCACACGGCACCACTCCGGTCGGACGGGGCACCTGGTGGCAACCCCCGTACCGCAAACCGCCCGACCGCGCCTACAGCGACTGGACGGTGGCGATCCGCTCCTCCAACTGCTCGATGGTGGCCTGGGCGCTGGGCGGCCCGCCGCAGAGCCGGCGCAGCTCGGCGTGGATCTTGCCGTGCGGCTGTCCGGTCCGGTGGTGGCGGGCGGCCACCAGAGCGTTGAGTTGCCGCCGCAGGGCCACCCGACGCTGGGCGGCACTCATCGGTGCCGGGGGCGCCGCCGAGGTCTCAGCGGGCCGCTCAGCCGGCTGCACGGCCCGGCGCCGCTGGGCCGCCAACTGCTCGGCCTGCCGCTTGTTGAGCAGCAGCGTGACCTGGTCCGCGGTGAGCAGGCCGGGGAGGCCGAGGTACTCCTCCTCCTCCGGCGTACCGGCCTGGGCGGCGGTGCCGAACGAGGCGCCGTCGAAGATCACCTGGTCGAGTTCGGCGGTCGCGGAGAGCGCCGCGAACCGCTTCTCCAGCTCCCCGCTGGCCTGGTCGTCGCGCTGGGCCCGCTCCAGCAGGTCGTCGTCGAAGCCCTCCCGGTCCTTCGGCTTGCCGAGGACGTGGTCGCGCGCCGCCTCCATCTCGCTGGCCAGGTCGAGCAGGTGCGGCACGCTGGGCAGGAAGACCGAGGCGCTCTCTCCCGGCCGCCGGGCCCGGACGAACCGCCCGATCGCCTGGGCGAAGTAGAGCGGGGTGCTGGCGCTGGTCGCGTACACCCCGACGGCGAGGCGGGGGATGTCGACGCCCTCGGAGACCATCCGCACCGCGACCATCCAGCGCTGCTCGGAGGCGGCGAAGGTGGCGATCCGGGCCGAGGCCCCCACGTCGTCGGAGAGGACCACCACCGCCCGTTCCCCGGTCACCTGCTCCAGCAGCTTCGCGTACGACCGGGCGGCCTGCTGGTCGCTGGCGATGACCAGCCCACCGGCGTCGGGCATCCCCCCGTTGCGCAGCACGGTCAGCCGGGCGTCGGCGGCCCGCAGCACCTGCGGCATCCAGTCGCCGGCCGGGTCCAGGGCGGTCCGCCACGCCTGGGCGATCAGGTCCTGGGTCATCGGCTCACCCAGCCGGGCCGCCAGTTCCTCACCGGCGTTGGTCCGCCACCGGGTCTCCCCCGAGTAGGCCAGGAAGAGCACCGGCCGGACCACCCCGTCCCGCAGCGCGTCGGCGTACCCGTAGGTCGCGTCGGCGCGCGAGCGCAGCAGCCCGTCGCCGCCGCGCTCGTACTCCACGAAGGGGATCGGGTTGTCGTCCGAGCGGAACGGCGTACCGGTGAGCATCAGCCGGCGGACGGCGGGCTCGAAGGCGGCCTTCACCCCGTCGCCCCAGGACTTGGAGTCCCCGGCGTGGTGGATCTCGTCGAGGATGACCAGGGTGCGCCGGGTCATGGTGCGCCGGCGGTGCACCTGCGGGGCCATCCCGACCTGCGCGTAGGTGACCACGGCGCCGTGGAAGTCGGCCGAGGAGTGCAGGTCGGCGTTGCGGAAGGCCGAGTCGAGCTGGATGCCGACCCGGGCCGCCGCGAGGGCCCACTGGGTCTTCAGGTGCTCGGTGGGGGCGACCACGGTGACCGCCTCGACGGTGCCGTCGGCGAGCAGCTCGGCGGCGATCCGCAGGGCGAAGGTGGTCTTGCCGGCGCCGGGCGTGGCCACCGCCGTGTAGTCCTCGGCCGGCCGGCGCAGGTACCCCACCAGGGCCTTGCGTTGCCAGGCGCGCAACGCCGGAAACGTCTCGATCGCCGGCAACCGGGCAGCCACGCGAACGCTCCTTCCCGACCGCACCCAGGCGGCCCCCGGCCCAGGGCCACGGGTACCGCCGCCCACGAAAACGCCCTCGCGCATCGGGTGCCGCGAAGGCCGGTTCAGCATAACCAGCGCCCGCCCCGGTGCCCACGCGACGCCACGTGCCGTACCCCCGGGGCGGTCCGGCGCAGTCGGTGCCACCAGGCCCTTCGCCTGGACGGGACGGACCGGTCAGAAGGCGTCCGGGGCACCCGGGCGGGGTGGGCGCAGTGACGCGACCGGCGCCGACCAGCGCCGCCGCAGGGCGACCAGGCGCAGCCCGAAGACCAGCCCGGCGGCCAGCGTCAGCGGGACCGGGCCGGCCTGGCCGAGCAGGTCCAGCACGACCACGGCGACCGCCCCGACCAGCGCCGCCACCGCGTAGATCTCCCGGCGCAGCACCACCGGGATCTCCCCGGTGAGCAGGTCACGGCCGAGCCCGCCGCCGATGGCGGTGAGCATGCCGATCACGCCGGCGCCGACCGGGGGCACCCCGGCGTCGAGCGCCTTGATCGTGCCGGTGACGGTGAACAGGCCGAGGCCGGCCGCGTCCAGCGCCAGCACGGTGGTGCGGAGCCGGGCGAGCTGCGGGTGGAGCCAGAAGACGGCGGTGGCGGTGAGCGCGGCGGTGGCGGCGTACCGCCAGTCGGCGAAGGCCAGTGGTGGCACCTCGCCGATGGCCAGGTCACGGAAGATCCCACCGCCGAGGGCGGCGACGAAGCCGACGAAGACGACCCCGAAGAGGTCGAGACGTTTGGCCACCGCCGCGGAGGCACCGGAGGCGGCGAAGACGGCCACCCCGGTCAGATCGGCGAGGAGCAGGGCGGTGGAGGTGGTCACCGCCGCAGGTTACGTGGGCGGCCACGGGGGCCGCCCCGCTTCACTCGCCCCAGGAGTCGTAGATCTCCTTGCACTTGGGGCAGACCGGCGAGCCGGGCTTGGCGGCCTTGGTCACCGGGAAGGTCTCGCCACAGAGCGCGACGACGAAGGTACCCATGACGGCACTTTCGGCGATCTTTTCCTTTCGGACGTAGTGGAACATTTCCGGACCGGTGTCGGCGTCCTTCTGCTCCGGACGCTCAAGAACCTGTGTGCTCACGTCTGCACCTCCAACTTTCCAGTTTTGCAGGTCACTCCGGCCGGGTCCACAGGAGGCGGCCCGGGGACGGCCCGTAACGTACCTAAAATGACCGACTTTCACATCCGTTTCGGCGCCGAGGTCGCCGAGGCGCTGCGCACCGGCCGCCCGGTCGTCGCCCTGGAGAGCACCATCGTCTCGCACGGGCTGCCCCGCCCGGACAACCTGCGGGTCGCCCGGGAGATCGAGCAGGCCGTCCGGGACGCGGGCGCGGTGCCGGCGACGATCGGGATGATCGGCGGAGAGCTGGTGGCGGGGCTGGACGACGCCCAGTTGACCCGCCTCGCCACCGTCGACGGTGTGGCGAAGCTCTCCGTCCGCGATCTCGCCGTGGCGGCGGCGACCGGCGCGGACGGCGCCACCACCGTCGCGGCGACCAGCGCGGTGGCCGCCGCGGCCGGCATCGGCGTCTTCGCCACCGGCGGGCTCGGCGGGGTACACCGCGAGGCGGCGCAGACCTTCGACGAGTCAGCCGACCTGATCACCCTGGCCCGGACCCCGATCGCGGTGGTCTGCGCCGGGGTGAAGTCGATCCTCGACGTCGGCGCGACGTTGGAGCGGCTGGAGACCCTGGGCGTCTCGGTCGTCGGCTACCGCACCCGCCGCTTCCCCGGCTTCTACCTCACCGACAGCGGTTTCGACCTGGACTGGTCGGCGGAGTCCCCCGAGCAGGTGGCGGACATGATCGCCGCCCGCGACCAGCAGGCCACCCACCACGGCGGGCTGATCGTGGCGAACCCGCTCCCCACCGACGAGCAACTGGACCCCGACCTGCACGACCGCACGCTCGCCGAGGGCCTGGCGCTGCTGGCCCGCGACGGGGTCACCGGCAAGGCGGTCACCCCGTTCCTGCTGGCCCACTTCCACTCCGCCACCGAGGGCGCCAGCCTGGCGGTGAACATCCGGATCATCCTGCGCAACGCCGACCTCGCCGCCCGGATCGCGGTGGCCGCGGCGCAGCGCCGCACCGGCCCGACGGCGTGACCCCACCGACCCCCGGCCCGGCCGGGACCCGCCCTCCGGCACGGACGCCCGGCCCGGTCGAGGCACCGGACCCGGCCGGACCGCCGGCCACGGCCGCGACCTCCGGCACCGGGGCGGACCGCCGGCCGGGGCGGGTCCTCGTCGTCGGCGACGTCGTCACCGACGTGGTCGCGGTGCTGGCCGGCCCGGTCGCGCCCGGCTCGGACACCCCGGCCGCGATCCGGGTGACCGGCGGCGGCCAGGCCGCCAACACCGCCGCCTGGCTGGCCGCGCAGGGGGTGCCGGTGACCCTGGTCGGGGCGGTCGGCGACGACGACGCGGGCCGGGACCGGGCCGCCGAACTGACCCGGGGCGGCGTCCACTGCGCCCTGGCGACGCACGCCGGCACCGCCACCGGCACGGTGATCGTGCTGGCCGCCGAGGGCGAACGCACCATGATCACCGAGCGGGGCGCGAACCTGCGGCTCAGCCCGGAACACGTCGAGGCCGCGCTCGCCGCCGCGCCGGACGCCCGGCACCTGCACCTGTCCGGGTACCCGCTGCTGGACGCCGCCTCCCGGCCGGCCGGGCTGCGCGCGCTGGCCGCCGCCCACGAGCACGGGCTCACCACCAGCGTCGACGCGGCCTCCGCGGCCCCGCTGCGGCAGGTCGGCGCGGCGGCCTTCCTGACCTGGGTACGCGACGCCGACCTGCTGCTGGTCAACGCCGACGAGGCCGCCGCACTGGCCGGCGGGACGGACCCGGCGCAGCAGGCCCGGACGCTGGCGGGGCGGGTCCGTCGGGTGGTGGTGAAACGGGGCGCGGCCGGCGCGCTCTGGGCCGAAGGGGACACCCTCGTGGAGGTACCCGCGCCCCGGCGGGTCCCCGTGGTCGACGCCACCGGAGCCGGGGACGCCTTCGCCGCCGGCCTGCTGGCCGCCTGGCTCACCGGCGCACCCGCCCGGATCGCCCTGGACCACGCCACCGAACTCGGCGCCACCGCCGTCACCACCACCGGCGCCCGCCCACCCCACTGACCCCGCCCTCCCGCCCTCCCCACGCCCCCACGCCCCCGCTCCCCCGCTCCCGCGCTCCCGCGCTCCCGCGCTCCCGCGCCCGCTCCCGCGACGATCTTGCAGTAACGGCCCCGACATATGGCGCAGATGCCACATATTCGGGGCCGCAAGTGCAAGATCGCGGAAACCGGAGAGTGGGGACGGGACAGGGGCGGGGGCGGGGTGGGTCAGGGTTCGGCGTCGATGATTTTGTGGGGGTTCGCCTCGGTGGTGAGGCTCATCGGGGGGGTCGGTTCCCGGCGACGCGACTGGAAACGGTTGGCCAGTCGGTGTTGCTCCTTGGGCGGGCGGTCGTTGGCCAGCAGCACGGCGAGCCACGGCACGAGGACCATGCCGATCACGCACAACGGCAGCCAGAGCCAGAGCAGCGGGGCCTTGACACCGACCAGGATCGCGCCGGCGACCACGCAGGCAACCCGGATCAGCATCATCACCACGTACCGCTTCTGCCGGGTGGTGAGCTGGTCGGGCTGGCTGCGCGAGGCGTCGGTGATCAGGATCGGCTGGTACGCCTGACGCTTCACCACGGGCCTCCTTGAGGGGATCGGACCCATTGTGTCACTCCACCACAGCGGTCAGTCAGCCTCCTCGGCGAGGAACCCACCCCGGATGGTCACGGACAGCGACCGCGTGTTACGCGCGTGGTACGCTCGCCGACGTGGGCAACCGGTTCAGCTTCACCGACGAGGCGTTGGCGAACCTGCGGGTCTACGACGTCACGCCGGGCGAGGTCTGGGCGGCGCTGCACAGCGGCCGACGGGTGATCCGGCACCTCGGCGACGACGTGATGGTCGTCTACGCCGCGATCCGAGCGGGGCGGCGGCTGGCCGTGCTGCTGGCCGAGGCCGACGGCACCGACAACGACTGGGACATCCTCTCCGCCCGCGAGCTGAGCGACAGCGAGGCGAAACGCTACGAGGAGGCGGTGCGGAGAGCGAGCCGACGAGGAGGCGGCGACCATGCACCGTAACGACGCCATCAAGCAGTTCCACGGCGGTGACGAGCGGATCGCGGAGCTGATCGACGAGCAGGCCCCCACCGGGCTGCCCACCCCCGACACCGACGTGCCCATGGTCAGCCGCTCGGTACGGCTGCCACTGGAGACGTACGAGCGGGTCCGGGAGGCCGCCGAGGCCCGGGGCATCGGCGTCACCACGCTGATGCGCCAGTGGATCGAGGCCGGCCTGGCCGACCTGGACGACTCGGCGACCGTCTCGCTCGCCGACGTCCGCCGCGCCCTCGCCGCCCTCGCCCAGCCCGAGGCCGCCGCCTGACCGCAGCGCCGCGCCACCACACCGCCGGCTGGCCGCTTCGCCATACCACCGGTTGGCCAGGAGCCGGCCCGGTCAGCCCTTGCCGGCCTTGGCCTTCGCCTCCGCCTTGGCCTGCTTCTTGTACTCGCGTACCCGGCGCAGCGACTCGGCGTCGGTGATGTCGGCGACCGACCGGTACGCCTCCGGGTCGCCGTAGCCGCCGGCCGCCTCCCGCCAGCCGGGCGGCTGCACGTCGAACCGCTTGCCGAGCAGCGCCAGGAAGATCTGCGCCTTCTGCGTACCGAAGCCGGGCAGGCCGGTGATCCGGGACAGCAGTTCCCGCCCGTCCGTCACGTCGGCCCAGAGCCGGGACGCGTCACCGTCGTACCGCTCGACCAGCACCCGGCACACCTCCTGCACCCGGGCGGCCATCGCCTTCGGGAACCGGTGCAGCGCGGGCGGCTGGGCGAAGACCGCCACCAGCGCCTCCGGGTCGCACCCGGCCAGCTCGTGCGCGTCCGGGGCGTGCCCGAGCCGCTCGGCGAGCACGTACGGCGAGCTGAACGCCTTCTCGAGCGGGATCTGCTGGTCCAGGGTCATCCCGATGAGCAGGGCCAGCGGATCCCGGTTGAGCAGGTCGTTCGCCGCCGGGTCGACCGGGAGGGTGAGTGCCATGGCCCGATCATGCCGTACCCGCCGCTCCCCCGGACGCAGCCCACACCCCTCACCACCCCCACGCGCCCCGCCACCCACGGCCCACGCCCGCCAAGCGCCTTTCAGGGCACCCAGGGTCACCGGTGGCGTCGGTGGCGCACCCAGCCCACGAAACGCGCGTGGAACTCGGCGGGGCCGGGCAGGTCGTCGGGGTGGTGCCGCAACAGGTCCCCGGTCGCGTCGTGGAGTTGCGTGCAGAGGTACACGGCGAGATCCACGGTGCGCTCCGCGTACTCCCCGGTGAGGTTCGTCCGCGCGGGCGGGCACGGCCAGGGGGCACCGCAGCCGGCGCACGCCCAGCTCGGCCGGGATGGCACATGCGACGGTTCGGGCGACCGGGACGCATTCATCGGCGGGCCGCACCGGACAAAGAATGGCGAACGTCCTTCGTATTCATCGGATCTCCTCCCGCGATTCGGAATGGGAGTCGCCGACGGTCCGGGGACGGAGCGTCGGCGACTCCCGGCGCAGAATCCGCCCCGGTCATGGAAGGCACGAAACAGATCCGCGTGAGTGAGCCCTTTTCAACGTGACCGCGCAGGTCAGGAGTGGTGGGCGCAGCCCGGTGATCGATGAGGGCGAGGCTCCAGGTAAGACAGCAAATCGACCAAAACCCGATGCCCCAACCGGGAGCCTCGCCTGTGCTGTCTTACCCCTCCGCGATCTCGTTGTCCAGCCGGACCCTGAACCACCTCGCCGACCGCATCCGCCAGCACCGTAACCAGCGCCGATCCCGATGGCGACGCCTCGACCCGGGCCGACAGGCGCTGCTCGCCCTGGCCCACCTCCACAACGGCGACACCTACACCCGCCTCGCCGCCGGATTCGATGTCAGCATCGCCACCGCCTGGCGCTACGTGCAGGAAGCAATCGCCCTGCTCGCAGCCGCCGCCGACACCCTGACCACGGCCATGGACCGGATACGCCGGCTGGCGTACGCGATCCTGGACGGCACCCTGATCCCGATCGACCGGGTCGCCAACCAGAGGCCGTACTACTCCGGCAAGCACAAGCGCCACGGCGTCAACGTGCAGGTCATCGCCGACGCGGCCGGCCGACTCGTCTGGGCCTCACCGGCACTACCCGGCTCAGCGCACGACCTCACCGCCGCCCGCACCCACGGCATCCTCGAAGCGCTGACCAGCGCGGACGTGATGACCTTCGCCGACAAGGGCTACCAGGGAGCCCGGGGCAGCGTACGCACGCCGTTCAAACGGCGCCGCTACCGCCCGAAGCTGTCACGCCGGCAGAAGGCCGTCAACAGCGCCCACGCCACGATCCGCGCCCGAGGCGAGCGGGCGATCGCCGCCCTCAAGACCTGGAAGGTCCTGGTCAGGCTGCGCTGCTGCCCACGACGAGCGACCCCGATCGTGCAGGCCATCCTCGTTCTGCACCACGTCGAAGCCAACCGCTACGCAGGATGAAAAAGGCTCAGTGACAGTTTCGCCGCGTTCCACTAGCGTCGATACGTGCTCACCACAGCCGTACCGCCTCCTCGGGCGGACTGGGCAGGGCCGGGAAACACACCGGAGAATCCGCGCGGAGATTGGGGAATGCATGGGCAGCGCCACCGGATACGTGCTGGGCGAGTTACGGATCTTCCGGACCGCGCTCGGGCTCAGTCAGGACGACTTCGGCCGGTGCATCGGCTACTCGGGTTCCCACGTCAGTTCGGTGGAGACCGGCGGCCGTCCGCCCACCCGGGAGTACATGAAGGCGGTCGACGAGACGTACTCGACGGGTGAGCGGTTCGGCCGGATGCTGCACGAGCTGTCCCGGCTGGACGCGGCACCGGCCTGGCTGCGGGAGTGGATCCAGTTCGAGCGCGAGGCGGTCACCCTGCGCTGGTTCGAGCTGTCGTACCTGCCGGGGCTGCTCCAGACGGAGCGCTACGCACGGGCCACCCTGGCCGGCGGGCGGTTCACGCCGGACGAGGTCGACCGGATCGTGGCCGCCCGGCTGGACCGGCAGGCCATCCTGGACCGGGAGAAGCCGCCCCAGCTCATCGTCGTGGTCGACGAGGCGGTGCTCCGGCGGCCGGTGCTCGACCAGCCGGGGCTGATGGCCGAGCAGCTCGACCACCTCGTCACCCGGATCGCCCAGGAGCACATCCAGGTCCACGTGGTGCCGACCGACGCCGGCATGTACCTGGGCCTCGCCGGCCAGTTCATCATCGCGGAACTCGCCGACGGCACCCGGATCGCTCATGCGGACAACCAGCTCACCGCGCAGATTGTCGACTCACCCACCGACGTTGCCAGGCTCGCGAGGACATGGGAGATTGTCCGCAACGAAGCGCTCCCCCGCCGGCAGTCAGCCGAGCTGATCAAGGAAGTGGCGAAGTCATGGATCTGATGGCCCCCCGGTGGCGGAAGTCGACCAAGTCCGGCGGCAACGGCGGTTCGTGTGTCGAGGTGGCCGACAACCTGCCCGGAATGGTGCTGGTCCGTGACACCAAGGACCGCGACGGCGGGACGCTCCACTTCGCCCCCGCCGCCTGGCAGGCCTTCGTCACCCTCGCCCGGACGGCCACCGGAAGTGAGGCCGAAGCGGGAACGTCCTGGTAGGTGTGGCCTGCGGCGAGGGTGAGGCACACCTATCCGGGACCAGCCGGCCGAGCACGGCAGCACGCAGTACGCCCCGGAACGTGGTCGGCACCGGCAGCCACCCGGATCAGGCCGGTACCTCCTCGGCCCGGCCCGACCCCGCAGCGTCCTGGCCAGCAGGAAGCGGGGCGGACTGGGCCGGGGTCGCCGGGCGCAGCTCCTCCAGCAGCTCCCGCATGGCGGCGAGGGTGGCCCGCGCCTCGACCAGGATGTCGGCGGGCCGGCCGGCGTCGGTGACCGCCACCAGGCGGCCGGCCCGGTCGAGCACGGCGTCCCGCAGCCCGTCGGCGATCCGGGCCCGCTCGGCGGCGGCGGCCACCACCGCCTGCGCGGCGGCGGCGGCCAGCGCGTCGTCCTCCCGGCTGAGCACCTGCCCGCGCCGTCCCCGCAGCACCGCGCCGACGCCCCAGGTGAACAGCAACGGCCCGGTCAGCAGCACCGCGACCATCAGCCCCAGGACGACCGCCCCGGGGACGTCCACCGGCCCGCCGCCGAGGGAGCCGTCGGCGGCGGCGGTACCGACCAGCCCGACGGCCAGCCCCACCGCCGCGAGGGGCGCGCCGAGCCAGCTCACCGCCGGCCGACCGGCGTACGCGCCGATGGCGTACACCGCCGCGAACTCCGCGACCCCGGCGGTGAAGAGCACGAGAGAGGCGTTCGTGGGCAGCCCGCCCCACAGCGCCGCCAACGGCCAGAGCGCCATCGCCGCGCCGACCCCGGCCAGGGCGAGCCAGGGCCGGTCCCGCCGCAGCAGCAGCGGCATCGCGTGCACCGCACAGAGCAGGGCGATCACCGCCAGGGTGCCCGGCTCGGCCAGCTCCACCACGAGTGGTTCGGTCTCCGCCGACACCACGGCCAAGGCGATCGGCACCGCCGTGGCCGCGGCGACCAGGCTGGCGGTCAGCAACGACCGCCGGGACGACTCCCCCGCCGGGGGTACCGGGGCACCGGCCCCGCCCAGCGGCAGCACCGCCCGGACCCGCCAGCCCGGACCGTCCGGCCCGGCGGTGAGAGTGCCGCCGAGGGCGGCGGCGCGCTCCCGCATCCCGACGATGCCCCGGCCGGCCCCGAGGGTCACCGGGGCGGCGTGCCCGGCCCCGTCGTCGGTCACCTCCAGCACCGCCGTCGCGCCCTCGACGGCGACCCGGACCCGTACCCGCGCGCCCCGGGCGTGGCGCAGCACGTTGGTCAGCGCCTCCCGCGCCAGGGCGTACACCGGTTCCGCGAGACCGGCCGGCAGGTCGGCGCGCACGTCGAGGGTGACCGGCTGGTCGAGCCGGCGGAACCCGGCGGCCAACTCCTCCAGCCGGGCCGCCAGGGGACGGTCGGCGTCCCGGTCGCCGTCGCGCATCACGGCCACCAGGCGGTGTAGCGCGGTGAGGGTGTCCCGGCTGGTGGTGGCGGCGAACGAGACCGCCTCGGCGACGAGGTCGGGACGCCGGGCGGCCAGCCGCTCGGCGGCGCCGACGGTGACCACGATCGAGGTGAGATGGTGGGCGCTGACGTCGTGCAGTTCCCGGGCCAGCCGGTGGCGTTCCTCCTCGGCGGCCCGGCGCAGCTCCCCCTCGGCGGCGACCAGCCGCTCGGCCACCGTCGAGCGCCGGGCCAGCCACCGCCGCCGGCTGCGCCCCAGCTCGGCGGCGATCAGGTACCCGAGGAGGGCGAGCACCACCTCGCCGAGCCAGGTCGGGCCGGGGCCGAAACGCACCAGGCCGACCACGGCGGCGCAGCCGGTGGCGCCGGCCACCGCGAGCCAGGTGATCCGACCCGGTGCCCACACACCGACCGAGAAGAGCGCGACCAGCTCGGCGACGACGAGCAGCCACAGCTCGTCGGCGTTGATCGCCAGCAGGCCCGTGGCCTGCGCGGCCAGCACCACCACCAGGGCCGGCACGGGAGCCCGCCGACGCCAGCCCAGCGCCCCGCCGACCACGACGGCGGCGACCACGACGGCGACCAGCCGCCACGGCTCCGGCGTCGTGCCCCGCAGCACGGGCAGGCCGGGCCAGAGCAGGAGCTGCCCACCGACCAGGGCCGTGGGCAGCAGCCAGGTGCGGACGAGAGCCATGATGGGTACGACCCTACGAACCGCCCGCCACTGCCGGCCCGCGCCCTGGGCAGGCGGTGGGCCACGTCCCAGGCGTCGCGGCAGGTGCTGGCGGTCGACGTGCCGCTCCTGCCGGCGTACCCCGTGCTGGTGGCCCGGCTCGCCACCCGTCGCCGGCCGGCGACGGGGGTCCCCCCGCCGGAGCCGACCCCACCCCTGGTCGGGCGGCGGGGACCGGAATGTCGCGGGTGGTGCCGAGCCGGCCGGGCCGCAGGGGGCAGGATGGCGAGGTGGACGGACACGACATGCTGCTCTCCCCCGCCGGTGTCGACGCGCTGCGCACCGCGCTGACCCGGGCCGGTTACACCTCGGACGGCATCGCCGCGCGGCTCGGCCCGCAGGCCACCGCCGGGGTGGCCCGCAACGACTTCCGCGCCGCCCTGCGGGCGACCGAGGACCGGGACCCGCTCGGCACGCTGATCCGGTTGTTCGTCGGTGAACAGGTCGAGCCGGAGGAGGCGGTGGCCGCCGCCCTCGCCCCGCTGCCGCTGGCCGACGCGTTCGCCGCCGGCCTGGTCGAGCGGTACGGCGACGGGCTGCGGATGGGGCTGGACCTGGAGCCGTACGGGTCGGACTGGTGGGTGCTCTCCGACGTGCCGGCCAGCGCCCGGCCGGGTCGGCCGCTGCCCGCCGAGCACGTGCTCGGCATCGGCGGGGCGACCCAGACGCTGGTCGGCGCGACCGTCCGGCGGCCGGTGGAGTCCGCGCTCGACCTGGGTACCGGCTCGGGCGTGCAGGCCCTGCACCTGTCCACCCACGCCCGCCGGGTCACCGCGACGGACCTGTCGGAGCGGGCGCTGCGCTTCGCCGCCACCACCGCCGCGCTCAACGGTCAGGACTGGGAACTGCTCCGGGGTGACCTGGTCGCCCCGGTCGCCGGTCGCCGGTTCGACCTGGTGGTGAGCAACCCGCCGTTCGTGGTGGGCCCGGGGACCACCACCCACGTGTACCGGGACTCCGGGCGGGTCGGCGACGCGGTCGGCGCGGAACTGGCCGCCGCCGCGCCGGGACTGCTCACCGAGGGCGGCACCATGCAGTACCTGGCGAACTGGGTGCACGTCGCCGGGGAGGACTGGGGCGACCGGGTGGCCGGCTGGTTCGCCGGGACCGGCCTGGACGCCTGGGTGCTCCAGCGGGAGGTCGCCGACCCGATGGCGTACGTGAACCTGTGGCTCGCCGACGTCGGCGACACCGTGGACCCGCAGCGGGCCGCCGCCTGGCTGGACTGGTTCGACGCGCACAAGATCGAGGCGGTCGGCTTCGGCATCGTCTCGCTGCGCCGGGGCGGCCACGACGACCCGGTGGTCCGGGTGGAGGACCTGCGGCAGCGGGTGGAGCCGCCGCTGGGCGACCGGATCGCCGACTGGTTCGACCGCCAGGACTGGCTGCGGGTACGCGACACCGCCGGGCTGCTCGCGCAGCGGTACCGGGCCGCCGACGGGCTCCAGCTCCGGCAGGAGGCGACCATGGGCGACGAGGGCTGGGCGGTGGACCGGCAGGTGCTCGTCATGCCGCACGGGCTGCGGTGGAGCGAGGAGATCGACCCGCTGGTGCTGGCCCTGGTGGGCGGCGCGGACGGGAAGCTGCCGCTGCGGGACCAGCTCGCCCTGCTCGCCGCCGCGCACGACGTCACGGTCGACGAACTCGCCGAGGCGGCCGGGCCGATCGTGGCGCACCTGGTGGAACGCGGTGTCATCGAGCCGGTGGCCGGCTGATGCGGGCGGTGGTGCAGACCGTCGACCGGGCCAGTGTCACCGTCGACGGCGAGGTGGTCGGCGCGATCACCGACGGCCTGCTGGTGCTGCTCGGGGTGACCCACACGGACACCCCGCAGGTGGCCGAGACCATGGCCCGCAAGCTGCACGAGCTGCGCATCCTCGACGGTGACCGGTCGGCCGCCGACACCGGCGCCCCGCTGCTGGTGGTCAGCCAGTTCACCCTGTACGGCGACGCCCGCAAGGGCCGCCGCCCGAGCTGGACCGCCGCCGCCCCCGCCGAGGTCGCCGAGCCCCTGGTCACCGCGGTGGTCGAGGCGCTGCGCGCCCGGGGCGCGACGGTCGAGACCGGCCGCTTCCGCACCCACATGCTCGTCGACAGCCGCAACGCAGGCCCCCGCACCCTCCTCCTAGACCTCTAACCCCCCACCCCACCCCACCCCCTCCCCCACTCCCCCCTCCCCCCCTCGCCCCCTCGCCCCCTCGCCCCCACTCCCCCTCGCCCCGGTGATCATGGGGTTGGCGGCGCTCCCGAACTCCACGAGTGCCGCCAACTCCATGATCAACCCCTTGGGGGGTGGGGGTCAGAAGAAGAGGCCGCGGGAGTGGAGGGACTGGCGGAGCCAGGCGTCGAGTTGGGCGGTCCAGTCGGTGTGGTCCAGGGTGGCGTGGTCGACGGTGAACCGGCCGAAGGCGTCCCGCCCCTCGGTGAGCAGCCCGCCGCGCTTGTCCAGCTCCAGCACCACCTGGGTCTGGTACGGGTCGGCGATGAAGGTGACCTCCAACTGCTTGATCGCACGGGCGTACTGGGGCGCCGGGTGGAACTCGATCTCCTGGTAGAAGGGCAGCGTCTGGCGTACCCCGTAGATGTGGCCGCGTTCCACGTCGGCGGTGGCGAACCGGAAGCCCAGCCGGAGCAGCGCGTCCAGCAGCCGTTCCTGGGCGGGCAGCGGGTGCACCGACACCGGGTCCAGGTCACCGGAGTCGACCGCGCGCGCCACCTCCAGCTCGGTGCGCAGCCCCATCGTCATGCCGTGCAGGTGCTGGCCGTACAGCACCGTCACCGGGGTCTCCCAGGGCACGTCGAAGCGGAACGGGATGTCGTACCGCTGGCCGGGAGCGAGGTGGAACGCCCCGGTGACGTGCTGCCGGTGGAACTCCTGGTTCGTCTGGTACTCGTTGTCGCCGCTCTCCACCTCGACCCGGGTCTGCAGCCCGAGCGAGACGTACGAGATGTCCACCGGGTGGTCGCCGCCGGCGACCTGGATCCGGCCCTCCAACTGGCCGCCGGGGCGGCAGTTCGGGTTGGCCAGGACGGTCTCCACCGCCGGGCCGCCCACCCCCATCGCCTGCATGAGCCGCTTGAAGACCATGAAGCCCTCCGTCACCTGTGCTCGGTCGGCCCCGATGGCCGTCGCTGGCACCGTAGTCGACCACGACAAGACCACTGACCAGGTTGAACGGACGGCATCGGGTACCGTGTCGGCCGACCGGACGCGAGTCACCGATGACCGTGTGTGACCACTCGACTGCACCGTACCCGACTATTCCTGTCGGGTCCCCGATCACCTCACTCCCGTTTCACGTACCGCCCGCCAAGCTGTGTGTCATCGGCGCCACCCGGTGGCCCGGTACGCGGCACAGAGTCGACGCGGGGAGACGACAGAGATGGTCCAGGAGATGATCGAGCAGCAGCACGGCCCGACCGCCGACAACCTCACCGACCTCGACGCCACCGACGAGCGTGGTGTCTCCACGGACCTGGTGCGGGCGTACCTCAACGGCATCGGCCGGACGAAGCTGCTGACCGCCGCACAGGAGGTCGACCTGGCCCGGCGGATCGAGGCGGGGTTGTTCGCCGAGGAGAAGCTGACCGCCTGCACCCCGCTCTCCGTCGAGTTGCGGGCCGACCTGGAGCTGGTCGCGGCGGAGGGCCGTGCGGCCAAGGACCACCTGCTCGAGGCGAACCTGCGCCTCGTGGTGAGCATCGCCAAGCGGTACACCGGTCGCGGCATGGCCTTCCTCGACCTCATCCAGGAAGGCAACCTCGGCCTCATCCGCGCCGTCGAGAAGTTCGACTACACCAAGGGCTACAAGTTCTCCACCTACGCCACCTGGTGGATCCGCCAGGCCATCACCCGCGCCATGGCCGACCAGGCCCGCACCATCCGCATCCCGGTCCACATGGTCGAGCAGGTCAACCGGATGGTCCGGGCCCGCCGGGAGCTGTCGGTCTCGCTGGGCCGCGAGCCCACCGTCGCCGAGGTCGCCCGCGCGATGGACGTGCCCGAGTTCCAGGTGATCGAGCTGATCTCCTACGACCGCGAGCCGGTCAGCCTGGACCAGGCGGTCGGCGAGGACGGCGAGAGCGCGCTCGGTGACTTCGTCGCCGCGGTCGACCCGCGCGACGAGCCGGGTGAGGGCGCCACCGAGGGCGAGCTGCGCAACGAGGTACGGGTGGTGCTGTCCACCCTGTCCCAGCGGGAGCAGGCGGTGATCCGGCTGCGGTTCGGGCTCGACGACGGCCGGCAGCGCACCCTGGACGAGGTGGGTCGGGAGTTCGGTCTGTCCCGGGAGCGGATCCGGCAGATCGAGAAGGTGACCCTGCTGAAGCTGCGGGCCCCGGAGCGGGCCCAGCGGCTGGAGGCGTACGCCTGCTGATCCGCGTGGTAGGAAGGGCCCCGGTGGTGCACCGGGGCCCTTCGCCATGCCCCTGACCTGGGGGCCCCTCCTTACAGGCGGCGGGGGCCGGTGTCGGGGCGCAGGACGGCGGAGCCGATCCGGACGGTGGCGTGCAGCACCGCGTACCCGTCGGGGCGGGCCAGCACCGGGTTGAGCGTCAACGCGCGGACCCGGGGCTGGTCGTCGACCAGGCGCCCGACCCGTAGCAGCAGGTCGGCCAGGGCGGCCCGGTCGACCGGGGCGGCGCCCCGGTGCCCGTGCAGCAGCGGCGCGGCGCGGGGCTCGTCGACCAGGTCGAGGGCGTCCCGGTCGGTCAGCGGTACCGCCCGCCAGGCCCGGTCGCCGAGCAGTTCGGTGGCCACCCCGCCCAGGCCGAAGCCGACCACCGGCCCGAACGCCGGGTCCTCCACCACCTCGACCACGCACGGCACCCCGGGCGCGACCATCGCCTGGACCAGCACGTCCGCGCCGAAGGCCGCCGACATCTCGGCGTACGCCCGGCGGGTCGCCGCCGGGTCGGCCAGGTCGAGGCGGACCGCGCCGAGGTCGAGCCGGTGCCGCAGCCCCGGGGCGGCGGCCTTGAGCGCCACCGGGTACCCGATCCGGTCGGCGGCGGCGAGCACCTCGTCGGCGGTGCGTGCGGGCACCGAGTCGACCACGTCGATGCCGTACGCGGCGAGCAGCCGGCCGGCCGGGTCCGGGGCGCCGGGGCGACCCACGGCCGGCTCGGCACCCTCGGCGCGGATCGCCGCCGTACCCGCCGCCGGGTCGATCCGGGGCAGGTCGGGCAGCGTACCCGGGTCCCGGCCACGCCAGTCGGCGTACGTGGTGACCCGGGCCAGGGCGCGGACCGCCTCCTCCACGCTCGGGTACGCCGGCACACCGGCCGGCAGCCGACCGGCCAGGAACGTCGCCACCGTCGGTTTCCCGGTCGCCGAGGCGGCCGGCAGGGCGGCGGCGAAGTCGCTGTCCACATCGGTGAGCTGACCGGGCAGCGCCGGGGCGAAGACGGCCACCAGGGCGTCGACCCCCTCGTCGGCGGCGGCCTCGGCGAGCGCGACGGCGAACTCCGGCGCCCCCGCCCCCGGGCCCACGTCGGAGGGGTACCCGGCGGCGACGGTCAGCCCCTGCGCGGCGCAGGCGGTGGCGGCCAGGCCGGTCAGCGCCGACGAGTTGCCGACGATCCCGACCCGGGGGCCGGCGGGCAGCGGCTGGTCGGCCAGGAGCAACCCGACGTCGAGCAGTTCGCCGACGGTGTCCACCCGGATCACCCCGGAGTGGGCGAAGAGCGCGGCGACCGCCTCGGTGTCCGGCCCCGGGCTGTCCCCCACCCCCGGCGACCGGGCCGGGGAGGCGAGCGCCACCACCGGCTTCGCCCGGCCGATCCGGCGGGCCAGCCGGGCGAACTTGCGCGGATTGCCGAAGGTCTCCAGGTACAGCATGATCACGTCGGTGCCCGGGTCGGCCTGCCAGTACTGGAGCAGGTCGTTGCCGGAGACGTCGGCGCGGTTGCCGGCGGAGACGAAGCTGGACAGCCCGAGCCCGCGCCGGTGCGCCTGCGCCAGCAGGGCCACCCCGAACGCGCCGGACTGGCTGAAGATCCCCACCGACCCCGGGGCGGGCAGCACCGGGGCGAGGGTGGCGTTGAGGCGGACCGCCGGGTCGGTGTTCGCCACGCCGAGGCAGTTCGGGCCGACCACCCGCATGCCGGCCGCGTGGGCGGCCCGGACCAGGGCCCGCTGCGCCGCCGCGCCCGCCGGGCCGGCCTCGGCGAAGCCGGCCGAGACGACCACCAGGCCGTGCGCCCCGGCGGCGGCCGCGTCGGCGACCACCGCCGACGCCCGCTCCGGCGGCACCGCGACCACGGCCAGGTCCACCGGCAGACCGGCGTCGGCCGCGCAGGGGTACGCGGGCAGCCCGGCGACGGTCGAGGCGCTCGGGTGCACGGGGACGACCGCCCCGGCGAAGCCACCGTCGCGCAGGTGCCCGAGGACCGCCGCGCCCACCCCCTGACCGGTGGCACTGGCCCCGTAGACGGCCACCCCCCGGGGCGCCAGCAGCCGGGCGATCGACCGCGCCTCGGTCCGGTGCTCCCGGCCGCGCTGCACCTGCAGGGTCTGCTCGGTGGGGGCGATCGGGAAGCTCAGGTGCACCACCCCGTCGGCGAACTGCCGCTGGACCTGGTACCCGAAGTCGGCGAAGACCCGCAGCATCGCCCCGTTGGCCGGCAGCACCTCGGCGACGAAGCTGGTGACGCCGGCCCGGCGGGCCGCGTCGGCGAGGTGTTCCAGCAGCACCGAGCCGATGCCCCGGCCCTGGTGGGCGTCCTCGACCACGAACGCCACCTCGGCCTCCGGCGCCTGCGGGCCGAGCCGCTCGTACCGGCCGACGGCGACGATCTCGTCGCCGACCAGCACCACGAACGCCTCCCGGTCGTGGTGGTCCACGGTCACGAACCGGCGCAGGTCCCGGTCCGGGATGCGCGGGTACGGCGAGAAGTACCGCAGGTAGCGGGTGCGCTCGGAGAACCGCGAGTGCATCGCCACGATGCCCGGCCCGTCCTCCGGCCGGATCTGGCGCAACTGGACGGTCGTCCCGTCGCTGAGCAGGACGTCCACCGGTTGCGTCAGCACGGTCACGGCCGCCTCCCTCCCCTGTGGCCGGTTCAGTCGCGGGGATCGTGCGGGTCGAGCCCGAGCAGCGGGAAGACCGACCGGCGGGTGGCCGCGATCGCCCGGTCCACCGGGTTCGGCTCCCCGGTCGGCTGCCACGGCTCGTACCCGGGGTCGACGTCGTCGGTCATCCGCAGCGGGACCTCCCGGCCGGGCCGGCGGGCGGCGGCCAGTTCCCGCCAGGCGGGCGGGGTCAGGGTCGCCGGGTCCAGCGGCGTGCCGGTCGCCACCGCCAGCAGGTGCGTCCAGGCCCGGGGCACCACCTCGACCAGGGCGTACCCGCCGCCGCCGGTGGCCACCCACCGGCCGCCGCAGAGTTCGTCGGCGAGCGCCCGCAGGGCCAGGTACGTGGCGCGCTGCCCGTCCACCGACAGGTGCAGGTCGGCCAGCGGGTCGGCCCGGTGCGCGTCGGCGCCGCACTGGGTGACCAGCACCTGGGGCCGGAACGCGCGCAGCACCGACGGGACGATCGCGTGGAAGGCCCGCTGCCAGCCACGGTCGTCGACGCCGGGCGGCAGCGGGACGTTGACCGCCGTGCCCGCCGCGCCCGGTCCGCCGGTCTCGTCGGGGAACCCGGTGCCGGGGAAGAGCGCGAGCGGCGTCTCGTGCAGGCTGACCGTGAGCACCCGGGGGTCGGTCCAGAAGACCCGCTGCACCCCGTCGCCGTGGTGCACGTCCACGTCGACGTACGCGATGCGTTCGGCACCCAGGTCGAGCAGGCGGGCGATCGCCACCGCCGGGTCGTTGTAGACACAGAACCCGGCGGCCCGGTCCGGCATGGCGTGGTGCAGCCCGCCGGCCACGCTGACCGCCCGCCGGGCCTCGCCACGCCAGACCGCCTCGGCGGCGGCCACGGTGGCCCCGGCGACCAGCGCGCTGGACTCGTGCATCCCGGGGAAGACCGGATTGTCCGAGGTGCCCAGCCCGTACCCGGCGAAGAGCGGATCGGCCGGCGCGGCCCGGACCGCCGCCAGGTAGCCGGGGTGGTGCACCCGGGTGAGCAGGGCGTCGTCCGCCGGCTCCGGTTTGACCAGCCGCACCCCGGGCCGGTCCAGGACGCCGAGTTCGCGGGCGAGCGCGATGGTCAACTCGACCCGCACCGGGTCGAGCGGATGGTCCCCGAGGTCGTAGGCGAGCAGGGCGTCGTCCCACACCACCACCGTGTCGTCGGCCATGGGCCCATGGTCGCACGAGGTCGGGCCGGGGCCCGGCCGCGACGACCGGCGGCCGCCGGAGTGTCTCGGCCCCGGCCGGGGACGTCCCAACCGGGTCCTCCGGGGCGGCAGGGCGGCGGGCGGCGGTCAGGTTCCGTCGCCGGTGGCCACCGGGCGGGCCGGGTCGGCCACCCAGTTGCTCCACGACCCGACGTACAGCGCGGCGTCCGGCCGCCCGGCCAGGTGCAGGGCGAGGACGGCCTGCGCGGCGGTCACCCCGGAGCCGCAGTACGCCCCCACCGGTCGGGCGTCGGTCACCCCCGCCCCGGCGAACCGGCGGCGCAGGCCGGCGGCGTCCGGGTACCGGCCGTCCGCGCCGACGAGGTCGGTGAGCGGCAGGTTCACCGCCCCGGGTACGTGCCCGGCGACCGGGTCGATCGGCTCGGTCTCGCCCCGGTACCGGGCGGCGGCCCGGACGTCGAGCAGCACGCCCGCCCGCTCCGGGTCACCGCCTCCGGACTCCCCGGGGCGGTGGCCGGACCCGGCGGCCAGGCCGGCGGCCTGCGCGGCGTCGAGGACCGGGAGGGCTCCGGGGCGCACCACCACGTCCCCCGGTGCCGGGGTCGGCTGGTCGGTGGTGGTGGTCAGCCCTGCGGCCAGCCAGGCCGACCAGCCGCCGGAGAGCACCCGGACCGGCCGGTGCCCCGCCCAGCGCAGCGTCCACCAGGCCCGGGCGGCGGCCAGCCCGTCGCCACCGTCGTACACCACCACGGGGTGACCGGCGCGGACCCCGGCGGCCCGCAGCGCGGCCTGCAGGCGGACCGGGTCGGGCAGCGGGTGCCGGCCGGCGGGGCCGGGCGGGCCGCAGAGGTCGGCGTCCAGGTCGAGGAAGACCGCGCCCGGCAGGTGGCCGGCGGCGTGGTCGGCGCGGCCGGAGGGACCGGCCAGCCGCCAGCGGACGTCGAGCAGGGTGGGCGGGTCGGGGCGGTCCAACTCGGCGGCGAGGTCGGCGGGCTCGACGAGCGGGTTCGGGATTCCGGACATGGCGACCAGTCAACCTCATCCGGGACAGCGACCTGGCGGTTCGCCGACGGTCGTCCGGCGCAGGTCAAGGTAGCATCGACCACCGGGAGGCCGCTGACGTGAAGCATGACCTGGTCGACACGACCGAGATGTACCTGCGCACCATCCTCGAACTGGAGGAGGAGGGCGTGCCGCCGTTGCGCGCCCGGATCGCCGAACGGCTACGGCAGAGCGGCCCGACGGTCAGCCAGACCGTGGCCCGGATGGAACGCGACGGGCTGCTCACCGTCGAGGGCGACCGGCACCTGACCCTCACCACCCTGGGCCGCAGCACGGCGGTCGCCGTGATGCGCAAGCACCGCCTCGCCGAGCTGCTGCTGGTCAACGTCATCGGGATGCCCTACGAGGAGGCCCACGAGGAGGCCTGCCGCTGGGAGCACGTGATGAGCGACGCGGTCGAGAAGCGGGTGTACGACCTGCTCAACCGGCCGACCCGGTCGCCGTACGGCAACCCGATCCCGGGGCTGGAGGAGCTGGGCACGCCGGAGCAGCCCGAGGTGCAGGTCACCGAGAACGAGCGGAACCTCGCCTTCCCCGGCCTCTCCGGCCCGGTGGTGGTGCGGCGGATCTGCGAGAGCGTCCAGACCGACGCGGACGTGCTGCGGCAACTGCACGCGGCGGGCGTCGACCCGGGGGCCATGGTGACCGTCGCGCAGGAACGGGACGGCGTCTCCATCGACCGCTCCGGCGACCGGGTCCGGCTGCCCCGCGAGGTCGCCTCCCGGGTCTTCGTCGCCGCCGCCTGACAGATTGGGTGTAAGGAAGGGCCCCCTCTTAACGCATACGGTTAAGAGGGGGCCCTTCCTGACACCTGGGTCAGAGGGGTGCGACCTGGATCGTCTTCGCCAGGTCGGCCAGCTTGCCGGTCAACTCCTCGGCAGCGGCCCGCTCGGTGTCGGGCGGCAGGGTGTAGTGCAGGACCGCCAGCCGGCTCTCGTCGGCCAGCCAGCCCACCTCGGCGGCCGGCCCGTTCTTCCCGGACGCCGCGACGGTGCGCCGGTACGCCTCCTGCCCCAGGCCGGCGACCTTCTCGGCCTTGTCCGGCACCATGTCGGCGGTGAAGGCGGCCTTGTCCAGCGAGGTCTTGCTGACGCTCAGGGTCAGCTCGGGCAGGCTCTCCCGCCCGACCCGGAGCACGCAGGTGTGGCTGTCGCCCCGCTCGCTGGCCGCCGCCACGTCGAACCGGACCCCGGCGTGCTCCTCGATCACCGCGAAGTCGAGCATCCCGCAGGCGCCCCCGGCGGAGGCCGCCACCGCCCCGTTCGGCACCGGTGCCATCGCCGGTAGCGCCACCGGCTCGTTTTCCTTCGCGCACCCCGACGCCAGCAGCACCACCGCTGCGGCACACCAGATCCGCCCGCGCACCATCCACCCTCCCGACGACGGTCGTCCGCGCCACGTCCGTCGGACACCGTACGGCGTGGATCCCGTCGAGGAAAGTCGTCAGTCGGACACGTACGGGCAGTGTCGGCAGCCACGCCCGCAGCAGGTACCCCGTCTGGCGAGGAACCCGGCGCTGAGCACGAACAGCCCGCTGGTCGGGTCGAGGTAGCCCGCCTCCCCGGCGGCCAGGGCGGCGGCGTGCGCGGCCAGGATCCGTTCCCGCTCCGGGTGCCCGGGGGACAGCCGGGACGGGTGCGGCTCGGTCAACGGCCGGGCCGCCAACGGACGCCGCTCTCCCCTCCCCACCCGCAGCAGTGTAAGGAAGGGCCCCCTACTAACGCATACGGTTAGTAGGGGGCCCTTCCTTACCGCCGGGCGGGCCCGGGTGTGTCGGATCAGCTACAGCCGCTGGTGGAGCCGCAGCCCTCGCAGACGTAGCAGCTACCGGCCGGGCGCATCTTCGTCCCGCAGGTGAAGCAGAGCGGCGCGTCGGCGGCCTTGCCGATGACCGCCTCCAGCAGTTCGGTGCTGGAGCCGACCGACGGCGCCGGCTTGACCGCCGCGACGTCGGCGACCTCCTGGGCCGGCTGGGCGACCGGGCCGGTCTTCGGCTCCGGCGTCTCGACCGGGGCGGAGGCGGCCATCGCGGTGAGGTCCGCACCGCCCGCCTCCGCCTCCGCCTCGGCCCGGAGCTGGGCGGCCCGCTCCTTGGCGGTGAAGATGCCCAGTTCCGCGCGGCGCTCGTACGGCAGGAAGTCCAGGGCCAGGCGGCGGAAGATGTAGTCCATCACCGAGGCGGCCATCCGCACGTCCGGGTCGTCGGTCATGCCCGCCGGCTCGAAGCGCATGTTGGTGAACTTGCTGACGTACGTCTCCAGCGGGACGCCGTACTGGAGACCGATGGAGATGGCCACCGAGAAGGCGTCCATCACGCCGGCCAGGGTCGAGCCCTGCTTCGACATCTTGAGGAAGACCTCGCCGAGGCCGTCGTCCGGGTACGACGAGGCGGTCAGGTACCCCTCGGCGCCGCCGACCGAGAAGCTGACCGTCTGGGACGGGCGCTTCTTCGGCAGCCGCTTGCGCACCGGGCGGTACTCGACGACCTTCTCCACCACCGTCGAGACCTCGGCGGCCGGGGCCTGCACGGTCTCGGTGGTCTTGTTCGGCTTGGCCGCCGAGAGCGGCTGGCCGACCTTGCAGTTGTCCCGGTAGATCGCCAGGGCCTTGAGGCCGAGCTTCCAGCCCTCGAAGTAGATCTTCTCGACGTCCTCGACGGTGGCCGCCTCCGGCATGTTGACCGTCTTGGAGATGGCCCCGGAGATGAACGGCTGGACCGCCGCCATCATCCGGACGTGGCCCATCGGGGCGATCGAGCGCTCGCCCATGGCGCAGTCGAAGACCGGGTAGTGCTCGGTCTTCAGGCCGGGGGCGTCCACCACGTGACCGTGGTCGGCGATGTGCTCGACGATCGCCTCGACCTGCTCCTCGGGGTAGCCGAGGCTGCGCAGGGCGCGCGGCACGGTCTGGTTGACGATCTGCATCGAGCCGCCGCCGACCAGCTTCTTGAACTTGACCAGCGCCAGGTCCGGCTCGACACCGGTGGTGTCGCAGTCCATCATCAGGCCGATGGTGCCGGTCGGGGCGAGCACGCTGGCCTGCGAGTTGCGCCAGCCGTTGCGGTCGCCGAGCTTGTTGCCCTGGGTCCACTGCTTCGTGGCCTCCCGCTGGATGGCGGTGGCCACGGTGCCGGCCGGCTTGATCGCGTCGTTGGCGGCGGCGTGCTTGCGCATGACCCGCTTGTGCGGCTCGGCGTTGCGGGCGTACCCGTCGTACGCGCCGACGATGCCGGCCAGCTCGGCGGAGCGGCGGTACGCGGTACCGGTCATCAGCGAGGTGATCGCGGCGGCGACCGAGCGCCCCTGGTCCGAGTCGTACGGCAGGCCGGAGGCCATCAGCAGGGCGCCCAGGTTGGCGTACCCGATGCCGAGCTGCCGGTAGGCGCGGGTGGTCTCGCCGATCTTCTCGGTCGGGAAGTCGGCGAAGCAGATCGAGATGTCCATCGCGGTGATGACGAACTCGACCGAGCGGACGAACTTCTCCACCTCGAAGCCGCCGTCGGCGCGCAGGAACTTCATCAGGTTCAGCGAGGCCAGGTTGCACGAGGAGTTGTCCAGGTGCAGGTACTCCGAGCACGGGTTCGACGCGGTGATCCGCCCGGTCTCCGGGCATGTGTGCCAGTCGTTGATGGTGTCGTCGTACTGCAGGCCCGGGTCGGCGCACTCCCAGGCGGCCGTCGAGATCGTCCGGAACAGGTTCTTCGCGTCGATGGTCTCGATCACCGCGCCGTCGAGCCGGCCGCGCAGGTCGAAGCCGCCGCCGCTCTCCACGGCGGTCATGAACTCGTCGGAGACCCGGACCGAGTTGTTGGCGTTCTGGTACTGGACGCTGACGATGTCCGAGCCGCCCAGGTCCATGTCGAAGCCGGCGTCCCGCAGCGCGCGGATCTTGTCCTCCTCGCGCGCCTTGGTGACCACGAACTCCTCGATGTCCGGGTGGTCGACGTCGAGGATGACCATCTTGGCGGCCCGCCGGGTGGCCCCGCCGGACTTGATGGTGCCCGCGCTGGCGTCCGCGCCGCGCATGAAGCTGACCGGGCCGGAGGCGGTGCCACCGGAGGAGAGCAGCTCCCGGGAGGAGCGGATCCGGGACAGGTTCACCCCGGAGCCGGAGCCGCCCTTGAAGATCAGCCCCTCCTCCTTGTACCAGTCGAGGATCGAGTCCATCGAGTCGTCGACGGCCAGGATGAAGCAGTTGTGGACCCGGAGGTTCCCGGCCAGGAACTCGCCGCTCTCGGTCTGGATGTCGTAGACCGCCATCGCGCCCAGCGGCTCGATCCGGTCGATCTCCAGCCGCTTGACGTCGTTGGCCGGCCGCCCCGGCGTGGCGAAGCTGGCCTCGAGCCTGGCCATCTTCTCCGCGCCGACGAAGCCGATGTGGGTGGCGAAGGCGTCGCGGTCACCGTCGTTCTGGATCCGGACGGTCCACATGTCCTGCCGGTTCGGCCGGGGGTCGGCCTTCCGGGAGACCCGGGAGAAGATCCCGAACCGCAGCAGCAGGCTCTGCACTCCCCGGATGAGCTGCTCGGAGACCATGTCCGCCGCCACCAGGGTCGAGCGCTCCCGGACGGAGACGTACCCCTCGGCCTGGAAGATGCTGCGCAGGTACGCCGTGACGACCGGCAGCGGCGCGGTGAACAGCCGCTGCGGCACCGTCATGTCGGCGCCCCGGACCGACAGGTCCCACTTGTCCACGAAGGGCCGCAGGTGCTCGCCGTAGAGGCGGGTGCGCCGGCAGTCCAGCTTCTCGTCCTGGGTCGTCACGGTGCGGACCTTGCGGTGCGCGTCCGGGAAGACCGCGTCGAGGGTGCCGGTCACCCAGTCCAGCTCGTCGTCGTTGACGGTGATCGCCTCGATCGTCAACGACCGGTTGGTGCCCTCGGCGTACTGGCCGACGAACCCGTCCGACTGGAGCCAGCCCGCGAGGGCGGCCTCCCGGATCTCCCGCAGGTCTATCTCGCCCTCGCCGTGGGCGAAGGTCCGGTGCCACTCGAGCTGGTCACCCGGCTCCAGGGTGCCCGCCTCCACCCAACGCCCGGTGCCGACCCCGGTGCTGAGCCAGACGACGTGGTCCGGGGTGACGTCGAGCTGGTAGCCGGCCTTGGTGTGCAGCCGGATGACCTCCCGCACCCCGTTGTCCTTGACGGCGACGATCTTGGTCAGCCCGGTTCCGTCGTACACCTTGGTCCCGACGGCCCCCTCCTCGACCAGCTTGCCGATCGGCACCAGGCCGTCCGGGGTGCTCACCAGCGAGTCGTACGGAAGACACGCGCTGACCTGCTGCGGCGACGGCGTACCGACGTTGAACCAGACCGGGGAGTTGAAGCTGAACACCTGGTGCAGCAGCATCCAGGTCAGCTCGTGGGCGAAGACCTCCGCGTCGGCCGGGGTGGCGAAGTAGCCGTACTCCTCACCGGCGGCGCGGTAGACGCCGACCACCCGGTCGATCAGCTGCTTGAGCGACCACTCCCGCTCCGGGGTGCCCACCGCGCCCCGGAAGTACTTGGTGGTGACGATGTTGGCCGCGTTGACGCTCCACGCCTCCGGGTACTCGACCCCGCGCTGCTCGAAGTTGATCGAGCCGTCCCGCCAGTTGGTCATGACGATGTCGCGCCGCTCCCAGGCGACCTCGTCGTAGGGGTGGACCCCCTCGGTGGTCCAGACCCGCTCGATCTTGAGCCCCGCGCCGGCCTTGCTCCGTGACCGACTGGTTGTCACGCCGTCCCCCGCCATCTCATCCGCCCCCTCGTCTGCGCAGCGCGCTGCCACGCCTGGTTACTGTCATGAACTTCGCCGTGTTCGTCGGCCGGCGCGGGTGGCCCGCGCCGCGCCGGTCGGTCAGGCCGGGGCCCCGCGCAGGCCGGTGGCCGGTGCGGCCCCGGCGGCGGGGTCGCCGCCCGGCGCCGCCGGCGGCGCTCCGGTCGGTGGCTCGGCGGCGGCGCCCTCCCGGGCCCGCGCCACGGCCCGCAGCGTCTCGATCTCCCGCTCAAAGTCCGCGAGCGAGTCGAACGACCGGTAGACGCTGGCGAACCGGAGGTACGCCACCTCGTCCAGGTCCCGCAGCGGGCCCAGGATGGCCAGCCCCACCTCGTGGCTGGGCAGCTCGGCCGCGCCCTTGGCCCGGACGGTCTCCTCGACCTTCTGCGCCAGCAGGGCGATCGAGTCCTCGTCGACCGGCCGCCCCTGGCACGCCTTGCGCACCCCTCCGATGATCTTCGTCCGGCTGAACGGCTCGGTGACCCCGCTGCGCTTGACCACCGCGAGGACCGCCTCCTCGACCGTGGTGAACCGCTTGCCGCACTCCGGGCAGGACCGCCGCCGGCGGATCAACTGGCCGTCGTCGGCCTCCCGCGAGTCGACCACCCGGGAGTCGGCGTGCCGGCAGTAGGGGCACCGCATCGCCCGACCTCCTTCATCGATCGCGGGAAACGCCGTTCCCCGGGCACGCGTCGAGGTGCGCCAGCCATCGCCGATGGCTGCCGCCGGTTGACCGTGCGGGGAGTGCGGTCGGTAGCCGAACCCAACCTGTAGGCGACTTACACCCATGTGACTACTACATCTAGGGGTCGACCGTATGCCGCCGACGGACCGCGGTCAAGTTGGCCGGCGTGTCCGGCGCGTCACCGCGGCAGCACCCAGCCCACCCCCACCGAGAACCCAACCCGGTCAGCCGCCGACGGGTTACCGGCAGCGACCGAACGAGCCGGAACAACCCCCGGGACCGAACACCCGTACCAATTCGACGTACCATTTATCAGAACACCCGTTCGAGTGGCGCGGATTTCCGTCTCGACACGCCGGAAGAGGTCGTACAGATGTTTGAAAATGGCCGATCTCACCGATACGGTCAGGAACAGCCGGGCGCGGCGATCCCGCCGGTCCGCCCGGCGTCCACCGTACGCACCATGTGCCGCCAGGCAGCCAGCGCCGACCAGCAGGGAGGACGGACGTGACCGAGGACCGGGTCAGCCGGCAGGAGCACCCGCAGCAGAGCACCGAGGCGGGCACGCCGGCCACGCGGCGCCGGAGCACCACGCGCGCCCGCGCGGGGCGACCCGCCGTCCGCCCGGTCGCCCCGGTCAGCGCGTTCCCCGAGCCGGCCACCGTCGACCTGACCGCCCGGCAGCGCCGGATCCTGGAGTTCATCCGGACCTGGGTCGACCGGCACGGGTACCCGCCGAGCGTCCGGGAGATCGGCGAGGCGGTCGGCCTGGTCTCCCCGTCCAGCGTCGCGTACCAGCTCAAGGAGCTGGAGAAGAAGGGCTTCCTGCGCCGCGACCCCAACCGCCCGCGCGCGGTGGACGTCCGCGCCCCGGGCGACGCGGTCGACGACGAGCTGAGCCGGGCGCAGCGCCCCACCCCGGCGTACGTGCCGATGCTGGGCCGGATCGCCGCCGGTGGGCCGATCCTCGCCGAGCAGGCCGTGGAGGACGTCTTCCCGCTCCCCCGCGAACTGGTCGGTGAGGGCGAGGTCTTCATGCTCCAGGTCAAGGGCGACTCGATGCTCGACGCGGCGATCTGCGACGGCGACTGGGTGGTGGTCCGCCAGCAGCCGACCGCCGACTCCGGCGAGATCGTGGCCGCGATGCTCGACGGCGAGGCCACCGTCAAGACCTACCGGCACCGGGACGGGCACGTCTGGCTGATGCCGCAGAACCCGGCCTTCGACCCGATCCCGGGTGACGACGCCACCATCATGGGCCGGGTCGTGGCGGTGCTGCGCCGGATCTGACCCCCGCCGCCGTTTCCGGGCGGGGCCACCGGGTCGCTAGTAGCGCTCGCCCCGGTAGTCGCCCCGCCCACCGTACGGCTGCCCGTACTGGCCGCCCCGGCCGTCGTCGGGGCCGGGCTCCCGGCGCCGACCGGCCCGGGGCTCCCGGGGCTCCGGCTCGCGGGAACCCCGGCGGGGCGGCTCGGCCCGGCCGCCGCCGTACGTCCCGCCCCGACCGCCACCGCCGGAGTGACCACCCCGGCCGCCGGCCGGGGGTGGTCCGCCACGGCCACCACGCCCGTTGCCGGGGGGCGGGCCGCCCCGGTCACCGCCGAAGTCGGCGTCCCGGCCGCCGGGCGGCCCGCCAGGACCGCCACGGCCTCCGCCGGGACCACCGCGTGGCCCCTCGGGGCCCGCCGGAGCGCCGGCGTAGCCGCCGCCACCCCCGGCGGGGGGTCGACCGCCCCCGTAGACCCCGCCGCCACGGGCGGGCTGGCCACCGCCGCCGTAGACCCCGCCGCCCACCGGGGCGGCCTTGCCGCCCCGGGCGCCGCCGGGGCCGGCCTTACCGGCCCGGCCGCCCGGCCCGGGAGCACCCTCGGCCCGGGCGGCGGCCGGAGCCCCGTACACGCCGGGCGCGGCGGCCCCACCGCCGTAGACCCCACCCCGGGCCCGGTCCCCGTCCCGGGCGGGACCGGTGCGGCCCGCGTCGTCCGGGGTGGGACCGTCGTCGGGCCGGCGCTCCTCCGGGTCGTCCTGCGGACGGCGGCGGGAACGCAGGATCCCCACGATGCCGGCACCCACCAGCAGCGCGCCGAGAATCCCGATCGCCGCGATCAGGTACGTGATGTCGTCCAGGGAGAGGCCGGACAGGAAGGACTGCTCCTTGGCCGGTGGCGGCTCGGGCCCGGCGGCGAGCTCCGCCGCGGTCTTCTGCGACGGGGTGTACGCGAGGATGTCGATCGGATCCGAGTCCTCGAGCTGACCGCCGTCGGAGACGGTGACGAAGGTCCTGCCGTCCGGCGTGTACGAGATCGCCTCGCCGAAGGGGTCGGCCAGTGGCGTCACCCGGGGCGTACCCGTGGTCAGGGCGCCGAGCACGTCGCCGTCGGTGACGTCGTACTCGAAGGCGTCCGCGTAGGTGCGCAGCACCACCCGGGTGCCGTCCGGCGACCGGGCGGCCCCGGTGACGGCCAGCCGGCCGGGGGCGCCCAGCCGGTTGTCGGTGGTGGTCTTCGGGAGGGTGACCTCGCCGACCTTCTTCATCGGCACCGGGTCGGTGTCACCGGACTTCAGCGGCCCGGTCGGGGTGAAGATCTGCGACTTGCCGTTGAGCTCCTTGGTGATCACCAGCGGCAGGTTGTCCGGGCCGATCAGCAGCGCCTCCGCGTCGTGCGGCTTGCGCTCCGGGTATGACAGGCGGTGCAGCACCGGGCGCTCGGAACCGTCGACCGGCATGGTCCACACCGCGACCCGCTGCCGGCGTTCGCGGCTGGTGATGTTGTCACCGATGTCGGCGATCCAGAGCGTCTGACCGTCCGGGGAGAGCGCCAGGTCCTCGGTGTCGAACGGCCCCTGCTGGGTGTACTGCACCACCTTGGTGACCCGGCACCGGCTGTCGAGGTAGAAGACGCGCTTGCGCTCCTCGACGTCGGAGCTGTCGTTGACGACGATGTAGCCGTTCTCGGTGGCCACCAGGCCGGAGAGCTCCCGCAGGCGCTCGTCCGCGACCGTGCATCGCTTCTTGCCCGGCTCCGCCTCGGTCTGCGGAGCCGGCGCGGCCGTGGCCGCGCCGGGAAACGCCACGGTGGCCCCGAACAGGGCGACGGCAACCGTGAACAAGGAGACGACGCGGCGCATGACGTCAGTGTCGCATGTCTCTGTTACCGGTTAGTCGACGCCGGTCAGCGGTGGGCGGTCACCACCCGGTCCGTCCGGTCCTCGTCGAACGGCGCCAGTTCGGCGGCGAGCCCCTCGTCCACCCGGACGTGCAGCAACGTGCCCTCGGGCAGGTGCTCGGTGCTCAGCACCTCACCGTGCTGGTGCACCCGGGCGACCAGGTCTCCCCGGTCGTACGGCAGCACGGCCCGGACCTCGACCGCCGGGGTGGGCAGCCGGCTCTCCACCACCGCCCGTAGCTCGTCGATGCCGCGCCCGGTGTGGGCGGAGACGAAGACGGCGTCCGGCCAGAGCCGCTTGAGTCGCAGCAGCGCCTCCTCGTCGGCCGCGTCGACCTTGTTGACCACCAGCAGCTCGGGCAGCCGCTCCGCGCCCGCCTCGACGAGCACCTCCCGGACCGCCCGGACCTGCTCCTCCGGGTCGGGGTGGGCGCCGTCGACGACGTGCACCAGCAGGTCGGCGTCGGCGACCTCCTCCAGCGTCGAGCGGAACGCCTCGACGATCTGGTGCGGCAGGTGCCGGACGAACCCGACGGTGTCGGAGAGGGTGTACTGCCGCCCGTCGGCGGTGGTGGCCCGCCGGGTGGTCGGGTCGAGGGTGGCGAAGAGCGCGTTCTCCACCAGCACGCCCGCCCCGGTGAGCCGGTTGAGCAGGCTGGACTTGCCCGCGTTGGTGTACCCGGCGATGGCCACCGCCGGCACCGCGTTGCGTGCCCGCCGGGCCCGCTTGGTCTGGCGTACCGTCTTCATGCTCTTGATCTCGCGGCGCAGCCGGGCGATCCGGTGACGGATGCGCCGCCGGTCGGTCTCCAGCTTGGTCTCACCGGGACCACGCAGGCCCACGCCGCCGCCGGCCCCACCTCCGCCGCCGGAGCCACCGGCCTGCCGGGAGAGGGCCTCGCCCCAGCCGCGCAGCCGGGGCAGCAGGTATTCGAGCTGGGCCAGCTCGACCTGCGCCTTGCCCTCCTTGCTCTTGGCGTGCTGGGCGAAGATGTCCAGGATCAGCGCCGTCCGGTCGATCACCTTGACCTTGATCCGCTGCTCCAGGTTGCGCAGCTGGGACGGGGAGAGCTCACCGTCGCAGATCACCGTGTCGGCACCGCAGGAGCGGACCACCGCGCCGAGGTCCTCGACCTTGCCGCGACCGATGTACGTCGCCGGGTCGGGCCGGGTACGGCGCTGGATGAGCCCCTCCAGGACCTGCGATCCGGCGGTCTCGGCCAGCGCGGCGAGCTCGGTGAGCGAGTTCTCCGCGTCGGCGACCGTACCCTCGGTCCAGACACCGACCAGGACGACCCGCTCCAGTCGCAGCTGCCGGTACTCGACCTCGGTGACGTCGGTGAGCTCGGTGGAGAGGCCGGGAACGCGACGCAGGGCCTGGCGCTCCGACAGCTCCAGCTCACCGGTGGTGGCGTCGAGTTCCTCGCCCTCGACTGAGACGAAGGTCTCCTGGTCTCGCAAACCGCTCTCCCGCCTGTTGTCCGACAACGTCACAAGTGTCCGATAGATAGCTGACCGGGCAGTATCTGGCAGCTACCGGTAATCCTGTCATGGAGCAACGCCGCACGCACGTGCTATATGCCCGCCTCCGACCGGTGATCCAGGAGGGTGAACGCGGTCTCCGCCGGCCAACCAGGGGGTGAATGCCGGACGACCTCGGCGGGCGAGTAGAAAGGCGGGGCGACATCTGACCGGCCGCCAGCGTTGACGGAGGGGATTTTCCGTGGCCATCACCCGACTTCCGAGTGCCGGATTCTCGATCACGATCCGGATCGCGGTGCCTGCGGACGCCTCCTCGATCGGCCGGCTGACCACCTGTGTCGGCGAGTCCGGCGCGATCGTCACCGCCCTGGACGTGGTCGACTCCGACCCGACCAACGTGATCGTCGACCTGACCTGCGACACCGCCGACGCCAACCACGCCGACCAGGTGGTCCAGGCGCTGAGCGCGCTGGACGGCGTGGACGTGCGCAAGGTCTCCGACCGCACCTTCCTGCTGCACCTCGGCGGCAAGATCGAGGTCGCCTCCAAGGTCTCGCTGCGGACCCGCGACGAGCTGTCCCGGGCGTACACCCCGGGCGTGGCGCGGGTCTGCCAGGCGATCGCGGAGAACCCGGCCGACGCCCGCCGGCTGACCATCAAGCGCAACACGGTCGCCGTGGTCAGCGACGGCTCGGCCGTGCTCGGCCTGGGCAACCTCGGCCCGGCCGCCTCGCTGCCGGTGATGGAGGGCAAGGCGGCGCTGTTCAAGCGCTTCGGCGGGGTGGACGCCTGGCCGGTGGTGCTGGACACCCAGGACACCGACGAGATCGTGCAGATCGTCAAGGCGATCGCCCCCGCGTACGGCGGGATCAACCTGGAGGACATCGCCGCGCCGCGCTGCTTCGAGATCGAGGCCCGGCTGCGGGACGCGCTGGACATCCCGGTCTTCCACGACGACCAGCACGGCACCGCGATCGTGGTGCTGGCCGCGCTGACCAACGCGCTGCGCGTGGTCGGCAAGCAGCTCGCCGACGTCCGGGTGGTGGTCTCCGGGGCCGGCGCGGCGGGCACCGCGATCATGAAGCTGCTGCTGCGCCAGGGCGTGGGCGACATCATCGCGTACGACCGGCAGGGCGCCCTGCACCGTGGCCTGACCGGGCTCAACCCGGCCTGGCAGTGGCTGGCCGAGAACACCAACCGGGACAACTACTCCGGTGACCTGGCCGGGGCGGTCCGGGGCGCGGACGTCTTCATCGGGGTGAGCGCGCCGAACCTGCTCACCGGCGACGACATCGCCACCATGGCCAAGAGCGCAATCGTCTTCGCGCTGGCCAACCCGGACCCGGAGGTGGACCCCCGGGAGGCGCGCAAGCACGCCGCGGTGGTCGCCACCGGCCGTTCCGACCAGCCGAACCAGATCAACAACGTGCTGGCCTTCCCCGGCGTGTTCCGGGGCATGCTGGACGCCCACGCCGAGGAGTTCACCGAGGAGATGGCGATCGCCGCCGCCCGCGCCATCGCGGACGTGGTCGGCGAGGAGAAGATCAACCCGACGGTGATCGTGCCGAGCGTCTTCGACTCGCGGGTCGCCCCGGCGGTCGCCGCCGCCGTCCGCGCCGCCGCGCAGAACCCGGCCGCCACGCCGGCCCCCGCCGCCGACCCCGGCCCCGCCGACCTCCCCGAGATCGCCGCCACCGCCTCCGCCACCCCCTGACCCGCCCGCCACCGCCCGCCCCTCCTCGGCCCCGCCCCTCCTCGGCGATCTTGCAGTTGCCGCCCCGACAAAGCGGGCGAACGGTCCAGAACGCGGGCCGCAAGTGCAAGATCGCGGAGGAGAGAGGGCGGGGGGAGGAGGGGGTGAGACGGGGCGGGTCAGGGGTGGAGGGTGCCGGTGGCGACGAGGGTGGCGGGGCCGGTGAGCCAGCAGGAGTCCTCGGTGAGCCGTACGGTGAGGCGGCCTCCGGGGACGTCGACCGCGACGGTGCCGGTGTCCAGGCCGGCGTCGCGCAGGGCCACCGCGCCGACCGCGCAGGCGCCCGTACCGCAGGAGAGGGTCTCGGCGGAGCCGCGCTCGTACACCCGCATCAGCACGTGGGCGTCGGTGCCGTCGACCGGCTCGGCCGGGGCGGTGAACTCGACGTTGACCCCGGCCGGGAAGACCGCCGGGTCGACGCCGGGCGCCCGGGTGAGGTCCAGCGCCGGCAGTTCCAGCCCGGCCGGCAGGGCGCACACCAGGTGCGGGTTGCCGACGTCCACCGCCGCGCCGGGCAGGGTGAGCCCGCCGAGGCTGGCGGTCGAGGTGTCGTACACCCGGGGGCGGCGCATCTCGACGGAGATCTCGTCGCCCGCGACGAGCGCGCGCACGACGCCGGCCCGGGTCGCCACCGGCAGCGCCCGGCCCGCCGGGGTGGCCAGCCCGGTGTCGACGAGGTACCGGACGAAGACCCGCGCCCCGTTGCCGCACATCTCGGCGAAGGAGCCGTCGGCGTTCCAGTAGTCCATGAACCACTCGGCCTCGCCGGCCTGCCCGGCCCCCTCGGGGTGCTTGGCGGCCCGGACCACCCGCAGCACGCCGTCCGCGCCGAGGCCACGCCGCCGGTCGCAGAGCGCGGCGACCCGCTCGGGGGTCAGGTCGAGGGTGCCGTCCGGGTCGGGAAGGATGACGAAGTCGTTGCCGGTGCCGTGCCCCTTGGTGAACTCCACGCCCCCATCATCACCCAGCGGGACGCGCCAGCCGCAGGGCGGCCTCGACCAGGTCCGGCGCGGCCGAGTCCAGCCAGTGCACGCGTGGGTCGCGGCGGAACCAGGAGCGCTGCCGGCGGACGAAGCGGCGGGTGGCCCGGACCGTCTCGTCGCGCGCCTGCGCCTCGGTCCACTCGCCGTCGAGCAGGCGCAGCACCTGCTGGTACCCGAGGGCCCGGCTGGCGGTCCGCCCCTGCGGCAGGCCCCGGCCGACCAGCTCGCGGACCTCGGCGACCAGGCCGTCGGCCCACATCCGGTCCACCCGTACCGCGATCCGCTCGTCCAGCACGGCGGTGTCCAGGTCCACCCCGAGCTGCACCGACGGGTAGTACGGGGTGGGTTCGGGCAGCGCGGCGGTGAACGGCGCCCCGGTCAGCTCGATCACCTCCAGGGCCCGGACGATCCGCCGACCGTTGCCGGGCAGGATGCCCGCCGCCGCGGCCGGGTCGGCCGCGCGCAGCCGCGCGTACAGCGGGGCGGGGCCGACGGCGGCGAGTTCCCGTTCGAGGCGGTCACGCAGCGCCGGGTCGGTGCCGGGGAACTCGAAGCGTTCCAGCACCGCCCGCACGTACAGGCCGGAGCCGCCGACCAGCAGCGGCACCCGCCCCCGGGCGAGGATGTCGTCGATGGCCGCGCGGGCCAGTCGCTGGTACTCGGCGACGCTGGCCGGCTCGGTGACGTCCCAGATGTCCAGCAGGTGGTGCGGCACGCCGTCGCGCTCGGCCGGGGTGAGCTTGGCGGTGCCGACGTCCATGCCCCGGTAGAGCTGCATCGAGTCGGCGTTGACCACCTCCCCGCCGAGGGCGTGCGCCAGCGGGATGCTCAGCGCGGACTTCCCGGCGGCGGTCGGCCCGACCACCGCCACGACCGTCCCGGCCCCACCCCCCGCCGGACCGGGGGCGGAGCCACCGCCCGCCGGGTCGACGGGAGGGCCGACCGCCGCGCTCACGCCGGCCCGCCCGCCGGCCGCCGCCAGGAGGCCACGAAGTAGGCCACGCCGTAGGGCACGGTGTAGTGGGTCAGCTCACCCTGCCAGGTGCCACCGGCCGCGCGGGCCGCCCCGGCGAGCACCTGCCAGGGCGCCCGGCCGGCGGCTCTCAACTCCGCCGACCGGTCCGGGTCCAGGTCGAGCAGGGCGTCGGTGTCCGCGGCGGCCAGGGCCGCGGCCACCCCGTCGTCGTACGCCTCGGCGCGCGGGTCGTCGTAGCCGGGCGCCGCCGTGCCCCGGCAGGCCGACCCGTCCCCGAGCACCAGCAGGGCGAACGGGTGCTCGGTCCGCCGGACCAGGTCCGCGCCGAGGGAGGCGCAGGCGGTGGTGGTGGCGTCGACGGCGACCGCCTCGGCGAACCGGGGCAGGTCGGTGCCGGCCCGCCCGAGCAGCCAGGCGCCGATGGTCAGGCTCAACGGCAGCCGCTCGCCGCCGGCACAGTTGACCTTCCACAGTCGGACCGCCCGGTCGAGACCGTACGGGCGCAGCGACCCGTAGTCGGCGGTCCGGAAGGCGGTGCTCTCCGGACCGCCGCCGACCAGCAGGATCAGCTCCGGCCCGGCGGCCAGCAGGCCGGCGACGGCGGCGTCGCAGGCGGCCCGGAGATCGTCCAGCTCCGGCGCGGCGGCGCCGGCGAGGTCGGGTACGAGCAGTGGCGGGTGGGGGCAGACGGCGGCGGCGACCAGGGACACCAGGCAACCGTAGCGGCCGGGTGGCGGGGCTTCCCGCTGACCCGGTCAGCCGGCGTGGTCGCCCCAGCCGCCCTGCACCATGGTCTGGAACCGCCACTGCCCGCCCACCTTGACCAGCACGTCGGCGTAGCGGACCCGCTGCCGGTGGCCGTCCACGGTGAACTCGGCGTCGGTGAACACCACGGCCAGGCTGGCGGTGAGGAAGTGCGGCGTGCGCCGGGACTCCATCGTCACCTCCCCCGCGCCGCCGAGCACCCCACCCATCATCTCCAGGTACGCCGCCCGGTCGAGCTGCTGGGCCGAGCCCTCCCCGGCGGCGTCGTCGGTGACCGTGTTGAGGGGGAACAGCGCCAGGTCGGCGGTGCCGGCGACGTCCCCCGCCGCGGCGAGGGCGTCGTACCGGCGGAACCAGTCGTCGAGGGCGGCCAGTTCCTCGGCGCTGGGGACGTACCCGGCGTCGGCCGGTGGGACGGTCCGGGACGGGGTCTGGGACATCTGACGGGCTCCTTCCGGCCCCCGACGGGGGCAGCTTGTCGTACATCGTACGGTAAAGAAGACGGCAACGCCGAACCCGTCGACGCGCGGGTCACCACCGGGGAGTAGGACACCGTATGGTCACGGTCGGCGATAGGCGCTCGACGCGGACCCGGTGAGACCTGTGACAATGCCGGGAGTAACTTGCTGCGCCGTGGCGGCGATCGCGGGTCCGACCTGTCGACGCCGGGAGAACGAGGATGGGCACATGAGCGACTGGACTGCCTTCGGACGGGTGGACGCGGACGGCACCGTTTACGTCAAGACCGCCGACGGCGAGCGGGTGGTCGGATCCTGGCAGGCGGGGGCACCGGAGGAGGGGCTGGCCCACTTCGCGCGCCGCTTCGCCGACCTGGTGACCGAGGTGGACCTGACCGAGGCTCGACTCTCCTCGGGGGCCGCCGACGCGGGCCATTCCCTGGCGACGATCCGCCGCATCCGCGCCTCGCTGGCGGAAGCGCACGTCGTCGGCGACATCGACGCGCTGGCCAGCCGGCTGGACAAGCTCGCCACCCTCGCCGAGGAGAAGGCCGGTGAGGCCCGGGCGGCCAAGGACGCGGCCCGCGCCGAGGCGCTCGCCCGCAAGACGACCCTGGTCGAGGAGGCGGAGCAGTTGGCCGCCGAGGCGACCGGCTGGAAGTCCGCCGGGGACCGGCTCAAGGAGATCCTCGACGAGTGGAAGACCATCCGGGGCGTCGACAAGAAGGCCGACGGCGAGCTGTGGAAGCGGTTCGCCGCCGCCCGGGACGGCTTCACCCGGCGCCGGGGCGCCCACTTCGCCTCGCTGGACGCCCAGCGCAAGCAGGCCCAGTCGGTCAAGGAGGAGCTGGTCGCCGAGGCGGAGAAGCTGAAGGACTCCAGCGAGTGGGCGGCCACCGCCAACCAGCTCAAGGAGCTGATGGCCCAGTGGAAGGCCGCCCCCCGGGCGTCCAAGGAGGCCGAGCAGAAGCTCTGGGAACGGTTCCGGGCCGCCCAGGACGACTTCTTCACCCGGCGCAGCGAGGTCTTCTCGGCCCGGGACAACGAGCAGCGGGCCAACCTGGAGCGCAAGCAGGCCCTGCTGGCCGAGGCGGAGGCGCTCGACATCGACGGGGACCCGAAGGGTGCCCAGGTCCGGCTGCGCGACATCCAGGCCCAGTGGCACGAGGCGGGCCGGGTGCCCCGGGACGCCGCCGCCGGGCTGGAGCGCCGGATGCGGGTGATCGACGACAAGGTCCGCGAGGTGATGGACTCCGCGTGGCGCCGGACCGCCCCGGCCGACAACCCGCTGCTGGCGCAGATGCGTGAGCAGGTCGCCGAGGCCGAGCAGCGGCTGGCCCGCGCCCAGGCCGCCGGGGACGCCCGCCGGATCAAGGAGGCCGAGCAGGCGCTGGCCTCGAAGCGGCAGTTCCTCCAGCTCGCCGAGCAGGCCAGCTAGCCCGACCGGGCCCGGCACCGACCAGGACCCCCGTCCCGCCCCGGGACGGGGGTCCTGTGCCGTCCACCGCCGCGCGGTCCGGGACGCCGGGGTGTCGACCAGCCGGAATGAGAACGTTCACAATCCGCCTTTACATCCGGTGCACCGCAGCAACGGCGGGTACGGCGTCGCCTCCACCATGGGTGGCGGCGTCCTCGTCGAGGGCAACTACTTCGAGAACGTGCGGGACCCGTACCACCTGGGTGAGGGCAGCTCCGGGCCGGGCACCCTGGTGGCCCGGAACAACCACTTCGTCAACTCGGGCGCCGGGCAGGCCGGCGGCAGCGTCGCCGGGATCCCGTACGGCTACCCGTTGGCCCCGGCCGCCAACGTCAAGTCGATCGTGACCAACGGCGCCGGGGCCGGCAAGATCTCGGTCTGAGCCCCGGATCCGGGTCGGGGCCCGCCCGCGCGGCGGGCCCCGGCCTCACGTCAGTGGGCGGCGCAGCCGGTCGTCGGCGCGGGCGCCACGGCCGGCGCACCGACCGTCGGCAACCCGAGCAGCACCCCGGGGGTACGCGGGGAGCGGCCCGCCTCGGCGGCGTCCCCGGCCCGGGTCCGCCGGTGTGCGACCGGCTCGCCGTCGGCGTTGAGGTGGTGCGGGGCGGCGTACGTGACGGTGGTGTGCACGATGTCGCCGGGCCGGATCAGGCCCTGGTGCGAGCCGGCGTCGAAGTGCACCAGCCGCCCGTCACGGGCCCGGCCGGACATCCGGCCGGTGCGCTCGTCCTTGCGCCCCTCGCCGACGGCGACCAGCACCTCGACGGTCTCCCCCACCAGCTTCTTGTTCTCCGCCCAGGTGATCTCCTCGACCGTGGCGACCAGCCGCTCGTAGCGTTCCTGCACCACCTGCTTGGGCAGTTGGCCGTCCATCGTGGCGGCCGGGGTGCCGGGGCGCTTGGAGTACTGGAAGGTGAACGCCGAGGAGAACCTTGCCGCGCGGACCACGTCCAGGGTCCGTGCGAAGTCGGCCTCGGTCTCGCCGGGGAAGCCGACGATGATGTCCGTGGTGATCGCCGCGTCCGGCATCGCCGCCCGGACCTTGTCGATGATGCCGAGGTACCGCTCCGACCGGTACGACCGGCGCATCGCGCGCAGCACGTCGTCCGAGCCGGACTGCAACGGCATGTGCAGCGAGTGGCAGACGTTCGGCGTCTCGGCCATCGCGGCGATCACGTCGTCGGTGAAGTCCTTCGGGTGCGGGCTGGTGAACCGGACCCGCTCCAGCCCGTCGACGTCCCCGCAGGCCCGCAGCAGCTTGCCGAAGGCGTACCGGTCGCCGAACTCGACGCCGTAGGAGTTGACGTTCTGCCCGAGCAGGGTCACCTCCAGCACGCCCTCGTCGACCAGGGCGCGGACCTCGGAGAGGATGTCGCCGGGACGGCGGTCCTTCTCCCGGCCGCGCAGCGCCGGCACGATGCAGAAGGTGCAGGTGTTGTTGCAGCCCACCGAGATCGACACCCAGCCGGCGTAGGTCGACTCGCGCCGGGTCGGCAGGGTGGAGGGGAAGACGTCCAGCGACTCCAGGATCTCCACCTCGGCGGCGGCGTTGTGCCGGGCCCGCTCCAGCAGCACCGGCAGCGAGCCGATGTTATGGGTGCCGAAGACCACGTCCACCCAGGGCGCCCGGCGGACGATCTCGCCCCGGTCCTTCTGGGCCAGGCAGCCGCCGACGGCGATCTGCATCCCGGGATTGCGGGACTTCACCGGGCGCAGGTGACCGAGGTTGCCGTAGAGCCGGTTGTCGGCGTTCTCCCGTACCGCGCAGGTGTTGAAGACCATCACGTCCGGGTGGTCGTCACCCGCGTCGGCCCGCACGTAGCCGGCCCGCTCCAGCAGGCCGGAGATCCGTTCGGAGTCGTGCACGTTCATCTGGCAGCCGTACGTCACGACGTTGTAGGTCTTCGCCACCCTCGCAGCGCCCCTTTCCTCGGGGTACCAGGGTAGCGGCCCCTCGACGCGGCCCGGTGGCGTCCCACCACCCGGCCCCGGGCGCGGGCCCCGCCCGGCGGGTGTCGCCCCCCGTCCCGGCCCGGAGCGTGGCACCGTGGACGGGTCCGGTCCCGGGCCCAGGCGAGGAGAAGGCGATGTGCCGCAGCATCAAGACCCTGCGTGAACCGTTCGTGCCGGCGGTGACCCCGGCCGCCATCGACGCCGCGGCGTTGCAGTACGTCCGGAAGATCTCCGGTTTCCGGGCGCCCGCCGCCCACAACGCCGCCGCCTTCGACGCGGCGGTCGCCGCGGTCGCGGCGGCCACCCGCACGCTCCTCGACGACCTGGTCGTCAAGGGCGGCACCACCCCCGCCCGCCGGGAAGGAAGGGCCCCTTCCTAACGCCTACGGTAGAGAGGGGAACCCTTCTCACCGCCCGCCCCGCCCCGCGCGCCACGCGTGTGGGCGGGGGGTCAGGCGGCGGCGAGGGCGGGGATGACCGAGTCGGGCGCCCAGCGCGACCGGTGGCACCGGGACCAGCCCCGGCAACCCGGGTTGTCCAGGGTGCAGAGCCGCTGGTTGCTCAGTTCCTCGCCGTCGTCGGTCTCGGTCAGGTCGAAGTGCACCGGACGGATGGTGCCGTCGGGCCCGACGAGCAGGTGCCGCCCGGCGTCCAGGGTGTCGTCGCGCAGCAGGCAGTGGCACCCCAGCAGTCGGGCCAGGGCCGCGATGCCCGCCTCTTCGGACAGCCGGTCGGGCACGCCGTAGCAGTCCACGATGGTGCCGAATTCGCCCGGGGCCTCCCAGACGTCGCAGATCACCGCGTACGTGGGCAGGCGGGCCGGATCGGCCACCGCCAGCGGCATCACCACCCGACCGAGCGCCTCGGCCAGTGCCGGGTACACCTCCACGGGTGGCACCCGGTCGATTCTCCAGTTCCACAGCTCGGTCACGCCGCCTCCTCGCTGTGCTCGTCCCACCGGCCTCCGGATCGGGCCTTACTGACGATGGTGGGGGGCATATGACCGCAGCCGGGGGCAAGTTACCGGTCTGTGACCATTCCGGGCAAATTTTCCTGGGTCCCCGTTGCTGGAAGTAGCGGGAAGATGACAGTTTATCGGGTACGGTGCCCCGAACGTGCGACCGGACGGCCGGCGAGCCGACGTCGCACCCGGCCCGGGGCGGGCCGGGGCGGGGTGCGACAGCAGGGGGCCGACCAGCGCCGCCGGGGTCAGCGCAGCAGTAGCAGGTGCTCGCCCCGGGGCAGCAGTTCGCCGATCACGGTCGCCCCGGGGACCTCCCCCGCGACCAGGAGCCCGCCGGAGGTCTGCGCGTCGGCCAGCAGCAGCCGGTCGGTCTCACCGGTCGGGCCGACGTCGGTCCACGGGGTCACCCAGTCCAGGTTGCGCCGGCTGCCCCCGCTGACGTACCCGTCGCGCACCGCCTCCCGCGCCCCGGCCAGGTACGGCACCCGGGCGGTGTCGATGGCGACCGTCAGCCGGCTGGCCCGCGCCAGCTTCGAGGCGTGCCCGAGCAGGCCGAAGCCGGTCACGTCGGTGCCACAGCGGATGCCGGCGGCGACCGCCGCCCGGGCGGCGTCCCGGTTCAGCGTGCTCATCGTGGCCACCGCCTCGGGGAACGTCTCGCCGGTCGCCTTGTGCCGGGTGTTCAGCACCCCCACCCCGAGCGGTTTGGTCAACGACAGCGGCAGCCCCGCCCGCCCCGCGTCCAGGGTGATCAACTCGTCGGGGCGGACCACCCCGGTCACCGCCAGGCCGTACTTGGGGCCGTCGTCGTCGACGCTGTGCCCGCCGGCCAGGTGACAGCCGGCCTGGCGGGCCACGTCCTGCCCGCCGCGCAGCACCTCCCGGGCCAGGTCCAGCGGCAGCACGTCGCGCGGCCAGCAGAGCAGGTTCAGCGCGACCAGGGGGGTGCCGCCCATCGCGTAGACGTCGGAGAGGGCGTTGGCCGCCGCGATCCGCCCCCAGTCGTACGGATCGTCGACCACCGGCGTGAAGAAGTCGGCGGTGCTCACCAGTCCGGTACACTCATCGAGGCGAACCACTGCGGCGTCGTCGCCGTGGTCGATCCCGACCAACAGCTCGGCGGTGCCGCTGGCGGGGGCGAGCCCGGCCACCATGGCCTCCAGCTCGCCGGGTGGGATCTTGCAGGCGCACCCACCACCTCGGGCGTACCTGGTCAGTCGTACCGGTTCGGTCATCCCCCGATGATCCCGTGGCCAACGTGGCGATCGCCACCACAGCGGCCCGATGCGGGCCGGAATTCGGATTCCGGACACACTCCGGGACGGGTGTTACACCCTCGTGACCATTTGGCTTGCATGCCGCTACGCCGCCCCGCCTACAGTTGCCGCAACCGGGGGTTCATCCGACCCCGGTTCCCGCGACGACAGGGACGGTGGACGACGTGACGACGGGCGAACCGCTCATCGTGCTGGACGAGGTCAACAAGCACTTCGGGCCGCTGCACGTGCTGCAGGACGTCTCGCTCTCGGTCGGTCGGGGCGAGGTGGTGGTGGTGATCGGCCCCTCCGGCTCCGGCAAGTCGACGCTGTGCCGGACGATCAACCGCCTGGAGCCGATCGACTCGGGCACGATCACCTTCGACGGCCGGCCGCTGCCCGCCGAGGGCAAGGCGCTGGCGAAGCTGCGCAGCGAGGTCGGCATGGTCTTCCAGTCGTTCAACCTCTTCGCGCACAAGACCATCCTGGAGAACGTGACCCTCGGGCCGGTCAAGGTCCGCAAGGAGAAGCCGGCCGCCGCCCGGGAGCGCGGCCTGGCGCTGCTCGACCGGGTCGGCATCGCCAACCAGGCCGACAAGTTCCCGGCCCAGCTCTCCGGCGGCCAGCAGCAGCGGGCCGCCATCGCCCGGGCGCTGGCCATGCAGCCCAAGGCGATGCTCTTCGACGAGCCGACCAGCGCGCTGGACCCGGAGATGGTCGGCGAGGTGCTGGACGTGATGACGTCGCTGGCCCGCGACGGCATGACCATGGTCGTGGTCACGCACGAGATGGGCTTCGCCCGGCACGCGGCGAACCGGGTCATCTTCATGGCCGACGGCCGGCTCGTCGAGGACGCGGCGCCGACCGAGTTCTTCGCCAACCCGCGCAGTGAGCGGGCCAAGGACTTCCTGTCGAAGATCCTGACGCACTAGGCGTCTGTTGTGGAGCGTGCCGCCCCCGGCGAGCTCCGTCGAAGCCCTCATCGATGGGGCTCCGTCGAAAAAGGAGAATGAAGATGCGTATGAAGCGCGTAGCGGCGCTCGCCGCGGCCGCCACCCTGGCCTTCGGCCTGACCGCCTGTGGCGGCAACGACGAGGCCGGGGAGGGCACCGGCGGCGAGAGCAAGTCGTTCCCGGCCGGCAGCACGATGGAGCGGCTGAACAAGGCCCAGGCCATCAAGATCGGCACCAAGTTCGACCAGCCGGGCTTCGGCCTCAAGGGCCTCTCGGGTGAGCCGGAGGGCTTCGACGTCGAGGTCGCGAAGATCATCGCCAAGGAGCTGGGCATCCCCGAGGACAAGATCGAGTGGGTCGAGGCCCCCTCGAAGGTCCGCGAGGACGTGATCGTCAACGGCACCGTCGACCTGGTCGCGGCGACCTACACGATCAACGACACCCGCAAGGAGCGCATCGCGTTCGCCGGGCCGTACTACGAGGCCGGCCAGAACATCATGGTGAAGAAGGACGACACCTCCATCACCGGGCCGGACTCCTTCAAGGACGGCACCAAGAAGGTCTGCTCGGTCACCGGCTCCACCCCGGCCGAGGAGATCAAGAAGTACGTCCAGGACGTCGGCTCGCAGCTCGTCCTCTTCGACACGTACGACAAGTGCCGGGACGCCCTCAACGGTGGCCAGGTCGACGCCGTCACCACCGACAACGTCATCCTGCTCGGCTACATCGCCAACGGCAACGACGCCTTCAAGCTGGCCGGCGAGAACTTCACCAAGGAGCCGTACGGCCTCGGGGTGAAGAAGGAGGACACCGACTTCCGCAACTTCGTCAACGACACGCTGGAGAAGGCGTACTCCGACGGCAGCTGGAAGAAGGCCTGGGAGGACACCGCCGGCAAGTTCGGCGCCCAGCTCGGCGACCCGCCGGCCGTCGACCGCTACTGAGTCTGAACAGTTGATCTGGAGGGTGGGGAGGAAGTCCGACCCGTGAGTGTGCTCATCGACAAGTTCGACGTCTTCGCGGGTGGTTTCTGGCTCACCCTCCAGATCTGCCTACTCGCCGCGATCGGCGCCCTGATCCTGGGCGCCATCGTGGCGGTACTGCGAATCTCCCCGGTGCCGCCCCTGCGGGCGGTCGGCACCGCCTACGTGAACATGTTCCGCAACCTGCCGCTGACCGTGGTGATGTTCTTCGCCGCCTTCGGTCTGCCGGCCCTCGGTTCCAACGCGGACTTCCTCCGCATCCCCGGGCTGGACGCGATCTTCACCCGGCTCGGGACCGACCTGCCGTACTTCCGCTTCGCGTTGATCGCGCTGGTGCTCTACACCGCCGCCTTCGTCTGCGAGGCGCTGCGCTCCGGGGTGAACGCCGTCCCCGCCGGGCAGGCCGAGGCCGCCCGTTCCCTCGGCCTCACCTTCACGCAGAACCTGCGGTACGTGGTCCTGCCGCAGTCCTGGAAGGCCTCGGTGGTACCGCTCGGCTCGGTCATCATCGCCATGATCAAGAACTCGGCGCTGGTCGGCTTCTTCGGGGTGGTCGGCGACCTCTCGCAGAGCGCCGACCAGCTCACCTCGGCCGAGGGCCACGCCTTCGTACCGGTCGCCATCGGTATCTCCATCGGATACCTGATCATGACGGTGCCCCTCGGCGCCCTCCTCGACCGCATCGAGAAGCGACAGGCGGTGGCCCGATGAGCCAGAGCGTCCTCTACGACGTCCCCGGTCCCCGGCAGCGCCGGATCACCCTGATCGGCAGCATCGTCGCCACGATCGCCGTTCTCATCGGGGCGTACTTCTTCGTCTACCGGCCGCTGGACGAGAACGGCCAGTTCTCCATGGAGCTGTGGGGTCCGCTGATCGACCCCTCCGACGAGAACTTCAGCCTGGTCTGGGAGCGGATCGGCATCGGGTTCGGCAACACCCTGATGGCGGCGGTCCTGGCGATCGCCTCCTCCCTGGTGGTCGGCACCCTGCTGGCGGTGCTGCGGATCCAGCTCAAGAGCCTCACCGCCCGCCGGTTCACCGGTATGGCCGCCCCCGTGACGTACCTGCTGCGCGGCCTGAGCCTGTTCCTGGCGGCCCTGACCCGGTTCTGCGTCGAGGTGTTCCGGGGACTCCCGGTGGTCATCACGATCTTCTTCGTGGCCCGGGGCTTCCCCGAGTTCGGCATCTCGCTGAGCACGCTGACCTACCTGGTCATCGGTCTGACCATCTACAACTCGGTGGTCATCGCCGAGATCCTCCGCTCCGGCATGGAGGGGCTGCCCGGCGGGCAGCGGGAGGCCGCCGCCGCGATCGGTCTCTCCCCGCTGCAGACCACCGGCCTGATCCTGCTCCCCCAGGCCTTCCGGATCATGCTCCCGGCGCTGATCAGCCAGCTCGTGGTGGTGCTCAAGGACACCTCGCTGGGCTTCATCATCAGCTACGAGGAGACCCTGAACATCGGCAAGCAGATCATCGGGGTGCTCAACAACCCGATCCCGGTCTACATCGTCATCGGTGTCCTGTTCATCGTGGTCAACTACTCCCTGTCGAAGCTGGCCCAGTACGTCCAGGGCCGCCTCGCCCGGGGTCGCAAGACCACGGACACCCCGACGGCGGCCCCGCCGCCCGCCATCGCCGCCGCGCTCGGCGCCCAGTCCACGGCTCAGTCCGGCGCGTCCTGACGCCACAGCGTCCTGACGGACCGGCCATCGCAGGGCCGCACCCCACAGGGTGCGGCCCTGTCGCCGTCCACGGCCGACGGGCAGCGCTCCCGTCTCCTGCGGCCCTCCGCGACACCTGTTTTCCCGACACCGCTCCTACCGGCATCGGTCCTCCCGACACCGGTTTCAGCGAACGCCGATCCCCGCGACGGTGGATGTAGCGGCGCCGATCCCCGCGACGTCGTCCCCGGTGGGCCAGGCGCGACGGTCCCGGCTGGGGCGGGGCGGGCCACCGGCACGTGCGGCGGGCCGGGGCGGCCGGGCCGGCCGCCGCAGCCCGCTCGCTCAGCGGGCGATCTCGGTGACCCGGGACTCGCGGACCACGGTCACCCGGATCTGACCGGGGTAGGTCAGCTCCTCCTCGATCTGCTTGGCCACGTCCCGGGCGAGGACCGCCGCGCCGATGTCGTCGACGTCGTCCGGCTTGACCATCACCCGAATCTCGCGGCCCGCCTGCATGGCGAAGACCTTCTCCACGCCGAGCTTGCCGGCGGCGATCTCCTCGATCCGCTCCAGCCGCTTGACGTACGCCTCCAGGCTCTCCCGCCGGGCCCCGGGCCGGCCGCCCGAGCAGGCGTCGGAGGCCTGGGTGAGCACCGCCTCGATGGTCTGCGGCGGCACCTCGTTGTGGTGCGCCTCGATGGCGTGCACCACGTCCTCGCTCTCGCCGTACTTGCGGGCCAGATCGGCGCCGATGATGGCGTGACTGCCCTCCACCTCGTGGGTGAGCGCCTTGCCGACGTCGTGCAGGAACGCGCACCGCTTGATGGTGGGCACGTCCAGCCGCAGCTCGGCCGCCATGACCCCGGCGATGTGCGCGGTCTCCACCAGGTGCTTGAGCACGTTCTGCCCGTACGACGTCCGGTAGCGCAGCCGACCGAGCAGGGTGACCAGCTCCGGGTGGATCTCGGTGATGCCGACCTCGACCAGGGCGTCCTCGGCGGCGCGCTGGCAGAGCTGCTCCACCTCGTGCCGGGCCAGGTCGTAGACCTCCTCGATCCGGTGCGGGTGGATCCGCCCGTCCAGCACCAGCTTCTCGAGGGTGAGCCGGCCGACCTCCCGGCGGACCGGGTCGAAGCAGGAGAGCAGCACCGCCTCGGGGGTGTCGTCGATGATCAGGTTGACCCCGGTGACCGACTCGAAGGCGCGGATGTTGCGACCCTCCCGGCCGATGATCCGCCCCTTCATCTCGTCGCCGGGCAGGTGCATGACACTGACCACGCTCTCCGCGGTCTGCTCGCTGGCCACCCGCTGGATGGCGTCCACCACGATGTGCCGGGCCCGCTGCTCGGCCGTGTTGCGGGCGTCGGACTCGATGTCACGGACCAGCAGGGCGGCCTCCCGCTTGGCCTGGCCCTCGATCGCCTCGACCAGCTCGGCCCGGGCCACCTCGGCGGTGAGCCCGGCGACCCGCTCCAGCTCGCGGCGGCGCTGCTCCTCCGCCTCGGCCACCTCCTGCTCGCGCTGGACCAGCGCCGACTCCCGGGCGGCCAGCGCGGCGCTGGCGGCGGTGAGCTGCCGCTCCCGCTCGGCGAGCCGCTCCACCTCCTCGGTGTGCAGCCGTTCCCGCTCGTCCATCCGGGCGGCCCGCCGTTCCACCTCGGCCGCCTGCTCCCGGGTGGTGGCGGCCAGGACGGCGACCTCCCGCTCGCCACTGCGCCGGGCGGTCGTGCGCAACTGCTCGGCGTCCGTCTCCGCCTGCTTGTGGGCCCGCTCCAGGACGGTGTCCGCCTCGACCCGGGCGGCGTCGAGCACCCGGCGGGCCTCGGCGCGGGCCGCCTTCGCCTCCGCCTTGGCGGCAGCCGCCTCGGCCCGGGCGGCGGCGGCCATCGACTTCGCCACGTCGATGGTGCTGTTGGCCTCGTCGGCGGCGGTGCGCAACGCGGCCAGGGACTGCTCCTGACGGTCCTTCTCGGCGATGAACGCGGGGTCCTCGGCCGCCGGTGTCACGGCGAGCCGGCGCAGCACCCGTACCCCGAACAGCACCGCGCCGACCACGACCAGGGTCAGGAGCACGACCGTCACGAGGAGCACGAGGTCGAAGGCGTTCATGCCGCCTCCGTGGGGCCACCGGTGTACCTCTGCCGCCCCGCCATGGCCGCCTCCCCTGAACGTCGGCGCCGCAGCCGTCGCGCCGGTGGGCACGCTGCCTGCGGCTCGTGACGCCCGACCGGAGCGCCTGGCCTGGGTAGCCTTCCGTCGGCGGTGCCCCTCGGGCACCGCCGACGGCGGGGTGCAGTTGTCGCGCCAGCACCCACCGGCGCGGGCGGCGGTCGCCGATCCACGTCCGTGGGAGCCGTGCAAAGTGATGCTGTTCCGTTATGCGTTCTATGTTGTGCGCTTAGCCTGCATCGGTCGGGCAATGAGCTTGTATGGCGAGGCTAGGTCGCCGATGGCCCTCTGGTCAAGGAGTCATGATCAAACCCCCCGAACGGAGCGAAGTTGAGGGGTGACTCCCTGCCCACCGACAGTCCGGACACGAGAGGACAAAGAGCCCCGTTGTCGGGCCGCGCACCGCCCTTCGCCCGATGCGCCGCCGACCGCCCGGACCCGGTGGCGACGCTCCGGCCCGGCCGGCCGCCCCGCCCCCGGGCCGACCGGTCGCCCTGGTCAACCACCGGCTGCGGTCAGCGGTCGGGCTCCCCCTCGGCGTCGGCCAGCGCGTCGGCGTCGATCGCGTCGGCGAACTCGGCCGCCTCGGCGCTCTGCGCGGCGAGCGCGTCTTTCACCGCCCGGATCGCCACGCCGGCGGGATAGCCCTTGCGGGCCAGCATGCCGACCAGGCGCCGGAAGACCGCGTCCGGCTCGCCCCGGGCGGTCCGCAGCTTGCGGTCGACCAGGGCCCGCGCGGTCTGCGCCTCGGTCTCCTCGTCCAGCGCGTCGAGCGCCTCACCGGCCACCTCGCCGGCCACGCCCCGCTGGCGCAGCTCGTTGGCGAGCGCCCGGCGGGCCAGCCCGCGACCGGCGTGCCGACTCGACACCCAGGCACGGGCGAAGGCGGCATCGTCGATCATCCCGACCTCGTCGTACCGGTCGAGAACCGACGCGGCCACCTCCTCGGAGATCCCCCGCCGGGTCAGCGCACCGGCCAGCTCGGCCCGGGTACGCGGTCGGACCGCGAGTTGCCGCAGGCAGATCTCCCGGGCCAGCTCCGCCTCCCGGCGGGCCGCCTCGGCGGGGTCCCGGGGCGGGGCCGACTCCGCACCGGTCACCCCCGGCTCGGCTCCCCCGCCGAACCCCGTCGACCCGGAACCACTCCCGTCAGGGCGCCCCCGGCGGGGGCGGGGCGTGCTGGCGGCCTCACCCGCCCGGGGTGGACTGGCGTCCCAACCCCGCCCCGTGCGGGCGCGTCGTCCGGCCACCCGGCGCTCAGAAGTCGACCGGCGGCAGCTCCGGGCCGCCAGCGGCGTCGCCGCCCGCAGCGGCACCGACGCCGAGCTTCTCCAGGATCTTCTTCTCGATCTCGGCGGCCACGTCCGGGTTCTCCCGGAGGAACTCGCGGGCCTTCTCCTTGCCCTGGCCGAGCTGGTCGCCGTCGTACGTGTACCAGGCGCCGGACTTGCGGATGATCGCCTGCTCGACGCCGACGTCGATCAGCGAGCCCTCCCGGGAGATGCCCTTGCCGTACATGATGTCGAACTCGGCCTGCTTGAACGGCGCGGAGACCTTGTTCTTCACGACCTTGACCCGGGTCCGGTTGCCGACCACGTCGGTGCCGTCCTTGAGGCTCTCGATCCGGCGCACGTCGAGCCGGACCGAGGCGTAGAACTTCAGCGCCCGGCCACCGGTGGTGGTCTCGGGGCTGCCGAACATGACGCCGATCTTCTCGCGGAGCTGGTTGATGAAGATCGCCGTGGTGCCGGTGTTGTTGAGCACACCGGTGATCTTGCGCAGCGCCTGGCTCATCAACCGGGCCTGGAGGCCGACGTGGCTGTCGCCCATCTCGCCCTCGATCTCGGCGCGCGGCACCAGGGCGGCGACCGAGTCGATCACGATGATGTCGAGCGCGCCGGAGCGGACCAGCATGTCCACGATCTCCAGCGCCTGCTCACCGGTGTCCGGCTGGGAGACCAGCAGGGCGTCGGTGTCGACGCCGAGGGCCTTCGCGTACTCCGGGTCGAGGGCGTGCTCGGCGTCGACGAAGGCGGCGATCCCGCCGTTGCGCTGGGCGTTGGCCACCGCGTGCAGGGCGACCGTCGTCTTACCGCTGGACTCCGGGCCGTAGACCTCGACCACCCGGCCCCGGGGCAGACCGCCCACGCCGAGCGCCACGTCGAGGGCGATCGAACCGGTGGGGATGATCGCGGTCTGGATGACCGGCCGCTCCCCCAGCCGCATCACCGAACCCTTGCCGAACTGCTTGTCGATCTGAGCGAGAGCAAGGTCGAGTGCCTTCTCCCGGTCAGGCCCTGCCGCCATGGTTGCCACCCCTGCCTTCGCCGGCGTCTTTCCTGAGCTTCTCGTCACGCGGGACACGCTAGGCGCTGGGTCCGACAGAAAACCAGCCGACGGGCCGCGAGCTGTGGACGAGCACCCCGCTGTGGACAATAGCCGAACAGGTGTACGACTCGACAAGCGACACGCGGCACCAACGAAACCGCTGCTCAGCGTAGTCGCGTGGGCACCCGGTCGGGGTACGCGGCGCAGACCGCCCGCCACACGACGTGGGTCTCCTCACCCGAGGCGAGCGCCTGCTCGATGGTGCGCCCGCCGAGTTGCGACAGCACCTGGTCGGCGGCGATGCTGGCCGCGTACCCCGGGCCGAAGGCCTCCTCCAGCCGGTCCCAGAAGTCGGTCAGCCGCACGTGTCACTCCTTCTCGTCCGGCACGTCCCCGGTGTCGCCCCGGCCCGGACCCCGCGACGGTACCGGTCGCAGCGCCAGCGCCACCAGCGGCCCGACCGCGACCGCCGCGAGCAGGGTGAGGACCGGGTATCCCGCCGTCTGCACGACAAACCCGCTGGCCGCACCGGCCCCCGCCCCGGCCAGCCCCATGATCAGGTCGGCCAGCCCCTGCACGGTCGGCCGGACCGGCACCGGGACCGACTCGGACAGCAGCGTGGAGCCGGCCACCATCGTCGCCGACCAGCCCAGCCCCAGCAGGACCAGGCCGGCGGCGAGCCGGGGCGTGTCGTGCCCGGCGGTGCCGGCGACCGCACAGGCGGCCAGCAGCAGCCCGGCCCCGCCGAGGACGACGGCCCGCCGGCCGAGCCGGTCGGTGAGCCAGCCGACCAGCGGGGCGAAGGCGTACATACCGGCGATGTGCAGGCTCAGCACCAGACCCACCACCGGCAGCACGTCGCCGTCGTGGTGCGCCTCGTGCAGGCGTACCGGGGTCATCACCATCACCGCGACCATCACCAGGTGGCCCACCGCCACGGCGGCGACGCCGAGCCGGGCGGCCGGCCGGCGGCGTACCTGCGCCCAGGCCGCGCGCAGACTCCCGGCCGGCCGGGTGGCGGGGCCCGCCCCGGCCCCCGCCACGCCCGGGTCGGCCCCCGCGCCCGGGTCGGTGGTCGTCACGCTGCGCGTGTTCACCGCGCCCGGGTCGGTCGTCACGCCCGGGTCGGCGGTGAGCCGGCGGGCGGTGAGCAACGGGTCGGGACGCAGGAAGATCAGGAGCACCCCGGCCGTGGCGACGAACGCCACGGCGCTGAACGCGAACGGGCCGGCGAGCCGGGGCAGCCCCCAGCCCGTGGTGAGCCCGTCGGCCAGCGCGGCGAGGTTCGGCGCCGCCACCGCGCCGACGGTGGTCGCCCAGACGACCACGGAGAGCTGCCGGCCCCGGCGAGCCGGCTCGGCCAGGTCGACCGCGGCGTAGCGGGCCTGGAGGTTCGCCGCGCTGCCCCCGCCGAAGAGCAGCATGCCGAGGAAGAGCAGCGGTACCCACCCGGTGACCGCGGCCAGCACGGTCAGCACCCCACCGGCGGCCCCGACCAGGTACGCCAGGACCAGGCCGGGCCGTCGCCCGTACCCGGTCATCAGGCGGGTGACCGGGACGGCGAGCAGGGCGGCGCCCACCACGCCGGCGCTCTGCGCGAGGCCGGCCACCGCCGTACCGGCGAGGTCTGCGGCGAGCAGCGCCCCGACGGCGACGCCGATGGTCACCCCGGTCCCGCCGAGGACCTGGGTGCCGGCGAGCAGGCGTACGGTGCGCCGCTGGACCACGGCGACGTCCGGCCGGTCGCGGGGCGGCGCGCTCTGCTCGACGGTCATCGCGGGCTCCTCGACGGCTGCGCCCGGGTCAGCGGTGTGACGATGCGGCGCACGGGCCGGTGCCGGCGGCGCACCGGGTGCGTCCCGGCTGGCCGGGGCGGCCGGGATGTTGGCAGGGGTCCCCTGTTAACACCCCGGATGTTAATAGGGGCCCCCTGCTCTACCCCAGGCGTTAAGAGGGGGCCCTTCCTTACCCCAGGGCGTGGGCGACGGTGGTGAGGTCGGCGACCAGGCCCGCGTACGCCCGGTCCTGGTCGTCGGCGCGGAGCACGGCGGAGGGGTGGATGGTGGCGAGCAGCCGGGCGGGCGGGGCGTCGGCGACGGCACCGGCGCTGTCCACCGGCACCCGGGCGAAGTCCTGCGGGCGTTGCGCGGCGGCCGGCCAGGGCAGCAGCTCGCCGCGTTGCCGGGTGACCCGGAACGACGGGCCGAGCAGGGCCTTGGCGGCGGTGGCACCGAGCACCACGACGACCTCCGGGCGCAGCCGGGCGAACTCGGCGACCAGCCACGGGCGGCAGGCGGTGACGTGCACCTGGTCCGGGGTCTGGTGGATGCGCCGCCGGCCCCGCAGCTCGTGCCGGAAGTGCTTGACGGTGTTCGTCAGGTAGATGTGCCCGGGGTCCAGACCGGCGTCGTCGACCGCCCGGCGCAGCAGCCGGCCGGCGGGGCCGACGAAGGGCAGCCCCTTCTGGTCCTCCATGTCCCCGGGCTGCTCGCCGACGAAGACCAGGCGGGCGTGCGCGTCGCCCCGACCGAACACCGTCTGGGTGGCGTCCCGGTAAAGCTCGCAGCCCCGGCAGTCGCGCGCGGCGGCCCGCAGCTCGTCGAGGGTGTCGGCCCGGGGTGGGATGAACTGCTGGGCGCCGGGGGCGGTGTCGATCTCGGACATGCGGACTGTTGTACCCGTTCCCTCGCCGCGCACGCGACGGACCCGCCGAGCCCGCCCGGCCCGCGGGGCGGGCCGGGCTGGGGTGGAGCGGGGTGCGGAAAGCGTCGCCTGTCCCGGCGTGTCGCGTCGGAAAACCGCCATCGCCAGAGGGGCCGGAGGTGGGGAGGGGCGGGTCAGGCGGTGAAGGTGGTGGGGGGCGGGGGGTGCAGGGCGCGGGCGACGGCGTCGGCGAGGGGGACGATGTCGGCGTCGGTGAGGGCGCTGACGGTGAGTCGTACGCCGGGCGGGGCGGCGATGCGGAACTGGGCGCCGGGGGCCACCGCCCAGCCGGCGTCGCGCAGGGCGGTCACCGCGCTGGTCTCGTCGGGCACCGGCAGCCAGACGTTGATGCCGGTACGGCCGTGGGCCGCCACGCCCCGGTCGGCGAGGGCGGCCAGCAGGGCGGTACGACGCCGCTGGTAGGTACGGCCGGCCCGGTCGACCAGGGCGGCGGTGCCGGGGTCCTGCCAGAGGGCCAGGGCCAGGCGTTGCAGGACGGTGGAGACCCAGCCCGCGCCGACCCGGGCCCGACCGGCGACCCGGGCCACGGTCGTCTCGTCACCGGCGAGCACCGCCAGCCGCAGGTCGGGACCGTACGGTTTGCTCGCCGAGCGGAGGAAGGCCCAGGAGCGGGTCACCCCGGCGAGCGGGTGCAGGGGTACCCGGGCCAGTTCGGCGGCGTGGTCGTCCTCGACGAGCAGCAGGTCGGGCCGGTCGGCGAGGAGGGTACGCAGGGCGGCGGCCCGGTCGGCGGTGACGGCGGCGCCGGTCGGGTTCTGGGCGCGGCTGGTGACGATCAGCGCGCGGGCCCCGGCGGCGAGGGCGGCGCGGACCCCGGCCACGGCGGGGCCCTCGTCGTCGACGGGCACCCCGATCGGGCGCAGCCCGAGGCTGGCGACCAGGTCGAGCAGGTTGGCCCAGCCGGGATCCTCCACGGCCACCGGGTCACCGGGGCTCAGGTGGGCGCCGAGCAGGCGTTCGATGCCGTCCAGGGCGCCGCCGGTGAGGGTCAGGTCGTCGACCGGTACCCCGTCGGCGGCGAGCCGGCGGCGGGCCGCCCCGGCCACCTCGGGCAGGACCCCGACGGTGGCGTACCCGGTCGGGGGGCCGATCGTCGCGGCGAGCGCGGCCAGGTGCGGGCCGAGCGGGGGCAGCAGGGCCGGGTCGGGCTCTCCCCCGGACAGGTCGCGCGTGCCGGGCGCCGGGGGCGGGAGCAGCGCGGCCCGGCGGGTGGCGACCGGTGGGCGGGCCCGGACCCAAGTGCCGTGCCGGCCGGCGGTGGCGACCAGACCCCGTTGCCGCAGTTCCTGGTACGCCCGCGCGACGGTGGCCGGGCTGACGGCGAGGTCGGCGGCGAGCGCCCGGACCGGGGGCAGCGCGGTCTCGGCCGGGAGGGTGCCGGAGCGGATGCCCGCCTCGACACTGGCCGAGATCTCGGCCGCCGTGGCGCCGCCGATCTGATAGCGTGCTGACACAAACACAGTATTGTACTAGAACAAAGGCGGGATGTCTCGTGTACCCACCGACCGACCGCACCACCGCCACCCGGATGCGGGACCGGATGAGCCACGACCGGGCCGCCGTCCACGCGGTGCTGGACGAGGCGTACCACTGCGCGTTGGGCTTCGTCGTCGACGGCGAGCCCCGGATCCTGCCCACCCTGCACGTCCGCGTCGGGGAGACGCTCTACCTGCACGGTTCCACCGGCAGCCGGCCGTTGCTGGCCGCCCGGGGGCCGGACGGGCTCGCCGTCTGCGTCTCGGTCACCCTGCTCGACGGCCTGGTCTACGCCCGCTCCCAGTTCAACCACAGCGCCAACTACCGCTCGGTGGTCGCGCACGGCACCGCCCACCTGGTCACCGACGACCGGGAGAAGACCGAGGTGCTCACCGCCCTGGTGGAGAAGGTCGGCGCCGGCCGCAGCCGGGAGACCCGACCGCCGAACCGCCGGGAACTGGCCGAGACCGCCGTCCTGGCGCTGCCGCTGCGGGAGGTCTCGCTCCGCGCCCGCGCCGGTGGCGTGGGCGACGACGAGGCGGATCTCGACCTGCCGTACTGGGCCGGGGTGGTGCCGCTGCGGCTCACCCCGGGCCTCCCGGAGCCGGACGCCGGGGTCGGCGTCGGAGTCCCCGGGTACCTGCCGGCCGGCGGCACCCCGCCGACCCCCGCCCCGACGCCGTCCGGCCCGACGCCACCCGCACCACGATGACGGTCGGTGCCACGGTGACGGCCGGCGGAGTCGTGACGGTCCTCGATAAGTGGTCGACGGCACACGTCAGCCTGCGGGAAAGCCATCGACGCGGCGTACCGGCGGGGCGATGATGACCGCCGTGCTGGGTATCACCGACATCTGGACGTACGTGCTGGGCACCGTGGCGATCATCCTGCTGCCCGGCCCCAACTCGCTCTTCGTCCTCTCCACCGCCGCCCGACGCGGGGTACGGACCGGCTACCGGGCGGCGGCCGGTGTCTTCGTCGGTGACTGGGTGCTGATGGTCCTCTCCGCCGCCGGGGTGGCGTCGCTGCTCAAGGCGTACCCGCCGATCTTCCTGGTGGTCAAGTACGCCGGTGCGGCGTACCTCGGGTACGTCGGGGTGACCATGCTGCTCGGGGCCTGGCGACGCTGGCGGACCCGGCACGACCCGGGCACGCCGCGCCTGATCGACGCCGCCGAGCCGGCCGCGCTGCGCAGCCCGTTCCGCAAGGCGATGGTGATCAGCCTGCTCAACCCGAAGGCGATCCTCTTCTTCGTCTCGTTCTTCATCCAGTTCGTCGACCCGACCTACCCCTGGCCGGCGCTGTCGTTCCTGCTGCTCGGCCTGATCGCCCAGGTGTCCAGCGTGCTGTACCTGAGCGTGCTGATCTTCGCGGGCACCTTCCTGGCGGCGCAGTTCGCCGAGCGCCGCCGGCTGGCCGCCGGGGCCACCACCGGGGTCGCCGCGCTCTTCCTCGGGTTCAGCATCAAGCTGGCCACCGCCACCGTCTGAGCCGGCACTGCCTGAGCCGGGGAGGCGGCACCCGGCGGGGGCAGCGCTCCGGCGCAGGGCGCCGCCGGGCGGGCTCAGGTGCCGTCGCCGGCCCCACCGCCGCCGGGGCCGGCGCCCTCGCCGGTCATCCCGCCGAGCCCGTAGCCCGCCGGACCCGGCCCGTCCGGGTGGCGGCTCACGTGCGCCGACTCGGTCACCTGCGCGGACCAGTCGGCGTGGGCGGCCATCTCGGCGTGCCGGTTGATCGTGGACCGTAGCCACCCGTCCACCACGGCCGGCCAGTCCTGCCGCTCGGCACCGGCGTGCCACACCCGGAACCGGCTGATGCTCTGGTGCGTGGCCCCGGCCAGGGCCAGCCGGCGGTCGGCCCAGAGGAGCACCTCCAGGCCCGCCGAGTTCGCCACGAAGATCACCTCCAGTTCGGTGATCGGGCCGGCGTACAGCGGCGCCACCCAGTACCCGAGCCGCTGGTGCACCGGCAGCGCCTGCTCCACCCCGGGCAGCCGGCGCTGTTGCAGGGCGGCCTGGCGCAGCACGAAGCCGAGGGTGTCCAGGGCGGCCAGGACGTGCTGCTGCACGGGGAGCGGATGCACGAAGACCGGCACCATCGCGCCCTGGCCCACCTCGGGGTCGGGCCCGACGGCGACCTCGGTGCGCAGCCCGGTGCGCAACCCCATCAGCGGTACCCCGCCGAAGATCGTCACCGGGGCCTCCCAGGGCAGCGGCACCGCGAAGTCCACCGCCCGGCGGCGGCCGGCCGGCACCACGAACCGGCCGGCGATCGTGACCTGGTGGTACTGCACCAGGCGGGGGCCCCGGGCCGGGTCGTCCGGCTCGGCCTGCACGACCAGGCCGAGCCGGATGTGCCGGACCGGCACGTCGTCCCCGCCGGCGGCGAGCGTCACCCGCCCCGGCAGCCGCAGCCCGGGGCGGGTGCTCGGATTGGTCACCGTGGTGTGCACCGACAGCCCGGTCCAGCCGGACTCCGGTGACACCCCCGTCAACCGCACCGCCGTCGCTCCTACCTCATCCGCCGCCCACGGGGCACCGGGTCGGTCTCGTCGTCGAACTCGCCGATGACCTCCTCCAGGAGGTCCTCCAGCGCGACGAAACCGATCGGCCGGGTCGGCCCGCCACCGTTGCGGACCAGCGCGAGCTGTGTCTGTCGGCCCCGCATCGCGGCCACCGCCTGGTTGACCGTGGACTCCGCCGGCACGGTGAAGGCGCTGCTCATCAGCTCACCGGCGGTCGCCGACCGGCCGGTCGTCACGGCCCGGACCGCCTCCCGCACGTGCACCAGGCCGACCACGTCGCCGCTGTCGTCGACCACCGCCAGCCGGGACCGGCCGCTGTCCCGGCTGACCTCCTCGATCCGGTCCGCCGGGTCGTCGCGCCGGACCGTCACGATCCGGTCGAACGGCTCCATCACGTCGGCCACCGTGGTCCGCTGCAACTCCAGCATGCTGGTCAGCAACTGGTGCTGCTCCGCGCCGAGCAGCCCGTGCTCACGGGACTGCTCCAGCAGGATGCGCAGCTCACTCGGCCCGTGGACCTGGGCCAACTGGTCCTGCGGGTTGACCTTGACCAGCCGCAGCATCGCGTTGGCCCACGCGTTCAGCACCGACAGCACCGGGCGGGCGACCCGGGCGAACGCCCGGAACGGCAGGGCCAGCAGCAGCGCCGACCGCTCGGGGTGGGTGATCGCCCACGACTTCGGCGCCATCTCGCCGACCACCAGGTGCAGGAAGGTGACCAGGCTCAGCGCGAAGACCAGGGCGATGACGTGGCTCGCCGCGGTGGGCAGCCCCGCCGCGTGCAGCAGCGGGCCGAGCAGCCGCTCGATCGCCGGCTCGGCCAGCGCACCCAGGCCCAGCGTGCACAGGGTGATGCCGAGCTGCGCGCCGGCCAGCATCAGGGACAGCTCCCGGACCCCGTCGAGGGCCGCGCGGGCCGCCCGGCCGCCACCGACGGCGAGCTGCTCCAGGCGGTACCGCTTGGCGGCCACCAGGGCGAACTCGGCGGCCACGAAGAACCCGTTGAGGGCCAGCAGCACCACCGACACGGCCAGTGCGATCCCGGGGCTCACGCCGTCACCCCCTGGGCGTGGGCCGGACCGACGACTCGCTCACTGCGTTTGCTCACGCCGTCACCTCCGTGCGCTCCTCGGGGGCGGCGACGCGGATGCGGACCGAGTCGGCCACGTGCCGGTCGACGGCCAGGACCTCGACCAGGGCGGTCGGCACCGTCCTGGGCTCCTCGCCGTCGGGCGGCAGCACGATCTCCAGCCGGTCACCCACCTCGGGCACCCGGCCCAGCTCGCGCATGACCAGTCCGGAGAGGGTGTCGTACTCGGGGGCCTCGGGCAGCGCGATGCCGGTGCTGTCGGCCACCTCGTCGATGCGCCAGCGGGCCGGCACCACCCAGGAGCCGTCCGGTTGCCGGGCGGGTGCCCGCTCCGGCGGGTCGTCCTCGTCGCGGATCGGGCCGACCAGCTCCTCGGCGAGGTCCTCCAGCGTGATCACCCCGGCGAAGCCGCCGTACTCGTCGACGACGCAGGCGAGCTGCCGGTGCCCGGAGCGGAGCCGGTCCAGCACCGTCGGCAGCGGCAGGGTCTCCGGCACCAGCAGCGGCGGTACGGCGACCGCGCCGACCCGGGTGCTGCCGCGCTCCGCCGGGGGTACGCCGAGCACGTCGGCGATGCCGACCACCCCGACCAGGTCGTCGACGCCCTCGGCGCCCCGGACCGGGAACCGGGAGTGGCCGGTGTCGAGCAGCTCGACCACCCGGCTGACCGGCTCGTCGGCGCGGACCGTGTGCACGTCGACCCGGGGGACCATGGCCTCCCCGGCGGTGAGCTGCCGGAAGTCGAGCCCCCGGTCCAGCAGGTCGGACATCTCCGCGTCGAGGTGACCCTCCTCGCGGGACTCCGCGATGATCTGCTCCAGGTCCTCCGGGGTGGCGCCGCTGGGCAGCTCCTCGATCGGCTCGATGCCGACCCGGCGCAGCAGCCGTACGGCGGCCCGGTCGAAGAGCTTGATCAGCGGGCCGGCCACCTTGAGGTAGATCAGCGTGGACCGGCTCAGCGCCCGCGCCAGCGGCTCGGGGCGGGCGATGGCGAGGTTCTTCGGGGCCAGCTCGCCGAGCACCATCTGCACCGCGGTCGCGATGATCAGGGCGAGCGCGACCGAGAGCGGGAGGCTCACCGCCGACGAGACGCCGACCCCACCGAACAGCTCGGCGAGCCCGGCGCCCAGGTACGGCTCGGCGACGTACCCGACCAGCAGCGCGGTGACGGTGATGCCGAGCTGGGCGCCGGAGAGCATGAAGGAGAGCCGGGCGGTGACCTCCAGGGCCCGCGCGGCGGACTGGTCGCCCTGGTCGGCGAGTTGCTTGAGCTTGCCCCGGTCGACCGCGACGTAGCCGAACTCCTGGGCGACGAAGTACCCGGTGGCGACGGTGAGCAGGGTGATCAGGACGAGCCCGACGAGGATCAACACGGGAGTCTCACGGCTCCCGGGAGCGTCGGGACGGGGGAACGCCGGGCAGTGCCCGGCTGGCTACTGCTGCCCTCCTGGGCAGAAGAGTCGGTCATGGGCCACATTTTATCGGCGATTGCCGGGTCCGCGCGGTGGGTGCGCGGGACCGGGCCCCCGCCCGCCGGGACGTCGGCGGGAGCCCGGTCGACCGGTCAGCTCTGCACGATCCGGACGTCGTCCACGGCCGCCTCGACCAGGCTGGCCGTGCCCGCATCGGCGGCGTCCACGACGATGCGGACCGTCTGCCCGCGCAGGGCCGAGATGTCCGTACTGGTGGTCTGCCAGGCGGCGGCCCGGTTCACCGCCGCGCCGGTGAGGTTCAGCGCGGTGACGGTGCTCGTGCCGACCACCCGTACCCGCAGGTAGTCGGCGCTGGAGGCGTTGGTGAGGTGGGCCAGGTACGCGGCGAGGGACAGGGTCAGCGTGCCGGTGGCCGGGAGGGTGATCGGCGCGGACTGGATCGTGCTGACGCCGCCGTCGAGGTCGTTGTCCCCGGCGGCGGCCCCGGCGGTCGCCCCGGTGACCAGGGCGTGGCTGCCGGTCGCGGCGGCGAGTTGGGTGCTCACGCCGCCGCTGCTGGTGGCCGCCGGGACGCCCCGCTCGAAGCGGCCGGAGGTGGCGGTGTCGGTGCCGGCCGGGTTCACCGTCCAGCCGGTGGCGGTCTCGAAGCCGTCGGCGTGGACGGTGGTGCCGGGCGGCGGCGCGGCCCCGGCCAGAGCCCAGACGGCGTACCCGATGGCGTCGGTGTTGCGGTCCAGCGCGGTGGCGTTGACGTTGCTCAGGTTGTCGCAGGCCCGGTGGTAGCAGGGGTCGAAGGCCGCGCCGGCGGTACCGCCCCAGAGCGCGACCTGGGCGCTGGTCTTGGCCCCCTCGGCGCCGGTGAAGGTGCCGCCGGCCGGGATGCCGGCGCTGATGAACGGCCCGTAGTCGCTGCGCCCGTCGAAGTCGGTGCCCCGGGTCGGCACCCCGATCGAGGTGAAGTACGCCTGGAGGGTCTGCTCGATCTGCGCCGAGCCGGCCGGGCCGGGACCCGCACCGACCCCGTCGGAGTTGTCCCCGTCGTAGACGAAGTAGCCGGGGTTGGGCGAGCCGACCATGTCGAAGTTGAGGTACGCCTTGATCTTCGTCCGCTCGGCCGCCGGCAGCGCGGTGACGTAGTGCCGCGAGCCGCGCAGCCCCAGTTCCTCCGCGCCCCACCAGGCGAAGCGCAGGTGCTTGTCGGGGCTGAAACCGGTGCGCGCCACGGCGAGGGCGACCTCCAGGATCGCCGCCGAGCCGGTGCCGTTGTCGTTGATCCCCGGCCCGGCGGTGGTGCTGTCCAGGTGCGCCCCGGTCATCACCACCGCGTTCGGGTCGCCGCCCGGCCAGTCGGCGATGAGGTTGTACCCCGTGGCGCCGTTGTAGGTGAACGACTGCACGGTGGTGGTGTAGCCGGCGGCGTCCAACCGGCCCTTGACGTAGTTGACGGAGGCCAGGTAGCCGGGGCGGCCGTGCGCCCGGTTGCCGCCGTTGGCGGTGGCGATGGTGAGGAACTGGTCGAGGTGGGCCTGCACGTTCGCCACCGGGATGTCCGGGGCCGCCAGCACCGTCGGGGCCGCCAGCGCCGTCGGGGCTACGGCCGGTGCGCTGCGCGGGGCGGGGGCCGCGCCGGTGGCGGTCGCCAGGGTCACGGCCGCCGAGGCCAGTACGGCGATCCAGGGGGTACGGGATCTCATGGGTCCTCCGGTCGGGGGCGGGACCGGCCGGGTGTGGATGAGCCCGACCGACGGACGGCCATTGATCGACGACCGTCACTGCACGAGGGTGGGCTCCGGCCCGGGGCCCGACAAGACGCAAGGACGGGAATCGTCGCAGTCCCCGAATTGGGACCGCTCGGTGGTTCTGCGGACAGAGGACCCGGACCGCCTGCCCCACCCGCCGGGTGACCCGCACCGGGCCACACCCGGCACGCCGACGCCCGGCACGACACGCCGACGTCCGGCACGGCCACCGGCACAGCCGCGTCCGGCGCGGCGGCTCCACCCGGCCCGGGTCAGCGGTCGGCGAGTTCGTCGGTCTCCAGCAACGACCGGTCGTGCCGGCCGGTCCGGTAGGCGGCCCGCCCGATCATCTGCGCCGCCACCGGCGCGGTGGCCAGTTGGAAGAGCGCCACCACGGCGACCATGCCGAGGTCGGCCGGGCTGCGCAGCCGCAGCGCCAGCCCGAGCATGGTCAGCAGCACCCCGAGCACCTGCGGCTTGGTGGCGGCGTGCATCCGGTCGAGGGTGTCCGGGAAGCGCAGCAGCCCGATCCCGGCGGCCAGGGCGAGCAACGCGCCGGCCACCAAAGCGCCGGCACCCGCCCAGTCGGCCACGGCGCCGAGGCTCATGCCTCCTCCCGCACGGCGAAGCGGACCAGGGCCACCGAGCCGATGAAGCCGAGCAGCGAGAGCACCACCAGCACCGGCAGGGTGGAGGCGTGCCGGTTCACCGCCGCCTCCGCGCCCACCGCCGCGACCATCGTCGCGAGCAGCATGTCGGCGGCAATCACCCGGTCCAGCAGCGAGGGACCCCGGTACATCCGGGCCAGCGCGAGCAGGGCGGTCCCGGAGAGCAGGACGGTGACGAGGACGGCGAGGACGGTGTTCACGGTGCGGACCCCCGGTCGACGGTGACGGCGTGCAGTTCCCGGGCCGACCCGATCGCCCGGACGATGCCCCGCTCCACGGCCAGCACCCGCTCCCGGTTGGCCGCGAGGCCCCCGGTGCCGGGCAGGTCGAGCACGTGGATGTAGAGCACGGCGTCGTCCCGGTCGACGTCGATGACCAGCGTCCCGGGGACCAGCGAGACGACCTCGGCGGTGAGGGCGAGGTTCAGGTCGGTGTGGACCCGCAGCGGCACCGCGATGATCGCGCTGCGCGGCGGCGGGCCCGGCCGGACGGCGAGCACGACGACGTGCACGCTGGCCCGGACCAGGTCGACCACGAACGAGGCCGCCATGGACACCAGGGCCCGGAGCCGGATCCGGCCGCCGAAGGTGACCGGGGGCAGCGGGAAGAACACCAGCACCGCCCCGCCGACGAGCAGCCCGCCGACCAGGTTGGCCCAGGTGAACCGCCCCCAGAGCAGGTTCCAGATCAGCACCAGCCAGCCGAGCGCGATGGCCTGGTCCCGCCAGCGCCCCAGCCGGGCGCGCCAGCTCGGGCTCACGATGTCGCCTCGTCGGCCGGACGCGGCAGCACGGCCCGCAGGTACGGTGTCCGGTCCCGCAGGTCGCTGGCCGCGTCGACGGTGACGTCGAAGATCGGCCCGGCGGCGACGGTCAGCCCCAGGCCGAGGACGACCAACGCGGCCGTCGCGCCGACCATCAGGCCGGGTAGCCGGGTGGGCGGCTCGGCGGTGGCCAGTTGCGGGGCCCGCCAGAAGGCGATGCCCCACACCCGTGACGCGGCGTAGAGGGTGAGCAGGCTGGTCACCGTGCCGGCGGCGACCAGCACCCAGGCCAGCGGGGTGCCCTCGGCGACACCGGCCTGGAGCAGGCCCAGCTTGCCGAGGAACCCGGAGAACGGCGGAATCCCGGCGAGGTTCATCGCGGGGACGAAGAAGAGCACCGCGAGCATCGGCGCGACCCGGGCCAGTCCGCCGATGTGCCGCAGGTCGGTGCTGCCGGCCCGGACCTCGACCAGCCCGGCGACCAGGAACAGCGTGGTCTGGATGGTGATGTGGTGGATCACGTAGAAGATCGCCCCGGAGAGTCCGGCCACCGTGCTCAGCCCGACCCCGAAGATCATGTAGCCGATGTGGCTGACCAGGGTGAAGGAGAAGAGCCGTTTCATGTCCGACTGGGCGACCGCGCCGAGGATCCCGACCAGCATGGTCAGCCCGGCCACCACCAGCAGCAGCACGTCGGACACGCTGTCGGGGAAGAGCAGCGTCTCGGTCCGGATGATCGCGTACACGCCGACCTTGGTGAGCAGGCCGGCGAAGACGGCGGTCACCGGGGTGGGGGCCGTCGGGTAGCTGTCCGGCAACCAGGCCGACAGCGGGAAGACCGCCGCCTTGACGCCGAAGGCGAGCAGCAGCATCAGTTGCAGGCTCAGCCGTACCTTGTCGGGCAGCGCGTCCAGCCGCTGGGCGAGTTGGGCGAGGTTCAGGGTGCCGGTGGCGGCGTACACCAGCCCCACCGAGCCCAGGAAGATCATCGACGACAGGACGCTGACCACGACGTACGTCGAACCGGTCCGGATCCGGGTCTCGGTGCCACCCAGCGTGATCAGCACGTAGCTGGCGGTCAGCAGCACCTCGAAGCCGACGAACAGGTTGAACAGGTCACCGGCGAGGAAGGCGTTGGTGACACCGGCGGTGAGCACCAGGTACGTGGGGTGGAAGATGGTGACCGGCGCGCTCTCCCCCACGTCGCCCTGCCCCTGCCCGATCGAGTAGAGCAGCACGCAGAGGGTCACCGCCGCCGAGACGACCAGCAGCAACGCGGCCAGCTCGTCGGCGACCAGGACGATGCCGACCGGCGCGGACCAGCCGCCGACGTGCATCACCACCGGCCCGGACCGGTACGCCTGCACCAGCAGCACCACCGCGACCGCCACGGTGGCGGTGAGCACCGCGACGCTGACCGCCCGCTGCGCCCGGGGCCGGTTGGTCAGCAGCAGGGTCAGCGCGGCACCGAGCAGCGGCACCACCACCGGCAACGGGACGAGCGCGGACATCATCGCGGCTCACCGCCCTGCGGTCGGTGGTGCGGGGGCGGCGGGTCCACCTGTTCGGGGTCGTCGTCCGGCCCCTCGCCGCCGAGGTCCCGGGCGGGCAGTTCGTTGCGCTCGGCGAGCCGGACCACCTGCTGGTCCTCCAGGTCGTCCTGCACCTCGTCGCTGCCGGTCAGGTACCAGCTCCGGTACGCCACGGCGAGCAGGAACGCGGTCAGCCCGAAGGTGATCACGATGGCGGTGAGCACCATCGCCTGGGGCAGCGCGTCGCTCATCCGGGCCACCGGGTCGGCGCCGACCACCGGCGCCCCGCCGGCCCGCCCACCGAGCAGGACCAGCAGGTTCATCCCGTTGCCGAGCAGGATGATGCCGAGCAGGATCCGGGTCAGGCTGCGCTCCAGCAGCAGGGTCACCCCGGTCGCGACGAGCACCGCGACGGCCAGCACCAGCACCAGGGTCGGCCCGGCCACGCCCTCGGTCACCACCCGTACCGCCAGGTCGCCCACCCCGGCCGGACGCGCCGCCGGCCCGACCGAATGGGGGAGCACGAGCGGGCCCCGCGTCACGGTCCGCTCCCGGGCCGGTCGACCAGGGGGCCCCGACCCGAGCCGCCGGCCGCCTCGATGTGCCGGTCCACCTCGGCGCCGAGGCTGCGCAGGATGTCCAGCGCCAACCCGATCACCACGAAGTAGACCCCGACGTCGAAGAAGAGGGACGTCACCAGGTGGACGTCGCCGACGCCGGGCACCGAGAAGTCGATCTTCGTGCTCTCCAGCACCGATCCGCCGGACAGCAGCGCCACCACACCGGTGCCCACCGCCACGGCCAGGCCGGCGCCGAGCACCGTACCCGCGCCGACCGGCATCGCCTCGGCCAGTTCGTACCGGCCGCCGGCCAGGTACCGGACCGCCAGGGCGAGGCTGACCACCAGGCCACCGGCGAAGCCCCCACCGGGGGCGTTGTGCCCGGAGAAGAGCATGAACAGCGAGAAGAGCACCACCGTGTGGAACAGCAGCCGGGTGACCACCTCGAAGACGATCGACCGCTGCCGCTCGCGCAGGGTCGCCCCGCCCCGCAGCCACACCGACCGGTCGGTGTCGCGCGGCCCGGCCGGTGCCCGGTCCCGCTGCGGCCGGCGGGGCCGGGGGCCGGTCCGGGACCGCTGGAAGACCAGGCTCGCCACGCCGGTGGCGGCCACCACGAGAACCGACAGCTCGCCCAAGGTGTCCCAGGCGCGGATGTCCACCAGGGTCACGTTCACCACGTTGCGGCCGTGCCCCTGGGTGACCGCCAGCTCCGGGAAGGCGAGCGAGTCCGTCGGGGCCTGCCGGGCACCGGCGGCGGTGAGGGCGAGGCCGGCCACCACCACGCCCGCCGCGACGCCGATGCCGCGCCGGACCCACCGGCTGCGGCGCAGCGGCCGGGCCGAGAAGCGTTCCGGCAGCCGGCGCAGCACCAGCACGAAGACCGCGATGGTGGCCGTCTCCACCAGGAACTGGGTCAGCGCCAGGTCCGGCGCTCCGTAGAACACGAAGAGCATCGCGCTGCCGTACCCGGTGACCCCCGTCAGCAGCATCGCGGTCAACCGGCGGCGGGCACCGACCGCGAGCACCGCCGCGACGGCGACGACCCCCACCACGACCAGTTGCAGTGGGGTGTCCCAGAGCGCGATCCGGGTCCGCCAGGGCCGGGCCAGCAGCAGCGCGGTGCCCGGGACCAGCACCAGGACGAGCAGGATCGTGCCGAGGTACTGCGGCAGGCTGCCGCGCTGGGTGGCGCCGGTGACCTCGATGGCGAGCCGGTCGAAGCGGCGGACCACCCACTCGTACCCCCGCTGGCTGTCGACCGGGGCGCGCAGCCGGGCGCAGGCCGGGGCGAGCGGGCCGCGCAGCGCGAAGAGCAGCCCGCCGCCGAGCAGGGCGAGCAGCGACAGGCCGAGCGCGGGGGTGAGGCCGTGCCAGAGCGCCAGGTGTTCACCGGGCCGGCCGAACAACTCGGCGTACGGCCGCAGCAGGTCGTCCAGGCCACCGGCGAGCGGGCCGGCGACCAGCCCGAACCCGGCCAGCAGGGTCGGTGGCAGCAGCATCGGGGCGTTCGACGCGCGGAACTCGCTCGGTGCGGTGCCCGGTTTGCTGGCGAACGCGCCCCAGACGAACCGGACGCTGTACGCGACGGTGAGCACGGTGCCCACCACCAGCCCGGCGAGGACCACCGGCCGGTGGGTGAAGGCGGCGAAGATCGCCTCCTTGGCGACGAAGCCGAGCAGCGGTGGCAGCCCGGCCATCGAGGCGGCGGCGAGCACGGCGATCCCGCACAGCACCGGGGCCCGCCGGCCCACGCCGGACAGCTCGGCCACCTCGCGGGTGCCGGTGGCGTGGTCGACCACGCCGACGACGAGGAAGAGCGCCGCCTTGAAGGCCGCGTGGGCGAGCAGCATCGCGGTGGCGGCCAGCGCCGCGTCCGGGGTGCCCGCCCCGGTCACCACCACCAGCAGGCCGAGCTGGCTGACCGTCCCGTACGCCAGCAGCAGTTTCAGGTCGGTCTGCCGCAGCGCGGCCCAGCCGCCGACGATCATGGTGGCCAGCCCGGCCGTGAGCACCACCGGCCGCCACCCGGTGACGGTGGCGAGCACCGGGGCGAGCAGGCCGATCAGGTACACGCCGGCCTTGACCATGGCCGCCGCGTGCAGGTACGCGCTGACCGGGGTGGGGGCCGCCATCGCCGCCGGCAGCCAGGAGCTGAACGGCAGGATCGCCGACTTGGACAGCGCGCCGACCAGGATCAGCACCACCGCGACGATGAGCGGGGCGCCCCCGGGCAGCGGTCCGGCGCTGATCACCGACCACCGGTAGCTGCCGGCGTGCGCGCCGAGCAGGAGCACCCCGACCAGCATGGCCAGCCCGCCGAGGGTGGTCACGGTCAGCGCCTGGGCCGCCGCCCACCGGCTCGACCGCCGCTCGGTGCTGTGCCCGATCAGCAGGTACGAGAAGACCGTGGTGAGCTCCCAGCCGACGTAGAGCAGCAGCAGGTCGTCGGCGAGGACCAGGCCGAGCATCGCGCCGGCGAAGGCGACCAGGACGCCCGCGAACCGGGCCAGCCCCACCGCCCCGGCGGTGAAGTACCGGGAGCAGTAGACCAGCACCAGCGCCCCGACCCCGCCGACGAGCAGGGTCATCAGCCAGGACAGCGTGGTGAGCCGGAAGGTGAGGTCCAGGCCGAGCTGACCGACCCACGGGTACGTCTCGACGACCGCGTTGCCGTCCCGGACCACCGGGGTACGCAGCACCGCCCAGCCGAAGGCCGCCGCCGGCGCCAACGCGAGCGGCCAGCAGGCGCGCGGTCCCCACCACCGCACCAGCAGCGGCGCGACGAGCGCCGCCACCAGGTGGAGGATCAGCAGTGCCAGCACGGGTGCTCCAGGTCGACGGGGCGGCGCGGCTCGGCCGGGCCTCACGGGAAGGCCTCAGCAGCGATCAGACGCCAGTTCGTCGCCCGGCGAGGGGCTTTTGCGTAATAAATCCGCTTTAGAAGGTTTTGCAGCTTTACGAGGTTTTACGCGGACGGGCCGACTCAGCCCACGACCACGTCGCCCGGCGTGCGGGCCGCCGGCCGCGCCGGCCCCTCGGGGCGGGTCTCCACCAGCAGGTCGGGCCGGCCGAGCTGGCGGGCCACCCGGTTGACCACCTGCTGCGCCGCGGCCAGCGACCGCACCGACAGCAACCGGCCCCGACTCTCCCGCCGCAGCACGAAGAAGTGCACCGCCGCCCGGACCCGACCCCGGTCGGCCGCGCTGGCCTGGGCCGTGGAGACGACCAGCTCCCGCAGGCAGCCGGCGAGCCGCTCGGCGAGCTCCAGCTCGGGGCCGTGCAGACCCACCCGGACGGCGGCGAGATGACCGTCGACCTTGCGGATGAGCACGTCGGTGCCGGACTCGAAGCCACGCTCATCGACGGCCATCGATTCTCCCCACCCCGGTCCACGCTGCGAGTGAAGTTACGTTATGTTGTGATCTAGATGCAAGCAGTTAAGTAAGACTTAACGCGCGTACGTCGCAGTTGTTGGTTTACCCGTCGCTCTTGGACAGAACAGCGCCGCCAGCCGTGGAAATGTCACACGACCGGGGCACCATGAGGTGGTGACGGGTACCGGAAGCGCCAGCGCAGCCCCGCCCGGGATGCCGGGCGGGTTCGGGCCGGCCACCCGGGAGTGGTTCGCGGCGGCCTTCGCCGCGCCGACCGCCGCGCAGACCGGCGCCTGGCACTCGGTCGCCGCCGGGCACAACGCCCTGGTGGTGGCCCCCACCGGCTCCGGGAAGACCCTCGCCGCGTTCCTCTGGTCGCTGGACCGGATCGCCCGGACCCCGCCCCCGCCCGACGCCCGGCGGCGCTGCCGGGTCCTCTACGTCAGCCCGCTCAAGGCCCTCGCGGTCGACGTCGAGCGGAACCTGCGCGCCCCGCTGGCCGGCATCCGGCAGGCCGCCACCCGGCTCGGGATCGCCCCGCCGGAGATCACCGTCGGGATGCGGACCGGGGACACCCCGGCCGACGAGCGGCGGGCCTTCGCCCGGACCCCGCCGGACATCCTGATCACCACGCCCGAGTCGCTGTTCCTGCTGCTCACCTCGGCCGCGCGGGAGTCGCTCCGGGGGGTCGAGACGGTGATCGTGGACGAGGTCCACGCGGTCGCCGGCACCAAGCGCGGCGCGCACCTCGCCCTCTCCCTGGAACGCCTCGACGCGCTGCTGCCGGCCCCGGCGCAGCGGATCGGGCTCTCCGCGACCGTCCGCCCGGTCGACACCTGCGCCCGGTTCCTCGGCGGCGCACGCGCGGTCGACGTGGTGCAGCCGGCCACCGAGAAGACCATCGAGGTGGACGTCCAGGTGCCGGTCGAGGACATGACCCGCCTGGAGGACCCGGCGACGCCGGCCCACACCCACCCGGAGGACCCGGCGACGCCGGCCCACACCCACCCGGAGGACCCGGCGACGCCGGCCCACACCCACCCGGAGGACCCGGCGACGCCGGCCCACACCCACCCGGAGGACCCGGCGACGCCGGCCCACACCCGCCTGGAGGACCCGGCGACGCCGGCCGGCGCGTACCCGGGCGAGCCGGCGGGGAGCAGCCTGGGCTGGCCGGCGGGGCCCGCCGACGGTGACCTCGGCGGGCCGGGGCCCCGCCGCGCCTCGATCTGGCCGGCCGTGGAGGAACGGGTCCTCGCGCTGATCCGGGCCCACCGCTCCACCATCGTCTTCACCAACTCCCGGCGCAGCGCCGAACGGCTCTGCGCCCGGCTCAACGAACTCGCCGCCGAGGAGGCCGGCACCGACCCGGCCAGCGGCAGGCCGACGCCCGACGGGAGACCGGGGGCCGGGCCGACGGTCGGTGGTGGGCGGGCACCGGCCGAGGTGATGGCCCAGTCCGGGGCCGCGACCGGGGCGGCCCCCGTGATCGCCCGCGCCCACCACGGCAGCGTCTCGCGGGAGGAGCGCCGGCAGATCGAGGAGGCGCTCAAGGCCGGCCGGCTGCCCGCCGTGGTGGCCACCTCCAGCCTGGAGCTCGGCATCGACATGGGCGCGGTCGACCTGGTGGTGCAGATCGAGGCCCCGCCCAGCGTGGCCGCCGGGCTGCAACGGGTCGGCCGGGCCGGGCACCAGGTCGGGGCGGTCTCCCGGGGGGTGGTCTTCCCCAAGCACCGGGGCGACCTGCTCTCCTGCACCGTGGTCGCGGAGCGGATGGCGGCCGGCGCCATCGAGGAGTTGCACCCACCGCGCAACCCGCTCGACGTGCTCGCCCAGCAGATCGTGGCGATGGTGGCCCTCGACCCGTGGCCGGTCGGTGACCTGGCCGCCCTGGTCCGCCGGGCGGCGTCCTACGCCGACCTGCCCGACTCGGCGCTGCACGCCGTCCTCGACATGCTCTCCGGGCGGTACCCGTCGACCGCCTTCGCCGAGCTGCGGCCCCGGCTGGTCTGGGACCGGGTCACCGACACGCTGACCGGCCGGCCGGGTGCCCAGCGGCTCGCGGTGACCAGCGGCGGCACCATCCCCGACCGGGGGCTGTTCGGGGTCTTCCTGGCCGGGGCGGAACGCGCGGCCCGGGTCGGCGAGCTGGACGAGGAGATGGTCTACGAGTCCCGGGTCGGCGACGTCTTCCTGCTCGGCTCCTCCTCCTGGCGGATCGAGGAGATCACCCCGGACCGGGTGCTCGTCTCGCCGGCCCCCGGCCAGGCCGCCCGGATGCCGTTCTGGAAGGGCGACAACGCCGGCCGGCCGGTGGAGCTGGGCCGGGCCATCGGGGCCCGGGTCCGGGCCCTGCTGCGGCAGGACGACGCCACGGCGGTGGCCGCGCTACGCGCCGGCGGGCTGGACGACTGGGCCGCCGGCAACCTGCTGGCGTACCTGCGGGAACAGCAGGCCGCCACCCGCTCCCTGCCGGACGACCGGACGGTCGTGGTGGAGCGGTTCCGCGACGAGCTGGGCGACTGGCGGCTGGCCGTGCACAGCCTGCTCGGCGCGCGGGTCAACGCGCCCTGGGCGCTGGCCATCGGCCGCCGGCTCGCCGAGCGGTACGGGGTGGACGCCCAGGTGCTCCCCTCCGACGACGGCATCGTCATCCGGTTGCCGGACACCGCCGACGAGCCGCCCGGCGCCGACGTGGTCGCCTTCGACCCCGACGAGATCGCCCAGCTCGTCGAGGAGTCCGTCGGCACCTCCGCGCTCTTCGCCGCCCGGTTCCGTGAGTGCGCCGCCCGGTCGCTGCTGCTGCCCCGCCGCGACCCGCGCCGCCGCCAGCCGCTCTGGCAGCAGCGGCAACGCGCCGCCCAACTGCTCGACGTCGCCCGGGAGTACGCCGACTTCCCGGTCACCCTGGAGGCCGCCCGGGAGTGTCTCCAGGACGTCTTCGACCAGCCCGCCCTCGCCCAGCTCATGCGGGACCTGGCCGGCCGCCGGGTACGCCTGGTGGAGGTGTCCACCGAGCGGCCCTCACCGTTCGCCCGCTCGCTGCTGTTCGGGTACGTCGGGGTGTTCCTCTACGAGGGCGACGCCCCCCTCGCCGAGCGGCGGGCCGCCGCCCTGGCGCTGGACTCGGCCCTGCTCGGCGAGCTGCTGGGCCGGGTCGACCTGCGGGAGCTGCTCGACCCGGCGGTGCTCGCCGAGAGCGACCGGCAGCTACGCTGGCTGACCGACCAGCGCCGGCCGCGCGACGCCGAGGACGTGGTGGAGCTGCTCCGGGTGGTCGGTGACCTCTCCGACGCCGAGCTGGCCGAGCGCGGGGTGCCCGCCGCCTGGCCCGCCGAGTTGGCGGCGGCCCGCCGGGTGCTGCGGATCCGGGTCGCCGGCCAGGACCGCTGGATCGTCGTCGAGGACGCCGCCCGGTTCCGCGACGCCCTCGGCGTGGCGCTGCCGGTCGGGGTCGCCGAGGCGTACCTCGAACCGGTGCCCGACCCGCTCGGCGACGTGGTCGCCCGGTACGCCCGCACGCACGGGCCGTTCGCCGCCGCCACCTGCGCCGCCCGGTACGGGCTCGGGGTCTTCGTGGTGGAGCAGGCGCTGCGCCGGCTGGCCGCCACCGGGCGGGTGGTCTCCGGCGAGTTCACCCCCGACGGCGTGGGCACCCAGTGGTGCGACGCGGAGGTGCTGCGGCTGCTGCGGCGGCGCTCCCTGGCCGCGCTGCGCCGGGAGATCGAGCCGGTGCCGCCGGCCGTGCTGGCCACCTTCCTGCCCCGCTGGCAGCAGGTGGGCGCCGCGGCGCGCGGGGTGGAGGCGCTGGCGGCGGCGGTGGAGCAGGTGCAGGGGGTGGCGGTGCCCGCCTCCGCCCTGGAACGGCTGGTCCTGCCGGCCCGGGTCGCCGACTACTCCCCCGGCCAGCTCGACGAGCTGTGCGCCAGCGGGGAGGTGGTCTGGGCCGGTGCCGGGGCGATCAGCGGCGGGGACGGCTGGGTCACCCTGGCGTACGCCGACGCCGCGCCGCTGCTGCTCCCCCCGCCGGACGAGGCGCTGGCCCGTACCCCGCTGCACGACGCGGTGCTCGACGCCCTCGCCGACGGTCAGGCGCTGTTCTTCCGCACGCTGGCCGACCGGATCGGCGCCACCGGCGGGGCAGGCATGGCCGGTGGCACCGGCGGGGCAGGCATGGCCGGTGGCACCGGCGGGGCAGGCATGGCCGGCGGCACCGGCGGGGCAGGCATGGCCGGCGGCACCGGCGGGGCAGGCATGGCCGGCGGCACCGGCGGGGCAGGCATGGCCGGCGGCACCGGCGGGGCAGGCATGGCCGGCGGCACCGGCGGGGCAGGCATGGCCGGGGCCACCGACGACGCGGCGCTGGTCGCCGCCCTGTGGGACCTGGTCTGGGCCGGGCACCTCACCAACGACACCCTGGCCCCGCTGCGGGCCCGGCTCGGCGGCGGGGGCGCCCACCGGTCCCGCCCGGCCGCCCCGCGCACCCGGTACCGGCGGCCCGGTCGGGTGGCGCTGCCCACCCGGGGCGGGCCGCCGACCGTGGCCGGGCGCTGGTCCCGGCTGCCGGAGCGGGACACCGATCCGACCCGGCGGGCCGCCGCCCTGGCCGACCTGCTGCTGGACCGGCACGGCATCGTCACCCGGGGCGCGGTCGTGGCCGAGCAGGTGCCCGGCGGGTTCGCGGCGGTGTACCCGGTGCTGTCCGCCCTGGAGGAGCGCGGCGCGGCCCGGCGCGGGTACTTCGTGGAGGGGCTGGGCGCGGCCCAGTTCGCCGTACCGGGGGCGGTGGACCGGATCCGGGCGGTGGCCGAGGCCCTCGACGGCCGGGCACGCGGCGGCCCGGCCCTGGTCCTGGCGGCGACCGACCCGGCCAACCCGTACGGCGCGGCGCTGCCCTGGCCGGACCGGGTCCTCGACTCCGGCGACGACGCCGCACCGGCCACCGGCCACCGCGCCGGCCGCAAGGCGGGGGCCGTGGTGGTGCTGGTCGGCGGCGACCTGGCGCTCTACGTCGAGCGGGGTGGCCGGACCCTGCTCTCCTTCACCGACGACACGGAGGCGCTGGCGGCGGCGGGCAGGGCGCTGGCCGACGCGGTGCACGCCGGAGCGCTGGGGGCGCTGTCGGTGGAACGGGCCGACGGGGAGTCGGTGCGCTCCTCGCCGCTGCGCGACGCGCTCACCGCCGCCGGGTTCCGGGCCACCCCCCGCGGGCTACGGCTACGCGGCTGACCCCCCGGTCCGACCGGGCCTCCCCTCGGCCGGCCGCCTCGGGCCACCGGCCCGGTGACCCGGGCCGCCCCGCACGGTGGACCCGGCGGCCCGGCCGGGACGCGGACCAGCGCCGGGACGCGGGTCAGCACAAGGGCTCGGGTCAGCGCCGGGACTCGGGTCAGCGCAGTCCGGCGAGGACGCGCTCGTACTTCGGCCGGTCGGCGGCCGGGGTCCGCGCCTCCAGATAGTTCAGCACGACGCTGCCCCGCCGGTACGAGGCCCCGCTCCAGACGTCGGCCATGTCCCCGGCGCTCGTCTCGTCCGGGAAGACGTACACCGTCACCGCGTCGGTGGCGATCAGCTCGGAGCAGCCCAGCCCGTCCCCGTCCGGTCCACAGTCGACGGAACGGTCCCGGGGGTTGGGCACCCGCAGCCCGGCCGCCCGGAACGCCGCGACGACCTCCCGCGCGCCCGGTGCCGTGCTGGGCCGGGGCGGAAGCTGCACCGGGGGCAGGGTGCTCGGGCGGCGTTCCGTCGACCTCTCGGGCTCCGGCGGTGCGGCCGGCGCGGTGGTCGGCGCGGTGCCGGTGGGCGCGGGTGCCGGGGCACCGCCGGTCGGGACGCCGGTGGCCGGGGGCGCGGTGGGAGCCGGGACGGTACCGACCGGTGGCCCGGAGGGGGCCGGAGCGGACGGAGCGGACGGGGCGGGTGGCGTCGGGCCGGCCTCGGGGCGGTCCCGGGAGTCGTCGGCGCAGGCGACGGTGGTGGCGAGCAGCGCGCCGAGCACCGCGACGGCGGGGACGGTCCGAATGCGACGGGTCACCCGGGCAGTCTGCCCCCGCCGGGGCGGCCCCGGCACCGGCCGGTCGGCCAGCGCGGGTGTCGCACAACCGTCACCGCGCCCGGTCCGCGCCGGACGTGCCGGCGACCCGGACACCGGGCGGCTAGCCTACCGGCATGGCGGAGCCCTGCTGGATCTCGTTGACCACCGACTACGGCCTCACGGACGGTTTCGTGGCCGCGTGCCACGGGGTGATCGCCCGGTACGCCCCGCAGGCGCGGGTGATCGACGTGACCCATCTGGTCCCGCCGGCCGACGTCCGCCGGGGCGCGGCGGTGCTCGCCCAGACCGTGCCGTACCTGCCGTGGGGGGTACACGTGGCGGTGGTCGATCCCGGCGTCGGCGGAACCCGGCGCGGCGTCGGGCTGGCCACCCCCGGCGGGTTGCTGGTCGGCCCGGACAACGGCCTGCTGGTCGAGGCGGCCGAGGCGCTGGGCGGGATCCGGGCGGCGGTCGAGCTGACCGCCCCGGACTGGCTGGCCCCCGAGGTGTCCCGCACCTTCCACGGGCGGGACGTCTTCGCCCCGGTGGCGGCCCGGCTGGCCACCGGGTCCGCGCTGGCCGGGGCCGGCCCGGCGGTCGACCCGGAGACGCTGGTCCGGCTGCCCACCCCGACGGTACGGGTGGTCGACGGCGCGCTGACCGCCGAGGTGTCCACCGTGGACCACTTCGGCAACGTGCAACTGGCCGCCCCGGCGGCGCTGCTCGACCCGCTCCCCGACGAGCTCACCGTCGCCGGTCACCCGGCGGTACGCGGCCGTACCTTCGGCGACGCGGCCCCCGGTGCCCTGGTGGTCCACGTGGACTCGGCCGATCGGGTCGCGGTCGCGGTGAACGGCGGACGGGCGGTGGACCTGCTGACGGTCCGCCCCGGCGATCTGCTGACGGTCGCCGGACGAGTGCGCTGAGCGGTCGGACGGACCGGCGGCAAGCCCGGAAAACGACAGCACCGAGTGGCGGAATCGGTACGCTCCCGTGCTCCTGTCCGGTTCGGCGGTGTGGAATGCTGCCCCGGTGGGTGATCAATGGGTTCCGGCGGTCTGTCCCTGTTGCGCCTGTCTGACCGGTGGCGGCACCTGCCCGGTCTGCTTCTGGACCGACGACGGCCAGGCGGACGCCGACGCGGACGTGGTGCGGGGCGGCCCCAACGGTGACCTGAGCCTGTCGCACGCGCGCCTCAACTACGCCGTCTACGGCGCCAGCCACCCCCGGTACCAGGACATGGTCCGCCCGCCGCGCCCGGAGGAACGCCCCTGACCCGACCCGGCGAGGCAGGATGGTGGGGTGCCCGAGGGTGACACCGTCTGGAACACCGCCCGCGTCCTGCACCGGGCGCTGGCCGGCGCCCGGCTGACCGGCAGCGACTTCCGGGTGCCCGGCCTGGCCACCGTCGACCTGGCCGGGTGGACCGTGCGCGAGTCGGCCAGCCGGGGCAAGCACCTGCTGCTGCGGCTGGCCGGGCCCGAGGGCGGGCACCGCCGTACCCTGCACTCGCACCTGCGGATGGAGGGCACCTGGCGGGCGTACGCCCCGGGGGAACGCTGGACGGCCCGCCCCGCGCACCTGATCCGGGTGGTGCTGCGCAGCCCGGCGGCGGTGGCGGTCGGATACCACCTGCACGAGGTGGCGCTGATCCCGACCGACGACGAGGCGGCCCTCGTCGGCCACCTCGGCCCGGACCTGCTCGGCACCGACTGGGACCCGGCCGAGGCGGTCCGCCGGCTGGCCGCCCGACCGGAGGTCACCATCGGCGAGGCCCTGCTGGACCAGCGGAACCTGGCCGGGGTGGGCAACCTCTACAAGTGCGAGGTGCTGTTCCTGCGCGGCCTCTCCCCGTGGACGCCGGTCGGCGCGGTACCGGACCTCACCGGCACGGTCACCCTGACCCAGCGCCTGCTCGCCGCGAACCGGGGCCGGTGGACCCAGAGCACCACCGGGTCGCTGCACCGAGGCCAGACGACCTACGTCTACGGCCGCCGCGCCCACCCCTGCCGCCGCTGCGGCACCGCCATCGACAAGCGGGACCTCGACGACCGCGTCACCTACTGGTGCCCCACCTGCCAACCCACCCCCTAACCCACCCCACCCACCCCTCCCCACCCGCCCCTCCCCACCCGCCCCGCGATCTTGCACTTCGGGCCCGCGTGACGCGGCATCTGCGGCATATGCCGGGGCCGCAACTGCAAGATCGCGGGGGGCACGGGTTCGGGGGCACGGGGGCCGGGGGCGGGGTGAGGGGGCGAAGGGGAGGCGGGTGGGGAGGAAAATCGGACGAATGGGTGGTTCCTCCCGATCATCGATTGGTCGCATTCTGTTGTCGCACGACTACCTCTCGCCAGCAGTCCACCGCGCCGGGCCGGCCGCGCACAGGCGGTCCGGCCGCGGGTGCCGCGACCCGGGAGCGCCATGGCCATGTTCCGCAGAATCCGGTCCACCTGGCTCCACCGCACCGTCCGTGGCGGTCCGGCAGCCCATCCGGTGCCGACCGCACGGACCGCCGAGACGGTTGCCGCCGCCCCGGCCAGCAGCCTCGACCCGGCCGCCGTACCCCGGCTCTTCGGTCCGGTGCCGAACTTCGCCACCAGTCCCCGGCCGGTCCTGACCCCCGAGGGCCGGCCGGTACCGGGGACGGGCATCCGCAAGTTCGTCGACGCGCTGCCGCTGCCCGGCCCGGACGGCCGCAACGCCCTCGGCGGTCACCTGCCCGTGGCGGTGCCCGACACCATCAGCTACCCGGGCTGCGACTACTACGAGATCGGGGTGCAGGAGTACCGGCAGCGGCTGCACCGCGACCTGCCCACCACCCGGCTGCGCGGGTACCGGCAGCTCAACCTGGGCACCGACGCGACCGGCCACAACACGGTCAGCCCGCCGGACCGGCCGTACCTGCACGGGCCGCTGATCGCCGCACGGCGCGGCCGGCCGGTACGGATCAAGTTCATCAACCAGTTGCCCACCGGGCGGGCCGGTGAGCTGTTCCTCCCGGTGGACCCGTCCGTCGACGGGGCGGGGGTCGGCCCCCAGGACGGCCCCGCGCCATACCCGCAGAACCGGGCGGTACCGCACCTGCACGGCGCGCAGACCGGCTGGATCAGCGCCGGCAACCCGCTGCACTGGATCACGCCGGCCGGGGAGATCACCCCGTACCCGACGGGGGTGGGGTTGACCCACGTGCCGGACATGCCGACGCCGGGCGCGGGGGCGACCACCCTGTACTTTCCGAACGAGCAGAGCGGCCGGCTGATGTGGCTGCACGACAACACCCTGGGCCTGTCCCGGCTCACCGTGTACGCCGGGCAGCTCGCGCCGTACCTGCTCACCGACCCGGCCGAGGAGGCGCTGGTCGGCGACGGGGTGCTCCCCGCCGAGCAGCTACCGCTGGTCGTCCAGGACAAGACCTTCGTACCGGACGACGCCCAGCTCGCCGCCGAGGACCCGACCTGGGACCGGGACCGGTGGGGGTCCCGGGGCGACCTCTGGCACCCGCACGTCTACCAGCCCCGGCAGAACCCGGAGCACCCCTGCGGGCGCAACCCGACCGGCCGGTGGGACTACGGGCCCTGGTCCCGGGGCGCCGAGCAGGCGGTTCCCACCGGCACCGCCGCCACCTCGACCGGCACCGCCGACACCGGCCCTGAGGCCGGCGACGCCGAGGTCGGGCGCGGCACGGGCGGTGGGCCGGCGCCGGTGGCGAATCCGCACCACGACCCGGTCGTCGCGCCCGACGAGCCGCCGCTGGCGCCGGGGGTGCCGCACCCGTCGGCGGTGCCCGAGGCGTACGGGGACACCCCGGTGATCAACGGCTGCGCCTACCCGTACCTGGTGGTGCGGCCGACGGCGTACCGGTTGCGGATCCTCAACGCCTGTGCGGACCGCAGCCTGAACCTCCAGCTCTACCGGGCCGCCTCGGACGGGCCGATGTGGCGGCCCGACGGGAGCCTCGCCGACGCCGACGCCGGTGAGGTGCCGATGGTGGACGCGGTCCGGGCCCCCGGGCGGCCGTCCTTCTGGCCGACGGACGGGCGCGACGGTGGCGTGCCCGATCCGCGCGCCGCCGGGCCGGACCTGGTGCAGATCGGCAACGAGGGTGGGCTGCTGCCCGCCCCGGTCGTGCTGCCCGCCCGGCCGGTCGGGTACCGGTACGACCGGCAGGACCCGACGGTGCTCAACGTGGACGGTCACGCCCTGCTGCTCGCCCCCGGGGAGCGGGCCGACGTGGTGGTGGACTTCTCCGGCGTCACGCCGGGGGGCACGGTGATCCTCTACAACGACTGCCCGGCCCCGCTGCCCTGCCACGACCCCCGGTACGACCACCACACCGGCGGGCCGGACCGCTCCGAGGTCGGCGGGCCACCACCGACCCTGCCCGGGTACGGGCCGAACACCCGTACCCTGCTCCAGTTCCGGGTGCGGGGGGAGCCGGACCGGCCGTACGACCTGGCCCGGTTGACCGCCCGGCTGCCCGGCGCGTACGCGGCCAGCCAACGCCCGCCGATCGTGCCCCAGCCGGCGTACGACCGGGCGTTCGACACCCGTACCGCCCGGGAGACCCGGGTACCGGTGCACGCCACCACGGTCAGCTTCACCCCGGCCGGCGGGGCCGAGCCGGTCACCCTGCCGCTGGCCGTCAAGGGTGTGCAGCCGGTCTTCGAGGCGCGGCACGGCCGGCTCACCGGGCGGCTCGCCGTCGGGCACCCGCAGGCCGGGCCGCTGACCCCGGTCATCCTGCCGCTGGGCCCCGCCGACCCGGCCACCGAGGTGCTCTTCGCCAGCGACCCGGCGACCCCGGTCGGCGCGCCCGGCGACGGCACCCAGTTCTGGCGGATCGTGGGCACCGGCCGGGTGACCCAGCCCCTGCACCTCGGCGGCTGTGACGTGCAGGTCGTCAACCGGGTCGGCTGGGACGGCACGGTCCGTCCGCCACACGGCGGCGAGCTGGGCTGGAAGGAGACCGTCCGGGTCAACCCCCGGGAGGACGTGATCGTGGCGGTCCGGCCGGTCGCCCCGCCGCTGCCGTTCAAGCTCGGCGACAGCGTCCGGCTGCTCGACCCGTCGCGCCCGGCCGGGGCGCGCACCGACGGTACCCACCTCAGTCCGGTCGACGGCCGGCCGGCGCTGGTGGTCAACCAGGTGGTCAACCTGGGCTGGGAGTACCGCTGGCACAGCCAGCTCGGCGGGTACCGGGACCAGGGCGCCAGCCGGCCACTGGTGCTGCGGGTCTCACCCCGGGCGCCCTCGGGGCTCACCGCCACCCCGGTCCCGGGTACCGCGACCGTGCTGCCGGCGATCGCGCTGGCCTGGACCGGCAACGGCAGCCACCCGGCGGCCACCAGTCACCAGCTCCAGCGGGCCACCGACCCCTCCTTCACCGAGGGGGTCACCGCGCTGACCGTGGCCGCGACCGCGACCCGCTACACCGACGCCACGGTCACCCCCGGGGTGACCTACCACTACCGGATCCGGGCGGAGAACGCGGCGAGCTGTTCGGCCTGGTCGAACAGCGTCCCGGCGGCGGTCCGGATGGCCGCGCCGACCGGGCTGGTCACGGCGATCCCCACCGCCGCCCCGCTGCGGGTCACCCTGCGCTGGGCCAACCGGTCGTTCGCCACCGGCGTCGACGTGCAGCGGGCCACCAACCCCACCTTCACCAGCGGCCCCGGCACCACCGCGATCGGGGTCGGGGAGAACCACCTGGACCAGGCCGTCGCCCCGGACACCACGTACTACTACCGGGTCCGCACCACGTACCTCGGGGCCGCCTCACCCTGGTCGACGGTGTCGACGGTCTCCACGCCCCCGGCGCCCGGCGTGCCGCACACCGTCGCCGGCACCGCCAGCGCGCCCGCTCCGGACACCGCCACGGTGATCCTGACCTGGGCCTGCGCCACGCCCACCGGGGCCGGTTCCGGGTTCGTCGTGCAGCGGGCCACCGACGCCCGGTTCACCCGGGAACTCGCCACCTTCACCGTCACCGGGCGCGGCTTCACCAACAGCGGCCTGACCCGGGGGGTGACCTACTTCTACCGGGTCCGGTCGTACAACGTCGTGGGCAGTTCCGCGTTCACCGGCCCGGTGCCGGTCAGCACCCCGCTCTGAGCCGGCCCGCCGGGCCGGAGCCGGCCCGCCCGCGCCCGAGGTCGAGGACGCCGGGGCGGGCGGGGGCGGCGCGGGTCAGTTGGTGGTCGGCGTGCGCAGCGGCCCCGGGGTGCTGCGCAGCTCGGCCAGGGCCGAGGCCACCCCGTGCAGCAGGTCGGTGGCCTCGACCAGGCGGGAGGCGGCGACGTGCTCGCCGCTGGGCCGGGAGTCCTCGGCGAGGTACCCGGCCGCCGCGACGACGAGCTGCTCGTAGGCGGCCACGCCGCTGTCGAGCTGCTCGATCAGGGCCTCGTGCGCGTCGGCCAGCGGCGACCGGGGCTCACGGGGAGCCAGCCGCAGCGCCCGTTCCACGCTCGCCACCCGGCCGGCCAGCTCGCGCAACGACCGGTCGGCCTCGGCCGCCTGGAGCACGGCCGGCGCGGCCAGCCCGGTCAGCCGGGCGGACATCCCGGCCAGGGCCAGCGCGGCCTGGTCCAGGCGGGCCCACAGGGGTGCGGCGGCGGTGCCGCGCAGGGCCATCCGGGAGCGGACCCGGCGTACCTCGGCCACCACCCCGGGGCCGACGGGCAGTCGTTCGACGGCGGCGACCAGCCGGGCCCGGGACCGGGCGGCGGCCTCCGCCGGGTCGATCTCCGGGGGCGCCGGCTGGGCGGCCAGCGCCCGCAGGTCGATCCAGCGCCAGACGGCCAGCGCCAGCGCGCCGCCCGCGGCGCCGGCCCAGGCCGCGTCGGCCAGCCCGATCCCGGCGTACGGGGTCAGTACGGCGGCGGCGCCGCCGAGCCCGCCGGCGGTGACGCTCCACCGCCGGGCCGAACGCCGGAGCCGGCTCAGCTTCCGGAAGTACCGTGCTCGCTCGTCGCTCACCCTGCCTCCTCGCCCCGTGGTCAGCTCGCGGCGCTGCTGTCCCCGGTGTTCCGGTCCCGCGCCATGTTGGCCCGCAGCTCGTCGAGGCGGGCGACGGCAGCCGGGTCACCGGTCGGGGCGGCCTGCTGGCCGGCCTGCTCCGGACGGTTGCTGAGCTGCTCGCCGGCGAGGCTGGACCGGATCTGCTCCAGCCGCGCCGAGCCCGCCATGTCGATGGTCGACTTCTGGATCTCCATCATCCGGCCCTCGACGGAGTTCCCGGCCAGCTCGGCCCGGCCCATCGCGGTCGCGTAGCGCTGCTCGATGCGGTCGCGCACCTCGTCCAGGGAGGGGGTGTTGGCCGGGGCGGCCAGCGAGGACATCGACTCCAGCGAGGCGGCCACCGTCTCCTGCATCTTGGCCTGCTCGAGCTGGCTGAGCAGCTTGCTGCGCTCGGCCAGCTTCTGCTGGAGGATCATCGAGTTGTTCTCCACGGCGCGGCGGGCCTGGGCGGCGGCGGCCAGCGCCTGGTCGTGCAGGGTCTTCAGGTCCTCGGCGGACTGCTCGGCCGAGACCAGCTGGCTGGCCAGCGTCTGCGCGGTCTGCTCGTACTGGCCGGCCTGGGTCTCGTCGCCCTTGGCGCGGGCCTGGTCGGCCAGGACCAGCGCCTGCCGGGCGTTGGCCTGCAACCGCTCGACGTCCGACATCTGCCGGGACAGCTTCATCTCGAGCTGGCGCTGGTTGCCGATGACCGCCGCGGCCTGCTGGACGAGCGCCTGGTGCTGACGCTGGGCCTCTTCGATGGCCTGCTGGATCTGCACCTTGGGATCCGCGTGTTCGTCGATCTTGGCCCCGAAGAGTGCCATCAGGTACTTCCAACCCTTGACGAACGGGTTAGCCATCTTCGCCGTGTCCCCTCAGTAGCATCGCTCCGCCTCCGCCGTACCGGCGGAGCCGGAGCGGCGGCAGCGCGGCCCTGCCTCACATCGTCCCAGGCGCACGCCACCCGGTCACGGGTACGCCAGGGACGCCGGCCAGGCCAGCGCTTGTCGGCAACCCTACGCGGCGTAAACAACCGCGGCTACGCCCTGGGTCAGGCGGCGCAGACCACGTCCCGGTCGCCCGCGCGGACCCGGCTGCTGCGCAGGGTCGCCTTCAACGGGGACTCCTGCCGCACGGCCACCGAGACGGTGCCGTCGGTGGTGACCTGGCGCACGCCCCGGTTGGTGGCCTTGCGCACCGCCGGCGCGGCCATCGCGGGCTGCTCGTCGGGGCTCGCCGGCCCGTCCTGGACCGGCACCAGCACGCCGGGCATCTGCTCGGCGAGGGCGACGGTGTCGCTCACCTCGCGCAACAGCTCGGAGAGGCGGGCGCCGAGCGCGTCGCAGATGGCGGCCAGCAGCTCGCTGGAGGGCTCCTTCTGCCCGCGTTCGATCTCGGAGAGGTAGCCGAGGCTGACGTTGGCGGCCGAGGAGACCTCACGCAGGGTGCGGTGCTGCCCCTGCCGGCGCGCCCGTAGCGCATCCCCGATCACACGGCGTAGCAGGACCATCGCACCTCCCCCTGAGGGACACCCGCCCGATGGACGACACATGTCGACACGGCGTCACCGCACCGACACCGACAGACCGCCGGGCCTTCCCGCAACCGTACCCGGTTGCCGCGCCCGCTGACATCCTCCCCCGTACGTCGATCCCGCGAGCCGGGCCGGTCGGGGGGTCACCGGGCGGCCGTGGCGAGCGCGTCGATCCGCTCCGTGAGCAGGCGCAGCGCCTCGATCACCGCCGCCGCGCGGATGTGTTCCCGGCCACCGTCGAGACCGAGTTTCCGGACCGTCGGGCCGCCCGGCCCGGCCACCGCGACGTACACCAGGCCGACCGGCTTGCCGTCCTGCGGCTCCGGGCCGGCGACCCCGGTGGTCGCCACCGCCCAGTCCGCGCCGCACCGTTCCCGCCCGCCCTCGGCCAGCGCGACCGCGACGTCCGGATCGACCGCCCCCCGCGCGGCCAGCAGGTCCGCCGGCACCCCGGCGAGCTGCGCCTTCAGCTCGGTGTCGTACACCACCAGGCCGCCCCGGTAGACGGCGCTGACCCCGGCGATCTCGACGATCCCGGTGGCGAGCAGCCCGCCGGTGAGCGACTCGACCGTGGCCAGCGTCTCGTGCCGCTGGGCGAGCCGGTGCACCACGCCGGCGGCCGGGCTGCCGACCGGTGGGCGTCCGTGGGCGTCGGTCTCCATGGTTCTCACCCTTCCCTCACCGGCGGCGGCTAACCGCCCGCCGGGCGGCGCAGCCGCACCGCCCGGGCGATGTAGTCGAAACCGGTCAGCACGGTGACCAGGACCGCCGCCGCCATGATCCACCCGCCGACGGCGGCGAGCCCCGCCGGCATCGGCCAGAGGTACCAGACGATCGCCGCGATCTGCAGCGCCGTCTTGAGCTTGCCGCCCCGGCTGGCCGCGATCACGCCGTGCCGGATCACCCAGAAGCGCAGCGCGGTGATACCCAGCTCGCGGGCGAGGATCACCCCGGTCACCCACCACGGCAGGTCGCCGTACCAGGAGAGCAGCAGCAGGGCCGCGCCGGTCAGCGCCTTGTCGGCGATCGGGTCGGCGACCTTCCCGACGGAGGTGATCAGCGCGAACCGGCGCGCGATCCAGCCGTCGACGAAGTCGGTGAGGGAGGCGAAGACGAAGGTCAGGCAGGCCACGACCTGCCAGCCCGGTCGGCTCATCTCGGAGACGACCACCAGCACCATGAAGACCGGTACCAGCGCCAGCCGCAGGGCGGTCAGCGCGTTGGCGAGGTTGAACACCGGCACGGGGGCGGCCACCGGGGTCGACTCCGACGCCCCGGTCACCGTGGCCTCCCGCCGCGCCGGTTCCGGTACCGCACCACGCCACTCCCCCGCCTCGTCCGAGCGCGCCGTCACCGGGCTGCGCCGGGCGCCGCCGAGATCATCTCATCCGGTACGGCCACCAGGTCCACCCCTTCGGTGCCGGTGACCGTGGCCCGGACCAGGTCACCCGGGCGCAGCGCGGCCAGGTCGACGCCACCGCCGGGCGGGGCGACCAGGGTGGTGGAGCCGTCCACCTCGGGTGCCTGGTGCGCCGCCCGCCCCTCGACGACCCCGTCGGCCACGCTGTCGACGAGCACGTCGACGCGGCTGCCGAGGCGCTCCTCGGCGCGTTGCGAGCAGAGTTCGTCGGCCAGCGCGGCGATCTTGTCGTACCGGCGCTTGACGGTGGCGGCGGAGACCTTGCCGGTGAGTCCGGCGGCCTCGGTGCCGTCCTCGTCGCTGTAGTCGAAGACGCCGGTGGCGTCGAGCCGCGCCTCGGTCAGGAAGCGCACCAGCTCGGTGACGTCGGCCTTGGTCTCGCCGGGGAAGCCGACGATGAAGTTGCTCCGCGCCCCGGCCTCCGGGGCCAGGGAGCGGGCGGTGGCGAGCAGCTCCAGGAACCGGTCGGTGGAGCCGAACCGGCGCATCCGGCGCAACACCGGCTCGCTGGAGTGCTGGAACGACAGGTCGAAGTAGGGGGCCACCCCGGGCGTGGTGGCGATCGCCTCGACCAGGCCCGGCCGGGTCTCGGCGGGCTGGAGGTAGCTCACCCGGACCCGGACGACGCCGTCGATGGCGGCGAGCTGCGGCAGCAGCTTCTCCAGCGCCCGGGGGTCGCCCAGGTCCTTGCCGTACGACGTCGAGTTCTCGCTGACCAGCACCAGCTCCCGGACGCCGGTCTTGGCCAGCCACTCCGCCTCGGCGAGCAGCTCGTCCGGTGTCCGGGAGACGAAGGCTCCCCGGAAGGCCGGGATGGCGCAGAACGCGCAGCGGCGGTCGCAGCCGCTGGCCAGCTTCAGCGAGGCCACCGGGCCGGTGTCCAGCCGGCGGCGCAGCACCTGGCGCAGGTGCGCGGGGGTGCGCTCGTCGGCCTCGGCGGAATCGGTCGCGGTGGCTCCGGTCGCGGCTGCCGGGGTGGGCCGGGCCGGGCTGCCGTGGCCGGGCAGCACCACCGCGGCGTCGCGCCGGGCCACCGGGGTCAGCGGCAGCAGCTCCCGCCGGTCGCGCGGGGTGTGCGCGTCGAGCGCCTCCCCGGCGACCACGGCGTCGAGCCGGGCGGCGATGTCCGGGTAGTCATCGAAGCTGAGCACCGCCTGCGCCTCGGGGAGGCTGTCGGCCAGCTCGCGGCCGTACCGCTCGGCCATGCAGCCGGCGGCCACCACCTTCGCGCCGGTGTCGGCGGCGGCCAGCAGGGTCTGGATCGAGTCCTGCTTCGCCTTCTCCACGAAGCCGCAGGTGTTGACGACCACCACGTCGGCGCCCTCGCCGTCGGTGGTGACCTGCCAGCCGTCGGCGTGCAGCCGGGCGGCCAGCTCCTCCGAGTCGACCTCGTTGCGGGCACAGCCCAGGGTCAGCAGGGCGACGCGGCGGCCCTGGGCGGCGGAGGGGGAGGTGGTGTCAGACACCATCCGAGGGTACCGGGCGCGCCGACGCCCCCCACCAATGGCGGGGGCCGGTGGGCGGCGGCCGGGCGGTCAGGCCGGGGCGACCCCGACCCGGACCATCCGGTCGAGCAGGAAGACCTCGGTGCCGGCGAGGCCGGTGGAGCAGAAGACCGAGACCTGGTCCGCGCCGGTCCGGCCGGGGACCGCCCCGGCCAGCACCGCGCCCAGGTCCCGCAGCCGACCGGCGTACGGCGGGAGGGCGGCGAGCATCGGCGGCAGGTACGCGCCCGCCTGGGCCGGCGAGTCGGTGACCAGCACCTCGGCCGCGTCCAGCAGGTCGGTGCCGAACTCGTGCCGGTCGAGCTGCTTGAAGCCGACCACGTTGAGGTGGGTGCCGGGGGCGAGGTCGGCGGCGGCGAGCACCGGCGTGACGCTGGTGGTGGCGACCAGCACCACGTCCCGGTCCCGGACCGCGGCCGACGCCGAGTCCACCGGCCGGGCCGGTACGCCCAGCTCGGCGTGGACCCGCGCGGCGAAGGCCGTCCGGTGGGCCGGGTTCGGGCTGTGGACGGTCACCTCGCGCAGGTCGCGGACGGCGGCGGTGGCCCAGAGCTGGGTCCAGGCCTGCCGCCCGGAGCCGAGCACGCCCACGGTGGCCGCGTCGGGGCGGGCCAGGGCGTCGACGGCGACCCCGCCCAGCCCACCGGTACGCCGTGAGCCCAGCTCCTCGCCGACCGCGACCGCCCGGACCGCCCCGGTCCGGGCGTCGTGCAGCACGACGAGCTGCTCCGTCCCCGGGTGCCCGAACGTGTCGTACGACCGGAAGCCGTACCACTCGCCGACGAGCTGCCCGGCGGTGAGCACCAGCCGACCGCCGGCCAGCGGGGCGGCGGCGCGGGGCGGGGCGACGAGGTGCCCGGCGTGGGCCGCCAGCAGGGCGTCCCGCATCGCCGCGACGGTCGTCGCCGCGTCCAGCGTGGCGGCGACCTCGGCGTCGGAGATGAGCAGCGTCATCCCGACATCCTTCAACCTGAAGTTGACTTCAGGTCAAGGGTCCGGTGGTTCATCTCACCACCGTCGCGAGGGCGCCCTCCGGGACCGGTCGAGCGGTCACCGGCGGTGCTAGGGTCGGCCCCGGTGGCCCGGCTCGCCGCAGCCACTCCGGACGAGTCGTGGGCGTACCCGGTCATGCAAGACGCCCCGCGCGACACCGCACCACCACGCGAGCACCGACGCCGCGTGGTGGCGCACCCGCCGCGCGTGCGGCGCGGCGACCGACTCGTCCCGGCCCCGGTGGTCGGGCCCGTTCCCGCAGGGGTGACGTCATGGCCTGGATCGTGTTGGTGATCTCCGGACTGTTGGAAACCGCCTGGGCGATCGCCCTGGGCCGCAGCGCCGGGTTCACCCGGCTGCTGCCCTCGCTCGTCTTCCTCGTCACGGCCCCGCTCAGCATGGTCGGCCTCGCGTACGCGCTGCGGGAGATCCCCGTCGGCACCGGGTACGCGGTCTGGGTCGGCATCGGCGCGGTCGGCACCGCGCTGGTCGGCATGGTGGCTCTGGGCGAGCCGGCCAACCTGCTCCGACTGCTCAGCCTGCTGCTGGTGGTGGCCGGGGTGATCGGGCTGAAACTGTTCCACTGAGCCGGCCGGGGTCTGTCACGGAGCGGTCGATGCGTAGCGGCCGGACACAGTGGGTAGACACAGGATCGACCAGGAAGGCACGTCCCACCGGAGGCAACGATGGCCCAGATGCACAGCACCGCCCGCCCGCGTAGCAACGCCGCCCGGATCCTCACCATCCTCGGCTTCGTCTTCGCCGGTCTCGCGCTCCTGTTCTCCCCGCTCATCCTCGGTGTCATCGCCGTGGTGCTCGGCGTGATCGGCGCGGTCCAGGGCGACAAGCCGCTGGGCTGGTACGCCGCGGCGGCCGGCGTCGCCGCCATCGTCCTCGGAACCCTGATCAACATGGTGATCATGGGCGCCTGACCGCCCCCGCGCCGACGCCCAGGGCCCGCCGGACCACCGGCGGGCCCTGGCGCTGTCCGGAGCCGAAGCCGGGGCCGGGCGGCCGCTGCCGTCGCCGGGGGTCCTACTCCCCGTCGCCCCGCAGCCCGGCCAGGACCTCCTCCAACTCGTCCGGCTTGACCAGCACGTCGCGCGCCTTGGAGCCCTCGGACGGGCCGACCACGCCCCGGGTCTCCATCAGGTCCATCAGCCGGCCCGCCTTGGCGAAGCCGACCCGCAGCTTGCGCTGGAGCATCGAGGTCGAGCCGAACTGCGAGGTGACCACCAACTCGACCGCCTGCACCAGCAGGTCCAGGTCGTCGCCGATCTCCTCGTCGATCTTCTTCTTGCCGTCCTGCGCCGGGGCGAGCACGTCCGGGCGGAACTCCGGCTCGCGCTGGTCCTTGCAGAACTTCACCACGTCGGTGATCTCGCGTTCGGTGACCCAGGCGCCCTGGATCCGGATCGGCTTCGACGCGCCCATCGGCAGGAAGAGGCCGTCACCCCGGCCGAGCAGCTTCTCCGCGCCCGGCTGGTCGAGGATGACCCGGGAGTCCGCCAGCGACGAGGTGGCGAACGCCAGCCGGGACGGCACGTTCGCCTTGATCAGACCGGTCACCACGTCGACCGAGGGCCGCTGGGTGGCGAGCACCAGGTGGATACCGGCGGCGCGGGCGAGCTGGGTGATCCGGACCACCGAGTCCTCGACGTCGCGGGGGGCGACCATCATCAGGTCGGCCAACTCGTCCACGATCACCAGCAGGTACGGGTACGGCCGGATCTCCCGCTCGCTGCCCGGCGGGGCCTTGATCTCCCCGTTGCGGACCTTGCGGTTGAAGTCGTCGATGTGGCGTACCCCGTTGGCGGCGAGGTCGTCGTAGCGCATGTCCATCTCGCGGACGACCCACTCCAGCGAGTCGGCCGCCTTCTTCGCGTTGGTCACGATCGGCGTGACCAGGTGCGGGATGCCCTCGTACCCGGTCATCTCGACCCGCTTCGGGTCGATCAGCAGCAGCCGTACCTCGTCCGGGGTGGCCCGGGTCAGGATCGACACCAGCAGCGAGTTCAGGCAGGACGACTTGCCGGCACCGGTCGCGCCGGCGATCAGGATGTGCGGCATCTTGGCCAGGTTCGCCACCACGTAGCCGCCCTCGATGTCCTTGCCGAGGGCGACGACCATCGGGTGGTGGTCGCTGGTCGCGGCCCGGGAGCGCAGCACGTCGCCGAGGGCCACGTTCTCCGGGTCGGTGTTGGGGATCTCCACCCCGACCGCGCTCTTGCCCGGGATCGGGCTGAGGATCCGCACGTCCGGCGACTTCACCGCGTACGCGATGTTGCGGGAGAGCTGGGTGATCCGCTCCACCTTGACGCCGTGCCCCAGCTCCACCTCGTACCGGGTGACCGTCGGGCCCCGGGTGAAGCCGGTGACGTCGGCGTCCACCCCGAACTGCTCGAAGACCCCGCGCAACGCGGTGATCACCTCGTCGTTGGCCTTGCTGCGGGTCTTCGGCGCCGTCCCGGTGGCGAGGATGTTCGCCGGCGGCAGCGTGTAGTCGCCGGCCAGGCCGGTGAGGGCGAGCTGCTCGGCCCGGGTCGGGGCCGGCGAGTGCTCGGGGGGCTCGACCGGCTTGCGGCTGGCCGGCACCCTCGCCGGGGGCTTGCGCGGCAGCACGATGGTCTGCTGGAGGTCGACGTCGCCGTCGGCCTCGTCGAACTCGTCGGGCACTGGCGCGGGCGCGGCGCGCTTGGCCGGGCGGCGCCGGGCCGGCTTGGCCGGCGGCTCGTCGACCTCCTCCTCGGCGGCGTCGGCGGGCGGCTGACCCGTCACCGCGCCGGCGAGCAGCCCGAGCCGCTCGGGGATCTTGTTGATCGGGGTCGCGGTGACCACCAGCAGACCGAAGACCAGCAGCAGGAGCAGCAGTGGCACCGCCACCCAGGCGGTGACCGCCCGCTCCAGCAGGTCGCCGATGCCCGCGCCGACCAGCCCGCCCGCGTAGTCCCGCTGGGTCTGGTCGACCGGGTTCTGTCCGATGTGCAGCAGCGCCGCGAACGCCACCAGCATCGAGCCCCAGCCGATCAGGCCGCGCCCCCGGTGCTCCGGGTCGGCCGGCTCGCGCATCAGCCGCCAGGCGCCGATGAAGAGCAGCACCGGGACCACGATGGAGATCGCGCCGAGGAAGAGCCGGACGGTGTCGGCCAGCCGCGCGCCCACCGGGCCGGCGCCGGAGAACCAGATCGCCACCGCGCTGAGCAGGGCCAGCCCGAAGACCAGCAACCCGGCCCCGTCGCGCCGGTGCTCCGGGTCGAGGTCCCGGGCGGAGGCGGCCTGCCGCCCGGCGGCCCGGACCGCCCAGCCCACCCCGTGCGCCACCCCCATCCAGGTCGCGCCGATGGCCCGGCCGACGAGCTGCGCCGGGCCCGGACGGGCGGCGGCGGCCTTGCGCCGGACCGGCGCCTTGGCCGCCTTCTTCGCCGGTTGGCGGGCACGGTTGTTCGGGGTACCGCTGTTCGTGGTACCGCGCGGCGACGCGCCGCGCCGCCGGCTCGCCTGAGAGGGACGGCCCGCCATAGGGTCACCGTAACGGCGCGGGCCGGTGGACCGCCGCTTTTCCGGGTCGTGTCCGCGCGTCGCAACCCGGACCACGCCGTCGACCGTGATATTCGCCTCTCTCCAGGAAGGGCGGTCGGATGGTGTCGCCGGTCTTCTCCGACGATCCCCTCGCCGGGCACCCGTCGGTGTTGCGCCCGTTGACCGGTGACCTCGTCGCCGCCGTCCTGGCCCACCGGGGGTACCCGGTCCACACCGGCCCCGGCGGCGACCCGTACGGCCGCTGGGACGACAGCGTGATCTGGTTCCTCCGCCTCGGCGCCGCCGGGGAGGTCCTCCAGGTCCGGACCGTGGCCGCGCCGACCTTCGACATCGAACGGGTGCCGGCGCTGCACGCGTTCTGCAACACGTGGAACCACGACCAGCTCTGGCCCAAGGCGTTCGTGCACGTCGACGACGGCGGCCGGGCCCGCGTCCACGGTGAGGTGGTCACCGACCTGGAACGGGGGGTGACCCCGCACCAGCTCGACCGGCTGCTCGACCGGGGCGTCTCGGCCGGTCGCCGGCTCGCCACCGCCGTCGGCCGCCTCCCCGGCGGGGTGCCGGCGTGACCGGGCCGGCGGCCTGGCGGGACCGGGCGACCGGCCGGGGCGACCAGCCCCTCGCGGAGGCGCTGGCCGACGCCCGGGACCTGCCGGACGGTCCCGGGCGGGCCGACGCGCTGGAGCGGGTGGCGCGGCGCGCGGACGCGACCGGCGACACCGCACTCGCGCTGCGGGCCCGGTTCGAGCTGATCGAGACGTACCTGCACCGTGACGAGGGGTGGCGGCTGTTCGAGCCGGTCCGCCGCTGCCTCGACCTGCTCGACCGCGCCGGGGCCGGGTCGCCGGCGACCGTCGACGCGCTGCGCCGGTACCAGCGGTACGCGGTCGAGGCGCTGCTCGGCACCCCCCGGGTGGCCCTGGACCAGGCCCGGTCCATGCTGGACGAGCTGGCCGCCCGGTCACCCGGGGACGACGGGCCGGTGGTCGCCGAGCTGCGCTGCCGCGTCGCCGACCAGCTCGGCGACGAGCCGGACGCCCGGCACTGGTACGCGCGGTGGCGGGACGCCGCCGGCACCGACCCCGCCGGGGGCTGCCCCCACTGCCTGCCGGTACGCCGGGCCGACCTGCTCGCCGGCTGGGGTGACCCGGCCGGCGCGGTGGCCGAACTGGAACCGGTCCTCGCGGGCGGGGCGGGCTGCGCCGACCAGCCGGCGGGCGCGCTGGCCGTGGCGCTGCTGCCCTGGCTGCGGCTGGGCGCGACCCAGCGGGCCGCGGCGGCGCACGTGCGGGCGTACCGGCGGCACCGGCGGGGCCGGGCCGGGTTCGGGTACCTCGCCGCGCACCTGCGGTTCTGCGCGCTGAGCGGGAACCCGGCCCGCGGGCTGGAGATCCTCGCCGAGCAGGTGGCCCGGCTGGACCGGGCGCCCGACGACCGCCGGGCGATGGAGGTCGCCGCCGCCGGGGCGCTGGTCTGCGCGGTGGCGGTCGAGGCGGGGCTGGGCGGGCGGACGATCCACCGCCCCGGGCACGGGAGCCGCCCGGCCGCCGACCTCGACGTCGGCACCCTCGGCGGGGACCTGCTCGCCACCGCCACCGCCCTGGCCGGCAGCTTCGACGCCCGCAACGGCACCGGCCACCAGTCCGGGCGGATCGCGGCCTGGCTGGCGGAACGCCCGGTCGGCCCGCCGGTGCCGCTACCGCCCGACGACCCGGCGGAGCCGGCGGACGCCGGGCCCGACGCGGACAGCCCGGCCGCCCGGCCGCCCGCCGACGAGGAGCCGGTGCCGCTGAGCCTGTCCCTGATCACCGGCGTGCTGGACGGGCGCGGGGACGGGTACGCCGTCGACGCCACCGGCACGGTGCTGGGCCGCTGGGGTCCGGCGGTGATCCAGTTCAGCCGGGTCGGCGACCGGGGGGACGTCCTCCAGGCGCGGGTCGCCGCCGAGCGCCGCCTGCCGGCGGAGCGCCGCGCCGAGGCGTACGCGTTCTGCAACGCCTGGAACCACGACCGGCTGCTGCCCCGGGCGTACGTGCACGACCTGGGCAACGGTGAGCTGGTGCTCGCCGGGGACGTCACCACCGACCTCGGGTACGGGGTGGCCCCGGTGCAGGTGGCCGTCCTGGTGGACGCCGCGGTCGCCACCGGCGTCGCGTACGCCGACGCGGTCGCAACCCTCCCCTGACCGTCGCGCCCGACGTCACGCCCTGCGCCTGGTTGCCGGGCGGCCGGGCCGCCATCCGTCTGCGGTCCATCCGCCACGCTCCTCCCGGCCGGCGCGGGGTACGCCCGCCGGGTCGGAGTACGGCCACCGGCCGCCCTCGGTTGAATCGACCGGCGACACAATGTCCCGTGTCGCCCGATTGAACCGTCGGCGGCCGGCGGGCCGTACTCCCGGGGAACGGGTCGGGTCAGACCTCCACGACCGAGGGCACGATCATCGGCCGCCGCCGGTACGCGTCGTTGACCCAGCGGCCCACCGTGCGCCGGACGATCTGCTGGAGCTGGTGCGGGTCGGTGATGCCGTCCGCCGCCGCCCGGTTCAGCGCCTCGGTGATCAGCGGCACCACCGGGTTGAACGCCTCCGGGTCCTCGGAGAAGCCCTTCGCCGAGACGGTCGGCCCGCCGACCACCTTGCCGGTGACCGAGTCGACCACCACGGTCGCGGCGATGAACCCGCCGTCGCCGAGGATGCGCCGCTCGGTGAGCAGGGACTCGCTGACGTCACCCACGGCGAGGCCGTCGACGTAGACGTACCGGCTCTTGACGTGCCCGACCAGGCTGGCGCGTCCCTCGACCAGGTCGACCACGTCGCCGTCCTCGCAGAGCACCACCCGGTCCGGGGCGACCCCGGACTCGATGCCCAGGCGGGCGTGCGCACGCAGGTGCCGCCACTCGCCGTGCACCGGCATCAGGTTGCTCGGCCGGACCACGTTGAGCAGGTACAGCAGCTCGCCGGCGGGGGCGTGGCCGGAGACGTGCACCTTCGCCACGTCCTTGTGCACCACCACCGCGCCGGCGCGGGCCAGCCGGTTGATCACCCGGTACACCGAGGTCTCGTTCCCGGGCACCAGCGAGGAGGCGAGCACGACCGTGTCGCCGGGGGCGATGGTGATGTGCCGGTGGTCCCCGCTGGCCATCCGGCCCAGCGCGCTCATCGGCTCGCCCTGGCTGCCGGTGGACATCAGCACGATCTGCTCGGGCGGCAGCGCGGTGGCCTCCTCGATCCCGACGACCAGGCCGGCCGGGATGTTGAGCAGGCCGAGGTCACGGGCGATGCCCATGTTGCGGACCATCGACCGGCCGATCAGGGCGACCTTGCGGCCGTGCTCCAGCGCCGAGTCGAAGACCTGCTGGACCCGGTGCACGTGGGAGGCGAACGAGGCGACGATGATCCGCCCCCGGGCCTTCGCGAAGATCGAGTCGAGCACCGGGCCGATCTCCCGCTCCGGGGTGACGAAGCCGGGGATCTCGGCGTTGGTGGAGTCCGACAGCAGCAGGTCGACGCCCTCCGCACCGAGCCGGGCGAAGCCGGCCAGGTCGGTGATCCGACCGTCCAGCGGAAGCTGGTCCATCTTGAAGTCACCGGTGTGCAGCACCAGGCCGGCCGGGGTCCGGATGGCCACCGCCAAGGCGTCCGGGATGGAGTGGTTGACCGCGAAGAACTCGCACTCGAAGGGCCCCAGCCGCTCCCGGCCCCCCTCCCGCACGGTCAGCGTGTACGGCTGGATCCGCCGCTCGGCGAGCTTCGCCTCGACCAGGGCCAGGGTGAACTGGGAGCCGACCAGCGGGATGTCCGGCTTGTGGGCGAGCAGGTACGGCACCGCGCCGATGTGGTCCTCGTGACCGTGGGTGAGCACGATGGCCTGCACGTCCGCCAGCCGGTCCAGGATCGGGCCGAAGTCGGGCAGGATCAGGTCGACGCCGGGCTGCTCCACGTCGGGGAAGAGCACCCCGCAGTCGACGATCAGCAGCTTGCCGTCGTACTCGAAGACGGTCATGTTGCGACCGATGGCGCCGAGCCCGCCGAGCGGGGTGATCCGCAGGCCGCCCTCCGGCAGCGGCGGGGGCAGTTCCGTCTCGATGTGCGCCTCGGTCACGCGTCCACCTCATTCTGCGGCGCCGTCACCGGACGCCCGTCTCGTCGTTCGATCATTCGGGTAGTGCCAGGTCCGCCGCCGCGCAGTCGGCCCGGAGCTGGGCGATCTCCTCCGGGGTCGCGTCCACCAGCGGGGGGCGCACCGGCCCGGCGGGCAGCCCCTTCGCCGCCAGCCCGGCCTTGACCAGGATCGTGCCCGGGCTGCGGAAGATCCCGGTGAACAGCGGCAGCAGCCGCCGGTGCAGGGCCAGTGCGGTCGCCCCGTCACCGGCGTCGTGCGCCTCGATCATCCGCTGGGTCAGCGCGCCGGTGAAGTGGGTCGAGGTGCCGACCACCCCGACGCAGCCGATCGCCAGGGCGGGCAGGGTCAGCGCGTCCTCGCCGCTGTAGAAGGCCAGTTCGGTGCGGCTGGTCACCCAGGAGGTGGCCATCAGGTCGCCCTTGGCGTCCTTCACCGCCACGATCCGGCCGTGCTCGGCGAGGCGGACCAGCGTCTCGGTCTCGATCGGCACGCCGGCGCGGTGCGGGATGTCGTAGAGCATCACCGGCAGCCCGGTGGCGTCGGCGACGGCGGTGAAGTGCCGCAGCAGCCCCGCCTGCGGCGGCTTGTTGTAGTACGGGGTCACCACCAGCAGGCCGTGCGCGCCGGCCTTCTCGGCGGTGGTGGCCAGCTCGATGGTGTGCCGGGTGTCGTTGGTACCGACCCCGGCGACGACCCGGGCGCGGTCGCCGACCGCCTCGACGACGACCCGGATCAGGCGCTCCTTCTCCGCGTCGGTGGTGGTGGGGGACTCACCGGTGGTGCCGTTGACCACCACGGCGTCGGCGCCCTGCTCGTCAACGAGATGGTGGGCCAGCCGGGCGGCCCCGTCGGCGTCCAGAGAGCCGTCGGCCGTGAACGGGGTCACCATGGCCGTGAGCAGTCGCCCGAAGGGGCGCGACGCGCCCCGGGCGGGCGCGACAGGGTGGTCGTGGGTCATACCCTCCAACCTAGCGGACGGCCGCCCGGGGCCCGCCGGGGAAGGGCGCAGGACTCACCCGGCGTGCGGGGTGGCCGCCACCTCGGTCCCGTCGGGCAGCGTGGAGACGACGAAGTCGTCGAAGACGTTCGGGGCGACCCGCTGGAGCTGGCGCAGGCACTCCACCGCCAGCTCGCGGATCTCCACGTCGGCGTGCTCGGTGGCGCGCATCGCGATGAAGTGCCGCCAGGCCCGGTAGTTGCCGGTGACCACGATCCGGGTCTCGGTGGCGTTGGGCAGCACCGCCCGCGCCGCCTGCCGGGCCTGCTTGCGCCGCAGGGTCGGGTTGGGCTCGTCGGCGAAGCGCTGCTCGAGCCCCTCCAGCAGGTCGGTGTACGCCCGCACGCTGGCCTCGGCGGCCTCGACGAACTTCTTGTGCAGCTCGGGGTCCTCGGCGATCACCGCGGGCTCGACCATCGCCGCGTCCCGCTCCGGCACGTACCGCTGGGAGAGCTGCGAGTACGAGAAGTGCCGGTGCCGGATCAGCTCGTGGGTGAAGGAGCGGGAGACGCCGGTGAAGTAGAAGGTCACCGAGCCGTGCTCCAGCACCGACAGGTGGCCGACCTCCAGGATGTGCGCCAGGTAGCCGGCGTTGGTGGCGGTGGCCGGGTTCGGCTTCTTCCAGCTCTGGTAGCAGGCCCGCCCGGCGAACTCGGCCAGGGCCTGGCCACCCTCCGCGTCGGTCGACCACGGAACGTCGTCCGGGGCCTCGAAATGGGTCCACGCGATGAGCTTGACCTGCGGCTGCACCATGTCCGGCATTCCTGCGACTGTAGTGGCCGCCGGCCGTCCGCCCAACTCCGGCATACCGCCCGACCCGGTGCCGTACCCGCCCGGCGCGACGGCGGTGCCACCGCCCGCCCCTTTCGAGCTGCCCTCACGAACGGGGCACGCGAACAGGCGCGAACAGGGCTGCAGGCGCGACTCCGCCCGCCAGAGCGCGGCGAAGGAACACGAAAGGCACGAGGCCGGGCGGGCCGACGGCAGCCCCAGCGGGTGGGGGCGCAGGCGGGTGGATTGGGCGCAGGCGGGTGGACGGGGCGCGCAGGCAGCGGGGGGCGTGGCGACGGGATCGTGGTCCCACCGGTGGGGCAGCTCGAAAGGACCGCCGAGAACGGTTCCCGCCCGGGGCGGCGGCCAGCCCGGCCGGTCAGACGTAGAGGCTGGTGAACGGGGCCCAGGGCAGGTTGCGGGCGACGGAGAAGGCCAGCCAGACGCCGAGGAAGCCACCGATCATCTTCGGGCTGATCCGCAGCTCGGGCAGGCGCCAGCCGAACGCCTCCCGGCCGGCCCAGGTGACGAAGAGGTACGCCAGGAAGGGCAGGGCGAAGACGAAGAGGAAGTGGTGGCGGGCGGCGGCGGGGATGTCGGCGTGCAGCACGTACCAGAGGGCGCGGGTGCCGCCGCAGCCGGGACAGTCCAGCCCGGTGGTCAGCTTGAGCAGGCAGGACGGAACCGCGTCGGGGGCGGACCGGGTCGGGTCGCTGAGCAGCGTGTAGCCGATGCCGGCGGCGACACAGCCGACCGCCGCCAGCGGCACCACCCAGCGCGGCGAGCGCGCGTAGAGCCGGGTCACGAAGCGGGTCAGCCGGTCCGGCTCGGCGACCAGGTGCGGCGGCGGCCCCGTGGGGCCGGACGGCTCGGGCAGGCCGGACGGCTCGGTGGGGGTGCTCGCGGGGCCGGGCTGGGCGGTGGCTCCGTCAACGCTCGTCACGCCGCTCACGGTACACCGGAGCGGCTCGCCAACGCGGCGGCCAGCGGACCGGCGAGATCACCGGCGGCGGGCGGGGCCACCGCGTCGAGGCCCAGCCACGCGGCGAGCCGGCGCAGCTCGGCCGCCAGCGCGACGGCCGTCTCGCCCGGGTCCGCGCCGGGCTCGATCCAGGCGGCCGGCACCAGCAGCACCCGGGCCTTACGGTCCGCCTTGAGGTCGACCCGGGCGGTGAACCGCTCACCCTGCAGGAACGGCAGGACGTAGTAGCCGTGCACCCGCTGCGCCGCCGGGACGTAGATCTCGATCCGGTAGGTGAGGCCGAAGAGGCGTTCCGTGCGCCCCCGCTCCCAGATCAGCGGATCGAAGGGGCTGACCAGGGTGTTCCCCCGCACCCAGCGGGGCAGCCGGGCCTGGGTGTGCAGGTACGCCGGCTGCCGCCAGCCGGGCACCCGCACCGGCGTCAGCTCGCCCGCCTCGACCAGCTCGGCGACCGCCCGCCGGGCGCCGGCCAGCGGCAGCCGGAAGTAGTCGCGCAGCTCAGGCTCGGCGGCCACCCCGAGGCTGCGGGCGGCGATCGCGACCAGGGCCCGGTGGGCGTCCGCGTCGGTCGGGGTGGGCGCGGCCAGCACCGTCGCCGGCAACACCCGCTCGGGCAGGTCGTACCGGCGGGCGAAGGAGGTGGTGCGCTCGGCGGCGGTGACCTCACCGGCCCAGAACAGGTACTCCAGGGCACGCTTGACCGCCGACCAGTTCCAGCCCCAGTTGCCGGTCTCCCGGGGCGCGTCGTGCTCGATCTCGGCGGCGGTGAGCGGGCCCCGCGCGGCCACCTCGTCGCGGACCCAGGCGACCAGCCCGGGCTGCTCCTGGGCGATGCGCCGCATCCCGCCCCAGGACTCGTCGTGCGCCCGCGCCATCCGCCAGCGCAGCGCCGGGTGCAGCGCCACCGGCACCAGGGAGGCCTCGTGCCCCCAGTACTCGAACAGCTCCCGGGGGCGGCGGTAGGCGGCGGCGTCCAGCATTACGGTCGGGTAGGCCCCGAGCCGGCTGTACAGCGGCAGGTAGTGCGCCCGTTGCAGGACGTTGACCGAGTCCATCTGGATCAGCCCGACCCGGTCGAGCACCCGGCGCAGGTGCCGGCGGGTGGGCACCGCGGTGGGCGCCGGGTCGGCGAAGCCCTGGGCGGCGAGCGCCACCCGCCGGGCCTGGGCGAGGGAGAGCGATTCCGGTGCGGCCATCGTCAGGAACCCTAAGACACGGGTACGACACGACACGGGGAACCTGGACTCGGGGCGTACCGGGGCATACAACGGTGCAATGGTGACGATCCGGCGGGAGGGACCCGACGACGCCGAGGCGGTCGCCCGGGTGCACGTGCACGGCTGGCGCTCCGGGTACGCCGGGATCATGCCCGAGGAGGTGCTGGCCCGGCTCAACGTCGCCGCCTGGGCCCAGCGGCGGCGGGACCTCGGCACCGCCGGGCCGGAGCACCCGTTCACCACCCTGCTCGCCGAGGCGGGTGGCCGGGTGGTCGGCTTCACCTCGTTCGGCCCGTACCGCAACAACCAGGACCGGGACGACCTGGACCCGGCGTACGGCGAGGTGGTCTCGCTCTTCGTCGAGCCGGCCCGGTGGGGCGACGGCACGGCCGGCACCCTGCTCGCGGCGGCGCGGGCCGGGCTGGCCGAGCGGGGCTGGACCGAGTACCGGCTCTGGGTGCTGGCGGCCAACCAGCGGGCCCGCCGCTTCTGCGCGCGGGCCGGGCTGTCACCCGACGGGGAGCGGGCCACCTACCCGGTGCCGTTGGCCGGTGGGCGTACCCCGGTCGGGTTGGTCGAGCTGCGCTACGCCGGAGCGGTCGTCGGCTGACCCGGGCCCGGCCGGCGACGGGCCGGCCGGGGTGTCGCCGGGCGGGGCGGTGCCGCGCCGGATCGGCAGGAACAGCAGCAGGGCCAGGCTGATCCAGACGTAGGTGTTGCTGCCCAGGAAGCCGTCCAGGCCGCCGGATTCCCCCTCCCAGGCCCAGACGATCCGGCTGATGAGCAGGAGGTACCCGACGGCGGCGGCGACCAGCAGCAGGCGGCGCCGGGGGCTGCGGGCGGGCGCGGCCATGCCGTTGTCGACCAGCAGGATCAACCCGGGCAGCAGCCAGACCAGGTGGTGCACCCAGGTCACCGGGCTGACCAGGCACATCACCACGCCGGTCAGGGCGAACCCGGTGGCGTGGTCGCCGGCCGCCGCGGCGGCCCGGATGCGCCACGCCCAGACCGCCAGGGTGACCAGCACCAGGGCCGCCCAGCCCAGGGTGCTCGGGTGGTCCGGGGAGAGCCGGGCCACCACCCCGCGCAGCGACTGGTTGGAGACGAACGCCAACTCCCCCACCCGGCCGGTGTTCCACAGCGCGCTGGTCCAGAACTCCCGGGACGCGTTCGGGAAGAGCGCGGCGGCGACCAGCGTGGTGCCGGCGGCGGTGCCGGTCGCGGTGAGCGCGGCCCGCCACTGCCGGGTGACCAGCAGGTGGACGAGGAAGATCCCCGGGGTCAGCTTGATCGCGGTGGCCAGGCCGATGCCCACCCCCGCCCAGCGGCTGCCGGCCGGCAGCAGGCGCAGCAGGTCCACCGCGACCAGGAAGAGCAGCAGCATGTTGACCTGGCCGAAGTTGACCGTCTCCCGCATCGGCTCGAAGGCCGCCGCCAGGCAGAGCGCCACGGCGAGGGTGAACCAGCGGGTCCAGCCGCTGCGGCGGGCGACCGGGTCGAGCAGCCACCAGATCACCAGCGCGCTGACCACCACGCTGGCGGTGACGCTGACCACGATCGCCGCGTGCCACGACAGGTACGCCATCGGGAGCATGACCAGCGCGGCGAACGGCGGGTAGGTGAAGCCGTACTGGGTGCCGGGCTTGAGGAAGTCGTAGATCTCGCCGCCGTCGTGCACCCAGAAGGTGAGCGCCCCGTAGTACACGTTGAGGTCGAAGAAGCCGTGCCGGACGGCGGCCACGGAGAGGAACCAGGCCACCACGACGGCCAGGACCAGCACCGCGAGCACCTGCCCGACCGTCCGGCCGGACCGCCCCGCCCGCGCCTGACCGGGACCCTGCGCCACCGTCGCCCTCCTCGCCCTGCGTAGGCTCACGTGCCATGGCTCTCGGGTACGTCCGCCCGGCGCGTGGTGACGACGCCGGTGAGATCGCACGCATCCAGCTCGCGACCTGGCGGGTCGCGTACCGCCGGATCCTGCCCCGGCACGTGCTGGACAACCTGGACGAGGAGTATCTCGCCCGGCGGTGGAGCGCGGCGGTGCTCCAGCCGCCCTCCGACGCGCACCGGGTGCTGGTCGCCGTCGAACAGGCCGAGCAATCCTATCTGGTGGGGTTTGCCGCCTCCGGCCCGGCCGACGCCGAGGCGCTGGCCCCGAACGAGCCGGCCGAGGGGCTCGGCGACGGCGTCGCGGCCGTCACCGACCTGCTGGTCGAGCCCCGCTGGGGGCGGCGGGGGCACGGCAGCCGGCTGCTCGCGGCGATGGTCGACGGGTGGCGGGCCGACGGCCTCGACCGGGCGGTGGCCTGGGCCTTCGACGGCGACGAGCCGACCCGGAAGTTCCTCACCAGCGCGGGCTGGGAGCTGGACGGGGCGGCCCGCGCGCTGGACGTCGACGACATGCTCGTGCCCCAGGTCCGGCTGCACGTGACGGTGCCCCCGGCGGCCGAGCCGGCCTGAGGCGGCCCCGCCCGGCGCGGGGCCCGTCGTTCTGTCACCCCCCTGGCCTACGGTGGCCCGGACGGACGGGACGACACCGGGGGGTGGGCGATGACCTCGCTCGTGGCCGGCAGCCGGGCGACTCACGACCCGGCGACTCACGACCGGGCGGCCGACGACCGGGCGACCGACGACCGGGCGGCACCGGCGGAGCCCTGGGCGGCGGGGCTGGCCGGGCACCGGCGGGAGCTGACCGGGTACTGCTACCGCATGCTCGGCTCGGTCTTCGACGCCGAGGACGCGGTGCAGGAGACCCTGCTGCGGGCCTGGCGGCACGGCGACTCCTTCGACGGCCGGTCCAGCCCCCGGACCTGGCTGTACCGGATCGCCCACAACGTCTGCGTGGACCTGCTGCGCGGCAACCGGCGGCGGGCCCTGCCGATGGACGTCGGCGACCCGTCGGCGCCGGTCGCGGCGGCGATGGGCGAGCCGGTGCCCGGGCGCTGGGTGTCGCCGGCCCCGGACGGGTCGGTGCTCGCCGACGCGGCCGACCCCGCCGAGGCGGCCGTGGCCCGGGAGTCGGTCCGGCTGGCGTTCCTCACCGCCCTGCAACTGCTGCCGCCCCGGCAGCGGGCCGTGCTCATCCTCCGCGACGTGCTGCGCTGGACCGCCGAGGAGGTCGCCGACCTGCTGGGCACCTCCGTGCCGGCGGTGACCAGCGCCCTGCAACGGGCCCGCGCCACCACCCGCCACGCCGGGCCGGGCGCGGCGACGACGCCCGCGGCCGACCTGGACCCCGCCCACCACGACCTGCTCGACCGGTACGTCCGCAGCTTCGAGCGGTACGACATCGACGCGCTGGTGACGCTGCTGCGGGAGGACGCGGTGCACACCATGCCGCCGTACCGGATGTGGCTGCGCGGGCGGGCCGACATCGCCGCCTGGATGCGCGGGCCGGGGGCCGGATGCGCGGGGTCCCGGCTGGTCCCGGTGACGGCCAACGGCGCCCCGGCCTTCGCGCAGTACCGTCCCGACCCGGCCGGCGGGTGGAGGCCGTTCTCCGTCCAGGTGCTGGCGCTCGCCGGCGGGACGGTCGCCGGGATCCACTACTTCCTCGATCCCCGGCTGCCCGGCCGGTTCGGCCTGCCGGCCCGCCTCTCCCGCGCGGCCCCGGGCCCGCTCAGTCGAGCAGGGCGTCCAGGCCGACGGTGAGGCCGGGCCGGTCGACGACCGCGCGGACGGCCAGCAGCACCCCCGGCATGAACGAGACCCGGTCGTACGAGTCGTGCCGGATGGTCAGCGTCTCGCCGAGGGTGCCGAAGAGCACCTCCTGGTGGGCGACCAGCCCGAGGGAGCGGACCGCGTGCACCCGTACCCCGTCGACCTGGGCGCCCCGCGCGCCCGGCAGTTCGTCGGTGGTGGCGTCCGGCGGCGGGGCGAGCCCGGCCTCGGCGCGGGCCTGACCGATCAGCCGGGCGGTGTGGGTGGCGGTGCCGCTGGGGGCGTCGAGCTTGCGCGGGTGGTGCTGCTCGATGATCTCGACGGACTCGAAGTACCGGGCGGCCTTCGCGGCGAACTGCATCATCAGCACCGCGCCGAGGCCGAAGTTGGGGGCGATCACCACGCCCACCCCGGGGCGGTCGGCCAGCCAGCCCCGGACCTGCTCCAGCCGCTGCGCGGTGAAGCCGCTGGTGCCGACGACCACGCTGATCCCCCGGTCGACGCACCACCGCAGGTTGTCCATGACGGCGTCCGGGGTGGTGAAGTCGACGACCACCCGGGCACCGGCGTCGGCGACGGCGGCGAGGTCGTTCCCCTGGTCGACCTCGACCACGAGATCGAGGTCGCCGGCCGCGTCGACCGCCCTGCACACCTCGACACCCATCCGGCCCCGGGCACCCAGCACACCGACCCGGATCGCGTCCGGGCCCTTCACCTGCTCGTCAGTCACGGGCCACAACCTATCCCAACCCGGGCGTCGGGCACCGTCAGGACCGCCCGGTCCCACGCGCGCCGGTCCACCGGGTCGGCCGGTCCACCGCGCCACCGGGCCAGCCGGTGACATCGTCAGCCGGATCAGCCGGTGAAGTCGTCCGCGCCGAACGGGCCGACCACGGCCAGCGACATCGGCCGGGCGAGCAGTTCGGCGGCGAGGGCGTTCACCTCGTCCACGGTCACCGCGTCGACCCGGGCCAGCAGCTCGTCGACCGGCATCAGGGTGCCGTAGAGCAGCTCCCCCTTGGCCAGCCGACTCATCCGGGAGCCGGTGTCCTCCAGCCCCAGCACGAACGAGCCCTTGCTCATGCCCTTGCCCCGGGCCACCTCGGCCTCGGTGAGCCCGTCGGCGGCGACCCGGCCCAGCTCCGCCCGGGTCAGCGTCAGCACCTCGTCCAGCTTGCCCGGGGCACAGCCGGCGTAGACGGCGAAGAGGCCGCTGTCGGCGTACTGGCTGGCGTACGAGTAGACCGAGTAGGCCAGGCCACGCCGTTCCCGGATCTCCTGGAACAGCCGGCTGGACATCCCGCCGCCGAGCACGTTGTTGAGCACCCCGAGGGCGAACCGGCGCTCGTCGAGGCGGTCGATGCCGGGGCAGCCCAGGATGACGTGCGCCTGCTCGGTCTCCTTCGGCTCGACCACGGTGGCGGCCGGCCGGGTGCGTACCCCGGGGGTGCGCGGCCGGGGCGGCGCGGGGGTGGCACGCTCGGTGTCCAGCGGGGTGCCCCGCAACGCCTGGCGGACCAGCCGGAGCACGGCGGCGTGGTCCAGGTTGCCGGCGGCGGCGACGACGATCTGCGGCGGGGTGTACCGGCGACGGTAGAAGTGGTGGATCTGCCGGCGGGTCATCGGGGTGACCGTCTCCTCGGTGCCGGAGATCAGCCGGCCGAGCGGGTGGTCGCCGTAGACCGCCCGGACGAAGAGGTCGTGCACCTCGTCACCCGGCTCGTCGTCGTGCATGGCGATCTCTTCGAGGATGACGCCGCGCTCGGTCTCCACGTCGGCGGCGGCCAGCACCGAGTCGGCGACCAGGTCGCACATGACGTCGATGGCCAGCGGCAGGTCCTCGTCCAGCACCCGGGCGTAGTAGCAGGTGTACTCCTTGGTGGTGAAGGCGTTCGTCTCGCCCCCCACCGCCTCGATCTGCGCCGAGATGTCCAGGGCGGTCCGCTTGTGGGTGCCCTTGAAGAGCAGGTGCTCCAGGAAGTGCGCGGCACCCGACTGCGTGCCGGTCTCGTCGCGGGAGCCGACCGCCACCCAGACGCCGAACGACACGCTGCGCGTGGTCGGGATCGCCTCGGTGAGCACCCGCAGCCCGCTGGGCAGCACGGTACGACGGACCGTGCCGCCCAACGGGTCCTCGTCGAGCGTCCGGGTGACCGCCCGGGGGGTCACCCCCCGTCGATCCGCAGGAGAGGACGAACGCGGGGCCCGACTCACGGAAACCTGCTCTCACGTCGACGAGGGGTGGTGGGTGCGATGTCACGAAACCGGCCGGGTGGACGCCCTCGGCGCCCACCCGGCCGGTCGGGGAAACTAGCTGTGCCGGGTCCGGCGACGCGGGCGCGACTCGCCGCCGCCCTCGCCACCCTCGCCCCGCTCCGGAGCACGCGCGCCCCGGTCGCCCCGGTCGCGGTCACCCCGGTCGCGCGGAGCCCGGTCGCCCCGGTCCCGGCTGGCCGGACGCTCGCCACCGGCGGCCTCACCGGCGGCCGGCGCCTCGGCGCCCTCCGGGCGGACCTTGTCCAGGTAGATCTTGCCGCGCTGGTCGATGTCGGCGATCTCCACCTCGACCTTGTCGCCGACGTTGAGGAAGTCCTCGACCTTCTCGACCCGCTTGCCGTCGCCCACCTTGGAGATGTGCAGCAGGCCGTCGCGGCCGGGCAGCAGCGAGACGAACGCGCCGAACGCGGCCGTCTTGACCACCGTGCCGAGGAACTTGTCCCCGACCTTCGGCAGCGTCGGGTTGGCGATCGCGTTGATCCGCTCCACCGCCGCCTGCGCGGACGGGCCGTTGGTCGCGCCGACGTAGATCGTGCCGTCGTCCTCGATGGAGATCTCGGCGCCGGTCTCGTCCTGGATGGCGTTGATGGTCTGCCCCTTCGGGCCGATCACCATGCCGATCTTGTCGACCGGGATCTTCACGGTGGTGACCCGCGGCGCGTAGTCCGACATGGTGGCCGGGGCCTCGATCGCCGCCTGCATCACGTCCAGGATGGTCTGCCGGGCCTCGTGCGCCTGCTGGAGCGCGGCGGCCAGCACGTCCGACGGGATGCCGTCGAGCTTGGTGTCGAGCTGGAGCGCGGTGACGAAGTCCCGGGTGCCGGCGACCTTGAAGTCCATGTCGCCGAAGGCGTCCTCGGCACCGAGGATGTCGGTCAGCGTCACGTACTCGGTCTTGCCCTCGACCTCGTCGGAGATCAGGCCCATGGCGATGCCGGCGACCGGGGCCTTCAGCGGCACACCCGCCGAGAGCAGACCCAGGGTGGAGGCGCAGACCGACCCCATCGAGGTGGAGCCGTTCGAGCCGAGCGCCTCGGAGACCTGCCGGATCGCGTACGGGAACTCCTCCCGCGACGGCAGCACCGGGATCAGCGCCCGCTCGGCGAGCGCGCCGTGGCCGATCTCCCGCCGCTTCGGCGAGCCGACCCGACCGGTCTCACCGGTGGAGTACGGCGGGAAGTTGTAGTTGTGCATGTAGCGCTTGGACTTCTCCGGGGAGAGGGTGTCCAGCGACTGCTCCATGCGCAGCATGTTCAGCGTGGTGACGCCCAGGATCTGGGTCTCGCCCCGCTCGAACAGCGCCGAGCCGTGCACCCGGGGCAGCACGCCGACCTCGGCGGTCAGCGGGCGGATGTCCCGCGGGCCCCGACCGTCGATCCGGACCTGCTCGCGCAGCACCCGGTTGCGGACCTCGGACTTGGTCAGCGACCGGAACGCCGCCGACAGCTCCTTCTCCCGGCCCTCGAAACGCGGGCCCAACTCCTCGCCGACGCGCGCCTTGACCCGGTCCAGGGCCTCCTCGCGGTCGGCCTTGCCGGCGATCTTCAGCGCCTCGGCGACCTCGGCGCGGGCCAGCTCGGCCACCGCGTCGTAGGCGTCGTCGGAGTACTCCAGGAAGACCGGGAAATCGGCGACCGGCTTGGCGGCCACCTCGGCCAGCTCGCTCTGCGCCCGGCACAGCTCGCGGATGGCCGGCTTGGCGGCCTCCAGACCGCTCGCCACGACCTCCTCGGTCGGGGCGGGCGCGCCGCCGGCGACCAGCGCCACGGTGTGCTCGGTGGCCTCGGCCTCGACCATCATGATCGCGACGTCGCCGTCCGGCAGGGCACGACCGGCGACCACCATGTCGAAGGTGGCCCGGGCCAGCTCCTCGTGGGTCGGGAAGGCGACCCACTGGCCGTCCACGTGCGCCATCCGGGTCGCCCCGATCGGGCCGGAGAACGGCAGGCCGGAGAGCTTGGTCGACATCGAGGCGGCGTTGATAGCCACCACGTCGTACGGGTGCTGCGGGTCGAGCGCGAGGACGGTCTCGACGACCTGGACCTCGTTGCGCAGGCCCTTGACGAACGACGGGCGCAGCGGCCGGTCGATCAGCCGGCAGGTGAGGATCGCGTCCTCGCTGGGCCGGCCCTCGCGGCGGAAGAACGAGCCGGGGATCCGGCCCGCGGCGTACATCCGCTCCTCCACGTCCACGGTCAGCGGGAAGAAGTCGAACTGCTCCTTCGGCTGCTTGCCGGCGGTGGTGGCGGAGAGGACGACCGTCTCGCCGAGCTGGGCGATGACGGAGCCGGCGGCCTGGCGGGCCAGCCGACCGGTGGAGAAGGTGACCTCACGGGTGCCGAAGGACCCGTTGTCGATCACGGCGGTGCGGTGTTCGGTGCCGAGGTTGGTCTCGGTCATGTTCTGGACTTACTCCTTCGCATCGGGGGCCCCGCGACGCGTGAGGAGCTGGTTCAGACGGCCGGTCTTCGATCGAAGCGCCCGGACGGGCCGGCTGTCGAGCCGGGTCGCCCGGAGGCCACTACCGGAGACCGGTGCGCTGAGCGGCTCCCCTACTCGGGTTGGTCGCGCGGCCCGGTTCTTCGGTGGTGACGCCGCACGGGGGAGCGGCCGGTCGGCCACTCCCCCGTCACGTCACCGGCGCAGGCCGAGTCGCTCGATGAGCGACCGGTAGCGGTTGATGTCCTTCTTCTGGACGTAGTTGAGCAGCCGGCGACGCCGGCCCACCAGCAGCAGCAGCCCACGGCGGCTGTGGTGGTCGTGCTTGTGCACCTTCAGGTGCTCGGTCAGCTCGGCGATCCGCTTGGTGAGGACAGCCACCTGCACCTCGGGCGAACCGGTGTCACCCTCGGCGGTCGCGTACTCCGCCCGGATCTTGGCCTTGCTCTCCTGGTCGAGCGCCATTTTCTCCCTGTTCTCTGGGTTCGTCACGTGAGTCCGTCGCCCCGGTGAAACGAGAGCACCGGGCGGACTGAACCTCGCACCCGCGGCGTCGTGCAGGCACGCGAGGCCCATCGTCGGTCAGCCGACGTCCCCGCCAGAGTACCAGCTCACCGGCGAACCGCCCGGTGAAGGTCCGCCGGGATGTCAGAGGAGAAGCTCGCGGACCTGCGACACGTCCTCGCCCATCTGCGCCAGCAGCGGCTCGACCGAGTCGTACCGCACCTGACCGCGCAGCCGGGCGACGAAGTCCAGGGCCACCCGCTCGCCGTAGAGGTCGCCGGAGAAGTCCAGCGCGTACGCCTCCACCCGACGCTCCCGGCCGGAGAAGGTCGGGTTGGTGCCGACCGACACCGCCGCGGCCAGGTCGGGATGCCCGCGCCGGACCAGCCGGGCGGCGTACACCCCGTCCGCCGGCACCGCCGCGTACCCGTGACAGAGCAGGTTGGCGGTGGGGAACCCCAGCTCCCGGCCGCGCTGGTCGCCCCGGACCACCACCCCCTCCAGCCGGTGCGGGCGGTCCAGCGCCGCCGCGGCGGCGGCCATGTCCCCGGCGTCGATGCAGGACCGGATGTACGTGGACGAGAAGACCGTGCCCCCCTCGGCGACCAGCGGGCCGTCCTCCACCCCGAAGCCGAAGGTCCGGCCGAGGCGTTCCAGCAGCGCCACGTCACCGGCGGCGCGGTGCCCGAAGCGGAAGTTCGCGCCCACCACGACCAGGGTGGCGTGCAGGTTCGCGACCAGGATGTCGTGCACGAACGCCTCGGCGGAGAGCCGGGAGAACTCCGGGGTGAACGGCACCACGCAGAGCGCGTCGACGCCGAGGGCCTCGATCAGTTCCGCCTTGCGGGCCGGCTCGGTCAGCACGGCCGGGTGCGACCCGGGGCGCACCACCTCGGCCGGGTGCGGGTCGAAGGTCACCACCACCGACTGCACGCCGAGTTCCCGGGCGCGGGCCACCGCGTGCCCGATGGTCGCCTGGTGCCCCCGGTGCACGCCGTCGAAGACGCCGATGGTCACCACCGACCGTCCCCAGCCGCCCGGCGTCGCGTCGTACCCCCGCCACCGCTGCATGACCCCATCCCTCTCCGCGCCGGCGCTCCGGCGGCCTCGCCTACCGCTCCTACCGCGTCCCGCCGCCCGCCCGGCGGCCCCGCCGGCCTCCGGGGCCGGCGTCAGGCCGGCGCGAGCACGATCTCCGCGCGGGCCCGCCCGTCCCGCTCGCTGACGATAGCGACCAACCCACCGGCCGGATCGAAGACCGCGTACGGCCCGGCGATGCCGGCCGGGGCGAGCGGCCCGCCGTGGGAGAGGATCCGCGCCTCGTCGGCGGTGGCGTCCCGGCGCGTGAAGAACCGGTCGGCCGCCGCCGGGAGCGGGAGGTTGACCACCTCGGGGGCGCGCTGCTCCAGCTCGTCGAGGGTGGCGGCCTCGTCGAGGGCGAACCCGCCGACCGCGGTACGGCGCAGCGCGGTCAGGTGGCCGCCGACGGCCAGCGCCCGCCCGGCGTCACGGGCCAACGCGCGCACGTACGTGCCGGAGGAGCAGGTCACCGCCACGTCGACGTCCACCACGCCCGGTGTCTCCCGGCGCACGGCGAGCAGGTCGAGCCGGGACACGGTGACCCGCCGGGCGGGCAGGTCGACGCTCTCGCCCTGCCGCACGCGGTGGTACGACCGCTGGCCGTTGATCTTGATGGCGCTGACCGCGCTCGGCACCTGGTCGATCTCGCCGGTCAGGTCGGCCAGCGCGGCGCGGACCGCCTCGTCGGTCACCGCGTCGGCCGGCTTACTGGCGGTCACCTCGCCCTCGGCGTCGTCGGTGACGGTGCTCTGGCCGAGCCGGACCGTGGCGGTGTAGCTCTTGCCCGCCCCGATCACGTACGTCAGCAGCCGGGTGGCCCGGCCGACCCCGATCACCAGCACGCCGGTGGCCATCGGGTCCAGCGTCCCGCCGTGCCCCACCCGGCGGGTCCGGGCCAGTCGCCGGATGCGCGCCACCACGTCGTGCGACGTCATGCGGCCGGGCTTGTCCACCACGATCAGACCGTCGGTACTCACGACCGCCAAGCCTGCCAGAAGCCCCCGGGCCCGCCCCACCCGGTGGTGGGCTCAGCGGACCACCCCCACCACCGCCCAGGCCCCGGAGCGCAGCCGCAGCAGCAGCGCGCCGAGCCGGAGCACCACGAACAGGGTCAGCCCGGCCCAGATCCCACCCAGACCGAGATCCCAGACGTACGCCGTCCAGATCGCCGGCAGGAAGCCGCCCACCGCCGCCACCACGGTCAGGTTGCGCAGGTACCGGACGTCCCCGGCGCCGATGAGCACCCCGTCGAGGGCGAACACCACCCCGGCCAGCGGCAGCATCGCGGCGAACCACGGCCAGGCCAGCCGCGCCTGCGCGTGCACCTGCGCGTCGGTGCTGAACCAGGACGGGACCACCCCCGCACCGGCGACGACCAGCAGCGCGAAGAGCACCCCGCAGCCGAGGCCGAGCAGCGCGAACCGGCGGGCCAGGGCCCGTGCCGCCGGGGCGTCGCCCGCCCCCAGCGCCGCGCCGACCAGGGCCTGGGCGGCGATGGCCAGCGCGTCGAGCAGCAGCGCGGTGAAGAACCACAGTTGCAGGGTGATCTGGTGGGCGCCGACCGTGGCGGCGCCGAACCGGGACGCCACCGCCGTCGCGGAGAGGAAGCTGGCCTGGAAGGCCACGCCCCGGATGAGCAGGTCGCGGCTGAGCACGAGTTGCTGGCGGATCAGCCGGGGCCGGGGGTGCAGCGGCACCCGCTCGGCGACCAGCGCGGCGGCGAAGAGCCCGCCACCGATGGTCTGCGCCACCACGTTCGCCACCGCCGACCCGGTCAGGCCCAGCCCGAGCGGGTAGACCAGCAGCGGGCAGAGCACGGCGGAGAGCAGGTTCGGCCCGAGCACGAACGCCAGCGGGCGGCGGGTGTCCTGGACGCCCCGCATCCAGCCGTTGCCGGCGGCGGCGAGCAGCAGGCCGGGGGCGCCGAGCGCGGCGATCCTCATCCACTGGCCGGCCGCCTCGGCCACCTCGCCGGGGCCGCCGGCCAGGCCCCGCGCCAGCGGGCCGCCGACGACCTGCATGGCGAGCGCCACCAGCAGCCCCACCCCGAGCGCCAGCCAGGACGCCTGGACGCCCTCGGCGACCGCCGCCGCCCGGTCCCCCGCCCCGAAGCGGCGGGCCGCCCGCCCGGTGGTGCCGTACGCCACCACCGTGCCGAGCCAGGCGATCAGCGTCATCACCGTGCCGCCGATGGCGACCGCGGCCAGCGGCACCCGACCGAGGTGCCCGACCACCGCCGTGTCGACCAGGACGTAGAGCGGCTCGGCGGCGAGCACGACCAGGGCGGGCAACGCCAGTGCGGCGATCCGGCGGGGCGACGCGGCGACAACCCTGGACTCGCTCATCGGCCAGATCCTGGCACGCTCCCAGTAAGCACCACAACCCTTACAGGCGCTTACTCACACCTGCCGGGGCAGGGACGACGAGCGGGTGCCCCGGCGCCGTGGGCGGCCGGGGCACCGACGTGCTGCGGGTGAGGACTACTGGCGGGTGTCCATCGAGGTCTGCAGGGCGCGGCGGGCCTGCTCCCGGGCCTCGTCGGTGGCCGTGCTCGCGGTGTCGGGCTTGGGCTTGGTCGGCATGGAACGTCCCCTTCCAGGGTGTGGCCACCGCACCGGCGGCCGGCGGGCGATTCAGCTGAGCGCCGGGCAGCGGTCCGGGATCACCGGAGCAGCGCCTGGCAGCGTGCGCCCGGGTCGGTTGCGACCCTGGAGGGAGGCGACGCCTGATGCGACGCCACCGCCCACGACCTGCGCACGGCGCGCCGCAGGCCGTTTCCCAAGTTAACGTTCAGGTCCACATGCTGCCCGGCGATCCCACACTCTGGGCGGAGGACTTGACGATCAGCGGGCCAGGAAGTGCCAGCCGACCCACCACCAGAAGCCGAGCAGACCGATCCGCCCCACCGGCACCGGCCCCACCTCGTACCGCATCAGGTAGGCGCAGACGTCACCGATGGAGGGGATCCGGGAGCCCTCGCGCCGCGACGCCCACTCGACCACCGCGAAGAGCACCAGGGAGAGCAGGAAGCCGGTGATGGCGATCGTCCGCATCATCGCCGCACCAGCCCCCAGAAGGTGGCCAGCCAGAGCATCCAGGCCGCCGACCGGAGCAACTCCTCCTCCAGCAGCGGATCGGCGAGCCGGGAGAAGGTCGGGAACTCGTCCTTCGCCGCCATCGCGAACGTCGCCGCCTCCAGCACCACGAAGAGGGCGACCGGCAGCAGCCACCAGAGCACCCCGGAGGGCAGCCGGCGGGGGGCCGGCCGGCGGGCCGCCCGGTTACCGAGGCCGAGCCAGATCAGCGCGCCCCCGGTGCCCAGCGTGTAGAGGTTGGCAGCCGTGGAGAACGAGGGCAGGTGACCGCCCACCAGCGACAGGCAGATCAGCACCGGCACGGTGACGATCGGACGGTCCCAGACCCGGGACGCGTCGACGGCGAGATCGTGCGGCTGCTCCATCCGCCAATTCTCCCTGCCGTCACTCAACGCGGGAAGACCGACACCCGTCGCTGATCTTCCTGATCTCCACCGCCGATCACGGCGTCGTCGAGCTGCCCCCGGATCCGCTCCACCACCTCGTCGGCCGTACCCCGGCCGGTGAAGCCCGCCGCGAACCGGTGCCCGCCGCCGCCGAGCGCGACCGCGACCCGGCTGACGTCCACCGCGCCCTTGCTGCGCAGGGAGACCGCCCACTCCTCGGCGGCGACCTGCTTGACCACGCAGCTCACGTCCGCCTCGGCGGTGCACCGCACCGAGTCGATCAACGCCTCCAGCACGTACGGCCGCTGCCCGTGCCGGGCCAGGTCGTCCAGGGTGGCGTAGGTCCAGACCAGGCCCCGGCCGCCGGCCGCCGACGGCTCCAGCCGCGCCCGGCCGAGCACCTCGCCGAAGAGCCGGACCGCGCCGAACGGCCGGTGGTCGAAGATCCGCCGGGAGATGTCGCCCGGCCGGATGCCGGTGGCCAGCAGCCGCGCCGCCATCTCGTGCACCGCCGGGGTGGTCGCCTCGAAGCGGAACGAGCCGGTGTCCGTGGTCAGGGCGACGTACAGGCACTCGGCGATCCCGGCGTCCAGCGGCACGCCGAGCCGGTCCAGCAGCCCCTCGACCACCACCGAGGTCGCCGCGGCCGCCGGATCCACCAGGTGGATGCCGCCGAAGCGGGTGTTCGAGGCGTGGTGGTCCAGGACGAGCGCGGTGCCGGCCGTGGCCAGCCGGTCGACCAGGTCGCCGAGGCGCGACGCGCTCGCCGCGTCGAAGCAGACCACCAGGTCCGGATCGGGGTACGCCTCGCTCGCCGGCACCAGCAGGTCCAGGCCGGGCAGGCCGTGGAAGGGCTCCGGCACCTCCGGCGGGCCGGGGAAGGTCGCCTGCAACCGGCGTACGCCGAGGCGACGCAGCCCCAGCCCGAACCCGAGCATGCTGCCCAGCGCGTCCCCGTCCGGGTTGACGTGGCAGATCAGCAGCACCCGGCCGTCGGCCGGCACCTGACGCACCGCGTCGACGGCGGCGGCCCAGTCGGCCCCGGTGGGGCCCGCGTCGGACCCCGTACCGCTCAGCACCGTGCCGGCGGGTCCGGTCACCGCCGGTCCCCGCCCGGGGGCGGCACCTCGGCGGCGGACCCGGCGGGCTCGTCGGACCCGTCGACGTCGTCCTCGTCGTCCTCGTCCAGCCGGTACGGCTGGGCCTCGCCCGCGTACGCCTTCCCGGCGGCCAGCCGCTGCACCTCGGCGTCGGCGGTGCGCGCCTGGGCCAGCAGGTCGTCGATGTGCTTGACCTGGTCCTGCACGTCGTCGAGGACGAACGTGAGGGTCGGCGAGTGGCGCAGCCCGAGCGCCTTGCCGACGGTGCTGCGCAGCATGCCCTTCGCGCTCTCCAGCGCGGCGGCGGTGCCGGACTGGGCCGCGGCGTCACCGAGCACCGTGTAGAAGACCGTCGCGTCCCGCAGGTCGGCGGTGATCCGGGCGTCGGTGATGGTGATCATGCCGAGCCGGGGGTCCTTGATCTGGCTGCGCACCACCGACGCGACCAGTTCACGCACCCGCTCCGCGTGCCGACGTACCCGGGCCGGATCCGTCATCTCCCCCACCTCCAGGACCTACCTGCTACCGGTCGGAGACGACGGCGCCCCGCGCCGCCGGGCCCGACCGCCGACATCCCGAACACTACCCGCGTGACCGGACCGCCCGCGCGCCGCCGCCGCTGCCCGGCCGCCCGGTGACATCGGCCGCCGCCGGGGTCCGCCCGAGCGCCGGGTCACTCCTCCGCCCCGTGCAGGCGACGGCGGACCGAGAGCAGCTCGACCTCCGGCCGGGCGGCCACCAGCCGCTCGCACGAATCGAGCACCTCCCGCACGTGGGCCGCCTCGGCGGAGACCACGGCCACCCCGATCTGGGTCCGGCCGTGCAGCTCCAGCGACCCCACCTCGGCGGCGGCGACCTCGAATTTCCGCAGCGCGGCGACGATCGGCCGGACGTAGGAGCGCTTGGCCTTCAGGGAGCGGGAGTCCCCGGGCAGCAACAGGTCGAAACAGGCAGTTCCCGTGTACACGGCGAGCAACGGTACGCCGGAGGGCCCCCTGCGGTCACCCGGTTTCGGCCGGGGCGACCGCCACCAGCACGTCCCGCTCGATCGCCTGGTCCACCCGGTGCGACAGACCGAGGTACCCCGGCCCGTCCACCACCCGCAGCCCCGCCCCGGTCAGCACCGCCTCGGCGGCCCGGCGGGGGGTCACGTGGGTGTTCCAGGACAGCCCCAGGGCCCCACCGGGACGCAGCAGCTCCCGCCAGACCGGTACGGCGGCGGTGAGCAGGTCCAGCGGGCTGCGGGACAGCTCCCGCCCGGTACGGCTGCCGTGGGCCACCCCGTACGGCGCGTCGGTCACGACGAGGTCGGCGCAGCGGGGGCGCAGGGCCTCCCGGGCCCGGAGGGTGTCGGTGTGCAACAGGGTGACCCGCTGGGTGTCGCCGGCCTGGTGGGCCTCGCGGGAAGGGGCCAGCACCGCCTCGAAACGGCGGGCCACCAGCTTGCGGTCCCGGCGCACCGGGGTCAGCTCGGCGCTGTGCTTGAGCCGCTTGCGCTTGAGCCAGGTGCGCAGGAAGGCGGCGTAGGAGTCGACGTCCTTGCCGTCGTGCTCCACCCCGATCCCGTCGTAGCCGTACATCAGGGCCTGGTTGAGGGTGGTGCCCCGGCCGCAGAGGGGGTCGAGCACCACCAGCCGGCGATCCAGCATCGCCGGGGCCGAGGCGGAGGCGAGCAGGGTGGCGTTGAGCAGCAGCCGGGTGAACTGCTCGTTGGTCTTACCCGGGTACTTGGGGATGGTGATCAGGTCGGAGTCGTACCGGGCCAGGGGCCACAGCGGCACCGGCCGCAGCAGGGTCTCCCCCACCCGCTCGAAGAGCGCGTACGCCGCCGACAGGTTGGCCAGGTAGGCCAGGTCCCGCTCCCCCAGGCCCGGGTCGGGCACGTCGAAGGTCAGGTACTCCACCCCGGCGATGCGGTCCGTGCCGGCCCGGGTCGGGGCGGCGTCGAGCACTCCCGAGCCGGCGAAGATCTCCAGCTCGGCGCGGGCCAGCCGGCCGGCGGCGTCGGCGTAGACACGGTTGGTGGAGGGGGCGAGGAGCAGCGCGTACCTGGGCACGCCGGAGATTGTCCCAGGCGGCGCGGACGGTGACGGCCGGGACCCGTCCGGGCCCCGGCCGTCACCGGTCGTGCTCACCGTGCGCTCAGGCGCGCGGCTTCTCCCGCATCTCGAAGGTCTCGATGACGTCGCCGACCTGGACGTTGTTGTAACCACCCAGGGTCAGACCACACTCGAAGCCCTCGCGGACCTCCGTCGCGTCGTCCTTGAACCGCTTGAGGGAGCTGATCGTGAGGTTGTCCGCCACGACCGCCCCGTCCCGCAGCAACCGCGCCTTGGCGTTGCGGCGGATGATCCCGGACCGGACGATGCAACCGGAGATGTTGCCGACCTTGGACGAGCGGAACACGTCGCGGATCTCCGCGCTGCCCAGCTCGACCTCCTCGTACTCCGGCTTGAGCAGGCCCTTGAGCGCTGCCTCGATCTCCTCGATGGCCTGGTAGATGACGGTGTAGTACCGGATCTCCACGCCCTCGCGGTCGGCGATCTCGCGGACCTTGTTGGCGGCCCGCACGTTGAAGCCGATGATCGTGACCGCCTCGGACGAGGCGCTCGCCAGCATGACGTCGCTCTCGGTGATCGCGCCGACGCCCCGGTGGATGATCCGGAGCTGGACCTCCTCGGGGATGTCCAGGTTGAACAGCGCGTCCTCGAGGGCTTCGACCGAACCGGAGACGTCGCCCTTGAGCACCAGGTTGAGCGAGGTCTTCTCGCCCTCCTTGAGCTGCTCCATGAGCGTCTCCAGGGTGGCCCGACCACGGGAGTTGGCGAAGGACGCCGCCCGCCGCCGTGCCTGCCGCTGCTCGGCGATCTGCCGAACGGTGCGGTCGTCCTCGGCGGCCAGGAAGGTGTCACCCGCCCCCGGCACGGTGGTCAGACCGAGCACCAGGACCGGACGGGCCGGACCGGCCTCGGAGACCTGCTGGCCGTTCTCGTCGAGCATCGCCCGCACCCGGCCGTGCGCCCCACCGGCGACGATCGAGTCGCCCGCCCGCAGGGTGCCCTTCTGCACCAGCACCGTGGCGACGGCACCCCGGCCCTTGTCCAGGTGTGCCTCGATCGCCACACCCTGCGCCGGCCCGTCGATCGGAGCGGTCAGCTCCAGCGACGCGTCGGCGGTCAGGATGACGGCCTCGAGGAGGTCCTCGATGCCGATGCCCGGCTTCGCGGCCACGTTGACGAACATGGTGTCGCCGCCGTACTCCTCGGCGACCAGCCCGTACTCGGTGAGCTGCTGGCGGACCTTGTCGGGGTTCGCCTCCGGCTTGTCGACCTTGTTGACCGCGACCACGATCGGCACGTCCGCCGCCTTGGCGTGGTTGAGCGCCTCGATGGTCTGCGGCATCACGCCGTCGTCGGCGGCCACCACCAGGATCACGATGTCCGTGACCTGGGCACCACGGGCACGCATGGCGGTGAACGCCTCGTGACCCGGGGTGTCGATGAAGGTGATCGCCCGGTCCTCGCCCTCGTGCGGGACGTGGACCTGGTACGCGCCGATGTGCTGGGTGATCCCGCCGGCCTCGCCGGCCACCACGTTCGCCTTGCGGATGGCGTCGAGCAGCTTGGTCTTACCGTGGTCGACGTGACCCATGACGGTCACGACCGGCGGACGGTCGACCAGGCGGTCCTCGGCCACCTCGGCGTCCAGGTCGATGTTGAACTGCGCGAGCAGCTCGCGGTCCTCGTCCTCCGGGCTGACGATCTGCACGTCGAAACCGAGGTGCTCACCCAGCAGCAGCAGGGTGTCGTCGGAGCAGGACTGGGTCGCGGTGACCATCTCGCCCAGGTTGAACATCTCCTGGACCAGCGAACCCGGGTTGGCGTTGATCTTGTCGGCGAAGTCCGACAGCGAGGCGCCACGGGAGAGCCGGACGACCTGACCCTGACCCCGGGGGGCACCCGAGCTCATGGTCGGGGCCGACAGGTTGTCGAACTCCTGTCTGCGCTGCTTCTTGGACTTGCGACCCCGGGTCGGCCGACCACCGGGACGCCCGAAGGCACCCGCGGTGCCGCCACCACGGCCGCGACCGCCGCCACCGGGACGACCGCCGCCACCGGCCGGCGCACCGGGCCGGAACCCGCCGCCGGCACCGGCGCCACCGCCGCCCCCACCGGGGCCGCCACGGTAGCCACCGCCACCGCCGCCACCACCGGGGCCGCCACGGAACCCGCCGCCACCGCCGCCGCCCCCACCGGGACCGCCACGGTAACCGCCACCGCCGCCGCCCCCACCGGGACGACCGGCGCCACCGCCGGGACGACCGGCGCCGGGGCCGCCGGGGCGACCGGGGCGCTGGCTCGGCATGGAGGCCGGGCTCGGCCGGGGCGGCATGGACGCCGGGCTGGGCCGCGGCGGCATGCCGGCCGGGCTGGGCCGGGGACCGCCGGCACCGGCGGCCGGCGGACGCTGCTGCTGACCGCCCTGGATACCGAAGGGGTTGTTGCCGGCGCCGCGCGCCGGGGGCCGGCCACCCGGACGCCCACCGGGGCCCGGGGTCGGGCCACCGGTCCGGTTGGCGGCCGGGGAGCCCGGACGGGGCGGCATGGTGCCCGGACCGGGACGCGGACCGGGGCGGGGACCGCCCTCGGCCGGCGGCTCCCGCCGGACGTTGTCCCGCTGCTGCTGGCGGGCGGCCTGGGCGGCCTTGACCGCGGCCTCCTGCTCAGCCTTCAGCGCGGCGGCGCGCGCCTCGGCGGCCGCCACCTCGATGTCGTGTGCGCTCGCCGGCTTGGCGACCGGGGCCGCCGAGGGCGGCGGGCCCGGGATGGGCCCCTTGGGCTTCGGGCCGGGGGTCGGCGGACCCGGCCGCCGGGGCGGCATCGGCTTCGCCGAGACCCGGGGGAGCCCGGGGGACGGGGTGGGTGTCGGGGTCGGGGCCGGAGCGGCCGCCGGTGGCGCCGCCGGCGCCGGGGAGCCGGCACCGGCAACGAACGCGTTGCGCAGGCGTCGGGCGACGGGCGCCTCGACGGTGCTGGACGCGGACTTCACGAACTCGCCCATTTCCTTCAGCTTGGCGAGAACGGTCTTGCTTTCGACCCCGAGCTCCTTTGCCAGCTCGTGTACGCGGGCCTTACCTGCCACTGCACTCCTCACTCCGAGGTCGTGCGGGCAGCACCCGCAGCGACCTCACTCGTGCACTTGAAGCCTGGTCATTTCTGCGACTTCATCGTGTGCCCATGTCGGTCGTCCTACCTTGCTTGCGACCCTCACCCGGTCCGGTTGACCGGGTGTCGTGGTTTGACGCGTCAACGTGCTCCGCCAGCTCACCGTGATCGACGACCCCGGTGACGCGCAGTGCCCGCCCGAAGGCGCGACGCCGCACCGCCAGCGCGAAGCAGGCCGGATCCGGGTGCATGTTCGCTCCCCGACCCGGCATCCTGCGGAACGGGTCGGGCCGGAGGCTGTGGCCAGCCTCGTCGGTCACCGCGACGATCCGCAGTAGTTCGCTGGTCGGCGCACGACGCCGGCAACCCACACAGGTGCGCTCCGGCAGCGCGCGTCCCACCACTGGAAGAAGTCTACCCCTAGCTGCCCGAGATCGCGCCGCCCGGCTCCCGGACGTGATCAGCCCCGCTCCGGCCACCGCCGGCCGACTGGTCGGCGTCCGACTTGATGTCGATCCGCCAACCGGTCAGTCGGGCGGCAAGTCGGGCGTTCTGCCCCTCCCGCCCGATCGCCAGGGAGAGCTGGAAGTCCGGCACGGTCACCCGGGCCGCCCGGCTGGCCAGGTCGACCACCTCGACCCGGAGCGCCTTGGCCGGGGACAGGGCGTTACCGACGAAGGCGGCCGGATCGTCCGACCAGTCGATGATGTCGATCTTCTCGCCGTGCAGCTCGCTCATCACCGCGCGGACCCGCTGCCCCATCGGGCCGATGCAGGCGCCCTTGGCGTTGACGCCCGGCACCGTGGACCGCACCGCGATCTTCGTACGGTGACCTGCCTCACGTGCGATCGCGCCGATCTCGACCGTACCGTCGGCGATCTCGGGCACCTCCAGCGCGAAGAGCTTCTTCACCAGCGCCGGGTGCGAGCGGGAGAGGGTGATCTGCGGGCCGCGCATCCCCTTGGCCACGTGCACCACCACGCAGCGGATCCGCTCGCCGTGCACGTACCGCTCGCCGGGCACCTGCTCGGACTGCGGCAGGACGCCCTCCAGCTTGCCCAGGTCGACGCTGACGATGCCCTTCTCGGCCCGCGCCTCGTGCGCCTGCACCACGCCGGTGACCAGGTCGCCGTCGCGGCCCACGTACTCGCCGAAGTGCACCTCGTCGGTGGCCTCCCGCAGCCGTTGGAGGATCACCTGCTTGGCGGTCATGGCGGCGATCCGGCCGAAGTCGTGCGGGGTGTCGTCCCACTCCCGCACCACCGTGCCGTCGGAGTCGAGCTCCTGGGCGTACACCAGGGCGGCGCCGTTCTTGCGGTCGATCTCCACCCGGGCGTGCGACTCGGCGCCCTCGGTGTGCCGGTACGCGGTCAGCAACGCGGTCTCGATCGCCGCGAGGATCGTGTCGAACGGGATCTCCCGCTCGCGCTCCAGTGCCCGCAGCGCCGCGAGGTCGATGTTCACCTCTCCTCGTCCTCCACATCGTCTTCGTCGTCGTCGATTTCGTCTGTTTCGTGGATCTCGTCGAGGCGGCTGAACTCCACCTGCACCCGCCCCGGGCCCAACTCGGCGTGGCCGTACTCCGCCCGGCCGGCGTCGGTCTCCAGCACCACCCGCTCGTCGTCGGCCTCGACCACCCGGCCGGTGACCTGCCGGTCACCGGCGGGCTGCTCGGCGCGCTGCCCGGGGACCGCCGCCACCGACCGGACGGTGACCTTGACCAGCCGGCCGACGTTGCGCCGCCAGTGCCGGGGCAGGGTGAGCGGCCGGTCCACGCCGGGGGAGCTGACCTCCAACTGGTACTCCCCGGCGACGATGTCGCCCCCGGCGGCCTCGGCGTCGTCCAGCGCGGCGGAGACCGCCCGGGAGACCTCCGCGACCGCGTCGAGGTTGATGCCCCCGTCGGCGTCCACGATCACCCGCACCACGTGCCGGCGGCCGGCCCGCGAGACGGAGAGGTCCTCCAGGTCGTAGCCGGCCCCGGCGACCACCGGCTCGATCACGGTTCGCAACCGGTTACGGCGGGTCGTGGCGTCCCCGCCCCGGGGAGCCTCGCCACCACGGGGCCTGCCCGTCGGTCTGGTGGCACGGCCACGCTGCGTCATCTGGCGCACCCTTTCCGAAGGTCGGCGACCCCGGTCGGCCGCCATGCCGGCACGCCACCGGGCGGTACCGCGCACCGGTGGCTGCGCAGAGCGTAACGCGCGCACCGGGCGACGGGCCGAGCGGCGCACCGACGCCGGTCACCCACCCACCGCACCGGATGGTGTTGACTTGTCCGGTGACGACGGGCAGGACCACACGACGGGGCGGGTCGACCGGACAAAGCCGACGAACGGTGCTTCGCACCGGAGCGCTACTCGCGCTCGGCGGCGCCACCGTGCCACTGACCGGCTGCGACCTGCTCGACCGGGAGGACGCGCCGGACCCGGCGGCCGACCCGCTGGCCCCGCTGCTCGCCGGGGCGCTCGACCTGGCCGCCCGGCACCGCGCCGCGGTGGCCGCCGACCCCACCCTGGCCGACCGGCTCGGCCCGATCGCCGAGGCGCACCAGGCGCACGCCACCGAACTGGGCCGGGTGATCGGCGCGGCGTCGCCGTCGCCCACCCCGGCCGGCAGCGCCCCGGCCGGCGACCGCACGGCCGTGCTCGCCGCCCTGCGCGCGGCCGAGCAGCAGGGCCGCCAGGACGCGGCGGCGGCGTGCGCGCAGGCCCCGGCCGAGCGGGCCGCCCTGCTCGGCTCCGTCGCCGCCGCCCGCGCGACCCACGTGGAGGCGCTCAAGTGACCCGCGCAGCCGCGTACCTGAGGACGACCCGCCAGCCGACCCCCGTCAGCGCCGACGCGGCCCTCGCCGCGGCGCTCACCGCCGAGTACGCCGCGATCTACGCGTACGGGCCGATCGGGGTGCAGCTCACCGACGCGGGCCGGCGCTCCGCGCGCGCCGCCGAGGACGCCCACCGGGCCCGGCGGGACGCCCTGGTCGTCCAGCTCAGTACGGGGGGCGGCACGGTCCCCGCCGACCGGGCCGGGTACGCCCTGCCGTTCCCGGTGACCGATCGGGCCAGCGCGCTGCGGCTGGCGATCGAGGTGGAGGAGCGCACCGGCGCGTTCTGGCGGGCCGCCCTGCCGGTGACGAACGGGGCCGACCGGAACCGGGCGCTGGCGGCGCTGACCGACTGCGCGCTGCGGGCCACCCGGTGGCGGCGGGCGGCCGGGGTGACCCCGCTCACCGTCGCCTTTCCCGGCCGGCCGGGCTGAGCGCGCCGGGCAGGCCACCGGTTGCGGGCGCCATACCAGGTATGCATACTCCGTTCCCATGTCGATCCGTCACGGGCTGCTCGCCCTGCTCGAACGCGGCCAGATGTACGGATACCAGCTCCGGGCCGCGTTCGAGGAGTCGACCGGCTCGACCTGGCCGCTCAACATCGGGCAGGTCTACACCACCCTGTCCCGGCTGGAGCGGGACGGACTGGTCCGCCCGATGCCGGAGAGCGAGGCCGGGCAGCGGCCGTACGAGATCACCGAGGCCGGCCGGGCCGACCTGGCGCTGTGGTTCGCCACCCCGGTCAGCCGCGCCGACCGGCCCCGCGACGAACTGTCGATCAAGTTGGCGTTGGCGCTCACCACGCCCGGGATCGACGTCCGCTCGGTGGTGCAGACCCAGCGCACCGCGACCATGCGCACCCTGCAGGAGTTGACCCGGTTGAAGTACGCCAGCGACCGGCCGGAGGACCTGCCCTGGCGGCTGGTGCTGGACGCGATGGTGTTCCAGGCCGAGGCGGAGATCCGCTGGTTGGACCACTGCGAGACCAGCCTGGTCCGGTACCGGCCGACCGAGCGTTCCGCGCCCGGCCCGCCGGGACAGGCCGACGCCGACCACCGCCCGGACCCGGCGGACCGGTCCGGGGAGGGGGCACGGCGGTGAGCCCGACGACGGCACCACCGGGCGGCACCCCGGTCGGTGGCCGGGCCGGCGACCCGGTGCTCGACCTGCGGGACGTGTACCGGACCCACGGCAGCGGCGAGGCGGCCGTCCGGGCCCTGCGCGGGGTGAGCCTGACCGTCCACGCCGGCGAGCTGGTCGCCGTGATGGGCCCCTCGGGCTCGGGGAAGTCGACCCTGCTGGCGCTGGCCGGTGGGCTGGACAGCCCCACCACCGGCGAGGTCCGCGTCGAGGGCCACGCCCTGCACCTGCTCGACCGCCGCCGGCTGGCCCAGGTCCGCCGCCGCCGGATCGGCTACATCTTCCAGAACCTGAACCTGCTCGGCAGCCTCACCGCCGCCGAGAACGTCGCGCTGCCGCTGGAGCTGGACGGCACCGGGGTCCGGCAGGCCCGCCGGCTCGCCGGTGCCGCGTTGGCCGAGGTGGGGCTGGCGGAGCTGGGCGACCGGTTCCCCGACCAGATGTCCGGCGGCCAGCAGCAGCGGGTGGCGATCGCCCGCGCGCTGGTCGGCGACCGCCGGCTCGTCCTCGCCGACGAGCCCACCGGCGCGCTGGACTCGCAGACCGGCGAGGCGGTGCTGCACCTGCTGCGCCGCCGGGTCGACGCGGGCGCCGCCGGGGTGCTGGTGACCCACGAGGCCCGGCACGCCGGCTGGGCCGACCGGGTGGTCTTCCTGCGCGACGGGACCATGGTCGACTCCACCGCTCCCCTGGCCGGCGTCGAGCACCTGCTCAGCGGCAGCGGCCGGTGACCCGGTCCGGCACGGCCGGGCGCCGCCGGCCGGGCAACCGGTACGGGCGGCTCACCGGCACGGTCGGGTCGTGGCGGGCCGCGCTGCGCATCGCCCGCCGGGAGGCGCTGCGGGCCCGGGGCCGTACCGCGCTGGTCCTCACGATGATCGCCCTGCCGGTGCTGGCGTTGAGCTTCGCCGCGGTCAGCGTCGACATGGGCGAGCTGACCCGGGCCGAGCAGATCGACCGGCGCCTCGGTGCCGCCGACGCCGAGCTGACGTTCGCCAGCGACACCGCCCTGCACCAGAACCCGTGGGGCACGGACTGGCGGCCCCGGGCGGGCGAGGCGGTCGGCCGGAACCGGCCCGGCACCCTGGCGGAGGTCACCGACCTGCTACCGGCCGGCAGCCGGGTCAGTCCGGTGCACTGGTGGACGGCGCTCACCGTCGACACCGGCGACCGCGTCGAGACGTTCGGGGCGCGGGCGCTGGACCTCGCCGACCCGCTCGCCCGGGGACCGGGCCGGCTGCTGTCCGGGCGCGCCCCGGCCGCCGCGGACGAGGTCGCGGCCAGCCGGGCCGCCCAGCGCCGGCTGGGCGTGGGCCACGGCGACCGGATCACCGGCGGCGGCCGGACGTTCACCGTGGTGGGGACGGTGGAGTTCGCCGACGACCTGGGGGTGGTCTTCGCCCTGCACCCGTCGGCGGTCCCGCCGGGCCCCACCGCCGGCCCGCAGGTCACCTGGCTGGTCGACCTGCCGGCGCCACCCGACGCGGACCTGGTCGACCGGCTCAACCGGCACGGCGTCACGATCACCGCCCGGGATCCGGTGCCCGGCGCCGCACGCCTCACCACCCCGGCCCCGGGCCTGTCGTCGCCGCTGAGCGCCGAGGAGACCGGCAACGTGATCCTGGTGGCCGGGCTCGGCCTGCTGGAGGTGGTGCTGCTGGTCGGGCCCGCGTTCGCGGTCGGGGTACGTCGCCGCCGCCGGGACCTCGCCCTGGTCGCGGTCGCCGGGGGCGACCCCCGGCACCTCCGCCGGATCGTGCTCGCCGACGGGGTGGTGCTGGGGTGCGCGGGCGCGGTGACCGGGATGGTCCTCGGGGTCGCCGCCGCGCTGGCCGGCCGGCCCCTGGTCGAGCAGTACCTCTTCCAGCAACGGATGGGCGGCTACCGGATCTGGCCGGGGGCGCTGGCGGTGATCGCCGGGGTGGCGGTCACCGCCGGGGTGCTCGCCGCCCTCGCGCCGGCCTGGACCGCCGCCCGGCAGGACGTGGTCGCCGGCCTGGCCGGGCGACGGACCACGCCGCCGCACCGCCGCCGGTGGCTGGTGGTCGGGGTGCTGCTCGTCGTCGGCGGCACCGCGATCGCGGCGACGGGTGCGGCCCGCAGCGTCCCCACCGTGCTCCTGGTGGGTCTGGTCCTCGGTGAGCTCGGCCTGGTCTGCTGCACCCCGACGCTGCTGGGGGCGATCGCCCGGGCCGGGCGGGCCCTGCCGCTCGCCCCCCGGATCGCGGTCCGCGACGCCAGCCGCAACCGCTCCTCGGCCGCGCCGGCGGTCTCGGCGGTGCTGGCGGCGGTGGCCGGCAGCGTCGCCCTCGGCAGCTTCCTGGCCAGCGACGAGGCCCGGGCCACCACGATGTACCCGCAGACCCTGCCGCCCGGCCGGGTCGTGGTCTACCACAACGACCTCGGCGCCCCGGCCGACCGGGGCCCCCGGCTCGACCCGGCTCAGGTGTCCCGGGCGGCCCGCACCCACCTGGGCACCGACCGGGTGGTCCCGCTGACCGAGGCGTTCTGCCCGGGGCCGTCGGCTCCGGTGTTCTGCACCGTCACGGCGGTGCTGCCGCCCGAGCGGGTGTGCCCGTACCAGCCCAGCGACGACCTCGGCGCGGCGGCGCAGCGCCGGGCCCGCGCCGACCCGCGCTGCCAGGGCCCGGCCTGGCGGTACCACGGCTCCACCTACCTGACGGTGATCGACGACGGCACCGCCCTGACCGCGCTCACCGACGCGGGGCCGGCCGAGGCCGCCGCCGCGACGGCGGTGCTGCGGGCCGGCGGGGCGGTGGTCAACGACCCCCGGTACCTGCACGACGGCCGGCTGACCGTCCGGGTCGTCCCCGAGGACCGGGGCGTCGGCCGGACCGCCGCCGTCCCCGGGTACGTGCTGCCCGGCGTCGACGTCCGGGAACTGGTGCTGCTCTCCCCGGCGGCGGCCCGGCAGCTCGGGTTGGTCGCGGTCCGCTCCGGCTCGGTCGTCACCGCCGACCCCGAGCGGACGCAGCGGGACCGGGACCGCTTCACCGCCGCGCTCAACACCGACCGGCTGGTGCACGTCGAGGTCTCCGACCCCGGCCGGTCCGGCAACCAGTCGATGCTGCTCCTGCTGGCCGCCGCCGCCGGGGTGATCACCATCGGCGCCGCCGGGGTGGCGACCGGGCTCGCCGCGGCGGAGAGCCGCGCTGACCTGTCCACCCTCGCGGCGGTCGGGGCCAGTCCCCGGGTACGCCGGCTGCTCTCGCTCTGCCAGGCCGGGGTGATCTCCGGGGTGGGCACGGTGCTCGGCGTCGTCGCCGGGCTGGGCACGGCCGCGATCATCCTGATCGCGATGAACCGGCGGTACGCCACCGCCTGGCCGATCGAGCCCGGGTACCCGCTGCTGGTGCCCTGGGCGACCCTGGGCGTCCTGGTGGCGGTGCCGCTGGTGGCGATGCTCGGCGCGGCCCTGTTCACCCGCTCCCGGCTGGCGGTCGAACGCCGCCTGGACTGAGCCTTCCGGCCCCACCGTCCGGTCGGCCCGACGCTCGGGTCGGGCAGGTGCCGGGCCGGGCGGGCGCGGCGACACGCGGATTGTCGTCGATGGCGTCGAGCCGGCAGACTGTGCCGATGTCCGTGCTGGGTACCGTCACCCGTCGGATCGGCCACCACCGCTGGTTCGGTGCCGTCGTCCGGCTGCTCGTCCCCCTCGACCGCGCGATCGGGCGGCTCACCCGTGGCCGGGTGGTGGCGCTCGGCCTGCTGCCGTCCCTGGTCATCACCACCACCGGCCGCCGGTCCGGGCAACCCCGGAGCAACCCCCTGCTGTACGTGCCGGACGGCGACGCGTACGTGGTCATCGGCTCCAACTGGGGGCAGCAGCACCAGCCGGCGTGGGCGTTGAACCTCCGCGCGCAGCCGCTGGCCGAGGTCACGCTCGGGGGCCGCCGGTTCCCGGTCCGCGCCGACCTGGCCACCGGCACCGAACGGGAGCGGCTGTGGGACCTGCTGGTCGCCGAGTGGCCGGCGTACCGGACGTACGTGCGCCGGGCCGGTGGACGGGAAATCTGGATCTTCCGGTTGGCACCGACCGGGCGCGGCGACCGGGGCGGCCCGCCACCGGCTGACTAGGGTGGACCTGGTACCGACGGCGACGCCGCACCACGACCACCGGACGGTGAGTCGGACAGCGACACCGGACGGTGAGGCCGGACCGCGACCTCGGACGGTGGCGGCGGCCGGGGTCGGTCGGCGGCCAGCGGTACCGACGACGGGCGGCCCCGGCGCAGGGTCGGGGCGGCGCCGTCGGACGGCCCGGAGTGGGGTGGTGCGCGACGTGGGTACAGGACAGGACCCGGCCGCGGCGGTCACCGGCGTGCCGGCGGCCGGCGGCGGCCCGGGCGAGCCCCGCTGGGACGATCCGCGCTGGCTGGTGGCGGAGCGGGCCACCGAGGCGATCCGCCGACGGTTCCCGGCCGAGGTGCTCGCCGTGGCCGTGCACGGGCCGCTGGCGCACGGCGACGACGACGGCGGCGGGGACGGCGAGGTGGGACTGCTGGTCGCCACGTACCGGTCCGGTGGTGGGCCGTTGCCCGCCACCCGCCGGGTGGACGGGGTGCTGGTCGACCTGACCGTCACCGGCGCCGACGACTACCTCCGCCAGGCCCGGACGGTGACCGCGCTCTGGCCGTTGACCGCCGACCGGTACGTCACCACCCGGCCGCTGTACGACCCGTCGGGGTGGCTGCCGACCCTGCGCGACGCGCACCTCGCCCAGTTGGCCCGGTCCCGGCCGGCCGAGTTCACCACCGCCGCCCGTCAGGCGTGGTACCGGGGCTGCGCCGCGCACGCCCGCGCCGCCCGGCTGGCCGAGTGGTACGAGACCGACCAGGCGCTGCTGATGCTCGGCGAGGCCCGGCTGGTGGCGGCCACGGTGACCGGGCTGCTGACCCGGACCTACTTCCGTGACCCGGGCGACGCGGTCCGGCGGACCGGCCTGGCCGGGGCGGACATGACCGAGGTGGGGGCGGTGCTGGCCCGGCAGGCCGACGAGTTGGCCGCCCGGGGCCGCCCCGTCGACGGCACCGTCGAGGACCTGCTCGACGCCTGAGCCCGTCCGGTGGTGAGAGGGGAACCCTTCTCTACCGTAGGCGTTAACAGGGGGCCCTTCCTTACAGGCCGCCCTGCACGCCGATGAGGGCGCCGATCAGGTAGGTGGCGGCGGCTGCCGCCGCGCCGAGCAGCAGTTGCCGCACGCCGCTGAGCAGCCAGGAGCGGTTGGTGAACCGGGCGACGATCGCCCCGGCGGCGAAGAGCCCGACCCCGCCGACGCCCAGCGCCAGCCAGAGGTTGTCGACGCCGAGCAGGTAGGTCACCAGCGGCACCAGCGCCCCGACGGAGAAGAACAGGAACGACGAGACCGCCGCCGCCCAGGGGCTGGGCCGGTCGTCCGGGTCGACGCCCAACTCCTCCCGGACGTGCACCCGCAGCGCCTCCTCCGGGTTGCGCCGGACCGCCTCGGCGACCTGCGTGGCCAGGTCCCGGGGCAGGCCCCGGGCGACCCACGCGTCGGCCAGTTCGCGGGCCTCCGCCTCCGGGTGCCGTTCCAGTTCCCGGCGTTCCTTGGCGACCTCGGCGGCGACCTGCTCGTTGGCGGACCGGACGCTGGTGTACTCCCCCAGGCCCATCGAGATCGCCCCGGCGACCAGGCCGGCGGTGCCGGTGAGCACGATGGTGCGCGCGGAGACCCCGCCCCCGCCCACCCCGGCGATCAGGGCGATGTTGGTGACCAGACCGTCCATCGCGCCGAACACGGCCGGCCGCAGCCAGCCGCCGGAGACGTCGGCGTGGTGCGCCTCGCGCAGCGCCGCGGGGGTTTCGCTCACGGCAGGGTCAGGATCTCGTGGCCGTCCTCGGTGACCACGATCGTGTGCTCGAACTGCGCGGTCCACCGGCGGTCCTTGGTGACCACGGTCCAGCCGTCGTCCCACAGGTCGTACTGGTAGGTGCCGAGGGTGATCATCGGCTCGATGGTGAAGGTCATCCCCGGCTCCATCACGTCGGTGGGCCGGGGGCTGTCGTAGTGCGGCACGTAGAGCCCACTGTGGAAGGACTCGCCGATGCCGTGGCCGGTGAAGTCGCGGACCACCCCGTAGCCGAACCGCTTGGCGTACGACTCGATGACCCGGCCGATGACGTTGATCTGCCGGCCCGGGGCGACCGCCCGGACGCCCCGCATCATCGCCTCGTGCGTCCGCTCGACCAGCAGCCGTACCTCCTCGCCCACCTCGCCGACGCAGAAGGTGGCGTTGGTGTCGCCGTGCACCCCGCCGATGTACGCGGTGACGTCGACGTTGACGATGTCGCCGTCCTGGATCACCGTGGAGTCCGGGATGCCGTGGCAGATCACCTCGTTGAGGCTGGTGCAGCAGGACTTCGGGAAGCCCTTGTAGCCCAGCGTCGACGGGTAGGCGCCGTGGTCGCAGAGGAACTCGTGCACCACCCGGTCGATCTCGTCGGTGGTGACCCCCGGCTTGCAGTGCTCCCCGGCCAACTGGGTGGCCTGGGCGGCGAGCCGGCTGGCGACCCGCATCCGCTCGACCGTCTCCGGGGTCTGCACGTGCGAGCCGCGCCACTCCCGGGGGCGCTTCTTGCCCACGTACTCCGGGCGGGTGATGTGGGCGGGCACCGCTCGCCACGGGGAGAGCGTGCCTGGGGTCAGCGGCGCACGGGCGGTCATACCCGCAAGCCTATCGCCGTCACCCGGAGTGACCCCCGGCACGGCCGGGCGGTGGCAGGGTTGTTGCCCCGCCCATCCGGCTGTGCCATCGTGGTGCCGTGGATCAAGGGGGATCAGCACCCGTCTTCGCTGCCACCGCCGAGAGCGACGACGGCCACCTCCGTGTCACGGTGACCGGTGAGGTCGACATGGCCACCGCCGACACGATGGTGCAGACCGCCCTGCGCGAACCCGCCGAACGGATCACCCTCGACCTGCGCGCGGTGACCTTCTTCGACTCGGCGGCCATCCACGCGGTGGTCCGCCTCGGCCAGCGGTTCCCCGGCGCGCTCACCGTCCTCCCCTCCCGGCAGGTCAGCCGGGTGCTGGAGATCGCCGGCCTCGGCGACCAGGAGTGGCTGGGCCCCACCTGAGCCGGCCGGCGGTCAGGACTGGAGGCGCCGGCGCAGGACCAGCTCGGTGCCCGCCTCGGTCCGCCGGACCGTCAGGTCGCCGAGCGCCCTGATCAGCGACAGCCCCCGCCCCCGGAAGCCGGACCCGGTGGACTCCCGCCACTGCCCGGTGTCGCGGACCGTCGCCACCACCGTCCGGTCGGCGATGGTCACCTCGACGCTGATCGTCGGCTCCCGGGGCGCCACCGGGTGCTCGATGGCGTTCGCGGCGGCCTCGGAGACGGCCACCGTCAGGTCGAACAGGTCGGTCTCGCCGACGGAGTGCGCGACGAGGAAACCCTCCAGCCGCTTGCGCAGCACGCTCAGCCGGGTGGGGTCGGCGGGCAGCCGCAACGTGAACCGGTCGAGTTCGGTGGCCTCCAGGGCGAGCACCGCCACGTCGTCGCGCCGCCGCCGGGTCCGGACCCGGCCCACCACCGTTTCGACCAGGTCGGCGACGTGCTCGCCGCCGCTGGCCGCGTCGGCCCGGAGCTGGTCCAGCGCGACGTCGATGCCCACGTGCCGGTCCTCGATCAGCCCGTCGGTGTAGAGCAGCAACCGGCTGCCCGGGGGCAGCTCCCCCTCGACGGTCCGGTACCGGGTGTCCGGGATGGCGCCGACGGGCGGACCGAGGGCCCGGTCGTGCAGGAACACCACGGCGTCTCCTCGGATCAGCAGCGGGGACGGATGCCCGGCGCTGGCGTACCGCAGCCGGCCGGTGCGGGGGGAGAACCAGAGACAGACCACGGTGGCGAAGGACCGGCGCTCGGCGGAGCCGACCAGACGGTTCAGCCGGGTCAGCGCGGCACCGGGATCGAAACCCTCCAGGATGTACGCCCGCAGCGCGTTGCGGAGCTGCCCCATCGCGGCGGCGGCCCCGACGCCCTTGCCGACGACGTCGCCGATGACCAGGACGAGTTCGTCGTCGTCCACCCCGACCACGTCGTACCAGTCGCCGCCGACCTCCACGTCGGCGGTGCCGGGCAGGTAGCGGCTGGCGACCACGGCACCGGGCAACTGCGGCAGCGAACGGGGCAGCAGGCTGTGCTGCAACGTCGTGGCGATCCGGTGCTCCGCCTCGTACAACTGGGCGTTTTCGAGCCGGACCCCGACGAGGCGGGCCAGCTCGGACAGCGCCGCCTGGTCGGTGTCGGTGCGGTCGACGTCCCGGTGCCAGACCCGCAGCTCGCCCAGCTCCTCCCCGGTGGTGCCGGTGAGCGGGAGCACGGTGGGCGGCTCGGCGGCCGAGCCACCACCGTCCGCCTCGTACCGGGCCTCACCGGCGGTGACCACCACCCGGGCGGCCTCGGCGAAGGCGAGCCCGTGCCCGGCGGCGACCTGGAGCACCTCGGCGGTGGTGCGGGCGGTGTTGACCGCGACCGCGGCGTCGGCCAGCGCCCGGAGCCGGCGGATGATCTGCCCGCGTAGCTGTCCCAGCTCGACGTTCGCCCGCACCCGGGCGATCAGCTCCTGCCCGGAGAAGGGTTTGGTCAGGTAGTCGTCCGCACCGACCGACAGCCCGGCGACCGCCTCGGCCGAGCCGGCCCGCGCGGAGAGCAGCACGATCGGCACGTGCCGGGTACGCGGATCCGCGCGCAGGGCGGTGACCAGCCCGAACCCGTCCAGCCTCGGCATCATCACGTCGGTCAGCACCAGGTCGAACGGGCTGTCGACGGCCTGGGCGAGCGCTTCCACCCCGTCGGCCACGGCGACCACCTCCCACGAGGGGCGGAGCAGCCGGGTGACGTGCCGGCGCAGGTCCGGGTTGTCGTCGACGAGCAGGATCCGACCGCCCGGCGCACCGGAGCCCGCGCCGGGCGGGCCGGGACCAGCGCCGGTGGCGGGCACCAGGTCGGCGGTGTCGGCCCAGAGCGTCGTCTCGGCGGTCCAGAAACGGACCTGGTCGGACTCGACGGCGAACGGCTCGGCGGACGCCACCAGCCGGTCGGCGGGCAGGTGCCCGGTCCCGAACGGGACGGTGACGGTGACCGTGGTGCCCTCGTCGACCCGGCTGCGCGCGGCCACCGCGCCACCGTGCATCTCGACCAGTTCCCTGACCAGGGCCAGGCCGATGCCGGTGCCCTCGTGGCTGCGCGCCCGCGCCCCGGCGACCCGGTGGAACCGTTCGAAGACGTGCGGCAGCTCCTCCGGCGCGATCCCGACGCCGGTGTCGGCGACCTCCAGCCGGGCGGCGCCCTCCACCGCCCGGACCCGGACCCGGATCTCCCCCTCGAAGGTGAACTTCACCGCGTTCGACACCAGGTTGAGGACGATCTTCTCCCACAGGTCCCGGTCGACGTGGACCGGCGCCGGCAACGGCGGACAGTCCACCACCAGCCGCAGCCCGGCCCGCTCGGCCGCCGAACGGAAGGTGCTGACCAGCCGGGCGGTGTAGTCCGCCAGGTCGGTCGGCTGGTAGCGGGCGGTCAGCCGGCCCGACTCCAGCCGGGAGAAGTCGAGCACCGTGTTGACCAGTTTCAGCAGGCGCAGCGCGTTGCGGTGCATCACGGCGAGGCGCTCGGTGTGCCCGGCGGCGATACCGGTGTCGGCGAGCATCTCCTCCAGCGGGCCGAGCACCAGGGTCAGTGGGGTCCGGAACTCGTGGCTGACGTTGGCGAAGAAGTTGGTCTTGGCCTGGTCCAGCGCGGCCAGTTCCGCCGCGCGCGCCCGCTCGTGCTCGTACGCCCGCTGCCGGCCGACCGCCCCGGAGATCTGCGTGGCCACCAGGTCGAGGAAGGTGCGGTACTCGTCGCTGAACGGCAGCCGCCGGGAGACCCCCACCACCAGCGCGCCGACCAGGTCGCTGGCGGCCGTGACCGGCAGCACCACCGCCTGCTCGGCGGCGTCGGCGGGTGGCACGTCGAACAGGTCGGCCACCGCGACCGTCGCCCCGGTGGCCCGGAGCAGCTCGGCGGGGCAGGCCCGGGCGCCGTCGGCCGGGTCGACGCCGCTGGCTCCCGCCAGCGCCACCCCACCGGCCTCGTCAGCCAGGTAGAGCAGCCCGAACGGGACGTCCGCGCGGTTGCGGTCGAGAACGTCGGCGGCCGTCCGGCCCAGGTCGGCGCCGGCGGTCACCCCGGAGAGCACGGTGGCGAGCTCGGCCAGCGCCCGGAGCCGGCGCTCGCCGACCACCCGGCCGGTGGTCTCGTTGACGATGCAGAACACGCCGGCCACCGTGCCGTCGGCGTCCCGGACCGGGTCGTAGGAGATGTCGAAGTAGACGTCCTCCAGGAACCCGTGCCGGTCGAGCCGGAAGGGGTGGTCCCGGGCCTGGTACGCGTCCCCGGTGCGGCGGACCCGGTCCAGCAGCGGCCCGAGCACGTCCCAGGTCTCGGCCCAGAACCGCCCGGCCGGCTGGCCGATCGCCGCCGGGTGCTTGTCGCCGATGGTGGGCAGGTAGGCGTCGTTGTAGAAGGCGAGGTACTCGTCGCCCCAGAACATGACGATCTGGGCCCGGGAGGTGAGCAGCATGCTGACCGAGTGGCACAGCGCCGAGGGCCACTGCGCCGGTGGGCCGATCGCGTTCCCGGCCCAGTCGTGCGCGCCCAGCCGGCGGCCCATCTCGCCACCGTTGGCGAAGGCGGCGGCCAGCAGCGGCGGCAGACCACCAGCGGACCGGCCCTGCCCGTCCTCGCCCCCCTGGGCCGAGCCCATGCACCCTCCCCGCTCCGGCCGATTTCCGCGTACGACACGACGCTGCGCCGGCCGTGTCGGGCCATGTACCCCGACGGAACAGCAACGTAACGCATTCCGCCGGTTCGACGCTGGTCACCCGTCGGCCGGGCGGTCACCCGGCCGGGCCGGCTACAGCGGGGTCCACGTACGCCCCGGTGATCCGATCCCGCCGTCGGCTAATCCCGTTGCCCCGTCGCCCGGTCCGGCGCATCCTTGAAGCTGTGACCAGGCCCGACCACCGGGCCGGCGGGCGCTCGGACCGCCCGACGCGGCGGCGCGGGGACACGTCACCTCTCTCTCACCGGTACGGCTCCGCCGTGCCCGACCCACCCCGCGCCGCCCACCACCCGACCCGCCGGATCAGCGGCGGAGGTCAGGTGGTGAGCAGGCCGAAGACCCAGAGGACGCCGATCAGCAGGCCGGCGAGGAACTCGATGAGCATGGCCAGGCCGGCGGCGGCGACCGCGTGCCGGGTGGCCGGCCAGGCCAGGCGGGAGTCGCCCAGGCGGAGACGTTCCGCCGCGAACACCCCGCCGACGAAGCCGATCACCAGCCCCACCACCGGGATGACGAAGAACCCGACGATGCCGAGCACCGCCCCGGCGACCAGCGACGAGGTCGGTACGCCGGTGCGTTTGAGGTTCCGTCCGGGCCAGAGGAACTTGACCACGGTGCCGCCGACGGCGAGCACGGTGGCACCGGCGAGCACCAGCCACCGCCCCGCCCCGTCGCCACCGCCGAAGATCGCCCAGACCAGTACCCCGCCCCAGCACAGCGGCAGTGCGGGCAGGCCGGGCACCACCACGCCGGCCATCCCGGCCACGATGGCCAGCGCGGCGACCACCGTGACCACCGCGTGGGTGTCGGTCAGACTCATCTCGTCCCCTCCCGCCGCAACCGGGCGGTGATCTCCTCGGCCGGCACCGGCGCGCCGAACCAGCGGCCCTGCCCGGTGTCGCAGCGCAACGCCCGCAGCCGTTCCACCTGCTCCGGGGTCTCCACCGCCTCGGCGGTGACCCCCAACTCCAGCGCGTGCGCCAGCCGGACCAGGGCGTCCACGATCCGCTCGTCCCGGTGCCCGGTCGCCGGGTCGTCGGCGCGGATGCCCTCGACGAACGGCCCGGCGAGCTTCAGCACCTGGATCGGCAGCCGCCGCAGGTACGCCAGGTTGGAGTATCCGGTGCCGAAGTCGTCGATGGCCAGCCGGACGCCCAGCGCGGCGAGCCGGTGCAGCGAGTGCAGCGGTTCACCGGCGCTGCCCATCACCGCGCTCTCGGTCAGCTCCAGTTGCAGCAGGTCGGCGGGGAGGCCGGTACGCTCCAGCACCTCCGCCACGGTGTCCACGATCGCCGGGTCGTCGGCCTGGCGGGCGGCCAGGTTGACGCTGACCACCAGCCGGGCCGAGGGGAACTCCCGCCGCCAGCCCTCGGCGTCCCGGCAGGCCTGCCCGAGCACCCACTCGCCGAGCCGGACGATCAGGCCGGTCTCCTCGGCCAGCCCGATGAACCGGTCCGGCCCGATCAGGCCCCGCTCCGGGTGGGCCCACCGGACCAGCGCCTCGACGGCGATCATGGCACCGTCGAGCAGCGACACGATCGGCTGGTAGTGGACCACGAACTCGCCCCGGTTCAGGGCCGCCGGCAGGCCGGCGGTGAGCGCCGACCGGGCCAGGTCCCGGGCGCTGCGTTCCGGGTCGTACACCGCCCACCGGCCCCGCCCCTCCCCCTTGGCCCAGTAGAGCGTGGTGTCGGCGGCCTTCATCAGCTCCGAGGCGGTGGTCTCGCCGACCGGGCAGTCCACGATGCCGACGCTGGCCGAGACGCTGAGCTGCTGGTCGCCGACCTCGGCCGGGGCGGCCACCGCGGCCAGCGCCTTCTCGGCGACGGCCACCACGTCGTCCAGCCCGGCCCCGCCGTCGACCAGGATGACGAACTCGTCGCCGCCCATCCGGGCCACCAGGTGCCCCAGCCCGTCCACGCACTCGGCGAGCCGCTGGGCGATCACCACCAGCAGCCGGTCGCCGTGGTCGTGCCCGAGGCTGTCGTTGACCGCCTTGAAGCCGTCCAGGTCCAGGAAGCAGACGCCGACCCGCCGGTCGGGCCCGGCGGTGTGGAACAGTTCGCCGAGCCGTTCGAAGAAGAGCGACCGGTTCGGCAGCCCGGTGAGCGGGTCGTGCAGCGCCTGGAAGCGCAGCCGTTGTTGCAGCTCGTACCGCTCGGTGATGTCCTCGATCATCGCCACGGTGAACCGGGGCCGCCCGTCGTCGTGCCGGATCAGCGAGACCGCCAGGTCGGTCCAGACCGCGCTGCCGTCCTTGCGGAAGTAGCGCTTCTCGACCCGGGCGGTGTCCCGGTGGCCCTCGATCAGCTCCTGGTACAGCTCCCACATTCCGGCGGCGTCGTCGGGGTGGGTCAGCTCGGCGACGTTGATCTGCCGCAACTCCTCGATGGTGTAGCCGAGCATGTCCGCGAACGCCTGGTTGACGTCGACGATCTGCCCGTGGACGTCGGCGATGCCGATCCCGATGGCCGCGCCGACGAAGACCGCCCGGAACCGGGCCTCACTGTCGCGCAGGGCCCGTTCCACCTGGTCCCGGGCCTGCCAGGCGGAGCGCGCGATCCGCTCCTGCTGGCTGAGGGTCCGGTTGCGCAGGGCCCGCGCGAAGCCCGCCGCGAGCGCGCCCTGCAACGCCGCGATCCGGTCCGCCGTCTCGGGCAGGCCGGCCCGGTCGGGTACCACCTGGGCGCAGAACCGGTCGCCCAGGGCGTGCACCGACCAGTCGAGGGTGCCCGGCTCGGTCAGGTGCGCCGCCACCAGTGCCTGCCCCACCTCCTCGGCCGGCTCGGCGGAGAAGTCGGCGGCGACCAGGGCCCCGGCCAGCCGGACCGTGTGCCCGAGCAGCAGCCGTTCGGTCTCCGCCGCGCTCAACGGCACGAAGCCGAGCCGGCGGGCGGCGCGGGCCCAGCGGGCGGCGTACTCCTGGGCCCCCACCGGGCTGACGTGCTCCCCGCCGGTGGCCGGCACGGCGGCCATCGGTGCTCAGCCGGCGGTCTGGTCGTGCCGGGCGACGCCGCCGAACGCGCCGAACCGCTCCGGGTGCGGGTCCACGTCGGAGGGCGAGTCGGGCCGCCACAGTGGCAGGTGGACCAGCCCCGGCTCCAGCAGCGTCCAGTCGCCGAAGAAGCCGGTGATCTCGGCCCGGGAGCGCAGGGTGATCTCGGTGGCGGTCCGTGCGGAGAGCCGCTGCGCGTCCAGCATCTCCGGCGGCTGGTCCTCGAAGGTGGAGTGGGAGAGCACCAGGTGGCTGCCGGGGGCGGCGGCGGCCCGCAGGGTGGCCAGGAGGTCGCCCGGCCGGTCGGTGTCCGGCACGAAGTGCACCACCCCGGCGAGGAGGATGCCCACCGGCCGGCCGAAGTCGATCAGCCCCGACTCGCGCGCCCCGGCGAGGATCCGCGCCGGTTCGCGCAGGTCGGCGTGGAGCACGCCGGTGAGGTCGTTGCCGGCGAGCAGGTCCCGGCTGTGCGAGACCGCCACCGGGTCGATGTCGACGTAGACGATCCGGGCCTTCGGGTCGGCCTCCTGGGCGACCTCGTGCACGTTGCCCACGGTGGGAATCCCGGAGCCGATATCGAGGAACTGGTCGATGCCGGCGTCGAGCAGCACCCGGACCGCCCGGCGCAGGAACTCCCGACCCGCGCGCATGGTGGCCGGCAGGTGCGGCGTCATGGCCGCGATCTGCTCGGCGAGCTGCCGGTCGACCTCGAAGTTGTGCGCCCCGCCCAGGAAGTAGTCGTACACCCGCGCCGCGCTCGGCCGGCTCAGGTCGATCCCGGCTGTCAGCCCGTCCGGCTGCTGCATTGATCCGCCCCCAGTTCGTCGCCGCGCCCCGTCCACCGGCACCACCCGGGCGCCGGCCACCGGCCGACCGCAGCCGGTGTGGTGTGCAACACTCTAAGCCGCTGACCAACGGCTTAGCGAGATGTGGAAGGCCGGCGGTGGCCGGTCAGTCCGCCGACTCCAGCAGCAGCGAGATGCCCTGCCCCACCCCGACGCACATGGTGGCGAGGGCCCGCCGCCCGCCCCGGCGGCGCAATTCCCGCGCGGCGGTCAACGCCAGCCGGGCCCCGCTGGCCCCGAGCGGATGACCCAGCGCGATGGCCCCGCCGTTCGGGTTGACGTGCTCGGCGTCCACCGGCAAACCCAGCTCGCGCAGCACCGCCACCGCCTGGGCGGCGAACGCCTCGTTCAGCTCGATCACGTCGACGTCGGCGAGCCCGACCCCGAGCCGGTCCAGCAGCTTGCGGGTGGCCGGCACCGGGCCCACCCCCATGGTCCGGGGCGGCACCCCCGCCGCCGCCGCGCCGGCGACCCGGGCCAGCGGGGTGAGCCCGTACCGGGCCACCGCGTCCTCCCCCGCCACCAGCAGGGCCACCGCGCCGTCGTTGACCCCGGAGGAGTTGCCGGCGGTGACCGTGCCGCCCTCCCGGAACGGCGTGGGCAGCGCGGCGAGCTTCTCCAGCGACGTCTCCCGGGGGTGCTCGTCGACCTCCACCAGCCGGGTCTCCCGCCGTCCCGCCGACACGGTCACCGGCACGATCTCCCCGGCGAACCGGCCGTCGGCCTGCGCCGTCGCCGCCCGCTGCTGCGACCGGTACGCGAACGCGTCCTGCTCGGCGCGGCCGACGCCGTACTCGGCGGCGACGTTCTCCGCCGTCTCCGGCATCGAGTCGGTCCCCCAGCCGGCCGCCATCAGCGGGTTGACCAGCCGCCAGCCGATCGTGGTGTCGTACACCTCGGCGGAGCGGGAGTACGCCGAGGTGGCCTTGGGCAGCACGAACGGGGCCCGGCTCATGCTCTCCACCCCACCGGCGACGACCAGCTCCGCCTCGCCGGCGACGACCTGCCGGGCGGCGGTGGCGAGCGCGTCCAGGCCCGAACCGCAGAGCCGGTTGACCGTCGTGCCGGGCACCTGCTCGGGCAGGCCGCCGAGCAGCGCCGCCATCCGGGCCACGTTGCGGTTGTCCTCACCCGCCTGGTTGGCGCAGCCGAGGATCACGTCGTCGACCCGCGACCAGTCCACCGTCGGGTGCCGGGCGACCAGCTCGCGGATCACGTGCGCGGCCAGGTCGTCGGGGCGCACCCCGGCGAGGGCGCCGCCGTAACGGCCGATCGGGGTGCGGACACCGGCCACCAGGTAGGCCACGCTCATGGTGAGTCCTTCGGGGGTGGGAAGGGGTGGGGCGGGCGGGTCGACCGGGTCGCGGGGCCCGCCGGGTGATCAGGATATCCGCGCCGGCACCGGATAGGTTGACGGCATGGTGCCGACCGCCCCCCGGGCCCGGGCGTCCCGGCAGGTGGCGGCCCGGCTCGCCGCCGCGACCGCCGCGGCCTGCACCGTGCTCGGGGTGGTCGCGGTCACCGTCGCCGTGGTCGCCGGTCCCGGTCCGGGCCTGACCGGGTACGTCAGCGAGGCCGGCATCGCCGGCAGCGGGTACGCCCCGCTGTACCTGACCGGGGTGTTCGCCCTGGCCGCCGCGCTGCTGCTGCTCGCCGTCGCGCTGCCCGACACGCTGCGGCCGGCGGCCGGGCTGCTCGCCGCCGGCAGCCTCTGCACGGTGCTGTCGGGGGCGGTGACGTGCAGCGAGGGCTGTCCGTTGCCGCCGTTCGAACGGACCACCGTGGCGGATCTGGTGCACGGCGGGGCGAGCATCGCGGCGACTGCCTGTGTGGTGTTCGCCATGGCCGCGCTGGCCGTCGCGCCCCGGACCCCACGCCGGTGGCGGCGGCTGGCGGCGGGCGCGTTCGTGCTGGCGCTCCCGCTGGCCGGCGCGGTGGCGCTGGCCATGCTGACCGTGGGCCGGGGCGCACTGGTCGGCGTCCTGGAGCGGATCGTGCTCGCGCTCGCCGCGGGCTGGGTGCTCGTCACGGCCACCGCCAGGGCGTCGACCCGCATCGACACCCGACGCTGAACCGGGCCCTGCGGGCCGGCACCCGCCTGTAAGGCGCCTCACCCGGACCGGTCCTTGCTGGCCCGGGTGAGCAGGGCGTATCGTCAGCCAACGATGAAGAACGTCTGGCACCTCACCGTGCGCCTGTACGTCGATCTCCGACGGCAGGCCAGCGGCATCTGTCCGGCGCAGCCGCTCTCCTGACGCTGCCCCGCCCCGACCAGACCCCTTGGACCGCTCATGGCTACCGCCCTGCGCCGAATCCCGTTCTCCGTCCAGATCCTCCTCGGCCTCGCCCTCGGCGTCGGCCTCGGTTTCCTCGCCCGCGCCGCCGAGCTGAGCTGGCTGGCCAGCACCCTCGACACGGTCGGCTCGCTCTTCGTCCAACTGCTCAAGCTGGCCGTCCCGCCGCTGGTCTTCACCGCCATCGTGGTCAGCCTGGTCAGTCTCCGGGGCGTCGCCAACGCCGCCCGGCTGGCCGGCAAGACCCTGCTCTGGTTCGGCGTCACCGCGCTGGTCGCGGTGAGCGTCGGCATCGGGCTGGGCCTGCTCACCAACCCCGGCCGCGGGGTCACCCTGGACACCGCCGCCGCCACCGCGCCGAAGACCAGCGGCTCGTGGACCGACTTCCTCACCGGCATCGTGCCGACCAACCCGGTCGGGGCCTTCGTCGAGGGCAACGTCCTCCAGATCGTCTTCCTCGCCGTGGTGGTCGGTGCCGCCGCGCTGCTGGTGGGTGAGGCCGCCGAGCCGTTCGTCCGGCTCAACCGCGCGCTGCTGGAGATCGTGCAGAAGGCGCTGTGGTGGGTGATCCGGCTCGCCCCGCTCGGCACCCTCGGCCTGATCGGCCACGCCGTCGCCGCGTACGGCTGGGACCTGCTGGCCCCGCTGGCCACCTTCACCACCGCCGTCTACGTCGGCTGCGCGATCGTGCTCTTCGTGGTCTACCCGGTGGTGCTGCTCGCCGCCGGCCGGCTCAACCCGCTGCGCTTCTTCGCCGGCGCCTGGCCGGCCATCCAGCTCGGCTTCGTCTCCCGCTCCTCGGTCGGCACCATGCCGGTGACCCAGCGCTCCGTCGAACGCCTCGGCGTGCCCCGCGAGTACGCCTCCTTCGCCGTGCCGTTCGGCGCGACCACCAAGATGGACGGCTGCGCGGCGGTCTACCCCGCCCTCGCGGCGATCTTCGTGGCGCAGGTCTTCGGGGTGACCCTGAACCCGCTGGACTACCTGCTCATCGCGTTCGTCTCGGTGGTCGGCTCGGCGGCCACCGCCGGGCTGACCGGCGCCATCGTGATGCTCACGCTGACCCTGAGCACGCTGGGCCTGCCGCTGGCCGGGGCCGGCCTGCTGCTGGCCATCGACCCGATCGTCGACATGATCCGCACCGCCACCAACGTGGCCGGTCAGGCGCTGGTGCCGACCGTGGTCGCCGCCCGCGAGGGCATCCTCGACCGCACCGCGTACGACGCCGCCGGCCGGCGTGACCTGCTGGACCCCGTCGGGTCCGCCCCGGACGAGCGCGCCCCGCGCCCGGACGGCCCGACGCCGGTCCCCGCCTGACCCGCTTGCCCGCCTGACCCGCTGCCGGCCTGACCCCTGCCGGCCTGATCCTGACTCCCCGACCTGAGAGGCACGCCATGAGCGCCCTGTTCACCCCGCTCGCGCTGCGCGCGGTGACCCTGCCCAACCGGGTCGCCCTGGCACCGATGTGCCAGTACAGCGCCGGCCCGGACGGCCTGCCCACCGAGTGGCACCGGGTGCACTACGGCACCCGGGCCGTCGGCGGGGCCGGGCTGCTGCTGACCGAGGCCACCGCCGTCGTACCGGAGGGCCGGATCAGCCCGCAGGACACCGGCATCTGGTCGGACGCGCACGTCGACGCCTGGCGTCCGGTCACCGCGTTCGTCGCCGCCCAGGGTGGCGTACCGGCCGTGCAGCTCGCGCACGCCGGGTTCAAGGCGTCGACCTACCGGCCGTGGGACACCCGGCGCGGCGGGGTGCCCGACGCCGAGGGCGGCTGGACCCCGGTGGGCCCCGGGGACACCCCGTTCGTCCCCGAGTACCGGGTGCCGACCGCCCTGGACGCCGCCGGCATCGCCGGTGTCGTCGAGGGGTTCGTCGCCGCCGCGCTGCGCGCCCTCGACGCCGGGTTCGCCGCCGTCGAGATCCACGCCGCCCACGGGTACCTGCTGCACGAGTTCCTCTCCCCGCTGACCAACCACCGCACCGACGCCTACGGCGGGGACCGGGCCGGCCGGATGCGGCTGACCCTGGAGGTGGCCCGCGCGGTGCGGGCGGCCGTCGGCGAGGACGTGCCGGTGCTCGCCCGGATCTCCGCCACCGACTGGGTCCCCGGCGGCTGGACCGAGGAGGACAGCGTGGTGCTCGCCGGTGAGCTGGGCACGGCCGGGGTGGACCTGGTCGACTGCTCCTCGGGCGGGGCCTCGACCACGGCGAGCATCCCGGTCGGCCCCGGCTACCAGGTGCCGCTGGCCGCCCGGGTACGCCGGGAGACCGGGGTCCCCACCGGCGCGGTCGGCCTGATCGTCGAGCCCGAGCACGCCGAGGAGATCGTCGCCACCGGCCAGGCCGACCTGGTGCTCCTCGGCCGGGAGCTGCTGCGCGACCCGTACTGGCCCCGGCGGGCGGCGGGGAAGCTCGGCGTCGAGCCGCACTGGCCGGCCCAGTACGTGCGCGCCACCTGACCCGCTCCCCCGGCGGGTCAGCCGGCCAGGTGGCCCCAGTGCTCCTCCAGTTCGGCCCAGGTGCCCTGGGCGACCGCCGCGCCGGCCCCCAGCACCACCACCCGGTCGGCCCGGACCAGGGCCGCGCGTTTGGACGTCGAGCCGATCACCGTCACGCCGTGCTGCCGCAGCGCGTCCCAGAGCGCGAGTTCGGTGGTGACGTCCAGGGCGGAGGAGACGTCGTCGGCGATCAGCAGTTCGGTGCGCGGCGCCAGCGCGCGGGCCAGCGCCAGGCGCTGCAACTGGCCGCCCGACAGGCGGGTGCCCTTGTGGCCGATCACCAGGCCGAGGCCGCCTCCGGCCGCCGCCAGGTCGTGCTCCAGTTGGGCGGTGGTGACCGCGCCGGTGGCGTCGACCTGGTGGCCGAGGGCGATGTTCTCGGCCACCGTGCCGGAGAGCACCCGGGGCAGTTGGCCGACGTACCCGACCTGGTTGGGGCGGAGGAACACCTCCGGCTCGGTGACCGGCTCGCCGTTCCAGGTCAGGGTGCCGGTGTGGTGCACGATCCCGGCCAGGGCCCGCAGCAGCGACGACTTGCCCGCCCCGACCGGGCCCACGACCAGCACCAGTTCGCCCCGGGCCACGGTCAGGTCGACGTCGCGCACGGCGACCGTCCCGTCCTCGTGCACCGCGCTGAACCCGGCCAGTTCCAGCTTGCGCAGCGGGCTGCGCGGTGGCGGCTCGGGGGCCGGGGCGGTACCGGTGACCAGGTCCACCCCGGGCACCGGGGTCGAGTACCCGTCCGATCCGATCATCTCCACCGTCCGCCGGGTCCACACCCGGGCGGACGGGAACTGGGCGACCAGCGACGCGGTCGTCCAGGCGAACCAACGGGCGGCGCCGAGGGTGGAGACCGCGACCAGGGTGGCCCCGGCGGACAGTCCGCCGGCCAGGAAGAGCGCCCACGCGCCGATCGGCAGCAGGCCGCTGGCCACCGCCGGGGTGGACCGGGACCACACCTGCGCCACGATCTCCCGGCGCTGCCGTTCGCTGCGCGTGGCGTCCAGGCCGGCCAGGTGGTGCAGCACCGGCCCGGTCGCCCCGGCGAGCTTCACCGTCCGGGCGGCGGACAGGGCCGAGACCAGGGCGGTGGCGAAGGTCGCCCGCGCGGCGACCGTCGCCCGCGCGGAGCGTTCCAGCCGGGGGCCGAACGCCGTGGCCGCCGCCCCGGAGGCCACCATCGTGCCCAGGAAGAACAGCGCCGGTACGACGCTGCCGGTGACCGCCGTCATGCCGACGATCAGGACCACCGCGATGGCCTGGTCCATCAGGTTGTCGGTCAACTGCACCACCCGGTCCGTGTCGCCGCCCTGGGCGACCACCTCGGCCGGGGTGTGCGCGCTGACCCGGCGCGGGCCGGTCTGCCCGTGGACCAGCCGCGCGTTGATCCGGAGCACCTGCCGGACCCACCACTGCGGGAACCAGAGGTTCGTCCAGTACGGCAGCGGGACGGTGACCAGCAGGGCGGCGAGGATCCCGGCGGCGGGCAGCCACACGCTGCCCACCCCGTCGACCAGGTCGGCCCAGAACCAGGGCAGCAGCACGCCGTCCAGCCCCAGCAGGGTCATCACCGCGAACAGGGCGATCGAGGTCAGTCCGTACCGGGGGTCGTTGCGGCAGAGCCTGAGGATCTCCCGCAGGGTCCGGGCGGGCGGCGCCGGCGGCAGGGGTGGCGGCGGGGCCTTCGGCACCGCCGCCCCGGCGGCGCGGACCACCCGCTCCGCCTCCCCCACCGGCTCCGGCACCGGAGGCCCCGACGGCTCCACCACCGGCTGCCCGGCCGGCTCCGTCGTCGGGTCGCCGGGGCCGGACAGCAGGTCGCCGGGGCCGGACAGCGGGTCGCCGGGACCGGAGAGCAGGTCCAGCCCGCCCCCGCCACCGGCGCGCGACCCCGCGTACGCGGCGGTGGTGCTGGTGGCCAGCAGCTCGGCGAAGCGCTGCGAGGTGTGCAGCGGGCCCGCCTCGACGACCGCCCCGTCGGCCAACAGCACCACCTCGTCGCAGCGGCGCACCGAGGAGAGCCGGTGCGCGATGACGATGCCGATCCGGTCGGCGAGCAGGCGTTCGGTGGCCCGCTGCACCCGGGTCTCGGTGACCGGGTCGAGCCGGGCGGTGGCCTCGTCGAGGATCACCACGTGCGGGTCCCGGACCAGGATCCGGGCGAACGCCACGAGCTGCTCCTGCCCGGCCGACAGCACGTACCCGCCCGCGCCGAGCCGGGTCCGCACGCCGTCGGGCAGCTCGTCGATCCAGCCGGCCAGCCCCAGCTCGTGCAGGGCGCGGGTGGCGTCGTCGAGCAGGTCGGGGTCGAAGAGGGCGACGTTCTCGGCGAGGGTCCCGGCGAGGATCTCGGTGCGCTGGGGCACCACGGCGACGTACCGGCGGAGCTGCTCGACGTCGAGGTCGAGCAGGTCCACGCGTCCGAGGAACACCGTGCCGGCGGGCAGCTCGACGGCGCGGGAGAGCACCTTGGCCAGCGTCGACTTGCCCGAGCCGGTGCGCCCGATCAGCGCGTACGACCGGCCCCGGGCGAAGGTCAGGTGGATGTCGCGCAGCGCCGGCTCCCGCCCGGCGTCGGCCGACGGGTACCGGAAGGTCAGGCCCCTGATGACCAGGTCGCCCGGGGCCGGCACGGCGCCGCCGGTCGGCTCCTGCCGGCTGTCGGCGAGCAACTGCACCCGGGCCCAGGCGCCGAGGGCCTGCTGCATCTGCGGGATCATCCGGCTGGCGTTCTCGACCATCGCGCCGTAGCCGAGGGCGAGCAGCCAGACGGCGGTCAGCCGGGCACCGTCGATGCGCCCGGTGACCAGGGCCCAGCCGCCGCCGAGCACCACCACGGCGATACCGGCCCGCATCACCGCCGCCGCGATCGTGGTGACCCGGCCGGTCAGCCGGAACACCCGGATCCCCCGCCGCAGGACCCGCGCGGCCCGCTGGGCGAACAGCCGCAGCACGTACGGGCGGGCCAGGCTGGTCCGGACGTCGTCCTGGCCGTGGACGGCCTCCTCGACCACCGCGGCGAGGTCGGACCAGGCCTCCTCCTCGGCCATCCGGGCCGGGGCGATCCGGGCGGTCGGGCGGCGGATCAGCGCGACCAGCAGCACGGTGAGCAGCACCATGCCGACGCCGGCCGGCCACCAGACCAGGAACGCCACCGCCGTGGAGAGCACCCCGGTGGCCAGCGCCTGGGTCAGCCGGACGCCCACGTTGCGCACCTCGGCGGCGACGTCGTAGACGTCCCCGTCGATCCGGTCGAGCAGCTCGCCGACCGGCGTGTTCTCCAGGGTCGGCAGGTCCTGCCCGAACGCCACCCGGCACAGCCGTCGCCGCACGTCGGCGGACCAGTCGGCGGTCAGCCCGGCCATCACCAGGCCGACCACCAGGTCGGTGAGCACCGCGGCGGCCAGGGCCACCGCCAGCACCACGAAGAGCGTCCCCGAGCGGTGCAGCAGGACCGGGCCGGCCAGCGCGGACGCGGCGGCCTGCCCGGCCGCGCCGAGCACGACGAGGACGGCGACGACCGTCAGCCGACGCGGGGAGGTGACCCACAGGTCACGGAGCAGGCGCATCGAGATCCCTCCGGGACGCGGGGTGGCGGAGACTCCAGCCTTCCGGTCACGCCCGGGTCGCTCAACGCATTTTCGCCCGTACCCGGGCAGGTGGGGCGGGCTCGCTCAGAAGAGCACGCCACCGCAGGACACGACGGCTCAGAAGAGCACGGTGGCGAGGGTGCCCACCCGGCGGAAGCCGCAGCGCTCGTACACCCGGCGGGCCGGCAGGTTGAAGTCGTTGACGTACAGGCTGACCGTCGGGGCGACCCGCAGCAGCGCGTCGCGGACCACGGCCGCCATCGCCGCCACGGCGATCCCCCGGCCCCGCCACTCCGGGGCCACCCACACCCCCTGGATCTGGGCGGTCCGCCGGGTCACCACCGCCAGCTCGGCCTTGAAGACCACCCGGCCGTCGACGAACCGGGCGTACGCCCGCCCGGCCCGGACCAGTTCGTTGACCCGCCGCCGGTAGCTGCGCCCGCCGTCGTCGACCAGCGGCGAGACGCCGACCTCCTCGGTGTACATGGCCACCGCCGCCGGGAAGAGGCGGTCCACCTCCCCGCCGCGCACCTGGCGTACCTCGGGGTCGGGTGGCACGGCCGGCAGCGCGTCGGTGACCAGCAGCGGCTGGTTGGGGCGGACGTCGCGGGCCGGGCCCCAGACGGAGCCGAGCCGTTCCCAGAGGCCGAGGACGGCGTCGGCACGCCCGACGATCGACGAGCAGATCCGGTCCTCACCGGCGAGCAGGTCGGCGTAGGCGTCGACGGCCTCCTCGGAGGCGAGCACCGGGGTGAGGTTGCCGCCGAGCCAGCAGATCGACTCCAGGCTGCGCCGGGCACCGTACCCCAGGACCCGGCCCTCGGCGCGCCACCAGGCGAGGCCACGCGCGGCGACCCGCTCGGCCACCTGCGCCCCGGCGAACGGGTCGAGGTCGAGCAGCCGCTCGACGGCGCGACGCTCCGACTCCCCCAGTTGCCGCACCGGAACCGTCAGCACGGCTACAGCCTGCCAGATGACCCGGGCCGCGCGCCGGCCGAGTGGTGAGCCGGCCGGCGCGCACGCCCGCGACGGTGCGTCAGTGCACGGTGACGGTCGCTCCGGGGAGCAGGTCGCGCAGGTCCTCCGGCAGCTCGGCGCCCATCTCGTCGGCCAGCCGCAGCGCCTCCTCGATCAGCGTCTCGACGATCTGCGCCTCCGGCACGGTCTTGATGACCTGGCCCCTGACGAAGATCTGGCCCTTGCCGTTGCCGGAGGCCACCCCGAGGTCGGCCTCCCGGGCCTCGCCGGGGCCGTTGACGACGCAGCCCATCACGGCGACCCGCAGCGGCACCGGCAGCCCCTCCAGGCCGGCGGTGACCTCCTCGGCGAGCTTGTATACGTCGACCTGGGCCCGGCCGCAGGACGGGCAGGAGACGATCTCCAGGCCACGCTCGCGCAGCCCGAGGGACTCCAGGATCGCCGCGCCGACCTTGATCTCCTCCACCGGCGGGGCGGAGAGCGAGACCCGGATGGTGTCGCCGATCCCCTCGGCCAGCAGCGCGCCGAAGGCGACCGCCGACTTGATGGTGCCCTGGAACGCCGGGCCGGCCTCGGTGACGCCCAGGTGCAGCGGGTAGTCGCACTGCTCGGCGAGCTGCCGGTACGCCCGGACCATGACCACCGGGTCGTTGTGCTTGACGGAGATCTTGATGTCCCGGAAGCCGTGCTCCTCGAAGAGCGAGCACTCCCACAGCGCCGACTCGACCAGCGCCTCGGCGGTGGCCTTGCCGTACTTGGCGAGCAGCCGCTTGTCCAGGGAGCCGGCGTTGACCCCGATCCGGATCGGGGTACCGGCCGCCGAGGCCGCCGCCGCGATCTCCTTGACCTTGTCGTCGAACTGGCGGATGTTGCCCGGGTTGACCCGGACCGCCGCGCAGCCGGCGTCGATCGCCGCGAAGACGTACTTCGGCTGGAAGTGGATGTCGGCGATCACCGGGATCTGCGACTTGCGGGCGATCGCCGGCAGCGCCTCCACGTCGTCCTGGCTGGGCACGGCGACCCGGACGATCTGGCAGCCGGAGGCGGTCAGCTCGGCGATCTGCTGGAGCGTGGCGTTGACGTCGGCGGTGAGGGTGGTGGTCATCGACTGCACGGAGACCGGCGCGCCACCGCCCACCGGCACCGAGCCGACCATGATCTGGCGGCTGGCCCGGCGCGGGGCCAGCGGCGGGGGCGGTACGGCGGGCATACCGAGACTGACAGCGGTCACTTCAGGCACTCACCTTGAGAAGAGCGTGATCGGGTTGATGACGTCCGCGGTGATGGTCAGCAGCGTGAACGCGCCACCGATCAGGATCACCCCGTACGTCAGGGGCATGAGTTTGAGGTAGTCGACCCGCCCCGGATCGGGCCTGCCGATCCGGGCGTAGATCCACGACCGGGCGCGCTCGAACCAGGCGATGGCGATGTGCCCGCCGTCCAGCGGCAGCAGCGGCAGCAGGTTGAACACGCCGATGAAGAAGTTCAGCGAGATGAAGAGCATGAAGAAGACGATCCAGGCGTTGTTCGCCACCGCCTCGCCGCCGAGCCGGCTGGCGCCGACCACGCTGATCGGGGTGTCGATGTCCCGCTCGCCGCCGGTGATCGCGCTCCACAGCGCCGGCACCTTCTCCGGCAGCCGCTTCATCGCCTCGTACGTGTTGACCGCCATGGTGCCGGTGAAGTCGGCGGTGGCCCCGAACGCGCCCAGCGGGCCGTACGTGACCCGGGCCGGGGTGGTCGGGATCAGGCCGACGCCGAGCGCGGCGACCGGGGTGACGGTGCCGTTCGGGTCGTCCAGCGGCGGGCGCTGGGTCTGCGCGAGCACGGTGCTGACGGTGCCCGGCTGGCCGTCGCGGACGTACCCGATCTCGGCGGTGCTGCCCGGCCGGACGGTCCGGATCGCGGCGAGCAGGTCACCGTAGTCGGCGACCGGGGCGCCGTTGAGCGAGGTGATCCGGTCCCCGTCGCGCAGGTTGGCGGCGGCGGCCGGGCTGGCCGGGTCACCGGGGGCGCAGGCCCGGTTGGCGAACTCCGGCACCACGCAGTCGGCGAGCGCCACCACGGCGGGCTCGGCCCGGATCTGCTCCTCGGTGCTGGGGAACTGCGGGTTGGGCAGGCCGGCGGAGATCGCCATGATCCAGACGCCGACCAGGGCGAGCGCGAAGTGGGTGGCCGAGCCGGCGGACATCACGATCGTCCGCTTCCAGACCGGGTACCGCCACATCGCCCGCTTCTCGTCGCCCGGCTCGACGTCGTCGTCCTGCGGGGTCATGCCGACGATCTTGCAGAAGCCGCCGAGCGGGATGCCCTTGAGGCCGTACTCGGTCTCGCCCCGGCGGAAGGACCAGATGGTGGGGCCGAAGCCCACGAAGTAACGGGTGACCTTCATGCCGAAGGCCTTGGCGGTCGCCAGGTGCCCCGCCTCGTGCAGGCTCACCGAGATGAGGATGGCCAGGGCGAAGAGCACCACCCCGAGCAGGTACGCCATCAAGCTCCTTCCACCGATGCCACGATGATCTCCTGCGCGTGCGCACGCGCCCACGACTCGGCGGCGAGCACGTCCTCGACGGTACCCGGTTCGGCATAGTCGGGAGCGTCGTCCAGCACCCGCGCGAGGGTGTCGACGATGCCGAGGAACGGTAGCCGGCCGGCGACGAAGGCCGCCACGCACTCCTCGTTCGCCGCGTTGTAGATCGCCGGCCGGCAGCGCCCCGCCGCGCCGGCCGCCTTGGCCAGCGCCACCGCCGGGAACGCCGCGTCGTCCAGCGGGTGGAACTCCCAGGTGTGCGCGGTGGTCCAGTCGACGGCGGAGGCCGCCTGCGGCACCCGGTCCGGCCAGCCCAGGCCGAGCGCGATCGGCAGCCGCATGTCCGGCGGGCTGACCTGCGCGATCGTCGAGCCGTCGACGAACTCGACCATCGAGTGGATCACCGACTGGGGGTGCACCATCACGGTGATGTCGGCGTACGGCACGTCAAACAGCTCGTGCGCCTCGATCACCTCCAGCGCCTTGTTGACCATGGTCGCCGAGTTGATCGTGACGACCGGCCCCATGCTCCAGGTCGGGTGGGCCAGCGCCTGCTCCGGCGTGACCCCGGTCAGCTCGTCGCGCCGCCGCCCCCGGAACGGCCCGCCGCTGGCGGTCACCACCAGCCGCCGCACCTCGGCGGCCGAGCCGGACCGCAGGCACTGGGCGAGCGCCGAGTGCTCGGAGTCCACCGGCACGATCTGCCCCGGCCGCGTCACCGCAGCCTTCACCAGAGGGCCGCCGGCGACCAGGGACTCCTTGTTGGCCAGCGCGAGGGTACGCCCGGCGCGCAGCGCGGCCAGGGTCGGCGCGAGCCCCAGCGACCCCACCACCCCGTTGAGCACCACGTCGCAGGGCCACTGCGCCAACTCGGTCATCGCGTCCGGCCCGGCCACGATCTTGGGAAGCTTGAAGTCGCCGGTGGCCCAGCCGCGCCGGCTCGCCTCGGCGTAGAACGCGAGCTGGAGATCCTGCGCGGCGGACGCCTTCGCCACCCCGACCGCCTCCACCCCCAGCTCCAGCGCCTGGGCGGCGAGCAGTCCGACGTTTCCGCCACCGGCACCCAGCGCCACCACCCGGAACCGGTCCGGGTTGCGCCGCACGATGTCGATGGCCTGGGTACCGATCGAGCCGGTGGAACCCAGCAGCACACAGTCGCGGGGGGAGGTCACCGACCCATTCTGTCCCACCCCCGCTGTGCCCCCGCTGGGAGCCTCAGCCCTCCCCCGCCACCTGCTCCGCAGCCCCGCCCGCCGGCTCCCTGCCGACCCGGATGGACCTTGGAAGATTTCGGCCCCTCTGGGGGCCATCCGGCTCCAAGGTCTCTCGGAGGCCCACCTCAAGGGCGGCAGCGTTTGGGACATGAGTGCCCGGGTCGCACACCTTGTCCGGCACACTGCCCCGCCGGGATGACCGAAGAGGTACGCGACTGGCTCGACACCCTCGACGCGACCACACACGCCTGGGTCGGGTAGGCCATCGATACCCTGGCTGGGGCCGGGCCTGGGCGTGGACGACTGGTACCACGAAGCCATCCCCATGGCAGAGCAGCGCTACGAGATCTACCTGAAAGAACGCGCCGAGGAGGAGGGCGGTCAGCCGTGAGCAGCTACGTCCGCTGGAAGGACATCCGCGCCGCCCACGTCGAGCGCGCCGGGGGCGAGCAGGCCGTCGAAGCCGGCAAGCAGGAACTACTCGCCACCGTCGATGATGATCATGACGGGTTCTCGGTGCCGTTGCCGGTGATGGTGGCGGCGACAGTCCCGACCTCGGCGCGTCCGCTGTCGGGGATCGGCGGCGAGGCCTTGCCGCCGAATTCGATGGGCCCGGTGGTGCCGTCCACCGCAGCACGTTGAACGACGGGCCGCCGGGCCGGACGTCGGCGTCCTGCCGCGCAGGTCACGACGTCGACGTGAGGACGTCGGTGCCGGACCAGTCGATGTACTCGTCGGCGATGGCCTTGTCGGGTTCGCCGTCCTCGTCGAGGGTGCTGTACGCGGCGTAGAAGCGACCGAAGCCGTACCCGCCGTTGGTCAGGGTGGCCAGGGCCCACGGGCGCAGGGCTGCGGGTAGCTTCTCCGGGTACCGCCGGTCCACGGTGACCTGGACGACGCCGAGCAGCTCGTACGACTGCTCGAAGGTGCCGGCGTCGAGCACCCGGCACAGCGAGAACGCGTGGGGAACCTTCTCCTGCTGGTAGACCCACCGACCCACGGTCTCCATGACTGCCTCCTCGGCACATCGACAGGTGGGTCCGATCCGGTACGGACGGCCAGATGCGCGTGTACCACCCCTCCACCACCAGCGCCGGGGTCCCGATGAAGGTCGTCCTGGGCGACAACTGGAGCGGCATGAAGTCCTTCGGCTGACCTCTCCGGGCTGCCCGGTGAACGGGCTCGGCGGCTCGGCTTGACGCCACCGGGGACCCACCACCGGGTCCCCGTCCGGTGGTTGCCCTGTCGAGCTGAGTCGTCTGTGCCATCGCCACTGCACCCGGGACGGGTGTCACTAGTCAGCCCTTTCGAACTGCCCCATCTGGAGACCACCTTCACGCCCGGGTAGCCCCCCGCACTGCCGCACGCCCGCCCCGCCCGGTCCGGTCTCGCGGCTCCAACGTCACGGCCCGCTCTCATCGGCGTGTCGAGCCCCGCCCCGTCTATGAGGGCAGTTCCAAAGGAGGATCAGAGACATCACACCGAGAACCCCCAGGCGAGGCACCACCCGCCGAACCCTGCCGGAAATGCTCCTGCCCGACGCCGTAACCCGCGAGACAGCCGCGCACGCGGCTCCCACCAACGGCGGCTCCAGGATCCCTCGGGGTCAGGCCGGGCGGCGCAGGACGAAGGTCTCCAGCTCCTCGCCGCCGTACCAGTCGGTGCGGCGGCCGATGTGGGTCATGCCGAGCCGGCGGGCCACCGCCATCGAGGCGGTGTTCTCCGGGTGGGTCACGGCGTGCACCACGGGGGTGCCGGTGGCGAGTTCCCGGTCGACCAGGGCGCGGGCCGCCTCGGTGGCGTAGCCGTGGCCCCACGAGTCGGGGTGCAGGTGCCAGCCGACCTCGATGTCGTCGGTGAGTTGGCTCTCGTCCCGGCCGGGTAGCGGCTTGAGCAACGCCGTGCCGACCGCCAGCCCGCTGTCGCGTACCTCGATCGCCCAGGTGCCGTACCGGTCGCCGTGGTCGGCGTGCCGCTCGCGCCACCAGGCCAGCCGGTCGAGCACCTGTGCCGGGTCGGTCAGCGGCAGGTTGGCGGAGGTGCCCAGGAAGCGGGCGACCTCGGGCCGGGAGTACATGTCGTAGAGCCGGGCCAGGTCGGTGGGGGCCTCGGTCCAGTTACGCAGGACGAGTCGTGGCGTGGCGGCGATCGTCATCTGCGGGATCGTAATGCGTGCCGCGGAAGCCGACGGGGAAGAGAGTCGCGATGGGCAGCGGTTGGCAGCGGGCGCGGCGGATCACCCTGGCCGCGTTCCGTCCGGTACGGGGACGGGACCTGTCACTGCACGCCGCCGCGATCACCTTCTACGGGGGGATCGCGGTGGTGCCGGTGGCGCTGCTGGCGATCTGGCTGGCCGCGCTGGTGGCGGGCGGGGAGCGGGTACGCCGGCTCACCGCATACGCGGTGGACACGCTGCCGGACGCGATCGGTGCGCCCCGCGCGGTGGAGGCGCTGGTCACCGCCGGGGTGGAGCTGACCCCGCTGCTCGCGTTGGCCGCCCTGCTGCCGGCCTCCCTGTACGGCGAGGGGTTCCGCCGGGCCTTCGTCTCGGTGGCGCGGTCCGGCGGGGACGAGTCGCTGGTGGGCTGGCGGGGCCGGTTGCTGCTGCTGCCGTTGCTCGCCCCGGCCCCGGCGCTGCTGCTGAGCATCCTGATCGCGTTGCCCACCACCACCCGGCTGGTCCGGCAGGGCGGCTGGGTGGGGTTCCTCGGCATCGTGCTGTCGTTCCTGGGGGTGTGGCTGGTGCTCACCCCGGTGCTGCTCTGGGTGTTCCGGGTGGTCGGGCCGGCCTCCCCGGACTGGCTCTCCGCGCTGGCCGTCGGGTCGTTCACCGCGGCGAACCTCGCCGGGTTCCTGCACGGGTTCGTGCTGTTCTGCTCGCTGCCGCTGGACCTGGGGGTGCCGTTCGGCGGGTTCGACGAGATCGGTGCCGGGGTGGCGGTGCTGCTCTGGTTGTACCTGTTCCACGTGATCGTGCTGGCCGGGTACTCCGCCACCCTGGCGCTGTCCGACTGGCGGGTCAGGCGCGGAACGGGCCGGTGACCTCGTACGTGATGCCGCCGCTGCCGGCGCTGGCCCCGGAGGTGCCGCGCTGGGAGGAGAAGTACAGCCGCCGGCCGTCGGGCGAGAACGCCGGGCCGGTGATCTCCGACGAGTTCTGCCCGACGATGCGCAGGATCGGGGCGACCACCCCGGCCGGCGTGATGATGTTGATCTCCATGTTGCCGCCGTCCTCGGCCACGTACAGGTCACCGCCGCTGGTGCCGGTGATGTTGTCCACCCCGGTCAGCGGCGCGGTGCCGGCGGGTACCAGGTTGTCGTCGTACGCCAGGTCGATGCGCTGGTTGACCGCGTCGTACGCCCACACCCGGTTGTCGCCCTTGGTGGTGAACCAGCAGGTGCCCCGGTCGTACCAGCAGCCCTCCCCGCCGTTGAAGTGCTTCGCCGCGCCGACCTGGAGCCGGGTGGGGACCGGGATGCCGTCCCGGTCCGGGACGTCCCGCCAGGTCACCGGGCCGGCGACCTGGTCGGCGGGGGCGCAGAGCACCTGCACCCGACCGGTCCGCAGGTCGCCCCAGGTGTCCGGGACGAACCGGTAGAAGCAGCCGTCCGACTCGTCCTCGGTCAGGTACACCACCCGCCGGTCCGGGTCGCAGGCGGCGGCCTCGTGCTTGAACCGGCCCAGCCGGGTCCGCTCCTCGGCCTGCCGGCTGCCGTCCGGCCAGGTCTCGAAGACCCGCCCGAGGGGTACCTCCTCGCAGGAGAGCCAGGTCCCCCACGGGGTCGCCCCACCGGCGCAGTTGACGTTGGTGCCCCCGAGGATCCGGTACGCCGAGGCGACCGACCCGTCGGCGGTGAACCGGATCGCCGAGGCGCCCCCGGTCACCGGGATCTCCGAGTTGGAGACGTAGATCCAGCCGGTACCGGAGCGGAAGCAGGCCCCGCCGTCCGGGGCCCAGTGCCAGGCGTACGAGGTACCCGGCACGGTCTGCCCGGAGCGGGCGATCACCCGGCTGGTGAAGCCGGCGGGGAGTTGGATGCCGTTGGCGTCGGCGGCGAGCAGCGCCCCGTACGGGCTGGGGCCGGGCTGGGCGACGGCGGCGAACGCCTGCTGCCACAGCGCGCCGGCGAAGGTGGCGGTCCCCGCGCCCAGGACTCCCACGCGCAGGACGGTACGACGATCCATGGATACCTCCCGATGAGTCGATGCCCGGCCGACCCTAGGCCCGCCGGGCATCGACCACCCCCACCGGAGGGTGAACGGGGGGTGACGCTACGCGGTGCCCCGGGCGACCCGGTCCGCCTCCCCACCACCGCCGGCCCCACCACCGCCGGCCCCGTCGTCACCGGCCACCTCGTCGCCGGCCTCGCGGATGCCCCAGCGGCGGTAGACCCGCCCCAGCGGCCCCGGCGCCCACCAGTTCCACCGGCCCATCAGCCGCATGGTCGCCGGCACCAGCAGGATCCGGACCAGGGTGGCGTCCACCACGATCGCCACGATCATCCCGATGCCGATCAGCTTGAGGTACGTCATCCCGCCGGTGGCGAAGCCGGCGACCACGACGATCAGCAGCAGCGCCGCGGCGGTGATGATCCGCCCGGTGTACTGGAGCCCGGCGGCCACCGCGGCGGTGTTGTCCCCGGTGCGGTCCCACTCCTCGCGGACCCGGGAGAGCAGGAACACCTCGTAGTCGGTGGCCAGGCCGAAGAGCACCGCCAGCATGAGGATCGGGTTGGTCGGCTCGATGAAACCGGTCGGGGTGAAGCCGAGCAGCCCGGACAGGTGCCCGTCCTGGAACACCCAGACCACCACGCCGAACGACGCCCCGATCGAGACGAGGTTCATCAGCACCGCCTTGATCGGCAGCAGCACCGAACCGAAGGCCAGGAAGAGCAGGACCAGGATGGCCACCGCCATCAGCACGGCCATCCACGGCAGCCGGTCGACCAGGCTGTCCAGCAGGTCCCGGTCGGCGGCCGGCCGACCGCCGACCAGCACCTCCGCGCCGTCCGGGGCGGGCAGCGCGCGCAGCGCCCGGACCACGTCGTGGGCCTCCTCCCCGGTCGGCTCACCCGGGTAGCTCACCGCGAGCAGGGTCGACTCGCCCCGGTTCGCGGTGGGCGTCACGTCGGTCACGCCCGGTACCCGGGCCACCTGCGCGGTGAAGGCGGCCACCGTCTCGGCGGAGGCGCCGGAGACGAGCACGTCGATCGGGGCGACGCTGCCGCCGGGGAAGTCGTCGGCGATCCGCTCGGCCACCTGGCGGGGTGCCGCGCCCGCCGGGAGCACCCGCTCGTCGACCCCGCCGAACTCGACCCGCAGGAACGGTGTGGCCAGCGCCAGCAGCAGCGCGGTCACCCCGATCAGGTACGGCACCGGCCGGCGCATCACGCTGTGCGCGATCCGGGCCCACGCGCCGGTGCCGTGCTCCGCCGGCCGGTCCGGGCCCCGACGCCGCCGCCACGGCAGCGGTACGCGCAGCGCGTCGATCCGACGCCCGAGCACCACCAGCAGCGCCGGCAGTACGGTCAGCGCGCCCAGCATGGCGACCAGCACGGCGGCCATCCCGCCGAGGGCGATGGAGCGCAGGAACGCCTGCGGGAAGATCAGCAGACTGGCCATGGCGAGCGCGATGGTGAGCCCGGAGACCAGCACCGTCCGGCCGGCGGTGACCATGGTGCGGGCGATCGCGGCGCTGGTGCCGCGCCCGGCGGCGACCTCCTCGCGGAACCGGCTGACCACGAAGAGCGAGTAGTCGACGGCCATGCCCAGCCCGATCAGCGTGATCACGTTGATCGCGAAGATCGAGACGTCCGTGAAGAGGTTGACCACCCGGACCGCGACGAACGCGCCGAGGATCGCCACCCCGCCGATCAGCAACGGCATGGACGCGGCGATCAGTCCACCGAAGATCAGCACGAGCAGCACCAGCAGCACCGGCATGGAGATCAGTTCGGCCCGGAAGATGTCCCGGGTGGTCTGGGTGTTCACCGTCTCCAGGAAGGCCACCGCTCCGCCCACCTGGGTCCGCAACCCCGGCGTGTCCAGCAGTGGACGCAGCTCCTCGTACGCGGCGAGCTTGCCGTCCTCGTCCGGGGCGCGCAGTTGCACCAGCGCGTACGTGGCCCGCCGGTCGGTCGAGACCAGCGCCGGCGCCTGGGTGTCGTACCAGGTGGTGACGGTGGCGACGGCGGGCTGCCCGCGCAGCCGGTCGACCGTGCCGGCCACCGGCTCGGCGAAGGACGGCTCGTCGACGCCGGCGTCGGTCGCCGACCAGAGCACGATCAGGTCGGCGCCCTGCGGCCCCAGTTCGGTGGCGATCCGCTCGGCCGCCCGACTCGACTCGCTCGCCGGGTCGTCGAAGCCGCCCCCGGTGAGCTGCCCGAAGACGCCCGCCCCCCAGGTCGACCCGAGCACCACCAGCGCCACCGCGGCGGCCAGCACCCCCCACCGGGCGCGCACCACCGCCCGTCCCCACCAGGCGAACATCTTTCCTCCAGTAAGGAAGGGCCCCTTGTTAACGCATACGGTAGAGAAGGGTTCCCCTCTCACGGCTGTGGGGCACGGGGTGGGTCGGAGCGGCGCTAGGCTTCGCGCCATGAACCCTGAGTTGCCGTCCCGGGCGGACGTCGTGATCGTCGGGGCCGGGCACAACGGGCTGGTCTCCGCCGTCCTGCTGGCCCGCGCCGGGCTCGACGTGCTGGTCCTGGAGGCCGCCGAGGTGATCGGGGGCGCCACCCGCACCGAGCGCCCCTTCCCGAAGGTCCCCGAGCTGCGGCACTCCACCGGGTCGTACCTGCTCGGGCTGATGCCGCCGGAGCTGCTCGCCACCCTCGACGTGCGGATCCCGGTGCTGCGCCGCGACCCGCACTACTTCCTGCCCACCCCGGGCGGCCCCGGCTCGCCGTACCTGCTGATGGGCAGCGACCGGGCGGCGACCCGGCGGCAGCTCACGGAGTTCTTCTCCCCCGCCGACGTGGCCGCCGACGACGCCATGCAGGCCGAGCTGGCCGCGCTGCGCGACGACCTCGCGCCGGCCTGGCTGGCCGAGCCGCTGCCGGTGGCGGAGACCGCCGAGCGGTACGTCCGCCCGGCGCTGCGCCGGGTCTTCGTCGACCTGGTCGACGGCTCGGTCGCCGACTACCTGGCCCGCTTCGAGTTCCGCTCCGAGCTGCTGGTGAGCATGTACGCGGTCACCGACGGGCTCTCCGGGCTCAACGCCGGCCCGGACGACCCGGGCACCGGGCACAACTTCCTGGTGCACAACATGTGCCGGCTGCCCGGCGCGGACGGCACCTGGATGATCGCCGAGGGCGGGATGGGCACCGTCTCCCGGACCTTCGCCGACGCCGCCCGCGCCGCCGGGGCCACCATCCGCACCGGTACGCCGGTCACCGCGATCACCCTGGCCGGTGGCGCGGCGGAGGGCGTGCTGCTCGCCGACGGCCGGCACGTCGCCGCCCCGGTGGTGCTCGGCGCCTGCGACCCGTACCGGCTGATGGGGCTGCTGCCCGACGGCGCGCTCCCGGCGCCGCTGCACGAGCGGATGACGGCGGTCCGCCGCCCCGGCACCACCCTCAAGCTCAACCTGGCGCTGACCGGGCTGCCCCGCTTCTCCTGCCTGCCCGAGCAGGCGCCGAGCCCGTTCGGCTCCACCATCCACCTGCTGCCCGGCTCCGCCTCGCTGGTCGGCGACGGGGGCGAGCCGCCGATGGCGGCGCTGCGCGCGATGTGGTCCGACGTGCGGGCCGGGCGGCTGCCGGCCGAGCCGACCATCGAGTGGTACCTGCACACCACGGTCGACCCGTCGCTGTCCGACCCGGCCGGGCACCACTCGTCGGCGCTGTTCGTCCAGTCGGTGCCGTACGAGCTGGCCGGCACCACCTGGGACGCGGCCCTGCCCGGGTACGTCGACCGGCTGCTGGAGATCTGCGAGCGGTACGCCCCCGGCACCGCCGACCTCGTCGCCGACGCGGTGCCGCTGACCCCGCCCGGGATCGAGGCGCACTTCGGCATCACCGGCGGCCACATCCACCACGTCGACAACACGGTCTCGTTCACCGACCGGATGCCGTACGCCACCGGGGTCCCCGGCGTGTACGCGGGCAGCGCCGGCTGCCACCCGGCGGGCAGCGTGATCGGCGCCGCCGGCCACAACGCCGCCCGCCGCATCCTCGCCGACAGGTAAGGAAGGGCCCCCTGTTAACGCACACGGTAGAGAAGGGAGCCCTTCTCACGCCCGCGCCCGCGCGCAGCCGCAGAGCGATTGCGGCGCGGCGCCCAGCGGGCGGGTCAGGCGGTCTTCTCGGCGCGGATCTTGTGGCCGACGCTGGTCAGGCAGCGGCCGGAGGGCAGGTCGAACTTCCAGCCGTGGAGCTGGCAGGTGAGCTGGTCGCCGTCGACGATGCCGAACCGGCTCAGGTCGGCCTTGAGGTGCGGGCAGCGCCGCTGCACGGTCCAGTCGCCCAGGGTGATGTCCTCGGCGTCGACAGCCCGCTCGTGCTCGTCGTACCAGCCCTCGGCGTACTGGAGGCGCTCGGTGGAGAGGCACTTGAAGAAGGCGTACACGAACTCGTTGTACTGGCCGATCCGGGCGGCGGAGAACCGGCAGGAGAGGAAGAGCGAGTTGACCCAGTCCACCTCGCCGATGTGCAGCAGGTGCTCGACCAGCGCCCGCTCGGTGCGGAACCGGTACCGGACCTTCTCGTCGGCGTACGGGCGGACCTGCTTGCCCGGGAAGTCCACCACGATCGACTCGACGCTCTCGCCGTCGTACCCGACGAGGTCGAAGCGGACCGGCCCGCCGACCCCCTTGGCCAGGTAGATCGACTCCTCCAGCAGCGGCTCTACCCGCCGCTTCAGCTCCTTGAGCACGTCGACCTCGGGGTGCCGCCAGGACGCCTTCTCCGCCTCGATGATCGGCCGCTTGCGCTCGCGCATCTCCTCCAGGTGGGCGACCTTGTTGGCGAAGAACTCCTCGACCGGCTGCGGGTGGGTGGTGGTCGCGCCGGAGGTGGTGACCTCCGCGACGCTGCCCGGCAGCAGCACGATGCCGTTGGTGCCGCCGATCTTGGCGTACTCGGCCAGGAAGACCGACTGGTCGGGGAAGATGTTGCCCTCGTCGCCGTGGATGTCGTTGAACTGCCACAGCTCGTCGTCGAGGAAGCAGGGCGGGCCGGCGATCGGGAAGACGTGGTCGGCCTTCAGGTCGTCGATGTACCGCCAGGTCCGGTCGAACTGCCGGTCCCGCTTCTGCTTGCCGAAGGCCGTCTTCGCCGACTGCGGCAGCTCGTAGACCATCGGGTACCAGATCGCCCCGGAGAACTGGAGCAGGTGCGCGTGCACGTGCCCCAGCTCGGCGAAGACGCTCAGGTCGGTCGGCCGGGCGTCGTTCTGGTTGAGCAGCCGGACGCCGTCGTACTCCACCCAGAGCGAGGAGTCGCCGATCGGGCCGTCGGTCGGGCTGGTCAGCGCCTGAATCATGATCTTGAGCCCGCCGTCGAGCTCCACCACCTGCTCGTTGGGGGCCTTGAGGAACTTCGTGAAGCCCAGCTCCCGCAGCTCGTCCTCCATCTCCGAGGTGGGGAACTCGGGGAGCAGCACCGTGGCGTCCGTGGAGATGTACCGCTTGAGGTGGGCCGCGTCGAAGTGGTCCCGGTGCAGGTGCGAGACGTACAGGTAGTCGACCTGGCCCAGGGCCTCCCAGTCGAGCAGCGAGTTGTCCGGGAACGGGAACCACGAGGCGAAGTACGCGGGGTTCACCCACGGGTCGCACAGGATGCTGCCCGCGGCCGTGTCGATCCGCATGCTGGCATGTCCCGTACCGGTCACTCGCACCGCAGTCTCCCTCAACAAGCGATAAGGCGTACGTCAGAACGCTACCGGAGGCAGTGTGGCCGCCGGCCCGCGACGCCGGTAGTGACCTTCGACCCCCGAAGGGTCCCGACCGGCACCCGCAGGTGGACCCTGCGCAGCGGCGGGGGCGGGGCGTGCCAGACTGATCGGAGATCGGACGAGCGAGGGAAGGACCGACAGTGGCTGGAAGCGAGCCGGTGACGTCGCCAGATCAGCACAAGCCCGGACACCGCAAGGCCGGGCGGATCGGTGCAGTGGTCACCGCGTTGGCGATGCTTGCGATGCTGTGCGGCAACCACGAGGGCAGGGTCGAGGATCTCTGGCTGGTCGGCCTGGCCGTCGTGCTGCTGGGCATCGTCATCGGCGACGTGGTGCTGCGCCGCAACGGCCTGCGGTCCTGACCCTCACCGGTCTCCTGCCCTTTGCCGGGCCGGCCGACCGCGGCCGACGGCCCTCGCCGGGACCGACGCCCGACTGACGGCCCTGCCGGGACCGGCGACCGTGCCGAGGCCGGCGACCGTGCCGAGGCCGGCGACCGTGCCGAGGCCGGCGACCGTGCCGAGGCCGGCGACGACCCTGCCGGGGCCGACGACCCACGCCCACGGCCGACGGCCTCCGTGCCGGAGTCGGCCCGGACGGCCACGGCGAGGGCCGTCAAGCCAGCGGCCAACCGGCCGGTCGTGCCAGCCCGGGCGTGACGGTGTGGCCATGACAGCCCGGTCGTGACGGAACCACCGACGGCCCGCTCCCGGAACCGGGGCGGGCCGTCATCGTGTCGCCGACGAGCGGCGGGGGCTCAGCGGCCGAACAGGATGTCCTGCACGTCCTTGAGCGCGGCGTCGACCTCGGCCTCGAAGTAGCCTCCGGGCACCAGCCCGAAGCGGAGAGTGTCCAGGTCCTTCGGGTTCACCGGCATCGGGCCACGCCCGGCCATCCCGCTGAGCAGGCTGTCGAAGAAGTGGTCCACCTGGTCCGGGTCGTACCCGCTGCCGAAGCGGCGGGCCTGGAAGCTGCGGCGGATCTGGTCGACCCGGTGCAGGTCGCTGCCGGGCGGACCGGCCATCGGCGGGCCGGCCACGGCCGGCGGCCCCGCCGGTCCGGGACCGGGGGCACCGGGCGCGGGCATCGGCGGGCCGGCGACGCCCTGCTGCGGTACCGGGGGCGGACCGCCCGGACCCCGACCCCGCAACTCCCGCAGTTCACGTTCCGGCATCCGGATCTCGGCGGTCATGTCCGTACGCCCGTGCCGGCCGGCCGCGAAGCCGTCGAACCGGGGCTCGTCCGGGCCGTACCCGCTGGGGCCGGCCGGCAGTCCCCGTGGCGGCGGACCGCCGTACGGGGCACCCGGGCCGGCACCCGGCCCGCGCGGACCGTCGTACCCGCCCCGCGGCGCGTCGTACCCGCTGGCGAAGGCGCCGCTCGGCTCCTCGTACCGGCCGCCGTACCGGTCGGCCGGCGGCCCGGCCTGCGCGGGCATGGGCCGGGGCGGCATCGACTGCGGTCCGGCGGGCAGGCTCCGGTCGTCGCGCATCGGCGGACCCATCCGGTCCGGCGGGCCGAGCCGATCCGGCGGGCCGAGCCGATCCGGCGGGCCCATCCGATCGGGGGGACCCATCCGGTCCGGGGGGCCGAGCCGGTCGGGCGGACCCATCCGATCGGGGGGACCCATCCGGTCCGGCGGACCCATCCGATCGGGGGGACCCATCCGATCCGGCGGACCCATCCGATCCGGGGGGCCGAGCCGGTCCGGCGGGCCCATCCGGTCGCGCGAGTCACCGTGCCCCGGGGCGCCGCCGCGCTCCTCCAACTCGGCCAACTGCCGCTCGACGCGGTCCAGGTGCAGGTCGACCTGCCACTCGTCGTAGCCGTTGAAGCGGACCCGGAAGACGACGTCGTGGACCTCCTGGGAGGCCACCGGGGCGCCGACCGGTCGCCCGTCGAGGGTGGCCTCGACCCGGTCCAGGAAGGCGTCCACCTCGTCGACCTTGTATCCGCGGCGGAGCGCCTTGCGCCGGAACCGCTGCCCCTGACTCGCCACTATGTCTCCTGGTCCTGTTCGCTAAGCCCGGTCACGCCGTAGCCTCCCGAGGGGGCTCGGTGTCCCGCTCCTCGGCGGCGGCGAGCTGCCCACACGCCCCGTCGATCTCCCGTCCCCGGGTGTCCCGCACGGTGGTGGACACGCCGGCGGCCCGCAGCCGGCGGACGAACTCCCGCTCCACCGGCTTGGGACTGGCGTCCCACCGGCTCCCCGGGGTGGGATTGAGCGGGATGAGGTTGACGTGGGCCAACCGTCCCGCCAGCAGCCGGCCGAGCAGGTCGGCCCGCCACGGCTGGTCGTTCACGTCTCTGATCATGGCGTACTCGATCGACACCCGGCGGCCGGTCCGATCCGCGTAGTCCCACGCCGCCTCCAGCACCTCGGCCACCTTCCAGCGCTGGTTGACCGGCACGAGCTCGTCGCGCAGATCATCATCGGGCGCGTGCAGGGACAGCGCAAGGGTCACGGCGAGGTCTTCGCTGGCCAGCCGCTGGATGGCCGGGACCAGACCGACGGTGGAGACGGTGATGTGCCGCTGCGACAGCCCCAGCCCCTCCGGCGGCGGGGCGACCAGCCGGCGGATCGCGGCCACCACCCGCGAGTAGTTCGCCAGCGGCTCGCCCATCCCCATGAAGACCACGTGCGACAACCGGGGCGGGGACCCCGACACCGCCCCGGAGGCGGCCACGCCCGCCAGGTAGACCGCCTGGTCGACGATCTCCGCGGTGGAGAGGTTACGGGTCAGCCCGGCCTGGCCGGTGGCGCAGAACGGGCAGGCCATCCCGCAGCCGGCCTGGCTGGAGATGCAGACCGTCACCCGATCGGGGTACCCCATCAGGACGCTCTCCACCAGCGAGCCGTCGTGCAGCCGCCAGAGCGCCTTGCGGGTCGCGCCGTCGTCGCAGGCCAGCTCGCGGACCGGGGTGAGCAGGGTGGGCAGCAGCCGCTCGGCGAGCCGGTCGCGGGTGGCGGCCGGCAGGTCGGTCATCCGGGCGGGGTCGCGGACCAGCCGACCGAAGTAGTGGGTGGAGACCTGCCGGGCCCGGAAGGCTGGCTCCCCCAACTCGGTCACGGCCTCCTGGCGCCCGGACAGGTCCAGGTCGGCGAGGTGGCGGGGGGGCATGGCCGGCCGGCGGCCGGGCGCGTCCGGCGTAACGGGAATCAGGGGCAGACTCGTCATGACCCGACCAGTCTCCCACGTCGCGGGCGAGACGCACCTGTCCGGAGGGGCCGAACCGCACCTGGTCGCCCGGCCGGAAGCGGACGCTCGGCGTGATTCATCCCTCAGCTCACCACCGGCACGAAGACCGCCAGGATCAGGTACGCCGTGGGCACCGCGAAGAGGACCGAGTCCAGCCGGTCCATCAGGCCGCCGTGGCCGGGCAGCAGGTTGCTCATGTCCTTGATCCCGAGATCCCGCTTGATCATGGACTCGGCCAGGTCACCGAGGACCGCCGCGGCGGAGACCGCCACCCCGAACAGCGCGCCCCACCAGGGCGCCACGTCGAACAGCAGCCAGATCAGCACGGCGCTGCCCAGCGCCGTGGCGGTCAGCGAGCCGGCGAAGCCCTCCCAGGACTTGCTCGGGCTGATCGACGGGGCCATCTTGTGCCGGCCGAAGTTCGCCCCGGCCGCGTACCCGCCGGTGTCGGAGAGGACCACCGCCACCAGGGTCACCAGCACCCGCCAGTGCCCGTCCCCGGGGACCGCGGCCAGCAGGGCGGTGAAGCCGCCGAGGAAGGGCACGTAGACCGCGATCAGCAGGATGGCGAGCAGGTCCGGCCGCAGGTTGGCGCGACCGTCGCCGAGCCGCCAGATCGTGGCGCCCAGCACGGTCACCAGCAGGCCGAGGGTCAGCGCGTCCGGGCCGGCCCACCAGGCCAGCCCGATGGTGAGCACCCCACCGGCGACCAGCGGCACCGCCGGCGGGTGGGCGCCGCGGCGGCGCACCGCCCGGGTCATCTCCCAGATGCCGACCCCCACCGCGCCGGCGATCACCGCGAGGAAGGCGGGCGGCCAGGTGAAGAGCGGAACCAGGATGAGCGCGCCGAGGCCCAGGCCGACACCGATGGCCGCCGGCAGGTTGCGCCCGGCCCGGCTCGACCGGGGCTGCTGCGTCGGGGGCCGCTCGGCACTCGCCCGGCGGCGGCCCGGCCCCCGTCGGCCGGCCGGCGGGTGGGTCTCCGGGTCCGGCTCCGGCCGGATCGCGGCGAACTGGGCGGTGGGCCGGTCGTCGTCGACCCCGTCGACCACCCCGCCGGGCCGGTCGGCGGCCGGCGGCGCGAGGTGGGACCGGAACGGCTCCCCGTCCACCGGGTCACCGCCGGGGTCGCCCGGCGCGTCGAGCCGCCGGCCCGGGGCCCGGTCGCCGGACGGCTCCGGGTGGGGACCGCCGGGCGGCCACGGGCCCGCGCCGGCCGGCTCGTCGGGGTACCGGTCGGGGACCTGGCCGGCCGGGCCGGGGACGCCCGCAGGGGGACCGTCGGCGTACCGGTCGGGCATGGCGGTCCGGTCGGGCATGGCCGTCCGGTCGGGCATGGCGGTCCGGTCGGGCATGGCGGTCCGGTCGGGCGTGGCCGTGGGGTGCCGGGCGGCCAGCGGGGCCGGCTCGATGTCCCGGTCCGGCCAGGGCAGGGCGGGGCGGTGCTCGGGGCGGTCCCAGCCGCGCGGTTCGAGGCCGCTGTAGGGGTCGAGGTGGGACATCACGTACCGAACGGACGCGATACAGGTACCACCACAGGACGCAAGAACACGATCATCCCCTACCGGCGCGACTGTTCGGTTCGATGTGGCCCGTCCGACGGACGGGCGACTCCCGTCGTCCACCCGTTGGCGGCCGGGAATCGTGCCGAGCCTACTGCACCCGCCCGACGGGCCGGGTGGACGATCGCCCGGTGGAGTGAACCCGGCACGTACCGCCCGGGGGTCGACGACCGTGGCACCGGGGCCGCGCACGAGGGTGGCGGGCGCTCCGGTGCCACGGGTTCCGCCGGTCGGGTCCGGCGCCCGGCGCTCAGACCTCGAGCAGCTCGGTCTCCTTGTGCTTGACCATCTCGTCGACGGTCGCCACGTACCGCTGGGTCAGGTCGTCCAGGTCCTTCTCGGCGCGGCGGCCGTCGTCCTCGCCGACCTCGCCGTCCTTGACCAGGCGGTCCAGCTCTTCCTTGCCCTTGCGGCGGATGTTGCGGATGGCGACCTTGGCCTCCTCACCCTTGTGCCGGGCCACCTTGATCATGTCCCGGCGCCGCTCCTCGGTCATCTGCGGGAGCAGGATGCGGAGCTGGTTGCCCTCGTTGTTCGGGTTCACCCCGAGGTCCGAGTCGCGGATCGCCTTCTCCATGGCGCCCAGCTGCGAGTTGTCGTACGGCTTGATGATCACCATGCGCGGCTCGGGGACCGCGATGGAGGCCATCTGGGGCAGCGGGGTCGGGCTGCCGTAGTAGTCGATGATGATTTTGGAGAACATGGCGGCGTTGGCGCGACCGGTACGGATGGCGCCGAACTCCTCCTTGGCGTGCTCGACGGCACGCTCCATCTTCTCCTCGGCCTCGAGGAGGGTGTCGTCGATCACCGCTGCCTCGCCTCCTTCTCGTGTTCGTCGTGGCTGGTGGTCTCGGCGGGCCGCTGCGGTCGCGGTGCCCGGTACGTCCGGCCGGTCACCGGAGCGCGCCGTCGGTCCGGGTGCGCTCAGGCGGTGATCAGGGTGCCGATCCGCTCGCCACCGACCGCGCGGATGATCGTGTCGTCGCCCTGGGCGCCGAAGACCAGCATCGGCAGGCCGTTCTCCATGCAGAGGCTGAACGCGGCGGCGTCGGCCACCCGCAGGTTGCGGCGCAGCACCTCGGAGAAGGTGATCGAGTCGAACTTGCTGGCGGTGGGGTCGACCCGGGGGTCGGCGGAGTAGACGCCGTCCACCCCGTTCTTGCTCATCAGCACGACGTCGGCGTGGATCTCCAGGGCGCGCTGGGCGGCCACGGTGTCGGTGGAGAAGTACGGCATGCCGGCACCCGCGCCGAAGATGACCACCCGGCCCTTCTCCAGGTGCCGGATCGCGCGCAGCGGGATGTAGGGCTCGGCGACCTGGGCCATCGTGATGGCGCTCTGCACCCGTGTCTCGATGCCCTCCTTCTCCAGGAAGTCCTGGAGGGCGAGGCAGTTCATCACGGTGCCGAGCATGCCCATGTAGTCGGCGCGGGCGCGGTCCATGCCACGCTTCTGCAACTCGGCGCCACGGAAGAAGTTGCCCCCGCCGACCACCACGGAGACCTGCACACCCCGGCGGGCCACGGTCGCGATCTGCCGGGCGATCGCCTGCACGACGTCCGGGTCGACCCCGATCGCCCCACCGCCGAAGACCTCACCGGAGAGCTTCAGCACCACCCGACGGGACCGGCCGGGTGGTGGCGCGGTCGGATCCTCCGCCCCCAGGCCCCGGTCACTCACAACCTGCGTCATCCGCCCCGCCCTTCCCATCACGCGCGTGCCCTTCGCGCCTGCGTACTGCGAACCTGCCTGACGACCCTATGCGACGAGGAGGCCGCGGTGCCTGTCGCGTACACCGGCGGCCTCCTCGTCGACACGTTCCCACTCCACGGGCGCCCGACGCCCGTGGTACGGCTCAGGCCTGGCCGACCTCGAACCGCACGAAGCGCGTCACCTCGATGCCGGCTTCGGCCAGCACCTGCTTGACGGTCTTCTTGTTGTCGGCGACCGACGCCTGCTCGATCAGGACGTAGTCCTTGAAGAAGGCGTTGACCCGACCCTCGACGATCTTCGGCAGCGCCGCCTCGGGCTTGTTCTCCTCGCGGGCGGTCTGCTCGGCGATGCGCCGCTCGGCGTCGACGACATCGGTGGGCACCTCGTCCCGGGTGAGGTACTTCGGCCGCATCGCGGCGATCTGCATGGCGACCGCCCGGGCATCGGACAACGCAGCCTCGTCCGCGGCGTCCGCCTGGCCGGCGCTCGCGCCGGCGGTGCCGGTGTACTCGACCAGCACGCCGACGGCCGGCGGCAGGTCCTGGCTCTTGCGGTGCAGGTAGACGGCGAAGGTGCCGTCGACCTTGGCGAAGCGGTTCAGCACCAGCTTCTCACCGATCTTGGCGGACTGCTCCTGCACGACGTCGGCGACGGTCTTGCCGTCGAGGGTCGAGGCGAGCAGCTCCTCGGCGTTGGTGGCGCCGCTGGCCTCACCGTGCTCGACGAGCTGCTGCGCCAGCGCGATGAAGGCGTCGGTCTTGGCGACGAAGTCGGTCTCGCAGTTGAGCTCCAGCAGCGCCGTGCCGGAGTGGGCGACGAGCCCGTTGGCGGCGGTGCGGCCGGCCCGCTTGCCGACGTCCTTCGCGCCCTTGACGCGCAGGATCTCGATGGCCTTGTCGAAGTCGCCCTCGGCGTCGGTCAGCGCCTTCTTGGAGTCCATCATGCCGGCGCCGGTCAGGTCGCGGAGCCGCTTGACGTCCGCGGCGGTGAAGTTGGACATGACTCTCTCTTCGGTGTTGGGACTGCGTGGGATGGTCTGCCTGGTTACCCGGATCCGAGCCGGATGTGCGCGGCGGACCGGCCGCGCCCCGCCGCCGGTGCCGGTGACGGGGCGCGGAACCGGATCACTCCGCGGCGGCGGCCGCCGGCTGCTCGGTCTTCGGCTCCTCGGTCTTCGGCTCCTCGTCGGCCTTCTTCGGCTCCTCGAGCAGCTCGCGCTCCCACTCGGCCAGCGGCTCGTCGGCGCCGACCTGGCCCGGCTCGGGCTTCTCGTCGGTGCCGCGGCGGCGGCCGGAACGGGCGATCAGACCGTCGGCGACGGCGGCGGCGACGACCTTGGTCAGCAGCTCGGCCGAGCGGATCGCGTCGTCGTTGCCCGGGATCGGGAAGTCGACCTCGTCCGGGTCGCAGTTGGTGTCCAGCACCGCGATCACCGGGATGCCCAGCTTGCGGGCCTCGTCGACGGCGATGTGCTCCTTCTTGGTGTCGACCACCCAGACCGCAGCCGGAAGCTTCTGCATGTCCCGCAGACCACCGAGGGTACGGGTCAGCTTGATCTTCTCGCGGGAGAGCTGCAGGGTCTCCTTCTTGGTGTACCCGGCGGCGGTGCCGCTGAGGTCGCCCAGGGCCTCCAGCTCCTTCATGCGCTGGAGCCGCTTGTACACCGTCTGGAAGTTGGTCAGCATGCCGCCGAGCCAGCGGTGGTTGACGTACGGCTGGCCGACCCGGGTCGCCTGCTCGGCGATCGCCTCCTGGGCCTGCTTCTTGGTGCCGACGAAGAGGATGCTGCCGCCCTCGGCCACCGTGTTGCGCACGAAGTCGTACGCCTTCTCGATGTAGTCGAGGGTCTGGCGCAGGTCGATGATGTAGATACCGTTGCGCTCGGTGAAGATGAAGCGCTTCATCTTCGGGTTCCAGCGCCGGGTCTGGTGCCCGAAGTGGACACCGCTCTCCAGCAGCTGACGCATGGTCACGACGGCCATGGTGGGGTACTCCTTGTGATCCCTGGTTGTCCCGCCCGGCCGGCGGCCGGGCGTCCTGGCGCCCGGTCGCCGGCCATGGCGGACCCGACCAAGATCGGGACCAGGGAGGCCGTCGCCCCACGGGACCATGGAGAGGGAACCGTGGAGAGGGCGCGCGAGGTCGACCGCGCGAGGCGGTCGCCAGTCGCCCAGTGTACGCCCCCCTCCGCCGGCCCGGAGAAACGCCCTGCGGAGCGCCTGTCGATCATGGCCCCGAGCCCGGTCGACCATGCTCCGCCGGGGGCCGCCCGCCACCGGTCGGGGCCGGTCGGGGCCGGTCGGGACGCCACGACGACAGCCCCGCCCGGCGGGCACGACGGGCGGGGCGGGGCGCGGCGGCCGACCCGGGCCGGGCAGCGGGCCGGGTCGGCCGGGGTCGACGCGGTCAGCCGGTGGCGAGCGCGGCGGCGAGGAAGAGCACGAGACCGACGGTGAGGTACGCCATCGGCGGGCGCAGCCAGCCCCGCCCGCCGTCGGAGAGGGCCAACCCGCCGGTACGCAGCCCGTACAGCCCGATGGCGAAGATCGGCAGGCCGAGGACCAGGAAGATGCCCACCACCACGTTGACCGTCGACAGCGGGTCGCCGACGACACCGTTGTAGAGCACCCGCAGGGCGGGCACCTCGAAGACCACCACCAGCAGGGCGAGGAGCACGGCCAGCGCGGGCCGCCGGGTCCGGTAGACCCCGTCGCTAACCGCGCCGCCGGGCAGGCGCGCCCCGTCCGGCCCGTAGGCCGCAGGATCACCGCCGGAGAGGGCGATATCCGGCCGAGGGGCGATCGGCGTCATCGGGCCGGTCGGCACGTCCAGCGGGTGCGGCTGGTGCGGCGGGTCGGCCGGCCAGGGCCCGTCGGCACCCCGGGCGGCCCCGGCTCCCGGCCCGGGCTCGACCCCCCGGTCGAGATCGGCGCCCCGCCCCGGATCGACAGCACGGCCCGGATCGGCCCCCCGAACCGGATCAGCCCCCCGGACCGGATCGGATCCCCGAACCGGGTCGACTCCTCGCACCGCGTCGGCAGCACGGATCGGGTCGCCGGTCCACCCCGCGTCGGCACCACGGTCCGGGTCGCCGGCCCGGCTCCCCGGCAGGGCCGCCCCCCGGTCCAGGTCCGGCTCCACGCCCGCGTGCACCCCGCCCCGGTCCAGGTCCGCGCCCCGGCCCCCCGGTGGGACCATCCCCCGATCCCGGTCCGCGCCCGATCCCCGGTCCGTACCCAGACCCAGGTCCGTACCCAGACCCAGGTCCGTACCCAGACCCCGGTCCGTACCCAGACCCCGGTCCGTACCCAGGCCCCGGTCCGCGCCCAGGTCCCGGTTTGCGCCCAGGCCCCGGTCCGGTTCCGCGCCCCGCGACGGCTCCGCGAACCGCCCCGGGTCCCTCGACCGCCCCGGGTCGGTCCCCCGGGCCGGCTCCACGATCGGGTACCCGCCCAGCGGGGCCGACCGCACCGGGTCGACCGGCTGCGCCGCCGGCTCGACGTCGTACGGGTCGGCGGAGACCGGGGCGGCCGACGGCCGGCGGGCGACCGGCAACGAGATCTCCATCGACGTGTGGGCGGCGCGACGCCGCTCCCGCTCGACCGCCCGACCACTCCCTGTCACCTCGGTCGACGACTCGCCCCGTCGGGAGCGGGAGGGGATGTAACCGCTCGTGTCCGGGTTGTCCACCCCCAGCGGGTCGTCGGCGGCGTACCGCCCGGCGTCGCCGTGCCGCCCCGAGGTCGGCTCGCCCCCCTCGTCGTAGCGCCGCTTCCCCGGATCGGTCCGCTGGTCCGGGGTGCGGAAGCCGTCCGTCCGGTACTGCCCCTCGTCCGCGGCGGGCCACTCCGACTCGCCGTACCCACGGTCACCGGGGTACCAGCGCGACTCCTGATCTTCGGAAAAGCTCCGTCGTCCGTCCACGTCCGGCACCGTATGTGACGAACGCTATGCCGCGCCATTCGGCCCGCGACCAAACCCTTCATGACACTGGGTAGTCGACCGGGAACGGCGCTGTAGCACACCGGGGGCATGATCGTCCGGTCGTCCACAGGAGCACCGCTGTCCACAGGGGCCGCGCGGGACCGGGCCGGACTCCGGCACCGTGCACGGCATGACGAACCGGAACCAGGCCGTCGGCGCGTACGGCGAACGCTGCGCCCTGCGGCACCTGATCGCGACGGGGCTGCGCCCGGTCGACCGGAACTGGCGGTGCGCCGCCGGAGAGATCGACATCGTCGCCTGGGACGGCGACGTGCTCGCCTTCTGCGAGGTGAAGACCCGTAAGGGCGGCGCGTACGGCGCCCCGGCCGAGGCGGTCGTCGCGGCGAAGGTCCGCCGGCTGCGCGGGCTGGCCGTCCGCTGGCTGGCCGACACCGGCACCACCGCGGACGAGCTGCGCTTCGACGTCCTCCAGGTCCGCCTCGCCCGCACCGGCCCGGCCCGGGTCGAGCACCTCAAGGGGGCCTTCTGATGGGCGGGGCACGATGAGTTACGCACGGGTGCACTGCGTGGGGCTGGTCGGGGTGACCGGGCACCTGGTGCAGGTCGAGGCGGATCTGGCGCCCGGGCTGCCCGCCGTGGTGGTCTCGGGGCTGCCGGACACCGCGCTGCACGAGGCCCGCGACCGGGTCCGCGCCGCCGTGGTCAACTCCGGCCAGCGCTGGCCCAACCGCCGGATCACCATCAACCTGCTCCCCGCCGACCTGCCCAAGTACGGCTCGGCCTTCGATCTGGCGATCGCGGCGGCGCTGCTCGGCGGGGCCGGGGAGCTGCCCCTGACCGCGCTGGACGGCGTGGTGCTCCTCGGCGAGCTGGGCCTCGACGGGACGGTCCGGCCGGTCCGGGGCGTGCTGCCGATGGTCACCGCCGCCGCCCGCGCCGGGTTGGACCGGGTCGTCGTGCCGGCGGCGAACGCCGCCGAGGCGGCGGTGATCCCCGGCGTCCGGGTCCGGGGCGTGGACACGCTGCACCGGCTGGTCAGCTTCGTCCGGGACGGTGCCCCGCTGCTCGAACCGCCGACCTGTCCGCCGCCGGCCCCACCGGCCGGGCCGGACCTGGCCGACGTCGCCGGGCAGGCGCTGGGCCGGCGGGCACTGGAGGTGGCCGCCGCCGGTGGGCACCACCTGGCGCTGCTCGGGCCGCCGGGGGCCGGCAAGACCATGCTCGCCGAACGGCTGCCCTCGATCCTGCCGGAGCTGGACGACGAGGCGGCGCTGGAGGTCACCGCCCTGCACTCGATCGCCGGGCTGCTGCCGCCGGAGGGTCGGCTGCTGCGCCGCCCGCCGTTCCAGGCCCCGCACCACACCGCCACCGTGGCGTCCCTGGTCGGTGGTGGGTCCGGGCTGGCCCGGCCGGGCGCGGTCTCCCTGGCGCACCGGGGCGTCCTCTTCCTCGACGAGGCCGCCGAGTTCGGCAAGGGCGCCCTGGAGTCGCTGCGGCAGCCGCTGGAGAGCGGTCGGGTCCGGTTGACCCGTGCCCGGGGCGGCACCGAGTACCCGGCCCGGGTGCAGCTCGTGCTCGCGGCGAACCCGTGTCCCTGCGCGCGACCCGCCGGGGACATCTCCTGCGAGTGCACTCCGCTGGCCCGGCGGCGCTACCTCGGCCGGCTCTCCGGTCCCCTGCTGGACCGGATCGACGTCCAGATCACCGTCCCGCCGGTGCGGGCGGCGGAGCTGCTGGCCACCGGCGTCCCCACCGAGTCGTCGGCGGTCGTCGGCGCCCGGGTCGCGGCGGCCCGCTCGGCCGCCGCGCAGCGGTGGTCCCCGGTGGGGCGGCGGCTCAACGCCGAGATCCCCGGCCCCCTGCTGCGCCGACCGCCGTGGCGGCTGCCCCCGGCGGACACGGCGGAGCTGCGGGGTCGGCTGGACCGGGGCTCGCTCTCCGCCCGGGGTTTCGACCGCGTCATCCGGCTCGCCTGGACCATCGCCGACCTGGACGGGCGGCCCCGCCCCGACCACGACGACGTCCGCGAGGCCACCGGCCTGCGCACCGGGGAGGAGTCGTGACCACGGTCGAGGACCGGATCGCCCGGATCGCGTTGACCTGGCTCACCGAGCCGGGTACCTGGACGGTGCACCGGCTGGTCGACCAGCTCGGCCCGGCCGCCACCCTGGAGTTGCTGCGCGACGGCGGCGCACCGGACGAGCCGCTGCGGGCCACGGTGGCGGCCCGGGCCGGTGCCGGTGACCCCCGGGCGGTGGCGGAGAAGGCACTGGCGCGGGCCGACCGGCTCGGCGCACGGCTGGTCACCCCGTCCGACCCCGAGTGGCCGACCCAGGTGGGCGACCTGCGGCGGCTGGCTCTGGCCGGGTCGGGCCGCCGGGTCGACCGGGACACCGCCCCGCCGCTCTGCTTCTGGGTACGCGGCGCCTGGCCCCTGGCGGAGGCGCTGGACCGGTCGGTGGCGGTGGTCGGGGCCCGCGCCGCCACCGGGTACGGCGTGCACGTCGCCACCGACCTCGGGTACGGGTTGGCCGAACGGGGGTGGACGGTGGTCTCCGGCGGCGCGTTCGGCATCGACGCCGCCGCCCACCGGGGCACGCTGACCGCCGGTGGGGTCACCGTCGCGGTGCTCGCCTGTGGGGTGGACCGGCCCTATCCGGTGGGCAACACCGCGCTCTTCGACCGGATCGCCGAGACCGGACTGCTGATCAGCGAGTGGCTGCCGGGCGCCGAGCCGTTCCGGCCCCGGTTCCTGATCCGCAACCGGGTGATCGCGGCCGCCACCCGGGGCAGCGTCCTGGTGGAGGCGTCGGCGCGCAGCGGGGCCACCCAGACCCTGCGCCGGGCGGCGGGGCTGCGCCGGCCCGCGATGGTGGTGCCCGGGCCGGTCACCTCGGCGCTCTCGGTCGGGGCGCACGAGCTGCTCCGCGAGGAGCCGCACACCCGGTTGGTGACCGGGGTGGCGCACGTGTTGGAGGAGGTGGGACGGATCGGCAGCGACCTGGCACCCCCGGCCCGGGGGCCGGAGCGCCCCACCGACCACCTCGACGACGAGGCGACCATGTTGCTGGAGTCGATGCCCCGACGCGGGGTGACCGGGCTGGACGCGATCGCCGCGCGGGCCGGGGTGGCGGCCCGGACCGCCCTGCGCAAGCTGGCCCTGCTGGAGCAACTCGGCATGGTGGTCCGCCGCGCCGAGGGGTACGCCCTCGCCCCGCCGGTCACCCGCCGGTGACCGCCGGCCGGCCCCGGCGCCCCGGCGGGCGGGCCGGAACGGGGGCGGGACCGTAGGCTGAGCCGGTGCCCGCCACCCCGCCGTTCCGAGCCGGTCCCCGGACTCCGGGGTTCCCGGAGCACGGTGACCGGGGCAGGGACGTGGCCAGGGTGACCCGGCGGGAGGAGCCGGGCACCCGGGCCCGGCACGCCGCGCTGCCGGGGGCGCTGCGCGAGGCGGTGGACGACTTCGCAGCGCACCTCGGGCAGGTCCGCAACCGTTCCGCGCACACCGTCCGGGCGTACGTCACGGATCTGGTCTCGCTTCTCGACCACGCGGCGCGGGACGGCTGCCGGGTTCCGGCCGACCTGGACCTGGCGGTGATCCGTGGCTGGCTGGCCCGGCAGCAGAGCGCCGGTGCCGCCCGGACCTCGCTGGCCCGCCGGGCCGCCTCGGCGCGCGCGTTCAGCGCCTGGGCACACCGGGCCGGGCTGCTCCCCGTCGACGTGGCCGCCGCGCTGGCCAGCCCGAGGGCGCACCGGCCGCTGCCCACCGTGCTCCGGGCCGACCAGGCCGTCACCCTCGTCGAGGCGCCCGGCACCCCGGCGACCGTCGCCGTCACCGCCGACAGCGACGGCAGCGGCGAGAGCAGCAACGTCGGCGACGAGGCGGTACGGCTGCGGGACCGCCTGCTGCTCGAACTGCTCTACGCCACCGGGGTACGGGTCAGCGAGGTGTGTGGCCTCGACGTCGCCGACGTCGACCAGGGCCGGCGGGTGATCCGGGTCGTCGGCAAGGGCGACCGCGAGCGGTCGGTGCCGTACGGGGTGCCCGCGCAGCAGGCCCTCGACCGGTGGCTGCGCCACGGGCGGGGCGTCCTGGCCGGGCCGGCCTCGGCCGACGCCCTGCTGCTGGGTACCCGGGGTGGGCGGCTGAACCCGACGACGGCGCGGCGCGTCGTCAACGGGTACGCCGACGCGGCCGGCCTGCCCCGGACCAGCCCGCACGGCCTGCGCCACTCGGCCGCCACCCACCTGCTCGAAGGGGGCGCGGACCTCCGCGCCGTCCAGGAGTTGCTGGGGCACTCCGCGCTGTCCAGCACCCAGATCTACACGCACGTCTCGGTGGAGCGGCTGCGCTCGGCGTACCGGCAGGCCCATCCCCGCGCCTGACCCCGGGCACGGCAGGAGATGGGCGGCGATCAGTGGTGCGGGGCCGCGCAGGCTACGATCATGGGGTGAGCGCTCCGCCACCGCCCGAGCCGATCCCGGGCGCCCGGCTGCTCTTCTCGCTCGATCCGGCGGTCAGCCACCTCAACCACGGCGCGTTCGGCGCGGTGCCGATCGGGGTGCAGCGCGCCCAGCAACGGCTGCGCGACGAGATGGAGGCGAACCCGCTCCGCTTCTTCAGCCGGGGCCTAGCCGACCGGGTCGCCCACGCCCGCCGGCACCTGGCGACCTTCCTCGACGCGGACCCGGAGGGCACCGCCCTGGTCGGCAACACCACCACCGGTGTCGCCGTGGTGCTCCAGTCGCTCGGCCTGCGCCCCGGCGACGAGGTGGTCAGCACCGACCACGGGTACGGTGCGGTCGCCCTCTCCATCGCCCGGGAGTGCCGCCGCGCCGGGGCGACCTCGCGGGTGCTGTCGGTGCCGCTGACCGCCCCCGACGCGGAGGTCGTGCGGATCCTGCGGGCGGGCCTGCGTCCCGGCCGGACCCGGCTGCTCGTCGTCGACCAGGTCAGCTCGCCGACCGCGCGGCTCCTGCCGGTCGCGGCCATCACGGCGGCGGCCCGGGAACACGGGGTGCCGGTGCTGGTGGACGCCGCGCACGTGCCGGGCATGCTGCCGGTCTCGGTCCGCGACGTCGCCGCCGACTTCTGGGTCGGCAACCTGCACAAGTGGGCGTACGCGCCCCGGGGCACCGCCGTGCTGGTGGTGGCGGGGCCGTGGCGGGAGCGGACCGAGCCGCTGGTGGTCTCCTGGGAACAGGAGTCGGGGTTCCCGGCCCGGTTGGAGTGGCAGGCGACCCTGGACTACACGTCCTGGCTGGCCGCCCCGGTCGGGCTGTTCACCCTGCGCAACCTCGGTGTGCAGCGGGTCCGCGCACACAACACCGCGCTCGCCGCGTACGGGCAACGGGTGGTGGGGGACGCGCTGGGGGTGGCGCCGACCGCGTTGCCGGACCCCGGCGGACCCGGGGTGGCGATGCGGGTGGTGCCCCTGCCGGACGGGCTCGCCACCACTGTCGACGCGGCACGGGCGCTGCGGAACCGGATCGCCGACCGGCTCGCCACCGAGGTCTCGGTGTCGGCCTGGAACGGCCGGGGCTGGCTGCGGCTCTGCGGCCAGGTCTACAACACCCCGGCGGAGTACGAACGGCTCGCCGCCCACCTGCCCGCGCTGCTCGCCCAGCGCTGACCGGCAGCAGTCGCACCGGCCCGAGCCCGAGCAGCGACAGCGGGTCCAGGTACTCCTGGTCCCGCCGCAGTCCCCAGTGCAGGCAGGCGCGCTCCGGACACCCCGGGTGCCCCGGCAGCAGCAGGCCGAGCCCGTCGCCTGGCTGCACCCGCTCCCCCGCCCGGACGCCCGGCGACACCGGCTCGTACGTCGTGCGCAGCCCGTCGGCGTGGTCCACGCTGACCACCGGCCGGCCGCCCACCGGGCCGGCGAACCGCACCACGCCCGCCCCGGCGGAGCGCACCGGGGTCCCCACCGGCGCGGCCAGGTCGACCCCACGGTGACCGGGCAGCCACCGCTGGGGCGGCGGCTCGAACCGACGCCGCAGGTCCGGCGGACCGGGCAGCGGCCACCGGAACACCCCGGAGCCGACGGCACCCGCCGCACCCCGCGCACCGGCCAGGCCGGGACCGCCCACGCGGGGACCGGCCAGGCCGAGACCGACCGGTCCGGAACCGACCGGACCGAGACCGACCGGGCCAGCACCAACCGGGCCAGCACCAACCGGGCCAGCACCAATCGCACCAGCACCGGAGACGGCGGGACCAGACACCGCCGGACCGGCGGGACCGGGATCGGCCGGAGCGGGACCGGTGGCGTGGGCGCGGGTCGGGCCGGGCGACGCCGGCGCCAGCCGAGGCACCGGCACCGGCACCGGCAGGGACAGTAGGACGGCGAGCGTGAGCGCGGTACCCGTGGTGACCATGCCCGCAGCGTGCCGCCCGGCCGGGCCCGGCGCACGTCCCGGCGACCCTCACCTGTGGACGACGGGTCGGCTGTGGACAACGCCCGCCGTGGCCGGTCACTGTGCTATGGCCGCGCGGACCGGTGCATCATGGACGGTCGGGGCCCGCAGGCACGCCGACCAGCCGGGATGCGGCCACCACCAAAGCAGGGGCCAGCGGGGCAGGGGACAGCCGGGCGGAGCCACCGGGCGGGGGCCACCGGTGCAGGGGCACCGGCGGTGGAGGGCGGAAGGGGGCGCTCAGCTACCGAAGCCGGAGTCGGCCGGCAGGGAGATGTCCGGCTTCTCCAACTCCTCGACGTTGACGTCCTTGAAGGTCATCACCCGGACGTTCTTCACGAACCGGGCAGGACGGTACATGTCCCAGACCCAGGCGTCGTGCATCTCGACCTCGAAGTAGACCTCGCCGTCGGAGTTGCGCACGTGCAGGTCGACCTGGTTGGCCAGGTAGAACCGGCGTTCGGTCTCCACCACGTAGGAGAACTGGCGGACAATGTCGCGGTACTCCCGGTAGAGCTGCAGCTCCATCTCGGTCTCGTACTTCTCGAGATCTTCCGCGCTCATCGCACTCCGCCTTCCATGACGACATCTTCCCCCACCGGCGCGGTAGGTCGAGGCTGCTCGCCCAACGCCACGCCGACGGTACCCCCTGACGCCTGCGTCCGCGCCATCGGCTGGTGCGACCCGGTCCGCCCCGGACGCCGGGATCGCGGGGGTCGACCCTCCCGGCCGGAGACGGTGGCGACGTTGACGTACGAGAACCGGTGTTCCCGGCAGGGGCCGAGCTGCCGCAGCGCCGTGGTGTGCTCGGCGGTGATGTACCCCTTGTGCTCGGCGAAGCCGTACCCGGGGAACGTCCCGTCCAGCTCCACCATGATCCGGTCCCGGGTCACCTTGGCGAGCACGCTGGCCGCCGCCACACAGGCGGCCACCCGGTCGCCCTTCCAGACCGCCAGCCCCGGCACGTCCAGCCCGTCGACCCCGAACCCGTCGCTGAGCACGTACTCGGGACGGACGGTCAGCGAGGCCAGCGCCCGGCGCATGGCGGCCAGGTTGCACACGTGCAGCCCACGCGCGTCGACCTCCTCGGCCGGGACGACCACCACCGCGTACGCCAGGGCCCGGTCCACCACCTCCTGGTAGATCCGCTCCCGGCTGGCCGGGGTGAGCAGCTTCGAGTCGGCCAGCCCGTCGATCTCGCCCCGGCGCCCCTCGGGCAGCACGGCGGCGGCGGCGACCAGCGGCCCGGCGCAGGCGCCCCGGCCGGCCTCGTCGGCCCCGGCGACGTGCCGGAAGCCACGACGTTGCAGGGCCCGCTCCAGGGCGTACAGCCCGCCGTCACGGCGGACCACGGTACGCGGCGGCGTCAGCATCCCGTCCCTCCCCGCCGGACCGCGCCATCCGGCACCGGGTCACCATCCGGCACCGGGCGGGCGCCCGGGTCACCGGCCGGGGCAGCAACCGCGCGGGCCGCCGGACCGGCAGCCGGAGGGCCGGCGCTCAGGGCCTGGCGCAGCAGGCCGGGCAGGTCGTCGGGGTAGAACCGCTCGCCGCTGGCGGCCAACTCGTCCGCCGGCCACCACCGGTGGCCGGTGACACTGGCCCGCTCCACGGCGTCGAAGCCTGCCGTGTCCACCTCCCAGGCGGGCACCCGTACCAGGAAGAACTGCTGGTCCTGGCGGTACCACACACCGTCGAAGGGGAACTCGACCGTCTCCGTCCGGACCGGCTCGCCCAGCTCGGCGGGGGCCAGCCGCAGCCCGGTCTCCTCGGCCAGCTCACGGGCGGCACCGGCGGCCGGGGTCTCCCCCGGCGCCAACCCGCCGCCGGGCGTGAACCAGTACCGGTGGCCGGGCCGGGCCGGATCGACGCCCGCGAAGAGCAGGAGCCGCCCGGCGGCGTCGACGAGCAGCACCCGGGCCGCGCGGCGAGGGGTGTAGACGGTCACCGTCCCAGACTGCCAGACGGCCGGGCCGACGCCCACGCCCGCCCGCCCCCGTCGGGCCCCGATCGGGTACGTCAGGAGTTGGGGACGTCGTGGTACGACTCGGGAACGCTCAGCCAGGTGGCCCGGTTGACCGGCCAGAAGACGGTGAAGGCCCGTCCCACCACCGCGTCCTCGCTGATGGTGGCGGCGTTGATGTCCTGCCCGGACTGCTGGTAGTGCTCCAGCGAGTCGCCGGAGGCGGACCGGTGGTCACCCATCACCCAGAGCCGGCCGGGCGGCACGGTGACGTCGAAGTCCTGGTCGGCCGGCCGGTCCCGCTCCCCGTTGGCCGAGAAGATGTACGGCTCGTCGAGCGACACGCCGTTGATGACCAGCCGGTCCTCGTCGTCGCAGCAGACCACCCGGTCACCGCTGACCCCGATCACCCGCTTGATGAAGTCCTCGCCGTCGGGGTTCCCGCTCCACTCGGTCGGCGCCTTGAAGACGATCACCTCGCCCCGTTCCGGGGTACGGAAGTGGTAGACCAGCTTGTTGACCAACACCCGGTCATCGATCTTGAGGGTGTTCTCCATGGACGGGGAAGGGATGAAGAAGGTCTGCAGCACGAAGGCGCGTACCAGCACCGCGACCAGAACCGCCACCCCCAGGAGGATGGGCAGCTCCTTCCAGAACGAACTACGGGGCTTGTCGGTCTGCTCGTCAATCACGGGTGGAGCCTACGTCGCCGGGCGCGGATCGACCTTCCGGAACGCGCGAGAACGGACACCAGGCTGGCGATCGGCAGCAGCAGCACCACCCCGCCCCCGGGGGAGGGCTGGAGCGGCAACGGCCCGTCGCCGGTGAGCGTGGCGGAGGTGGGGATTCCCTCGAAGGTCTGCGGGACGCCCAGCGCGGACCAGCGGGCGGACGGCCAGACGACCATGAAGGCCCGTCCCACCACGTTGTCGATCGGCACCGGCCCCTGGCACCGGCCGTCCTGGGAGACCAGCCGGTGGTCGCCCATCACGAAGATCTGCCCGGGCGGCACGACGATCTCGGTGAACCGCCGGGCGCGACACTCGGCCGGATTCGGCGGGATGTCCAGCGGCGAGTCCTGGAAGACGTACGTCTCGTCCAACGGCACCCCGTTGACCGTGACCCGGCCCTGCTCGTCGCAGCACTCCACCCGGTCCCCGGGCAGCCCGATCACCCGCTTGATGAAGTCCTTCTCCCCGGGGCGGCTCACCCCGACCAGGTCACCGACGGTCCGGGCGAAGCGGCCGCCCAGCCCCGGGTCCGGCTCGGTGTCCACCTGGGGCACCCACTGCTCGGTGCCCCGGAACACCACCACCTCGCCGCGCACCGGGTCCCGTACGTCGTAGACGACCTTGTTGACCAGGACCCGGTCGCCGACCAGGAGGGTGTTCTCCATCGAGCCGGAGGGGATGAAGAAGGCCTGCAACAGGAACGTGCGGATCAGCACGGCCAGGCAGAAGGCCACGATCAGCAGCAGCGGCAACTCCTGCCAGAGCGGCATCTGCCGGCGACTGCGCCGGGACCGCCGCCGCCACGGATCGACTGTGCCGCCATCGTCAAGCGTCCGCACCACGCAACTCCCCGGTCCACGGAAACGTCACTACCGCCCGGGAGCCTCTCGCGGAGGCCCCACGGGCGGTAGTGGACATCGTCTGCCGTGCCGCCGCTGCCCGCCTGCGCCCGTGCCGACCAGGGTAGTGCGCCCTGGTCGGTCCGACACACGCGCAGCTCAGGCGGCGTGGCGACGGGTGACGGGTCAGCTCGGCTGCTTCTCGCGCCGCTCCTTGATCTTGGCCTTCTTGCCGCGCAGCTCACGCAGGTAGTAGAGCTTGGCGCGACGCACGGCGCCGCGGGTGACGACCTCGATCCGGTCGATCGCCGGGCTGTTCACCGGGTAGGTCCGCTCGACCCCCACGCCGAAGCTGACCTTGCGGACCGAGAAGGTCTCGCGCAGGCCGCCGCCATGCCGGCGGATGACCACGCCCTGGAAGATCTGGACCCGGGACCGGTTGCCCTCGACGACCCGCGCGTGCACCTTGACGGTGTCACCGGCACGGAAGTCGGGAAGGTCGACCCGCTTCGACTGGGCGTCAAGGGCGTCCAGGATGTTCATCGCTGCGTCCTCGCGAGGCTCACGGCGCACCGTCAGTCGGTGCGCGGATGGGTGATTCTGATCCCCGGGTGGTGACCGACTGGGCGGCCCCGGTCGGAGATCCTCGCAACCGGCCACGGCGTGGTCGGTTGCGGCAACCCTTCTACTCTGCCATACCCCGCGCCGGCAGGTGGAACCCACCCCGCTCCAGCGCGGCCCGGTCGCCCCGGTCCAGCCCCTCCACCGGCAGCGCCGCCAGCATGTCGGGGCGGCGAACGGCCGTCCGCAGCACCGCCTCGTCCCGCCGCCACCGGGCGATCCGGCCGTGGTCGCCGGAGCGGAGCACCTCCGGCACGTCGAGCCCGCGCCAGGACGGCGGCTTGGTGTAGACCGGCCCCTCGAGCAGGCCGTGGGCGTGCGACTCCTCGTCCAGCGAGCCGGCGTTGCCGAGCACGCCGGGCAGCAGCCGGGTGACCGCCTCCATGATCACCAGCACCGCCACCTCCCCGCCGAAGAGCACGTAGTCGCCGAGGGAGACCTCGGTGACCCGCATCCGGGTGGCGGCGTGGTCGAGCACCCGCTGGTCGATGCCCTCGTACCGGCCGCAGGCGAAGAGCAGGTGCGACTCGGCGGCCAACTCCTGCGCCAGCGCCTGGCTGAACGGGACGCCCGCCGGGGTCGGCACCACCAGCCGGGGCAGGGTGAGCCCGTCCGGGGTCAACTCGCCGGGGGCCAGGGCGTCGAGCGCCTCGCCCCACGGCTCCGGGCGCATGACCATCCCCGGCCCGCCGCCGTAGGGCGTGTCGTCGACCGTACGGTGCACGTCGTGGGTCCAGGCGCGCAGGTCGTGGACGGCCAGCCGCAGCACGCCGCTGGCGCGGGCCTTGCCGATCAGCGACAGGTCCAGCGGGGCGAGGTACTCCGGGAAGATCGACACGACGTCGACACGCATGGGGGGCGGCTCCAGCCGGCTAGAGGTCGAGCAGACCGGCCGGCGGGTCGACGACGACGCGACCGCCGGCGAGATCGACCTCCGGCACGATCGCCCTGACGAAGGGGATCAGCGCGGTACGCCCCTCGGGACGCCGCAGCACCAGCAGGTCGGAGGCGGGCGCGTGGTCGATGCGGGCCACCTCGCCGAGCCGCTCGCCGGCCGGGGTGACCACGGCGAGCCCGACGAGCTGGTGGTCGTGGAACTCCTCCGGATCCTCCGGCGGGGCGACGTCGGCGCTGTCCACGGCGAGCAGGGTGCCGCGCAGCGCCTCGGCGACGTTGCGGTCGACCACGCCGTCGAAGGCGACCAGCATCCGGCCCTGGTGCCAGCGGGCGACCTCGACGGTCAACCGCTCGGGCACCTGGTAGGCGTCCTCGGACGCGGCCCCGACAGGTGCCGCTCCCGGCTCGGTGACCAGCACCGAACCGGGAGCGAAACGTGCCTCGGGCTCGTCGGTCCGCACCTCCACGGTGACCTCACCGCGGATCCCGTGCGGTTTGCCGATCCGGCCGACGATGAGCAGCATCAGTACGAGTCGACGATGTCGACCCGGACCCCGCGCCCACCGATGGAGCCGATCACCTGGCGCAGGGCCTTGGCGGTGCGGCCGGAGCGGCCGATCACCGTGCCCAGGTCCTCCGGGTGCACGCGGACCTCGAGCCGCTTGCCCCGGCGGGAGTCGACCATCCGCACGCGGACGTCATCGGGATGATCGACGATCCCCTTGACCAGGTGTTCGAGGGCGGGTCGCAGCGCCACGTCAGCTCTGCTCGCCGGAGTCGGCACCGGCCTGCTCCTCGGTCTTCGGCGCCTCGGCGGGCGCCTCGGCCTTGGCGGCCTTCTTGGCCGGCTTGGCCGGCGCGTCGGCCAGCCCGGCGGCGGCCTTCGCCTCGGCCTCGTAGGCCGCCTTGCGGTCGGCCCGCTCGGCGGCGACCTTCAGCGGCGGCGGGGCCGGCAGGCCCTTGAACTTCTGCCAGTCCCCGGTCAGCTCCAGCAGGCGCTGCACGGCCTCGCTCGGCTGGGCGCCGACCGACAGCCAGTACTGGACCCGCTCCGACTTGACCTCGATCACCGAAGGGTCTTCCTTCGGCTGGTAGATCCCGACGAACTCGATGGCCCGACCGTCGCGCTTGGTGCGCGAGTCGGCGACCACGATGCGGTACTGCGGGTTGCGGATCTTGCCCATCCGCAGGAGCCGGATCTTTACGGCCACAGTTCTTTCGCTCCTGTTGCGATTCCCACCGACCCGAGAGGGCGGTGTACGGGTGAGAGCCGACCGGCACAGTGGGGTTGGGCCGGAGACTGCTCGGTGGACTGACGGGATGCCGGGGTAGAGGGCGCCGGACACTCGTCGGATACCAGCGGCCCATTCTGCCAGATCCGGCACCGATTCCTCACACCGGACCCGACTCGGCTCCGGCGACGGGGCCCGAGGTGACGAAGAACACAGTTCAACGGACCGGGGGCCGGTCCCAGCCGGGCGGCAGGGCCTCCGGCACGCTCCAGTCGGCCGGCGGGACGAAGTCGCACCAGGTGCCGTCGAACGGGAACTCACCGGCCTCGGCGCGGGCGATCACCCGCTCGCCCTCGGCCCGGACCGCCTGCTCGTCGGCGACCCAGTAGTGCTCGGGGAAGGCGAGCCGCTCGGTGAACTCGCCCTCGTCCTTCCACTCCCAGCTCCGGTCGGGGTGGACCACCACGTCCAGGTCCTGGTCCACCACGTCGACCCCGGCCACCGGGCCGTCGTCCCAGCGGACCCCGGGCTCCTCCAGGTTGACGTACCAGCTGGCGAAGCGGTCCCCGGCGTCCCGGAACCACCACACCGAGTGGGCCGCCCCGGTCGGCAGGAACTTCAACAACGGAGGGCCGTGCCACCGGCCCTGCGCCAGCCGGTACGACGACGTGATCCACTCGGCGAACGGCATCGCCCGCATGCCGACGCCGGCGGTGGTGACCTCGTGGGCGACCGGGCTGTCCCGGGCGATCCAGAGCAGCAGCCCGCGCTCGTCGTCGCTGACCACGCGCCCCGGCCGGACCCAGCCGATCCGGCCCCGTCGCACGTTGCGGTGCATGATCAGCCGCCCCGGCTCGAAGCGCACCCGACCTCCCCGGTGTTAACAGGGGCCCCTTCCTCTACCGGAAGCGTTAAGAAGGGGCCCTTCCTTACACCGTCAGTAGGCGCGGGCGAGGATGGCGACCAGGTCGGGCTCGTCCTCCGTGTCGGGGACGGAGCCGTCGGCGCGCAGCAGGCAGCGGACCGTCACGCCCTGCCCGTTGGCCTCGGCCTCACCCGCGACACCCACCGCCGACCACGGCACCCGGGCCCAGCCGGTGGCCGCCGCCTCGATCGCCTCGGCGAGCGTGGCGACGTCGGTGGTCCGGGACTGCCGGAACGCCAGCGCCTGGTCGTGCAGGGCCCGCTGGTCGGCGTCGAGCGCGGCGAGGACCGCGCCGACCACGTCGGCGACCGGGGTGGGGGCCTTCGAGCCGTCGGTACGCCGGACCACGACCGCGTTGCCGGCGGCCAGGTCCCGGGGGCCGACCTCGACCCGGACCGGGTAGCCGCGCAGCTCGGCGTCGACGGCCCGGCGGCCGAACGCGGTGTCGGTCCGGTCGTCCAGCGCCACCCGGACCCCGGCGTCACGCAGCGCGTCGCACAGCTTGGTCGCCGCCTCACCGACCCCCTCGCCGTCCTTGACCACCATCACGTACGCCTGGATCGGGGCCAGCCTCGGCGGCACCCGCAGCCCGTTGTCGTCGCCGTGCGCCATGATCAGGCCGCCGAGCATCCGGGTGGAGGTGCCCCAGGAGGTGGTCCAGGCGTGCTCCCGGCCGCCCTCGGCGGAGGAGTAGCTGATGTCGAACGCCTTGGCGAAGTTCTGCCCCAGCTCGTGGCTGGTGCCGAGCTGGAGCGCCTTGCCGTCGCCCATCATGCCTTCGCAGGTGTACGTGGCGGTGGCCCCGGCGAACCGCTCCCGGGCGGTCTTGAGCCCCACCACCACCGGGATGCCCAGCACGTTGACCATCAGGTCCTCGTACGCCTCGTGCAGGATCTTGCGCGCGTAGGCGCGGGCGTCCTCCCGGGTCGCGTGCGCGGTGTGCCCCTCCTGCCAGAGGAACTCGCTGGTGCGCAGGAAGACCCGGGGGCGCAGCTCCCAGCGGACCACGTTCGCCCACTGGTTGAGCAGCAGCGGCAGGTCCCGGTACGAGTCGACCCACTTGGCCATGAACTCGCCGATCACCGTCTCGCTGGTGGGTCGCACCACCACCGGCTCGGCGAGCTGCTTGCCGCCGCCGTGGGTGACCACGGCCAGCTCCGGGGAGAAGCCCTCGACGTGCTCGGCCTCCCGCTTGAGGTAGCTCTCCGGGATGAAGAGCGGGAAGTACGCGTTCTCCGCGCCCGCCGCCTTGATCCGGGCGTCCATCTCGGCCTGCATCCGCTCCCAGATGGCGTAGCCGGCCGGTCGGATCACCATCGTCCCGCGGACCGGCCCGTTGTCGGCCAGCTTCGCCTTGGCGATCAGATCCTGGTACCAGCGGGGAAAGTCCTCCGCACGGGGAGTGAGCACGCGTGCCATGACCGCACATCCTATGCCGCCCGCCGCACCGCCTCTGCCCCCGCCCCGACGGCACGCCGGCCGGCCGCCCCTCCCCGGCACCGCCACCGGTCCTACCGGGCGCTGGTGTAGGTGCGGAACCGGTGGTAGGTGAGCAGGACGCAGAGCGCGGTGAAGCCGACCAGCCCGACGAGGTGGGCGACGACCGGCACGCCCCACCCCGAGGTGACCAGGAGCCGCATCGCCTCGATCGCGTACGTCAGCGGGTTGGCCCGGGCCACCAGCGCCATCCAGGTCGGCATCGCCTCGACCGGGACGAAGGCGTTGCTGGTGAACAGCAGCGGGAGGGTGACGAAGCCGGTGACCGCGAAGAAGGTGGTGTGCCCCGGACCGTGGAACGCGAGGGCCAGGAAGACCGCGGAGAGCGCGACCGCCAGCACCGCCGTGACGGCGAGCACGACCAGCACGCCGACGACGCCGGTCCGGACCCGGACCCCCATCGCGGCGGCGACCAGCAGGATGACCGCCACCTGGGCGACGGTGACCGCGGCCTGGAAGGCCAGCCGGCTGCCGAGCAGCGAGGCGCGGGCGATCGGCATGCTCATCAGCTTGTCGAGGTAGCCCGTCTCCTTGTCCCAGAGCAGCGGGACCGCGCCGCTGATCGAGGTGCCGATGGCGGTGAAGGCGACCACGCCGGGCAGCAGGAAGCTGACGTAGTCCGGCGTGCCGGTGATCCGGTCGTCGACCATCCGGCGTACCGCGCCGCCGAAGAACACCAGCCAGAACGCCGGTTGCAGGAGGGTGAGCCCGAGGTTGAGGCGGTCCCGGACGAGTTGCAGGTACCAGCGGCGGGTCAACGCGGCCAGTTCCTGGAGCCGGGGGTGGCCGGCGCGGAGGGTGCTCATGCCGGGTGGCCCGCGAGCACCCGGCCGGTGTGCCGCAGGAAGACGTCGTCGAGCGTGGGCCGGTGGTAGTGCACGCCGGTGAGGTCCACCCCGTGCCGCACCGCGTCCCGCACCAGGTCGGGCAGCGCGGTGGCCGCGTCGTCCACGTGGACGTGCAGGTCGCCCGCGTCGTCGATGGTGATCTGCCGGACCCAGGCCCGGTGCCCGATCGCCGACCGCAGCACCTCGGGCCGACCGGTGGAGACCCGGACCACGTCGGCGCCGACGTCCCGCTTGAGGTCGGCCGGTGTCCCGGTCACCACCTCCCGGCCCCGGTCGATGATGGTGATCCGGTCGCAGAGGCGGTCGGCCTCGTCCAGGTAGTTGGTGGCCAGCAGGACGGCCCGGCCCTCGGCCCGCAGCCGCCGGACGTAGTCCCAGACCCGGTGCCGGGAGACCACGTCGAGGCCGAGCGTGGGCTCGTCGAGGATCAGCAGCTCGGGGGCGTGCAGCAGCCCGCACGCGAGGTCCAGCCGCTTCTGCATGCCGCCGGAGTAGTCGCTGACCATCCGGTCGGCGTCGGCGAGCAGGCCGACGAGGTCCAGCAGCTCCGCGACCCGCCGGTCCCGGCGGCGGCGGGGGATGTGGTGCAGGTCGGCCTCGATCTCCAGGCTCTCCCGCCCGGTGAGCAGGTGGCGCACCCCCTTCTCCTGGGGCACGTAGCCGATCAGCCGGCGCACGGCGACCGCCTCGTGGCGGACGTCCAGCCCGCAGACCAGCGCCTGCCCGGCGCTGGGCCGCAGCAGGGTGGTCAGCATCCGGATGGTGGTCGTCTTGCCGGCGCCGTTCGGGCCGATCAGCCCGACGATCTCACCGGCGGGGACCCGCAGGTCCAGTCCGTCCACCGCCGCGTGCCGCCGGAAGTACCGGGTGAGCCGGGTCGTGGTGACGGCGTCCCCCATGGACCACTCCGCTCGGTGCTCATCCGGCCGCCGGCCAGGTCGGTTGCCGGCTGTAGGTCATCATCCGGTCCCGGTCGGGGCCGTCGTAGGTGGGCAGCATCTCGCTCAGCGGGGTGCCGTGCAGCGGGTGCGCCGTGTCGTCCCACCACCCGACCGGGGGGAGGCAGAACTGGTTGACGTAGTGCGCCCGGAACTCGCGGGGCAGCGCCGAGAAGTCCGGGGTGAGCAGCAGGTCCACCGCCGTACGCCAGCGGTCGGTGGTGTTGGGGTGGGTCGCGTGCATCACCCGGACGTCGCCGATCACCAGGTCACCCGGGTTGGCCAGGATGTCGATCTCGCCGTGGGCCGGGGCGTGCGAGAGGGAGTCCGCCGGCTCCGCCTCGATCGTCGTGGTGTGCGGCTCGGGGAGCAGGTCGTGCAGCGGGTGCCGGGTGAGGTGGCTGCCCGGGATGGCGCGCAGGCAGCCGTTCTCCCGGGTGGTCGGCTCCAGGTAGATCATGCAGAACAGTTGGGTCGGCTCGTGGGCGTACGTGCGCGGGTGGCCCCACGCCCACCAGTCCTGGTGCCACCAGAGGCCGGGGGACCGGGGCGGCTTCGAGATGACGTACCCGTTGATCCAGCGTGGATCGGTGCAGCCGATGCGGCGCAGGGCGGCCCGGACCTCCGGCGCGGTCAGGGTGGCCACCAGCGCCGCGTCGTCGTACCGGACCGGGATGAGGCTCCCGTGGTGCGCGAAGCGCTGGAGGTTGGCCTCGTCCTCGGCCGCCACCTTCCGCGCGGCCAGGTCGGCCAACTGGTCGAGGAGGTCCTGCCGGAGCACGCCGGGCACCAGGCAGAAGCCGTCGCGGCGGAGCTGCGACACGAGGCCGGCGTCGTACGTCTCGATCATCACGTCACCCGTCAGGTCGGCCGCCGGACCAGGACGCGCCGGTAGGTCATGTGGCACGCCTGGTGCATCCGGAGGGTCAGATTGACCGATTCGATGAACTCGTCGATCATCAGTTCCCCGTAGGCGGGGCGTTCGGGAGCGGTCACCGGGTCACCGGGCCAGTCGGCGATCACCCGGGGCGCGAAATAGCGGCGCATCTGGTCCTCGAAATGGGCGCTCATCGGCCCCCGGGCCACGTGTCCGAGATCGACGATCGCCTCAGCCGCCGGGAATCCCACCGCCAGTAGATCGCTTTCGATCTGGTCGATGCGACCGAAGTGGCGGTACTGGAAATGGGTGGCCAGTTGGTCGATGTCGTCGGCCGTCGCGAGCGGGGTGAGCATCCAGTCGTCGATGACGAACCGGCCACCGGGGCGCAGCCGCTCGAAGACGTTCCGGAACATCGCCCGGTGGTCCGGCACCTGGTAGAGCATGTTGATGCTGATCGCCGCGTCGAACGGCCCCTCGGGCAGGTGCCGTTGGCAGTCGGCGAGGACGACCTTGAGCCCGCCGCCCTGCTCCAGCCACTGTTCGTGCAGCCGGCCGCAGGTCGCCCGGTGGGCCGACGAGTTGGTCACCGAGGTGACCGAGACCTGGAAGTGGGAGGCGAAGAGCCGGGCCGGACCGCCGACGCCGCACCCCACGTCGAGCACGTGGTCCCCCGGCCGCAGCTCGGCGAGGGTGCCGATGTCGATCGTGTGCTGCCGGGAACCGCGCGACCACTGCGCGCCGTCGGACCACATCTCGGCGTCGAACACCATCGGCGGGTGCAGGAAGTCACCGGTGAGATAGGCGTGCAGGCCCGCACCGGGCAGACCGAGGACACCGCCGACCACGTCCGGCAGGTAATGGCCGTCATCGATTGAATCGATGATCTTTTCCATGCTGCACTCCCCGTATCCCGAGTACGCCATGACATCCGCGGCCATCGAAATTGACGGCCAGCCTAACAGTCACCTTCGGGCCTGTCCGCCCTCCCGCTCGGGAATTTCCCATGGCACCGAAAGCACCGATCCCGTTCTTCCACCGCCGTGACGGCCACCTCCGCACCCCGCACCGGCCGGTAGAGTGCGGACGTGGTGTGGGAACGGCCGGTGCCGCTGATCGGCGACGTCAGCGCGGCGTCGCAACGGGCCGGTGACCCCGCCGGCTGGGCCTTCCCCGAGGCCGCGCGACAGGCGTTCTACGACGTGCTGGCCGCCCGCCGCGACATGCGGCGGTTCCGCCCCGACCCGGTCGACCCGGAGATCCTGACCCGGGTCCTGGCCGCGGCGCACGCGGCCCCGTCGGTCGGCCACAGCCAGCCGTGGCGGTTCGTGCTGGTGCGCGACCCGGCCACCCGGGAGCGGGCCGCGTTGATGGCCGACCAGCAGCGGCTGCGGCAGGTCGAGCAGATGGACCCGGAATCCGGGCTGCGGCTGCTGGACCTCCAACTGGAGGGCATCCGGGAGGCGCCGCTGGGCGTGGTGGTCTGCTGCGACCGGCGGGCCCCGGCGGCGGGCGTGCTGGGTCGGGCCACCTTCGTCGACACCGACCTGTGGAGCTGCGCCTGCGCGATCCAGAACCTCTGGCTCGCGGCCCGCGCCGAGGGGCTCGGCGTCGGTTGGGTCACCCTCTTCGACCCGGACGAGCTGGCCGCGCTGCTCGCCCTGCCGGCGGGCGTGGTCACCCTCGGCTGGCTCTGTCTGGGCTGGCCGGACGAGCGCCCACCCCGGCCCGGGCTGGAGCGCGTCGGGTGGTCCCGGAAACTGCCGCTCTCCCAGGTGGTGCTCGACGAGCGGTGGCCGGCCGACGAGGTCGCCCCCGCGCCGCCACCGTCCCGGCTGCGCGCCCCGGACCAGAGCGCCGTCGTGGCGGCCCACGACGCGGCCGACCGGCTGCTCAGCCCACCCGGCTCGCTGGGCCTGCTGAGCCAGACCACCGACCGGATCCTCGCGCTGGGCCACACCGAGCTGGCCGGCGGGGTGCTGGTGCTCGCCGCGGCCGACCACCCGGTGGCCCGGCACCGGGTCTCGGCCTACCCGGCGCGGGTGACCCGGGAGGTGCTGGAGGCCGCCGTCGCGGGCGAGGCGATGGGGGTCGCCGCGGCCCGCGCCGCCGGCCTGACCGTCGACCTCGTCGACGCCGGTGTCACCGGGCCACCCGTGCCGGGGGCGCGGGAGATCCGCTGCCGCGACCCCCGGGGCGACCTGGTCGGCGCGGACGCCATGTCCCGCGACGACACCGACCGGCTGGTCGAGGCCGGCCGGGGGCTCGGCGCGGAGGCCGCCACGCACGGGTTGGTCGCGCTGGGCGAGGTCGGGGTCGCCAACACGACGGTCGCGGCGGCGCTGACCTGCGCCCTGCTCGACCTGCCCCCGGCCGCCGTGGTCGGGCTCGGCGCCGGCGCGGACAGCGCCATGGTGGACCGCAAGCGCGCGGCCGTGTCGGCCGCGACCACGCGGCTCCACGCGGCGTACGGCGGTTCCGCCCGCGACCCGCTGACCTTCCTGGCCGCGCTGGGCGGCCCGGAGATCGCCGTGTTGACCGGCGTGGTGCTCGGTGCCGCGGAGCGCGGTGCGGTGGTCGTCCTGGACGGCCTCGCCACCTCGGTGGCCGCGCTGATCGCCGTCGGCGTCGAGCCGGGCGTGGCGGCGCACCTGGTGGCCGGGCAGCGCAGCCGGGAGTTGGGGCACCCCCGGGTGCTCACCCAGCTCGGCTGCGAGCCGCTGCTGAGCCTGCGGGTGCGGGCCGGCGAGGGGGTCGGCGCCTGCCTGGCGAGCGCGATGATCCGGCACGCGCTGACCATCCGCCGGGACACCGCACGCGTCACCTACTGACGACCGGCATCGTCCGTCCGGGTGGCGCGCACCGCCCGGACGGTGCGCACCCGATCATTATCGACTGTCGACTATCGGTCACGACATTGTCGACACCGCACGGTCGCCGGCCGGTGTCGTATTCTCACCCCGGAACGACACCGGTCGGACACGCATCCACACCTTTCGGGAGCTGGCGGCATGGCGATACCGCAGACACCGAACACCGGACGGATCCTCGACTACTGGCTCGGCGGTGATCATCATTTCCCACCGGACCAGGGGGCGGCAGCGGCGTTCGACGCCATCTACCCCGAATTCCCCCGGGTCTTCGGCACGCTCCGGCAATTCATCGGACGCGCGGCACGGGCCGTCGCCGATCAGGGAATCGATCAGTTCCTCGTCCTCGGGGCTGGAATTCCCACGAAAGGAAACGTGCACGAGGCGGTGCCGGGAGCCCGGGTGCTCTACACCGACATCGACGCCACCAACATCGAGATCGGCCGCACGCTCCTCGCCGGCCTGCCGCAGGTGGAGTACGCGTACTGCGACGCCAGTGACCTCGACACGCTGGACCGGGACGCGGCGGACCGGGTGCTCCGGCCGGCCGAGCCGCTCGGCGTGGTGCTGGTCGGCGTGTCGGTCTTCCTCGACGACGAGACGGTACGCGGCACCCTCGCGAGCATCTACGACCGGGTGCCGTCCGGCAGCTTCCTGGTCGCCGACTTCGACGGCGAGGCATTGAACTCGTACCCGGACGTGTTGAAGATCCTCGACCAGGCCGGTGAGCCGTTGTATCTGCGCGGGCCGGACCGGATCGCGCCGTTGCTCGGCCGCTGGCGCCTCACCGACGACGGAATTCGACCCGTCGACACCTGGCGCGACGACACCGCCGCCGAGCCGGAGAAGGTGTTCATGTACGGCGGTCTCGCCACCAAACCCTGACGAGGCGCACTCCCCCACCGACGGAATGCGAGGACCGTTCTCCCCCGAACGGCACAGTGACCGATCGTCGCCGGCCCGACGGCCATTCCCGGCGTACCGGGTAAGGCTGTCCGGCCGCACCTGGTCGGGTCGCCGACGACCCGACCGTTCCCGTCCCCGGTGAGGAGAGGCAATCATGGCCACGTTCTCGACGACCTCGAAAACCGTGCGGTTCGGCGTCATGGCGGCGGTGACCGCCGTCGCCCTGACGGTCGGCGGTTCCGCCAGCGGCGGGGCCCGCCTGGCCACCTCGGAGCGGCTGGCGCCGGCGGCCGGGGCGTGCGACCGGAACCTCGGCACCGCCGCCCGGACACCGGCCGCGCCCGGCGTCTGCCGGGCCGCGGGCACCCCCGAACTGATCTGGCAGGGCCACATCCACCTCGGTGACGAGCCGGGGATCTACGGCGACGCCCTCTACTCCGGGCTGAGCACGGAGATCCCGATCACGCTCGAACGCACCTCCACCAGCGGGCCGGAGCGGACCACGCTGGTCCTGGAGACCGAGGACGTCCAGACCTTCGAGGGCTACCCGGGGCACCAGGTCACCGTCTACCTGCACGTGCCCGACCCGGACCAGCCCTTCCACTCCGACCAGGTCGTGCTCACCCGCACCCGGCTGACCAGCGCGGACAACAACCGCAAGGAGATCCGGGTCAACCTCGCCGGCCGGCAGTCGCCGTACCACGTCAGCGTGCAGATCCGGCAGGACACCGAGGTGCCGGCCGGCGCGCTGGACGACTTCCAGGTCACCCGGCTGTCCAACGTGGCGACGGACTTCGGCTACATCGCGAGCTACGGCTTCACCCCGCCCCCGGTGAACTGACCGCCGGCCGTCCGGGGCGGGCGGGCGCCGTCAGCGCAGCAGGCGCCCGCGCAGGACCAGGCGGGAGGGGGTACGGACCACCCGCAGGTCCCGGCGCGGGTCGTCGGGGTAGACGACCAGGTCGGCGAGGCCGCCCTCGACCAGGCCGGGGAAGCCCAGCCACTCGCGGGCCCGCCAGGAGGCGGCGGCCAGCACGTCCAGCGTGGACATGCCGGCCCGCTCGTGCAGCAGCAGCATCTCCTCGGCGGCCAACCCGTGGTCGATGCCCCCGCCCGCGTCCGTGCCGACGTAGATCGGCACGCCCGCCTCGTACGCGGCCCGGACCACCTCGGGGAACCGGTCGCGCAGGGCGAGCATGTGGTCGGCGTACCCGGGGAACTTGGGCCGGGCCTGGTCGGCGATGCCACCGAAGGTCCGGATGTTGATCATGGTGGGGATCAGCGCGGTCCCCCGCCGGGCCATCTCGTCGACCAGGTCCGGGCTGAGCCCGGTGCCGTGCTCGATCGAGTCGACCCCGGCGCGCACCATGATCTCGACGGCCGACTCGGAGAAGGTGTGCACCGCCGCGCGGACCCCGGCGGCGTGCGCCGCCTCGACGGCGGCGGCCATGGTCGCCGCGTCCCAGGACGGGGCGAGGTCGCCCACCCCCCGGTCGATCCAGTCACCGACCAGCTTGACCCACCCGTTGCCGGCCCGCGCCTGCTCGGCCACGGTCGCGGCGACCTCGCTCGCGGCGACCTCCACGCCGATGTCGCGCAGGTACCGCCGGGGCGGCGCGACGTGCCGTCCCGCGCGGGCCAGCCGGGGCAGGTCCGGTTCGTCGTCGAGTTCCGGGTACGGGTACGGCGAGCCGGCGTCCCGGATCGCCAGCACCCCGGCGTCCCGGTCGGTCCGGGCCAGCGCGCGGGCCTGGTCGAGGGAGGTGATCGGCGTGCCGCCCCGGGCGATGCCGATGTGACAGTGGGCGTCGACCAGCCCCGGCAGGACGTACCCCCGGTCGGCGATCGTCTCCGCGCCGGGTTGCGGGTCGAAGGTGACCCGGTCGCCGACCAGCCAGATGTCCCGGACCTCGTCGTCGGGGAGCAGCACACCACGCACATGCAGAGCCATGTGCCAGGTCTACCCGATCACCGCCCGTCGCGCGCCAGCGGCCCGGTCAGCGCGGGCCCTTGTCGCCCTTGCCGAACTTGTTGAAGTCGATCTTCGGCAGCTTGAAGCCGGGCGGCAGGCCCTGGCCGGCGGCCAGGTCGTCCGGGTTCATGCCGGGCGGGAGCTGCGGCATGCCGCCGGGGAACCCACCGGGCATCCCGGCCCCCGCCCCGGTCCGCGGCCGGCCGCCGCCCTTGGTGCCCTTGCGCTTGTTCTTCGGCGACTTGGTGGCCTTGCGCCGCCCGCCGCCGGGCAGGCCCATCATGCCGCCCATCTGCTTCATCATCTTCTGCGCGTCGGCGAAGCGGTTGAGGAGCTGGTTGACGTCCATCACGGTGACGCCGGAGCCGCTCGCGATCCGGGCCCGCCGGGAGCCGTTGATGATCTTCGGGTTGGTCCGCTCGGCCGGGGTCATCGACCGGATGATCGCGGTGACCCGGTCGAAGTGCTTGTCGTCGAGGTCGGCGAGTTGGTCCTTCACCTGCCCCATGCCGGGCATCATGGCCAGCACGTTGGCGATCGGGCCCATCCGCCGCACCGCGATGAGCTGGTCGAGGAAGTCCTCCAGGGTGAACTGCTCACCGCCCATCAGCTTGGCGGTCATCTTCTCCTTCTGATCGGTGTCGAAGGCCGCCTCGGCCTGCTCGATCAGAGTGAGGACGTCGCCCATGCCGAGGATCCGGCTGGCCATCCGGTCGGGGTGGAAGACGTCGAAGTCCTCCAGCTTCTCGCCGGTGGAGGCGAAGAGGATCGGCTGCCCGGTGACCTCCCGGACCGACAGCGCCGCACCACCCCGGGCGTCACCGTCGAGCTTCGACAGGACCACACCGGTGATGCCGACGCCGTCGCGGAACGCCTCGGCGGTGCGGACCGCGTCCTGGCCGACCATGGCGTCGATGACGAAGATGACCTCGTCCGGGTCGACCGCGTCCCGGATGTCGGCGGCCTGCTGCATCATCTCGGTGTCGATGCCGAGCCGGCCGGCGGTGTCGACGATGACGATGTCCCGGGCGGCCCGCTTCGCGTGCTCGATCGAGGCCCGGGCCACCTGGACCGGGTCGCCGGTGCCGTTGCCGGGCTCCGGGGCGTACACCTCGACGCCGGCCCGGCCACCGAGCACCTGGAGCTGCCCGACGGCGTTGGGGCGCTGGAGGTCGGCGGCGACCAGCAGCGGCTGGTGCCCCTGGGTCTTGAGCCAGCGGGCCAGCTTGCCGGCGAGGGTGGTCTTGCCGGAGCCCTGGAGACCGGCCAGCATGATCACCGTCGGCGGCTGCTTGGCGAACTGGAGCCGCCGCCCCTCACCGCCGAGGACGGCGACCAGTTCCTCGTTGACGATCTTGACGATCTGCTGCGCCGGGTTGAGCGCCTGGGAGACCTCCGCGCCACGCGAACGCTCCTTGACCCGCGCGATGAACCCCTTGACCACCGGCAGGGCGACGTCCGCCTCCAGCAGCGCCATCCGGATCTCGCGCGCGGTGGCGTCGATGTCGGCGTCGCTGAGCCGGCCCTTGCTCCGGAGCTTGGTGAAGATCCCGGACAGGCGGTCACTCAAGGTGTCAAACACGCGAACATCCCGTTTGTCAGTGTTCCGGCGGGCACAGGCGACCGGGTGGCGAGGACCCGGACATCGTTCAGGGTAGCCCGCCGTCCACACCCCCGCTCCGGGCCGGCCCCGGCCCGCCGGGCGGCGCGCGACAGCGGGCCGGGCACGGCGGGCCGGCGGTCCGGTCGGGGTGGGCGACGGCTCCGGCGGGGTGCGGGCACCGGCGGGTACCGCGCTCAGACGGCGGCCAGGACGGCCGCCTCCAGGCGGGCCCGCTCGGCGTCGTCGGGCCCGGCGCCGACGAGGTAGAACACGTCCACCACGTCGCCACCGAGGGTGGAGATCCGGGCCGCCCGGACCTGGGCGCCGGCCTCGTCCAGCGCGCAGGCCACCCGGTAGAGCAGCCCGGCCGCGTCGGCGGCGCGCAGTTCCAGCAGGACCGCGTCGGTGGCCGCCTCCCGGTGCCACACCACCCGGGGCGCGGCGCCCTCGCCCCGGGCCGCGAGGGCCCGGCCGCGCAGCCGCTGGGTCACCGACACGTCCCCGTTGACCGCCCGCCGCAGGTCGGTGCTGAGCGCGATCGGGTCCGGGGCGAGGCCGTAGCGGGGTTGCACCCGGAACTCGACGAGCGCCCGGCCGTCGACCGTGGAGGCGTCCGCGGCGAGCACCTCCAGCCGGTGCAGGGCCAGGCACCCGGCCACCGTCGCCAGCAGGCCCCGCCGGTCCGCCGCGGCCACCGCCACCCGGTCCTCGGTCAGGTGTACGACCGGCAGCGGCCCCGCCACCAGGGCCGGGTCCGGGGCCGGCGGCGCGGGCAGCGCCCCGGTGTCCAGCGCGGTCCGGACCCGGGCGACCAGTTCGGCGACGAGTCGTCCCTTCCAGTGCGACCAGGCGGCCGGCCCGGTGGCGGCGGCGTCCGCGCGGACCAGGGCGTGCAGCAGGTCCAGGGTGGTGGTGTCGCCGACCCGCTCGGCCACCGCCGCGATGGTCTTCGGGTCGGACAGGTCCCGGCGGGTGGCCACGTCCGGCAGCAGCAGGTGCAACCGGACCAGGGTGCCGATCAGGGCAGCCTCCGCCGCCGGCAGCCCCATCCGGGCGGCCATCGCCTCGGCGATCGGCGCGCCGACGGTGCTGTGGTCCCCGACCAGCCCCTTGCCGACGTCGTGCAGGAACGCGCCGAGCAGCAGCAGGTCGGGGCGGTCCACGTCCCGGGTGTGCCGGCTCGCCTCGTACGCGGTCTGCACCAGGTGCCGGTCGAGGGTGAACCGGTGCACCGGATTGTGCTGGGGCAGGCTGCGCATCCGGGTCCACTCGGGCAGCCAGCGGTCGACCAGCCCGTACCGGTCGCAGCTCTCCCAGGCGGGGACCAGGCCGGCGCCGGCGCCGAGCAGGGTGAGCAGCGCGGCGCGGGCCTCCGCCGGCCACGGGGTGGGCAGCGGCGGGCAGTACGCGGCGAGCCACTCGCAGGTGGCGCGGGCGATCGGCAGCCGGGTGGTGGCCGCCGCGGCGGCCACCCGCAGCGCCAGGCTGGGGTCGGGGCGGGCGCCGATCGCGGTCCGCGCGAGCACCAGTTCGCCGTCGTGCTCGACCACGTCCCGGGCGACCGGGCGGCGCACCGGCGGCCCGCCGCCACCGCGCCGCCGGCCGGAGCGCAGCCGGTCGGCGGCCCGCCAGGCGTCGTCGAGGGCGTGACTGACGGTCCGGGCGTCCCCGGCGACCCGGCGCAGCACCGCGTCGCCGTCGTGTCCTGCGGTCGGGTCGGCGTCGGGCTCGGCCAGGGCGCCGGCGGAGCCGGTGGCCGGCGCGGCGCCGCCCGGCTCGGCGGACACCGGCTGCCGCAGACCGAGCAGGGCGGCCACCCCGTCGCGTTCCTGGGCGAGCAGCCGGTCCACCCGCCGGCCGACCTGGTGGTGCAGGGCGTCGCGGGTGTCCAGCAGCCGCCGGTGCGCGGCGTGCACCGCCGGGCGGAACGCGTCGGTGACCCCGGCGGTGGCGATCGCCCGCAGCAGGCCGACGTCGCGCAGCCCGCCGGCCGCCTCCTTGAGGTCGCCTTCGAGCAGGAAGGCCAGCTCGCCGTGGGCCTGCCAGCGGGCGGTGGTGATCTCCCGCAGCGCGGGCAGGTGCCGGACGGCGGTGCGCCGCCAGTGGTCGGCGGCCGTGCGGACCAGCGACTCGGCCAGCTCGCGGTCACCGGCGACGTAGCGGGCGTCGAGGAGCCCCAGGGCGACCTTGACGTCGTCCTGGGCCACCGACAGCGCCTCGGCGACGGTACGCACCGAGTGGTCCAGGCGGACCTTGGCGTCCCAGATCGGGTACCAGAGCGAGGCCGCCAGGTCGTCGACGCCCGGCACCCCGGCGTGCAGCAGCACCAGGTCGAGGTCGCCGTACGGGGCGAGTTGACGCCGGCCGAGCCCGCCGACGGCGACCAGGGCCACCCCGGCCCGCACCGGCAGCAGCGACCCGAGCCACCGGTCGTACGCGGCGGCGCGGGCGGCCCGGGCCTCGGCCCCGATCCCCCCGGGCACGCCGACGGCCTCGTTGACCGGACGGTCGGTGTCGACGCCCGTGGTGGGCGTGGACCCGTCCCGCCCGGTCAACGAGGCCATGGTGACGATCCTCCGGTCAGAGGGCGTCGAGGCCGCGCTCGCCGGTACGGACCCGGACGACCTCCTCGACCCCGGTGACCCAGACCTTGCCGTCGCCGATCTTGCCGGTCCGGGCGGCCCCGACGACGGCGTCGACGATCTTCTCGACGTCGATCTCGTCGGTGAGCACCTCCACCCGGATCTTGGGCAGGAACTCGACCGTGTACTCGGCACCCCGGTAGACCTCGGTGTGCCCCTTCTGCCGGCCGTACCCCTGGACCTCGCTGACGGTCAGGCCGGCCACGCCCAGGGCGTGCAGCGCTTCCTTCACCGCGTCCAGCTGGTACGGCTTGATGACCGCGGTCACCAGCTTCATGTCCAACCCCTCCATCACAGGAACGTTAACCGGCGACCTTTTCGTTGACCGGGGCGGTGGGCTCCGCCTCCGCCGTGGTGCCGCCCGCGGTCGTGCCACCGGCGCCGATGCCGGCCATCGCGAACGCGCCGCCCGAGCCGCCACCGGCCGGGGTCAGGTCGTAGCCGCTCTCCGCGTGCTCGGTGAGGTCGATGCCGGTCACCTCGGCCTCGGCGGAGACCCGGAAGCCGATCGTCTTGTTGATGACGAAGCCGAGGACGAACGCCACCACGAAGGAGTACGCCGTCACGACCAGGGCGCTCAGGGCCTGGATGCCCAGCAGGGAGACCCCGCCACCGTAGAAGAGGCCCTCGTTCTCGACCAGCGAGCTGACCGAGCTGGTGCCGAAGAGGCCGATCCAGAGGCAGCCGATCCAGCCGCCGACGAAGTGCACGCCGACCACGTCGAGGGCGTCGTCGTAGCCGAGCTTGTACTTCAGGCTGACCGCCAGGGCGCAGACCGCACCGGCGACCAGGCCGAGCAGGACCGCCGCCCAGGGGGCCACGAAGGCACACGCCGGGGTGATGGCGACCAGACCGGCGACGGCGCCGGAGGAGGCGCCGACCAGGGTCGGCTTGCCGTCGCGCACCTTCTCCACGACCAGCCAGCCCAGCACCGCGGCGCCGGCACAGATCTGGGTGTTGAGGAAGGCGATGGCGGTGGTCGAGTCGGCGGTCAGCTCGGAGCCGGCGTTGAAGCCGAACCAGCCGAACCAGAGCAGACCGGCACCGAGGGCCACCATCGGGACGTTGTGCGGCTTCATGGCCTCCTTGGGCCAGCCGAGCCGCTTGCCGAGCACCAGCGCCAGGGCCAGGGCCGCGGCACCGGAGTTGATGTGCACCGCCGTACCACCGGCGAAGTCCAGGGCGCCGAGGCCGGCCCCGATGAAGCCGCCACCCCACACCCAGTGCGCCACCGGGAAGTAGACCAGGGTGGCCCAGCCGAAGGCGAAGAGCAGCCAGCCGGAGAACTTGGCCCGGTCCGCGATGGCGCCGCTGATCAGCGCCACGGTGATGACCGCGAACATCATCTGGAAGGCCATGAAGACGTAGAGCGGGATGCCGGTCTCGCCCCACAGGTCCGTCTCGGCCATGAAGGTCTTGGTGCCGAGGTACTGACCGACGTTACCGATCAGACCGCCCTGGTCCTCGCCGAAGGCCATGGAGAAGCCGTACAAGAGCCAGAGAATACTGATGAGCCCCATCGAGGAGAAGCTCATCATCATCATGTTGAGCACGCCCTTGGACCGGTTCAGACCGCCGTAGAACAGCGCCAGACCCGGCGTCATGAGCAGCACGATCGCGCTCGATATCAGCAACCACGCGGTGTTGCCGGTATCGATCGTCGGTGCTTCAGGCACGCTGGCCTCCTAAAAGTGAGGTTCCCTCCTTCGCGGCTTCCGGGGCAGCGTCGCCCGTACGCCGGTTGCGCGGAAGCCTGTCCGGCCGCTGTTTCGCGGAACGTCCCCCGTCGATTTCCGACCGGTGACGGCTTGTTTCCAACGTGTGAAGAAAGCCGCACCCTCCCCGGTACGGACGGGGGTGGGTCGACCGGTCGGCCGAGGCGGCGTCCACCCCGCGCGAGCAGGGCGGCGACGGGTGGCCGGCCGACCGGGCCGGGTGTGGACCGGGCGTGCCCGATCAGTTCCGGAGGGTGTCCGGGACGCCCCCCGGCCGGTGACCGGCGCACCCCGGTCAGCGCAGCGCGTGCTCCAGCGCGTGCCGCTCGTAGTCGAGCAGGCGCAGGTCGCGCATCGGGCGACGAAGGTGACCCTTGTGCACGATCCGGACGAACGCCGGCTCCCCGGCGGCGGCCATCCGGCGGATGCCCTCCACGTGGTCGACGATCCGCTTGCGGATGGTCCGGATCAGCCGGTGCCGGTCCCGGGGGATCAGCCCGTACGCGTCGGCGAAGAGACGCAGCCGACGGGGGCGGTCCGGGCGCTTCCAGCCCAGGGTGATCGAGTCCCGGTCGGAGAAGATCGGCACCCAGGTCCAGGCGGCGTACGCCACGTCGTAGATCCGGGCGCCGGGCGAGGCCAGGTCGAAGTCGATCAGCCCGAGGGTGCCGTCCGGCCGCCAGATCACGTTGTGCGGGGCGGCGTCGTGGTGGCAGATCACCTCGGTGTCCGGCGGCGGCGGCCCGAACGAGCGCCACACCGCCCCGGGCGGAGGCACGAAACCGTACTGGGCGTCGTGGAACATCCGCAGCATGGTGGCGACGGTCACCAGCGCCTCGTCGGTCACCCAGTGCGGGGCGAGCGGGTACTCCCCGCACTCCCCCTCCAGGTACGACAGGACCTCCCGGTTGCGCTCGTCCATGCCGAGGGCGCGCGGGGCACCGGTGAAGCCGACGTACTCCAGGTGGCGCAGCAGCGCGTGCACCGCGGGTGTCCACGGGCCGGCGTTGCGGCGCACGGTGTCGCCGACCCGGACCACGGTGCTGACGTTCCCGCCGTGCAGCGGGATCTCCTGCGAAGTCACGTACGGTCTCCCGAGGCCCGGCGCCGGATGGCGAGGATCACGCCACCCGGCGTAGGTGCGATCGTCGGTGGTCACCGAGATTACGCGTCCCGGGCCAGTGGTTCGGTACCCAGGAGGGCATCGACGAACTGTGTCGGCTCGAACGGCGCCAGGTCGTCCGGGCCCTCGCCCAGGCCCACCAGCTTGACCGGGATGCCGAGCTTGCGCTGCACGGCGATCACGATGCCGCCCTTGGCGGTGCCGTCGAGCTTGGTGAGCACCACGCCGGTGACGTTCACCACCTCGGTGAAGACCCGCGCCTGCTCCAGGCCGTTCTGCCCGGTGGTGGCGTCCAGGACGAGCAGGGTCTCGTCGATCGGGCCGTGCTTCTCCACCACCCGCTTGACCTTGCCCAGCTCGTCCATCAGACCGATCTTGTTCTGCAACCGGCCGGCGGTGTCGATGAGCACGGTGTCGGTGCCGGCGTCGATGCCCCGGCGGACCGCGTCGAAGGCGACGCTGGCCGGGTCGGCCCCCTCCGGGCCCCGGACCGTCTCCGCGCCCACCCGGCCGCCCCAGGTCTGCAACTGGTCGGCGGCGGCGGCGCGGAAGGTGTCGGCCGCGCCGAGGGTGACGGAGCGGCCGTCGGCGACCAGCACCCGGGCGATCTTGCCGCAGGTGGTGGTCTTGCCGGCGCCGTTGACCCCGACGACGAGCAGGACCGCCGGCACGCCCTCCTTCGCAGTGGTCCGCAGGGACCGGTCCAGGCCCGGGTCGAGGGCGTTGACCAGCTCGGTGGCGAGCAGCGCGCGCAGCTCGGTGGCCGAGCGGGTGCCGAGCACCCGGGTCCGCTCCCGGAGCCGGTCGACGATCTCCCGGGTGGCGTCGATGCCGACGTCGGCGGTGATCAGGCTGTCCTCGATCTCCTCCCAGGCGTCCTCGTCCAGGTGGTCCCGGCTGAGCAGGCCGAGCAGGCCCCGCCCGAAGGCGTTCTGTGAGCGGGACAGCCGGGAGCGCAGCCGGACCAGCCGGCCGGCGGTCGGCTCGGGCACCTCCAGGGTGGGGGCGGGCGCCTCGACGACCGGCGGCGGCTCCACCAGGATCCCGGTGGACAGCTCGCCCTCGGGCACCTCGACCGGCGGCGCGGTCGGCTCCGGCACCCGCGTGTCGACCGGCGGCGGCGGTTCCTGCCGGCGCCGCAGCCGAGGCACCACGAGACCGATGCCGCCGAGGATCAGCACACCGAGCAGCGCGAGGGCGATGAGGACGTATTCCGTCATGCCGGAATCCTGTCAGATGTCGACGACGTCGTCTCACGCACCGCACCCGGCACGGGAGCAACCAGCAGGTACGCTGCCGCTGCCAGGGGTGGCGGAGCCACCAGGCGGGTACGAAGATGAGACGTCCTTTCCCCCGCTGGAGGAGTTCCGCATGCCCGAGTCCCGCCTGCTCATCGGTCCGTTGCTCCGACGGGTCGTCGACACGCGGGCGACGGTCTGGGTGGAGACGAGCGGACCGGCCGTGGTCACCGTCCGTACCGCCGACGGAGCCACCGGCAGTTCCCCCACCTTCTCCGCGTACGACCACCACTACGCCCTGGTCGTGGTGGCGGGGCTCACCCCGGGCAGCACCACCACGTACGAGGTGCTGGTGGACGACGAGGTGGTCTGGCCGGTGCCGGGCGACACCTACCCGCCCAGCGTCATCCGCACCCGGGCCGCCGACGACGGGGAACAGCCGGTACGGCTGATCTTCGGCTCCTGCCGGGAGACCACCCAGCACTCCACCACCCGCAAGCTCCCGCCGGACGCCCTCGACGCGTACGCCCGGCGGCTGATGACCGACCCGACCCGCGAGGACCGGCCCGACCTGCTCGTCCTGCTCGGCGACCAGGTGTACGCCGACAACACCTCACCGACGGTCCGGCGGCTGCTCAAGCGGCGCCGGCGGCGGCCGGCGGGCGCCCCGGAGAACCAGGTGGTGAGCTTCGACGAGTACACCAAGCTCTACCTGGAGTCGTGGCGCGACCCGGAGATCCGTTGGCTGCTCGCCACCGTGCCGAGCGTGATGATCTTCGACGACCACGAGATCATCGACGACTGGAACACCTCCGCGTCCTGGCGGGCCGACATGCGCGGGCAGTCCTGGTGGGCCGAGCGGATCACCAGCGGGCTCGCCTCGTACTGGGTGTACCAGCACCTGGGCAACCTGTCGCCGGACGAGATCGCCACCGACCCGGTGTACGCCAAGGTCACCACCGCCGGGGACGCCACCGAGGTGCTGCGCGAGTTCGGCAGCCGGGTGGACACCGAGTCGGACGTCGCCCACGACACCGAGCGCTGGCGCGCCGTGCAGTACCAGTGGAGCTACGCCCTCGACCTGGGCCGGACCCGACTGGTGATGCTCGACAACCGGTGCAGCCGGGTGCTGGAGCCGGGCAACCGGGCGATGCTGCCGCCGGGCGAGTGGTCCTGGTTCGTCGACCGGGCCCACGGCTCGTACGACCACCTGGTGATCGGGTCCAGCCTGCCCTGGCTGCTGCCCCCGGGCATCCACCACGTGGAGGCGTGGAACGAGCGGCTCGCCGACTCCGCCCGCCCCTGGGTGGCCGGGCTGTCCGAGAAGTTGCGGCGCGCGCTGGACCTGGAGCACTGGGCGGCCTTCCAGCGTTCCTTCACCGCGCTGGCGACGCTGCTCGCCCGGCTCGGCAGCGGCCGGCCCGGTGAGCCGGGCGACCGGGTCGGCGCCGGTCCGGCGTACGCGGCCCCCGCCTCGATCAGCGTGCTCGGCGGTGACGTGCACCACTCGTACGTCGCCCGGGCCAGCTTCGGCGACCCGGCCGTGCGGGCCCCGGTGCACCAGCTCACCTGCTCACCGATCCACAACCAGGTGCCGGCCGGGATGCGCCCGCTGATGCGGCTGGGCTGGGCGGCCGGCCCGGCCTCGGCCACCCGGGCGCTGGCCCGCACCGCCGGGGTCCGCCGCCCACCGGTGCGCTGGCGCAAGCTGGCCGGCCCGTACTTCGGCAACGCGGTGGCCACCCTGGACCACTCAGGGCGCGGGGCCGAGGTGACCATCGAGGGCACCACCAACGAGGGCCACCTGCGCACCGTCGCCCACCACCACCTGACCCAGGTGTAAGGAAGGGCCCCCTGTTAACGCTTTCTGTAGAGGAAGGGCCCCTTCCTCACACTCCGGGCGGTCACGGGGGACGGTTCTGGGCGGCGGGCACCCGTACCCTTTCTCGGTGTGGACGAGGAGTTGCCGGAGCCGCTCCGGGCGGTCGAGCACGAGCTGACCGCGCTGCTGCGCCGTGGTCGGGCGATCTCCTGGGAGATCGCCCGGGAGGTCCACCCCAACCTCGAACCCAACGCCTACGGGCTGCTGCTCTGGCTGCGCCGGTGCGGGTCGATCCGGCTGACCGAACTGGCCGTCCGGCTCGGCATCGGCAAGGGCACCCTCAGCCGGCAGATCCAGGGCCTGGAGGTGCTGGGCCTGGTCCGGCGGGACCCCGACCCGACCGACCGGCGGGCCTGGCAACTCAGCCTGACCGAGGAGGGGCAGCGCCGGTTCGACGCCGCCCGGTCCTCCCGGCTGGGCCAGATCTGGCGGGCCCTGGAGGACTGGCCGGCGCAGGACCTGGCCGATTTCGCCCGGCTGCTGAGCCGCTTCAACGACGCCTGGGGCTGAGCCGCTCCCCCGACGGGCTGGGCCGCCGCGGTGACGTCCGGGGCTGAGCAGACCCTCCGACCCGGGTGGCGACGCTTCGTGTCCGGCCGTTCACCTGGGCGGACGGGGAACAGATCCGGGTCACGTCGAGTTGTTGCTTCAGGCAACGAAAGCATACGGTTGCCCGAGGCATCCACCCCGACAGCCCCGCGGAGGCGACCACGATGACCCAGGCGAGCGCGCCCGGACGGACGACCCCGGTCGACATGAGTCACCGGCAGATCCTGGAGGCGCTCTCCGGACTGCTGCTGGGCATGTTCGTCGCGATCCTCTCCTCCACCGTCGTCTCGAACGCGCTCCCCCGGATCATCACCGAGTTGCAGGGCGGGCAGTCCGCGTACACCTGGGTGGTCACCTCCGCGTTGCTGGCGACCACCGCGACCACCCCGATCTGGGGCAAGCTCTCGGACCTGACCAGCAAGAAGCTGCTGGTCCAACTGGCCCTCGCGGTCTATGTGCTCGGGTCGGTGCTGGCCGGGTTCTCCCAGAGCACCGGGCAACTGATCGCCTGCCGGGTGCTCCAGGGCATCGGCGCGGGCGGCCTCACCGCCCTGGCCCAGGTGATCATGGCGACGATGATCGCGCCCCGGGAGCGGGGCCGGTACAGCGGTTACCTCGGCGCGGTGATGGCGGTCGGCACCATCGGCGGCCCGCTGGTCGGCGGCCTCATCGTCGACACCCCCTGGCTCGGCTGGCGCTGGTGCTTCTACGTCGGCGTACCCTTCGCGCTGGCCGCCTTCGTCGTCCTGCACCGCACCCTGCACCTGCCGGTGGTCCGCCGGCCGGCGAAGATCGACTGGCTCGGCGCCACCCTGATCACCGCCGCCGTGTCGACCCTGCTGATCTGGGTCACCCTCGCCGGGGACCGGTTCGCCTGGGCCTCCCCGACCACGCTGGTCATGGTCGGCGGGGCGGTGCTGCTCGGCGTCCTCGCGGTGGTGGTGGAGACCCGGGCCGCCGAGCCGGTCATCCCGCCCCGCCTGTTCCGCTCCCGGACCATCACCCTGGCCACCGTCGCCAGCGTCGCGGTCGGCGTCGGCATGTTCGGCGCGTCGGTCTTCCTCGGCCAGTACTTCCAGATCAGCCGGGGACAGAGCCCGACCATGTCCGGTCTGATGACCCTGCCGATGATCCTCGGCCTGCTGGTCTCCTCCACCGTCGTCGGCCAGTTGATCAGCCGGACCGGCCGGTGGAAGCGCTGGCTGGTCATCGGATCCGCGCTGCTCACCGTCGGTTTCGCCCTGATGGGTACGCTCCGCGCCGACACCAGCTTCGTCCTGCTCGGCCTCTACATGGCCCTGATCGGCGTCGGACTGGGCATGACCATGCAGAACCTGGTGCTGGTGGTGCAGAACGCCGTCGGGCCCCACGAACTCGGCGCGGCCAGCTCGGTGGTCGCCTTCTTCCGGACCCTCGGCGGCGCGGTCGGCGTCTCCGCCCTCGGCGCGCTGCTGTCGCACCAGGTCACCGGGTACGTCAGCGACGGGCTGACCAGCCTCGGCGCCCCGGCCGGCGGGACCGGCGGTGGCGGGCTGCCCGACGTCCACGCGCTGCCCGCCCCGATCCGGGCCGTGGTCGAGGGCGCGTACGGCCACGGCGCCGGGGACATCTTCCTGGCCGCCGCCCCGTTCGCCCTGATCGCGCTGATCGCGGTCAGCTTCCTGCGCGAGGAGCCGCTGCGCTCCGCGCCGGCCGACCCGCAGCCCGAACAGGGCCGCCCGGAGGTGGCGCCGGGCGAACGGCGTCACGACGTGGTCGCCGTCGACTGCACCCCGGCCCGCAGCCGGCCCGCCCGGGGTCGGCTCCTGCGGCCGGGCCGCCGTCAGGGCGCCGCTACCCGCAGCGGTCGGCCCGGGCCCGAATCCGGTCGCGGCCGGTCCGGGCAGCGGTCAGGATGACCGGATGACCTGGAGAGCGCCGGAGATCATCCGTGACGACGAACCCCACCTCGCCGACGAGCGCACCGCGCTGGAGGGCTGGCTGGACTACCACCGGCAGACCCTGCTGACGAAGTGCGCCGGGCTCACCGCCGAGCAGCTCCGCACCCCGAGCGTCGAACCGTCCCCGCTGACCCTGCTCGGGCTGGTCCGGCACATGGCCGAGGTGGAGGCGTGGTGGTTCCGGGAGAACTTCGCCGGCCAGCGGGTCGACTACCCGTACTTCACCCCGGAGCACCCGGACGCCGACCACGACGTCAGCCACGCCGACGCCGAGGCCGACCTGGCCACGTACCACCGGGAGGTCGCGCTGGCCCGCGCCGCCACCGTCGGTCGGCACCTGGACGAGACGTTCACCGAGGTCACCCCCAGTCGCCGGCAGTTCAACCTGCGCTGGGTGTACCTGCACATGATCGAGGAGTACGCCCGGCACAACGGGCACGCCGACCTGATCCGCGAACGCATCGACGGCACCACCGGCGACTAGGTGTAAGGAAGGGCCCCTTATTAACAGACGTCTGTTAATAAGGGGCCCTTCCTTACACCCTCAGCGGGCGAGGGCGGCGCGGAGGTAGCGCAGGCCCTCGGGGCCGGTCCAGCGGTACGCGGACAGGCCCGCCGCGCGGGCGCCGCTGATCGCCCGGTCGTCGGCGTCGACGTGCAACACCCGCGACGGCGGGGTGTCCAGCGCGGCACAGGCCGCCTGGAAGTACTCCTTCGCCGGCTTGTTCACCCCGACGACGGAGGAGTTGACCACCACGTCCAGCTCGTCGACCAGCCCGAGGGCGGCCAGGTCGGCGTCGAGGATGTCGGTGGCGTTGGTGCCCAGGCCGACCCGGATCCCGGCGGCGCGGACCTCCCGGACGAAGGCGAGCACGTCCGGGTCCACCTCGCCCCGGTACCGCTGCCACTGCTCGACCGCCGCGCGGGCCCGTTCGGGGCTGCCCAGCGACGGGGTGAGCGCGTCCGCCACGCTGGTCACCCAGTCGGCGTGGCTGATCCGGCCGGTCAGCACCGGCTGCAACCGCCCCCACTGCGTGGCGATCTCGGTGAGCACCCCGGCGGAGAGGCCGTACTCCCGTTCCACCCCGGCCGCGACGGCCGGGTCCCAGCGCCGCAGCACCCCGTCGAGGTCCACCAGGAGCGCCGTCGCGCGTTCCCGAGCCACTACGTGTTCTCCTTCTCGCGGCCGTGCCGCTGGTCGTCGCCGCCCGGCCCGGGTCGCCCGCCGGTGCCGTCCCGGACGGGACCGACGCCGACGGCGGCCGGGGCGGGCCGCGGTTCCTCCCCCTCGGCCCGGTTGAGCCGCTGGCTGATCACCTGGGTGACGCCGCTGCGCATGGTCACCCCGTACAGCGCGTCGGCGACCTCCATGGTCCGCTTCTGGTGCGTGATGACGATGAGCTGGCTCTTCTCCCGCAACTGGGCCAGCAGGGTGATCAGCCGGCCCAGGTTGACGTCGTCGAGGGCCGCCTCGACCTCGTCCATGATGTAGAACGGGCTGGGACGGGCCCGGAAGATCGCCACCAGCATGGCCACCGCGGTCAGCGACCGCTCCCCGCCGGAGAGCAGCGAGAGCCGCTTGATCTTCTTGCCCGGCGGGCGGGCCTCCACCTCCACGCCGGTGGTGAGCAGGTCGTCCGGCTCGGTGAGGATCAGCCGCCCCTCGCCGCCGGGGAAGAGCACCGTGAAGACCTGCTCGAACTCGCGGGCGGTGTCGGCGAACGCGCTGGCGAAGACCTCCAGGATCCGGTCGTCGACGTCCTTGACCACGGTGAGCAGGTCCTTGCGGGTGGCCTTCAGGTCCTCCAACTGCTCGGAGAGGAACTTGTACCGTTCCTCCAGCGCGGCGAACTCCTCCAACGCGAGGGGGTTGACCTTGCCGAGCAGCACCAGTTCCCGTTCCGCCTTGGCGGCCCGCTTCTCCTGCACCGGGCGCTCGTAGCGGACCGGCTCGGGCACCGGCGACCCGTCCCGCTCGGCCGCCGCCACGTCGGCCTGGGTCGGGGGTACGGGCTGGGTCGGCCCGTACTCGGCGATCAGGGTCGGCACGTCGAGGCCGAAGTCCTCGGCCGCCTTCGCCTCCAACTGCTCGATGCGCATCCGCTGCTCGGCGCGGGCCACCTCGTCCCGGTGCACCTGGCTGGTCAGCCGCTCCAGCTCCGCGCCGAGCCGTTTCGCCGCACCGCGTACCTCGGAGAGCTCGGCCTCCCGGGCGGCGCGTTCGCGCGCGACGAGGTCGCGGTGCTCCTCGGCCCGCGCGATGGAGACGGTGAGCCGGTTCAGCGCCTCGCGGGCCCCGCCGGCCACCGCCCGGGCGATGCCCGCGCCCCGGGCCCGGGCCGCCCGCCGGGCCGCCGCCCGCTCCCGCGCGGCCCGCTCGGCGGTGGCCTGCCGGCGCAGCGAGTCGGCGCGGCCGGCGATCGAGGAGACCCGCTCCTCGGCGGTACGCACCGCCAGCCGCACCTCCATCTCGTTCTGCCGGGCCTGCGGCACCGTGGCGGCGAGCTGGTCCCGCTCCTCGGTGGACGGTTCGGCGTCGATCGGGGTGTCCTCGGCCAGCCGCAGCCGCTCCTCCAGCTCGGCCAGGGCGGTCAGGTCCCGTTCGCGGGCGGCCTCGGCGCGGGCCCGGGACTCGCCGAGCCGGTCGGTCTCGGCCTTGGCGGACCGGGCGGCGGCGCCCAGTTCGGCGAGCCGCCGGGCGGCGGCGTTGCGGTGGCTCTCCGCCTCCCGCTTGGCGGCGGCGGCGTGCTGGACCGCGTCCTTGGCGGCGGCCACCTCGGCGCGGGCCTCGACGAGCTGGTCCCGCAGTCCGGCGGCGGTCCGCTCGGCGGTGAGCCGGTTGCTCCGGGCCTCCTCGACGGCGGCCTGCACCTCGATGAAGCTGGGTGCCCTGGCCGACCCGCCGGCCGCCGCGTACGCCCCGACCACGTCCCCGTCCGGGGTGACCGCGCGTAGCTCCGGGTTCCCGGCGACCAGCTCCGACGCGGCGGCCAGGTCGTCGACCAGGACCACGTCGCGCAGCGCCCGGTAGACCGCCGGCCGGAGGTCGGCCGGACACTCCACCAGGTCCGGCGCCCAGTGGGCGTGCTCCGGCAGCTTCGGCCGCAGCGCGTCGGCGGGCCCCTCCATGCCCGGCCCGGCGGGGCTGCCGACCAGCAGGCCGGCCCGGCCGGCGTCGGAGATCTTCAGCAGCCGCATCGCCTCGACCGCCTCGTCCACCCCGCTGACCGCGACCGCGTCGGCGAGCCCGCCCAGCGCGGCGGCGAGCGCGGCCTCCCGACCGGGCGCGACGGTGAGCAGCCCGGAGAGCCTGCCGAGCAGGCCGGGCACCTGGTCGGCGCGGGCCAGCAGGGCACCGGCGCCGTCCTTGCGGCGCAGCCCGATGGCGAGCGCCTCCTCCCGGGCCTTCCAGGTGGCGGCGTCCTTCTCGGCGGTCCGCTCGGCGTCGGCGAGGGAGCGGACGGTGGCCTGCGCCTTCTCCTGCCCGGCGACCGCCTCGGCGTGCCGGGCGTCCAGGTCGGCGTTGTCCCGGTCGGCCTCGGTGGACTGTTCGGCCACCGCGTCCACCTCGGCCTGGGCCTGCTCGGCGCGGGCCATCGCGTCGGCGTGCGCGGTGGCGAGGCGTTCGATCTCCTCCCCCGCGCTGGTGGTCCGGGCGCGGGCCGAGTTGACCTGGCCGGTGAGCTTGGCCAGGCCCTCCCGCCGGTCGGCGATGGCCTTGGCGGCGGCGACCAGTTCCCGTTCCGCGGCGGCGAGCTGACGCTCCAGCTCCTGGCGGTGCTCCACCGCCTCGGCGAGCCGGATCTGGTCCTCGGTCAGCGCGGCCCGCAGCTCCTCCTCCTGCTCGCGGATCCGCTCGGCCTCGGCCTCCAACTGGTCCGGGTCGCGGCCAGGGCGCTCGTCGTCCCCGCCGGAGCTGAGGTGACGCAGCCGTTCCAGGGCGAGCTGCTCGATGGAGCGGAACCGCTCGGCCAGGGCGGAGAGCTTGTACCAGGTGTCCTGCGCGGCGGCGAGCAGCGGGGCGTCCTCGGCCAGGACCGCCTCCAGCTCGCCGAGCCGGCCCTGCACCTCGGCGTGTTCCGCCTCGACCTGCTCGCGCCGCTCCCGGACCGCCGCCTCGTCGGCGATCTCCCGGTCCAGCGTGCTCCGCAGGGTGTGCAGGTCGTCGGCGAGCAGCCGCAGCCGGGCGTCGCGCAGGTCGGCCTGGATGGCGGCGGCCCGGCGGGCCACCTCGGCCTGCCGGCCCAGCGGCTTGAGCTGGCGGCGCAGCTCGGTGGTCAGGTCGGTCAAGCGGTTGAGATTCACGTGCATCGCGTCGAGCTTCCGCAGCGCCTTCTCCTTGCGCTTGCGGTGCTTGAGGACGCCGGCCGCCTCCTCGATGAACGCCCGCCGGTCCTCCGGCTTGGCGTGCAGCATGCCGTCGAGGCGGCCCTGCCCGACGATGATGTGCATCTCCCGGCCGATGCCGGAGTCGCTGAGCAGCTCCTGGATGTCCAGCAGCCGGCAGGAGTCACCGTTGATCTCGTACTCGCTCTCGCCGGAGCGGAACATCCGACGGGTGATGGAGACCTCGGTGTACTCGATCGGCAGCGCGCCGTCGGTGTTGTCGATGGTGAGGGTGACCTCGGCCCGGCCCAGCGGCGCCCGCCCGGCGGTGCCGGCGAAGATGACGTCCTCCATCTTGCCGCCGCGCAGCGCCTTGGCGCCCTGCTCGCCGAGCACCCAGGCGATGGCGTCGACGACGTTGGACTTGCCGGAGCCGTTCGGGCCGACCACGCAGGTGATCCCGGGTTCCAGCTTGAACGTCGTGGCGGAGGCGAAGGACTTGAACCCCTTCACCGTCAGGCTCTTGAGATGCACCTTCTCGATCCTCGTCCGGTGGCCGCCGCAGGCGTCGCGGGCTGCGCGGACCTGGTGAACCCGCAGACTAACCCCCGACCGGCGGGGCCGGAGCACGCGACCCGCCCCCGACGTGCGGCGGAACCCCGGTGACGCGGGGGCGGACGGCCCGCGACCGGCCCGGCGGGACGGCCCGCGATGCGGCGGGGGCGGACGGTCCGGGTGGTCCGGCGAAGCGGACGATCCGGCGCGGCCCACGGCGGTCCGAGCGATTTCCGGCCGGGGCGCAAACTGTGCCCGGTGGGCTCCCGGGGGCGGTGACGTGACCATCCCCACAAGATCAATAAATGGCGGCGGCGAAAAGTGTCCGGACAAGGCTGCGCGCCGGAACAAAACCGTCCGGCGCGCTTTTTCGTGTACTGCGATTCAGTTTTCCGACCCTGAAGATCAGGTCAGCGCCGGCTCGGCCAGCCGGAGGAGGTCGTCCGCCTCCGACACCGCCGCCGCGAGCCGATCGTTCTCGGCGCGCAGGCGCGTGATCTCGAACTCCATTGCCTGAACCCTGGCACGCAAGCGGGTGACCTCGTCGAGCAGACGCCGGTCGGGCGCTGCACCTACGTGGCCGTAGAGGGCCTTCGCCATGCTGACTCCTTGATATGCGCTGCCGGAAAGGCCGGACCAACGCGCGCCCACGTGATTCGCGACTGCCATCCCCTGCGTTATGCGGGCACGACCGGGCGCGACTGGCGACACCTATATATTGAGCCGTAACCCCTCCTTCGTCAAGTTCTCGCAGGCCGTAGATCATCTCCACGTCAACCTGTCCACTTGCCGGGGGGCCGCCGCAAGGCTCGGACACGCTCTGTCCGGACACCTTTACTGTACGCCGGACTCCCTGAACAGGGTACGGAGCAGTTCGACTTCGCCTTAACTCTTTCTTAGCCACGTTGCCGCTGCTCACGACGCTCACGTAGCGTCACCTGCGCCCGTCAACCGAAGCTTTGGAGGCACCCGGCGTGTACGGCTCGACCGACCCGATGGACCCGGATCGCGCCCACCGGCGCGAGGAGCCGGCCGGCGAACCGACCTGGCTCACGGACCGTCCGGAACCCCGGTCGGCGTACCTGTTCGGTGACGACCCCGAGCCAACGGCCGGGCCCTGGCAGCCGGGCGGGCGGGGCGACGCCCGCCCGGCCGACCGGCCCGGTGTCGACCGGCCCGGTGTCGACCGGCCCGGCGTCGACCGGCCCGGCGTGACGCCGGAGGGCCGGTGGCCCGACGAGCCGGCCCCGGACCGGTGGACAGCCGGCACGGCCCCCGACCGGTGGACGGCCGGCCCGGCGCGCGAGCGGTGGGAGACCGACGCGACCGACGGCCACGGGCACCTCGACCCGGGACAGCACCGGTGGGCCGACCAGCGATCGGACGGCCGGTGGGCCGACACCGACGGCCGGTGGGCCGACGGTGCGGCGGACGACCGGGCGGTCGGGGAGCCGGGCCACGGCTGGCAGCCGGACGGCCCCGAACACCGGTGGCCGGCCGAGCGGCCCACCCAGCGGTGGGCGGCCACCCCGAACGGCTCCGACGCCGGGCCCGTCACCTCGGAGATCCCCGCTGTCGGCGGCGCCGGCCCGACCGCACGTCGGGGGACCGACGCCGACCGCACGCCCGGTGAGGGCCGGCACCGCCCGCCCCGCCGCCTGCGCCGGCCGGCGCTGGTCGGCGCCGCCGCGGCGGCCACCCTCGCGGTGAGCCTCGGCGTGGGCGCCCTGGTGCTGCCCGGCGACGACGGCCCGGCGAACTTCACCGGTACGGCCGAGGAGCGGACGGCGGCTCCGCTGCTGGCCGACCCGCTGCCCGGCACCCCGAGCGGTACGCCCGACGTGGCGTCGCCCACCCCGTCCGCGTCGCCGTCGGCGTCCCCGTCGGCGTCCCGTCCGGCGCCGTCGCCGAGCCGGACCAGCAAGCCGACCCCGGCGGCGGAACGGTCCACCACCGCCCCGTCGCGACGCAACGTCGAGCGGAGCAGCGCCCCGACCACCACCGCCCCGAAGTCCGTCGCCGGCGGCGCCGTCAGCGGTCAGGCCCAGCAGGTCGTCGACCTGGTCAACGCCGAGCGCGCCAAGGCCGGCTGCAAGGCCGTGCAGGTCGACGAGAAGCTGATGACCGCGGCCCAGCGGCACAGCCAGGACCAGGCCGACCACCAGGACATGTCGCACACCGGCAGTGACGGCAGCGACGTGGGCCAGCGGCTCGACCGCGTCGGGTACGCGTGGCGGACCTACGGGGAGAACGTCGCCTGGAACCAGCGGACGCCGGAGGCGGTGATGAGCGCCTGGATGAACAGCCCCGGCCACCGGGCCAACATCCTCAACTGCGCCTTCACCGAGATCGGTGTCGGCATCGCGACGAGCAACGGGCCGTACTGGACGCAGAACTTCGCCGCGCCGCGCTGACCCGCCACCCGCTGCGCCCCGGCCGGCTCGACGGCCGGGGCGGCTCGGCACCGGAGTGGGCCAGCCCCGGGTGGCTCAGCCCCGGGTGCGGGGACGGGGCTGGCAGCGGGGGCAGCTGTAGGACGAGCGGTTCATGAACGCCTCGCGGCGCACCGGCGCCCCGCAGCGGCCGCACGGCTCGCCCTCCCGGCCGTAGACGTTCAGTGCCCGGTCGAAGTACCCGCTCTCGCCGTTGACGTTGACGTACAGGGCGTCGAAGCTGGTGCCGCCGGCGGTGATCGCCTCCGCGAGGACGTCCCGCACGTGCCCGAGCAGCCGGGTCGCCGCCGGCCCGGTCAGCGCGTCGGTCGGCCGGGTGCCGTGCAGCTTCGCCCGCCAGAGCGCCTCGTCGGCGTAGATGTTGCCCACCCCGGAGATCAGCGTCTGGTCGAGCAGCGCCCGCTTCACCTCGGTACGCCGGCGGCGCAGCGCCGTCACGAAGCCCGCTTCGGAGAAGTCCGGGTCCATCGGGTCCCGGGCGATGTGCGCGATCTCGGCGGGCAGGTCCGCGCCACCGGCCGAGACCGCCAGCCCACCGAACGTCCGCTGGTCGACGAAGCGCAGCTCCGGGCCGGCGTCGGCGAAGCGGAACCGCACCCGCAGGTGCAGCTCGTCCGCCGCGTCGTGCGGCTGCACCAGGAGCTGGCCGGACATGCCGAGGTGTCCGACGACCGCGTCGCCGCTGTCCAGCGGCAGCCAGAGGTACTTGCCGCGCCGCCGGACGTCGAGCACGCGCCGACCGGCGAGGACGTCGGCGAAGTGGACCGCGCCGGGGAGGTGGCGGCGGACCGCCCGGGGATGGCGTACCTCGACGGTGGTGATCTGCCGGCCGGTCACCCAACGGGCCAGGCCCTGCCGGACCGTCTCGACCTCGGGCAGTTCAGGCACGGCGCTCGCCGGCCAGCCCGGTCTCCACCCCGGCCGGGGCACCGGTCGCCTCGACGCCCACCCCGGCCCGCCCGACCCCCGCCGCCGGGGACGCCCCGGCGCAAGAGTCCACCCCGGCCGTCGCCGCCGCCTCGGCGGCCCGCGCAACCTCAGCCGCCTCGGCGGCCCGCGCCGCCTCCGCCGCCCGGGTCGTCTCGGCCTGCTCGTTGAGGATGCGCCAGGCGGACTCGGCGGCCCGCTGCTCGGCCTCCTTCTTGCTGCGCCCCTCCGCACCGCCGTACCGGTTGCCGGCCACCACCACCCAGGCGGTGAACGTCTTGAGGTGGTCCGGGCCGGTGCCCTCGATGCGGTACTCCGGGACGCCCAGCCCCAGCGCGGCGGTGAGTTCCTGGAGGCTGGTCTTCCAGTCCAGCGCCGCGCCCCGGCCGGCCGACTCGGCCATCAGCGGGTCGAAGAGCCGGTGGATCACGATCGCGGCGGTGTCCAGCCCGTACTGGAGGTAGATCGCCCCGAGCAGCGCCTCCAGCGTGTCGGCGAGGATGCTCGCCTTGTCCCGGCCGCCGGTGGTCTCCTCGCCCTTGCCGAGCAGCAGGTACGCGCCGAGCCCGTCGGGGCCGAGCCGCCGCGCCACCTCGGCCAGCGCCCGCATGTTGACCACGCTGGCCCGCAGCTTGGCCAACTGCCCCTCGGGCAGGTCCGGGTGGTTGTGGAACAGCGCCGTGGTGATCACCACCCCGAGCACCGAGTCACCGAGGAACTCCAGGCGCTCGTTGGTGGGCAGACCGCCGTTCTCGTAGGCGTACGACCGGTGGGTCAACGCCCGTTCCAGCAGTTCCGGGTCCAGTGTGACGCCGAAGGCGGCCTCCAGGTGGCCGACGGGAGCACGTCGCCGCTTGTCGTTGGTCATGATGCGGTTACCTCGGTGTCGGTGGTGCGGTCGGTTCGGTCACCCGGCCCGTCCCCGGCCAGCAGCGCGGAGACGGTGTCGGTGGCCCCCCGACGCCACAGGTGGGCGGCGAGGGCGATGCCGGAGGCGATGTCGTCGGCGCGGGCCGCGCCGTGGCAGACGACCACGGTGCCGGAGATCCCGAGCAGGGCGGCGGCCCGGGGGGCGCCTCCGCCGGCCGGTGCCCCGCCGGCCATGGCGTACGCGCCCTCGATCGCCTTGAGCAGCACGTTACCGGTGAAGCCGTCGGTGACCACGACATCGGCACGCGCGCCGAGCGTCACGTCGTACCCCTCGACGAGGCCGACGTAGCGGGCGTCGCACGGCAGCGGGCCGACGGCGAGCAGCGGGTCGGCGGCCCGGCGGGCGCGGTCGCCCTTGCCCGCCTCGGTGCCCACCGAGAGCAGCCCGACCCGGGGCGCGGTGATGGCGTGCGCGACCGCCGCGTAGGCGGCGCCGAGCACGGCGTGCCGGGACAGGGTCGCCGGGTGTGCCTCCAGGGCCCCGCCGACGTCGAGCAGGACCACCGGTCCCTCGACCGCCGGCAGGGTGGCGACCAGCGCGGGGTGCCGTACCCCCGGCCAGCGGCCGAGGCCGAGCACGGCGGCGGTGACGGTGGCGCCGGTCGAGCCGGCGGAGACCAGGGCGTCGGCCGTGCCGGCCCGGACGGCGGCGACGGCCGCGCGGACCGTGCTGTGGGCACGGGCGGCGCGGGTGGGGTTCTCGGTCATGGCGACGGCGTCCCGCACCGGGCGCACGGCGACCCGGGCCCGTTGGGCCGGGTCGAGGGCGTCGGTCACCTCGGCGGCGGTCTCCGCCGGACCGACGAGAAGCAGGTGCAGGTCAGGGTCGGCACGCATGGCCCGCAGAGCGCCGTCAACCACGACGGCGGGAGCGTCGTCCCCGCCGAGGAGGTCAACGGCGATCCGTACGGTGCCCGGCCCCGTCGCGACGCCGGCCGGAGCGGGCCGGCCGGCGTCGGCAGCCACCGGGGTAGCGGGCGATCGCCAGGTTGGACGCGCCACCCGACCTCGGGTCGGAGGCGTCACGGGGCGAACCCGTCAGACCTCGATGACCTGGCGGCCGTTGTAGGTGCCACAGACGGAGCAGGCGGTGTGCGGCAGCTTGGCCGACTTGCACTGCGGGCAGGCCACCGTCGCGACCGGCGTCGCCTTCCACTGCGCCCGACGGGACCGGGTGTTGCTGCGCGACATCTTGCGCTTGGGAACGGCCACGGTTCTTACTCCTCTTCACGGTTCAGTTGCGACAGGCCCGCCCAACGCGGGTCGATCTGCTGGTGGCTGTGGTCGACCGGCAGTTCGTCCCGGTGCACCCCGCATTCGGGGCACAACCCTGGGCAGTCCTGGCGGCAGATCGGGTTGGTCGGCAGGGTGAGCACCACCGCGTCCCGAACCGCCGGCTCCAGGTCGATCAGGTCGCCCTGGAGTCGGCCCACCTCATCCTCCTCGGTCGTGACGTCCGTGGTGCTGTTCTCGTAGGCGTACAGCTCCTGGACGGTCACGGCCACCGTGTCGTTGATCTCACGCAGGCAGCGACCGCACTCGCCCCGGACGGGGCCGCTGACGGTCCCGGAGACGAGCACCCCCTCGGACACCGACTCCATCCTCAGGTCGAGGGTGAGGTCCGCGCCCTCCGGCACGCCGATCAACTCCACGCCGAGGTCCGCCGGTGCCGGCACGACCCGATCGACCGTACGCAAGGCGCCAGGGCGACGCGGCAGTTCCCTCGTGTCGAGGACCAGCGGCGACCTGGGGTCGAGTGAGCTTGATGTGTGCTTGGGCATAGTCAGACTCCGGCCGGTGAGAGGCCGACACACGAGGTTACCTGGGCGACCACCCCACCGTCGAACCGGGGCGACGCCCACCCCTTCGGCCGGCTGTTGCGGTACCGGTCAGAAGGTTATCGGGCGCTCCGTGTCGTCCCCCGCGAAGGTGCCGATCTCCCGCAGCGCGTGCATCTTGTCCCGGCCCCGCTCGATCGAGGCGAGCGCCCGGGTGAGGAACTGCTCGAAGTTGGCCAGCGCGGTGTCGACGTAGTCGTCGACCTCCGAGCGCAGCCGCTGCGCCTCGGCACGGGCCTCGGCGATGATCCGGGCCCCCTCGTGCTCGGCGGAGACGGTGATCTCGTTCACCGAGACCAGGCGGGCGTGTTCCGCCTCGCCCTCGCTGATGATCCGGTCCGCCTCCCGCTTGCCCGCCTCCATGATCTTGTCCCGCTCCTCCAGGAGGGCGGCGGCCCGGCGCAGGTCGGCGGGGAGTTCGGCGCGCATCTCGTCCAGCGCGGCGATCATCTCGCCCCGGTCGACCATGCAGTTGTTCCGGGACATCGGAACGGAGCGGGCCTGCTCCACCATGGCGATCAGTTCGTCGATGCGATCGAGCGGGTCCACCGGTACCTCACTCCTGTCGTCCGTCGGCCGACCTCCATGATGCGGGCTGCGGCCGTCCTCCCGCTCCACCATGATGTCGCGCACGGGCCACCCGCGCCCCATCCGCCCCGGGCCCGGCGCGTCGCGCCGGCCGCCGGACGGGCGCGGCGCGACCGGCGCCGGCTGCGGTCAGCCGCGGACGGACGGGTCGAGGCGGAGGTTGAGCGCCTCCCGGACCACGTCGGGGACGTGCGGGGAGACGTCCCCGCCCCACTTCGCCACGTCCTTGACCAGGCTGGAGGAGAGGAACGAGTAGAGCGGGTTGGTCGGCATGAAGAGGGTCTCCACCCCGGCCAGGCCGATGTTCATGTGGGCCATCTGCAACTCGTAGTCGAAGTCGCTGACCGCCCGGAGGCCCTTGACCAGGACGGTCGCCTGCTGGGCCCGGCAGAAGTCCACCAGCAGCCCCCGGAACGACTCGACCCGGACGTTGTCGTAGGAGGCGGTCACCTGGCGGAGCATGTCGATCCGCTCCTCGACGGTGAACAGCGAGTTCTTCGACTGGTTGATGGTGACCACGACGATCACCTCGTCGAAGAGCCGGCTGGCCCGGCCGACGATGTCGAGGTGGCCGTTGGTGACCGGGTCGAAAGAGCCGGGGCATACCGCACGTCTCATGATCGGCGACCGTACCAAAGCGTGGTCTCCCCGTAACGCCGACTACGCTCGCAGGTGACGTCCTCCACCCAGTCGAACGGTGCGGTCCGGGTGGACCGCTCCACCACGACCAGCGCCCCGTCGGCCAGCCACCCCCCGTCGCGCAGCGCGACCAGCATGGCGGTCACCTCCTCGCCCGGCATCGCGTACGGCGGGTCGGCGAAGACCACGTCGTACGGGCCGCCGTCCGGGCCGGCGGCGAGCACGGTGGCGACCCGCCCGGTGACCAGCCGGGCGGCGGGCCCGGCCCGGACGGCGGCGAGGTTCTCCCGGGTCACCCGGGCTGCCCGGGGGTCGGACTCCACCAGCAGGACGTGACCGGCGCCCCGCGACAGCGCCTCCAGCCCGACCGCGCCGGAGCCGGCGTACAGGTCGGCGAAGCGCGCCCCGTCGAGGTCGACCACGGCCTGCACCGCGCTGAACAGCGCCTCCCGCACCCGGTCGGTGGTGGGGCGGGTGCCGGCGCCCGGGGGCGCGGCGATCCGCCGCCCGCCGAGCGCTCCGGCCACGATCCGGGTCACCGGCTCCTCCTGCGCGCACCCTGCGACGTTCTCACGGCCCCGACGCTACGCGATCACGGTACGCAACCGACCCACACGGTCGGTATCGACCGGTGTGCGGACGAACTACCGTCCGTGTATCAATGATCTCAAATTCATAACATGATGATGAGTGGGGTCTGTGGGCTGTTTCGTACCGGTTGCCCTCGCTAGGGTCTGCCCGTGCCGGCGGTGCTTCCGCCGGCCCCACGGCACCGGGGAGGCAGCGTCGCGGGACGCGCCCGAGATCGGCAGCGACCGCCCACCGCCGCCCCCGCCGTACCCCTTGACGCCCTTCACCCCGGGAGTACGTGTGATCCGTCCCCCGCTGTCGCTGCGGCGACCGCTCGCCGTGGCCGCCGCCGCGCTGCTCGGCTTCGCGGCCGTCACGGTGCCCTCGCCCGCGAGCGCCCGCATCCCCTCGCCGGAGCCCACCCCCTCGGTGACCGAGGCCGCCGAGGCCGTTCCGAGCACCCCGCCCGCGACCCCGCCGCCCGGCCCCGAGTGCGTCGACGCCGAGAAGGCCCGCTACACCCACGAGTTCGACGGGCCGGGGGGCTCCGCCAAGATCACCCTGACCAACGGCCCGCTCTGCGCCGGCCAGGAGCAGGACGTGGCCCTGGTGTCGTACCTGGCCCCGTCGGCGCGCTTCGCCACCCCGCAGTACGTCTTCGACACGTCGGTGAAGAAGTTCGCCGGGGTCGGCGAGGGTGAGCTCCAGCAGGCCACCCTGGAGTTCAAGGTCGAGGTGCCAGCCTGCTTCACCCAGGTCGACTTCGTCTTCGGCAGCGAGATCATCGACCCGCTGGACGACGACAGCCCCCGCTACGACAACCGCAAGATCGGTAGCGACAGCGGCATCGGCGCCCGCTCCGAGGGCGATCCGGCCTGGTACAACGGCGGCGAGGAGACCTGCGTCGCCGCGCCCGCCGTCGAGCCCACCTTCGACTGCGAGGGCAGCGTGACGCTGGCCCTGACCAACCGGGGCAACATCAAGACGACCTTCACCATCACCGCCAGCGGGGAGTACCGCGAGGAGGTGACCGTGCCGGCGAACGAGGTGGTCAACCACAAGCTCGACCCGGCGAACTCGCGGAACATCACGGTCACGGCCAACGGCATGGAGACCTTCGAGGGCGGCCACGAGCAGCCCGAGGACTGCAAGCAGCCCGAGGTCGGCAAGCCGGAGGGCACCTACACCTCGAGCTGCGACGAGATGATCTTCGAGATCAAGAACCCCGAGGACGGGGCCACCGTCACCAGCACCTTCACCCCGAACAAGGGCGAGGCCAAGACCGTCACGGTCGAGCCGGGCGAGACCGAGAAGGTCACCTTCAGGGCCAGCAAGGGCTTCACCGTCACCGTCACCGGTGACCTGGACTCCGGCGGCCCGCTCGCCTGGACCGAGCCCAAGGACTGCGACGAGCCCGACGGCGGCACCGGTGGCGGCGAGGAGGAGCCCGGCCTGCCGGTGACCGGCGCGGCGGCGGGCGGCATCGCCGCCGGTGCGCTCGCCCTGCTCGCCCTGGGCGCGGTGCTCTTCGTGGTCGCGCGGCGGCGTCGGGTGCACTTCACCGCCTGACCCGCTCCGCCCCACCTGATCGACCCCGAGGGCGCGTCGACCACCCGGTCGGCGCGCCCTCGGGCTGTCCCCGCGAGGTGCCGCGCACCGCGCCGGACGTCAGGCCCGCGCACCGCCCCCGGTGGACGCCGGGGTCAGCCCTTCTCCAGGTACTCCGCGCGTTCCTCGTCGACCAGGGTGGCGACCGAGGCGGCCAGCGCCGGGTGCCGGGCCAGTTCCGGGTCCTCCTCGACCAGGGCGATCGCCTCGGTACGGGCGTCCCGGATCAGGTCGGTGTCGCGCAGCAGCGACAGCAGCCGCAGGTGCGACCGGCGCCCCGACTGGGTGGCCCCGAGCACGTCGCCCTCCCGGCGCTGCTCCAGGTCCAGTTCGGCGAGCTTGAAGCCGTCCGTGGTGGACGCGACGGCGTCCAGGCGCTCCCGCGCCGACGAGCCCTCGGCCGCCTCGGTGACCAGCAGGCAGAGCCCGGCCGCCGAACCCCGGCCCACCCGGCCCCGGAGCTGGTGCAGTTGGGAGACGCCGAACCGGTCGGCGTCCAGCACGATCATCACGGTGGCGTTGGGGACGTTGACGCCGACCTCGACCACCGTGGTGGCCACCAGCACGTCCAGGTCACCGGCGGCGTAGGACCGCATCACCGCGTCCTTCTCGTCGGCCGGCAGCCGCCCGTGCAGCACGCCGATCCGCAGCCCGTGCAGCGGCCCCTCGGCGAGCAGCGGGGCCACCTCGGTCACCGCCAGCGGGGGTCGCCGGCCGGTGTCGTCCTCCCGGGGCGGCTCCTCGTCGCTGGTCGGCCCCTCCCCGATCCGGGGGCAGACCACGTACGCCTGGTGGCCGGCGGCCACCTCCTCGCGCAACCGCCGCCAGGCCCGGTCCAGGAAGGCCGGCTTGTCGGCGGCCGGCACCACGTGCGAGGCGATCGGCGAGCGGCCCTGCGGGAGCTGGGAGAGGGTGGACGTCTCCAGGTCGCCGTAGACGGTCATGGCGACCGTCCGGGGGATCGGCGTGGCGGTCATCACCAGCACGTGCGGCGGCTGGTCGGCCTTGGCCCGCAGGGCGTCGCGCTGCTCCACCCCGAACCGGTGCTGCTCGTCGACCACCACCAGACCCAGGTCGGCGAAGTCGACCCCCTCGTACAGCAGGGCGTGGGTGCCGAGCACGATGCCGGCCCGGCCGCCGGCCACCTCGGCGAGCGCCCGGCGGCGGGCCGCCGCGCCCAGCGAGCCGGTGACCAGCTCGACCCGGGTGGCGACGTCGTCGGCGCCCAGCTCGCCGGCCTGCGCGAGCGGACCGAGCAGGTCCAGGATGCCCCGGTGGTGCTGGGCGGCGAGCACCTCGGTCGGGGCCAGCAGGGCGGCCTGCCCACCGGCGTCGACGACCTGGAGCATCGCCCGCAGCGCCACCACCGTCTTGCCGGAGCCCACCTCGCCCTGGAGCAGCCGGTGCATCGGGTGCGCGGTCCCCAGGTCGGCGGCGATCTCCGCGCCGACCGTGCGCTGGCCCGGGGTCAACTCGTAGGGCAGCCGGGCGTCGAACCGGTCGAGCAGCCCGCCGGGGCGCGGCGGCCGGGCCTTCGCCGGCCAGGCCGCGGCCCGGATCTTGCGCTGGACCAGGGTGAGCTGCACGGCGAACGCCTCGTCCCACTTGAGCCGGCGGCGGGCCCGGTACAGCTCCTCCTTGCTGGACGGGCGGTGGATCTCGCGCAGCGCGGGGCCGATCCCGACCAGGTTGCGGCCGGCCCGCACGGTCGACGGCAACGGGTCGTCCGGCGGGGTGAAGGTGTCCAGCACCACCCGGACGCACCGGGCGATCACCCAGGTCGGCACCGCCGCCGCGGCCGGGTAGACCGGGATCAGCGCCCCGGCGAACTCCTCGACCTCCTCGGTGGCCGCCGCCTCGCCGTCGGTGGAGTCGCCGAGCAGGACGTACTCCGGGCCGTTGAGCTGGCGTTTCCCCCGGAACTCGGTGACCTTGCCGGCGAACATCCCCCACCGGCCGGGCCGCAGCTCCCGCTCCCGCCACGCCTGGTTGCCGAAGAAGGTCAGGGTCAGCGTGCCGCCGGAGGAGTCGCCGACGGTGACCTCCAGCAGGTTGCCCCGGCGCTGGCGCATCGGGCGGACCGCGGTGCGCTGCACCTGGGCCAGCACGGTGACCTGCTCGCCGACGTCCAGCGCCCGGATGTCGGTGTGCTCGCCGCGCTCGTCGTACCGGCGCGGGAAGTGGTAGACCAGGTCACCGGCGGTCAGCAGGTCGAGGTGGTCGGCGAGCGCCTTGGCGGTCTTCGCCCCGACCAGCTTCGACAGCGGTGTGTCCACCGTGGACGACTCGGACGTCATTCGACCCCCACCAGGAGCGGATAGTGCGGTTGCCCGCCCGGGTACGCCTGCACCTCGACGAACGGCCAGCGCCGCCCGACGTGCTCGCGTACCGCCTCGGCGAGCCCGGCCGGGGCGTCCGCCCCGGAGAGCAGGGTGACCAGCTCACCGCCGCCGCCGAGCATCCGGTCGACGACGCCGGTGCAGGTGTCGACCAGGTCGGCGCCGATCAGGTGCACCTCCCCCTCGACCAGGGCCAGCACGTCGCCGGGGCGGCACGGGCCGGCGACGGTCAGCGCCTCCCGCCCGGCGTAGCAGACCTCGGCGTACCGGCAGGCGCCGGCCGCCTCGGCCATCGCGATCACGTCGTCCTCGAAGCGGCGGCCCGGGTCCCGGACGGCGAGGGCGGCCAGCGCCTGCACCGGGGAGCGGGTCGGCACCACGCTGACCCGGACCCCGGTGCCGTCCGCCTCCCGCGCGGCCAGGCTCGCCACCGCCTGGGTGGCCGGGTCGTTGGGCAGCAGCACCACCCCGGCCGCGCCGGTGGCCCGGATCGCGGCCAGCAGGTCGCCGCTGGACGGGTTGCCCGGCACCACCGCCGCCCCCTCCCGGGCGAACAGCTCGGTGATGCCCGCGCCGTCGGAGACCACCACCGCCGCCCGGCCGGCCCGCTCCGGCGGTGGCGCGCCGGCCGCCGGCTGGTCGGCGAAGCGGCTCACCGTGATCCGGTACGGCCGGCCGGCGACCACACCCGCCTCGACGGCCGCCCCGATGTCGTTGACGTGCACGTGCACGTGCCAGGTCCGGTCGCCGCCGACCACCACCAGGGAGTCGCCCAGCGCGGCCAGGTCGGCGCGCATCCGCTGCACCGCCGCCGGCTCGGCGTCGAGCAGGAACTGCACCTCGTAGGCGTACTCCGGGGAGCCGGTCTCCCGCACCGCCGTCGGCGGCGGGCCGACCGGGCGCGGCGCGGCGGCCGGCCGGTCCGGGCGCTCGCCGGTGACGACCTCGACCAGGGCGTCGAGCAGCAGGCAGAACCCCCGGCCGCCGGCGTCGACCACCCCGGCGCTGGCCAGCGCCGGCAACTGCCCCGGGGTACGCCCCACCGCGTGCGCCGCCGCGTCGGCCGCCGACCGCGCCACGGTGGGCAGGTCGTCGCTCGCCGCCGCCTCGGCCGCGCCGGCCGCCGCGGCGACCACGCTGAGCAGGGTGCCCTCGACCGGATGGGCCACCGCGGCGTACGCGGCGGTGGTCGCCGCCCGCAACGCCGTGGCCAGCGCCCGGCCGCGCACGGCCGGCACCTCGGCGACCGCGTCGGCGAGACCGCGCAGGATCTGCGCGAGAATCACCCCGGAGTTGCCCCGGGCGCCGAGCAGCGCCCCCTGGGCCATCAGCCGCAGCGCGTGCCCGTGGCCGGTCGACCCGTCGTCGGGCAGGGTGCCCAGGTCCATCGCCAGCGCCTGCTGGGCCGAGGTGAGGGTGAGCACCAGGTTGGTGCCGGTGTCGCCGTCCGGGACGGGGTAGACGTTCAGCTCGTCGATCTCGCCCTGGTGCTGCCGCAGCACGGCCAGCCCGCCCGCGCACCAGCGGCGCACCGCGGCGGCGTCGAGAGTCTCCAGCACGGCCAGAAGCCTACTGGCGGAGACCGACAGCCGCCGGGCTCGGCCGGTTCCCGGTGGCGTCGCCGTTCCGCCGCCGCCCAGGTCGGCCCGGTAGGGGCGGTTGGCCGACCCGGCGGACCATCGGGTAGCCTGGCCGGGTTGTCCGGGCAGCACCCTGCCGGCGACCTCATGAACGTTTCAATCTCAGGAGTATCCCGTGGCTAGCGTGTGCGACGTCTGTGGCAAGGGGCCGGGCTTCGGCCACAACGTGTCCCACTCGCACCGGCGGACCAACCGCCGCTGGAACCCGAACATCCAGTCGGTGCGCACCCCCGCCGGTGGCGGCACGACCAAGAAGCTGAAGGTCTGCACCTCGTGCATCAAGGCCGGCAAGGTCACCCGCGCCTGACGCGGTAGCCCGCCGCTCCGATCACCGCCACTGCCGGCGGACCGTTCCCGGTCCGCCGGCTCTGTCGTGCCCGCCGCCGGCCGGGCCGGCCTCCGCGCCGCTCCCCGGCTGCCGGCCGTTCCGCCGTTCCCTGGCCGGCCGTTCCGGCGTTCCCTGGCCGGCTGCTCCGGCGCTTCCCGGCCGGCCGTTCCCCGGCCGGCCACTGCCCGCTGCCGGCCGCTGCCGGTCGGCCCGGTCGCGCTGGCCGGACCGCCGCCGGGCCGAACGAAACCCAGCCCCGACCGGCCGGCGCGGTGGCCGGTCGCCGGCACCCGCAGGGCCGGGCCAGGCCCGGCCGGGCCGGGCCGGGTCGGGTCGGGCCGGGTCGGGTCGGGTCGGGTCAGCGAAGGGGGCGGCCGGTCGGTCAGAGCGGGCGGCCGAAGGAGAGGCAGCCGGGTGAGTCCCGATAGAAGCCGAAGTTCGGGATCCGCTCGTACCCGAGCGCGTAGTACATCGCGATCGCCTCGGGCTGCCGGTCCCCGCACTCCAGGATGATCTGCTTGCGCCCGTGTTCCCGGGCGGAACCCTCCACCGCCGCCAGCACGGCCCGGCCCACCCCCCGGCCCCGGACGGCCGGAGCGGTGTACATCCGCTTCAACTCGGCGATCTCCCCGGAGTCGCCGTGGCTACGCCAGCCGGCACAGCCGACCGGCGTGCCGGCCAGCCGCGCCACCAGGAACACTCCGGCCGGGGGCTCGAACTCGGTGGCGTCGATCGGGGTGTCGTCGCCGCTGCCGCCGTAACGGGCCCCCAGGTCGGCCATGGCGTCCCGGATCAACAGCCGGGCCACCGGCGAGTCGAAGGGCACCGGGCGGATCTCCAGCTCACTCACGGGTGAAGGGTACGACCGTCACCGGAAGTGATCCCAGCCGGCCGGCCCGTCGTACCGCTCCCCGTCCACGGTGACCCCGCCGCCGGCCGCCCCGCCACCCTCGGTCACCACGCCGCCCTCGGTCACCACGCCGATGGGCCGCCACGGGGCGGGCAGCGCCACGGCGGGCGGGAAGGTCGCCGCCAGGGCGTGGTCGTCACCGCCGGCCAGCAACCAGGTGTACGGGTCGACGCCGAGCGCCTGGGCGGCGTCCCGCATCTGCCGGGGCACCTCGAAGGCGTCCCGGTGCACATCGATGCCGACCCCGCTGGCCCGCGCCACGTGCCCCAGGTCGGCCAGGAGCCCGTCCGACACGTCGATCATCGCGGTGGCGCCGAGCCGGGCGGCGTGCGGCCCGGCGGGGTACGGCACCTCGGGCCGCCGGTACGCCTCCACGAGCAGCTTCGGGGTACGGAAGCCCCGGGAGAGCACCGTGCACCCGGCCGCCGCGTACCCGACCCGTCCGGCCAGCGCGAGCACGTCGCCGGGACGGGCGCCGGAGCGCAGCACCGGGGCCCGGCCACCGAGGTCCCCCAGCGCGGTGACGGCGACGGTCAGCGTCGGGCTGGCCGACATGTCCCCGCCCACCACGCTCGCGCCGACCTTGGCCGCCTCGGCCGCCAGCCCGTCGGCCAACTGCTCGGCCCAGCCCGGCTCCAACCCGGGCGGCAGGCAGAGGGCGACCAGCAACGCGGTCGGGGTGGCCCCCATCGCCGCGATGTCGGCCAGGTTGGCCGCCGCCGCCCGGTGCCCGAGGTCCACCGCCCCGCCCCAGTCCCGCCGGAAGTGCCTGCCCTCGACCAACACGTCCGTCGAGGCGACCACCCGGCTGTCCGGGGCGGCCACCACCGCGGCGTCGTCCCCGGGGCCGACCAGGCACGCCGGCCCGGACCCCAGCCGGGCAGTCACCCGGTCGATCAACCCGAACTCACCGACACCCGCGACGCTCACGCCGTCCCGCTCCGCTCGCTCACCGCTTCTCCTCGACCACCGATAGGGATCTCACCTGGTCCGTAGGGTATTTTCACCCTTCGGGCCGCCCAGGCGGCGACGGCGACAGACGGAGGTCGAGTCGTGGTTCAGGCGTACATCCTCATCCAGACAGAGGTGGGCCGGGCACGGGACGTGGCCGGTCTCATCTCCGGTCTCGCCGGCGTGGTGCGCGTCGACGCCGTCACCGGGCCGTACGACGTGGTCGTCCTCACCGAGGCCAACACCGTCGACGAACTCGGCAAACTCATCGTCAGCAAGGTGCAGATGGTGCCCGGCATCACCCGCACCCTCACGTGTTCGGTGGTGCGCCTGTAAGTGGACAAGATCACGCCTACCCCCACCGACCGACGGTCCGCCGAGCAGCCCGCCGACGAGTCCACCGGTAAGCCGGCCGCCCGGCGGCCGGACCGGACCAACCGCACCGCCGCGCTGCTCGCCACCGCGGTCGCCCTCCCGGTGACCCTGCTGGTCGCCGGGTTCGCCTTCACCCAGCTCACCCCGGACGGCCCCGGCTCTGACCCGGCGGCGTCACCCAGCGTGGCCCAGCCGCAGTCGACCACGCCCGTCGAGATGGCCGCCCCGGAGCTGGCCGAACGGCCCGCCACGGTGTGTCGCGCCCTGCTCTCGCACCTCCCGGCGACCGTCGGCGAGCTCGCCCAGCGTCCGGTCACCGCCGGCCCGGAGCAGAACGCCGCGTACGGCGACCCCGCCCTCACCGTGGCCTGCGGCGGCCCGGCCGCCACCGTGCCGGACACCGACGAGGTGTGGACGGTCAACAACGTCTGCTGGCACGGAACCACCGAAGGCGACCGCACCACGCTGACCGCCCTCGACCGCGAGGTCCCGGTCCGGGTGAGCGTGCCGGCGACCCACGGCCAACCGTTGCAGCTCCTCCCCCCGCTCGCCGACGCGATCGTGGCCTCGGTCCCCTCCGGCGGCACCCCCCCCTCCGGCTGCAACCGCTAACCCCCACCCCCTCCCCCCACCCTCCCCCACCCCGCCCCCATGCGTTGATCATGGAGTTGGCGGCAGGCGGAGCGCCCCTGCATGCCGCCAACTCCATGATCAACGGGGCGGGAGGGGTGGGTGGGAGGGAGGGGTGGGTGGGAGGGAGGGAGGGAGGGAGGGGGTGGGAGGGGGGCGGGGGTGGGTGGGTTAGTGGAGGCCGGTGCCTCGGCGGAGGGCGGTGCGGATGAGGCGGTTGACCAGCTTCGGGTACTCCAGGCCGGAGGCGGCCCACATCCGGGGGAACATCGACGACGGGGTGAACCCGGGCATCGTGTTGATCTCGTTGAGGTAGACCCGCAGGTCGGGGGTGACGAAGAAGTCGACCCGGGCCAGCCCCGCGCAGTCGAGCGCGGTGAACGCCCGGACCGCGTACTCCTGCACCTGCCGGGTGACCTGGTCGGGCAGTCCGGCCGGGATGTCGTACTCGCAGGACTGCTCGGAGTCGATGTACTTCGCCTCGAAGTCGTAGAAGTCGTGGTCGGCGACGACCCGGACCTCGGCCAGCACCGACGCCTCGGGCGCCCCGGCCGCCTCCCCCTCCAGCACGCCGCACTCGATCTCGCGGCCGACGATCGCCCCCTCGACCAGCACCTTCGGGTCGATCTGCCGGGCGGTGGCGACGGCCTCGTCGAGCTTCGCCCAGTCGTCGACCTTGCTGATGCCGAAGGACGAGCCGGCCCGCGACGGCTTCACGAAGACCGGCAGGCCCAGCCGCTCCTTGTCCTCCTCGGTCAGTGTCATCCCGCTGCGCAGCACCACGTACGGGCCGACCGGGATGCCCTCGGCGGCGCAGAGCTTCTTGGTGAACTCCTTGTCCATCGCGGCGGCCGAGGCGAACACGTTCGCCCCGACGTACGGGATGCCGGCCATCTCCAGCATCCCCTGGATGGTGCCGTCCTCGCCGTACGCGCCGTGCAGGACCGGGAAGACGACGTCCACGTCGGTCAGGGCCCGGGGCCCCTCCCCCGGTTCGAGCACCAGCAGCCCGTTGCCGGTGGGGTCGGCACGGAGCACCAGGTCGACGCCGGAGGCAGCGGTGATCTCCGGAAGCTGCCGCGCGTGGATCGCCAACTCCTCCGCAGCACCGCTGGTCAGCACCCACTGTCCGGCCCGGGTGATGCCGACCGGCACCACCTCGAACTCGTCCGGGTCCAGCGCGCCGAGCACGCTGCCGGCGCTGACACAGGAGATGCCGTGTTCCGGGCTACGGCCGCCGAAGACGATTGCCACGCGGGTCTTGCCTGGGGTGGTCACTGGGGTCACCTCTTCGGTCCCGACTGCGAAACTCGCTGTGGCGCCGGTGGCGCTCACGCGGTCGACCTTACTGTGCGTGGCGGAGGGCCGGTGGCCATACCCAGGGAGAGGCGGCGGGCACCGCAATCGGTCAAGCCATCATATACATAGCGTAATCACCCCATGCCGGACGGGACCCGGTCGGGAGGCGGGCACAGGGGCGTACCCCCTTCGCTACGCTGCTGGTCCTATGAGCACCGACCCCCTGCTCGACAGCCTGGCGGCGGCCCTCGACGCCCGCCCGGACGACCTGCCCCTGCGCCTGCACCTGGCCGCGCTGTTGCTGGAGCGGGGACGCGGCGCCGAGGCGATCGGGCACATCGGTCAGGCGCTCGCCCGTGATCCTGCCCACGTCGAGGCGCGGGCGCTGATGCAGCGGGCGCTCGGCACGGCCGTACCCGGCCCGCCACCGGCCGTCGCGATGACGCCGGACCACCCGGCGGCCGGTGCGGCCCCGGCTGGCGGGGACGCCCCGCTCGCCGCGTACGAGCGGGAACTCGCCGACGTCGTGCCGCCGCGCTTCCTGCGGGCGGGCGACGAGCCCGAGCCGGTCTCCGGCGACGCCGACCGGGTGTACGACGTGGAGTCGGCCAGCGTCCGGCTCTCCGACGTGGGCGGCATGGCGGCGGTCAAGGAGCGGCTGGAGCTGGCCTTCCTCGGCCCGCTGCGCAACCCGGAGCTACGCCGGGTGTACGGCAAGAGCCTGCGCGGCGGGCTGATGCTCTACGGCCCGCCGGGCTGCGGCAAGACGTTCCTGGCCCGAGCCGTGGCCGGGGAGATGGGCGCGAAGTTCCTCTCCCTGTCCATCGTGGACGTGCTGGACATGTGGATCGGCAACTCGGAGCGGAACCTGCACGAGTTGTTCCAGGCCGCCCGCCGCAACGCCCCGTGTGTGCTCTTCCTCGACGAGGTCGACGCGCTGGGGCACAAGCGCTCGCAGGTGGGATCCAGCGCGATGCGGACGCTGGGCAACCAGTTGCTGGCCGAACTGGACGGCATGGAGGGCAGCAACGAGGGGGTGTTCGTGCTGGCCGCCACCAACACCCCGTGGGACGTCGACCCGGCGCTGCGTCGCCCGGGGCGGCTCGACCGGGTGGTGCTGGTGCTGCCGCCGGACCCCGAGGCGCGCCGGGCCATCCTGGAGTACCACCTGCGCGACCGGCCCATCGCCGGGATCGACCTGCACCGGGTGGTGGCCGCCACCGAGGACTTCTCCGGCGCGGACCTGGCGCACCTCTGCGAGACGGCGGCGGAGTTCGCGATGGCCGACTCGGTACGCCGGGGCGAGGTCCGCATGATCGAGCAGCGGGACCTGGAGCGGGCGCTGAAGGAGGTCCGCCCGTCGACCCGGCCCTGGCTCGCCACCGCCCGCAACGTCGCCATGTTCGCCAACGAGGGCGGCGTGTACGACGACCTGGTGGCGTACCTCAAGCACCGTCGGTTGCTCTGACCCGCGCCCGCCCCGCACGAGGGGCGCGGCGTCGGGTCAGCACGTCCGTTCCGACGCCCGGTCCAGCACCACCCGGCCGGGCTCGCCGGCCAGCCGGCGGCCGACGGCGAGCACCTTCACCCGCTGCCGGCCGGCCCGCACCATGCCCAGGGCCATGAACGCCCCGGCGATCCGGTCGGCCGCCTCACGGTTGCTCGCCCCCACCACCTGCCGCCGCCGCTCGGGCGTGGTCCGCTCGTTGCGGCTCGCCCCGTCGAGCAGCCGGACGTCGGTGAGCACCACGAGGAAACGGGTCATCGCCGCCCCCCGTGGGTCGGGCTCGGTCCTCCCCGGGTCGGGCTCGGTTCAGGAGGCATAGCGGACCACCTCCGGTTCGGCCGTGGTGGCGGCCAGCCCCCCGCCCGAGTCCCGGCACACGTAGCTGAGACCGCCGCCGCCGTCCCGGCAGACGTAGGCGAGGTCGGCATGGATCCAGGCGCCGTCGTTGTCGCGCAGCACCGGCCGCGCACACCACCGACACCGCGACACACGGGGCCATCGTCCGGCTGCCGTCATCCGTCTCCCCTTCCGGTGACCTCGTGGTCGGGTGGCACGCGGCAATCGGGTACGGGGGAGAAAAAACCCGATCGCCGCGCGCCCCATCCCCTCCGGTCGCTCACCACTACCGTCGCCACGACAACCAGTGGTGAGGACGCCGTCACAGGTTGACACCTCCATGGGGATGAATGCAACTCTCATCGCGGTTCTCTCATGCACACTTTCCCAGAGACGTGTGCGACTATCGATGCATGGCTCCGAAGACCGCCCGAGCACGGCGACTGGGCATCGCCCTGCGTGCGCACCGGGAGGCGGCCGGCCTCACCCTGGAGGCCGCCGCCGACGAGATCAACAGCACCCGCAGCACGCTGTCCCGGTACGAGAACGCCCAGACCCTGGTCAGCCCGGCCACCGCACGCGCCCTGCTCACGTTGTACGGGGTGGCCGCCGAGGAGGTCGCCGCCGCCGTGCAACTCGCCAAGGACGCACGCAAACCGGGCTGGTGGGTGTCCTACTCGTACCTGCTCGACCGCCGCACCATCGACTTCATCGCACTGGAGGCGGAGGCGACCGGGATCGCCAACTTCGAGCCGTCCGTCGTGCCGGGGCTGCTCCAGACCGCCGACTACATCCGCGCGGTGATGCTCGGCGGGCCGCACACCCTCAGCGACGAGGACGTCGAGCAGCGGGTCCACGTCCGACTCGACCGGCAGCAACGGCTGACCGGCGACCAACCGCCCATCCTGGACACGATCATCGACGAGGGAGCACTGCTCCGCCCGGTGGGCGGGCAGGCGGTGATGGAGGCACAGATTCAGCACCTACTCAAGATCGGCGAACTGCCGAACATCACCGTCCAGGTCGTCCCGCTCTCCGCCGGCTACCACCGGGGCACCCGAGGCTCGCTGCACATCCTCGAGTTCGCCGACCCGGAGGACCCGATCATCGCCTCGGTGGAGACCGTCGCCGGTCAGATGATCCTCGACCGCCCCGGCGACCTGCGTACCTGCACCAAGATCATGGAACACCTGCGATCCGTCGCGCTCAGCCCGGCGGCAAGTCGCGACCAACTCGTTCGAATCCTGAAGGGACGGTAGGCACCATGACCCCGACGACCAGTCCGGCGCTGACGACAGCCCACTGGCGCAAGAGCAGCCACAGCGGCGACGAGGGCGCCTGCGTCGAGATGGCGGACATCCCCGGCGCGGTCGCGGTCCGTGACTCGAAGGACCCGACCGGTCCGGCGCTGCTCTTCGCCCCGGCCGCCTGGACCGCCTTCGCCGCCGCCCCGCCCGTGCCACCGGCCCACACCGACCGCTGACCCGACTCGACCCTGACCCGACTCGACCGCTGACCCGATCCGACTGCGGTGCCGGACCTACCCCCGGCCCGGATCGGTTGCGGAGCCGGATCGGCTGCCCAGCGGTGGCGGGCCGGAAGCGCCCGACCCGCCGGCCCGGCGCCTCGGCCGCCACCGGGAGCGCCGGGCCGGCCCATGCCCACCGCACCGCCGCCCGGCGACAGCACCTGCTTCCGAGCGGTATACCGGTCAGGCATTTTTATGCCTGACCGGTATACCGCTCATCGCGTGGTCCCCTCCGGAGCGGGACACGCCCGGACCGACGGCCCGGGAGAAGGAGCCGGCACGGCAGACCCGCCTCACCACCCACGCCCGGCAGACCCGTCCCGGCCAGCACGGCACCGGCGGCAGGGCCCGGCCAGCACGGCACAGCCAGCACGGCACGGCACCGGCCCGCGTCGTCAGTGTGGCCGGCGGGCGACGACGGCGGTGGCGTCCAGGTCCGCGCTGCGGACCACCCGGGACTCCAGCCCGTACCCCCGCAGCGCGGCGCGCAGCGCCCCGGCCTGCTCGGCGGCGACCTCCACCGCCAGGTGGCCACCGGGGGCCAGCCAGCGCGCCGCCTGGGCCGCGACCCGGCGCAGCACCGCCAGCCCGTCCGGGCCGCCGTCGAGGGCCAGCCGCGCCTCGTGCAGCCGCGCCTCGGCCGGCATCATGGCCACCGCCCCGCTGGGCACGTACGGGGCGTTGGTTACCACCAGGTCCAACCGCCCCCGCCACCGCTCGGGCAGCGGGTCGAACAGGTCGCCCTGGAAGACCGGTACCCCGAGTGGGGCGAGGTTGCCCCGGGCGCAGGCCACGGCGGCCGGGTCGAGGTCGACGGCGGCCAGCCAGCGGCAGTCCAGCCGGTGGGCCAGGGCCAGGGTGGTGGCGCCGGAGCCGCAGCAGAGGTCCACCACCGCCGGGGCCGGACCGGTCGCGGCCACGGCCGCCTCGACCACCAGCGCGGTCCGGCTGCGCGGCACGAAGACCCCGGTGTCGACCCGGACCCGCAGGCCGCAGAACTCGGCCCAACCGAGCACGTGTTCCAGCGGTTCACCGGCGATCCGGCGCTCGACCAGCCCGGCCAGCGCCCCGGTCGAGGCGGCGGCGGCGAGGAGCAGCTCCGCCTCGTCCTCGGCGTAGACGCAGCCGGCGGCGCGCAGTCGCTGCACGAGGGTGGGACGGTCGGTACGGGGCGACACCATGGCAGGCCTCTCGGGAACGCTGGGCGGCGCTCCCGCCGGCACTACCGGTGCGACGGGGACGCGGAGGGAAGCGCCGGTCCTGTTGTCGGGTGGATCGGACTCACCTCCTCGACGTCGCCGCCCGCGACGGGCCCGATCACCATAGCGGACCCGGCGCCCCGGCGTCGTCCAGCGCGGCACCGATGTCGGCCACCAGGTCGGCCGGGTCCTCCACGCCGCAGGAGAGCCGGACGAAACCGGGTGCGGTGTCGTCGCCCCACTGGGCCCGCCGGTCGGCGGTGGTGTGCAGCCCGCCGAACGAGGTCGCCGCGGCGACCAGCCGGGCGGCGGCGACGAAGCGGGCCACCCGGTCGGCGTCGCCGAGGTCGAACGAGAGCACCCCCGGCATCCGGCGCATCTGCCGGGCGGCCACCGGGTACGCCGGGTCGGTGGGCAGCCCCGGCCAGCGCAGCCCGGCCACGTCCGGGCGGGCGGCCAGCGCCCGCGCGACCGCTTCGGCGTTGGCCGACTGCCGGCCCAGCCGCAGGTCCAGGGTGGCCAGCGACCGGTGGGCCAGCCAGGAGTCGAACGCCCCGGGCACCGCACCGGTGGTGGTCCGCCAGCCGGTGACCGCGTCCAGCAACGCCCCGGACCGGGTGGCGACGTACCCGAGCAGCAGGTCCGAGTGGCCGGTGAGCGCCTTGGTGCCGGAGGCGACCACCACGTCCGCCCCGAGGTCGAGCGGGCGCTGCCCGAGCGGGGTGGCGGTGGTGTTGTCCACCGCCAGCAGGGCGCCGGCCGCATGCGCCGCCTCGGCCAGGGCCGCGACGTCGGCCACGTCCAGGCCCGGGTTGGCGGGGGTCTCCAGCAGCACCAGCCGGACCCCCGCGAACGACGGGTACGGCCCGACGGTCGGCGCGTAGCGCACCGTGACGCCGATGGTCTCCAGGGTGTCGGCGGCGAAGGCCCGCACCGGGAAGTACCCGTCGGCGGGCAGCACCACCGTGTCGCCCGGCCGCAGCACGGCCAGCAGCAGGCCGGTGATGGCCGCCTGCCCGCTGGCGAAGACCCGGCAGTCGCCGCCCTCCAACTCGCCGACGGCCGCCTCCAGCAGCCGCCGGGTCGGGTTGTCCGGTCGGCCGTACCCGTTCGGCGAGGCCTGCGGCCCCTGCCACGGGTCGAGGTGGTACGGCGCGGCGAGGACCGGCCCGGGGAGGAACGGGTCGCCCGGGGCGGGTTCGGGCAGCCCGGCGTGCACGCACCGGGTGCCGTCGCGGTAGTCCTGGTCAGTCATGGCAACTCACTCGTACGACTCGGGTTTGGCGGTCCGGCTCATCAGCACGTCCACGGCGATCCGGGGGTCGAGGCCCTCGTGGCAGACCCGTTCGACCTGCTCGGTGATGGGCATCTCCACCCCGTGCGCGCGGGCCAGGTCACGGACCGCCAGGGCGCTCTTGACGCCCTCGGCGGTCTGCCGGGTGGCCACCCGGGCCTCCTCCAGCGTCGCGCCCCGGCCCAGGTGCTCACCGAAGGTGCGGTTGCGGGCCAACGGCGACGAGCAGCTCGCCACCAGGTCCCCCATGCCGGCCAGGCCGGCGAAGGTGATCGGGTCGGCGCCGAGCGCCACCCCGAGGCGGGCCGTCTCGGCCAGCCCCCGGGTCATCAGCATCGCCCGGGTGTTGTCCCCGAAGCCCATCGCGGTGGCGATCCCGTACGCCAGGGCGATCACGTTCTTGACCGCGCCGCCCAGCTCGCAGCCGATCACGTCGTCGTTGGTGTACGGGCGGAAGTAGGTCGTCAGGATGGACGCCTGCACCAGCGCCGTCCGGGCGGCGTCGGTGCCGGCGACCACGGTGGCGGCCGGCTGCTCGGCGGCGATCTCGGGGGCGACGTTGGGGCCGGAGACCACCACCACCCGGTCCGGGGTCACCCCGGCGGTCTCCACGATCACCTCGCTCATCCGCTTGGTGGTGCCCAGCTCGATCCCCTTCATCAGGGAGACCAGGGTGGCGTCCGGGTGCAGGTGCCCGGCCCACTCGGCGAGGTTGCCGCGCAACGTCTGCGAGGGCACGGCCAGCACCACCAGCTCGGCGTCCGTGATCGCCTCGACGGCGTCCCCGGTCGCGCGGACCCGGTCCGGCAGCCGCAGGTCGGGCAGGTAGTCGGGGTTACGCCGGGCCCGGCGGATGCCGTCCACGACGCTGGGCCGGCGGGCCCAGACGGTCACGTCCCGGCCGGCGTCGGCCAGGATCTTGGCGAAGGCCGTCCCCCACGACCCGGCCCCCAGCACCGCCACCTGCCCGCCGGCGCCGGTGCTGGCACGTCGCCCGCTCACGCCGCCGCCTCCGGCTGCTCGCCGCCGTCGCCGGCCCGGGCGGGACGTTCCCACAGCGGCGGCGGTGTGCCGCCCCGGATCTCGGCGAGCAGGTCGCGCAGGCACAGCATGATCTCGTCGGTCATCTCCACCAGGGTGGCCCGGGTCGGCGTGGCCCCCTGCCAGCGTCCCAGGTCGACGGGGGGCCCGGCGGAGACGCTGACCGGGATCCGGGGCCGGACGCTGAACCGCTTGGTCCGGGGGTCGAACATCCGCTCCGGACCCCACATGGCCAGCGGGACCACCGGGGCGCCGGTGGCCAGCGCCAGCCGGGCGGCCCCGGTCTTGCCCCGCATCGGCCACAGGTCGGGGTGCCGGGTGGTGGTGCCCTCCGGGTAGATGACCACCACACCGTCCTCGTTCAGGGCGGCGACCAGGGCGTCGAGCGACTTGACCGCGTCGACCGTGCCGCGCTCCACCGGGATCTGCCGGCACCTGTGCAGCAGCCAACCGACCACCGGCACCCGGAACACGCTGGCCTTGCCGAGGAACCGGGGCCAGCGGCCGGCGTCGTAGACGAAGTGCGCGGAGACCAACGGGTCGGCGTGCGAGATGTGGTTCGCCACGATGATCACCCCGCCGTCGCGGCGCAGGTGCTCCATGCCCCGCCAGGTGCGCCGGGTCCAGACTGTCATCACCGGCTTGACCACGACCACGGCGAACCGCTGCCAGAACCCCAGCTTCCGGCGCCCCACCCTGCCTCCTCGTTGCCCGACCGCACCCGCGTCCCACCGCTGACACCCGCAGCGAAATCATGCCTGCTCGCCCCCGGGACGGCCAGTGAGGGTACCGGTGCCCGGCTGGCAGGATTGTGCCGTGCCCCAGACCTGGACCGTGGTGGTGCCGGTGAAGCGCCTCGGCGTGGCGAAGAGCCGGCTGCGGGGCGCGCTGCCCGGCGTACCCCACGAGAGCCTGGCCCTGGCCCTGGCGGCCGACACGCTGCGGGCGGTGGCCGCCTGCGCCCCGGTCGATGAGGTGGTGGTGGTCACCGACGACGCCCGGGTGGCGGCGGCGACCCACGACACCGGGCGGGACGGACGACGGGCCCGACTGCGGGTGGTACCGGACGTTGCGGCCGCCGGGTTGAACGCGGCCCTGCGGCACGGCGCGGCGCTGGCCGGCGGGACCGGGGTGGCCGCGCTCACCGCCGACCTGCCGGCGCTGCGCCCGGCCGACCTGGCGGCGGCGCTGCGGGCGACGGCCGGGGTGCGGGGGTACGTGGCGGACGCCCCCGGCGACGGGACGGTGCTGCTCGCCGCGCCGGCCGGGGTACCGCTCGACCCACGTTTCGGGGCCGGCTCGGCCTCGGCGCACGCGGCCAGCGGCGCGGTGCCGCTCACCGGCGACTGGCCGACCCTGCGCCGCGACGTGGACACCCCGGCCGACCTGGTGGCCGCCGCCCGGTTGGGGCTCGGCCCCCGCACGGCCGCGCTCGTCGGCGGCGGCGCGGTGTACGGTGACGCCATGCAGGGGACGGTGGCCAGCTACGACGCGGCGACCCGCAGCGGGGTGCTGCTGCTCGACGACGGCACCGAGCTGCCCTTCCCGGCCCGCGCCTTCGACGCCTCCGGCCTGCGGATGCTGCGGCTGGGCCAGCGGCTGCGGGTGGAGACCGACGCGGCCGGCGAGGTGGTCCGGGTGACCTTCCCGACGATGGCGTGATCACCCGACCAAGTTCATTTTGCGTTAACCCCCGTCGGGTGATTATGGGCTGGTGAGCACCCCTCGCGAACAGCGCACCAACCGCCGTCGGAGCACCGGAGCGACCACATCCCGTGACGGGTCCCGGCAACGGGGCGCCGACGGCCGGTTCCGGCCCGGCCGACCGTCGCCCGCCACCGACCCCGAGCCCACCGACCCAGCCGAGCCGACCGACCGCCCGGAGCCGACCGGGGCACACCCCACGCCCGCGCCGACCGACCACTCCGAGCCGGCCGGCGGGCAGCCGACGGCGGACCCGACCCCGGCCGCCGACGCGGCCGGCGGGCAGGCCCGGACCGACGACGGTACGGCCGACCCGCCCGGACCCGGGCGGCCCGACCGCGACCGGCGGGCCCGGGGCACCGACCGGCTCGACGCGGCGGCTGCCTCGGCCGGGCTGGAGGAGGTGCTCGACGAGGGCCCGTACGCCGAGGAGGCGGAGGCCGAGCCCGGCCCGGCGGCGCTGCCCGAGGACCGTTTCCTCAACCGGGAGCTGTCCTGGCTCGACTTCAACGCCCGGGTGCTGGCGCTGGCCGAGGACCCGCGCACCCCGTTGCTGGAGCGGGCGAAGTTCCTGGCCATCTTCGCCAGCAACCTCGACGAGTTCTTCATGGTCCGGATAGCCGGACTGAAGCGCCGGCTCCAGGCCGGGCTGCCCGTGCGGGGCGGCGACGGCCTGCCGCTGCGGACCCAGTTGGAGCTGATCGCCGAGAAGACCGCGATGCTGGCGGGCCGGCAGGCCGGCTGCTTCGTCGACGACGTGCTGCCGAAGCTGGCCGCCGAGGACATCCGGATCCTGCGCTGGGGCGACCTCGACGACGCCGAGCGGGAACGGCTGCGCACGTACTTCCGGGAGCACATCTTCCCGGTGCTCACGCCGCTCGCCGTCGACCCGGCGCACCCGTTCCCGTACATCTCCGGGCGGTCGCTGAACCTGGCCGTGGCGGTCCGCGACCCGGACGGCGGCTCGGAGCTGTTCGCCCGGGTGAAGGTGCCGAACAACGTACCCCGGTTCGTGCGGGTGTGCCGGGACCTGCCCGGGGTGCGGTTCCTGCCCGTCGAGGACCTGATCGCGGTCCACCTGGGGCAGCTCTTCTCCGGGATGCAGGTGGTGGAGTGCCACCTGTTCCGGGTGACCCGCAACGCCGAGGTGGAGGTCGACGAGGACCGCGACGAGGACCTGCTCCAGGCCCTGGAACGGGAGCTGGCCCGGCGTCGGTTCGGCCCGCCGGTGCGGCTGGAGGTGGCCGCCGACATCTCCGACCACATGCTGGAGCTGCTCGTCCGGGAACTGGACATGGACGCGCACGACGTGCTGCGGGTCCGGGGCCTGCTCGACCTCTCCGCGCTCTGGCAGGTCTACGGCGCGGCCGACCGCCCCGACCTCAAGGACCCGCCGTTCGTGCCGGCCACCCATCCCCGGCTCGCCGAGGGGGAGGTGCCGCGCAGCGTCTTCGCCACCCTGCGCGACGGCGACGTGCTGGTGCACCATCCGTACCACTCGTTCGCCACCAGCGTGCAGCGCTTCGTCGAGCAGGCCGCGGCCGACCCGAACGTGCTGGCCATCAAGCAGACCCTGTACCGCACCAGCGGGGACTCCCCGATCGTCGACGCGCTGGTCGACGCCGCCGCCGCCGGCAAGCAGGTGGTGGTGCTGGTGGAGCTGAAGGCCCGGTTCGACGAGGTGGCCAACATCGGCTGGGCGCGGACCCTGGAACGGGCCGGCTGTCACGTGGTGTACGGCCTGGTGGGGCTGAAGACGCACTGCAAGACCGCGCTGGTGGTGCGCCAGGAGGGCAACCAGATCCGGCGGTACTGCCACATCGGCACCGGCAACTACCACCCGAAGACCGCCCGCCTGTACGAGGACTTCGGCGTGCTCACCGCCGACCCGGAGATCGGGGCGGACCTGACCGACCTGTTCAACGTGCTGACCGGGTACAGCCGGCAGACCACGTTCCGGCGGCTGCTGGTGGCCCCGCAGGGCATCCGGCGCGGCCTGGTGGAGCGGATCGAGCGGGAGATCTCCCACGTCCGGCTGGGCATGCCGGGGCTGGTGCAGCTCAAGGTGAACTCGCTGGTCGACGAGCAGATCGTGGACGCGCTGTACCGCGCCTCCCGGGCCGGGGTGCACGTGGACCTGCTGATCCGGGGCATGTGCACGCTGCGGCCGGGGGTGCCGGGGCTGTCGGAGAACATCCGGGTCCGCTCGATCCTGGGCCGGTTCCTGGAACACTCCCGGGTCTTCCGGTTCGGCAACAACGGCGACGCGGAGTTCTGGCTCGGCTCGGCCGACCTGATGCACCGCAACCTGGACCGGCGGGTGGAGGCGCTGGTGCAGGTGAGCGACCCGGTGGCCCGCGCCGAACTGGACCATGTGCTGGCCGCCGCGTTCAGCCCGGAGGTGGAGGCGTTCGAACTCGCCGCCGACGGGAGCTGGAGCCGGCGTACCGGGCTGCCGGAGACGCCGCTGACCCACCTCCAGGATCTGTTGCTGCGCCGGGTCGGTGGCCGGTCCGGGTGACCCGTCGACGGGCATAGGGTGGGCGGAATGCGGGAAGAGGAACGCAAGTACGAGGTGCCGGAGGGATTCACGGTCCCCGACCTGTCCGCCGTCGCCCCGACGGACGGCCGGGTGGAGCTGCGGGCCCCGGTCCGGCTGGTGGCGACGTACGTCGACACGGCCGACCTGCGGCTGACCCGGGCCGGTGTCTCGCTGCGGTACCGCCGGGGCGAGCCGGAGCCGTGGACGGTGAAGCTGCCCACCGGGTCGACCGGGGTGCGGCACGAGATCTCCCGGCCCGGCCGGCGCGGCACCGGGGTGCCGGAGGAGCTGCGGGACCTGGTCACGGTGCACACCCGGGGCGCCGAGGTGGCCCCGGTGGCGATGATCCGCACCGAGCGGCACCGGCACCAGGTCCGCGCCGCCGACGGCGCGCTGCTCGCCGAGGTGGCCGACGACCGGGTCACGGTGCTCGACGAGGGCGGCCGGCCGGCGGGCGGCTTCCGCGAGGTGGAGGTGGAACGCCGGGCCGGGGACACCGCGCTGCTCGACCGGATCGGCCGGCTGCTGACCGATGCCGGGGCCACCGAGGGCGAGTTCGTGCCGAAGCACCGCCGGGCGCTCGCGGTGGTGCTGCCGGCGCACGTCGGGGCGCTCGGCGCGGCCGTCGACGGCGAGCCCGACCTGGTCGCCCCGACGGGCCTGCCGGCCGAGCCGACCGGCGGGGACGTCGTCACCGAGGCGGTCCGCCGGGCGGTGCGGCGGGTGCTGGCGCACGACCCGCTGGTCCGGCTGCGCGCCCCGGTCCCCGGGCACCGGACGGCGCTGCAACAGATGCGGGTCGGCTGCCGGCGGCTCCGCAGCGACCTGCGGACGTTCGCCCCGCTGCTGGTGCCCGGGTGGGCCCGGCCGCTGCGCGAGGAGTTGGCCTGGCTCGCCGGGGTGCTCGGCGCGGCCCGGGACGTGGAGGTGCTGCGGGACCGGCTGCGCCGGACCGCCGCCGCCGACCCGCTGGCCCCGCTGGACCCGGCGGCGGTGGACCGGCTGGACGCCGTCCTGGCGGCCCGTCAGGAGGCCGCCCTGGCCGAGGTGGACGCGGCGCTGCGCACGCCCCGGTACGTGGCGCTGACCGACGCGCTGGTGCTGGCCGCCCGCGCGCCCCGGTTGCGGCCCCGGGCCGCCGAGCCGGCCGCTGAGGCGTCGCCCCGGCTGGTCCGTCGGCCGTGGCGGAAGCTGACCGGGCCGCAGGGTGGCGACGCCCTCGACCCGCTCGGCCCCGACGAGCCGTGGCACGAGGTCCGGAAGCAGGCCAAGCGGGCCCGGTACGCGGTGAACGCGGTCGCGCCGGTGGTGGGCAAGGACGCCCGGAAGCTGGCCGATGCCCTGGCCGACGTGCAGCGCCTGCTCGGCGAGCACCAGGACGCGGCGGTGGCCGCCGAGACCTGGTCCGCCGTGGCGGACTCCCGGCCGGACGACCCGCGGCTGGCCTTCGTCGCCGGCCGGCTGGCCGAGCGCGAGCGGGCCACGGTCCACCGGGTACGGGCCGGGTTCCCGGAGGTCTGGCGGCGGGCGGGCGACAAGCGGTGGACGGGATGGCTGCGGTGACGGGCGGTCCGGCGACGGCGACCGACGACGTACGCGCGGCGGGTGGTGTGGTGTGGCGGGCGACCGGCGACGGCGTCCAGGTCTGCCTGGTGCACCGCCCCCGGTACGGCGACTGGACGGTGCCGAAGGGGAAGCTGGAGCCGGGCGAGCACCCACTGGTGGCCGCCGTCCGCGAGGTGGCGGAGGAGAGCGACGTCCGGGCGGTGCCGCAGGTCCGGCTGCCCACCGTGCGGTACCTCGTCGACGGCCGGCCGAAGGTGGTCGACTACTGGTCGATGCGGGCCGTGGCGACCGGTGGGTTCGAGGCGGGCACCGAGGTCGACGAGGTGGGCTGGTTCGACGTGGACGAGGCGGCCCGCCGGGTCAGCTACCCGCACGACGCCGAGGTGCTCGCCGCGTTCGCGGCCCTGCCGTCGGCCACCGGCACGGTGCTGGTGCTGCGGCACGCCCGCGCCGGCCGGCGGGCCACCTGGTCCGGGCCGGACTCCGCCCGGCCGCTGGACCCGGCCGGGTGGGCGCGGGCGGTGGCGCTGGCGCCGCTGGTGGCGGCGGTCCGCCCGGAGCGGCTGCTCTCCGCCTCGGCCCGCCGGTGCGTGCAGACCCTGGATCCGGCCGCCGCCCACCTCGACCTGCCGATCGAGGTGACCGGCGACCTGGACGAGCCGGCCCCCGGCCAGGTGCCGGAGGAGTGCGTGCTGGCCGCCGCGGCCCGGCTGGCCGAGCTGGGGGCGGGCGGGGTGTCGACGGCGGTGTGCAGTCAGGGCAAGGTGATCCCCGGTGCCCTGGAACGGCTGGCCGGCGTCCCCGGCGACTTCGGTACCCCGAAGGGCGGCGGGTGGCTGCTCGCCTTCGCCGCCGGCCGCCTGCTGGCCGCCGACCCCGTCTGACCGGCCCCGCACCCGGGGAGACCGGGCCGGGACACGCGCAGGGCGCCCACCGAGACGGTGGGCGCCCTGCGAACCGGACCGGAACGGTCAGCGCTTGGTCGCTGCCTTCTTCGCCGGGGCCTTCTTGGCCGGCGCCTTCTTCGCCGCCGTGGCCTTGCTGGCCGCCGTGGTCTTCTTCGCCGCGGTGGTCTTCTTCGCCGCCGTCGACCGGGCCGCGGCGGTGCTCTTCTTCGCCGGCGTGGCCTTCTTGGTGGCGGTGGTGGCCTTGGCGGTGGTCTTGGTCGCCTTCGCCGCGGCGGTCTTCTTCGCCGGGGCGGCGGTCTTCCGAGCGCCGGTCGCCTTCGCCGTGGTCGCCTTGGCGCCGGCCGCCTTGGCCGTGGTCGCCTTCGCGCCGGTGGCCTTGGCACCGGTCGCCTTGGCACCGGTCGCCTTGGCACCGGTGGTCTTGGCGGCGGCCGTGGTGGTCTTCTTCGCCGCCGCCGGGGCCTTCGGCACCTTGCCGTTGGCCACCATCTCCTTGAAGCCGGCGCCCGGCCGGAAGGTCGGCACGGATGTCTTCTTGACCTTCACCGCCTCACCGGTGCGCGGATTGCGCGCTGTTCGTGCTCCTCGGACGCGCTTCTCGAACGCTCCGAAACCGGTGATCGCCACTTTCTCGCCCTTGGTGACCGCCGCCTGGACCTCAGCGAGGACCGCGTCGAGCGCGGCCGTCGCCGTTTTCCGGTCCCCCAGACGAGCGGCGAGCGCCTCGATGAGCTCGGCCTTGTTCACGACTTCCTCCCGATTGTGCAACTGACTCGACGCGAGCCATTCTGCGCGCACCGTATGCCCTGTGCTGCCAGGACACAAACATTCGGGGGAAAAAAGCCCTTGTGTCGTAACGGATTCCCCCCGCCGGGCGGGCCGGCGGGGGGTGGAAATAGCGCTCCGGTCGGGCGATCGGCTACGCCACGGAGGGCAGGAACGGCGGTCGCGCCGCCTCGAACTCACCGATCGCGGCCTCGTGGCGAAGGGTGAGTCCAATGTCGTCCAAGCCCTCCATCAGCCGCCAGCGGCTGAAGTCGTCGAGCGGGAAGGACCACGCCGAGTCCCCCGCCCGGACCTCCCGGGCGACCAGGTCGACGGTGACCGGGGCGGCGGGGTCGGCCTCGGCCAGCGCCCAGACCTGCTCGATCGCCGCCAGGTCCAGCTCCACCGGCAACAGCCCCTCCTTGAGGGCGTTGCCCCGGAAGATGTCGCCGAAGCGGGGCGAGAGGACCGCCTTGAAGCCCCAGTCGCGCAGCGCCCACACGGCGTGCTCCCGGGAGGAGCCGGTGCCGAACTCCGGCCCGGCGACCAGCACCGACGCCCCGGCGTACGCCGGATCGTTGAGGACGAACGACGGGTCCTCCCGCCAGGCGCTGAACAGCCCGTCGGCGAAGCCGGTCCGGGTCACCCGCTTGAGGTACACGGCCGGGATGATCTGGTCGGTGTCCACGTTGGACCGGCGCAGCGGCACGGCGGCGCCGGTGTGGGTGGTGAACCTCTCCATCTGCTCGACTGCCCTTCTACAGATCGGCGGGGGCGGCCAGCCGGCCGGCCACGGCGGTGGCGGCGGCGACCGGCGGCGAGACCAGGTGGGTACGGCCGCCCCGGCCCTGCCGGCCCTCGAAGTTTCGGTTGGAGGTGGAGGCGGAGCGCTCGCCCGGCTTCAGGGTGTCCGGGTTCATGCCCAGACACATGGAGCAGCCGGCAAACCGCCACTCGGCACCGGCGTCGGTGAAGACCTTGTCCAGCCCCTCCGCCTCGGCCGCCTCGCGGACCACCGCGGAGCCGGGCACGACGAGCATCCGGACCCCGTCGGCGACCCGCTGGCCGCGCAGCACGTCGGCGGCGGCCCGCAGGTCCTCCAGCCGGCCGTTGGTGCAGGAGCCGACGAAGACCACGTCCACGGCCAGGTCCCGCAGCGGGGTGCCGGGGGTGAGGTCCATGTACTCCAGCGCGCGGCGGGCGGCGGCCCGCTCGGGCTCGGTGGCGAACGACTCCGGGTCCGGCACGGCGCTGCCCAGCGGCGCGCCCTGCCCCGGGTTGGTGCCCCAGGTGACGAAGGGCGTGATCTGGGAGGCGTCCAGAGTCACCTCGGCGTCGAAGACCGCCCCCTCGTCGGTGGGCAGGGTCCGCCAGTACTCCAGGGCGGCGTCCCAGGCGTCCCCCTGCGGCGCGTTCGGCCGCCCCTTCAGGTACGCGAAGGTGGTCTCGTCCGGCGCGATCATGCCGGCCTTGGCGCCCCACTCGATGGACATGTTGGCGATGGTCATCCGCCCCTCCATCGAGAGGTCGCGGATCGCCTCGCCCCGGTACTCCACGATGTGCCCGCGACCGCCGCCGGTGCCGACCTGGGTGATCAGGGCCAGCACCAGGTCCTTCGCGGTGACGCCGGGGCCCAGCTCGCCGACCACGTTGACCGCCATCGTCTTCGGCCGGGCCTGCGGCAGCGTCTGGGTGGCCAGCACGTGCTCGACCTCACTGGTGCCGATGCCGAAGGCGAGCGCACCGAACGCGCCGTGGGTGGCGGTGTGCGAGTCGCCGCAGACGATCGTCATGCCCGGCTGGGTGACGCCGAGCTGCGGGCCGATCACGTGCACGATGCCCTGGTTCTCGTCGCCCAGCGGGTGCAGGCGGACCCCGAACTCGGCACAGTTGCGGCGCAGCGTCTCGATCTGGGTGCGGGAGGTGGGGTCCGCGATCGTGAGCAGGTCGCCACGCCGGGTCCGGAACGACGGATCGTCGTACCCGGTCGGGGTGTTGTGGTCCTCGGTGGCCAGCGTCAGGTCGGTCCGCCGGACCCGGCGGCCGGCCATCCGCAGCCCGTCGAAGGCCTGCGGGCTGGTCACCTCGTGCAACAGGTGCAGGTCGATGAAGAGCAGGTCCGGCTCCCCCTCGGCGGAGCGGACCACGTGCGCGTCCCAGACCTTCTCGGCCAGGGTCCTCGGTTGAGTGTCTCCCACCATCTGGACATCCTAAATTCTGGGAGGTAAATTTCGGCTTGTGGGACACAGTATGAGCGGTGTCGGCGTTCTCGACAAGGCGGTGGTCATCCTGGCCGCCTGTGTCGACGGCGCCAGCCTGGCCGAACTCGTTGAACGCACGAAGCTCCCCCGCGCCACCGCACACCGGTTGGCCCAGGCGTTGGAGATCCACCGGATGCTCGTCCGGGACACCCAGGGCCGCTGGCGCCCGGGGCCCCGGCTGGGCGAGTTGGCGAACGCCGCACCGGACGTGCTGCTGACCGCGGCGGAGCCCCTGCTCGCCGCGCTGCGGGACGCCACGGGCGAAAGCGCCCAGCTTTACCTGCGCCGCGCCGACGAACGCATCTGCGTCGCCGCCGCGGAGCGGGCCAGCGGGCTGCGGGACACCGTGCCGATCGGCTCGGTGCTCCCGATGACCGCCGGCTCGGCGGCGCAGATCCTGCTCGCCTGGGAGCCGCCGGAGGCGGTGATGCCGCTACTGCCCCGGTCGAAGTTCACCGGGCGGACCCTCGCCGAGGTGCGCCGCCGGGGCTGGGCGCAGAGCGTCGCCGAACGCGAGCCCGGTGTGGCGAGCGTCTCCGCGCCGATCCGGGACCGGACCGGCCGGGTGATCGCCTCGATCAGCATCTCCGGCCCGATCGAGCGGCTGGGTCGCCGGCCCGGCGAGCGCCACGCGATGGCCGTGGTCCGCGCCGGCCAACGCCTCTCCGGCCTCTGACCGTCACCTCCACCACCACCCCCGCCCGTCGACCGCGAGGTTGTCGCCGGCCCACCGCCGTGCCGGGCCGACAGCCTCCCCCTACCGCGCCGGGCACCACGGGGCCCGCCGGCGGCCCCACCGTGACGGCACGGGCGTGAGCCGACCGGGAGCGGGAAGACCCGAACAGGAAAAGGAAGCGGCCCGCCCCACCGGAGTGGAACGGGCCGCTGTGTCGTAGCCCCGACCGGATTCGAACCGGCGCTACCGCCTTGAGAGGGCGGCGTCCTGGGCCGCTAGACGACGGGGCCAGAACCTTTTTCCTGCTCTCCGCCCTTCCGGGCGGTGCCGCTGTACTCTATCAGAGATCTTTTCCCGCCCCCCTCGCGGGGGGCTGGAGCCGAACTCAGCAGAAGCCAGCGACCGACGCTCACGGGGAACGTCGGTTGCTGGGGTACCAGGACTCGAACCTAGACTAACTGAACCAGAATCAGTCGGGCTGCCAATTACCCCATACCCCATCGGCACCTTGCGGCGCCGGGGATGAACTTTACCCTCCCCGCGCCGGCCGGCCAAATCGGGCTACCGAAACCAGCCCTGACCAGCGGTTTCGGCCCTCCCGAGCGGTGTCAGACCGGGACCACCGGGTTGGTCAGCTCCCCGATCCCCTCGATCCGCACGGTGACCGTATCCCCGTCCGTGAGCGGGCTAACCCCCGCCGGCGTGCCGGTCAGCACCACGTCCCCGGGGAGCAGCGTCATCACGTGTGAGATGTAGGACACCAGGGCGGGGACGTCGAAGACCATGTCCCGGGTCCGGCCGAGCTGGCGGACCTCCATCTCCTCCGGGTCGCGCCCCACCTCGCAGCGGACCTCCAGGTCCCGCACGTCCAGCCCGGTGGTGATCCACGGGCCGATCGGGCAGAACGAGTCGAAGCCCTTGGCGCGGGTCCACTGGCCGTCGGAGTGCTGGAGATCCCGCGCGGTGACGTCGTTGGCACAGGTGTAGCCGAAGATGGCCCGCTCGGCGGCGGCCCGGTCGGCCCGCCGCGCGCCCGGCGCCCCGATCACCACCGCCAGCTCCGCCTCGTGCTCGACCTGCTTGGAGAAGACCGGCAGCCGGATCGCGTCCCGGGGGCCGATCACCGACGTGGACGGCTTCAGGAACAGCAGCGGCTCCGCCGGCACCTGGTTGCCCAGCTCGGCGGCGTGCTCGGCGTAGTTGCGGCCGACACAGACGACCTTGCTGGGCAGGATCGGCGAGAGCAGCCGGACGTCCGACAGGGCCCAACGGCCCCCGGTGAAGGTGAGCTGGCCGAACGGATGGCCGGAGATCTCGGCCACGGTCAGCCCCTGCGGGCCGGCCTCCGGCTCACCCTCGACGACCCCGAACGACATTCCCTTGGCATGAGCGAAACGAGCGATACGCACCCGGCCAATCTAGCCCGACACCAGGTCGCGCACTGTACGTGAGCCGCCGGTCGCGGGGGTGGAGTTCGGCACTTCGTACCCGCACGACGTCACCGCGCCCCTAGCGTCGGCGGCGGAGGTTCGTTCGTATGCCTGCATCGAGACGACACCACAGGGCCATCGCGGTGCTCGCGCACTGCCTCGGCATCCTCGCCACCGTGCCGGCGCTACCCGCGCTGACCGGGCCGCCAGGGGCCAGAGCCCCGGCGACACCCGGGGGCGCACCCACTCCGGCCGTGCTCACCGCGCCGTCGTCGGCGACGCCCCGGGCCGCACCGGCGACCCCGCCGGGAACCGCCGCGCCGGGAGCGACGCCGGCACCCGCCCTGCCGGGCCCGGCGGCGGCGCTGGCCACCCCCGGCGCGGCGGCGGCGCTGGTCGCCCCGGCGCGGGCCTCGACGATGCCGTCCGCGCCACCGGCGGTACCGACGCCCACCCGGGCGCCGCTGCGGGCGCCCGCGCCGACCGTCACCGTGGCGGTCGCGTCGGCGGGCACCCCGGCACCCGCGTACCGGATCCAGGTGCGCAACGTCGGCGACGCGCCGGTGGACACCACGGTCCGCCAGGAACTGCCCTCGGGCGCCTCGGCCACCACCATCACCGGCGGTGGACGGGCCACCCGCGCCGCCGGGGGGCCCGCCGAGGTGACCTGGCGGCTCACGCTCCCGCCGAAGGGCAGCACCACGCTGCACACCGCGCTGCGCACCAGCACCCCGGACCGCCCGCTGGCCGCACCGGCCTGCGCGTACGGCGCCGACGGGCGGCGGCCGTACGACTGCGGCACCGCGACGTGGACCGCCGCCGTGACCCGCCCGAGCGACGAGCCGGCGGCGGCCCCGTGGTGGCGCCTGCCGGCCCTGCTCGGCGGACTGGCCGTGCTGCTGGTGCTGGGCGGGCTGGGCCTGTGGCGGTGGCAACGCCGCCGCCGGCTACGGGCCTGGGCCGCCGCCTCCGGCACCCCGGGCGACGCCCCGCCGGGCGCGGCCGGGCCGGCCGACGGCGGCGGACCGCAACCCACCGGGGCCGACCGGACCGGGCCGTCGCGGGGGACGGTGTACCCGCTGCCGGGCGCGCCCCGCCCCACCACCCGACGGCGCACCCCGCCGGTCTGGCTGACCGTGACCGGCGCGACGGTGGTCCTGGCCGGGGTGGTCGGCGTGGCCGGCTGGACCGGCACCCGCCAGGTCGCCGCGATCGACACCGACCAGCAGCCGACCAGCGGAGCCTGGGTGGGCCGGGGCGCCACCGGCCCGATCGGGGTGCCGCTGCGGGAGGCGGCGTTCGAGTTCACCGTCTACCGGGTCGCCTGCGGCACGGCGACGGCGGCCGGCCGGCGCTGCGAGGCCACCGTCGGGGTGCGCAACATCACCCCCGAGAAGCAGGCCTGGCACGGCCAGATGCAGCGGGCCTACCTGCCCGGCGGCACCTGGGTCAACGCCGACGCGCTGGCCACCCGCGCGGTGAACCAGGGCCGGGACATCTTCGCCGAGCCGGTCGACGCCGGCAGCCGGGTGGTGCTCCCGATGGTCTTCACCGTCGCCGGTCGGGAGCCGCCGACCCACCTGGAGCTGCGCAGCGGGGTCTTCTCCGCCGGGGTCCGGGTCGACGTGCCCTGACGGGAGCGGGGCGGCGGTCGTACGCTCTGGTGCGTGACCGCCGCCCTCGCTCCCGCCGCCGCGCTCGACGCGGTCGACTGGCGGGCCCGCCGACGGGCCCACGAGCACCGGGTCGACACCTGGCTCACGCCGCACCTGGCCCGGCGGCACCGGGGCGAGAAGCACCCGGTGGAGGACTTCCTCTTCACGTACTACTCGCACCGCCCCGCCCAGTTGCGGCGCTGGCATCCGGGCCCGGGGGTGCTGCTGCGCGACGCGGACCCGGCCGAGTTCGGCCGGGACTACCGCGCCACCGCCGCCGGGGTCACCCTCGACACCGCCCGGGTACGCGAGCGCCGGGCCGAGTCGGTCGAGTGGATCCGCACCCTGCTCGCCGCCACCGCCGGTCGCCCGGCCCAGCTCGGCTGCTTCGGCATGCACGAGTGGGCGATGGTGTACCGGCAGACCCAGGAGGAGGTACGCCACAACGCGTGGCCGCTGCGGCTCACCCCGGAGCGCACCGCCGCCGTGGTCGACGAGCGGGGCGTGCGGTGCAGCCACTTCGACGCGTACCGGTTCTTCACCGCGCCGGCCCGGCCGCTGAACGTGCTCACCCCGACCCGCCAGACCCAGCACGCCAACGAGCAGCCGGGCTGCCTGCACGCCAACATGGACCTGTACAAGTGGGCGTACAAGCTCTCCCCGCTGGTGCCGAGCGAACTGGTCGCCGACGCCTTCGCGCTGGCCCGGGAGATCCGGACGCTGGACATGCGGGCCAGCCCGTACGACCTGGCGGCCCTCGGGTACCCGCCGGTGCGGGTGGAGACCCCCGAGGGCCGGGCCGAGTACGCGGCCACCCAGCGCCTCTTCGCCGAGCGCGCCGCCGTCCTGCGGCACCGCCTGCTCGCCGCGCTGTAAGGAAGGGCCCCCTCTTAACGCATACGGTCGAGAGGGGGCCCCTTCTCACCCCTGCCGTCGGCGGTCAGCTCGCCGTGCAGGTGAGCGTGGGCGTACCGGGGCTGCCGTTGCCGAGGTACCCGAAGGTCGTCGTCGCCCCGGCGGCCAGCGACCCGTTCCAGCCGACGTTGCGCGCGGTGACCGTCGACCCGGTCCCGGTCACCTCGGCGTTCCACGCCTGGGTGAGCTGGCTGCCCGCCGGCAGGGTGAGGCCGACGCGCCAGCCGGCGATCCCGGCGGCACCCGTGTTGCGCACGGTCACCTCGCCCTGGAAGCCGCCCTGCCACTGCCCGATCACCCGGTGCGTGGCGGCGCAGCCCGCCCCCGCGCCCGGCGGCGTGGTCGGGGGCGTGGTCGGGGGCGTGGTCGGCGGCGTCGTCGGGGGCGTGGTGGGCGGCGTCGTCGGGGGCGTGGTCGGCGGAGTCGTCGGGGGCGTGGTGGGCGGCGTGGTCGGGGTGGTGCCGGAGAGGGCGGCGACCACGGCCGGGTACCAGCGGGCGGCGAGCTTCTGGTCCCCGGCCGCGTTCTGGTGCACCCCGTCGTAGGTGTCGGTGGCGGTGCTGAAGCCGGTCCACTGGTCGATGACCGTGATCGGGGAGGCGGCGGTGGTCTTGCCGGCCGCCCAGCCGTCGATGGTCGCGTTGAGCGCCACCACCCGCTGGCCGCACTCGCCGCAGGTGGGCGGGGCCATCGGCGGGAGCTTCGCGACGATGACCTTCATCGCCGGGTTGTCGGCCCGCATCTGGTCCACCAGCTTGCTGTACGCGGCGAGGATGGTGGTCGGCGGGATGGCGTTCCACACGTCGTTGGTGCCGAACTGCATCATCACCACGTCCGGGTGGGTCGCGGCGAGCCAGCCGGGCAGCAGGTTCTGGTTGGCGACGTTGGTCACCAGGGCGCCGCCGTGCCCCTCGTTGTCCCCGTCGTACGGCTGACCGCAGCCCTGCGGGCCGAGGGTGCCGACGAAGTCGATGCTGGTGTGTCCGGCCGACTGCAACTGGTTCCAGAGGATGGCCCGCCAACAGCCGGGCGAACCGGTGAGCGAGTCGCCCAGCGGCATGATCCGTACCGGCGCGGCAGCGACGGCCGGCGCGGCGGTGGCGGGTGAGGTGGGCGCGGTGGTCGCCAGGCCGACGGCGGCGGCGAGCGGCAGCGCCGCCAGGGCGGCGAGCAGGGACCTGCTGAAGGACCTTCGGAGCATGGTGGAGGAACTCCCGTCAGGGGTACGACGAATGCGATCGATGACGGCCCGTGCTCCCGCGAGAATTCAACCAGGAACACCGATCGATATCAATCGACCCCGAGGGCGGTCGGCCCGCGGGGGTCAGTCGCCGTCGACCCGGCGCTCCCGCTTGCGCTGCGCCTGGCGCTTCTTGTCGGCCAGGCGGCGCTCCTTGGCGCCCCGCGAGGGGCGGGTCGGCCGGCGCGGGGGCGGCGGTGGGGCGACCGCCTCGCGCAGCAGCGCGGCCATCCGCTCCCGGGCCGCCTCCCGGTTGGCCAACTGCGCCCGGTGTTCGCTGGCGGCCACCGTGAGCACCCCGTCGACCAGCCGCCCGGCGAGCCGCTCCAGCGCCCGGGCGCGCAGCGGCTCGGGCAGGCTCGGCGAGCGGGCCAGGTCGAAGCTCAGCTCGACCCGCGAGTCGGCCGTGTTCACGCCCTGCCCACCCGGGCCGGACGACCGGGAGAAGCGTTCCCGCAGTTCGGTGCCGGGCACCATGAGCCGGTCGGTGACCCGCAGTCCGTCGTCCACCCCCTGAGGCTAGCGCTGCGGCGCGGCACCGGTGGTGGCCGCCGGGGTGGGTGCGGGGTCCGCCCCGCCGGGGCCGGAGTCGGGGTCGGAGCCGACGGCGGCGTACGCCACCGCCCCGGCCAGCAGCAGGGTGATCACGCCGACCTTGGTGGTGACCGCCCGGATCAGCAACCAGGCGGCCCGCCGGGCTCCCGGCACCGCCCGGCGGGCGGCCTGGTAGTCCGTCCACCCCCGCCGGGCCCGGGTGTACGCGGCGCCCACACCGGACCCGACGAGCAGGCCGAGCAGCAGCAGAACCGCTAGTAGAGGTTGGTCCACCCCCGTGAGTATGCATACTCAGCGTGATATCGCTACAGGCCGATGGGCATACGCCGGATATCTGACAATTTCCGATATCCCGCCCGTAGTCGATCGCACACTCTCCGCAGCTCAGCCGCCCTTTCCGATGATCGTGTCGGCGGTCTGCTGCACCTGGTCGATCGGAATCGCGAAGCCGATGCCGATCGAGCCGTTGCCGTCGATGGTGGCGATCGCCGTGTTCACCCCGACCACCTCACCTCGGGCGTTGACCAGCGGGCCACCCGAGTTACCGGGGTTGATGGAGGCGTCGGTCTGCACGGCCGTGTGCCGGTTCGTGCCGAGCCGGACCTGACGGTCGAGCGCGCTGACGATACCCGCTGTGACGGTGCCGGAGAGCCCGAGCGGCGAGCCGACCGCGAGCACCGGCTCGCCCACCCGGGTCGCGCCCGGCTTCGCCAGCGGCAGCGGGGACAGGCCGGCCGCCGGGGAGACCCGCAGCACGGCCAGGTCGCTGCCCGGTTCCCGACCCACCACCTCGGCCGGGAACCGGCGGCCGTTGGGCGCCTCGACGGTGACCCCGGCCGTGTCCCCCTTGGCCAGGATGTGGTCGTTGGTGATGATGTGCTGCTGGTCGTCGATGGCGAAGCCGGAACCGGTGGCCGAGCGGCCACCGCCCCCGCCCACCAGCACCGACACCACGCCGGGCACGGTCTTCTCGGCGGCGGTCACCAACTCCGCCGGCACCGGCGCCGCCGAGGCCGCCGACTCGGGCCGGCCCGCCTGGGTGGCGACCCACCCGCCGGCCACCGCGCCGGAGAGGGTGGACAGGGCCACCACCGTCAGCCCGGCCACCAGGCGGCCCGGCCGACGCCGCCCGGGGTCCAGCCCCACTCCGGGTACGTCCCACCGCCCCCGGCCGTCCGGGCCGAGTTCCGGCGAGACGAACCACGGTCCCCGGGGCTCGCCCAGTCCGGTCTGTGCTGCCATCCGTCGCTCCTCACTGCCGTGCCGGTGCGCTGCTCGTGCGGAAACAGGCGGTGCCCCGCCGACCGCCCCCGCCCTGGCCGGGGCCGCCCGGGACGGGGTAGCCGGGTCAGGGCAGGCGGGAGAACCACCGCATGGACCCGGCCGCCGCCCCCATCGCGAAGACCAGACCGATCCCGATGAACCGGGCCGAGACGTCCTGCCGCTGCGTGCGGTAGCCGACCGAGGTGCCGATGTCCTCGTACACCGCCCGGAGTTCCGCGCTGGTGCTGGCCTCGTGGAAACCGCCCCCGGTCTCCTGGGCGACCGCGCGCAGCGTCTGCCCGTCGACCGGCACCTGGATCGGCCGGCCGCCCCGGTCCACCGACCCGGACGGGGTACCGAACGAGATGGCGTGCACCGGCACCTCGACCGCGACCGCCTCCGCCGCCGCCTCCATCGGGTCCATCCCGGACGTGTTCGCCCCGTCCGAGAGCAGGATGATCCGGGCCGGTGGAGGCTTCGTCGCCGCCTCGCTGTCCAACGCCCGGATCGCGCCCAGGGAGGTGCTGATCGCCTCGCCGATCGCGGTGCCCTGCACGCCGGTGACCCCTTCGGCCAGCCGCTCGATGCCGTCGTGCAGCGCCTCCCGGTCGGTGTCCGGCGGCACCAGCACGGCGGCGCTGCCGGCGAACGCGACCAGCCCGACGTTGAACTCGTCCGGCAGCCCGTCGACGAACCGGCGGGCCGCCGCCTTGGCCGCGCTGAGCCGGTCCGGGCCGACGTCGGTGGCCAGCATCGACGTGGAGACGTCCACCGCGACCACCACGGTCGCCCGTTCCCGGGGCACCCGCACCTCCGCGCTGGGCCGGGCGAACCCCATCACCAGCAGCGCCAGCATCGCCAGGAAGAGGCCCGCCGGTACGTGCCGTCGCCAGGCCGGCCGCTGCGGCGCGACCCGGTCCAGCAGCCGCAGGTTGGTGAAACGGACGGCGTACCGGCTGTGTCGGCGCTGCACCGCCAGGTACCCGACGGCGAGCGCGGCCACCCCGAGCAACAGCCAGAGGCGCAGGGGCGACTCCCAGCTCACGCGGCACCTCCCCGGGCGGCGGCGGGCACGGCGGCCAGGTACCGCTGGGTGTGCACGTACCGGACGATGTCGACGGTCCAGTCCCGGTCGGTCCGCAACGGCAGGTGGGCCGCCCCGCACCGGCGCAACGCCTGGCGTACCTGGTCGCGCTGGCCGGCGGCGGCGACCGCGTACCGCCGGCGCAGCACCGGGTCGGAGGTGCAGACCTCCCGGCGGCGCCCGGACTCCGGGTCGACCAGGGTGACCACCCCGACGTCCGGCAGCTCCAGTTCGCGCGGATCGGTCACCTCCACCGCGAGCACCTGGTGCCGGACGGCGAGCCGGCGCAGCAGCGGCTCCCACGGCGCGGCCTGCCGGGGGTCGTCCGGCAGGCTGTCGAGGAAGTCGGAGACCACCACCACCAGGCCCCGGCGGTGGGCGGTCCGGTTCGCGGCGGCCAGCGCCTCGACCAGGGTCGGCCCCGGACGCCGGTCGACGACCGCCCCGGGGGGCGGGTCCACGGTGGTCCGGGGCGCGGCCAGCAGCCGGCGGAGCAGCCCGAGCAGATGGGTACGGCCGGCCCGGGGCGGGAACCGGTGCACCTGGTGGGCGTCGAGCACCTGCGCGCCGAGCCGGTTGCCGGCCCCGGCGGTGAGGAACCCGACGGCGGCGACCGCCGCCACCGACAGTTCCCGCTTGTCCAGGTCGGCGGTGCCGAACTCCATGCTGGGGCTGGCGTCCACCACCAGCCAGGTGGTCAGTTCCCGGTCGGCCTCGACCTCCCGGACGTGCGGCACCGTGGTCCGGGCGGTGACCGCCCAGTCCATCCGGCGTACCTCGTCCTCCCCGGGGCGGTACTCCCGGCTGCCGGCCGGCTCGCTGCCGGGCCCGGGAAGCAGTCCCCGGTACTGGCCGTGCATCAGCCCGTCCAGCCGACGGGTGACGGTCAGCTCCAGCCGGCGCAGCCGGTGGTCCGGCACCAGCTCGGGCAGTCCCGGCTCGGACCCGACCCCGACGACACGCTCGCTGCGCTCGCTCATGCCACCGCCTCGCTGCGCTCACCAGCGGCACGAGGGCCGACGACGACGATTCGCTCGCTGCGCTCGCTCATGCCGCCACCTCGCTGCGCTCGCCCACGGCACGAGAAACGACAACGACGATTCGCTCGCTGCGCTCGCTCATGCCGCCGCCAGGTCGGCGCGGTTCGGCCCGCCGGTTCCGGTGGTGGCGGGACGCTCGTCCCGACCGGGGGCGATGCGGGGCGGCGGCACCGCGGCGACCAGCCGCCGGACCACCGACTCGGCGGTGATCCCGTCGGCCACCGCGTCGAAGGAGAGCACCAGCCGGTGGGCCAGCACGTCCACCGCCAACTCCCGGACGTCCTCGGGCAGCACGTACTCCCGGCCCCGCAGCAGCGCCTGGGCCCGCGCGGCGGCGACCAGGCCGAGGGTGGCCCGGGGACTCGCCCCGTACGCCAGCATCGGCGCGATCTCCGGCAGCCCGAAGCGGGCCGGGTCGCGGGTGGCGAGGATGAGCCGGACGACGTACTCGGCCACGGCGTGGTGGACGAAGACCTGCTCGGCGCGGCGTTGCAGCGCACGCAGGCGCAGCGGGTCGAGCACCTGCCGGGCCCGGGGCCGCTGGCTGCTCATCCGGTAGAGGATGGCGAGTTCGTCGGCGTCGCCGGGATAGTCCACGACGATCTTCATCAGGAACCGGTCCCGCTGCGCCTCCGGGAGTTGGTACACCCCCTCCGACTCGATCGGGTTCTGGGTCGCCAGCACCAGGAACGGCTCGGGTACCTCGAAGGTGCGCCCGCCGATCGAGACCTGGCGTTCGGCCATCGCCTCCAGCAGGGCCGACTGCACCTTCGCGGGCGCACGGTTGATCTCGTCGGCGAGCAGCAGGTTCGCCATCACCGGGCCGAGTTCGACGTCGAAGGTCTCCGTCGAGGCCCGGTAGATGCGGGTGCCGACGATGTCCGAGGGGACCAGGTCGGGGGTGAACTGCACCCGGGAGAAGCTGCCGCCGACCACGGTGGCGAGGGTCTGCGCGGCGAGCGTCTTCGCCACCCCGGGTACGCCCTCCAGCAGGCAGTGCCCGTCGGCGAGGAGCGCGGTGAGCAGACGGTCGACGAGCCGGTCCTGCCCGACGATCACACGTTTGACCTCGAAGAGGGTCTGTTCCAGCTCGGCGCCGGTCGCGTCGGGATCGACCGGGGTGGGCAGGCTGGCCAGGGTGTCCGAGATGTCCGTCACGGTGCTTGCTTCCCGGGCCGGCGGCTCGACAAACGTCGGACTTCCCGCGCCAGAGGCGTCCTTTCCGGGCCTCGGCGACAGCATCGCCACCGGGACCGGACAACCTGGACGCCACAGCGGTGCCGACCCCCGTCGCGGGAGCCGGCACCGTGCGGCGGTACGGGTCAGTACGTGAAGATCGCCAGGTGGAACGGCAGGTCGGCCGGGACCCCGGCCGAGGTGTAGGTCTGCACGAAGACCGCGTTCGGCGTGCCCAGCCGGGGTGCCACCGAGACCTGGCCGGCCGGCGGGACGCAGCACTCGGTGTGCGTCCCGATGGTCGCCACGTAGCCGCCCCGCACCACGTTGCGGTTGAACACCACCTGGTACTGCCCGGGGCCGTACTTCTTCGACGAGACCGCGTCGTAGCCGCGGACGTACCCACCGGCGCCGTTCACCAGCGCGTAGGAGGTCGAGCCGGGCACGGCGTTGGTGCCGACGGACTTCTTCAGCGCCGCCTTGGCCTCGCGGGCCTCCGCGGCGGTGACCTGCGGCTGGCCGCCGAGGACGCCCGGCGCGGCGGGCTGGACGGAGTCGAGCGGGGCCTTCAGCGACGTGGTCGACTGGGCGGCGGCGACGCCGCCACCGGCGAGGGTCAGCGCCAGCGCGCTGAGCGCCACCGCCGCCGATCTACGGGAAAAGAACTTGACCATGATGGGTTCTCCTTGGATGACCGGGGTGATACGGCCGATCCCGCTGACCGCGGGCCGGATAATTGCAGTGCGAGATTTCACCCGAGCGGGAACGACAATTCCGCACCAGGATTCAGACCGAGCCGCAGACGCCGGACGAGCGCGCCTCAGACCCGATCTGAACAGGCTTTACCACGTTGAGTTTCGGCGCCGTAACCAGGTGGAACCTAGCACCGGAAAAACAACGCAGTCAATAGTTGATCACCGCATGTCGCGTCATTGATTGAGGCGCCCGCACATTGCGAAATACGAAGGCTCGACCATTCACGAAATGGGTACGGAGATCCGCTATGGTGACCCGCGTGACCATCGAGACCGACCGTCCGCTGACGACGCCGAGGCAGTCACGCCGGACCGCACTGTGCTGGATCGCCGTGGCCCCCGGGGCCGGCTGGGCCCTCGCCCGCCTGGTCGGCGTCGAGCCCGGCCCGCTGGTGCAACTGCTCGCCTTCACCCCGTACGTCGCCGCCGGGTCGCTGGTACCGCTGCTGCTCGCGCTCGCGCTGCGCCGCCGCTGGCCGGCGGTGGTCGCGGCCGGCACGGCGCTGGCGCTGCTCGCGGTGGTGGCACCCCGGGCGCTCGGCAGCCCGCAGCCGGCGACCACCGGACCCACGCTGCGGGTGCTCACCGCCAACGTGCTGGCCGGGGCGGGCGACGCCCGGACCCTGGTCGACCTGGTCCGGGCCCACCGGGTCGACGTGCTCGCCCTCCAGGAGTTCACCCCGGACACCCAGGCCGACCTGGACCGCCTCGGGCTGGCCGGGCTGCTGCCGCACCGGCGGACCAACCCGCAGGTCGGTACCGTCGGCTCCGCGCTCTACACCCGGTTGCCGATCAGCGCGGACGGCGTCCGGCACAACCGGGGCGGCTGGGGCTTCAGCCAGGCGTACGGCACGGTCACCCCACCCGGCGCTCCCCCGGTCCGGGTGGAGTCGGTGCACCCGGCCGCCCCGTACGCCCTCGACCAGAACGGGCACTGGCGCGCCGACCTGGCGACCCAGCCCCCGGCCACCCCCGACGGCCCGCTGGGGATCCTCGCCGGGGACTTCAACGCCACCCTCGACCACGCGCCGCTCCGGACCCTGCTGGACACCGGGTACGTCGACGCCGCCGCCGCGGTGGGCGCGGGCCTGACCGGCACCTGGGGCCCGTACGACGGCGACCCGATCCCGCCGGTGGTCATCGACCACGTCCTGGTCGACCGGCGGATCGCGGTCCGCTCCGTCGCCGTGCACCCGGTACCGGGCAGCGACCACCGCGCCGTCCTGGCCGAGCTACGCCTACCGGCCGCCTGACCACCCGCACCGCGCCCGCCCTCATGAGGTCGGGGGTGAGAAGGGAACCCTTCTCTACCGTAGGCGTTAAGAGGGGGCCCTTCCTTACACCGAAGCGCGCGCGACGCCGTAGGTGAGGGCGTCGACCAGGGCGTGCCAGCTCGCCTCGACCACGTTCGGGTGCACCCCGACGGTGGTCCAGTCCCGGCCCGCCCCGTCGACGGTCTCCACCAGCACCCGGGTCACCGCGCCGGTGCCGTGGGTGCCCTCCAGGATCCGCACCTTGTAGTCGGCCAGCTCGAAGTCCCGCAGCTCGGGGTAGTGCTTGGTCAGCCCGACCCGCAGCGCCTCGTCCAGGGCGTTGACCGGGCCGTTGCCCTCGGCGGTGGCGATCACCCGCTCGCCCTGCACCCGGATCTTCACGGTGGCCTCGGAGACCACCGCGCCGTCCTCGCGGTGCTCGACCAGCACCCGGTACGACTCCAGGTCGAACGGTCGCGGCGGGGCGCCGTCCGGCAGTTCCGAGCGGACCAGCAGCTCGAAGGACGCGTCGGCGGCCTCGAACGACCACCCGCCGGCCTCCAGTTCCTTGACCCGCTTGGTCACCCGGGACAGCGTCTCCGGATGGCCGGCCAGGTCCAGCCCGAGCTCGCGGCTCTTGAGCTCGATGCTGGCCCGGCCGGCCATCTCGGTGACGAGGATCCGCATGTCGTTCCCGACCACCGCCGGGTCCACGTGGTTGTAGAGCAGCGGATCCACCTTGATCGCGCTCGCGTGCAGCCCCGCCTTGTGGGCGAAGGCGGCGGCCCCGACGTAGGCCTGGTGGGTGTCGGGGGCGATGTTGGCGATCTCACTGATGGCGTGCGAGACGCGCACCATCTGCTCCAGGCAGCCCTCCGGTAGGACCGGCAGCCCGAGCTTGAGCTGGAGGTTGGCGACCACGGCGAAGATGTCGGCGTTGCCGGGACGCTCGCCGTACCCGTTGGCGGTGCCCTGGAAGTGCAGCACCCCGGCCTCGACCGCGGCGATGGTGTTCGCCACCGCGCAGGAGGTGTCGTTCTGGCAGTGGATGCCGAGCAGTCCGGGGTCGACCCCGGTCCGCGCGGCCAGGTCGGCGATGGCGGCGGTGACCTGCGAGGGGAGCATGCCGCCGTTGGTGTCGCAGAGCACGAACCGCTCGGCCCCGGCCGCCAGCGCGGCCTCGACCACCGAGGCGGTGTACACCGGGTCGTGCCGGTACCCGTCGAAGAAGTGCTCGCCGTCGACGAAGACCCGCCGGCCCTGCCCGACCAGGTGCGTCACGGTGTCCCGGACCATCGCCAGGTTCTCCGCGCCGGTGGTCCGCAGCGCCCGCTCGACGTGCCGGATGTCCGCCTTCGCGACCAGGGCGACCGCCGGGGTCTCGGCGTCGAGCAGGCCACGCACCTGCGGGTCCTCGGTGACCGCGACGCCGGCCTTGCGGGTGGCGCCGAACGCGACCAGCACCGCGTGCTTCAGGTCGAGTTCGGTACGGGCGCGGCGGAAGAACTCGGTGTCCTTGGGTACGGCCCCCGGCCAGCCACCCTCGATGAAGCCGACCCCGAGTTCGTCGAGCAGCCGGGCCACCGCGAGCTTGTCGACGACCGAGTACGTGAGGCCCTCTCGCTGGGCACCGTCGCGCAACGTCGTGTCGTACACCTGGAAGGTCATCCGGAGGGCCCTTTCATGAAGCAACAAAAAGACCCCCCGCGGATGCGGGAGGTCTGCGCGCTGGCGGAGACGGAGCCGGCGCGCTAGGTGCTGATAATCAGGACGGACCTGATCACGCTCGGTACTTTGCCACTCGCGGGGTGGCTCCGGGAGGCAAAATCCACATGTCGGGACGGCGAGCCGGGCCGGGACGGCGTCGCCGGGCCCGGCGATTTCGTCCCGTCTCGGGGGTGTAGCCGGCAAAGGCCCGGGTAGGAGTTTCGGGGACAGCGCAGATTACCTCCGAGACGGCCGCTCGCCGGCCGGGACAGGAGCCCCCGATGGAACGCATCGACACGCACACCGCCCCGTTCGACACCCACACGCCGGAGTCCACCGGGCACAGCACCGGCGCGACCGCGCCGCAGGGGTACGATCGCACGCCCAACCCGACCGGCACCACCCCCTTCGACCAGACCCAGGGCGCGGTCCCGGGCGGAGCGCCCGCCGGCTCGTTCGACCCCTGGCGGTACCGCGAGGAGGCGGGTGTGACCGGTAGCGACCTGACCGGCTACAGGGTCGAGGCGACCGACGGCAGCATCGGCAAGATCGACAACGCCAGCCACGAGGTCGACGACAGCTACCTCGTGGTCGACACCGGCCCGTGGATCTTCGGCAAGAAGGTGATGCTGCCGGCGGGCACCGTCAACCACGTCGACCACGACGAGCAGAAGGTCTACGTCGACCGGGAGAAGGACCAGATCAAGGCCGCCCCGGAGTACGACGAGAGCAGCCACGGCGACCCGGCGTACCGCGAGCGGCTGGGCGGCTACTACGGCGAGCGGCACTCGGCGATGCCGCCGGGCAGCGCCGGGCGGATCATCTGACGACGGTCCCCGCCGACCGGAGGTCCCTCCGAGGCGGCGGTAACGGCCGGTGGAGCACGGCTCCGCCGGCCGTTACCGTGTCGACGTGGACGTCACCGACAACAGCCGCCGGATCCCCTTCACCGCCATGTTCAACTTCCGCGACGTCGGTGGCTACCGTGGCCACGACGGCCGCACCGTACGGTGGCAACGGCTGTACCGCTCCGACTCGCTGCACCGCATCGACGACACCGACCGAAAGGCGTTCGCCGCCCTCGGTGTCCGGACCGTCGTCGACCTGCGCCGCCCGTACGAGGTCACCCGCGACGGGCGGGTACCCGACTTCACCGGCCTGACCTGGCGGCACGTGCACCCCGAGCACGCCGAGTGGGACGAGAGCCCGTACCAGCCCGGCAGCGACCTGGCCCGGTACCTGGCGGACCGGTACGCCGACCTGGCCCAGACCGGTACCGCCGGCCTGGCCGACGCGATCGGGCTGATCGCCGACAGCGCCAACGCCCCGGTGGTGGTGCACTGCGTGGCCGGCAAGGACCGCACCGGCATCGTCTGCGCGCTGACCCTGTCGGTGCTCGGGGTGGCCGACGCCGACATCGCCGCCGACTACGCGCTGACCGCCGAGGCGGCCCGACGCTTCGCCGCCTGGGCCGCCGAGGTCATGCCGGAACGGGGCACCCTGCCGCCGGCCTGGCTCGCCTCACCGGCCGAGACGATGCTGCTGTTCCTCGCCGAACTGCGCGCCGCCCACGGCTCGGTCGAGGGCTACCTCCGCTCCGCCGGCGTCACCGACGCCCAGCTCACCGCGCTCCGCACCCACCTGCTCCACTGACCGCCACCCGCCCGATCTCGGGTGGGACGCGCGACGGCCGGCACCGTGTGGAGACGGTGCCGGCCGTCTGTCGAGCCGGATCGGGTGGTGGGCGGTCGGGGGTCAGAGCACCCGGCGCACCCAGCCGTGCGGGTCGGCGGCCTTGCCGCGCTGGATGTCGACCAACTGCTGCCGCAGGGTCATGGTGACCTCGCCGGAACCGCCGTCGGCGATGGCGAACTCCCCGTCGGGGAAGCGGACCTGACCGATCGGGGTGATCACGGCGGCGGTACCGCAGGCGAAGACCTCGCGCAGCCGGCCGCTGGCCGCGTCGGCCTGCCACTCGTCGAAGCTCACCGGGCGCTCCTCGACCCGGTGGCCGGCCTCGGCGGCCAGGACCAGCACCGACTCCCGGGTGATGCCGGGCAGGATGGTGCCGCTCAGCGGCGGGGTGACCAGGGTGCCGTCGTCGTAGACGAAGAAGACGTTCATCCCGCCCAGTTCGTCGACGTACCGGCGTTCCACGGCGTCCAGGAAGACCACCTGGTCGCAGCCGGCCTCGATGGCCTCCGCCTGGGCGACCAGGGAGGCCGCGTAGTTGCCACCGCACTTGGCCGCGCCGGTGCCACCGGGGGCGGCCCGGGTGTACTCCGGGGAGACCCAGACGGTCACCGGCTTGATGCCACCGGAGAAGTACGCGCCGACCGGCGAGGCGATCACCGCGTACAGGTACTCGTTGGCCGGGCGCACGCCGAGGAAGACCTCGCTGGCGAACATGAACGGCCGCAGGTAGAGGCTGCCGTCCTCGTCCTCCGGGATCCACTCCCGGTCGATCTCGACGAGCCGGTGCAGCGAGTCGAGGAACACCTGCTCGGGCAGTTCCGGCATGGACATCCGCCGGGCGGAGGCGGCCAGCCGGGCCGCGTTGGCGTCCGGGCGGAACATCGTCACGCCGCCGCCGACGCTGCGGTACGCCTTCAGGCCCTCGAAGATCTCCTGCGCGTAGTGCAGGACCGCGCTGGCCGGGTCCATCGGGATCGGCGCGCGCGCCTCGACCCGGGCGTCGTACCAGCCCTTGCCCTCGGCGTACCGGATGGTGACCATGTGGTCGGTGAAGACCCGGCCGAACCCGGGGTTGGCCAGCAGGGCAGCCCGGTCGGCGGCGGGTACCGCCGCAGAGTTCGGACGGATCTCGAAATCGAGCTTGTCACCACCGCTCATCGCGCTGACCTCCAAGAATCGTCCCGGCACGCCGAGGTTGGCGGACCGACGTCAGATGTTCTGCAACTTACCCCGAACGCTCGTTAAGCGGAAAGTGCCGCTCGGGGAAAGGTGGCCTTCGTGGTGGCGCCCGGTCCACCGACCGCACGCGCGTGGTCGGGCCGGCGGCGGGCCTGCGCCCACCCGGCCCCGCCGCGTCGGCGGGCACCACCGCACCCCGGTCGGATTCCGGACGGGACGCCGACGCCCCGACCGCGCGGAGCGCCCGGCGGCCCGGGATCAGGCTACGGCGTAGCCGGCGAGGCGGTCGCCCACCTCGGCCGTGTTCAGGGGTACGCCCGGGGCGCGGCTGGCCAGTTCGGTGGCGACGGCGTCGGTGACCCGGGCCGCGGCCTCCGGGTGCCCGAGCTGGTCGAGCAGGAGGGCGGCGGAGAGCACGGCGGCGACCGGGTCGGCCACGCCCTTGCCGGCGATGTCCGGGGCCGAGCCGTGCACCGGCTCGAACATCGACGGGTACCGGCCGTCGGGGTTAATGCAGCCGCTGGCGGCCAGGCCGATGCCCCCGGTGACCGCGGCGGCGATGTCGGTGAGGATGTCGCCGAAGAGGTTGTCGGTCACCACCACGTCGTACCGCTGCGGCTGGGTGACCAGGAACATCGCCGCCGCGTCGACGTGCTGGTACTCGGTGGTGACGTCGGGGTGCTCGGCGGCGACGGCCTCGAAGGCGCGGGCCCACAGCGAGCCGGCGTGGGTGAGCACGTTGGTCTTGTGCACCAGGGTCACCTTGCGCTGCTCGCGGCGGCCGGCGCGGGCGAAGGCGTCGCGGATCACCCGCTCCACCCCGTGCCGGGTGTTCAGGCTCTCCTCGGTGGCCACCTCGGCCGGGGTGTCCCGGTGCAGCGTGCCGCCGGCGCCGGCGTACAGCCCCTCGGTGCCCTCCCGGACCACGACCAGGTCCACCTCGCCGGGCTTGACGTTGGCGAGCGGGCCGGCGGTGCCGGGCCAGAGCCGCGACGGCCGGAGGTTGACGTACTGGTCGAAGGCGAACCGGAGCTTGAGCAGCAGGCCCCGCTCCAGCACGCCCGGCGGGACGGTCGGGTCGCCGACCGCACCGAGCAGGATGGCGTCGTGCCCGGCCAGCTCGCTCAGGACCGAGTCGGGCAGCACCTCGCCGGTGCGGTGCCAGCGCGCGGCGCCCAGGTCGTACTCGGTGGCCTCGACTCCGGGGAGCACCGCGTCGATGACCTTGCGGGCCTGCGCGACCACCTCGGGCCCGATCCCGTCCCCGGCCACCACCGCGATCCGTGCCACCCTGCGCTCCTCTGCGTCGTCGGTCAGGTCGACGGTACGACGCCATCCCGTCCCCCGGTACACATCTTCCGCATCGTGGGAAAGCGAGATGCACAGGGCCTTTCCAGGTGGCATTCATGGTCCGGTCAACTTCGCTGCCTACCGTGAACGTGCCCGGGTCGCCGGGCCCGGTGACCCGGGTGACCGCAGCGACGCGGCACCGCCTGCGAGGGAGCACGCCAGATGCGGATCGACGGACAACCGCGGACCAGATGGGTGGACCAGCCGGCCCACCGCAGTCGTCGGCCCGACCTGCGCCTCGGCCCCCGCGACACCCGGCCCGACCGGGCCGGCGCCACGGCCACCGGCCGGCTCAGCGCCACCCACACCGTCCGGACCTCCACCGCCGAGTACACCCTCTTCCTCAACGCCCCGCACGAGCTGGGCCGGCGGGCCGTCGGCGAGGCGCTGCGGGACGCGGTCGCCGAACTGCGCGCGATCGACCTCACGTACGGGCCGAACCGGCCGGACAGTCTCGTCTCGCGGCTGCGCCGGGGTGAGATCAGCCCCGAGTCGTACCCGCCGCTGGCGGACCTGGTGGACCGGTGCGCGGCGATGCGGGCGGCCACCGACGGCTGGTTCGACGCCTGGGCCGTGCCGGGCGGGTTCGACCCGGGCGGGCTGCTCGGCGGCTGGGCGGTGGAGCGGGCCGCCGCCCGGTTGCGGGCCGCCGGGGTCAGCGACTACGCCGTCCTCACCGGCGCGGACCTGGTGGTACGCGGCACCGCCGCGCACGGCGGGCCCTGGCGGGTCGCGGTGCACCACCCGACCGACAGCCGGCGGGCCCCGCTGGTGCTGGAGATGACGGCGGGGGCGATCGGCACCTCCGGGGTCACCGGACGGCAGGGACACGTGGTGGACCCGCGCACCGGGGAACCCGCCGACCAGCTCGTCGCCGCCACGGTGGTGGGGCCCGACCTCGCCGTCGCCGACGCCTACGCCACCGCCCTGTACGCGGCCGGCCCGACCGGCCTGGCCTGGTTCCGCGCCGATTCGGAGTACCGCGCGCTCTTCGCGCACCGCCGTCGCTGACCGCCACCGACCGACCGTGGACGCCCCTGACAGATCACCGACCGTCGGCCGGGCCCGCCGCCGACCGAACCGCCACCGGCCGACCGTCGTCGGCCCTGGCGTCGTCGGCCGGGCCGGCCCGCGATCGGCCCCCACCATCTCGGCAACGACCGTGGGGGCCGGTCAGCGACGAGTGCGCGTGGCTTGCGCAATCGAGGGGCGCGGGCCGGTCGACCAGGGCGCCGGACCTCGCCACCCGAAGACGGGTCGACACCACGAGCACGGCCGGTAGCCGCACGGCAACGCTATCGAATCGACGCAACTCGACGCAAGGGTCTCCACAGCGGACCGTCCGGACAGGATTTTCGCCAAACCGGTACACGGGGTAGTTGCGCTGTGGTGACCGGCGGATGGCACGCTGTCCGCCGTGAGTTTCGATCTGAGCGTGTGGGCCATGTGGGACGGGGCCTCCCCCGCGGACGTGCGGGCAGCGGTGCAACGGTGCCGGCAGGGACAGCATGTGGAGCGCTACCCCGACCCCCGGGTGGTGGCGTTCTACCGGGCGGTCACCGCCATCTACCCCGACCGCCCGGCCACGCCGGGCACCCCCTGGGAGCGGGCGCCGCTGCACGCCGCCAGCGACCACGTCGAGATGAACCTCTTCCCCACCTGTGCCGACCAGGTGCTGCTCGACATCGAACGGCTCGCCGGCGAGCACGGCCTGATGCTCTTCGACCTGCAGGACGGCTCGGTCTACCCGCCGCCTGCCGGGCAGCGACCGGTGCCCGTCCAGGGCCGGTGACGCCGGGGCGGCCCGGACGACGAAGGGGCCCGGCCGTGTACGGCCGGGCCCCTTCGTCTGTCCTGCCGGGAGCTGTCCCCCGGCCCATCTGGACCTGTCCGGTCCGGCCTGTACCTACTCGTCGCGCAGGTCGGCGGCGCTGGCCGAGGTCGCGCCGATCGAGTCGGCCGCCGAGGTGAGCAGGTCCGCCCCGAGCGCCTGGTCGACGGTGAGGGTCATCAGCGTCTCGCCCCCGGCCTCCCGGCGGGCGACCTGCATCGCGGCGATGTTGACGCCGGCCTCGCCGAGCAGGGTACCGACGGTGCCGACCACACCCGGCCGGTCGGCGTAGCGGAGGAAGAGCAGGATGCCCTCCGCGCCGATCTCCACGTCGAAGCCGTCCACCTCGGTCAGCTTGAGCACGTCACGGTTGCCGGTGTGGGCCACCGTGCCGGAGACGCTGACGGTACGCCCGTCGGGCAGGGCGCCCCGGACGGTGACCAGGTTGGGGTGCTCGGTGGTCTCGACCTGGGTGGTCAGGGTGACCTCGACCCCGCGCTCGGCGGCCAGGTGCGGCGCGTTGACGTAGGTGACCTGCTCCTCGACGACCGAGCTGAACAGCCCCTTGGTCGCGGCGAGCTTCAGCACCGAGACGTCGTGGTTGACGATCTCACCACGTACCTCGACGGTGACGCTGGCGGCGACGCCGCCGGCCACGGCGGTGAAGGCCCGGCCGAGCTTCTCGGCCAGCGGCAGCAGCGGGCGGACGTCCTCGGCGACCACGCCGCCGGCCTGGACGTTCACCGCGTCCGGGACGAACTCGCCCTGGAGCGCGAGCTTGACGCTGCGGGCCACCGCGAGACCGGCCTTGTCCTGCGCCTCGGCGGTGGAGGCACCCAGGTGCGGGGTGGCGACCACGTTGTCGAAGGCGAACAGCGGCGAGGAGGTGCAGGGCTCCTTGGCGTACACGTCGACACCGGCGCCACCGACCCGGCCCTCAGCGATCGCGTCGGCCAGCGCCTGCTCGTCGACCAGACCGCCCCGGGCGGCGTTGACGATCCGCACGCCGGGCTTGACGATCGCCAGCTCCTTCTCCCCGATGAGCCCGACGGTCTCCGGGGTCTTGGGCAGGTGGATCGAGATGAAGTCGCTCTCCCGCAGCAGCTCCTCCAGCCCGACCAGGCGGACGCCGAGCTGGGCGGCGCGCGCCGGCTGGATGTAGGGGTCGTACGCGATCAGCCGGGTGCCGAAGGCGGCGATCCGCTGCGCGAAGAGCACGCCGATGCGGCCGAGACCCACCACGCCCACGGTCTTGCCCTGGATCTCCACGCCGGTGTACTTCGACCGCTTCCACTCCCCCGCCTTCAGCGCGGCGCTGGCGCTGGCGGTGTTGCGGGCGACCGCGAGCAGCAGCGCGAGGGCCTGCTCGGCGGCGGAGACGATGTTCGAGGTGGGGGCGTTGACGACCATCACACCCCGGGCGGTGGCGGCCGGCACCTCGACGTTGTCCAGACCCACCCCGGCCCGGGCGACCACCTTCAGCCGCGGCGCGGCGGCGACCGCCTCGGCGTCGATCTGGGTGGCGCTACGGACGATCACGGCGTCCGCCTCGGCGAGCGCGGAGAGCAGTGCCGGGCGGTCGGTGCCGTCGACGTGACGGACGTCGAAGTCGTGCGCGAGCACCTCGATGGCGGCAGGGGCGAGTTCTTCGGCGATCAGTACGACAGGATTCATTGGTCCTCGTAGATGTCGAAAGCGTGGTGAGGTGTGCGACGCCGACGCCGCACTGCGCCCTGCGCCGACCGGATACGGCCGTGGGTGCCGCTTGCGCACCTCACGCCGATCGTAGGGGTCAGGCCGGCCGGGATGCCCCGACGACCAGCGTGAGTGCCCTCACAAACCCGACCTAACACCCGATCACCCCACCCGCCCTCCCCTCCCGCCCTCCCCTCCCGCCCCGCCCCTGCACCACCGCGTTGATCATGGAGTTGGCGGCACCCCAGGGGCTGGCCTGGTGCCGCCAACTCCATGATCAACGGGGGCGGGGCGGGGGTGGGGCGGGTGGGGGGTGGGGAGGGGAGGGGGGTGGGGAGGGGAGGGGGGTGGGGAGGGGACGGCGATGGTCCGCCGGGCCGGGGGCGTCGGCGGACCATCGGGGCGGGTGAGCGCCCGGGTGGTACGGGTGACCGCTCAGGCGGTCTCGGTGATCGGGCGGTCGACCCAGCTCATCATGTTGCGCAGCTTCTGGCCGGTCTCCTCGATCGGGTGCACGGCACCCTCGGCCCGCCACTTGGCGAAGTTCGGGCGGCCCGCCTCGTCCTCGGCGACCCACTCGCGGGCGAACTCGCCGGACTGGATCTCGGAGAGGATCTTGCGCATCTCCTCCTTGACCCGGGCGTCGACGACCCGGGGGCCCCGGGACAGGTCGCCGTACTCGGCGGTGTCGGAGACGCTGTAACGCATCCGGGCGATGCCGCCCTCGTACATCAGGTCGACGATCAGCTTCAGCTCGTGCAGGCACTCGAAGTACGCCACCTCGGGGGCGTACCCGGCCTCGGTGAGCACCTCGAAGCCGGTCTGCACCAGCGCCGCCGCGCCACCGCAGAGCACCGCCTGCTCGCCGAAGAGGTCGGTCTCCGTCTCCTCCTTGAAGGTGGTCTTGATCGCGCCGGCCCGGGTGCCACCGATGCCCTTGGCGTACGACAGGGCGAGCTGGAAGGCGGTGCCGGTGGCGTCCTGCTCGACGGCGACCAGGCAGGGCACGCCCTTGCCGTCGACGTACTGGCGGCGGACCAGGTGACCCGGGCCCTTCGGGGCGACCATCGCCACGTCCACGTCGGCCGGGGCCTTGATCAGGTCGTACCGGATGTTGAACCCGTGCCCGAAGAAGACCGCCTTGCCCGGGGCGAGGTTCGGGGCGATCGCCTCGGCGTACAGGGACCGCTGGGCGGTGTCCGGCGCCAGGATCATGATGACGTCGGCCTCGGCCGCCGCCTCGGCCGGCGTGAGCACCCGCAGCCCCTGCTCCTCGGCCTTGGGCCGGCTCTTCGAGCCGGCCGGCAGGCCGATCACCACGTCGACCCCGGAGTCGCGCAGCGACAGCGCGTGGGCGTGGCCCTGGCTGCCGTACCCGATCACGGCGACCTTCTTGGCCTGGATCAGGCCCAGGTCGGCATCGTCGTCGTAGTACACCTCAACGCTCATGAACTTCCCTTTCGTACGGCGGCCCTGGGCGGCCCGTCGTGGTCGGTGTGTCTGGCCCAGCCCCGCCCCCGGGGCCGGACCGGTTGTGGCCCGGTCGGTCCACTGGCCCGACCGGTGCTGTCGCGGCGGCCCGCAGGGGCGGGCCGGTCATGTTCGGGCGGCCCGCAGAATCGGACCGGTCGTGTTCAAGCGGCCCGCAGGGTCGGACCGGCGGTGATGGAACGCGAGCCGCGCCCGATCGCCACCAGCCCGGACTGGACCATCTCCTTGATGCCGAAGGGTTCGAGGTCACGCAGCAGCGCGTCCAGCTTGTCCGGGGTGCCGGTCGCCTCGATGGTCAGGGTGTCCGGGGCGACGTCGACCACCCGGGCGCGGAACAGGTTCACTGTCTCCAGCACCTGGGCCCGGGCCGACCGGTCGGCGCGGACCTTGACCAGCAGCAGTTCCCGGGCGACCGAGACCTGCGGGTCCAGCTCGACGATCTTGAGCACGTTGACCAGCTTGTTGAGCTGCTTGGTGACCTGCTCCAGCGGGGAACGCTCGGCGTTGACCACGATGGTGATCCGGGAGACGTCGGGGTTCTCCGTCTCACCGACGGCGAGGCTGTCGATGTTGAACCCGCGCCGGGAGAAGAGCCCGGAGACCCGGGCCAGGACCCCCGGCTTGTTCTCCACCAGCACGGAGAGGGTGTGCATGGTCATCGCTGTGCCTTCCTCGTCATGTCCTCACGGCCCTCGCTGCGCTCGGTGCGATCGGCCACGACTAGATGTCGTCCTCGTCGAAGACGGGGCGGACGCCCCGGGCGAACATGATCTCGTCGTTGCTGGTGCCGGCGGGGACCATCGGCCACACCATGGCGTCCTTGCCGACCACGAAGTCGACCACGACGGGCGCGTCGTTGATCGCCATCGCCGCCTCGATGGTCTTGTCCACGTCGGCGGCGTTCTCGCAGCGCAGCCCGACGCAGCCGAGCGCCTCGGCCAGCTTGACGAAGTCGGGGATCCGGTGCTTGTGGGTGCCCAGCTCGGTGTTGGAGTAGCGCTCACCGTAGAACAGGGTCTGCCACTGCCGGACCATGCCGAGGTTACCGTTGTTGATCACGGCGATCTTGACCGGGATGCCCTCCAGGGCGCAGGTGGCCAGCTCCTGGTTGGTCATCTGGAAGCAGCCGTCGCCGTCGATCCCCCAGACCACGGTGTCGGGCTTGCCGACCTTCGCGCCCATCGCCGCCGGGACCGCGTACCCCATGGTGCCGGCGCCGCCGGAGTTCAACCAGGTGTACGGCTTCTCGTACGAGATGAACTGGGACGCCCACATCTGGTGCTGCCCGACGCCCGCCACGAAGATCGTGTCCGGGCCGGCGATCTCGCCCAGCCGCTTGATCACGTACTGCGGGGAGAGGGTGCCGTCGCCCGGCTCCTCGTAGCCCAGCGGGTACCGGTTGCGCAGGTCGTCGAGCTGGGCCCACCAGTCGTCGTGCCCGGTGACCCGCCCGGCGGCCCGCTCCACGGTCACCGCGGCGATCAACTCGTCGATGACGTGCCGGGCGTCACCCACGATCGGCACGTCGGCGTGCCGGTTCTTGCCGATCTCGGCCGGGTCGATGTCGGCGTGCACCACCGTGGCGTCCGGGGCGAAGGAGTCGAGCTTGCCGGTGACCCGGTCGTCGAAGCGGGCGCCCAGCGCGACGATCAGGTCGGCCTTCTGCAGGCCGTACACCGCGGCCACCGTGCCGTGCATGCCGGGCATGCCCAGGTGCTGCGGGTGCGAGTCGGGGAACGCGCCCAGCGCCATCAGCGTGGTGATCACCGGGATGCCGGTCAGCTCGGCGAGCTTGCGCAGCCCCTCGGTGGCGCCGGCCTTGAGCACCCCGCCGCCGACGTACAGCACCGGCCGGCGGGCTCCGCTCATCAGCCGCGCCGCCTCCCGGATCTGCTTGCCGTGCGGGTGCAGGGTCGGCCGGTACCCGGGCAGGTCCAGGGTGGGCGGCCAGGTGAAGGAGGTCTGCGCCTGGAGGACGTCCTTGGGGATGTCGACCAGGACCGGGCCGGGCCGGCCGGTGGCGGCCAGGTGGAACGCCTCGGCCAGGATCTGCGGGATCTCCTCGGGGGTCTGCACCAGGAAGTTGTGCTTGGTGATCGGCAGGGTGATCCCCTGGATGTCCGCCTCCTGGAAGGCGTCCGTGCCGATCGCGGGCCGGGCCACCTGGCCGGTGATCGCGACGATCGGCACCGAGTCCATGTACGCGTCGGCGATCGGGGTGACCAGGTTGGTCGCGCCGGGGCCGGAGGTGGCGATGCAGACGCCGACCTTGCCGGTGGCCTGGGCGTACCCGGTGGCCGCGTGGCCGGCGCCCTGCTCGTGGCGGACCAGGATGTGCCGGACGGCGGAGTCGTAGAGCGGGTCGTACGCCGGCAGGATCGCCCCACCGGGGATGCCGAAGACGACGTCGACGCCGAGCGCCTCCAGGGACCGCACCAGCGAACCGGCGCCCGAGAGCGCGGCCGGCTCGGGGGTCCGGGCCACCGGGGTGGTCGGGGCCACGGCGGCGCGGGCGGTGGGCGTGTGGTCGACGTCGCCCGCCGGCTCGGCGGCGGCGCGGGCCCGCCGGGCGGAGTGGGCGAGTGTCTCGGGCGTTGGTCTCGTCATGACGGTTCTGGCCTTCGGCTGGAGTGGTCAGGCTCTTCTGGCAGTGCAACACGGGCGGGGCCCGTGTCGGTCAAGTTCCGACGGCATGAAAAAAGCCCTCGTGCAGGATGCACGGGGCCAGCGCACTCTCGACAGCAGGAGAGTGCGCTCAGGTAAGTACTCGCAGCGACCGGTGAGACGACATGGGCTAAGCCTGACGCATCTCACGCGATGAGTCAACTGATCCCACATGTTGGTTAACGGATCTCGGCGCACCGGGCTCCCCGACGCCTCCGGAGCGACGTTCGCCCTGATCAGGGCGGCTCTGGTCGACTCGCGGGGCGGGCAACCGGTCGTTCACCGGCCGGGCGCCCGGTGACGTGGCGGCCTCCAGCATCGCCTCCAGGTGCTCGGCCGGCACGCCCCAGCCGAACAGGGCGCCCTGGCCGAACCGGCAGCCGGCCGCGACCACCGCGGCCAACTCGGTCGGGTTGGTCACCCCCTCGGCGATCACCTCCAGGCCGAGCTGGTGACCGAGGCGCATCACGATGTCGACCATCGGCGCGAAGGCGGGCCCGTCCCGGTCGACCGGGCGGACCGGCTCGTGCTCGGCGACCAGGCTGTGATCGATCTTGAGGATGTCGATCGGCAGCCGGCGGAGCTGCCCGAGCGACGAGTACCCGGCGCCGAAGTCGTCCAGGGCGATGCGTACCCCGGTACGACGCAGCGCGGTCAGCCGCCGGATCAGCTCGTCGAGGTCGGTGGCGACCGCGTGCTCGGTGACCTCCAGCACCAGCCGCTGCGGAGGCACCCGGTGGGCGCGCAGCGCCTCGGCGACCTGGACGACGTACTCCGGGGCGTGCAGTTCGCGGGGCGAGACGTTCACCGACACCCAGACGTCGTGCCCGTCGGCCAGCCAGCGGGACAGTTGCAGGCAGGCCTGGTCGAGCACCCAGGCGCCGAGCTTGGCGATCATCCCGGACTCCTCGGCCAGCGGGATGAACTCGTCCGGGCGGACCTGCCCCAGCTCGGGGTGGTGCCAGCGGAGCAGCGCCTCGGCCCCGACCGGGCGGACCGAGGGCAGCGAGGCGACCGGCTGGAAGGCCAGGCGCAGCTCGCCCCGGCCGATCGCGCCGCGCATCTCGTGCTCGACCGTGGTGCGTCGCCGCAGCAGCCGGTCGTACGCCACGTCGTACCGCTCGATCCGGTTCTTGCCCTGCTGCTTGGCGTAGCGCAGGGCCAGGTCGGCGTGGCGCAGCAGGAGCTGGACGTCGACCTGGTCGGTACGCCCGGCCACCCCGATGCTGACCGAGAGGAAGACCGGCCCGTCGGGCTGGACGTACGGCTGGCCGAGCACGTCGAGCAGGCGCTGCGCGACCGGGGCGGCCTCGGCCGCCCCGCCGAGCACCAGCACGGCGAACTCGTCCCCGCCGAGCCGGGCGGCGACGTCGTCGGCGCGCAGCCCCGTCCGCAGCCGCCGGCCCACCTCGGCCAGGACCGCGTCACCCACGTCGTGCCCGCGCATGTCGTTGACGATCTTGAACCCGTCGAGGTCGAGGCTGATCAGCACGTGCGGCACGCCCTCCTGGGCGCGGGCGTGCAGCTCGCCGAGGAAGCCCCGCCGGTTGGCCAGCCCGGTCAGCGGGTCGGTGTGCGCCAACTCCCGGAAGTGCGCCTCCCGCTCGGCCAGCCGCCCGGCGTACCCGCGCAGGTCGTTGAGGGTGAGGTACTGCCGGGCCACCAGCGCGAACCCCTCCACGCTGCCGGCGACGATGCCCAGCGCGTCGAACCGGCCGTCCTGGGCGAGGTGGTACATCGCCGAGGTGGCCATGGCGACCATCGGGACCACCGCGTACTCGCCGTCGCGGCGGGTCGGGTCGATCTCCACCTGACCGGGCGAGTCGGCCCCGTGCACCGTCACGGCGACGGCCGCCAGCCCCGCCGCCAGCCCGGCGGCGCCGACCAGTACCAGCGGGCCCTCGCCCTGGCAGAGCCCGGCGGCGATGCCGAGCCCGCCCAGGGTGACGGCGGTGGACCCGGCGGCGAAGCCGGCCAGCCGGCGGCGCGGCGCGGCGCGCAGCACGACGATGAGCCCGAGCCCGGCGGTCAGCGCCGTGCTCACGGTGGCGAGCAGGATCGCCGGACAGGCGGTCGGGGTGGCCGCGCCGAGCAGGCGGGTCGGCTCGGACAGCAGCACCCAGCCGACGAACCAGAGCGCGGCGGCGATGACCAGCCCGTCCAGGGCCAGCCGCAGGGTCGACCGCGCGGTGATCGCGGTGCCCGGCAGCCGGAGCAGCCAGAGGCAGAAGGCCAGCCCGCTCAGCACGGTGACGGCGGCGACCACCGCCGCCCAGCCGCTGTGCCCACCCGGCTCGTGGCCCCGGTGCCCGGTGTCGCCGACGCCCACGGCCAGCCCGACCAGCAGGCCGGCCGTGGCGGTCACGGCGGCCACGACCAGCAGGATCTGGGCCACGCGGCAGCGCCCCGTCCGGCGCCGGACGGACGCGGTCAGCAGGGCGGTGGCGGCAGCGGCGACGAGCCCGCTCAACGCCGCGACGGCGACGCCAGAGGGGAAAGGCACGAGCTCAACTGTGCCCGATCCGCGCCGACCGTGGGGGACCGGGTGTGCAACTGTTGGGACACGGCGCACACACCCGGGGCGTACGGCGGCGACGGTGACAGACTGGGAGCCATGCCTGAGCTGCGGTCGAAGACCTCCACGCACGGTCGGACGATGGCCGGCGCCCGGGCCCTCTGGCGGGCCACCGGGATGACCGACGACGACTTCGGCAAGCCGATCGTCGCCATCGCCAACAGTTTCACCCAGTTCGTACCCGGTCACGTACACCTCAAGGACCTCGGCGGTCTGGTCGCCGACGCGGTCGCCGAGGCCGGCGGGGTGGGCCGGGAGTTCAACACGATCGCGGTCGACGACGGCATCGCCATGGGCCACGGCGGCATGCTCTACTCCCTGCCCAGCCGGGAGTTGATCGCCGACGCGGTGGAGTACATGGTCAACGCGCACTGCGCCGACGCCCTGGTCTGCATCTCCAACTGCGACAAGATCACCCCGGGGATGCTGCTGGCCGCGCTGCGGCTGAACATCCCCACCGTCTTCGTCTCCGGCGGGCCGATGGAGGCCGGCAAGACGGTGGCGATCGAGGGGATCGTGCACTCCAAGATCGACCTGATCGACGCCATGATCGCCTCCTCCAACGAGGCGGTCACCGACGACCAGCTCGGGGAGATCGAGCGCTCCGCCTGCCCCACCTGCGGCTCCTGCTCCGGCATGTTCACCGCCAACTCGATGAACTGCCTCACCGAGGCGATCGGGCTGGCGCTGCCGGGCAACGGGTCGACGCTGGCCACCCACGCCGCCCGCAAGGCGCTCTTCGGCGAGGCCGGCCGCACCGTCGTGGAGATCGCCAAGCGGTGGTACGACCAGGACGACGCCTCGGTGCTGCCCCGCGCCATCGCCAACCGCTCCGCCTTCGAGAACGCGGTCGCGCTGGACGTGGCGATGGGCGGTTCGACCAACACGATCCTGCACCTGCTCGCCGCCGCCCGGGAGGCCGAGCTGGACTTCCACGTCGCCGACATCGACGCCATCTCCCGTCGGGTGCCCTGCCTGTCCAAGGTCGCCCCGAACTCGCCGCAGTACCACATGGAGGACGTGCACCGGGCCGGCGGCATCCCGGCCATCCTCGGCGAGCTGGACCGGGCCGGGCTGCTGCACCGGGACGTGCACTCCGTGCACTCCCCCACCCTCGACCGGTGGCTGGCCGACTGGGACGTGCGCGGCGGCAGCGCCACCGCCGAGGCCGTGGAGCTGTTCCACGCCGCCCCCGGCGGGGTCCGCACCACCGAGCCCTTCTCCACCACCAACCGCTGGTCGTCGCTGGACACCGACGCGGCCGGCGGCTGCATCCGGGACGCCGAGCACGCGTACAGCGCCGACGGCGGGCTGGCCATCCTGCACGGCAACCTCGCCCCGGACGGCTGCGTGGTCAAGACCGCCGGGGTGCCCGAGGAGTGCCTGACCTTCCGGGGCCCGGCCAAGGTGTACGAGTCGCAGGACGACGCGGTCACCGCCATCCTGGCCAAGGAGATCGTCGCCGGGGACGTGGTGGTCATCCGGTACGAGGGCCCGAAGGGCGGCCCCGGCATGCAGGAGATGCTGTACCCCACCTCGTTCCTCAAGGGACGGGGGCTGGGCCGCTCCTGCGCGCTGCTCACCGACGGCCGGTTCTCCGGCGGCACCTCCGGGCTCTCCATCGGACACGTCTCCCCCGAGGCCGCCTCCGGTGGGCTGATCGCCCTGGTCGAGCCGGGTGACGAGGTCGTCATCGACATCCCGGGCCGCTCGATCGAGTTGAACGTCCCCGCCGACGTGCTGGAGGCCCGCCGGATCGCCCAGGAGAAGCGGGACCGCCCGTACACCCCGGTCGACCGGCAGCGCCCGGTCTCGGCGGCGCTGCGCGCGTACGCCTCGATGGCCACCTCGGCCAGCGACGGCGCGTACCGCCGCGTCCCCGAGTAGGTGTAAGGAGGGGCCCCTTCTTAACCTCTACGGTCGAGAAGGGGCCCCTTCTCACACCCTGGCCGGGCCGGCACCGGCGGAGCCCGGCGGCCCTCGACCGGTACTCCGGTCAGGTCACGGCGGCGGCCATCCGGCGTACCGCCTCGGTGATGATCTCGGGGGCGGTGGCCAGGTTGAGCCGCACGTGACCCGCGCCGCCGGTACCGAAGGTCGGGCCGGGGTTGAGCGCCACCCGGCCACGGTCGAGGAAGACGGCGGCCGGGTCGTCGCCCAGCCCCAGGGCACGGCAGTCGAGCCAGGCGAGGTAGGTCGCCTGACCGGGCCGGTACCGGATGGCCGGCAGGTGCTCGGCGAGCAGCTCGGCCAGGAGCCGGCGGTTGTCGTCCAGCCCGGACAGCAGGGCGTCCAGCCACCGCCCGCCGTCGCGGTAGGCGGCGGTCTGGGCGATCACACCGAGGTGACTGGTACTTTCGCTGACCTCGAACGGCACCCGGGCCAGGTCGGCGGCGGCGGCCGGGCCGGCGAGGGCGAGCGCACCGCGCAGGGCGGCCAGGTTCCACCCCTTGGAAGCGGACATCAGCGACAGGCCGTCCTCCGTGCCGGGCACCGAGAGGTACGGCACGAAGCGCGCGTCCCGGGCCACCACCGGAGCGTGGATCTCGTCGGCGACCACCCGCACCCCGTACCGCCCGGCCAGCTCGGCGACGGCGGCCAACTCGTCGGCGGTGTGCAGGGTGCCGGTCGGGTTGTGCGGACTGCACAGCAGGTACGCTGCCGCCCGCCCACCAACACGGGCCTGCCGGAACACGTCCCGCAGCCGGTCGAGGTCGAGCCGCAGGTCCGCGCCGAGCGGCGCCTCCAGGATGCGCCGGCCGGCGTGCGCCACGAAGGTGTAGAACGGCGGATAGACCGGACAGTTGACCACGACCGCGTCGCCGGGCCCGGTGACCAGCCGCACGGCCTCGACGACGCCGTGCATCACGTCGGGCATCAGCGCGGTGCGGTCCACGGCCAGCCCGTCCCACCCCCACCGGGTGCGGGCGAACTCCGCCAACGCCCGTGGGTACGCCCCACCGGCGACGTACCCGGTGTCACCGAGCGCGACCGCCTCGGTGATCGCCCGCGTGACCGGCTCGGCCAGCGGCACGTCCATCTCCGCCACGAAGAGCGGCAGGACGTCGTCGGGGTACTCCCGCCACTTGTGGCTGGTCCGCCGCCGGAGCTGGTCGAGGGAGAGCTGACGGAGCGGATTCCCGCCGTCCCGGGAACCCTGCGGCACACCACCCATGTCCCACGTTCTACCCTGCCCGGCGCTCCGGGCCGCCGCAGGGTGGTCGGGATGCCGGGCAGGGTCCCCGTACCCGGTCCTCAGCCCTGGTCGAACATCTGCCCGATCCGGATCTTGTTGCCGAACGGGTCACGGATGCCGAAGTCGATCCCGTACGGCTGTTCCGTCGGCCCGTCGGTCACCTCGACGCCCTTGGCGACCAGGTCCTCGTACGTCTTGTGGGCGTCGTCGGTGGTCATGAACAGGAAGCCGCCGGCGGCCCCCTTGGTGAGCAGCTCACGGACCTGCTCGGCGGTGGCCGGGTCGAGGCTGGGCGGGCCGGGCTTCTCCAGCAGGATCTCGCGCGTGTCGCCGGGCAGGTTGACCGTGAGCCAGCGCATGAAGCCGAGATCCTGGTCCAGGCTCACCTCCAGGCCGAGCTTGCCGACGTAGAAGTCGAGCGCCTCGTCCTGGTCGAGGACGAAGAGCTGGGAGCGGCTGATCATGTTCATCGTCATGACCGACACGCTAGAACAGGTCTGTGACCTGCTGCTTATCCAAAACTGCTCGGGCGGGTCCAGGCCTTGGTGAAGCAGCTCGGCACGGGCGCGGCAGGTACCGTCCGCCGCTGGCGGTACCCGGTGGGCGACTCGCCGACGATCTGCCGGAAGGTACGGCTGAACGTGCCGAGGCTGTTGAAGCCGACCGCGTGACACACCTCGGTCACGTCCTGCCCGGTGTGCAGCAGCAGGTACATGGCCCGTTCCACCCGACGCCGCTGAAGGTACCGGTGCGGCGTCTCGCCGAAGGTGGCCCGGAAGGTCCGGATGAAGTGGTACTCCGAGACGTGGGCGACCCGCGCCAGGCCCGGGACGTCGAGCGGATCCGCGTACGCCCGGTCCATCACGTCCCTGGCCCGCAACATCGCCCGGTTCATCTGCTCGACAGCCCTGCTCATCCGGCCATTGTGCCAACGCGCCCCGTCGAACACCCGCGCTGTGGCCCACCTGACCACCGGGGTCTGTGTGCCGGTGGGGAAGTGCCGGCCGAGCGGCTGCGAGCGACCCTGTCCATCGAGCGTCGCGTCAACCCGAACCACAAACACCTGGTCGTGGTGGAGACAATCAGCGCGGACACGCGTCCGCGCCGGTCCCACCGTAGCCGTGGGCGCGGGCGTGAGACCTTCCACCACTGGGGCGATTCTCGGGCCGGCAGCGGGACACTCGGGCCACAGCAGGGCAAGCCCTTCGCGCTTGCCGGAATCGCAACAGCCGCCGGAATGTAGGGAATCTGTCACCGTAGGTGTCCTCGATCCGGCTGACCGGGCCGCCCGCCGGGGCGAACCATGGTCGGACCAGTCAGCGGAGGCGGCTGCGGGGGGAGGCACCATGACCATCTTCGGCCGGCGGCACGCCGTGGGGCTGGTCCGCGAGGTGATGACCTGCCCGCAGGACGGCCCGGCCCCACCGGTGCTGGTCTTCGAGGGGGGCCGGGGCAGCGGGAAGAGCGCGCTGCTCGACGGGGTGGCCGGGCTGCTCGACGGGCGGGTGCCGTACGCCCACATCGACCTGGGCACGCAGGGCCGGCCGGGCACCCCCGAGGTGCTGTACGCGCTCGCCTTCCACCTCGGCCGGCCCTGCCCGCTCTACGGCACGCTGCGCTTCCCCCGCCTCGCCGTCGGCAAGCTGGTCATGGACGACACCACCCTCGACCTGCACGACCGGGACGCGGCCCGCCGGCAGATCAACGACCTGCTCCGCGCGCACCGGGGCATCGACCAGATGGTCACCACGCTGCGCGAGGGCGCCGGCACCCTGCCGGCCGGGCTGCCCGCCAGCGTGCAGACCCCGCTCGGCCTGGCCGCCCGGTTCCTGGCCGCCGCCCTCGGCCGGCTCGCCCGGTGGACGTGGAGCAGCCGGTTCGTGCTGGGCCGGGCCCAGAAGTGGTACGGCGCGCAGGGCAGCACCCACCGCCGACCGCCGGTCGAGACGCTGATCGAGCTGAACCAGTGGCACCGCCGGCCCAACCTGGGCACCAACGCCCGCCAGCGCGACGACCTGCTCTGGGCGGCGTTCCGCGCCGACCTCACCGCCGGCCTGGGGCGACGCCGGCACCGGTCGTGGATGCCCCGGTGCGTGGTCCTGCTCGACAACGCCGACACCCGGCTCGGCCGCAACTTCCTCACCGAACTGGTCCGGCTGCGCGCCGGCGGCGCGCACGACCCGCTGGCCGTGGTGGCCACCGCCCGGGAACCGTTCCTGGACCACCTGCCCGCCGCCGAGCAGCGCACCCTGGCCCCCGACGAGCCGCTGGCGCTGGCCCGCGCCGGGCCGGACGGTCGCCAGTGGCCCCGGTGGGTCCGGTACCCGCTGCCCGGCCTCACCGAGGAGGACAGCACCCGGAAGGTGACCGCCGACCATCCCCGGCTGGACCACCGGATCCCGCTGCTCGTCCAGCAGTTCGCGCAGGGCAACCCGCTGGCCGTCGGGCTGCTGCTGGAGGCCGCCGACGAGGTGCCGTCCTGGCCGGCCGGCGGGAACGAACTGGGGCTGGTGCTCGCCCGCCTGGAGCCGCCACCGCCGGACGACACCGACCGGGTGCAGTGCACCATCGCCGAACGGCTCTGCCGGCACCTGCTCGGCCGCGACGACCGCGACCCGTTCCCCGACGACGAGGTCGAGACGCTCACCACCTGCGCCGCCGCCCGGACCGGGGAGCAGGCCCTGACCCTCGCCGTGGGCAGCGGGCTGCTCACCCCCGACGGTTACACCGGGGAGCTGAGCACCCTGCTCGCCGGCCTCTGGCCCACCACCCCGGACGACGCCCCGCCGCCCCTGCGCCGGCTGTTGCTGCGCCGGCTCGCCGCCCGCCCGGCCGACGCGGAGACGGGCTGGCGGGCGGTGCACGAACGGCTCCGGCGCGAGTGCGCCGAACGCGCCGACCGCACCGGCGAGCTGTACCACGCGCTGGCCCTCGGCGAGCTGGGCCGGGTCGCCGGGTACTTCACCGAGCGGGCCGGCGTGGACCCGGCGCGGGAGTGGCTGGCCACCCTCCACGAGGTGGTCCAGGCCCCGACGAACCTGGACCACCCGGTGCCGCCGGCCGACGAGGCGCACCGCCTGGCCCGGGCCACCGGCGCCGACCCGGACAGCCGGCTCGGCCGGATCACCCGGCTCGTCGCCGCGCTGTGGCTCGCCGCCGACCCGTTCACCGGCCGGCACCGGGCCGACCTGCACGACGGCATCAAGCGTGACTACCGGGCGATCGCCCTCCAGTTCCACGACGACCAGTCCCGGCTGGTCGCCGAGGCCACCACGCACCGGGTACGGGCGGAACAATGGCGGTGAACAGCAGGGCCGGCAGCAGTCCGGTCGCCGACGTACCCCCGGACCACCTCGCCCCGCGCGTGCCCCGGACGCGGACCGTGCTGCGCCGCTGTGCCGTGGTGCTCTCCGTGGTCGTGCTGGTCGCCGCCGGGGCGGCGGTGGTGCACCGGGTCGCCGTCTCGTGCGGCCCCGTCCGGTCCGGTTTGACCCGGGTGGACGGCGAGTGCGTCGGGGTGCTGACCGACGTGGGCGGTCACGCGTTCAGCGACGACCTGCGGTCGGTGCAGGACGCGATCGACCGGGAGAACGCCTGGGTCGACGCGCAGTACCGGGCGGACCCCGGCGGCAACCGGTACGTCCGGGTGGCGCTGTTCTCCCCGATGACCGCGACCGCGCACAGCTTCATGACCGCCGACCAGGTCCGGCACACCGTGCAGGGTGCCTACGTGGCGCAGCGACGCGCCAACCACACCCCGGACTTCGACGACCCCCGACCGCTGGTCCAGCTCGTGCTCGCCAACCCCGGCAGCCGGCAGGCGCAGTGGCCCCGGGTGGTGCGGGCGCTGGAGCGGATGACCGACGACCGGCACCCGCTGGTCGCCGTCATCGGCATGGGGACCAGCATCACCGCCACCCGGGACGCCGCCCGGTACCTCTCCGCCTCCGCGACCGACCTGCCGATGGTGGCCGGGGTCGCCACCACCGACGAGTTCCGCGACATCACCGGCTTCGTCCGCACCTCGCCCAGCAACACCGACTACGTCCGGGCCCTCGCCGACTACCTGGCCGGTCACCGGGAACTGCGCACCGGCATGCTGGTCTACGACGACTCCGAACCGGACCTGTACGTCCGGGACCTGCGCTCGGCGTACGAGCGGCACCTGCGCCGGTACCTGACCGTGCCCGCCAAGTCGTACTTCGGCGCGGCCGACCCGGAGAACCGTACCCAGCTCTTCGCCACCATCCAGGACAGCGTCTGCAACGCCCCCCGACCCGACCTGATCCTGTACGCCGGCCGCGCCCTGGACCTGGACGACTTCGTCCGCTCCCTGGCGCTGCGCGGCTGCCGGGACCCGATCTCGATCCTGGTCGGCGCGACCGGCCTGAGCCCGCTGGAGGACCTCACCCCCGCCCTGGTCGAGGGCAGGATCACCATCGTGAACGCCGCCGCCGGCCACCCGTCCTGGTTCACCGCCGACAGCCACCCGCCCGGCTCGGTGCCCGACGGGCTGCCGCCGTTCCTGGCGGCGTTCCGCGCCGAGAAGTTCGGCGAGCCCGGCGCCCTCGCCGACGGGTACGGCCCGACCCACCACGACGCCATGGCCACCGCCGTCATGGCGATCCGCGCCGTCGCCCCCGGCCTGCCCCGCGACGAGGTACCCCGGGCGGGCAACGTCCGTGGCCAGTTGATGAACCTCAACAACAGCAGCACCGTCCCCGGGGCCGGGGGCACCCTCACCTTCACCACCGACCGGAGGGCCGACCCGATCGGCAAGTGGGTACCGATCACCGTGATCCCGCCGGCGGCGGACCCGCCGGCCCGCCGCCCGTACGTCACCACCGGCTGACCGGGGGCTGCGGCCGCGCAGTCAGCAGGCGGGTGCGGCTCCCCGGCGCAGGGCGTCGATGATGTCCCGGCGGCGGGGGCTGACCTGGGCGGTCACTGCCGATCCAGGCCGAACTGCTCGATGAGCAGTGGAATGTCGAGTTTCGCGGTCCATCCGTCGGGGTCGAGGCTGAGCACGGGGTATCCCTCCACCTGCAGCAGGCGACGCAGCGCCGTGAAGAGGCCGGTGATCCGGTGCGCGGGAACGCCAGCACGGCTGGCGAGGGTGTCCAGCGTGGCCCGGCCGTTGCCGGCCACCAGCGCGGCGACCAACGCGGCGACCCGATCGTCCGGGATCGGCGCGCGGCTGTCCCGCCGGTCCGCGTAGACGGGGCTGGCGAGCAGGGCGTCGGCCAGCGTCCGCGCCGGGTCGGCTGGCGGCCCGGCAGCGGGCGGGGCCGGTGACACGGCAGCGGACTGAGGCGACGGGACGGCCTGCGCCGCGGCGGTCAACTCGAAGAGACCGACCTCCTGCGCAGGCTGTCGGGGCCGGCGGGTCGACCGGCCGGTGGCACCGCTTCCCGGTCGGCCCACCACAGCCCCGGTCGGCGGACGACCATCGACCGTGGCGTCAGGCTGCGCCGAGTGCGCGCCGGCCGGCGTGGGCCGCAGCGGCTCCCGCCACCACTCGGGGCTGCTGACCGGCGCGCCCGACCAGCCGGGCACTGCGGCCTCGTCGTGGGCGGCGAAGAGCAGCAACGGGATGACCGCCTCGGCTGGGGCGGCACCACCGTGGTAGCCAGCCTTACGCGGCCCGTACCGGATCTCCTCACGCCAGGGCAGGACCACCCGGCCGTCGCCGAGCGCCACGCGGCTTCCGGTGAACAGCAGTTCGCCGTCACCGGCCTCCGTGACGGCGGGGCGCCACCGGTTCTCGCTGGATTCGGCGGGACGCAGGACGGCCTCCGCGCCCCGGTCGACGACGTGACCGTGGTCGGAGAGCAGCACCACCACCCGGTCCTGACTGACGGCGAGCAGGTCGCGCAGCCCGTTGACGGTGTCGGGCCCCCATTCGATGGTGCCCGGGTCGCTCCGGTCCAAGGCGTCGTCGATGGTGTTGATGACCGCCGCGACCATCGGCACGGCGGGATCGCCGAGTGCCTGGGCGACATCGGGTTCCACCGCGAGTCCGGCCGGGGTGCGCAGGTCCGCCTTGTGCAGCAGGACGCTGCCCGGGAACCGGGTCCGGAATGCCTTCGCCTCCGCCGTCCGGTCACCGACCGCGATTCGGCCGGTGAACAGGCTGCAGCGGTTGACCGCGGTGACCGTGGGGAGGGCGGCCAGAACTCCGGTACGGGCCCCGCCGCTGGGCGTCAACTCCGTCCAGGCGCCGTTGCGGCCCAGCGCCTCGGCGATCTCGATGCCGGCTGCCGTACCCATGCCGTCGAGAAGCAGCAGGAGCACCCGCCTGCCGTTGTCGAGGATCGGGCGGACCACCCGGTCGAGCACGTCTTCCACCCGCAGCATCGCGCCGGGTTCCCGCTCGGCGGCGGTGGTGTCCTGGAGCAGTTCGGCGAAGTGCCGGTCGTGCCGGGCCCGCCGGCCGTCGACAACCGCGTGCAACGTCCGGTACGCCTCGGCGACCCGCGCATCGACGTCACCGGCGAAGATGTCCAGCCGGGCGCGGTCCACCCAGCCGGTCTCCCGGACCTGCCGGTGCACCGCCGCCAGCATGGTATCCGGTGCCGGGGTGTCCGGAGCGGCGAGCCAGCGCAGCAGACGGACCGCCATCCGGGCCGTCTCGACCCTTTTGCGGTCGGCCGAGCGGTGTGCCTCGACCTCGGCGAGGCGTTGCTGCGCCTGCTCGATCCGCTGGGCGGTGGTCACCTGCGACCCGGGGTCGGGCAGTGCGAGGCGTACCGCGTCGGCGAAGGCGCGCATCCGTTGGGTGAACCCGACCGGCAGCAGGTCGGAGGCGGCGAGCCGGTGCGTCACGTCGATCTCGGCGGCGATCTCCTCGGCCCGACGCAGCATCCGGTGGGCCTCGTGACATGTCTGGTCGTCGCCGTCGAGCGCGCGGTAGATCCACGCCTCGGCTGCTTCGAGGTACGCGGTGGCCTGGGCCTCGGTGAGCCGAGCACCACCGAAGCGGGGCTCCAGCCGGGTCCGGGCGACGGCTGTCTCCACGTCCGTGGCACTGCCCCCGCCCCGGGGCCAGAGCACACCGGCGAGCAGGCCGAGGGCGATGGCGTCGACGCCGTGCCCGGCCCGGACCGCGGCGACCACCGGTACGGCGACCGGCCCGGCGGCCTCGACGAGGAAGGAGGCGATACCGCCGGCCCACTCGTCGGGCAGGTCGACGAAGCGTAGTTGGGTGCGGGGGTCGGTGCTCCAGTGCAGCAGTCCGGCACCGTCGAGTTCGTCCGGGTCGAGCTTCAGGACCGCCCCGGCGAGGTGCCGCAGTGCGTGATCGCGGGTCAGGATGGTGCCGGCCGGTGGCGGCCAGCCCTCGACCGGTGCCAGGTCGGTGAGCGCGTCGGCGACCCACCGGCCGGTACGCACCAGCGTCGAGTCGAGATCCAGTCGGGTCTGCCCACCGAACGCCTGTCGGACCAGTTCCCACGGGTCGACGCTGCGCCCGGTCTGCATGCTCACGTGGGCGAGCAGGCCGTCACCGAGTTCGGCGTCGGGCAGGTCGGTGAGAAGCACCAGCTTCTCGTCGGCGCGCCGGTCGACGAGGGCGGCCCGGGCCGCGATCGGCGTCGGGCAGGGCACCACCCGAACCGGGGTGTTGCCGACGGTGAGCACCGGCTCGTCGGTCCACTCCGGGCGGGCGAGCAGCACGATGGCGTCGGTGCCGTCCTGCTCGGCCAACCATGATTCGATTTTCCGTCGTACCGCTGCCGGCCGTACGGCGATCCGGGCGAGGCTCACGTCGGCTGCTCCGGCGTGGCGTGCCACCGAAGGGCGACCGACCGACCGGCGACGATCTCGGCCCGGATCTCCTTCGTCAGCCGGGACAACTCCTCCTCGTCGGTGACGACCCGCTCCCGCACGACGACCTGCGGAGGCGTCAGTTTGTCGCCGCCGCCGGTCTTGTCGGGTCGAGGACCAATGACGGGCGGAAGCGGGGGCGGGGGCGGGTCGTCCTCGGCGAGCAGGGCGGCGGCAGCGGCCACCGCCTGGCCGAGCGCCTGGGCGAGGTCGGCCCGATGGTGTTCCTCACCGGCGGCGGCCCGGAGCTGCGTGAGGATCACGCGGGCCCGGTCGTCGTTACCGGCCCGGTGGGCGATCGCCGCCAGCAGCGGCCACTGGGTACCGGCGAGGGCGTTGGTCACCTTCTGCGCCTGCTTGTACACCTGGCTGGCGTACCGCCCGTCGAGGCCGCCGAGGTGATCAGAGCCGTCGGCGACGATGCGTACCAGGACGACGTCGTCGCGCTCGTGGGTGACCTGGGTGAGCAGGTCCGCGACGCGCCGTGCGGTGGCCAGACGTCCCGTCTCGGCAGCCGGGTCCAGGCCCAGCATCGCGGCGTGCTCGACCAGTGCCGCCACGAGGTGGCCGGCGACGGCGGCGTAGGTGGTGGCGACCCGACGCATGGCGCCGGCCAGGGTGCCGAGGTTGGCCGGGTTGCGGAAGATCGGCAGCACCTCGCCGAAGAATGGCTGCCCGAACTGGACCGCGGCCTTCCACTCCTGCTCGGTGGGCATCGGCGGGTGGCGCAGCTCGAACCGGTCCTCCACGCCGCCGACGGCCGCGACGCTGATCTTGCTGCCGTTGTCGTACCAACTGAGCTGCTGTTCCAGGGCGAAGACCGCGATGATCAGGTTCTGCAGGTCGCGGTCGAAGCCGCGTCGTTTCGGCACGTCGAGGAACTCGCGGAGGACGTGGACCGGGAAGTGGTCGCGGTAGTCGCGCTTGGCGGCCTCCTGCAGGAGGTGCTGGCTCCAGTAGCAGGTGCTGATGTCGAGCACGTACCGGTGGTCGACCAGTTCACCGAGGCGCAGCGGGTTGCAGATGCGCTTGAGGATCCGCTGGTCCGTGGCCGACGGCACGGATACGCCGTGCGTGGGGTCGGCGGCGGCCTGCCGGGCGTGGTCGAGCACCTTGCCGAGGTCGGCGCGGCTCAGCGGCTTCTCGTCGACCGGCAGGGCGGGGGTGCCCGGGTACGACCAGTCGAGCAGTTCGGCGGTGAGGTTGCGGAAAGCGTCGGCGAGCGTACCGCCGCGCGGGTCACCGACGCGCAGCCCGTCGGCGAGGGTGTGCAGCACGCCGACCGTGTCGTCCTGCACGTCGGAGGGTTGCGGGTTGGCCGCGCCGTACGCCTGCTTGAGCGCGGTGATCAGGCCCTCGCGCAGTTGGGTCTGCCGCTGCTGCAGGTAGACCCGGCCCTGCTGACGGTCCGCCTTGGGCCAGTCGGCGGCGAGGGTGTTGAGTCGTTCTCCGGCCCCGCCGACCCCCAGCAGGTAATTGATCTTTGCGAGTTGGGCGACCCGCCCCATCATGTCGTCGGTCAGGTAGAGGGGCAGCCAGAAGACGGTGTTGGAGCCTCGCGGCAGCTCCTCGATCCGGGCCCGGTCGGCGCTGCGCGGCAGGTCCTGCGGGTCGAACGGGTAGTCGATGACGATCCGCCAGGACTCGCCGGGGGCGAGCAGCGCGGCGACCGGCATAGAGTCGCGGTCGCGGACGTTGCCGAACTTGACCTGCACGACGTGCCGTCGGCCGCGCCAGTCGCGGGGCTGCTGCAGCTCACCGTGGGTGCCCTCGGCGCCGGAGAGGCCCATCTCGGCGCTGATCAGCTCCCGCAGGAGTTGCTGCCGGACACCGGCCGACGTCTCCCCGTGCGGCACCAGGTCGAGCAGCTTGTCGAAGTCGACGGTGTGCAGCTTGAGCGAGACCACCGGATCGGTGTCGTCGGTCAGGTGCAACTCCCCGGCGTCCTGTTCGATCTTTCGAAGCCGTTGGAGCACGATGGTGTTCTCGTAGCCGGGGATCGGCGAGGCGATCGAGCCGAAGTTCAGCGCGTGCAGCTTGGCGGCGGTCAGGTTGTGCAGCGCCGGCACCTCGGGCACCAGCGCTCCGAGCATGATCGTCTTGACCAGCTTGTCGTCGAGCTGGAACTGGGTGTGCCCGGCCGCCCGCTCCTCGTCGATGCCGTTGAGGGCGAGCAGGATGGGACGCAGCTTGCGCAGGTAGAGGTTGCGGGCGGCCTCGAAGCGCTGGCGCAGCGCGGGCCGGTCGGGCAGCTCGCCGTGCAGCACCAGCGGGTCGAAGAGAGCGGCGACCCCGATCAGGTCGTTCACCTTCAGGGTGTTCCGCCGGTCGACCAGCAGCTCGGTCATCACCTTCAGCGCGGTCCGCTCCCGCTGCAACGCCTGCGACAGCGCGACCAGGGTCGCCACCAGGGCCGGCGAGAAGGGGTAGAGCTGCCGGAACGCGGTGGCGTCCGAGCCGATGCCGGCGTCGCCGTACTGCGCGCCGAGCAGGAGGATGTCCCACACCTCACGGTTGTGCCGCACCGCGGCGAAGGCGTTGTCGATGACCCCCCGGGCCGCCGGGTTGTGCGGATTGAGCAGCCGCTTCTCGGTGATCTCGGGCAGGTTGGTGTCGGCGAGGACGATCTCCCCGAACCGCCCCTGGACGCTGCGCATCACGTGCGCCAGCGCCTCCCGCTCGGTGCCGCCGACCTGCGGGCCGAGGAACTCCTCCAGGTTGCGTTGTCGGGCGACGAAGGAGACCAGGGGCAGGGGCCGGGCCGCGTCCGCCGACTCGACCAGCTTGTTGAGCTTGGCGCCCTCGGTGTTGACGAAGGTGTGGTCGGCGATCCGGCCGGAGAGCCAGAGGATCAGCTCGTCGAGGAAGAGCACGATCGCGTCGTACCCGAGGGCCTTGGCGTGCCGGGTGATGACCGCGAGGCCGGTGTCCAGGTCGAGGTACTCGCCGCTGTGCACCGCGCCGCTGAAGAAGGTCTCGGTGAGTGCGCTGACCAGGGCGTCGCGGTCCTTGGTGCCGGGTGGCTGGGCGGCTGCCTCGGCGTACCGCTGCGGGGTCCAGCCCTCCCGGCGAGCCCGCAGGGCGGCCAGGCCCGCGCCGCCCGCGCCGGGCGCGGACTCCCCGCCACGCAGGGTGGCGAAGAACCTGTCGTCGCCGAGCGTCCGACGCAGGTCGGCCGCGTTCTTTAACAGCGCGTCCGACCGGTGTACGGCGGGCACCGGCGCGTCCGGGTGGACGGCGGTGACGTACCGCAGGTACCCCTCCAGGACGGCCTGCTCGACGGAGCGGGCGTCCAGCATGTGCAGGGTCAACGAGAGGAACGTCCGCCCGGTGAGCCCGGAGTCGGCGGCGGCCACCGGCTCCTCCAGACCCTCGATCCGTCGGGCGTCCGGGTTGTGCGCGAGGATCTCCCGCAGCACCGCCATGAAGTGCGACTTGCCGGAGCCGAAGGAGCCGTGCAGGAAGACCGCCTGGGACCGGCCGGTGATGACGGCGTGCCCGATCTTCCTCAGCGCCTGGGTGAAGTTCTCCCGGAGTTGGTCGGTGACGACGTATCGGCGCAGGTCGGCGCCCTCTGCCGCCTTGACCACGAAGTCACCCTCACCGACCGACGTGGGAATGTCGATCAGGTCACGCAGCAGCGTCACGCCGTTCCTCCAAGCCTCCCCAGGGTGCCCGACACGCTACCCATCGACGTGTTTGTTCGGTAACCGGACTGGTTGGCCGCTATCCGGGCGGTTGGGCGGATCGTCTCGACCATCAGCATCGACCACAGTGGCCGGTTGTGGGAACCGGCCCAGCTCAACGGCATCCGGCAGTCGCGCAGCCCCGAGCCGACCGGCACGGACGAGCGACCGGAGAAGAGTCGGCATGTCGACAGAGACAACCATCGGTCACGTGAGGTGGAGGGCGGTCAAAAGGGTCGGCAGATCGCCGGCCCGGGCGACGAGGCGTACCTCGTCGTCGTCATGCCGGTGCAGGGCGCAGCCGGCGCGGGCGAAGCTGACGGTGACCTCGAGCAGGAGCAGGTCGGCGAGGGAACACAACTCGACCAGCCGGGCGGCCGGGTCGACCGGCTCCGGCTCGGTGCAGCGGCCGAGCAGTACCCGCCACGGCACCCGGTCCTGATCGGCGAGCGCCCGCGCCTCCAGGGCGTGCCGGCGGTCGGCCGGCAGGTCGGGTGACCACGCGCGGGGCAGCACCAGCGGCAGCGGGTCGGGCCCGGTCACGGCGACCCCGACGGCGGCGGCCAGGTCGCGTACCCGGGCGGGAAGGTCGACCACCCAACCGAGCGCGCGATCCCGCCGGGGATCGAGCCGGCCGGGCGTCAGGCGGTGGGAGGCGACGGCCCCGGTGTCGAGGTTGGCCACGGTCAGCACCAGTTCCGCCCGCCGGCGGCCGGACCGGCGGCACTCGTGGCAAGGGGTGGCGATCCGGCCGACGCCCCGGCACAGCTCGCAGTCCCGGTACGCCGGCTGGCCACCGCTGCTCGGCCGGTCGCCGTCGGCCAGGAACCGGTCGCCGTAGTGGGTGCACCGGCAGGGGTCGAACCGGAAGGTCATCCCGTCGCAGCCGGCGCAGACCACGACGGTCGGTGGCGCGGTCACCGCTGCGGCCGGGGTGAGCAGGCGTCGGTGTGGTCGACCCGGCGCACGCAGCGTCGGCCGCCGGGCAGTGGCAGGTCGCAGAAGACCCGATGATGGACGCACTGTTCATCCTCAGCCGAGACCGTGGTCTCGCCCGCGTCCACCTCGGACAGGAAGCTCACCGACCGGGCCAGGGTCCCGGCGAACTGCCGTGCGGCGGCCAGGTCGGCGGCGGTGAAGGCCAGGTGCGCCACGAAACGCCCACTCACCGGGCACCCGCCGACTTGCACCGGCCGCGCGGGGTGAAGAGCAACTCGCGGCAAATTTCAGTACGGGATTCCCAGCTTCTGTCAATTGCGTGTCGACCGGCCTTCGCAGCTCGACGAAGAATTGAGCGCACGTCAGCATCCCTCCCTTTCCGTACCGGTGAGGTCTGGACCCGACTCGCTGGCCAGGCCAGGATGATGAGGGTGCGGCGGTGCCACCGGGGGGATGGCAGACCGCCGCACCAGGGATATCCTGCGGCCCGACGGAGCATCCGACAAACTCCGACAGCCCCTTTTCTTGACTTATTTTCGTGTTACGGACAGGCGTTACAGCGAAGCCGGCGAAGTGTTGCAGAATCGAATGGAGGAATGACCATTGGCTGAGGACATGGGCTCGACGGTGCCCCGACGGCAGCTCGGCCGGGCGCTGCGCCAGTTGCGCACCGAGGCGGGGGCGACGCTCGACGCGGCAGCCGAGGCGTTGGAGTGCAGCCGGCAGAAGGTCTGGCGGATCGAGAGCGGCCTCGGCGCGGTGCGCTCCCTCGACGTGCGGGCGATGTGCCAGCTCTACGACGCCAGCCCGGAGCTGACCGGCGCGTTGATTGGCCTGGCCACCGAGACGAAGGCCAAGGGCTGGTGGCACGCGTACGGCGACGCCATCCCCGACTGGTTCGAGCTGTACGTCGGCCTGGAGTCAGCCGCCTCCCGCCTCCGGTTCTACAAGAACACGCTGGTGCCCGGTCTACTCCAGACCCGCAGGTACGCCCTGGGCATCTACCGCATCGACCAGCCGGAGATGAGCGAGGAGGACCGGGAACAGGCGGTCGCGCTGCGGTTGCAACGGCAGTCCCTGCTGACCCGCCGACTCCCCCGCGCACCCCGGGTGCAGGTGGTGATCTGCGAGTCGGTGCTGCTGCGCCCGGTCGGGGATGCGTCGGTCATGGCCGAGCAACTCCGTCACCTGTTGGAGGTGACCGACCTGCCGAACGTCTCCCTCCGGGTCCTCCCCTTGGCCGCCGGCCCGCACCTCGGTGCCGTAGGTGGCGAGTTCGTCATGCTGGAGTTTCCGCCGGGAAACCGCAATACGCCGGAGCCTGCGGTCGTTTACTGCGAGTCCTGGACCGGCGCGCTCTACCTCGATCGGCCAAACGAGTTCGCGGCCTACGAGAGGGTGTGCACGAGCCTGGGTCAAATCGCCCTTGATGAAGGACAATCGAAGAACATGATCAGCAAGATCCTTGGGGAGGTTCATCATGGCTGACCTGACCGGTGCCCGGTGGCGCAAGAGCAGCCGATCGGGTGGCAACGGTGGGGAGTGCGTGGAGGTGGCCGACAACCTGCCCGGCCTCGTCGCCGTCCGCGACAGCAAGGACCCGACCGGATCCGCCCTCACCTTCACCCCCACCGCCTGGACCACCTTCACCCGTGCCACCCAGCAGCGCGCCTGACTGCCCGTCAGCCACTGACGACTCGACGTCGGCGATGTCGGGGCTTCCCGCGCTCAGGAGACCCCGACATCGCTGACCCGCACCGCCGCCCAGTTTCGGTGACGAGCGACGGGAATAGGGGCTGCAGGCCATGTTCGTCTCCGATAGTGTCCGTCCGACCACGCAGGAGTGACCTCGCTCGCGTTCGTCGGCCGGAGGGGTGGCATGGCCAGCATCGAGGAAATCAAGGCGGCGCTCAGCCAAGCCGCAGAGCAGGGCAACAGCACCGTTCAGCAGATCAGGGCCGCCGCCGAGAGCACCGAGCAGATGTTGTCCCGACTGCGCGCCGTCGCCGCCGGCACCGGACACCCGGCCATCGGCGAGGCCATCGCCCGGGGCGAGCAGAGCAAGCAGAGTCTCGCGGAGGCGATGACCCTGGTGCAGGGCAGCGCGGAGGCGGCCCGCCGCTACATCGGGGTCCTCGGCTGAGGGCCGGCGGTGAGCATCAGCGAAGTCAAGGCCACGCTCCGCGCCGCCATCGACGCGGCCCAGCACGGCCTGCATCTGCTCGACCAGGCCGCCGATCAGGCCACGCGCGCCACCGGCCGGGCCCAGGCGCTCCTTCGGGGCAGCAACCATGACCAGGTGACCGCCGCCCGGCAGGCGCTCGCCGAGGCGGAGAGCCAGGTCCGACCGACCCGCCGCCGCTTCGGAGCCACCGCCGAGCACGCCCACGACTACCTCACCCGGCTCGGATGACCGGCAGCATCGGTGATCTGGTCGCGCAACTGCTCGCCGTACGTCGCAGCCTGGACGAGGCTGCCGTCACGGCGCTGCGCGCACAGGCGGACGCGGCGCAGGCATCCGCCCACCTGGAAGAGGTACGGCGCGGGAGCAACGACGCCAAGCTCCGCATGGCTGCCCTGGAGGCCGAGACCGCCCGTGCCAAGGCCGGCCGGTACGCCCGTCTGTTGGCGGTGGCCGCCGACCACATCGGTGCCTACGTCACCACCATCGCGCCGGGATCGGACCTGTCCGCCCCCGACGAAGCATCCTCGCCCTCCGGCGACCGTGTGGTCCGGGAGGCAGGCGAACGAACGGGCCGGGCCGAGGCATTCATCCGTCGGCACGTGAAGAAGGCCGACGACACCGAGGACACCCTCAAACAGTCCGAGCAGGCGGTCACCACCGGGCTTCGTGAGCTTGAGAAGATCCTCAAGGGCTCCGGGGCGGGTAGCAGTACGACCTCCACCTCGTCCCACCCCGCCACGCCGGTCGACCGTCCGCAGTTGGAGCACCCGGTCACGTCGGTCATCATGGCTGCTGGCGCGGTCGTGGTGGGAGTCCGAGGTGCCTGGGACATGCTCAAGAAGCGCCGCGAAAGGAAGCGATCCGATGATCAGCCCCGAGATGATCGACTACATCCGGACGATGGTGAAGGGCGACCACGCCGCGAATGACCAGGTTGAGGCCCGGCTGGACCAACTGGGCTGGGAGGGTTTCCCCACCCTCCTCGGCGCGGTCTTCTACTACGCCGTCAACCGACGCTTCGACGACCGGACGGCGCCCGGTGAGATCATCCGCTTCGTCGCCGACATGCGGGCGACCGTCCCGCCGGGCGTACCCGAGATCGACCCGGCCGCTGCCGAGGCACTGATCCGCGCCGCCCTGGACCCTGACGTCGAAACCGATGTCGAGCCCCAGATGGGCGGCCGGATCCAGGGCCTGGCGATCATCAGGATTCTGGGCGGCGGCGACGTCTCGGACGCCGAGTTGGATGCCCTGCTCGTCGATGCCGCCGCCCTGGCCAGCCGGGTCTAGCTTTCAGTCGACACCCCTCTGATCTGATCGGTGTGGATCTCGACGACCGACCGTGGCACGAGGAAACCCTCGGCCTTGCCCGGCCGCAGGTAGTGGGCACGCAGTGCCGGCTCCAGACCAGCAGGTAGCTCACCGGAGGCGACCAGTTCCCTCGTCGCCCCGATCACCGGCCTGGTGAAGCCGACGAGCAGGCGCTTCGCCGGGTCGTATCCGCAGATCTTGTAGACCTGCTCCCGGGGGATGAAGCCCTCCGGGTCGCGGGCCGCCGCACGGAGGACGGCGACCCGCTTCGGGTAGGCGGAGTCCTCAAGCCTCGACAGCAGGGTCTCCCACATCCCCATCGTCCAGGGTGTCGAACCCTCGACGTCGGCGTCCTCACTTAGTCGTTCGGTGTCGTCGACGGTGCTCTGGTTGATCGGCAGGTCGGGGTACGCCTCCAGCAGCGCCTCCCACAACTGCGCCGGCTCGGCGAGGAGCAGCCGGACCCCGGCCCGGTCCCACATCTCGTCCACCAGCTCGGGCCGGGGGCCGAGCGGAGCGCCGAGCTGACCGAGGCGCCACCAGTCCGCCTTCACATCGCGGGTCACGAAGAGGATGTCCCGGCCGTCGACGCGGGCGTACGCGATGAGCTGCTCCCAGAGCAGGAAGTCCCCGGTCCCCTCCTCGACCTGGTTGGCCTTCTCCGCGTCCAGGTAGCCGGGTGGGATGAGGCGGGCGAACCGCCGCCGCCCCTCGGCCACCAACTCGGTCAACCGCTCATCGCTGAAGGGATGCCCGACCCGTCCGGCGAAGATCCCCCCGAGATCCTTCAACACCGGGTCGAGTTCCACGTCCTTGAGGGCAGCGTTGAGCTTCAGGCCCTCCCCGCCGGCCTGGAGCTTCTTCCGGACCTCCTTGAAGGCGCTGTCCAGTTCCCCCTGCAGCACGGTCGCCTCGGCCTGGGACATGGACTGGCGGCCCCAGGCACCGAGCGCGAGGCGGGCCGTCTGCTGAGCCTGTTGTAGCTCCTTGGCCGAGTCCCGGGCGATGACATCCAGGATCACCTGATCCCGGTTCCGCCAGAACTCCCTCTGCACCTGAGCCGGCATGAAGAGCCGGTCGGCGATCTTCCACAGCGCCTTGAGGTTGTCGTCACGGGTCGCCTTCAGCACCCGGTAGAGGTCGAGCAGCACGTTGGTGTCGAGGGCGACGACACTCGACCGTACGGCCCGCTCCAGATCGGCCGACTCGATCCTCCGGTAAGCCTCGAACCCGTCGAAGATCCCGCCGAGCGGGCCCGCCGCCTCGGCGTGCTGTGCCTGGTCGCTCATGCCGACACCAATCCTGCGACACCGCGCGCCTCGGTGAGGGCCGACCGGTCGGCACCGAGTTGGGACAGCTCGGCGTCCAGCAGGTCGGTGAAGAACTGCGCCGGGGATCCCGGGAAGCCGGGCCGCTCGTCGGCGTACCACTGGTGCAGCCACGGCTCCAGCTCGGCGATGCCGGCGAGCAGTGGCAGCAGGCGTTCCGCCGGCCAGGCCGCCTGGAGCTTCCGGTCCAGGTAGACGGTGGCCAGCGCCTGGGCCTGCGCGAGGTGGTCCCACCCGGCCCAGCCGAGCAGTTCCGTGCCGTCCCCGTCCCGGCCCGCCTTCGGGTACGAGACGAACCGCTCCTTCGGCACGTCGAGCTTGCCCCGCGCCCGCCAGTACGACGGCTTGGCAAAGTCAGCCGAGGTGTACTTCGGCGGCACCTTGATGTCGACGTCCTCGCCCGCGTCCTCCAGCCGCTGCTGCGCCCAGGTCCGCTCCCACTGCACCCGCTTCCGCAGCCCCGAGGGCTTGTACCGGTACGCCGGCAGGTAGGGAACGTGCTCGTCGGCGACCAGCTTGGCCAGGGTCTTGGTGAGGTCGTAGTCGTCCCGCCCGACCCACAGCTCCAGCACCGACCGGAAGTCCTCGTCGTGGCGCACCTTGTCGGCGAGCTGCGCCACCGACTGCGGCGTCGGCCGGTCACCCCACAGCTCGGGAGCCTCCAGCCGGTCGAGCAGCCACTCCCGCAACGCCTTCGCCTGCATGGCGTCCCAGCCGTCGGTGGCCCACCGCCGCTTGCACTCCGGCCGCTCGATCAGCTCGATGTTCCGATCCGACCCGATGACCTCGATCCGCCGCTCCACCAACCGCCGGTACTCGTCCGACCAGTGCGCCGGCAACTCCGTGATCGGCGTCGACCCGTGCCGCGCGAACCACTGCGTCTCCACCTCGCCAGCCGCCATCCGCCGCGCCAGCACGATCTCGAACGCCCGCTCCCCCAGCTTGAGTTCTGGCGGCTCCGCACAGGTCAGCTCGTCGTCGCGCAGCTTGTAGAGCCGGTAGACCTCCCAGTCCAACTCCTCCTGCAACGCGATCATCCGTGCCCGGGTCGAGTGATATTCGGCCTGCGCCGACCGCAGCCGCTCCCGGGTCGGCACCCCAACCTCGGCGACCGCCGCCGGGGTCAGGCTGGCGAGCCGCTGCGCCAGCGAGTCAAGCAGTCGCGCCCGCTCCAACGGGTACGCCCCCGGCAGCGGAAACTCCTGCAACTTGGTCCCGGTGAACTCGTAGAAGTTCTCCCAGGCAACGGTGGTCTGCCTTGCCCCTCGTTGATCAACTGTGCTGCCCTTGTTGTGGCTGACCTGCTTCAGCCACAAGCAGGCGGTCGAACTGTTCAACACCCCCAGCAACCGCAGATGCTCGTCCTCCGTCGCCCCCTCCGGCAATTTGATCACCGGTGCCGACCGATTGAAGACCTTCCCACCTCGATCGAGTACGAAGTGATTATGCGTCGCCACGAAGGCAAAGACAATTGACAGCGGCACCCGGTAGGCGGATGCGGTGTGTTGGTGATACTCCCACCAGCGGAGGCCCGCGTCGGCCATGCTGCCCTGGAAGGTGCGCCTTGCCGCCAGAAGCGCCTGCCACGGCCACAGCTCAACCGATAGCCCTACCTCGTCCAAGATCGGGTCGTACGGGTACCAGATTGCGTCTTCCGGCGACGATCCCCAGTCGCGGACAACTTCACCGATCACCAAGGGGCGCAGAGCTGCCGAATCGGCGGCCGTCCGCAGCTTCCGCCCCACAGGCCGCATGAAGGCTTCATCAGCGCCGGCCCTGATGGCACGCCCCACCGGCAATTCGATAACCTTCGACATCTTGACCGTGCCGACTTCTATCGCAGCGACCAGGTCGCCTGCTCCACCCCCACTGAGGCTCCACGGATGCGCTGCCAGTCGATCGCGTGGGAGATCAGCAACGGTGACCCACTCCGAGGTCTTCGTATGGTCACGCATACTCGCCGTGATAGCTGCCCAGACCAGACCCGCGCCGGGATCCTCTGGCTGTTCCGGCTCGCCGCGAACACCGAGCACAGTCCGAACAGTGCGGGTGCGCCTCCGATCCTTGGCACGGCCAATCAGAATCACGGTGGGTGTTCCGTGGCCAGGGATATATGCGCCTGAAGTATCGATGACCTCGGTCAACTCGACCTGATGGCCGAAGTAGTTCTCGACCAGCTTCTTGCCGAACTCTCGCTTCATGAAGCCGTTGCCGGTGATCTGGCCGACGTGACCGGCCCCCTCGCCGTGCTCGTCCGACCGCTTTGCCAGGTCGAAGAAGCGCTTGGCGAACGGGACCGTCAGGGCATACTGCCGGTGGCACACCTCGGGGTAAATCTCCCGGTAGAGCTGGTTACGGGCCTTGTCCGCCACGGTGATGTACGGCGGGTTGCCGACCACCACCGTGTACTGCCCCTCCCGCAGGTAGTCCGCGAGCACGTCGGCGTCCTCGGTCACGTACGCGAAGGCGTCCCGGCCCTCGACCAGGGCCAGCAGGTCGCCTTGGTGACGTGACTTTCTTCCCCAGTGCAGCAGGGAGTCACCCGTCGCCACGCGCACCGGCCAGGACGGGGTCCGCTCCAGCGACGTCAGACCGCACTCCTTCATTGCCGCGACGAGTAGCCGGAAACGGGCGATCGCCACCGCGAACGGGTTGATGTCCACCCCGGTCACCTGGCCGAGTGCCCGCTCGGTCAGCACCCGGATGTCCCCGAGCGGCTCGCGCTCCCGCCACCGCTCCACCAGCCGCTTGAACGCGCCGAGCAGGAAGTGGCCCGAGCCGCAGGTGGGGTCGATGACACTCGTCTCCGACAGGCCGAACTCCTTCACTGCCGGCTCGAAGGTCCGGTCGAGGATGAACTCCTCCACGAACTCCGGGGTCTGCAGCAGCGCGTACGTCTTCTTCGCGTGGGTCGACAGGTCCTGGTAGAGGTCGCCGAGGAACCGGGTGTCGAGATCCTCGACCCGCAGCGACGCCAATCCCGGCCCGCGCCGGAAGAAGTCGGAGAGCTTCTCGGCCGCCTCACCCGAGATGGGGAAGCGCCACACCGGGTTGTGCTCGTCGAAGATCTTGCCGGTGGCCTTGAGGGTGCGCAGATACCCGAATGCCTCGCGCAACCACTCCCGGTCGTTGTGCCGGGGGTTCTCGATCAGGTGCTGCTGCCGGTTGTGCAGTGCCCGCTCGACCGGGGCGACCGGCTCGGGGCCGCCGATCCAGAGCGGCTCGACCAGGCCGTTGTCCTCGCAGAAGCGGACGAAGACACAGCCCAGCACCCAGGCCACCGCCGCCTGGTCGACGATGTCCTCCAGCCAGGTCTCGAAGGTGCCGGCGGTACGCCGCGCCTCGGTGGCCTGGCCGTGCTCCTTGCGCAGCGACGACTCCAGCTCGGAGTCCCGGTACACCTGCCCGCGCAGGTCGTCGGTGAGGGCGGTGACCTGGCCTTGCAGCGCCTTCAGCGCGATCATCGAGCGGTGTTCCTTCCGGGGGCGGGGGTGGTGGCGTCCGACCACTCCTCGGGCAGCCACATCGACTGGCTGGCCGGCGAGGTGAGGGGAAGCTGCTGGCCGTCCAGCAGCGCCGGCTCGGCGCGGCGGGCCGGCACCAGCAGCAGGCGGGCGGCCGGGCGAGGTCGGGTCGGGTCGGCCAGCTCCTGGATCAGCCGGAATTGCTGGTAGCGGGCGAGCGGCGCGGCCTCGGTGATCAACACCGGGCGGTCGGTCTCGGCGAGGGTCCGCTCGATGGCCGGCATCACCTCGTGCTGGACCAGCTCGACCAGCGACCGGAAGTCGGGGTCGGCCGGGGAGCCGTTGTCGGCGGCGACGATCGCCTCCCAGGGGAAGCCGAGGGACCGGAGCCGGTCCAGCAGGATCGCGGTGACGTCGACCTCGACCGGGTCGAGCCGGTCCAGCAGCGCCCGGCGGGCCGGGCCGAGCCGGCGCACCGAGGCGAGCACGACCAGGAAGCCGCGCCGGTCGAGCACCCCGGCCAGTCGGGCGGTGGCCTGGGCGGCGGCGTCCGGAGCAAGGATCGGTGCGACCGTGCTGCGCATCCGGGTGCCGGTGACCGAGGAGTTGCGGTCCGGCGGAGCATAGCGGCCGTGGACCGCGTCCCAGGTGAGCGGGATGTCGCGCAGCAGCGCGTCCAGCGCCGGGCGGGGCGGCAACTCCTGGGCACGGGGGAAGCGGGTGCGGACCCTGGCCCGTACCGTCTCGGGGTCGAGGGTCTGACCGACCAGCGTGCCCGCGGCGAGGCGCAGCGCCCGCTCGGCGGGCATCTCCGCCGGGTAGAGCTGACCCTGCGCGTTGACCGCGACCCCGCCGCCGCTGCCGGCGGCGGCGAGTTGCAGCAGCCGGGCGTCGCTGAGCGCGGGCATGCCGGCCGGCGGCGGCTCCAGAGCCCGTAGCTCCTCCACGGCCCGGCCCCGGCTGGGCAGCGGGTCCGCCGCCGCCAACGCGCCGGCCCGTCGACCCAACCGCGTCACGTACGCCAGCAGGTCCGCCGCGCTGCCCTCGGCCGCCGGGTCGTGCGGTTCCCGGCCGACCAGGACGGTCTCGGTGCCACGCAGCCGGTGCATGGCGACCCGGGCGTCGCCGCCCCGCACCAGCTCGGTCTCGACGGCCGCCCGGACCAGGCCGATGGCCTGCGCGGTCCGCTTCGGCTCGGCGGTGTAGGAGCCCCGGGCGGCAATCAGCGCCTCGGCGATCTCCTCGGCGGACATCACCCCGCCCCGCCCGTCGAGCAGCGCCACGATTTCGTCGCGGACCAGAGTCAGGGCCGGGTTGGGCTGCCAGTCCCGGTCGACGGCGCGGCGGATTGCCCGGGACAGCTCCGGCTGGGCCTTGCCGACCGCCCGCGCCGCCTCCACCTGCGACGGCCAACGCAGGTACCGGCCCTCGGTGGTGGCGGCCTGGCCGAGCAGCACCTGCAGGGCGGTGTGTTGCCAGGTGGTCCGGCCGGTGGTGGCGGGTCGCAGGGTGGCGCAGAGCGCCTCGATGCCCTGGGCCTTCGGCGGGGCCGGCCGGTCCGGGTCGGTGTCGGCGAGCAGGTCCCGCAGGTCGCGGGTGTGGGCCAGGATCTCCTTGCGGGTGGCGTCGGGAACCCCCCGCGCCCGGGTCAACGCGGAGGGTTCCGCGTCCATCAGCTCACCGACGGTGGTGATGCCGAGCCGTTCCAGGGCGGACCGGGCGCGGGCGGTCAGCTCGGTGGCCTCCAGCGGTGAGCCACGATCCAGCGGGGGCTGGCCGCCCGTGTCGTCGGGGTCGGGCGGCTCGGGGATCTCCCGGAAGACCGCCCGCCACGCGTCGGTCATCTCGTCGAGCGTGTCGAAGCGGGCACCGGAGTCCCGGGCGAGGGCGCGGGCGAAGAAGGCGACCAGCCGGTCGGCGACGGCGGTGTCGAAGACCGCCGGGTCGAGGGTGACCTCGACGCTGACCGTGACCGGGTTGGCCCCGTCGCCCCAGCGGGGCAGTGTCCCGGTGGCCATCTCGTAGAGCGTGACGGCGGCGGCGAACCGTTCGGCGGCGGCGTCGTAGCGCAGCCGGCGCGGCGGCCCGAGGAAGGGATCGAGGTACGCGGTGGTGCCGGCGGTGAGCTGGTCGGCGGGGACGGGTGCCAGGGAGAAGTCGAAGATGCACAGGTGCGGCTGCTTGTCCTTCGGCCGGGGCCGCGACGCCAGGTTGGCCGGCTTGATGTCCCGGTGCCAGACGCCCTGCCCGTCCAGGAAGGCGACGATTTCCAGCAGGTCCCGGCCGTACCGCTCCAGCAGGTCCAGCGCCAGCCGGCCGCCGCGCAGGTCCTCGGCGAGGGTCCGCTCCCCGGCGTTCTCCAGCAGCAGGGCCGTCCGACCGCCGACCTTCACCGGGCCGCGCACCAGGGCGGCGACCCGGGCGTCGCGGAGCTTGTCGACGGTACGGGCCTCGGCGGCGAACCGGTCGGCGTACTGCTCGTCCCGGGCGACCTTCAGGACCAGTTCCCGCTGCCCCTCGGGCCCCTCCTCGGTGACGAGCAGGGCGACGGCGGTGGCCCCGCTGCCCAGGTTGCGCAGCACGGTCAGGCCGCCGTCGAGCACGTCGCCCCGGTGCGCCTGCAGCGGGTCGACCACCGGCTCCGGCTCGGGTGCGGTCAGTTCCTCCCAGACCAGGTCGAGCCACTCCAGGAACTCGCCGACCCGCTTCATCCGCTGCCCGGGGTCACCCCGGGTGGCGTCGTAGACCGCCTCGACCAGGGCGTTGGGCATGCCGTCGGTGACCGCCGCCAGGTGCAGGCCGCCGTCGGCCACCGCCGTGACCAGTTCCTCCGCCGACGCGGCCGGCTCGACCCCGGCGAAGATCCGGTACGCGAGCGCGCCGAGGGAGAACAGGTCGAGCTGGTGCCCCGGCAGGTCGTCGAGGGTCGCCGCCTCGGGCGCCTGGTAGCGGCGTACCGAGTCGTCGAAGAACAACTCCAGGCTGGCCGGGTCGGTCGACGGCCCGAGGGAGGTGAGCCGGGTGCCGGAAGTCCGGCCGCCGGTCTGCCAGTCGGTGACGACCAGGGTCGGGCGGGCGCCGTCCGGGTCGCAGACGTAGATCGCCCGGGGGTTCAGCGACCGGTGGGACAGCCGCCGGGAATGGGCATAATGGACGATCTCGGCGAGTTCCTGGACGAGCTGGAGTCGCTGGGCGAGCTGGAGCTTGCCGTCCCGCTCGGCGAGCCACTGGTCGAGGCGTACCCAGCTCTGGTCGTGGTCGAAGACGACCGCCGGCCCCCACGGGTGCTCGACCAGGTCGAGAGCGCGGGCGATGCCCGGGTGGTGGATTCCCTGCAGCAGACGGAACTCGCGCTCGGCGGCCCGCCGGATCAGCGGCACGTCCTCCTCGGCGGCCCGGCTGGTGAGGTAGAACCGCACCCGGCGCAGCAGCTCGGTGCCGACGGTGTGGTCGGCGAGGAAGTCCTGCCAGCCGCTGCCCTCGGCGAACGGGCGCTGGTGCAGCACCAACTGGTTGACCCGACGGTCCGCCACCGAGGGACGGATCTTCGCGCCCCGGACCAGCTCGACGATCTGCCGGCCCCGGACGGCGTCGACGTGGTGCCTGGCGTCCAGCGGCGGGGCGAGCAGCATCTTCTTGAGGCTGTCCAGCTTGCCGGTGTTGCCGTCGAGGCCGTAGACGTGCTGGCGGCCGATCTCGTCCAGCTCGGAGCGGGTGCCCGTGGCGTGCAGGAAGACCGCCGCGTGCACGAAGGGGAGCTTCGCGCCGGGTGGGGCGTAGTGCTGGATGAGATTGCGCAGCCGCTTGGCCTTGCGGTTGGCGAGGATGAGCGGGCTGTCGACCACCTTCGGTCGGCCGGTGCCCACCTTGCGGCGCCACTGCTGACCGTCGCCGGAGACAGTGCCCGGCCAGTGCTTCAGCTCCAGCAGGTAGAGACCGCTGCGGGTGAGTACCAGCGCGTCGACCTCGTTGATCGAGCCGTCGGTGCCGACGAACTCCACATTGGCCCAGACGTGGTACGGCTCGGCGTCCGGCAGATACGACGCCAGTTCCCGTAGGCCGTCCTGTTCGTGCTGGTAGGCGCTCGGATTGATCTGCTCCCAGCGCGGCGAGCCCTCACGCATGCCGCAGCGCGCCCCCGTACGCGATCATTCGTGTTTCTCCCCGGTCGTCCAGCCGCCCTTAGGTCCCGTGGACGGTACCGGCAGATCACATTGGTGCCCATAGTCGGGAGGTCCGGAGAACTGAGCCGAGTGAACAAATGCCCCATTGACCAGCCTGATTTGCCTCTCCACCTGCGCATTCACGCCACTACCGTGATCATCTCGGCGAGCGTGGTCGGGAATCTGACAGTCGCTGGCGTCCGGCCCCATTCGTGCTGTCCCGTCCTTCGACTGACACCACCCCCGGTGCCACCGCCGGGCCCCGCCGACGGGGCCGAGGGATCAGCCCGGCCAGAAACGCCTGGGTCTCCGGGTCGACCGAGTAGAGCAGAGTGCCGTAGAGACCCCGGGTGAGTAGGACCTTGTACGCGTTGCGAATCAGCCGGTCGGGGTTCTTCGCCTTGATGCGTCCGTCCGGCCCGACCAGCTTTGGGTCACGGGACTCGGCGACCCGGGTGATGAACCGCCCGTCCCGTACCACCAGGTCCGGGCCGATGATCACCCCGGACCAGTGGTACTCGAATCCCTGCGCCGTGTAGATGCAGCCGACCTGGTGGAAGCCGCGCGGGTCCGTCGCCCAGTAGGAACTCGACGGAACACCCGGCGGTGGGTGCTCCTCATAGGCGTTCCACGGCCGGGCCCAGCCGTCGATTCTGACATCGGCGGCGAGCCGGCCACCCCGTGACTGCTGCGTCCACGGCCAGCAGAAACCCGCCGAGATCCGGGCCGTCTCGCCCCCGCCGTTGCGGCTCCGCAGGATCGATTCCATCTCGGCAGGCGAACCAGCCAGTGCGAGCCGGAAGTCACCACCCTCGGTCCATCGGTACGGCCCCCGGTCAGCCAGCCCCAGCAGGCACCGAACCCACCGCTCGTACCGAGGGCTGCCACCGCACCGGAACTGCGCGCCCAAGGTGACCTCGTCGACCTCCAGGTCAGCGCGCTCCGCCGCCGCGACGATCGCGGCGACGCTACCCACCTCGTCCGGCCGGACGACCTGGTGGTCGTCGAGCAGAAAGACGGGCACCCTGGCCACGTCGATCAACTCCTGGACCTGGGGGGCGGGGAGCGGTCCGCCTCCCGATCCTCGTGTGCGCCCGGATGCGGTGGGCCTCGTCGCAGACCAGCACGTCGAGACTGTTCGCCGGACTGTCCGTGAAGCTCATGAAGTACTTGAACACCCGGTTCGACCGCAGTGCCGCCGGCAGGGGTCGCCGGCGGGCGTAACGCTGCAGGGTGCGGGTGAACGCCCTCGAACCCGTGGCATGCTCGACCTGCCGTCCCTCCCCGGCCAGGTCGGCGAGCAGGTTCAGGGCGATGGCGCTCTTGCCGGTGCCCGGCCCGCCCGAGACCACCACGACCCGCTTGCGGCGGCCCGCGTCCGCCCACCGGACCGCCCGCATGACCATCTCGTACGCTTCGCGCTGCTCATCGAGAAGGGTGAGATGACCACGGTTGGCCACCTCGTCCGCCGTCATTGTCAGCAGTTGTGGGCTCTGCCGTACCGGGCTGGTCAGCAGCCGGCGGGCTGCCCGTCCGTCCCGCAGGCGGGCGAACCGGGTGGCCAGATAGGCCGGGAACCGGTCCGCTTGATCCGGGGTGTAGAGCATGTTCCAGTGGCTTCTCGACCCCGGGCGGTCCGGGATCCGGTCAGCGGTCGCGTTGTGCAGGTAGGCCATGCCGTGCACGGCGTCCGGCGATTCGCGGAGCCGTTCCAGGTGATCCACGAGGTAGGAGCAGTACGCCTCGACCTGCACCGACGGATGCAGCATCGGCTGCGACGTCCAGGGCACCCGCAAAAGGTGGCCAGCCTCGTCGTACCGTTCCGCCCGGCTCCACTGCTTCAGCTCGACCACCAGGTAGGCCGGACGCATGGTGATCGGGGCGGCCCCCGCCAGGATCACGTCGACCCGGGTGCTGCTGCGGGGAAGCTGGTACTCCACCAGCGCGTCGAGGTCACCGAAGCCCAGGTCGCAGAGGTGCCGGGCGAGCGCCGGCAGGCTGTTGCGCCAGGCTCTCCGCTCCGCCTCGCCCACCTCGTACCCCGCCGAGGTGAGATGGTTGCCCACCTCGTCCTCCAGACGCTCCGCGTCGGCCAGTTTCAGGATCTGGGCGGGTGTGGTCTGGTACGCCGACACTGACGGGCTCCCGAGGCACGAGAATCTCGTGCGGTGGGAGCGTGTCCCGAGGGAAGCCCGTCGATCCGCCGAACGGCAGCCACTGTACCGAGCGTGGTAGCGCCGTAGCTACCGATCCCCGGCGGCCTCGTACCGGGTCTCCGGGTCCCGATCGACGCGGACCAGTTCGCGCAGGTGCTTTCGGGTCTCCGGGTCCGTCGCGTACAGCACCGTGCCGCGCATTCCCCGGGTCAGCAGCACCTTGTAGGTGTTGCGGATGAGCCGGTCCGCCTCCTCGTCACTGAGCGACTTGCGGCTGCGGAAGGCGGGGTCCTTCGACTCCGCCCGCCGGGTCACCAGTCGCCCGTCCCGGGCCACCAGGTCGGGGCCGATGATCACACCCGACCAGTCGTACTCGAAGCCCTGGGCGGTGTAGACGCAACCGACCTGTCCGAAGCCGTTCGGGTCGGTGGCCCAGAAGGCGCTGCCCGGGGCCTCGCCGACGCTCCGTTCGCTCTTGACGTTCCATGGTCGGGCCCAGCCGCCGATCGTCACGTCCGGCACCAGCGTCCCGTCCGGGCGAGGGTCGCTCCACGGCCAGCAGTACCCGGCCGACATCCGGGCGGTGCCGCTGACGCCCTGTCGCTCCGCGAGGTACGCCTCCAACTCCTCCGGCGAGTCGACCACCCGGACGTCGAACCGGCCGTCGCCGGCCCAGACCGACGGCTCACCGCCGTCGAGCCCGAGCAGGTCGAGGACCCACTGTTCGTACGCCTCGCTGCCGCCGCAGCGGAACTGGTCGTGCAGCGACACCACGTCGACGTCGAGCCCGAGCTTCCCCGCGTACGCCGAGATGACCTCGACGTTGCCCAGTTCGCCGGGCTTGACCACCTGGTGCTCGTCGAGCAGGAAGACCGGCACCCGGGCGGCGGCGAACAGCTCCTCGATCTGCGGCCGGGCCGAGGTCCGGCGGTCCTTCGCGGTGAACCGGTTGACCGACGTCTCACGGATCCGGTGCGCCTCGTCGCAGATCAGCACCTCGATGTCGTTCGGGTCGGCGTCCATGAAGCTGTTGAAGTACTTGAACAGGCTCTGCAGCCGGGTCGACCCGCGACCCGCGTACCGACGCAGGGTTTGGGTGAACGACCGGGAGCCGGTGGCGTGCAGCACCGTGCGGTTGCGCCGGGCCAGCTCACCGAGGACCGACAGCGCGATGACGCTCTTACCGCTGCCCGGGCCGCCGGCCACCACCACCGCCCGCTTGTGGTTGCCCGTCCGGGCCCGCTCCACCGCGTGCATGACCAGCTCGTACGCCACCCGCTGCTCGTCCAGGAGGGTGAAGTGCGAGCGTTCCTTCAGCTCCAACGCCGCGTACGCCAGCAGGTGCCGGCTGGGACGGACGGTGCTGGTCAGGAACCGGTCCCCCGCCCCCGCTCCGGGCTCCGGCGCGAACAGCGTGCGGAGGTGGTCGAGCCACTGCCCGCGTCGCTGCCCGGTGAAGATCCGGCTCAGCTCGGTCGCGGGCCGGTCCAGCAGGTCGATGACGTCCCGATCGAAGGCGTTGTGCAGGTACGCCGCGCCCCTGAGCAGTTTCCGGTCTCGCCCGAAGAGACCGAGGAAGTCGGTGAGGTACTGGCAGTAGTCCCCGACCTGCACACCGGGGTGCAGCCGTGGCCCGCGAGCGTGCTCCACGACCACCAGAGTGTCCGAGCCCTCGTACGCCGTCGCGTAGGACCACTGCTTCAGCTCCACCACCAGGTAGGAGTCCTCGCCGGTCCGCGGGTCAATCCCGGCCAGCACCGCGTCGAGACGCCGGCTCGTCAACGGGAGCTGGTACTCAACCAGCACCTCCACCTGACCCAACCCGGCATCGACGAGGTCCTGGGCCAGCACCGGCAGGCTCCGTGCCCAGGAGCGCTTCTCGGCGGGGCTGGCACCATGCCCGTTCGCGCGGGTGTGCTCGGTCAGGACGTCCACGAGGGTTCCCTCGGCGGAAAGGCGGAGAAGGCCAGTTGCTGACGTACGGTACGCCGACATGGAAAGGGTGCCCCCGGGCAGCACGAAGTGATCGTGCGGATGGGGGCATGTCCCTGGTACGGAAGCCCGTCGGACCGCTTGGTGGACAAGACTCTAACCGGAAAGGCTCCGGCTACGCGTCGACAGCCTTCGCCGCCGAGCCTCGGGCCTGCTCAACGGGATAGCGGCGGGCCGAGTCGGCCAGTTTGTCGGTCGCTGCCTGCACGAGATCGATTCCGAGCACGTCGGCCAACCGGACCAGATAAATCATGACGTCGCCGATCTCGGCCCGGACCCGTGCGCCGGCCACCGGATCGGCCATGACCCGCGCCGATTCGTCCGGGGTGAGCCACTGCAACTCGGCCAGCAACTCCCCCACCTCACCGGAGAGCGCCATGGCGAGGTTCTTCGGGGTGTGGAACTGCTGCCAGTCGCGTTCCTCGGCGAAACGTCGGAGCACCTCGGCGAGGCTCTCGACGCCCGCCCCACCGTGCGTCGCGGGCTGGTTCGTCATGATTGCCGACCCTACCGACCGCCACCCGACCTCGGCTCAACGGTGCTGGCCGGTTCCACGAATTCTGTGCCGAATGACCCGCTCCCACCGTGCTGGTGGCGGTGATCGTCGAAGTGGTAGTCGAGGATCAGGCCAGAACCCTGGTCGATCCGCGCGACGTGCGCGGCGAAGTACTTCGCCGACGCCGGGCCGAAGGCCGGGCACAGTCTTCCGGTCAACGCCTGCACGGCAGCCGTCACGGTCGGACCTCCCACCCGGCCGGGCCGGATCCGGCCATCGGTGCCGATGTGGATGTGACCGTGTTCGAAGAGCGCGTCGCACCCGAGAAGGCAGGCCGCCATGACGTTCTCGGGGTCCTGGCGTTCGCGGTAGTTCGCCTCTGCCCGTCGCTTGATGTGCGCCAGGACGACCAGGTGGCGGGGGACATCGGAACCACAGAGATCACACCGGATGATCCTTCGGTCGCCGAACTTGAGCTGGCGAAGCCGCTTCTGTTCCTTCCGCCGCGCCAGCCAGGCGTACGCGTCGAGTTTCTCAGGCTGGTCGGCAGGCGTGTCGCCCCCCGGCGGGCCGTCATCGCCGGGCACCGGTGCGGTCGCCGCAAGCACCTCGGCCGGGAGCGGATCCCCAACCACCGGAACGCCCTTGGTGTTGGCGGACTGCTTCAGCGCTGACATTGCCGAGCGACCGAGCCGCGCCCCGGAAACCTCGTCGACAACATCGAGGACATTCAGCCTGATCCGCTCGGGGAAAAGCTCCGGCTTGTCCGGCTTGCTTGGCCAGATCGGGCTGTCATCCTCGTAGAGCGCACCCAGAACTTGAGTGACCACAATCCTGTGGACCTGACCAGCGAGATACGCCTCGAGATCCGACGTTCTCGGGTTGGGCCCCCACCAGCCGAGGAGCAGATGGTCCCCGGCCCGCATCTCCTTCGCCACGCGGCGAGCGTCACCGTCCCGCATGTCCAGCGCGGACGAGCGCCAGCCCCACACGCTCCGCTCCATGCCGATGGCGAGGTTTCCCTCGTGTTCCTTGCCGACATGCACGTAGTAGAACCGCGACATTGATGCCCCCGGGTACGAGTTCCGTGCAGCGGAGCCCCGCCGGTCGCCGGCCGTCGCACCGCTTGTGCGTCGACTCTAGCCAGTCGCCTGCACTCACAATCCGTGTACGCCGGCCTGGGAAACCTCTGGCTGTACCGTGACCCGGTGGAGAGGTCCGGGGGACACTCGATGATCACCGTACCGGCGGGGCGGGTGACGCTGTCCGACCGGCGTACGCAGACCAGTTGGCCGGTCGAGGTGGCCTCTTTCCATCTCGCTGCCGTGCCCACCACACAGGCGCAGTACGCGGCGGTGACCGGTGCGCGGCCGAGCGCCGCGCGGGGCGAGCACCTGCCGGTGGAGTGCGTCTCCTGGCCGGACACGGTCCGGTACTGCAACGCGTTGTCCCGACGTGAGGGGCTGACACCGGCGTACCGGATCGGCGACGGGACCGGTCGCGGCCTCGGCGGTGAGACCGGTGACGACGGCGACGACACCGTCGTCGTCGCGTGGAACCCGGCGGCCGACGGTTACCGGCTGCCCACCGAGGCCGAGTGGGAGCACGCCTGCCGGGCCGGCACGACCGGGCCACGGTACGGGCCGCTCGACGAGATCGCCTGGTACCGCGACAACTCCGCCGAGCGCAGCCACGAGGTGGGCGGCAGACGTCCCAACGAGTGGGGCCTGTACGACCTGCTGGGCAACGTCTGGGAGTGGTGCTGGGACGTCTACGACCCCGAGGTGTACGGCACCTACCGGGTGCTGCGTGGCGGGGGCTGGTTCGACGAACACTGGAGCTGCCGCGCCTCGGTGCGCCGCCGCAGCCACCCGACGTATCAGATCGACGACCTGGGTTTCCGCGTCGCCCGCTCGCTCGCCTGACCCCCTGGCCCGCACCACAACCCCGGCGGCCGGGGTGGCGTCCTGCCACCCCGGCCGAAGCCATGTCCACTTCGCCCGATTGTTTGGAGGGGGCCCTTCCTATACAAAAAGCGTTAATAGGGGGCCCCTCCTTTCAGTTGACGGCGCGGAGGACGGGGCGGGTGGTGAGGGCGGAGGCCTCCAGCGGGACGGGGGTGTGCACGGTGAAGGTGGCCGTCTCGCCGGGTAGGAGGGTGAGCAGGGCCTCGTCGACGGTGGCGTCCGGGTGCAGGCGGTCCGGGTACAGGGTCAGGTCGCGCAGGATGGTGCGGGCGGTGACCCGGATCCGCACCCCGCCGTCGAACCGTTCGACGGTGCTGTCGAAGTCCGCCGCCGGCCAGGTCACGTCCTTGTCCTCGGCGAAGAACCACAGCGCCCGGTCGACCTCCTCGCCCGCCTCGGCGACCAGCAGTTCGGCGCGCGGCTCGTCCGGGCCGGCCAGCTCCGCCGGCAGCGGCACGGTCACCACGCCGTACGCCGGCACGTCCAGCTCCACCGAGGTCTTCGCCCGGGGCGCGCCGGCCAGGGTGAGCCGGGTGACCGTGGCCGGTGCCCGCCACGGCTGCCCGGTCTCGTTCACCGCGACCAGGGCCAGCCCGCCGTCGCGCGGCTGGACGGTGAGCAGCCGGTCGGCGTACGCCCGGCGCAGCGCGTACCACAGGGGTTTGCGCCGGCCGTCGCCGTCGACGGCCGCCCAGGAGGTCACCGGCCAGCAGTCGTTGAGCTGCCAGACGATGGTGCCCATGCAGACGCCCCGGTGCGCGCGGAAGTGCTCCACCCCGAGCGCGATGGCGCGGGCCTGGTTGAGCTGGGTGAGGTAGTGCCACTCGTCGAAGTCGGCCGGGGCGGGCAGGTGCGCGTCCAGCCCCCGCTGGAGCTTCAGGTCCCCGTCGACGGCCTTCTGGTGGTGCGCCATGCCGGGCGAGTCCGGGGCGAGCGGGTCGTCGGAGAGCGCCCGGCGCAGCGTCGCGTACGTTGGGGGCGCCTGGTAGCCGAACTCGGCGAGGAACCGGGGCACGTACTCCCGGTACTTGACGTAGTCGTCGGTGTTCCAGACGTCCCAGATGTGCATGCTGCCGTGCGCCGGCTCGTTGGGGTGCAGGTCGTCGCGGCCCGACCAGGGGCTGCCCGGCCAGTACGGGCGGGTCGGGTCCAGCTCGGCCATGATCCGGGGCAGCAGTTCCAGGTAGTAGCCCCGCCCCCAGGTCCGGTCGTCGAGCTGTTCCTGCCAGCCCCAGTCGTGCCAGCCCCAGATGTTCTCGTTGTTGCCGGTCCAGAGCACCAGCGACGGGTGGACCGACAGCCGGGTCACCTGCTCGGCCGCCTCGGCGGCCACCTCGGTGGCGAACGGCTCCTCCTCCGGGTACGCCGCGCAGGCGAAGAGGAAGTCCTGCTGGACCAGCAGCCCGAGGTCGTCGGCGAGGTCGTAGAAGTCGTCCGACTCGTACCGGCCGCCGCCCCAGACCCGCAGCAGGTTGACGTTCGCCCCGACCGCCTGGTCGAACCGGTGCGCCAGCCGTTCCCGGGTGACCCGGTTGGGGAAGACGTCGTCGGGGATCCAGTTCACCCCCCGGGCGAAGACCGGCACGTCGTTGACGACCAGGGTGAACGGGGTGCCGTGGGCGTCCGGGGTGGTGTCCAGCCGGACGCTGCGGAAACCGATCCGCCGGGACCACCCGTCCAGCACCGTGCCGGCCGGGTCGTGCAGGGTCACCGTCAACGGGTACCGGTGCGGCTCGCCGTACCCCCGGGGCCACCACCGCCGCACGTCGGCGACGGTGAGGTCCAGCGCGGCGGTGCGCGCGCCGGCCGGGATAGTCGCCTCGACGTCGACCCCGGCGACCGACGCCCGGACGGTCAGCGGCACGTCGGCGGCCCGCTCGACCTCGACGTGCACCGTCACCCGGCCGGTGGAGTCGGCGACGGTCGCCAGCGGGCGGACGGTCGCCAGCCGCGCCGTCGACCAGGAGTGCAGCCCGATCGGCTGCCAGATCCCGGCGGTGACCAGCGTCGGTCCCCAGTCCCAGCCGAAGTTGCAGGCCATCTTCCGGATGAAGTTGAACGGCTCCCGGTACGCGTTGGGCCGGTGGCCGAGCCGTTCCCGCTGCGCCGCCGCGTAGCGGTAGGCGGAGTCGAACCGGACCTCGACGGTGTTGCCGCCGGGGCGCAGCAGCGACCGGACGTCGAACCGGTACCCCCGGTGCATGTTCTCGGTCCGGCCGACCTCGGCGCCGTTGACGGTGACGGTGGCGACGGTGTCCAGCCCGGCGCAGACCAGGTCCACCCGGTCGTCGTCGCCGGGGGTCCAGTCGACGGTGCTGCGGTACACCCAGTCGGTGCGCCCGATCCAGCTCAGCCCCACCTCGTTGTCGTCGCGGTACGGGTCGGGGATCAGCCCGGCGGCGAGCAGGTCGGTGTGCACGCAGCCGGGCACGCTCGCCGGTACCTCCCGGCCGGCGAGGACGGTGGGCACCGGCGAGCCGGGTACGGCGTGCAGGGTCCACCCGTCGTGCAGGGTTCGCTGGGTCATGACTTGAGCGCACCTTCCATGATTCCGCGGACGATCTGCCGGCCTCCGATCACCAGCATGACCAGCAGGGGTACGGTCGCCACGAACGCGCCGGCGAGGACCCGGCGGTAGACGACGTAGTTGCCGGCGGCCAGGTCGGAGACGGCCACCATCGAGGTCGGGAAGTCGGTGCCGCCGAGCGTGATCAGCGGCCACTGGTAGTCGTTCCAGGTGGCCACGAAGGTGAGCAGCCCGAGCACCGCCATCGCCGGACGCAGCGCCGGCAGCGCGATGCTCCAGTAGACCCGCATGGTGCTGGCGCCGTCCACCCGGGCCGACTCGATCAGCTCGTCGGGGACCGTGTTCACGATGAACTGCCGCATGTAGAACACCCCGAACGCGGTGACCAGGCCGGGCACGATGACCGCGAGCAGGGTGCCGTTCCAGCCCAGCTCCCCCATCACGATGTAGAGGGCGACCACGCCGAGCTGGTTCGGCACGGTGAGGGTGATGATCACGATGAGCATCAGCACCCGGCTGCCCCGGAACCGCAGCTTGGCGAAGGCGAACCCGGCCAGCGAGCTGAAGAACAGCACCGAGGCGGTCACCACGGTCGAGACGATGAAGCTGTTGATCAGACCGGCGGCGAAGAAGACGTCCTGGGAGGAGAAGACCTCCTCGATGTTGACGAGGAACTGGCTGCCGGGCACCACGGTCGGCGGGATCTGGGCCAGCGCGTCGTCGGTGCTGGTGGCGATGACGAACATCCAGTACAGCGGGAACGCGGCGAAGAGCATCGACACGGCGAGCAGCAGGTACGTGCCGACGCCGGCCGGGGTCTCCTGCGGCGCGCGACCCATCGCGGCGTACCGCGCCCGGCGGGTCCGCTGCGGTGCCCGGGTCGGGGCGGTCATCGGCGGCCTCCGGAGAATCGGCTGGTCAGCCAGGAGTTGAAGCCGGCCACGACCAGGATGATCAGGAACAGGGCCCAGGACATCGCCGCGGCGTAGCCGAGGTTGAGGTCCTTCCAGCCGACCTTGTAGATGAGCTGCGCGATGCTCTGCCACTCGCCGTTCGGCCCGCCGGTGGCGGCCTGGGAGTTCAGCTCGAAGAGCATCGGCTCGGTGAAGAGCTGGAAACCGCCGATGGTGGAGAGCACCACGGTGAAGATGACCACCGGCTGGATCATCGGCACGGTGATCCGCCAGAGCTGCCGCCACGCCCCGGCCCCGTCCAGCGCGCTGGCCTCGTAGACGTCGCGCGGGATGGACTGCATCGCGGCCAGGTAGAGCAGGGCGTTGTAGCCGATCCACTTCCAGTTGACCATCGTGGCGATGGCGGTCCAGGCGGCGGGCTTGCTGGCCCGCCAGTCGATCGGCGCGGCCGGGTCGCCGATGCCGAGGGTCTGCAACGCCCAGTTGGCCAGCCCGTGGTCGCGGGAGAAGAAGACCCCGAAGACCAGGGTGGAGGCGACCAGCGGGGTCACGTACGGCACCAGGAAGCCTACCCGCCACCAGGTCTGGGCGCGCAGCTTCCGGTTGAGCAGCGAGGCGAGCACGAGCGCCAGGAACAGTTGCGGCACGGTCGACAGCAGGAAGATGCCGAGGGTGTTGTAGAGCGCGTTCCAGAAGTCCGAGTCGGTGAAGAGCCGGGCGAAGTTGTCGAAGCCGGCCCAGCCGGTCAACGTGGGATCGTCCAGCCGGTAGTGCCGCAGCGACACCACCCCGTTGTAGATCAGCGGAAACAGGCCGAAGACCAGGAAGAGCAGGAAGAACGGGGCGACCAGCAGGTACGGCACGTACCGCAGGTCGAAGCGGTGGAGCCGGTCCCGCCAGCTCATCCGGGCGGCGGGGCGGGGGCCGCCGGGTGGCCGACCGGCGCGCCCGGGTGGTGCGGCTCGCGTGGTGGACATGGGGGTTCTCCTCCGGCCGAGGGGTACGGGGGCGGGGGGCTGCGCCGGCGACGGTCGCCGGGGCGGGCGGAGGGCCCCGGCGACCGACGTACCGTCAGGAGGTGGCGGCCTTCTCGGCCGCCTTGACCGCCTCGGCCCAGGCGGCCTCGGCCTTGAGGGTGTTGTTCTGCACCCGGCCGATCACGTTCTCCACGGCGACCCGGGTCGGACCGTTCTTGCGGCCCAGGTACTGCGGGGTGAGGCCCTGCGCCATCTTCGGGAAGATCTGCCCGACCGGCGCGTCGCTGAAGAACGGGTTCGTGAACTCGGTGATCGCCGGGTCGGCGTAGAGCGCCGGCTGGGAGGGCAGGTTGCCGACCTGCTTGAAGACCTCGATCTGCTGCTCCGGCTGGATCAGCCACTCCAGCAGCTTGTACGCCTCGTCGACGTGCTTGCTCTGCTTGGGGATGGTGAGGAAGGACCCGCCCCAGTTGCCGCCCCCACCGGGGATCGCCGCGATGTCCCACTTGCCCTCGGTGGAGGGCGCGGTCTCCTTGATGTGCCCGAGCATCCAGGCGGGGCAGGCGAGCGCGGCGAAGGAGCCGCTGGTGAAGCCCCGGTTCCAGTCGGTCTGGAAGCTGGTCAGGTTCGCCGAGATGCCGGCCTGCAGGGCCTTGACCGTGTAGTCGAAGGCGACCTTGGGACCGCCCTCCATCTGGAGCTGGTCCTGCTCGTTGTAGAAGCCGGCCGGCTGCTGGCCGAGGATCGGGTTGAACAGGTTGGTGCCGGAGTCGATGAACTTCTTGCCGGTCTTGGCGGTGTAGTCCTTGCCGACCTCGAGGAACGCGTCCCAGGTGGGCCAGAGCGCGGAGACCTGGTCCCGCTCGGTGGGCAGCCCGGCGGCGGCGAACAGGTCGGTGCGGTAGCACATTGCCAGGCCGCCGACGTCGGTGCCGAGGGCGATCTGGGTCTTGCCGTCCGCCGACAGCGACTGCTTCCACTTCCAGGGCAGGTACTTGCTCTCGTACGAGGCGGCGCCCTTGTCGAGCAGGTTGACGAAGTTGTCCGACTGGCTGCGGAACTGGACCATGAAGCCCTCGTCGATCGCCGCGATGTCGGCCGCGCCGGAGCCGGCGACCAGCTTCTTCTGCAGGTCCTCGTGCTGGGCGTTGTACTCGCCGGAGTTGAGCACGATGCGCACGTTCGGGTTGGCCGCCTCGTACTTGCTCTTGAGCTGGTCCAGGCCGAAGTCGCCCCAGAAGTTGATCCTCAGGGTGACCTGACCACCGGCGTCGGAGCCGCCACGGGTGCTGCTGCCGCTACAGGCGGCAACCATGGTCAGGCTGACCGCGCCCACCGCGATCGCGCGGGCCCAGCGGGTCCAGGACGGTGTCATGTCTTCCTCCGCGCATGTGGGAACGCTCCCGATATCGAGGAACGTTGACTGAACCGGATAAGTGAGGCCACCGTACGGGCGACCCTCCGGAGTGTCAACGGCTGGTTAACTCTGCGCTCAGTCCGTAACCTGAAACCCCCCATGACAGGGGGCGGACCGGCCCGCTCGGGCATCCCCGGCACCCGCCGCCGGGCTTCGGTCGACGTACGCTTAACCGGGCAAGCGGCTTCCGCCCCCGGGCACCGCACCCGCGGCACCGCCACGGGGCGAGACACCCGGTCGACGGGTGATCATCACGGGGTGGGGTGCAGTAGCGTGGTGGCCGAGCACCGAGAACGGAGGAACACGCCGGTGAAGCGGCCGACCATCGCCGACGTCGCCCGGCGGGCCGGGGTCTCCAAGGGCGCGGTGTCGTACGCGCTCAACGGGCAGCCCGGCGTCTCCGAGGCCACCCGCCGGCGCATCCTGGACATCGCCACGGAGATCGGTTTCAGCCCGAGCAGCGCCGCCCGCGCCCTCTCCGGCGCCACCGCCAACGCCGTCGGCCTGGCCCTGTGCCGCCCGGCCCGGACCCTCGGCATCGAGCCGTTCTTCATGGAGCTGATCAGCGGCGTGGAGGCGGAACTCTCCGCCCGGTCGTACGCGCTCACCCTCCAGGTGGTCGCCGACCCCGACGCCGAGATCGAGGTGTACCGGCGCTGGTGGGCCGAGCGGCGGGTGGACGGCGTCCTCCTCTGCGACCTGCGCACCGAGGACCGCCGGGTGCCCGCCCTGGAGAAGCTGCAACTGCCCGCCGTGGTGATCGGGGGGCCCGAGCACACCGGCAACCTGGCCCACGTCTGGTCCGACGACGCGGCGCCCCTGGTGGAGACGGTGGAGTACCTGGCCGCCCTGGGGCACCGCCGGATCGCCCGGGTCGCCGGGCTGCCCTCCCTCCAGCACACCCGGGTCCGCACCGAGGCCTTCACGCAGGTGTGCCGGCGGACCGGGCTGACCGAGGCGCTGACCGTCTGGTCGGACTACACCGGCGAGGAGGGCGCCCGCGCCACCCGTCGCCTGCTCAGCTCCGCCGGCCGCCCGACGGCGGTGATCTACGACAACGACGTGATGGCGATCGCCGGGCTGTCGGTGGCGCAGGAGATGGGGCTCGCCGTCCCCGCCGACCTGTCCATCGTGGCCTGGGACGACTCGCCGCTGTGCCGGCTGGTGCACCCGCCGCTGACCGCCCTCGGCCGGGACATCCCGGCGTACGGCGCGCACGCCGCGCGGCTCCTGCTCGCGGTGATCGCCGGCCAGCCGGCCACCGGCACCCAGGACGAGACCGCCCACCTGACCCCGCGCGGCAGCACCGCCCCGCCACGCGGCCACTGAACCGGTTCACCGCTCACCGCCCCGGGCCCGGAAAACCCGCCAGGTACGCCTCCACCCGCTCGGCGGTGGCCGGCCGGGCCAGCGCGTAGCCCTGCCCGTACCGGCAGCCGGCCCGGTGCGCGAGCCGCACCTGCTCCGGCGACTCCAGGCACTCGGCGACGATCTCCAGCCCCAGCCGGGTACCGAGCCCCACCAGTACGTCGGTCAGGGGCTGCTCCGGGCCGACTGGATCCGGCCCGATCTTGAGCAGGTCGATCGGCAGCCGGCGCAGGTGGCTCAGCGACGCGTGCGCGGCCCGGAAGTCGTCCAGGGCGGTCCGCACGCCCAGCGCGCGCAGCTCACCGAGGCGGACCGCCAGCACCTCCTCCTCGCCGACGAGCTGCGGCTCGGAGACCTCGACGACCAGCCGGTCGCCCGGCACCCCGTGCGCGGCGAGGGTGGCGGCGGTCCGCCGGACGAAATCGCCCGCCACCAGCTCCCCCGGCGTGACGTTGACCGCCATCCACAGCCCCGGCCCCACCGTCGACCAGTCGGCGAGTTGTCGGCAGGCCCGGCCGAGCGTCCAGCGCCCCAGCTCGCCCACCAGCCCCAGGCTCTCGGCCACCGGGAGCAGTTCGTCGGGGAGCACGGTGCCCAGCACCGGGCTGCGCCAGCGCAGCAGGGCCTCCGTCCCGACCGGGAAACGGTCGGCCAGCCCGAGCACCGGCTGGTAGACCAGGTCCAGCTCACCCCGGGCGACCGCGCCGGGAAGCTGCCGTTCCAGCTCCAGCCGCCGGAGCAGTTGCCGTTCGAGCTGCGCGTCGTACCACTCGATCCGGTCCCGCCCGAGCTGCGCGGCCCGGCGTCGGGCCAGGTCGGCCTGGCGCAGGACGTCGTCGGGCCGGTCCCCGCCGATCTCGGCGAGGCCGATGCTGACCTGGAGCCGAACCAGTGCCCCGGCCGAGGCGGAGTCGGCCGAGGCGGAGTCGACCGAGGCAAAGTCGGCCGAGGCGGAGTCGACCGGTGCGGCCGGAACGGCGTCGGCCCGTTCCACCGGTGCGGCGTCGGCCGGCTCCGCCGGTGCGGGCGACGTGGCGTCGGCCGGCTCCGCGCCGACCCGGTACGGCTCGGTCAGCGCGGCCAGCATCCGGGTGGCCAGCCCGTACGCGGGCACCGGTCCGGCGGGGGTGACCACGGCGAACTCGTCCCCGGTGAGCCGCGCGACGAGGTCCCGTGGCCCGGCGACGGCCCGCAGCCGCCCGGCCGCCGCCACCAGCACCCCGTCCCCGGCGGCCCGGCCCTGTCCGTCGTTGACCGCGCCGAGCCCGTGCAGTTCGACGATGAGCAGCGCCCCGGCGGGCACCGGCGGCGCCACCCGGCCCACGCCGGCCGCCACCGGCACCCCGCGCACCGCCCCGGCGGTCGCCGCGCTCCGCGCCGCACCGGACACCGGTGCCACCACCCACCCCGGCCCGGCGAAAGCCGCCGACGCCCCGCCCAGCCCGGAGGGAGCCGCCGACGCCCGGCCCGGTCCGGCGGGGGCCGGCTGCGGGCGGTCCGGGCCCAGCGCCGCGACGACCCGCAACAGCTCGGCACGGTTCGCCAGGCCGGTGAGCTGGTCGGTGACGGCGAGCTGGCGCACGGTCCGCTCCAGCCGGCGGCACTCCCCGACGTCGCGCACGTGCAGGACCAGGGCCTCCAGGTCGGGCACCGCGCGCTGGTCGCTGACCGTGGACTCGGTCTCCCGCCAGCCGCCCCGGCCGTCGGTCAGCCGGGCCATCAGCAGACCGCCGTCGGTGTCGCCGTCGACCGCGGCGAGCCGGGCGGCCATCCGCGCCACGTCGTCGGGGTGCACCAGGTCGCGGAAGAGCCGACCGACGACGGCAGCGTCGGGGAGGCCGAACAGCCGGGGGCCGGCCGGGGACTGCCAGCTCACCCGCATCTCGTCGTCCAGGAGCAGGATGAGGTCCCGGGCGCCGGCCACCAGGGCCCGCAGGCGGGCGTGCCGGGCCACCCGGCGGGTGGCGTACCGGCGCTGCTCGGCGGCCCGGACCAGTTCCCGGACCACCAGGGGCGGGACCACCCCGAGGCCGAAGACGAGGACGGTCGTCTCGATGTGGTCGACGGCCCGGACGTAGCTGCCGAGGACCAGCAGGACCACCAGCGCCGGCACGATCGACCGGAGCCTCGTCCCGGACGGCGCGGTGGTGGGGATGGGCTCGGCGCAGACCGCCCGGCGCGCTCCGACGGCGGCCACCAGCACCCCGACCACCAGGGGCGGGATCCCGGCCAGCCGGGCCCGGTCGGCCTCGGGCGCGGCGAGCGGTGCCACCGTCAGCAGCAGCCCGAGCAGGGCCAGCGTCGCCCCGCCCCGGCAGGTGGCAGCGGCCGGGCGGTGGTGCCGGCCGGTCAACGCGGTCAGCGCGGTGACGGCGAGCAGGCCCGCGCCGATCGCGGCGGGCACCCGGACGGCCGGGGGCAGGGACTGCGGCAGCAGTACCCAGGCGGAGAGACACAGGCCGACCGCCGACACCGCCGGATCGACGGCCAGCCGGACCCGTTCCCGCAGGGTCGATCGGGAGCGACCGGGCAGCAGCGCCAGCGCGACGGCGACCAGGACGGCGGTGCCGACCAGGCCGGCCGACCCGATGGTCAGTCGGAACGCCGCCGGGAGGTACCCGGGCAGCGCCGTGGTCAGCCCGGCCGTCAACAGGGCGGCGTCCAGCAGGGCGGTGGGACGGGGGGTCGGCGGCCGCCGGGCGAGGCGGAGGGCGGCCGGGGCTGCGGTGGCCACGCCGACGAGCGCCACCGCGGCCGGTGCCGGCACCAGCGCGACCGCTCCGGCGGTGCCGAGCAGGGCCGCCGCGACCAGCACGACGAGGTCGCTCGGCGGGCAGCCGGCCGAGGGGATACGGGAGGTGAGGTACGCGAGGGACACAGGGAGGTCGCCTTCGTGAGGGGGGGCACGGGGCGGGGACGCCGGGATGGTCCGCCGCCCACCCGCGTAACGAATGGGAGCGTTCCTCGGCTACGGCCCCGCCCGCCCCGGAAACCACGAACCGCGCCCCCGGTTGTGCCGGTGGTCACCGCGTTCGCCGCCCGGCTCCGCGCCGCCGTCCGCCAGGTGGGACCATCAGGGGGTGAGTCGCGCCGACACCGTCCAGTTCCGGCACAACCAGTCGATCGTGGCCGCCGCGGTGATCGCCGCCATCGGCGCCCTGCCGTTGGCCTCCGCCCGGTGGTACCTCGCCCCGGTCATCCTGGTGCCGCTCGCCGTGGTCTTCTGGGGCTGGCGGGCCGGCACCCGGGCCGACGCCCGCGAGCTGCGCCTGCGCGGCCTGGTCGGGCAGCGCCGGATCGGCTGGGACCGGGTCGCCGAACTCTTCGCCGACCCGCGCGGCCGGGGTGTCGTCCGGCTCGACGACGGCACCACGCTGCACCTGCCGGCCGTCCGGGGCAGCGACCTGCCGCGCCTGGTCGCGGTCACCGGCCGCACCACCACCCCCGCCGACCCGGACGCCTGAGCACCGCCCCGCCACACCGCAGCCCCGTCCCTGCGGCCGGCCGCCACGCACGGCCCACCCCCGCCCCGCCGTGCCCCGACCCGCCCCGGCCCTCTTAACCCGGCCTTAGCATTCGGACAGCGCGCCCCTATCCGCCCAGGACCGATCCTCGATTGCAGCAACCGAGGAAAGGATGGACCCGATGAAGCGGATCTCGCTCGTACTGGCCGCGATCGGCGGTACCGCCGTGCTGTCGGTCACCGGGGTCGCGCTCGGCAGCGTCGCCGCCGACCGGAACGCGCAGCGCACCACGGACACCGCCCTGGTCGCGACCACCGCCGCCCCCGTCACCGAGGCGCCGGCCACCCCCACCGCCCCGACGACGGACGACACCCCGGTCCCGGGCCTGACCGCCACCACCCGGGCGGCGACCCCGACGGCGACGGAAACCAGCGCCCCGCCGGCCAGCCAGGACACCATCAGCCGGGAGCGGGCCGGCGAGATCGCCCTCGCCGCCGCCGGCGGCGGCCGCATCGTCGACGTCGACCGCGAACGCGAGCACAACCGCCCCGTCTGGAGCATCGAGATCATCAACGGCACCACCGAGTACGAGATCGACGTCGACCGCGAGAACGGCAAGATCCTCGACACCGAGAAGGAGCCGGTCGACGACGATGACGACGACCGGGACGACGACGATGACGACCGGGACGACGACGATGACCGCGACGATGACGACGATGACGACCGGGACGACGACTGAGACACCGGCCCCGGCCGGCCCGGCCCGCACCGACGCCTGACCGGCGAGGCGGGCCGGGTGCCCGGCCGGGAACAGCCGGGTCGGTCAGTAGCCGCCGACGACCTCGTTCACCAGCGGCTCACCGGCGGCGAACCGGCGGAGCTGCTGGCCCACCAGCCGGTACGCCCGGGGCAGCAGGCCGCGTACCGAGCCGGCGACGTGCGGGGTCAGCAGGACGTTCGGCATCGTCCAGAGCGGGTGACCGGCCGGCAGCGGCTCGGGATCGGTGACGTCCAGCGCCGCCGAGATCCGCCCGGTGGACAGCTCCGCGACCAGGGCCGACGTCCGGACGACCGGCCCCCGGGCGGCGTTGACCAGCAACGCCCCGTCGGGCAGCGCGGCGAGGAACGCCTCGTCCACCAGTCCCCGGGTCTGCGGGGTCAGCGGCACCAGCAGCACCACCACGTCGGCCGAGGGCAGCAGGTCGGGCAGCTCGTCGACGCCGGACACCCCCTGGTCGGGGCGGGCGGTCCGGGCGACCAGGGTGACGGTGACCTCGAACGGCGTCAGCCGGGCCTGGACCGCCGACCCGATCGAGCCGGCCCCGACGATGAGCACCCGCTTGCCGGCCAGCTCGTCGGTCGGCGCCACCTCGGCGTACGCCCACTCGCTCCGGGCCTGGGCGCGGGCCAGCACGGGGAAGCCACGTAGCTGCGACAGGATCGCGGTGACCACCCACTCGGCGGTCGACGAGTCGTGCACGCCCCGGGCGTCGCAGAGGGTCACCCCGTCACGGACCCGCCCGACCCAGGCCTCCGCTCCGGCGGTGAGCAGCTGCACCACGGCCACGTCGGGCAGCCGGTCCAGCACCGCCGGGACGTCCCGCCCGCTGAGGAACGGCGGTACCCAGAACCGGACACCGGCCCCGCCCGAGGGCAGCCGGGTCGGGTCCTCGACCACCTCGACGTCGACCCCGTCCGGCAGCTCGCCGAGCAGGGTACGGCCGGTGGGGTGCGGAATCCAGACCTTCACGCTGCCCGACGATAGTGCGCCCGCCGCACCGGGGCGGGGCGGGGTGCGGGCGGCTACGCTGGGCCGGGTGAACGTCCGTCCCTCGTACCCCCGCACCGGCCGGCTCCGCGCGGCGGCCGTGACCTCCTGCGCGGCGCTGCTCCTCGCGGGGTGCAGCTTTGGCGAGCCGGAACCGGACCCGGCGGGGGAACCGCCGACCTTCCCGACCCCGTCGGCCAGCGCGACGCCGGAGGGGGGCGAGCAGCAGGTGGTCACCACCGTGCTGGCCAAGGGGTTGCGGGTGCCGTGGGCGATCGCCTTCCTGCCCGACGGCGCGGCGCTGGTCACCGAGCGGGACAGTGGCCGGATCCTCCAGGTCGGCCCCGAGTCCGGGCCGGACGGGCTGACCGTCTCGGTGGTGCAGACCATCGCCGACGTGGCCCCGGCCGGCGAGGGCGGTCTGCACGGCATCGCCGTCTCCCCCGACTTCGCCCGGGACCGGACGGTCTTCGTCTACTACACCGCCGAGCGGGACAACCGGATCGCCCGGATGGAGCTGGGCTCCCGGCCCACCCCGATCCTCACCGGCATCCCCAAGGCCGGCACGCACAACGGGGGCGGTCTCGGCTTCGGGCCGGACGGGCTGCTCTACGCCAGCACCGGGGACGCCAACGACCGGCCGCTGGCCCAGGACCGCGACAGCCTCGCCGGCAAGATCCTGCGGATCACCCGGGACGGCAAGCCGGCACCCGGCAATCCCGACGCGGACTCCCCGGTCTGGTCGCTGGGGCACCGCAACGTGCAGGGCTTCGGCTGGGACGCCCAGAAGCGGATGTACGCGGTCGAGTTCGGCCAGAACACCTGGGACGAGATCAACCAGGTCACCAAGGGCGGCAACTACGGCTGGCCCCGGGTCGAGGGGCAGGCCGAGGACGACCGGTACACCGATCCGATCGTGCAGTGGCCGACCGAGCAGGCGTCCTGCTCCGGCCTGGCCGTCGCCGACCGGCTGCTCGCCACGGCCTGCCTGCGCGGCGAGCGGGCCTGGCTGGTGGAGCTGACCGACACCGGTACGGTGCTCGGCCAGCCCCGGGAACTGCTGACCGGCCGGTACGGTCGACTGCGGGCGGCGGCCGTGGCCCCGGACGGCTCCCTCTGGGTGACCACCTCGAACCACGACGGTCGGGGTGACCCGGAGCCGGAGGACGACCGGATCCTGCGGCTGGTGTTCGCCGACGGTGGCGCCGGTCGGAGCTGACCGGCGAGCGCCGGGCGGGACGGCCCCGGCGGGGTGGGACGACTCCCGTGGGGCGGAACGGCTCCGGTGGGACGGCCGACGCGGTCGTGACCCACCGGAGACGGCGGGTTTGCCAAGATCTTTCAGGGGGCAGGTCAGAATCTCGTTATGGACGGCCAGGGGAACGACCAGGACAGGACCCGGGACAGCGACGCCCGGGAGACGGCGGGTGCCCGCCGGTGGCTGCCGCGCCTGCGGCGGCCCGGCGCGGGCCGCGCCGGGACCGGTGACCGGGGCGGCCGGCCCGGACCGCTGCGCCGGCTCGGGGTGACCCTGGCGGTGCTGGTGGTCGCCATGGCCGGGGTGGTCATCGGGACACTGGCCGGCGGACACGTCGACACCGACATCGGCCCGTTCCGGGCCCAACTGAACCTCACCCCCGCCTCGGCGGGCGGCACCACGGTCGACATCCCCCCGCTCGGCGCGCTCCTGCTGGACTCGCACAGCGGGCCCGTGCACCTCAACGTCGAGTTGGGCGCGCTGGACCAACGGCGTACCGAGGCGCTGATCGACGACCCGGCGAGCATCGCCCGGGCCAGCCAGTCCGCCGTCGAGGACGTCCGCGACGGGGTGCTGCGGCTGGGCCTGCGGACCGTGGCCGCGGTGGTGCTGGTCACCCTGATCCTGGCCTGGCTGGTGTTCCGGGACAGCCGCCGGACGGCCTGGTCGGGCACGCTCGCCCTGCTGGTCGCGGCGGGCAGCCTGGGCACCGCCGCGCTGACCGTACGCCCGCAGGCGATCGAGGAGCCCCGGTACGAGGGGTTGCTGGTCAACGCCCCGGCGATCGTCGGTGACGCCCGCAAGATCGCCAACGACTACACCAAGTACGCCGAGCAGCTCAAGCGGCTCGTCGGCAACGTCAGCCAGCTCTACACCACGGTCTCCGCGCTGCCGGTGTACGAGCCGGAGCCGGGCACCACCCGGGTGCTGCACGTCTCCGACATGCACCTCAACCCGACCGGCTGGCAGCTCATCCGGACCGTGGTCGAACAGTTCAGCGTCGACGTGGTGATCGACACCGGGGACATCACCGACTGGGGCAGCGAGCCGGAGGCCAACTACGTCGGCTCGATCGCCCTGCTCCAGAAGCCGTACGTGTACATCCGGGGCAACCACGACTCCGGCCGTACGGCGGCGGCGGTGGCCCGGCAGCCCAACGCCATCGTGCTGGACAACTCGACCACGACGGTGGCCGGGCTGACCATCGCCGGCATCGGCGACCCCCGGTTCACCCCCGACAAGAGCACCGCACCGGCCGCCGGTGGCCTCAACGCGCCCACCGCGAACCAGTTGATCGACAACGGCGAGACGATCGCCGAGACGGTCCGCAAATCCCCCCGGCCGGTGGACATCGCCCTGGTGCACGACCCGGCGGCGGCCGGCCCGCTCTCCGGCACCTGCCCGCTGGTGCTGGCCGGGCACACCCACGACCGCCAGGTGTCCACCCTGCCCGAGGTGCCCGGCCAGCAGGCCACCGAGCTGATGGTGCAGGGCTCCACCGGCGGCGCGGGCCTGCGCGGCCTGGAGGGCGAGCGGCCCACCCCGCTCAGCATGACCGTGCTCTACTTCGACAGCGAACGGCGTCTGCAGGCGTACGACGACATCACCGTCGGCGGCACCGGCCAGGCGCAGGTCAACCTGGAGCGACGGGTGGTCGAGGGGCCCGACCCGGCCCCCTCCCCGCCGGTCACCCCCACCCCCACCCGGGGCCCGGCCCCCGCCACCCCGACGCCGAGCCCGACCGGCTGAACCGGGTACCCACCACGGCTGAGCGCCGACGACGGCGGCCCCGGTCCGCAGGGACCGGGGCCGCCGTGTGGGTGCCGCTAGGCCGGGCTCAGCTCGCGCCCAGCCGGGACAGGATCAGCTCGCGGACGGTCTTGGCGTCGGCCTGTCCACGGGTGGTCTTCATGACCGCGCCGACCAGCGCGCCGGCCGCCGCGACCTTGCCGCTGCGGATCTTGTCGGCGATGTCCGGGTTGGCGGCGATCGCCTCGTCCACGGCGGCGGTCAGCGCGCCGGTGTCCGAGACGACCTCCAGGCCCCGGTTGGTCATGATCTCGGTCGGTGAGCCCTCGCCGGCCACCACGCCCTCCAGCACGGTGCGGGCCAGCTTGTCGTTGAGCTTGCCGGCGTCCACCAGGCCCTGGAGCTCGGCGACCTGGGCCGGGGTGGCCCCGACGTCGGCCAGCTCGACGCCGGTCTCGTTGGCCCGGCGGGACAGCTCGCCCAGCCACCACTTGCGGGCCGCCGCCGGGGTGGTCCCGGCGGCGATGGTGGCCTCGATCAGCTCGACCGCGCCGGCGTTGAGCACCGACTGCATGTCCAGGTCCGACAGGCCCCACTCCTGCTGGAGCCGGCGACGGTGCAGCCGGGGCAGCTCGGGCAGGGCGGCCCTCAGCTCGGCCACCCAGGCCGGGTCCGGGGCGACCGGGACCAGGTCCGGCTCCGGGAAGTACCGGTAGTCGGTGGCGGTCTCCTTGGAGCGGCCCGGCGTGGTGTCGCCGGTCTCCTCGTGGAAGTGCCGGGTCTCCTGGGTGATCCGGCCGCCCGCGTCGAGCACCGACGCCTGACGCAGCATCTCCGAGCGGACCGCCCGCTCCACCGACCGCAGCGAGTTGACGTTCTTGGTCTCGGTCCGGGTGCCCCACTCCGCGCCGGGCAGGTTGAGCGAGGTGTTGACGTCGCAGCGCAGCGACCCCTCCTCCATCCGGACGTCGGAGACGCCGAGGGACCGGAGCACGTCCCGCAGCTCGGTGACGTACGCCCGCGCCACCTCCGGGGCGAGCGCGCCGGTGCCGGGGATCGGCTTGGTGACGATCTCGACCAGGGGGATGCCGGCCCGGTTGTAGTCGACCAGCGACTCGGTCGCACCGTGGATCCGGCCGGTGGCCCCACCCACGTGCAGCGTCTTGCCGGTGTCCTCCTCCAGGTGCACCCGCTCGATGCCGATCCGCACCGTCTCGCCGTTCACCTCGACGTCCAGGTAACCGTCGACGCAGAGCGGCTCGTCGTACTGGCTGATCTGGAAGTTCTTCGGCATGTCCGGGTAGAAGTAGTTCTTCCGGGCGAACCGGCACCACGAGGCGATCGAGCAGTTCAGCGCGAGACCGATCCGGACGGTCGCCTCGATCGCCGCCTTGTTCGCCACCGGCAGCGAGCCGGGCAGCCCCAGGCAGACCGGGCAGACCCGGGTGTTCGGCTCACCGCCGAAGTCGGTCGGGCAGCCGCAGAACATCTTCGTGTTCGTGCCCAGCTCGACGTGGGTCTCCAGGCCGATCACCGGTTCGAAGCGCGCGACGACCTCGTCGTACGCGGGCAGTGTCGTGGTCATTGAGACGCTCCAGGCGCGATCCGGACAGAACCGTTCCAGCCTAATGGGGTTGCCGGCCCGTCCCGCCGCCGGGTTTCACCGCCACCACGCTCGGGTCGTGTGGCGGCCACCCCGGCGGGGTACGCATCGACGCATGACGACGGGGAGCGGGCTGGACGACGACGAACGCCGACGGACCGCCGAACGGACGCGGCAACGGCACACCTGGCTGGTCGTCCTGCTCGTGGCTCTCGTCCTGGTGGGCGCGGTACCCGTGCTGGTCGGCGCGTACGTCGGGGAGTTCGGTCGGCAGCCGGCGCGGGTCGCGACCGTGCTCCTGGTCGCCCTGGTGCCGGCGATGATCGGCGCGGCGGTGCTCGTCGCCCTGCGCCGCGGCCGGTGGCGGGACCTGAGCCGCACGACGGGGGCGGACCGGGCCACCGGTCGACGGGTGCTCCAGGCGCTGCGCGAGGGCGGCAGCGACGACCCCCGGATCGACGCGCTCGCCCGCGACGAAGCCGCCCGACAGGTCCGTACCCGATGGCTCACCTGGGTTTTCCCGGTCGTCGCCGTGAACGGCGCGAACATGCTCGTCACCGGGACGACGACCGTGGTCCGGGTCCTCGGCGGACTGAACGTCGCCACCATGCTCGTGCTGACCTTGGCCAGCCACCGCACCGTGCGGCGGGCGCGACGCTACCTCGCCAGCCCGGTCCGGCACCCGGTCGCGCCGGGCCGACGAGACGGCATGACCGGAGCACCAGGCGGGTACGCATCGACGCGTGACGACGACGGGGAATGATCGGCCGGAGGCCGCGCCGAGCGGTGGCCGGCGGCGCCGGCCGTACGCGGTGTTGGCGACGGCCGTCGCGGTCTGCGTGGTGATCTCGATGGTGACCACGTCGTTGGCCCCCGACGGCGGCCCGGCGGGGTTGCTGACGATCGTCCTGCTGTCGGCGATCCCACCGGCGCTCAGCGGGTCGACCCGGACTGGCGGAGCAGCCTGGCGGGCACCAGGCGCAGGATCGTCCGGTCGCCGTCGGCCCGGCCGTACTTCTCGCCGAAGTGGCGGGCGACCGTCGCGCGGTCCCCGTCGGCGGGCTCGACCAACGTGAACGCCTGTGGCGTCGACTGGTGCGTACGCCGCGACAACCTCACCCGGGCCGTGAGCGGCAGACCCGGCCGGACCTTGCCGCAGTCGACGTAGTGTTCGCCGTCGGCCACCACGTACGGCGCCTGGATCTCGGCCACGTCGGCGTCCTGGAACCGGAGCACCACCGTGATCGTCCAGTACTGCGCCAGCGGCACGGTCGCCTGGTCGTGCTTCCACAGCTCCTCGAACCGGGCGTGCACGAACGCGCCCCACGGGCTGTCCATGTCCACCTCGAGCTGGGACACGTTGAACGAGAGCTTCCCGACCGGGAAGAACGAGATCAGTCCCCGGTCGTCCCACTGGTAGAGCTGGATCGACGGCGACGCGTCGTAGATGCGCACCTGGAAGCGGTGGCGTTCCTCCACGGGCAGCTTGGCGTGGAAGGCGGACAGGTGCCGCAGGTTGGTCCGGATCTGGGCGGGAACGTTCACCCCCTGCTGTTCCAGCTCCTCGGAGCGCTGGTGCGCCGCCCTGCAGTCCGGGTCGAGCAGGAGCACCTGCACCACGGCCCCACCCCGCAGGGCCGCCGTCACCGCGTCCAGGGTCGCCTGCCGGTGCCGGTCCTCCAGCAGGATCGTCCAGGTGTCGAGGATCCGGATGTGCCGCCGGCTGCGGCGCAGGTGGGACACGAAGGCCTGCTGGTCGAAGCTCAGGTGCTCCTGCACCCGGGCCCGGCGGGCCTCCTCGAAGAGCGGATCGAAGATCAGGTACGAGATCGCCGCGAGCACCACGCTGGAGCCGACGTTGAGCAGCAGGTCGCTGAGGAAGCCGGTGGTCCGCCAGGCGGTCAGCAGGATGACGGTGGCCACACCGAGCAGACACCCGGCGATCACGAACGCCCGCCGCTGCCGTGGCACGCGCCCCGCTCGCCGCAATCCCGGCCCCCTTCCGGCCTGCCGCCGGCGACGACTTCCGACGTCCGCCAGGATACGCACCCACCGTGTCGGAGGCTGTCCTGTTGGTGACGGAACCGGCAACGCCGCCGTCACCGTCGACCACGATCGACACGGTGGCGGCGGCGCGGCCGGTGGTCAGCGGCAGGGGCGGGATGCCCGACTCGACGTCGCGGACCGACCGGGAACGGTCGGCCCCGGACCGGTCGGCATCCCGCCCTACCGCACTACAGCACCGGCGGGGTGAGGGTGCCGACCGCCGACTCCAGGGCGGCGGCGACCCGGTACATCCGGTCGTCGGCCATGGTCGGCGCCATGACCTGGAGACCGACCGGCAGCCCCTCGGAGAGGCCGCACGGCACCGAGATGCCCGGCCCGCCGTACAGGTTGGTCGGGATGGTGTACAGGTCGGCCAGGTACATCTGGTACGGGTCCGAGGTCCGCGCGCCGAGCGGGAACGCCACGAACGGGGTGGTCGGCGAGATCAGCGCGTCGACCCGCTCGAAGGCGGCGGTGAAGTCGCGGGTGATCAGGGTACGGACCTTCTGGGCCTGGCCGTAGTAGGCGTCGTAGTAGCCCGAGGAGAGCGCGTACGTGCCGATCATGATGCGGCGCTTGACCTCGGGGCCGAAGCCGGCCTCCCGGGTGAGCTGCATGACCTCCTCCAGCGACCGGTTGCCGTCGTCACCGACCCGCAGGCCGAACCGGACGCCGTCGAAGCGGGCCAGGTTGGAGGAGCACTCGCTCGGGGCGATCAGGTAGTACGCCGGCAGGGCGTACCGGAAGTGCGGGCAGGAGACCTCGACGATCTCGGCGCCCAGCTTGGCGAGGGTGTCGACCGACTCGCGGAACGCGGCCAGCACGCCCGGCTCGGCCCCCTCCCCGGAGAACTCGGTGACCACGCCGAGCTTCACCCCGGTCAGGTCACCGGTCGCGCCGAGCCGCGCCGCCGCCACCACGTCCGGCACCGGGGCCGGGATGGAGGTGGAGTCGCGCGGGTCGTGCCCGCCGATCGCCTGGTGCAGCAGCGCGGCGTCCAGCACGGTCCGCGCACACGGGCCGGGGGTGTCCAGCGACGAGGAGAACGCCACCAGGCCGTACCGGGAGGTGCCGCCGTAGGTGGGCTTCGCGCCGACGGTGCCGGTGACCGCGCCGGGCTGCCGGATCGAGCCACCGGTGTCGGAGCCGATCGCCAGCGGCGCCTCGTACGCGGCCAGCGCCGCCGCGCTGCCCCCGCCGGAGCCGCCCGGGATGCGGTCCAGGTCCCACGGGTTGTGCGTCGCCCCGTACGCCGAGTACTCGGTGGACGACCCCATCGCGAACTCGTCCATGTTGGTCTTGCCGAGCATCACCGTGCCGGCGTCCCGCAGCCGCTGCACGATCGTCGAGTCGTACGGCGGACGCCAGCCCTCCAGGATCTTCGAGCCGACGGTGGTCGGCACGCCCTTGGTGGTCAGCACGTCCTTGACCGCGACCGGCACCCCGGCCAGCGGGCCCAGCTCCTCGCCGGCGGCCCGGCGCTCGTCGACCGCCCGCGCGGCGGCCAGCGCCCCGTCGGTGTCGACGTGCAGGAAGGCGCGTACCCGGTCGTCCACCGCCGCGATCCGGTCCAGGTGGGCCTGGGTGACCTCGACGGCGGAGGTCTCGCCGCCGGCGACGAGACCGGCGATCTCGACCGCGGTCAGCCTGGTCAGGTCACTCATGCCGTCGCCTCGCTTCGCTCACCGGCGCCACGGGCCGCCGGTACACCGGGAAGGGTGGTCCGCTCGCTCATGACGCCACGTCCTCGTCCAGGATCCGAGGCACCCGGAACCGCTGCTCCTCGGCGTCGGGAGCGCCCGACAGCGCCTCGGCCGGGGTCAGGCCGGGCACCACGACGTCGTCCCGCAGGACGTTCGTCAACGGCACGGAGTGCGAGGTCGGCGGGATGTCCGCCGCGGCGACCTCGCCGACCTGCGCGACCGCCTGGAGGATCACGTCGAGCTGGCCGGCGAAGGTGTCCAACTCCTCCTCCGTGACGGCGAGCCGCGACAGTCGCGCCAGGTGCGCGACCTCCTCGCGGGAGATGGCGGCCATCGGTGCCCCCTTCGTGGCTGTCCTGTTGCGTCCGCTGGTCGGCCGCGCGGCCGGTGGGGATGACGCGCGGTGACCGCAGCGAGTCTATTGTCCTGCCCGCACGCCGTGCCGCCGGCTCCCCCTCCGGGCGTCCGCGCCGCCCCACGGCCGCCGGTCCCTCAGCGGGCCGCCCCGCCGGGCGTCCCCGGGTCGCCACCGCCGCTCGGCCGCAACGGCCGGTACCGGGTCAACCAGGTGGCGAGTTCGTCGGCGGGCATCGGGCGGGCGTGGAACCACCCCTGGGCCACCTCGCACCCGGCGGCGTGCAGCAGCCGCCAGGTCCGCTCGTCCTCGACCCCCTCCGCGACCACCCGCAGCCCGAGCGCGCCGGCGAGGTCGATCATCGAGCGGACGATCGCCGCGTCGTCCCCGCCGTCGGCCATCCCGAGCACGAAGGAGCGGTCCACCTTCACCTCGGACAGCGGCAGCCGCCGCAGGTGCTGCAACGAGGAGTACCCGGTGCCGAAGTCGTCCAGCGAGATCCCCACCCCGGTCCGGTGCAGCCGGGTGATGGTGTCCAGCACCCGCCGGGGGTCGGCCATCAGCGCCCCCTCGGTGATCTCCACCTGGAGCCGGTCGGGCCGGATGCCGTACCGGGCCAGCCGGTCGGCCACCTGGTCGGCGACCTCGCCGCTGTGCAGGTCCCGCACGCTGACGTTGAGCGCGGCCCGTAGCTCGACACCGGCGGCGGACCACGTGGCGAGCTGCGTCAGCACGTCGTCGACCACCCGCCGGGTGAGCAGCCGCATCACCGCGGTCTGCTCGGCGACCCGGATCAGCTCCTCCGGGTTGACCATGCCCCGCCGGGGGTGCCGCCAGCGCAGCAGCGCCTCCACCCCGACCACCTCGCCGGTGGCGATGGCGATCTGCGGCTGGTAGTACATGGTGATCTCGCCCGCGTCGACCGTCCGGCCGGGCTCCCCGCCCCGGCGGGCGCCCACCGTCGGGCGGCTGCCGCCCCGGCCGGACCGGCGCGGCACCGGGCTGCGGACACCGTCGCGGTGCGCGGCGTTCTGCTCGTACCGACCGGGTGCCACGCCGGCCCGGCGGCGGATCGGGTCCGCGTTGGTGATGATCCGGGTGATCAACTCGTCGGCGGGCGCGCTCTCCGGCTGCCGCCGCAGCCGCCGGCCCCACCAGCGCCAACTCCCGGCGGCGCCGGCCATCCGCCCGGCCCCCACCGTCGACCGGCCCGCCACCGGCCCGCTGTCCCCACCTGCCCCGGCACCACCGTCCACTCCCGGCCCGGCGGGATCGCCCACTCCCGGCCCGGCGGCACCGCCCGCTGCCGGTCCGGCAGCCGTGGCCGGCGGGTCGGCGGGGGGCGAGCCGGTGGCCCGGGACGAGGACTCGCCCCCCGCCGAGCCGGTGGTCGGCCGGACCGACGCCGGGGCGGCAGCCACCGGGTCGGCGGCGGGTGCGGCACCGGCCGGCCGGGACGAACCCGGGGCGGCGGGCGGCCCGCCGCTCGCGGTGCCGGCGGCCAGGTCGAGCCCGCGCACACCGGCGGCGTCGGCGGCCAGGGCCGCCCCGTCGCCGCCCCGCGCGCCGCCCGGCTGGTCGCCGGCCGGCGGCTCGGCGGGGACCGGGCCGACCTCCAGGACGCGCCGCAGGTCGGCGAGGAGGCTCAGCCGCTCCGCCGAGTTGTGGTCGGACTCGGGGGTGTAGACGGCGACCGTGTCGCTGCGGTCCTTGGCGTCGTACATCGCGACGTCGGCGTGCCGCATCAGGGTGGCGAAGTCCTCGCCGTGCTCGGGATAGACGGCGATGCCGATGGAGCCCCCGACGTCCAGCGGCAGCCCGTCCAACGACACCGGCTCGGCGAGCGTGCCGACCAGCCCCTCGGCCAGTTCCCGCGCCTCGTCGACCCCGGTCAGGCCGGGCGCCACGATGGCGAACTCGTCCCCGCCGAGCCGGGCCACCAGCTCACCCGGCGCCACCGCGCCGGCCAGCCGGGCGCTCACCTCGACCAGCAGCCGGTCCCCCACCCCGTGCCCGAGGGCGTCGTTGACGTTCTTGAACCGGTCCAGGTCGATCAGGAGCAGGCCGAGGTGCGCGTCGGGTGCCCCGCGCGCCGCGCGTTCGGCGTGCAGGTGCACCTGCTCGGCCACCTCGGCCCGCAAGGCCTTGCGGTTGGGCAGCCCGGTGAGCGGGTCGAGCGCGCCGAGGTGCGCCCGCTCGGCGGAGAGCCGCGCCATCCGGTACACCGCGAAGAGCGGGAGCAGCACCAGCGGGACCAGCGCCGCGCTGGCCCAGGCCGCGGCGGCGAGAACCGGCGCGAGCAGCAGGTGCGACCCGGTGGTGAGCAGTTCGAAGCCGAGCCCCTGGCGGTACCCGGGCCACCAACGGTCGCCGAAGCGGAGCCGGACCGCCGTACCGACCAGGCCGTAGTTGACCACGAACCAGGCGCCCGCCGCGCCGGCCACCACCAGGACGTCGACCCAGCCGGGGCGGGCACCGTCGAAGAGGCCGCCCGGCCCGAGCCGGAGCACCCCGTACGCGGCGGCGAGGGCGCAGCCGTACTGGGCGGCGTTGAAGGTGGTGCGCCACGCCACGTGCCCCATCCGCCAGCCGGCGACCACCACCGCCAGCACCTGCACCGCCACCGCCGGGCCCAGCCCCCAGCCGAGGAGGATCGCGAAGGTGAAGCAGGTCGACGGGAAGACCGGCGAGGCCGGCCGGCGGCCCGGCGACTCGAACGGGCGCACGTCGCAGAGCACCGCCAGAGCGGCCATCACCCAGAACGCCGCCGGTAACCCGGGCAGCAGGTCCGGCAGGGCGACCAGCGCACCGGCACCGACCAGCAGGGCCGCGCCGATCGTGGCGGCCACGAAGCCGAAGAACGGCGTACCCCGGCCGGGAGGCACAGAGTTTCGCGGGTCGACGGCCTCCATCGCACCTCCCGGGCGTGTGTGGATGACGGGACCCTGCACGCCCGCCGCTCCAATGAAACGCCCTCAGTGCCGTATTTGCCGGTAGGACAGCCACGAATCGGTTGTAGTCGTAATTAAGTTGGTATTCTTCGCCCTGCCCCTACCGTGGTGGATAGGCCGTTAGCGGGCGAAGATTCACATTGGTGGTGATCATCCCTCGGTCCGGGCCACCTCACGGGCCGCGTCCGGGCCACTGTCGAGCAGCACCCGGAAGCCCTCCTCGTCGAGGATCGGCACCTTCAGCGTGGCGGCCTTCTCCGCCTTGCTGCCCGGGTTGTCACCCACCACCACGAAGCCGGTCTTCTTCGACACCGAGCCGCTCACCTTGCCGCCCCGGCTCTGTACCGCCTCGGCCGCCTGGTCCCGGGAGAACGTGGCCAGGGTGCCGGTGACCACCACGGTCAGCCCCTCCAGCGGGCGCGGCCCCTCGTCGACCGCCTCCTCGGCCATCCGTACCCCGGCCTCGGCCCACTTGCGGACCACCTCGCGGTGCCAGTCCACGGCGAACCACTCGCGGATGCTGACCGCGATCGTCGGGCCGACCCCGTCGACGGAGGAGAGCTCCTCCTCGCTCGCCGCCGCGATCGCCTCGATCGAGCGGAAGTGCCGGGCCAGGGCCTGCGCGGCGGTCGGGCCGACGTGCCGGATGGAGAGCGCCACCAGCACCCGCCACAGCGGACGCTGACGCGCCTCGGCCAGGTTGTCGAGCAGCTTGACCGCGTTGGTGCCCAGGGTGCCGTCCTTGTTGACGAAGAAGTCGGCGCGGGCGAGTTGCTCGGCGTCGAGCTGGAACAGGTCCCCCTCGTCGGTGACGATCTGCGCGTCGAGCAGGGCCGCCGCCCCCTTGTACCCGAGCACCTCGATGTCGAAGCCGCCCCGGCCGGCGAGGTGGAAGATCCGCTCCCGGAGCTGGGCCGGGCAGGACCGGCTGTTCGGGCAGCGGATGTCGACGTCGGCCTCCTTCGCGGGGGCCAGGGGGGTGCCGCAGGCCGGGCAGGTGGTCGGCATGACGAACGGGCGGGCGTCGGCGGGACGCAGCTCGACCACCGGGCCGAGCACCTCGGGGATCACGTCCCCGGCCTTGCGCAGCACGACGGTGTCCCCGATCAGCACGCCCTTGCGCTCGACCTCCCGCGCGTTGTGCAGGGTCGCCAGCGCCACGGTCGAGCCGGCCACCCGGACCGGCTCCAGCACGGCGAACGGGGTGACCCGACCGGTCCGGCCGACGTTGACGTCGATGTCGATCAGCGTGGTGTTGACCTCCTCCGGCGGGTACTTGAAGGCGATCGCCCACCGGGGCGCCCGGCTGGTCGAGCCGAGCCGGCCCTGGATGGCGACCGGGTCCACCTTGACCACCACGCCGTCGATCTCGTGCTCGACGTCGTGCCGGTGCTCGGCGTAGTAGGCGATGAACTCGGCCACCCCGGCCAGGTCGGGGACCACCCGCCAGCGGTCGCTGGTCGGCAGCCCCCACGCCGCCAGCGCCGCGTACGACTCGGACTGGGTGGCCGGGCGGAAACCGCTGCGGGCGCCGATGCCGTGCACCACCAGCCGCAGCGGCCGGGACGCGGTGATCCGGGGATCCTTCTGGCGCAGGCTGCCGGCGGCGGCGTTGCGCGGGTTGGCGAACGGCGCCTTGCCCTGCTCCACCAGCGAGGCGTTGAGGTCGGCGAAGCCGGCGACCGGGAAGTAGATCTCGCCCCGCACCTCGATCAACTCGGGCACCTCGGGGAACGCCTCGGACGGGGTCAGCCGGGCCGGCACCTCCCGGATGCTGCGGACGTTGGCCGTGACGTCCTCGCCGGTGCGCCCGTCCCCCCGCGTCGCGGCCCGGACCAGCCGGCCCTTCTCGTAGGTCAGGTTGATCGCCAGGCCGTCGACCTTCAGCTCGCACAGGTACGGCACCGGGCCACCGGCGTCCCGCTCGACCCGCTCGGCCCAGGCCGTCAGCTCCTCGTCGGCGAAGGCGTTGTCCAGCGACATCATCCGCTCGGCGTGGTCGACCGGGGTGAAGTCGGTGGAGAAGGTGCCGCCGACCCGCTGGGTCGGCGAGTCCGGGGTGCGCAGCGCCGGGTACTCCTCCTCCAGCGCCTCCAACTCGCGCAACTGCCGGTCGAACTCCGCGTCGGAGACGGTCGGCGCGTCCAGCACGTAGTAGCGGTACTGGTGCTCGGTCAGCTCCTGGCTCAGCGTGGCGTGCCGCTCCCGCGCCTCGGGCGTGGGCTCGGCACCGGCCGCCGCCTCCTGCGCCGCGCTCACCTGCTGAGGGATGGCTTCCTCCGACACGCTGCCGCCTTCCGACACCCTGTCGCCTCTCGACACCTGGCCGCCTTCGGACACCCCTGGACCTCCCGTGACTCCGCTACCCCCGCACCGTATCGGGAGGGTGGGACAATAGTCCGCCCACCTGCCCGGACACCGGTGCGCACCCGGCGCGGCCCGACCGGGACTTTCGGCGAGAGACGGAGGTACGGATGCCCGAGTGGTCACCGTGGGCGGCGCTGATCCTGCTCGCCGTCGCGGCCGGCTGGGCCTGGGACACCTGGCGGCACCGCCCGGCCCGACCGTCCCGGCCCGGCCGGGCCCGCCCCACCGGCTCCCGCACCCCCCGTTCCCGCCCCGGCTCCCGGGCGGGCAGCTCCCGTCCGCCCGGCTCCCGCACGGACGACTCCCCGGCGGACAGGTCCGGGACCGCCAGCTCCCGGGCGGACCGGAGCGGCGCGTCGACCCGGTCGCGCCCGGCCGGCGGCCGACGGTCGGGCAGCCCGAGCGCCCCACGCCCCCGCGACACCGACCGGCCCCCGACGGGTACGCCCCGGGCCGGGGAGATCTGGTGGGCGGACGTCCCGTTCGCCGACGGGACCGGCTCGAAGGTACGGCCCTGCCTGGTGCTCGGGGTGGACCGCCGGCACGCCGACGTACTCAAGATCACGAGTCGGGACCGGAGCGACCGGGACGACCACGTCCCGATCCCGACCCGGGACTGGGACCCCGACGCCGAACACGACAGCTACCTCGACCTCGGTGAGTCCATCCGGGTCACCCTCGACGCCTTCGACACCCGCGCCGGCACCTGCGACCCACCTCTCTGGCGCAGGATCCGCACCCTCCCCCACCTACACCCCCACCCCACCCCCTGACCCCCTCCACCCCCGGCCCCCCGCCCCACGCCCTCCACGCCCCGCCCCACGCGATCGTGGAGTTGCCGCCCAGGCACAGCGGACAAAGGCCCCGACACCGGGGCCCCAAGTGCAAGATCGCCACACGCCTGCCCCCGAGCCCAGCCCCGACCACCCCCACGCCTGGGGGGCGGGAGTGGGTGGTTAGTCCCAGGGGGTGGCGAGGGCGGTGAGTTGGTCGGCGTACTCGATGCGGGTGGCCCAGGCGGCGGGCCAGGCGGACATGCCGGTGGCGGCACCGACGAAGGCGCCGGCCAGCGCGGCGATCGAGTCGGAGTCGCCGGCCGTGGTGGCGCCCCGGGCCAGCGCGGCCACCGGGTCGTCGGCGTGCCGGAGCGCACAGTACAGCGACGTGGCCAGGGCCTCCTCGGCCACCCAGCCCTCGCCGGTGTACCGGCACGGGTCACCGCCGTCGTCCGGCTGGGACAGGGCGCTGACCAGCCGGTGCAGGGCACGGCGGCACTCGTCCCAGCCCCGGGCGACGAACTCCTGCGGCGAGTCCACCCCGGGGCGCTGCCACAGGTCGCCGAGCCAGTCCCCGTGGTACGTCCGCTCCTGCCCGTGGGTCCGCTCGATCAGCAGGGCCGGCAGGTCCGCCGGGGCGGCCCCGTCGCGGAGCAGCCGGACGGCGTACGCGGTCAGCTCGCTGGCGGCGAGCCCGGTCGGGTGGCCGTGGGTCAGGCCGGCCTGCAACTGGGACAGCCCGGCGAGGGTGTCCAGGTCGACGTCGAGCAGGCCGACCGGGGTGACCCGCATGTTCGCCCCGCACCCCTTCGAGCCGGCCTGGGTGGCCTCCTGCCAGCGCACCCCCCGGGACAGTTCGGCGCAGGCGCGCAGGCAGGTCATGCCCGGCGCGCGGTTGTTCTCCGGGCTGACCGCCCAGTCCAGGAAACGCTGGCGCAGCAGCGGCTCGACGGCCTCCGGGGTCAGCGTCGGCGCCTCCCGCAGCGCCCACGCCACCGCCAGGGCCATCTGGGTGTCGTCGGTGACCAGCACCGGGTCGCCGACCAACTCGCGCGGGCCGGTCGGGCCGTACCGGCGGTGGATCTCGGCGACGGTCAGGAACTCGGTGGGTCGGCCCAGGGCGTCACCGTAGGCGAGACCGAACAGTGAGCCGGAGGCGCGCCGGAGCGAGGAGTCGATCACGGCGGTCATCATGCCCAGTCGCCGCAACCCTCGGGAACCCCCGGCCCCGGCGTACCCGAACGGTCACCGCCACGGACGGCCCGCAGCGGGCGGTGACCGGGTCGCCGGAGCGCCGGCCCGCGAGCCCGGCTGCCGCCCCGGCGACGGTCAGTCCCAGCAGAGGCAGAACGGGTGGCCGACCGGGTCGGCGTAGACCCGGAAACCCTCATCCTCCCCATCCCCCGGCAGCCGCCGGGCGCCCAGCGCCAGCACCGCCCGCTCCGCGGCCTCGATGTCGTCGACCGTGACGTCGAGGTGGAACTGCTGGGGACGCGCCGGGTCGGGCCAGTTCGGCGGTTGCAGGTCCGGGGCCCTCTGGAAGGCCACCCGGGGATGGTGCCCGCGCGGCCCACCGAGCACCACCCACTCGTTGTGCTCGGAGTCCTGCTCGGCCAGCGGCAGGCCGAGCAGCTCGGCGTAGAAGCCGGCGAGGGCCCGGGGGTCGGGGCAGTCGATCACGACTGAGCGCAACTGTCCGATCATGTGCCTCATCCTGCCCGCCGACAGCGACCGGAAACCCGGCATCCGGCCCGCGTGTTCGGGGCACCGGCCCGCCGCCCCGCCCGCCGGCTCACGCCCCAGGCCACTCACCACCCGAGCAGGCGCACGCCACGGGCCTAGGCCCGCGCCACAACCTCAGCCCACGCCACGACCCCAGCCCGCGCCACAACCCCGGCTCACGCCGGGAGTTGGCTCACTCGTCGGCCAGGCGGCGGCCGGCGTCGCGGCAGGCGGCGAGGACCGCCCGCACGTACCCGGTGGAGGCGTTTGCCAGGCCGCAGGCCGGGGTGACCACCACCTGCTCGGCCAGCCGGCGGCGGGGGAAGCCGAGCCGGTCCCAGAGCTGGCGTACCCGGTCGGCGACCTGGGCGGAGGTCGGCGGGCGACCGGCCGGCGGCGCGGCCGTGCCGACCGCGCCGGCGAGCAGCCCGAGCCCGGCGTCGATCGCCTCGCCGAGCGGGTCCAGGTCGGTGACCAGGGCGAGGTCGAGCGCGACCCCGACCGCGCCGGCCGCGCGGACCACTTCCAGGGGTACGTCGGGCGCGCAGCAGTGCAGCACGGTCGGTACCCCGGCCGCCTCGACCACGGTCCGCAGGGCGACGGCCGCGTCGGTCGCCTCGACCGGCCGGTACGCGCCCAGCCCGCTCTCGGTGGGTACCCGCCCGGCGAGGACCGCCGGCAGCGACGGCTCGTCGAGTTGCAGCAGCACCGAGGCCTGCGGCAGTCGGCGGCGGACCGCCTCGACGTGCCCGCGCAGCCCTTCGGCGAGGGAGCCGGTGAGGTCGCGGACCGCGCCCGGGTCGCGCAGCAGCCGGCCGCCGATCGGCAGCTCCACCGACGCGGCCAGGGTGTACGGCCCGCCGGCCTGGATCTTGACCGGCCCGGCGTACCCCTCGGCCTGCTCGGCGAGCTGGTCCAGGTCGCGTTCCATCAGGTCCCGGGCACGGCGCAGGTCCCGACCGGGGCGGGTGGCGATCCGCCAGCGGGCCGCGTACAGCTCGATCGGCAGCTCGACCAGCAGTCCGCCGGTACGGCCGACCAGGTCCGCGCCCGGTCCCCGGGCGGGCAACTCGGGCAGGTGCGGCAGCGCGGGCAGCTCGCCGAGGACGACGCGCTGCGCCTCGGCGATGTCGGTGCCGGGCAGCGAGCCGATTCCCGTCGCCGCGCCGGCCGGCCAGGGCCAGGGCTGATCAGTCACGGCCGAAGGGTATCCGGTGCGCCGGCCGGTGGTGGGACGGTGCCGCCCATCCGGGAGGCGGCGCCGCGACCATCCGGGGCGCGGTGCCGCCGACCCGTGGGGCGGTGCCGCCCACCCGAGGCGCGGTGCCGGCAACCTGCGGCGGGGTGGTGGTGGTCAGGCGGTGATGGTGGCGGAGCCGAGCACGACGTCCCCGGCCGGGTCCGGCCGGTACGCCACGATCGCCTGCCCGGCGGCCACGCCCCGCAGCGGGCGGCGCAGCTCGGCGTGCAGCCCGCCGTCGGTCAGCTCGACGGTCGCCGGCACCACGTCGCCGTGCGCCCGGAGCTGCACCTCGCACTCCACCGGCGCGGTCGGGCGCGTCCCGCCGGTCCAGACCGGACGCTGGGCGCGGACCGTGGACACCTCCAGCGCCTCGGCCGGGCCGACGGTGACGGTGTTGGTCTTCGGGGTGATGGAGAGCACGTACCGGGGGCGGCCGTCCGGGGCCGGCCGGTCCAGGTGCAGCCCCCGCCGCTGACCGACGGTGTACTGGTAGGCGCCGGTGTGGCTGCCGACCACCGTCCCGGTGAGCGCGTCGACCACCTGCCCCGGCGCCTCGCCGAGCCGGTTGGCGAGGAAGCCCCGGGTGTCACCGTCGGCGATGAAGCAGATGTCGTGCGAGTCGGGCTTGTCGGCCACCGCCAGCCCGCGCCGGGCCGCCTCCTCGCGGACCTGCGCCTTGGTCGAGTCGCCGAGCGGGAAGACCGACCGGTCGAGCTGCTCGCGGGTCAGCACCGCCAGCACGTACGACTGGTCCTTGGGCAGGTCGACGCTGCGGCGCAGCAGACCGTCCGCGCCGAGCCGGGCGTGGTGACCGGTGACCACCGCGTCGAAGCCCAGGGCCACCGCCCGGTCCAGCACCGCCGCGAACTTGATCTTCTCGTTGCAGCGCAGGCAGGGATTCGGGGTACGCCCGGCGGCGTACTCGGCGACGAAGTCGTCGACCACGTCGGCGTGGAACCGGTCGGCCATGTCCCACACGTAGAACGGGATCCCGAGCACGTCGGCGGCGCGGCGGGCGTCGCGGGAGTCCTCCAGGGTGCAGCAGCCGCGCGCCCCGGTGCGGTACGTCTGTGGATTGCGGGCCAGCGCCAGGTGCACCCCGGTCACGTCGTGCCCGGCCTCGACGGCCCGCGCCGCCGCCACCGCGGAGTCCACCCCGCCCGACATCGCCGCCAACACCCTCACGCCCCGCCCCCCTTCCCCTCAACCCTACCCACCCCCACCCCCCACCCCGCCTGGCTCCCCACCCCGCCTCCCCGCCCCACCCCCGCCCCGTCGATCATGGACTTGGCGGCAGTCATGGTGATCGAACTCGCCGTCAACCCCATGATCAACGCGCTGAGGTGGGGGGCAGCGCGGGAGCGGGGCAGCACGGGGGTGGGTGGGTGGGGTGGGGGGTTAGCGGGGGGTGGAGCGGAGGGCGGCGGCGCGGCGGGCGCGGTCGACGGCGGCGGGAAGGGCGGTGATGAGGGCGTCGACGTCGGCGGCGGTGCTGGTGTGCCCCAGGGAGAAGCGCAGCGAGGAGCGGGCCCGGTCGTCGTCGGCGCCCATCGCGAGCAGCACGTGCGAGGGCTGGGCCACCCCGGCCGAGCAGGCCGAACCGGTGGAGCAGGCGATGCCCTGGGCGTCCAGCAGCAGGAGCAGGGCGTCCCCCTCGCAGCCGGTGAAGGAGAAGTGCGCGTTGCCGGGCAGCCGGTCGACCGGGTCGCCGTTGAAGACCACCTCCGGCACCGCCCGACGGACCCGGGCGACCAGGTCGTCGCGGAGGGCGGCGACCCGGGCGGCGTACTCCTGCTGGGCCTTGACCGCCGTCTCCACCGCCACCGCGAAGGCCACGATGCCGGCGGCGTCCAGGGTGCCGGAGCGGACGTCGCGTTCCTGGCCGCCACCGTGCAGCAGCGGGATGGCGGTCACGTCCCGGGCCAGCAGCAGCGCGCCGACCCCCGTCGGGCCGCCCAGCTTGTGCCCGGTGACGGTCAGCGCGGCGACGCCGCTGGCGGCGAAGTCGACCGGTACCTGGCCGACCGCCTGGACCGCGTCGGTGTGGAACGGCACCCCGTGGCCGGCGGCGACGGCGGCCAGGTCGGCCACCGGCTGCACCGTGCCGACCTCGTTGTTGGCCCACATCGCGGTGACCAGGGTCACCCGGTCGGCGTGCTGGTCGAGTTCGGCGCCGAGCCGCTGCGGGCTGAGCCGCCCCTCGGCGTCGACCGGTAGCCAGCTCACCTCGGCGCCCTCGTGCCGGACCAGCCAGTCCACCGCGTCGAGCACGGCGTGGTGCTCGACCGCGCTGCACACCACCCGGTCCCGGCCGGCACCGGCGGCCCGCCGGGCCCAGAAGATGCCCTTGACCGCGAGGTTGTCACTCTCGGTCCCACCACCGGTGAAGATCACCTCGGAGGGGCGGGCGCCCAGGGCGGCGGCCACCCGCTCACGGGACTCCTCCACCCGGCGGCGGGCCCGGCGACCCGCAGCGTGCAGCGACGACGCGTTGCCGACCTCACGGGCCGTGGCGACGTACGCCTCCAGTGCCGCGTCGAGCATCGGAGTGGTCGCCGCGTGATCCAGGTATGCCATCGGGCACCAGCCTATCGAGGCGACGGCACCGCCCGCCCCGCGCGTCCACCCGATGACACCACGCGACGGGGGTGGGGCACCGGCGCGGCCCGGGGCGACGGCACCGGCCGGCGGGGACGGGGGCCGTGACGGCTACAGTCCGGGCATGCCCGAGGAAAGGCGAACCGCCCGGTGACGGCGGTACGGCAGGCAGCCGACCCACCCGACCCACCGCAGGACGACGACCTGGTCGAGCGGTTCCACGCGGGTGACGAGTCGGCCCTGCGGGAGGCGTACGACCGGTACGGCCGCGCCGTGTTCCACCTGGCCACCAGCGTGCTCGCCAACCGCAGTGACGCCGAGGACGTCACCCAGGCGACCTTCGTCGCCGCCTGGCTGGGCCGGGACACCTTCGACCCGGCGCGCGGCTCGCTGCTCGGCTGGCTGCTCGGCATCGGCCGACGCAAGGTGGTCGACCGGCTGCGCGCCTCGGCCCGGGAGAACCGGGTGGTGGAGAGCGTCCGGCAGCTTCCCGGGCCGGCGACCGCCGACCCGGATCCGGACACCGTGGTCGACCGGCTGGTGGTCGCCGACGAGCTGGCCCGGCTGCCGCAGGAACAGCGGCGGATGCTCGAACTCGCCTTCTACGAGGACCTGACACACCAGCAGATCGCCGCGGCGACCGGGGTGCCGCTGGGGACGGTCAAAAGTCACATCCGACGCGGCATGGCGAGCCTGAAGCGCAGATGGGAGGTGGACGGTGCAGCACCTGGACCACGACCGGCTGGTCTTCCTGGCGCTCGGTGAGAGCGTGGCGGACACCGGTGAGGCCGCCCATCTCGACACCTGCGCGCACTGTCGGGACGAGGTGGAGACCTTCCGGCACGTCGCCGGGCTGGGCCCCGCCACCCGGACCCTGCGGGACCTGCCCGACCCGCCGGAGCACATCTGGCAGGGCGTCGTCGCCGAGATCCGCGCGGTGGCGGAACCGCCGACCCAGGCTGAGACCCGGACCAAGGCCGAGACCCGGACCAAGGCCGAGACCCGGACCAAGGCCGAGACCCGGACCAAGGCCGGGGCCGGGGCCGGGGCCGGGACCCGGAACGGGGCCATGGCCGGGGCCGGGGTGGGCTCCCGGGTCGAGGCTCCGGCCCGGCCGGGGCGGGCGGCGGGGGGCCGGCGACGCTGGCCCCGCTGGGCGGTGACCACCGTGACCGCGGCGGCGGCGGCCGTCCTCGGCGTGCTCGGCACCCTCGCGGTGGTGGACACCGACCGGGGTACCCCCGCGCCGGAGCGGGTCGTGGCCAGCGCCCCGCTGGCCGCGTACGGCACGACGCCCCCGCAGGCCCGGGGCGAGGCCCGGGTCTTCGCCGACGGGCGGCTCCACCTGCACGTGACGGACCTGCCGGCGGTGCCGGGGTACTACGAGGTGTGGCTGATCAATCCGAACACCGGGGCGATGTTCTCCGTCGGGGTGCTCGGGGACAGCCCGGACGTGCTGCTGCCGTTGCCACCCCGGGCGGACGTGCGGGAGTACTCGATCGTCGACATCTCGGCCGAACAGTTCGACAACGAACCCGCCCACTCCGGCGACAGCCTGGTGCGGGGCACCCTGACGGGCTGACCGCCGGCCCGCCGGTCCCGCTCGCCGGGGCCGGCGGGCCGGGGGTACGCGTCGGGCCCGCCGGGGGTTCCCGGCGGGCCCGACGACGGCGTCACCCCTGTTCGCGGGTCACTTCCGCTTGCGGATCTCCTCGGTGATCTGCGGTACGACCTTGAACAGGTCACCCACCACGCCGAAGTCGGCCAGCTCGAAGATGGGCGCCTCGGCGTCCTTGTTCACCGCGACGATCGTCTTCGAGGTCTGCATGCCGGCCCGGTGCTGGATGGCACCGGAGATGCCGAGCGCGATGTAGAGCTGCGGGGAGACCGTCTTGCCGGTCTGGCCGATCTGGAACTGGTGCGGGTAGTACCCGGAGTCGACCGCCGCGCGGGACGCGCCGACCGCGCCGCCGAGCAGGTCGGCCACCTCCTCGACCAGCGCGAAGTTGTCCGCGTTGCCGACCCCGCGACCGCCGGCGACCACCACGGACGCCTCGGTCAGCTCGGGCCGGGAGCCCTTCTGCTCGGCGACCCGCTCGACCACCCGGGCCAGCTTGTCCGCGTCGGTGAGCGTCACGGTCAGCGGCTCGACGGCGGGCGTGGCCGGCGCCGGGCTCGGGGTGACCGAGTTGGGCCGGACGGTGACCAGCGGCAGGCCCCGGGTGACCTTGGACTTCACGATGGTGGAGCCGGCGAAGGCGACCTGGGTGGCGGTGCCGTCGGCGGCGAGCCCGACCACGTCGGTCAGGATGCCGTTGTCCAGCTTGACGGCCAGCCGGGCGGCGATCTCCTTGCCCTCCTGGGCGGAGGCGAGCAGCACGGCGGCCGGCTGCACCCGGCCGACCAGTTCGGCGAGGACGGTGGCCTTCGGGGCGACCAGGTAGCCGTCGATCTCCTCGCTCTCGGCGGCGTAGATCTTCTGGGCGCCGTACTCGCCGAGCGTGGCGCCCAGCGCCTCGGCGGCACCGGGCCCACCGAGCACCACGGCGCTGGGCGTACCCAGCTCGCGGGCGAGGGTGAGCATCTCCAGGGTGACCTTCTTGACGCCGAACTCACGGGTGGCTTCGACGACGACGAGAACCTCAGACATGTCCCGGACCCCCTCAGACGAACTTCTCGGTGGCGAGGAACTCGACGAGCTGCGTGCCGCCGGAGCCCTCGTCGTTGACCTTCTCGCCGCCGGAGCGCGGCGGGCGCTTGCTGTGCTCCAGCACCGTGCTGGTGGCGCCGTCGAGGCCGACCTCGGACGCGGCGACCCCCAGGTCGGCCAGGGCGAGCGTCCGCACCGGCTTCTTCTTGGCGGCCATGATGCCCTTGAAGGACGGGTACCGGGGCTCGTTGATGGTGTCCCAGACGGAGACCACGGCGGGCGTGGCGGCGGTGACCACCTCGTAGCCCTCCTCGGTCTGCCGCTCGACGGTCAGGGTGCCGCCGTCGACGGTGAGCTTGCGGGCGCCGGTGAGGGCGGCGACGCCGAGCCGCTCGGCGAGCATGTGCGGCAGGACCTGGACCCGGCCGTCGGTCGACTCGGCGCCGCAGAGCACCAGGTCTGCGTTGAGCTGCCCGAGGGCGGCCGCGAGGACCTTCGAGGTGGCCACGGCGCAGGACCCGTGCAGGGCGTCGTCGACGACGTGCACGGCGGCGTCCGGGCCCATGGAGAGCGCCTTGCGGATCGATTCGGTGGCCCGGTCCGGGCCCATGGTCAGGATGGTGACCTCGCCACCGTGCGCCTCCTTGATCTTCAGCGCCTCCTCGATGGCGTACTCGTCCATCTCGTTGATGACGTTGTTCGCCGAACCGCGGTCTACGGTGTTGTCGTCACTGCGCAGGTTGCGGTCCGCGCCCGAGTCGGGCACCTGCTTGACGAGTACGACGATGTTCATCGCGCTTCGACGACCCTCCTGTTTGGTGGTGCGAATTCTCGCCCGGTCATGCGATCTCTCGCCTGGTACGGCCGCAGCCTCGCGCGTTGTTGCCGACCGGTCAACCACGGGCTGCGGTGCAGTTACCCACTCCGGTTATGTTACCTGCCAGTAGCATCGAGCCCGGAGTGCGCCACAGTGACTCAGCTCACCGCACGGGTCGCGGTCGGTCACGCGCCCGGTCCGGAAGCCGTCAGGACGTCCGCGTCGGCGGGTCGTCAGTCGCCCGCGCCGAGGGCGTCCCGGATCCGCGCGATCACTGCGTCCTCGGCCGGCGAGACGCCCTTGTGCGCCCGCGCCACCTCGTCGGCCGCGGCCAGCACCACCGACCGGTACTCCCGCACGTCCGCCGGGGACTTGCGGCGCAGGATCTCGACCGCCTCGCCGAGCGCCGGGAGCACCATCGACTCGACCTCCAGGACGTTGTCGCGGGGCAGCTTCGGCAGCGGCCCGGTGGTCAGCGCCTCCTTGACCACCCCGCTCGCCCCCGACAGCACTCCGGAGGCGGCGAAGCTCTCCCGGACCAGGGCGAAGATGCCGGGGTCGGCGTTCGACACCAGGTACACCGCGCCGAAGGCCCCCGTCTTGAGGGTGAACCGCTCGTCGTCCGTCAACCGCTCCATGATCACGGAGTGTAGACGTAGGGCGTGGTCGTCGTGACCTGGACGAAGCCCAGCCGTCGCAGGATCGGCCGGCTGTCCGGCGAGGCGTCCACCTGCAACAGGGTCCGCCCCCGCTGCGCGGCCAGGCGGGCCCGGTAGCCGACCAGCGCCCGGTACACCCCCCGGCGGCGCCACCGCGGCAGGGTCGAGCCGCCCCAGAGGGTGGCGAAGCCGGTGTTCGCCACGTACCGCACCCAGCCCGCGCTGACCACCTCCGTACCCGCCTCGGCCACCACCACGGTGATCGACTGCGGGTCGGCGGCGATCTCCCCGGCCAGGCCGTCGACCAGGTGACTGCGGTCGTCGCCCCAGACCGTCGCCTCCATCGCCGCGATCCGCTCCAGGTCCGCGCGGCCGGTCACCTCACGCAGGCGTACCCCCTCGGGTGGGACCGGCAGCGTGGCGGCCAGCGGCGCGACCGGGCCGACCAGCACGCTCTCCTCGTCCTCGCCGACGAAGCCGGCGGCGCGCAGCCGGTCGGCCAGGTCCGCCGGCTCGTCGTGGGCGACGAGCTTCCACTCGACCGGCTCGCCCCGACGCCGGAAGAACTCCACCTGCCGGCCGATCAGCGCGTCCAGCTCCGCGCCGGTCAGGCCACCGAGGTCCCGGTACGTGAGGAAGCCCTGCGCGTCCCGCCCGGTGACCCGGACCAGCGGGCCGTCCCACTCGACGGTCACCCCGGCCGGCACCGGATCGGGGATGTCGGGCCGGAGCTGGGTGTCGTACGCGCTGCGCAACGTCGCCGGGTCGAGGGGGCCGGCACCGGGCGATACGTGATCATTGCTCACCCGGACAGGCTACGACGCGGACAAAGCGGATAATCACTGTTCGTGTGGCAGGCGATCCGACGCTGGTTCGACCCCTCCGACCTGCGGGCGGTGGGGCGTACCCCCGACTACCGCTTCTCGCTGGCCAACGAACGGACCTTCCTGGCCTGGCTGCGCACCGGCCTGGCGCTGGTCGGCGGCGGGCTCGCCGTCGCGCAGTTCCTGCCCCCGCTGCCGCTGCGGCACCTGCGCGAGACCATCGCCATCGTGCTGCTCCTGGTCGGCGGCGCGGTGGCGGTCCGGGCGGTGGACCACTGGGCCCGCACCGAACGGGCCATCCGGCAGGACGAGGAGTTGCCCGCCTCCCGGTTCCCCGCGGTGCTCGCCCTCGTCGTCGGCCTCGGTGCGCTGCTGCTGGTGGTGGCGGTGCTGGCCGGGGCGCTCGGCCAGCGGTGACCGGGACGCCCCCGGGGCGGGACCCGGGCCTGCAACCGGAGCGGACCCGGCTGGCCTGGCGTCGGACCGCGCTCGCGCTGACCGTGGTGGCCGTGCTGGCGCTCCGGTTGGCGCTGGCCGGGGAGCCGTTCGGCGCACTGGTCGGCCTCGCCGTGGTCGGCGTCTGGGCGGCGGCCCTGCGGGTCTGCTGGCGACGGGGCACCGGCAGCGGCCCGGCGCCCACCGGCGGCCCGGCGTTGGCGCAGGCCGCGCTGGCCGCCGTCGGGCTCGCCCTGGCCGGCCTGGCGCTGGTGCTGCACGAGCTGTGGTGACGTACCGCGACGGTGCGTCATGATTGGCCCATGGTCCGGCTGTTGATCCTCCTCGTCTTCGTCCAGGTCGTCGCCGCCGCCCTCGCGTTGATCAGCTGCCTGTCGGCGGAGAAGGGCACGGTGCGGGCCCTGCCCCGGGCCGCCTGGGTGGCGGTCATCCTGCTCGTTCCGCTGGTCGGCTGGCTCGCCTGGTTCTTCGCCGGCCGACCGCTGCCGGCCGGGCGGACGACCGGCTGGCCCGGTGGCACGTCGTTCCGCGCCCCGGCCCCGGCCGCGCCGGACGACGACCCCGAGTTCCTGCGGACCATCGCCGAACGGTCCAGGTCCCCGGAGCACGACCTCTTCCGCCGTTGGGAGGAGGACCTGCGCGACGACGCCGGCCGGGGACGCGAGCGCGACCCCCGACCGGGCACCCCGGCCGGGGAGTCCGGGAGGCCCGGGGTGCCCCGGGGGCCCCTCCGGGACGGCGAGCCGACCGCCGGGGACGACCCGGCCGGCGGCGACGCGCGGGACCGGGAGGGCCTGCACAGCCGCGACGGCGAGCCCCCGCTCGGGGAGGAGCGCCCCGAGTCCCGGTGACGCCGGACACCCCCCGACCGGGCACCCTCGGACCTGCGCACGGTTCCGGCACCGCCGGCCCTGCGCACCGAAGCGGCACCGTCGGCGCGGGGCACGGACCGGGCATCACCAGTGCTCCGCACGGACCGGGCACAATCGGTGCCGTGCAGATCTGCGTGCTCGGGCCGCTGGAGGTCCGGGTCGCCGGGGTACCGGTCGAGGTCGGCGGCGCCCGGCTGCGCCGGCTGCTGGTCCTGCTCGCCCTGGAGCCCGGCCGCCCGGTCCCGGTCCCCCGGCTGGTCGACGGGGTGTGGGGGGACGATCCGCCCACCGGCGCGGTGAACGCCCTCCAGGCCCTGGTCTCCCGGCTGCGCCGGGCCGTGCCGGGGCTCCCCGTCGAGGCCCGGCCCGGCGGGTACCGGCTGGCGCTGGGGCGGGACGCGGTCGACCTGCACCGCTTCGAGACGGCCGTCGCCGCCGGCCGGGCCCTGCTGCGCACCGACCCGGACGAGGCGTACCGGCGGTTGACCGAGGCGCTCGACCAGTGGCGGGGGCCGGCCCTGGCCGACGTCGCCGACACCGACGTCGCGCGGGCGCCGGTGGCCCGTCTCCAGGAACTCCGGCTCACCGCCACCGAGGAGGCCGTCGAGGTTCGGCTGGCCCGGGGCGAGACGGACGAACTCCTGCCCCGGCTGCGGGAACTCGTCGCCGAGCACCCGCTGCGGGAACGGCTCACCGGGCAGGTGATCCGCGCCCTGCACCGCAGCGGCCGGGTCCCGGAGGCCCTCGCCGAGTACGACCGGTTGCGCACCCGCCTGGCCGAACAGTTGGGCACCGATCCCAGCCCCGAGGTGGCCGCCCTGCACCTGGCGCTGCTACGCGGCGACCCGCCACCGACCGCCACCGCGCTGGGACCGGCCGGTCCGCCGCCGCCCGCGCTGAGACCGGCAACCGGACCGACGGCCACGCCGGTACCGGCCGAACCAGTGGCCACGCCGGCACCGGCGGGAACACCGAACACGCCGGTGCCCGCCCCGCCGGGGACAGCCGCGCCGGTGGCGGACGGTGGGGGTCGCCGGGGGAACCTGCCCGCCGGGCTGACCAGTTTCGTCGGGCGGCAGGAGACTCTCGACGCGGTCGCCGGCCTGCTCGGCCGGGCCCGGCTGGTCACCCTCACCGGGCCCGGTGGCGCCGGCAAGACCCGGCTCGCGGTGGAGGCCGGCCGACGCGGCGGGGACCGGTTCGCCGACGGCGTCTGTCTGGTCGAACTGGCCCCGGTCACCGACCCGGCCGAGGTGGCGCCGACCGTGCTGGCCGCCCTCGGGCTGCGGGAGACGACGCTGTTCGCCCCGCGCGCCGCGTTCGCCACCGGTGAGGTCACCGACCCGACCGAACGGCTGACCGACGCGCTGGCGACCCGCGCCGTCCTGCTGGTGCTGGACAACTGCGAACACCTGCTCGACGCCGCCGCCGCGCTGGTCGACCGGCTGCTCGCCGCCTGCCCCCGGCTGCGGGTCCTGGCCACCAGCCGCGAACCGCTGGCGATCACCGGGGAGACGGTCCGGCCGGTCGGCCCGCTCGACCTGCCGCCGCCGGGGGTGGACCCGGCGCGGGCCCTCGACTACCCGGCCGTCCGGCTGCTCGTGGACCGGGCCACGGCGGCCCGGCCCGACTTCGTGGTGGACGCGCAGACCGTGGACGCGGTGGTCCACATCTGCCGGGCGCTGGACGGCATGCCGCTCGCCATCGAGCTGGCCGCCGCCCGGCTCCGGTCGATGACCGTCGGCCAGGTCGCGGCCCGGTTGGCCGACCGGTTCCGGCTCTTCACCGCGGGCAGCCGGACCGCGTTACCCCGGCACCAGACGCTGCGGGCGGTGGTGGACTGGAGCTGGGACCTGCTCGACCCGGCCGAGCGGGCGCTCTGGCGACGGATGGCGGTCTTCGTCGGTGGCGCCACGCTGGGCTCGCTGGAACGGGTCTGCGCGGGTGGCGACCTGGACCCCGCCGACGTCCTCGACCGGCTCGCCGCCCTGGTCGAGAAGTCACTCGTGGTCACCGTGCTCGACCCCGCGCCGCCCACGGGCGGGACCGAGCCGGCGGGTCGGGCGACGACCGGCGGCGCGGTGGACGCGGGTGTCGAGGGCGAGGCGGAGCCCCGGTACCGGATGCTGGAGACCATCCGCGAGTACGGCCTGGCCCGGCTCGCCGAGGCCGGTGAGGCGGAGTCGCTGCGGCGGCGGCACGCCGCCGAGTTCCTGGCCCTCGTCGAGCGGGCCGACGCCCACCTGCGCGGCCGGGACCAGCTGCCCTGGCTGCACCGGCTCCGGACCGAACACGACAACGTGCACACCGCGCTGCGCCGGACGATCACCGCCGGGGAGACCGGTACGGCCGTGCGCTTCGTCGCCGGGCTGGGCTGGTACTGGTGGCTGCGCGGGCACCGGGCCGAGGGCGCCGACCTGGCCGAGGAGGTGCTGACCCGGGCCGAACGGGAGCGGCTCCCGCCCACCACCGCCACCATCGTGGCGTACGCGACCGGCGCGTCGAACCTGCTCAGCGCCCGGGCCGACCTGGACCAGAGCCAACGGTGGTTGCACCGGGGCGCCGAGTTGAGCGTCGGGCTGGACAGCACCGCCCCGATGTTCCGGCTGACCCCGCCGATGGCGGTGGCCGCCGAGCCGGGCCGGGAGGCCGCCGGTAGGGCCGGGCTGGCCGGTTTCTTCGCCGACGCCGACCCGTGGGTGGCCGGGGTGGCCCGGTTGATGCACGCGCACCTGTGTCTCAACCAGGGCGACCCGACCACGGAGGCGGTGGACGGGTTCCAGGCCGCCCTGGAGCTGTTCGAGTCGGTCGGCGACCGGTGGGGCACCTCGGCCGCCCGGTTCTCGCTGGCCGAGCTGTGGGCCCGCGCGGGTGACCACGCCGGGGCGGTGGCCACCGTCCGGTGGGCCATGGCGCAGGCCCGGGAACTCGGGGCGATCGAGGACCTGCCGGGCATGCGGGCCCGGATCGCCCACCAGCACTGGCTGCTCGGCGACCGGGAGACCGCGCTGGCGGTGCTGGACGAGGCCCGGCAGGAGGCGGAACGGCTCGGCGTCAACGAGAGCTGGGCGGCGGTCGCCGTCACCTACGGGGAGGTGCTGCGGGACCGGGCCGACTGGGCCGCCGCCCGGGACTGGCTGGAACGCGCCCGGGACCTGCTGACCGGCCGCCAGATGGTGCCGCAGTGGGTGGCCCTGCTGGCGACCGGGCTGGCCCACACGGCGGTCGGGTCGGGCGACCCGGCCGAGGCCCGTACCCACCTGGCGGAGGGACTGGCGTTGGCCGTCGACGCCGGGGACGCCACGGTCACGGCGATCGTCGTGGTGGGCTACGCCGACCTGGCGCTGCGCGCGGGTTCGGCCGCCGGGGCGGCGTACCTGCTCGGGGCGGCGGTCGGCGTCCGGGGCGGGGTGGACCGGTCGGCGCTGGACGAGCTGCGGGTGACCCGGGCCGCGCGGGACGCGCTCGGCGAGGTGGCCTTCGCCGAGGCGTACGCGCGCGGCCGGGACGTCCGCGTGGAGACCGCCCGGGAGGCGGTCCGGGTCACACTCGACGCCTGAGCCCCCGTACCGCCAGGGGGGCGAAGACGATCGCGATGGCGGCGGCCCAGATCAGCGTGGTGACCACGGGGCGGGCCACCGGGCCGGCGACCAGCAGCCCCCGCAGCGCGTCGGCGAGGACGGTGACCGGGTTGACCTCCACCCACGCCTGCAACCAGCCCGGCATGGTCTCGGTGGGCACGAAGGCGTTGCTGGTGAAGGTCAGCGGGAAGATCACCGTGAAGCCGAAGATCATTACCTTGTCCGGCTCGCTGACCAGCACCCCGACCAGCACCGAGATCCACGACGCGGCCAGCGAGAAGACCAGCAGCAGCGCGAACGCGCCGAGCAGGCCGAGCAGGCCGTTGCCGAGCCGGAAGCCCAGGATCATGCCGACGCCGATCAGCAGCGCCACCGACCAGGCCTGCTTGGCCGTGTCGGCGATGATCCGCCCGGCCAGCGGCGCCCAGCGGGCGATCGGCAACGCGCGCAGCCGGTCGAAGACCCCCTTGGTCAGGTCGTGGTTGAGCCCGAACCCGGTGGACATGGTGGCGAAGAAGGAGTTCTGCACGATGATGCCGGGCAGCGCGAAGAGCAGGTACTCCCCGGGCGAGCCGGCGATCGCCCCGCCGAAGACGTAGGTGAAGAGCAGCACGAACATCACCGGCTGGATGCTCAGGTCGAGCAGTTCCATCGGGTTGTGCTTGATCTGGACCAGGCTGCGCCAGGCCAGCGTCATGGTGTGCCGCAGCCCGGCGACGGGGCCCGGCCGGCGGACGGGCGCCAGCGGGCCGGCGGTGGGGGTGGTGGCGGTGGCGGCGGTCATGCCACGGCTCCTTCCAGGTCGGTGTCGGCCGGGGCGTCCTGCTCGGCGCGGTGCCCGGTCAGGGAGAGGAAGACCTCGTCGAGGCTGGAGCCGCGCAGGGACAGCTCGGCGACCGCGATCCCGGCCTCGTCCAGGCGGCGTACCACGGCGGGGAGCACCCCGGGGTCGTTCACCGGCACCCGGACGGTCTGCTGGGTGACCTCGGGGGTGGCGCCGGCGGCCGCCCCCGCGACGGCCACGACGGTCGGCACGTCGGCCGGGTCGGCCGGCCGGACGGCGAGGCTCTGCCCGCCCGTCTTGGCCTTCAGCTCCTCGGGGGTGCCCTGGGCGATGACCCGACCGTGGTCGACCACGGCGATCTCGCTGGCCAGTTGGTCGGCCTCCTCCAGGTACTGGGTGGTGAGCAGGACGGTGACGCCGTCGGCGACCAGCGTCCGGACGATGTCCCACAGCTCGGTGCGGCTGCGCGGGTCGAGGCCGGTGGTGGGCTCGTCGAGGAAGAGCACCTGCGGCCGGCCGACCAGGCTGGCGGCCAGGTCGAGGCGGCGGCGCATCCCCCCGGAGTAGGTCTTGGCGGCCCGCTCCCCCGCGTCGGTGAGGTGGAAGTCGGCCAGCAACTGCCGGGCGCGGGCCTTCGCCTCGGCCCGGCCCATGCCGAGCAGCCGGCCGATGAGCAGCAGGTTCTCGCTGCCGGTCAGGGCCTCGTCGACCGAGGCGTACTGCCCGGTCAGGCCGATGATCTGGCGTACCCGGTGGGCGTCGCGCCGCACGTCGAAGCCGCCCACGGTGGCGTGCCCCTCGTCGGCGCTCAGCAGGGTGGCGAGCACCCGCACCGAGGTGGTCTTGCCCGCGCCGTTCGGGCCGAGCAGCCCGAAGACGGTCCCGGTCGGGACCGCGAGATCGACACCGGCGAGGGCGGTGGTGGCGCCGAACCGGCGCACCAGCCCCTCTGCCCGGATTGCGTAGTTCATCAGGTCTCCCGTCGTTCGATCGACCGTCACACCCTGCCCGGTGGGTGTGACAACCCGCCGACCCGTCGCTGACAGTACGGCGACCGGGGCTGACATTCCGCTTATCGTGGCTGCTCAGGGCCGGTCCTCAACCGGTGCCACCACGCCGACCGCCGCCGTCCCTCGCGGGGGCGGCGGCGGTCGGCGGCGGGTCGGTCAGGCCAGGTTCGACGAGCGGGGGTACGCGTCGGTCGGGTCGGTGAGCACGTTGACCAGGTACGGCACCCCGGCGGCGAAGGCCCGCTCCAGCGCCGGCCCCAGGTCGGCCGCCTTGGCGACCGTCTCGCCGGCCCCGCCCAGCGCCTCGACCACCCGGTCGTAGCGGAGTTCGGGTTGCAGGTCGGCGGCGACGTCGTAGCCGTACATGGCGCGCATCGGGTGCTTCTCCAGCCCCCAGATGCCGTTGTTGCCCACCACGATCACCGCCGGCAGGTTCTGCCGGACCAGCGACTCCACGTCCATCAGCGAGAAGCCGGCCGCGCCGTCGCCCATCAGCACGCAGACCTGCCGGTCCGGGTGGCTGACCCGGGCCCCCATCGCGTACCCCAGGCCGGTGCCGAGGCAGCCGTACGGGCCGGGGTCGAGCCAGGTGCCCGGCTGCGCCGGCTCCAGGTACTTGCCGGCGTACGAGACGAAGTCCCCGCCGTCGCCGATGGTGATCGCGTCGGCGGCGAGGACCTTGCGCAGTTCGCCGTACACCCGGGCGGGCCGGATCGGGTCGGTGTCGGCGGCCATCGCCTCGGCGTCGCGGGCCTTCGCGGCGTCCTCGGCGGCGCGCAGGTGGGCGATCCAGTCGGCGTGGTCGGCCCGGTCCCCGGCGTGGTCGGCGAAGGCGGTCAGCACGAGCCGCAGGTCCCCGGCGGGGCTGGCGGCCGGCTGCACGTGCTGGGCGCGCTGGCCGGGGGCGTCGACCACGTGCACCACCTGGGCGTCGCCGAAGTCGCCGAAGCCGAGCCGGAAGTCCAGCGGGGTGCCGACCACGACCACCACGTCGGCGCCGCCGAGGGCGACCCGGCGGGCCTTGGCGAAGGCGAGCGGGTGCGCCGGCGGCAGCGCGCCCCGGCCCATCCCGTTGGTGAAGACCGGCACCTGCAACGCCTCGGCGGCGGCGCGCAGCGCCTCGACCGCGTCGCCGCCCCAGACGTCGGAGCCGGCCACGATGACCGGGCGGCTGGCCCCGGCGATCAGCCGGGCCGCCCGGGCGACCTCGTCCGGGTCCGCCTCGACCGGCGCGACCGGGGCGGCCTCGGGGGCGTCGGCGTCGCCCACCGAGAAGACGACCTCCAGCGGGAGGTCGAGGAAGACCGGGCCCCGGTGCGGGGTGAGCGCGGTGGTCAGCGCGGCGGAGACCGCCCGGGGGATGTCGTCGGTGCCGAAGACCGTCTCGGCGTGCTTGGTGACCGGGGCGACCAGCGGCAGGTGGTCCATCTCCTGGAGGCTGCCGGAGCCCCAGCGGAACGCCGGGGCCCGGCCGCCCAGCACCAGCACCGGCGAGGCGTTGAAGTACGCGCTGGTCAGCCCGGAGATGCCGTTGGTCACACCGGGGCCGGCGGTGAGCACGGCCAGCCCGGGGCGGCGCTGGAGCTTGGCCACCGCCTCGGCGGCGAAGACCGCGGACTGCTCGTGCCGGACGTCGTAGATCGGGAAACCGCTCCTGTACGCGGCGTCGTAGAGCGGGAAGACGTGCCCGCCGGAGAGGGTGAACATCTCGCCGACGCCGTACGCGCGCAGCGCCGCGAGCGCCAACTCCCCGCCGTGACCTTCGATCCGCTCCGCCATCGCCACTCCCACCTCGTCGGCTCGCCGTCGGTTGACCGGAGTCACACGTTACTGGCCGGTAAGAGGAATGTGAACCACTCTCGGAACGACTCCGGTCGACGCCGCCCGGGTCAGCGGCCGGTGAAGTCCGGGCGGCGCTTCTCGACGAACGCCGCCATGCCCTCGCGCCGGTCGTCGGTGGCGAACAGCCCCGCGAAGAGCTGGCTCTCCCAGGCCAGGCCGGAGTTCAGGTCCATCTCCAGCCCGCCGTCGACGGCCAGCTTCGCCGCCCGCAGGGCCTGCGTCGGCCCGGTGAGGTACGGCGTCACGAGCTCGACCGCGGCCGAGTACACCTCGGCGGCCGGGACGACCCGGTCGGCCAGGCCGATCCGCAGCGCCTCCTGGGCGTCCACCATCCGGCCGGACATGATGAGATCCTTCGCGCGGGCCGGGCCGACCAGGCGGGCCAGCCGCTGGGTGCCGCCGGCACCGGGGATGACGCCCAGCTTGATCTCCGGCTGGCCGAGCTTGGCGTCCTCGGCCACCACCCGCCAGTCGCAGGCCAACGCCAGCTCGCAGCCGCCGCCGAGGGCGTACCCGGTGATCGCGGCGACCACCGGCTTGGGGATGCGGGCGAACGCGCCGAGGGCGCTGGACAGCTCCGCCGCCCGCTCGGCCATGTCCACGTAGGACATGTCGGCCATCTCCTTGATGTCCGCGCCGGCCGCGAAGACCTTCTCCCCGCCGTACACGATGACGGCGCGGACCTGCGGGTCGGCGGCGGCGGCCGTGGCCGCGGCGCGCAACTCCTCCTGGACCTGGGTATTGAGGGCGTTCATCGGCGGCCGGTCCAACCGGATGGTGCCGATGCCGTCCCCGCTCTCCAGCCGCACGAACTCGCCCACGCCGGTCCTCACTTCCTCGTCGAAGTCGCGTGCCAACCTTACGGCCCGGATCGTTGGGGCACGTAGCCTGGATTCAGCCCCGGTCCGATCCTGCCCGCGGAGCCGCCCGATGACCACCTACTACGACGACCGCACCGTCCGGGTCACCACGACGGCGATCCGGGTGCACGGACGCACCTTTCCGCTCGCCGAGATCACCGCCGTGTGGCACCGGCGGGACAGCCGGTCCTGGCGGGTGCTCGTCGGCCGGGGCGCGATCGGCGCCGCGCTGGCCGCCCCCGTCGTCGCGGCGCTGCTCGGCATCGCGCTCGGGCTCTGGCTGGACGCCTCCCTGACCGTCACCGTCGCCATCGTCGGGGCCGCCATCCTGGTCGGGCTCGGCGTCGGCCCGCTCGCCGACGTCCTCTTCGAACACCTGGACCGCTCGTACGCCCGGGGCAGCCGACCCCGGGAACTCTGGGTCCGGTGGCGGGGCACCCCGGTCCGGCTGCTGCGCACCGGTGACGCGCTGCGCTTCGGCCAGATCTACCGGGCGGTGCAGCGCGCGGTGGAACACACCACGACGACCCGGTACCGCTGACCCGGCACCGCTCGCGTGGTGACGCAGCGGGGCGGCGGGGTGACGGAAAAGCGGTTAGGCTTAGTGATGGCGCTCTATTACCGGGACGACACGGTGCAGGTGACCTCCGAGTCGATCCGCTCAGGTGGCGTGGCCATTCCGATCGACGAGGTGACCTACGTCTGGCACGACCGGGGGCGCAAGACCCTCGCCGTCCGGGGCCGGGTGATCGGCCGGGGCGTGCTGGTGCTGCTGCTCTCCCTGCCGCCACTGGTGGCCCTGATCTGTGTGGTCTCCCTGCTCTGGTCGGCGGCGGACCGGGGCAACTGGACGACGGCGCTGATCGTGCTGGCCGCCTTCGCGGTCGGCGCGCTGGCCCTGGCGCCGTTCCTGGAGCTGCCGCTGACCTGGCTGGACCGCTCGTACGAGCGCGGGAACCAGGTGCACGAGCTGTGGGTGCAGCACCGGGGTCACGAGGTGCTGCTGCTGCGCACCCCCGACGCCCTCCGGTTCGGCCAGATCTACCGCGCCGTGCAGCGCGCCATCGAGCAGCGGGGCGAGCACGGCTGACCGGGCCGGGCCGGCAGCCGCTGGCAGGCCGGGCCGGCAGCCGCTGGCGGGCTCGACGCACACTGGAACGCATGGCGATCCCCCTTCCCCGGCCTGCTGCGATGGTCGGCCTCACCCGGTCCGCTCTCGATCAGGCGCTCGGCTCGGCCGCGTCCCTCGCCGCCGTGCCGGCCCGCGCGTTCGCGGTGCTCGACGGCGTGGACGCGCTGCTGACCCGGATCAACGGGGTGGTGGACCGGATCGAGGAGACGCTGGACCGCACCGACCGGGTGCTGACCGAGGCCGAGGGCGCGGTCCGCGAGGTCGCGGTGATCAGCGCGGCGGCGACCACCGCGATCGAGAACGCCACCGAGGTCGCCACGGTCGCCGCCCGGGTGGTCGGCGAGGCGGAGCGGGTCTCGACCGCCGCCGCCGCGCTGGTGGCGCAGGCCGAGCGGGTGGCGTCGGCCGCCGGCACGGTCGTCGCCGATGCCGACACGGTCGCCGGCCGCGCGGCCGGCACGCTCGCCACCGCGCAGGACGCGGCGACCACCGCCGCCGACCTGCTCGCGGCGTACGAGCCGGCGCTGCGCCGGGCCGCCCCGATGGCGAACCGGTTCATCGAGCAGCTCAGCCACGAGGAGGTGACCGCCGCGATCCGCCTCGTCGACGAGTTGCCCAAGCTCAAGGAGCACGTCAGCGCCGACATCCTGCCGATCCTGGCCACCCTGGACCGGGTCGGCCCGGACCTGCACGACCTGCTGGAGGTGACCCGCGACCTCAAGCTCGCCGTGGCCGGCATCCCCGGTCTGGGCATGCTGCGGCGGCGCGGCGAACGTCTCACCGACTGACCCGTCCGGGCCACCAGCCCTGCCGAGCGGCCGGTCAGCAGGCGCAGGCGGTGTCCGGGGGTGCGGTCAGGTCGTCCACCGGACGCCGGTGCACACCCTGCGGGGTACGGACCGGCAGGCCCTCGCGGGCCCAGTACTCGAACCCGCCGATCATCTCCTTGACCGGGTACCCGAGGCGGGCGAAGGCGAGGGCGGCCCGGGTCGCGCCGTTGCAGCCGGGCCCCCAGCAGTAGGTGACCACCAGCGAACCGGCCGGGACGACCTCGGCCGCCCGGGCCACGATCTCGTCGGTGGGCAGGTGCACCGCGCCGGGCAGGTGACCCTGCCGCCAGGCGGCGGCGGAGCGGGAGTCGACCACCACCAGACCGGGCGTACCGGCCGCCAGGTCGGCGTGGACGTCGGCGACGTCGGTCTCGGCGCTGAGCCGGGCGAGGAAGTGCGCGGCGGCGGTCGCGGGGGACAACGGCTGGACGGCGAAGCTACGGGACATACCGACGATCCTGCGGCCTGGCCGACCGGCGCGGCAGTGGCGCGAACGACGTCGTCCGCTAACATCCCGCCATGCCCTGCGCCCCCGCCGGCCCCGCCACCCCCACCGGCCCGGCGGGCGGCCCCCGCGACCGCACGGTCGCGGTGCTCGCGTACCCGGGGATGTCGGTCTTCGAGACCGGAATCGTCACCGAGGTCTTCGGGCTCCCCCGGCCCGAGTTGGACGTCGCCTGGTACGACCTGCGCGTCTGCGCCGAACGTCCGGTGGTACCGGTGCTCGGCGGGGCCACCCTGCACACCCCGTACGGCCTGACCGAGCTGGCCGAGGCGGGGACGGTGATCGTGCCCGGGGTGCCGGACGTGACCGTCGGCCCCTCCCCCGAACTGGTCGGCGCGCTGCGCCGGGCCCACCGCCGGGGCGCCCGGCTGCTGTCCATCTGCTCCGGCGCGTTCGCGCTGGCCGGCGCGGGGCTGCTGGACGGCCGGCGGGCCACCACCCACTGGCGGTACGCGGACCTGCTGGCCCGCCGCCACCCGAGGGTCGACGTCGACCCCGACGTGCTCTACGTCGACGGCGGCGACGTGCTGACCAGCGCCGGCAGCGCCGCCGGGCTGGACCTCTGCCTGCACGTGGTCCGCCGGGACCACGGCACCGCGATCGCCAACGCGGTTGCCCGGCGGCTGGTGATCCCGCCGCACCGCGACGGCGGGCAGGCGCAGTTCGTCCAGGCGCCGGTCCCCGCCGACCCCGACGACGACCGGATCGCCGGCAGCCTGGCCTGGGCCCTGGCCCACCTCGCCGAGCCGCTGACCGTGCAGCGGCTGGCCCGGCAGGCCGCGATGTCGCCGCGGACCTACCTGCGGCACTTCGCGCGGGCCACCGGGACCAGCCCGATCCGCTGGCTGGTCGGCCAGCGGATCCGGGCCAGTCTCGCGCTGCTGGAGTCGACCGAGCTGCCGGTCGAGCGGATCGCCGCCACGGTGGGCTTCGACACCCCGGTCACCTACCGCCACCACTTCACCCGGGCGATGCGGACCTCACCGTCGGCGTACCGGCGGGCCTTCCGCAGCGGCGGCCCACCGGCCGCGGCCGGTCCAGGCTGACCGGCGGGCCGGCGGGCCGCGCCGAGCGGTGGGCCGGCGGGCCGCGCCGAGCGGTGGTGGGCGGTCAGGCGTGGGCGACGCCCGGCCGACGCAGGTCGTCGATCTCGACCACCTCGCGGCCCAGCGGCCAGAACGCGGCGGGCACCAGCTTGAAGTTGGCGATGCCGAACGGGATGCCGATGATGGTGAGGCAGAGGCTCACCCCGGCGACGATGTGGCTCAGCGCCAGCCACCAGCCGGCCAGCACCACCCAGAGCACGTTACCCAGCCCCGAGCCGACCCCGACCCCCGGCTTCGGCACCAGCGTCCGGCCGAACGGCCAGAGCGAGTAGACGGCCAGCCGCAACGACGCCACGCCGAACGGGATCGTCACCACCAGCACGAAACAGATCAGGGCGGCGACGCCGTAGCCGATGGCCAGCACCAGACCGCCACCGAAGATCAACCAGAGCACGTTGAGCAGGAGCCTCATGTCTCCATCGTGCCTGGCCGGTTCAAGCGGGCGGCGCGTACAGCGCGTCGATGTCGGCCCGGTGCGGCAGGGACACCGAGGCACCGAGCCGGCGGACGCAGGCCGCCCCGGCAGCCGCCGCCCAGTGCACCGCGTCGACCAGGTCCCGCCCCTCGCCCCAGGCCACCGCCAGGGCGGCGGTGAAGGCGTCCCCGGCCGCCGTGGAGTCGACCACGTCGACCCTGACCGCCGGCACGTGCACGGCCACCCCGTCCCGCTCCCCGTACCAGGCGCCCTGGCCGCCGAGGGTGAGCACCGCCCGGGGTACCAGGTCGAGCAGGGCCTCGGGAGCCTCCCGACCCCGCCCGGTGAGCGTCTGCGCCTCGGTCTCGTTGACCACCAGCAGGTCGACCGCGTCGAGCAGGTCCGCCGGCACCGACCGGGCCGGGGCCGCGTTCAGCACCACCCGGGTACCGGCCGCACGGGCGGCCAGCGCCGCCTCGGTGACCGTCTCGACCGGGATCTCCAACTGGGCGACCAGCACGTCCGCCGCGCGTACGCAGGCCAGTTCGGCCTCGGTGAGACCGGTGAACGCGCCGTTCGCGCCGGGGGTGACCAGGATCGCGTTCTCCCCGTCCGCGCTGACCATGATCAGCGCCACCCCGGAAGCGCCGTACACCACCCGGAGGTGGCCGGTGTCCACCCCGGCGGCGGTGATCCGGGCCCGCAGGGTGACCCCGAACGCGTCCGACCCGATCGCGCCGAGGAAGGCGCAGCTCGCGCCGGCCCGGACGGCCGCCACCGCCTGGTTGGCCCCCTTGCCGCCGGACACCATGACGAAGTCGCTGCCCAGCACCGTCTCGCCGGGACGGGGCAGGGTGGGCGCGGTCGCCACCACGTCCATGTTCGCGCTGCCCACGACGGCGATCCTGGTCGCCGCCGGTACCGGCGCTGTCGAATCCACCGTGCCGCACCTCCCCCACCTCGACCACGGGCACGCCCACGACCTCGCCGAGTGTAGGCCCGCGCCGGATTCCGGAGCCGGCCTCGGTGCGCTGCGGGCCGACGCACTACGGCACGGTGCGGCCGGTGCGGTGCGGCGCGGCCGGCGGGGTGTTAGGAGGGGGCCCTTCCTATACCGAAAGCGTTAACAGGGGGCCCTTCCTTACACCTCAGGCGGCGCGGGCGGTCCAGCGGTCGCCGCGCCGTTCCACGGTCAGCGGCAGGCCGAAGGTCGTCGACAGGTTCTCCCCGGTGAGGGTCCGGTCGAGCAGGCCCTGGGCGACCACCCCGCCGTCGCGCAGCAGCAGGGCGTGGGTGAAGCCGGGCGGGATCTCCTCCACGTGGTGGGTGACCAGCACCAGGGCCGGGGCGTCCGGGTCCTGGGCCAGCTCGGCCAGGCGGGCCACCAGGTCCTCCCGCCCGCCCAGGTCGAGCCCGGCGGCCGGCTCGTCGAGCAGGAGCAGCTCCGGGTCGGTCATCAGCGCGCGGGCGATCTGCACCCGCTTGCGCTCCCCCTCGGAGAGCGTGCCGTACCCCCGGTCGGCCAGGTCGGCCACGCCGAGCTGGGCGAGCAGGCCCCGGGCCCGGCTCTCGTCGGCGCGGTCGTAGCTCTCCCGCCAGCGTCCCACCACCGACCAGGCGGCGGTCACCACCACGTCGCTGACCCGCTCCTCGGCGGGGATCCGCTCGGCGAGCGCGGCGGTGGAGAGACCGATCCGGGTACGCAGCTCGTTGATGTCGGTACGGCCGATCCGCTCGCCGAGGACGTGGGCGGTGCCGGTGGTGGGGTGCAGCCGGCCGGCGGCCAGGTTGAGCAGGGTGGTCTTGCCCGCGCCGTTCGAGCCGAGCACCACCCACCGCTCGTCCAGCTCCACCCGCCAGTCCACGTCGTGCAGCAGTGCGGTGCCGGATCGCCGTACCCCGACGGTCTCCAGGCTGACCACCAGGTCGGCGTCCACGGACGACGATGCGGATGCGGCACCACCGGCGCCGGAGATCAGGTCAGTGTGCACCTGCCCATCCAATCACGCACCGCCGGGCTGCCCCCCAGGGGCGGTGGCGCGGGCCTAGGCTGAGGCGCCGTGTCGTTGCTCACCCCACCCGGAGGACGGTCCATGTCGCGACGGTGCACCAGGGCGCCCGGATGAGCCCGGTCATCGAGATCAGCGGGCTGCGCAAGGCGTTCCGCAGTCTGCGGCACGGCCGCCGGGTCGCGGTCGACGGCTTCGACCTGCGGGTCGAGGCGGGGCAGGTGCACGGCTTCCTCGGGCCGAACGGTTCGGGCAAGACCACCACGCTGCGGGCCCTGCTGGGGCTGGTCCGCGCCGACGCCGGGGAGATGACCGTGCTCGGCGCGCGGGCCCCGGAGGAGCTGCCCCGGGTCGCCGGGCGGGTGGGCGCGATCGTGGAGAGCCCGCAGTTCTTCGGCAACTTCACCGGGTACCGCACGTTGCGGCTGCTCGCGCTGGCCGGTGGGGTGCCGACCGACCGGGTGGACCGGGCGCTGGAGCTGGTGGGGCTGCGGGACCGGGGTGACGAGCGGGTCCGGGGGTACTCGCTGGGCATGCGGCAGCGCCTCGCGGTGGCCTCGGCGTTGCTGAAGGACCCCGAGCTGCTGATCCTCGACGAGCCGGCCAACGGGCTGGACCCGGCGGGCATCCGGGAGATGCGGGACCTGACCCGGTCCCTGGCCGAGGCGGGGGTGACCGTGCTGGTCTCCAGCCACATCCTCGCCGAGATCCAGCTCATCTGCGACCACGTGACGATCATCTCGGCGGGTCGCCGGGTGGCGGCCGGCCGGGTGGAGGACGTGCTGGCCGGGTTCGACCGGCACGAGTTCCGGGTCCGGGTGGCCGAGCCGGAGCGGGCCGCCGAGCTGCTGCGCGCCGCCGGGCTGCCGGTCGGGGCGCACCCCGACCACCTGGTGGTCGGCGGCGCGGGCGACCCGGAGCTGATCGCCCGGACGCTGGGCGAGCAGGGGCTGTGGGTGCACGAGCTGACCCCGCTGCGACCGGACCTGGAGAGCGTCTTCCTCGAACTGACCGGCGGTTCGGCCCCTCCCGCCGTGCCCCGGCAGGTGGACGACGCCCAGGCCGGCGACCGGGTCATCGAGCTGGAGGCCACCGCAGCCGACGACAGCGGGAGGGTGGACGCGTGAGGCTGGTCCGTGCCGAACTGGAGCGGCTGGGCTCGCGCCGCTTCGTCCAGCTCATGCTGGTGCTGCTGGTGCTGGCGTTCGGGGTGACCGCGGCGACCACCCTGGCCAGCTCGCACCGGCCCTCCACCACCGAGGTGCAGGAGGCCCGCGCCGAGGCGGCCCGCCAGATCCGCGCCCTGGAGCAGGAGTACGACCGGTGCGTGGAGGCCCGCCGGGGGCACTTGACGCCCGACGAGTTCAGGACGGACCACTACCCGGCGTCCTGCGCGGACCTCGACCCGGGCCGGATGGAACGGCTCCCGGTCACCACCGACTACCTCACCAGCGTGTTCGTCTTCGCCATCGAGGCCAAGGGCCTGCTGTACTTCCTCATCGCCTTCCTGGTGCTGTTCGGGTTCCTGGTCGGCGCGTCGTACATCGGGGCCGACCTGAACTCCGGCGGGGTGGTCAACCTGCTGCTGTGGCGACCACGCCGGCTGACCGTGCTCGCCGCCAAGCTCGGCACGCTGCTCGGCGCGGTGCTGGTGGTGTCGGTGGCCGCCTCGCTGCTCTACCTCGGCGCGTTCTGGCTGATCGCGCAGGTGGCCGGGCTGCCGGGCACCCTCGACGGGGACTTCTGGCAGGCCCTGGCCGCGCTGCACGCCCGGGGTCTGGTGCTGGTCGGGCTGGCCGCCGCGTTGGGCTTCGCGCTGGCCACGCTGGGCCGGCACACCGCCGCCGCGCTGGGCACGGTGGCCGGGTACGCGGTGGTGTGGGAGTTGGGCGCGCGGCTGGTCATGGAGATCGTCGGTGTCGGCCGGGTCGACCAGTGGATGCTCAGCAGCCACATCGGCGCGTGGCTCATCGGCCGGCTCGAGCTGTGGGACGCCGGGCTCTGCGACGCCAGCGGCTGCCGGGGCAACTACGTCCTCACCTCGGGGTCGGCCCTGCTGGTGCTCGGCGGGTTGACCGGTGCGCTCTGCCTGGCCGCGTTCGCCACCTTCCGCCGCCGCGACCTGATCTGACCGGACCGCTGCCCCGGCCACCCCGCCGTCCGTCGCGCCCCGCCCGGCGCGTCCACCGTCCCGCCGCCCGCCCTGTCCCGGGGCGGGCGGTGGGGGCGGTCAGCCGACCGTCGAGCCGAAGACCTCGTCGCGGACCGCGTCCAGGGCGATGCGCAGCGCGCCGTGCAGGACCGGCTCCTCGGTCAGCCCGGTCGTCACCACCCGGGGCTTGACCAGGGTGATCGCGGCGACCTCGTGCTGCACCCGTTCGGCGAGCGCGGCCCCACCGGCCTGGCCGACCTCACCGGCGAGCACCACCAGCGGCGGATCGAGCACCACGCAGGTGCCCGCCACACCGAGGGCGAGCCGCCGGGCCAACTCGTCGAGGAACGGGCCACCGGCCGTGCCGGCCTCGATGGCGGCGCGGACCGTACCGGCGGCGGTGGTCGCGTCGAAGCCGTGCTCGCGCCCCACCGCGCAGACCGCGTCGGCCGCCGCGAGCTGCTGGAACGCCGGCTTGGCCCGGCGCGAGACGTCCCGGGGGATCGGCACGCCGGGCACCGGGAGGTAGCCGATCTCGCCGGCCGCGCCGGTGCTGCCGTGGTGCAGCCGGCCGTTCAGCATGATGGCCAGGCCGAGCCCGGCGCCGACCCAGATCAGCGCGAAGTCGCCCACCCCCTGCGCCGCGCCGGACTGCGCCTCGGCGACCGCGGCCAGGTTGACGTCGTTCTCGAAGAGCACCGGGATCTGGAGGTCCTCGCGCAGGGCGGCGAGCAGCCCCCGGTGCCAGCGGGGCAGGTTGAAGGCGAAGGTGATGTCGCCGGTGCCCGGGTCCACCAGGCCGGGGGTGCCGAGCACCACCCGGCGCACGGTGGTCAGCTCCGCGCCGGCGCTGCTGGCGGCCTGGACGACGGCGTTGTGCACCACGCCGACCGGGTCGTCGGTGTCCCGGGTGGACTGCTCGACCCGGCCCAGCACCGCGCCGGTGATGTCGGCGCAGGCCGCCACCACCCGCTCCGGGCCGACGTCCACGCCGACCACGTGCGCGCTGCCCGGCCGGACCGCGTAGAGCTGGGCGTTGGGGCCCCGGCCGCCGGCCTGCTCGCCGACCCGGGTGACCAGCCCCCGTTCCTCCAGCCGCTCGACCAGTTGGGAGGCGGTGACCTTGGACAGCCCGGTCAGCTCGCCGAGCCGGGCCCGGGTGAGTGGACCGCGTTCGAGCAGCAGCTCCAACGCCGCGCGGTCGTTGAGCGCCCGCAACAGTCGGGGCGTGCCGGGCAGCCGGGTCGCACTCATGCCACGTCCTCTGGTTTCCGTAAACTCAGCTCACCCGTACCGACCTGTGGGTGGGTGCCCGTAGCGTAGCGGTCACGCTGGCGGTACCGGGGCCGGGCGAGGCGGCCCCACCGGCCACGGGAGCACGCCGGCCAGGGAGGAGTGCGGGTGGGGACGGATCCGGGACTGCGCCGGCTGGTGCTCGGCACGCTGCTCGCGGCGTATCCGGGGCCGGTCCCGCCGGACTGGGCGGTCGACCTGGTCGCCGAGGGCCTGGCCGGGCACACCCTGTTCGGGACGAACGTGGACACGCCGCAGCAGGTGGCGGCGAGCACCGCCGCGCTGCGGGCGGCCCGCCCCGACGTGCTGGTGGCGATCGACGAGGAGGGTGGGGACGTCACCCGGCTGGCGCACGCCACCGGCAGCCCGTACCCGGGCAACGCCGCGCTCGGCGCGGTCGACGACGTGGCGGTGACCCGCCGGGTGCACCAGGCCATCGGCGCCGAACTGGCCCGGCTCGGGGTCACCGTGAACCTGGCCCCGACGGTGGACGTGAACACCGCCGACGACAACCCGGTGATCGGTACCCGGTCGTTCGGGGCCGACCCCGACCGGGTGGCCGCGCACGCCGCCGCCGCGGTGACCGGATTGCAGGACGCCGGGGTGGCCGCCTGCGCCAAGCACTTCCCCGGCCACGGCGCGACCGTCACCGACTCGCACCACGAACTACCCACCGTGGACGTCCCCGTCGCGGTGCTGCGCCAGCGGGACCTGCCGCCGTTCGCGGCGACCGTCGCGGCCGGCACCCGGGCGATCATGACCGCGCACATCCGGGTGCCCGCGCTCACCGGGGACGATCCCGCGACCTTCAGCCGGGCCGTCCTGGTCGACCTGCTGCGCGGCGAGTACGGCTTCACCGGCACGCTGGTCACCGACGCGCTGGAGATGAAGGGCGCGGCGCTGGCCGCGGGCGGGGTGGGGCCGGCCGCGGTGCGTTCCCTGGCCGCCGGGGCGGACCTGCTCTGCGTCGGCGCGCGGGTGGACGCCGCGCTGGTCGAACGGGTGGTCGCCGAGGTGGTGGCCGCGCTCACCGACGGCCGGCTGGGCCGGGCCCGGGTCGAGGAGGCCGCCGGCCGGGTCGCCGACCTGGCCGCTGCCACCCGGGCCGCCGTCCGGAGCGCGCAGGCGGCGGCCGGTCACCCCGCCGGGGCGGACACCGGGGACCGGCCGGCACCGGACGCCGACCACCCGGGGTACGCGGTGGCGCGCCGGGCGGTCCGGGTGGAGGGGGCCGTCGCCGGGCTGGACCGCCCTCTGGTGGTGCAGGTGCACACCGCCGCGACCCTCGCCGAGGGCCGGGTGCCGTGGGGCCTCGGCCCGCACCTGGCCGATGCCGAGGAGATCCGGGTGGTCGCCACCGAGACATCGCCGGAGGCGCTGCGCAGCCTCGCCGGGGCTCGGCCGATCGTGCTGGTGGGCCGCCGGCTGCACCAGCTTCCCGGGGCGGTGGGCCTGGTGGAGGCGCTGGCCGCCGCGCACCCGGTGACGGTGGTGGAGATGGGCTGGCCGGGGCGGTGGCGGCCGGCGGGGGCACGGGCGTTCGTCGTGACGTACGGCGCGGGCCGGGCCAACGGCCGGGCGGCGGCGGAGGTGCTGGGCCTGGCCGGGGCCTGACCCCGGCACCGGCGACCCGCGCTTCCCACCCCCTCGGCGGCCACGGTGCGTGAGGCGGCTGCGCATCGACCTCCGACACGGGATGCGCAGGTCAAGTCCACTACCGGACACCGTGAAACCGCCAGGCCACCCTTGTCGACGCGCATTCTGATACGTAGCGTTACCGGCATCGGCCCGCCATCGGCCGCCCGGCAGGGCCTGGGAGGAAGGCCACGGACCGTGGATCCGGCCCGGGATCCACGGTCCGTGCCCGTACCGGTCGCAGCGGCCGGCCGCTGTTCGGGCGTCGTGACTCAGTCCGGGTAGACCCCGTACGCCCGCCAGCCCCGGTCCGGGAAGCCCGCCGCCTCGGCGACCCGGGCCGAGGCGCGGTTGGCGGCGTCGTGCAGGTAGGTGGGGACCGCCCCCTCGTCCAGCACCCGCCGGGCCGCCTGGGCGACCAGCCGGCGGGCCAGCCCACGCCCCCGGGCGGCGGGCACCGTGCCGACCGCGAGTTCGTGCCCGTACCGGTCGTGCCGTTTGATTCCCACGCCGGCCAGGTAGCGGCCGTCCGCGTCCCGCGCCACCAGCACGTCCCGGTCGAACAGGTGCAGCCAGGGCGGCAGGCCAGGATCGTCGGGACGGGTCCAGTCCCCGGCCTCGGGCAGCGGGGCCGGGGCGAGGCTCCACCGGAACGCTCCGTCGTGGGTCGTCCAGCCCGGGTGCCCCACCGCGGCGGGCAACGCGCGCAGCAGCCGTCCGGCCGGCAGACCGGCCAGGGCCCGGACCTCGCCGACCCGGGCCGGTGGCACGGAGAGCACGGTGCTGGCACCCGCCGACACGGCCAGCGCCGGCCGCAGGCGCCCGTCCCAGCCCGGTCGGGCCCGTCGAGGGGAGCCGACCACGTGCCACCCGGGGCCGGCCGGCCACTGCCCGAGCCAGGTCACCAGGTGCAGGTGAAGTCGCCGGTCCAGCACCCCGCGACACCTCCTCACCGCCCTGCGGCCCCGTGGTGATCACGGTACGCCGGGATCGGCCGGCAGGCCGGGCGGACGAGCCGGGCGGCGGCCCGGCCGGGTCGGCGGGCAGCGGCCGGGCGGGCGCGGCGCACCGGCCGCCCCGGCTCCGGTTGCCGGCGACCCGTCCGGGTACGCCGTCGAGAAATGTCGATGGAAGTTGCGCGCGACACGCCGAACAGGGGGGTCGGGGCACCCATACGAGCGGGCATGCGTCATATTGATTTTCATACATGGACAAGTTTCTTTGGGACGGTAATGCTCATGCCAAATCAGCCGAACAAGCGGCACCAGCAGGAAACCGGGCGACTGTGGCGGCCCCCGGAGTCGACCGGCCGCTTTCCCGCCCAGCCGCCGTACCGCGACCACCGGGGCACCAACACCCGGCTCTCCTGGAGCGAGCTCGACCGACTACCGGCCGGGCGTTCGACCAGACGCGGCCTCACCGCGCTCTGATTCACCACGATCTCCACTGCGGCGACGACGGGAAACCCGCACGACGACCCACCCGGCCGGTGAGGAATCGGCGACACCCGGGCGGGTCCACCCACGGTTTTCGCACACCTGTCGGGTAACTTCTCCTGGTCCGAAATTCCGGTCCACGACAGGAGAAGCTCCGCGCATGGGCAAGAAGACGATCCACGTCTCCGACTTCAGCGGCACGGTCCTCCGGCCCGACGACGAGATGGTCCGCGTCGTGGTGCTGGAGCACCCTGACCTGGTGGCCGGGCCCGTGCGGTTGGATGCCACCCCGACCGAGGTGGAGAACATCGACGACGCCGCCCTCGACGTCGCCGTGGTGGAGATCCACGACGGGCGGGACGGCGACGAGCCGCGCCGGGTGGTGCTCACCGCCAGCGAGTTCGACGCGCTGGCCACCGACGTGCCGATGGCCCAACTGCTCAGGACCGCCGAGCGGGTCAAGCCGCCGAAGGCCCGCAAGGCCGCCGAGAAGATCGACTACGGCACGATCGAGCACGCCGGCAAGCCGCACCGGGGCCGGGTCACCGAGGAGGAGTCCCGGATCGTCCGCGAGCACCTCGACGAGGTCAACAAGCGCCTCGCCGACGCCGGCCTGCGCCAGATCGACCCGGCCGACCCGGAGCACGTCGCCCGGTACGGCTTCGACCTGCCCGCCTGACCCGCCCCACCCGACGGCCCCCGACCCACCGGTCGGGGGCCGTACCCGTACCCCCAAATCGTTGACCAGGAGGGATTGAGATAGTTAGATTTCCAAACTAACAGGGAAAGCGCTTGCCACCACCAATGCTCCCCGACAGGCGCTCCGCCCCCAGCGCACCCCCGTCCCGAGGAGTCGACAGATGCGTCGAGAGCACCATCGAGGATCCCCACCCGTACGGCGGATCGGCCTGGCGGCCGTCGCCACCTTCACCCTCGCCGCCGCCAGCGCGGCGGTGGTCGCCCCGGCCGCCGCCCTGGCGGCCACGGCCGACCCCAACACCACGTACGTGCTCGTCAACCGGCACAGCGGCAAGGCGATGGACCTGTACGGCTGGGCCACCGCCGACGGCGCACCGATCAACCAGTTCACCCGCAACGACCTGGCCGTGCAGCAGTGGCGCTTCGTCGACGTCGGCAGCGGGTACTACCAGGTCCGCTCGGTGCACAGCGGCAAGGTGCTGGAGGTGCCGAACGCCACCGACGGGGCCCAGGTCGTGCAGAACACCGCCGCCAGCGGCAACACCCGCCAGCACTTCCGGCTCGCCGACTCCGAGGGCGGGCACGTCCGGCTGATCAACCGGCACTCGAACAAGGCCGTCGAGGTGTGGAGCTGGTCCAACGAGGACGGCGGCATGATCGCGCAGTACCAGGACCTGGACGGCTGGAACCAGCAGTGGCGGTTGACCCCGCTGGGCAGCACCGCCGCCTGCGGCGGAGGATCGTTCAACGCCGAGGCCGTCCTGAACGGCGGCACCTGGACCGCCCGCAACGGCGGCAGCACCGTCTACACCGGTACCGACATGCGCGCCGCCGTCCAGGCGGCGATCGGCAGCCTCAGCGCCGGCCGGACCAGCAAGCAGCGGGTCGTCGTCCGGGGCTCCGGCACGATCAGCGCCAACTCGCGGATCTCGCTGCCCAGCTACACCACCATCGACGTCTGCGGCACCATCAACGTCACCGGCTCCGGCTCCGGTGACCAGGCGCCGATCTACTCCCGGGGCACCACCCAGGTCGAGGTGCAGAACCTCACCGTCACCGGCGCCCCGCTGTACGGCATCTTCATGCGCAACGTCACCGACGTGACCCTCGGCCAGATCGACATGCGGCTCTCCGGCGGCCTCGGCGTCCGCATCGACAACCGGGGCGACACCAGCCAGTGGTCCCGCAACATCCGGATCAACAACGTGTACGTCTCCGGCGCCGGCTCGCACGCCGTCGAGACGTACGGCGTCGACGGCCTGACCATCGGCACCGTGACCGCCCGCAACGTCGGCGAGTCGGGCCTGCTGCTGAACCAGACCATCAACGCGACCATCACCACCGTGGACGCGGAGAACGCCGGCGCCGGCACCGGGTACGCCGCGTTCCGGATGGCCAACCGCAACGGCCGGGTCGGCTCCAGCTACCCGACGAACATCCGCGTCGGCACCGTCAAGGCGCGCGGCGGCGGCCGGGGCATCTTCTGCGTCTCCGAGTCCGGCGGCGCGACCATCGACCGCGTCGACATCGCCAACACCGGCAACAACGCCATCCTGATCGAGAACTGCTACGGCGTGAACATCGCGGCCAACGGCGGCACGATCAGCGGCGGCGGCGAGGTCCGGCTGGCCGCCCGCAGCGAGTTCCCCGGCAACCGGGACATCACCCTGCGGAACTTCACCCTGACCAACAACCGGATCACCGAGAACCCCTGCGCCACGAACCTGACCATCAGCAACATCACCCTGAACAACTCGACGATCAACCGCTGCTGACCGGCTCCCTCCGCGTCGGCGACCACGAGCGCCGGGGGTCAACTCTGGGTTGACCCCCGGCGCTCCCCGTATCGCAGTTGGGCTTCCGAGGATCTCGCCCCAGGACGGGGATCTCGCCCCCGTCCCCGCCCTGTCGAGACACACCACTTCGCGGAGACAAAGACGCCTGGATCGTGTCAGCAGAGACCTTGGAAGAATTCGGCCCCCAGATGGGCCGTTTCCTTCCAAGGTCTTCAGGACAGACCTCGGGACGCCTGCCACCGGATCGCCCCCGCATGCGCGGGGAAGAGGAGCCGGTGAGCCTCGACGCACCCGGAGATCCGGGGATCACCCCCGCGTGTGCGGGGAAGAGCGGCGGTGGGGATCGTGCGCGCGGTGATCGCGGGATCACCCCCGCGTGTGCGGGGAAGAGTTCCGTCTCTGGTTCGCGGTCTTCTCCGCGTCCGGATCACCCCCGCGTGTGCGGGGAAGAGCTGCGTTGAACGCCTATGGCTGCGCTCCGTAGGGGATCACCCCCGCGTGTGCGGGGAAGAGTCTGCGGTGGTGAAGCACAGGGCGTGCTCGCGGGGATCACCCCCGCGTGTGCGGGGAAGAGACTTCCTGACCTGCCACGCTAAAGATCAAATCTCTCGTTTTCATTCACTTTGCTTCGCAAGATCAACCTCCGGAAGTTCTCGTGGTGGTAGCCCTGCGGCGAGCCAGGGCCACCGATCGCAGCCCGACCCTACGTCTGCCTCGGGGTACGTAATGCACAGGCCAACGAGATCGCGGGCGCGAGTCCGGCTACATACTCTGCCAGCCCCAAGGCGGGGCGGATCGACCATGACACAGCCTCCCTGGAGATGTCTGCCAACCTGTCCGCCACCGGTCGACGGACAGCCGAGCGGAAACCGGGCGCGCACGATCGGAGTACAGTCCGTCACGGCGAGGTAGCGGGTTCAGGCGGTTGGCACCGCCGACTCGGTCAGTCACCTGGGAGGCGCTGTGTCCCACGTCGATCCGCGCTTTGGTGACCACCTGCGCTCGCTTCGCACGGCCCGGGGCCTGTCGCTGCGGGCGCTCGGCCAACTCGCGCACCGGGGCAAGAGCCACCTGCACGACCTGGAGACCGGCAACAAGCCACCGACCCCCGACACCGCCCGGCACCTCGACCGCGTGCTCGGGGCCGACGGTACGCTTGCGCGGCTTGTCGACCAGCCGGTGGATCACGATGCCGAGGCCGACGAGCTGATGGCTCGGGTGCGGGCCAGCGACGTCAGCACCGAAACGCTCGCCCGCATCGAGGCTGGCGTCGACGACCTTGCCAGCGCCTACGCGACCAGCCAGTCGGCCGACCTTCTGCAGCGGGTACGGCGACACCTGGCGTACGTGCGCCGGCTTCTCGACGGTCGGTGCACCCTCGCGGAGCGTCGCCGCCTGATCGTCGCCGGTGGGTGGCTCAGTCTGCTGCGGGCGACCGTGCACATCGATCTGCTGCACCGGTCGGCAGCCGGGTCGCACCTGTCCACGGCCGCCGCTCTCGCCGACCATGTTGGGCACTCGGAGATCCGGGCGTGGTGCCTGGAGACGCAGGCGTGGGATCTGCTCACCCGGGGTGACTACCGAACAGCCGTCGACCTGAGCCAACAGGCCCAGCGGGTGGCACCCCGGGGCAGCTCGGCGCAGATCCAGGCCACCGCCCAGGAAGCGCGGGTGTGGGCCCGGGTCGGCGATGTTCGGGAAACCCGTCACGCCCTGGACCGCCTGGAGCGTTTAACCGCGAACCTGCCGGTGCCTGACCGGGCCGAACACCACTACCGATACGACCCGACGAAGGCCTCGGCGTACACGGCGACCACGCTGGCGTGGGCAGGCGACCCGGCGGCGGAGCAGGTTGCCAGGGCCGTTCTGAGAGAACTGGACCCGCGCGGTGACGGTGGCGACCGCCCCCGCCGCTCCGCGTCGGCCCGTCTGGACCTGGCGCTGGCACTCGTCGCCGCCGGTCGACCGGACGAAGCCGCCACGGTCGCCGTCGAGGCGATCACCTCGGGCCGCGTCGTGTCCTCCAACTGGTGGCGGGCTGGAGAAGCGCTGCGGCGCGTCGAGCAGACCGGCACGGCGGAGGCGTCCGCGCTGCGCGAAGCGTACGAGGTGCGCCAGCCCTCCCGTTAGCGGACAGCAGAGGCCGCTGGCGGACGTCCGATTCCGATCTGTCACCCGACAGCTACCCGATGCTGTTGGTTGGGGGTGGCATCGGCACCGATCCGGTGCGATGACACGACCCTCACCTTCGGGCACGGCGGTGTCGGTCCTTCCACGAGCACACCGCCGTGCCTCCCATCCAGGAGGTTGGTATGCGGGATCAGCGTGACGAGCGGATGGTGGACCGGGCGAGGCGGTCGGAGACGGCCGAACAGGATGCCGCTCGGCAGCGCATCCTGGACCTGGCCGAGGCGGAACGGATACCGGTGGAGGAGACCACCCGGGCCATACCGGTTCGCCGGGGGCGGCATGGGCAGCGGTGAGTTTCCGATCGGGCGGCGGATGGCGCGGTGGCGGGTCCGGCGGCGGATGTCGCAGCAGGTGTTCGCGGACCGGCTCGGGAAGTCGAAGAGCTGGGTGGACAAGGTCGAGCGGGGTGTCCGGGCGCTGGACCGGATGTCGGTGATCCAGGAGGTCGCCGGGGTGCTGCGCATCGATCCGGCGGTACTGCTCGGCGAGGACACTCCCGCGCGTCCGGCCGCCGCCCCGCTGGTCGCCGAGGTGGACGACACTCGCGCGGCTCTCACCCGGTACGCCGTCTTCGCCACGGACGGGGTCGACCGGCCCGAGGTTCCGGCGGCGGAGGTGGGACGGCAGGTGGAGCATGCCTGGCTGACGTACCAGCATGCCGGCTATCCGCAGGTGTTGCGGATGCTGCCGCGCCTGCTGGACGTCACCCGGCGGCTGCCCGCCAACGAGCCGACGCGGTCGGCGTTGCGGGTGCAGGCGTACCGGATCGCCGCGTCGGCGCTGGTCAAGCTCGGCGACGCGGAGGGTGCCTGGCTGGCCGCCGACCGGGCGGTCGCGGTGGCCGGGGACGATCCGGTGCTGGCGGCCACGGCGGTGGTGTCGCTCGGCGAGGTGCTGCGCGCGGCCGGGCGGGGCCGGCTCGCGGTGGCGACGGCGGTCGCCGCCGCGCACCGCATCGCGCCGACCGTGCCGGGGCAGGGGCCGCCGGACGTCCTCGCGGTCTGCGGGTCGCTGCTGCTCCAGGCCGCCCTCGCCGCCGCCGGTCGCGGTGACCCGCGCGGCGTCGAGGAGCTGATCGGGCAGGCCACCGAGATCGCGGTACGCCTCGGCGACGGCGAGGACCACCACCAGCTCGCCTTCGGTCCGACCGTGGTGGCGCTGGCCCGGGTGGCGGCAGCGGTCGAGCTGGGCGAGCCCACCGAGGCGGTACGCGGCCACGAGCAGGTCACCGGGCAGGCCCCCTGGCGTCGTCTGCCGCCCGAGCACCGGGCCGCGCACCTGCTCGACGTGACCCGGGCGTACCTGGACCTCGGTGACCCCGCCAGGGCGGGCCGAACGCTGGTCGAGGCGGACCGCACCGCGCCCGCCGAGGTCCGGTGCCGACCCGTGGGCCGCACCCTGCTGACCCGGGTGGCCGGGGACGGCCCGACGGTGGCCGGGGTTGCTCGCCTGGCGACCCTGGTCGACCTGACCCCGTGAACGACCAGCGGCAGGCGACGCGGGCCGGACCGTGCCGTACCCCCGGCAGGCACCCAGACGGGACACCCAAGGCCCTGGATGCCGCCGTACCCGGTGAGATCACCCCCGCATGCGCGGGGAAGAGCGAATCTCATTCCGGCCGCCCGGCCCCATACCGGGATCGCCCCCGCCTGTGCGGGGAAGAGCCGCGCAGGTCCCGGGTGGCCAGCATCGCGGCCGGATCACCCCCGCGTGTGCGGGGAAGAGCTCGCCGCGAACCGGGCCGTCGTCGCGCGGGAGGGATCACCCCCGCGTGGCGCGGGGAAGAGTGCACGTCGAGCGGCACCGGGTCGGCGTGGAAGGGATCACCCCCGCGTGCGCGGGGAAGAGGCCAGGCCAGTGATAACCCCCGGCTTGTAGACCGGATCACCCCCGCGTGCGCGGGGAAGAGCCGAGCTCCGCAACACGCATACGGAAGGCCGCCGGATCACCCCCGCGTGCGCGGGGAAGAGAGCCGCTCGCCCAGCGGCACCGCGTCGATCACCGGATCACCCCCGCGTGCGCGGGGAAGAGACTGTCCGAGCTGGCGGCCAACATCGGTGCCAAGGATCACCCCCGCGTGCGCGGGGAAGAGGACCCCTGGACGCCACAGCGAAGTGCACATCGTGGATCACCCCCGCGTGCGCGGGGAAGAGACCGAGATTGGCACGTTCTTGACCGCAGGCGATGGATCACCCCCGCGTGCGCGGGGAAGAGACTTCCTGAGCTGGGGCGCTAGAGATCAAGTTCTCGGTTTTCATTCACTTTGTTGCCCAAGATCGCCTCCCGGGTCGATCGTCGCGGAGGGCTGCGGAAGTCGGGGGCGTTGGCCGCATCCTCACCCTACTTGCGCGATGGAACGGCGACGAATACGCCTTGGCCTGGGCTGCCGCCGATCGGGCCTTGTCTCGGGTCTTGCGGACCATGCGGCAGTTGACGGCTTGGGCATTGCCCTTCGGGCTGGCGGGCCGGTCCACGTAGACCACCCGAAACGGGTCGCGCCCTTTGTTGCCGGCCGGGACAGACTGCGGACCGACAGCCCGAAACACTTCTGAAACATGCTGTGAGCTGCCCGAACGCGCAGGAGATGTGATGCAGGACTCACGCCTGGTGTCACACATCCGACCGTCGCGCGGGCGGCCACCGTGAAGGCAGCAGGTCGGAGCGGGGATGCCCACGTAGGCCTGCACGACGCGCCCGGCGGGCCGTTTCCCAGCCGGCTCCGGAACGCCCCGGAAACCCCTACAATGCACGCTGGTCGATACGCTCGGTGACGGTGGGGCCGGTCTCACGGACCGGGCGGCGCACCGTGGACGGAAGGACACGCGCCATGGCCGAACCGGACCCCGCAGGCTCGACCGGGACCCTGCGTACCCTGCGCACCCTGCCCCGGCCGGTGGTCGTCCTGCTCGTCGGGATCGCGGTCAACCGGATGGGCGCCTTCCTCGCCATCTTCCTGATTCTGTACCTGACCAGCCTCGGGTTCAGCCCCGCTGCGGCGGGCGTGGTGCTCACCCTCTACGGGGTGGGCTCCATCGCGGGGGTCTTCGCCGGTGGCCTGCTCTCCGACCGGATCGGGGCCCGTCAGGTGATCATCGGCTCCACGCTGCTGTCCAGCGTGGCCGTGGCCGCCATCGCCTTCGAGACGCAGTACACCTGGCTGATGGTGACCAGTCTGGCCGCCGGGGTGCTGACCGCCGCGTACCGGCCGGCCGCCGCCGCGATGCTGGCCGAGCTGACGCCGCTGCACCGGCTCGTCACCACCACCGCCGCGAGCCGGCTCGGCCTCAACGTCGGCGCGACCCTGGGGCCGCTGATCGGGGCCTGGCTGGCGACCCACTCGTACACTGCGGTGTTCCTGGTGAACGCGGGCACCGCGCTCACCTTCGGGCTGGTCACCATCTTCCTGCTGCCCGACGTCCGCTCCGCCGCCCACGCCGCCGCGAAGGCCCGACCGGCCGCCCCCGACGGGGAGCCGGTGCCCGGCGGGGGGCGGGGCATCCTGCAGGACCGCCGGTACCTCGCGGTGCTGGTGGCGATGTTCGCCACCGCCCTCGCCGAGATCCAGTACCAGGTCATTCTGCCGCTGCACCTGGGCGAGCAGGGGCACCCGGTGTCGCTCTACGGCACCATCATCGCCCTCAACGGGGCCATCATCATCGCCCTGGAACTGCCCCTGACCCGGACGGTGCAGCGGCTGCCGATCCGGACCGCCATCGCCGTGGGCTCGCTCTGCATCGGGCTGGGCCTGGCCGTGTTCGGGTTCGCCGGGGGCATCTGGGTCTTCGTCGTGGGCGCGCTCATCTGGACCTTCGGCGAGATCGTCAACGCGCCCTCGCTCAACGCGTACCCGGCGATGGCCGCCCCGGTGCACCTGCGCGGCCGGTACATCGGGGCGCTCTCGGCGGTGCAGTCCGCCGGGTACGCCTTCGGCCCGCTCATCGGCACCACCCTGTTCCAGTTCTTCGGGCGGGCCGCCTGGGCGGTCTGCGCCGTGCTCGGGGTGATCGCCTTCGGCGCCCTCTGGTACGGCGTGCAGAACCGCTTCACCGCCGTCGCCCCGACGGCGGTGAAGGCCCCGGCCACGACCTGAGCCGGCGCGAGGCCCGGCTCCCCGGCCCCTCCCCGACCGCGCGGTGCGGGATGGTTCGGGGTGTAACGTCCGGGTGTGAGCACCCCTGCGGCGGCCCGGGACGACGCCCCCGCCGACCCGAAGGCCCCAGGGGCACCGCACACCCCGCCGACGGCCCCGGTGGGGTTGCGCGCCGCGCCGGTGGCCCCGATCCGGGTGGCCGCCGGTCAGGCCACCCTGGTCCCGCTGGACGTGCCGGCGAACGTGGCCACCGCCGCGCGGCTGGTGGCGCGGGCCGGGGACGCCGGGGCGGCGCTGCTCGTCCTGCCGGAACTCTTCCTCACCGGCTACGACCTGCCCGCGATCGTCGGGCAGCCGCGACGGTACCCGCTGCGCCCGGATGACCCCCGGCTCGACGTGCTCGCCGCCGCCTGCGCGCGGGCGCGTACCGCCGCCGTGGTCGGCGCGGCGACCCACGACCCCGGGCGGGGCACCCTGCACATCTCGGCCGTCGTGCTGGGCCGCGACGGCGCACGCCTGGGCCGGTACGACAAGCAGCACCTGGACCCGGCGGAGCTGGCCGCCGGTTTCACCCCCGGCCGGGCCGGCTGCACGCTGGCCCTCGACGGCTGGCGGCTCGGCCTCGGCATCTGCTGGGACGCCAGTTTCCCCGGGCACGCGCTGGCCGCCGGGCTCGACGGCTGCCAGGCGTACCTGGTCTCGGCGATGTTCGACCGGGGTGCCGGGGTGCGCAAGCGGGCGCTGCTCTGCCCGGCCCGCGCCTGGGACAACGCCGGCTACGTGGTGGTCGCCAACCACTGCGCCCGCAGCGGCCCGTACGACGGGTGCGGGGGCAGCGGCGGCTGGGGCCCGGACGGGCGGCTGCTCGCCGACGCCGGGCTGGACGATCCGGGGCTGGCCGTCGTGCCGCTGGAGCCGGCGGCCGTCGCCGAAGCCCGCGCGGGTGACCTGCCGCTGGCCGACCCGTCGGTGGACGCCCGGCCCGGCCCCCGCGACCTGATCACCGTCGACTGATACGCCGTGCGCGAGGTGTTAGGAAGGGGCCCTTTTACTACAGAAAGCGTTAACAGGGGGCCCCTCCTTACACCTCAGGCGGTGCCGGCCTCGACGGCTTGCGGGAAGGGCCTGGTGAGCGCCTCCCGCCAGGAATCCTCCAGCGGCTGCGGGGACACCACCGTCGACCAGAGCCCGTGCACCTGGGCGCCGCGCAGCACCTTGCCCTGGTAGCTGCCCGCGCCGAGGGCGACGGCCCGCAAACCGTTGGCGAGCGCGTGCCGGACGGGGGCGTAGACGGCCAGGTTGAAGTAGGCGAACGGGGACGCGTCGGCGTTGAACCCGGCGGACCGGGAGTAGAGCATGTCGCCGTGCGCGTAGCAGAGGGTGAAGCCGTTGATCCGCCCGTCGCGCTCGTCCACGAAGACCACGCTGCCCTCGCCGAGGTGCTTGTCCTGGAGGGCGAAGTACCGGCCGACCTCCTCGTCGGTGATATCCGCGCCGAACTTGCGCTGGTGCCCGCCGAGCAGCGGGGACACCTCGGTCAGCACCTCCGCGAGCCGGTACTGCCCGAGGTGGGTGCCGGAGTCGGCGAAGGCGGTCACCTCCTTGCGCAGCTTGCTCCGCCGGGCGCTGGGGAACCGGGACAGGTAGCCCTCGAAGTCGGTCGCGCCGTCCAGCGCGACGGTCGCCTCCGCCGAGGTGGCGATGACCGGGGCGGTCCCGCCCCAGACCGTGGCGACCCGTTGCGCCTCCTCCTTCGGCAGGTACATGAAGGCGGTCGTCCGGGCGCCCAGGTCGGCGGCGAGGTCGCGGCAGCGGTCCAGCAGGGCCCGGGTCACCACGGTCCGGGCCTCGTCGCCGAGGTGCGGGGCGAGGAGCAGGTCGCCGTGGTACCCGCTGCACCCGCCCACCAGCAGCACCGGGAACCAGCGCTCGGCGGCGCCGGCCGGGTCGCAGTGCGGGGCGAGAAACATCCGGACCGGGTCGTACCAGGTGGTGAACCGGGTGGGGACCTCGGTCATCAGGTACGTCGCCACCGCGCCGACCAGCGCGCCGTCGGCGTCGTACGCCAGCACGTAGCCGGGGCGCAGGTCCGCGAAGTACTCCTCCGCCCAGTGCAGCCACCCGTGGCTCTGGTAGAGCTGGGCCCGCGCCGCCAGCGGCGTCCACTGCTCCCGGGGCACGTCCCCGATCGTCGGCACGGTGGTGAGCCGGAGCTGCGGGTCAGCGGACATGCGGATGACTCCGTCCTGACAGGAGGGTGTGGAAGCAGTCGGCACCGAAGTCCAGGGCGGCCAGCGAGATGCGCTCGTCGGCCTGGTGCAGGCGGTCACGGTATCCGACGGGGGCCCCGGCCGGCAGCGGGAACCACCCGAAACACTGGATGCCGAGTTGGCTGAAGAGCCGGGCGTCGGTGGAGGCGGTGGTCAGCACGGGTACCGGCGTCCCCGCCGGGTCGTGCGCCCGCAGCGCGGCCACCAGCCGGTCGTACCCCTCGTCGAACCGGGGCGCGGGGCTGATCTCGCCCTCGACGAAGAGGTCCAGGTCGGCGTCGGGGCCGGTCCGGGCCCGGAGCTGGTCGAGGAACCAGCTCGTCGGGTACTCCCCGGGCAGGACCCGGCCGTCGACCTCCACGGTGATCTCGGCGGGGTGCACGTTGGTGCCGGTGCCGCCGCGCAGCACCGTGGCGCTCACCGTGTGCCGCACGACCGAGCGCAGGTAGCGGGCCGTCGTGTCGGGCAGCCCGTCGAGGGCGCCGGGGTCGGTCGGGTCGGCGTGGAACGCGGCCACCCGGGCGCCCATCCCGGGTGGCAGGGCGGCGGCCAGGTCGGTCAGCATCCGGTGCGCCACCGGGGTCATCTCCACCCCGAGCCCACCGCCGGAGATGGCGGCGAGGAACCGGGTGAGCTGCCCCACCGCCGAGCCCGGCCCGGTGACCCGGGAGGCGTGCCCGCCCGGCCCCCGGAAGGTGACCCGTACCCAGCAGGTGCGTTTCTCCGCCACCACCACCGGGTGCAGGCGCGCGTGGTCGCCGAGCCCCAGCTCCGCGCCGCCGTCCTCGCCGACGGCGTACCGGACCCCGGTGAAGAGGTACGGGTGGTCGCGGACCAGCAGCCGCGCCCCGGCGTCGCTGCCGGTCTCCTCGTCGGAGACCACCGCCAGGATGACGTCACCACGCGGTCGTTCCCCGGCGTCGGACATGCGCAGCACCGCCGCGAGCATCATCGCCAGGTGCCCCTTCATGTCGACCGCGCCCCGGCCCCACAGCTCCCCGTCGACGATCTCCCCGTCGAACGGCGGCCGGGTCCACGGCTGGCCGGTCACCGGCACCACGTCCACGTGGGCGTGCAGCAGCAGTGGCGGTTCCAGGCCCCGGCCGGGCAGCCGCGCCACCAGGTTGGGGCGGGCCGGGTCACCCAGCAGCCGGGTCTCCAGACCGGCGTCGGCCAGCAGGTCGCGGACCCAGCCGACGCACTCGGCCTCGGCGCCCGGCGGGTTCGTCGTGACGAACCGGACCAGGTGCTGCGCGATGGCCGCCGGCGACCGTAGCGCCCGACCCGACCCGGCCGTGCCGGCGGGGCGCAGCGCCCCCGCGAGCTGTTCCGGAGCCACCATCAGAGTCCCTCCCGGAGCCGGGTCAGGGCCGTCTCGATCCGGGCCCCGTCGTGCACGAGCGCGATCCGCAGGTGGCCCACGCCGGGACTGCCGCCGTCGGCGTCGGCCACGGCGAGGAACCGGCCCGGCATGACGGTGAGCGCCTGCTCCCGCCACAGCCGGCGGGCGGTGGCGGTGTCGTCGGCGACCGGCAGCCAGCAGAAGAAGCCGGCCTGGGCCCGCCGGTACCCGGGGACGTCCTTGAGCAGGTCGTCGGCGCGGTCCCAGGTGCGGGACAGGGCGGCGCGAGCCTGCGCCACGTGCGCGTCGTCGGCCCAGAGCGCCGTGGCCACGGCGCAGACCGGACGGGGCAGCGGCACCCCGCAGGTGCGGTTGTACTCGGCGTACGCGGTGACGGTCGCCGGGTCCCCCACCACGAACCCGCTGCGCAGGCCGGGTGCCCCGGACCGCTTGGAGAGGCTGTGCACGACCGCGAACGGCACGTCCCGCACGGCGTCGGCGACCACCGACAGGTAGCCGGGCGGCGGGGTGCCGAGCCACAGGTCGATGTAGCACTCGTCGACCACCAGCACCGCGTCGGCCCGCGCGGCGAGGTCGGCGAGCTGCCGCAGGTAGGTCGGGGTCCGGGTCTCGCCGCGCGGGTTGCCCGGATGGCAGACCACGATCGCCGCGACCCGGCCCGGCTCGGCGTCGACCGCCGCCGCGAGGTCGTCGCCGGTGTGGAAGACCGGCCGGGCGCGGGCCGCCTCGGTGGCGGCCAGGTAGGTCGGGTACCCGGGGTTGGGCAGCACCACCACCGGGTCGGTGACGCCCCGCGCCGCCGCCCGGCCGACGGCCTGGGCGATGAGCACCGCCAGGGCCTGCTTGGTGCCCGGGGTCGGCTCGACGGCGAGGTCCGCGAACGGGTCACCGGGCGACCCGGCCGGTGGCGGGTCCGCGCCGAAGCGGCGGCGCAGCCAGCCCCGGTACGCGTCCCGCAGCTCGGCCGGACCGCCGAGTTCCGGGTACCGGGTCCAGCCGTCCACCCCGGCCAGCACGGCGGTGTCGATCGGCGGGGTGACCAGCCGGGACTCCCCCAGGTGCAGCGGGATCGGGTCGAGCCCGGCCGGCGGCGGGACGTCGGCCAGGAGGTCCCGCAGCCGAGCGAAGGCGTTGCGCGTACCGGGCACCGGCTCAGTCCCGGACCAGGTCGTTGAGGGCCGTCTTGCCCCGGGTCCGCTCGTCGGCGTACTTGACGATGACGGCGGCGTACACGGACAGGCCCGGCTGCTGCGCGGTGGCCCGCGCACCGGCCACCACCACGGCGTTCTCCGGCACCTCGCCGTAGGTCACCTCGCCGGTGGCCCGGTCCACGATGGGCGTGGAGCGGCCCAGGTAGACGCCCATGCCGATGACCGCGCCGGTGCGTACCCGGACCCCCTCGGCCACCTCGCTGCGGGCGCCGACGAAGACGTCGTCCTCGATCACCACCGGGTTGTCCCCGATCGGTTCGAGGACCCCGCCGATGCCCGCGCCGCCGGAGATGTGGCACCGCTCGCCGATCTGGGCGCAGGAGCCGACGGTGGCCCAGGTGTCCACCATCGTGCCCGCCCCCACGTACGCGCCGACGTTGACGAAGGAGGGCATCAGCACCGCCCCGGGGGCGACGTACGCGCCGTACCGGACCACCGCGCCCGGCACCACCCGCAGCCGGGACTTCTCGAAGTCGCCCTCCTCCCACTCCTCGAACTTCAGCGGCACCTTGTCGTACGTCTTCGGCCGGCCCGGCCCGGCCTGCGCGGCGGCGTTCGGGTGGGTCAGGAAGGACAGCAGGATCACCTGCTTGACGTACGGGTCGACGACCCAGTCGCCGTCCTGGGGCCGGGCGGCGCGCAGCTCGCCCCGGTCCAGCCGGGCCATGCCGTCGGTCACGTACGGCCGCAGCGCCGTCACCTCGTCCGGCGTCAGCCGGTCCCGCCGGGCGAAGGCGTCCCCGACGTACTGCCGGGCCTGCGCGTCACTCACCTGGTCACCTCCATGATCGGGGCGGGCGTCCAGCGGGCCGTGGCGAGGTAGTCGTCGAAGGTCTCCGCGCGGCGGATCTCGACCACCTCCCCCGCCGTGGTCAGCATCAGCTCGGCCGGTCGCAGCCGCCCGTTGTACGTGAAGCCCATCGCGTGCCCGTGCGCCCCGGTGTCGTGGACCAGCGCGACGTCCCCCTCGACCGGCGCGGGCAGCAGCCGGTCGATGCCGAACTTGTCGTTGTTCTCGCAGAGCGAGCCCACCACGTCGACGAGCGTCTCCGGCCGCCCGTCGGCGAACGGCAGGCTGATGTGGTGGTACGCGCCGTAGTAGCCGGGACGCATCAGCGCGGACATCGAGGCGTCCACCCCGACGACGTCCTGCCCCTTGCGGCACCGGTTGGTCACCCGGGTGACCAGCACCCCGTGCGGGCCGGTCACGTACCGGCCGAACTCGGAGACGACGCGCGGCCGGTGGTGCCCGAAGACCCGCCGCCGGGCGGCCAGGATCGCCGCCGCGTACGCCCGGAAGTCGATCGGCTGCTCCCCCGGCCGGTACGGGATGCCGAGCCCGCCGCCGATGTTGACGTACTCCAGCTCGATGCCGGTGTCGGCGGCGAGCCGCGCGGCCAGTTCGACCACGTCGACGGCGGCCCGCACCGCCCGGTCGAGGTCCAGCTCGTTGGCGCAGATCATCCCGTGGATGCCGAACCGCCGCGCGCCCCGGCCGCGGGCCTGGCGGTAGGTGTCGGCCAACTCGTCCACCGGCACCCCGAACTTCGAGTGCGCGGCGCTGCCCATCAGGGTGGAGCGGGCCGCCACGCCGTGCGGGGCGACCCGGAACGCGACCACCTCCGGCAGGCGTTCGGCCTTGTCCAGCATGGTCCGGTCGTCGAAGGTGATCACCGCGCCGGCCTTGAGCGCCTGCTCGTACTCGGCGACGGTGGTGTTGTTGGAGGTGAAGACGACGTCGTCGCCACCGGCGCCCAGCCGTTCGGCCAGCTCCAGCTCGACCGGGGAGGCGCAGTCCAGCCCGCTGCCCTCGGCCAGCAGGGTGCTCAGCACGGCGGGGTTGGGCAGCGCCTTCACCGCGAAGTACTGCCGGTACGGCTCGGTGCCGAAGGCCCCGACCATGTCCCGGTACGTGTCGACGATGCCCTGCTGGTCGTAGATGTGGAACGGGGTGCCGTAGCCGGCGACCAGCTCCGGCAGCAGGGGCAGCAGCCGCCCGGCGAACGCCTCGGACAGCGGCATGTCAGGGCACCCGGGCGACGCAGACGGTGCGGTTGCGCAACCCGCTGATCGGCCGCAGGTACGGGAAGTAGTAGCTCTCCACCGGGGCGAAGCCGAAGCGGGTCAGCTCGGTCTGGAGGTACTCGCGGGAGACGAACCAGAACCCGGCGACCCGCTCGTGCGGCGCGAAGTCGACCTCCGGCTCGTACGGCGCGTCGTTGGAGAAGACCACGTACGCCCCGGAGCGCAGGTTCAGCTCCGCCAGCTTCGCCAGGGCCGGCGTGGCGGCCTCCTCGGCGGTGAAGACGTGCCCGAGGAAACCGTCGGCGTAGAGCACGTCGACGTCGGCCACGTCGGCCGGCTTGAGGTCGAAGTAGTCCGCCACGACGGCGTCCACCCCCTTGGCCCGGGACAGCGCGACCGCCTCGTCGTTGTAGTCGATGCCGCGGACGGTCCGCTGCATGGCGACCAGGTCGCCCTCGACGAAGCCGTTGCCGCAGCCGAGGGAGTAGACGGTGCCGGTGGTCGAGGTCAGCGACAGCAGCTTGAGCGCCATGTGCGACCGGTACTCCGGCACGTACGTCGAGGGGGTGACGGAGTCGTTGAACGCCTTGCCCTGCTCCCAGATGGCGTAGATGGTGCCCTCGGAGGTGCCGTCGACGGACCGGTGCGCGCTGTAGTACTCGCGGACCTGCGCGAGGTTCTGCTCGACCTTGATGATCACTACCGGTTCTCCCCAACGGCCGTGGTGTGCGGTTGTCCGTACTCGACCGACCCCGCCGGGCGGGCGCGCAGCTCGTCGACGAGCGGGCGCAGCACCTCGGCGTTGGCCGGGCCGTGGTTGCGGTACAGCTTGAGGGCCAGGTCGGCCTCCCCGGCGAGCAGGAAGTCGGCCAGCACCCGGGCGAGCGAGCGCAGGCCGGCCAGCACCACGCTGGCCTCGCCGGCCAGCCGGGCGCCGTCGGGCGCCAGCGCCCCGACCTGCACGAGGTACGACAGTTGCAGGTACATGCCGTCGCTGTCGGGGAAGTGGCCCAGCCCCCGGCTGACGTAGCGCAGGCACTCGGCGAGGTAGTAGGCGAGCACGTCGGCGGGGGCGAGCCCGAGCCGCTCGGCCCAGACCTCGGTGAGGATCAGGACGCCGAAGACGTCGGCGGCGACCTCCTGGAGCACCACCGACGCCCACCGGTCGGCGGTGTTGAGCGCCGCGAAGCTGGTGGCGGGCCGCTGGACGAAGTGCCCGAACTCGTGGCTGAGCACGCCGAGGGTGGGGATCGCGGCGAACCGTGGCGCGTCGGGCTCGAACGGCGTGTCGAAGGCGAGGAACTCGGCGGCCAGCGGCGCGGAGACGCCCCGGACCAGCGCCGCGTGGGTGTTGGTGAAGTAGTACGTCTTCTTGAACGGCGAGTACTTCACCCCCTCGTCCTCGGGCAGGAAGTACGCGATGTGCTTGGGGTGCAGGTCGCCCTCGCCGGCCATGAAGAACAGCTCCGTCGCGCCGAACGCGGGCAGCTCGCCCAGGCGCAGGTCGGCGTGGAGCCGGGTCAGGTACGGCGGGACGTCCGGCAGGAACTCCAGCGCCCGCGTCACGTCGGCGTGCCGCTGCTCGTCGCGGCGGCAGGCGAAGGCGGTCGGCAGGCCCCGCAGGTCCTTGCCGTACCAGGTGGAAACCTGGCCGGCGACCAGCGTCACCTCCTCCTCCAGGCCGGCCAGCTCCTTGAGGATGTGCTCCTCGTAGCCGTGCTCGACGGCGTCGGCGCGCAGCAGGGCGGCCCGCCGGTCGGTCTCGCCCGGCAGGTGCCCGGCGACCCGGCGCACCGCCGCGGCCACGGCGGCCGGGTCGGCGAACCGGCGGCGCTCGGCGATGCCGTGCTCCTTGGCGTGCGCCCACTCGGCGTCGACGGCGGCACGGAGCTGCGCCAGGGCGGCCGGGAACTCCGCGCCGAGGTCCGGGGTGCCCGCCGCCAGGTCCACCGGGATCAGGTCGTACGTGCTGGTCGGTGGCCAGTGGGCGGCCCGGTGGTCGCGGTACGCGCCGGCCTGGGTCAGGTTGGCGGCGTGGTCGAAGCGGTCGCGGGGGGTGTCAGGCACGCGGGTGTCCCTTCTCGACGGCGGTACGGCCCGGGGAGGTGGTCACGGGGCGACGGTGAAGAAGCGGTTGTCCCGCTCCCACTCGCGGATGAGGGCGTGGTCGGCGGCCAGGACGTCGACGTCCGGGTGGGTCATGAAGACGATCCCGGGGCTGCTGAAGAGGTCGGCGGTGCGGCTGACCCGGTCACCGGGCTTCGGGGCCCGCTGCACCCAGGTCCGGCTGCGCAGGGTGGCGAGCAGCTCGGTGTAGCGCGACTCGGTCACCACCCCCTCCTGGGCGGAGATGAACTGCACCTGCCACAGCGGGTACGCGTGGCCGGGCTGGGCGTCGGCGTACCGCTCGACGAAGGCCGGCCCCTCGACGACGACGTTGGTGACCAGGTCGAGCATGCTGGCCCCGACCGCGTACGCGGCGGCCTCCCGGTGCAGCCCGCCGGAGAGCCGGGACGCGCTCTCGACCAGGGTGGGGGTCCCGTCCGGCGCGACCATCAACTCCGTGTGGTGGGCGCCGTACCGGGTGCCGAGGGCGTCGAGGACCCCGTGCACGTACTCGACGATCTCCTTCATCTCCGGCTGGGTGGGGTCGCAGAGCACGCTGCGGTCGTAGAGCCAGCCGCCGCCGGGCACCCGGATCTTCTCCGTCCGCCAGATCTCGGTGACGACGTGCCGGCCGTTGCCGCTGACGCCGTTGATGAAGTACTCCTGCCCGGTCAGGAACCGCTGGGCGAGCACCGCGTCGTTGCGCCCGCCCATCTGGTTGGTCGCGCCGTGCAGGCGGCGGAAGGCCACGGTCAGCTCGTCCACGTCGGCGCAGAAGACCACCGCGTCGGTACCGGAGCTGGAGGTCGGCTTGAGCACCACCGGCCACGCCCCGGCGTCGGCCCACCCGACGAGCCCGTCGAGGTCGTGCGCCAGGTAGTGGTTTATGCTGCGCAGCCCGGCCGCCTTGAGCCGGTTGTGCATCTCGTACTTGTCGCGGCGGGCCAGGCTGCTCTCCGGGCTGTTGCCGGGCAGGCCGAGGGCGTCGGCCAGCAGGTCGGCGACGATCACCCCGCTCTCCGAGCCGGGCAGCACCGCCGCCGGCCGGTGCCGGGCCAGCTCGGCGACGGTCGCGGCCACGTCCCCGGTGAAGGTGACCAGGTCGAGGTAGTCGTCGGCGTTGAAGGTGCGCAGGAAGTACGGCGACAGGTCGGGGCTGCTCAGCACGTGCACGCACTGCCAGCCGCGTTCCCGCAGCACCCCGGGGAGCCGCGCCCCGGACGAGTAGCCGTCGACCACCACCAGCACCGGCTGCCGCGTCGTGTCCATCCCAGTCCCCTCTTCCTGTCGCTGTCCCGTCGGTGGCCCGTCCAGGGCCTTCTCCATGAAGATGCTGAGCGGGTCGTCGGGGTAGTCGCCGAAGCGTCCCCGCTCGACGTAGCCGAGCCGGCGGTACAGGCCCACCGCCTCGGGTTGGCTCGTCCCGGTCTCCAGCCGCACCAGCGGCACGCCCGCCTCGCGCGCCCACTCCTCCAGGGCGGCGAGGATCGCCAGCCCGATCCCCCGCCGCCGCGCGCCGGGGGCCACGAACATCCGTTTCACCTCGGCGTAGGTGTCGTCGACCCGGGCCACGGCACCGCAGCCGAGCAGCCCGCCGTCGGCCGCGTCGCGGGCCACCAGGAACCGCACCCGGGGGCCGCGCAGCTCGTCCACCGGCAGCATGTGCACGCTCTGCGCCGGGTACAACGAGTGCGCGTACTCCTCGGAGCGGCGCAGCAGGTCCGCCACGTCGGGGCTGTCCGGGTCGCCGGGTGCGACCACGAAGGCCGCGTCGCCGGGCCCGGCGACGAACGCCGGGTCACCCGCCGGGGCGGGCGGCGGCGGGCCGGCGGTCACGGGGCGACCCCGGCCCGGTGGTCCTGGCGGACCAGCGCCGCGCCCTTCTCGCCGATCATCATGCTGGCCGCGTTGGTGTTGCCCGAGATCATCGTGGGCATCACGGACGCGTCGATCACCCGCAGGCCGTGCACCCCGTGCACGCGCAGCCGCTGGTCGACCACCGCGCCCGGGTCGTCGCCCATCCGGCAGGTGCCGACCGGGTGGTAGGAGGTGTCCCCCTTGGTCCGCGCGTACGCCAGCAGGTCCTCGTCGGTGTGCACGTCCGGGCCGGGCTGGGTCTCGAACTCCCGGTACGCGTCCAGCGCCGCGCCCTCGACGATCCGCCGGGCGATCCGCATCCCCGCCACCAGCGTGGTCCGGTCGTACGGGGTGTCCAGGAACCGGGGCCGGATCGCCGGCGGCTGGTCCGGGTCGGCGGAGCGGATGTGGATCGAGCCGCGCGACTCGGGGCGCAGCGGGTAGACGCCGACGGTCATCCCGGGCCGGGTGTCCAGCCGGCGGGTGTTGCCCGCGCCGTAGCTGGCCGGGGCGAAGTGGAACTGGACGTCCGGCCGGTCCAGGTCGTCGGAGGTGCGGACGAAGCCGTGGCCGAGTGCGATGGGGAGGCTGAGCAGCCCCCGCCGGGTCCCCAGGTACCGCAGCACCTCCCCGGCGAGGCGCAGGCCGCGCGAGCGCTCGTTGAAGGTGATCGGCTTGCGGACCCGCCAGCGCAGCCGGGCCGCGAAGTGGTCGCGGAAGTTCTCCCCGACGCCGGGCAGGTGGTGCACCACCGGGACGCCGGCCCGCTTCAGCACCTCGGCCGCGCCGATGCCGGAGAGCTCCAGCAGCTGCGGCGACTGCACGGTGCCGGCGCTGAGGATCACCTCCCGCCCGCAGGTCGCCTGCCGCTCGGCGTCACCGTGCCGGTAGGTCAACCCGACGCAGCGGGTGCCGTCGAAGCGCAGCCGGGCGACGTGCGCGCCGGTGAGCACGGTCAGGTTGGGCCGGCGGCGGGCCGGCGCGAGGTACCCGCCCAGCGCCGACGAGCGCCGGCCGCCCTCGTGGTTGACCTGGTAGTAGCCGAAGCCCTCCTGGTCGCCGGAGTTGTAGTCCGGGTTCCGCGGGTACCCGGCCTGCCCCGCCGCGGTGAGGAAGGCGTCGCAGATCTCGTCGCGGTCGCGGGGCAGGCCGACCGCGATCGGCCCGTCCTTGCCCCGGCTCTCCCCGCCGATCCCGCCGGCCCGTTCCATGCTGCGGAAGTACGGCAGCACACCGGCCCAGGACCAGTCGGTGTTGCCCAGCGCCGCCCAGTCGTCGTAGTCCTGCCGCTGGCCCCGGACGTAGATCATGCCGTTGATGGCGTTGGACCCGCCGAGCAGCCGGCCCCGGGGGATGCGCAGGGTCCGCCCGTTCAGCGTCGGGTCGGCGTCGGTGTCGAAGCACCAGTCGTAGCGCGGGTTGCCCATCAGGATCGTCTCGGCCGCCGGGATGGACAGCAGCGGGCTGCGCCGCTCCCGGCCGGACTCCAGCAGCAGCACACTGACCGACGGGTCCTCGGTGAGCCGGCCGGCGAGCACGCACCCGGCGGCTCCCGCGCCCACCACGATGTAGTCGTACGTCGTCATGGTCAGGCGGCGGCCGGCCGGCCGGCGGCGATGGTGGTCCGGTGCAGCAGCCGGCGGTGCGCCACGTGGTCGTAGTAGGTGGCGCGGTGCATGGCGCTGCGGTTGTCCCAGAGCACGATGTCCCCCGGCCGCCACTTGTGGCAGTACGTGAACTGCGGCTGCACGGAGAACTCCTGGAGGAAGGTGACCAGCGGGGCGCTCTCCTCCTCGGACATCCCCTCGATCCGCCACGGCACGTTGCCGCCGACGTAGAGCGTCTTGCGGCCGGTGACGTCGTGCCGGCGGACCACCGGGTGGCTCACGTCGACCCACTCGGCGCGTTCCTGCTCGGTGGGGGCGGGCCGGTCCGGGTAGTTGTACGGCCGCGACTGGACCCGGCTGATCACCACCCGCAGGTTCTCGATGCGGTCCTTGACCCGCTGCGGCAGGGCCTCGTAGGCGGTGTACATGTTGGCGTACCAGGTGTCGCCGCCGACCGGGGGCACCTCGATCGCGTACAGCATCGAGCCGACCGGCGGGGTGGTGAGGTAGTGGCCGTCGGTGTGCCAGACCCGCCCGCTGTAGGCGGAGCCGATCGGCTTGCCGTCGCGGGTGAGGTTGGACAGGAGCAGGATCTCCGGGTACTCGACGTCGTTGAACTGGGAGCGGGTGTAGGCGAACACCTCGCCGAACCGGCGGGTGAAGGCGATGTGCTGCTCCGGGGTCATCTTCTGGTCGCGGAAGAGCAACACGGCGGTGTCCATCCACGCCTGGTGGATGCGGTCGAACTCGCGGTCGGAGATGTCGCCGGTGACATCGATCCCACGGATCTCGGTGCCGACGCCCTCGGCGAGGGGGACCAGTTCGAGCATGGGACTGCCTACCTTTCTGCCGGGTGGGTCACGCGCGGTGCGCGGGGGCCGCACCGGGTCGTCATCGGACCGCCACGCCGTTCTCCTCGATCCAGGCCCGCATCTCCACGAGCTGGATGAGCAGGTGGGCGGGGCTGGCGCCGCCCGGCAGCTCGGAGCTGAGCTGATCGGCGGCGATCTGCCCGATGAGGTCGTTGAGCCGGGCGGTGTCGAACATCCAGCCGACGGGGGACGCCGGGTCGTTGGCGATCCAGGTCGCCTCCCGGATCAGGGACTCGTCGTACTGCGGGCTCTGCACGTGCGGGTAGGCGCTCTTGCGCCGGTTGCGGGTGCCCGCCGGGAGCAGGTCGGCCATCGCCGCCTTGAGCAGCCCCTTCACCCCGCCGGTCGACTTCATCGACCAGGGCACGTTCCACAGGTACTCGACCAGCCGGTGGTCGCAGAACGGGACCCGGACCTCCAGGCCGTGGGCCATGCTCATGCGTTCCTTGCGGTCCAGGATCACCGCGAGCGGCCCGGACATGCCGAGGTAGAAGACCTCCCGCATCCGGGCGTCCGCCGGGTCCTCGCCGGGCAGCTTCGGCACCCGGGCGAGCAGTTCGTGGTACCGGTCCCGCTCGTCCTGCTCGGGGCGGACGACGTCGCGCAGTTCCGGGGAGAGGTAGTCGACCAGCCGGGGGCCGTCACCGATCCAGGGGAAGGTGTCGCGCCCGACCCGGTCCGCCTTGAAGAAGTACGGGTACCCGCCGAGGAACTCGTCGGCCGCCTCCCCGGTCAGGGCGACCACGCTGCGCTCGCGCATCTGCTGGAAGATCAGGTACATCGAGGCGTCGAACTGGCCCCAGCCGGGCAGGTCGCGGGCGCGGCGGGTGGCCGGGATGGCGGCCAGCAAATCGGCCACGCTCGCGGTGAGGGTGTGGTGCCGGGTGCCGATGAACTCGGCCGCCGCCGCCGCGTACGGCGCGTCCACGTCCGGCCGGAGCTCGGTCGGGGTGAAGTGCGCCGGGTCGCTGGCGAACTCGACGCAGTAGGTGTCGAGCTGCCGGCCGCTGCGGCGCAGCAACTGGGTCGCCAGGGCCGCGATCGAGGTGGAGTCGACCCCGCCGGAGAGCATCGCGCCGCCGGGGACACCGGTGGCGAGCTGCCGGCCGACCACGTCCTCCAGGAGTTCCCGCAGGTGCGCCGCGGTCTTGTCGAAGGACTCGTGGTGCGGCGCGCTGGTCAGCTCCCAGTACCGGCGGGTGGTGGTCCCGGCGTCGGAGCAGGTGACGATCTCGGCCGGGGCCACCTCGCGCAGGCCCACCAGCGGGGTCTCCCCGGGCATGGTGAGGCGCGGCTGGAGCACGATCGGCAGCGCGGACAGCTCCAGCCGGGGGGTGAAGCGCGGGTTCGCCAGGATGCCCTTGGGCTCGGTGGCGAAGACCACCCCGCCGGCGTACCCGTGGTAGTAGAGCGGCTTGAGGCCGAGCCGGTCCCGGGCGAGCAGCAGCCGGCGGGTCCGGCCGTCCCAGACGGCGACGGTGAACATCCCGTCGAGCCGTTCGACGAACCGGTCCCCCCAGATGAGGTACGCCTGGAGCAGGAGTTCGCAGGTCGCGCCGGAGCGGGGGGTGCCGCCCGCCGACTCGACCTCGCGGCGCAGTTCCCCGGTGTTGTAGATCGGCCCGGCCACGACGAGCGCGACGGCCGCGTCGCCGAGATCCAGTCGGGCCAGCAGTCCGCCGTCCTCGACCGCCCCGGTGTCCAGGCCCCGGTACCCGAACCCGGCGTGCGCCGACAGCCACACCCCGGCGCTGTCCGGGCCACGGTGCCGCATGGTCCCGGTCATCGCCTCCAGAATGTCCGACCGCGTACCGATGTCACGACGAAAGTCGATCCAGCCGACTATTCCACTCATCCGTTGATCTCCTGTACGCGCACCACGTACGAATGCGGTGGCCGCTCCGGTTCAGAGGGCCCGGCCCTCACCTACGGGTCATTTCCGGCACTTACCGCCACCCGCCGGACCGGCGCACGCCGAGCCCGCCGCGCGAGGTCGGCAGCGACAAAAGGGAGGACACCGTCGTCCACGAAATTCCCGGCCACACCGCCGGTTCGACATCACCCCATTAGGGGTGGACCGATTCATGATCGTGCAGCTACCGCGACCGCGTCGTCGACGGCTCGCCGGTCGTCACGCCCTGCCCGGCCCGAGCCACTGACCAGGCAAGATCAGCCACTCACGGCGGGCGCACCGATCATCGGCGACTGCCCGGCGCGGTCGGCACGTCCTGGTTGAGCACCGTCAAGACCATCCCCCACCCCGCTCGCCCCGGCACGCAGAATTGACGTACCAGAAACCTGCCCGTAAAACAGTAGCCGCCAATCCGTCGTCCCGTACGTGCCGGAATCCCGACACCTGCAACGACCTGCGGTTACACACCGGACCGAGTGAAGTTTTAATACCGCAGGCCGGAACGAACTCATAATGACCTCCGTCGGTACGCAGCACAAGAGGCCAAAATCCACGTACCGCATGATGGGACACCCTCGTCACAGCCGAGCATTTACGCAGGCCAGGCCGGCTGAGCGAGGTCAAGACGAGGGGATTTCCGGTCCGGCGCGGTAGGCCCGTTCACCAACGAACGGCACGCAATCCACCTCGGACGGACCTGTCGGACACCGGCGGTACCTCGCCGACACCGACGACGGATCGACCGACACCGGCGTACCGGCTGGCGGCGGGGCCGCGACGCCGGTCCGGGGCCACGCGACGCCCGGACGGGGGCAGCCGGATACCGTACCTCCGGCGCGGTCGGCGGCCCGACGGACGGGGCCGGGGCGGGTGCGCGGGGTGCCCGGTGGGTGGGAGGGGACGAGGTGCGGCGGTTGCACGTGGGCTGCGCGATGTGGACGCACACCTCCTGGCAGGGGCGGCTGCTGGCGCACCCGCTGCCGGCCCGCGACCGGCTGCGGCACTACGCGGGCTGGTGCGACGCGGTCGAGGGGAACACGACCTTCTACGCGACCCCGAGCCGGGAGACCGTGGCATCCTGGGCCGAACAGACCGACCCCGACTTCCGGTTCGTGCTCAAGCTGCCCAAGGTCGTCACGCACGAACGCCGACTCGGCGATGTGACCGAGCCGATGCGCGCCTTCCTCGCGGCGATCGAGCCGCTCGGGCCCCGCACGCACGCCCTCTGGATCCAACTGCCCGCGTCGTTCGCTCCCGCCGACCTCCCCGTGCTCACCCGGTTCCTGCGCCGGCTGCCCGACCCGTACCGCCCCGCCGTGGAGGTCCGCCATCCGGCCTTCTTCACCAACCCCCGCTCGACGCGGCTGCTCGAAGGCGTGCTCGCCGACGCGACCGCCGAGTGGATCCCGTTCGACACCACCGCGCTCTTCCAGGACCGGCCGACCAGCGACGCGGAGCGGGACGCCTGGACCAAGAAGCCCCGCACGCCGCTGCGGACCCACGCGCTGACCGACCGGCCGATCGTGCGCTACCTCGGGCGCGACGACACCGCCCGGACCGTCGCGGGCTGGCAGCACTGGATCGACGCCTGCGTCGACTGGCTGCGCGAGGGCCGCTCCCCCACCGTCTTCGTGCACACCCCGGACAACGCCGACGCCCCGGTGCTCGCCCGCCGCTTCCACGACGAGGTACGGGCCCGGGTGCCCGACCTGCCGCCCCCGCCCGAGCCGATCCCGGCCGAGCCGTCGACCCTGTTCTGACCGGCCCGGGACGCGGTCCAGGGTTTCTGTCGCTTGTACGACTCGCCGTCACTCTGCGTGAGATGCGGGCCGTCCCGCAGCCGCGGCGGGCACCCCCACCGACCCACCCGCCCGCCGCACCGATCTGGCGCGTCGCGCGGACGCCGACGGCGACCGGGTCCGCCGTCCCCCGGACCGCCGCGTACTCACGGGGCGTGTCGAATTGTTTCGGGCAGATGTCCTCACCCGCCTCCACAATTGCACCTACTTGACTCCGGAGCGAGCCGCACCACACACTGACGAAAATCACGTGCTTCAATATCATGGTGGGGGGTGAAACATGAAGGTCAAGGTCGCCGAGAAGCAGGAGACGGTCCGCACCACCACGCCGTACGTCGCCGGCTAGGCGAAGCCCGTGGGGGCCCGTCGAATGCGGGCCCCCACCCCTGACCGAAACATTCCGGCCCCTGGGGGAGCCCTGCATGACCACCCACCATTCCCGCGTCCGCCCCGCTCTCTTTCCGGCCCTGGACGACGCGCGCCGGCAACTGGCCGCGCGGGAGCCGGACGGCCCCGTGTTCCTGCTGGTCACCGCGCCGGACGGCAGCGGGAAGGCGGACACGGTCCACGCCTGGCTCGCCGCCGGGGGCGACGGGCGGCCGGCGGATCGTGTGGTGTCCGGCAGCGGCGACAAGCTGACCCACGGCTACTTCGCCGGTTTCCAGCCGTTGGTGGATCACGCGCTGGCCGTCGCGGAGGTCGAGCATCCCGATCTCGTGGCGAATGCGGAGCAGTCCCTCAAACGATTCTTCCCGCTCCGGGAATCCCCCGCCTACCGGACTCCGCGGGACCTCACCGGAATTGCCAGCCGGGAGGAGCGTACCCGCTTCTACTTCCACGACTACCAGGGCAAGCTGCTGAACGGCCTGTACGAGTTCCTGGACGCTTTCCTCGCGGTCACCCCGCAGCCCTACACGCTGGTCGTCGACAACGCCGAACGGCTGTCGCCCACCGTGTCGCAGTTCCTCGACATCGTCGCCCGACGCCGGACGCTGAGCCGGCGGCTGACGATCGTGCTGCTGGTCGACGGCGAGCCGGACGTCGCCCTCGCCGAACACGGCGTGCGGGTCACCCTGCCGCCGCTGACCCGCGCCGAGGCCCGGGAGACGATCCTCGGCTGGGGGTTCGCCGCCCCGGCCGCCAAGCAGGTGGACAACCTGTGGCGGCTCGCGCAGGGCCGGCCGGCCCGCCTCTCGGCGCTGATGCGCTGCGCCGAGCGGAACGTGACGATGCCCGGGTACCTGACCTTCGAGACGCACCTCGACCTCTACCTGAGCCTGCTCGGCGAGCGGGCCCGGTACGACCTGCTGACCGGGTACGTCCGCGAGCACTGCGCCGACGACGACCCGGTCGCGGTCCGCAACTACGAGACCTTCGACGCCGGCACCCGGGAACGCGTCCACCGGGAGGTGCTCGCCGACCTGGCGGGGACCCCGGAGGAGATCGTCCACCCGGTGCACCACTGCGGGCTGCGGGACGCCGCCGACCGGATGGTGGCGCTGGCCCCGCTGTCGATCTCGCTCCAGGAGATCGGGCTCTACAACACCTGGTTCGACCTGTTCTCCCGGTACTGGGCGGACCCGCAGCTACGGACCCTGCCCGGGGGCGGGCAACCGCACAACCTGGTCTACCTGCGCATGGCCTTCGTGCTGTACTCGCTCAAGCTCGCGCACGTGTCGATCCCGTACCTGGACACCTTCTACCACCACTTCCCGCAGAGCTTCTACACGCCCACGGTGCTCTACTCGCAGAGCATGGCGCACGGGCGGTACCAGACCCCACCGGACCTGGTCACCGCCGAACGGTTCGCGCTGCTCAACCTGGAACGGATCAGCAGCGACTTCCGGGACCACCCGAAGTACGAGTACATCAAGGTCTTCGCGGAGAACGCGCTGGCCTACATCCGCGCCCGGCAGGGCCGGCTGGACGAGGCGCTGACCCTCTGCACCGAGGGCATGGCGCGGATGCAGCGGATCTACGGCGACGACCGGTACGCGCTGCACCAGTCGATCCTGGTCTACAACACCGCCCAGATCTACGAACTGGTCAAGGACCACGACCGGGCGTACGAGGTGTACCAGCGGACCATCAGCCTCGACCCGAACTACGGCGAGTACGCCAACGACCTGGCCAACATGCTGCAACGCATCGGGCGGCACGAGGAGGCGCTGGCGTACTACGAGCGAGCCCTGGCGCTCTGCCCGCCGTACTACGAGGCGCACCTCAACCGCGCCCGGCTGTACGTGCAGACCGGCGAGACCGCCGCCGCCGAGGCCGACTTCCGGCGGGTGGTGGAACTCAACCCCGAGGAGGCCCGCGCCCACCTCGGGCTCGGCACCCTCCAGCTCAAGCGGGGCGACGCCGCCGGGGCGCTGGCCAGCCTCGACGCCGCCGTCTACCACGACCCCGGCAACGCGCAGGCGTGGAACAACCGGGGGCTGGCGCTGGTCGAGCTCGGCCGGGCCGACGAGGCGGAGCAGAGCCTGCGGACGGCGGTGGACCGCGATCCCCGGTTCGCCGAGGGCTGGAACAACCTCGCCCACGTCCTGCACACCAACGGTCGACTCGTCGAGGCGCTGCACTGCCTGGACCACTCGGTGCGGCTCTCCGACGACCCGGACTACGCCTACAACCGGGCCCTGCTCCGCCTGGAGTCGGGTGACCCGGCCGGGGCGCAGGCGGACACCGCGCTCGCCGCCGAGCGGGGCGCGGACGCCGCCGACCTGACCGAGCTGCGTACCCGGTTGTCCAGGGTCACCGGTGCCCGCCGCTGAGCACCCCGACCGGCCGGGACACGTGCCGCTCCGGACGCTGCTGGCCGCGTACGCGGTCAGCCAGTTCGGCAACTGGCTGTTCCGCACGGCGGTCGTCTACTACGCGTACAACCAGAACCGGGGCTCGAACGCGGTGCTCACCACCGCGATCGTGCTGGTGTACCTGCCCGTCCTGTTCGGCTCACGGCTGCTCGCGCCGCTGGCCGACCGCAGCGACACCCGGCGTACCCTCATCGGGTTGGACGTGCTGCGGGCCGTGGTGCTGGTCGGCCTGCTCGGCGCGGTGCTCGCCGGCATCGGGTCGACCAGCGCCGTCACCATCGGCGTGCTGGCCTTCCTCAGCCTGCTGACCCCCTTCTTCACCGCCTCCCAGACGGCCTACCTGCGGCGGGTGCTGCCGACCGAGCGCCTCGCCCCGGCGCTCGCCGCGGTGTCCACGGTCGACTGGTGGATGTTCGTGCTGGGCACCGCCGCCGGGCCGCTGGTGTTGCAGGTCAGCGACCTGCCCACGCTGATCGTCGTGGACGTGGCCACCTTCGTCGTCTCCGCGCTGCTGCTGGTCCGGCTCATACCCGCCCCCGTGCCGGCCGCCGGTCCCCGAGACGGCGCGGCGGCCGGCGCGTCGCGCCACCGGCTGAGCGTGAGCAGCCGGTGGCTGCTGCTCGGGGTCTTCGCGCTCAACGCCGGGGCCGGGCTGATCAACGTCTACCCGAACGTGGTCGCCCGCAACTTCCTCGGCGGCGGGGCCACCTGGTTGAGCGTCATCAACCTGGCCAACGGCATCGGGGCCGTGGTCGGCGCCACCCTCGTCGGCCGCCTCGGCACCCGGCACGGCCTGCGGCCCGGGGTACTCGCCGCGGCGGTCGTCGCGCTCGCCCTGGCGGGCATGACCTTCGTGACCACGCCCTGGGTCGCGGTGCTGGCGAGTTCCGTGATGCTGCTGGCCGGGCAGGTGTTCGCGGTCGTCTTCCAGACCCGGATCCTGGCGAACGAGCCGGTCGCGGTGGCGGGCCGGGTGTCCGGCCTGTTCACGCTGGGGACGTTCGCCGGGGTCACCCTCAGCGTCGCCCTCTTCCTCGGCCTCACCAGCATCGGCCCGCTGCGCGGCACCTTCACCGTCCTGCTGCTCGTCGGCGCCGCCTCGGCCCTGGCCGCGACGCTCGTCGGGCTCGCCGCCGCGCGCCGCCACGGCAACACCGCCCGCGCACCCGCCGGGTCCGCGCCCCCCGTGACGCCGGAGCCCGACGCGCCGGAGCCGGACGAGGTGGCGGTGACCGACGCGGTGGCGGACGCGGTGCTGGTCCGGCAGGCGGGCCGGGCCTTCGCCACCGGCGTCACCGTCGCCTCGACGGTCGACGCCGGGGTTCCGCACGCCACGACGGTGAACTCCTTCGTCACCGTCTCGCTCGATCCGCCGCTGGTGCTGGTCTGCGTGAAGCGCGGTTCCCGGCTGGAGTCGATGCTCGGCGCGCAGGCACCGCTGGGCGTCACCATCCTCGCCGCCGACCAGCGGGACACCGCCCGGTCCTTCGCCCGCAGCGACCGGCCGACCGGCACGGGACAGTTCGAGGGCTACCCCTGGCAGCCGGGCGCGCTCACCGGGGCACCCCTGCTGGCCGGCGGCAGCGCCTGGCTCGAATGCCGGGTCCACCGTGTGGTGCCCGCCGGGGACCACTCGATCGTGCTGGCCCGGGTCCTGTCGTTCACCCGGTCGGACAAGCACGGGCAGACCCCCCTGGTCTTCTTCGGTGGCGGGTTCCACACGCTGCCCGACGCACCGGCCACACCGGCCGGGGAGCCGGTGGGAGGGGAACGGGCGGGTGGGGTGCCGGACCCGTCGCACGGGCAGCCGTCGCACGGGCAACTGTCGGCCGACGGTCCGGTGCCGATCGGGCGGGCGGGAGCGCAGCGATGAGCCTGCGGTACCCGCCCGCCCGGCGGGAGGCCCGCACCGAGAAACTGCACGGGCACCTGGTCGAGGACCCGTACCGGTGGTTGGAGGACCCGGCCGACCCGGAGACCCGGCGCTGGGCCGACGCGCAGCGCGCCCTGTGCGACCGCGAGCTGGACGGCCTGCCGGGCCGGGCCGCGCTGCGCGACCGGGTCGCCGACCTGCTGCGGACCGGCAGTGTGGGCACGCCGGTCTGGCGGGGCGGGCGGCGGTTCCACACCCGCCGGCTCCCCGCGCAGGAACGGGCCGTGCTGCTCACCGTGGACCCCGACGGGACGGAACGCGTCCTGCTCGACCCGACACGCCTGGACCCCGCCGGTGACACCACCCTCGACTCCTGGCACCCCGACCCGACCGGCGGCCGGCTCGCCTACAAGGTCTCCCGGGGCGGCACCGAGGAGTCCCTGCTGCACGTGCTCGACGTGGCGTCCGGCGCGGTGCTGGAGGGCCCGATAGCGCGCGTACGCCACGCGGCGATCGCCTGGCTGCCCGACGGCACCGCCTACTACTACGTCCGGCAGCTACCCGGCGACGGCGCGGCCGGGGCCGGCCCGGGGCGGCGGGTCTACCTGCACCGGGTCGGTACCGACCCGGAGGCCGACGACGTGCTGGTCTTCGGGGACGGGCTGCCCGACACCGCCGACTACGGCATCCTGGTCAGCGGGGACGGGCGCTGGCTGAGCCTCGGCGTCTCCCACGGTACGGAGAACCGCAGCGACCTGTGGCTCGGCGACCTGTCGGCGGGTACCCCGCAGCGGCCGGCGTTCCGACCGGTGCAGGTGGGCGTCGACGCCGACACCGGCCTGTACCTGTGGCGCGACGGCCGGGCGTACCTGTTCACCGACCGGGACGCGCCGCGCTCGCGGCTCTGCGTCGCCGACCCGGCCGACCTGTCCTACCGGGCGTGGCGGGACCTGGTCGCCGAGGACCCGGAGGCGGTGCTGTCGGACTTCGCCATCCTCGACGGCCCGGAACTCGACCGGCCCCGGCTCCTGGTCGGCTGGACACGGCACGCCGTCAACGACGTCACCGTTCACGACCTGGCGACCGGGGAGCGGCTCGGCACCGTGCCGCTGCCCGGCGTCGGGGCGATCGGCGGGCTCTTCGAGCGGCCCGAGGGCGGCCACGAGGCGTGGTTCTCCTACACCGACAGCAGCACGCCGGGCACGATCCTGCGGTACGACGCGCGCACCGGGGTCACCGACGTGTGGGCGGCCACCCCCGGCCTGGTGGCGGTGCCGCAGGTCCGCAGCTCGCAGGTCAGCTACCGGTCGGCCGACGGGACGACGGTACGCATGCTGGTCGTCGAGCCGGTCGGCCGCGCCGGGCCCCGGCCGACGGTGCTCTTCGGGTACGGCGGGTTCGGCTCGTCGCTGGTGCCCGCGTACGACCCGGCGATCCTGGCCTGGGTCGGGGCCGGCGGCGTCTACGCGGTGGCGAACCTGCGCGGCGGCGGCGAGGAGGGCGAACAGTGGCACCGCGCCGGGATGAGGGAACACAAGCAGAACGTCTTCGACGACTTCCACGCCGCCGCCGGGGCCCTGATCGACGGCGGCTGGACCACCCGGGACCAGCTCGGCGCGTACGGCGGGTCCAACGGGGGGCTGCTGGTGGGGGCGGCGCTGGTGCAGCGGCCCGACCTGTACCGGGCGGTGGTGTGCGAGGCGCCGCTGCTGGACATGGCACGGTACGAACGGTTCGGGATGGGCCGGCTGTGGGCCGGCGAGTACGGCTCGGCCGACGATCCGGACGAGGTCGGCTGGCTGCTCGGCTACTCCCCGTACCACCACGTCCGTCCCGGGGTGGCGTACCCCGCCGTCCTGTTCGCGGTCGCCGAGAACGACGCCCGGGTCGACCCGATGCACGCCCGGAAGATGTGCGCCGCCCTCCAACACGCGACCACGGCAACGGCACCGATCCTGATCCGCAGCGAATTCGAGGCGGGACACACGAACCGGTCGACGAGCCGGGCGGCGGATCTGGTGACCGATACACTCGCCTTTCTCGCCCGGCACACCGGACTGCGTCTGCCCTGACGCGTCCGGGAGACAGCCGTACCACCGGTCCTGGTCCGACCAACAATGGGGTTCGCATGAGTGACAGACCGGCCGCCGCTCCCGTGGTGGCGATCGTCGACGCCTATTCCAGCGCGCGTTTCCTCGCTCCCCTGTTCCGGGAGCGGGGATTCGACTGCGTACACGTGCGCAGTTCACCCACCGCCAATCCCGCGTACCGGCGCAGTTACCGGCCCGACGACTTCCGCGCCGAGGTGACCTACGACGGTGACGTGGCAGGGACGGCGGCGGCGGTCGCCCGGTACGCGCCGGTGTGCCTGATCCCGGGCATCGAGAGCGGCGTCGAGGCCGCTGACCTGCTCAGCGAGGCCCTCGGCCTGCGGACCAACGGCACCGCCCTGAGCCGCGCCCGCCGGGACAAGCACCGCATGCTGGAGACGGTCCGGGCGGCCGGGGTGCCCACCGCGGAACAGATCCTGGTCACCGATCTCGACACCCTGCTCGACTGGCACACCAAAGTCGACGGTCCGGTGGTCCTGAAACCGGTCAGCAGCGCCGGCAACGACGGAATCCATTTCTGCGACGACGCCGCGCAGGTACGCTCCGCCTTTCAGGCGTTGATCGGCACCGACAGCGCACTGGGCGCCCGGAACCGGGCGGTGCTCGCCCAGGAATACCTGGTCGGGTCCGAATACCTGGTGAACACCGTCAGCCTCGACGGTCGGCACCACGTCACCGACGTCTGGAAGATGCACCACATCAGCGCGAACGGTGTTCGCGACCTGGGTGCCAGCGCACAATTGCTGCCCCGGCGCGGCCCCGAGTCGGATCCCCTGGTGACCTACACCTGCCAGGTGCTCGACGCGCTGGGCCTGCGGCACGGCCCCGCACACACCGAACTCAAACTGACCCCGAACGGACCCCGGCTGATCGAGACCGCCGCCCGCGCCTGCGGCGCCGACCTGCACGTGCCGGTCCGGGGCGCGCTCGGGGAGAGCCAACTGGAGTGGACCGTCGACGCCTACGTCGACCCCGACCGGTTCGCGGCGCGCTGGCAGGACGACTACGACCTGTCCCGGCACGCCGGGCTGGTCAACATGGTCTCGCCGGTCAGTGGCACCCTGCGCGGGTACCCGAAGCTGGCGCAGGTACGGGCGCTGGACAGCTTCCAGGACGTCCTGTTCACCGTCCGCCCCGGCGACCCGATCCACCGCTCGGTGGACGACTGGACGTACCCGATGCGGGTGTACCTGGTGCACGAGACGGAGAGCACCGTGCTGCACGACATCCTGACCGCGCGGTACCTGGACGGCGACGGCTTCTACGACGTGGGGTGAGCCGACGGGTCGGGGTCCCGTCCAGTCCGTCGCCCGGCGGTGGATGGTCCCCCCGCCGGGCGACGGGAGGATCAGAGGTAGATGACCTCACGGAGGCGGTCGGCGGTGACCGCGTCCAGGCCGGGCGCGTCGAGGTCCACGTAGAGCTGGAGCAGTTGCACCACCGGGTCGAGGTTCACCCCCGCCGGGAGCGGAAGGTTGATGGTGTCGTTGTTCGGCCGACTCGGGGAGTTTGAGGAGTCCCACACCGCCCGGACCATGTTGCCGTCCGGGCCGGTCGCCTCGACCTGGGCCCGCAGCGTCTTCGGGGTACCGGTGGCCTCGATGACCGCGGTGAACGATCCGGTCGAGGGGTCCTTGGTGACCGAGACCTTGACGCCACCGACCACCTGCACCACCGCCCCGATGGTCAGGCCGCGCACCGCGAAACTCAGTGTGCGGGCCAGCCCCCCGGTCGACGCGGTGGTAGCCGGGTTGGGCGCCACGAAGACCTGGCCGTCGGTGAACTGCTCAAGGTCGAACTCGCACTTGTACGCGCCGCCCTTCGGCAGCGGCTGGTACACGCTGGTGTTCGACGCCGGCTCCGACTGGGTCAACGTGTAGGAAAGTCCCACGTCGTCACCGGAGACGTTGTGCGCGTAGAGGGACGGCTCACCGTCGATGTTGATCACCTCGAACTGCACCCCACCGGTCTGGTACGGGTCGGACGTCTGCCCCCGCTGCGCCAGCACGAGCATCGGCAGGACGTTCGCCGCCACGCTCGCCACCTGCACCAGGGAGCCCAGCCAGTCGTCGAGCCCGGTCAGCCCGGCCCGTGCCGGCTTCCTCGGTGCGGGGTCGGGAGCCGCCGTCGCGCTGCCCGGTGCGACCAACCCGACCGTGGCGGCGGCACCGCCGAGCACGGCCGCGCCCCGCATCACGTCCCGCCGGCTCACCGACCGACGACGGTGCTGTTCATCCTGCATCTCGACCTCCACGTCCGAGTGTGGTGTGCCATGAGGTCGGTGCCGCACCCGCCGCCACACCAAGGGTGCCGACTACGCTACTCGCCGTATATATCGAAATCCATCCCTGCGTTGGATTTTCGGAGCGCTCAGCGCACCGGGTCGACCGGGGCGGTCAGCACAGTCGACCGGCGAGGTCGGGCAGCGGAAACTCCAGGACTTCGCCGCCGGGGCCACGATCGACGCGTTCCGGCAGGGGAAGCTGTCGTAGCCGAAACTTATGCTCGCGGCGTGAGCATGAACGGCAACTGGTTGCGCGTTTCCCCGGACGAACTGGAGCAGGCCAAAGCCGACCTCGGCTGGGCCTACGGACTCGCCATGACACGACGGGACAACGACTCCGATCGCTGGAGCGCCACCGACAAGGCATGGAACGGACTCGACTTCCTGCTGGACCGGCTTGGTGTCGAGATTTCGCTGGTCCGAGGGGAGGAGGAATTCGTGGAGTGGCCAGACGTCGAACCCGACAGCGACGAGATGTTCGACTTCCTGGACAACCTGGAGGACGACTGGGGCTACGGGCCACCGTCGTACCTGACACCGGCTCAGGTAGCGGCTGCGGCCACGCGACTGGCCGCGCTCACCGAAGACGACCTCATCCGCGACGTCGACCCGCAGGAGTTGACCCGGGCCGAGATCTACCCCCAGACCTGGGACAGACCCGGCGAGCTCGCGTGGGTCGCCCACTACCTGCCAGACGTCCGGAACTTCTTCGCCGCAGCCGCCACAAACGGCGACGCGGTGATCTGCTGGCTTGACTAACTGGACATTTGCTCACCTTTGCGCCAGCAGTTTCGCCGCAGTGGTGAGCGGGTCATCAGCTTCCCGGTCGCGCTGATCGCTCCCTGCAGGAGCGTGGCCTACACGAAGTTGTGGAACTGCTCACTGGTAACGGGCGTTCTGGGTTGCGCGGCCAGAGTTGATAGCGACGAGAACGTTCGCACTCACATCGGCGGATCCGCGCGCCGAGCCGCGCGTCGCGGGTGGCCACCAGCGGGTGGTGCTCTGCTCACCACCGCGACGGGCCGCCGTTGGTCAGGCGGGACGGGGCGACGGAGTCGACTAAGAGGTCCTAACAAAGTCGTGCGACGTGTCGGTACGTGATGATGCAGGTGGCGAGGGCGAGGAAGGCTTCGTGGATGTCGTCACGGCGTTCCCACCGGATGCGTAGGCGTTTCATGCCGTGGTACCAGGCGATGGTGTTGGGTCGGGTCCGGGCGCGGTGCCTGGATTGCTCCAGGTCCGTTTCCCGGACCCGCCCGCCGAACCCGGCGTGCGACTTTCACCGCACCGGGCTCTCCACGAGGTCATGCCGTTGGGGGTGGGCTTGTCGTGGGCTGCCAGGGGTTCGGGATCTTGGTGCCGCGATAGCGGTATCGGGTCACGGGGACCTTCGCCATCTTGAACAACTCGACCCCGTCGAAGGCGATGGGCTGCCACCCTTGCGGGGTGCGCAGCCATCGCCGGATGGCTCTCCAGGTCATGCGGTTGCGGCGCATCACCCAGTTGATCACTCGCCACCAGATGAAGTTCTGCAGGTGGGAGAAGGTGTGCTTGGCGACCGCGTGCTTGAAGTAGTTGGCCCATCCACGCTGGATGTAGTTGATCCTCACCAGCGTTTCCCGGTAGCTCAGATGCGACAACCGGCGGGTCAGTGACTTGATCTTCCGTTTCAGCGCCTGGACCGGCTTGTCTGCGATGAACGTGTAGACATGCCACTTGCTCGTTCCTCGTTTCCGCTGCCAGACGATGCGGAATCCGAGGAAGTCGACCCCGTCGGCAAGGTGGGTGATCCTGGTCTTGGACTCGGATAGGCGCAGGCCCATCGTCGCCAGGACGGTGCTCACCTGGTCTCGCAGGTCCTCGACGTGTTCCTGGTTGCCGTGGACCAGGACGAGGAAGTCGTCGGCGTAGCGGACCAACTGCCACGTCGCCAGCCCTTTGGCGCGTCGTTGCCTGCGCTGCTGGCCGGTGCCCGCTGCCGCCCATTGCTCGGCGAAGAACTCGTCGAGAACCGACAACGCGATGTTGGCCAGCAGTGGTGAGAGGATCCCTCCTTGGGGTGTGCCGGACGTGGTCTCGTTCCGCTCGCCGAGCTCAGTCATGATCCCGGCCTTGAGGAACGCCTTCACCAACGTGAGCACCCGCTTGTCCTTCACCCGCGCCCGCACCCGGTCCATCAGAGCCGGGTGGTCGATACGGTCGAAGCACGCCTCGATGTCCGCGTCCAGCACCCACCGGTAACCGGCGGTGGCCAGATGATGGATCTCGGCGATCGCGTCGTGCGCACGCCGGTTCGGCCGGAACCCATACGAACAAGGCTGAAAATCCGCCTCGAAGATGGGCTCCAGGACCAGCTTCAGCGCCGCCTGGACCACGCGGTCCGTGATGGTCGGTATCCCGAGCCGGCGTAGTTTCCCACCGGTCTTGGGGATCATCTTCTCCCGTACTGGTAGCGGCCGGAACGTGCCGGCCTTCAGCAGGGAACGGACATGGTCCAGGAACACCTCGGGCCCTGCCATGCTCACGTGCACGGCGGTGACGCCATCCACGCCAGCAGTGCGGGCTCCGGCATTCCCGGCGACCCGTTGCAACGCCACGACCAGCGTGGCCGGGTCGCTGACGAAGTTGTAGACATCGTCAAACCGGCGACCGTGGTCGGCCACCGCCCAACGGTGCAGTTTGATCTGCATTCCCCGTACCCGTGTCCATGCCTCTTCCGGGGTCGGCCACGCGACGGTGGCATCCACCACCGTGTCTTCGGGCATTGCAGTACCTCCCTTGCGATCTCGCTGCCGCCCTTCCCCATGTGACCGGCTCTCCCGGCCTCGGAGTACTACGACGGCTCCGCCCTCTCCCGACCCGATCGGCCGACGGTGGACCCAGCCCGACGTGTCGTCTCCGGATGAGACGCAGCCGGGCAGGACCGGGAGAGTTCCCGTGTTCACTGACTGATCGCTCGACGAAGGAGGCACCCGGCTATACCCCCGCGGCATCGCCACGGCTACCCCGCAGCACTTCACCGTGGCCTTCCTGACCGCTGAACAAAGACGCCCAGGAAGTTCCGGTCCCGAGAGAAGAGGACCAGGACGCACCGCACCCAGCCCATATCCGCCAGGTTCGAGCTGGTAGGGATCGTTAGGAGGCTTCAGACACCGGTTCCTCGCGTATACCTCTCCGTCTCGCTTGCCGGACCCGCGCCATCTGGCAGTACTGGTCACGTCCCGGCGTTGTCGGGGCCGCTTGCCACCCTCCCCGGCACCTCCCGGATCAGGCTGCCCCCAGCTTCACCGAACTGCTGCGACAGCCCGGCGGCGAAGGTCTCTCACCTCCACTCGATCAATCAGCGCCTCACGGCGCACTCTCTCGACCACCCACCTGGATACGCCCAGACCGGAGCCGTGGGGTTGACCGCGGCGGGCGATCCGCGGCCGGATGCCCTTGGCGCGTACGGCCCGGCGGTACTTGTCGTGGTCGTACGCACGATCGGCGAAGAGCTGGTTGGGGTGCTGGCGGGGTCGGCCACGGCGGCCCCGGACCGGCGGGATCTTGTCGATCAGCGGGAGCAGTTGGGTGACGTCGTGGCGGTTGCCGCCGGTCAACGCGACGGCCAGGGGGATGCCGGCGCCCTCGGTCAGGACGTGATGCTTCGAGCCCGGGCGGGCGCGGTCGACCGGGCTCGGGCCGCTTTTGGGCCACGCCGGGCGGCCCGCACATGCGAGGAGTCGATCACGGCGCGAGACCAGTCGAGTTTCCCGGCCGCCTGCAGCTCGGCCAGCAGCAGCTCGTGCAGCCGCTGCCACACTCCGGCCCGGTTCCACTCCTCCAGGCGCCGCCAGCAGGTCATTCCCGAGCCGAATCCCAGTTCTTGGGGCAAGAACTCCCACTGGATGCCCGTGTGCAGCACGAACAAGATCCCGCACAGCACCTGCCGATCCGGGATCCGCCTGCGCCCCGGGTGCCGAGGATTGCGCTCAGGCTTGGGCAGCAACGGCTCGATGCGCTGCCACAGCCCGTCCGGCACGATCCACGGCGGCTGCTCACCACGCCTCACGGCCCGACATCGTAGATCGTCCTCTAGAGAGGACGAAAGACCCAGAGATCATTTTGTTAGGACCTCTAAGTCGACAGCCACGATCTCCGTGACCACCCTGAACCGGGCCGGCATCGCCGCCGACGCATCCGTCCGTGGCTGCGCTGCCGTCTGGTGGTCCACGAACCGCCGCAAGCGGCCGAGCGCTCCGCCCGTCTCCAGCACCTCGTCACAGCGGGCCAGGACATCGAGACTGGCCGCCCGCTCCGCCTTTTCGATCTTGCCGAGGAGGTCCGGGCTCACGTACACCAGCGCCGCGAGCCGCGCCAACGACAACCCGCGCTGCTGCCGCCAGCACCGCAACTCCGCACCGAGAAAGTGACGCGCGGACGCATGTGGCCTCAACTCGGCCGGTCGCTGCCCCATCAGACCCGCCCACGCCCGTCAACGAGCGAATACACCCGCGCCCCGCTACCGACGGTCAGCGGCAGCGCCGAAGGCTCGGAACCGTCCCCAGGCACCGTGGTCACGAGGACTCGGACCGGCCCACGACACTCACTGTCAAACGAGATCAAGACCACCGCCCCCACCGAGACGTCGAGATGAACGGTGGGTACCCCGTCCGCGTCGTCGTGCGGGGACGGCGCCGGTGTGGGCGCGGTCGCTACCTCCCGTACCGGCGGCGCCACGGTCTCCGCCGCCTCGACCGACCGGCCCAGACCGTAGATCACGTACAACCCGATCGACGCATCGTTGGTCACGCCGAAGACGCCACGCAGCCCCGCCCGCACGTGGGCCACCGGCCAGCGATGCTCCCCACGCTCCAACTTCCCGATGTACGCGCCGCCCAGATACACGCGTCGCCCCTGGTGCTCCCAGACCCACGCGTTCACCGCCTCGGCAACCTCCTGCCGCGACATCACCCGCCCCGACCCCGTCGGCGACCGCAACCCCAGCCGCGCACGCCGCAACAGGTCATTCGGACAACGGGGAGCCCTCACATGAGCGCCCGGTACGCCGTCCACCTCCGTCGGCGTCATTAGTCGATGGGGGTTCGGGCGGCAAACAGGCCGCCGGTCGGGCCATCCGGTGGCAGCCTCGCCAGCCACCCGGGCGTGTCGGCGCCTTCCTCCGGCGTCCGGTCGGTCTCCCCGTACGCCATCCGGGTGTTCATGCGTCCGGGCGAGCACGCGTCGACGAGAATGCCGGTGCCGGTCAGCTCGGCCACGAGGACCCGGGTCAGCGCGTTCAGCGCGGCCTTGGATACCCGGTACGAGACGTTCGTGTCGGCCATGGTGGCCAGCCCCGCGAGGTCGCTGGTGATGTTGACGACGCGGCCGTAGCTGTTCCTCCTGATCTCCGGTACGGCAGCGGCGCAGCAACGCCAGGCACCCAGCAGGTTGGTGTCCAGAGCGGCGCGGACCCGCTCGAAGTCGGGACTCGCCGCGAGCTGACCCCGGTCGATCGCAACGCCGGCGTTGTTCACCAACACGCCCAACCGGCCATGCCGCTTGGCCGTGTCGACGAAGGCCCACGCCACACTCGCCGAGTCGTTGACGTCGAGCTGGTTTTGACGGCCAGCCCGTCCTTCGTCAGTTCCGCCACCAGGCGCGACCGAGTACTCGTTCCGGCCGGCCAGCACCACATGCAAGCCCTGCTCGGCAAGGCTACAGGCGACAGCGGCACCGAGCCCACGGTTGGCGCCCGTCACCAGAGCAACCTTCGTATCATCGATCATTTTCAGGACCCCAGAGTGGCGAGTTGGTCGTCGAGTGCGCGAGCGCGCAGGTCGGTATTGGCGAGTGGAGGCCGCTGTCGCGCTCGAACGACGCGACGCAGGTTCCGTTCCGAAGGCGCCTCACGGATCAGCGGTACCACTTCCGCGACGAGCGACGCGGCGTGGTCGGCGTCACCGAGCTGCGACTGCGCCAAGAAGCAATCGGCTGCGGTGTCCCGCCGGACGTCACGCCCCCCGGACAGTGAGGCCGAACTCCTCGACTGTCAGGGAAGTGAGGTCGGCGAGTTGGTCCTCGCTGAGGGTGACGCCACGAAGGTTGCTGAGGGTGGTCTTGAGGTCGTGGAGGGAGTTGCCGCGCAGGTCGGCGCCAGCGAGCTGGCAGGACTCCAACTCCAGGCGGTCCAGCCGACACGACCTCAGCACCACGTTGGGCAGGCGGCAGGAGGACCAGGTGGCGTCGGTCAGGATGCAGTCGACGAACCCCACCGCCCCGGCGGCGGCGACCTGGCTGAAGGCGGCGTAGTCGAAGCGACAGCCCTCGAAGAGCACATCCTTGAGGCGGACGTCGGTGAGCCGGCTACCGGTGAACCGGGAGCCGGTGACCGCGCAGCGCTCCACGGACACACCCGACAGGGAGGCCCCGGAGAAGTCGGTACGGACGATCTCGCTACCGAACAGCGAGCCCGCCTCCCAGGCGCTCTCGCTGAGATCCGTACCGATGATCCGGCTGCCCCGCACCCGCACGTCTTCGAGAACGGCGCTCCGCCAGGAGGCGTCCTCGACAAGGGCTTCGCTGAGGTCGTCGTTCAGGTCGGTGGTGGGGTCGAGGTCGGCGGGGTCGAGGTCCGGGAGCAGGATCGTCACGTCACCGACTGCGCTGGTCCGCATGCGTCCTCTCCCTGATCACGGGCAGGGCGGGTAGACCGCCCCGCACACCACCGCTCCTGCCCAAGAAAGCCTGGGGTCACTTCTTCTTGTTCCAGTTGTCCCAGCCGGGCCGACTGTCGAACGAGCCCCGGTTGTCCCACGTGGGCCGATTGTCGAACTTCCCCGCGTCGACCGACGGTACCGCCCGCAACGGTCCGACACGGAGGCAGGCGAGGTGTTCCGGCGCGGCGTCAACGAGAACGGCGAGAGCGTGGGTCATGGTGTTCCTCCCATAGCGGTGAGGTGGTCTGCGGTGGCGCGGACCAACGCTTGACAGGTGGTGCGGCAGTAGTTCGTCTCCCGGACGGTGAAGGTGCGGTGCTCGAAGTAGCGGTTGCCGGCCTGACCGCCACGGCAGAAGTCGTAGAACCCACACCGGTTCGCGCAGTCGTTGAGCGCGGCGACGAACTCGGTGACATAGCGCAGACCGCCAGCACGGGACAGCATGACGGTGATCGGCTCCGCGAGGACGTTGCCCGCGACGAAGTCCCCGTAGCCGGCGTCGGGGATGCCGAGCAGTTCCGGGGAAAGGAGCACGACCTGACCGTCCCAGGACACCGTCGGGATCGGTTCGTACGGCCCGTGCTCGACCTGCCCGGCGCGGGCAGCAGCCAGGTAGTCGGCCAACCGGTCCAGGTCACGGATCCGCAGCCGCTCGCCGGCCGTGCGGCGCTGCACAAGCCGCCGCCAGAACCGGTACGCGGACTCCACGCCCACCGGCAACCGGGCGGCGCCCTCCTGCTCCTCGATGTTGAAACCCACCGACCGGCACCCCGGCAACCCGGCGAAGAAGTCAACGAGATCGTCGACGTGGTCGATAGTCTCCGGCGTGACGACGCAGATCACCGAGTACTCCAACCCGGCGGCGGCGAGCACCTGGACACCGTGCATCGTGCGGGCGTGCGTCGACCTGCCCGCACGATCCAGCCGGTTACGGTTCAACGCGGCGGGCCCGTCGACACTCACCCCGACCGTGAACCCATAGTCGGCGAACACCTCACACCAGCGCCGGTCGACCAGGGTGGCGTTGGTCTGGATCTCGTGACCCATCCGCCCCGCCCGCCGCAACGACTCGAACGGGGCCAGCAGATCCAGGAAGCGACCGAGCGGCGTGGCGGTGGGCTCACCCCCATGCCAGACCACGCTGACGGAATGGCCGCTGCCCTGCACCTCGATCGCACCGGCACAGGCCCTCGCCACCGGCACCGTCATCAGACGCCGGGACCGGCGATCCGGCAGGTAGCAGTACGTGCAGTCCAGGTTGCAGAAACTCGTCGGCTGCACCACCAGGGTGTGGAACGTTCGCGCGATCGCCGGTAGGCCACTCGCGGCGATCACCCCGATACCGCTCACGATTCCGCCTCCTCCGGTAGCAGTGAAGGGCCGATGGTCGGCTGCTGACGGTCGGGATACCGATGCGTCCAGCCGAGGAACCGGTCGAACACTCCCCCACAACCGCCCGTACTCCTCGCGTCGAGAACACGCAGATCGTCGATGGCCTCGTGCAGACACGCCGCCAGGTACAGCGACAACGCAACCCGGTTGCCCGCGTACTCGACAAGGAGCAATTCCCGCGCCGGAGTACAGGGCCAGGCATGGCCGCAGGCGCGGCAGTGCCACTGCGGACGCGACGGCACATGCTCACCCCGCACCAGGCCACCGCTCTCGCCAGATCCGGGCTCGTCGGCGCTCACTGGTGATCCTTTGTTCGGCTCCGCTGCTCGAAGAACCGACGCCAGGCGTAGGTGAACAACGACGGATCCGCCATGGCCGTCGCCGGAGTCGAGGTTTGCGCCCCGAGTCGCTGAGCCGCCCGGCTGGTCGCCACCGAGCGGGAGATGTACAAGGTCACGCCCGGTCCCCCACTCTGGCGGGTTCCGCGAGGCGGTGGGCCCGCGCCCGAAAACGCGAGCCCACCGCAGCGGGACGACAGTCGGGAGCAGACCGCCGCCCACCCGCCCACGCAGCCCTCTGGGCGGTAGGCAGACGGGGACTCCTCATCCCGTACGACTCAGCCCTGCACAGCGACCCGGGCGGACGCATCGGTCCGTACCCCTGCTCGTTGGTCATCGATTCCCCCAATAGGAAGATCATGGCTGCGTCGTTACGGATATCGACTGTCAGCTCACATCGGTGATCTGATGCCATCGAAGGTAGGAGCCACCTGGACGAAGAACCGGGAAAATTTGTACCGGGTCCGGATGGCATCAGCGGGCAAGGTGATGCTGTGCGAGGAATGACAGACGACATGACGATCGGCCAACGCGTTGCCTTCTACCGACGCCGCAGAGGACTCTCACAGGAGGTGCTCGCCGGCCTGGTGGGGAAGACCCACGAATGGCTGCGCAAGGTCGAGACGAACCGTGCCGACCTGGACCGGCTCTCGGTCATCCGCGCGATCGCCAAGGCTCTCGACATCTCCCTCGGAGACCTGATAGGTGCCCCGAGCCTGTTCCAGTGGTCCGACGACTCAGGCCGCGAGACCATCCCCGCCCTGCGTGCGGCGCTCCACGACTATCGGCATCTCGCGCCCGCCCTGGCCAACCCTGCCGCCGTAGACGCGCCTGCCCTGACCGAACTCGAGAACGATGTAGCCACGATCTGGAACGCCTACCAGCACTCGCGATACGGCACCCTCGCCCGCCGGCTTCCGCACCTCATCCACGACTGCCTCACCGCCACTGAGGCCTACGACGGAGACGACGGCCAACGCGCCCACGCGATGACCGCCTACGCCCACCAACTCGCCGCCCTGTTCCTCACCAAGCTCGGCGAAGGCGACCTGGCCTGGACGGCCGCCAGCCGAGGCCTGGCCGCAGCGAACACCAGCGAGGACCACGTGGTCATCGGCTCACTCAGCCGATCGGCCGCGCACTCCCTGATCTCCATCGGCGAGTACGCCCAAGCGCGTAGCCTCGCCGCCACCGCCGCCCGGTTCCTCGAACCACGACTGGCCGCGCCCACACCGCAACTACTCTCCGTCTACGGCAGCCTGCACCTGGTATGCGCACTCGCCGCCGCGCGTGAAGACGACCGATCCTGCGCCAACAGCCACATCACCGAAGCCGACACCGCGGCCACCAGGCTCGGCACCGACGGAAACCACGTGTGGACCGCCTTCGGACCGACCAACGTGTCGATCCACAAAACGACCGTGGCCATGGAACTCGGCGATGTGCAACGCGCCATCACCATCGGCGCGCCGCTCGACACCACAGCACTTCCGGTCGAACGGCAGGTCCGGCACGCCATCGAAACCGCACGCGCGCTCGCCCGCTGGAACCGCATCGACGAAGCGCTGGCCGCCCTCCTCGACGCCGAGGTCATCGGCCCCGATCAGGTGCGCTACCACCGACTCTCCCGTGACCTGGTTCGAGAGATCCTCACCCGCCCTCGGCCACCCCGGCCGGCCGTCGAACTCAGCGAACGAATGGGCATCCGACCAGGCGGGCCCCGCTGGTAACCCGACTCAGCTCAGACGAGCCGGCTCGTGTAACCCGCCGCCACCAGACGGCCGAAGGCCGACCGAACCTCGTCCGGCACCTCCTGTGGAACCGCGAACCCACGTTCGGCGTACACCTCGATCCGCTGCGTGTCACCCACCAGCATGTCCACCACCCGCCGCACATCACCGATGCTGCGGACGTACTCGTCGAGCCCCAACGGGTTCGACGCGCACACCACCTCAACGTCCGGCCACATCAGCTTGCAGGTGGCGAACGCCCGACGCTGCTGGTACGGCCGCGACATGAGCAACACCGAACGCACCGGAATCTGGCGTTCCGCCAGCAGGCGGCGCGAGTAGTCGAGATTCTGCGCCGTGTTCGTCGCCCGCGGCTCCACGAGGATCGAGTCCGCCGGAACGCCATGCTCGACCGCGTACTCCCGGTAGTGCACGGCCTCACCGCGCGGGAACCGCTCGACCGTCGTCGGAGCGTTCGCGCCGGTGAACACGATCCACGGGAACAGGCCCTCGTGGAACAGGCGGATCGCGGCCACCGCCACACCGAGGTCGTGACTGCCCAACCCGATGCCCACGTCACACCGACGTAGCTGGTGGCCCAGATCGTGGTAGCGCCACAGCGTCTCCACGTCGGAGCGAATCTCGTCAGGTATCGCGGCCGGGATCGCCGCGGACCGGTTCATCGACACCGAGCGACCCGTGCCGTCACCGAGTTCCCTCATCGGACCTGCCCAGGGCCGCGAGCCCTGCCCTCGCCACTTCCAGCGGGACAACGGCGGCCACCGGCTCGTCCTGCTCACTGAGGTAGACGACCTGGCCCTCCCGCACGCTCCGCAGCAACTCGGGCAGCACGGCCGAGATCGGGAGGTCGTCTGTCGTGGCATAGGCCCGATCCGCGCTGGGTTCCCTCATGCCGCAAGCGTAGGGGCACCAGGACGGCGACGTGATGCGGACTCCCCGCAGCCCGCCCAGGGTGACATCACCGCCACCACCGGCCCGAGCCGTCCTCCATCACGCCACCCGTCCACCGGAACCCGCGACCGTCCAACGGCTCCCGAGCACCCATCGAGCACCGGACCATCGGCGGGGAAATGAAGAAGGCCCTGACCCAGGGTGAAACCCCAGGTCAGAGCCATTATTGCTGGTGCGCCGCCAGGGACTCGAACCCCGAACCCGCGGATTAAGAGTCCGCTGCTCTGCCAGTTGAGCTAGCGGCGCTCGCTGGCAACGGGGAGAACATTAGCACGGGCCCTGAGAGCCGTTCCAATCCGATACCCCCCTCACCCCTTCGGGCGAGCTTAACGGACAAAAGGCGCGAAGATCTCGACTCTCTCGGATCCCGGGTCCGGGGGGCCGTGCCGATACGGCACGATGTGTGCCAGGACCGTGAGAACTGAGGTGGGAATGGGCAGTTTCACGCGGGCCGGAGCGCTCGTGGGCGCGCTGGCCCTGACGGCGGCGGTGGCCCTGACCGGCTGCGGCAGCAGCGGAGAGCAGGCGGAGTTCGTCGTCGGGGGGACACCGACGCCGGGCAGCTCGGTGGGGGGCGTCTCGGCCGCGCCAGGTGAGTCGTCGTCCCTGCCCAGCCTGAAGGTCACGCCCGCCGACGGGGCGAAGGACCGGCCGGTCAGCACCGAGATCGGCGCGAAGCTGCCCGAGGGCGGCAAGATCACCGAGGTCACCCTGACCACCGCCAACGGTAAGGCGGTCGAGGGTACGGTGCGGGCCGACGGATCGTCCTGGGTGCCGGCGGAGCCGCTGAAGTACGCCACGAAGTACACCGCCGAGGTCACCGGCACCGGCCCGGACGGGCGTGCCCAGCAGGGCAGCAGCACCTTCACCACGATGGCCAAGCCCGGCTCGATGATCACCTCGGGGCTCTACCTCTTCGACGACCGGTCGTACGGGGTGGCCATGCCGGTCGTCGCCGAGTTCCACCCGGGCATCCCCAAGAAGGACCGGGCGGCGGTGCAGAAGCGGATGTTCGTCCAGACCGACCCGCCGCAGCCGGGCGCCTGGCACTGGGTCTCCAACGGCACCCAGGCGTACTACCGTGCCCCCGAGTACTGGAAGCCGGGCACCACGCTCTCGGTCCGGATCGCCCTGGCGGGTATCCCGCTGAGCAACGGCAAGTACGGCAACGTCGACCGGAAGGCCACCGCGAAGATCGGCCGCGCCTTCGAGATGAAGGTCGACAACGCCACCAAGCAGATGACGGTGTACGAGGACGGCCAGGTCATCAAGACGATGCCGGTCAGCCTGGGCAAGAAGAGCACCCCGTCGTCCAGCGGCACCATGGTGGTGATGGAGAAGAAGGAGGCGACCGTCTTCGACACCCGCGACGACCCGAACCCGGAGAACCGGTACGTCACCGACATCGAGTTCGCCCAGCGGATCACCTGGGGCGGCGAGTACATCCACGCCGCGCCCTGGTCGGTGCAGCACCAGGGTCAGCGCAACGTGTCGCACGGCTGCGTCAACGTCTCCACCCAGAACGCCAAGTGGCTCTTCGAGCGGACCCGGGTCGGCGACCCGATCACCATCAAGGGCACCGAGCGCAAGCTGGCCGCCGGCAACGGCTGGACCGCCTGGAACCTGGAGTGGTCCGAGTTCGTCGAGGGCAGCGCCCTGCCGGTGCCGGAGGGTGGCGCCGGGGCCGCTCTCGACCTGTGACGCGGCGGGCGGCGGGACGCCGGTGACCGGTACCGCCGCCCCGCCCGTGTGACGTACCGCGTCGGTGACCTCCGGCACGCGCTCCCGGCGCGCTTGGGGGTCACCGTCGTTTCCGGGCGGCCGGGATCGGGCAACGGGTGGTGGAGCACCGGGCGGACCGGGTCGGGTGCAGCGGACCAGACGGTGACACCGGGTCAGGGGATGCCGGCCCCACGGCGGCGGGGACGCGAGCGCCGATCACAAAAGGTGGATCTCTTGGTGAATCGGTCATACTGCTGAGGTGTTCCGGTTCACGCCCGGCAACCGGCACCGGGTCCCGTGCGTCAGTGAGAGACGACGGCAGTCGGGCCAGGACAGTGAGGTAAGCATGCGAGCCAGCCAGGACCAGTCGATCCGGTACGCCGGCACCCGGCGCGGTGGGCGACGCCGGGTGCTCGCGGCGGGCGCGCTCGTCGCGGTGCTGGCGCTGACCGGGGCCTGCACCACCACCGGCGGTGGCAGCGGGAACGGCACCGGTGGTGCACCCGGCGCACCGGGCGCACCCGCCGAGAACCCGCCGAAGGCGTCGGCCGTCATCACCGAGCCGCAGGCCGACGCGAAGGACGTGCCGGCGTCGACCGCGATCGTCTTCGACACCGAACAGGCGACGGAGACGACGGTCGAGCTGGCCGACTCGTCCGGCACGGCCGTCGAGGGCGCGCTGGCCGCCGACGGGGCGAGCTGGCTGCCCACCGGCGCGCTGGAGTACGGCGAGACGTACACCGCGACCGTGACCGCGACCGGCGACGACGGGCGGCCGGCGACGGTGACCAGCACCTTCACCACCATGGCCAAGCCCGGCAAGCAGGTGCGGATCTCCAGTTTCCTCGGCGACGACCAGGTGGTCGGCGTGGGCATGCCCCTGATCGTGACGTTCGGCCGGGGCATCCCTGAGGACCGGCGGGCCGAGGTGCAGCGCCGGATGACGGTCACCTCGGAGCCCGCCCAGGAGGGCATCTGGCGGTGGGTCAGCCCCACCGAGGTCCGGTACCGGCCGAAGGAGTTCTGGCAGTCGGGGACCAAGATTTCGTACCGGGTACAGGCCGGGGGGCTGCCCCTGGGCGGCGGCTGGTACGGCCGCAACGACCTGACGGTGGACGTCGAGGTCGGCCGGGACCTGCGGATGACGGTGGACAACAAGGCCAAGCGGATGACGGTGACCCGGGACGGTGAGGTGGTCAAGACCATCCCGGTGAGCCTGGGCAAGAAGAGCACCCCGTCGTCCAGCGGCACGATGGTGGTGATGGAGAAGCTGCGCAAGACGGTCTTCGACACCTACGACGAGCTGGGCCCCGAGGACGGGTACCGGACGAAGATCGACTACGCCCAGCGGCTCACCTACGGTGGGGAGTTCATCCACGCCGCCCCCTGGTCGGAGGGGCAGCAGGGGCGCACCAACGTCTCCCACGGCTGCGTGAACGTGTCGATGGCCAACGGCGCCTGGCTGTTCTCGAACACCCGGGTCGGGGACCCGATCACGGTCAAGGGCACCGAGCGCAAGCTCCAGGTCGGCAACGGCTGGACGGAGTGGGCGATGAGCTGGGAGGAGTACGTCAAGGGCAGCGCCCTGCCGTACGAGCCGGCCGCCGACACCACCGAGGGCTGAGCCACCCGCCCGCCGGCCACCACCCCGAAACCGTCGGGCTCAGGCCACCACCCCGAAGCCGCCGGTCCACGGGACCGCGCCGGCCGAGGCGAGGCCGATCTGGAGGAACGCCATCGCCTCCAGCTCCCGGGCCCGGTGCAGCGATCCGGCGTCGACGGCGCGCAGGCCGGCACCGGTGACCAGGTCGACGAGGGTCGCCTTGGCGTCGCCGTCGTCCCCCGGCGACGAGGACGGTGGTCGGCAGCGGGCCGACCGTGCCGGCCGCGAGGGTACCGGCGAAGGTGGTGTTGAACGCCTTGAGCACCACGGAGTCCGGCAACCGGGCGGCGATCTGCGCCGCCGCCGACGAGTCCGGCGGCACGACGAGACGGTCGAAGGTCTCGAAGTCGATCGGGTTGGTGATGTCCACGACGATCCGGCCGCCGAGCTGGTCCCGGCGCTGCTCGATGATCTCCGCCACGGCCGGGTACGGCACGGCGAGGACGACCAGGTCACGGAGACCGTCGTGCCCGTGTCGTCGTGGCCGATCAGCTCGACGGCACGGCCGGCCCTGCTGCCGAGCCCGGCGATCGCCTGCCCCCTGTTGCCGGTACCGAACACGGTGAGGTCGGCCATGACCAGCTCCTTCGGTGGGCGGGGCTCCTAGCCGGACGCTAGCACCGGCGCCGGCCCACGGGGCCGCGTTCCCCCACTCTGCCCCCGGATACACGTCAGGGCCGGTGGGAAACCGGCCCTGAACTGGGGTGTCGCCTGGGGTGACTGATGGGAATTGAACCCACGACAACCGGGACCACAACCCGGTGCTCTGCCAACTGAGCTACAGCCACCATGTCCGCCCAGCCGGGCGGAGCGCACTAATAATAGCCACACCGGGGCCGCCGGCGTCCACCGGGTTCCCCACCGACCGCCGGCACCCGCCGACCACCGACATTCGCCGGCCGGTCGCGGGGGAGGCGACCGCGCTACAGCGTGGCGGCGATGGACTTGGCGGTGTCCACGTCGGGGCCGGGCAGCGGCACGAAGACCGTCCGCCGGTAGTACTCCAGCTCGCGGATGCTCTCCCGGATGTCGGCCAGCGCCCGGTGGGCCAGGCCCTTCTGCGGCTGGCCGAAGTACACCCGGGGGTACCAGCGCCGGCAGAGTTCCTTGATCGAGGAGACGTCGATCATGCGGTAGTGCAGGTGGGCGTCGAGCCGGGGCATGTCCCGGGCGATGAAACCCCGGTCGGTGGCGATCGAGTTGCCGCACAACGGCGCGGTACGCGGATCCTTGACGTGCCGGGTGACGTAGTCGAGCACCATCTCCTCGGCCTCGGCCAGGGTGATGGTGGAGCGGCGGGCCTCCTCGGTGAGCCCGGACTTGGCGTGCATCGTCCGGACGATCTCCGGCATCGCCGCCAGCGCCTCGTCGTCGGCGTGGACGACCACGTCGACCCCCTCACCGAGCACGTTGAGGTCGGGATCGGTGACGAGCGCGGCCACCTCGATCAGCTTGTCCCGGCCGAGGTCGAGCCCGGTCATCTCACAGTCGATCCAGACGAGGAGGTCAGCCACGGCCACAGCCTACGCGGCATCGTCACACCCGCGCCTGCGCACCTTGGCCACCTTGGCCCGCTAGGGTTTCCCCCGTGCCAGCCGAATCAGTCGCGCCACCCGCTCCCACCGGGGAGGATGCCGGCAGCCGTCGGATCCGTCGGGTGGTCGCGGTGGTCGCCCTGGCCGCCGTGGTACCCGCGCTCTACCTGCCCGGCCGGGTGCACGACTTCTTCGACCTGAAGATCTACATGCGGGCGATGGACTGGTGGGCGTCCGGTCAACCGCTCTACGACTACGTCCAGCCGGACCGGGTCCAGGGCGAGCTGTACTTCACCTACCCGCCCTTCACCGCGCTGCTGCTGCGGCCCTTCGCGTTGCTACCGCTCGGCGCGACCGAGCTGATCTTCACGGGGCTGACCCTGCTCGGGGTGGTGGTGACCACCCGCTGGCTGCTCCTGCCGCTGGTCGAGCGGCACGGCCTGCCCAGGGTGTTCACCGTCACGGTGGCGGTGCTGCTGGTGCTCGCCGTGGAGAGCACCCGGGAGACCATCACCTTCGGCCAGATCAACATGCTCCTGGTCGTGCTGATCCTGGCCGACCTGCTCTTCGCCGTACCCCGGGGGTCGCGCTGGGCCGGGGTGGGGGTCGGCCTGGCGACGGCGCTGAAGCTCTTCCCGGGCATCTTCATCGTGTACCTGCTGGCCACCCGGCGGTGGCGGGCGGCGGCGGTGGCCAGCGGGACCGCCGCGCTGGCGACCCTGCTGGCGGCGGCGGTCGCGCCGCGCGACTCGTGGCGGTTCTGGACCCACGAACTGTGGTCCACCGAACGGGTCGGGCGCACCGACTACACCGGCAACCAGTCGCTGTTCGGGCTGCTCAGCCGGTTCACCGCGCCCGAACGGCCGAATCAGCTCCTGTGGCTGCTGCTGGTCGCGGTGGTCGCCGGGTACGGGCTGTGGCGGGCGACGCGGGCGGCCCGCGCCGGGGAGCACCTCACCGGGCTGACCCTGACCGGGCTGGTCGCCGCCCTGGTCAGCCCGATCACCTGGACCCACCACATCTACTGGTTCGTGCCGGCGGTGGTGGTGCTGGTGGACGCGGCGCTGAGCGCCGACCCGGGGACGACGGAAGGCCGACGCCGACGGTGGCGGTACGGCGCCCTGGCCGGCGGGACGACGCTGTTGATCACGTACGGGGTGGTGACCTTCCAGGACTGGGGGGTCTCCCCGGTCCGCACCGACTCGCCGCTCGACTTCGTCGTCCGCAACCCGTACGTGCTGCTCAGCCTGCTCCTGCTGGCGGTCCTGCCGGTCGGGAGGACGGGCCAAAATTTGCATCAAATGGACAGAAGTCCCGAGTAGCCTTCTTTGCCGCTAATCTAGCCTGAAGTACGCATGTCCCCCGCCCTGTGGGCGGCACCGATCCCCCGGTGCAGGTGGCCCTCCGTGTCGGCAGCACGGAGGGCCACCGCCGTCCCGGGGCACCGCCGTCACGGGGCAGCGCCGTCACGGGGCAGCGCCGTCACGGGGCAGCGCCCTGTCACGGGGCAGCGCCCTGTCACGGGGCAGCGCCCTGTCACGGGGCAGCGCGCTGTCACGGTGGCCCCGCCGCCGAGGGCGCTGTCGCCGGCCGGACCGCCCCTGCGGGGGTCACTCGTCAGGTGGGACGGCGGGCCGCAGGTGGCCGGGGAGGCGGACCGGCGGGGGCGTGCCCTCCGGGCCGGGCGGCGGCCAGGACAGGACCGGGCCGGGGTGGGTCGCCGACGCCACCGCGTCCGGCGGCAACTCCAGCGTGCTGTAGTGCCGGTCCGGCTCGGGCGGGGCGCCGAGCCCGCTGAGCGAGGTCACGCCGAGCCGGCCGGCGAGCACCGGCACCTGGTCGGGCTCGACCACGAACACCACCTCACGGGGTCGTACCGGCCGCAGCAGCAGCATCACGGCCAGGGCCACCAGGAGCACGCCGGTGGCCAGCAACCCCCAGGTGACCGCCGGCAGCCACGAGGCGGCCCACCGTGCCCGCAGGTCCAGCGCCAGATCGGGCTGGCCGTCGGGGCGCATCACGACCAGGCTCACCGCGCGGCCGGCGAGGTCCTCGGGCCGCCACTCCAGCGCGCCGACCCCGCCGCGCAGCCAGAAGGCCTGGCCGCCGGGGAGCCCCGGCGCGACGGCGGACGGCGCGGCACCTACCGCGCCCCCACCCGGCGACACCGCCGGCACCGGGCCACCGGCCGAGGGCGCTGAGCCAGGGCCCGGGGACCCGGCCGGCACCGGGCCACCGCCCGGGGACACCGCAGGCACCGGGCCACCGGCCGGCGACACCGCAGGCACCAGGCCACCGGCCGGCGAGGCGGCCGGCACGACACCGGGCACCGGCGTGGCGGCGGAGGCACCGGCACCGGTCGGGGGTGCGGCCGGCACCCGGGCGGCGGGCGGGCCGGTCGGCACGTCGCCGGCCGGCGGCGGCCCGGCCGGGGCCGACGGGGTGGTGGGGCCGCCGGACGCGGGTGGCGGGGCGGGTGGGCCGGCGGGCACGGAGGGCGGGGCAGGCGGGCCACCCGGCGTGGACGGCGGGGTGGCGGCGCCACCCGGGACGGTCGGCGCGGCGGTGGGGCCGGCGGGCGGGCCGGCCGGGTCGAGGCGTACCGGCAGCGGACCCCGGGCCAGCGCCAGCCGGCCGACCGTGGCGTGCGGGACCGGGGCCAGCCAGCGGCGTACCTCGTCGGTCGGGGCGAGGCCGACGAAGGCCGCGCCGTCCGGGGTGGCGGCGTCCAGGCGGACCCGGCTGCCGCCGATCCGGGCCGGCGGCACCTCGGCGCGCAGCAGGGCGTCCAGGTCGGTGACGACCACCGCGTGGCCCTCGGTGCGGACCGGCTCGAAGCGGGCGGTGAACCCGCCGTCGGGGTCGGCGTGCCGGGCGAGGAGGCCGAGCGCGCCCCCGGCGAGCGTGGCCGGGATCCCGACGAGCAGCAGCAGCACTCCGACGATCGCCCGCACGAACCGCATCCGTTCCGTCCCCTCCGTGGCCAGGTACCCGGCCGACCTTACCCAGGCAAAGGGAACAAACAGCGGATATCAGGGCCAAGAAAGGGCGAAACGCCCCCGGCCCGTCGGAGCGCTCCGACGGGCCGGTGAACGGGGGCGATCAGGACGTCGGCGTGGTCTCCCGGCGGGTACGCGCGAACGCCAGCCCGCCCAGGACCAGCCCGGCCAAACCGGCCACCAGGCCGGCGACCCCGAGCCCGGTCGCGGTGCCGGAGCCCTCGGCCCGGTCCTCGTCGGCGTCGTCGGCGGCGTCGTCACCGCTGGCGGCGGTGGGTGCCGCCGAGGGCGCGGCGTCGGCGGCGGTCAGCCGCAGCACCGGGGCGGGGTCCTGCGGCTCCTCGCCGCCGGGGGCCGGCGGCTCGATCCAGCGCTGGACGTTGCCGTCGGAGTAGGTCTGCAACGCCCGGAAGACCATCGTGTCGACCTGCGGCAGCGGCCCCATGGAGACCGGGAACTCCTGGAACTCGCCGGGCTTGACCCCGCCACCCTCGGCGGCCGTCCAGGTCAGCTTCGACACCACCTCGGTGAGCTGGCTGCCGTGCACCTCCACCGGCGGGTCGACCGCGCGCCGCTCCACCGCCACCGTCCAGCCCGTTACCGGCATCGTCGACACCGAGCCGACCGGCGCGTCCTCCGGCAGGGTCACCTCGACCTTCACGGTGTTCGCCGTGTCGCTCTCGTTCGGCACCCGGAACGCGAACCGGCCGTAGCCGCCCTGTGTCGCCTCGTCCGGGTTGATCGTGACGTGCGCGGCGGCGGGCCCGGCGAGGCCGAGCACCAGGGCGGCGGTGGCGCCGAGCGCGAGCACGACGGCGGTGGCGGTACGCCGGGGACGGATCATCGGTGGAACCTTCCTGCTGGACGGACCCGGAGGCCCTACTTGATCGACACGGTGGCGGTCACCGTGGCCTGGTCGATGTCGGACGTACGGACGGTGAAGCGGAACTGCCACTCCCCGGCGGCGGGGAGGCTGATCTCACTGGTCGCGTGGTTGTCGGTCAGCGGCAGCAGCGGGAACTCGATCGGCTCGATGCCGGCCGACGGCAGGGCGGCGGTCACCCGCCACTCCTCGACCGGCTGCGGCCGGTTGTCCGGCGTGTACGCGTACATGTGCAGGGTGTTGTTGCCCCGCTGGGCCGGGGACATCTCCACCTGGAGGGAGTAGATCGAACTGGTCAACGTGGTCCGGAAGAAGTTCTCCGTGGAGCCGACCTCGTCGGCGACCGCCGTGCGGGCCGGCGGGGTCTGCACCAGTGTGGCGGAGACCCCGAGGACCACCGCCGTGATCGCCAGTTCGGCCACGATCAGCCGGCGGACCCGGGTCGGCCGCTGGGCCGCCGTCCGCTGGCGCACCAGGTGCCGGGAGACCGCGGCCACCCCGATCACCAGCGTGAACAGCACGATCTTAGCGATCACCAGTTGCCCGTACGTGGTGTTGAGCAGCCCGTCGACGGTGGCCACCTCGATCAGCGCCTGCACCGTGCCGGCGAGCAGCAGCGCCGCCACGGCCAGCGCCGCCCAGCGGGACCAGATGGGCAGGATCGCTCCCAGCTCCCGCTCGTCGGCCCGGCGCAGCAGGAAGCCGGCGAGCATCACCAGGCCGCCCAGCCAGACCGCCATGCTGCCCAGGTGGACCGCGTCGACGACGACCGAGACGGCCGGGGCGGGCGAGGCCGCCGCGTGCCCGGCCAGCGGCCAGGTGAACAGCGTCGCGGCACCCAGGACGACCAGGATGATCGTGTCGGTCCGGCCCGCCTGGCCGGCGAGCAGGGGCCGCAGCAGGAAGGCCGCCGCCGCGAGCAGGCCCAGCCGGACCAGGTACGCGGTGCCGAAGCCGCTGCCCAGGACGCTGCCCAACCCCTCCCCGGTGACGTCGAGGAGCCCGCCCCCGGCGGTGTACGGCACCTGGAGCCAGATCGCGGCCACCGTGGCGAGGACCACCAGCCCCATCCCGATCCAGGCCACCCGGCTGGGGCCCTGGCGGGACAGCCGGGACGGCCAGAGCGCGACGAGCACCAGCGTCGCCCCGACCAGCAGCAGCAGGCCGGCGTACCCGACGAACTTGCCCACCTTGACAGCGGTCTCCACCACCGGGTCGGCCCGGCTGTCCGCGCCGGCGTCCGTGGGGGGCTCCGACGGCGCGCCGACCGAGTAGGTGAACGCGCCGGAGACCGGGTGGCTGTCGGCGGAGATCACCCGGTAGCTCAGCAGGTAGGTGCCCTGCCCGGCGTCCTGGGCGACCTGGATCGTGACCACGCTCCCGTCGAACCGGGGCTCGCCCCGGTCGGCCCGCGAGCCGTCGGGGGCGATGAGCCTGATCCGGTCGGTGACCTTGCGGACCGGTTCGCTGAAGGTGAGCACCACCTCGGCCGGCGCGGTGGGGACCACGGCGGAGGCGGCGGGACTGCTGCTCTGCAGCACCGCGTGGGCGCTCGCCGGGGTGGCCGGGGCGACCAGCAGGGTGAGCGTGACGACGAGGAGGCCGGCGGTGGTGGCCAGGCGGGCGGCCCAGCCGCGGGCGGCCACCGGGCCGGCGGCGCGCGGGGGGGCGGCCCGGCGGCCGGCGGCGGGAGCCGACGGGGGGCGACGGTGGACGGCAGTCATGTCGGCCATGCTCGCCGACGAAGGCGGCTGCTGGCGAGCCCCGGTCACCGGAGCACCGCCGCAGGCATGTCGTCCCGCTCCATGCGGAGGTGGTCGGACGGGCCGGCGGAAAAGTTCCCGGTGGAGGCGGAACAGATTCAAGGGGCCAAGGCCCCTGTGCCACGCCTTCGGGCCGCGTACGCTGGGCAGTCGTGATCCCCGCACCACGTGACCCCGCCGGCGCCGGCCGCACCGACGGCGCTCCGGCCGACGCCCGCTCCACCGGCGCCGGCCGCGCTGCCGGCGGTCCGGCCGGCCCCAGCGCCACCATCGGCGGTCCGGCCGACGCCGCGTCCGACGGCAGCACGGGTGCCGAGGCCGCGCTCGCCGACGCCCGGGAGGCGGCCACCCGGTGGGCGCTGGCCGCCCGCAGCGGTGACCCGGCGGCCCAGGCCGCCTTCGTCCGCCTCACCCAGGCCGAGGTGTGGCGGTTCGCCGCCGCCCTGGTCGACCCGGACAGCGCGGACGACCTGACCCAGGAGACGTACCTGCGGGCGTTGCGCGCGCTGCCGTCGTTCCAGGGCCGCTCCAGCGCGCGTACCTGGCTGCTCGGCATCGCCCGCCGGGCCTGCGCCGACCACCTCCGGACCGTGGTCCGGCGACGCCGGCTCGACGACCGGCTGGCCGCGCACGCGCACACCGACGACCCGCACCCCGACCCGTCCGGGCACCTGGGCGCGACCGACCTGGTCCGCCGGCTCGCCCCGGAGCGGCGCGGCGCGTTCGTCCTCACCCAGGTGCTCGGCCTGTCGTACGCGGAGGCGGCGGCGGTGGAGGGGGTTCCGGTGGGCACGATCCGCTCCCGGGTGGCGCGGGCCCGCAGCGAGTTGCTCGACGCGGTCGGCGACGCCCTCGCCGGCTGAGGCACGGGAACTTCGGCCGGGAACGGGACGACCTAATGACCATGACCGCTCTGCCCACCCGCAGTGACCGGTGGACCACCCTGCGCCCCTGGCTCGGGCTCGCCGCCCGGCTCGGGCTCGCCGCGGTCTGGCTGCTCGCCGGCGCCAGCAAGGTCGGTGACCTGGCCGCCTCCGGCCGGGCGGTGAACGCCTACCAGATCCTGCCGTACGACGTGGCGGTGGTGGTCGGGGCCGCGCTGCCCTTGGTCGAGCTGGCGCTGGGCGTCCTGCTGCTGCTCGGCCTGGCCACCCGGCTGGTCGCCGGGGTCTCCACGGCGCTGCTGGTGGTCTTCGTCGCCGGCATCGTCTCGGCCTGGAGCCGGGGGCTGGCGATCGACTGCGGCTGCTTCGGCACCGGCGGCGAGCTGGCCGCCGGCCAGTCGCCGAGCTACCTGCCGGAGATCCTCCGGGACCTGGGCTTCCTGGCGCTCGCCGGATTCCTGATCATCTGGCCGCGCACCCCCGTCTCGGTCGACGCCGCGCTGGCCGGCGAACCCACCGTGGAGGACGACGATGAGTAGTCGCAAGGGCCGCAAGGAGGCGGCGCGGGTGGTGCGCGAGCAGATGGCCCGGGAGCGGCGGCGCAAGCGCACGCTCTGGGCCTCGGTGGCCGCCGTCGCCGTGCTGGTCGTCGCCGGCCTGATCGGCTGGAGCCTCTGGTCCGGCGAGCGCTCCGGGGAGGTCACCGTGCCCACCGGGGCCAACAGCAACGGCACCGGGATCGTCGCCGGTTCCGGGCCGGTCACCGTGGACATCTACGAGGACTTCCTCTGCCCGGCCTGCAAGCAGTTCGACGAGAGCGCCGGCCCGACCGTCGACCGGTTGATCAGCGAGGGGAAGGCCCGCGTGGTGTACCACCCGGTGGCGTACCTGAACCGCTACTCCACCACCCAGTACTCCACCCGCTCGTCGGCCGCCTCCGGCTGCGCCGCCGAGAACGGGCGGTTCCGGGAGTACGCGAAGCGGCTCTTCGCCGCGCAGCCGGCGGAGGGCGGGACCGGCCTCAGCGACGACCAGCTCGCCGACCTCGCCGCCGAGGTGGGGATGGACCGGGACGGTTTCGCCGCCTGCCTGCGCGACGGCACCTTCAAGCCGTGGACCGACCGGGTCACCGACGAGGCCAGCCGGGCCGGGATCACCGGCACCCCGACCGTCCTGGTCAACGGCGAGGAGCTGACCGAGCGCACTCCGGAGGGGCTCACCGCGGCCGTCGAGGCGGCGGGCCGGTGACGCACGCCGACACCCGTCGCGGCCCGGCCCGGCCGACGGCCCGCCGGTCGAGGGGCACCGCCGGGTGGCGGGGCCTGGCCCGGACCGTGCTGGTCCTCGCCGGGGTGCTCGCCGGCACCGTCGCCGGTGCGGTACCGGCCGGCGCGCACGGGGCCGATGCCCCCGCCGGCACCGACTACCGCACCGAGGTCACCGGGGTCTTCCCGGCCCGGCCCGGGGTGACCGTCCGGGCCATCGAGGCGGGGGCCCGGCTGGAGCTGACCAACCACGGCGACCGGCCGGTGGAGGTGATGGGCTACTCCGGTGAGCCGTACCTGCGGGTGGGGCCGGACGGGGCGTTCGAGAACGTCCGCTCCCCCGCGACGTACCTGAACCGGACCATCGCCGGGGGCGGTGTGCTGCCGCCCGAGGCCGACCCGGCGGCGCAACCGCAGTGGCGGCTGGTCGACCGCGCGCCGACCGTCCGGTGGCACGACCGGCGGACGCTGTGGCGGGAGGCGGGACCGCCGCCCGAGGTCCGTGCCGCCCCCGACCGGGAGCACCGGGTACGGGACTGGGCGGTCCCGCTGCGCGACGGCGACGGCGCGGGTGGGCCGGCCGCGACGGAGCCGGTGGAGATCCGGGGCACCCTGGACTGGGTGCCGCCGCCGGACCCGTACCCGTGGTGGGTGGGGGTGACGCTGGGCCTGCTCGCGGTGGGCGGCCTGGGCCTGCTCCCGGCCGGTACCCGGGCCGGGGCACGGGCGCTCGCCGGCCTCGGTGGGCTGCTGGCCGCCGGCGGGCTGGCCGCCGGGGTGGTGATCGTCGGCCGGGAGCTGGACGCCGGCGCGGGCGGGGTCGGCGGGGTGCTCGTCGGGCTGCTCAGCGGGCAGGTCTGGCCGTTGCTGACCGGGCTCGGGGCACTCGCCGCCGGTGGGTACGCGCTGGCCCGCCGACCGGCCGCCGACTTCGTCCTGGCGCTGGCCGGGACCTGCCTGGCGCTCTTCGCCGGGGTCGGCAACGTGGCGGCGTTCGCCCGGTCGGTGCTGCCGTCGCCGTGGCCCACCCAGTCCGTGCGGGTGCTGACCGCCGTGGTCCTGGTCGCCGGGGCGGGCGCCGCCGCCGCCGGGATCTTCCGGCTCCGCGCCGCCGCCCGGCCCGGATCGGGCGACGGGGACGCCGGACCCGACCCGGACGACGACGCCGACGACAGGGCCGGCCGGGACGACCCCGGTGCCGGGGCGGGCAGGTCCGTGTCGGCCGGCAGGCGTGCGGTGGGGGCGGCGTGGGCGGCGGTAGGGTCGCAGCATGACCGACCGCCTCTCCCCCGGTGACCCCGCGCCCGAGTTCAGCCTGCCCACCGACACCGGTGAGACGCTCTCCCTGGCCGACCTGCGTGGCCGCCGGGTCGTGCTCTACGCCTACCCGGCGGCGATGACCCCCGGCTGCACCAAGCAGGCCTGCGACTTCCGCGACTCGCTCGCCTCGTTGCAGGCCGCCGGCTACGAGGTGGTCGGCATCTCGCCGGACAAGCCGGCCAAGCTGGCGCAGTTCCGGGACCGGGACGCGATCACCTTCCCGCTCGTCTCCGACCCGGACAAGCAGGTGCTCACCGCCTACGGGGCGTACGGCGAGAAGCAGCTCTACGGCAAGACGGTGACCGGCGTGATCCGGTCCACCTTCGTCATCGATCCCGACGGCACGATCGAGCGGGCCCTCTACAACGTGAAGGCCACCGGTCACGTCGCCAAGCTCCGCCGCGACCTCGGCCTGGACTGACCCCCGGCGCGGGCCCGGACCGGTCCCCGGGCGCGGGCGGGGCGGCTCGGGCGTGGGCGGTGGCCGGGAGCGGTGTGGTCTACGATCGACACGCGGTCACGGCGACCGGTCCTGGCACCGACGGGCGACCACTGCGCCCGCCACCGGCGACCGGCCGGGCGACCGCCCACGTGGTGACGGGGCCGTAGCCCAACTGGCAGGAGGCATACGGTTTAGGTCCGTACCAGTGCGGGTTCGAGTCCCGCCGGCCCTACCACGGGCAGCGGCACGCCGACGGCTGTGCGCGAGCCCTCACCGACCGGGCGTGTCACGATCGTCACGTTCCGGGGCTGCCGGACGGCACCGGCGGCCAGGATTGCGGCGTGACCCTGCGTTTCGTCCTGGACCCCGACCTCACCCCGGAGCTGTACGACCAGCTCGTCACCCTCTGGCTGGACGTGAGCAACGCCGGTGGGGCGGTGGGCTTCGTCGCGCCGGTGACCGAGGCCGAGGTCCGCGCGCTCGCCGCGCCGACCTTCGCCGGGTTCACCGACGGCCCGGACCGGCTGCTGGTCGGGTACGCCGGGGACCGGCCGGTCGCCGCGCTCATCTTCGGCGACAACCGGTTCGGCCTGAAGGCGCACTGGTGCGTCCTGCGCCGGGTGATGGTCCACCCGGACGTGCAGGGTCGCGGGTACGGTGCCGCGCTGATGCGCGAGGCCGAACGACTCGGCCGGGCGCTGGGCTGGGCGGCCCTGCACGTCACGGTCCGCGACGGGCTCGGGCTGGACGCCTTCTACCGGGGGCTCGGGTACCGCGAGGTGGGCCGGCTGCCCGGCGCGCTGCGGGTCGGCCCCGGCGACGACCGGGACGAGGTACTGATGTGGCTCGACCTCGCCCCCACCGACTGAGCCAGCCCCACCGACTGAGCCGCCCCCGGCGCAGCCCGCAGCGGCTGGGCCGCGACGGGCGCAGCGGTGGGCCCGGTCAGCGGGTGCAGGCGACCGGCCGGTTCTCCGGTGTCCCGCCCGCCGGCCCGGCGGCGAGCCCGTCGACGGCCGGCTCGGTGGCGACCGGGCTGGGCCCCACGGACGGCGTGGCCGGGGCGCTGGCCGGGGCGCTGGGCGACGGGCTGGCCGGGGCGCTGGCGCTCGGGCTCGGCGACGGGGACCGGGTGGGGGCGGCCGAGCGGCCGGTCCGTGGGGCGGTGCCGCCGTACATCCGGACGTCGCTGGTCTGCACCTGGCCGGGGGCCATCCGGACACCGGTGGCGACGGCCCGGTCGCCGTACACGTCGGTGACCCGGATGCCGTACGGGCCGGGACCGGCCCCGGAGTCGATCAGCCAGTAGTTGTAGTCGTGCCGGGTCGCCGTGCGCCAGGCTCCCGCGTCGCCCTGCCGGACCTCTACCGCGCAGCGGGTTGCCGTGCGAGCCGACCTGCACGGCGAGCCAGTACCGCGAGGAGCCCTCCTTCATCCGGAAGGTCAGCGGGCCGGGCAGCGGCGGGTTCACCACCGCGCGGTAGGTGACCGGGACGATCCCCTGCACCGGGTCGGCGATCTCGGCGAACGCCTCGGCGGAGAGGTCGATGTGCCCGGCCGGACACTCCGGACACTGGTCCATGACGACCACCCGGACGGAGCCCTTCGGGCCGGTCACGTCCAGGTACCCGCCGCAGGCGGCGGCGTCGGCGTACTCCGACGGGCCGAGCGCGACGTACCGCTTGTTCGCCGGCGGGCTGGGGAACGAGCAGTTCCCGCCGCCGCCCTTGACGTCGTAGAACGTCGCCTTGCCCCGGTGGACGGTGCCGCCGACCGGTGGCGCGGCGGCCGGCACCACCGCCCCGAGCCCCGGCGCGGCCACCGCCGGCACCGGTGCGGCGCAGGCGGGGTCGCCGGAGCGGAGCACGAGCGTCAGGCCGAGCACCGAGGCCACCGCGAGCACGCCGGTCGCCAGCAGCCACCGGTTCGAGCCGGAGCCGGGGGCGCGGCGGCGGCCGGGGCCGGTGGGGCGGTCGAGGGCAGCGGTACCGTCGGTCACGTGGCCCGATGCTGCCGTACCGCCGGCGGCGGGGACAAGCCAGCTAAGCGAAAGCTAAGAGACCGGGGGACGAGGCGGGTGCAGGCGGGCTGGCCGCCGACCGCCGCCGGTCACCAGGCCACGCCGATGCCGTCGCCCGGGTACCAGTGCCGGGCCGGCGTCTCGCGGTAGGCGAGGAACCGGCGTCCGGTGCGTTCGGCGTGCTCGCCGAGCACGTTCGTGTGGGTGACGTTGTCGGTGAGCAGCAGCCCGCCGGGGGCCATCTTCGGCTCGACCGCGTCGAACTCCCGCTTCTCGTGGGCGCGGCTGTGGTCGCTGTCGTGCAGGAAGAGGTCGACCGGCCGGTCGAGGGCGTCGATCGCGGCGATGGAGTCTCCGATGACCAGGTCGACCACCGTGGACCAGGGTTCGCTGCGGGCCAGGTACCCGGCTTCGGGGTTGATGTCCAACGAGGTGAGCCGGCCGGGGTGGCCCTCGGCGGCGTTGCGCAGCAGCGCGGCGGCCAGCACGCAACTGCCCAGCCCCTTGTCCACCCCGGTCTCCACGACGTGCGCGGGGCGGGCGGCGCGCACGATGGCGTACCACCCGATCCGGCGGGCGTACCGGACCTGCCGGTCGGCCAGCCCGCGCCGGGCCGCGCCGGCGGTGGTGTGCTCGATGTGCCGGCGCAGGGCGTCGTCGGACTCGATCTCGCCGAAGTACGTCCGGACCTGGCCGACCGGCACCGCGCAGACGACGCTGACGAACCAGGCGAGGTGCTGCCGGCTGAGCTTGGTCAGGTCGTAGGTGTAGTTGTGGTGCTCGCGCGAGCCGACCAGCCACCGGGCCGAGGTCCGCAGGACCTTGGCGTCGTGCCGGGCGACCGTGGCCAGCCGCTTGGGGAAGGCCGCGACCGGGGCGAGCGGGGTGCGGGCGATGGCCCGCCGGAGCTTGGTGGGATCCACGATGAGCGTTCTACCAGACGCGGGGAAACAATCGGCGGCGAAAGTTCCACTCGGTCGGTGAATCGACCCGGCCCGAAGAGGGTACGCGCGCGAAATCCCTGATTAGTAGCATGCGTCCATGTCCTATCTCCAGCAGAACACGGATCCCCGCCTACCGCCCCTCGACCCCCCGGTCGAGCCGGCTCCGGGCGGTACGAAACGACCGCGTCGGCGGGGACGCCGGATCCTCCTGGTCTGCCTGCTGGTGTTCTCCCTCATCGGTGGCGGCGGCCTGCTCGCCGCCGGGCTCTACTACCGCTCCGTCGAGTCCGACATCGAGCGGGTCGACGCGTTCGACGGCGTGCCGGAGGCGGGCCGCCCCCAGGTGGTGGCCACCGACGCGATGAACCTGCTGATCCTCGGCAGCGACTCCCGGGACCCGGAGGGGACGGGCGGCTCGCGGACCGACACCATCATCCTGGCCCACCTGCCGAAGGGGCGGTCGAGCGCGCAGCTCATCTCGATCCCGCGTGACACCTGGGTCTCCGTGCCGAAGTCCGCCGACGGCCGCAACGGCGGCCGGGACGCGAAGATCAACGCCGCGTACGCCTGGGGTGGTGTGCCGTTGATGGTGCAGACGGTGGAGAAGTTCACCGACGTCCGGGTCGACCACGTAATGATGATCGACTTTGCCGGGTTCAAGGACATCGTCGACGCGCTGGGCGGCATCGAGGTCACCGCGGAGAAGACCTTCACCTCGATCCACCCTCCCTTCCGGACCTTCGAGAAGGGCAAGCAGCAGCTCGACGGGGAGGCGGCGCTGGACTACGCCCGCCAGCGCAAGCAGTTCGCCGACGGCGACTTCGCCCGGATCCGCCACCAGCAGCAGGTGATCAAGGCGATCCTGGACAAGGCCGCCTCCGGCGGCATCCTGTCCAGCCCGACGCGGCTCAACTCCTTCGTCAAGGCCACCTCGAACTCGGTCTCCGTCGACGAGGGGATGTCCCTGCTGGGGATGGCGTCGGACCTGCGCGGGCTGCGCGGCAGCAACCTGAACTTCATGACCAGCCCGACCAAGGGCACCGGCCGCAGGGGCAGCGAGAGCGTGGTGCTGGCCGACCAGGAGAAGGTCGCCACGTTCTACGACGCGGTCCGGCGGGACTCGGTCGACGAGATCCTGGCCGCCGGCAAGAAGGACTGACGCCCGTACGCACGACGCCCACCGGCGGGACGATTCCGCCGGTGGGCGTCCGTTCTCAGTACGCGCCCCGGCGGGCCAGCACCACGCTGACCGTCCGCCAGAGGATGCCGATGTCGTACGTCAGCGACCAGTTGTCGACGTAGTGCAGGTCGAGCCGGACGGCGTCGTCCCAGGTGAGATCCGAGCGGCCGGAGATCTGCCAGAGCCCGGTGATGCCGGGGCGCACCAGCAGCCGGCGGCGTACGTCGCCCTGGTAGTCGTCGTCCTCGGTGGGCAGCGGCCGGGGACCGACCAGGGACATCTGTCCCACCAGGACGTTGATGAGCTGCGGCAGCTCGTCCAGGGAGTACGCCCGCAGGTACTTGCCGATCGGGGTGACCCGGGGGTCGTCCTTCATCTTGAACAGCAGGCCGTCGCTCTCGTTCTGGTCCTGCAGGGCCGCCAGGCGCTCCTCCGCGTCGGTGTACATGGTCCGGAACTTCCAGACCTTGAACGCCTCGCCCTGGTGGCCGATCCGGGTCTGCCGGAACATGACCGGCCCCGGGTCGGTAATCTTGATGGCCGCGGCGATGACCGCCAGCACCGGGCTGAGCAGGAGCAGCCCGAAGAACGCCGTCACCCGGTCCAGCACCTGCTTGGCGAGCAGCGAGACGCCGGAGATGGTCGGCTCCTCCACGTTCAGCAGCGGCAGCCCCTCCACCGGCCGGACGTGGATCCGGGGACCGGTCACGTCGGTGACCTGCGGGACCACCACCAGGCCGAGCCCGGTGCCCTCCAACTGCCAGGCGAGCCGGCGCAGCTCGTACGACTCCAGGCTGGCCGGGCCGCAGACCGCGATGGTGTCCGCGCCGATCTGCTGCACCAGCGGGACCAGGTCCCAGCCCACGTAGACCGGCACCGGCGCGTCGACCTCCTCGCCGCGCTGCGGGTGGCTGGGCAGGTGGATGGCGATCGGTTGCAGCCCCGCCGCCGGGTTCCGGCTGGCGACCTCGTACAGGGCCAGGGCGTCGGAGAGCTTGCCGACCAGCAGCATCCGCTGCGAGGCGTGCCGGCCGGAGTGGCGCAGCCGGCGCAGCACGGTCCGGGCCACGAACCGGCCCGCCAGGGTGTAGACCACCAGGGCGAGGATGACCACCACGACGGTCATCCGGGAGAGGTCCTTCTTGAACCCGAGCGCCAGGAAGGAGACCGCGGCGGCCATCGCGACGGTGGCCCGGACCACCCGCTTCAGCTCCTCGGTGCCGAGGCCGAGCGCCCGCCGGTCGTAGGCGCCCCAGGCGGCCAGCAGCACCAGCCAGCCCACCGGCAGGCCGATGTTCGCCACCAGGGCGAACAACTCGTCGACGCCACCGGGGGCGGTCGGGTCGTGGAAGCCGGCGTCCGCCGTGTCCAGCAGCGCGATGGCCGTCCGGGTGGCGGCGAGCGCGCTGAGGAAGTCCAGCAGGAGCAACCAGGCGATGTACGGTCGGTGCCAGGCGGACCGGCGGACGGCCGGCCGCGCGAAGACCGACCGGGCCATCCCGTTGGACGGCGTGATCACGTCCGCGTGCGTGCTGCGCGTGGCCGCCGGTGGGGCGCTGCCAGCCGGGCGGACCGGGGTGTGCGTGGACACGGTAGTCCTTTCTCCGTCGGCCCAACCGGGCCGGGCGTCGGCGTCAGCCCCGACGGGCGGATCGCGACGTGCAACCTATGTGGCGGCGACCGTGATCGCCATGGGTCCTTCAGCCGCTTCCCGGCGACGGCACGTCGACCCGGCCCCGGCGTTCCCGCAGCGTCTCCACCAGAGCGTCGTACGCGGGTTTCGGTTCGAGGTCGGCGTCGAAAACACACGCGGCGCCATGGTCCGGATACGTGGTGTTGATCCAGCTCGTGGCGTCGCTGAAGCCCCACACGGTGAACGACTCACAGGTCGGGACGGTGAGGCAGGCCCGGAGCATGTGCCGGTAGAGCCGCTCCTGACGCTGGAGCTTCTCGGTGGTCACCTGCAGGGTGATCCGGACGTCCATCTCGGTGATCGCCACCGAGACCCCGAGGTCGGCGAAGCGGCGCAGGTTGCCCGTGGTGTCGTCGGGTGTCCGGTCCCAGCGCAGGTGGGACTGGAACCCCACCCCGTGCACCGGCACGCCGACCGCCCGCAGTTCGCGGACCAACCGGAACAACCCGTCCGCCTTGCGGGTGCGCCCCTCGGTGCCGTACTCGTTGATGAACAGCCGCGCGTTCGGGTCGGCCTCGTGCGCCCAGCGGAACGCGTCGGCGATGTACCCCGGCCCGAGCTTGCGCAGCCAGATGGTGTCCCGCAGCCCGCCCTGCTCGTCGAGCACCTCGTTGACCACGTCCCAGGCCCAGACCTTGCCCCGGTACCGGCCGACCACCGTGCTGACGTGGTTGCGCAGCAGGTCCCGGATCGTCTCGGTGTCCCACGACTCGTCGATCCACGACGGGACGGCGGTGTGCCAGACGAGGGTGTGCCCGTACACCGCCTGCCCGTGGGCCTGGCCGAACTCGACCAGTTGGTCGCTCGGCGCCCAGTTGTACCCGCCCCGGGTCGGCTCCAGGTTGCGCCACTTCATGGCGTTCTCGGCGGTGAGGGCGTTGAAGTTCGTGGTGAAGGTGTCCCGGAACCGGGGGTCGGCGTCGAGCAGCTTCATCTCCACCGCCGAGCCGATCCGCAGGTTCGCCGGGGCCAGCTGACGTCGTCAGAGAGAGAGAGAGAGAGAGAGAGAGAGAGAGACACCATCTGGCTGCGCAGAGAGAGAGAGAGTACATCGCCGACGCGAGAGTCGAGAGAGAGAGAGGAACGAGTCGGCGATGTACCCCGGCCCGAGCTTGCGCAGCCAGAGAGTGTCCCGCAGCCCGCCCTGCTCGTCGAGCACCTCGTTGACCACGTCCCAGGCCCAGACCTTGCCCCGGAGAGCCGACCACCGTGCTGACGTGGTTGCGCAGCAGGTCCCGGATCGTCTCGGTGTCCCACGACTCGTCGATCCACGACGGGACGGCGGTGTGCCAGACGAGGGTGTGCCCGTACACCGCCTGCCCGTGGGCCTGGCCGAACTCGACCAGTTGGTCGCTCGGCGCCCAGAGTACCCGAGAGTCGGCTCCAGGTTGCGCCACTTCATGGCGTTCTCGGCGGTGAGGGCGTTGAAGTTCGTGGTGAAGGTGTCCCGGAACCGGGGGTCGGCGTCGAGCAGCTTCATCTCCACCGCCGAGCCGATCCGCAGGTTCGCCGGGGCCAGCGAGCGCAGCCCGGTGCCCGTCGGGGTCGGCCCGGTGCTCGGGGACGCCGTCGGGGTCCACGGTGGGCCGCTGGGCGGGCCCGCCGCCGGGCTCTGCCGGGCGTGGATGGTCGCCGCGCCGGCCCCCGCCACCACGGCCAGCAGCAGGACGACCAGCAGGGTGACCGAGCCACGGCCGGGGCGACGCCGGGCCGCCGGTGGGGGCGTACCGTCGGCCGGGGCCGCGCCCGCGCTGGCGGGCCCGGCTGCCACGTCGGTACGGACGTTCTCGGCCATGACCCTTTCCCAACCCAGCGACGCCAACGTGCACAGGACCGCCGCAGCGGTCGCACGATCGTACTCGTTACCGGCCCGGCCGGATCGCGGCGAGGTGGCCGGGGCGCGGCGCACCGGCCGACCGACGAGCGCGCCGCGCCCCGGTGCGGGTCACTTGCCGATCGCGGTGACGAACCACTTCCCCAGCTCGCTGGCCGTCCGGAAGGCCACCACCAGCAGGGCGAGGCCCGGCACGCGCGGGCGACTGTACGTGGTGATCAGCTTCGACCAGGCGGCGAGACCGGCGACCCGGCGGCGGCTGATGTTGCCGTCGTGCCGGTGGAAGCGGACCACCGGATGGTCGAGGTGGGCCAGGTGCACGCCCTGGCTGAGCGCCCGCATGACCAACTCGACGTCGACCTTGATGGGCATCTGCTCGTCGTACCCGCCGATCCGGACCAGCAACTCCCGGTCGATGGACATGCCGGAGTGCTTGAACGGCAGGCGGGGCCGGGTCATCACCGCCCAGAGCATCCGCCGCGGGGTGCGGTACGCCGGCAGCCGGATCACCTTGCCGGTGTCGCCGAGCAGCTCCTGGTAGTCGGTGTAGATCCAGCTCGCCCCGGTGCGGGCGAGGTGTTCCTGGATCCGGACCAGCCCGTCGGGGGCGAGTTCGTCGTCCGAGTCGAGGACGGTGACGTACCGCCCCCGGGCGACCCGCAGCGCCGTGTTGCGGGCCGCGCTGATCCCCGACGGGCGCTGCCGGACCAGCCGGATCCGCTCGTCGGCCAGCAGGCCTGCGGCGGCCAGCCCCTCCTGCACGGGCACGGTGGAGCCGTCGTCGACCACGACGATCTCGAAGTCGTCGAAGCCGCCCGCCAGGACGCTGCGGATCGACTTGACCAGGAGCGCGGGGCGGTCCCGTACCGCGATGCAGACCGAGAAGGCCGGCACCGTCCGGTCGGGCTCGCGCGGGCCCGGCAGCGGCGCCGCGTCGACCGTCGCCGGGGGCTGGGCCGGCAGCGGCTGGCCGTGCGGGTTACGCGGCGACGGAGCGAAGGCGAAGAAGGGTTGCTGGGTCATCGCGGCGGGCAGACCCTTCCCGCGTCACCCGCCGGTGTGCCACATCCGCCTGGCGATTCCATTCCTTTCGCACCCCCGTTGACAGCCACTGTTTCAGCGACAATTCGTCGGCGGCGCAATGGTCGGAACCCTGCCCGAAAAGAGCCATAGGCACCGATAGATCCACTGCGCAGCAGGAGGAGTATAGCGAGCCGAGGTTAAATGGCACCACTGTCTAAAGTGGCGAGAATTACTCACTTTCACGGATGTCGGGAATTGCGGAACATTGCCGGATTTGATGTCACTCCCGCCGATCCGACCGGCGGGCCCGCCGGGCCAGCGCGAGGATCTCGTCCGTGGAGAGGATGTGGGTGTCCGGCTCCGCCCGCCGCACCTTCGGCAGCAGCGCGGTCTCCGCGGTGAAGACCGACGCCCGCGCCTCCTCCGACTGCCGCCGGACCCACCAGGCCAGCCCCACCACCGCCCAGAGCAGGGCCGGCAGCACCGGCCCACCGAACGAGGGCGACGGGAAGGCGGTGACGACAGCCAGGGCCACCGCGGCGACCCCCCACACCACCAGCGCCGACAGCCCACCGGCGCCGGCCCCCGGGGCTCCGCCGGCCGGGCGCGCCAGCAGCGGGCGGACCACCATGAGCAACCAGAGCAGGAACGCCACCACGCCCAGAAAACCCGTTTCCATGGCCAACTGGAGCCAGAACGAGTTGACCGTCGTCGTCCGTCCGGCATTCTGCCGGTAATCGTTCGTACCGAACTTCGGGTTGTCCCGCCACTGTGGATTGTCCCGTTCGGCGACAGGTCCACCGAACTGGCCGATACCGAAACCGAGGAGCGGTTGCCGGGACAGGATGCCGACCGTGCGCGCGAGGTCCGGTTCCTCGGCCGTCGCCGACCCGGCAGCCGGGGGCGGGCCGGCCGGCGGCGCCGTCCGGTCCACCACGGAGAGTCCACTGTTGGCGGTCACCTGCCAGCCCGACCGGTGCTCCGGCCGCACCACCAGCAGGGCGGCGGTGCAGCAGACCAGCACCAGGCAGACCCCCAGCACCCGCCCCGCACCGGCACGGACCAGCAGCAGGATCAGCAGCGCGGCGACGACCACCCCGGCCAGGGCACCGGCCGAGCCGGTCGCGGCCAGGGCGACCGCGACCACCGTCGCCGCCGGCCACCAGCCCCGCCGGAGCTTGTCGCTCACCGCCGCGTACGCCAGCAGCCCCAGCAGGGCCAACCCGAGCACCTGGCCGAGCTGGTCCGGGTCGCCGAGCAGGCCCTGCGCCCGCCCCTGCGCGGCCCAGCCGGAGTCCGCCCAGCCCACCGCGCGGTAGGCCGGCTCCCCGGCCACCAGTTGCGCCAGCGCGACGACCACGTTCACCGCCAGCAGGCCGCCGAGCCCCAGCAGCACCCGGCGGACCAGGGCCGGCCCGGGGTCCGCCACGCGCAGCGCGTAGAAGATCACCACCGCGTGCAGGTAGCCGTAGAGCGCCTGGCCGAGCAGCGTCGCCGTGGAGTCGTTGACCAGCCCGGCGAGCACCATGCACAGGGTCAGCACCAGCAGCCCGAGGTCCGCCCCGGTCCGGAACCGGCGCCACTGCCGGTCCACCAGGACCTTGCCGACGGTGAGCACGGCGAGCAGCCCGTAGAGGATCCGCTCCACCGACCCGACCCAGTCGGCGCCGCCACCCGCACGGGTGCCGTCACCCCCGGTGAGCAGGTCCATCGTGGTGCCGAGCAACACGTACCCCAGGAGCACCCCGACCAGCGCCCCGATCAGCCCGGAGAGCCGGCGGGACACCGGCCCGGGGACGGCCGGACGGGCCGCCTCGGTGGCCGCGCTCACCGGGGACGCCTGACGGCCGGCACGAGCAGCACGACCAGCGCCACCAGCAGGGCACCGGCGGCACCGGCGAGCAGGGCCACCGGCCAGGGCGACCGGGATGTCACGGTGCCCACCGCCCGTTGGCCCTCGACGGCGCTGTCCCGGTACGCCGCCGCGAGCAGGTTGGTCGGCGACTCGCCGGCCGCCGCCCCGAGTTCGGTGACGGCCGTGTCGTACCGGCCGGCGAAGTAGGCGTCCAGCCCGGCCCGGTACCGCTGGTCCGCCGCGCCGAGCCGGGGCGACACACCCGCCCGGCCCAGCAGGTCGGTGACCGCGCCGGCCGGCACCACCACCCGGTTGGCCTCGTCCGGGCGGGCCCGGTCCCGGTTCAGCAGCCCGACGACCCGACCCTGCGGGTCGAGGGCGTACCCGCCGTGCGAGGTCCGGCCGACGTCGCCGTTGGTGCGGTACACCGAGGTCTGGCCCAGCCGGGCCACGTCGGTGACGGTCACCAGCTTGCCGCGCGGGGTGTGCAGGGCGGCCCGGAAGTCGGTGTCGCCGGTGTCGTAGCCCACGATCAGGAGCGTCGCGCCGGAGGCGTACTCGGCGGCGGTGTTCAGCTCGACGGCGGGCAGGTTCTCCCGGGCGAGCTTGACCAGCGCCACGTCACCCCCGTCGGCCGGCAGCGCCTCGACCACGACGCCGGGCACGGCCTGCTCGTCGGTGACCCCGCCCCGGGCGTCGTGCAGTTGGGCGTACAACTCGCTGGTGGCCGGCGCGGCGGGTTCGGCGCCGGTGAAACCGGTGGTCGGCAGGTTGCGGCCGATCCAGCCCGCCACCTGCCCGTCGGTGAGCTTCTCCTCCCGCACGAGCCGGCGGGCCACCACGTCGAGGGCGACCTGCCGGGCCGCGTCGTCGGCGGGCCGCACGCAGGAACTGCTGGTCAGCACGTGGCCGTCCGGGTTGACGACGAAGCCGCTGCACCGCCGGACGAAGCTGACCGCCCCGGTGTGCACCAGGACCCCGGTGTCCCGGTTGCGGACGTAGCCGGTGAAGGTGACCTCGATGAAGACCAGCGACGGCCCGGCCACCGCCAACGCCTGCTCCTCCACACTGAGCGGCGTCACCTGCGTCCAGGGCCGCAGCCCGGCGACCGGCCCCTCGGCCGTGGTGGCCGGCGCGGCGAACGTGTCGCGACCCGCGCCCGGTGGTCCGGTCGCCTCGTCGCCCCAGACCACCACGAGGCCGCCGCCGACCGCGACGAGCAGCAGCACGGTCACCGCGACACCGACCCAGCGGCCCACCGGGCGGCGGGCCGGGGCGGAGGGCTGGATCCGGCGGGCGTTCGGCCCGAGCGGGTCGGCCCCGGCCTGGGCGGCCAGCGGCGTCGCGGACCCCACCGCCGACTGGGCGGCGGGCTGCGTCGCCCAGCCCGGCGGACCACCGGAGACGGGGTGGCCCGAGACCGGCTGACCCGACACCGGTTGCCCGGAGACCGGGTTACCGGAGACCGGCTGGGCCGAGACCGGCTGGGCCGAGACCGGCTGTCCGGAGACCGGGTACGCCGAGACGGGCTGGGCCGAGACGGGCTGCCCGGAGACCGGTTGGGCCGAGACGGGCTGGGCCGGGCTGGCGGGATCGGGAGCGTCCGGGGTCGACGTGGCGGTGGGGTCCGGGCCGGAGGCCGCGACGGCGGGCTCCTCCGGGGCCGGACCGAGGTCCATGCCGAGGGTCTGGAAGAGCCGCTGGGCGCCCATCCCCTCCTCCGAGGGGTACGCCGCCCAGGGCTGCGCCGCCGAGAAGTCCGCGGCGACGTACCGGTTTCCGCCGTTGGCGCGGGCCAACGCCTCGGCCGCGTCGCGGAACGCCGTACGCCAGCGCTGGTCCTGCGCGGCGGCGCCCTCCAGCAGGGCCAGGGTGACGAGCCGGTCCTGCCGGTCCAACGCCCACCAGGCACTTCCGACCAGGCAGGCGCCCAACGCCTCGGTGCACCGGTACGGACCAACCGATCGCATGCCGAACTCCTCCTGCTCGCCCCCGCCGTGCGGATAGTACAGAGGAGACCGACCCGGCTCCGGCCCGCCGGTCCCCACCCGGCGCGGAACAGGTCGACACCACGGGTGGTTGCCTTGTGAAAGTTTTCATGCATAGAGTCGCAACGTGAATGACACAGTCGTCACCGGGTCGACCGACCGGGTGTTGGGGCTCTTCGAGGGGGTCCGGCTCACCCCGACGCAGCGGCGCATCGCGCACTGCCTCGTCCAGCACGGCCCCGCCGTCGGGTACCTGTCGGCCGCCGAGGTCGCCGAGCTGGCCGGGGTCAGTCAGCCGTCGGTGACCCGGTTCGCGACGGCGCTCGGCCACGACGGCTACCCGGCGCTGCGCCGCCGGCTCCGCGAGCTGACCGCCGACGCCACCGGCCCCGCCGACGCCGGCAACGAGTTGCAGCAGGCGGTCCGCACCGAGATCGGCAACCTGGACCGGCTCGCCGGCCAGCTCGCCGACCGGGACCGGATCGCCGGGGCCGGCCGGCTGCTCGCCGCCAGCCGCCCGCTGCCGGTGCTCGGCCTGCGGGCCGCCGCGCCGCTGGCCACGTACTTCGCGTACTTCGCCGCGAAGGTCCACCCGGACGTGCGGGTCCTCGACGACGGGGGCAGCCTCCTCGCCGACCGCCTCGACCAGGCCGCCGCCGCCGGGGCGACCGTGCTGCTCGCGTTCGTGCTGCCCCGGTACCCCCGGGAGACGCTGGACGCGCTGCGCGAGGCCCGCGCCGCCGGGCTGACCGTCGTGGCGATCACCGACTCGCCGGTCAGCCCGGCCAGCGAGCACGCCGACCTGCTCCTGCCCGCCGGGGTCGGCACCGACCTCGTCTTCGACCTGCACACCGCACCGATGACCCTGGCCATGGTGCTGCTGCAGGCGCTCTGCGACGCCGCACCGGCCGACACCCAGCGCCGGCTGGAGGCGTTCGAGGTGTCGGCGGCCCGCCGACAGGTCTTCGTGAGCTGATTCGTGAGCTGAGGGGAGTCACCGATGCCAGAAACCGTCCGCGCCGCGCGGGGCACCACCCGTACCGCCCGGGGGTGGCCACAGGAGGCCGCGCTGCGCATGCTGATGAACAACCTCGACCCCGAGGTGGCCGAACGCCCCGACGACCTGGTCGTCTACGGCGGCACCGGGAAGGCGGCGCGGGACTGGCCCTCGTACCACGCGCTGGTGCGCACGCTGACCGACCTGCGCGACGACGAGACGATGCTGGTGCAGTCCGGCCGCCCGGTCGGGGTGCTGCGCACCCACGAGTGGGCACCCCGGGTGCTGCTGGCCAACTCCAACCTGGTCGGTGACTGGGCCACCTGGCCGGAGTTCCGCCGCCTGGAGTCGCTCGGCCTGACCATGTACGGGCAGATGACCGCCGGCTCCTGGATCTACATCGGCACCCAGGGCATCCTCCAGGGCACGTACGAGACCTTCGCCGCCGTCGCCGCCAAGCGCTTCGGCGGCTCGCTGGCCGGCACCCTCACCCTCACCGGCGGCTGCGGCGGGATGGGCGGGGCGCAGCCCCTGGCGGTCACCATGAACGGCGGCGTCTGCCTGGTCGTGGACGTGGACCGCACCCGGCTCGACCGCCGGGTCCGCGACCGCTACCTCGACGAGGTCGCCGACGACCTGGACGACGCGGTACGCCGGGTGCTCGCCGCCAGACGGGAGCGGCGGGCACTCTCCGTCGGCGTGGTGGGCAACGCGGCCACCGTCTTCCCCGAGCTGCTGCGCCGGGGCGTCGAGGTGGACGTGGTCACCGACCAGACCAGCGCCCACGACCCGCTGTCGTACCTGCCGGAGGGGGTGGCGCTGGCCGACGCCCGGGACGCCGCCGAGCGTGACCCGGCCGGGTTCACCGACCGGGCGCGGGCGTCGATGGCGCGGCACGTCGAGGCGATGGTCGGCTTCCTCGACGCCGGGGCCGAGGTCTTCGACTACGGCAACTCGATCCGGGGCGAGGCGGAACTCGGCGGGTACGGGCGGGCCTTCGACTTCCCCGGCTTCGTGCCGGCGTACATCCGGCCGTTGTTCTGCGAGGGGAAGGGGCCGTTCCGGTGGGCGGCGCTCTCCGGCGACCCGGCCGACATCGCCGCCACCGACCGGGCCGTCCTGGAGTTGTTCCCCGAGAACGAGTCCCTGGCCAGGTGGATCCGGCTGGCCGGCGAACGGGTCGCGTTCCAGGGGCTGCCCGCGCGGATCTGCTGGCTGGGCTACGGGGAACGGGACCGGGCGGGGGTGCGGTTCAACGAGATGGTCGCCTCGGGGGAACTCTCCGCGCCGGTGGTCATCGGCCGGGACCACCTGGACTGTGGCAGCGTGGCCAGCCCGTACCGGGAGACCGAGGCGATGGCCGACGGCTCGGACGCGATCGCCGACTGGCCGCTGCTCAACGCCCTGGTCAACACGGCCAGCGGGGCCTCCTGGGTCTCCCTGCACCACGGCGGTGGGGTCGGCATCGGCCGCTCGATCCACGCCGGCCAGGTCTGCGTCGCCGACGGCTCCGCCCTCGCCGGCCAGAAGATCGAACGGGTGCTCACCAACGACCCGGCGATGGGCGTCATCCGGCACGTCGACGCCGGGTACGACGCCGCCCGCACGGTCGCCGAGAACACCGCCCTGCCCATCCCCATGACCAACCGGTAAGGAAGGGCCCCTTGTTAACGCATTCGGTAGTGGAAGGGTCCCTTCCTCACCGGTTCCGCGCGCTGTGGGACCAGCTCGCCCCGATCGGGCGCGACCCGGACACCGGTGGGTACCTGCGGTACGCCTTCACCGCGCCCGAACTGGAGCTGCGCGACTGGTTCCGGGAGCAGGCCGACCGGCGGGACCTGCCGGTGACCTCCGACGGCAACGGCAACCTCTTCGCCCGCTGGGGCGACCCGGAGGCCGGGGACGCGGTGCTCACCGGCAGCCACTTCGACTCGGTGCCGCACGGCGGGGCGTACGACGGGCCGCTCGGCATCGTCAGCGCGTTCCTCGCCGTGGACGAGCTGCGGGCCGCCGGGGTCGCCCCACGACGGCCGCTGGTGGTGGCCGCGTTCGCCGAGGAGGAGGGAGCCCGGTTCGGCGTACCGTGTCTGGGGTCTCGCCTGCTCACCGGCGCGCTGTCGCCGGACCGGGCGGCCGGGCTGCGCGACGCCGACGGGGTGGGCCTGGCCGAGGCGCTGGGCGACCGGCCGGCGGGGGCCCGGCCCGACCTGCTCGGCGGCTTCTCGTCCTTCGTGGAGCTGCACGTCGAGCAGGGGCGCGCGCTGGTCGACCAGGACGCGCCGGTCGCGGTCGCCAGCGCGATCTGGCCGCACGGCCGGTGGCGGCTCGACTTCCACGGCGAGGGCAACCACGCGGGTACCACCCGGATGGCCGACCGCCGCGACCCCATGCTCACCTACGCGTTCGCCGTGCTCGCGGCGAACAAGGAGGCCCGGCTGCGCGGCGCGCACGCCACCGTCGGGCGGGTCCGGGTCGAACCGAACGCCACCAACGCGATCCCGGCCACCGTGACCGGCTGGCTGGACGCCCGCGCGGCCGACCCGGAGACCCTCGCCGGGCTGGTCGAGGCGGTCCGGGCCAAGGCCACCGAGCGGGCCGGCCGGGACGGCACCCGGCTCACCTGCACCGAGGAGTCGGCGACCCCCCTGGTCGCCTTCGACGGCGGGCTCGGCCGACGGCTGGCGACGCTGCTCGACGCCCCGGTACTGCCCACCGGAGCGGGTCACGACGCCGGGGTGCTGGCCGGGCACCTGCCCACCGCGATGCTCTTCGTGCGCAACCCGACCGGGGTGTCGCACTCGCCCGCCGAGGCGGCCACCGACACCGACTGCGCCGCCGGGGTCACCGCCCTGGCCCGGGTCATCGAGGAGCTGACGTGCGGCTGACCTCGACGGTGCCGGGCCGGCCCCGGCCCGGACACGCCACGGCCCGCCTGGGCGGGGGGAACTTTGCGCTCCCTGTCGAGCTGCCCCCACGAACGGGGCACCCGTCGGCGACGCGGGCGGCGCTCCCACGATCAGCGCGGGCGTTCCTCCCGCCACCGGTGTGGGCGGTGGTCCCATCGGTGGGGCAGCTCGACAGGAGGTCGACACGATGACCGCGACCCGCTGGCTGGCCGAGTACGCCTGGTTGCCCGACCGGGCCGAGCCGACCCCGGACGTGCTGATCGAGGCCGAGGCGGGCCGGATCACCGCGGTCACCCCGCTGACCGCCGGCACCCCGCCCCGCACGGGTGTCGAGGTGTACACCGACGCGGTCCGGCTGACCGGGCTGACCCTGCCCGGCCTCGCCAACGCGCACTCGCACGCCTTCCACCGGGCGCTGCGCGGGCGCACCCACGGCGGCCGGGGTGACTTCTGGACCTGGCGCGACCAGATGTACGGCGTCGCCGGACGGCTGGACCCGGACTCGTACCTGGCGCTGGCCCGGGCCGCCTACGCCGAGCTGGCGCTGGCCGGGATCACCTGTGTCGGGGAGTTCCACTACCTGCACCACGGGCCGGACGGCACCCCGTACGCCGACCCGAACGCGATGGGGGCCGCGCTGGTGGCGGCAGCCGCGCAGGCCGGCATCCGGATCACCCTGCTGGACACGTGCTACCTGACCGCCGGGGTGGACGGCACGCCGCTTCACGGGGTGCAACGCCGGTTCGGCGACGGCGACGCGCGGCGCTGGGCCGACCGGGTGAGCGCGTTCACCACCCCGGCGGACGGGCACGCGCGGCTCGGGGCGGCCGTCCACTCGGTCCGCGCGGTCCCGGCCGACCAGCTCGGCACGGTGGCCGGCTGGGCGGCCCGGCACGACGCGCCGCTGCACGTGCACCTCTCCGAGCAGCCCGCCGAGAACGACGCCTGCCGGGCCGTACACGGGGTCACCCCGACCCGGCTGCTCGCCGACCACGGGGTGCTCGGGCCGACCACCACCGCCGTGCACGCCACCCACCCGACCAGCGCCGACCTGAGCCTGCTCGCCGAGTCCGGTACCGGCGTCTGTCTCTGCCCCACCACCGAGCGGGACCTCGCCGACGGGATCGGGCCGGCCCGGCGGATGGCCGACGCGGGCATCCCGCTCAGCCTGGGCAGTGACAGCCACGCGATCGTCGACCCGTTCGAGGAGGCCCGCGCGATGGAACTGGACGAGCGGTTGCGCACCCGTCGACGGGGTCACTTCCCGCCGGCCGCGCTGCTGCACGCGGCGAGCGCCGCCGGGCACGCCGCGCTGGGCTGGGCCGACGCCGGCCGGATCGCCGTGGGGATGCGCGCCGACCTGGTCACGGTCCGGCTGGACAGCGTCCGGACCGCCGGCGTACCCCCGGTCGGGGTGTTCTTCGCGGCGGGCGCGGCGGACGTCACCGACGTGGTGGTCGACGGCCGGCCGGTGGTCGCCGAGGGACGGCACCTGCGGGTGGACGTGCCCGCCGAACTGGCCGCCGCGACCGGGGCGGTGACCGGATGAGCAGCCTGCTGGTCGACGACATCGGCGAGCTGGTCACCAACGTCGCCGGCAGCGGTGCGGGCGGACCGCTCGGCCTCCGGCGCGACGTGGCGCTGCTGGTCGAGGACGGTCGGGTGGCCTGGATCGGGCCGACCCGGGACGCCCCCGCCGCCGACCGCCGGATCGACGCCGGCCGGGCCGCCGTGCTGCCCGGGTTCGTGGACAGCCACGCGCACCTGGTCTTCGCCGGGGACCGGGCCACCGAGTTCGCCGCCCGGATGGCCGGCCGCCCGTACACCGGGGGCGGCATCCGGACCACCGTCGCCGCCACCCGCGCCGCCACCGACGACGACCTGCGCGCCACCGCGCACCGGCTGCGCGCCGAGGCGCTGCGCCAGGGCACCACGACGATGGAGGTCAAGAGCGGGTACGGGCTCACGGTCGCCGACGAGGTCCGGTCGCTGCGGATCGCCGGGGAGGTGACCCGGGAGACCACCTTCCTCGGCGCGCACGTGGTCCCCGCCGAGTACGCCGACCGGCCGGACGACTACGTCGGGCTGGTCTGCGGCCCGATGCTGCACGCCGCCGCCCCGTACGCCCGGTGGGTCGACGTCTTCTGCGAGCGGGGCGCCTTCGACGCCGACCACGCCCGCGCGATCCTCACCTGCGGGCAGGCCGCCGGGCTGGGCGTACGGGTGCACGCCAACCAGCTCGGCCCGGGGCCCGGGGTCCGGCTCGGGGTGGAGCTGGGGGCGGCCAGCGTGGACCACTGCACCCACCTCGACGACGCCGACGTCGACGCGCTCGCCGGCACCGCCCGCCCGGACGGGACGGGCACCGCCACGGTGGCGACGCTGCTGCCCGGCGCCGAATTCTCCACCCGCTCGCCGTACCCGGACGCCCGGCGGCTGCTCGACGCGGGCGTCACCGTCGCCCTGGCCACCGACTGCAACCCCGGATCGTCGTACACCTCGTCGGTGCCGTTCTGCGTGGCGCTTGCCGTCCGCGAGATGGGGATGACCCCGGCGGAGGCGGTGTGGGCGGCGACCGCCGGGGGCGCGCGGGCGCTGCGCCGCGACGACGTCGGGGTGCTGCGCCCCGGTGCCCGCGCCGACCTGGTGATCCTCGACGCCCCCTCCCACCTGCACCTGGCCTACCGGCCCGGGGTGCCCCTGATCCGCAGGGTTCTGCACGACGGAGTGTTGCTGTGACCGAGACCGTGACCGTCCAGTCCACCGGGATCTCCCCCGCCGACGTGCTCGCCGTGGCCCGGCGCGACGCCACCGTGCGCCTCGACCCGGCCGCCCTGGCGGCGATGGCGGCCAGCCGGGCCGTGGTGGACGGCATCGAGGCCGCCGGCCGACCGGTGTACGGGGTCTCCACCGGCTTCGGGGCGCTGGCGAACACCTTCGTCGCGCCGGAGCGTCGGGCCGAGTTGCAGCACGCGCTGATCCGGTCGCACGCCGCCGGTGTCGGTGCGCCGATGCCCCGCGAGGTGGTCCGGGCGATGATGCTGCTGCGGGTGCGCTCGCTGGCGCTGGGCCGCTCCGGGGTCCGGCCGCTGCTCGCCGAGGCCCTGGTCGACCTGCTCAACCACGGGATCACCCCGTGGGTGCCGGAGCACGGCTCGCTGGGCGCCTCCGGGGACCTGGCCCCGCTGGCGCACTGCGCGCTGGTGCTGCTCGGCGAGGGGTGGGTGCTCGGCCCGTCCGGTGAGCGGCTGGACGCCGGCCCGGCGCTGCGCGCCGCCGGGCTGGCCCCGGTGGAGCTGGCCGCCAAGGAGGGGCTGGCGCTGATCAACGGCACCGACGGGATGCTCGGCATGCTGCTGCTCGCCGTGCACGACGCCGCGCACCTGTTCACCATGGCCGACGTGACCGCCGCCCTGGCGATCGAGGCGATGCTCGGCTCGGAGCGGCCGTTCCTGCCCGAGCTGCACGCCATCCGGCCGCACCCCGGGCAGGCCGTGTCGGCGGCGAACATCCACCGGCTGCTCCAGGACTCCCGGGTGATGGACTCGCACCGCGACGACCTGGCGCACGCGGTGCAGGACGCATACTCGATGCGCTGCGCGCCGCAGGTCGCCGGGGCGGCCCGGGACACCCTGGAGTTCGTCCGGACGGTGGCCGGGCGGGAGCTGCGCTCGGTGGTGGACAACCCGGTGGTGCTGCCGGACGGGCGGGTCGAGTCGACCGGGAACTTCCACGGCGCCCCGCTCGGCTTCGCCGCCGACTACCTGGCCATCGCCGCCGCCGAGGTGGGCGCGATCGCCGAGCGCCGGGTGGACCGGCTGCTGGACGTGGCCCGCAACCGGGACCTCCCGGCGTTCCTCTCCCCCGACGCCGGGGTCAACTCCGGGCTGATGATCGCCCAGTACACGGCGGCCGGCATCGTCGCGGAGAACCGGCGGCTGGCCGCCCCCGCCTCGGTGGACTCGCTGCCCACCAGCGGCATGCAGGAGGACCACGTCTCGATGGGCTGGGCGGCCACCAGGAAGCTGCGCACCGTGCTGGAGAACCTGACCAGCCTGCTCGCGGTGGAGCTGCTGGCCGGCGTCCGCGGGTTGCAGTTGCGCGCGCCGCTGGTGCCGTCGCCGGCCGGGCGGGCCGCCGTGGCCGCGCTCGCCCCGGTGGCGGGGGAGCCCGGCCCGGACGTCTTCCTCGCCCCGGTGGTGGCGGCGGCCCGGGACGTGGTCGCCGGCCCGGACCTGCGCGCCGCCGTCGAGCGCGAACTCGGCCCGCTCGGCTGACCGCCGCCGGGCCGGGCCGTCCAGGTCGAGCCGCCGGGTCAGGCCACCGGACGGGCCCAGGGCGCCTGGGTGAAGTTGAGCCGGGCCCGGTGGGCGAACTCGGTGAGGTCGAGCAACGGGCGTTCGGTGCTGGTGAGCAGCCCGGACAGCACCTTGTGCACCTCGTACGGGTCGTCCGGGCGCACCGGCAGCCGACGGCCCATCGGCTGCCCGATCTCGGTGAGGAAGTCCGCGCACTTGCGGTGGTACGGCACCAGGGTGAACGGCACCCCGGTCAGGTACGCGAAGATCCCGCCGTGCATCCGCATGTGCAGGCCGATGTCGCAGGCCCGCATCTCGCTCCACATCGCCCGGACGCCGTCGTCGGCGGTGACGGTACGGATGTCGCAGCGCCCCTGGAGCGCCGCCCGGAGCCGGTCGCTGCACGCGACGTCACCCTTGGTCGGGTGGGTGTTGAACACGAGGATCGTCACGTCCACCGGCTCGGTGTCGACGAACGACCGGATGCCGGCGATCAGCGCCTCCTCGCGCCGCCGCTGCTCCGGCTCGGCCAGGTCGGTGTCCGAGCCGAGCAGGGTCACCCCGAGCCGGGCCCGGCCCGGCGTGCGGGGCACCGGCGCGGGGGCCACGTCGCCGAGCGCCTCGGGCAGCAGCCCGGCCAGGTCCCCGGCCGGCACGGCGATCCCCGGGTACCCGAGGTCGCGCAGCCGGTCCACCGACGCGGCGTCCCGCACCCCGACGTAGTCGATGTGCTGGAACACCTCGGCGAGCCGCTGCTGCGCCCCGGCCGACACGAACGGCCCGACCGAGACCCCGACGGCGGCGATCGGCCGGCGGGACACCCGCGACCAGGCCGCGAAGACCTTCTTCTCGCTGAACGGGCCCATGTCGCGGAACACCGAGCCGCCGCCGAAGAGCAACATCGACGCCCCGCCGAGCAGGCTGGCCTTGTTCAGCAGCTTCCCGGCCCGGCGGACCGGGTCCAGCGACTCGAACAGGCCCTGGCTCATGCCCACCCGGTTCGCCGGCAGGTCCACCATCGGCGGGGCGGCGAAGACCGGCTCCTCGGCCCCCCAGTACCGGGGCAGCGCCCAGTCGAGGATGACGCAGAAGGCGTTGTCCCCGACGTTGCGCATCCCGTAGTACCCGACCACCAACGGCTTGCGGGCCGCGTGCTGATTCCGACTCATGGTGTCATTCCTTTGTGAGACGCCGACGGATCTCCGCCCACGACGGCAGCGGTGCCCCGGCGACGACGTTGCGCCGCACCGAGGTCCAGAACAGGACGAGCAGCATGGCCTCCGCCAGCACCGTCGCCAGGGCCGCGCCGGTCAGCCCGAAGGCGGGGACGGCCAGGGCCAGCGCGGCCAGGTAGACCACCGCGCCGAGCCCCTGGTAGAAGACCTTCCGGCGGAGCAGGCCGCCGCTGGTCAGCAGGGACGCCACGCTGGCCGAGCCGAAGCGCAGCGGGATGGCCAGGGCGAGCAGGCTCATCACCGGCACGGAGTCGCGGTACTCGGCCCCGAAGACCAGCGGGATCGCGTACCGGCCGACGACGGCGACGGCCAGGCCGAGCAGCACCCCCATGCCGATCATGCCGATGGTGCCCGCCTTGTACGCGACCAGCACGGCGTCCCGGTCCGAGCGCGACCACCGGTGCAGCTTCGCCAGGAAGTACTGCTGGTACACCACCCGGGGCAGCACGTAGATGGCGGTCAGCAGGGTCATCGGTACGGCGAGCAGCGCGGCGGCCCGGACGCTGAGGAACTCCCCCGAGACGACCACGCCCAGGTGGATGCCGACCAGGTAGAAGAGGCTGCCCAGCATGAACGGGGTGGCCCCGCCGACCAGGTGCTTGTACCGGGGTGGCCGGCCCGGCCGCACCGGCGCCCCCCGGTGCCCCTCCAGGGTCACCCGGCCGGTCCAGAACGGGGCGATGGCCACCGCGCTCAGCGCCACCGTCGCCACCGCCACCAGGGCGTACCCCGCCCCGGCGGCGAGCGCCGACCAGCCGGCGAGCCCGGTCAGCACCGCCACCAGCACCCGGCCGGCGTGCGGGGCGAGTTGCAGCACGGAGAGCTGGCCGTACCCGCCGCGCAGTTGCAGGGCGGAGACCGACACCGCCATCGCCGCCTGGGCCAGGATCACCGGGGCCAGTGCGACGCGCAGGTCGCCGACGAGCGGGTCACCCCGGTCCAGCAGGCCCCAGGCCGTCATCGCGGCGACCTGCAGGCCGGAGCAGACCAGGATCAGCACCACCGAGGGCTGCACCCAGCGCAGCGCCCGGGGCCCCTCCCGCCCGAACCGCTGCAACCAGAACTCGGCGACGCCGAAGAGCGCCACCGGCCCGGCCAGGGTGACCAGCGACAGCACCGCCATGAAGGCGCCGAAGTGCTCCTGCGGCAGGCTCCGGGCGAGCAGCACCTGGGTCAGGAAGGCCAGCACGGTCAGGCCGACCTGGCTGATCGCCAGCATGCCGAGCTGCCGCAGCCGGCGGGTCAGGCCCCCACCGGGGCGGCGGACCGGGGCCGGCGCGGTGCCCAGCGCGGCACCGGTCATGCCGGGCCGTCCACCGGCCGTCCGGCCCGGCCCTCCCCCGGCCGCACCGGACCGGCCCCGGCCGTCCGGCCCCCGGTCGCGGCCGGTCGCCGGGTCACCGGGCGGCCCCGGTTGTCACGTGCGCCCGCAGCTGCGCCAGCTCCTCCCGGGTACGCCACATCCACTGCTCCCGCGCCGCCGCGATCCGGCCGGGCAGGCTGCGGTCCTCGGTGATCGCCTGGCGGATGCCGGCGGCGAGGGCGGCGCGCTCGTTGGCGACCAGCGTCGCGAAGCTGCCGAACAGTTCCTCGGTGGTGCCGGTGCGGGAGAGCACCAGGGGCCGCAGCGCGCTCAACGCCTCGCACGCGCCGCTGGGCTGGCAGCCGTCCCGGTCGGTGAGCACCACCACCGCCCGGGACGCGGCCACCGCGGCCTCGTAGTCGGGCAGGTCGAGGAAGCCGAGGCCGTGCAGGTTCGGCAGGGCGGCGGCGCGCTCCCGCAGCCCGTCCGGGAGCTTGTGCAGCGGGGCGGTGGTGGCGAAGGTGACGTCCGGCATCGACTCGATCACGTCGACCAGGACGTCCATCGGCTCGTCCGGGGCGGCGGTGGCGACCACGAAGACCCAGCCGCGCGGAGCGGCCGGCGGGATCGGCCGCAGCGGGTCGTGCACCACCAGCGTGCGCAGCCCGGGGAAGGCCGCGCGGGCGATCTCGTCGGCCTGCCGGTTGTGGGTCAGCACCAGCCGGGCGCCGCGCAGCACCCGCTCGGTGCCGGGCACCTTCCGCCACCAGGACTGGAACTGCCCGTTGTGCGCGTCCACCACGTACGGCACCCGGGCCAGCAGCGGGGCCAGGCCGGGCAGGTGCGGCTGGGTCTGGGCGAGCACGTACGAGGGCCGCCGGGACCTGATCAGGGCCAGGTCGTCGCGGCTGTGCGCCAGGTAGTCCGAGGGGCGCAGCACCTTGGACGTGGCCCGGTGCGGGCGCCACACCATCTCCGCGCCCAGCGCCTCGGCGAGCACGTCCGAGCGGCGCTGGTACCGCTTCCAGGAGATGAACATCGGCTGACTCATGGACGACCACCTGTTCCGCCCGCGTCGGGCACCGTCGCGTCGTCGCGTGGATGGACCGCGATGACCAGCACGTGTGAGAAGAGGAACAACCACATGAAGTACGAGTAGGCGGTGGGCTTCTGGGTGACCGCGAAGACCGCCGAGGTGAAGTAGAGGACGGCCAGCGCCCACTGCCCGTCGAAGGTGGTGAGCCGGCTCGTGGTCCGCCACAGGGCGGCGAGGATGACGCCCATGCAGACCAGCCCCAGCACGCCCCACACCACGAAGACCCGGATCGGGTCGCTGTGGGTGTTCCACGGCTCGTAGCCCAGCCCGGTCAGCCAGACGTCGATCGGGGCGCCGCCCCACGCCTGGGCGATCTCGTACCAGATCTCGCCCCGGCCGCGCATGAAGTCCTTGGAGTTCAGGTCGAGCGAACCGATCTGGGTCACCAGGAACCGGGCCCGTTCCCACAGGAAGGAACCCCAGCCGACCAGCAGGACGGCCACCCCGGCGGCGAGCACCAGCCCGGCCGGGACGGCGATCCGCAGCGGCAGCCCCCGGACCCAGCGCAGCAGCGCGGGCAGCCGGCGCAGCTCCATCGCCACCACGACCAGGCCGACACAGAGGATGGTCAGCCGGTGCGTGGAGACCACGGCGGTGGCGACCATCAACGCGATCAGGGCGAACCGCAGCACCGGCCGGATCCGGAGCCGGTCACCGGCGGCGTACAGGATGAAGACCGCGAACAGCAGCAGCCGGCCCAGCGAGGCCGGGTGGAAGTAGCCGCCCGAGGCGCGCCCGATGTTGCCGCCGGGCAGCTTGAAGAAGAACGTGTAGTCGACCAGCCCGGCCACCTGGAGCCAGGCGATCCCCGCGTGCACCACGGCCCCGAACAGCACGAGCAGCAGCACCCAGCGGATCCGGTCGGCGGAGAACCAGTACGGGCGGGCGAGCAGCACCGCCAGCAGCACCACCGGCGCGAACCCGACGGCGAGCTGGGCGGCCTGGGTGAGCGTGCCCCGGGTCGGCTCCACGTACGAGCCGAAGATGTCCCGCAGGCCGGTCGCCGCGAACTGGTCGACGAAGTCGGCACGCGAGGGCAGCAACAGCAGGTCGGCCACCGACAGCAGGCCCAGCACCAGCAGCGCGACCAGCGCCGGGGTCAGCTTCCCGGGGAGCCGGCGGGTCATCACCAGGACGCCGCCGAAGGCCAGCACCATCAGCAGCGCGCCCAGCGTGCTCGCCACGAACCCGGCGTCCATGCTGTCCTGGGCGGTCTTCGGGCCGGGGATGTCGAACAGGGGCTTCAGGCCCAGCAGTGCCAGCGCGGCGACCACCAGGTACCAGGTCGGCGACTCCAGCCGGCGGCCCGCGGTGCGGCCGGGCTCCGGGTCGGCGTGCAGGGTCGACGCCGGCTGGTTCATCGGCGGACGGCCGGTGGCCGGGACCCGCACGGCCGTGTCCGGCCGCGATAGCTGTCCACGTCGTTCCTCCCCGCAACGTCCTGTCCGGGGGGCACTATACGCGAGAGCCGAGCGCGGCCGGTGCGCTCGGCGGGCCACCCGGATCCGCCGGGCGGGGCGGATCCGGGGGGAACCGGGCGGACGTCAGCCGGCGGCCGGCGGCAGCACCTTCGCGACCAGCTTCGCCAGGTCGCGCAGCGCCTTGCCCCGATGGCTGATCGCGTCCTTCTCCGGCGGGGTCAGCTCGGCGTTGGTCCGGTCCTGCCCCTCGCCGAGGAAGATCGGGTCGTACCCGAACCCGCCGTCGCCGCGTGGGGCGCGCAGCAGCCGGCCCGGCTGGCGGCCGTCCACCAGGTGCTCCTTGCCGCCGGGCAGCACCAGGGCGACCGTGCAGACGAACGAGGCGCCCCGGTGCTCGTCGGGCAGGTCGGCGATCTGGTCCAGCACGAGCTGGAGGTTGGCCTGGTCGTCGCCGTGCCGGCCGGCCCACCGGGCGCTGAACACCCCCGGCATCCCGTTGAGCGCGTCGACCGCCAGCCCCGAGTCGTCGGCGATCGTGGGCAGGCCGGTGCGCCGGCAGCCCTCCCGGGCCTTGATCAGCGCGTTCTCGCCGAAGGTCAGGCCGCTCTCCGGCAGCTCCGGGTAGTCCTCCACGTCGTCCAGGCCGAGCAGGGCGACCCGGTGCGCGCCGAGCGCCCCGTCGAGGATCCGCTGCAACTCGATGAGCTTCTTGCGGTTGCGGGTGGCGAGCAGGACCTTGTTCATCAGGAGAGCGCCTTTCGTTGGGCCTCGGCCAGTTCCACACAGCCCGCCACGGCCAGGTCGAGCAGCGCGTCGAGTTGGTCCCGGGCGAAGACCCCGGCCTCACCGGTGCCCTGCACCTCGACGAACTCGCCGGCGCCGGTGCAGACCACGTTCATGTCCACCTCGGCGGCCACGTCCTCGTCGTAGTCGAGGTCCAGCCGGGGCTCGCCGGCGATCACGCCCACGCTGACCGCGGCGACCGACCGGTGCATCACCTTCTCCACCTTGCCGGTCAACGCCTTGCGCGCGGCCAGCCAGCTCACCGCGTCGTGCAGGGCGACGTACGCGCCGGTGATCGCCGCCGTCCGGGTACCCCCGTCGGCCTGGAGCACGTCGCAGTCGAGCACGATCGAGTTCTCGCCCAGCGCCTTCAGGTCGACGGCGGCCCGCAGGCTCCGCCCGATCAGCCGGGAGATCTCGTGGGTCCGCCCCCCGACCCGGCCCTTGACGCTCTCCCGGTCCGACCGGGTGTTGGTGGCCCGGGGCAGCATCGCGTACTCGGCGGTGACCCAGCCGAGCCCGGAGCCCTTGCGCCAGCGCGGCACCCCCTCGGTGACGCTGGCCGTGCAGAGCACCCGGGTCCCGCCGAACTCCACGAGCACGGAGCCCTCCGGATGGGTGCTCCAGCCCCTGGTCAGGGTCACCGGTCGGAGTTGGTCGGGCCGCCGCCCGTCAGGTCGCGCCATCCCTGCACCCTATGTGGTGGCGTGATCGACCCGTGGCCGGGTCCGAGCGCTCGGGGCGTCGCGGGTCCGGGGCTCAGATGTCGTAGGTGGCGCCGGGGCGGACCACCTCGAGCGGGCCGACGTACGCGGCGGCGGCCGACTCGACGGTGTGCGCCTCGCTGCCCCACGCCGCCACCAGGTGGGTCAGCAGCAGCCGCCCCACCCCGGCCTTGGTCGCCGCCTCGCCCGCCTCCCGGCCGGTGAGGTGCAGGTCCGGCGGGTTGTCCACGCCGTCGAGGTAGCTGGCCTCGCAGAGGAAGACGTCGGCCCCCTGCGCCAGTCGCAGCAGCGCGTCGCAGGGCGCGGTGTCGGAGGAGTAGCAGAGCACCCGCTCCTCGTGCTCCAGCCGCACGCCGTACGTCTCGATCGGATGGTTGACCCGGTCCACGGTGACGCTGAACGGGCCGATCGGGAAGGTGCCGGGTTGCAGGCCGTAGAACTGGTACACGTCCTCGACGGTGCTGTCCTCCTGGCCGTACGCGGTGGCGAGCCGGTCCGGCGCGCCGGAGGGGGCGTACACCGGCAGGGCCGGGTACGGCCCGTCGGGCGCGTACCGGCGCACCACGACGTACGACGCGGCGTCGAGCATGTGGTCGCAGTGCAGGTGGGTGAGGAGGATGGCGTCGACCGCGTGCAGCCCCGCGTACCGCTGGAGGGTGGACAGCGCCCCGGAGCCGAAGTCCACCAGGAGACGGAAGCCGTCGGCCTCGACCAGGTACGCCGAACAGGGTGAGTCGGGACCGGGGAAGCTTCCCGCGCAGCCCAGGACGGTCAGACGCATCCGGTCGTCCCATTACCACGCGCCGTAGTCACCGCACCGGCAACGCTCCCACCGATGATCTTTACCGACGCGTACGCCACGCTGCGCAGCCTACGCCCACGTGAGCGGGGCACGAATCATCTCGTGCAAGTTGTCGCGAACGTGACACCATCCCCGACGAACCTCGTCGGTCGGCTCGTACGCGTGTCACTGTGCCACCACGAACCGATCACGGACAGCGATCGGCCCGGCCCGGCTCACCGCCGGACCGGGCCGCGACCGTCAGGCCCAGAGCTGACCCTCCAGGGCCTCCTCGGCGTCGGCGAGGGTGCCGCCGTACGCCCCGGTGGAGAGGTACTTCCAGCCGCCGTCGCAGACCACGAAGGCCACGTCGGCGCGGCGGCCGTCCCGGACCGCCTCGTGCGCCACGGCCAGCGCCGCGTGCAGGATGGCCCCGGTGGAGAAGCCGGCGAAGATCCCCTCCACCTCGACCAGTTGCCGGGTACGCAGCACCGCGTCCCGGGTGCCCACGGAGAACCGGCGGGACAGCACGGTGGCGTCGTACAGCTCGGGGACGTACCCCTCGTCGATGTTGCGCAGGCCGTAGACCAGCTCGCCGTAGCGGGGCTCGGCCGCGACGATCTGGATCGCCTCGACCTTCTCCCGCAGGTACCGGCCGGTGCCCATGAGCGTCCCGGTGGTGCCCAGACCGGCCACGAAGTGGGTGATCGTGGGCAGGTCCCGCAGCAGCTCCGGGCCGGTGGTCTCGTAGTGCGCCCGGGCGTTGGCCTCGTTGCCGTACTGGAAGAGCATCACCCAGTCGGGGTGCTCCGCGGCGATCTGCTTCGCCACCGCGACGGCCTGGTTCGAGCCGCCGGCCGCCGGCGAGAAGATGATCTCCGCGCCGTACATCCGGAGCAGTTGCACCCGCTCGGCGGAGACGTTCTCCGGCATCACGCAGACCAGCCGGTACCCGCGCAGTTTCGCCACCATGGCCAGCGAGATGCCGGTGTTGCCGCTGGTCGGCTCCAGGATGGTGTCACCCGGGCGGAGCCGCCCGGCCGCCTCGGCCGCGCGCACCATGAACATCGCCGTGCGGTCCTTGATGCTGCCGGTCGGGTTGCGGTCCTCCAGCTTCGCCCACAGCCGCACCGGCGGCGCCCCGTCGGGCACCGTCGGGGAGAGCCGGGGCAGCCCGATCAGCGGCGTGCCGCCGCAGGCGTCCAGCAGGCTGTCGTACCTGGCCATGGGGGTCCGCCGTCAGCGACCGGCGGAGCCGGCCACCGCCACCGACGCGGCGTGCGAGGCGATCGCCGCCGCGGCGGCGAAGCCGAACGCGCCCCCGGCCACGGCCGGCAGGATGGTGATGCTGTCGCCGTCGCTGAGCTTGGCGTCCAGCGCGCCGAGGAAGCGGACGTCCTCGTCGTTGACGTAGACGTTGACGAACCGGTGCAGCGCGCCGGTCTCGGTGACCAGCCGGCCCTTCAGCCCGCCGTGCCGCGAGTCGAGGTCGGTGAGCAGGTCAGCCAGGGTCTCCCCGGAGCCCTCGACGACCTTCGCGCCGCCGGTGTAGCTGCGCAGAATGGTGGGGATGCGAACCTCGATGGCCATGATGTCGTAACTCCTTGATCGGGTGTGCCTCGGTGACGGGAACAGGTGGGCCGGCGCTGGGGACTCAGCGGTCGGAACACTCGTAGTCGACCGTCGCCGGGCTCTGCCCGAACATGTAGGACTGCACGGCGTGCGGGTCCACCGCGGCGTCCAGGACCCGCACCGGCTCCTCGGTCACCACGCCGTCCACGATCCGGAAGGAACGGATCTCCTCACGGTCCGGCTCGCGGGTCGAGACGAGCAAGTAGTGCGCGCCCGGCTCACCGGCGAAGGAGATGTCCGTCCGCGACGGGTACGCCTCGGTGGCGGTGTGCGAGTGGTAGATCACGACCGGCTCTTCGTCCCGGTCGTCCATCTCCCGCCAGACCCGCAACTGCTCCATCGAGTCGAACTCGTAGAAGGTCATCGAGCGGGCGGCGTTGTCCATCGGGATGTGCCGGGTCGGGGTGTCGCTGCCGACGGGACCAGCGACCACGCCGCACGCCTCGTCGGGGTGGTCCCGGCGCGCGTGGGCGACGATCGCGTCGACGATCGACCGGTCGATGCTCAGCACGTGCCCCAGCCTAACGCCTGTCGGGCCGCAGGCCGACGTGGCCGCTGTCACCTTCCCACCGGCCGGGCAGGCAATCTGGTTTTTTCGGCCCGGCGTGAACGGGTACGAACGCGGGAGCATCCCGACGAACGACGGAGGAGAACACATGCAGCAACGCCGCATCGGTGCGGTACGGGTCGGCGCGATCGGGCTCGGCGCGATGCCGATGTCGGTCGGCGGTCGCCCCGACACCGACCGCGCCGTCCGGACCATCCACGCGGCCCTGGACGCCGGGGTCACCCTGATCGACACGGCCGACGCGTACTCGCTGGACTCGACGGACTTCGGGCACAACGAGTCGCTGATCGCCCGCGCCCTCGCCGGGTACGGCGGGGACACCTCCGGCGTCCTGGTCGCCACCAAGGGCGGGCACACCCGTCCCGGTGGGTCGGAGTGGGGGCTCGACGGCTCCCCCGGGTACCTGCGGGCCGCCTGCGACGCCTCGCTGACCCGGCTCGGCGTCGACGCGATCGGGCTGTACCAGTTCCACCGGCCGGACCCCCGGGTGCCGTGGGCCGACTCGATCGGCGCCCTGCGCGACCTGGCCGACGCCGGCAAGATCCGGATGGCCGGCATCTCCAACGCCGACCCCGACCAGATCCGCACCGCCCGGGACATCCTCGGTGACCGGCTGGCCTCCGTGCAGAACCAGTTCTCCCCGGAGTTCCGCAGCAGCGAGAAGGAGCTACGGCTCTGCGCGGAACTCGGGATCGCCTTCCTGCCCTGGTCGCCGCTGGGCGGCATCGGCCGGGCCGGGGACCTGGGCGGGCGGTTCCGCCCGTTCGCCGAGATCGCCGAGGCGCGCGGGGTCAGCCCGCAGCAGGTCTGCCTCGCCTGGCAGTTGGCGCTCGCCCCGGTCGTCGTACCGATCCCGGGCGCGAGCCGGCCGGAGACGATCCGGGACTCCGCCGCGGCGGCCGACCTGACCCTCGACGACCAGGAACTCGCCACCCTCGACGCCGCCTGACCCGGCCGCTGGGCCCCGTCGCAGGGCCCGGGTGCGAGGCCCCGGTCGCAGGACCCGGCGCGAGGCCCCGGTGCAAGGAGGGGCCCCTTCTTAACAGCGGCGTGTTAACAGGGGGCCCTTCCTCTACCGAAAGCGTTGAGAGGGGGCCCTTCCTTACTCCGCGATGAGGGCGTTGAGCAACGACTCCTGGAGGTAGCCGAGGTAGGCGTAGACGGAGAGCTGGAAGACCCGCGAGGAGCTCGGGTCGGCGGCCATCGCCACGTCCAGTTCCGCGCCCAGGTCGGTGCCGTCCTTGATCTCCAGCCGGACGCCCATCGCCAGCCGGGCGTCGTTGAGCGCCCGCAGCCACGCCTCGGCCGCCTCGGCGTCGAGCCGCACCTCGCCGCCGGCCTCGTCGGGCAGGGCGGCGAGGATCGCGCCGGCCTGGTCGATCTTCGCGGTCTTGAGGTCGCCCTCGGTGTACCGGCGGAACTCCGCCGTCCCGGCCGCGTCCTCCGGGTACACCTCGGGAAAGAGCCGGCCGACGACCGGGTCGGTGTGGTCGAAGCCGTCGGTGAGCAGGCCGACCACCTCGGAGGCGACCTTGCGCAGCACCCGGACCTCGTCGACGGCGAAGGTCGCCACGTACCGGTCCCCCCGGCGGCGGAACATGCTCACGAGCGCTCCACCGTCGCCCAGAGGCCGTACGCGTGCAGTTGCGACGCGTCGTGCTCCATCCGCTCCCGGGCCCCGCTGGAGACCACCGCCCGCCCCTTGTGGTGCACGTCCAGCATCAACTGCTCGGCCTTCTCCCGGCTGTACCCGAAGAGCTTCTGGAAGACCCAGGTCACATAGCTCATCAGGTTGACCGGGTCGTCCCACACGATCGTCACCCATGGCCGGTCGGCAGCCGGCACCTCATCGGTGTCCGGCGTCTCGACTGGTGCAACCTGAGGAGCCGCCATGCCCCCCATCGTGCCACCGGATCCGGCGAACCGATGAACCGGAACGCCCGCCGCGTCCCCGCCACCCCCGCCCGGCCCGTCCGGACCGGCCCGGCCGGGCGACCCGGCGGCCGGGTGACCGAGCCCACCACAGGCCCCTACCGGACCCCACGACAGGGCACCTGACCAGCGGAACCGGCACCGGTGGCGGAGCCCGCAGCAACGGGCCGGGCCGACACGGTCGCCGGACGAACTCTAGGCTGGCACACGTGAGCACCTTTCGTCCCGCGCTGCTGACCGACCACTACGAGCTGACCATGGTCAGCGCCGCGCTGCGGGACGGCACCGCCGACCGGCGCTGCGTCTTCGAGGTGTTCAGCCGCCGCCTGCCGGCCGGCCGCCGGTACGGGGTGGTCGCCGGCACCGCCCGGCTGGTCGAGCTGATCCGCGACTTCCGGTTCGCCGAGGAGGAGGTCGACTTCCTCCGCCGGACCGGGGTGGTCGACGAGGCGGCCGCCGCCTGGCTGGCCGACTACCGCTTCACCGGCGACATCGACGGGTACGCCGAGGGCGAGCTGTTCTTCCCCGGTTCGCCGATCCTCACCGTCTCCGGCGGCTTCGCCGAGTGCGTGGTGCTGGAGACGCTGGTGCTCTCGGTGCTCAACTACGACTGCGCGGTGGCCGCCGCGGCGGCCCGGATGGTCACCGCCGCCCGGGGGCGGGCCCTGATCGAGATGGGGTCGCGGCGGGCCCACGAGGAGGCGGCCGTGGCCGCCGCGCGGGCCGCGTACCTGGCCGGGTTCCGGTTCACCTCGAACCTGGCCGCCGGGCAGCGGTACGGCATCCCCACCGCCGGCACCGCCGCGCACGCCTTCACCCTGCTGCACGACGACGAGCGGGCCGCCTTCGCCTCGCAGGTCGCCACGCTGGGCAGCGACACCACACTGCTGGTCGACACGTACGACATCAGCCAGGGCATCCGCAACGCGATCGAGGTGGCCGGGCCGAAGCTGCGGGCGGTCCGGATCGACTCCGGCGACCTGGCGGTCATCGCCCACCAGTCCCGGGAACTGCTCGACTCGCTGGGCGCCACCGAGACGAAGATCATCGTCTCCGGCGACCTCGACGAGTACGCCATCGCCGCCCTCGCCGCCGAGCCGGTCGACATGTACGGCGCGGGCACCTCCGTGGTCACCGGCTCCGGCGCGCCCACCGCCGGCCTGGTCTACAAGCTGGTCGAGGTGGAGGGGCGGCCGGTGGTCAAGCGCTCCGAGCACAAGGCCACCATCGGCGGCCGGAAGGTCGCGGTCCGCCGGCACAAGCCGACCGGTACCGCCACCGAGGAGGTCATCGTCCCGCAGGGCGTGCCGGACCGGCAGGCCAACGACCGGCTGCTGCAACGGACGTACGTGGCCGGCGGCGAGCCGGCCGACCTGCCGGCGCTGGACGAGTCCCGCGAGCACCTGCGAGAGTGTCTGATCTCCATCCCCTGGGAGGGGCTGAAGCTCTCCGCCGGCGACCCGGCGGTCCCGGTCACCGTCGTACCCGCCGGCTGACACCCCCGGCGGTGAGGAAAGGAGCCACCCGGTGGGCAACGCGTTGATCATCGTGGACGTGCAGAACGACTTCTGCGAGGGCGGTTCCCTCGCGGTGACCGGCGGGGCCGGGGTGGCGGCCGGGATCTCCCGGCTGCTCGCCGCCGAGCCGGACCGCTGGGACCACGTGGTCGCCACCAAGGACTACCACGTCGACCCGGGCGACCACTTCGGCGATCCGCCGAACTTCATCGACACCTGGCCCCGGCACTGCGTGGTCGGCACCGACGGCTCCGAGTTCCACCCGGAGCTGGACACCGGCCGGGTGGAGGCGATCTTCCACAAGGGCGAGCACGCCGCCGCGTACTCGGGCTTCGAGGGGCACGCGGCCGACGGCGAGTGCCTGGCCGACTGGCTGCGCCGGCACGACGTGGACCGGGTCGACGTGGTGGGCATCGCCACCGACCACTGCATCCGGGCCACCGCCCTGGACGCGGCCCGGGAGGGGTTCGCCACCACCGTGCTGCTGGACCTGACCGCCGCCGTCGCGCCGGCCACCACCGACGTGGCGCTGCGCGCCATGGACGGCGCCGGGGTGACGCTGCGCGGCGCCCCCGTGATCCGGAGCGCATAACCGGAAAATCGGTGGTGCGGGTCGTACCCGGGGGCCAGGATGTCGCCCGGAGGTCGACCACGTGAACCTGAAGCCCTACCGGGAGGCGCTCGCCCTGCCCGGTCTCCGCTCGTTGCTGCTGGTGTCGGTGTTCGCCCGGTTGCCGATCACCGCCGCCGGTATCACGCTGACCTTCTACGTGGTGCTGGACCTCGGGCGCGGGTACGGCGCGGCGGGGCTGGTGGGGGCGGCGCTGACGGTGGGCTCCGCGGTGGGCAACCCCCTGCTGGGCCGCCTGATCGACCGGCACGGCCTGCGCCCGGTGCTGGCGCTGACCACGGTCGCCGAGGCGGTGTTCTGGGCCGCCGCGCCGGCCCTGTCGTACCCGTTGCTGCTGCCGGCCGCGTTCCTCGCCGGCCTGCTGGCGCTGCCGGCCTTCTCGGTGATCCGCCAGTCGATCGCCGCGCTGGTGCCGGCGGAGCGCCGCCGGCCGGCGTACGCGCTGGACTCGATGTCGACCGAGCTGTCCTTCATGATCGGCCCGGCGGTGGCGGTGGCCGCGGCCACCGCGGTCTCGGCCCGCGCCACGCTCTGGGCGGTCGGTGCGGGGATCGTGCTCTCCGGGGCCACCCTCTGGCTGCTGAACCCGCCGACCCGCAGCGCCAGCGAGGCCACCACGCCGGCCCGGCGCCTGCCCCGCCGGACGTGGCTCACCCCCCAACTGCTCGCCGTCCTGGCGGGAGGCGCCGCCGCCACCGTGGTCCTGGCCGGCACCGACGTCGCCGTGGTGGCCGTGCTGCGGGAGAACGGCGCGGTCGGCTGGACCGGCGTCGTCCTCGCCGCCTGGGCGGTCTCCTCGCTGGTCGGCGGCTTCGCGTACGGGGCGGTCAGCCGGCCGCTGTCCCCGCTGGTGCTGCTGGCCGCGCTGAGCGTCTGCACCATTCCGGTCGGCCTCGGCGGCGGCTACTGGTGGCTGCTCTGCCTGGCCCTGATCCCGGCGGGGATGCTCTGCGCACCGACCCTGGCGGCCACCGCCGACCTGGTCAGCACCCTGGCCCCGGCCGAGGTACGCGGGGTGGCGATGGGTCTGCACGGCTCGGCGGTCACCATCGGCATGGCGGTGGGCGCCCCGCTGGCCGGGGCGGTCATGGACCGCAGCGCCCCGGTCTGGGGTTTCGTGGTCACCGGGGCGCTCGGCCTGCTGGTCGCCCTCGTCGTCCTCCCGGTGGAGCTGCGCCGCCGCCGGGCGGCGCCACCGGCGGGGCGCACGGACGTCGAGAAGCTCGCCACCGCCGGCACCGCCCACTGACCGCCGCTCCACCACCACCCACCGGCCGCCGCTCCGCCGCGCCCCCCGCCCGGCGCTGCGCACCGCCGGCCCGGCCCCGGTGGGTCCGGCGGGCGGCGGCCCTTGCAGCAGCGTTCCTGACCTGCTCCGGCGGCGGTTCGGGTTGCCGGCTGCCGGCACGATGTCCCCATGGCATACCGACGCGCGGTGGTGACGGTCCTGGTGGTCGCGGCGGGCGGGCTGGTCGCCTGTTCGACCCCCGCGCAGGAGCGGGGGCCGGTCCGGGTGAACGAGGTGCCGGCCGGGGTCACCGGGCTGGGCCCGGCGGTCCTGCTCGCCGGGGTGCCCGACGAACGACGCTCGGACCGGCGGGGGCTGTACCCGGTCGAGCGGTTCGGCGACGACCCGGCCGCCGTTCCACCGGTGCGTGGGCACGTCCGGGTGGGCCTCGGGGACCCGCTGGCCCCCACCGTGGCACGGGGGCTGGCCGGCGACCCCCGGGACGCGTTCCTCGTCGCCGGCCGGGTGCGGGACACCGTGCTGCCCGAGCACAGCGCGGTCGACTCGGTCACCGCTGTCGCGCCCGGCCTGGCGGTCACCGGCAGCCGGTGCCTGGTGGTCCGCGAGGACGGGCAGGTCCGGCAGCCGGCCGTGGAGGCCCGCTGCCACCCCGGGGACACCGGCGGCCTGCTCTGGTCGGACCACCCGAGCGGACGGTGGGGCGGCGTCGACCTGGCCACCGGGGTACCGAGCCCCGGTGTCACCGTCCCCGGCACGCCGATCGGCGCCACCCCGGACGGCCGGCACCTGTTCGTCGCCGAGGCCGACACCCGCCGGCTGGTGGTGGCCGACACCATGACCGGCACGACGACCCCGGTGGACGCGCAGGTGGCGCGGGGCACCCCGAGCGGGGCGGTCGGCCCGGCCGGCTACGCGCACGTGCGCGTCGTCGACCGGCAGCGCCGGGTGAGCCTGGTGGGTGTCGACGGTACGGTCCGGGACCTGCTCGCCCCGGTCGGCACCGTCGCGTTCACCCCGGACGGCACCCGGGCGGTGGCCGTCGTGCCGAGCCAGGGGTACCGGATCGTGGTGCTGGACCTGGCCGACGGCGACCCGCGCCCGGCGACCGGGGCGGAGGGCCCGCCCGGTACCGGGGCGCAGGGCCCGCGCGGCACGGTGGTCGCCGCCGTCACCGACGAGCACGCGCTGCTGGCCGAGCTGGTCGGCACGGACGAGCGGGAGGCGGCCCGGCAGGTCCGGCCGGTCCGGCTGTGGACCGTCGACCTCGCCACCGGCCGGCTGACGACCGCACCCGGGCCGGCCGGGGCCGCCGCCGCCCGCGTGGCCGACGGGGCGATCACCTTCGCGCCCGGCGGTGAGCTGGTGAGCCTGGACGCGGACGGTCGGGCCGTGACCGCCCCGGCCGGGGCCCGGCCGCACCTGGCGCTGCCCGACGGCCGGCTGCTCTACCGGCTGACCGACGGCGACGACACCCGCGCGGACCGGCTGCTGGTGGGTGCGGCGGACGGCCGGCGTACCGGCCTGTCGACCGGGGCCGGCCCCGACCAGGTGCTCTCCCACCTGCTGCCCACCCCCGACGGGGCACACCTGCTGGTGTCGTTGCGACCGCAGGGACCGGCCACCGCCTTCGGCCCGGACAGCGAGATCGTGCTGGTCCGGCTGGACGGCACCGGCGAACCGCTGGTGCTGTACCGGGGCGCGGCGCTGGTCAGCCTGGGCCTGACCGGCTGAGCCCACCGGTACCCGACCCCTCGACGCCGCGCACCGGGCGAACGGCGACGGGCGCCGTACCCGGTGTGGGTACGGCGCCCGTCGGACGCGCGGGTCGGACCGCTCAGCGGTCGATCGTGGTCTCGGTGTCCTCCTGGTAGCTGGCCCCGCCGTTCGCCTCGCGGGTCAGCGGCTTGGCACCACCCTCGGGCGGGCCGGCCAGGGACTGGCCACCGGCGGCCAGCTCCGGGAACTTGTAGTCGAACGCCGGCCGCTCGGAGCGGATCCGGGGCATCCGGTCGAAGTTGCGCAGCGGCGGCGGCGAGCTGGTCACCCACTCCAGCGAGTTGCCGTGGCCCCACGGGTCCTCGACCTCGACCACCGGGCCGGCCTTGTACGACTTCCAGCAGTTGTAGATGAACGGCAGTGTGGAGACGCCGGTGATGAACGCGCCGACCGTGGAGATCATGTTCAGCGTGGTCCAGCCGTCGATGTCCTGGTAGTCGACGTACCGGCGGGGCATGCCCTCGTTGCCGAGCCAGTGCTGCACCAGGAAGGTGGTGTGGAAACCGACCATGGTGAGCCAGAAGTGCACCTTGCCGAGGCGCTCGTCGAGCATCCGGCCGAACATCTTCGGGAACCAGAAGTAGATACCGGCGAAGACGGCGAACACGATGGTGCCGAAGAGCACGTAGTGGAAGTGCGCGACGACGAAGTACGAGTCCGAGACGTGGAAGTCCAGCGGCGGGCTGGCCAGCAGCACACCGGTCAGACCACCGAAGAGGAAGGTGACCAGGAAGCCGATCGCCCAGAGCATGGGCGTCTCGAAACTGATCTGGCCACGCCACATGGTGCCGATCCAGTTGAAGAACTTCATACCGGTCGGGACCGCGATCAGGAAGCTCAGGAAGCTGAAGAACGGCAGCAGCACCTGGCCGGTGGCGAACATGTGGTGCGCCCAGACGCTCATCGACAGGGCGGCGATGGCGATGGTCGCGGCGACCAGACCCTTGTAGCCGAAGATCGGCTTGCGGGAGAAGACCGGGATGATCTCGCTGATGATGCCGAAGAACGGCAGCGCGACGATGTACACCTCGGGGTGGCCGAAGAACCAGAACAGGTGCTGCCAGAGCAGCGGCCCGCCGGTCTCCGGGGCGTAGATGTGGGCGCCGAGGATGCGGTCGGCGGCGAGCGCGAAGAGCGCGGCGGCCAGCAGCGGGAAGACCAGGATCACCAGGAGGCTGGTGACCAGGATGTTCCAGGTGAAGATCGGCATCCGGAACATCGTCATGCCGGGCGCGCGCAGGGTCAGGATCGTGGTGATCATGTTGACCGCGCCGAGGATCGTGCCCAGACCCGAGATGGCCAGACCGACGATCCACATGTTGGCGCCGACACCCGGCGAGTGCTCGACGCTGCTCAGCGGCGCGTACGCGAACCAGCCGAAGTCGGCGGCGCCGCCGGGGGTGAAGAAGCCACCCATGGCGATCGTGCCGCCGAAGAGGTACAGCCAGTAGGCGAAGCTGTTCAGCCGGGGGAACGACACGTCCGGCGCGCCCACCTGGATCGGCACGATGTAGTTCGCGAAGGCGAACACGATCGGCGTCGCGAAGAACAGCAACATGATCGTGCCGTGCATCGTGAAGAGCTGGTTGTACTGCTCCGGGGAGAGGAACTGCATCCCGGGCACGGCCAGCTCGGCCCGCATGATCAGGGCCATCAGGCCACCGATCATGAAGAACACGAACGCCGTGATCATGTACATGATCCCGATCTGCTTCGCGTCCGTGGTGCGCAGCAACCGCGCGAAGGCCGACCCCTTGACCGGTTCTCGGACCGGCCAGGGCCGGGTCACGACCGGCTTCGGTGCGACGGTGGTCACGAATGGCCTCCGGTTCTCGGTTGTCCCGCTCGGCTCCGCGCTGGTGATCTGCGAGCCGTCATCCGCAAGGAGGATAGTCCCCGGCAGGTCGGAACCCGGTTCGGGGGTGCGCCGGGGTGACACCCCATGCCGACCGGTCGATCACAGCGGGTCCACCAGGAGCCGGTAGTGCTCACCGAAGATGCGTCCACCCCGCCCACGCAGCAGGGGGTCGCGCAGCGCCGGCGGCACGTCGCGGGTCCGGTTGCGGTCCCGGGTCCGGTCCCGCACCCACCGGGTACGCGGCCGGCGTCGGCTCTCGTACGCCGCCAGGGCCGCCTCGACGGTGTCGGCCGCGGTCAGCGCGTCGGCCAGCACCACGGCGTCCTCCAGCGCCATCGCCGCCCCCTGGGCCAGGGTCGGGGCGGTGGCGTGCGCGGCGTCGCCGACCAGCAGCACCCGGCCCCGGTACCAGCGGCCCAGCTCGACCTCGTCGGTGCGTTCGGCGCGCACCTCGACGTCGGTCAGCGCGTCCAGCACCCGGGGCACCGGCCCGCCGTACCCGCCGAAGAGTTCCCGCAGCCGCGCCCGGGGGTCGGCGGGCACGTCGGTGCCGGCCTCGTCGGCGTAGCAGTACAGTCGCCCGCCGCCGATCGGGATGGTCAGGAAGCTGGCCCGCTGGCCGAGCAGGGCGGTCCACTCGGTGACCCGGGGGCCACCCCGGAGCACCGCACGGTAGACGACCTGGCCGGCGGGGCGGGGCGGGCCGCCGAGCGCGGCGAGGGTACGCACCGAGGAGCGCGGCCCGTCGGCACCGATGAGCAGGTCGTACTCCCCGGTGGTGCCGTCGACGAAGGTGACCCCGACCCCACCGGGCAGCAGGTCGACGGTGCGCACCTCGGCACCGTGCCGGACCGCCCCGCCGGCCCCGGTGAGCAGCACCCGGTGCAGTTCGGCGCGGGGCAGGGCGCGGCACTCGCCGACCCCGCCCCAGAGGGCGCCGAGGTCCACCTCGCAGAGCGGGTCCCCGGCCGCGTCGAGGAACCGCTGCCGGTGGATGAGCTGGCCGAGGGGGCGCACCGGCCCGTCGAGGCCGAGACGCCGCAGCGCGCGGGCGGCGTTGCCGGGCAGGTACAGGCCGGTCTCGGCAAGCTCACTCGGGGGCTGCTTCTCGGTGACGTCGGGCCGCAGACCGACCATCCGCAGTGCCCGCGCGACGGCGAGGCCAGCGATGCCCGCGCCGACGACGAGGACACGCAGGGAGGAACCACCCATCGTGCTGTACGCCTCCGAGGGGGTGCGGGACGCGTTGGAGGCAAGACACTACTCGGTGCAATCGTGGCACGCCAGGGTCGTTCGACCCGCGAGTCGACCCCACCCTCACCCGCGTCGATCCACCTCCCCCCAGGTCATGACCATCACGCCAGGTCCGACCCGGTCCGCGTGGGCGGACCTGCGACGATCCAGTTGCGGGAGCGTTTTATACATGTGAATGTATCGGTTGAACCTGGGAGCGCTTCCGCTCGTACCCCACGGCAGTCCGGCGCCCCCAACGCCCTGAGCCGAGGAGCATCATGAGACGAACCCTGCGGGCCGTCCTGGCGGCCGGCCTGCTGGCCGCCGGCACGGTCGTCGCCGTCGCCCTGGGTGGCAGCGCGTCCGCCGACACCCAGATCTGCGAGCAGTACGGCTCGACCGTGATCCAGAACCGGTACGTGGTGCAGAACAACCGTTGGGGCACCACCGCCCAGCAGTGCATCAACGTCACCGGAACGGGCTTCGAGATCACCACCCAGAACGGCAGCAACCCCACCAACGGCGCACCGACCGCGTACCCGTCGATCTTCGTGGGCTGCCACTACACCAACTGCTCCCCCGGCACCAACCTGCCGATCCAGGTCAGCCAGATCAGCAGCGCCACCAGCGCCATCAGTTACCGGTACGTCAGCGGCGCGGTCTACAACGCCTCGTACGACATCTGGCTCGACCCGAGCCCGAAACGGGACGGGGTGAACCAGATGGAGATCATGATCTGGCTCAACCGGCAGGGCCCGATCCAGCCGATCGGCTCCCCGGTGGGCACCGCCACCATCGACGGCCGGAGCTGGGAGGTGTGGCGGGGCAGCAACGGCGCCAACAACGTCATCTCGTACCTGGCCCCGTCGGCGATCAGCAGCGCGAACCTCAACCTGCTGGCCTTCATCAACGACACCCGCAACCGGGGCGCGATCACCAACTCCTGGTACCTGACCAGCATCCAGGCCGGCTTCGAGCCGTGGCAGGGCGGCGCAGGTCTCGCCGTCACCAACTTCTCCGCCGCGGTCAACGGCGGCGGCACCAACCCCACCACGCCGCCCACCACCCCGCCGACCACGCCGCCGGGTGGCAGCGGCGGCTGCGCGGTGAAGCACACCGCCAGCTCGTGGAACACCGGCTTCACCACCGACCTGCAGATCACCAACACCGGGTCGACCACGGTCAACGGCTGGACCCTGGTGCACAGCCTGCCCGCCGGGCAACAGGTCACCAGCGCGTGGAACGCCACGGTGAGCCAGAGCGGCAGCACGCTCACCGCCCGCAACGTCGGCCACAACGCCACGATCGCCCCGGGCGGCACCGCCAGCTTCGGCTACCAGGGGACGCTGTCCGGGGCGTACGCGGCACCGACCAGCTTCACCCTCAACGGCGTCACCTGCACCCGGTCCTGACCCGCCCGAGGTCAGTGGCCCAGGGCGTCGATGTCGCGCATCTCCTCGGTGGTGAGCGAGAACGAGAAGATGTCGGCGTTGGCGCGGATCCGCTCCGGGGTGACCGACTTGGGGATCACCACGATCTCGTGGTCGACGTGCCAGCGGAGCACCACCTGGGCCGGGGAGACGCCGTGCGCGGCGGCGATCCGGGTGAGCACCGGGTCCGCCAGGTCGCTGGTCTTGAACGGGCTGTACCCCTCCAGCACGATCCCCCGGTCCCGGTGCTCCCGGTGCCGCCGCCGGTCGTACAGCGACGGGCTCCACCGGATCTGGTTGACCGCCGGGCGCTCGTCGGTCGCCTCGGTCAGTTCGTCGAGTTGGGGGGTGGCGTAGTTGCTCACCCCGACCGCCCGGGTCAGCCCGGCGTCGCGGGCGGCGAGCATCTCCCGCCAGACCAGGACGCTGTCCGCCGGGTCGGACGGCGGCCAGTGGACCAGCCAGAGGTCGACCTGGTCCAGGCCGAGCGCCCGCAGGCTCTCCTCGATGGTCTCCCGTTCCCGGCCGACCCGTTCCGGCGGCAGCTTGGTGGTGACGAAGACGTCCTCCCGGCGCAGCCCGCTGTCCCGTACCGCCCGGCCGACCTCGGCCTCGTTGCCGTACATGGTGGCGGTGTCGACGTGCCGGTACCCGGCGTCGAGCGCGGCGAGCACGGCCTCGTACCCGGCCTCGCCGGTGGCCTGCCAGGTGCCGAAGCCGAGCAGGGGCATCCGGACGCCGCCCGGGAGCGCGACGGTGGGCTGGTCAAGGGTGGTCATGGCGGGTGTTCTACCCCCTGATCGGACGGCCGAACCCGGCCGGACGCCGTGGACGCGCCGGAGCCCGACGTCGACGCGTGGGTCGTCGACGCCGGGCTCCGGCCGGTGGTGCCGGCGGACCGTGCCGTCCGTGCCGGGCACCGGGTGGTGGTCGACGCCAGGTGATCTCGGGCCGGACCCCCACGGCTCCAGATCGGGAGGTTGCGGGTCAGCCCACCCAGGGAAAGGGCTTTCCTGACAGTCAGGCTAGGACCGCCCGAGCTGCAGCGTCAATGAGTTGCGTTTGCAGGAATGTTGCAGAGTTCACATTGTGCGGACGGCGCCGGCGTCAGTCGGTCGCGGGGTCGGTCAGCCGCCACGCCGCGCTGATCAGACCGATGTGGGACAGCGCCTGCGGGGTGTTGCCCACCTGCGCGCCGGAGACCGGGTCGACCTGCTCGCTGAACAGCCCGACGTCGTTGGCGTGGGTGACGGCCCGCTCGAACAACGCCCGCCCCCGCTCCGGCTCGCCGGCCAGCACCAGGCACTCGACCAGCCAGAACGAGCACATCAGGAACGCCGCCGGGTCGGTGGGCCAGCGCCGTACCAGCCCGTCGCCGGTGCCCAGTTCCCGCTCCACGGCCGCGATGGTGGCCCGCATCCGGGGATCGGTGGCCGGCAGGAACCGCACCAGCGGCAGCAGCAGCGCGGAGGCGTCCAGCTCCGCCGAGCCGAACACCCCGGTGTACGCGCCGACCTGCTCGTTCCAGCCGGCACGCAGGACGGTGGCCCGGATCTCGTCCCGGATCGCCGCCCAGCGGGCCGGATCGGCCCGCTCCCCCAGTCGGGGCGCCAGCTCCACCGCCCGGTCCAGCGCCACCCAGCAGAACACCTTCGACGACAGGTGGTGCCGCTCGGCGTCCCGGGCCTCCCACATCCCCCGGTCCGGCAGCCGCCAGGTCCCCGCCACCTCCTCGGCCAGGTCGACGACCATCTCCCGGATCTCGGTGTCGAAGGTCTCCCCGAGGTACTCGTGCAGCCGCCACACCGCCAGGATCACCTCGCCGGGCACGTCGAGCTGCCGCTGCCGCCACGCCTCGTTGCCCACCCGGACCGGCCGGCTGTCGGCGTACCCGCGCAGGTGGCCGAGCTCGCGCTCGGCCAGGTCCCGCTCCCCCTCCAGCCCGAACAGCACGGGCACCGGGGCGTCCCCGATCCGGCCGACGGAGCGGGCCGCCCAGGCGAAGAGGCGGTCCGCCTCCTCCGGGCAGGCCGCCACCCAGAGCGCCCGCATGGTCATCGCGAAGTCGCGCAGCCAGGAGTAGCGGTAGTCGTAGGTGCGGTCGCCACCGAGCCGTTCCGGCAGCGAGGTGGTCGCCGCCGCGGCCACCGCGCCACTACGGGTGTACGTCAGCCCGGTCAGCACCGTCGCACTGTGCCGCACCAGGTCGGCGTACTCGCCGTCGTACCGGTGCGTCTCCCGGAACGCCTCCCAGGCCCGTACCGTGTCGGCGAGCGTCGGCACCGGGTCCAGCCGGGCGGGCGGGTCGCCGTACGCCGCCCCGTACGCCAGATCGAAGCCGACGGTCTGCCCCGCCGCGACGGTGACGTCGCACCGGACCCGGTCGCCGGCCACCCGCAGCGACCCGCCACCGCGCAGCGCCAGCACCACCGGCCCGGCGGTGGCCAGCACCGACCCGTCCGGCCGCTCGTGCAGGTACGGGGTGAGCCGGCCGTACTCCGGGCGGGGCGCGAAGTCCAGCCGCATCGGTACCCGACCGGTCAGCCCCTCCACCACCCGGACCAGCACGGCCGGCGAGTTCAGGCCCAGTTCGTGCCCCCGCGCACCCGGCCCGGCGGCGAGCGCGTCGGTGACCGCCACGCTGCCGGTGGCGGTGTGGTGCACGGTCCGCAGCACCAGACTGCCCGGCCGGTACGCGCGTTCGACCCGCCCGGGGGTCACCGGGGCGAGCCGCCAGTGCCCGGCCCCGGGGTCGAGCAGCCGGCCGAGGACCGACGGGCCGTCGAACCGGGTGGGGCACCACCAGTCGACGGAGCCGTCCCGACCGACCAGCGCGCCCGACCGGCAGTCGGAGAGGAACGCGTAGTCGGCGATCGGCGGCTGCTGCGGCACCCGCCCCGGATACCCCGACCCGGGGCGGGTTCACCCGGCTCAGGAGGTGGGTGGCTCGTCCTCGCCCGCCGCCTCCGCCCGGTCGGCCTCCTCCTTCGTCCGGTGCACCGCGCCGTCGGCGTGCTCCGGCGGGCCGTACACCGTGTAGAGGACCAGCGGGTTCGGCCCCGTGTTGACGAAGTTGTGCTTCGTCCCGGCCGGCACCGCCACCAGGTCGCCCTGGGCGACGGCCCGGGTCTCCCCGCCGACCCGGGCCTCCCCGGCGCCGCTGACGAAGGTGAGGATCTGGTCGATGCCCTCGTGGACCTCTTCGCCGATCTCGCCACCGGGCGGGATGGTCATGATCACCAACTGGGTCTGCTGGCCGGTCCACAGCACCCGCCGGAAGTCCGGGCTCTTCTCGGCGACGGTCGCGATCGTGAAATGTTCCATGTGACGCTCATACCCGGCCCCGGCCCGATCCACGCCGGGAATCGCAGATGGTGGAAGGCGGCCCGGAAGCGAGGTTTGGATTCCCCCGGGCCGGGGATCGAGGAGCTGTCCGGCGCAGTGCGGTGCCGGTCGAGCCAGGTCCCCGCCGACGTACCGCCGTAGGGCTGCGAGGGTGGGAGACGGCCAGAGCGCGGCGACGTCGGACTTCGGTCGGACGGCGCCGCGCGCTCGTCGTGCGGACCCGGCACGGCTGCTCGCGTCAGGCCGACCGGCCACCGGGCCGGGCCGACCGGTCAGTCGTCGTCATCGTCATCGTCGTCGTCCGGGATGAGCACCGGTTCCCCGCCGACGCACTCCACCTGGAGTTCGTGCTCGCCGCCCGGCCCGGCGAAGGTGACCTCCACGTCGTCGTCCGGCCCCCGCTCGAACTCCACGGTTCGGTACCCCTGGGCCGGGGTCCAGGCCACCAGGTACGCCGCACCGCCGGGGCGGCACTCGGCGACCGCGCTGCCCCCCGTGACCACGAGGACCCGCCGTGACCCGGCCGGGCTCGCCGACGGGGTGACCGGGGGCGTCACCGACGGCGTGGCCGAGGGAGCGACGGTGGGGCTCTGCGGCGTACCGGACGGCCCGGTGGTCGGACCACCCGGACCGGTCGAGGGGCCCGGCACGGCCGGGGCGGACGGCACCGGCGAGGCCAGCGCCCGGGCGACCTCCTCCTGGCTGAGCACCCCGCCGGGGGTACCGGCGATCCCCTCACCCACGAGCCGGATCGCGCCCAGCCCGAGACCGGTGGCGAGAACGGCGGTGGCCAGCCACCCGACGGCGGCGAGCAGTGTACGGCGACCCATGCCACCGACTATCCCCGAAGCGACGTTGGGCGGGGCTCTGCGGGGGGATAAAGGAAGGTTAAGAACAGTGGTGCCCGTCGAGCGGCCGGCTAGCCTGCCTGGTGTGCCCCGCCTGCTGCTCGTCGAGGACGATCTGACCATCCGTACCCCGCTGGTCCGTGCCCTACGGGAACGCGGCCACGCCGTGGCCGCCACCTCCACCGCGATGGACGGCCTCCGGGCCGCGCTGGACGACCGCCCCGACCTGGTCGTGCTCGACCTCGGCCTGCCCGACCTGGACGGCCGGGAACTGCTCCGGATGCTGCGCGCGGTCAGCGCGGTACCGGTGATCGTGGCGACCGCCCGCGACGACGAGCGGGAGATCATCCGGGTCCTCGACGCGGGGGCCGACGACTACGTGGTCAAGCCGTTCACCGCCGCCCAGCTCGACGCGCGGGTCCGGGCGGTGCTGCGCCGGGGCCCCTCCGCCGCCGACGCCGCCGACCCGACGATCACCGTGGGCGGGCTGCGGGTCGACCCCCGCTCCCGGCAGGTCACCCTGGACGGTACGGCGGTGGAGCTGACCCCGCGCGAGTTCGACCTGCTGCACCACCTCGCCGGCCGGCCCGGTCAGGTGGTCACCAAGCGGGAACTGCTCACCGAGGTCTGGCAGATCCCCTACGGCGGGGCGGACAAGACCGTCGACGTGCACCTGTCCTGGCTGCGCCGCAAGCTCGGGGAGAGCGCCCAGCAGCCCCGGTACCTGCACACCGTCCGGGGTGTCGGGGTGCGCCTGGCCGACCCCGGGGCGGACCGGTGAGGGGTCGGCTGGCCCTGCTGGCCGCCGCGGTCGGCGTCCTCGTCCTGACCGCGTTCCTGGTGCCGCTGGCCCTGTTGGTCCGCGACGTCACCGCCGACCGGGCCACCGTCCGGGCCACCGCCGACGCGCAGAGCCTGGTGCCCGTGGTCGGTACCAACGACCCGGAGACCATCCGGCTCACCGTGGAACAGCTCGTCGCCGAGTCCCGCCGACCGGTGAGCGTCTTCCTGCCCGACGGCACGATCCTCGGGGCGGCGACCCCGCGTACCCCGGCGGTCGAGCTGGCCGCGCGGGGGCAGAGCCTCACCGCCGACTTCGCCGACGGCCGGGAGGTGGTCATCGCGGTGCAGGGGCGCACGGACGGCACCGGCGTGATCCGGACCGTGGTGCCCGCCGCCGAGCTGACCCACGGCGTGACCCGGGCCTGGCTGCTGCTGGCCGGGCTCGGCATCGTCCTGGTGCTGGTCGGCCTGGCCGTCGCCGACCGGCTGGCCCGCAGCCTGGTCGGGGCGATCACCGACCTCTCCACCGTCTCGCACCGGCTGGCCAACGCCGAACTCGACGCCCGGGTCACCCCGGCCGGACCGGCCGAGCTGCGCGAGGTCGCCGGGGCCCTGAACCACCTCGCCGGCCGCATCCAGGTGCTGCTGCGCGAGGAACGCGAGCAGGTCGCCGACCTGTCGCACCGGCTGCGTACCCCGTTGACCGCGCTCCGGCTGGAGGCCGAGTCGCTGCGCGACCCGGCGGACGCCGCCCGGGTCACCGCCGCCGTCGACGGGCTGGAACGGGCCGTCACCGGCCTGATCCGGCAGGCCCGCTGGCGTACCCCGACCGCCGGGGCCGCCGTCTCCGACGCGGCGGCGATCGTCGGGGACCGGGTGGCGTTCTGGTCGGTGCTCGCCGAGGACACCGGCCGTACCGTCACCCTCGACCTGGCCGAGGGTCCGCTCCCGGTGGGGGTGCCCGCCGACGAGTTGGAGGCGGCGGTGGACGCCCTGCTGGGCAACGTCTTCGCGCACACCCCCGACGAGACCCCGTTCACCGTGCGCCTCGCCCCGGACGGCGGTCGCGTGCTGCTGACCGTCGCCGACGAGGGGCCGGGCATGCCGCCCGGCACGGTCCGTCGGGGCGCCAGTCACGGCGGCTCCACCGGCCTCGGTCTGGACATCGCCCAGCGGGCCGCCCAGGCCAGCGGCGGCTCGCTGGAGGTCGGCACCGGCCCCGGAGGCGGAGCCCAGGTCCTGCTCCGTCTCGGTCCACCCCGCTCCCCCACCGACTGACCCACCCACGCCACCCGTCGGGCCGCCGAGCTGCCGGAGCGCCGGGGCACAACAACCGTGGTCAGCGGACCGCTGGCGGGCAACCACACACTGGCGTCCTGTCGAGCTGCCCCGCCCACGAGACCAGCCGGGCCACAGCCCCCGCACGCCACAGCCCCCGCCCCGCACGCCACGGCTTCCGCCCCATCGGTGAGGGCAGCTCGACAGGGCGCCGAATCGAACACCCGGCGGGCGGGAAGCGCCGGCCCGCAGCGGCCGGCGGCTTAACCGGGCCTTAGCAATCGGACAGCGCGCCCCTATCCACCCAGGACCGATCCTCGATTGCAGCAACGAGGAGAGGATGGACCCGATGAACCGGATCTCACTGGTACTGGCCGCGATCGGCGGAACCGCCGTGCTGTCGGTCACCGGCGTGGCGCTCGGCAGCGCCGCCGCCGACCGCACCGCGCAGCGCAGCGCCGACACCGCACTGGTAGCGACCACCAGCACACCCGACACGAACACCCCCGCCGCCCCCGCGACCGACGCCAACCCGGCACCCGGCCTGACCGCCACCACCCGCGCCGCCACCGACACGAGCACCCCGCCGGCCAGCCAGGACACCATCAGCCGGGAGCGGGCCGGCGAGATCGCCCTCGCCGCCGCCGGCGGCGGCCGCATCGTCGACGTCGACCGCGAACGCGAGCACAACCGCCCCGTCTGGAGCATCGAGATCATCAACGGCACCACCGAGTACGAGATCGACGTCGACCGCGAGAACGGCAAGATCCTCGACACCGAGAAGGAGCCGGTAGACGACGACGATGACGACGACCGCGACGACGACGATGACGACCGGGATGACAAGGACGACCGGGACGACGACGATGACGACGACCGGGACGACAACTGACGTCCGGGACTAGGCAGAGCAGGTAGCGAGAGAGCAGAGGGAGCCCCGGGTCGGGGCTCCCTCTGTCGTGGTGGGCTGTTCGACGTGCCTGCGGGGGCTGCTCAGCGCTGGAGGTCCCGGGTGAAGCGGGCCCAGGCGGCCGGCGCGAACACCAGGGCTGGGCCGGACGGGTCCTTGCTGTCCCGCACGGCCACCGCGCCCGGGAGGCCGTCGGCGACCTCCACGCACGCGCCGCCGTTCGGGCCGCTCTTGGTCGACTTACGCCAGGTGGCGTTGCTCAGATCCATGCTTGGGCCGCTTCCTTGATCAGGTCGAGGGACTGCCAGGGGCCGCACCGCCCCGGGACCGATCGAGGGTAACAAATATGGCAACGGCGGTCACGATCCGTGATCAGCGGTGCAGCCAGGCGAGCAGGTCCGGCGGGGCCAGGGCGGCCACCCGGGCCTGGTAGCGGGCCAGCACGGCCGGGTCGAGCAACGCCCGGCCCTGCCCCGAGGTGCCCGACCGGAAGAACGCGGCGCGGCTGCGCAGCACCCCGGCCGGGTCGGGGGCGAGCTGGTCCGCCCGCTCCCGCATCCGCCCGAAGGTGGCCGCGTCGACCAGGTCGGGCCAGTCCCGCTCCGGCACGTCGAAGCCGAGCCGGTCGGCCAGCCGGCGCATCTCCCCCGCCAGGTCGGCCAGCAGGTCGGCGTAGTGCACGAGGACGACGTTGGGCTGGCCCCGACGCCGCCAGGCATCGGTGAGGTGCCACAGGACACCGGGCAGCGAGTCCAGTTCACCGCGCGGGTCGGCCTCCCGGTCCACCCAGCGGCCCAGCCACTCGGGCAACGGCCACCGCGGCCCGGTGGGGCCGACGGGCTGGCCGGTCAACTCGTGCATCCGCTCGCGGTCCAGGTTCCGTGCCTGGTGGTACAGCGAGACCGCCATGTCCAACGGGTGCCGGGCGACCACGACGTACGTCGCCCGGGGGTCGAGCGGCACCCCGTCGAGCGGGGTGTGCGTCTTGACGAACCGCCGGTGCTCCTGGGCGGCGAGCCGGGCGACGACCTCGTCGCGGGGCTCGACCAGCCAGTCCAGCCAGGGCGACAGCCGCGACAGCGGGGCCGGCAGGTCGGGGGTACGGAACACCAGCAGCGCGCAGATCATCTGCATCCAGGTGGTGCCGCTCTTGGACCGGGTGCTGATCACGATGTCGCCGGTGCGGAACGGGAACCCGAGCCACCGGGCGCTGTCCTCGTCCGGGGAGCGGTAGCGGAAGGGGTCGGCAGGCACCAGGGCATGGTAGGGACAACCCGGGTCGTCCACACCGGATTTGGCGGGGCAGGTGGGCCGTTCGGGCCTGTGATCGGGGTGTTCTGGCAGGTAGATTGAGGCATGGTGCCCGCCCACGAGGGCTGGGCAGGCCGCCGGGCAGGCCCGCCAGCGTCGGAACCCGTCTACCGTCCCCTTCTCGCCGGCCGGCGAGGTGAGTTCGAGGCCCTCCGCCACCTCGACCCCAGCACCGCCGCGCTGGTCTCCCCGGTCATCGTGCTGTCCACCGTCGACCGGTCCACCCTGGACGCGCTGGGCCGGCTGCCGGCCGGCCTGGTCCCGGCGGTGGACCTCCGCGCCGTACCGCACACCCCGGAGGCCGAGCCGGCCCGCTGGGGCGTACCCGTGGTGCCGGTGGTCGGGCTCGCGGAGGGCGACCACCGGCTGGTCGCGCACGGCGCGGCGGCCCGGTCGTCCGCGCAGCGGGCGGTCGTGCGGCTCCCGGCCGACCGGAGCTGGACCGGCCCGGACGCCGCCACCGCCGGGCTGGAGCGGGTCTGCCGGCTCACCGGCCTGCTGCCGGAGCAGTTCGACCTGCTCGTCGACGCGGGCGACGTCTGCTGCCCGGCCGACGTGCGGCTGGCCGAGTCCCGGGTCCGCAGGTTGCTGGAGTGGGCCCGGCGGCATCCCTGGCGGTCGGCGACCGTGGCGTCCGGCGGGATGCCCCCGGCCCTGTCCGGCCTGCCCACCGACGAGCCGGTCCGGGTGGACCGCTGGGACCGGGTGCTCTGGCGTCGCCTGGCCGACCTGGGCGTCGGGTACGCCGACTACGGGATCAGCCCGGCGGGCCCCGCCGACCGGGAGCCGGGCGACCGGTTGCCGACGGTGCGCTACACGGCCGGCGACGCCTGGTGGGTCTACCGCTGGTCGAGGCGGGGTGGCCGGGGTGACGAGCGGTTCGCCGACCTGTGCCGGACGCTGGTCGCCGCCCCGCACTGGCCCGCCGCCGGGGCCGCCTTCTCCTGGGGTGACCAGGAGTTCCTGCGCCGGGCCCGGCGGGTGACCGGGACGGGGTCGCCGACGAACTGGCTGGCCTGGGGCACCTCCCACCACCTGGCCCAGGTGCTGGCCGAACTGCTCGCCCCGCAGCGGGAGCGACGGGCCGACGACGGGTGGTCGGCCCGGCACCGACCGTCCCGGGGCGCCGGCCGACCGGCCACGCCCCGGTGACCCGACCAGCACTCGGGCAGGGCCGGCCGGTGGGTCAGTCGCGCTCGGTGAAGCCGAACTGGATGATCCCGTCGTCGTCCACGACGGCGTCGACGGAGGTGTCGTGGAGCAGTTCGGCGGCGTCCGGGTCGAGGAAGATCCGGGCTCCGGAGTCGTCCACCACCTGGTCACCCGCCGCCGGTTCGGGCACCAGCTCGATGGTCAACGAGCCGGCCTCGGTGTCGGCGGCGATGCGGACCCCGCCGGCATCGCTGACGTCCTGCTGCGCGGCGAGGTCACGGATCACGAGCACGGCGTTGTCTGTCATGGTCAACATGGCGGAACTCCTCGTGGATTCTCGGCTCGCGGGTACGCCGGAGCGGGCCGGGACCGGACTGCTGGGCGGCCCCGATGCGCGGCGCGGCGACGCGGCGGGCCGACGGCACGGCCCGGGTACGGGCCCCTGGAAACGGGTCTTGCCCGGCACACCGACCCTACCCCGTGAATCGGGTCGGGACGGGCATCCTGCCCGGCCCGGGGGACTCGTCGCTATTCTTGTGATTCGCCCGGATATCAGCCATACGCTGACCCTATGGACGACGCCCGCCGGTACGCCGCCGAGTTCCTCGGCACCCTGCTGCTGGTCTTCTTCGGAGTGGGCAGTGCCGTGGCCGCCCGGGTCCAGGGCGGCGTGGTGGTGGTCGGGCTCGCCTTCGCCTTCATCGTCCTCGCGCTGGTCTACGCGTTCGGTCCGCTCTCCGGCTGTCACATCAACCCGGCGGTCACCATGGGGGTGCTGCTGTCCCGCAAGATCTCACCGGTCGGCGCGGTGGCGTACTGGATCGCCCAGTTCGCCGGTGCCGCCGTGGGCGGTTTCCTGCTCTGGGCGCTGACCCGGTGGGGCGGGGTGGTGGACCAGACCGGGGCCCTGGGCACCACCGGGTACGGGGCGAACATCAGCCGGGGTGGCGCGATGCTGCTGGAGACGATGCTGACCTTCATGTTCGTGCTGGTCGTCCTGGTGGTGACCAGCCGCCCGGAGCACGCCGGCTTCGCCGGGCTGGCGATCGGCATCGCGCTCGGGGCGGCCATCCTGCTCGGCACCACCCTCGACGGGGCCTCGCTGAACCCGGCCCGGTCCTTCGGTCCGGCGATCTTCGAGGGCGGCGTCGCGCTCCGCCAACTCTGGCTGTTCATCGTCTTCCCCCTGCTCGGCGGAGCCCTCGCGGCGCTGGTGGCACCGCTCGTCCTGCAACGCAACCCGCGCTACCGGGGCGGCCCCGAGCAGCAGCCACCCCGTCCCGGACCGGGCCAGAGCCCGGCCTGACCGCCGCCTGGCGGGTCGGGCACGCCCTCGGTCGGGACGGGCGGCGGAAGCGTCGTCAGGCGCCCGGTCGGACGGGCGGCGGGAGCACGGCGGCCGGGTCGCCCTGCTCGACCAGCGCGTCGATGGCGGCCGGCGGCAGGCCCCGCAGCGCCAGTACCCGCCGCCCCCACCGGTGCAGCCGGCACGGGTGCGGGTTCGCGTCGTTGCGGCAGACCGTCCCGCCCGACCAGCGCCGGGGCGCGTGCACCACCACCGCCCGGACGGCGAACTGCGCGTCCTCCCCGGTGACGTACGGCGGCAGCGGGATCTCCCGCAGCACCTCGCCGGTGGACTGGGCGGAACGGAGGGTCGTGCTGCTCATCGGAGGAGCCTCCACAGCGGATGAACGGTTCGGACCAGCCACGACGCTAAGCCCAGGTGCCGATCCCCACGACGGACAAACTGTCCCGCCCCGGCACCCACTGCACCGAGCCCGCCCGTCGCCCCGTCAGCGCAGCGCCACCGCCTGGAGGCTGACGCTGCCGCAGTCGGGGTTGAAGGCGTGCTCGGTGATCCAGGACAGCGACAACCGGGTGCCCCGGGGCGCCTGGAACCGCACGTCGAACCCGGCGGTGTGCTCGGTGTGCGGGTCCTCCAACCGGACCGTGGCGGCCGGGCTGCCGTCGGGCAGTCGGGCCTCCAGCCGGCCCCGGGCCATCCAGACGCCGACGTACAGCCGGGCGGTGCGGACCTCGCCGTCGCCCGCCACGGCCAGCGCGAACCCACTGTCCGTGCCGCAGGTGTGCACGCCGGTCGAGGTGCCCGTCTCCTGGTGCGCCTCGGCGCCGTCCCGCCAGGCGAACACCTCCGGGTTGGTGTCGTGGCCCGCCCGGACACCCGGCCCACCGGCGTCCACGATGGCACCGGAGCCGTCCCGCTTGCGGACCGTCGAGTCCGCGCCGCGCGACCCCCAGTGCAGCCAGTCCCGGGTGCCGACTCGGGTGAGGTCGACCGTGGCCGGCACCTCGACCCGGGTGATGCTGAGGACCGGACGCGCCGGGACCGGCAGGGTGCCGTCCGGCGCCGGTGCCGCCGAGCCGGCCTCGGGGGTGGCCGTGGGCGTGAGGGCCGGCCGGGCCCGGGGGTTCAGTCCCGGCGAGACCACGGCGGGCAGCGCGCTGGCGGTCCGCCCGAAGCTCGGCCGTTCCACCCCGGCCTGCCCGCCGGGCACGATCGCGGGGTCGGTCCCCGGTCCCGGTGCGGACTCCCGGCCGAGGTACGCGACCAACCCGACCAGGCAGACGACCACGGTCAGCCCCTCGACCGCCCACAGCCGGCGCTGCCGGGTCCGGGCCATCCGCCGCTGCGCGCTACGGGTCGGCTGACCACTCCCGGCCGCCCCGGTACCCCCGTCAGCCGCCCCGCTGCCGCCGCTCGGCGTGCCCGCGCCGGCGGCGGTCGGGGCCGTCGCCGGGACACCGGAGCGCCGGCAGGTCCGCTCGCGGTCCGTCTTCCCCACCCGACCTCCACTCCCCAGCCGCCGCACACCGATCCGTCTCGGACCCGGCGCTGGCAACCGCGCCGGTTCACGGTGTCACCGGATCGGCCCGGACACCAGATGGAAACCGAGCGATTTTGTCATCGATCAGTCACCACGGTGTCAATGGGGTCGGCGGTCGGGAATTCGGGCCGGACGTCCGGAACACCCGGACCACACGGCGCCGGACCGCAGGGCCGCCGGACCGGACGGGCTCAGCGGATCTCGAAGCCGAGCGCCTGGGCGATCACCAGCGCCTGCGTCGCGTCGATCAGCGCGCCGGCGCGGCTCACGGTGGTCGGATCCAACCCGGTCAGGTCGCTGCCGCGCAGGTCGGCCCGGGTGAGTCGGCTGCCCGCCAGGTGCGCGGCGGAGAGGTCCACCCGGGTCACCGTCGCGCCGGTCAGGTCCACGCCGGTCAGGTCGGCCTCACGCAGGCGTACGTCGGTGAGGACCACGCCGCGCAGGTCCGCCTTGGGCAGCGCGACGAAGGACCAGTCCCCGCCCTCGACCCGCAGCGGGCGCAGGTCGCACTCGTCGAAGGTGCTGCCGACCAGCTTGCAGCCGACGAACTCGGCGTCGAACAGGTTGCACCGCCGGAAGCCGCACCGGACGAAGGCCGAGTCGACGTGCCGGGAGGCGTTGAACCGGACCCCGCCGAAGGTGCACTCGGTGAAGGTCGCGCCCCGGGTGACCGCCTCGGTCAGGTCGACCCCGTGGAACTCGCACCGGACGAAGTGCCGGTCGACCAGTTCCTCGGCGTACCAGTCGTCGCGGCGGAAGATGGCCTCGGTGACCGGCTCCGGCCGGGTGGTGTCGGGCGGTTGCGGCATCCGGTCAGGGTACGACCGCCCACCGACACCCCGGCCGCCCACCCGTCGGGCGGGGTGGGGCGTTGCGCGCCCCACCCGGGGCGGGCCCTACCGGCCCGCCCCGGCCGTCGCGGCGGGGGCCGGGCGGCGGGATCCGGCCAGCCCCGCGACGAGCAGCAGGTACGCGGTCAGCTCCGCCAGGGCGGTGAGGGCCGGGACGGGCTGCGGCATCGACAGGGTGGGGGTGATGGCGTACCAGGCGAACAGGGCGGTGCGGTCACCCACGGAGAGGGGCAGGGTCACCGCGCCGATGCTCGCGTCCAGGTGCGGCAGCGCGGCCAGGGCGAGCAACGCCGCGCCGGTGCCGGCGAGCCACCGACCGTGCCCGGCCAGGGCCGCGGCGAGCGCCAGCGCGGTCACCCCGAGCGCCAGTGCTGGCAGCACCGCCAGGCCCACGGCGAGCACCGCGTCGGCCACCTCCGTGCCGTGCGCGGACTGCCGGCGATCGGCACCGAGGCCGAGCCAGACGTCGACGATCCGGACGACCGCGTACCCGGTGACCAGCACGGCCGTCACCGTCGCGGCGACCACCGGCCGCCGCCGCCACCCACCGCGACGCCAGACCACGAGCAGCACCGCCACGGCGGTCAACGATGCCCAGGACGCGGCGAGCCCCGCCTCGAAGCCGGAGGGGACGTCGATGCGGGCGCTCGGATCGTACGTCGACCAGCCGTAGCCGGCGTGCCGGTCCGCGGGCAGCGTGCGGACGGCCTCCACGAGCAGCACCGCCAGGGCCGCCGGCATCGCCCAGCGGGGAGCCGGTAGCCCGTTGCTGACGGCGTAGGCGAGGAGCAGAACGATCGCCAGCACCTCGGCGTAGCGCCACACCGGATCGGCCATCAGGACCCCGGCGACATGCGCTGCGGCGCAGGCCCCGGCGGCGGTCAGGAGGAGTGGCCCACGACGCACGGGCGAATCCTGCCACGCCCCGCCGACGACCGTTGCCCCGCCGAGGCGTGACCCGAGGCCGTACCGGCTAGTAGGTTTGCACGGTGAGCGTGACACGGACGACCGACCCGGACCTGATCGGTTTCGACCCCGCCCGGCTGGCGCGGATCGACGAGCACTTCGGCCGGTACGTCGACGACGGGCGGCTCGCCGGCTGGCAGATCGTGGTGACCCGCCGGGGCGAGATCGCCCACTCCCGCACCTACGGGGCGCGGGACGCCGAGACCGGCGCGCCGGTCGGCGAGGACACCCTCTGGCGGATCTACTCGATGACCAAACCGGTCACCTCCGTGGCGGCGATGATGCTCTGGGAGGAGGGCCGGTTCGAGCTGACCGACGAGATCAGCCGCTGGCTGCCCGAGTTCGCCGACATGCGGGTCTACTCGAAGGGCTCGGTGCTCAAGCCGTACACGGTGCCGGCGGCCGAGCCGATCCGGGTCTGGCACCTGCTCACCCACACCGCCGGCCTGACGTACGGGTTCATGCAGACCTCCGTGGTCGACGGCCTGTACCGCGCGGCCGGGTACGAACTGATGCCGCCGCCGGGGGTCGACCTGGCCGGGGCGTGCGCCGTCTTCGGCGAGTTCCCGCTGCTGTTCCAGCCCGGTACGGCCTGGGGCTACTCGGTCGCCACGGACGTGCTCGGCCGGCTCGTGGAGGTGGTCTCCGGGCAGAGCCTGGACGCGTTCTTCACCGACCGGATCTTCCGTCCGCTGGGCATGACCGACACCCGCTGGTGGGTCGAGGAGGCCGACGCCGAGCGGCTGGCCGCGCTGTACGTCCCGGACCCGCGCACCGGCCGGGCGGTCCGCCACGACCGGTTCGGGGCGGTGGCCCGGGAGAAGCCGGGGCTCCACTCCGGCGGCGCCGGCCTGATCTCCAGCGCCGCCGACTACCACCGGTTCACCCAGATGCTGCTGCGCGGCGGTGAACTGGACGGGGCCCGCCTGCTCGGCCCCCGGACGGTCCGGTTCATGACCCGCAACCACCTGCCCGGCGGCCACGACCTGGCCACCCACTCCGTGGGCGGGTTCTCCGAGACCATCTTCGACGGGGTCGGCTTCGGGCTCGGCTTCGCCGTGATCGACGACCCGGTCCCGAGCCGGCTGCCGTCGAGCGTCGGCGAGTACTACTGGGGCGGCATCGCCAGCACCGCGTTCTGGGTCGATCCGGCGCAGGAACTCACCGCGCTGCTCTTCACCCAGCTCATGCCCTCCAGCACCTGGCCGCTGCGGACGCAGTTGCGGCAACTGGTCTACGCGGCCCTCGTCGACTGAGCGCGGCGCGCCGGCACCCCGCCGGACGCCGACCCGGCCGGACGCCGACCGGCCGCGCCCGTGTCCGGCCGGCCGGACGCCGACCGGCCGCAGATCGTCGTTCCGCCGACGGGCGGCGGGGACGCTCCCTAGCCTGGGATGATGAGCAACGTCGTCGTGTTCGGGGCCGGCGGGACCGCCGGGTCGCGGATCGTCGCCGAGGCGGCGCGCCGGGGGCACCGGGTCACCGCCGCGGTCCGACGGCCGGAGGCCGTCTCGTACCTGCCGGCCGGGGTCCAGGTGGTCACCGGGGACGCCACCAGCGAGCGGAGCGTACGGGACCTCGCGCCGGAGGCCGACGTCCTGGTGGTGGCGATCGGTGGGGGTACGCGCGACCTCTGGGTCGACGCGGCCCGGAACCTGGTCGACACGCTGCGTGACCTACCGGACCCGCCCCGGATCATCCACATGGGTGGTGGCTCGACCCTGTGCACCCCGCAGGGCGGCCGGTTCCTCGACGAACCGGACTTTCCCGCCGAGTACCGCGACTCGGCGCTGGGCCAGGCCGACGCCCTGGACTACTACCGGTCCACCGCCGACGGGGTCCCCTGGACGTACGTCTCCCCGCCGCCGTTGGAGTTCCATCCCGGCGAGCGGACCGGGCGGTACCGCACCGGCACGGACGAACCGGTGGTCGACCGTTCGGGCCGGTCGGCCATCAGCTACGAGGATCTCGCCGTGGCGATCGTCGACGAGATCGAGAATCCCCGGTTCACAAACCGTCGTTTTACCGCCGCATACTGATCTGACCTGCGGAAAAACCCTGGTGCACGATCTTGAGAAGGGAGGGGCGGACAGATAGGTTCGGTCGCATGTGACCCGGGCCCACCGCAAGACGGTGCCGGGTCCAGCCCCCGAACCAGGAGGACCCTTTGACCACACAGGACGGTCACGTCACCCCTTCTTCCCCCTCTGCCCTGAACCGCCGCCGGATGTTGGCCGTGGCGCTCGGCGGTGCCGCCACCGTCGCCCTGCCGGCCCCCGCCTGGGCCGCGGACGACCTGCGCCCGGGTGCCGTCCGGCTGCCCCAGCTCACCGCGGACGACAAGAAGATTGTCCGGCAGGCGTCGGCGAAGCGCGCGCTGAACGACCTCTTCACTCTCAGTGAGAAGATCGGCCCCCGGATCGGTGGGACGGCGTCGGAGCGGCAAGCCGCGGACTTCATCGCCCGTACCCTCGACCGGATGGGCTACGACACGACGTTGCAGCCGTTCCCGGTGGCGGACAAGTTCCTCGCCGACCTCAGCTCGCCGACCCGCCTGCCCTGGGACCTCTGCTGGCAGGCCGGCGCCTCGGCGCACGGTGCGCTGGACACCAAGGCCCGGGGCCGGGTGATCGACGTCGGCGCCGGCGCCCCGGAGAACTACCCGGCGAACGCGGCCGGCCGGATCGTCCTCGTCGACTACGTCGCCGCCCAGCGGGAGCAGCTCGTCGCCACCGCCGTGGCGAAGGGCGCGGCGGCCGTGGTCTTCCTCCCGGCGGACGCGGTGGCGCCCCGGATGGCCTCGGCCTTCTCCCCCACCCTGCCCGGCTCGGCCAGCAACCCGGTGCCGATCCCGGTGGTCGGCGTCGCGCAGGCGCAGAAGCACCGGCTCCGTGCGCTGGTCGCCGCGCAGGAGCTCATCCTGGTCATCAAGACCTCGGCGCACCGCAACCTGATCTCGAACAACGTGATCGGCGAGCGGGTCGGCACCCTCGGCGCGAACGCGCCGGTGGTCATGGTCTGCGCCCACTACGACACCGTCATCGGCGCCCCCGGGGCCAACGACGACGGCTCCGGCACGGTGCTCGCCCTGGAGCTGGCCCGGGTGCTGAAGAACACCCCGCTGGAGGCGACCATCCGGTTCGCCCTGTGGGGCTCCGAGGAGCAGGGCCTGATCGGCTCGCGCTACTACGTCCGGCAGCTCCCGCAGACCGAGCGGGACCGGTTCCTCGCGGTCTACAACAACGACATGGTCGCCACGAGCTGGGACCCGGCCACCAAGTACTGGCTGCTCTCCTTCACCGGCCAGGCGAACCGGGCCACCGACGAGGTCGCCGCGGCGGCCGTCCGGCTCGGGTACGAGCCGCAGATCTCCCCGGTGACCCAGCGTGGGTCGAGCGACCACCAGTCGTTCCAGGAGGTCGGCATCGCCAGCGCCAACTTCTCCTGGCGGGGCGAGGAGTCCCCGGCGCTGCTGGAGCCGCCGTACCACAGCCCGGAGGACACCATCGAGAAGAACATCAGCCTGGAGCGGCTCCAGGTCTCGCTGGAGCTGATCGGCGCCGCCACCTTCGCGACGGCCCGGGGCTGACGCCCAGCCGGGCGGCCCATGGGCCGCCCGGCCCGGCAGGACCCCGACCGGGGTGGGACGCCGCGTCCCACCCCGGTCGTGCGCGTGCGGTCAGTCGGCGAGCCGGGCCGGGAAGCCGCCGGTGGCGATCGGCCCCCAGTCGGTCACGGTGACCCGGATCAGCGACTTGCCCTGCCGGACCATCGCCGTGCGGTACTCGTCCCAGTCGGGGTGCTCGCCGGAGATCGACCGGAAGTACTCCACCAGCGGCTCCAGGGCCGCCGGCAGGTCGAGCACCTCGGCGGTGCCGTCGACCTGCACCCAGGGCCCGTTCCAGTCGTCGGAGAGCACGCAGACCGAGACCCGGGGGTCGCGGCGGACGTTGCGCACCTTGGCCCGCTCCGGGTAGGTCGAGATCACCAACCGCCCCTCGGCGTCGACCCCGGCCGAGACCGGCGAGGACTGCGGACGCCCGTCGGCGCGGGTGGTCATCAGCACCACCCGGTGCCGGGGACGGAGGAACTCGGTCAGCGCGGCCCGGTCGACCCGGGTGTTGCTCGCGATGCTGCGTGCCATCGCTCGTTTCTACCAGCGGCGAGGTCAGGGCCGCTGGGCAGGCCGGGCGACGCGCGCCGGCGTGGGCTGGGCGGGCACCCGGGGCCGGGCCGCCGGACGCCAGGCCCGGCCGTTGGCGTAGACCACCCGGAAACCGAGATACGCCGCCAGCGGCCCCCAATGCGCGGAGCCCATCCGCAACTCGGCGGCGTTGTGCCGCTGGCCGTTGGCGAGCGCGTCGAGCAGCACGGTCTCGAACGCGGCCGACTCGGCCCAGTCGACCTCCCGGGTGTACCCGCAGATCAGCGCCGCCCCGGTCACCGCCAGGAACTCCCGGAGGGTGGCGTCGGGGGCGCGCAGCACCGAGCAACTGCCGAAGTAGAGCCGCCGGCCCTCGCCCCGGCCGGCCATCCGCTCGGCCACGTCGGCCAGCTCGACGGAGTCCCAGTCGGTGAGGCAGAGCCGGTTCGGCTCCCCGTGCATGGCGAAGAACCCGACCCGGTAGTCGGCGTACTGCTTGAGCAGCCAACGGTCCAGGAAGTAGAACAGCTCGTCGCGGGTCGCCGCGTCCTTGTGGATGAACCTGATCTTGCCGAGCCGTTCGAGCAGTTCCAGCGTGGGCAGGACCGACGTCCGCTCGTTCAGGTCACGGTGCCACTGCCCCTCGACGCAGAACACGCCGCCGCGCGCCATGCGTCCACCTCCCCCGTTCGCCCGGCCCGGCGCTGACGTTACCCGTCCCGGCGGGTCCGGGGACACCGGCCGGACCATGCCCGTTGGGATGATTTTCGGCAGCTCAGCCGCCCCGGCCGGCGCGGCCCCGGGGCGGTCGGCGGCGGATTCCGGCACCGGGTCGGTGGGCGGTCGGCCGGGAGGAGGCAGGGGGTCCCCCTCCCGGCCGACGCCCGGCCCCGGGCCGTGCCGCTCAGCTCGCCCGGGGCCAGCGTGGCGCGGTGGCGGGGGGTGCCACCGGCCGTCCGGGAACGCGGGCCGGAACGGACCGCCCCGCCTGGCCGCGCAGGTGGGCGGGGACCGGCCGGGCGACCCGGGGCGGCACCACGGCGGTACGCGGCGGCACGACGCCGGAGCGGGGCGGGACCGTGCCGACGCGGGGCGGCACGGCACCGGTGCGCGGCGGGACGGTCCCGGTGCGGGGCGGGACGGTGCCGGTGCGCGGCGGCGCGGCCGTACCGGGTCGGGCCGGCACCCCCGCACCGGGTCGGGCCGGCATCGCCCCGGTCCGTGCCGTCGACGGCCCGTTCACCACGAACGGGAACGGCACGTGCACGAACGGGTTGCCGTGCCGGATCAACGCGTCGATCTGACGTTCGTTGAGCCCGTGCGTCTCCAGCACCCGCCGTCCCCACCGGTGCAGCCGGCACGGGAACGACGCGCCGTCGTTACGGCACAGGGGCCCACTCGGCCACTCCTCGGCGGCGTGCACCACCAACGCCCGGACCGCGAGCCGGACGTCCTCGGGGGTCAGCGGTGCCGGCACCGGCACCTCACCCAACACCTGATCGATGGGATCCGTCGACTGCTGACCAACTCGCACGGTAACCCTCCCGCAGTTCCGCAGCGGTGCGGCTGAGCGCCGCATCCTCGTGCACTGGTACGGGGATCACGCTGCGTCGGTTCAATCCCGCCAGGCCCGGTCAGCGGCGTTCTCGCCCCGGGTCGCGCGTACCCCCGGTGACGGCCGGACAGCGCAGGTCAGACCAGGCCGGCGTCGTGGACCAGCAGGGCCACCTGGACCCGGTTGTTCAGGTCGAGCTTGGTCAACAGCCGGGAGACGTACGCCTTCACCGTGGCGACGCTCATGAACAGCTCGGCGGAGATCTCCGCGTTGGTCCGCCCCTGGCCGAGGGCGACCGCCACCTCCCGCTCCCGCTCGCTCAGCCCGGCCAGCAGCCGCCGCGCCCGGTCCCGCCGCGCCACCGACGCACCTGCCGACGCCGCCCCGCCCGCCGGGGCCGCACCCGGCGAGGTGGCCCCGTGGGCGGCGGTGACGTGCTGGATCAGGGTGCGGGTCACCGTCGGGGAGAGGGTCGCCTCCCCCGCCGCGACCCGCCGGATCGCCCGCACGATCTCGGCCGGTGGGGTGTCCTTGAGCAGGAAACCGCCGGCCCCGGCCCGCAGCGCGCGCAGCACGTGGTCGTCGGCGTCGAACGTCGTCAGGACCAGCACCTCCGGCGGCTCGGGCAACGCCCGCAACGCCTCGGTCGCGGCCAGCCCGTCGACCCGGGGCATCCGGATGTCCATCAGCACCACGTCCGGCCGGTGCGCGGCCACGGCCGCGCCCACCTCGTCCCCGTCGGCGGCCTCACCGACCACGATCAGGTCGGGCACCCCACCGAGGATCATCGACAGGCCGGCCCGGACCAGCGCGTCGTCGTCCACGACCAGCACCCGGACGGGCCGCCCGGCGGCGCCGCCGGGCCCCACAGCGGCATCGCCGGGCCCCACAGCGGCGCCGCCGGGCCCCACAGCGGCGCCGCCGGGCCCCACAGCGGCATCGCCGGCCACCCCGGTCACGCCGCCCACGGCAGCCAGGCGGCCAGGCGGAAGTCGCCCGACCCGTCCCGGCCGTACTCCAGCCGCCCGCCGGCCAGGGCGACCCGCTCGGCCACCCCGACCAGGCCGGTACCCGCGCCGGGGATCTCCGGGGTGGTGGGACCGCCCACCGGCCAGCGGTTGCGGATCCGCACGGTCAGCCCCTCGTCCGGCCCGCCGCTGAGGCGGACGTCGACCGCCGCGCCGGCGGCGTGCTTACGGGCGTTGGTCAGCCCCTCCTGCGCGATCCGGTACCCGGTGCGGCCGATCGCGGTGGGCACCGCCTCCGGCGTGGTCACCCGGTCGGTGAACTCGATCCGCATCCCGGCCGACCGGGACTCCCGGACCAGGGCCGGCACGTCGGTGAGGGTCGGCTGGGGCGGCTCCGGGGCCGCCGGCCCCGTAGCGTCGGTGTCGGCCCGGAGCACCCCGATCACCGCGCGGAGGTCCTCCAGGGCCGCGTGCGCGCTGCCCCGGATCACCCCCGCCGCGCGGGCGATCTCCTCCGGTGCCGCGTCGGGGCGGAACTCCAGCGCCCCGGCGTGCAGGCTGAGCAGGGAGATCCGGTGCGCGAGCACGTCGTGCATCTCCCGGGCGATCCGGGTCCGCTCGACCTGGCGTGCCTGCGCGACCCGTAGCTGCTGCTCGGCCTCGGCCCGCTCGGCGCGGTCCCGCAGCGACACGACCAGTTGCCGGCGGGCCCGGACGAACATTCCCCAGGCCACCACCGCCCCGAGGATGGTGGCGACGAACACCGTGGCCGCCGGCTGGGACATCCCCGGGTCCGGCCGGACCGTCAGCGACAGCGGCACCACCGCCAGGTGGGCCCCGAGCACACCCAACGCCACCGGCAGCGGCCGGTGGACCACCACGGTGAAGAGGACGACCAGCATCGCCCCGGCGGCGGTGACCGAGAAGACCGCGATCGGCAGCAGGGCCAGCGCCAGCCCGACCGGCCACCGGCGGCGCAGCCACAGGGCCGCGACGCAGAGCAGCCCGACCAGGGTGTCGGTGTCGAGCAGCCAGGCCGGGCCGGCGTTCAGCGCGAAGGTGGGCGCGGCCTGCCGGGCGTCGTCGTGGGCCACCGCCAGGAAACTGAGGGCGAACAGGAAGAACGCGCCGTCGACGAGCCAGTCGCGGGGGGTCCGGCGGGAACGCCGGGCCGGCTCGGCCGCGACCAGGGCGTTCGGCACCAGCCAGGGATGATCCGGTACGGCGGCACTGGTCACCAGTCGATGCTAGGCACGTCGCGGCCGGCCCGGACAGCTACCAAAGTCGAGACCTGTCCTCGACCGAGGGCGGTCCACCGGTCGACCCTCGGCCGCTGCGGCCGGCCGGACGGCGCGGGCAGGCTGTCGGCATGATCGAGGTCGAAGGACTGACCAAGCGGTACGGACGGCACACCGTCGTGGCCGACGTGACATTCCGGTGCGAGCCGGGCACCGTGACCGGCTTCCTCGGGCCGAACGGGGCCGGCAAGTCCACCACCATGCGGATGATCTGCGGGCTGACCCCGCCGAGCGCCGGCCGGGCCCGGGTGGCCGGGCGGCCGTACCGGGACCTGCCCAACCCGGGCCGGGAGATCGGGGTGCTCCTCGACGCCTCCGCGCAGCACGCGGGACGCACCGGCCGGGAGGTGCTCGCCGTCGCGGCGCAGACGATGGGCGTCGCGCCGGGGCGGGTGCCCGCCACGCTCGGCCGGGTCGGGTTGGACCCGACCGCCGCCGGGCGGCGGGTGCGGGCGTACTCGTTGGGGATGCGGCAGCGGCTCGGCCTGGCGTACGCGCTGCTCGGCGACCCCCGGGTGCTGGTCCTCGACGAGCCGGCCAACGGCCTGGACCCGGAGGGGATCTTCTGGCTGCGGGGGCTGCTGCGGGACTTCGCCGACCGGGGTGGCACCGTCCTGCTCTCCTCCCACCTGCTGCGCGAGGTGGAGGCGGTGGCCGACCGGCTGGTGGTGATCGGGGGCGGGCGGGTGGTCGCCCAGGGCGACCGGGACGACCTGCTCTCCGGCGCCGGCACCCTGGTCCGTGCCCGGGACCCCGACGCGCTGCGGGCCGCGCTCGGCGCGGCCGGGCTCGACGCGACCGGTGGCACCGACGGGGGGCTGCTGGTCGCGGCGCCGGCCGGGGTGGTCGGGCAGGCCGCCGCCGACGCCGGGGTCGCCCTCACCGAACTACGGCCGGCCGGCAGCGGCGGCCTGGAACAGGTCTTCCTCACCCTGACCGCCGGCACCCCGGTCCAGGAGGCCGTCCGATGACCACCGCCGCGCCGAGGCCACCCGCCGTCGCCACCCGGCCACCCGCCGGGGTACGCCGGCCGTCGCTGCTCCGGCTCACCGGCGTGGAGTCGCGCAAGCTCGTCGACACCCGGGCCGGGTTCTGGCTGCTGGTCACCATCGGCCTGCTGGCCGCCGCGCTGGTCGCGGTGATGCTGATCTGGGCCCCGGTCGCCGACCGGACCCTCGGGAACCTGTTCACCGCCACCCTGCTGCCGGTCGGCGTGCTGCTGCCGGTGCTCGGCATCCTCTCCGTCACCGGTGAGTGGTCGCAGCGCACCGCGCTGGGCACGTTCGCCCTGGTGCCGAGGCGGGAACGGGTGATCGGGGCGAAGCTCGTCGCGGTGGTGCTGGCCGCGCTCGCCTCGGTCCTGGTCAGCCTCGCGCTGGCCGCCGGTGGCGCGCTCGTCGCCGACGCCACCGGTACGGCCGACGCGTGGCGGACGGAGCCGGCGCTGCTCTGGCACGCGGCGGTGCTCCAGGTGGCCGGGGTGCTGATGGGGGCGGCGTTCGGCCTGCTGCTGCTGAACACCCCGCTGGCCATCGTGACCTACCTGGTGCTGCCGATCGTCTGGTCCACGCTGGGCGCGACGATCGGCGCGCTGCGTGGTCCGGCCGGCTGGCTGGACACCGCGCTGACCATGGAGCCGCTCTACACTGCCGGGGTGAGCGGGGAGCAGTGGGCCCGGCTCGGCGTGTCGCTCCTGGTCTGGCTGGTCGCGCCGATGGCCGGCGGGCTGGTCCGGACCCTGCGGCGGGAGGTGTCGTAGTCGTGCGGACCGACGGGTACGGCTCGCCGACGGTGGTCGGCGGCGGGGCCGGGGAGCTGGTCCTGATGTGGGCGGGGTTCCCGGTGCTCGGCGCGGTCGCCGGCTGGGGGCTCGCCGCCGGGGCCGGGTTCGTCGCCGACCTGCCCTGGTTCCCGGTGCAGGGGCTGTTCGCGGGGATCGACCGGCTGCCGGAGCCGCACGCCACGATCGGGGCGGTCGCCCTGGGTGCGCTGGCCGGGCTGGTCGTCGCCCTGATCGGGACGGCGGAACGGCTCACCGTCACCGTCGACGTCGAACGGGTCCGGCTGCGCCGCGACGACACGGAGCAGTCGGTGCCCCGCCGGGGCGTCCGGGCGGTGTTCCGCGACGGCAAGGACCTGGTCGTGCTCGGCGCGGCCGACGAGGAGCTGACCCGGGAACGGTCCGACCTGGACGCCGGGCGGCTGGAGGCGGCGTTCCGGCAGCACGGTTGGCCGTGGGCGGCGCAGGACCCGCACCGGGAGGCGTTCCGGCGCTGGGTGCCGGAGCTGCCCGGCCTGCCGGTCGGCGCGGACGCGCTGCTGCGGGCCCGGCAGCGCGCCGTCGACCGGGACAAGGGGGACGACGCCCGGGAACTGCGGGCCGAGTTGGCCCGGCTCGGCGTGGTGGTCCGCGACGACCGGAAGCGCCAGTACTGGCGGCTCTCCGCCGTCGCGCCCCCACCGGGGCCGAACCCGCTCAGCCCCGGGCCGGGGCCGAACCCGCTCAGCCCCGGGGCGGGCACCGTCGCGCCGCCGGCCGGGCCGGGCCCCGACGGGGGTCCGGCCCGGTCGACGGATCAGGACTGACCCGCCCGGGTACGCTGCGTCAGCTCACCGCAGGGCGGCACCGTGCCCGTGGGCGTCAGCCGTGGGGTGGGCGTGGCCGTGGTGCGCGCCGTGGCCCTGGTGCGCGCCGTGTCCCGTGGCGGCCGGGCGTCCGGGGGCGCGTGCGCCGTTCACCGCCGAGGTGTCGAAGGCGAAGGTGATCACGGCGGTGGCGACCGCGTCGGAGTTGACGTCCAGCGCGTGGGTGTTGACGTTGCCCCACAGCTTGTACTTCTTCCCGAGCTGGCGGTACAGCTCACGGTCCGCCCCGTCGGCGACCGGCGTGGTGCTGTCGCACGTCGCGTGGTAGCACGGGTCGTACGGCACGTCGGCGATCCCGCCGAAGAGCCGTACCTCCTCGGCGGTCTTCAGCCCCTCGGCTCCGGTGAAGAGACCACCGGCGGGGATGTCGATGCCGGGCGCGATGAACGGGCCGTAGTCGGAGCGGCCGGTGAAGTCGGACGGGACGGTGGGCAGCCGCCGGGAGGCGAAGAAGTCCTGGAAGACCTTCTCGATCGCGGCCGAACCCTCCGGACCCGGGCCGGCGCCCTCACCGGCGGAGTCGTCGCCGTCGTAGACGCCGAAGACGTAGTTCGGCGAGCCGATCATGTCGAAGTTCAGGTACAGCGCGATGTCGGCGACCTGCTGCGGCGTCAACTGGTCCACGTAGTACTGGGAGCCGAAGAGGCTGGCCTCCTCCGCGCCCCAGAAGGCGAACCGGACGGCGTTGCGCGGCTTGACCTTCGCCATCTGGAGGGCGACCTCCAGCAGGGCGGCGGTGCCGGTGCCGTTGTCGTTGACGCCCGCGCCCTCCAGCACCGAGTCCAGGTGGGCCCCGGCCATCACCACGTTGTCGGTCCGGCCGTGCCGGGTCTGGGCGACGACGTTCGAGCTGGTACGGATCTCCGAGAAGGTGTCGGCCTCGATGCGCAGGGTCAGGCCGGCAGTCGTGGCGAACGTCGCCCCGGTGTCGTACGAGACGGAGACGGCGGGGATGCCGACCGGGGCACCGAGGGTACCGATCAGCAGGTCGTACCGGTCGGGGTTCTCCGTCGGGGTGCCGTTGCCCTGGTTCATGAGGATGGCGCCGATCGCCCCGGCGGCCTCGGCGTTGGCGACCTTGTCACCGAAGCCGCAGGTGCCGCGCTGGAGCAGGGCGATCTTGCCGGTCACGTCGACGGCGTCGAAGTCGCTGGCCTCGCAGCCGGAGGAGGAGGCACGCGGCGGGGTGAGGTTCACGTCGACGGCGACCACCTCGGCCTGCGCCACGCCGTCACCGGAGTACTCCATCAGGTCGTAGTCGGTGCCCTCGGTGTAGCTGACCGGGTTCGGCGCGACCTGCGCGAACGACGAGCCGAACGCCTGGAAGAACGGGAACTCGAACTCCTGCCGGGTCACCTGGTACCCGGCCTTCGTGAGCAGCCTGGCGACGTAGTCGGCGCTGGCGTCGTAGCCCGGCGTCCCGGAGGCGCGGTTGCCGCCGTTGGCGTCGGCGATGTCCTGGAAGGCGTCGAGGTGCTTGAGGACGCCCTTGAGTGTCACCGCCTTCGTCAGCTTCCTGGCCGAGTTGTTGTTGGGCTGGGCCGACGCCGGGTTGATCAGCGCCACCGTACCCACGAGCGTTCCGGCCGCGATGGCGGCCAGCACCCTCCTGCCTGAGAAAGGCATGACCTGTGTTCACCCTTCCTGTTCGCCGTGCCCGGCCTCCCGACCCCCGTGAGCCGAACATCCGACCATCTTGATGCAGGTCAATGACCCGCGAAAGGGGACCTTTCGGCCCACCAGGACCACCTGTTCGTGCCTCCACAAGGGTCGGTCGACCGGCTATGGCCCACCCGCCGACGGCCCGTCGGGCGACGGCTCCCGGTTTGGCCCCTAACATCCTCTACGGGCGGATCGTCACCCGCCCTGGAACACCCGGGCGTCGCCCGAACCGGACACCCGGGTCACGTGAGGAAACCGCCCCGGCGGGTACGACAGGTCGGTGGTCCGGCCGGTGGCCCTCGCGGCACGCACGCGGTCGGTTCCCGTCGCCGCAGTCCACCGTAAGGAGCCGGCATGACCACCAACCCGATACCCGACATCTCGCTCAACGACGGCAACACCATCCCCCAACTCGGCTTCGGCGTCTTCCAGATCACGCCGCGCGACACCGTCCAGGCCGTCCGGACCGCCCTGGAGACCGGGTACCGGCACATCGACACCGCCCAGATGTACGGCAACGAGGCCGAGGTGGGGCAGGCCGTCCGCACCGCCGGCCTGGCCCGGGACGAGGTCTTCGTGACCAGCAAGCTGAGCAACGCCGCCCATTGGCCCGACGACGCCCGGGCCGCGTTCGAGTCGACGCTGGACGCGCTGAAGTTCGACTACCTGGACCTGTTCCTGATCCACTGGCCCCTACCCACCCGGTACGACGGCGACTTCGTCACCACCTGGCGGACCCTGGAGGAGTTCCGCCGCGACGGCCGGGCCCGCTCCATCGGGGTGTCGAACTTCCAGGTGCCGCACCTGGAACGGCTCCTCGCCGAGGCCCGGGTCGTGCCGGCGGTCAACCAGGTCGAGGTGCACCCGTACTTCGGCAACGAGGAGGTGCGCGCGTACGGGCACCGCCACCAGATCCTCACCCAGGCGTGGTCCCCGATCGCCCAGGGCCGGGTCCTCGACGACCCGACGGTCATCGACGTCGCCGAGCAGGTGGGCCGGACGCCGGCCCAGGTGGTGCTGCGCTGGCACATCCAGCGCGGGGACATCGTCTTCCCGAAGTCGACCACGCCGAAGCGGATCGAGGAGAACCTCCGGATCTTCGACTTCGAGCTGGACGACACGGCGATGGAGCGGATCACCGGCCTGGACAAGGGCGAGCCGGGTCGGCAGGGCGCCCACCCCGACACCTTCGACTACCTGCCCGCCTGACCGGGCGGCCCGGCGATCGGCGGGCGTGGGGCGGCGCGCTGTCGGCGACCGGCGCGTCCGGGTCCCGACGACGGAGCTGTTCCCGCGTCCGCTCCGCCGCCGGGCCCGGGAACCCGACCGCGAGGTTGCCGCCCCCCGACCGGGAGTCTCACCCAACTCGGGTCATGCCCCTCTCACCCTAGGTAAAGATGGCCGTTCATGGGACCCGTCCGGCTGTCCGGATACCGGCAGACCCGAATCGTTCCGGCCGCTGCCACCGCGTGGCGGAGGCCGACGGACCACCCGGGCCACCGGCTCGGGCGGCCAGCCGGACGCCCGGAGCCCGGTGGGTGGGCGGAAGTGTCGGCGGGCGTCGGTATGGTGCCGGGCGTGACGGGACACGACTGGAGCGACGTGCCGGAGCGACTCGCCCGGCTGGCCGCCGCGCCGACCGCGGGGAAGGTGTTCGGCGCCCTCGGGCACGAGTGGCTGGTCGAGCCGCCACTGACCGAGGCGGAGCTGACCGAGCTGGAGAGCCAGGTCCGGGTGGAGCTGCCCGAGGAGTACCGCTCGTTCCTGCGCCAGGTGGGGCGCGGTGGCGCGGGCCCGTTCTACGGCCTGTTCCCGCTGCGCCGGGTCGACGGTCGGTGGGAGTGGGAGGGCGACGGCGCCGAGCTCACCGCCCGGGAGACGCTGAGCCAGCCGTTCCCGTACACCGAGGCGGTCAACCCGGCGCTGCGCCTGCCCGAGCATCCCGACGAGGACGACTTCGCCACCGCCGAGGAGTTCGCCGCGGCCGAGGAGTCCTGGTGGGAGCAGCACGACGCGATCATGTACGACCCGGCGCACTTCATCGGCCTGGTCTACCTCTCCCACCGGGGCTGCGCCCTGCGGGACGCCCTGGTGGTGAGCGGGCCCGCCCGGGGCACCATGTGGACCGACCGGACCGCCGACGAGGGCGGGTTCGAGCCGATGACGGACACCGACGGCACCCCGCTGGGCTTCGCCCGGTGGTACCGCCGCTGGCTGGACCAGGCCACCGAGCAGGCCGCCGCCGCGTGATGGAAGGAAGGGCCCCCTGTTAACGCCTCCGGTAGAGAGGGGCACCCTTCTCACATCCCCCGACCCGGCGGCCCACCGGCTGCTGCTGGCCGGCGCGACAGTCCGACGGCCCGGCAGTCCGACGGCCCGGCAGTCCGACGGCGCGGCGAACGGGCGAGAGGGGTGGCGGGTTGGGGAGCGAGCGGGGCCGACCGGCGCGGTCAGCGGGCGGCCCGGCCGGGTAGCGGCAGGTCCTCGACCGGGCCCCACTCCAGCTCGCTGTCGCGGACCAGGGCCGCCTCACCCCACGAGACGCGCAGCAGACCGGCCTCCGAGGTACAGGCGAAGCCGATGAGGATCACCTGAGGCTCGGCGGCGAGCTGCGCGACCGCCTCGCGCAGCGGCTCACGGTCCCGGCTCTCGCCCGGGGTGGGCGGCATCATCGGCAGCGTCGGCTCCTCGTGCCTCGGCGCGGGACCGAAGAGGATCAGCAGATCGCGGATCAGCCTGCTGAGGTCCCGGCCGGGCCGGACGTCCCGCATGTCCACGTCGCCGCGCTTGGCGTACCGCCAGGGCAACAGGAGATTGTCCCGGCAGATGGTGACCCGCACCTGCGCGCCGGGCGGGTGCACGTCGGTCACGTCGGGCAGCTCGCGCAGGTACTCGTGCAGCACCTCGTACTGCTGTTTCCAGCGGACCGGGCCGAAGGCGTGGTCGGTGTCCAACTCGGACGCCTCACGGGCGCCCCGGGCCAGCTCGACGGCGCGGTGCAGGGCGGCCGGCACCTGCCGGCGCAGCGCACCCGCGAGAGTCGGGCCGAACCTCCGCACCGACCAGTCGGACGGGTCGCCGGCACCCCACACGGCCATCACCTCCCGTGTCGACGTCATCACCCATCGACACGGCCAGTCTGCCACGGATCGACGGCCGCGCATCGCCGGCGACGGTCACTTTCGCGCCGCCCGGGTCACCGCGTCCCGCGGAGCGCCTGCAACATCTGCTGGTGGGCCTCCCAGCCGTCCGGGAACTTGACCGGGACGTCGAGGTGCACCGGCTCGGTCGACGGGTGGGCGTCGAGCAGTTCGCCGATACCCGCCCGCGCCACCACCACGCAGGCGTGCCGGTGCCGGGACGCCAGCACGCAGAGCCGCCCCGACTCCAGGTGGAAGGCGGTGGCGTCCCGCCGCCCGGACAGCGGGTGCAGCACGATCGTGACGTCGTACTCCCGGCCCTGGAGCCGGTTGGCGGTGTCCACCGTGACACCCGCCCCGGCCGGGCCCAGGTGGGCGCGGATCGCCGCGACCTGGTCGCGGTGCGCCGCCCCGACGGCGATCCGGTCCGCGCCCACCGGCGCGCCGGCCGGTGCGTGCTCGCTGACCGCGACCGCGCCCCGCCGCAGCACCCGCAGCGCCAACTCCGCGCAGGCCGAGGCCGCCTCCGCGTCGGTACGCAGGGTGTGCCGGGCCGGCAACTCGTAGAGCGCCCAGCCGGACGCGGCGGCCACCTCCACCGCCGCGTCGACGGCGTCGCCCGGCCCGGCGGCGGTGAAGGCCAACGTCCGGTCGACCGGCCCGGTGCCGGCCCGGAACCCGGTGAACGGGTAGAACGCCGCCGCGACCACCGGCGCGGCCGAGGCGGGCAGCCGCCACGACACCGGCAGCCGGTGCACCGGCAACTCCGGGTTGTGCCGCAGCAGCACCGCCACCGCCGACTGCATCGGATCCCAGGTCAGGCCCGTCCAGCGCGCGGTCTCGACGGTCGAGAACGGGTCGAGCTGGCCCGGGTCCCCCACGAACAGCGCCCGCTCGAAGCGTCCGGCCACGCGCAACAGGGCGTCCGAGCGCATCTGGTACGCCTCGTCGACGATCGCCCACGGCCAGCGTCCCTCGGTGACCAGGGCCCACTTGGCGGCCGTACCGATGATCACGGCCGGGTTGTCCAGGTCGGCGACCTTCGCCCCGACCCGGACCTGCTCGTGCGCCGTGACCCGCTCCGGGGCCCGGTAGTCGGCGGCGGAGAGCCGGCCGATGCGCAGCCCGGGGGCCTTGCGGGCGAGCCGGTCGATGAGATCGTCGACCTGCTCGTTGGTCTGCGCCACGATGATCAGCGGCTCGCCGGCGGTGGCCAGCTCGACGGCGGCCCGCACCACCAGGGTCGACTTGCCGGCCCCGGGCGGCGAGTCGACCACGACGCCCCGGTGGTCGCCGGAGCGCAGGTCGGCCAGGACGGCCGTGACGACCTGTTCCGCCTCGACGGACGGCGGCACCTGGAGTTCCCGCATCGCCCACCTCCCCTCGGCAGCCTCGCACCTTACCCGCCGGTGACCGTCGGACTCAGCTAGCATGACCGGGTTCTCGGGTGGCTGCGGAGACGAGGCGACATGCGGTGGCTCCAGCGTGTACTGGGTAAGGATCAGGTCCAGCCCGATCCGGGCCGGCAGGAGGCCATGCTGCACGAGGTCCGGCACCGGTTCGGCCCCCACGTCCAGATGCGGGCCGCCGACCAGGTCGAGGCGGTCCGGCAGTTGCTCGACGGCGACGACGGCCTGGCGGTGGCCGCCCGGATCGTGCACGAGGCCGCCGACGAGGCCCAGGGCCTCCTCCTCGCCCAGGCAGCCGACCTGCACCGCCGCACCGGGTACCGGCTCCTGGTGGACCGCCGCAACTACCGCCCGCTGTGGCGGGAGGCCGCGGCGCAGCTCCGGTGGCCGCTGTTCGCGCTGCCGGGCGGCCTGCACCCGTACGTGCAGGTGACCGCAGCGGTGACGGTGCTCGGGGAGCGGGCGTCCCGCCTCGACCGGATCACCGATCCGCAGCCGCTGCTGGCCCGCCTGTTCGAGCTGTTCGACCTCACCACCAGCGGGTGGGAGTACGCCCGGGTCCGGGTCGACACCGACGGTGCCACCCTGGCGCTGCGGCTGATCTCCACCGGCCGGCAGGTCATCGACACCATGTCGAACCCGCCGCCGCTCCCCCTGTCGGTGCGGGAGCTGATGCGCCGCAACAACACCGTCGCCGTCCACGACCCGGCCGGCGGCCAGGTGGTCGGCGGGCTGAACCCCGGCGCGGAGCTACGGGTGACCCTGCTGACCTGAGCGCCCCGCGACCACCTCTGGCGCACACCCGCCCCGCGCGACACCACCTCACTCAGCGCCGTTTCTCGTCCAGCCCAGGGTTGCCGAGGTCCAGGTGAGGCCGAGCGCGCCACCGGTCAGAGCAGGGTCGGCAAGCAGAGAGGCGCGCTGCAACACCTCGTCGAAGTCACGCGGCGCACGATCATCAAGGCGATGTTTGCGCCGCCAGGCAGCCCACCGCGACTGCGCCAGCGACGAATAACCTTCGAGGGCCTCAGTGAGCGGAACGAGAGCCACTCCGCGATAGTCGGCCACCCGCCGCATGGCTACGGCCAACTCCTCGCCGTCGACATCGTGCCGCCCAGACAACAGGTAGACGTCGGCGAAGTCGCGCCACCGCGTGTTTGCCACGCCGCGCTGCAGCGCTGTCACGAGCTTCTCGGCGAACACCATGGTGAGCGGGTAGCCGATCATCACGATCTCGCCATCGAGCAGACGAGGCAACCTGATCGGCTGTGGCTCGGGCCAGATCGGATCCCCGACGTTCACGTCGACGTGGAAGGTCAGCCGGGCGGCAGCGAGAGTGCCGTTCAGGCTGACCCGCACGCCAGCGTAGGTATCGTCATCCCGGATGGTCTCCGCCGTCGCGCTCTCCGCGTCGATCACCAGACCATCGTCGACATCCGATGCCGCTATGCGCCGCACGATCCCGCGCACCTCATCGACGTCGTTGGAGATCCATCGTCCCTGGAGATCCACGTCGCGAGTGGGCCTGCGAGCCGCGTAGGCAGCCAGCAGCACGCCTCCTTTGAGCACGAGCCTGTCCCGATACGGGGGTTGGGCCAGTCGGGCCAGAAAGCCCTCCAGGGCGTAGATCTGGTGCATCTCGTCCGTGGGGCGACCGGTACGGCGGGCCAGGTTCTGCAGGTCCAGGTACCGCTGGCCGGCGAGGGTTGCTCGGGTCGGACGTGCGGTCACAGCAGGATCTCCAGCGCCTCTCGAAGCGGGCGTTCCACCCTGGGAAATGCTCGCGCCATCGCCAACAGCCTCGCCGGTACGGCATCTCTTCGTCGCAACCATCGCCGTAAGGCGGTGTAGGCCAATTCCGGCCCTTCCTGATGACGCAGCCGGAGGGCGTCGATGATGCTTCGTTCGGGCCCGTACAGCCCGATCCGATGCCCCCGATCGAGGGGGATCTCGGTACGCCCTGTTCCGAATGTGGTGGGGTCAAACCAATGCCAGGCAACCGGTGCTGAAGTGCTCGGACGATGTCGCCCTCGGGGCAGCGCCACATCGATGCGGGCTGGGATCTCGTCGGTAAGGCCATGACGCGCCAGCGCAGTGGTCAGACAGAGCGTGGCCTCCGGCGCCCGGAAGGCGATCTCGACAAGATCGAAGTCGACGACCTCGGCATCGCTCCGCCGGTACAGGCCCCGGCTCACCGCCCGGATGACACCCTCGTCACGCAACCGGTAGATCCGTCGCCGCGACAGGCCAGCCGCTCGGGCCTGCGAGTAACTGAAGGTCGTCGGAAGGGCGTGCAACAACTCGCGCTCGGCGCTCGTCTCGTCCCCTGACACGGACAAGACCCTACACACGAAGCGGCAATGTGTAGAGCCTTTTGCCCGCCTTGGTAAGCCTGCGGGCCACGGTGACCATCCCCCGGCGACCTGCCGGTCGGTCACATCGGCAACTCTGGCTGGCCGATGACGGCGTCCGGCGAGCGGCTCCGGAAGGCGGTCGGTGTCGTTGTCGGCGAGCTGACGCCGGGCCCCCTCCTGTTCCGCCGGGCCCAGCTTTCGCACTCCGGGACCAGCCGGTCCCGGGCCGGGAAGCGGATCTGGTCGGACATGGTGGTGTAGAGCACGCCGCCGCTGATCGGGCAACCGGCCGCGTCGGCTCACACGGACCCCGTGGTCTGGATCGGACTCGCGTAACGGCAGCGGGCGCGCACGCGCCGACGACGGCCCGTCGCACACTCGGTGCGGGTCGGGCCGTCGTCGGGACGCGCGTCGGATCTGCGGGCGGTGGTCAGCCCGTGAACGGGGTCAGCGTGATCCCCGCCGAGCGGGGGTCGCCGCTGTGCACCAGCGACTCGAAGCCGCCGACGTCGTCGTACGGGAAGCCGTACGCCCGGCCGTCGACCATGTTGGCGTGGATGAGGCGCGAGTAGTGGTTCGGGGCGCTGTTGCGGTAGAAGTTGGCGGCGGTCAGGTTCGGCTCGACGTCGAACCGGCCGAGGGTGCCCCGGACCAGCGCCGTACACAGGGTGCGCTTGATCTCGGGCTCGATGAACGGCGGGACGTTCGGGGCGTTGAAGACCCCGTCGCAGCCCCAGACGTTGCTGGTGGTGGGCTTGCCGACGGTGGCGACCCGGGCACCGGTCGAGTCGGTGAAGACCATGTCGTTGCCGACGGTACGGCCGAAGAACCGCCGGTTGGGCTCGGCGCTGCGCGGCACGACGGTGAGGGTCCGGCTGGTGTACGTCTGCCAGGCGGAGTTGATGTACGCGTCGAGGTAGCGCGGGTCCATCAGGCCGGCCTCCATGGCCTTGCCGGGGGCGAGCACCCGCAGCACCGTACCGTCGGAGCGGGTGACGATCGAGCGGGCGAACGCCGGCTGGGCCCGGAGTCCGTTGATCACGTTCGCCCGGCCGTTGGCGACGAGTTGCCCGGTCCGGCTGGTCCGGCCGGCGGCGTCGGTGACGGAGACCGCGTGCGGGACGGCGAAGTGGTCGACCTGGGTGCTGTTCAACCACAGGCCGGCATCGTTGTAGGTGAACTCCGACCAGTCGAAGAGGATGTCCCGGTTCGGGTCGGCGCCGGCCCAGGGGGCGGGCTGCACCAGGCCGTCGGGGGTGAGCCGGAAGTCGAGCTTGCGGCCGAAGGAGAAGTACATCCGTCCGGAGATGAACCGGGGGATCCGAACCGTGACGCTGCCCCCTCGGGCGGGGCCGGCGATCGACACGTCCGGCGCGGGTGTCGGCGGCAGGCCGCCGGCCGGCCAGCGGGTGAAGGTGCCGGCGGCGTTGACGTAGCCGAGGCCCCCGCCGGGGCGGATGTCGGTGCCGAGGATGTACAGGTAGACGGCCTCGCCACGGCCCGAGTTGTTGGTGACGGTGAGGGGTAGCAGGGCGGGGCCGACGGCCTGCGCCGGCCCCGGCGTCACGGCGAGCGTGACGGGGACGGCCACCAGGAACGCCGCCAGTCCACGCAGGACGATACCGAGCGTCCTACCGAACGAGAGTCTGTTACGCAAGGTGACTCCTTCAGGATGGGGGAAGGGCTGCCCTCCGGCTCACCCCGGCCGTCGACGGCCAGCGCGTTATCGAAAGGCGGCTCACGTACCTGCTGGTGGCCACCCCTCGACAACCCGAGAGAGCGCTCTCTCAGCCTGATACCCGTCGATGCGCCATGTCAACCTCCGAGACAGAGTAACTGTTAATAATCTTTTCTGCTGTCACATCTCGTCACTCAAAGTCAACCCTCAGGAGGCCTTGAAAGACTTCGGCCGTCAGGTGGAGGACCGGCCGAGGACCCGGTCGGCGAGCTGGTAGTTGTGGTGCCGGGCGTTGTTGGTCCTGCCGGTCAGGAGGGAGGTCGCCAGCTCACGGGCAGCGGCGGCGAAGGGCTCCTCGGCCAGGGCGTCGATCAGCTCGTCGTACCGTCCGAAGACCTGCACCTGGTCGTCTCCGGCATCCTGGTACCGGCGGGCCCGGTCGAACGTCAGGTCCGGATACCGCTCCTCGATTCCCTGCCCTGCCCCGGCATACCGGCTCAGCACCGAGTCGCGGACGACCATGAAGCCCCACACGTCCTCGTCGGTGCCTTCCGGCGGCAACAGGACGAAGGTCTCCATCCGGCGCATGTTGATCGTCGACAGCCGACCCCCGTTCGTAGTCGGCTGGCAGGACAGGGCCCAGTGGTCGCGCTCGGTCGCGGCCGGCTCGGGCACGGCAGCCGTCAGGTACGCCCGGTTGGCCGCGACCACCTTGTCGAGGTAGGGCCCCTTGACCAGCTCGCCGAAGCGCTCCTGCTTCCTCGGCTCGGCCCGCATTTTCGCTTCGAGATCATCGAACGACATCCGCCCAGCCTAGGCAGCGGGTGTTCGTCCATAGTGGCCGTGCGGCGCAGACGGTCAGCGGGGCTTTGGGATCTGCCGGTTGTGCTTCGGTCGGAAGGCCAGGACCAGGACGTCCTTCGTACTCTTCGGGTTGTCGATCTCCTGCCAGCGGACGTCGTAGCGGCCCAGCCGCGTGGTGATCTCGGCGGCGGGGGCCTCGTGGTCGGGCCGGTCGAGCTCCTGGCCGACCTGGTCGTGCAGCACCGACGAGCCCCGGTTGCCGGTGAGGTGCTGCCGCAGGCGGTTGCGCAGGTTCTCGGTGTAGCCGACGTACACGACGGTGCCGCCGTCGATGACCACGTGCACGCCGGGTGCTTCGGGCGCGCCGGCAGCGGCCTCCATGGTGTACGGCCGGGCGGGGGTGAAGTCGGCCAGCAGATCGTCGTCCGTCGCGTCGGGCATGGGCGCGACGCTACCCGTGCGGGGTCGGCATCCGGTGTGGCAGGTGGATGCGGTCGGCGGGTACGCCGGCGGCGAGCAGCCGCAGCCGCGAGCCGGCCAGCATCGCGGGCGGGCCGCAGACGTACACCTCCTGGTCCGGGCGGCGACGGTCGAGGGCGACGGTGAGGGCGTCGCCCCGCTCCCCCGGCTCGGCCTGCGGATCGTGCGAGAGCGCCGACACCAGCCGCAGCCAGTCGTACGCACACTGGAGCACGTCGAGGGTGATCGAGTCGTACAGCTCGGGGAAGGTGCGAGCGCCGACGACCAGGGTGACCCGACGACCGTCCGGCGCGGCGGCCACCTGCTCGACCAGGGCGCGCAGCGGGGCCAGCCCGGTGCCGCCGGCCACCAGCAGCAGGTCCCGTCCGCCGCCCAACCGCAGCCCGGTGTCGGTGGGCGGGCCGAGGTGCAGCAGCTCGCCGGGGCGTACCTCGTGGACGAGGCTGCGGGAGACGGTGCCGGCGGGCACGGCGCGCACGTGCAGCTCGACGGTGCCGTCCGGGCGCGCGGCGTTCGCCGGGGAGTACCAGCGCCACCGGTCGGGGTGACGGGGCGTGCGCACCGGCACGGCCTGGCCGGGCCGGTGGTCCAGCGGCCGGGTGGGGCGCAGCGTCAGGATGGCGATGCCCTCGTCGCAGGGCAGCTCGTGGCGCACGACCTCGGCCGGCTGCCACTCACGGTGGCTCATCCGCCGACCGCCGTGCGGACCGTGGCGATCCGCTCCTCGGGCAGGTCGGACGCCCAGAGCACACCGATCAGGTAGTCCAGGATCCGCCGGTGCTGCTCCTCGGAGAGCCCCAGCCCCTGCCACGGGTCGTCGACCGGCTGCCCGGCCAGCGCGGCGGTGACGCTCGCGGCCAGGTGCGCGCCGAGCCGCCGCAGGTCCACCCCGACCAGGTACGGCGCCACCTCCGCGTCCGCGACCACCAGCCGCAGCCACCGACTCGCCGTCTCCTCCGGCTTCATCCCACCTCCGGTGTGTAAGGAGGGGGCCCTTGTTAACGCATTCGGTAGGTAAAGGGCCCCCTGTTAACAGGTGCGGCAGCGCCGGGGCGGGAAGCGGCACGGCCGCAGGGCACCCGACCCCGGCGCCACGGGTTCAGCCTCGCCAACTGAAAGCCCGGTAACCACAGCGCGGATGGAGCTGGCCTGACGCAGAAGTGATGCATCTGCGTACCCGCATCATCGACGGACTGTTACTACAGTGGCGAGTGGATGGAGGGAGGTCGCGTGTGGCCCTGAAGCGACACCGGCTCGGTCAGCGGCGCAAGGCCCTCGGGTTCAGCCAGGAGAAACTGGCACACCTGCTCGGCGTGGAGCGGTCGACCGTGGTGCGCTGGGAGAACGCCGAGACGGACCCGCAGCCGTGGCATCGCGGACGGATCGCCGCAGCGTTGCAGGTTACCCTCGAACAGCTTGACGACATGCTCGCGGACGTATCGGTGGCAGCACGACGAGGACAGGCGACCATGGGACAGGAGCACCCCCAGGCCATTGTCGGTGCCACTCGCCCTGAACTGATCGACGGAGTCCGGGACTTCCTCACCAACTACCTGACGCCTCCCGCCGCACCGACTCAGTCGCTTGTCGACGTTCGGCGCAGTGTCGGCCGCGCCCACAATCTCTATCAGCGGGCAAGCTACAGCTCTGCCGCGCGCCTGCTGCCCGACGTACTCGGGCAGGCGACCGCGCTGTCCACCGGGCCCGGCGGGGCGCACCGAAGCAGTGCGTTCCGGCTGCTCGCCGCTGCGTACATCGCGGCGTCGAAACTCGCGGTGAAGGTGGGCGACGGTGACACCGCGCTGCTGGCCGCCGATCGGGCAGCGAGCGCCGCCCGGTCGGCGGGCGACCAGGCGCTGACAGCCGTCGCGGCCTACCAGGCGGCCTGCGGCCTCAGGCGGCTGCCCGGCAGGTCGGCCGAGGCCGAGCAGATGGCGCGGACCAGCATCGACCGGCTCGCTTCCACGTCAGCAACGAGCGACCCCGACCTGCTGTCCGCGCAGGGGGCCCTCCTCCTGCTGGCGGCGCTCATGTCGGCGGAGCGGGGGCAGGCGAAGGAGTCAGGCCAGCTCCTGACCCGCGCCGAGGGGCTGGCCTCGACGCTGGGCACCGACCGGAACCGGCTGTGGACGGGCTTCGGCCCGACGAACGTCGTCATCCATGCGGTCTCCGCCGCAGTGCATGCGGAGAATGCCGACCGGGCCTTGGCGCTCGGGGCGCAGCTCGACACCACCCGACTACCAACCGTGCTGGTGGGCAGACGGGCCCAGGTGCACGTCGACCTCGCCGCAGCGGCCATGATCGCCTCCGGCGACCGCTCAGAGGCGGTGCTGCACCTGCTTGAGGCCGAGCGCATCGCAGCCGAGACGGTTCACACCAACATCCAGGCCCGCACCCTCCTGCTCGACCTCTTGGCGCGGGAACGGCGTACCGCGACACCGGGCCTGCGACCGCTGGCAGAGCGGGCCGGGCTGCTCGTATGAACACACGCGGAGTCCTGCATCTGGTCGCCTGCGCAGCCCCACCGGTGTTACGGATCGGCGAGTTGATCGGGCTGCTCATTGAGGACGGCTGGACGGTCTGCCTCATCGCCACGCCCACCGCCACCACCTGGATCGACCGGGAGGCACTCGCCCGACAGACGGGGTACCCGGTCAGGGTCGAGTGGCGCAGGCCCGACGAAGCCGAGCCCCACCCGCCGGCCACCGCTGTCGCTGTCCTCCCGGCAACGTTCAACGTCATCAACAAGTGGGCGCAGGGGATCAACGACACCCTCGCCCTCGGCATCCTGAACGAGGCGCTGGGTTCCGAGATCCCGGTGTACGCCTTCCCGCACGTCAAGCCGCAACTCGCCGCGCACCCCGGCTACCAGCGGAGCTTGAGGGTGCTCCAAAGTACAGGCACGGTCGTAACGCCGATGCACTTGAGTCAAGCCTGGCACAACTTCACGGCGTTGATTCTTGGATAATCCGTCTTCGGTCCAGGAGATTGAGCGACGATGGGGATGGATCACTTTGAAAGAGGGATTTCCAGGGTGCCGATGGGGTTATATCCTAAGGTGTTGGGCGACTCAGAAACAGCCATTATATGATCGGGCATTCCGGACACGAAGCACTGTCTTGAGTCGACCCACAAACCCATTCCCTTCGCTTCCTTAGCACATTTCTCAGTCAGCTCGCCGCACGCCATTCGCTCAGGAACCGCACTAATCACCAGCGTGGCGGCATCTACCAGAACCTGCCGCGTAACAGAAACGAGCCGAACAGCAAGCCCCAATGAACGAGCATAGGAGCCTCTCAGCACTAGGTTGCGCTTAGCCGCGAGAACACCCCTGGGTCGGTCTCAAAAATTACAGACACACCCACATCATGCAAGAGAATACAGAGGTCCTCTTCCGGCCGAACTGGCACCAGCACAGCAAGCCGCTTGCAATGAACGAATCTCCTATAATCAAAAAGTTGCCCAATCGCTAAGCGCAAATGATTCCGACTGGCGGAGGATTTCGCCTCCACCAACTCGTAAGTCGAGACGTCGAAGAGATCCGTAAAAAGCAGGCTACTGGAGCCAGGAACTTGTATCCTATGTCGAGGAACCACCCCTCCTTTAACCCCAACTAGCCAATCAACATAACGCCGGACCAACGCCGCCTCCCTCCGAATCTTCGAGAACGAAGATGCCAAACTACGAGCCCCGGAGGCACCTCGGCTACCGTCAACACTATAAGCCTCCGTAACTATATAATCGTAACGTCGATGCTGCCCACCCCTCTGAGACTGGGCCGATGCAAGACCGTCCTTCAGATCAAACTCTCCCTGCATAGCCTTTTCATCTACCTGAACTAGAGCGTTCAAATGATCTTGAAAGAACGAGCTTACGACTTGAATAGAATCCTCTGAAGAACGTCCAGCAGGACCCGAAGTGGTCGAATTTGATTCCGTCGGCATGCCTTCAAGGATCCTGCAAGAAACGAGATGCTTCCCGTCCGCCCAACGCCCACCAAAAGGGGGCCCACCTAGCGAGACCTCTTTCTTCAATACATCACTAAACAAGTCGATTTCTACTTGCTTTTCGGAACCTTTATTCCCTGAACAATTTACGCGCCAATGCCAGCGCATACCAACGCTCTGGAGCGTCTTCTCTAGAACCGTGGTCGGATCAAGCGGAGTCGGCGTACCCGGTGCGAAGAGTTGGAGTGCATCGCTCCATTGAGAGGGCCATTCAAGCTGCAGTAGACGGTTGCCTCCTGTCGCCAAGCACAGAGCAGCCGCCAACGCCTTAAATAGTTTAGACTGCACCTTCCTTCCGTAACCGTCAGATTTAACTGAATTACCTAGAAGAACACCTTCCTCAACGCCACAGACGGCGAACGCGCTAGCATATTGTTCATCTGCAATATTGACAATAGAGAGCTTACTCTGAGGATTCCTCCAGGAATCTTGCACGATCGCGACGACATATTCGTGTTCTAAGATGACATCACCCACCAGCGAAAGCATCCTATTGTCTCGCTGGCGAGCCTTCCACAGGAGCACCCTATCCTCGCTCGCCCAAGAAGAATGAATCAGGGCTTGCCCGATTAGCCCCTCGAACTCGCGGTCAACCTGAAAGAGTTGGCAGATGCGGCGGGCGGTAGAAGCATGTGACCGATTCTCGGATTCTTCAATCATATTCGGCCGATCGCGGCCAGGGCGAACAGTGTCAGATAATGCATCAGGAAAATGTAGCTCAAGGAAATTTTCACATGCATTACGACGTGCTTTCTTCTTGCTAGGCCCCTTACCCGTTGCAGTTAATCCCTCGCTACTACGCAAGGAGATCAAGTAAGTGCGCTGGTGATCCGGCCCAGAAGATTCGGAAGACTCTTCCGGAAAGGGCGAAATCAGGCTCCTCAATACATCTTGCGGATCGGGTCCAGAAATTTCCGAACGCCTAGCAGTTGCAGCCGACAGCCAAGGTTGCAACATCCGATCCGCAATGCCAGCCCGACCATGCACTACCAGTAGGCCTACTAGCTGAAATAGAAGAGCCTCAGACATTCCTGCAGTCAGCCGCGCACGGTCCTCACCCTTTCCAAGAACCGCCGAATCCGCCACCCACTCCAGTTTATGGCCCCACGATGTGAACATCTCCATCGCGTTCGCGAGATACCGAAAGAACGCATGGCTATCATCGCCGCCGAAGCTTTCGAAGGCAGCCAAGGCCGCTTGCTTTCTCGCGAAGGTACGACCGACGAATTGCAACGACTGCAGGATTCCGATGGTCATTCCGGGAAGTCGAGAGCTGTTCTCATGAACAAAGGTCGGCCACATGAGAGCTACGGTTAGATCTTCGCGAATAGCGTATACCTCATCAGAGGGAAGCCCGCACTTGAGAAGTTCAGATATGGCTGCATTCTGACCACCGAAGAACTTGATTAAATCAGGGGCCGCACCGAATACGGCTTCCGTCAAGATATTCTCAGGAGGCGATTTTCTGGCCAAGGAAATACCACTCCCCACGCCGTTCATCAACCGATGCGTGAATCGCGCATCTGGTAGCGCGCTTCGAACACTTTTAGCTCAATCAGATCACTCATATACCGCCAGCCCCACGCATTGACTCAATGAAAAACGGCCTCAACCCTACAAACCATCCCCTTAAGGGTCGAGATCAATATCATGCGAGGCGCGAAGAATATGCACAAAAGAGCAATCTAATGTCAGATACACGACAGAACACTCTTCTCTATTGACGTTTCGTAATTCATCAAGCTCGTAGGGCATCTGGGAGCCTCGTACCTCTTGCTGTTTCTCGCGCAGGTTGCCCCTGCCCGGCCGCGAGTTGCGCGGCAGTCGGATAGCCTCCCTCGGGTGACGGATCTTGGGCAGGGGATTCACGAGCATCTGATCACCCGGCAGCTCGCCGACCGGCTCCAACAGGTCGACCCCGCCCTCGTCCAGCTCGACCGGCTCGACCCGGCCGACGCGCACGAGTTCCTCGCCCAGCACCTCGCCACGCTCGCCCGGCGCGCCCTCCAGGCCGTTCCCGGCGGCGACGACAAACTCAACCGGCAGGTGGCGCTCGCCAACCGGATCGCCGAGCGTATCGCCGACCTCGAACCGGCCGCCGTCGACGCCCGTGACCAGGTCACCGACGCCCGGAACCTGCTGTACGCGATCGCCGCCCCACCAACCCCGCCGGCCGAACCGAGTTTCCCGCCCCGCCCCACCACTCCGCTCTCCACCGGGGCGCTGCTGGTCAACGGGCGGCACCAGCCCCGGATCGGGCACGAGATCAACCACGAGCTGGCCTCCGCCGACAGCGTCGACCTGCTCTGCGCGTTCATCAAGTGGACCGGGCTGCGCACCGTCGAGCCGGCGTTGCGGGAGCTGCGCAGGCGGGGCGGCCGGCTGCGGGTCATCACCACCACCTACCTGGGCGCGACCGACCAGCGGGCCCTGGACCGGCTCGCCGAGCTGGGCGCCGAGGTCAAGGTGTCGTACGAGACGCGGACCACCCGGCTGCACGCCAAGGCGTGGCTGTTCCGCCGCGCCAATGGGCTGACCACCGCGTACGTCGGGTCGAGCAACCTGTCGAAGGCGGCGCTGCACGACGGGCTGGAGTGGAACGTCCGGATCTCCAACGTCGAGCAGCGGCAGGTCATCGACACCTTCGCCGCCACCTTCGAGGATTACTGGCACGACCCGGCGTTCGAGGCGTACGACCCGGAACGGGACGCCGAGCAGCTCCGGCAGGCGCTGAGCGGGGAACGCAGCACCGACACGCCGATCGAGCTGGCCCGCCTGGACGTGCGGCCGTACCCGTACCAGGCGGAGATCCTGGCCGACCTGGACGCGGAGCGACAGGTCCACGGGCGGCACCGGAACCTGGTGGTGATGGCGACCGGCACCGGCAAGACGATTGTGGCCGCACTGGACTACCGGCGGCTGCACCGGGCCGGAACCGTGGACTCGCTGCTCTTCGTCGCCCACCAGGAGCAGATCCTGCGGCAGAGCCGGTCGACGTTCCGGCAGGTGATGGGGGACGGCAGCTTCGGTGAGCTGCTGGTCGGTGGGGAACGGCCGCACCAGGCCCGGCACGTCTTCGCCTCGATCCAGTCGCTGCACCGGCGGGAGGTCGACCCCGAGGCGTACGACATGGTGATCGTGGACGAGTTCCACCACGCGGAGGCGCCGACGTACGCCCGGCTGTTGGAGCGGCTGCGACCGCGCGTACTCCTGGGGTTGACGGCGACGCCGGACCGGGCCGACGGCGGCGACGTGCGGCGGTTCTTCGACGGCCGGGCCGCCGTGGAGCTGCACCTGTGGGACGCGCTCGAACGCCAACTGCTCGCCCCGTTCCAGTACTTCGGCCTGCACGACGACACCGACCTGTCGCGCCTGCGGTGGCGGCGCGGGCAGGGGTACGACCGGGCGGAGCTGGAGGCCCTCTACACCGCCGACCACGCGCGGGCCCGGCTGATCCTGCGGGCCACCCGGGACACCGTCGACGTGCGGCGGATGCGGGCGCTCGGGTTCTGCGTGGGCATCGGGCACGCCGAGTTCATGGCCGACTGGTTCACCCGGCACGGCGTACCGTCGGCGGCGGTGACGTCGACCGTCGACCAGCCGGCGCGGCACGACCTGATCCGCGACTTCAAGGCCGGCAAACTGCGGGTCCTCTTCACGGTGGACCTGTTCAACGAGGGCGTCGACCTGCCGATGGTCGACACGATCCTGATGCTGCGGCCCACCGAGAGCGCCACGATCTTCCTCCAGCAGTTGGGCCGGGGGCTGCGCCTGGACGACGACAAGGCCTGCCTGACGGTGCTCGACTTCATCGGCGGGCAGCACGCCAACTTCCGCTTCGACCTGCGGTGGCGGGCGCTGACCGGGGTGAGCCGGCGGGCCGTCCGGGAGGCGGTCGATCAGGGCTTCCCGGCCCTGCCCAGCGGCTGCCACGTCCAGCTCGACCGGATCGCCAAGGATGTCGTTCTCGCCAACCTGAAGTCGGCGCTGCCGAACTCACCCCGGGGTCTGGTCGCGGAGCTGCGGCAGCTCGGGGACGTCCCGCTCGCCACGTTCCTCACCGAGACCGGGTTGGAGATCGAGGACGTGTACCGGTCGGCGACGCTGGGCGGCTGGACCGGGTTGCGCCGGGCCGCTAATCTACCGGTGCCGCCGTCGGGCACGGCCACCGACGACGCCACGCTGGGGCGGGCCATCGGGCGGATGCTGCACCTCGACGACGTGGACCGGCTCGACCTGCTGGCCCGGGTCGCCGCCGGGGAGCACCCGGCGGTCGGGGATCGGCTCTGGGACCTGCTGCACTTCGACCTGTGGGGGCCGAACGTGCCGCTGAGCGCACGCGACGACCGGCTGGCCCGGCTCTGGGCCGAGCCGGCCCGCTGCGCCGAGCTGCGTGAGGTCGTCGAAGTGCTCCGCGACCGGATCCACCGGGTGACCGTGCCGTTGGGCCCGTTGCGGGTGCACGCCCGGTACAGCCGCAACGAGGCGTGCGCGGCGTTCGGGATGGCGAACCCGGGGTCGCTGCGCGAGGGCGTGAAGTGGCTGCCCGAGGCCCGAGCTGACCTGTTCTTCGTCACCCTGGTCAAGTCGGCGCAGCACTACTCCCCCACCACGATGTACGCCGACCGGGCCATCACGGAGACGCTGTTCCAGTGGGAGTCGCAGAGCACCACCTCGGCCGCCTCGGCGACCGGGCAGCGGTACGCGCACCACGCCGAGCGCGGGTCGAGTGTGCACCTGTTCGTCCGGGAGAGCCGGGTGCCGGACCGGGATCTGGGCGCGCCCGCCTACCGGTACGCCGGGCCGATGACGTACCGGTCGCACACCGGGGACCGGCCGATGCGGATCGTCTGGGAGTTGACGTACCCGCTCCCCGCCGACCTGTACGCCGCAGCGCGCGCCATCGCGGCCTGAGGACCCAGCGCAACCTGGCCCGCAGAAAATTTGAGGTGACGACCCCGGCAGGTCGTCACCTCAGGTTCCGTCTGTCGCCCTGGGGTCAGTGGGGCGCCGCCGCTTTCGCCTCGTTCAGGGCCGCGACGAAGGCCTCGCCACCGTCCTTGTCCACGCCGCTGACCTCGATCTCCCCGCCTGCCCTGATGGTGAGCCGGCCGAGGTTGAGTCCGGACTCCCAACCGACGCTGGCCACGTCGCTGAGGGGCGCCTCGACCAGGGCGTCCCGGATCAGCCCGTCGAAGAGGAAGAAGACCCGCGAGTCGGTGAGGGTCAGCAAACCGTTGCCCGGGCCGTGACGCCCGGCGACCAGGGCGAGGACCCGTTCGTCGGCGGTCAGCTTCGACTCGAGTTCGCGCAGTTCGCTTCTCGCCCCGATCGACGAGCCCATCCGCCCGACCGCCGCAGTGATGTCATCCCGGTACTGCTCGGACATCTGGTCCTCCTCGCTGCTCGATCCGTTGCCAGTGGGATCCCCACCGGCGACAGTCCATAAACGACAGCCAGGTCAGGTGCGTCCGTGCCGCCTGCTGCGGGGCAGCACGACGGCAACGATGAACGCCAGTACCGCGCCTACGACGAGCAGCATCACGCCAGTGGAGTCCCCTCCGACCACCAGGAACAGACCCCAGCCCAGAAGGACGACCGCCATCAACGCGGACGCTGCTGCCAGCGCGCGCATGAGACCAGGCGGTCAGATCCGGCCCTTGCGCACTCCGTACGGGATGGCGACGACCAGCACGAGAACGACCGCCACACCGATCGCCACCGCCTTTCCGCCCCTGGAGTCACCCTGGGCGGCCAGAATCAGACCCCAGACGATGATCACTACTGACAGTACGGCGCTCGTGACGGCCAGCGCCCTCATCTGGAACCGGCTGTAGGGGCCGGCGCTGCGTGTCGGCTCATTCACGGCATGCCTTATATCCACCTCGATCATTGGGCAAACCTCCCACCCACCCCGACCCAGGCGACGATCACGCCGCCGCCCGGGGGCGGGTGCCGGCCCGACCGAGACCGCACCCCACCCGCCGACCGCGTCGAATCGGCAATTGTTTGCGGATAGCCGGCAGCCGCCGTGTCGTCCGACGAGAATCGATACCGAGGAGAATCCACCGAGACCGAACCCTCGAAATATGACGATCGCGTGACGGTTCTCCATCGACACCGTCACCTTTGTCCGGCGCGCCGACAACAGTCGGCGAACCGTCGCGCTCCGTGCGCGCGGACTCGGACAATCCGCGCACCCGTCACGCAAAACGCCTGCTCACAGCCAGTCTCGCTGGCCGGTTCCACTCGAGGGCGTACGTCCCGTATCGGCACCGGTGAGCCTCGAATTTTGTGTCAAGTCCCACGTTCACCCCCGGATCGGCTGGCTTTATCGGGATCACGTCGGTAGGTTCCTCGACCGGCCCGTACGGACCAATGCATATGCCGATGTCGATATAGACGGACGAAACGAAGATGGGCACCACTGGCCATGATCCGCCACCGGTTTCCGTCGGAGAGGAGATCGTGTCAGCGCTCGCAGTGCAGTCGCTCTACAAGGTGTTCGGCAGCCGGGCTGACGAGGCGGTAACGCGCCTGGCGGACGGGCAGCCCCGGGCCGAGGCCCTGGCCGGGCTGTCGGCCACCGCGGCCGTGATCGACGCGACCTTCGAGGTACGCCCCGGCGAGATCTTCGTCGTGATGGGCCTGTCCGGCTCCGGGAAGTCGACCTTGATCCGGATGCTCAACGGCCTGGTGCGCCCGACGCGGGGCAGCGTCCGGGTCGACGGGGTCGAGTTGACCACGCTCAAGCCGGCGGCGCTGCGCAAGCTGCGCCGGGACAAGATCAGCATGGTCTTCCAGCACTTCGCGCTCATGCCACACCGCACGGTGGCGGAGAACGCCGGGTACGCGCTGGAGGTCGCCCGGTTGCCGAAGGCCCAGCGGCGCGAGCGGGCCCTGGAGGCCCTACGCATGGTGGGCCTCGAAGAGTGGGCGGACAACCTGCCGCACCACCTCTCCGGCGGCATGCGGCAGCGGGTCGGGCTGGCCCGCGCGCTCGCGGCCGACACCGACATCCTGCTGATGGACGAGGCGTTCTCGGCGCTGGATCCGTTGATCCGCCGGGAGATCCAGGACCAGCTCCTGGAGCTCCAGGCCGAGCTGGGCAAGACGATCGTCTTCATCACCCACGATCTCAACGAGGCCATGCGGCTCGGTGACCGGATCGCGGTGATGCGCGACGGCCGGATCGTCCAGATCGGCACCGCCGAGGAGATCCTGACCGACCCCGCCAACGGGTACGTGGCGCAGTTCGTCGCCGACGTCGACCGGACCCGGATCCTCACCGCCTCCTCGGTGATGGAGAAGGCGCAGAGCGTCCTGGATCTCAGCGCCGGCCCCCGGGTCGCCGCCAAGGCGCTGCGGGAGAACCAGACCTCGGTGGTGTACGTGACCGGTCCGCAGAAGAAGTTCCTCGGCACCGTCACCGAGGACGAGGTCTCGGCGGCGCTGCGCGAGGGCCGCCCGAACCTCGACGGGTACGTGTCGACCGAACGGGTCCGCAGCGTCGGCGCGGACACCGCGCTGGCGGACCTCTTCGCCGACTCGGCGGCGAGCCAGCATCCGGTGGCAGTGCTGGACGACCGGGGCCGGCTGGCCGGGGTGATCCCCCGGATCACCCTGCTCACCGCGCTGGCCGCCGCCTCGCCCGACCCGGCGGCCACCCCCGCCGAGTCCGCCACCGACGACACCACCGCCGCCCTGACACAGGCTGACGTGAAGCTGGTGGGCACCACCAAGGGAGAACCGGCATGAGCGTGACTCAGTCGCCGCTGGACGGGTGGCTGCCCCGGATCCCGCTGGGCACCTGGACCGAGTCGGTCGTCGACTGGGCCACCAGCACCCTCGGCCCGGTCTTCGACGGGGTGGCCACCCTGGTCGACACCCTGGTCCAGCCCCTCAACGACCTGCTCACCGGCGTACCGGCGGTGGTGGTCGTCGGGGTGTTCGCCGCGCTCGGCTGGTGGTTGCGGGGCTGGAAGTTCGCCCTCGGGGTCACCGTCGGCCTCGGCCTGGTGGCCGGCATGCCCTACTGGGCGGAGACCATGAGCACGCTCGCGCAGGTCCTCGTGGCCAGTACCCTCGCGCTGCTGCTGGCGATCCCGCTGGGCGTCCTCGTCGCCGAGAACCGGCGCGTCGCCGCGGTGGCCCGGCCGGTGCTGGACCTGATGCAGACCATGCCGGCGTTCGTCTACCTCATCCCGGCGATCTTCTTCTTCGGCATCGGCACCGTGCCGGGTGTGCTGGCCACCCTGGTGTTCAGCATGCCGCCCGGTGTGCGCCTGACCGCGCTGGGCCTGCGTCAGGTCGACAAGGAGATCGTCCAGGCCGCCGAGTCGTTCGGCGCGCCACCGTGGATGGTGCTGCTGCGGACCAAGCTGCCGTTGGCGCTTCCCACGATCATGACCGGGGTCAACCAGGTCATCATGCTGGCGCTGTCCATGGTGGTGATCGCCGGCATGGTGGGCGCCGGTGGCCTCGGCGACGTGATCATGTTCGCGCTCTCCCAGGTCGAGGTCGGCAGCGGCTTCGAGGGTGGGATCGCCGTGGTGACCCTCGCCGTGGTGCTCGACCGGCTCACCGACGCCGTGGGCGACCGGTTCCCCTCCGCGCGGGCGCAGCGTCTCGCGCGGCAGGCCCACTGACCGTCGCCCGTCCGCCGACGCCCCACTGCGCGTGCGCGTGCCGCGTCGGCACACCCATACAGGAAGGACAACTGTGTTCACGAGCATGAAGCGGCTCCTCGCGGTGGCGATGACCGCCACCCTGGCGCTGGGCGCCGCCGCCTGCGGCACCGACTCGGACGCCGCCGGCGGTTCCGGCGAGAACAAGAAGATCACCATCGGGTACATGGCCTGGGACGAGGCCATCGCCGTGTCGTACCTGTGGCAGCACATCCTGACCGAGAAGGGCTACGAGGTCGAGCTGAAGAACCTGGAGGCCGGCCTGGTCTACGGTGGTCTCGCCGGCGGTGACATCGACCTGTTCCTGGACAGTTGGCAGCCCCAGACGCACGCCTCCTACCTGGAGCGGTACGGCGACAAGCTGGAGGACCTGGGCACCTGGTACGACGGCGCGAGCCTCAGCGTCGCGGTTCCCTCCTACGTGCAGGGCGTCGACTCGTTGGAGGACCTGGCCGACCAGGCGGGCACCTTCAACGGGGAGATCGTCGGCATCGAGCCGGGCGCCGGCCTGACCAAGGCCACCCAGGAGAAGGTCATCCCCGAGTACGGCCTGGACGGCAAGCTGCGGCTGAAGACCTCCTCCACGCCCGCGATGCTCGCGGCGCTGGACGGGGCGATCAAGGCCGAGAAGCCGATCGTGGTCACCCTCTGGCACCCGCACTGGGCGTACGCCAAGTACGACCTGAAGGACCTCAGCGACCCGAAGGGCACCCTGGGCCAGGCCGAGCAGATCCACAGCCTCGGTCGTACCGGCTTCGGCGCGGACTTCCCCGAGGCGACCTCGATGCTGAACAAGTTCAAGCTGGACGGCGACCAGCTCGCCTCCCTGGAGGACCTGATGTTCAACACCCACAAGGGTGACGAGGAGAAGGCCGTCGAGGAGTGGCTGAAGGCCAACCCGGACTACCTCCAGACGCTCTCCTGAGCGGCAGACCGCAGCTCGTCGAGGGGCCCCGCCGCTGCGGTGGGGCCCCTCGACGTCGTGGTCACCGGACCCGGTCCTGTCGTACCCCCGGTCTAGCGTGGCGCCCGCCACGACCCACGGGGGAGCTTTTCATGATCGATCATCTCGGTATCCAGGTCCGCGACGTCCCGACCAGCCGGGCCTTCTACGACACCGTTCTCGCGCCGCTGGGCGCGCGCCGGATGCTGGAGTACGGCGACGTGCTCGGCTACGGCGTCCGGACGCCGGACTTCTGGCTCAGTCCGGCGGGCTCGGCCGACCCGGTCCCCGAGGCGCACATCGCGTTCACCGCGCCGAGCCGGGCGGCGGTGCAGGCGTTCCACGACGCGGCGGTGGCGGCGGGCGCGGAGGTGCTGCACGCGCCCCGGGTCTGGCCGGAGTACCACCCGACCTACTTCGGGGCCTTCGTCCGCGATCCGGACGGCCACAACGTCGAGGCCGTCTGCCACGCCCCGGAGTAGGCACCCGGCTGGGGCGACCGGCGTCGCCGACCGGGAGGCCGGGCCCACGGCCCGGCTTCCCGGGGGCACCACCGTGGGTCAGGGCATCTCGTTGACCCGGCGGACGTCGACCTCGACGTCGATGCCGGCGGCGACGACCCGGCCACCCTCGATCCGCCAGGCCGTCTCGACGGTGCGGCGTACCTCGGACTCTCCCACCGTGCCATCACACCAGCCGGGTCCGACAACACCCTAGGCTGCGCGACGGTCGGGGCGGGCCATGGTGAGGACGACGAGGAGGGAGAGCCCGGCCGCCGCGCACATCACCACGGTCATCGGTACGGCGCTGCCCTCCCCGCCGAGCCCGACCACCGGCGCGGCGAGCGCGCCGATCACCGACTGGATCGCGCCGAGCAGGGCGGCGGCGGTACCGATGTGCGCGGGGTGCCGGTCCAGCGCGAGGGCGGTGCCGTTGGGCATGACCATGGCGAGCGAGCCGACGAAGACGAAGAGCGCGACGACGACCAGGGCGACCGTCGTGGTGAGCGCCCCGGTCAGGGTCACCAGGGCGGCCACCGTGCTGGCGGCGAGGGTGCCGACGATCAGGGTCCGGGGATTGAACCGGTCGAGCAGCCGGGCGTTGAGCTGCCCCATCATGACCAGCCCGCAGGCGTTGACCCCGAAGATGACGGTGAACGCCGTGACGGAGAGGCCGAAGACGTCCTGGAAGACGAAGGACGAACCGGAGATGTAGGCGAAGAGGCTGGCGAAGGCGAGCCCCTGGGTGACCGCGTACCCGAGGTAGACCCGGTCGGTGAGCAGCGCGCCGACCACCCGGCCGAGGTCGGCCGGGCCGCCGGTGCTGCGCCGGGCCGCGGGCAGGGTCTCCGGCAGCCAGCGGGCGACGGCGAGGGCGAGCAGCAGCCCGATCCCGGCGAGGGTGACGAAGACGGTCCGCCAGGAGCCGACCCGCAGCACCAGGCTGCCGATGGCGGGGGCGGCCACCGGGGCGATGCCGAAGATCAGGGTGAGCCGGGAGAAGTACTTCGCGGCGGCCCGCCCCGCGTAGAGGTCCCGGACGACGGCGCGGGCCACCACCACGCCCATCCCGCCGGCGAAGCCCTGCCCGAACCGGAGGGCGGCGAGCGCGGGCGCGGAGGGGGCGAGCGCGCAGACCAGGGAGAGCAGGACGTACCCGCCGAGCCCGATCAGGGCCGGGGTGCGCCGGCCCCAGCGGTCGCTGAGCGGCCCGGTGACGAGTTGCCCGACGGCCATGCCGACCAGGCAGGTGGTCAGGGAGAGCTGGACCTGCGCCTGGGTGGCGGCGAGGTCCCCGGTCATCAGCGGGAACGCCGGCAGGTACATGTCGAGCGAGAGCGGGCCGACCGCCGTCATGAGGCCGAGCAGCACCAGCAGGGCCACCCCGGCCCGGCCGGTGGGTGGGATGATCCGCGGGGCGCTCGGCGCGGGTGGCGCGACGGTGGACATGCGGGGGCCTCCGGTACGTTCTCGTCCCGGACAAGATATCTCTGTAGTCAGAGTAGTTGTGGTGTGAGATGAGTGACGTGACGGACGAGGACAGCGTCGACCAGCTCGGCGGCGCCCTGGGTGACCTGCACCGGGTGCTACGTCGGCGGGCGGTCCAGCGCTCCGGCCGGGCCGCCCTGCCGGACGCCCAGGTGGAGCTGCTCCGGCTGGTCCAGCGGCGGCCCGGGATCGGGGTGAAGGAGGTCGCCGAGCGGCTCGGCACCGCCGCCAACACGGTCAGCACCCTGGTCGGCGAGCTGACCGCCGCCGGCCTGCTGCACCGCGACCGGGATCCCGCCGACCGGCGGATCGTGCGGCTGACCCTCACCGACGAGGCCCGGCAGCGCACCGCCTGGTACGGACGGTACCGGCGGGACCTGCTCGCCGCCGCGCTCGACGACCTGCCCGAGCCGGACCGGCGGGACCTGCTCGCCGCCGCACCGGCGCTGCGCCGCCTGGCCGACCTGATGCTGGGTCACCCCCGCGCCGACGACTGACCGCCGGACGCGACCGGCCGGCGGGTCAGGACCATACGGTACGGCGCACGCCCCGGTGCCGGGCGCAGGCGTCCGGCTGGCCGCCGGAGAGGCTGACCGAGCCGTCCCGGCACTGCACCAGGTAGCCCTCGCCGAGCCAGAAGTCCTGTCCGCAGGAGAACCACGCGCAGATCGCCTCGTCGGGGTGGTGGACCCGCTCGCCGCCGCAGTAGTCGTACCCGAACGGGTTGCGCGGGGCGCCGCAGAACCGGTCCCGGGCGGACGGGGTCGCCCCGGTGGCGCGGCGGGGTTTCGGCGACCGGGCCACCGGCGTCGCGGTGACCTCCGGGGCGGCGGCGTCCGCAGCGGCGGACCGGTGGGGGCGGGGGCGCTCGGCCGCCGGGTCGGCGGCGGCGGTGTGCGGGGTGGCGGCGACCGCGACCTCGATGCCGGGGCTGACCGGCGGGTCGGAGTCCAGCAGCACGGCGGGGACCAGCAGCGCGCCGGCCGCCGCGACCGCGACGGTCCGGCGGCCACCGGGCACCCGGGCGGTGAACCGGGCCTGCGCCGGGGTGGCGATCTCGGGCCGGAACGGCCGCACCTGGGCGTGCTCGGCGATCAGTTCGTCGAGCTGGGCGACGATCGCCGGGCGCTGCTCGATCGCGTCGGCGAAGGCCAGGGTCAGGGTGAACCGGAACTCCGCCGCCGCGGCCGGCGGCAGCAGCAGCCCGGAGGCGGCCCGCCGGTCGAGGACCTGGATCAGCGTGACGGGCGCCGCCGGGTCGTGGGCCAGCCCGGTCATCCGGCCGTACGCCCAGTCGCGCCGGCCGCGCCCGCCGAGCAGCACCAGCCGGCGGTTGGTGACCACGGCGAGGCCGGTGTCGGCGACCCGGACCCCGTCCGGCCGGCGGGTACGCCGGGGCGTGCCGCCGAGGGTGACGGTGAGTTCGGGGGCGGGCAGCACGACGGCGTGCCGTACCTCGACCAGCCGGGCGGCGGGCACCGCCCAGTGGACCCGCTCGTCGGGGGCGAGGGCCAGCGGCAGTCCGGGGTCCGGGCCGGGGTCGCCGCCGAAGCCGGCCGCCACGGCCCGCAGCCGCCGCAGTTCGCCGTCGCGCTGCCGCCAGGCCGACTCGGCGGCCCGGTACGCCTGCCGCAGCCGCTCGTTGCGCCGGTGTGCCCACCGGTAACGCCAGGTACCCGTCGAATCAGTCTTCGTCATGCCGACTCCTCCGCCGCGTCACCGGGGTGTCGCCCTGATCAACGAGGGGAACCACCGGGAGCTACCGGGCACCGAGCCGTCAATTACCCGAACAGCGACTAAAACCAACACAAAGGTTGATACCGCCAAACCGGACAGTGGGGCCCGGTCGGTGCGGACGGCGACGAGTCGGTAACGTCACCCGCGACCGGCGGAGTCGTCGTCCGGCACGAGGCGGCGTCAGGAGGATGCGGCGTGGGCGACCCCGGCAACGGCCGGCAGGTGGTGATCGGCGTCGACATCGGCACCACCAGCACCAAGGCGGTGGCGTACGACACCGACGGCCGGCAACTCGGCACGCACGCCGTCGGGTACCCGCTCGACGCCCCGCTGCCCGGCCGGGCCGAACAGGACTTCGACCTGATCCACGCCGCCGTGTTGGAGACCGTCCGGACGGTGGCGGCCGGGCTGGCCGGGCCGGTCGCCGGGCTGTCGTTCAGCTCGGCGATGCACAGCCTGATCGGGCTGGACGCCGACGGTGAGCCGCTCACCCCGGTCGTCACCTGGGCCGACGCCCGCGCCAGCGGGCAGGCCGAACGGCTGCGGGTGGCCGCGAACGGGCTGGCCCTGCACCGGCGCACCGGCACCCCCGTGCACCCGATGGCCCCCCTGCCCAAACTGGTCTGGTACGCCGAGCAGAAGCCGCAGGTCTTCGCGCGGGTCGCCCGCTGGGTCGGCATCAAGGACCTGCTCCTGCTCCGGCTCTGCGGAGAGCTGGTCACCGACCACTCGCTGGCCTCCGGCACCGGACTGCTCGACATCCACCGGCTCGACTGGGACCCAGAGGCGCTGGAGATCGCCGGCATCACCGCCGCGAAGCTGCCCCGGTTGGTCCCCACCACCACCGTGCTGCCCGGCCTCACCCCCGGGGCGGCCCGCGCCACCGGGCTGCCGGCGGAGACCCCGGTGGTGGTCGGCGCCGGCGACGGGCCGCTGGCCAACCTCGGTCTCGGCGCGGTCCGCCCCGGCGTCCTGGCCTGCTCCATCGGCACCAGCGGGGCGCTGCGGGTGATGGTCGAGCAGCCCGCCGTCGACCCGCTCGGCGGGGTGTTCTGCTACGCGCTGACCGAGCACCGGTGGGTGGTCGGCGGGGCGGTGAACAACGGCGGCATCGTGCTCGGCTGGGCCGGCGACGCCCTCGCGCCCGAGCTGACCGAGCACACCGAGGAGGAGCTGCTCGCGCTGGCCGCCCGCGCCCCGGTCGGCTCCGGCGGGCTGATCATGCTGCCGTACCTGCTCAGCGAGCGGGCCCCGCACTGGAGTTCGCTGGCGCGCGGGGCGTACGTCGGGCTGACCCACGGCCACCGGCGCGAACACCTCGTCCGGGCGGCGCTGGAGGGGGTGTGCCAGCAGCTCGCCGTCGTGCTGCGCTCGGTGCGGGCCGCCGGCAACGAGGTCCGGGAGGTCCGGGCCAGCGGCGGCTTCGCGCGCAGCCCGCTGTGGCGGCAGATGCTCGCCGACGCGCTCGGCCTGCCGGTCCGGTTCCCGGCCGGGCACGAGGGCTCCGGATTCGGCGCGGCCCTGCTCGGCATGCAGGCGCTGGGGCTGGTCCCCTCCATCGACGTCGCCGCCGACCTGGTCGAGATCGCCGAGACGGTCACCCCCGACCCGGCCGCCGCCGCCACGTACGCGGCCCTGCTGCCGCTGCACGAGGAGCTGTACGACGCGCTGCTGCCGACGTTCACCTCGCTGCGCCGGCTCGCCCCCGGACTGCCGCCGGAACCCCCGCCCGCGGCTCCCCCGGCCTGACCCGCCCGGCCCGGTGCCGTGGTCAGGGCGCCTCGACGGCAGAGATCACGTACCGGCGGACGTCGGCGGCGTGGATCTGCTCCGCCTGCCCGTCGTCGGGCCCGGCGGCGCGGAACGCCAACAGCTCCCGCTCCCCCGCCCAGCGTTCGTACACGTTGATCCGCGCCGGGTCGAGGGGGTCCGCCGACAGGTGGAAGTCGAGGCATCCGGGGGCGGACCGGGCCTGCTCGACCACCTGTCGGCAGCCGGCCAGGTACGCCTCCCGGCCGACCGGGTCGACGTGCAACGTTCCGGCGATGATGAGCACCACGCCCTCCAGCGGGTCGTCGGCAGCGGTCCCGGTCAGGATGCCACCCGGGTCCGACATCCCGCCCGGCGTCCGGCCGGGGACCGTGGTCAGCGGGGGTGCGCCGGGACGTCGGCGTCGAACGGCTCGCGCGGGGCGGGCGGGCCGCCGTGCGTCCACGGGGTCTCCTCGGTGGCGGGGAACGCCGGGGCGGGCAGGAAGGTGTCGCCGAGCGTCGTGTAGCAGAGCCGTTCGCCCACCTCGGGCACGGTGCCGGGCGCCGCCGTCCGGCCCCGCCCCATGCCACCGGAGAGCTCCAGCACCACCTCGGTCTTCGCCCCGGCGGTCGGGGTCACGAAGACCACCCGGGCCTTCTGCCCCGGCCGGGTCGGCGAGGTCAGGGTCGCGCCGACCGGCACCAGCACCGGCTCCGTGGTGACCACCTGGATCCGGGGGCGCAGCACCGGACGTTTCCCGCTGTCGTCGATCCGGTGCGGGTCGGCCAGGGTCACCTCGCCGACGAACGCCTCCCCGGTCAGCCGGTACTCGGCCATCACCAGCGGGTCGTCGTAGGCGCGCTGGACCGCGTACGAGGTCAGCGCCCGTTCCAGCCGGTGCAGGCGCTGCGCGGCGGCGACCGCCCCGTCCCGGCGGGGCTGCGGGCCACCCCCGGCGTCGACGTGCTCGCAGTACCCGGTGAACGCGTCCCGGTCCCCGCTCCACCGGCCGGCCACCCGCTCCCCGGCCGGCATTGCGCGCAGCAGCGACAGGCCGCGCCAGACCAGCTCCCAGGTCGGCGCGAGCTGGCCGCGCAGCAGCCGTTCCAGCTCCGCGTACGCCACCTGGCGGGCGCGCGGGTCGTCCCCGGCGGCGTCGTACGCGGCCATCGCGGGGGCCAGGACCTTGTTGTCGAAGTCCGGGTCGGTGGCCGGCCCGGCCGGCGGGCAGACCGACGGGTCCTCGGCGCGGGCCGCCGCCTGCGCCCCGTCCAGCCCGGCCGGCGGGTCGAGCCAGCCGAGCAGGGCCGGCAGGTGCAGGTCCTCCACCACCGACTGACCGGTGGCCCAGTGCAGGGTCAACGCCTCGGTCAGCGCCACGGTGGCCGCCGAGCCGGGATGCTCGGCGCGCTCGGCGAAGAAGGTCAGCCACTGGCCGAGCAGCGGCACCGACGGGTGCACCGGGTACTCCCCGTCGGTACGCCGGAACCGGGTGGACCGGCCGAAGAGCCGCAGGAAGGTCACCCCGGCCGGGTTGGGGACCACGAGCTGCGGCGCGTCCAGGTACCGGTGCCGGACGTCCCGGCCCCGGTCCACCGGTACCGCCTCGGTGGGGCCCCGGTGCTCGTCGATCCAGGAGAGCACCACCGACGCCAGGTCGGCGGCGAACGCGAAGCGCTGGTCCCGGTTGCGCGGCTGCGGCACGACCAGCAGCCGGGCCTCCTCCGGGGCCGCCCCGACCAGGGCGGCGAGCGGGGCGTTCGCCTCACCGGCCAGGGTCAGCGGCACCAGCACCAGCGGGCGGTCGGCCAGGTGCAGGTGGCGGACGGTCGCCACCGGCTGGGCCCGCCCGGTGGCGAGGGCCTGCGCACGGGCCAGCGCGCGCAGCGTACTCATCCGGGGTGTCCCGACAGGGCGTCGGCGCGCAACCGGGCGGCGGCCCGCAGCAGCGCGGCGGCCTCGGCCTGCTCCGGCTCGGGGGTGCGCTCCCCGGCGGCCAGCGCCAGGGCCTCGGCGGCGGTGGCGACCCCGCCCAGCGCCTCCCGGACCGGGCGGCCGAGCGCGCCGGTCTGCCCGCGCGTCTCGTGCCGACAGAAGTACGCCAGCTCGCAGGTGGCCAGGCAGTCCGGCGCGTACCGGGCGTCCACCGTGGTCAGCCCGGCGGTCAGGGTCGCCGGGTCGGCCTGCGGGTCGGCGGTGAAGTCCTCGGGTACGCCGGCCAGCAGCGTGTCGATCCGGGCCATCCGGTCCAGTTGGCGGCGCAGCACCAGCAGTTGCTTGCGCACGTCGACCAGGCTCGCCACCGGCTGGTTGCCGAAGTCCCGGGGGCAGACCAGGACCACGTCGGTGCCGACCAGCCCGGGATCGTGCCCGGCGGCGGTGAGCAGGTCGCGCAGCGCCAGCACGTAGACGGCCGACTGGATCGCGGCGGCGGCGACCTTGGCCGGGTCGGCCTGCCCGTCGATCACCGGGAAGGACTTGATCTCGACGACGTGCCAGCGGCCGGCGAGCCGGGCGGCGACCAGGTCCGGTTCCAGGTGCACCCGCTGCCCGGCGACGTCCAGCCCGAGCAGCGGATGGTCGAACAGCGCCGCCGTGTCGGCCCCGGACGACGGGACGGCGGCGAGGAGCCGGTCCCGCGACCGCTGCTGGCGGGCGGCCAGGTCGTGCCGGGTGTCGTCCGCGCCGTCGCCGAGGTCGGTCCAGCTCGCCGACTCCGGCACCGGTACGCCGAGCCGCTCGGCGACCAGCCGCAGCAACTCCGTACCGCCGTCGGCCTTGAGCTGGGCCTCGAACGCGTTGCCCCGGGTGATGGCGAACCGGGACTGGCCGAACCGCGCCGGGAAACCGATCCGCTCGGCCAGCCGGGTCTTGTCCACCCCGGCGCTGTCCAGCACGGCCCGGCGGGTGCAGCCCGGGTTGCCGGTCAGCGCGGCGATGGTGCGGGCGTTGTGCCGTCGGGGCGGCACCCCACCCCGGATGCCGGCCAGTCGCTGCTCCGTGCTCCGCATGACCCGCCACGATAGCGGCCGACCCGCGATCCGCCCGCACGCCGGGCCGGCAACCGCCGGGCGGCCTACCGCGGTCGTTCCCCGGGCGGCGCGGCGGCGACCGGCGGGTCGGAGGTCGCGGCGAGCGCGGGCGAGGGCGGCGCGGCAGCGGCGCGGTCGCGGACCAGCAGGGTGATGACGCCGACCGCGAGCAGGGCCACCCCGGCCATGGTCCAGAGGACGGCGTGCAGCCCGCCGGTGAACCCGGGGTCGGCGAGCCGCCCACCGGTCGTGGTCGCCAGCACCGCGCCGACCACCGCGATGGCGACCGTCTCACTGGCCAGCCGGGCCGTGTTGATCATGGCGGCGCCGGTCGCCGCGCGGGCCGGTTCCACGCTGCCGATGGCCAGCCCGTCCAGCAGCCCCATCGACAGGCCGACGCCGACCCCCATGGTGAGCAGCGGCGCCGCCAGCGACAGCGGGGCGCTGTCCGGCCCGATCACCGTCGTCCAGGCCGCGCCGACGGCGACCACCGCCACCGAGGTCACGATCACCACCGGGGCGCCCACCCGCCGGACCAGCGCCGCGCCGAGCAGGGGCAGCACCAGCGTCGGGGCGGTCAGCAGGATCAGCGTGGCACCGGCCGCGCCGGGCCCCAGCCCGACCACCGTGGTCAGGTACGACGGCAGGTACACCAGCAGCGGGACCAGGACCGCGACGATGGTGGCCGCCGCGAGCAGGATGCCGACGAACCGGGGCCGGACCAGCAGCGCCAGGTCGAACATCGGGTCCGGCCGCCGCCGCTCGACCCGGACGAAGGCGGCCAGCAGCAGCACGGAGCCGACGAAGGCGAGCACGATGGCCGGGTCGGTCCAGCCGGTCTCCGGGCCCTGCACGAAACCGACGATGCCCAGCAGCAGGGCCCCGGTGAAGGTGACCGCGCCCAGCCAGTCGATCCGCCCCGGGTGCGGCTGCCGGGACTCGGGCAGCAGCGGCGTCAGGCCGAGCACGACCAGCGCCAACAGCGCCGGGCCGGCGAAGACCGCCCGCCAGCCGAAGCCCTCGATCAGCAGCCCGGCGACGGACGGGCCGAACGCCAGCCCCACCCCGAGCGCCGTACCGAACAGGCCGAACACGCGGGCCCGCGCCCGGCCGGGGAAGGACTCGGCCAGCAGACCACCGGCGCTGGTCGCGGCGGCGGCGGCCCCCACCCCGGCGAGGGCACGGGCCAGGTCGAGCAGCACGATGTCGGTGGCGAACGCCCCGGCCAGGCCGCAGCCGGCGTAGAGCGCGACCCCGACGGCGAACAGCAGGCGCCGGCCGAACAGGTCGGCGAGGGCGCCGGCGGCGAGCATGCAGGCCGCGAAGGTGGCGTTGTAGCCGTTCACCACCCACTGCACGGCGGCCAGGCCGGCGTCGAGGTCACGCCCGATGTCCGGCAGCGCCACCGACGCGCCGGTCAACGAGACCGGCAGCAGGATGGTGGACAGCAGGACGGCGACCAGCACCACGGCCGGATGGTTGCGCACAGCATTCCCCCCGTTGCCGACTGCGCCTCCACCCTAGGTCCAGCGGGGTGACGGCGGGATCGGGCCGGGGTCGGACCGGGCGGTAGATCACACCGGCCGGGTGGCGCGCGACCGGCGGCTACCGCTCGGCGGACCGGTTCCACGGTGCGCGGGGCAGCCGGAAACCGGCGCGGGGACGGCGGGTCCGGCTGCGGTGCCGGCGGCGCGGGGTGCAGGGCGGAGGGACGGAGTGCACCGGGACGGGGGGCGTCTCCGGTCGGCCGATCAGCCAGCACAGGAAACGGGTCATCGGCTCAACCCACCGGGCGGCGTCGGGTGGGGGTGCGTGGTCGGAGGTGGCAGGACATCGACCGCCAGTACCCCGCCGACCCGACGCCTACTCCTGCCGGCGCGGCACTCGTCACGGGGTCCAGTCGGGCCGCAACGGGTAGTCGTGTTCCCCCGCCGGCCCGGTCCGGGTGGCGAGCACCTGGTGCAACTGGATGCCGTTGCGTTCGAAGGCGAGCCGCGAGCCGGCCATGTAGAGCCCCCAGACCCGGGCGGTGCCCGCCCCCACCTCGGCGACGCAGCCGTCCCAGTTGGTCGCCAGGTTGCGGCACCAGGCGGCCAGGGTCAGCGCGTAGTGCCGGCGCAGATTCTCCTCGTGCTGCACCTCCACGCCGACGTCGTGCAGTTCGCCGATCAGCCGGCCGGGGCCGGCCAGTTCGCCGTCCGGGAAGACGTACCGGTCGATGAACGCGCCGGAGCGGTGCGGAGCCCGGTTGTCCACCCGGGTGATGCAGTGGTTGAGCAGCCGGCCCCCCGGGCGCAGCCGGTCGCGCAGCGCGGCGAAGTACGCCGGGTAGTTGCGGACCCCGACGTGCTCGGTCAGCCCGATCGAGGAGATCGCGTCGAACTGCTCGCGCGGGGCGTCCCGGTAGTCCAGGTGCCGGACCTCGGCCAGGTCGGTCAGCCCCTCCCGCTCGATCGCCGCCCGCGCCCACTGCGCCTGCGCCCGGGACAGCGTCACGCCGAGCGCCCGCACGCCGTACTCCCGGGCGGCGTGCCGGACCATGCCGCCCCAGCCGCAGCCCACGTCGAGCAGGCGCATCCCCGGCGTGAGCGCGAGCTTCTGCGCGACCAGGTCGTACTTGGCCGTCTGGGCCTGCTCCAGCGTGTCGTCCGGGCTGCGGTAGACCGCGCAGGTGTACGTCATCGACGGGCCGAGCACCCGCTCGTAGAAGGCGTTCGAGACGTCGTAGTGGTGCGAGATCGCCGTACTGTCCCGGACCCGGGAGTGCCGCAGCCCGCGCAGCACCCGTCGCCAGCGGGGCAGCGCCTCCTGCGGGGGCGGTGGGGGCGGCAGCAGCCGTTCCCAGCCCAGCCGGCGGACCAGTTCCAGCACCTCGGTCACCGCCGGGGTACGCAGCCGCACCTCGTCCTTGAGCAGCCGCAGCGCCTCGTACGGGTCGCCCGGGTGGACCCCCTCCAGGGCCAGGTCACCGCTGACGTACGCCCGCGCCATGCCCAGGTCGCCGGGGGCGGTGAGCAGGTACGACAGCCCCCGCTCGGAGCGCACCGCCAGGGTGATCCCGTGCTGCGCCGAGCCGACCGCGCTGCCGTCGTACCCGCTCACCCGGACCGGCAGGTCCCCGTCGGTCATCGTGCGGATCACGTCCGCGACGGTGGCCCGGGGCCGCCGGCCGGGTACCGGTGGGCTGCCGGGGACACTCGCCGGGCCGGGTTCCCGTTCGGTCACGCTCATCGTCGTGCCACCGCCTTCTCGTACAGTCCGGTGAGCCGGTGGTCCGGGTCGTACCGCTCCCGCACCGCGCGCCAGGTCGCGCCGCCGTAGAGCCGGTCGAAGGACTCCCGGTCGTAGTAGGCGTCGGAGTAGAGCGACTTGTGGCCGCCCAACCGGGCCACGGTCGCCTCGATCGCCCGGTTGACGTCGCCGTCGGCGGCGCCCCGGGCGATCGGCACGCTGCCCCAGAACCCGACGTTGACGTAGGTCCGCCCCGGCTGGAGCGGGTAGAGCGGCCAGGACCGGGCGGACGACGCCCCGGCCGGCTCGCGCAGCCGCAACGGGCAGAGCCAGACCGGGCTCATCCCCACCGTTGCGGCGAACCAGTGCAGGAACTCGGCGGTCCGCGCCACCGGGACCTCCACGTCCTGGACCACCCGTTCCCGGGGTGGCTGGCCGCGCAGCCGGTCGATCCGGGCGGCCACCCGGTGCCGGTGCTCGAAGCGGACCAGCCGGTGGTAGACGTCGCTGCGCCGCCAGCGGGCCGGCCAGAGCCGACGCAGGACCGGGTGCTGCACCCCGAACGCCGCCGAGCACCAGAACCAGTCGGTGTCCCAGCGCCACAGGTAGTCGTGGGTCCGCAGCGCGTCGCGGGTCCGGGTGCGCAGCGACCGGTAGTAGATGGCCTGGCCGGTGTAGTCGCCCACCCGCTCGGCCTCGTCGGTGAAGGTTCCCAGGACCAGGTACGCCTCGCCGGGGCTGAACATCACCCCGTCCAGCGCGTCGACCTCCACCCCCGCCCAGGACCGGGTACGGGTGATCTCGTCGATCGCGTCGGTCAGCTCCGCCAGCCGGCGGAACCGGACGTTGCGCAGCGCCACGTACCGGCGGACCGGCTGGAGTTCGATGCGCAGCCGGGTGGCGTACCCGAGGCTGCCCAGGGAGTTCGGGAAGGCGGCGAAGAGGTCCGCGTGCTCCCCGTCGGGCCGGGCGGTGACCAGCTCGCCGGCGCCGGTGAGCACGTCCATCTCGACGACCGACTCGTGCGGCAGGCCGTTGCGGAACGAGGTGGACTCGATGCCCAGCCCGGTCACCGCCCCGCCCAGCGTGATGGTGCGCAACTGCGGCACCACCAGCGGCATCAGCCCGTGCGCCAGGGTGGCGTCGACCAGGTCCTCGTAGGTGCACATGCCCTGCACGTCGGCGGTCCGGGCGACCGGGTCGACGGCGAGCACCCCGCCCAGGCCGGTGACGTCCAGCCCCGGTGCCCGGGGCGCGGCCCGGGGACGGAACAGGTTCGAGGTGCGCTTCGCCAGGCGGACGGGTTCCCCGGCGGGCACCGTCGCGTACGAGCGCCGCAGCAGGTCCACCGCCCGGTCATGGTCGACCGACCGCCCGGCACGTACCGCACTCATGTGATCACTGTAAGCACCTGGACGCCGGATCCGGGGCATTTGTCGCCGGTGTCGGGTCGCGTCGTCCCCGCCCCGTACCGGTGCGGCGGGAACGACGGTCGCCGCGCGTGCTCGTCCGCAGTCGCGCGCCTGGCCCGGGTGAGCGGGGCGGCATAGGCTGACGTCATGCCGAAAGCCATCTGGAACGACCTGGTGATCGCGGAGAGCGACGACACCGTCGTGGTCGAGGGCAACCACTACTTCCCCCGCGCCGCCCTGCGCGACGAGGTGCTGCGCGACTCCGCCACGCACACCGTCTGCCCGTGGAAGGGCACCGCCTCCTACTACTCGTTGGAGCACGACGGCGCCAGCAGCGCCGACGCGGTCTGGTACTACCCCGACCCGAAGCCGGAGGCCGAGTCGGTCCGCGACCGGGTGGCCTTCTGGAAGGACGTCACGGTCGTCGAGTGACCCGGTCAGCCCCGGTAGCTCCAGGGCCCGGGCGGTGCCGGCACAGCGGGCACGGGCACCGGTACCGGCGCCGGCTCCCGGCGACGCAGCAGCAGGGAGAGCACGGCGGCACCGATCGCCAGGGCCCCGGCCACGTACCAGGCGAGCGCGTAGTCGCCGAGGGAGTCCCGGACCAGCCCCGCCCCGGTCGCGGCGATCGCCGCCCCGACCTGGTGCGCGGCGAAGACCCAGCCGAAGACCACCGCGCCGGCCGCGCCGAAGTACTCCCGGCACAGCGCCACCGTCGGCGGGACGGTGGCCACCCAGTCCAGCCCGTAGAAGACGATGAAGACCAGCATGCTCGGCTCGGCGGTGGCGGCGAAGAGGCTCGGCAGCACCAGCAGGGAGAGCCCGCGCAGCCCGTAGTACGCGCCGAGCAGCAGCCGGCTGTCCACCCGGTCGGTGAGCCAGCCGGAGGCGATCGTGCCGACGATGTCGAAGAGCCCGACCAGGGCGAGCAGCCCGGCGGCGGTGGTCTGCGGCATGCCGTGGTCGTGGGCGGCCGGCACGAAGTGCGTACCCACCAGGCCGTTGGTGGTCGCGCCGCAGATCGCGAAGCCGCCGGCGAGCAGCCAGAACGGCCGGGTCCGGGCGGCGGTGGCGAGCGCGCCGAGCGCCCGGGACGCCGCCCCGCCGGTGACCGGCGCGGGCGGCACGACCTCCGTCGCCCCGTAGGCCGGCAGGCCGAGGTCCGCCGGGTGCTCGCGCAGCAACCAGACCACCAGGGGTACGACGGCCAGCGCGGCCACGGTGACCACCAGCGCCGCCGCCCGCCAGCCGTGGTCGGCGACCAGCACGGCGAGCAGGGGCAGGAAGACGAGTTGCCCGGCGGCCCCACCGGCGGTGAGCACCCCGGTCACCAGGCCGCGCCGCTTGACGAACCAGCGCCCGGTCACCGTGGCGACGAAGGCCAGCGCCATCGAGCCGGTACCGAGCCCGACCAGCACGCCCCAGCAGAGGATCAACTGCCAACTGGAGCCCATGAAGACGGTCAGCCCGCTGCCCAGCGCGACCAGGGTCAGCGCGACGGCCACCACCCGCCGGATGCCGAAGCGGTCCATCAGGGCGGCGGCGAAGGGCGCGGTCACGCCGTACAGCAGGAGGTTGACCGAGACGGCGGCGGAGATGGTGGCCAGCGGCCAGCCGAACTCGGCGTGCAGCGGGTGCATCAGCACCGAGGGCGTGGCCCGGAACCCGGCGGCGCCGACCAGCGCGACGAAGGCGACGGCGGCGACGATCCAGGCCGGGTGCAGGCGACGGGAGCGGTTCACGGACCGAGTCTGATCAGCGCGCCGGCCGCCGACGAGTGGCCGGAAAGACATTGTGCGCAATAATCTGGCCATGACCGCCACCCCGCACCAGGTCGCCGTGCTCGTCGTCGACGAGGTGGTCGCCTTCGACCTCGGCACCGCCACCCAGGTCTTCGGCACCGCCCGTACCGCCGAGGGGGTCGGCCTCTACACGGTCGGGGTCTGCACCGCCGGGGGCCGGCCGGTGCGCAGCAGCGCCGGCTTCCAGGTGCTGCCCGACCACGGCCTGGAACTGGTCGAGTCCGCCGGCACGGTGGTGGTGCCCGGGGTGCACGGCGGGTCGGCGCTGCTCGACGGCACCGTCGAGACGGAGGTGGCGACGGCGCTGCGGGCCGCGTACCACCGCGGCGCGCGGATCGTGTCGGTCTGCACCGGCGCGTTCGTGCTGGCCGCCGCCGGCCTGCTGACCGGCCGTCGGGCCACCACCCACTGGGCGCACGCGGACCGTTTCCGCGCCCTGTACCCGGATGTCGACCTCGACCCCGACGTGCTCTTCCTCGCCGACGACCGGGTGCTCACCTCGGCCGGGGTGGCCGCCGGCATCGACCTGTGCCTGCACGTCGTGCGGACCGACCACGGCAGCGAGGTCGCCAACCGGGCGGCCCGGCGGTGCGTGGTGCCGGCGTGGCGGGACGGCGGGCAGGCGCAGTACATCGAGCGACCGGTCCCCCGGGGGCCGGGCACCGGCGTCGCCGCCACCCGGGAGTGGGCCCGGCAGCGGCTGCACGAGCCACTCTCCCTCCGCGACCTGGCCGGGCACGCCCGGATGAGCGTGCGTACCTTCGTCCGGCACTTCCGCTCCGAGACCGGGCTCAGTCCGGTGCAGTGGCTGTTGCAGCAGCGCACCGACCACGCCCGGCTGCTGCTGGAGACCACCGACCTGCCGGTCGACCAGGTGGCGCACCGGGCCGGCTTCGGCACCGCCGCCGCGTTCCGCCAGCAACTGCACCAGCGCATCGGGGTGAGCCCCTCGGCGTACCGTCGGACCTTCCGCCGCTGAGCCTCAGCCGGCCGGGGCGGCGCCGGCGGGGCGCAACGCCCGCAACTGCTCCAGGTGGGCGGGCAGGTGCACCCGGGCGTGCAGGTCCAGGGTGCGGTCCCAGGGCAGCACCTCGTCGACGACGAGCGCGAACCCCTCCCGCAGGTGGGTCTCCACCGGGGTCTGCGCCGCCGGCCCGAGCCGCTCGACCAACGCGCAGAGCTTCTGGCTGGTCTCGTGGAGCAGAGCCGCCAGCCCGGCCAGCCCACCGTGCTCGGCGACCAGGGCGTCCAGTTGTGGCCGGTGGATGGTCTGCAGGTCGTAGTAGGCGAAGTGCGAGCCCGCCAGCACCGCCTCCGTCGCCTCAATCATCAACTCGTCGTTGGCGACCAGGTGCGCCACGATCTGCTCGGCGGTGAGGTCCCCCTCGGCCGGCGGTCCGAACCCCCCGGTGTCGACCTCCGCGAGCACCTCCTCGTACACCTGCCGCAGCCGGCCGCTCTCCATACCCTGTAGTCAACCGTGCCCGGAGACGACGCCTGGCCCGCTCACCCACCCGATTCACCCGGACGGGACCGGCCTCGCGCTGGCGGCCTCCCGGCCGATCATCGCGTGCGGATCGACGCCGGCAACCTCTCGTCGACGTCCTTTCGAGCTGCCCCGCCCATAGGACCACCCATCCGCCGGTCGCCCAACACCCGGGGCCGCCGCCCCACCCATGGAAGCGGCCCCCGTTCGCGGGACCCCACCCGCCGGGCAGACCGCCTGATCGCCCGGGGAGCCGGGCTCCGCGCAGTCCGCTCGGCCCAGGCACTGGTCCACGCGAGCCCTTCCTGGTCCCATGGACGGGGCAGTTCGAAAGGAGCGGCAACAGCTTCACCCAGCTCGGAGCCCAAGCGACCAACCCGGGCCAGCCCACGGACGACAGAGCAGCCACGGACAGGAGGCGGGGTCAGCGGCGGCCGTGGCGGGCGCGGAGGTAGTCGGAGACGACGTACTCGCCGAGGTCGTCGGGGTCGGGGGTGAACATCCGGCCCCGGGAGCGGCGGGCCACCGCCTCGACGAAACGGCGCAGGCCGGGGTCGTCGCCGAGCATGAACAGGTTGAGCGTGGCGCCGTAGCGGGTGAGGCGGTCCACCTCGCGGATCGTCGCCTCGACGGTCTCCGGCAGCGACGGCCAGTGGAACAGCGCCTCGCCGTCGGTCGGGTCCAGGTGGGCGGTCGGTTCGCCGTCGGTGACCACCAGGACCACCGGCTCGGCGTCCGGGTGCCGGCGCAGGTGCCGGCCGGCGAGCAGCAACGCGTGCTGGAGGTTGGTGCCCTGCACCAGATCGGGTTCCACGGCCGCCAGTTCGAGCTGGGTCAGCGGGGCGGCCCGGCGGCCGAAGCCGACGATCTGCAGCGCGTCCTGCGGAAACCGGGTCGCCATCAGGTGCGACAGGGCCAGCGCGGTCTGCTTCATCGGCCCCCACCGCCCCTGCGAGATCATCGAGTACGACAGGTCGACGCAGAGCGCCACCGCCGCCGACGCCCGCCGTTCGGTCTCCACCACCTCGAAGTCCTCGACGGCGAGCCGTACCGGGACGGTCGGCCCGGCCCGGCGGACCGCCCGGGTGAGGGTGCGGACCACGTCCAGTGGCTGCTCGTCGCCGTACTCCCAGGGGCGGGAGCCCCCGCTGACCTCGCCGGCGGCCCCGGCCGCGCGCAGGTCGTGCTGGCCGCGCGGCCCGGCGGAGAGGTCGGCGAAGACCCGCCGCAGCGCGGTGCCGGCCAGCCGGCGCAGCGCCTTCGGGCTCAGGGTCAACCCGTCGGCGTCCCGGGTCACCCAGCCCTGCCGGCGCAGCTCCCGCTCCAGCTCGCGCAGCCGGCCCACCGCGTCGGCGGCGTCCCGGCCCAGGGTGCGGGCCACCGCGTCGACGTCCACGTCGTCCAGGGTCGCCCCCGGGTGCTCCTGGGCGAGCTGGTCCAGCAGGTCGTCCAGGTCGGCGATCTCGTCGAGCAGCCCGGTCGCCTCGCCGTAGCCCAGGGACCGCTCCCCGCGCGCCCGCTCGCCCCGCCCCCACGGCAGGTCGGGGCGCAGCCCCCGCAGGGTGGCGTCCAACGCGGCCAACTCCTGGGCGAGCCGGTCGCCGAGGGACTGCCGCAGCAGCCCGGACAGCTCCTCGCGCTGCCGGTCGGTGAGCGACCGGAGCAGCCGTTCCCCGGCCGCCGCCCGGCGGGCCAGGACGTCGACCAGCTCGTCGACGTCGCGCGGCCGTTCCGGGAAGAACTCACCGTGCCGTCGCATGAACTCGGCGAACGCGTCGGTGGTGTCCTCCGACCGGGCGTGCCGGGCGAGCAGGGCGTTGAGGTCGCGCATCAGCTCGGCGACCCGCTCCTGCACCGCCGGGTCGGCAACGGCCCGCGCGGCGTCCCGCATCCCGGCGAACCGCTGCCCGAGCGCCTCGTCGCGCAGCCCGTCCAGGATCTGCCGGTACGCCTGCCGGGCCTCGTCGCTGGCCCAGGCGTACCCGGCCAGTTCCTCGACGGCGCGGGCGGTCGAGCGGGGCAGGTTGTCGAGCACCGTCTCGGCGAACCGGGCGCTGTCGTCGTCCCGGCCGCGCAGCTCGTCCCGCTCGGCGGCGAGCGCCTGGTCGAGCAGGGCACGGGCCCGGGTCACCGCACCGTCCAGGTTGCCCCGGCGCAGCGCCTCCCGGCGCAGCCGGCGGGCCCGCGCGGTCAGCTCGTCCAGACCGCCCCGGTCGTTCGGGCCGTGCCGCAGCAGGTCCCGCAGCGCCTCCCGCAGGCTGCCGCCGGCCAGCACCTGCGCGCCGACCGAGTCCACCGCCTCCCGTACGTCGTACGGGGCGGCCAGCGGGTCGGGGCCGCCGCGCCACTGCCCGTACCGGAACCGGTTGCCGGTCACGGGTCAGCCCCGGCTGCCGTAGCGGGCCCGGCCGTCCTCGGTGACGTCCTTGCCCAGCCGGCGGGTCAGGTGCAGCCCCTCCAGCACGAACTCGACCCCGGCGGCGGCCTGGGCCGGAGTCGGCGCGTCGCCCAGCCCGAGCCGGTCCAGCACCTTCGCCAGCCCGGGGACGGTACCCACCTGGCGCAGCAGGTCGGCGGAGGCGACCAGCTCACCGGTCTCGACCACGGCCCCGTCGGCGACCAGCCCGGTGAACCCGGACAGGTCCAGACCGGCCAGCCGGGCCCGGAACGTCTCCGCGGTGGCGGTACGCAGCAGGTGGCCGAGGATCTCGGTCTCCCGCCCCTCCTCGCCGCTCTCGAACTCGACCTTCCCGCGCAGGGTGCTGGTGACCGAGACCGCGTCCCCCACCCGGGCCACCGCCGCCTCGGTCTCCGCGTCCCCGGCGGCGAGCAGTCCGCTGCGGCGCAGGGCGGCGGCGGCCACCGTCTCGGCGGCGGCGATGGCGAACCGGGCGGAGACCCCGGAGCGCGGGTCGACCGACGGGGACTCGCGGACCGCGCGGGCGAACCGGGCGAGCACCTCCAGCACGTGCTCCGGCACCTCGGCGACCAGGTCCGCCTCCTGCCGGATCAGGGCCAGCTCCAGGTCGAGGTCGAGCGGGTAGTGGGTACGGATCTCCGCGCCGAACCGGTCCTTGAGCGGGGTGATGATCCGCCCCCGGTTGGTGTAGTCCTCCGGGTTGGCGCTGGCCACCAGGAGCAGGTCCAACGGGAGCCGGAGCTGGTACCCCCGGACCTGGATGTCCCGTTCCTCCAGCACGTTGAGCAGCGCCACCTGGATCCGCTCGGCGAGGTCGGGCAGCTCGTTGACGGCGAAGATGCCCCGGTTGGTGCGGGGTACCAGGCCGAAGTGGATGGTCTCCGGGTCGCCGAGGCTGCGCCCCTGCGCGACCCGGATCGGGTCGATGTCGCCGATCAGGTCACCGACGCTGGTGTCCGGGGTGGCGAGCTTCTCGCCGTACCGCAGCGAGCGGTGCAGCCAGGCCACCGGCAGGTCGTCCCCGGCCTCGGCGACCAGCACCCGGGAGGCCGGGGTGAGCGGTCGCAGCGGGTCCTCGTTGAGCACCGAGCCGGCGAGCACCGGGGTCCACTCGTCGAGCAGCCCGGCCAGCGCCCGGATCAGCCGGGTCTTGCCCTGGCCGCGCTCGCCGAGCAGCACCAGGTCGTGGCCGGCGAGCAGGGCCCGCTCGACCTCGGGCAGGACCGTGTCGTCGTACCCGACGACGCCGGGGAAGCGCGGTTCGCCGGCCCGCATCCGGGCCAGGAGGTTGTCCCGCAGCTCCTGCTTGACGGTACGGGGGTGGTACCCGGACGCCCGCAGCGCACCGAGCGTGCCGGGCAGGTCGGCCGGGGGCACCGGAGGGGTTCCAGTCACCCGCCCCACGCTAGCTCACCCGCCGCCGGGCGACCGGCGCCGGACGTGACGGCCGCGCGACCCACGGTCACCCGGTCGGCGCGGTCACCGTCCGGCGCGGGCCCGGATCATCTTGGGTACGGCGGCCAGCCCGGTGACCGGGCGGAACTCCCGGGCGGCGGTGGCGAGCGCGGCGTACTCGTCGTCGGCGAGATCGATCTCGGCGGCGGCGGCGTTGCGTTCCATCTGCTCGACGCCGGACGCCCCGGGGATGGCCACCACGTTGGGGTGGTGCAGCAGGTACGCCAGGGCGATCTGACTCGGGGTGGCCTGGTGCGCGTCGGCCACCTCGCGCAGCGTGGTGATCAGCCCGGTGCCCCGTTCCAGGTTCTCCGGCAGGAAGTACGGGTTGGCCCGGCGGACCGCCCCGCTCGGCGGGTTCCGCGCGTCGTACCGGCCGGAGAGGAAGCCCTGTGCCAGCGGGCTGTACGCCAGCACGATCCGGCCGGCCTGCCGGGCGTACGGCAGCAGGTCCTCCTCCGGCCCCCGATCGATCATGCTGTACCGGACCTGGTTGCTGAGCACCCGCCGACCGAGCGCCGCCTCGGCGAACTGCCAGCGGCGCAGGCTGTAGTTGCTCACCCCGACCTCGGCGACCAGTCCGACGTCCTGCAACGCGCGCATACCGCGCATCGTGGTGGTGTCGGCGACCACCGGGTTGGCCTGGTGCACCTGGTACAGGTCGATGGTGCCGACGCCGAGCCGGGCCGCCGAGGCGACCGCCCGCTGCTGCACCACCGGGGCGACCGGCAACAGGGGGAAGATCTTGCTGGCGACGACGACCTTGCCCCGGTCCTCGCCGAGCGCCGCGCCGAGGATCCGCTCGCTGCGGCCGAAGCCGTACAGCTCGGCGGTGTCGAAGAGGGTGACCCCGAGGTCGAGCGCACGCCGGACGATGTCGGCGGCCCGACGTTCGTAGTCGGGGCCGTACCCCCACTCCTTGGACCCGAACTGCCAGGTCCCCAGGCCGATGCGGGAGATGGGCTTCGGGGTGTCGAGTTCCACGTAGCGCATGTCCCCGACGCTACCCGGACCGACGCGGGTCAACCCCGGTGAAGCCGACAAACAGGAAACCGGCGTTCCCTGGTTACGTATCCCGGCCGCCGTGACGTTTCCAGAGCAGGAGGTGGCGGATGGAGAGTTTCGACGAGGTCGTCACGGCCCGGCTGCCGGCGCTGCTGCGGTACGCGGCGGTGCTCGCCGGCGACCGGGACCTCGCCCAGGACATCGTCCAGGACTCGCTGGTACGGGCGCACGCCCGGTGGAAACGGATCGGCCGGATGGACCGGCCCGACCTCTACCTGCGCCGGATGGTCCTCAACGAGTACCTGTCGCTGCGCCGGCGACGGGCCCGGCGGGCGGCGCTGGAGCAGGCCCGGCGGGATCCGGTGGAACACGACCCGGACCACGCCGTCGGGCACGCCGACCGCGCGGACCTGTGGGCCCGGCTCGCCGAGCTGCCGCCCCGGCACCGCGCGGTGCTGGTGCTGCGCTACTACGAGGGGCTCTCCGACGGCGAGATCGCCGAGGTGCTCGGCTGCGCCCTGGGCTCGGTCCGCGTCTGGCGGTCCCGGGCCCTCGCCACGCTACGGCTCGATCTGGAACTGGAGGCAAGCCGATGAACGACCGACTGACCGACGCGTTCGCCGAGGGGGAACGGCACACGCCCGACCCGGTCGAGGTGCTCGCCGGGGTCCACGCCGGCATCCGCCGACGTCGACGCCACCGCCGGTACGCGGCCTCGGGCGCGGCCGGGATCGCGGTGCTCGCCCTCACCGCCGGGATCGCCCTGCTCCCCACCGACCCGGGCGATTCGCTGCCCGGCAGCGGCCCGCCGGCGGTGGCCCAGGAGGTGCCGCCGCAGGAGTGCCGTCTGTACCTCGACTGGCTACCGGAGGGGCTGGCGGAACAACCGGCACGGACCTGCGGCCCGCAGACGCAGATCGTGTTCTACTCGTTGGTCGACGGCCCCTACCTCAGCGCGTCGATCCACCCGCCGCGTTGGCGGGACCGGTCGGTGTCGCCGGGCTGGACCGCGACGGAGGTGAACGGCGGGTTCGGGCAGATCGCCACGCTGCCCACCCGGTCCTTCGTCCAGTTCGTCCTCCCCTCCGGACGGTGGGCGGAGCTGGAGTACGGCCACGGCCGACCGGGGGACACGGCCCAGAGCGGTCTCGACGACACCGTCCTGCGGATCGCGCGCGGCGTCAGCGAGCAGACGACCGAGACGCTGCGCACGCCGTTCGCGCTGAGCTACCTGCCGGCCGGGCAGCACCTCGCGCACATGTGGACCAGGAATGGCGCGACGGGAGTGAGCTACCAGGACGGCTCCGGAGAGATCACCGGGGACCGGATCGAGGGCACGACCGAGGACGGCCTGCACATCGACCGGGCCCGGACCGACGACGGCACCAGCTACGGCATCGGCTGGGCCCCGGGGGCGGGCGACCCGCACGCCGTGCCACTGACCGAGATGACCCGCCTGCCGGACATCCAGGGTCGACCGGCCCACCTCACCAGGCACGGCGACACGCTGGTGATCGACGACTTCCACGGCGGGCGGCTCTCCGTCCAGATGGTGCGGCAGGCTCCCCTGGTCGTGTCGGCGGAGCCGCCCCGCCCCGACCCCGCCGTCATCCGGGAACTGACCCGGATCGCCGAGGGGGTGCGCTGGGCGGGTTGACCGGGCCGGGCGGGTCGGGGCGGACACGGGGCCGCTCCGACCCGCCGGCTCATGCTCGGGCGCGCTGGCGGGTCGCCTCGTAGAGGACGACGGTCGCCGCCGTGGCCGCGTTCAGCGAACTCGCCGAGCCGGTGATCGGGATGCGGACCATCCGGTCACACGCCTCCCGCCAACCCGCGCTGAGCCCGTGCGTCTCGTTGCCGACCACGACGACCGTCGGGCCGGTCAGGTCGTGCCCGAAGACGTCGACGTCACCGTGTTCGTCGGTGCCGACCACGGTGAGGGGTACCCCGGTGTCGCGGACCGAGGCGACCCAGTCCAGGACCTCCCGGTGGCTCGGCGCCCGGACCACCGGGACGGCGAAGAGGGAGCCGGTGCTGGCCCGGACCGCCTTCGGGTCGTACGGGTCGGCGGCGTGCCCGGTGATCACCACGCCGGCGGCCCCGAAGGCGTCCGCCGAGCGGACCAGGGTGCCGACGTTGCCCGGGGTGGTCGGCCGGTCGAAGACCAGCACCAGCCGGTCCGGGCCGGTGGGGATCCGGTCGAGCCGGTCCTCGGGCAGCTCGACCACGGCGAGCAGCTCCGGTGCCTCCTCGTCCTTGCCGCCGAGTTCGCGCAGCAGCTCCGGGGCGACCGCGAACCGCTCGGCGGCCCCGGCGTCGGCCAGGATGCCCCGGGCCCACCGGGACAGCGCCGGCCCGTCGGTGTGCAGCACGGTACGGATCGTCCAGCCGCGCTCCACCGCCAGTGAGACCGGCCGGACTCCCTGCACCAGGAACCCGCCCGCCCGTTGCCGCTTGGTGCGGTTGGTGAGCAGGGCCTGCCACTGCTGGAAGGTGGCGTTCCGGGTGGTGATCCTCAGTGTCCGCGCCACGGTGCCGGCCAGCCTCCTCGTCACGGACGCCGGCCCGGGGCGGGCGTCCCGGCGCGGCGTCTCCGGTCTGGGAAGACCCTACCGACCGGCCCGGTCGCCCCGGCGGTGGTGTGCACGGGTACGCGGGCGGGCGACGTCAGCGCGACACCGACACGGTCACCGGGACCACCTCGTGGATCTCGCGGTCGCGCAGGTGGCGGGCGAGCAGCGGCGCGTCGCCGCCGTGCCGCAGCAGCGGGCACTGCGGATCGACCCGCCCCTGCGAGATCATCGCGGCCGGGACGAAGGCCGCCGAGTCGCGGATCTCGCGGACGTCCAGCCGGTCCACCGGGACGTCGGTGAGCCAGCTCGCCACCAGGTCGCTCGCCGACCGGCCCCCCCGGGGCACCTCGACCACCAGGAACAACCGGGCGTGACAGCCCCGGCCCGCCGGGAGCAGGCCGACGACGCTCTCCAGTGCCCGCCGGGGCGGCATGGCGGCGGAGGGCCGCCCCTCGTCGGCGTACCGGATCGTGGTGGGGGTGTTGAACAGCAGGAGGCTGCCGTCCGGCACGGCGAACCCGCCGGTGGTGACGTCCTCGACCAGCACCCGGGCGGCGACCCCGTTCAGCTCGGCGTTGACCCTCGACAGGTGGGCGGCCCGGGGGTTGACGTCGAGGGCGGTGAGCGAACGGTGCCGGGCCGCGAGACTGACGCCCAGCACGCCGCAGCCGCTGCCCACGTCGATCAGGGGTCCGCCCGGTTCGGCCTCGGCGGCGTACCGCAGCAGCGCCATCGACGAGGCGTGCGGGGGCAGCACCACGTCCACCCCGTCGGTGAGCTCGACGTCCCCCGCGTCGTCGAAGGCGAAGAGCTGGTCGGAGAGGAAGTACCGGGACGCGACCGGGGTCACCGAGAACCGCCCCCGGACGAGGTCGGTGGTGCCGGTGACGATGCCCGAGCAGTACAGCGCCCGGCGCAGCTCCTCCGGCAGGACCGTCCGGTAGTCGTCCGCCGGCACCGGGGCGTTCCGGACGAAGAGCTGGGTCAGCAGCCCGGCCGGGGTGCGGCACAACTGGTCGGACAGGTGGTCGGTGAACAGGGCGTACGTGCCGGTGTTGCTGACCAGGTCGACGGGGTCGGTCGCGCCCAGCGTCGCCACCACCTGCTCGGCGGTGAAGCCGACGGCACGGAACAGGGCGGGCAGCAGCCGCGCCGCCCGCCCCTTGGGCACGGTGAAGGTGCGGTCGGCGGTCACCTCGTCGACGGGATCCACCCCGTTCACCTCCCGTCCGCCACGCCGTGGCCCGGCCGGTCGACGCACGGCGAGGCCCGACTGCCATTGTCGGCCCGAGGAACAGCACCATCCGCCGTCCGACTTCGAAGGTGCCCGAACCCGGAATCCGGATCGGATTACGGATCGGATAAATTGCGGCGTCGAACCCGGAACAGCAATGACGCACACAACGACCGGGCGTACGCGAACTCCGAAACCTGACGTGCATTGGCGAATGGACGATAATCCACAGGGGACTATACCCCCGGAACGGTACACCGTCCACCGTACCGGCAGCGTTCCGGCGGTCCCCTCGGCAGCACGTCGCCGGGGTGTCACGGCAGAAACGGGCCTCGATGAATACGTCGCCAGTTTCCGGTGCGCCGTTCCTTCACGGTGGGAATTCCGTCGGTCGTCGGCTGGAAATTCCATGTCCGGTCGGCGCCGTATCCGACTCACCTGTCGCGGTCGTCCGAACAGGCGCACGCCGGCCGATCCGGGCCCGCCGGAACCGTCGAGCCGAGCTGGAATGGGCGGGCGAAAGAAGCGCGGTTCCGTGACGGCCGGCGACCGGCGACCGGCGCGGACCGGCCCGCGACGGGGCGGGCCGGCCGCGCCTCGGCGGAGGCCGGTCGGTCAGAAGCGGGCGCCGAGGACGCTGCGACCCGCGTAGCTCGCCTGCGCGCCCAGCTCCTCCTCGATCCGGATGAGCTGGTTGTACTTGGCGGTCCGGTCGGAGCGCGACAGCGAGCCGGTCTTGATCTGCCCGCAGCCGGTGGCGACCGCCAGGTCGGCGATGGTGCTGTCCTCGGTCTCGCCGGACCGGTGCGACATGACGGCGGTGTAGCCCGCCTTGTGCGCCGTCTCGGTGGTGGTGAGGGTCTCGGTCAGGGTGCCGATCTGGTTCACCTTGATCAGGATCGAGTTGGTGATGCCCCGCTCGATCCCGTCCCGCAGCCGGCGCACGTCGGTGCAGAACAGGTCGTCGCCGACGAGCTGCACCTCGGCGCCGAGGGTGTCGGTGAGCAGCTTCCAGCCGGCGAAGTCGTCCTCCGCCATGCCGTCCTCGATCGACACGATCGGGAACCGGCGGGCCAGGTCGGCCAGGTAGGCGACGTGCTCCTCGACGGAACGCTTGAGGTTCTCGCCACGGTAGTCGTAGACGCCGTCGGCGTAGAACTCCGACGCCGCCGCGTCCAACGCGATCGCCACGTCCGTACCGGCGCGGTAGCCGGACTTCTCGATCGAGTCCACGATGAACTCCAGCGCCTCGTCGGCCGAGCGCAGGTTCGGCGCGAAGCCGCCCTCGTCGCCGACGTTCACGTTGTGCCCGGCGCTCTTCAGGCCCTTGCGCAGGGTGTGGAACACCTCGGAGCCGATCCGGACCGCGTCGGCGAAGGACTCCGCGCCGATCGGGGCGATCATGAACTCCTGGTAGTCGATCGGGTTGTCGGCGTGCGCGCCCCCGTTGATGATGTTCATCAGCGGCACCGGCATCAGGCTGGCCGAGACGCCACCCACGTACCGGTACAGGGGCAGCGTGTTCGCCGTCGCCGCGGCGCGGACCACCGCCAGCGAGACGCCCAGGATGGCGTTCGCGCCGAGCCGGCCCTTGTTGGGCGTACCGTCCAGCTCGATCAGCTTCGCGTCGACCGCCGCCTGCGCCTCGGCCTCCAGCCCGACCACCGCTGCCGCGATCTCCGAGTTGACCGCCGCCACCGCCTTGCGCACACCCTTGCCGTGGTACCGGGACGAGTCGCCGTCGCGCAGTTCCACCGCCTCGTTGGTCCCGGTCGACGCGCCCGACGGCACCGCCGCACGTCCGAACGAACCATCTTCGAGGATCACGTCGACCTCGACCGTCGGATTGCCCCGACTGTCGAGGATCTCACGGCCGACGACACGGGAGATGGCGGTCATGTCACACCCCTGGGATTTCGGCGCCGGTGCGCAGACAGGACACCGGCGATACCGGTCGAGAACCGGGGTGGCCAGCGCCGCTGCGGACCGCCCACCGATTCGTGCAGGGCCCATCATGCCAGCCGCCCGTCACCACGCCCCGTGCGGCACTCGTCACCGCCGCAGGCCCGGCCCGCGCTGCCGCGCCGCCCCGACCGCCGCCGCCGGCACCCCGCGCCAACTGTTACCGCGAACAACAGTGGTGCACGACTGCCAGCCACCGTACGACGCTCGACGCACCACCCGGAGACCCGGCCCGAACCGCCGGACCAGTGAGGCGTATCAGCACCTCAGAGCCGATGGCATGATCGACCCGGCACACCGGACGGTCGCCCCGGTCGACGGTCGCGACCCGCCACCCCGACGCGATCGCCGTACATCGATGGGTTGATTGTGTTAACGGTAACAGGCTAGGCTCCCGACACGGAGCGAAGGGCACGCTCCGACCCGTACGCCGACACCCCGCCGGGAGCCGGAGGCGTCGAGCGCCACCACGTCGACGGGCGGCACCACCCCGCGCCACGGGCACCCGTACCGCACCCCGCCCGGTCGCCACGGCACCCGGCCGTGGTGGTCGCCCGCCGGGAACCACGCGGACCCGTCACCGCCCGTGCCGCAGGTGCCGGCCGTCCGGGCCGGACGCCGGCGACCCACCACCGCCAGGTCGCGCCACGACCGCCAGGCCGTCCGGCGTGCCCCGAACCCACCGCCGACCGGCGGCCACCACCGGTGGCGGACGCGGCGACGGCCCCGTCCCGGCCGGTGCCGCACCACCCCGTACCGGCCGTCCCGCCACCGGGCCCGGTGCACCGCACCGGCCGTCCCCCGGCGTACCAGGCAGTCCCACCGGGTGGGCACCACACCGGTCCACCCGGCCACCACCACGAAAGGTTCCGTCCATGGACGACACGTCCACCCGCCGTCGTGGCCTGTTCCGGCCACGAAACCTGATCACCCTCGCCGCCGGCGCCGCCCTGGTCGCGACGACCCTGGTCGTCCCCGGCACCGCCAGCGCCAACACCACCCTGCGCGCCGCCGCCGCCGCGAAGGGGCGCTACTTCGGCGCCGCCACCAGCTCGTTCATGTTCTCCGACACGCAGCACGTCACGATCCTGAACCGCGAGTTCAACTCGATCGTGGCCGAGAACGAGATGAAGTGGGACGCCACCGAGCCCAACCAGAACCAGTTCACCTTCACCGGCGGCGACCGGCTCGTCGCCCACGCCCGCGCCAACGGCATGTCCGTCCGGGGGCACGCCCTGGTCTGGCACGCCCAGCAACCCCGCTGGGCGCAGAACCTCTCCGGCACCGCCCTGCGCAACGCGATGACCAACCACATCACCCGGGTCGCCACCCACTACCGGGGCCAGATCCACTCCTGGGACGTCGTCAACGAGGCGTTCGCCGACGGCGGCAGCGGCGGCCGGCGCGACTCCAACCTCCAGCGCACCGGCAACGACTGGATCGAGGTGGCGTTCCGGACCGCCCGCGCCGCCGACCCGACCGCGAAGCTCTGTTACAACGACTACAACACCGACGGCGTCAACGCGAAGTCGACCGGCATCTACAACATGGTCCGCGACTTTAAGGCCCGGGGCGTACCGATCGACTGCGTCGGCTTCCAGTCCCACCTGGGCACCGGGCTCGCCAGCGACTACCAGGCCAACCTGCAACGCTTCGCCGACCTCGGCGTCGACGTGCAGATCACCGAACTGGACGTGGCCCAGGGGTCCAGCCAGGCCGGCATCTACGAGCGGGTGACCCGGGCCTGCCTGGCGGTGGCCCGCTGCACCGGCATCACCGTCTGGGGCGTCCGGGACAGCGACTCCTGGCGGCGCGGTGAGAACCCGCTGCTCTTCGACGGCAACGGCAACAAGAAGCCGGCGTACACCGCCGTGCTCAACGCGCTGAACAGCGGCAGCGGCCCGAACCCGACCACGCCGCCGCCGACCACCACCCCGCCGCCGGCCGGGGGCGGCGCGTGCAGCGCGGCGGTGACGTTGAACTCGTGGAACGGCGGCTTCACCGCCTCGATCCGGGTCACCGCCGGCAGCACCCCGCTCACCGGGTGGACCGTCAGCGTCACCCTGCCCGGGGGCGCGGCGGTCACCAGCGCCTGGAACGCCACCAACACCGGCACCACCGGCACGGTGACCTTCCGCAACGTCAGCTACAACGGTCAACTCGGCGCCGGCGCCAGCACCGAGTTCGGTTTCCAGGGCACCGGGGTGGGCCCCACCGCCACCCCCACCTGCCGGGCCGCGTAGCCCGGGTGCCGCCCCGACCCGGCATGCCCGGGTCGGGGCGGCTCGCCCCCACCGTCGGCACGGACCGTGGACGGAGAGCCGGACGGCCGGACAGTCGGGCCGTTCCATCAGCCAGCGCACCAGGCGCCCGGTCGACCACGAAAAACAGGCACCAGTCGATGACTGATGCCTGTCCACCTACGCTCTGCTAGGTGGAGCCGAGGGGACTCGAACCCCTGACCCCCACACTGCCAGTGTGGTGCGCTACCAGCTGCGCCACGGCCCCTTGCTGCTGTCCCGGTCGCCCGGGCACTGGCGAAACTATACACATGTCGGCCGCCCCGGTCACATCGCGGGGTCCCCGCCCGGCGGCCTCCGGCGGGTGGGTCAGTTCAACGTCACGTCCGGCGGGAAGTGGGCGACGGCGGCCATCATTCCGCCCTGCCGGCGCAGCACCATCGGCCAGAGATCGTCGGGCCGGTCGACGAAGGCGTCCCCGGGCAGGGCGTCCAGCACGAACCAGGAGCCCTCCTCGATCTCCTGTTCGAGCTGGCCGGCGCCCCAGCCGGAGTAGCCGGCGAAGACCCGGATGCCGGTGACGTTCTCCCGCAGTTTCTCCGGGTCCACCGACAGGTCGACCGTGCCGACCGCGCCGGAGACCTGGTGGAAGCCGCGCAGCCGGCGTACCGGGTGGCGCAGGCGGGCCAGGCAGATCGCCGAGTCGGGTTGCACCGGGCCGCCCTCGAAGAGCACCGCCGGATGTCGGGCCAGGTCGCTCCAGTCGCCGAGCACGTCGGCGACCGGCACCTCGGTGGCCCGGTTGAGCACCACGCCGAGCGCCCCGCCCGCCTCGTGCGCGACGAGCAGCACCACCGTACGGTCGAAGTTCGGGTCCTTGAGCGCGGGAGTCGCGACCAGCAGGCGGCCGGTCATCGACTCCATCGAACGACCGCCGATCGCCTGTCCCTCTCCCTGCATGTCAACCATCCGCCAACCGCACCGCGGCGCGACGGCCCCCGCATCGGTGGTCGCGCCCGGCCGTCCCGGGCCGCAACCGTGTCCGCCACGCCGGGGGCACACCGCCCGCCCGGACCGTCCGCGCTGTCACCGCCATGCCTGGCACCATAGCCTGCGCCTGCGGTGCTGGCTAAGGTCTGACCGGCAGGTGATCGACACACATCAGGGGTTACCCGGACGGGTCCGGCGGCGCGAGCAGGGCGGATCGTCGACGCCGCCCACGCCCCGTCCCCGACGACGTCACCCAGCAGGTACCGGAGCCGCCCGTCAGGGTGCCGCCGGCCGGCTCCCGTTCCCCCTCGCCCGAGCAAATCACCCCGTTCACGAGAGTTGTCCGGATAGATTCGGCGAAGGGGGTGTCGCAGACGAGAGGTGGGGTGACGATGGCCACAGTCCGCGACGCCACCTACGACCTGCTCCGCAGCCTCGGCCTGACCACCCTGTTCGGCAACCCCGGCTCCACCGAGGAACCGTTCCTCCAGGACTTCCCCGCCGACTTCCACTACGTCCTCGCCCTCCAGGAGGCCTCCGCGGTGGCGATGGCCGACGGGTACGCCCAGGCCACCGGCCGCCCCGCGCACGTCAACCTGCACACCGCCCCCGGTACCGGCAACGGGATGGGCAACCTGGTCACCGCCTGGCACAACCGCACCCCCCTGATCGTCACCGCCGGCCAGCAGAGCCGGCGGATGCTGCTCCTGGAGCCCCGGCTGGCCAGCCCGAACGCCACCGACCTGGCCCGGCCGTACGTGAAGTGGAGTCACGAGCCGGTCCGCGCCCAGGACATCCCGGCGGCCCTGATGCGGGCGTACGCCACCGCCGTGCAGCCGCCCACCGGACCGGTCTTCCTCTCCCTGCCGATGGACGACTGGGAGCAGCCCGCCGACCCACCCCCGCAGGTCCGTACGGTCGCCACCCGGTACGCCCCCGACCCCCGGCGGCTGCGCGACTTCGCCGACCTCGTGGCGGCCAGCCGTACCCCGGCCCTGGTGCTCGGGGCGGCGGTGGACCGCGCGCGGGCCTGGCCGGCGGCGGTGGCGCTGGCGGAGAAACTGCACGCCCCGGTCTGGTCCGCCCCGGCCCCGGAGCGGGCCAGCTTCCCCGAGGACCACCCGTACTTCCGGGGAGTCCTGCCGTACGCCATCGCACCCCTCGCCGAGACGCTGCGCGGCCACGACACGGTGCTGGTGGTCGGCGCGCCGGTGTTCCGCTACTACCCGCACCTGCCGGGTGACCACCTGCCGGACGGGGCCCGGCTGCTGCACGTCACCGACGACCCGGACGAGGCCGCCCGCGCCCCGGTCGGCGACAGCCTGCTCGGCGACCCGCGGCTGACCCTCGCCGCGCTGGTGGACCTGCTACCGGTCGCGGCCCGCCCGGAGCCGCCGCCCCGGCCGACCCCCGACCCGCCGCAGGCCGGCACCCCGCTCACCGCCGACGCGCTCTTCGCCGCGCTCGCCCGGCACTGGCCGGCCGACGGGGTACTGGTCCAGGAGTCACCGTCCAACCTGGCCGCGCTGCGCCGACGCCTGTGGATCCGGCGACCGGCGTCCTACTTCACCATGGCCAGCGGCGGGCTCGGCTTCGGGCTGCCGGCGGCCGTCGGGATCGCCCTGGCCGAGCGGGACACCGGCCGCCGCCGGCCGGTGGTGGCGGTGATCGGCGACGGCTCGTTCCACTACTCGGTCCAGGCGCTCTGGACCGCCGCCCGGCTCCGGCTCCCGCTGGTCGTCGTGGTCCCGGTCAACCAGCAGTACGCCATCCTGAAGTCGTTCGCCGCACTCAAGGACACCCCGGGGGTACCCGGGCTGGACCTGCCCGGGGTGGACCTCACCGCGCTGGCCCGGGGGTACGGCTGCGCCGCCACCGTGGCCACCACCCCGGACGACCTCGGCGACGCCCTCGCCGCCGGCCTGCTGGCCGACGGCCCGACCGTGCTGCCGGTCCCGATCAGCACCGAGATCCCCCCGATCCTCTGACCGGCCGGCACGGCTCAGGGGGTGTGCAGCCGGACCGGTGCGCCGGTGAGCGCGTCGAGCACCGTCCGGTTGCCGAGCGGGGCCCGGAGGGTGACCGAGACCGGTTCGAGGTGGAGTTGCTCGGTGCAGACGTCCGTGGAGCGGACCACCCCGCCGCCGAGCACCACCAGGTCGTCCCGTTCCCACACCAGCGGGGTGATGTCGGTGTCGCAGGCGCCCAGGCCGAGCCGCAGGTCGATCCGGTCGCCGGCCACCGCGTCGAGCCCGACGGCGCCGACCAGCCCCTCCGGGGCCGGCGACGAGGGCGGGGTCGCATCGGGCACCGCGTCGACCGCCTCCGGGGCGACCGCGAGCCGGGCCACCCGCGCGTCCAGTTCCGCCACGGTGAACAGCCAGGCCGGCACCTGTGCCACCCCCCGGCTGGTGCGCACCGGGGCCGTACCCAGCGCCACCTCGGTCACCGTCAACGACACGCACGCCCTCGGGGCCTGGCTCTGGACCGGGTCGTCCGGACCGGGCGGCACGACCGGCCCGCCCTTACGGGGCTCCGGCACCCCGCCACCGGGCTCCGGCGGGCAGGACGGCGGGTCACCCTGGTCGAGGTGGCGGTACGCGTCCGCCGCGCTGACCAGCGGCACCGAGCGGGTACCGGCCGGGAAGCGGATCACCCCGTCGGGCGGCCGGGCGGTGGGCAGGTCGACCCGCACCCGGTACCACCCCGAGCGGTACGCCTGCTCCGTCTGCGGGGTGAACGCCGGATCGCCGACCAGCACCGTCGGCTCCTGCAACGGGACGTACCCGGAGGTCCAGGTCGGACCGGGCCGCCAGGCGTCGGCGACCTGCGCGGCGCGCTGCTCGAACGCGGCGCGCCGCCCCTCCGTACCGCCGCCCGGTCCACTCTGCGGCGTCCCGACGCTCGCCGCGTCAGGCGGGCCGCCGTGACCCGCGCCCTCCGTACCCGCCGGCCCACAACCCACGACCAGCACCAGCGGCAACCCCAGCAGACCGACGACTCGACGCATACCCCTCCGACGCCCACCCGCCCCCACCGGTTCCCCCACCCCCTGCCCCGCCTCCCTCGGGGCGGGCGGGATGGGGTGGAGACAGCAGTGCGCCCCGGTCCGGGGACCGGGGCGCACTGGGTGGTGGAGGTGCCGGGAATCGAACCCGGGTCCTTCGCCGCCTTGTCAGGGCTTCTCCGAGCGCAGCTCGCTGTGCCTCTACTCGGCCCCTCCGATCACGCGAGCGAGTCGGTGTGACGGGCCCAGTCGCTGATTGATCTCGCCGCACGGACCCCGCGACCGGGTCCGATTGGCCAGCCTTCTAGCTGATGCCGGCTAACTGGGTCGAAGGCGCTCCCAGGCCGACAGACTCACTACTCGCCTCAGGCGGCGAGAGCGAAGTCAGCGCGATTTTGCTTGGCGCTTATTGTTTTCCGACGACCGATTCACGAGACGACGTCGGCTTCCTCGGCTCGCTTCCCCTGCCGCAACGCACGAAGTCGAAACCAGTCACCCCCTCGACGGCTGCCCCTGTGGCAGCACACCAAGCCTAACGCCTCGCGCAACGGCTTTCATCCCCGAGCCCCCCGATCGACGTGGGCACCCGAAACCGGACACCTGGCCGCAGAGAGGGGTAGATCGGGCAAACTACTCGTGCATCCCCTTGCCGCGCCGGCCGGCGGCCCGGGCGATCTCCCGGTCCGCGTCCCGCTTGGCGAGGTCCTGCCGCTTGTCGTACGACTTCTTGCCCTTGGCCAGGGCGATCTCGACCTTGGCCCAGCCGTCGGAGAAGTAGACCTGCAACGGCACCATGGTCAGGCCGCCCTCGCGGGTCTTGCCGATCAGCCGGTCGATCTCCAGCCGCTTGAGCAGCAGCTTGCGGGTCCGCCGGGGCTCGTGGTTGGTCCAGGTGCCCTGGGTGTACTCCGGGATGTGCATCCCGTGCAGGTACAGCTCGCCGTTGCGCTCCTGGGCGAACGCGTCCACCAGCGAGGCGCGGCCGGCCCGCAGCGACTTGACCTCGGTGCCGGTCAACGCCATCCCCGCCTCGTACGTGTCGAGGATGCTGTAGTCGTGCCGTGCCTTCTTGTTGGAGGCGACGACCGTGCGCCCCTTCTCCCGTGGCATCGGCGCCACCCCCTTCCGGCTCCCGCCCACGACCGTCCGGCCGTCGGGCGGAGATCATGCTACCCGAACGGGAACGACCCTCCCGCGCCGTTTTGTTCCCGGCGCGGGAGGGTCGTTCCAGGGGTACGCAGGCTCCGACCGGTAGCTAGACCCGCAGGTAGAAGCGGAGGGTGACCCAGGCGGTGACCGCGCTGACCAGCGCGCCCACGCCCGCCATGATCGGGAAGGTCAGGAAGATCTCGCCCCAGCTCACCGGCGAGAAGAGCCCCTGGAGGGTGCTCAGCGCCCCGTCGAAGAGGAACACCTTCAACCCGACCAGGGCACCGAGGCCGAGGATCGAACCGACCAGCCCGGCGACGACCGCCTCCAGCACGAACGGCGCCTGGATGAACCAGTTCGAGGCACCGACCAGCTTCATGACGGCCACCTCACGCCGCTTGCTGTACGCCGCGACCTGGATGGTGTTCGCGACCAGCAGGAGGGCGGCGATCGCCATAGCGATGGCGGCCACCAGGGCCACGTTCTGCCCGGCGGTGAAGAGGTTGAAGATCTTGTCGAGGACCCGGCTCTGGTCGACGATCTGGTCCACGCCGTCGACGCTCTGGTACTGCTCGTTGATCTGCCGGTACTGCTCCGGGTCGACCAGTCGCAGCCGGAACGACTCCGGGAGCTGCTCCGGCTTGACCGCGCTCACCAGGTCGGGGGCGTCCTGGTACATGTCCTTGAACCGCTCGTACGCCTCGGTCTTGTCGACGTAGATGACCTCGCGGATCAGCGGGTCGGAGCGGAGCTGGCCGTCCAACGCGGTCCGCTGCTCCTCGGCCACCTCCGGCTCCAGGAAGATCGAGACCTCGACGTTCTCGAAGTACAGGTTCTTCATGTCGGCGACCTTGTTGTAGACCAGGCCGCTGACGCCGAGCATGGTCAACGACACCGCCATCGTGATGATCATCGCGATGGTCATGGTCACGTTGCGCCACAGTCCGACCAGCACCTCGGACAGGACGTATTTCACGCGCATCGGGGGTTCCTCCGGGTCTCCGGCATGAGGTGTTCGTCAGGGTGTACGGCAGGGGCGGAGGTCCGGCTCACCCGTAGACGCCGCGGGCCTGGTCGCGCACGATCCGGCCGCTCTCGATCTCGATCACCCGGCGCCGCATCTGGTTCACGATGTTGGAGTCGTGCGTGACCATCACGACGGTCGTGCCGGTGCGGTTGATCCGGTCCAGCAGGCGCATGATCTCGATGGACGTGTCCGGATCGAGGTTACCGGTCGGCTCGTCGGCCAGCAGGATCAACGGGCGGTTGACGAACGCCCGCGCGACGGCGACACGCTGCTGCTCACCACCGGAGAGCTCGTGGGGGTACCGGTGCTCCTTGCCGCCGAGCCCGACCAGTTCCAGCACCTCCGGCACGACCCGGCGGGCGACCGCCTTGGTCTTGCCGATGACCTCCAGGGCGAACGCGACGTTCTCGTACGCCGTGCGGTTCGGCAGCAGCCGGAAGTCCTGGAAGACGCAGCCGATGGAGCGCCGGAAGTGCGGACGCTTCCAGGACCGCAGCGAGGTGACGTCCTTGCTGTTGACGATGACCTTCCCCTTGTTGGGGGTGACCTCGTGCAGCAGCATCTTGATGATCGTGGACTTACCGGAGCCCGAGGGGCCGATGAAGAAGACGAACTCGCCCTTCTCGATCGAGACGGACACGTTGTCGAGCGAAGGCCGGGACGCCTTCGGGTACGTCTTCGTCACTTGCTCAAGCTGAATCACGGGTGGTGAGTCTACGCCGTGTAATCGGAACGCCAAGTGCTACGCCCCGGTGATGCGAGGCGCGTCATCCAAATAGCCCGTCAGCAGGAGATCGACGGAGCGCAGCGCCCGCGCCCGGTCACGCGCTGTCGCCGGCGAGCTGCCGCTGCTTGCGCCACCGGATACCGGCTTCGATGAAGTCGTCCAGCTCCCCGTCGAAGACCGAGCTGGGATTGCCCGTCTCCTGCTCGGTACGCAGATCCTTCACCATCTGATACGGGTGCAGGACGTACGAGCGCATCTGGTCGCCCCAGGAGCCGGCGGCGTCGGTCTTCAGACCCTCCAGCTTGGCCTGTTCCTCCTGGCGCTTGCGCTCCAGCAGCCGGGCCTGGAGCACCCGCAGGGCGGACGCCTTGTTCTGGAGCTGGGACTTCTCGTTCTGGCAGGTGACCACGATGCCGGTCGGGATGTGGGTGATCCGCACCGCCGAGTCGGTGGTGTTGACCGACTGGCCCCCCGGCCCCGAGGAGCGGTACACGTCGACCCGCATCTCGTTCTCGGGGATGTCGACCTGGTCGGTCTGCTCGACGACCGGGAGCACCTCCACCCCGGCGAAGCTGGTCTGCCGCCGCCCCTGGTTGTCGAAGGGGCTGATCCGGACCAGCCGGTGCGTGCCCGACTCGACACTGAGCGTGCCGTAGGCGTACGGCACCTTGACCGTGAAGGTGGCCGACTTCAGGCCCGCCTCCTCCGCGTACGAGGTCTCGTAGACCTCGGTCGGGTAGCCGTGCCGCTCGGCCCAGCGCAGGTACATCCGCAGCAGCATCTCGGCGAAGTCGGCCGCGTCCACGCCGCCGGCACCCGCCCGGATGGCGACCAGCGCCTCCCGCGAGTCGTACTCGCCGGAGAGCAGGGTGCGGACCTCCATCTCCTGGATGGCCTTGGTCAACCCGACGACCTCGGACTCGACCTCACCGAGCGCCCCGGCGTCGCCCTCCGCCTCGGCCAGCTCCAGCAGCACGTGCGCGTCGTCGAGCCGGGAGCGCAGGCTGCCCAGCTTGCTGATCTCACCGTTGACGTACGACAGCTGGGAGGTCACCTGCTGTGCCCGGGCCTGGTCGTCCCAGAGGTCCGGCGCGGAGGCCTCCTGCTCCAGACGGGCCTTGTCCTCCCGCAACCGGTCGAGGTTGAGCACGGCCTCGATGTTGCGCAGGGTCGCGTCGAGTTCCTTGAGCTTTTCGGCGTAATCGGCAGCGGTCACGACAGACAAGCGTACTGCTCGGGCGAGGAGTGAGCGTGCGAGCCCCGCAGTCCCGAGCCAAAATCGGCCCAGCTCGGGCGAGGAGTGAGCGTGCGAGCCCCGCAGTCCCGAGCCAAAATCGGCCCAGCTCGGGCGAGGAGTGAGCGTGCGAGCCCCGCAGGCCGAGCCGAAAAGGCCCCAGCTCGGGGGTCGGTGGCCCGCGCGGCGGCCCGGCCGGGTCAGCTGACCGGGGCGCTCTTCAGCCAGGAGAGGGCGGCCTTGTGGTAGGCGACGGCGAACTCCAGCGCGCTGGCGTCGTACGTCTCGCCTTCCTTCTTGGCGTTCTTCACCTGCTCCCGGACCGCCGCCAGCGCCTCGGTGTGGTACTCGTTGGCGGTGGCGTAGAGGTTGCGGAGCTGGTTGGCCGAGTGCAGGTCGGCGAAGGCGATCCGCAGCGCCACCGGGTTCCGGATGGTGTCCTTCCCGGGGTTCTCCGCCAGCCACCGCGAGAATGTCCGTTTCCCGGCGGCGGTGATCGCGTACGGCTGGCTCATCCGGGGACCGGGCTTGCCCAGGCGTACGAAACCCCGCTCCGCCAGCACCGGCAATTCGCGGTAGACCTGACTGCGCGTCATCGACCAGTACGGCGCCAGTCGGCGCTCGGCGGCGGCCATCAGTTGGCCGCCTGTCATGGGGCCCGCATGGAGCAGCCCGAGCAGAGCTGCCGCCGTGGGGTTGACTCCGGATTCCGCCATGCCCCTTACGCTGCCACTTTGCCGTCCCGGCGTCCAGGATTTCACTATTTCGCCACTCGTGGAGACTTCCTATGTGCACTGTCGGCGGCGGACAGTTCCGCTGTCGGGTGCACCAGATCACACCCGGTGACCCCGGCAGGTCACGTCCGTCCTGGCCGGAACCGGCCGCCGGGTGCCCCGGCGTCACCCGGACCGGTGACGCCGGGGCCCGGTCGACCGGTTCAGCCCATGTGCGGGTACCGGTGGTCGGTCGGCGGGACGAAGGTCTCCTTGATGGTCCGGGGGGACATCCAGCGGACCAGGTTGTGCCAGGAGCCGGCCTTGTCGTTGGTGCCGCTGGCCCGCGCCCCGCCGAACGGCTGCTGCCCGACCACCGCCCCGGTGGGCTTGTCGTTGACGTAGAAGTTGCCGGCCGCGTACCGCATCCGCTCGGCGACGGCGTCGACCACCCGGCGGTCGGTGGCGAAGATCGACCCGGTCAGCGCGTACGGCGCGATCGACTCGGCCTGGGCGACCACCTCGTCGAAGCGGGCGTCGTCGAAGACGTGCACGCCGAGGATGGGACCGAAGTACTCGGTGGTGAACGTCTCGTGCGCGGGGTCGGCGCACTCGAACAGGGTCGGCCGGACGAACCACCCGACCGAGTCGTCGGCGGTCCCGCCGGCCAGCACGGTGCAGGCGTCGTCGCCGTTGATCAGCTCCAGCGCGGCGGTGTGCCGGGAGAACGCCTTGGCGTCGATCACCGCGCCGCCGAAGTTGCCGAAGTCGGTGACGTCGCCGTACGTCAGCGCGTCGGCGCTGGCGGCCAGCCGGTCGCGCAGCCCACCCTCCCACAGGGACCGGGGGACGTACGCCCGGGAGGCCGCCGAGCACTTCTGCCCCTGGTACTCGTAGGCGCCCCGGAGCAGGGCGGTGTGCAGGGCGTCCGGGTCGGCGCTGGCGTGCGCGACCACGAAGTCCTTGCCGCCGGTCTCACCGACCAGCCGGGGGTAGCCCCGGTATCCCGCGATGTTCTCGCCGACCGTCCGCCACAGGTGCTGGAAGACCTTCGTGGACCCGGTGAAGTGGATGCCGGCGAGGTCCGGGTCGGCGAGGGCCACCTCGGAGACCTCCTCACCCCGGCCGGTGACCATGTTGATCACACCGGGCGGGAGGCCGGCCGCCTCGAACAGCCGCATGGTGAAGTGGGCCGCGAACTGCTGGGTCGGCGACGGCTTCCAGACCACGGTGTTGCCGAGCAGGGCCGGAGCCGAGGGGAGGTTGCCGGCGATCGCGGTGAAGTTGAACGGCGTGATCGCGTAGACGAAGCCCTCCAGCGGGCGGTGGTCGAACCGGTTCCACACGCCGGCCGAGGAGAGCGGCTGCTCCTCCAGCAGACGCCGGGCGAAGTGCACGTTGAACCGGAGGAAGTCGATCAGCTCACAGGCCGCGTCGATCTCGGCCTGGACCACGGTCTTCGACTGGCCGAGCATGGTCGCCGCGTTGAGGGTGTCCCGCCAGGGCCCGGCGAGCAGTTCGGCGGCGCGCAGGAAGACCGCCGCCCGCTCCTCGAAGGGCAGCGCCCGCCACGCCGGGGCGGCCTCCTTGGCGGCCCCGACCGCCGCGCGGGCGTCGTCGTGGGTGGCGTGCCCGGTGACCCCGAGCACGTGCGCGTGCCGGTGCGGCTGGACCACGTCGATCGGGTCGCCTCCGGCCATCCGCCGCTCGCCGGCGATCGTCATCGGCAGGTCGATCCGCTCGGCGGCCAACTCGACCAGCCGCTGCTGGAGCCGTTCCCGGTCGGCACTACCCGGCTCGTAGGTGCGGACCGGCTCGTTGTGGGGCTCGGGTACCTGGAAGACGGCGTCCATCACGGCTCCTGATGGTCTCGGCAGCGGTGGCGAAAACGGCCCTGCGGGCGGACCGGCCGGGTGGCCGGACGCCGACGCCGCCCACGGGGTGTACCGGACGCGGCGGCAGGACCTGCGGCGATTCTGTCACGCGTACCGGGGCCGCCGAGTGCTCCGGGACGGGCGCCGGGCCGCCGCCGCGCCCCGGTGCGGCGGCGGCCCGGCGGACCGGCACCGCACCGGGGGTCGGGACGGGGCGCGTATCCTGGGTGGCCGGTGACCCGCCCGGACCCGGAGTCGTGCCCGGGGCCGGGACGCCCGTCGAAGGGGAGACGATGAGCAACGATCCCGGCAGCGCCACCACCGCGGACCAGGCGACCGCCGGCCCGTCGGCGGCGGACGGGAGCGCCCCGCCCCGGACGAGCGCGAAGTCCGTCCCGAGCGCGCAGTCCGCCCCGAGCGACGGGACCGCGACCGGCGACGAGACCGCCACCGGCGCGGACCCGGCGGCGAGCGGGGAGCCCGGCACCGACGCGGACACCGGGGCGGCCGGGGAGAACGACCCGGCCGACGCCGCCGGGGCCGGGCGCGGCCCGGTGCCGGCGCCGGGCGCGGCGGTGCTCGCGGTGCTGGCCGCCGGCTGGCTGGCCGCGATGCTCTGGTCGACCCGGGCCGCGATCACCTCGGCCGAGGCCGGCATCACCGCGATCAGCCTCTCGGCGTTCGCGCTGCCCGGTGTCATCTCGGCGGCGCTGGTCGCCGGGGCCGGGATCGCCCTCGCGGCGGTGAACCTGCTCGCCCGGCGGGGCTTCGACCACGCCACCCCGCGCTTCGTCGCGGCGATCGTGACCGGCCTGCTGGTGGGTGCCGGCACGGCGGTGGCGATCAACCTGACCTACAGCGACACCGCGACGACCAACGTCATCGCCGGTACGGCCGCCGCCGCGGCCACCATCGGCGGTGCGGTGGCCGGGGTCCGCAACACGGCGGCGGCCGGCGCGGTCGTGATGTCGACGCTCGGCGTACTGATCTTCGTGGTCGCGTTCAGTCGGGCCCGGGACCCGCTCTTCTCCGCCTTCGGTGGCGAGGGCGGGCAGGAGGCGCTGGTCAGCGCGGCCAAGTGGGTGTCGCGGACCGAGTCGCTGCTCGCCGGGGTCCTCGCCGGTCTGCTGGCGTTCGGCTACCTGACCTGGTCGCTGCGGCGGGCCCGCCGGCGGAACCCGGCGACCCCGGCACCGCGCTGGCCGGCGTACCTGGTCGCCGGGGCGGGGCCCGGGCTGTCCCTGCTGCTCGCCGAGGTGATCATCCGGATCGGCGGCCGCTCCCTGCTCGACCTGGCCAGTGCGCTGAGCGAGGCGGACGCGGTGGCCCAGACCTCCCTCGGCACCTCCCGCGTCGACAACGGGATCTGGGTGCTCTTCGTCGGCGCGCTGGCCGCGCTGATCGCCTTCGGCCGGGCCCTAGGGCCGGCCCCGGCCGACGAGGACGAGCCGGTGGAGGCCGTCGCCCGGCCCGGGAGGGCGACCCGCCAGGCGTGAACCCCACCGGGCCCACGCCGACCGGCGTGACCGGTGGGTGCGCGGCGGGGCCGGTCAGGTCGCCGCGTGCAGCAGCAGATCCAGCTCGCTGACGGCGTACCACTCCAGTTCGTGGTCCTCGGTGCCGTCGACGGTGAACTGGGCGTCCGGGTCGCCGGCCAGCGCCGCGGTGACCACCTCGGCGGCGGCGGTGACGTCGGTGACCGCCTCGGCCCCGTCCACGTGCAACGCGGCGACCGCGCTCACCGGGACCGGACCGGTGAGCCGGACGAGGCTGGAGCCCAGCTCGGTGTCGCCCCGGCCGACGGCCCCCGCCGGCAGGTCCACCGAGACGACGACCCGGCGGCGGGGCGCGGTCGGGTCGTCGTGCAGCAACGGCAGCGCGTCCTGGGCGGCCCGGGTGAAGGCGACGTACTCCAGTTCCTCCTCGTCGCCCTCGGCGTACCACTCGCGCAGCGCCGGGGTGACCGCGTGCGCCTCGGTCACGGCCAGCCCCTCGCTGCGCAGCGTCGTCAGCATCGGCACGGTCGCCGGCACGTACACCCGGATCAGCTCGTCGCCCACCGGTCGCCTCCCGCTGTCTCCCTGGGGCCGACGGGCCGCCGGTCCCGAGCGCCGATCATGCCGTACGCCCAGACCGTCATACACCCCGGCGGGGCCCCTAGGGCCGTTCCCGGCCACGTGTCCTGCGGATTCCCGGCCGCGCAGCGGACTGCCGGTGTCAGTCGTCGGTGGCAAACTGAACCAAACGTACGCCAACCCCGGGAGTTTCTGGTGGAGCCGAGGTTCCTCCTGCTCTCCGACGTGGCCGCCGAGCTGAACGTGTCGGATTCGCAGGTGTACCACATGGTGCGCAGCGGGGAGCTGCCCGCGATCAAGATCGGTGGCCGTGGTCAGTGGCGGGTCGAGCGGGCCCGCCTGGAGGAGTACATCCAGCTCAAGTACGCCGAGACGGCCGCCTGGGTACGGGACAACCCACTGACCGAGCGTGACGCCGAGTAGCCACCCCGACCCGGACGGCCATTGACGACAAGTGCCGATGTCCTCGACACTGGACATCCATCGGAGGCAAACGAAGGCAAACGAAGGGTTTGAGATGGTCGACATTCGTCGCCCCGGCTCGACGCGCCCCCCGGTCCGGTTACGGCCCGTCCCCCCGCTCGACCCGCCCTTCACCGAGGACCCCACGGATCTGTGGCCCCGCCCGTCGAGCGCCCAACTCGCGCTCGACCTCTTCACGACCCTCCCCCGGGAGCCGGGGCGCCCCGCCGGCCGCCGCCACGAGCCCCGGCCCACCCCGACCCGACCGGGCGGACGCGCGCCGGCCGCGCCGGCCGCCGGGGCCGGCGGCACGACCAGCCCGGAGGCCGGGCGCGCCGCGCACCGCTTCGTCACCATGTGCGTGGAGATCCTCAACGGCTACCGCCCGCCGGGGCAGTTACGGCCCCTGGCCGCCCCGGGCCGGGCCGCCGAACTGGCCGAGCAGTTGGCCCGGGGCGCCGCCCGCTGCGGACCGGTACGCCGCCGGTCGACCCGGCCGGCGGTGCGGCTGCGCCGGATCCGGGTGTGTCAGCCGCAGGAGGCCGCCGTGGAGGTCGCCGCCGTCCTCGGCACCACCGCCGGGCGGAGCTGGGCCATGGCGCTGCGCCTGGAGCAGCAGCGCGGCCGGTGGCTCTGCACCGCGTTGCAGGTGCTCTGACGACGGGCGGACGCCCTGCCCGCGCACGGAGACGCCCCGGGGCACCCACCGAGTCGGTGGGTGCCCCGGGGCGTCAGCGGGTCGCCGGCTCAGGCGCCGCCGTTGGGGGCGCCGTGGCAGCGCTTGTACTTGCGGCCGGAGCCGCACGGGCAGGGCGCGTTGCGGGAGGGGTTGTTGGCCGACTCCGCCTGCCCCGGGTCGGCCCGGCGGGCGACGTTCGAGGCGACGGCGGGACCACGCAGCCCGCTCGCCGGGCGGCGCTGGTTGCCGCCGGCCGGCCCGGCGGGGCTGGCCGACCGGCCGATGCCCAGCGCCGGCGCCTGCTCCTCGGGCCGCTCGACGGCCACCGCGCCCGCGCCGGCCTCACCGTCGATGGTCGGGGCGGAGTACTGCAGGCCCTGCTGGCGGGGAGCCTGCTGGAGACCCTTGGCCTTGATCTCCACCGGCTTGTCCAGGAGCTTGACCTCCTCGGCCGCCGGCTCCGGCTCGTTGACCTGGACCTCCAGGTTGTAGAGGAAGCCGACCGTCTCCTCCTTGATGCCGTCCATCATGGTGGCGAACATGTCGAAGCCCTCGCGCTGGTACTCCACCACCGGGTCACGCTGGGCGTACGCCCGCAGGCTGATGCCCTCCTGGAGGTAGTCCATCTCGTAGAGGTGCTCACGCCACTTACGGTCGATGACCTGGAGCAGCACCATCCGTTCGAGCTGGCGGGTGCCCTCCTCGCCGAGCTGCTCCTCGCGCCGGTCGTACGCGGCGTTCGCGTCCTCCTTGAGCCGGGCCACGAGGAAGTCCTGGTCGAGGCCGGACCGCTCGCCGCCGACCTCCTCCGTCAGCTCGTCGATGGTGACGCCGACCGGGTAGAGCTGCCGGAGGTTGGTCCAGAGCTGCTCCAGGTCCCAGTCCTCGGCGTACCCGTCGGCGGTGGCCCCCACCACGTACGCCTCGACCGTTTCGTTGATCATGTTGCGGACCTGGTCGGAGAGGTCCTCACCGTTGAGCACCCGCAGCCGCTCGGCGTAGACCACCTGGCGCTGCTTGTTCATGACCTCGTCGTACTTGAGGACGTTCTTGCGGATCTCGGCGTTCTGGCCCTCGATCTGGGCCTGGGCGCCCTTGATCTGACGGGTGACCATCTTCGACTCGATGGGCACGTCCTCGGGGATGTTGAAGCGCTCCATCACCGCCTCGACCGCCCCGGCCCGGAACCGCTTCATCAGGTCGTCCTGGAGCGAGAGGTAGAAGCGCGACTCACCCGGGTCGCCCTGCCGGCCGGCCCGACCACGCAGCTGGTTGTCGATCCGGCGGGACTCGTGCCGCTCGGTGCCCAGCACGTACAGGCCACCGGCGGCGGCGACCTCCTCCGCCTCGGTGTCGCAGGCCTGCTTCCAGGTGGGCAGGACCTCCTCCATCGCCTTGGCGTACTCCTCCTCGTGCTCGACCGGGTCCAGGCCGCGCTGGCGCAGGTCGTTGGCGGCGAGGAACTCGGGGTTACCGCCGAGGAGGATGTCCGTACCACGGCCGGCCATGTTGGTGGCGACGGTGACCGCGCCCTTGCGCCCGGCCTGGGCGACGATCTCCGCCTCCCGGGCGTGGAACTTGGCGTTCAGCACCGAGTGCGGGATGCCCCGGCGGCGCAGCAGGGTGGACAGGACCTCGGAGTTCTCCACCGAGACCGTGCCGACCAGCACCGGCTGACCCATCGCGTGCCGCTCGGCGATGTCCTCGATGACCGCGTTGAACTTGGCCTTCTCGGTCTTGTAGATCACGTCGGCCCGGTCCTCGCGGACCATCGGGCGGTGCGTGGGGATGGTCACCACGCCGACCTTGTAGACCTTGTTGAACTCGCCCGCCTCGGTCTGGGCGGTACCGGTCATGCCGGAGAGCTTGTTGTAGAGGCGGAAGTAGTTCTGGAGGGTGATGGTGGCCAGGGTCTGGTTCTCCTGCTTGATCTCCACCCCCTCCTTGGCCTCGATCGCCTGGTGCATGCCCTCGTTGTACCGGCGGCCGTGCAGGATACGACCGGTGAACTCGTCGACGATCAGGACCTCGCCCTCGTTGACGATGTAGTCCTTGTCCCGCTTGTAGAGCTCCTTGGCCTTGATGGCGTTGTTCAGGTAGCCGACCAGCGGGGTGTTCACCGACTCGTAGAGGTTGTCGATGCCGAGCCGGTCCTCGACCTTGGCCACGCCGCGCTCGGTGACCGCGATGGTGCGCTTGGAGAAGTCGACCTCGTAGTCGCCCTCGCCGTCCTTGCCGGGCTGGAGCCGGGCCACCACGGCGGCGAACTCGCCGTACCAGCGGGCGGAGTGCTCCGCCGGGCCGGAGATGATCAGCGGGGTCCGGGCCTCGTCGATCAGGATCGAGTCGACCTCGTCGACCACGGCGAAGTTGTGGCCGCGCTGGACCAGCTCCTCCTTCGACCAGGCCATGTTGTCGCGCAGGTAGTCGAAGCCGAACTCGTTGTTGGTGCCGTACGTGATGTCGCACTCGTACGCGGCCCGGTGCTCGCTGGACGGCCGGTTGGGCAGCACCACGCCGACGGTGAGGCCGAGGAACTGGTGCACCCGGCCCATCCACGCCGCGTCCCGCTGGGCGAGGTAGTCGTTGACGGTGACCACGTGCACGCCGTCGCCGGAGAGCGCGTTGAGGTAGACCGGCATGACCGAGGTCAGGGTCTTGCCCTCACCGGTCTTCATCTCGGCGATGTTGCCGAAGTGCAGCGCCGCGCCGCCCATCACCTGGACGTCGTACGGGCGCTGGCCGAGCACCCGGGCGGCTGCCTCCCGACACACGGCGAACGCCTCGGGTAGCAGGTCGTCGAGGGTCTCCCCGTCGGCGAGCCGTTCCCGGAACTGGTCGGTCATGCCGCGCAGCTCCTCGTCGGAGAGGTCGACGTAGTCGTCCTCGATCGAGTTGACGGCGTTCGCGATCGCCTTGAGCCGGCGGACCATACGGCCCTCCCCGGCGCGGAGGACCTTTTCCAGAATCGACACGGATCAACGCTCCCCTAGACAGTCTCGACCCATCGTAGGCGCTCCGAGGGGGTGATGGTCACTGGTGGCGGCCCTCCGAGTCCCGGAAACCGACATAATTCACGTTGACGCGGGGCGCTGACCCGGTTATCCGGTTACGCCCAGGGCGAACGTCCGGCACGATGGCTCCGATGGAGGCTGCCGAGATCGTCGAGGACGGTCTGCTGCTGCGCCCCTGGCGGGCGACGGACGCGGACGCGGTGCACCGCGCCTGCCAGGACCCGGACGTCCGGCGCTGGACCGGCGTCCCCCGCCCGTACCGGCGGGCGGACGCGGTCCGGTTCGTCACCGCCCTGGCCCCGGCGACCTGGGCCGACGGCAGCGGCGCGCCGTTCGCGGTCTGCGACGCGGCCACCGGCGACCTCCTCGGCTCCTGCGGGGTGGTCTCCGTCGACCGGACCGTGCGCTCCGGCGAGGTGGGCTACTGGACCGCGCCCTGGGCCCGGGGTCGGGGTGTCGCCGTCCGGGCGCTGCGGGCCCTGGCCCGGTGGGCGTTCGGGGCCCTGGAGCTGCGCCGGTTGATCTGGCAGGCCGAGGTGGGCAACCACGCCTCCCGGCTGGTCGCGCTCCGGGCCGGGTTCCGGGTCGAGGGGCAGCTCCGGCTGGCCGCCCCGCGCCCGGAGGGCACCGGCGACGGGTGGATCGGCTCGCTGCTCCCCGACGAGGTGCCCGCCCCCGGCGCACCCGGACCGGCCGGTCCGGGCACCCTGCCGGCCCGGCGGGCCGCCGTCTTCGGCCGGGAGCAACCCACCCTCTTCGCCACCGTCGGCGCCGTCGAGCTGCGGCTGCGCCCGATGGAGGTCCGCGACCTGGACGCCCTGGTCACCACCTGCCAGGACCCGGAGACCATCCGGTGGACCACCGTCCCCGACCCGTACCAGCGCGCCGACGCCGACTCGTTCCTGCGGCTGACCCGGGCCGGGTGGGCGGCCGGGACCAGCGCGCACTTCGTCACCGCCGACCCGGACGACGCGTACGCCGGCTCGATCGACCTGCGGCTGGACCGGGCCGACCCGCTCCTGGCCGACGTGGGGTTCATGACCGCGCCGCACGCCCGGGGCCGGGGGTACCTGCCCGCCGCGCTCACCGCGCTGGCCACCTGGGGGTTCACCACCCTGGGGCTGGCCCGCGTCGAGTGGCGGGCGGTGGTCGGCAACACCGCCTCCCGGCGGGCCGCCGAGAAGGCCGGCTTCGTCGCCGAGGGCACCGCCCGGGGCGGGCTGAACCACCGGGGTCGACGGGTCGACTGCTGGGTGGCCGCCCTGCTCCCCGGCGACCTCGGATGAACCCGCCGCCCGCCGACCGCCCGCCGCCCGCCGCCGCACCGACGCCCGACGCCGCACCGGTGACCCCGTCCGGCGGCGGCCGGCGGGGCGGGGACGGCGGGCCCGCCGCCGTCGAGGGGGCCGGGCTGCGGCTGCGGGATCTCCGGCCGGACGACGTCGCCGACCTGGTCGCGGCCGGCGACGACCCGCTGGCCCGGTGGTTCCTGCCCGACCTGCCCGCCCCGGACAGCGAGGCGCACGCCCGGTGGTGGATCGCCGAGGGCCTGCCAGGGCTGCGGGCCGCCGGCGGGGCCGCGTACGCCGTCGCCGACAGCGGCACCGACCGGCTGCTCGGCGGTGTGGCGCTGGGCAACCCGGTGCCGCGGCGCCGGCAGGCCGAGATCGGGTGCTGGGTGCGGCCCGGGGCCCGCCGCCGGGGTGTCGCCACCACGGCCACCCGGCTGCTGGCCGGGCACGCCTTCGCCACCGGCACGGTCCGCCTGGAACTGCTCACCGCCGCCGACGACCCGGCCAGCCAGCGGGTCGCGCTGGCCGCCGGCTTCCGGCCCGAGGGGGTACGCCGCGACGCCACCGCGACGCCCGACGGCGGGCGGCAGGACCTGCTGGCCTTCGTCCGGCTCGCCGGCGACCCGGACGGGCCGGTCCGGCGGCTCCTGCCCGACCTGCCCGCCGGCCGGCTCACCGACGGCGTGGTCACCCTGCGCCGGCTCGCCCCCGGCGACGCCGACGAGATGTACGCCCTGCACAGCCGGCCGGAGGTGGTGGCGAACCAGGCGCCACCGGTACCACCGGAACGGGACGTGATCGCCCTGCGCTGCCGGCTGGCGGAGAGCCAGTGGCTGACCGGGCCGGCGGCCCGGCTGGCGATCCTCGACGCCGCGACCGACCGGTTCGCCGGTAGTTGCGGGCTGGTCTACGCCGAGCCCGGCACCGGCCAGGCCAGCATCGGGTACGCGCTGGTGCCCGAGTTCCGGGGCCGGGGCCTGGCCACCCGGGCGGTCCGGCTCCTCGCCGGCTGGGCGTTCGGCCCGGTCGGGGTGGCCCGGCTGGCCGCCGGGACGGTCCCCGACAACACCGCGTCGCACCGGGTGCTGCAACGGGTCGGCTTCCACCGGGAGGCGCTGCTGCGCGGACGGCTGCCCGGCCTGGCCGGCGCCCGCCTCGACGATCTCACCTTCGCCCTGCTCCCGACGGACCTGACCGACGACCCGCCGGGCTGATCGGCGCTCGGCCGCAGGTGACCGGCCTCCGGCCGGCCGGGACGTCGCGGCGAGTGCTGCGTCGCGCCACCCGCGACGTCCCGGGCCGGGCCGGTCAGGTGTCGAGCGAGATGATGCCGTAGTCGTAGGCGTGCCGCCGGTAGACGACGCTCGGGCGGCCGGACTCCTTGTCCTGGAAGAGATAGAAGTCGTGCCCGACCAGTTCCATCTGGAACAGGGCGTCGTCGATGGTCATCGGTTCGGCCGGGTGCACCTTCTCCCGGGCGATGTGCCAGGGCTGGTCGTCGTACTCGTACTCCGGCTCGTCGTCGCGCTCGGCGACCGCGGTGGCCGAGCCGTTGCGGGCGGCGACCGCGGCGCTCAGCGGCGTGTCGGAGTCCGCCACCGGCAGACCCGCGGTGGCGGCGGCGACGGAGAGCGGGGCGTGCCGGCCCCGGTGGACCCGCCGCCGGTCGGCCGCCCGGCGCAGCCGGGTGTCCAACTTGGCGATGGCGGCGTCCAGCGCGCTGTAGAAGTCGTTGGTGCAGGCCTCGGCGCGGATCACCGGCCCCCGGGAGACGCAGGTGATCTCGATCCGCTGGCAGTGGTCGGCCTGCCGGGGATTGCGCTCGTGGAACAGCTCGACATCGACGCGGATCAGCTTGTGATCGTACCGTTCGATCTTGGCGAGCTTCTCGGCGACGTGCACCCGGTAGTGGTCCGGCACTTCGACGTTACGGCCCTTGACAACGATGTCCATGTGACCTCCTCGTACGGACGGTCGTTCGATCCGGAATCCGGTCGCCCCGCCCACGGGAGTCGCTCCGCTCGGGCGCCAACCGGTTGAATACGGGCTACGCCTCCTTTCACCGCCAGGGGCGGTGTGGACACCTCTACCCTGGACCACCAAACGCTAACTCCGATTCCCGCGGCAGTCACCCCCAGTTGTCGGTGTCGCCCCATGCTTTTCACACCTCGTACACCTTCGGGTGAAACAGGAAACACGGACGGTCACGAGCCCTGTCGTTTCCGGGTCGCCGCGAGCACCGCCACCGTGGCCGGGGCGAGACCGGCGGCGTCGAGGGTGCGGCTGACCGCCGCCAGGGTGGCCCCGGTGGTGACGATGTCGTCGAGCAGCACCACCGTCCGCCCCGCCGCGCCGCCGGTGGCCGCGAACGGGCCCGAGCGCAGGCGGAACGCCGCCTCGGCCGCGCGGGCCCGGCCCGCGCTGTCCAGCGTCACCGAGTCCGGCCGGGGCAGCGCCCGCACCGGCCGCAGCACCCGGACCGGCCAGCCCGCCGCCCGGAGCCGGGCCGCCGCGTGCCGGGTCAACCGGCCCAGGTGGTCGCCGTACCGGGCGCGGGCCGCCGCGGCGGTGTCCGGCACCCCGACCAGCAGCACCGGCCGGACCGGGCCCACCGCCACCGCCACCACCTCGGCGAGCAGCGCCCCCAACGGCCGGGCCAGCCCGTGCCGGCCCCGTTCCTTGTACGCCAGCAACGCCTCCCGCAGCACCCCGTCGTACGGGCCCAGGGCGACGCAGGGCGGCAGACCGGGCGGGGCCGGGGTGGGCCGTACCGGGCGGGGCCGCAACGCCCGCAGCACGCCGGCACAGTCGACGCAGACGCCCTGCCGCAGCGTCGCTCCCCGCCGTCGGCACCCGGCGCACTCGGCCGGCAGCACCAGATCGCCGAGATCCGCCCAGAGCCGCCCGAGATCCGGCACGACGGTCAGTGGAAGAAGAACGGCGCGGTCGGGTTGCCCTGCCGCCCGGTGCCCGGCTGCGGGGTGAGCAGCACCTGCTCCTGCTTGATCCGCTCGTACGGGTTGCTGCGGTAGGCCACCCCGTTCGCCTCGTACATCAGGGTGCCGATGGAGATGGAGACGACCGGGTTGACCGGGTACGCCGCGAGGTGGGTCACCCGGGCGCCGACGTCGCTGTTGAGCGGCGTCTCCAGGGCCCCGTCGACGCTGGTCTGGTGCACCGCCGGCCGACCACCCGACCCCGCCACGACCAGCGTGTTCTCCCCCGACCAGTCGACCGCCGACAGGTCGGTCAACGAGACCGCCACCCGCCGGGCCGGGCCCAGCCCGACCTGCCCGCCGTCCAGGTTGACCGCGGCCACGTAGAGCGCGCCACCGGCGATCACCGCGACCCGGTGCCCGTCCAGGGCGGCGGCCACCGCCGTCACCGGCCCCTCGGCGTTGAGCAGCGGCACCGGCTCCATCTGCGCGTCGGCCCCGAAGCGGTACAGCCCGCCGTCCGCCACCACCAGCCCGTACGGCCGGTGCGGCTCGGCCGAGCGCAGCCAGGCCGGCCGCCCGACGGTGTCGAACGGGACGCCGGTGGCGGCGATCCGGACCGGGTCGGGGCCGCTGCCGACGCCGAGCCGCTGGCGGCCGTCGCTGCCGGCGAGCGCCACGGCGGCGAGGACCCGGTTCCCGGCGCGGGCCAGCGCCGCCGACAGCACCTGCTGGCTGGCGGTGGTCACCACCGGCACCGTGCCGCTGGGTTCACCGGCGAAGGCGAGCGGCTGGATCGTCCCCTCGTAGACGCAGAACCGCTGCGGGCTGTCGCTGATCGGGTAGGCCGGGTTGGCGATGCGGTGCTCGCGGAGGCTGTCGATCACCCGGCGGCTCTGGTTGCGGCTCTTCAGCTCCAGCGAGCCCTGCAACTCCGGCAACGACCAGGCCAACTGGGTGGCGAGCTGGTCCAGGCGCTGGTCGTTCTCGCCCGGCATCTCCAGGTTGACCTCCCACCGGCCGTCCGACTCGGTGGCGTTGTTGATCAGGTTGGTGCCGTCGGGCAGCCGGCTCACCCCGGGGCCGAGCCAGTCCGACGGGCCGGCGGTCAGCCACCGCACCACGTCGGTCACCCGTCGCTCGGCGGGCACGGAGAGCGGAAGGTACCGCTGGTCGGGCACCAGCCGGGTCCGCGCCGAGTTCCAGAAGTAGATCGCCTCGGCCTGGTAGAACTCGCGCAGCGCGGAGTCGCTGAGCAGCAGCACGTTCGGCGGGTTCCGGACGTACAGCCCGTTGCTCTCCTCCCGCTCCCCGGTGTTCAGTTCGAAGCGGTACTCGGTCTCGGTCGCCACCGGCGGCACCAGCGTGCCGTTGGCGCGCAGCAGGCCGATCTGCTGGACCACGAGCCGGACCTTGGTGCTCTCCACGTCCGCGGTGATCACCGGCTCGTCCCGCAGGCGCACCACGGTCAGGCCGATCTCACTGCCCTGCTTCTCCTGGAGGCGGTCCCGCTCCATCGGGTCGATGAACTGCTTGACCCGCTGGTACGCCCGGTCCGGCTCGCCGGCCGCGGCGGAGAGGAAGTTCCGGACGAAGGCGTCCGGGTCGGTGCCGGCGGCGGTCCGGTTCGGTGGCTCCGCGCTGCGCAGGCTCGACGAGCCGGCCACCACCGACGGACCGCGCTCGTCCACCTGGACCTCGGACTCGTTCGGGATACCGCAGCCGGACGGCCCGGTCACCAGCAGCGTCCCGACGAGCAGCACGGCCACCGCCCGCCCGACCCGCGCGATCACGACGACACCTCGGCGCGGTCGACGGGCGCCGGGCCGATCGCCAGCGCGCCGTCCGGACCCGGGCCGATCGCCAGGGGGCCGCCGCCGTCGCGGGACCCACCGAACGGGAGCGTGGCGTCGGCGGGCACCAGCCGCAGCGGCGAGGTGGTGAGCCGGTCGCCGGCCCGCGCCGGCAGGGTGAGCCGGAACTGGGCGCCCTGGCCGGGAGCGCCCCACGCCTCCAGCCAGCCGCCGTGCAGCCGGGCGTCCTCCACGCTGATCGACAGCCCCAGGCCCGTCCCGCCGGTCTGCCGGGCCCGGGAGGGGTCGGCCCGCCAGAACCGGTTGAAGACCAGCTTCTCCTCACCCGGCTTGAGCCCCACGCCGTGGTCCCGGACGGTGATCGCCACCGTGGTCTGGTCGATGCCCAGGGTGATCAGCACCGGCCGGCCCTCCCCGTGCTCGACGGCGTTGCCGACCAGGTTGCGCAGCACCCGGTCGACCCGGCGCGGGTCGACCTCGGCGATGACCGGGGTGCTCGGCAGGTCCAGCTCGATGGTCACCCCGGCCCTCTCGGCCAGGCCGGCCAGCCGGTCGGCCACCCGGTGCACCATCGGGACCAGGTCGGTCGGCTCGGCGTCCAGCATCGCGAAGCCGGCGTCGAAGCGGCTGATCTCCAGCAGGTCGGTGAGCAACTCCTCGAACCGGTCCAGCTCGGCCTGGAGCAGTTCGGCGCTGCGGGCCACCGCCGGGTCGAACTCGTCGCGCTCGGCGAAGATCAGGTCGGCGGCCATCCGGACCGTGGTCAGCGGGGTCCGCAGCTCGTGGGAGACGTCCGAGGTGAACCGCCGTTGCAACCGGGACATCTCCTCCAGGCGCAGGATCTGCCGCTGGAGGTTGGTCGCCATCTGGTTGAACGAGGCGGCGAGCAGCGCCAGGTCGTCCTCGCCGTTGACCACCATCCGCTGGTCGAGCAGGCCGGCGGAGAGCCGTTGGGCGGTCCGGGCGGCCACCCGGACCGGACTCACCACCAGCCGGGTGACCAGGGCGGCGAGCAGGCCGAGCAGGAGCACCAGGGCGACCCCGGTGGCGACCACGGTCGCCCGGGCGTCGGCGGCGGTGGCGTCCTGCCGGTCCAGCGGGACGAGGTAGTAGAGCTCCAGCTGACCGAACTTGGTCGGCACCGGCGAGCCGTAGACCAGGTACTTGCTGCGCTGGTCGGTGAGCCGGCCGGTGCGGATCTGGTGGGCGACGTTGCCGTCGGCGACCGCGTCGCGCAGCTCCTTGCTGATCAGCGGCCGGTACGCCACGTCGGAGGAGCTGCGCGGCTCGATGATGCCGGTGTAGCGGTCGGCGGTGAGCGCGACCACCACCCCGTTGGTCTGCTGCGGGTCCCCGCCGGCCAGGTAGTTGACCGTGCCCTCGATGGTCTCCTGGAGCTGCGCCTCCTGCGGGGTGCTGTAGAAGCTGAGCTGCTTGGCGGAGTACTCCCGGCCGTTCTGCAACCGGAGCAGGACGTCGGTCTTGGCGTTCTCCAGCAGGATGCTGGTGATCTTGTCGGCGATCAGGTACGCGAACCCGCCGACGAGCAGGCTGGAGACCACGAGCGTGATGGTGACCACCCGGACCTGCAACGACCGCCGCCAGGTCCGGTGCACCCGGCCGGCCAGGTGGGCGAAGCGCCCGCTGAGGCCGTGCCACAACTCCCGCACGGCGCCACGCCGGCGGGGGGAGGACGGGGAGGGCCCGGTGACGGCCGGGGAGGTGGTCACAGTGCGACCAAGGTTATCCCGTACCCGCCTTGTAGCCCACGCCCCGCACGGTGAGGATGATTTCCGGGCGCTCCGGATCCGGCTCGATCTTGGCCCGGAGCCGCTGCACGTGCACGTTGACCAGCCGGGTGTCGGCGGCGTGCCGGTAGCCCCAGACCTGCTCCAGCAGCACCTCCCGGGTGAACACCTGACGCGGCTTGCGGGCGAGCGCGACCAGCAGGTCGAACTCCAGCGGCGTCAGTTTCACCTCCTCGCCGTTGCGGCTGACCGTGTGCGCCGGCACGTCGATGGTGATCTGGTTGCCGGACGGGCCGATGGTCAGCAGTTCCGGGGCGACGTCCTCGCCCCGGCGCAGCCGGGCCCGCATCCGGGCGACCAGCTCCTTCGGCTTGAACGGCTTGACCACGTAGTCGTCGGCGCCGGACTCCAGGCCGAGGACCACGTCGACGGTGTCGCTCTTGGCCGTCAGCATGACGATGGGCACGCCCGACTCGCCCCGGATCGCGCGGGCCACGTCGATACCGCTCATTCCGGGCAACATCAGGTCCAGCAGGACGATGTCCGGCCGGTTGTCCCGGAACGCGGCCAGTGCCCGTTCCCCGTCGGCGACGAAGGAGGGCAGGAACCCCTCGCTGCGCAACACGATGCCGAGCATCTCGGCGAGCGCGGGGTCGTCGTCAACCACCAGTACCCGGGCTCTCATGGGGTTTATGGTCCCATCCCTGTTCACGTCGAAGTGATTGCGTCACCCGGCACGGTACTGCGCTCGGCCGTCCGGCGACACCCGACCCGCGCCGCCACGCCCCGGGTGAGGCGTGTTGGGCGGATACGGTACGCGCTCCGGGCGCGGCGCACCGCCCCCACCCCGGCCGCGCGGCCTCCCGGCGGGCGGCCGACTGTGGCAGGATCCGGCACGCCCCATCGGCAGAGAGGCGGGACAATGGCGAATCTGAAGGCGTTCCTGCCCTGGCTGACGGTGCTCGCGGTGGTGCTGCTGCTCAGCGCGTTGCGGCTGCGGGTGCTGGCCACCGTGGTCTCGCTGGGGTGGCTGGCCTGGTGCGTCTGGACCTGGGTGCGCCCCGGTCGACGCCGCCCCGGGGCCTGACCCGCCCGACGGCGCAGGGGCCCGGCCGCGGCGCGGCCGGGCCCCTGCGGGCGTGGTCGGTACGGTCGCGGGCGGGCCCGCGACCGGCGGTCAGTAGCGGTAGTGCTCGGGCTTGAACGGCCCCTCGGGCGCGATGCCCAGGTACGCCGCCTGCTCCGGGCTCAGCGTGCTGAGCTTGGCGCCGAGGGCGTCCAGGTGCAGCCGGGCGACCTTCTCGTCGAGCTGCTTGGGCAGCACGTAGACGCCGATCGGGTACTGGTCGGTCTTGGTGAACAGCTCGATCTGGGCGATCGTCTGGTTGGCGAACGAGTTCGACATGACGAAGCTCGGGTGGCCGGTGGCGTTGCCCAGGTTCAGCAGGCGTCCCTCGGAGAGCACGATGATGGCGTGCCCGTCGTCGAACCGCCAGAGGTCGACCTGCGGCTTGATGTTCTCCCGCCGCACGTCGGAGCGCTTCGCCAGGCCGGCCATGTCGATCTCGTTGTCGAAGTGGCCGATGTTGCCGACGATGGCCTGGTGCTTCATCCGGGCCATGTGCTCGTTGGTGATGACGTCGAAGCAGCCGGTCGCGGTGATGAAGATGTCGGCCTGCTCGACCACGTCGTCCAGGGTGGCGACCTGGTAGCCGTCCATCGCCGCCTGGAGGGCGCAGATCGGGTCGACCTCGGTCACCACGACCCGGGCGCCCTGGCCGCGCAGCGACTCGGCGCAGCCCTTGCCCACGTCGCCGTAGCCGAGCACGACGGCCATCTTGCCGCCGATCAGGGTGTCGGTGGCCCGGTTGATGCCGTCGATGAGCGAGTGCCGGCAGCCGTACTTGTTGTCGAACTTGCTCTTGGTCACCGAGTCGTTGACGTTGATGGCCGGGAAGAGCAGCGTGCCGTTGCGGTGCATCTCGTAGAGCCGGTGCACGCCGGTGGTGGTCTCCTCGGTCACGCCCTTGATGCCGGCGGCGATCCGGGTCCACCGCTGGCCGTCCTCGGCGATCGTGCGGTGCAGCAGTTCGAGGACGACCGCGTACTCCTCGGAGTCGGCGGACTCGACCGGCGGGACGGCCCCGGCCTGCTCGAACTCGGCACCCTTGTGGACGAGCAGGGTGGCGTCGCCGCCGTCGTCGAGGATCATGTTCGGGCCCTGCCCGTCCGGCCAGGAGAGCACCTGCTCGGTGCACCACCAGTACTCCTGGAGGCTCTCGCCCTTCCAGGCGTACACCGGGACGCCGGCCGGCGCCTCCACGGTGCCGGTCGGGCCGACCACGATCGCGGCGGCGGCGTGGTCCTGGGTGGAGAAGATGTTGCACGACGCCCAGCGCACCTGCGCACCGAGCGCGACCAGCGTCTCGATCAGCACGGCGGTCTGGATGGTCATGTGCAGCGAACCGGTGACCCGGGCACCCGCCAGCGGCTGGGCGTCGGCGAACTCCCGCCGGATCGCCATCAGACCGGGCATCTCGTGCTCGGCGAGCTGAATCTCCTTGCGTCCGAACTCGGCGAGCGACAGATCCGCCACCCGGTAGTCGCCCTCGGCGAGGGTCTTCGGCCGTACCTCGGTCGGCGCGCCAGGGGTGGCGGCCGGGAGGGTGCTGGTCATGAAAGCTCCTGTCGAACGATGTCCTGCCCGACCCTCCACCTTACGCGGGCGGCGGACAGCGCACGGGGCGGTCGGCCCCGGACGGGTCGTCCCCGTCCACCAGCCGGCCGCCCCGTGCATCCCCCCGGTTTGGTTCCCGCGCGCTCTCGGACCATCGTCGCGACAACGCTGCGCATTCACAGCGTCACACCAGGCGGTCACCGCGTCAACCTATTCCGGGAATTTCGGAAAGGCGTGTTGTGCCGGAAGTGCCGGATTTACCCCACCCCGACCGTGGCGACGTACGCCTCGCCGTCGCCGGTGAGCACCACCGGGCCACCCGCCGCCGGCCCCACCGCCGCCTGCCCGGAGCGCAGCGTCACCGGCCCGGTCCCGTCGTCGACGGTCACCTCCCCGGTGGCGCAGAGCACCACCCGGGGGCCGGCCACGGTCAGCCGGACCGGCGTCACCCCGGCGGTCACCGCGACCCGGTGCAGCACGAAGTCCGGCACCGGCACCGGCCAGGTCACCACGCCCGGCCCGGCCTCCCGGGCGACCACCAGCGGGTCGTCGAGCACCTCGAAGCGCAGCACCCGCAGCAGTTCGTCGACGTCCACCCGCTTCGGGGTCAACCCGCCCCGGAGCACGTTGTCGCTGGCCGCCATGATCTCCACCCCGCAGCCGCGCAGGTAGGCGTGCAGGTTGCCGGCCGGCATCCAGATCGCCTCACCGGGCGCCAGCCGGACGTGGTTGAGCAGCAGCGCCACCAGCACCCCCGGATCGCCCGGATAGCCGGCGGCCAGCTCCCGGGCCAGGTCGGCGTCCGGCCCGCCCGCCCCGGCCGCCAGCACCGTCGCCACCAGGTCGGCCCGCTCCCCCGCCGGCCAGGTCAGCAGCGTGTGCACCGCCGTGCGCAGCCCGTCCGGCCCGGCGGCGAGCGCGGCGACGACCGGCTCCAGCGCCGGCACGCCGAACGCGGCCAGCGCCTCGGCCGACACCTTCGGGTCCCGGAAGCCGCAGAGCGCCTCGAACGGCGAGAGCGCGACCAGCAGCTCCGGCTTGTGGTACGGGTCGACGTAGTTGCGCTGCCCGGCGGGCCGCCCGGCGTCGGCGGCGTACCCGGCCCGCGCCTGCTCCGCGTCCGGGTGCGCCTGCAGGCTCAGCGGCGCCTCCGCGGCCAGCACCTTGAGCAGGAACGGCAGCCGGGGGCCGAAGCGGTCGACCACCGCCGCGCCCAGCCACCGCCCCGGCTCGGCCGCGAGCAGGTCGGCCAGGCTGACCCGGCCCCCGTCCCGGGCCACCTCCGCCGGGGCGCCCGGGTGCGCGCCTAGCCACCACTCCGCCTCCGGCCCGGGGCTGGGCACGCACCGCCCCTGCAACCGGGCGATCGCGGCCCGGGAGCCCCACGCGTAGTCCCGGATCGGCCCGTACAACAACTCCATGCTCAGCGCTCCGCATCCTCCACCGGACCCCGCCCCGGGGTGCCGGGGGCGCCCCGCGTCCCCGCCGGGGAGTAGATGTCCGGCTCCAGGTAGATCACCCGGGCGATCGGCACGGCGGCCCTGATCCGCGCCTCCACGGCGTCGATCCCCCGGGCCACGTCCGCGGCGGTCTCGCAGGCCGACACCCCGACCTTCGCCGCCACCATCAGCTCGTCCGGGCCGAGGTAGAGCGTCTTCATGTGGATGATCCGCTCCACCTCCGGGCCGGCGGTGACCGCCTGCTCGATGGCGGCCACGTCCTGCGCCTCGGCACCCTCGCCGAGCAGCAGGCTCTTGGTCTCCACGGCGAGCACCACCGCGATCACCACGAGCAGCACGCCGATCATCGCGGTGCCGGCCGCGTCCCACCGGCCGTCGCCGGTGGCCAGCGTCATCCCGACCCCGAACAGGGCGAAGACCAGCCCAACCAGGGCGCCGAAGTCCTCCAGCAGCACCACCGGCAGCTCCGGGGCCTTGGCCCGGCGGACGAACCGCGCCCAGGACTGGCCGCCCCGGATCAGGTTCGACTCGTGGACGGCGGTCCGGAACGACCCCGACTCCATCGCGATCGCCACCACCAGGACGGCGACCGGCACCCAGTGCCAGGCGGTGATCGCCTCCGGGTGCGACCACTTGTGGTACGCCTCGTAGAGGGCGAAGAGCCCGCCGAGGCTGAACAGCACGATCGACACGAGGAACGCGTAGACGTACCGCTCCCGGCCGTACCCGAAGGGGTGTCGCGGGGTCGCCGCGCGCCGCGCGCGGCGACCCCCGAGCAGCAGCAGGCCCTGGTTGCCGGAGTCGGCCACCGAGTGGATCGACTCGGCGAGCATCGACGAGGAGCCGGTCAGCAGGAACGCGACGAACTTCGTGACCGCGATGCCGACGTTCGCCAGCAGCGCCGCCACGACCGCCCGGGTGCCGCCGGACGCGCTCACGCCCGCCCTGGCCCGGTGCCGCCGGTGCTCACGGGTTGGCCAACTCCTTCATCTCGCTGACGGCGGGCACCGCCATCGGATCCAGCCCGTGCGCCAGCGCGAGGTAGACCGAGGCGAAGTCCGGCACCGCGACCAGCGAGGCGAGCCGCTCCAGCGCGGACCCGCCCTCGGCGGTCACCACGTCGCAGCGCACCCCCCGCCGCTCGGCCAGGGTCTGCACCGCGTCGGCCCGGCGCTCCTCGACGGCCAGCGGCTCGTCGGCGTCGTCCTCCGGGTTCAGGCCGCCGTCGCGCAGCAGCACCAGCCGCAGCCGGGTACCCCGGTCGTCGGTGTCGTCCGGGTCGGCGAAGATGTCCCGCGCCGACTCGACCAGCCCGCCGAAGACCCCGTCCAGCAGGCCCACCCGGCCCCGGCCGGCCTCGCCGAGGGCCCCGGTGACCACCGGGTACCGGGCGTTGGCCGACAGCGTGTCGCCGAACCGGCGGGCCGCCACGGTGGCCAGCGGCGACGAGCCCCAGACGATCGGCACCGAGCCGGCCAGCCCCAGCGCGAGGGACTTGGCCGGGTTGACGAAGGACTCGGCGGTGGGGCGGCTGCGGTCGGCGTCCGCGTCCAGCCGGGCCGCGGTCTCCGCCAGGTCCGCCTCGTTGACCTTGACCAACCCGAGGGTACGGGCGGCGAGCAGCACCGGGACGGTGAGCGCCCAGAGGCTGGCCCGCGCCGGGGCCCGCCGGGGCACCGGGATGAACGGGGCACGCGCCCGCTCGGCGACCGACTGCAACTGCGAGTCGGGGGCGCCGACGGCCACCAGCCGCGCACCCCGCCGGTGGGCCGCCTCGGCCGCCGCGAGCGCCTCGGGGCTGCGGCCGGAGGCGCTGACCGCGATCACCACGTCCGCCGCGCCGACCCAGCCGGGCACCCCGGAGCTGCGGTGCGGGATCACCGGGACCGGGCAGCGGGGCCCGGCCACCGTGGCCAGCACGTCACCGGTACGCCCGGCGGTGCCGATCCCGGCGATGACCACCGCCCGGGGCCGCCCCTCCTCGGCGAGGACCGAGAGGTTCGCCTCGGCGGTGAGCGCCGCCGACTCGCGCACCTGCGCGCCCGCCGAGGCGGTGTGCCGCAGCATCCCGCCCGGGTCGTGCTCGGCCAGGACGTCCGGGTTGTCGAGCAGTGCCTCGTCGGGGTCGCGGTGCCCGCTGACCCCCGCCGTACCCTCGATCACGACCGCGGCCCGCCCCGCGCCTCGTCCAGCAGCAGCACCGGCACGTCGTCGCGGACCTCGAAGATCCGGCCGCACTCGGTGCAGGTCAACGTCTGTGCCTGGGCGTCGTAGTCCAACGGCGCGTGGTGTGTGTCCGGACAGGCGAGGATCTCGAGCAACTGCGGGTCCAGGGCCACGGCGCGGCTCCTTCCACGGGAGTGGTCTACCGGCCGGCGGTGCCGACCGGCGCAGGGATCTTATCGACGTACCCGGTCGAGCACCTCGTCCCGGAGCGAGATCATCCGCTCCCGCGAGGGGGCCTCGACGTTGAGCCGCAGCAACGGCTCGGTGTTCGACGCGCGCAGGTTGAACCAGGCCCCGTCGGGGAAGCGCAGGGTGAGCCCGTCGAGCTCGTCGACGCTCGCCTCCGGGTACGCCGCGCGCACCTCGGCGACCTTCGCGGCCTGGTCGCGTACCGTCGAGTTGATCTCGCCCGAGGCGACGTACCGCTCGTACTCCGCGGCCAGGTCGGAGAGCGGCAGCGCCTGCCCACCGAGGACGGCGAGGGTGTGCATCGCGGCCAGCATGCCGGTGTCGGCGAACCAGAAGTCGCGGAAGTAGTAGTGCGCGGAGTGCTCGCCGCCGAAGACCGCGTTGGTCCGGGCCATCTCCGCCTTGATGAAGGAGTGCCCGACCCGGGCCACCAGCGGCTCGCCGCCGTGCTCCCGGATGATCTCCGGCACCGCGCCGGAGCAGATCAGGTTGTGGATCACCGTGGAGCCGGGGTGCTTGGCCAGCTCCCGGGTCGCGACCAGGGCGGTGATCGCCGACGGCGAGACCGGCTCCCCGTGCTCGTCCACCACGAAGCAGCGGTCCGCGTCCCCGTCGAAGGCCAGCCCCAGGTCGGCGCCGTGCGCGCGGACCGCCTCCTGCAGGTCGACCAGGTTCGCCGGGTCCAGCGGGTTGGCCTCGTGGTTGGGGAAGGTGCCGTCCAACTCGAAGTAGAGCGGGACGATCTCCAGCGGCAGGGCCGGCAGCGCGGCGTCGCCGAGCACGCTCGGCACCGTGTACCCGCCCATGCCGTTGCCCGCGTCGACGACCACCTTGAGCGGCCGGACGGTGCTCAGGTCGACCAGTTTGCGCAGGTGCGCGGCGTACTCGGGGAGGACGTCGCGGCGCTGCGCCGGCCGGGGCGGCTGGCCGGTCGGGCGGGCGACCGTGCCGTCCAGCAGGGCCTGGGCGCGGTCGCGGATCTCGGCCAGGCCGCTGTCCTGCCCGATCGGGCGCGCGCCGGAGCGGCACATCTTGATGCCGTTGTACTGCGCCGGATTGTGACTCGCGGTGAACATCGCGCCGGGCAGGCCGAGCGAGCCGGAGGCGTAGTAGAGCATGTCGGTGGAGGCCAGACCGATCTCGATGACCGAACGCCCGGCCGCCTGCACCCCCCGGGCGAAGGCCGCCGCCAGCCCGGGGCCGGTGGCCCGCATGTCGTGCGCGACCAGCACCGCCTCACCGGGCTCACCGGTGGTGTCGAGCAGGTGGGCGAGGGCTGCGCCGAGCGCCTCGGCGGCCCGCTCGTCCCACTGGTCCGGCACCGTCCCACGGACGTCGTACGCCTTCACGATCTGGGACAGATCACTCACCGGTACCGCTCCTCGTCTGCAGGTCGTCAACGAAGCTGAGCGTATCGGAGCGATCCCACGTCACCCGGGTCAGTCGGGCAGCCGGGGCATGATCCTGGTCGAATCGCCGCCCTCCGGGGGTTCTGGGTACCGGGTAGCCGGGTCGGCACGCGGCGTCGGAGGCCCCTCCGGGCGGGGCGCACCCGACGTCCCCGCCGCCGCGTCGTGCGCCCCACCGGGCTGGCCCGGCGGCACCGGCGTACCCGTGCCCGGGGCGCCACCGGCCGGGCCGGCGGGGCGCGCGTCACCGGTGGGGGCCGACGGGCCGGCGGCACCGGGGGAAGCCCCGTACACGTTGCCGGCGGGCCGGGGGGCCGGCGAGCCGTACAGGCCACCGGGCGGCGGCGCGGGCGGACGGGCGTACCCCCCGGCGGGGGCCACCGGGCCGCTGCCCGCCGGCGGCTGCCCGCCGGAGCGGTAGGTGGTGCCGCCCGGGTTCCGGGGCTGCGGGATCGCCGCCCCGTCCGGCGGCAGCACCGGATGGTCCCCGGCGGCCCCAGTCGACTTCCGGTCGGCGCGGGAGCGGCGGATGAGCAGCAGAATCAGCCCGAGCCCGAGCACCACCATGGCGACGCCGAAGTACAAAATCGGCGACCCGAGCCCGGACGGGGCCGCGGCGGCCCGCTGCTCGGCGGCGACGGCGGCCATGGTGGGCTGCGCCGGGACGACCGGCGCGGCCTCGGTCGTGGCGGCCTCGGTCGGGCTGGGCGTCACGCTCGGACTCGGGCTCGGGCTGCGCGACGGCGTCCGCGCCGGCGTGGGTGAACCGGCGAGCCGCCCGCCCACCCGCGCGACGGTCGCCTCCTGCCCGAACGACCCGCCCTGCCCGGTGGTCACCTGGGCGATCACCGCCAGCCGGCCGGCCGGCGTCCCGGCCTCGAACGAGAGCCGGTACCGCACCCGGACGCCCTTGCCCTCGCAGAGCAGGGGACGGGCCGGATCGACCGCCGGGGTGCCGACCGCGCCACCGCCGCCGGAGACCCCCACCGGGGCCCAGCGTCCGCCCGCGTCGACCTCCACCCGCACCTGGTCGGCACGCAGGCCGTCGAGGCGCAACCCCAGCACGGTCCGCACCCGCACGCAGCCCTCGCTCCGCTTGCGGACCTCAACCGTCACCGCACCCGGCGAGCCACCGGCGGAAAAACTGTTGGTCGACCGGACCCGGACCGAGTCCTCGTCGGCGACCGCCGGTGCGGCGCCGACGGTCAGCAGGCCGCCCAGCACCGCGCTGGTCGTCACGAGTCGCGCCACGTGCCGACGTACCGACATGATCACCTCACCGTGTCCGCCCGGGGTGGGCCGCCGGTCAGGCTACTACCGGGGCCGAGAACCCGCTGTTCGCGCAGCGCTGCGCATGTGGGCGGCGTTACCTCCGACGACCACCGGGAAAGGGACGTACCGGTCAGGCGGGTGGGCACCCCCACCGCCCCGCGTCCTCCCGGGTCTCCTCATCGTCGAGTCGCGGGTTTCACGGCTGCCGCGCCAGGGTGGGATCAGCCCCGGGATGACCGGCCCGCTGCAGCTCCTCCTCGAACATGACGAACGTCTTACGACGAATGCCGTGCACCATGGCCCGCTCGGTCGGGGTCAGCCGTCGCCGTTCCCGCTCCTCGGCGGCGACGATCGCATCCACCGTCTCGTAGAGCGCGAAAATCGGCCCGTCACCCGAGAGATAACGCGCACGGTAGCGCTCGACCTCCTGAACGAATCGGTCGACGTCGAGTGAAAACACTTCGCCGCCAACGGCGAAGACGACGTCCACCATAAGGTCGTTCTCCTCCCGCCACGCCCCGTCGTTCGCCGACAGCCGCCACAACCGAGCTCCACCGTCGGGAGTGGCCACGATCTTGATCGGACAGCCGTAGTAGAGGTAATAGGACGGCACGAATCCGTTGGCCGGATGAGACACTACGGACCCCCTTCGCACGCGGACCGCAGGGCATCCTCGAAGCACTTACGCTGGTATCGGCGGACGCCGTCCATGATCAGATTCTCTCTGTGCGTCAACTGCCGACCATCTCGCCGAGCCAACGCCTCCAGGTCTCTCCGCACCTCGAAGAGAGCATGCTCCCAGACGGCCACCTCGTCAATCTGCGCCAAGTGTAGTCGAAATTCGCCTAGATGACCATTTGGCATTCTCAGCACCAATTGCAGATCGCGATATCCGCTCTTCTGCGGGGAAAGAAAGCGATCCTCGAAGCTGACGATCTCGATCTGAGGATGGTCGCGTAGCCGCCCGAGCGCCTGATAAAGATGGTCGAGTCGACGGAACTCCACCTTAGCTGCCGCCAGATCCCAAAGGCGGGAAGCGTCGCCCTCATAGCGGACCACCTTGTCCTCGGCCCTGGTTCGCAGCTTCGGCACCGACCGCCACCCCGGTACGCCGACTCGGTCACCTTTCAGGTCCGCGAGCTCGACAGCGAGCCGGTTCAGGTCATGTTGGGCCTCGGCCGCAGCTACATAGAGCCCGCTGAGATAGTCCGCCACGTAGTCGGAATCCTCGCGCCGGCGGAAGTCGAAGCCTGGCTGGTAGATGAATTCGGCAGATCCGACGCTGGCACTGATCGCACGCTGACTCGCCGTCAGTGGGGGCGGCGAAAAACCCTCACCGTCGTCTGCCGCCAGTTCCTCGTGCCGCCCGGTCTCGATGTCGTCGAGCACTTCGGTGAGGGCGTCGATCGCCTGCTGATGCTTGGCAAGGTTGTGCAGCGTGACCGGTCTTGCGGTCAGGGAGACCGCCAGTTCGGGGGTGCCGAGAATGATGCGTACCAGATCGGGCTGGCGCGCCAGTTGCGCCACCAGCGTCGCGGCCAACTGCGGATGCTCCTTCGGCGGCGACTGCGTGACGTCGGCCAGCATCTGTCGGACTCGTGCATCCGCGAACAGCCGTGCCGCGTTCTGCGCGTCCTGCTCGTCGAGGTGCGGTACGAGTCGACGCAACGTCGGTGCGTCCAGTTCGGCTGCCAGGTGGGCCGGGTTCACCGTCGGGACGCGAAGGGCATCGAGGTCGGCAGCAGCGAGAACCAGGTCGCGCAGGGATGACCGGCCCGGATCGGGTTTCCCGCCGGTGGGTTGCGACTCTGAAGCGCCACGCGCGGGCGAGTCGCCGGGACGGGGGGCAGGTATCGCCGAGCCCGGCCCGTCGAGCAGGTGCAACCGGTTGATATACGGCTCGCCGTACCCCCGGTGGTCCGGGGCCGGCGGGTATTCCGGCAGGTCCGGCCGGTCGCTGTAACGGCCCCGCTGCAACCCGCCCATCGGCATGGGACGACCGTCCGGACCGAGCACCAGGACGTCCAGCCCGGTGACGTTCTGCGCGTGCGGGAAGCCGGCATGCCCGTACAGCGGACGGTCGGCGACCAGGTTGGTCTGCGGGTCCAGATAGAGGATGGTGCCGTTCTGGTTGACCGCGACCCAGATGTGCGAGCCGCCGCCCTCCCACTCGTGGACGACGAAAGCCAGGCTGCCGTGCCCGCCGAGCCGCAACTGGTCGTGCAGGTTGCGGTAGGAAAGATCGACGGTGTACGCCACCGCCGCCGGGCCGGCGTCCGGCGGCGTGCACAACCGCTGGAAACGGCCGCCGGTGACGTCTTCGATCCGCCCCGTACCGCCTTCCTCTCCGCCGAGCGGGGCCCTGATGTCCCCCTCGGCGTACGCGTCGAAGGTGCGGGGCGCCGCCACCCGTGGACGACCGTGGACCCACGTCTCGAAAAACGACAGGGTGCAGTCGATGCAGTTGATGCCCCGCGTCGGGTCGGCCCGGGGACCGCCGTCGTTGGCGAGTCGGAACCAGCCGCCCTGACGGGGATCGGCGGTCCGGACCACCTGCCCCTCGGCGTCCCGGGGCATCTGCCGTTCCAGGTCCGTCTGGTGCAACGCCAGCGGCGGACGCAGCCCGCCCCGCACCCCGTACCGGCGGGACCGGTCGATGGTCGGCGGATGTCCGTCCCCGGTCAGCGCTGACCGGTCGCCGGTATCCACCGCGCCCGGAGCGAGGTCGGCCACATCGTCGTTGATCCGCCGGAAGTCCGCCTCGTCATCAATGCTGACCATGTCGGGTACGACCGTCCCGGCTGACACAGCCTGTGCCAGGTCCAGACAACGCAGACTGTCCCGAAACTCGTCCTCCGCAGCCTCATCCCAGGCTCTGGCCTGACGGGCCTGCCCGGCGCGGCGCAAGGTCAATGCGTGCGCGGAGTACTCACGGGCACGCCGATCGTGGTCCTCCGCCAGGCTCCGAAGCCGCGTTGCCTCGTCCGTTCGCTGGTTCTCCTCGAACCAGGCGCGTTGGGCTTCGAAATAGCCCTGGTAGCGACGGCGGTCGAGACCTTCCCGCTCGGCTGCCCACTTTGCGGCGTACCACTCGGGTGTACGGGGCCTCAGGTGCTCCCAGTCACCCGGCTCTGGCTGGCGAGTTGGGTCCGTCGGCGGGGTCAGGGGCATCCCGGGGTTCAACGCCTGCATCACCGAGCGGTACGTGGCGGGCGACGGCGGTTCCGGTCGCTGGGCACCAGCACCCGCCAACCGGCCCGCGTCGGCGCCACCGGGGGCGGGCCCGGTGCTCGTCGGGGCGGTGATCGTGCTGCTCACCGGCGACGTCACACCGGAGGTGGGGCCCGACGTCGGGTTGGGGTTGCTCGTCGAGCCACCCGTGGTGCCGGTGCCGGCGTCGACCGGGCCGGTAGCCGGTGTGAACGCGGCCGGGGCGGCCGAGGGTTCCGTCACCACCGCCGACAGTGTCGGATCGACGGAGGGTGGTGCCGTCTCCCCCTGCCTAGGGGCGGCAACCGTCGGGTCGGTGCCGGGCAGTGCGGGCCTGGGCTGGTCCGTCTGCGGCTGGGTACCGCCAGGGCTGCCCGGCCCGTCGTCGGACGGCGAGAGGATGGTGGTCGGTTCGACAGCCGACAGGGCGACCGTGGGTAACGGATCGACCGGCGGGCGGGCGACCGGATCCGCCAGCGGAGGTACGACGGTGGCCTCCACGGCCGCGAGGGGCGGGGCGGTCGGCGCGGGTACCCGGTCCGGCGCGGACACCACGCTCGTCTGGGCGACGCCGTCCCGAATGCTGGAGATCGGGGCGACCGGAGCAGAACTGTCCGCTGGGGCGGCGCCTCGGTCACCGGGCTGGTGGACCTCGGCCAGTGCGTGGGGCGTCTCGGGCCGAGCCACAGCGGCGGGAGAGTGCGACCCGGTCTCCGGCACCGGAGGACCGGCATCAGCGGCGGGGCCGGCGACCTCCGGCGGGAGAGGCGGTGGGGTGCCGGGCTGCACGGGGGCGTAGGAGGCACCAGCGAGGGCGCTCAGTCTGCCGTCGAGGCGGGCCTGAAGAGCGGCGTCGGTCTGCGCGGTCGCTGACCCTCGGGCCCCGGACACCGCAGCCCGCGCCGCATCCTCAAGGGAGGTCGGGCCCTGGCCGGTGGCCAGGCTGGCCGCGTTCTCCGCGATCACCTCGCCGGTCATCGACCGGCCGACGTGCTCGCCGATCCGTGCGACACGGCCGGTCGCGTTCCTGCCCAGGAAGGCCAGCGGGGCGGCAGCGCCCCCGGCCAACCCGTCGACTGCGGACGCGCCGAGATCAGCCGCGTCCAGGCCCTGCCGGCGGCCGGTGGAGTTCTGGTACGCCTGGGTGGCGAGCGTGATGCCGCTCTCCTCGGCAGCTTCGACCGCCCCGCCGATCGCGGCCTTACGGGTCAGGCTCCGGGCCGTGCCCTGGACGGTCTCCTTGGCCGCCCGCTCACCGGCCTCCTTCAGCCCGTGCTTGAGCGTCTTGCGGGCAAGTTGGGCGACGAGTCGCCGGAAGATCTGCTGGACGATCACCCGGGTCGCCGCGATCACCGGTGCGGCGGCGGGCGAGGCGGCACCCGCCGTCAACACCGTGACGGTGGCGAGAATCGCCAACTCGGTCACCAGGATGGCCAGCTCGATCCAGACCTCGATCTTGGCGCCCTCGATGTCGCAGCCGCACTCCTCCACCAGCCGGCCCAGATCCTGGCTGATGGCCAGCAGTACCGGCAGCGGCGCCTCGTCGCCGTCGGCGACCCGTCGCCAGGCGGCGTCGAACGCCTGCGCGACCGCCCCCGTCCCGCCGTAACCGGCACGTACCTCGGTGACGGCGGCGACCGCGTCGGCGCGCGGGCCGGCCAGGGCGGCGGCCACCCCGTACCACTGGTCGGCGAGGTCCCAGACCGCGCGTTCGTCGCCCTCCGGCCACTCCACCCCCACCACCCAGTTGAGGGCCTCGTAGACCCAACCGGGCAGCTCCCACGGGGAGAACTCCAGAGGGTGCGGGATCGGACTCGGCAGCAGAGTCACGCGCGCAACCTCCGAGGGTCAGCGATCGAGGTGACGTCGGTCGGCGATGCGGTCGAGCCGTCCGGCGTTCCCGGCGTCTGTCTGGAGGTTCGCGTCGACCGACCGGACCACGTCGGCGCCGAGCCCTTCCACCCGCTGGCCGACGCCCTCCCAGGCCCGGAGCACGACCTCCTCGATGCTGCGGTACCGCTGCTCGAAGGCGGCACCGATGTCGTCGCGGCCCCAGGGGCGCTGGGCGCTCGACGCGGCGATCTGCCCGCCCATCTGCCGCCGACGGGCGGCCATCGCCTCACCGGCGAGGGAAAGATCTTTTCCGCCCCGCCGGGCCCGGCCCGGATCGAGCCACAACTGCCCGTCAGCCATGCTGGTCCAACCCGCGTTCGACGGCGGTGTCGGCCCGCCGCAGCAGGGCCCCGAACTCACCGGTACGCAGGAAGTCCATCGAGCCCGAGGCGGGCGGCAGGTAGCCCGCCACCAGATCCTGGGTGGCGGTCGCGGCCTTCGCGGCGGCCCGCTGCACCGTCCTGGTGATCTTCCGGCCGAGGGCGGCGGCGTCCCGGTCCCGGTAGACGCCCTGGTCGAGCTCGATGGTGATCACCTCACCCCGGGCACCGACGGTGGCGGTGACCTGCCCGTCCTCGGAGCGTTCCGTCACCCGCAGCTCCGCGAGCTTGGCCTGGAGGTCGTCCAGACCGGACCGGAGCTGTCGATACTCCCCGTACACCTCGTCGAACCGGGCTCGGAGTGCTCGATTGGCGTCCCGGTCCACGCTCTCGGCCAACGCCACCCTCCCGTCACCTTCTGTAGGGCAGACCATACCGGGTGCCACGAAATCTGTGGGGTCCGGTAACTTCAGCACGTGATCGACCGTCAACAGGCCGAACAGTTGGCCGAGGTGTGGGCCCGTCGGGACTCCCGACGCCTCGGGCACGAGTGCACGCCGATGGTCAGCGAGTTCGACCTGGGATACGTCATCTTCACCGCCGTGGGGGCCGAGGCCAGGGCGGTCCCCGGCGACCTGCCGACGGTCGTCGTGGACAAGGAGTCGGGTCAGGTGTCGACCTGGCCCCGGGTGCCGACGCAGGTCGTCGAAGAGATGTACCGCAGCAGCCGACCACCCGGGCCGCAGCCACCGCGCACCGTGGACCCGGCCAGCCAACTCCTGCGCGAGATCCGGCGGCTACCCACCCCGGGCACGGCCGCGCACCTGACCGTGGACGGCCACCTGCACATGGCGTTCGGTGCGAAGGGCGACGTCGACCTCCACCACCACCCGCTGGTCCGCGCCTACCTGGCCGAGCTTCCGTCGGGACACCTCGCCCGGGGCGGCGACCGGCACGCGGAACTGATCGTCGTCTCCGACGTCCTGCATTACTACGACCACCAGCGTGCCGCCAACGGGCAGCCGCCCCTGACCATGGACCAGGCCCGCGCACTGTTCGAGGCGGCCCGCTTCGAGTGCCACCGAATCCGCGAACCGGGCGACCCGGCCGGCGGCCTCGCTGACCGCGCCTGCGACTCGTGCGTCAACTTCCTGGTCCACTTCAACGTCCTGCCCTGGTCCGACCTGGCCTTCACCCGCGAATGGCGTCCGGAGCCGCAGAGCGTTCCGGAGCCGGGCCGCTTCCCAGCGTCCGTCGCGGACTCATTGGTGGCGGCAGGATGGCGTCCACACTTTGGTGACGAGGTCATGGCAGCGGCTGCGGTCCGAGACGTGATGGCGGTGCAGGGTTCGGCCCATTCCCACAACGTCTTCCCGGCGGCCATGACGGCGCTCAAGGCTTTTCCAGCCCTGGTCGGAGCCCGACGCGGGGCGGGCGCGGACGTGTGGATCTCTCGATTCGACATCCGCCCACATGCGATCGCGCACACTGCGGACACGCTGGCTGACTTCGCTGGGGTGCTCGGGGTACGGCTGTTCCCGATCGGCTCGGAGCGTCAGGAGAGCATCCTCGCCGTCGACGAGTACGGTCGGATCTTCGCCCTCGACCAGGCCGGGGAGTGGTTCCTCGGGCCGGACGTCGACACCGCGCTCACCACTCTCCTGCTCGGCCGGGCCCCGGCCCGGGTACGCGACGACGGCACCTGGTGACCCGCCGAGGCAGCCGGTCGGCCCGTCACAGGGCGAGGACGAGGACGCGGGGTTCGGTGTAGTCGTCCATCGCGCTGCGGACGCCCTCCCGGCCCGCGCCGCTGCCCTTGACCCCGCCGTACGGCATCTGGTCGGCGCGGTACGAGGGCACGTCGCCGACGATCACGCCGCCAACCTGGAGGGTCCGGGCGGCGGTGAAGGCCACGTCGGTCCGGTGGGTGAAGACACCGGCCTGCAACCCGTACGCGGAGTCGTTGACGGCGGCGAACGCGGCCCCGTCGTCGACGACCCGGGCGACCACCAGGACCGGCCCGAAGACCTCCTCCGCGCTGACCTTCGCGTCGGCGGGCACTCCGGTGAGGACGGTCGGCGGGTAGTTGGCGCCGGAGCGCCGGCCGCCCACCTCGATGGTGGCCCCGGCGACGACGGCCTCGTCGACCCAGGACTCGACCCGTTGCGCGGCGGCGACGGAGATCAGCGGCCCGACGTCGGTGCGCTCGTCGCGCGGGTCGCCGGTACGGAGTTCCTGCACGGCGGCGACCAGCCGGGGCAGGAACCCGTCGTAGAGCCATTCGTGCACGTAGACCCGTTGCACCGCGATGCAGGACTGCCCGGCCTGGTACGTACCGAAGGTGGCAATCCGGTGGGCGGCGTGGGTGAGGTCCTCGTCGGCGGCCCAGTCGGCGCAGATCACGGCGGCGGCGTTGCCGCCGAGTTCCAGGGTGACGTGCTTCTCGACGGCGGCCCGGCGGACGGCCGCGCCGACCGGCCCGGAGCCGGTGAACGACACGACCGGCAGCCGTGGGTCGGTGACCAGGTCGGCGGCGCGCTCGTTCGGCAGCGGCAGCACCGAGAACATCCCCACCGGCAGGTCGGTCTCGGCGAGCAACTCGCCGAGGAGCAGCGCGGTGAGCGGGGTGGCGGGGGCCGGTTTGACCACGATCGGCGCGCCGACGGCGAGGGCCGGGGCGACCTTGTGCGCGACCAGGTTGAGCGGGAAGTTGAACGGCGTGATCCCCAGGACGGGGCCGCGCGGTACCCGTCGGACCAACGCCACCCGGCCGTCGCCGGTCGGGTCGGTGTCGAGGCGTTGCAGCTCTCCGGAGTACCGGCGGGCCTCCTCGGCTCCCCAGCGGAAGGTGGCGACCGCCCGGCCGACCTCGGCGCGGGCCCACCGGACGGGCTTGCCGTTCTCGGCGGTGATCAGGTCCGCGACCTCGTCGGCCCGCTCGGCGAGCCGGCGCGAGACGTGGTCCAGTGCGGCGGCCCGGACGTGCGCGGGGAGGGCGGCGGCCTCCGTGGCCACCCCGGCCGCCGCCGCGACGGCGGCCTCGACCTGGTCGGGCGTGGCGACCGTGGTACGCCCGACCGGGCGCCCGTCGTACGGGTGGTGGACGGTCAGCTCCGCCTCGCCGTGGACCGGACGGCCGGCGACGAAGAACGCGCGTGGCTCCACGTCGGCAGCCTAGTGCCCGGCAGAGGTGTGGAGTGCCCGGCGGAGGTGTGGAGTGCCCGCAGAGGTGTTAACAGGGGCCCCTTCCTCTACCGGAGGCGTTAACAGGGGGCCCTTCCTTTCCCGGGGTGAGGTGGGTCACGATGGGGCGGGAGGAGGTCGCCGGTGGCTGACCCGTGGCTCGCCCTGGAGTTCGGTGCCGACCCGGCGGAGCGGATCGCCCGGGTCGGTGCCGCCCACGAGGCGTTCGTCGGCACCGGCGGCGACCCGGGCCGGCGCGGCAGCCGCCCGCGCGCGGCGCGGGACGTGCCCGGGGTCCGGGAGGTGGTCGCCGAGTCGTGGCGGCGGTCCGCCGACGCGCGGCTCGACCCGGAGGTCACCGCCCCGGTCGACCTCACCGACGACGCGCTGGCCGGGTACCGGGCCGGGCACCCGCTCGCCCGGGTCCTGCCAATCTTCCGGGACCTGCTCGGCGGGATCGCCGAGGACGGCGCGCACCTGATGGCGGTCTGCGACGCGGCCGGGCGGCTGCTCTGGGTGGAGGGGCATCCGGGGGTGCTCCGGCAGGCGGAGCGGATGAACTTCGTGCCCGGTGCCCGGTGGGACGAGACGCACGCCGGCACCAACGCCCCCGGTACCGCGTTGGCGGTGGACCACAGCGTGCAGATCTTCGCCACCGAGCACTTCAGCCGGCCGGTGCAGCGCTGGACCTGTGCCGCCGCCCCGATCCACGACCCGGCCACCGGCCGGTTGCTCGGCGCGGTGGACATCACCGGCGGGGACCATCTCGCCGCGCCGCAGAGCCTGGCCCTGGTCCGGGCGACGGCCCGCGCGGCGGAGGCGTTCCTGGCCGGCGTCGACCCGGTCGCCCCGGACATCGTGCACCTGGCGGCGTTGGGCCGCGACGAGGCGGAGCTGCGGGTGGGCGGGCGGCGGCTGCGGCTGGGCCGCCGGCACAGCGAGGTACTGGTCCTGCTCGCCGCGCACCCCGACGGGCGCACCGGCGAGCAGCTCGGCATCGACCTGTACGGCGACGACCGGCTGCACCCGGTGACCCTGCGGGCCGAGCTCTCCCGGTTGCGCCGGGTGCTGGGCGCGGAGCTGCTCGACTCGCGGCCGTACCGGTTGCGCGGGCGGCTGCGGGCGGACTTCCGTACCGTCACGGGCCTGCTGGAACGGGGCGACGTGGCGGGGGCGCTGGCCGCGTACCCGGGATCGGTGCTGCCCGCCTCGGACGCGCCGGGAGTGGCACGGCTGCGCCGGCTGGTCGACGGGCAGGTGCGGGCGGCGGTGCTGGCCGCCGCCGACCCGGCGCCGCTCGCGGCCTGGACGGCGACGCCCGCCGGCGCCGACGACCTGGCCGCCTGGCAGGCCCTGGCCCGGTCGTTGCCGCCGGGCGCGCCCCGCCGGCCCCTCGCGGTCGCCCGCGCCCACCAGCTCTCCCGGGAGTACGCGCTGCCGGACGCAACGTTCCTGCAACGTCCACGTCACTAGCCTCGCCCCCGTCAGCCCGACGGACGGCGGAGGTACCCGTGACGCGCTACGACGCCCCCACCCACTGGCAGTCCCGCTACGACCACTTCATCGGTGGCGAGTACGTCCGGCCGCACGGCGGTCGCTACTTCGAGAACCCGACCCCGGTGACCGGTCAAACCTTCTGCGAGGTGGCCCGGGGCACCGCCGAGGACGTCGAACGGGCGCTCGACGCGGCCCACGGTGCCGCCGACGCCTGGGGGCGGACCCCGGTGGCCGAGCGGGCGCTGCTGCTCAACCGGATCGCCGACCGGATGCAGGAGCACCTGGAGGACCTGGCCGTCGCCGAGACCTGGGAGAACGGCAAGCCGGTACGGGAGACGCTGGCCGCCGACATCCCGCTGGCGATCGACCACTTCCGGTACTTCGCCGGGGCGATCCGGGCCCAGGAGGGTTCGCTGGGCGAGCTCGACGACGACACCGTGGCGTACCACTTCCACGAGCCGCTCGGGGTGGTCGGGCAGATCATCCCGTGGAACTTCCCGCTGCTCATGGCGACCTGGAAGCTGGCACCGGCGCTGGCGGCCGGGAACACGGTGGTGCTCAAGCCGGCCGAGCAGACTCCGGCGTCGATCCACTACTGGCTCTCCCTGGTGGCCGACCTGCTGCCGCCCGGGGTGGTCAACGTGGTCAACGGCTTCGGTGTCGAGGCGGGCAAGCCGCTGGCCTCCTCGCCCCGGGTGGCGAAGGTGGCGTTCACCGGGGAGACCACCACCGGCCGCCTGATCATGCAGTACGCCAGCGAGCACATCCGGCCGGTCACCCTGGAGTTGGGCGGCAAGAGCCCGAACCTCTTCTTCGACGACGTCAGCGCGGCCTCCGACGACTTCCTGGACAAGGCGCTGGAGGGCTTCACCATGTTCGCCCTCAACCAGGGTGAGGTCTGCACCTGCCCGTCCCGGGCGCTGATCCAGCGCGGCCACTACGCGGACTTCCTGCCCGCCGCCGTGGAGCGGACGCGGGCGGTCCGGCAGGGCCACCCGCTGGACACCGAGACGATGATCGGCGCGCAGGCCTCCAACGACCAGTTGGAGAAGATCCTCTCCTACCTGGACATCGGCCGGCAGGAGGGTGCCCGGGTGCTCACCGGTGGCGCCCGCGCCGACCTGGGCGGGGAACTCTCCGGCGGGTACTACGTCGAGCCGACCGTCTTCGAGGGCGACAACTCGATGCGGATCTTCCAGGAGGAGATCTTCGGCCCGGTGGTCTCGGTGACCTCCTTCGCCGACCTCGACGAGGCCGTCAAGATCGCAAACGACACCCTGTACGGCCTCGGCGCCGGCGTCTGGACCCGGGACCTGAACACCGCGTACCGGGCCGGGCGGGCGATCCAGGCCGGGCGGGTCTGGACGAACTGCTACCACGCGTACCCGGCGCACGCCGCGTTCGGCGGGTACAAGCAGTCCGGCATCGGCCGGGAGAACCACAAGATGATGCTGGAGCACTACCAGCAGACCAAGAACCTGCTGGTCAGCTACTCCCCCAAGAAGCTGGGCTTCTTCTGATGGACGGCACCCCCGACGCCGTTCCCGGTGCCCCCGCCCCGCCCCCGGCACCGCCGCCGGAGTCACCACTGGTGTCGCTGACCCCGGCGGCGGAGGGTCTGCTCCGGTCGCTGCGCCGGCAGCACGGGCCGCTGATGTTCCACCAGTCCGGTGGCTGCTGCGACGGCAGCGCTCCGATGTGCTACCCGGCCGGCGAGTTCCGCACCGGCGCCGCCGACGTCCGGCTCGCGGAACTCGTCGTGCCCGGCGTACCCGAGCCGATCGAGTTCTGGATCTCCCGGTCGCAGTGGGACCTGTGGCGGCACACCCGCCTCACCGTCGACGTCGTCCCGGGCCGGGGCAGCGGTTTCTCCCTGGAGTCCCCCGAGGGCGTCCGCTTCCTCACCCGCTCCCACCTGGTTCCCTGACCCCGCTGCCCTCCCCACCCCGCCCCACCCCCGTCCCTCCCTAACCCCGCGATCTTGCACTTGGCGCCCCGGCGAAAGGGGTGAATACCTCATTCTTGAGGCCCAAAGTGCAAGATCGCGAGTGGGTCAGGAGAGGGCCGCGCGGATGGTGGTGACGATGTGGGCGGGACGCCGGTACAGGTCACGGTCGGTGAAGTAGCGGACGGTCCAGCCGTTGGCGTCCAGCCAGTTGGCCCGGTCACGGTCGGCTCGCAGGCGGTCCCGATCGAGATGGGAGAGACCGTCGTACTCGATGCCGACGCGACGCTCCCGGTACCCGAGGTCGAGCCGGAAGCGCGCGATCCCGTCCCCGTCCACCACCCGGATCTGCGGCTCCGGCACCGGCAGGCGGCCATCGATCAACACCAGTCTCAACTGACTCTCCTGACGGCACTCGGCCCGCCCGTCCGCCAGCGGCACCAGGTCACGTGCCTGCCGTACGCCCGGCAAACCCTGGTGGGCCGAGACCTCCCCGGCCAGCTCGTCCAGGCTCGTTGTACCGGACCGGATCGCGGCGTCGAGCACCGGAAGGGCGTCCAGCCGGCGCACCGTACGCGCCAGGTCGACAGCGCACCGTGCCGGTGACACGCACGGCAGGCCGTCCACCAGTACCGGATCGACCGGCAGCACCGAGTGGTGCACCACCAGACCCGGCAGCCGCGGCTTCGGCACCCCGGGCGGCAACTGCACGTGCACGGCCGTCGCGTTCAGCACACCGAACCCGTGCAGCCACGCCGCGCTCTGCCGGGTCAGCACGGCCTCGGCCGGCAGGCGTGCCAGCACGGCGCGCACCGCGTCCCGCCCGGTCACCGGCTGGTCCGCGTAGACCCCGCGCCGTACCCGGACGAGCCGGCCCCGGGCGACGTCGGTGCGCATCCGCTTCGGCGTGGTCAGCCGAAGCAGGCTGGTGGTCCGCCAGATCCGTGCCGTCATCCCGCCAGCATCGCCAACCCCACCCCGCCACCGCTGCACCCCTGTGGACAACCACCCCCTGTGGAAACTCCCCCACCCACCCCCCACCCGTGCTAAGCCCGCCCTTCCCTCCCCTGGCCCACTCGCGATCTTGCATTTTGGGCCTCAAGACTGAGGCATTCAGCCCTTTTGTCGGGGCGTCAAGTGCAAGATCGCGGGGGAAGGGAGGGGTGGGGGAAGGAGGGGTGGGTTAGCGGCGGGAAGGGGAGGGGCGGCGGGGGAGAGAGGTGAGGGCGACGAGGAGGAGGGCGAGGGCGAACATGGCCGTGCCGACGACGTTGACCTGGGGTGGGATGCCCCGCTGGGCGGCGCCCCAGACGTACATGGGGAACGTGACGGTGGTGCCGGCGTTGAAGTTCGTCACGATGAAGTCGTCGAAGCTCAGCGAGAAGGCGAGCAGCGCGGCGGCGGCGATGCCGGGGAGCAGCAACGGCAGGGTGACCCGCCGGAACGCCTGCCACTCGGTGGCGTACAGGTCCATCGCGGCCTCCTCCAGCCGGCGGTCCATGCCGGCCAGCCGGCCCCGTACCGTGACCACCACGAACGACAGGCAGAACATGACGTGCGCGACGACCACGGTCCAGAAGCCCTGCGGCGCCCCGGCGGCGACGAAGAGGGCGAGCAGGGAGGTGCCGAGCACCAGTTCCGGGGTGGCCATCGGCAGCAGGACCAGCAGGCCGATCCCGGACCGGCCACGGAACCGGTGCCGGGTCAGCGCGTACGCCATCATGGTGCCCAGCACGGTGGCGACCAGGGTGGCGAGGAAGCCGACCTGCACGCTGCGCACCACCGCGTCGCACATGTCCCGGGTGGCACAGGGGCTGGCCCAGTTGTCCAGGGTGAACCGGTGGAAGTCGTACGAGAGCCGGTTGGTGGGCTGGTTGAACGACAGCGCCGCGACCACGGCGATCGGTAGGAGCAGGTACCCGAGCACCAGCAGCGCCACCCCGACCACCCACCGGTCGACGAGCCAGCGCGCGACCCGGCCCGACAGCGGCGCGCTCCGGGGTGCCGGCGTCGCCGGCCCGGCTGCCGGACGCATCAGCGGGCTCCCCCGTCCAGGACCGGGGAGCCCTCGCCCCGGGTGTGCCGCAGCAGGGTGACCACCAGCCCGAGGACCGCCGCCATCAGCAGGAACGACAGCGCCGCACCCTGCGGATGGTCCAGCCGGACCAGGAAGGCCGAGTCGATGACGTTGCCGACCATGTACTCGTTCGGGCTGCCGAGCAGTTCCGCGTTGATGTAGTCCCCGCTGGCCGGGATGAAGAACAGCAGCACCCCGGCGACCAGGCCGGGTTTCGCCAGCGGCAGGGTGACGGTCACGAAGGTCCGCAGCGGGTCGGCGTACAGGTCGGTCGCCGCCTCCAGCACCCGGCGGTCCAGCCGCTCCAGGCTCGCGTACAGCGGCAGCACCAGCAGCGGCAGGAAGTTGTACGTCAGGCCGAGCACCACCGCGAACGGGGTGGCCAGCAGCCGCCCGTCCGGGGCGAGCAGGTGCACGTCGCGCAGCAGCCCGACCAGCCAACCCTGGTCGGACAGGATGGTCTTCCAGGCCAGGGTGCGGACCAGGAAACTGGTGAACATCGGGGCCACCACGCAGACCAGCAGCAGGTTGCGCCACCGGCCGGCGCGCAGCGCGATGGCGTACGCCAGGGGGCAGCCGAGCGCCAGCGCCAGGAGCAGCGCCAGCCCGGCGTACCCGAAGGAGCGGGCGAGGTGCGGCCAGTACGCCGCCAGCGCGTCCGGGTAGTTGCCGAACGCCCAGGCGAAGACGTACCCGGTGGAGAGCGACCCGGTGGGGTCGTAGAGGCTGGCGGCGGCGAGTTGGACCAGCGGCAGCCCGAAGAAGAGCACCAGCCAGGCCACCCCGGGCAGCACCAGCAGGTACGGCAGGACCCGGCGTCGCCCCGGGCCGCCGCCGGGCACCGAGAGGGCAGGGCGGTCGGTCGGCGGGCGGTGGGGCGCCGGGGGCGGGGCGGGCCGGTCGGTCACCCGGGGGCTCCGACCGGCTCGCCGGCCGGGGCGGCGACCCGCTCGACCGGGTCGCGGGGCAGCAGGAAGGCGTGCCGGGGGACCCAGTGGGCCAGCACCGCCGCGCCGACCGGCAGCCGCGCGCCGGTGCCGTCGTTGACCGTGTACGCCGACAGCTCGCCGCCCCAGCCCGTGCGGAGCAGGTACCGGGTGCCGGAGCCGAGGTACGTGACGTCGGTGACCACCGCCGGGATCTGCTGGTGGCCGGCGGGTACCTCGTCGGCGGTGCCGGCCAGGCGCAGCTTCTCGGGGCGCACCCCGAGGTGGACCGCGCCCCGGTCGACGCGGGCCCGGTCGGCGGGCACGGCGAGCCGCAGGCCGTACGCGGTGACCGCGACCTCGTCCCCCGCGGTGCCGGCGGCCTCGGCGGCGAGCAGGTTGCACTGGCCGAGGAAGGTCGCCACGAAGGCGCTGGCGGGATGGTCGTACAGGTCGGCCGGGGCGCCGAGTTGCTCGACCCGGCCGGCGTGCAGCACCGCGACCGTGTCGGCCAGGGTCATGGCCTCCTCCTGGTCGTGGGTGACGTGCACGAAGGTGGTGCCGAGGTCGGTCTGGAGCCGTTTCAGCTCGCCCTGCATCTGCCGGCGCAGGGTGAGGTCGAGCGCGGCCAGCGGCTCGTCGAGCAGCAGCACCCGGGGGCGGTTGACCAGGGCGCGGGCCAGGGCGACCCGCTGCTGCTGCCCACCGGAGAGCTGGCCGGGGCGACGCCGTTCGTACCCGTCGAGCTGGACCAGCGCGAGCATCCGCCGGACCTGCCCGGGCACCTCCCGCACGCCCCGGCGGCGCAGCCCGAAGGCGACGTTGTCGAAGACGTCCAGGTGCGGAAAGAGCGCGTAGCTCTGGAAGACGGTGTTCACCGGCCGCCGGTACGGGCGCAGCCCGGTGAGGTCCCGGTCGCCGAGCAGGACCCGCCCGCCGGTGGGCCGTTCCAGCCCGGCGACCATCCGCAGGGTGGTGGTCTTGCCGCAGCCCGAGGCGCCGAGCAGGGCGAAGTAGCTGCCCTGCGGCACGGTCAGGCTGACCGAGTCGACGGCGGTGACCCGGCCGAACCGCTTGCTGAGTTCGACCAGGTGCAGATCCCCGCCGGGCGGGTCGTCGTCGGGCATCCCGGTCACGCCCCGATGACCCGCTGGAAGGCCGTCTCGTACCGGCGTTCCCGCTCCTCGTCCAGGGTCATGAAGACGCGGGCCCGGTTGAGCAGGGCGTCGTCGGGGAAGATCAGCGGGTTGGCGGCCAGTTCGGGGTCGATCCGCTCCATCTCCTCCCGGGCGCCCCGCACCGGGCAGATGTAGTTGACGTACGCGGCGAGCCGGGCGGCGACCGCCGGGTCGTAGTAGTGGTCGATGAGCCGTTCGGCGTTGGCCCGGTGGGTGGCCGTCTTCGGCACCAGCAGGTTGTCGCTGAACAGCAGCACGCCCTCCTCGGGCGCGACGAAGCGGACCCGGTCGTCGCCGGCGGCGAGCTGGATGGCGTCACCGGACCAGGCGAGGCAGGCGGCGATGTCGCCCCGGGCCAGCTCGGGGGCGTAGTCGTTGCCGGTGAAGCGGCGGATCTGCCCGGCGGCCACCGCCCGTTCGAGGGTGGCCAGCGCCGCGTCGAACTGGTCGTCGGTGAAGTTCGCCGGGTCGTGCCCGGCGGACTGCAACAGCAGCCCCATGGTGTCGCGCATCTCGCTGAGCAGGGTCACCCGGCCCTTCAGGTCGGGTCGGGTGAGCAGCTCGTCGACCGTGCGGACCTCCCGGGTGACCCGGCCGTTGTAGGCCAGGCCGGCCAGCCCGGACTGCCAGGGTACGGCGATCCGGCCGTCCGGGTCGAAGGAGCGGTTCGCCAACTGGGGCAGGAGGTTGGCCCGGACGTTGGGCAGCCGTGCCGGGTCGAGCTGCTGGATCCAGCCGAACCCGATCATCCGGGCGGCCAGCCAGTCGGTGAGCACGATCAGGTCCCGGTCGATGCCCCGGCAGGCGGCGAGCTGCTGGCGGACCTTGCCGAAGAACTCGTTGTTGTCGTTGATGTCCTCGGTGTACGTCACCCGGATGCCGGTCCGCGCGACGAAGTCGTCGAGGGTGGGCCGCTTCGTCGGATCGTCCTCGTCGACGTCCAGGTACTGCGGCCAGTTCGAGAAGGCGAGCGTCGGCTCGCTGGCGGACCGGTCCTCGGTGACGCAGTCCTGCGGATCCTGCCGGGCTCCCTCGACGCCGCAACCGGCGGCGACCAGCGCCGAGCCCAGGACCCCTGTGATCAACCCACGCCGGGTCAGCGTGACCGGCCCACGCCGGGACAGTGGAGTACGCAACCACAACTCCCAAACCGTCGCCTCACCCGCCGGGCGGCGGGCCCCCGGAATCCTGGCACGCCCGGGAGAGGCGGGTGGCGGAGGGGGTTCAGTGGTGCGGCGGGATCACCCGGAGGTGTCCCCGGCGGCCGGTCTGCGGGTTGGCCGGCAGGGCCTGGTCGTCCTCGGGGGGACGGGGAGCCGGACGGGCGGCCTCCCGGACCGCCTCGGCGAGGGCCACCAGGTCGTCGGTGGTGGGCGGCGGGGGCTCGAACTCCCCCTCGTGCCGGACGACGTCCCAGCCCCGGGGGGCGGTCAGGCTCCGGGCGTGCGGCTCGCACAGGTCGTACGTGTGCGGCTCGGCGAACGCGGCCAACGGCCCGACGACGGCGGTCGACTCGTTGTAGACATAGGTCAGGGTGGCGACTGCTTGCCGGGGGCAGCCGTTACGGGAGCAGCGCCGTGGTGACCTCACGGCGGCAGGGTATCTCCATTACCGGGTCCGGCGCACTGGTTCGCGTTGCGACACGCCCGTCATGGTGATCACAATTCGTACTCGGTCCGGCCGCGATGCGCATCGGGCTGGTCGCCGGGCCGGCCGACGCCCCGCCGGGACCGGTGCCGGCGCGCCATCGGCACGCCGCAGCAGCAGGCCAGCCCGGTACGGGAGCTACCCTGTGCCTCATGACGAGCCCGGAACACCGCCGCCCCGGCTCCCGCCGGCGCGCCCACCGGGACCGGCACGGTCGCGGGCTGCGCGGGCGGCTGGTTCCGGCGACCGTGCCGCTGGCGCGGACCAAGGCGGAGGTCTTCGACGACCTGGTGCTGGACACCGTGGAGACCCTGGAACGCCGGTTCGCCAAGGAGCTGGCGGGGGTCGAGTTCGCGGTGGAGGACGTCCCGCCGGATCTCAACGTGTACGACTCCGACGTGCTGGAGGACGGCGAGGTTCCGCTCGCCCGGCTGCTGCCGGGGCGCCCCGGCCGGCAGGAGGTGCCGCCGCGCATCGTGCTCTACCGGCGACCGTTGGAGTTCCGGGCCATGGACCGCGAGGATCTCGCGGATCTCGTCCATGACGTGATCATCGAGCAGGTGGCGAACCTGCTGGGCGTCGACCCCGACGAGTTGGCCTGAGCCGGGCGGCCCCCACCGCCCTGGCCCGGCTCGCTCAGGCGGCCCGCCGCTTGAGCTTGCGCCGCTCCCGTTCCGAGAGCCCGCCCCAGATTCCGAACCGCTCGTCGTGGCCGAGCGCGTACTCCAGGCATTCCGTCTTGACCTCGCAACGCGAGCAGATCCGCTTCGCCTCGCGGGTCGAACCGCCCTTCTCGGGAAAGAACGCCTCCGGGTCGGTCTGCGAGCAGAGCGCTCGCTCCTGCCACTCCGGCGCGTTCCCGAGCAGGTCGGCCACCTCCAACTGGCCGTCCATCAGTTGCCTCCTTGTCGCGCACCGGCGTCATCGCCGCTGCAACCCCCCACGCGAAAGGCGTGCTTGTCCGTCCGATCCCGATTTGCTGCGATCGGTGTGAACAACCCCATTCAAATTACACGCGTGTAATGCGTGCGCCGTCAAGCCGAACTTGATAATGGGAGTCGCCCTCCTGACACCACGCCGGGCGGCCATCCGAGCCGTCCCGGCCTCGCAACCTGCCCTATCGATTCAGACCCCGCACGAGTAACGCCCTCCCCGGCGAGTTGCCCGAGTTTTCTCCTGTGGCGCGACCTCCCCCAACCCGCCGAAACCATCGACATCCACCCATCGGATGGTGTTCCGCGCGGCACCGGAGGGGCACCCTGGAACGTGCCGACGACCGGCCCGCCAAGATCACCAGCCTTGGTGGCAAAGGGTAACGCGAGCGGCCCCGTAGCGCTCGTCCAGCCGCAAACGCCGATCGCGCTCCGTCCACATGGTGGACGGAGCGCGGTGGTCGGGACGGGGTGCCGCAGCTCAGCGCGGCCCGGCCGGCCCGCTGGCGGGCCGGCCGAATTCGGCGACGACACCACCGAGGACCGGGACCGTGCCGGCCGGCGTGTCGTCGTCCCACCAGACGGTATGGACACCGGCCGGCAGGTCCGGGTAGGCAGCGCTGTGGAAGGTGCGGTCACGGACCTTCCGCTCCCGCACCGCCGAGTGGGCACGCGGCTCGCCCGGCCGGTCCAGCCGACTGATTTCGATCTCCCGACCGAGCCGGTGCCGTCCGGTGCGGACGATCAACGGGCCGGCAGCGAAACCCCCAGGTCGGGGACGACACTTCCGCGCTCGACCCCGGCGTCACCGCCGCCGCCCCGCGACGCGACGATCCCTGCGGGACACCCGGCGGCGGCCCTCGCCCCGGCCGCCGCCGGCATCCGGTGGTACGGCCGGCGGCGGGAAAAGGTTCGACGTCTCCTAGCGGGCGTGGCCGTACGCGGTCGTCCGCTGACGGGCCGGCCGTCCGGCGGCCGTGGCGATGGCGGCCAACTGCTCCTCGGTCCGCGCCGACCCGTTGTCGGAACCGGCCATCCGGGAGATCGTCTCCTCCATCAGGGTGCCGCCGAGGTCGTTGCAGCCGCCCTGGAGCATCGCCACCGTGCCGGCGTCGCCCAGCTTGACCCAGGAACACTGGATGTTGTCGATCCGGCCGTGCAGCAGCAGCCGGGACATCGCGTGCACCGCCCGGTTCTCCCGCCAGGTCGGCCCGGGGCGGGCGATGCCGGCGAGGTAGATCGGCGCGTTGGTGTGCACGAACGGCAGCGCCACGAACTCGGTGAACCCGCCGGTGCGGTCCTGCACCCCGGCCAGCACCCGGAAGTGCGCCAGCCACTGCCCGGGGTGGTCGACGTGGCCGTACATCATCGTGGAGCTGGACCGGATGCCCAGCTCGTGCGCGGTGCTCACCACCTCGACCCAGGCGGCGGCCGGCAGTTTGCCCTTGGTCAGCACCCAGCGGACCTCGTCGTCGAGGATCTCGGCGGCGGTGCCCGGGATGGTGTCCAGCCCGGCCGCGCGCAACTGCGTCAGCCACTCCCGCACCGGCACGCCGGCCTTCGCCGCCGCGGTGACGATCTCCATCGGGGAGAAGGCGTGCACGTGCATCCCCGGCACCCGGGCCTTGATCGCCCGGACCAGCTCGGGATAGATGGTGACCGGCAGCTTCGGGTCGATCCCGCCCTGGAGGCAGACCTCGCTCGCGCCGGCCGCCCAGGCCTGCTCGGCCCGCTCGGCCACCTGCTCGACGGAGAGCCGGTACGCGTCGGCGTCCCGCTCCCGCTGGGCGAAGGCGCAGAACCGGCAGCCCACGTAGCAGACGTTGCTGAAGTTGATGTTCCGGTTGACCACGTACGTCACGTCGTCGCCGACGGTGTCCCGCCGCACGTCGTCGGCGATCCGGCAGAGCTGGTCGAGGGCCGGCCCGTCGGCGGCGAAGAGCGCCAGCGCCGCCTCGGCGTGCCGGGGCTCCAGCAACGCCGCCGGATCGTCGGCGGCCAGCCGGAGCCCGGCCCGCAGGTCGTGGTCACCGGCCCCGACCGGCGTGCCGGTCGGCCCGGCGGGGTCGCTCGCCCGGGCCTGGCCGGCGACGGTGGACCAGTCGCCGTAGACGTGGTCGAAGTCGCCGCGCCGGTCGCCGGTGCGGCCGGTGCTGTCGATGGTGACGTGCAGGTCGGTCCGGCCGCCGTAGCTCTCGTCCGGCTCCTGCCAGGGCCGCCCCACCGGTCGCGCGGACTCCACCGCCAGCCCCGTCTCCGGGTCGGCCAGGGCGCTCACGTGCGGCAGCAGCCGGGGATCCAGCCACGGGTCGCCGGCCCGGACGTACTCCGGGTAGATGGTCAGCCGCTCCCGCAGGGTGAAGCCGGCGCGGGCGGTCTGCCGGGCCAGCTCGTCCAGGTGCGGCCAGGGGCGTTCCGGGTTGACGTGGTCCGGGGTCAGCGGGGACACCCCGCCCCAGTCGTCGATCCCGGCCCGCAGCAGCAGGTCGTACTCGCCCTCGATGAGGTTCGGCGGGGCCTGGATGCGGGCCTTCGGGCCGAGCAGCACCCGGGCCACCGCCACCGTGGCGGCCAGGTCGTGCAGTTCGGCGTCGGGCATCCCGCGCATCGCGGTGTCCGGCTTGGCCCGGAAGTTCTGCACGATCACCTCCTGGAGGTGGCCGTACCCGCGCTGCGCCCGCCGGATCGCGAAGAGGGCGTCGACCCGCTCGGCGAGGGTCTCGCCGATGCCGATCAGGATGCCGGTGGTGAACGGCACCCCGACCCGGCCGGCGTCGTCGAGCACCCGCAGCCGGACCGCCGGCTCCTTGTCCGGCGAGCCGAAGTGCGGGCCGCCGGGCTCCGACCAGAGCCGGGTGGCGGTGGTCTCCAGCATCATCCCCATGCTCGGCGCCACCGGCTTGAGCCGTTGCAGCTCCGACCAGGAGAGCACCCCCGGGTTGAGGTGCGGCAAGAGGCCGGTCTCCTCCAGCACCGCCACCGCGCAGGCGCGCAGGTAGTCCAGGGTGGAGTCGTAGCCGCGCTCGTCCAGCCAGCGCCGGGCCGCCGGCCAGCGCTCCTCCGGCCGGTCGCCGAGGGTGAACAGGGCCTCCTTGCAGCCCTGGGCGGCCCCGGCGCGGGCGATGTCGAGCACCTCGTCCCGGTCGAGGTAGGGCGCCGGCAGCCGGTGCGGCACCGTGGCGAAGGTGCAGTAGTGGCAGCGGTCCCGGCAGAGCCGGGTCAACGGGATGAAGACCTTCTTCGAGTACGTGACGACGCCGGGGCGGCCGGCCGCCAGCAGGCCGGCGTCGCGGACCCCGGAGGCGATCCGGAGGAGTTCCACCAGTTCCTCGCCCCGGGCGCAGAGCAGGGCCGTCGCCTCGGCCACGTCCAGCGCCCGGCCGGTCTCGGCACGGTGCAGGGCGCGGCGGATGCTCCCCGCCGTCGGGCCGGGCTCGGTGCGGTCAGCCATTCCGACAGCCTATTCCGAGCCTCCCCCGGTGGCCGGCACCCGCCCACCCACCGGCACCGGGGCCGGTGGGTGGGCGCGGAGATCAGCCGGAGTCGCGGGGATGCGCGACGGCCGCGCCCGGGGTCACTCCGGGTCGGGGCGGGAGGTGAACGGCTGGGTCCGGTCGTCGTCACCGTCCCGGCGCGGGAGCGCCTCGGTGGCGTCGGCCGGTCGCGGCGTCGCCGTCCCGGTGGCGTCGGTGGACTGCCGGGGGATCGCCTGGGTCGGGTCCGCCGAGGGCGGCTGCCCGAACGGCGGGGCCGGCGGGGAGGACGGCGCCGGGGCCGGCGGCCACTGGCCGGACGGCGGGGCCGAGGGGATCTCCGAGCCGGTGGGCTGCCCGGGGAAGGGCGGGCCCGACGGGGGCGGGCCACCGAACGGCGAGGCCGGCTGCGGGGCGGAAGACGCCGTACCGAACGGCGGGGCGGACTGCGGGGCCGACTGCCCGGCGGCCGGCGGGGCCCCGAACGGCGGGGCGGACTGCGGCGGGGCCCCGAACGGCGGGGCCGAGGCGGGCGACGGGTTCGGGCCCGGGTACCCGTACTGGCCGGCGGGCGGGTAGCCGCCCGGCTGGCCGGCGGCGGGGTAGCCGCCGGGCTGCTGCCCCGGGGCGCCGTACCCGCCCGGCTGCTGCGGCCAGCCGGGCTGGGGCTGGCCGTACACGCCGGGCTGCGGCTTGGGCTTCGGCACGTGGTAGAGGGCGCGCCAGACCTGGTACACCACGAACGCCCCGACCGCGAAGAGGGCCAGCCAGGCGACCCGGGTGAGCACGCCCAGCAGGACGTCGAGGACCGCACCGGCGGCCAGCCGGCCGACCGACCAGATCAGGAAGGTCAACGCGCCGAGCACCCCGGCGAACGCGTACTCGGCCAGCGCCACCTGGGTGATCAGCTTGGCCTTCGGCACCACCGGCTGGATGTGGGTGGCCAGCAGCACCGCGAGCACCGGCAGCACGCTCGACTCGAGCCCGACGAAGGTGAAGTAGGTCTGGCCGGCGCGATTGGTGAGATCGCCGTAGTTGACCGGTGCCAGCAGCCGGATCAGGCCGACGAAGAGCAACACGGCGTTCGCGCCGAGGAACACGAGCGCGCCGAGTTCGCGTAGTGGCTTGGTCACCTGGCTGGCCTGCGTCGCGCCGCTGGGCGCGGACTCGGCGGGGCTGGTCACGGACTCCCCCTCGAAGGGCTTGGATGGACAGGTGCGGAGTGAGCCTAGTCTCTCCGGACGGCACCAGCCCGGCGGCGTCGCGTACGCGAGGATGGACCCCATGCGCATCGTGGTTCTGGCCGGCGGCATCGGCGGGGCGCGGTTCCTGCTCGGTGTCCGGGCGTACGCCCGCGAGGTCGGCGCCGAGGTGACCGCCGTGGTCAACGTCGGCGACGACCTGTTCCTGCACGGCCTGAAGGTCTGCCCCGACCTGGACAGCGTCATGTACACCCTGGGCGGCGGCGCCGACCCCGAGCGGGGCTGGGGCCGGGTCGACGAGACCTGGACGGTCCGCGCCGAGCTGGCCGCGTACGGCGCGGAGCCGACCTGGTTCGGTCTCGGCGACCGGGACCTCGCCACCCACCTGGTCCGCACCACCATGCTCACCGCCGGGTACCCGCTGCACGCGGTGACCGAGGCGCTGGCCGCCCGCTGGCAGCCCGGCGTCCGGGTGCTGCCGGCCACCGACGACCGGCTGGAGACGCACGCGGTGGTCAGCGGCACCGGCGACGGGGCCGACGCGGCTGCCGGCGGGGCCGACCCGGGCCAGCGGGCGATCCACTTCCAGGAGTGGTGGGTACGGTACCGGGCCCGGATCGACACCCACCGGTTCGTCTTCGTCGGCGCGGACGCGGCGAAGCCGGCCCCCGGCGTGCTGGACGCGCTCGGCGCCGCCGACGTGGTGCTGGTGGCCCCGAGCAACCCGGTGGTGAGCATCGCCCCGGTGCTGGCCGTGCCGGAGCTGCGCACGGCGGTCGCCGACGGGCCGGGGCGGGTCGTCGGGGTCTCCCCGATCATCGGCGGGGCGCCGGTGCGGGGCATGGCCGACCGCTGCCTGGCGGTGCTCGGGGTCGAGTGCAGCGCCGCCGGGGTGGGCCGGCTCTACGGCGCCCGCGGCGCCGGTGGGCTGCTCGACGGGTGGCTGGTCGCCGAGGAGGACGCGCAGACGGTGGTACCGGGGGTGACGGTCGGCGCGGCACCGTTGCGGATGACCGACGAGGCCGCGACAGCGCGGATGGTGCGGGCCGCATTGGAGTTGACGTGAGGCTGGAGATCCTGCCGGTGCTGGGCATCGGCGACGTGACCGAGGGCGACGACCTGGCCGAGCTGGTCGGCAACGCCGCGCCCTGGCTGCGCGACGGGGACGTGCTGGTGGTCACCAGCAAGATCGTGTCGAAGGCGGAGGGCCGGCTGGTCGACGTGCCGGCCGACGGCCCGGAACGGGTCGCCGCCCGGGACGAGGTGCTGGCCGCCGAGACCGCCCGGGTGGTGGCGGCCCGGGGCGCGACCCGGATCGTGCAGACCCACCACGGGTTCGTGATGGCCGCCGCCGGGATCGACGCCTCGAACGTCGCCAAGACCCAGTTGGTGCTGCTGCCCCGGGACCCCGACGCCTCGGCCCGCGCGCTGCGGGCCGCCCTGCGCGAGCGGTACGACGTGGACGTCGCGGTGATCGTCAGCGACACCATGGGCCGGCCGTGGCGCAACGGGCTGACCGACGTGGCGCTCGGGGTGGCCGGGATGGCGGCGCTGCGCGACCACCGGGGTGAGGTCGACCCGTACGGCAACGAACTGAGCCTGACCCAGATGGCCGTGGTGGACGAGTTGGCCGGCGCGGCCGAACTGGTCAAGGGCAAGTGCGACCAGGTGCCGGTGGCGGTGGTCCGGGGGTACCTCGGCGCGCAGCGCGACGGGGACGGCGCGGGTGCGGCGACCCTGGTCCGGGACGCCGCGCTGGACCTCTTCTCGCTCGGCACCGCCGAGGCGACGACGGCCGGGCTGCGCGCGGCGGCCACCCTGGCGGACCGCCCCGGCACGACGCCGCCCGACCCGGCGGCGGTGTCCCGGGCGATCACCGCCGTGGCCGGGGCGGTCGCGCCCGGGACGACCTTCACCCTGGTCACCGACGAGGAGGTACGCGCCCGGCTGGTGGCCACGCTGCCCGACTGGCCGGCCGGCGCGACGGCGCTGGTCCTGGGCGCCCCGGCCGGCCCGGCGCACCCGGCCGGCCTGATCCGGTTCGGGGCCGACCTGCACCGCCTTCGGGCCGCCCTGGCCGCCGAGTCGGTGCCCTCGGTCCTGCTGCCCCCGCCCGCCGGCAGCACCGCCGGCGCCGTCCTCGCCCTCTGACGAGGCTTCTCCGACGGCCGAGCCGGCGAGGGCTCCCCCGGCGAGGGCCCGGCGGGTTGTCCTGCGTGCGCCGGCCGGGATGGCGTCCGGGTGGTCAGGCGTCCAGGACGGCCCGGCCGAGCGGGGTCAGCGTGTGCAGGACGGTGTTGCGCTCCCGGTGGCTGATCAGCAGGCCGGCGTTGCGCAGCACGGTGGTGTGCTGGCTGGCCGCCGCCGGGGAGATGTGCAGGCGGCGGGCGAGTTCACCGGTGGTGCAGCCGGCGTCGGTGACCTCCAGCACCGCCGCCCGGGTCCGGCCGAGCATCGCCGCGAGCGCGCTCCGGCCCGTGCCCGCCCCGGCGGGGGTGCCCTTGCCCGGTCGCTGGACCAGCGCGCCGAGCCGGTCCACCGGGTAGACGAGCACCGGTGGGAGGGCCGGGTCGAGCAGGGCGACGGGGGTGCCCGCGCAGAAGAACGAGGGCACCAGCAGCAGGCCCCGCCCGGCCAGGTGCAGCTCCCGGTGGCTCGGGTAGTCGGGGACCTCCAGCACCCCGGACTCCCATCGCATGACCGGCCGCAGGCTGGTCAGCAGTCCCTCGACCCCGCCGTCGAGCAGGGCGCGGGCCCGCCGGGCCCGGTCGGCCTCCACCACCGCCTGGATCGAGGCCCAGTACGGGTTGATCGCCAGCGACCCGTACCGGCGCATCGAGTCGGTCAGCTCCCGGACCGCCGCCGGCTCGCCCCGGGCCAGCGGCCCGGCCGCGTCGGGCAGGTCGGTGCCGGCGGCGAGCAGGGCCAGGTCCCGGCCGAGGACGCTGCCGGGGGTACGCCGGACGGCCGCCAGCCCCGCCTCGAACCCCTCGATGCTCTGGTACGGGGTGAGGAAGTCCGGGAAGTAGCCCCGGGGCGGGGCCAGCGCGAAGAGCAGCCGTAGCCGTTCGGCCTCGCCGCTGCGGCGCAGCCGGTCGACCACCGTCCGGCGCCAGCCGGCGGTCAGCGGGTCGGGGGTGCGCTCCTGGAGGGCGTGCAGGCTGAGGACCAGCTCCCAGACCGGGTCCGCGCCGGGTGCCACCCGGGTCCGGAGGATGTCCTCGCCGGAAAAGACGATCTTCAGCATGGAGGGGCTCCCGTGGGCGTCCGATCCGGGCAGGGATCCGCGACCGTGTGCACTGTACCGCCCGGCACTAATCTCCATCTTTAAGCGTGGACTGAAAAACCTCGACGCCCCTCGGGCGGGTTCGGCATGCTCAGACTGCCCGCCACGGCCGGCGCGTCGCTGCGCGTACGGTCGCCGGGTTCGCCGGGGGTCGGGGAGGCGCGGCGGTCGGGTGGCACACGAGGGTCTGCGGCCCTTACTCCGCAGGGGTGTCACCCGACGCCCGCCAGCCGCCCCGCCAGATCCCGGCCGTGCGGCGCGCCGCCGGCACCACGCTCAGGCCACCCAGAGCGCGATCCGGTGGTCCTCGTCGGTGACGTAGTAGCACCGGCCCGCCACCTCGGCGACCCCCTCCACGTGGTGGAACGGCGCGAGATCGGCGACCACCTTCCCGGGGAGCAGGTGCCCCGCCCCCGCGCCCGGGTCGGCGACCCCGTCGTCGAGCCGGAACCGGACGTGCCGGGAGGTGACGTACCCGCCCTGCGGATGGTCGTCGAGCAGCACCGAGCCCTTGCCCAGCGCGTCGATCGAGCCGATCACCGCCGCGTACGCCCCGTCGTCGCTGGGGGTGATCGCGCGGAAGCCGGTGAGCGCGCCGGGCGGGGTCACCCCGGTCAGCACGTACGTGCGCAGTACCCGGGGCCAGGCGGGCGCGGGGCCGAACATCTCCGGCAGGCCGGCCACCTCGACCAGCACCGGCTCACCGTCGCAGGTGACCGGGAAGCGCAGCCCGAGCAGGACCGTGCCGGCCGGGGTGAAGGCCGCCGCCTCGATGTTGATCGGCAGGTCGTCGGGGGCGAGCCGGGTCGCCCAGCGCTTCGCCCGCGCGGTACCCCGGGCCACCGTCTCCACGATGAACCGGTCCCGTACCCGGTCACCGGGCGGCAGGGTGGCCAGGTCGGCGGCGGCCAGCGCGTCGTTGACCAGCCGGTGCAGCCGGAACCGGTTGCGGACCACGTGCACCGGCAGCACCCCGCCGGCCGCGTCGTCCTCCCGGAACCGGGCCACGAAGGCCCGCCGGGGCCGCAGCGGGCCGGCCTTGGAGCCGAAGTGCGAGCCGAGGACGTACACCCAGCCGTCGTGGTGGGCCAGCGCCTCGCCGTCCTCGGTACGGCCGTTCTCCCCGCCCGCGTCGGCGACGACGTGCCGGGCCACCCACTCGCCGTCGGCGAGTTCCAGCAGCAGGGCCAGGCTCTGCTCCACCGGGCCCTCGTCCAGCACGACCCAGAAACCCTGCCGGGCCCCGTGCGCGCGGAGCAGGGCCGCCGAGCGGACCGGCAGCAGGTCACTGGCCTCGTTACCGGCCACCACGAACTCCACCAGGTGCAGGCTCATCGCGCCAGGGTACGAAGGCGGGGCGAATAGGGTGTCCGGGTGCCCGACACCGCTGCCGCCCGGCCCGGCCACCCGACGCCCCGGCCCGCCCCCGCCACCGACCCGTACGCCCCGTTGCACGCCGACGCCGTCGCGCTGCTGAGCGGCTGGACGCCGACCAGCCCGGCCGCCGCCGAGGCCCGCGACCGTACGCTGGACCTGCTCGCCGCCGGGCCGGTGGTGATGACCCGGGAGCACCCGGCCGGCCACCTCACCGCCAGCGCGCTGGTCCTGGACGCGACCGGGACCCGGGTGCTGCTCTGCCTGCACGGGAAGATCCACCGCTGGGTGCAGCTCGGTGGGCACTGCGAGGCCGGCGACCGTACCCTGGCCGGCGCCGCGCTGCGGGAGGCCACCGAGGAGTCCGGGATCGCGGGGCTGCGGGTCGACCCGGTCCCGATCGACGTGGACGTGCACCGGGTCCGGTGCGGCGGCGACTCGGCGCACCACGACGTCCGCTTCGCGGTCCTCGCCCCGCCGGACGCGGTCGAACGGGTCAGCGCGGAGTCGTCGGCGCTCGGCTGGTTCCCCCCGGGTGAGCTGCCGCAGCCGCTGGCCGACGCCACCGCCCGACTGGTCGGTCCGGCCCTGGCCGCGCTGGACCGGGCCGCCTTCGAGCCGCCCCGACCGACGGGCTGACCGCCACGGGTGCCGGCGACCGCCCCGGCCGACAGGCGGGCGGTCGCCGGGCGGCTCAGACCAGGCCCTCCTCGCCGCGCTCCTTCAACTCGTCGACCAGCGCCTTGACCTCCTGGGCCCGGTCACGGGGGCAGACCAGCAGCGCGTCCGGGGTGTCCACCACGATCACGTCGTGCAGCCCGAGGACGCTCACCAGGCGACCGGACTGCGGCACCACCACCAGACCGGTGCTGTCCCGCAGCAGCACACCGGGCTTGGCGTCCGGGCCGAGGACGACGTTGCCGTCCGCGTCGGCCGGGATCACCTCGCCGAGGGTGTGGAAGTCGCCCACGTCGTTCCAGCCGAAGTCACCGGGGACGGTGGCGACCCGGCCGGCCGTCGCCGCGCCCTCCATCACCGCGTAGTCGACGGAGATCTTCGGCAGGGTGGGCCAGACGGTGCCCAGCACCTCGTCCTGCTCGGGGGTGCCCCAGGCCGCCGCGATCGCGGTGACGCCCGCGTACAGGGCGGGCTGCTGACGGGCCAGTTCGGCCAGGAAGACGTCCACCCGCCAGACGAACATGCTGGCGTTCCAGAGGTGCCGCCCGGAGCGCAGGTACGCCTCGGCCACCTCGGCGGCCGGCTTCTCCTTGAACTCGGCGACCGGACGCAGTGGACCGTCCCCCGTCGGGGCACCGGTCTCCAGGTAGCCGTACCCGGTCTCGGGGCGGGTCGGGGTGATCCCGACGGTCATCAGCAGCCCCTGCTCGGCGCCGCGCACCGCCTCCCGGACCGTCTCCGCCCAGCGCCCCGGGTCGCCGATCAGGTGGTCGGCGGCGAAGGAACCCATCACCGCCGTCGGCTCGCGCAGGGCGATCACTGCGGCGGCCAGCGCGATCGCCGCGCAGGAGTCCCGGGGTGAGGGCTCCACGAGGATGTTCTCCTCGGGCACGCCGGTCAGTTGGCGGGCCACCGCTGCGGCGTGCGCCGCCCCGGTCACCACCAGCGTGCACTCGGGCGTGGTCAGCGGAGCCAACCGGTCGACGGTCGCCTGGAGCAGCGAGGCCGAGGTACCGGTGAGCGGGTGGAGGAACTTGGGGTGGCCGGCACGGGACAGCGGCCACAGACGTGTGCCGCTCCCCCCCGCCGGAATGACGGCGTAGAGCATCACCACATCATGCCCGAACCACCACGGTACGGACCGTCTCTCGCGTACCGGCCCGGCGGCGTCGCGGCTCAGGACCGCGCCCGGCTCCACGCCGCGATGTGCACCTCGGCGCTGGAGGTCCAGGTGAACTCCTTGGCCCGGTCGAAGCCGGCCTTGGCCAGCGTGAGCCGCCGAGACTCGTCGTCGAGCAGGTCGACCAGGTCGCGGGCGATCTGGTCCGGGTTCTCGCTGGTGTACGCGACCGCGTCGCCGCCCACCTCGGGCAGCGACAGCCGGGGCGTGGTGAGCACCGGCGTGGCGCAGGCCATCGCCTCCAGGATCGGCAGCCCGAAACCCTCCCCGTAGGACGGGTAGGCGGCGAGCAGCGCGCCGCCGAGGAAGCCGGGCAGGTCGGCGTAGCGCAGGTAGCCCGGCCGCAGCAGCCGCAGGTGGGACGGGACCTCCGCCACCGCCCGGTCGATCTCGTCGTCGTGCCCCTGGCCACCGGCGACCACCAGGGCCGGCGGGTCGGGCCGGTCGGCCACCGCGCGGGCCCAGCCCCGGATCAGATTGGGTACGTTCTTGCGCGGCTCCTTGGCGCCGAGGAAGGCGACGTAGCTGCTGCCACCGAGCCCGAGCCGGGCGCGGACCCGGGCCTTCTCCTCCTCGCTGGGGGCGTGGAAGGCGGAGTGGTCCACCCCGTGGTAGGCCACGTCGATCCGGGTCGGGTCGGCGTCGAGCAGCCGGATCAGCTCGTCCCGGGTGGCCTTGCTCGGCACGATCACCCGGTCGGCGCGGCGCAGCGAGGTCTTGATGGCGCTGCGGAAGAAGGTCCGGCGGGACTTGTCGTAGTGCTCCGGCTCGGTGAAGAAGGTCGCGTCGTGCACGGTGACCGTCACCGGACAACCAGCGCGCAACGGGCAGGTGTAGAAGGGCGAGTGCAGCACCTGCGCGCCGACCTGCTGGGCCAGCAACGGCAGGCCGGTCTGCTCCCAGGCCAGCCGGGCGGGTCGGTGGGCGACGGCGGCGGGGGCCGGGATGATCTCCGCGCCGGGCAGCATCCTGGTGTACCGCTCCAGGTCGGTGCGGAGGCTGACCACGGCCAGATCCACACCCGACCCGCAGACCTTGCCCAGGGCGCCGAGCAGGCCGTCGACGTAGCGACCGACACCGCCACGGTCGGCGGGGACGCTCGTGGCGTCGATGAGCACGCGGGGCGGGCGGCCGGCGGTCACGGGGCGACTCCTAGCAACTTCGCGGATGTGGGGAACAACACTTCGGGCAAGCCTACGCCGCTGCCGGGTACGGGTGCTGACTGCGACCCGACCGTACGCCGACTTGTCGTTGTCAACAGATACGCACCCTGGCCGCGTATCGTTCGCGGCGATGGTCGACAACATTGCCCGGGTGTTCGCCGACGCGATCGCGCCCGACCCCGCCCGCCCCCTGCTGACCTGGTACGACGACGCCACCGGCGAGCGCACCGAGATCTCCGGCGCCACCTGCGCGAACTGGGTGGCCAAGACGGGCAACCTGCTCGTGGACGAGGTCGGCGTGGCGCCCGGCGATCCGGTCGGGGTGCTGCTGCCGCCGCACTGGCAGACCGCTGCGGTGCTGCTGGGCTGCTGGTCGGCCGGGCTCACCGTGACCCGGGAACCGGGGCCCGTCGAGGCGCTCTTCGCCGCCGCCGACCGGGTCGCCGAGGCCGGGGCATGGTCGGCCGGCGAGCGGTACGCCCTGGCGCTCGCCCCGTTCGCGCTGCCGCTGCGCGAGGTGCCGGCCGGCTTCGCCGACTACGTGATCGAGGTACGCGGCCACGGCGACCACTTCACCCCGTACCCCTCCGGTGGCCCGGACGACGCGGACCTGCTGGGCCGGGCGGCGTCCCGGGCGGCGGAGCTGGGCCTCAGCCCCGGGGCCCGGGTGCTGGTCGACGCGGCCCGCTACCCGGACCCGGTCGACTGGCTGCTGGCCCCCCTGCTCTGCGGCGCCAGCATCGTCCTCTGCGCCAACCTCGACCCCGCCACCCTCCCCACCCGCACCCACACCGAGAAAACCACCCACACCCTCCCCTGACCCCTGCCCCGCCCTCCTCCGCCGCCACCACCGGACGCGGCGATCTTGCAGTTCCGGCCCCTGATTCAGGTCTTTTGCACCTTCTGCCCGGCACGCAAGTGCAAGATCGCCGGAGCGGGGGCGGGGGTAGGGGGCGGGGCGGGTTGGGGGGGGTCAGGCGGGGGTGGGGGTCGGGGGGCGGCGTTGGGCGAAGGCGGCGAAGGCGGTGAGGGAGTCGGGGTTGGCCAGGGCACCGGTGGCGGCGGCCGAGTCGACCGGGGTACCGGTGAGGATCCTCTTGACCGGGACCTCCAGCTTCTTCGCCGAGAGGGTACGCGGCACGGCACGGACCTGGTGGATCTCGTCGGGCACGTGCCGGGGTGACAGGGCGGTACGCAGTTCGCGGCCGATCGTGCGGCGCAGGTCGTCGTCGAGGGTCAGCCCCTCGGCGAGCACCACGAAGAGCAGCAGCTCCCCCGCGCCGCCCTGGTCGTCCTCCAGGTGCACGACGACCGAGTCGACGACCTCGTCCAGGCCCTCGACGACGGAGTAGAACTCGGCGGTGCCGAGCCGGACGCCGCCCCGGTTGAGGGTGGCGTCGGAGCGGCCGGTGATCACGCAGCCGCCCCGCTCGTTGATGGTGATCCAGTCGCCGTGCCGCCAGACGCCCGGGTACACGTCGAAGTACGCCTCCCGGTAGCGGGCGCCGTCGGCGTCGTTCCAGAAGCCCACCGGCATGCTCGGCATCGGCGCGGTGATGACGAGTTCGCCCAGCTCGCCGACGACCGGGGTACCGTCGGCGGAGCGGGCCTCCACCTTCGCGCCGAGCGCCCGGCAGGCGATCTCCCCGGCGTGCACCGGCAGCAGCGGCACCCCACCCACGAAGCCGGTGCAGACGTCCGTGCCGCCGGAGAGGGACTGGAGCTGGAGGCGGTCGCCGACGGCGGAGTACACCCAGGTGAAGCCCTCGGCGGGCAGCGGCGCGCCGGTCGAGCCGACCCCGCGCAGCGCGGACAGGTCGGCGATCTCCCTCGGCACCAGGCCGGCCTTGCGGCAGGCCAGCAGGAACGGGGCCGAGGTGCCGAAGTACGTGGTGCCGGTGCGCTCGGCCAGCCGCCACAGCTCCCCCAGGTCGGGGTGGCCGGGGTTACCGTCGAAGAGCACGATCGCGGACCCCACGGCCGGCCCGGAGACGAGGAAGTTCCACATCATCCAGCCGGTGGTGGTGAACCAGAGGAACCGGTCGCCCGGACCGAGGTCGTGGTGCAGGGCGAGCATCTTCAGGTGTTCCAGCAGGATGCCGCCGTGCCCGTGCACGATCGGCTTGGGCAGCCCGGTGGTGCCGGAGGAGTAGAGCACGTACAACGGATGGTCGAACGGAACCGGCGTGAAGGTCAACGGCTCGTCGGTCGCCGCCGCCAGGTCGGCCCAGCCGATCGCCCCCTCGGGCGGGGCGCCGGCCGGATCGAGGTACGCGATCGAGACGGTGTGCGCCAGCGACGGCAGCGCGGCCCGCACCGCGGCCACCTCGGCGCGCCGGTCGACGGGCTTGTCGCCGTACCGGTACCCGTCCACCGCCACCAGCACCGTCGGCTCGATCTGCCGCCACCGGTCGGTGACGCTGCGGGTGCCGAACTCGGGCGCGCAGGAGGAGAAGACCGCGCCGAGGCTGGCGGTCGCCAGCAGCAGCACGTACGTCTCGGGGATGTTCGGCGCGTACGCGGCCACCCGGTCGCCGGGGCCGACGCCGAGCCGCCGCAGCCCGGCCGCCACCCGGCGGACCTGCTCGCGCAGGTCGGCGGCGGTCAGCGTCTCCGGCGCCCGGGTCTGCCCGTGGGCGACCACCACCGGGTCGTCGTCGGCCAGCCCCGGCATGCGCAGCACGTTCTCGGCGTAGTTGAGGGTGGCCCCGGGGAACCAGCGGGTGCCCGGCATCGCCGGGTCGGTCAGGGTCGCCGTGGGCGGGGTGTGCGCGACGACGGCGAAGTGGTCCCAGACCGAGCGCCAGAAGGCGTCCAGGTCGGTGACCGACCAGCGCCACAGCTCGGCGTAGTCGGCGAACTCCAGCCCGTGCCGCTCCCGAAGGAAGCGCAGGTACTCCCCGATGCGGGACCGGTCGCGTACGTCCGCCGGCGGCGTCCAGAGCACGTCACCCACAGTGTCACCCTCCTCCAGGCCCCGTTGCCTGCGCCCCATTCTCCGCACCCACCCGGGGGCGGGGAAGGAAGGGCCCCTTCTTAACGCATACGGTCGAGAAGGGTCCCCTTCTCACCCGACCCTCCGGCGGGCGGGTCAGCCGGCGCGGTGGGCCTGGATGGCGCGGCGACGGGCCAGGCGGTGGGCGCGGCGGATCTCCGCCTCCCGGAAGCGGCGCTGGTCCTCCAGGGTCTCCGGCAGCACCGGCCGGACCGTCCGGGGCGCGCCACCGACGTCCACGCCGACGAAGACCAGGTACGCGGTGGCGACCCGGACCGGCTCGTCCTCGGCCGAGTCCCAGCGCTCGGCGACCACCTTCACGCCGACCTCCATCGAGGTCTGCCCGGTCCAGTTGACCTGGGCGTGCGCGTGCACCAGGTCGCCCACCCGGACCGGCTCGGAGAAGACGATCTCGTCGATCGCGGCGGTGACGGCGGTGCCGCCGCTGTGCCGGGCCGCGGCGGCACCGGCCACGTCGTCGACGAACTTCATGAGCACGCCGCCGTGCACCGTCCCGTACAGGTTGACATCGACAGCAGTCATGATGCGACTCAGCGTGACCCGGGAGTACGACGTCGGCTTACCCGAGGTGGCGGAGGAGTGCTCGGTCATGCCGGAAACGGTACGGTGCGCGGATGCGACATCTGTGGAGCTTTCTCGCCGGGCTCGTGGTGGCGCCGGTCACCTGGGTCCTGGTCACGCTCGGTCAGGACGGGTCGACGCGCACCGTCGACCGCTGGGTGGAGGTCGGCACCTTCAACACCGCCAACCTGATCGAGCCGGCCGTGTACCTCGCCGTCGGCGGCATCCTGCTCGGCCTGCTCGGTACGTTGCGCGTCTCCCCGCTCGGCCCGCTCGTCGCCGGGCTGCTGCTCGTCACCCCGTACGTCGGAATGTTCGTCGCCCCGTTCGAGGTCCGCGACCGGATCCCGGACGGGTGGGGGGTCTTCGGTGACCCGTTGCCGCTGGAACTGCCGGTCGAGAACGGCACCCTGTTCCTGATCGGCGTCCTGCTGATGATGGCGGTCGTCAGCCGGCAGCGGTGGCGGCGCTGGCCCCGGCCGGCGGCGCTGGCGCTGCCCCCGGTGGCCACGTCCGAGCCGGTGGCGGAGGAGGCGTCGCCCACCGACTGGCCCCCGCCCGCCCCGGCGGCGGTGGACCGGGACACCGCCCCGCTGAGCCTCGGGTACCCCGACCAGCCGCCGCCCGAGCCGCTGCCCCGGCGCAGCCCCGGGGCGTCGCCGTGGTCGGCCCCACCCCGGGGGGCGTACCGCAGCGGCGACACCCGCGACGACCTCTGAGGTTCCGGGTGGGCCGGGTCACCGGCCCACCCCTGGCCCACGGCCCCCACCCGGACCACCACCGAAACCCCCACCACCGAAACCCCCACCACGGAGGCACCACCGCCGAGGACACCGGCACCGCGTGGATCGACTGCCCGGGGCGGGTGCCGCCGCGCCGCTCACCCGTCCCGCCAGCGGCCGGTCGGCCGCCCGCGCCGCATCTCCGACCGGCCGGCGGTATCCACGCATGGTGAACTGTCACTACAGTCAGCGGTTATGCGAACGCCATCCGTCAGGGCGCGACGAGTCGTCGCGGCGGTGGCGGTCACGGTGGTGGTCGTTCTCCTGGCGGGTGGGGCGTGGCGGGCGGCGACCCGTCGGCCGACCACCGACGACGGGGCGCGGGTCCACTGCCTGTCGACGGCCCAGCGGGCCGCCCTCGTCGAGGCGGCCACCGCGCTCGGTCTCGCCACCCCCGCCCCGGTGGCGGGGCAGATGCGCTGGTCCGACCGGCAGGGCACCCCGGAGCAGTGGCGGGCGGACCGCCCGGCCGACTTCGACCGGGCCTGCCTCGCCCTGATCGCCGCCGCCCAGCGGGGGCAGGGCGGCGGTGGGGGCGGTTCGCCCTGGGCGACGGTGCTCCCGTCGCTGCTGCTGGCCGTGGTGAGCGCCGCGCTGGCCGCGTGGTTCAGCCGGCGGCTGGCCACCGCCGGGGCCCGCCGGGCGCAGGCCGACGCCCTGCGGGCCGCCGCCCGGGAGTACCGGCTCGCCGTCGAGCCGCTGTTGCGGCACGTCGAGGAGGCCCTGCCCGGTCGGTACGGGCAGGAGGACGAGATCCACCGGCGGCAGCGTGACCTGGCGAGCCGGCTCGACGCCGTGGCCACCGCCCACCGGGGGTGGGGGCTGCCCCGCCGGCTCGGGACCGAACTCGCCGGACAGCTTCCCGGCCCGCTGCACGACGTGCCCCGTGGCAGCGCCGGGTCCAGCGACCGGCCCGGGTGGGTGCGACGCCAGCGGACGGAGTTGACCCGGTTGGAGGCGGAGGTGGAGCAGGTGGCCCACGCGGTGGAGAGCCCGGGTGTGGTTCCGGGGCGCGTCCCGGCGGCCGTCCGGTGACCGGGGAGCAGCCCGCCCCGACGGCGCCGGACGCGACGCCGGAGCCGCCACCGCACCCGCCGGCACCGGGCGCGACGCCGGCCGGCCCGACGGCGACGGGCCCGACGGCACCGCATCCCAGGGCGGCAGCAGGGCCGACGGCACCCGAGCCGCCGCCGAACCCGTTCGCGGTGCCTCAGCTCTTCGACGCGACCGATCCGCTCAACCCGCTCTGGCACGAGGAGCACCTCGACTTCTACGTCCCGGTGGACAACACCGAGGAGTCCTTCACGACCTGCCAGAAGCGCTTCGAGGACCTCGCCGACCTGCACCGTCAGGGGCGGCTGGTGCTGGTCAGCGGCGAGCGGGGCTGCGGCAAGACCGCGCTGATCAACCGCTGCGCGTACTGGCTGCACGGCCGGCTGCGGGCGGACGGGCTGGGCGTCGAGGTGGTCGACCTGACCCAGGAGGCGTCGGACAGCGCGACCGTCCGGGAACGGCTGAGCAAGGTCAGCGAGGCGCTGGTGGACAAGCTCGACCTGCTCGCCCTGCTGCGTGGCGACCGGATCTACGACAAGCGCACCGACCCCGACGGCACGTACCGCAACCTGCCCGGCTACCTGGAGCCGGACCAGTGGTTGATCGTGTTGCTGCCGACCGTCGAGCTGGTGGAGGAGCTGCGCTACTACGACGCCCGCGCTCCGCAGCGGACGGTGTTCTTCGCCGAGGCGCCGTCGGCCGTGGGTGTCCAGCACGTCTCGGGCCGGACGCTGCACCTGCGGGTCGACGCCTTCGAACACGAGCACGCCAGCCTCTTCGCCGCCGACCGGCTGGGCCGGATGCCGGCGGGCGCGGTACCCCCGCTCGCCCCCGAGGCGCTCGACGAGTTCATCCAGGGCGATCGAAAGACGACTATTCGTGAGATGCAGTGGTTACTGTTCGGGGTGTACGAGACACTCCGGGTGCAAAATAGCCGACCGGATGAGGTGACCTGGGAACACCTCGGCCGACACTTCGTCAGAGAAGCCCGCCGCCTCAGGGGGGAGCGACCGTGATGGACGCGCACGACCCGGACCCGAACGGCGCGGTCAACCCCTACCCGTCGAGCGCGGTGGCCCAGATCGCGGACGCCGGGTCGACCGTCATGACCATCCCGACGGCGGCGATCCGCCGGGCGACCGCCGTGATGGACGGCTACCTCACCGCGCTCCGGGCCGTCCCGCAGGAGCCCGCCGGCCGGGTCCTGGCCGTGGTGGGCGACTACGGCACCGGCAAGACCCACCTCGCGGCCCACCTGATCCGGCACGCCGCCGAACGCCTCGACGGTGATCTCCAGTGGATGCACCTGAACGCCCCGCCGGACACCTTCGTCTCGCTGTACCGTGCCTTCGCCGACAAGCTCGCCGACCGCCGGGACGTGGTGGACCGCCAGGTCCGCCGGCTGTACGCCGACATCCTCGCCGTCGAGGTACGCCGCTCGCGGGTCACCGAGCCGCTGGCCGAGTCACTGCTGGACGGCAGCCTGGACCCGGTCGCCGTGGTGGACACCTTCGGCATGATGGAGCACCGCCTGCTCGAACAGCTCCGCCAGCGGCTGCGGGAGGTCACCGACAACACCGAGTTCGCGCGGGCGCTCACCCTGCTGCTGCGGGGCGGTTTCGAGGACGCGGTCTGGGAGTGGATCGCCGGGCGGCCCCCGGCGGAGGTGCTCCGGGAGCGCGGCATCACCGGCACCCTCACCGCGACGGAGGCGACCGCGTTACAGGCGATGGGCGTCTTCGCCATGCTGATCGGGTACGGCCCGAACCCGTTCGTGCTGGTGATCGACGAGTTGGACCAGGTGCTCACCGCCGCCGGCCGGCGCGGCACCGAGGCGCTCGACAAGTTCAAGGAGATGCTGCACGTCTTCGCCGCGTCGCACACCTTCCTGATCATCGCCGGGCTGCCCGACCTGCTCGACAGCCTACCCCGCGACGTCCGGGCGCGCAGCGGCGAACAGGTCCGGATGACGCCCCTGACCACCGCGGAGACCCGCGGGTACATCCGGTACCGGCAGGGCGACCGGCTGGCGCCGTTCACCGAGGAGAGCATCGTCCAGCTCGTGGAGCTGGCCCACGGCGTCCCCCGCCGGGTGATCTCGCTCTGTCACCGGCTGTGGCGCCAGGCCCGGGACCGGGGCACGCCGGTGACCCCGGCGATGGTCCGCGCGGCGGTCCGCGAGCTGTACGGCGGCGCGGGGACGCAGCACGTGCTCGCCGAGATCCGGCAGGTGCTGGTCGGCACCGGGCACGACGCCTACGTACCCGACTACTTCCTCACCGACCGGCCGGACAGCCGCGTCGACTACTGGCTGCCGGTCGGGCGGGACGACGCGGGCTGCGGCATCCTGCTGGCCGGGCCGATGCTGGAGGAGAGCGACGTGGTCACGGTCGAGAACCGGGCCCGCGCCGCCCACGCGCACCGGGACTGCGAGTTGCTGCTCGTCGTGCTGGAGCCGGTGCCGGAGCAGTTCCTGCCCCGGATCCGCGAGGCCGTCGGCCGGGAGCCGCTGCTGTACCGGCCGAGGTCCTTCGCCGACCAGCTCACCGCCGAGGTCAAGGCGATGACCGGGCGGATGGAGGAGCGGTACCCGCAGGACGGCCTGTTGGTGCCGGTGGCCCCGCACCTGGCCCGGCTGGACCGCCGCCAGTCGGCGACCCAGCACATGCTCAGCCTGCTGACCGGCGCGCTGGACGACCTGCGGGTCCGCAACGACCAGCAACTGGCCGCCATCCACCGGGACCTGAGCCAGCTCCGGCCGCCGCTCGGGGCGGTCACCGAGCACGGCGCGGACGACCTGCTCGCCGGCCTGCCCGCGCCGGTGGTCGAGGTGTTCGAGCGCGCCCTCGCCGCCGGTCACCTGCACACCCGGGTCGGCACGCTGCTCACCCGGGCGTTCGAGGAGGGTGAGGCCGGCCGGGGGGCCCGCCAGGCGGTCCGGGCCCGGATCCGGGACGGCCGGGTGCACGCGGCCACCGGGGTCGCCGCCCTGCTCACCGAGCTGGTCGAGGCGTTCGCGCAGGCCGTCGCCGAGTGGTACGCCCTGGCCCGGCAGCAGCCGGGCGGGCCGACCGTCGCGCAGCGGGAACGGCTGGAGGAGATCTGCCAGATCTTCGACGTCGTCCACGAGTACCTGCCGGTGTTCCGGCTGCGGGCGTTACGGGACCTCGTCGACGGCCCGGGAGACGGGACGGGGCCGGAGGACCTGTTCGGGGACCTCAGCTCGCGGGTCCGCCAGGAACTGCTGGCCGCCCTGCCCGGCGGGGCCACCTGACGACAGGGGGCCACCTGCGGGCACGGGGCCACCCGTGGACGCCGGGACGGCTGGCGGGCCGGGGTCGGGCCGGTACGCCTCACGCAGGCCGTTGGTCAGCGCGTGCAGCAGGTTGACCGTGAGGATCGCCGGTGCCACCACCGCCACCGTGCCGGGGAACTGCCGTTCCAGCACCAGCGCCAGGATCACCGCGGTGATCCCGTTCTGCTGGCCGAGGACCACGTCGAGGCGGTCGGCGGCGGGCAGCCGGGCACAGACGATCAGGGCGACCACCACGTGGGCGGCGACCGCGGCCAGCCCGAGCACCACACCGGGCACCGGCCGTACCCCACCGACCAGGACCAGGCCGAGGGCGAAGGTGGCGGCCAGGAACGCCCACCGGGTGAGCCGGTCGAGCAGCGCCCCGATCGGCGGCCGGTAGAACAGACCGGCCACGGCCAGCCCGAGCATCAGGAACTGCCACACCGCGACCCCGGCGACGCCGAGCAGCAGCACCACCTGGAGCACCGTCCACGCCGTCGGGGGCCCGCCGAAGCGGCGGCGCAGCGCCTGCGTACCCCACCAGAGCAGGGCGGCGACCAGCACCAGCGCCGCGTTCTCGGCCAACGAGACGCCGAAGTCGCGCAGCGCCGTGTGCGACAGCACGTCCACCGTGGCCGGCCCGTCGGGCAGCAACGGCAGCGCCCAGGCGGCGGCGTACACGGTCAGCAGGACGGTGATCGGGTCGTCGAACGACGCCCAGGCGGAGAGGATCGTCTTGGCCTGCGGCGACATCCGGGACTGCAACCGGGCCGCCGCGAACGACAACGGGTCGATCTGCGCGACCGCCACCCCGAGCACCAGGTACGCGGGGTTCCGGAAGGCCAGCAGCATCACCCCGGTGATCAGGGCGGCCTTGACCAGCACCCCGACCGTGATCGCCAGGCCGACCAGCCGGGCGTTGCGCCGGGCCGCCGCCAGGTCGATGCCGGAGGTGCTGGCGAACAGGCCGACGGCCAGCAACGCCCCGGCCACCGCCAGGTAACCGTCCGAACGGTACGGCTCGGTCCAGTCCAGGCCGGCGGCCAGCGCCCAGCCGGCGGCGGCCACCAGCACGAACAGCCCGCTGCGTCGCAGCGACGGCAGGACCGCCTCGGCCACCCGCGTCGGCCGGCCGGAACCGGACCCGGCCGGTACCGTGCTCATCCGTTCAGCTCGCCGCTGAGCAGGGCGGCCCGGTCGTCGGCCGCCGCCACCCGGCTCTGGTCGAGGGTGACCGCGAGCAGGTAGCGGTCCAGCCCGATGGGGTAGCAGTAGAGGGCGCCCTCCTCGACGTCGAGGACCAGCCGGCGCACCCGGGACCCGATCGCCGGGTACGCCGCCCGGACCACCGTGCGCAGCAGCACGTCGATCCGCTGCCCGACGAGCCCGTAGAAGGCCCGCCGCCGCCCCGAGCCGGTGCCGTCGGCGAAGCGTTCCAGCCGGTCGTCGTCGAGCAGGTCGGCGCTGGCCTCGACCCGGCCGGGCCGGCAGACCGCCGCGTAGTGCAGGTCGTCCGGGTCGAGGTGGTCGCGGCAGATGGCGGCGAGCCCGGCGTACGTCGGGTCGGCCGTCCAGGTGCGGGGCCGGACCGGACCCGCCGCCGCCTCGTCCGGCCCCGCCGCGCCGCCCTCGGCCTCGGGCACGGGCACGGGCACGGTCAGCCAGCCGCCGTAGTTGGTGGGCTGCTGGCTGACCGCCTCGCGCAGCCGGTTGGCCAGCTCGGAGAGGCCGACGTCGGCGGCCCGGACGTCCGGCTGACCCGGCGGCGGACCGCTCTCCGGCGCGGCCGGCCGGGTCATCGCCACCAGGTACTGCTCCCGGCGCACCTGGAGCGCGAAGATCACGCCCCGGGCGGTGTGCAGCACGGTCCGGATCAGGTCCCCGCTGCGCGCCGGCCGCAACTGGACGTCCAGGTCGGTCATCACGTGCACCACGTCCCGGCCGACGAGCTGCCGTTCCTCGGACGGCAGCGGGTCCGGCCCGCCGGGCGCGGCGTCGGCGTCCAGGGCGAAGTCGCACACGCCGGTGCTGTAGCGGGCCAGGTGGACGATGCCGGGCACCTCCCGCATCAGCTCCTCGCAGGCGGGCAGCACACCGGGAGGCCGCCCCTCCAGGTGGCTGCCGAGGGTGACGACGATCCGCCGGTCGCCGCGCTCCGGCCGGACCGTCCCGTCGGCGGGGGCCTCCGTGCTCATGTCTCCGGCACCTCCAGGTCGACGAAGTCGAGCGCCACCGACCCGGGACGGCGACCACCGCTGATCTCACCGTCGGTCAGCACCACGGCGAGCAGCCGGCGGGCGGCCCGCAGGTAGGGATGGTCCACGCCGAGCAGGTGACGACCCTCGTCGAGGACACCACGCAACAGTTCCTCGGCCGCTCCGACGCGCCCGACCGCCGCCAGGTTGCCGGCCTGGTTCACCTGGCCGGCGAGCGCCCACGGATGGGACTCGCCGAGCGCGGACACCAGCCCGGTGGCGGCCTTGCCGCCCTCGGTCACCGTCTCGTCCGCCTCGTCCGTGCCCCGCCGCAGCACGGCCCGCAGGCTGCGGGACAGGTGGACGAAGGGGTGCCCGGCGACCAGGTCCCGCTCGTAGCCGGCGAGGCTGTCGTCGGCCAGCCGGACCGCCTTGTCGCTCTCGCCGGCCAGGTGGTAGTCGACGGCGAGGCTCAGCCGGCAGGAGCGGGTGGCCGGGCTGTCCTCCCCCAGCAGCCGCCGCAACGCCAGGTAGGCCCGGCTGTTGAGGTCCTTGGCCCGGTCGCGGTACCCCCGCCGCCGTTCGGTCACCGCCTGGTGGCGGATGGTCCGCAGCAGCAGCATGTCCTCCTCGCCGTGCCCGGCGACGCGCCGCTGGTACACGTCCTGCAACAGCCGGTACGACTCGGCCAGGTCCGCCGGGCCGCCCAGCTCGGCGAGGTACCGGCCGAGGTCCCCGGCGAGCCGCAGGGTCGCCGGGTGGTTCTCGTCGAACAGCCGCAGCCGCCGGTGCAGCGTGTCCCGGGCGACCCGGACCGCCTCGTCGGTCCACCCCGCCAGGTGGTACGAGTTGGCCAGGTTGTACGCCGCGACCAGGGTCTCCGGGTGGGAGTTGCCGAACTGGTCGCGAAACCCGCGCCAGGTCGCCTGGTCCTCGATCAGCGCGGGCCGGAACCGGCCCACCCCGCGCAGGTCCCCGGCGAGGCCCCGGCGGCTGACCAGGACCCGGGGATGGTCGTGACCGAGCAGCGTGGCCCCGTGCTCCACCACCACCCGGCTCAGCTCCAGGGCCTCGTCGCCGTACCCCAGCATCCGGGTCACGTCCGCGAGCCGGGTGGCCAGGCGCAGGGTGAGCCGGTCGCCCCAGCCGTGCCGGGCCAGCCAGCGGTCCAGCAGGGGCCGCCACAACCGGCGGGCCTCGGCCGACTCCCCCTCGCCCCGGGCGATGAGGTGTTCGAGCTGCTCCACGAGGAACCGGCGGACGTCGTGCGGGTCGTCCACCTCCAGCGCGCCGGCGGCGAGCAGGTGCTGGTGCAGCTCCCGGCGCAGCGCGGAGCCGGCGGCGGTGCTCCGGGGCGCCGCCCCGGCCAGGCCGAGCAGGAACTGCCCCCGCCGGGCCTCCTCCTCGGGCGGGGTCAGGCAGGCCCGCACGGCGGCCTGCACGGCGGGATGCATCCGCACCACCCCGTGGTCGCCCCAGGCGACGTCGAAGAGCCGGTACCGGGTCGCCACCGTCAACGCCCGGTCCATCTCCAGGCCGTCGGCGTTCAGCAGCGCCGCGTCCTGGCCGGTGAGCCCGGCCGCGACCTGCGTGCGCATCCGCCGCGACTGCACCAGCGTCAACGACAGCCCGTCCGGGGCGGCGAACGCGAACATCTGGGCCAGCACCACGGCGACCCGACCGCTCAGCTCCTCGCCCATCAGCCCGAGCGCCACCTCGACGATCCGCCGCGTCGGCGACCCCGCCGGGTCCGCACCGGTGGGCGCGACCACCTCCAGGAACGCCGGCACCGCCGTGTCGCCGGCCCGCGACCCGGTGACCGTCTCCCGGGTGGTGAGCAGGATGCCGGCCTGCTCCAGCAGCCCGGACGCCAGCCACAGGTCGAGCGGGAGCGCGCCGACCGCGTCGACCACGGCGGCGGCCGGGGCGGCGGTCAGCCCGGTGACCTGCCGGGTGAGCAGCCGTACGGCGTCGGCCCTGGTCAGTTCCGCGACGGTCACCTCGGTACCGCCGGTGGACGGGCCCGTCCCGGGCCGGGTGAGCACCACGTGGCCGGGCCCGGTGGGCAGCAGCCCGGCGAGGTCGACCCCGTCGGCGACGCCGTCGTACACCAGCAGCCACGGCTCGTTCCAGCGGCCCAGTTCGCGCAGCAGTTCGGGCACCGAGCCGCGCGGGCCGACGCCCAACCGGTCGGCGAGCGCGGCCAGCGCCCGCCACACGTCGTGCCGGCTGCGTGCCGGTATCCACTCCACGAGGCCGTAGTCGGCCCGGAACCGGTCGACGTAGGTCCGGACCAGGCTGGTCTTGCCGGCCGCCGCCGGCCCCCGGACCGTCACCGGCTCCCCGTGGCGGCTCGCCAGGAGGTGGTCCCGCAGCTCGGCCAGTTCCCGGTCCCGGCCGACGAAGCGGCGCGGCGCCGGCGGCAGGCCGGACACCGGGCGGGCCCGGTCCCGCCCGCCGGGGAACCCGACCCGCCACGGGCGGGACCCCGGCTGGCTGGTCACCGCCGCGAGGCCCAGCGTGCCGCGCAGCCGTCGGCGGGCCGCCTCCTCGGTGCAACCGGCCAGGTCGACGACCCGCGCCGGGTCGGGTCGCAGCCCCGGCGTCGCGGTGGTGCGCACCACCAGCAGTTCGGTGCCCGGGTGCGCGTGGACCTGCTCGACGAACGGGGCCAGCCAGCCGTCGTCCAGCACGGACGGGGGCACCGGCGCGCCGGTGGCCCGGGGCGGGGGCGGGTCGGGGGCGACCGCCAGCACGGTGACCGGGCCGTCGACCGGTGGCGCCCCCCGGCCCCAGCGCCGGACCTGGAGCCCGAGCACGGTCAGCTCGTCGCGCAGCCAGTCCGCCCACGGCCGCTGGATCTCCGGGTACGCCAGGCTGACGGCGCCGGTCTCGGTCACCGGCTGCCGGCCCACGCCGTACCGGTAGCGGTCCCGGACCGGGTCCGGCTCCGGCGCGGCGCGGTCCACCTCGCCGGCGGTGAGCAGGCCGAGCAGCGCCCCGTACGCGGTGAGCACGCCGTCGCGGTGGCGGGACTCCTCCAGCAGCGGGGCCAGCGGCTGCCCGGAGGGCCCACCGGCGATCTCGACCTGCGCGAAGTCGACCGGGACGGCGGGCTCGTGGAGCACGCCGAGGAACCGGCTGCGGACCTCCTCGGCGTACCGGGCGGCGGCCTCCTCGTCGCCGGTCAGCCCGGTGGTCGCCGCCACGATGCGTACCCCGGCCGGAGCGGCCCGCTGCACCTGCCGGGCGACCGCCGCCGCGTCGGCCAGCGCGGGCCGGTGGTACGGCAGGCAGACCACCACCGCGTCGCAGAGCACCGCGAGCCACGCGGCGACGGTCTCGGCGAAGTCGGCGGGTTCGAGCAGCACGTCGTCGTACTCGGTGAAGCGCAGTTGCCGGCGCAGCTCGATGCGCAGCGCCCCGTCCGGGCCGGCGCCCACCTCGGTCACCGCCGGCCACACCGTGGGGTCCGGGGTCCAGAGCACGTCCAGCCGGCCGGGCGGTACGGCGTACCGGCGCAGGGTGGGCTCGCCGGTGGCGAACCCGGGCAGCGCGAACATCAGGTCGGTCAGGGCGGTCGGGAGGTGGTCGGTGATCGCCGAGTCCTCGGCGTGGAAGGCGCGCAGGTGCTCGTGCACCCGTACCGCGCCCCGCCCGGCGTCGACCACGAGCACCCGGCGACCGGCGCGGGCCAGCAGCAGGGCCAGGTTGCTCACCACGTTGGTCCGCCCGGTGGAGCGGGCCGCCGCCACGAAGCCGGTCACCCGGGTCTCCGCCGCCCCGGCGTCCGGCCGGTCACCCCCCGGCGCGGTCACCGGCGAACCGTCCCGGCCCGGCCGTGCTCTCCCGTCATGCCGTCCCTCCCCGTCCCGCATCCCGGCCGGCGTCGGCCGCTCCCGCCCGGTCCTGTGTGTTCTGCCACCAGAGGAACCCGGTGGTGGGGTCACCTGTCTCGGCTATCAACCGGCGTAACGACCGACGCAGCAGTTCGCGGGGGATGGCGTCGAGATCGGCCGGGTCGAGAGCCTCGACATCAAGGAGATGAGACACCAGCGGTCGGTCGCGGCTGCTCATCCTTTCCGACATGTCCGGCCCAACCTTCGATCCATCGGCGCCACCATCCCGAACGGCCGAGTCCGCGACCCGAACGGCACAACCAGCATCCCGCCAGTAACATATCGTAGCGTTCATCGATATTCACCGTCGTTACGGTGGATCGCGCCATGGCCTGGGGAGGGCAGCCGTGCGGTCCGATCGGCACGAAATGCCCACCGGGACGTTCCTGGCGATCGCCCGTGGCGGCGGCGGCCGGTCCGCCGTCCGGCGGCTGCTCGCCGGGCAACTCAGCCGCAATCTGCTCGCGCTGCGTGAGGTCGTGGCGCTGAGCCAGGACGTCGGGCACCCGCACGCGCCCCTGGCCCGGCACGCCTGGACGCTCCTGGCGGAGCTGCGGCGCGACGCGCCCGGGGCGGCCCGTGCGGTGCTCGGGTACCCGTCGGTCAGCGTCTGGGCGGTCCGTACCCTCGCTGCGCTGCGTGACGGCGAGGTCGGTGCCGAGCCGGCCCTGCTCGGTGCGGTGGTCGCGGCGGTGGCGCTGCGGGCCGGCAGCCGGGCTCGTGTCGTCATGCCGACAGCCCCCACCGGCGCCACCGTGGTCGCCCTGCCGGGGCTCGGGCTGCTACGCCGGGGCCCCGGCGAAGCCGCGGGGAAGCCGGACGGCGGCGGGGCGGCGCTGCACGGCCACGGCGCGGGCGGGGCGGGGCTGACCGGCGGCGGGGCGGAGCTGACCGTCGACGGCGGACGGGGCCTCGTCGCGCTGGACGGCGTTCCCGCCACCCCGGCCGGGGACGCGCGGCTGTCCTGGCAGCCCACGTACCGGCTGCGGGCGCGCGGGCGGGGGGCGGTGTTCCACCTGGACGACCCGTGGGCCCTGGTCGAGCCGGCCAGCGTCGTCCCGGTGGACGCCGCCGGGGCGGCCCACTGGCGGGCCCGCCTCGCCCCGGGGTGGCGGCTGCTGGCCACCCGGCACCGGTCGTCCGCCGCCGACCTGGCCGAGGCCGTCTCGGTGCTCACCCCGCTGCGCCGGGACCCGGCGGGCCGGCCGCTGGCCGCGCTGGCCGGGGGCGGCACCCCGGCCGAGCTGACCGCCCCGCTGATCAGCGGCACCTTCCCGGCCGCGGTGGGCTGCATCGCCCTGGCCGGCACCGGGGACGCCCGGACGATCGCGGCGACCCTGGTGCACGAGCTGGCGCACAACAAGCTGGCCGCGCTGGACGACCTCTTCCCGCTCGTGGAGCCGACCGGCGGGGCCCGGCACGCCGCGCCCTGGCGGGCCGGCCCCCGCCCGCTGCCGGCCCTGGTGCACGGCCTGTACGCGCACGTGGCGGTCGGCGGGTTCTGGCTGCGCCAGCGGCACCACGAGACGGCGGCGGGCCGGCACCTGGCCCGCGCGGAGTTCGTCCGGATCCGCGCGGCCTGCCGGGAGGTGGCCGGGCTGCTCCGCGCCGCCGACGGTCTCACCGGGCACGGACGGCTGCTGGTGGAGCAGCTCGACACGGTAATCGCCGGCTGGGCCGACCGGCCGGCACCCGGGCGGGGCCGGCTGGTCCACGACCGGGCCGGGCGGGGCCGGCCGGTCCGCGACCAGGCCGGGTGGTGGGCGGTCGCCACCCGGTGAGGGCGTCGGTCAGTCCTTGAGGAGCTGGCGGGCCATCACGATGCGCTGGACCTGGTTGGTGCCCTCGTAGATCTGGGTGATCTTGGCATCCCGCATCATCCGCTCGACCGGGTAGTCGCGGGTGTAGCCGTACCCGCCGAGCAACTGCACCGCGTCGGTGGTGATCTCCATGGCCGCGTCCGAGGCGAAGCACTTGGCCGCCGCGCCGAAGTACGTCAGGTCGGCGTCGCCCCGCTCGGACTTCCCGGCGGCGGCGTACGTCAACTGGCGGGCCGCCTCCAGCTTCATCCCCATGTCGGCGAGCATGAACTGGACGCCCTGGAACTCGGCGACCGGCTTGCCGAACTGCCGGCGCTCGGCGACGTACCCCTTGGCGTAGTCGAGCGCGCCCTGCGCGATGCCGAGCGCCTGGGCGGCGATGGTGACCCGGGTGTGGTCCAGGGTCCGCATCGCGGTGGCGAAGCCGGTGCCCTCGGCGCCGATGATCCGGTCGGCCGGGATGCGGACCCCGTCGAGGTAGACCTCCCGGGTCGGGGAGCCCTTGATGCCGAGCTTCTTCTCCGGCGCGCCGAAGCTGACCCCGGGATCGGACTTCTCGACCACGAAGGCGGAGATGCCCCGGGACCGGGCGCCCGGGTCGGTCACCGCGAAGACGGTGTAGAACTCCGACACCCCGGCGTTGGTGATCCACCGCTTCACGCCGTTGAGCACCCAGTGGTCTCCGTCACGCACCGCGCGGGTGGTCATCGAGGCGGCGTCGCTGCCCGCCTCCGGCTCGGAGAGGCAGTAGGAGAACATCGCCTCGCCGGTGGCGACCGGGGTGAGGTACCGCTGCTTCAGCTCTGCCGAGCCGGCCAGCAGCAGCGGCATGGTGCCGAGCTTGTTGACCGCCGGGATCAGCGAGGAGGCGGCGCAGGCGCGGGCCACCTCCTCGATCACGATCGCGGTGGCCAGGGCGTCCGCGCCGGCACCGCCGTACTCCACCGGGATGTGCGGGGCGTGGAAGTCGGCGGCCCGCAGGGCGTCGAACGACGCCTTCGGGAACTCACCGGTCTCGTCGGCCTCGGCGGCGTGCGGGGCCACCTTCGCCGCGCAGACCTCACGGACCGCCTCCCGGATCGCCTCGTGCTCCTCGGGCAACCGGTAGACGTCGAATGGTTCCCCTGCGGCCATGTCGGCACCCTCCCTCTCACCGCTATCATGCGCAGTCGGTGCCTTGTCCGTCACGGTCGACCACGCAGGATGAAGGATAACGACACGGCCCCGGTCTTGGTTACCCGCGCGTAGCCTCGGCCAGGATGTCACCGGCGTCACCCCGCCGGCTGGCCGCCACACATTCACAATGTCCTTCGGTGCCCCGGACAGGCGCCCGGCCGAAATGCGACGCAACCAGAGCGCCGCCAGTGCGAGCGGAGAAGACAGGCGTGACGATCCCGTACCCGAACCCCCAGCCGATGCCGGTGATCCCGGCGGTGACGCCGCCCTCCGGCGCGTCCCGGCCCCGGGTCACCTTCCTCGGCACCGGTTACCTCGGCGCGACGTACGCCATCTGTTACGCGGAGTTGGGCTACGAGGTCCTCGGCTTCGACGTCGACGCCGACAAGATCGCCAAGCTCAACGCCGGTGAGGTGCCGATCCACGAGCCCGGCCTGGACGAGCTGCTGCGGCGTAACCTGGCCGCCGGCCGGCTGCGGTTCAGCACCGACATCGGCGAGACCGCCGACTTCGGCGACGTCCACTTCATCTGCGTCGGTACCCCGCAGCGGGCCGACGGCATGGGCGCCGACCTGTCGTACGTCGAGGCGTCGGTGACCGGCCTGGCCCAGCGGCTGACCCGCAAGGCGCTGATCGTCGGCAAGTCCACCGTCCCGGTGGGCACCGCCGAGTGGGTGGAGCAGCTCGTCGGCAAGCACACCCCGACCGACCTGGGCGTCGAGGTGGCCTGGAGCCCCGAGTTCCTCCAGGAGGGCTTCGCCGTCGACGACGTGCTGCGCCCCAACCGGATCGTGGTCGGCGTGAAGAGCGAGTGGGCCAACGGCATGCTCTACGCCGCGCACAAGGGCGTCTTCGACCTGGCCGCCACCGAGGACCGCGAGGTGCCGCTGGTGGTCACCGACTTCGCCACCGCCGAGCTGGTCAAGGTCGCCGCGAACGCCTTCCTGGCCACCAAGATCTCCTTCATCAACGCGATGGCCGAGGTCTGCGAGGCCTCCGGCGGCGACGTCACCCAGCTCGCCCGCGCGATCGGGTACGACCCCCGGATCGGCAACCGGTTCCTCCAGGCCGGGCTCGGCTTCGGCGGCGCCTGCCTGCCCAAGGACATCCGGGCGTTCCAGGCCCGGGCACAGGAACTGGGCGCCGGGGAGGCGCTGCGTTTCCTGCACGAGGTCGACCTGATCAACCTGCGCCGCCGTACCCGGGTGCTCCAGCTCGCCGCCGACCTGCTCGGCCGCCGTTCCGGGCCGGCCGGGCCGGACCTGTCCGGCACCCGGATCGCGGTGCTGGGCGCCACCTTCAAGCCCAACACCGACGACGTCCGCGACGCGCCCGCCCTGGCGGTCGCCGCGCTGCTGCACAAGGCCGGCGCGGACGTGCACGTCTTCGACCCGCAGGGCGTGGAGAACGCCCGCCGGGCGGTGCCGGAGCTGCAGTACGAGGCCACCATCAACGACGCCGTCACCGACACCGACCTGGTCTGCGTGCTGACCGAGTGGGCCGACTTCCGCAACGCCGACCCGGTCGCCCTCGGCGAGCTGGTCGCCGGCCGCCGGGTCGTCGACGGCCGCAACTGCCTGGACGCGGCACTGTGGACCCAGGCCGGCTGGGAGTACCGGGGGCTGGGCCGCCCCTGACCCGACGCCGGTCCGCACCCGGCGCGGCGGCGCGCCGCGCGGTGACCGGCACCTGATCCGCCCGCAGCGGCCGGTCGTGGCACCTCGGCCACGACCGGCCGCCATTTTGTGGCCCCCGACGCGGCGGCGGGTGTCGAAATCCGGGCCAGGTTTGGGCATGCTGCGACAGTGGAGATGTCCACAGTGCGGGTCGGCCGGGTGGAGGGGTGTCGGTGGGTACCTTCAAGTGCGCCTCGTGCGGCCAGGAGATCAAGCCGGCCGCCGACTGCCCGCACTGTGGGGCCCACCAGCCCCAGTGGGTCGAGCACCTGGCGGAGATCGAGCGGTCGATCGCCGAGATGAAGGCCCGCGAGGCCGCCATCGCCGCCGAGCAGCGGCAGATCGCCGCCAAGATGCAGGCCGCCCTCTTCCAGCGGGACATCCTCGCGCACGCCGGTGAGGAGCGGCTCAAGCAGTCCGCCCGACCGCACCGGGTGCTGCGCCGCCGGGCGGGCCGCCGCCCGGTGCCGAACCCGGCCGGCCCCGCCGACCCGACCGACGCACCGGCCCCGGCCGGCACCGGGGACACCGGCCCGGCGGGAGCCACCGACCCGGCCGGGGAGGGACCGACGGCGGCCCACGCCGGGGCACCCACCGGCGACGGGACGGCGCGGGCCACGCCGGCACCCGGCGGCCGACCGGGTGCCGGGGCACCGCCCCGGGTGCCCCGGCAGGGCCCGCCACCGCCCCCGGCGGATCCGTCGCCACCCCCGCCGACCGCCGAGTCGACCGCCACCTGGCTGGACGCCGACAGCCCGGAGCACCCGCCGGAGTCGTCCTCCCGCGAGGTGCAGAACATCCCCCTCGGGTTGGGCGCGTTGCTGCTCGGCGTCGCCGCCGTGGTCTTCGCCGCCCTGGCCACCAGCTCGATGGACGCGCTCGGCCGGCTGGGCATCCTGCTGCTGGCCACGGTGCTGATGCTGCTCGCCCCGCCGGTGCTGGCCCGCCGGGGGCTCACCTCCACCGCCGAGACGATCGCCGCCGTCGGGCTGCTCCTGCTGCCCCTGGCCGGGTACGCGCTGTGGGCCGTGGACCGGGTCGGCTCCGGTGCCGTACCGGGCGCGGTCTTCGCCGCCGGGGTCTTCGCCGCCACCGCCGGCACCGCCCTCGGGTACGCCCGCTGGAGCGGCCTGCGCGCACCCCGGTTCGCCACGGTGCTGGCCGCCCAGCCGGTGCTGCCGCTGCTGGCGTACGAGTGGCTGGGCGGGGCGGTCGGCTGGGCGCTGGTGCTCACCGTGGTCGGCGCGCTCGACCTCTGGCTGGCCGGCTCCGCGCTGACCGTGGAACGGCCGGTACGCCGGGACCTGCCCGGTGCCGCCGGGACACCGCGTCCCGCCGGTGGCCGCCCGGAGACCGACCCCGAGGAGGGCGGCGAGGTGCTCGGCGGCGAGCCGGGGCCACGGGCGCAGGTCGGGCCGCCCCGACCGGTGCCGGGGCTGCGGCAGCTCGCCTGGGGGCTGCACGCGGTCGCGGTGGCGCTCGCCCTGGCGTACGCGCTCACCGGGCTGCTGCGGGCGGCCACCGTGCCGGCCGCCGTCGGTGCCGGTACGGCGCTGCTGCTGGCCGCCGTGGTCTGCCTGGCCGGCACGCTCGCCCTGCGCCGGCCGCCCCTGCCGGACGTCGGGGCCGGCGTCGTCACCCTCGCCGTCATCGTCGCGCTGAGCCGGATCGCGGCGGTCGCCCTGCCCGGACGGGCGCTGCTGCTCATCGCGGCGGTCATCGCGCTGACCGGGCTGGCCGTGCGGGCGGTGCCCGAGGCGGCCCGGCGCGGCCCGCAACTCGCCGCCGCCGCCGCGCTGACCGTCAGCGGGCTGCTGGTCGCCGTCGACGCGGTCCGCGCCGGGCTCGCCCCGGTCCGGGCCGCCCTGCCCGCCTGGGCCGCCGACCTCGACCGGTACCCGGCCGAGTTGGCCGCCGCCGTCGGGCCCGCCGCGTGGCAGTTGCCCGCCGCCGCGCTGCTGCTGGCCGTGGCCGCCGCGCTGGCCCTGCCGCCGGAGATCCGCCAGGAGTTCGCGGTGGTCGGGGCGGCGCTGACCGCGCTCGCCGTACCGGCCGCCCTGGGGCTGGGCTGGCTCATGGCGCCGTGGCCGATGGTGCTGACCGCGATCGGCATCGGGCTGGTGGGGCTCGCCGCCCGCACCCCGCGCTCCGCGCTGGTCCACGCGGTCACCGCGGCGGCGGTCGGGCTGGTCGGCGTCGGCGCGGCGCTGGCCCGGCCGGCGCTGACCAGCGGCGTGCTGCTGGTGGTCTGCCTCGCCGGGATCGCCGTGGCCACGCTGCCCCGGTTCCGGATGACCTCGACCGGCACCGAGACGGTCGCCGCCTGGGCCGCCGGGGGCGCCGCCGCCGCCCTGCCCGGCTCGGTGGCCGCGTTCGTCGCCGCCAGCGTGCCGGTCGACCCCACGCCGACCCCGGCGAGCCTGCGCGAGGTGACCGTGCCGGTGCTCGCCGCCAGCTTCCTGGCGGTCTGCGTCACCCTCGGGTACGCCGCCCTGCTCCAGGTGTCGCAGCGGCACATCCCGCCGCCGCTGGCGACCGGGACCGGGCTCGGCGCGCTGGCGGTCGCCGCCGCCGCGCTCGTCGCGCCGGGCACCACCGTGGCCGACGCCTGGGTGGGCGTGCTGGTGCTGATCGCCGCGCTGCTGGTGGTCTTCGCCTCGTCGATCGACGCCAGCCGCCGCTCCGACCTGGCCCTGGACGGCGCCGACCTGGCCGTCGCCGCGGTCACCACGGCGCTGGTGGCCACCATGGTCCGGATCGCGGCCGTGGTCACCCCCGGCGGGCAGCTCGTGGTCGCCGCCGGGCTGGTGCTGGTGGTCGCCGTGGCCGCCCGCGCCATGCCCGAGGAGTGGCGGCGCGGGCCGATCCTCGGGGTCGCCGTCGGCGGCGTCCTGATCGGCCTGATCGCCGGCTGGTCGGCGCTGCGCGGCGGGTTCGGGGTGCTCGCCACGCCCGGCGCGATCTGGGCCGGCGACCTCTCCACCTGGCCGGCGGCGCCGACCGGCGGGTCGACCTGGCAGGCCCCGGTGGCGCTGGCGCTGCTCGCGGTCGCCGCCGCCGTGCTGCTGCCACCACCCTGGCGGTACGACGTGTCGGGCGGGGCGGCCGTGCTCGCCACGATCGGCGTGCCGGCCGCCTTCGCCCTGCCCTGGTGGTCACCGGTCCTGGTCGGCCTGGCGGCGGCCACCGTCTTCGGCATGGCGTCGGTGAGCGCGATGGACCCCCGGGCCGGGCTGTCCCGGGCCGTCCTGGCCGGCGTCCTCGGCCTGTACGCGGCCGGCGCCGGCCTGGTCCGGCCGTGGACCACCGCCCTCGCCCTGGGCGGCCTCGCGCTGATCTGCGTCACGGTGGCCGTCCTGGCCCGGGTCTTCGCCGGGCGGCAGGTCGACGTCGAGGCGGAGGGGATGCCGCCGTACCTGGCGCAGATCGGCGGGGCCGCCGCCGGGGCCGCGCTGCTGGCCGCGCCGGGCGGGATCGCCGCGCTGGCCGCCGAGTACGGTCACGCCCCCGAGGTGGTGGTGACCGCCGCGATCGCCGCCACCAGCCTCGGGCTGGCGGTGATCGGCGCGGTCCGCCGCCGGGTGCCGCAGTACCTCCCGTACGCCAGCGTGGCCGTGGTCGGCGCCGCCACGATCAGCGCTTTGGCCGCGTTCCCCGCCGGGCTCCCCCTCGGCGTGTACGCCGCCGCGGCGGCGCTGCTCGGGGTGCTCGCCGAGCTGATCCGGCACGCCACCGACCCGCCGCCCGACCTGGCCCAGCCGGTACGCCGCTGGACCGTCCTGCTCGACGGCGCGCTGCGCCGGCTGCCCGACGACGGTACGCCCCGCTGGCGGGTCAGCCCGGCGGCCGGGGCGGTCGCCGCCGCCGTACCGCCGACCGTCCTGGCGGTGGTCTCGATCGCGCCGACCCTGCCGGTGGCGCTGGTGGAGCCGTACCGGACGCTGACCCGGATCTGGCAGGGGCCGCCGCCGGAGCTGCTCACCCCGCCGGCCAGCGCGGCCGACCCGACGCACGTGCTGACCACGCTGCTGCTCACCGCGACCGCCGCGCTGGCCGCCACCGGCTTCAGCGCGGGCCGCCGGTCCCGGGCGGTACCGGTGGTGCTGCCCGGGATCGCCGTCACGCTGCTGATCGCGCCGGTCGCCCTGGGCCGGCCCTGGCCGGCCGGTGCGCTGGCCGGGATCACCGTCTTCGCCGTGGTGATGCTGGGGCTGGCGCTGACCCCGCCGCCGGCCCTGCTCGAACGGGCCCGTTCGCTGCGGGTGACGCGGGTGCTGGTCTTCCTGATCGGGCTGGCCGCCGGAGGTGCCGGCCTGGCCGGGTCGCTGGCCACCCGGGAGCTGACCCTGCTCGCCCTCGGCGGCGGGGTGGCGGTGGGCACGGTGGCCGCCCTGTTCGGCACCACCCAGCGGGCCCGCATCCTCGGCTGGCTCTTCGCCTCGCTGAAGGCGCAGCTCTTCGTGCTCACCCTCGGGCTGGTCGTCGGGTTCGCCCCGGTCTGGTCGGCGTTCGGGGTGCTGGCGGTGGGCGCGGCGCTCCAGTTCGGCACCGCGACGCTGCCCCGGCTGCGCCGGCCCGAGGCGTACGCCGAGGCGGCCACGGTGCAGTGGAGCGGGTACGCGGCGGGGTTCATCGCGCTGGCGTTGGCCTTCGACTCGCCCCGGCACATCGCCGCGCTGCTGGCGGCCTGGGGCGCGGTGCTCGGGCTGGCCGCCGTACGGCCGGGTCGCCGGCCGGTGGAGCGGCGGATCCTGTTCTGGGGCGTGGTCCTCTGCGAGATCACCGCCTGGTGGATCCTGATGCAGGTCGCCGACGTGGCCCTGCCGGAGGCGTACACGCTGCCGTTCGCCGCGCTGGCCCTGCTGGTCGGCCTGCTGGAGCTACGGCAGCGGCCGGAGCTGAGCAGTTGGGTGGCGTACGGGCCGGCGTTGGTCGCCGCCTTCGTGCCGACCCTGGCGATCGTGCTGGCCACCGACTCCAGCATGCTGCGGCAGGTGCTGCTGCTGCTCGGCGCGGTGGCCGTGTTGATCTACGGCTCGATCAGCCAGCAGCAGGCCCCGGTGATCGTCGGGGCGGTGGTGACCGCGATCGCCGCCGTGCACGCCCTGTTCAGCCTCGGCCCGTGGCTGGTGCTGATCCCGGTCGGGCTGGTCCTGCTGGTCCTCGGGGCGAGCAACGAGCGCCGCCGCCGGGCCCAGGAACGCCTCCAGACCGCCCTGCGCGCCATGCGCTGAAGTGCAGAGGGCTCAGGTGAGGGAGGCGTGCAGGGCGGCTTCCTTCTCGGCGACCAGCTTCTCCAGGCTGTCCTGGTACGCGACCATGCGGGCCCGCAGGCCCTCGTCGGTGGCGGCCAGGATGCGGACGGCGAGCAGGCCCGCGTTGCGGGCGTTGCCGATCGACACCGTCGCCACCGGCACACCGGCCGGCATCTGCACGATGGAGAGCAGCGAGTCCAGCCCGTCGAGGTGTTTCAGCGGCACCGGTACGCCGATCACCGGCAGCGGGGTCACCGAGGCGACCATGCCGGGCAGGTGGGCGGCGCCACCGGCCCCCGCGATGATCACCTTGAGGCCCCGGTCGGCGGCGGTGCGGCCGTACTCGATCATCTTGCCCGGGGTGCGGTGGGCGGAGACCACGCCGACCTCGTGGCCGACGCCGAACTCGGTCAGCGCCTCGGCGGCGGCCCGCATGGTCGGCCAGTCCGAGTCGCTACCCATGATCAGACCAACGGTGGTCACGCTGCTCGTTCCCTCGCTCACTCGGTACCGTCCCGCAGCCAGCGGGCGGCGCGTGCGGCCCGCGCCCGGACGTCGGCCAGGTCGTCGCCGAGCACCGTGACGTGCCCGATCTTGCGGCCGGGGCGCGCCTGCTTGCCGTACAGGTGGACCTTGGCGCCCGGCTCGGCGGCGAAGAGGTGGTGCAGCCGCTCGTCGATGGAGATGCCACCCGGCGCGCCGCCGAGCACGTTCGCCATCACCACCACCGGCGCGGTGAGCGCGGTGTCCCCCATCGGGTAGTCGAGGACCGCCCGCAGGTGCTGCTCGAACTGCGAGGTCCGGGCCCCCTCGATGGTCCAGTGCCCGGAGTTGTGCGGGCGCATCGCCAGCTCGTTGACGACCAGCCCGGTCGGGGTCTCGAAGAGCTCCACCGCGAGCAGGCCGACCACGCCGAGCGCGGTGGCCAGGTCGATGGCGAGCTGCTGGGCGGCGACCGCGACCTCCTCGGCCAGCCCGGGAGCGGGGGCCAGCACCTCGACGCAGATGCCGTCGACCTGCACCGTCTCCACCACCGGGTACGCGGCGACCTGCCCGAACGGGGACCGGGCCACCTGCACCGCCAGCTCCCGGCGCAGCGCCACCCGCTCCTCGACGATCAACCGGGTACCCCCGGCGAGCAGGGTGGTGGCCAGCTCGGTGGCCTGCGCGGCGTCGTCGACCAGCCAGACGCCCCGGCCGTCGTACCCGCCCCGGGCGGCCTTGAGCATCACCGGCCAGCCCTGCGCGTCGCCGAGGGCGACCAGGTCGGCCGGCTCGGTCACCGGTCGCCAGGCCGGGTTCGGCGCGCCCAGGGTGCCGAGACGCTCCCGCATGACCTGCTTGTCCTGGGCGTGCACCAGCGCGTCGGCCGGCGGGAAGAGCTTCACCTGCTCGGCGGCGAGGGCCCGGATGTGCTCGGTCGGCACGTGCTCGTGGTCGAAGGTGACCACGTCGCAGCCCTTGGCGAAGGTGCGCAGGGCGGCGAGGTCGGTGTGGTCGCCGTACTGCACGTCGGCGGCGACCAGGGCGGCGCCGTCGTCCGGGGCCTGCGCGAGCACGCGCAGGGACTGGCCGAGGGCGATCGCGGCCTGGTGGGTCATCCGGGCCAGTTGGCCGCCCCCCACCATGCCGACTACAGGAAGACCGGTTCGCGTGTCCATCTCGTGCGCAAGCCTAACGGCGTCCCCGGCCGCCTCTCGTCGGAGGTGGGCCGGGGTGTGAGAAGGGGCCCCTTCTCGACCGTATGGGTTAAGAGGGGGCCCCTCCTTCCAACTGGGCGCGCAGGTCGTCGACGGTGCCGACCGGACGCTGACAGACGAAACCCCGGCAGACGTACGCCGTGGGTCGCCCGTCGCGGGCCGGGCGGTCGGCGAGCAGCGGCACCCCGGGCTGGTCCGGGCGGCCGGCGACCAGCACCGCCCCGGGTGGGGCGTGCCGGAGCGCCGCCGCGACCAGCGGGTCACCGGCCGGGTCGTCGGTCGCCACCGCGATCTCGTACGGGCCCGACAGCAGCGCCTCCCCGACGGTGGCCGCGTACCCGGTGAAGCGGGCGTGCCGGGCGGCGATCGGGGCGATCGTGGCCAGGGCGGCCTCGGCGGCCTCCCGGTAGCGGTTCTCCCCGGTCAGCGCGGCGTACGTGACCAGCGCCGCCGCGACCGCCGAGCGCCCGGACGGGGTGGCGTTGTCGGTCGGGTCGGCGGGCCGGGTGACGAGCTGCTCGGCGTCGTCGGCGGTGTCGTAGAACCCCCCGTTGGGGGCGGCGAAGCGGGCCAGCGCGGTGTCCAGGAGCTGGCCGGCCAGCGCCAGCCACCGGCCCTCCCCGGTGAGCTGGTGCATGGCGCAGAACGCCTCGGCCACGGCTCCGTAGTCCTCCAGCACCCCGGCCGGCGCCCCGACCACGCCGTCGCGGGAGACCCGGCGCAGCCGGCCGTCGACCACGTGCACCCGGGCCAGGTGCTCGGCGGTGTCCCGCAGGGCCCCGTCGGCGACGATGGCCACCCCGGCGAGCACGTTGTCCTCGCCGCCGAGCCCGGCTGCGGCAGCCGTGCCGGTCCCGCCCGTGGTCTGCGTCTCGACGAGGCGGACGAACTCGGCGAGCGCGGTCACCGCCAACCCGTTCCAGGCGGCCACCACCTTGTCGTCGCGGGCCGGCTGGGGACGACCGTCCCGGGCCACCAGCAACCGGCTGACCACCTCCTGCCAGCGGCGGCGCACCTCGGGGTCGGCGTCGTCGACGTCCCGGGCCAGCCGCAGCACGCTCGTGCCGTGTTCGAAGGTGCCGGCCTCGGTGACGGCGAAGAGGTCGGCGGCCCAGCGACCGTCGGACTCGCCCAGCACCTCGACGAGCTGGGCGGGGGTCCAGGCGTAGGTGAGCCCCTCGACGCCCTCGGTGTCGGCGTCCAGCGCGGAGGCGAAGCCCTCGCCCGGCTTGTGCAGCTCGTCGGCGAGGAAGCGGGCCACGTCCCGGGCCACCCGCTTGGCCATCGGGTCCCCGGTGAGCCGCCAGAGCTGGGTGTAGACCCGCAGCAGCAGGGCGTTGTCGTAGAGCATCTTCTCGAAGTGCGGCACCGTCCAGTGCCCGTCCACCGCGTACCGGGCGAACCCGCCGGCGAGCTGGTCGTGGATGCCGCCCCGGGCCATCGCCTCGCAGGTGTGCCGGACGATCTCCAGGCTCTCCGCCGAGCCGGTGCGCTGGTGGTGGCGGAGCAGGAAGAGCAGGTTCATGTGCGGCGGGAACTTCGGCGCGCCACCGAAGCCGCCGTTCTCCCGGTCGTACTCCCGGGCGAGCTGGCCGGCGGCGGCGTCGAGCAGGTCGGCGGTGAGGGGCGCGGTGGGGCCGCCCACGGCCTGCGCGCCCCCGATCGCCTCGACCACCGCGGCGCCTTGCTTGAGCACGGCCTCCCGCTGCTCCCGCCAGGCGGTGCCGACCGACTCCAGCAGCCGGACGAAGTTCGGCTTCGGGAAGTACGTGCCGCAGAAGAACGGGGTGCCGTCCGGGGTGGCGAAGACCGTCATCGGCCAGCCGCCCTGCCCGGTCATCGCCTGGGTGGCGGTCATGTAGACGGCGTCGACGTCGGGGCGCTCCTCCCGGTCCACCTTGATCGCCACGAAGCCCGCGTCGATCAGCGCGCCGACCGCCTCGTCCTCGAAGGACTCGTGGGCCATCACGTGGCACCAGTGGCAGGCCGCGTACCCGACCGAGATCAGCACCGGCACGTCGCGCCGTTTCGCCTCGGCGAACGCCTCGTCGCACCAGGGCCACCAGTCCACGGGGTTGTCGGCGTGCTGGAGCAGGTAGGGGCTGGTGGCGCTGGCGAGTCGGTTCACCCGACGACCATATCCACCCGACGGCGGCTCCGTGCGCTCCCCCGTTGTCCCCGCCGAGGCCTTCCTTCGTTCACGTTCATCGATTTATATCGGCGCATGGCCCGGCGGGCAGGTCGCCGGCGCGTCGAAGGAGGAGCCCATGCGCGGTACCCGTCCCCTGGCCGCGATCACCTCGGTCGCGGTGGTCGCGGCGGTCCTCGCCGCCACACCCGCGTCGGCCGCCGCCGACCCGGCCGCCCGGGTCTCGGCCACCACCACCGTCGGCACCCACAACGCGTACGAGCGGGCCACCTACCCGTACCTGGCACAGGCACTGGACGCCCGGCCCGGCATGATCGAGCTGGACATCTGGCCGGACATCATCAGCCGGGTGTGGCGGGTCAGCCACTCCAACCCGCTCGGCAACGACAACAACTGCGTCCAGGCGTCCAGCGCCGCCCAGCTCTACACCGGCACCCGGAACCGGAACCTGGAGCACTGCCTGGACAACATCCGGCTCTGGCTGGCCGCCCACCCCGACGCCGGCCCGCTGCACGTCAAGATCGAGCTGAAGACCGGATTCAGCAGCCGGACCGGGCAGGGGCCCGCCCAGCTCGACGCGCTGCTCGCCGCCCGTCTCGGCGACCGGGTGTTCCGCCCCGCCGACCTGCTCGGCAACCACCCCACCCTGGACGCGGCGGCACGGGCCGACGCCTGGCCCACCCGGGCCCAGCTCGCCGGGAAGGCGATCGTCCACCTGATCCCCGGCACCGTCGAGCAGAGCAACCCGACCGACACCCTCTGGACCGACGTCGAGTACGCCCGCCACCTGGTCGCCCTGGCCGCCGCCGGCGCCCTCGGCTCGGCCCGGGCCTTCCCCGCCGTGCACCGGGCCCAGGCCGGCGACCCCCGCACCCGGTACGCCGAGACCGCCCTGCGCCCCTGGTTCGTGGTCTTCGACGGCGACGCGACCGCCTACGTCACCGGCGGGATCGACACCTCCTGGTACCACCGCAACCACTACCTGCTGGTGATGACCGACGCGCAGAAGGTGCCTCCGGCGGTGGGCGACGACGCCGGGGCCGCCGCCGCCCGGGTGGCGCAGCTCGCCCGCGCGCACGCCACCATCGCCTCCGCCGACTGGGCCACCCTGCCCGGCGTGGTCGACGACGTGCTGCCCCGGGGCTGACCCGCAGCCGACCCGGCGCGACAGGACCCGCCGCCGGCAGGACCCGCCGCCGACGGGGGCACCCCGTCGGCGGCGGCACCGACCTGGAGAGCCTTTCGAGCTGCCCTCAGGCACGGGGCGCCCCGTGCGTGAGGGCAGCTCGAAAGGATGACGAACAGCGCCACCGGCACCCCGGGTCACGCCGGGTGGGGGCGACCGGTCAGGAGGCGCCGTCGGCGCGCAGCGGCAGCACGTTGGGGCGGGAGGTGTCGATCAACTGCCCGAGCACCGCGCTGATCTTGTCCGCCGGCATGGGCTTGAAGAAGTGGTACCCCTGGGCGGCGGTGCAGCCCAGCTCGGTCAGGGCGAGCCGCTGCTCGGCGGTCTCCACCCCCTCGGCGACCACCCGCAGCCCCAACTCGTGGGCGAGCCCGACGGTGGTCCGGACGATGGCCGCCGCCTCCGGGGAGTCGGCCATCCGGATCACGAAGGAGCGGTCCACCTTCAGCTCGTCCACGGTGATCCGGGTCAGGAAGGTCAGCGACGAGAAGCCGGTGCCGAAGTCGTCCACCGCGAGCTGGACCCCCATCGTGCGCAGGGTGGCCAGCACCTCGTCGATGATCTCCAGCTCGCTCATCACCACCGTCTCGGTGATCTCCAGGACCAGCCGGTGCGCCGGAACCTGGTGCCGGCGCAGCAGCTCGGCGATGTCGGCCGGCAGCCGGGCGTCCAGCAGGCTGCGCGCCGAGAGGTTCACCGAGATGGGGACGTCCAGCCCCTCCCGGGCCCAGCCGGCGGCCACGGCGAGCGCCTTGTCCAGCACGTACCGGGTGAACGTGCCGAGCTGCTCGCTGTGCTCCACCGGGCGGATGAACTCGGCCGGGTTCAGCCAGCCCCGGCGCGGGTGCTGCCAGCGGATCAGCGCCTCCACCCCGGTCGGCGCCCCGGTGGCCAGGTCCACCGCCGGCTGCAACGCCAGCACGAGCTGGTCGTCGGCGGCGAGCGCCTCGCGCAGCTCGGCGAGCAGGGCGAGCTGGTCGGTGCTGGCCGCGTCCCGGGCGCTGTCGTACGCGGCGATGCTGCCGCCCCCGCCCTTGGCCTGGTACATGGCGATGTCGGCGCGGCGCAGCAGCTCGGTCAGGTCGGCGGTGCCGGCGGCGGCCACCACCACCCCGACGGAGACCTCGACGGACATCCGTACGCCCGCCACCTCGGTCGGCGCGGCGAGCCGCTCGGCGATCTCCCGGGCCCGGCGCAGCGCGTACGTCAGCGGGGCGGACCGGTCGCCGACCACCGGGGCGGACGTCACCAGCAGGGCGAACTCGTCCCCGCCGAGCCGCCCGAGCAGTTCGTCGGCGCGGGTCAGCGTCCCCAGCCGGTCGGCGGTCAGCCGCAGCAACTGGTCGCCGGCCGCGTGCCCGAGGGTGTCGTTGACCTCCTTGAACTGGTTGATGTCGAGCAGCAGCAGCGCCACCGGGTGCTCGTGGGCCAACTGCCGCAACGCCTGGTCACCCTGGCTGAGCATGGCCGCCCGGTTGAGCCGTCCGGTGAGCGGGTCGTGCACCGCCTCGTACGACGACCGTTCGGTCACCAGGCGCAGTTCCCGGTGCGTCGCCGCGTCGTGCAGGGCCGCCGCGAGGGCGTCGCCGAACGCGGCGACGGCGTCCCGCTCCCGGGGCCCGGGCGGCGCCGAGCGGGGGAAGAACAGGCGCAGCTCGCCGACCTCGGCCGAGCCGACGGCGAGCGGCCGGAACAGCTCGTGCTCGTCCGGGTCACGCCGGCGCGGCGGGTCGACGTCCCGGTCGGTGACCTGCCCGCCGGCGTCGCACCGGTACCGCCGCCAGTGGCCGTCGGGGCGGGCCACGTGCACCTCGACCGTCTCCGCGCCGAAGAGGTTGAGCGCGCCGGTGGCCGCCGCGGTGGCGACGCCGCGTTCCTCCAGCTGGTTGAGGGCGGCGGTGGCCTCGGCGAACGCCCGCCAGGTCCGGCGCTCCTGGTCGGCTTTGAGCCGGTGCCGGTAGGTCTGCTGGAGCAGCCAGAGCAGCGGCGGGAGCAGCAGCAGCCAGCGCGCGTCGATCTCCAGCAGCGCCACCACGACCAGGCCGACGACGATGTTGCCGACGAACATCAGCAGCTTGCCCCGGAGCGCGGCCAGCAGCGGCGTACCGATCGGCATGCTGTGCCGCAGGCCGAGCATGACCCCGCCCAGCCAGGCCGTGACCAGCAGGTACGCCACCGATCCGGCGATCAGGGCCAGCGCCAGCCCGGGGGTGGGCCCGGCGAGCAGCGGCCGGCCCAGCGCGGTCGCCACCGAGGCGGCCAGCGCGGTCGCCGCCGAGAGCGAGGCGGCGATGCGGACGATCTCGACCAGCGGGCGGCGGTCGCTGGCGACCGACATCCCCCACCAGGCCAGTCCGGCGCCGAGCAGCGCCGCCGACGGCAGCCAGCCGGCGGGCACCAGGTACAGGCAGACGATCAGGGCGGCCTCGCCCCAGGTGATGCTGACCATGCCGGCCGAGGTGCGGAAGCGCAGCCGGGCCAACTGGGCCACCGCGAAGGCGGCCACGGCGATCCCGAAGCGGGCGGCGCCGGGCAGGGGATCGTCCGGGGGCAGGCCGGTGGGGAGGGTCAGCCCGACCACGGCGGTCGTCACCGCGGTCAGCAGGACCGCGACGGTGAGCAGCAGGACGCGCGGCGGCGTGCCGCGCAACCCGAGCCGGTCGAGCGGATCGCCGGCCCGGTCGGAGGTCACCGAACTCCTCCCTCGGCCGGTCGCCCAGCGGCCCGGCGGGCGGCCGGTGCGGTGAGTGTCATCGGCGCCCCCTTCCGCGCACGGCACGGGGAACGTCTGGTCCCCCCGGCGGAAGGCTAAGCCAAACCGGATGGTCGCAACAGGGGGCGACCATCCGGTTCGGCGTGAATCACGAGTGAACTACCCGTTCCGGTGCTGCTGATGCGCCTTGGCGGCTTTCGGTGAGGATTCCTGTGGGGAACCTCCGTCTGTCGGATCGAGGACTGACGCCTCCGCCCGGGACGCCTCTGCCGGCACCGCCGCGTCGGCGAAGCTGGGGGGCAGCCGGCGCAGCCGCGCGTTCATGTTGCGGATCAGCAGCACGGTGATGGCGGCCAGCGCGAGGATGATGAAGAGGCCCATCGGCCCGGCCAGCCCACCCGTGCGGGTGTTGCCGAAGTTGTTCTGTGCGAGCACCTGGGCGGCGGTCAGCATGGTTCCCTCCGTGGTACGGCTGGTCACCAGGGTAGCCCCGGCCCCGGATCAGCGGGCACGGGTGGTCTCGCGGATCCCGGCGAACAGGTCGGACTCGGGCAGCGGGCTGTCGACCAGGGACCTGGCGAGCTGGAAGTCCTCCGTCGGCCAGGCGCGCTGCTGGAGCTCCATCGGCACGTGGAACCAGAAGCCGTCCGGGTCGACCTGGGTGGCGTGGGCGCGCAGCGCGTCGTCGCGGACCGGGAAGTACTCGGCGCACTCCACCCGGGTGGTGATCCGGGGGCCCTTGTCCGGCCGGTCCTCCCAGCGCTTGAGCCACTCGTCGTACGGCGAGTCGAGGCCGGCGGCGAGCATCCCCTCGTGCAGCGCCATGATCTTGGCCTTGGAGAAGCCGATGTCGTAGTAGAGCTTCAGCGGCTGCCAGGGCTCGCCCAGCTCCGGGTAGCGCGCCGGGTCGCCGGCCGCCTCGAACGCGGCCACGCTCACCCGGTGGCACATGATGTGGTCGGGGTGCGGGTAGCCGCCCTCCTCGTCGTACGTGGTGACGACGTGCGGACGGAACTGCCGCATCAGGCGCACCAGGGGCCCCGCCGCCACCTCGACGTCCTGGAGCCCGAAGCAGCCCTCCGGCAGCGGCGGCAGCGGGTCACCCTCGGGCAGCCCCGAGTCCACGAAGCCCAGCCAGGCCTGGTCGACGCCGAGGATGGCACGTGCGGCGTCCATCTCGCCCCGGCGGATGTTGGCGATGTCGGCCCACACCTCGGGCCGGTCGAGCTTGGGGTTGAGCACGCTCCCACGTTCCCCGCCGGTACACGTCACGACCAGGACGTCCACACCCTCGGCGACGTACTTCGCGGTGGTCGCGGCGCCCTTACTCGACTCGTCGTCGGGGTGCGCGTGGACGGCCATGAGACGCAGTTGGTCTGCCAACGTCAGGGCTCCTCGTCTGTGCCCGCCGGTCGGCCCCGCCCGCAACGACAACCGCACTGTGACAACCGCACTGCGACGACCTCACTGTGACGACAGCCGTACTGACCTGCCATCCTTGATGCCGGACCGGGCTGGGAAGATGGACTCTAGCCATTCTTGCCGATGCCACCGACAACAACGCCAGGAGATACCCGCCGGTGACCGAGACGCACGCCACAATTCCTTCCGGCGCCCCCGTCTTCCCACCCGGGCGCTACGGCCACCGCCGCGCCCCCGCCCGGCGCCGCCGCACCCTGCTCGTCGGGCTCATCCTGGTCGGCATGCTGACGGGCCTGACCCTGGTCGCGGTCCGCGACTACCAGCGGTACGGCGACCCGGCGTACGACGCCGAGGTGATCACGTACACCGGGATCACCGACGCGGAGATCCTGGTCGACTTCCGGGTCACCGTGCCGGCGGGCGGCTCCGCCGTCTGCGTGCTGCGGGCCCGGGACCGGGCCGGCGCCGAGGTGGCCCGGGAGCAGGTGACGGTGACCGCCGACCCCGGCGAGCGACAGGTCACCACCCGGCACCGGCTCACCACCACCGCCCGGCCGTTCATCGGTGAGGTGATGCGCTGCCGACAGCCCGCCTGAGCGGCCCGGACGGCCTGGTGCACAGCGGTACCACGGGTAGGTTGCCCCGGTACGGCTGGTGATCGACGACACCCTCGGGTGCGCGGCACTGGTAACTTGGAAATTCACCTGTCAGCCAGTACCGCACAACTGAGGAGACCGCCTGTGTCCACCACTGACAACACGGCGCCCGCCACCTGGCTGTCCCAGGACGCGTACGACCGCCTCAAGGCCGAGCTGGACGAGCTGATCGCGGCGCGTCCGGTCATCGCCGCCGAGATCAACGCTCGGCGCGAGGAGGGCGACCTGCGGGAGAACGGTGGCTACCACGCCGCACGGGAGGAGCAGGGCAAGCAGGAGGGGCGCATCCTCTACCTCAAGGAGCTCCTGCGTACCGCGCAGGTGGGCGAGGCGCCCAGCACCGACGCGGTGGCGCCCGGCATGGTGGTGACCATCTACTTCGACGACGACGCCGACGACACCGAGACCTTCCTGCTCGGGTCGCGGGAGATCTCCTCCACCACCGACCTGACCGTCTACAGCCCGGAGTCGGCCCTCGGTCAGGCGATCCTGGGCACCCGGTCCGGTCAGACCGTCACCTACACGGCGCCCAGCGGCGCCGACATCAAGGTGACCGTGGTGAGCTTCGAGCCGTTCTCCGGCTGACAACGGTCCCGGCCGCACCCGACAGGGTGCCCACTCCGTACGGCAGGGCGGTCGACCACCGGGTCGGCTGCCCTGCCGCTTCCCGGCCGCTCTCCTCCGCTTCCGCCGGGCTGGCCGGTGCCCGCCTGGTCCGTGCGGAGGAGGAAGGTGCCTTCGGCCGCCCTTTCGAGCTGCCCCTGTCGACGGGGCAGGACCGAACGACGGGCAGGCGCTCGGCACCGACCGGCGGTGCAGGTCGAACAGCAGTTGCTGTTCCTGGCGACAGACAACCCGAATCCGACACGATCGGCGAAGCGCGCCGGACATCGAGCGGAGGTCGCCTCCGCCAGCGACAGGTCCTCTTGGCGGGGCAGTTCGAAAGGGCCAACACTCACCTGCTTGAGCCGGGCCGGCCGGACCGGGCCGGAGCGCCGGAGAGGCCGCCTCAGGACTCGCCGAGCAGCCCCACCTGGTACCCGCTGGCCCGCAACGCGCCGATCAGCGTGTCGGAGTGCTCCACCCCACGGGTCTCCACCGACAGCGCCACCTCCACCTCGCCGAGCCGCAGGTGCGGGGTCGCCCGCTGGTGCACCACGTCGACCACGTTCGCCCGGTGCTCGGCGATCTGGGTGAGCAGCGAGGCGAGTTGGCCGGGCCGGTCCGAGCAGCGCACCGTCACCCGCAGGTAGCGGCCGGCGGCGGCGAGCCCGTGCTCGATCACCCGGAGCATCAGCAGCGGGTCGATGTTGCCGCCGGAGAGCACCGCGACCGTCGGCGTCCGCACCTCGACCACCCCGGCCAGCAGCGCCGCGACGCCGGCCGCGCCGGCCGGCTCGACCACCTGCTTGCCCCGTTCCAGCAGCATCAGCAGCGCCCGGGAGATGTCCTCCTCGGTGACCGTGACGATCTCGTCGACCAGCTTGCGGACGTGCTCGAAGGTGATCTCCCCCGGGCAACCGACCGCGATGCCGTCGGCGATCGTGGCGAAGGCCGACAGCGGCACCGGCATGCCGGCCGCGAGCGAGGGCGGGTACGCCGCCGCGCTGGCCGCCTGCACCCCGATCACCCGTACCTGCGGGCGCAGCGCCTTCGCCGCCACCGCGATCCCGGAGATCAGGCCGCCCCCGCCGACCCCGGTGACGATGGTCTGCACGTCCGGGCACTGTTCGAGGATCTCCAGCGCCACCGTGCCCTGGCCGGCGATCACGTCCCGGTGGTCGAACGGGTGGATCAGCACCGCCCCGGTCCGCTCGGCGTAGCTGCGGGCGGCCACCAGGGACTCGTCGACGGTGTTGCCGACCAGTTCGATCTGGGCGCCGTACCCCTTGGTGGCGGCGACCTTCGGCAGCGGCGCGTTCACCGGCATGAAGACCGTGGCGTGGGTGCCGAGCAGGCCGGCGGCGAGCGCGACCCCCTGGGCGTGGTTGCCGGCGCTGGCCGCGACCACCCCCCGCGCCTTCTCCTGCGCCGAGAGCCGGGAGATCCGCACGTACGCCCCGCGCACCTTGTACGACCCGGCGCGCTGCACGTTCTCGCACTTGAGCCAGACCGGCCCGGCGAGCGCCGCGCTCAGCGGGCGGGAAGGCTCCAGCGGGGTGACCCGGGTGACGCCGGTGAGCAGTTCCCGGGCCGCCCGGACGTCGTCGAGACCGACCAGTTCCGTCATGCCCCCGATGGTCGCACCACACCGGCCGAGGCCGGTCAGGAGGTCGTGGCCGCCACCCGTGGGTAGCCGGGGGCGTGCCGGGGCCAGGGGGCGGCCAACTCGAACTGCCCGGCGACCCCGAGCAGCAGCAGTTCCGAACCGGGTGGGCCGACGAGCTGCACCGCCACCGGCAGGCCGTCCGGCCGGCGGCCGACCGGCACCACGATCGCGGGCAGGCCGGCGACGTTCCAGGGCGCGGCGTACGGGGCGTACCGGATGTTGGTCAGCAGGTTCGACCGCCAGGACCGGCCCGACCAGCCGCCGGCCTCCGGCGGGGCGCTGGCCAGCGCGGGGGTGAGCAGCAGGTCCACCGAGTGGTCGGTGAAGAACCCGATCGACCGCTCCCGCCAGGCGGCCCGGTCGGCCTCCCGCACGTACCCCCGGCGCTGCGCCCAGTCGCCGAGCGCGACGTGCCGGCGGCTGCGCCGTTGCAGGCTGCTCCGGTCGATCCCGGCGGCCCGCACGTCGGCCGCCGCCGCCGCGAACCAGGTCGCCAGCCCCTGGAGGCCGAGCGCGGTCGGGTACACCGGGTCGGCCGGCACCGCGTCGTGCCCGGCGGCGGCGAGCAGCCGGCCGGCGGCGGTGACCGCGTCCCGGTTCGGCGCGTCGGGGTGCACGCCGCGCACCGGGGAGCGCAGCGAGACCCCCACCCGCAGCCGCTGCGGCGGGACCAGCTTCTCCGGCCGGCGACCGGCCAGGATGGCGAAGCCGACCGCCGCGTCGGCGACGGTGGTGGCGAGCATGCCGTGCTCGGTGAGGCCGAACCAGTCCTCCGCGCCGAGCTGGCAGGGGACCACGCCCCGGCCGGGCTTGAGCCCGACCAGCCCGCAGCAGGCCGCCGGGATGCGGATCGAGCCGAGCCCGTCGTTGCCGTGCGCGATCGGCACCAGCCCGGCGGCGACCGCGGCGGCGGCCCCGCCGGAGGAGCCGCCGGGGGTCCGCGCCGGGTCCCAGGGGTTGCGGGTGACCGTGGGCCCCTCGTCGGTGATCCCCCAGAGGCCCAGCTCCGGCATCCGGGTCACCCCGAGGATCACCGCGCCGGCGCCGCGCAGCCGCCGGACCACCTCGTGGTCGGCCTCGGCGACGCCGGTCCGCACCGCCGCCGACCCGTTCCAGGTGGGCAGGCCGGCGACCGGGGTGTTCTCCTTGACCGCGACCGGCACCCCGGCCAGCGGCAGGTTCGCCAGGTCGTCCTGCTCGTCGACCTTCTCCGCCTCGGTGACCGCCTCGCCGCCACGGACCGTACGGAACGCGGCGAGGCCGGCGTCGGCCCGGGCGATGTGGTCGAGATGGTCGGCGACGACCTGGGTGGCGGAGACGTCACCCCGCCGCACGCCCCGGGCGATCTGTTTGGCGGTCGCCCCGACCCAGGTCGTCGGCATGATGTCCGGCACTGCCACCCTCCCCAGCCAGCGGTCAGCCCAGCGCCTGCTCCAGGTCGGCGAGCAGGTCCTCGACCGTCTCGATGCCGACAGACAGTCGCACGAGATCGGCGGGAACTTCAAGCGGCGAGCCGGCGGCACTTGCGTGTGTCATCCGCCCCGGGTGCTCGATCAGGGATTCCACCCCGCCGAGCGACTCGGCGAGGACGAAGAGCCGCGCCCGGTTGCAGATCTCGACGGCGTGCTCCTCGCCGCCGGTGGCCCGGAACGAGATCATGCCGCCGAACCGGCGCATCTGCTTGGCGGCCACCTCGTGACCGGGGTGCGACGGCAGGCCCGGGTAGAGCACCTGGGCCACCTTCGGGTGCGACTCCAGGTAGGACGCGATCCGTTCGGCGTTGTCGCAGTGCCGGTCCATCCGTACCCCGAGGGTCTTGATGCCGCGCAGGGTGAGCCAGGCGTCGAAGGGGCCGTTGATCGCGCCCATCGCGTTCTGGTGGTACCGCAGTTCGTCCCCGAGGTCGGGGTCCGCGACCACCAGCGCGCCACCGACCACGTCGGAGTGCCCACCGACGTACTTGGTGGTCGAGTGGACCACCACGTCCGCGCCCAGGGCGAGCGGCTGCTGGAGGTACGGCGAGGCGAAGGTGTTGTCCACCACCAGCAACGCCCCGGCGTCGTGCGCGACGGTGGCGAGGGCGGCGATGTCGGCGATGCCGAGCAGCGGGTTGGTCGGCGTCTCGATCCAGACGATCTTCGTGCTGCCGGGCCGGATCGCGGCCCGCACCGCGTCCGGGTCGGAGACCTTGGCCGGCGTGTACGCCAGCCCCCACCGCTGCGCGACCCGGGCGAAGAGCCGGTACGTGCCGCCGTACGCGTCGTCCGGGATCACCACGTGGTCACCGGGGGCGCACACGCCCCGCAGCACCGTGTCCTCGGCGGCCAGACCACTGGCGAAGGCCAGCCCGACCTGGCCGCCCTCCAGCGCGGCCAGGCACTCCTGGAGCGCGTCCCGGGTGGGGTTGCCGGAGCGGCTGTACTCGTACCCCTGGCGGGGCGCGCCGACGGCGTCCTGGGCGTACGTGCTGGTCTGGTAGATCGGGGGGATCACCGCACCGGTCCGCGCCTCGGGTTCCTGACCGGCGTGGATGGCGAGTGTCTCGAAGCCGTGACTCATTCCCGACACGCTAGTCCGGTCACCCGCACCTCGGGCGGGTACCCGACGACGCACCACCCGCAACGCCTACTCGGTCAGCTTCGGATGCGACGGCCCCGCCGCGACGATCCAGACGATACGTCGCTCCGGATCCGGGCAGTACCAGATCCGGCCACCGGCGGTCACCTCGTACTGCCACTGGAGCAGGGACCGGCCACCAACCTGCCGGGTGGCGAGAGCACCCCTGAGCCGGTGCTGCCGTGCCGGGTTCTCGGGTTCGGTGGGCCGTTCGGTGAGGACGACCCACGCCTCCCAGGTGTTGGACCGGGCCGACTGGCAGAGTTGCTCCCAGCCCTTCGCCGCCTCGGAGGTCGCAAAACGCGCCTCCCATCCGCCGGGCCGTCCCGGCGGTGCGACCCGGTCACCGCGCTTGGCTGCCACTCGTCATGCCTCCGTCGGGCCAGGCACCGGGCCGTGGTCCTCCGACAACGGCTCGCTGAGCTCCCGGACGAGACCAGGATCGGTGTAGACGGCGGCGGTGGCCCGCCACTCCCGGATCGTCTGTGCCAGGACGGACCACTCACCGAGATCGGCCGAGATCCGTGCCGCGGTGACGAAGTCGGAGACGAACTGGGGAAGATCCGCCTCCGGCAGCAGCCGGAGCCAGGGGAACTCGTCGGTAAGTACCTCGACGGCCACCTCGTGGGGCAGGTGGGCCAGGGCATTGCGGAGAGCGCGGGCAGCGGCCACCGCACCCTCGCCGGCCGCCACGATCCGATCCTCCCGGGTCAACAGCAACGCGGCCCCGTCCCGCCGGCGGACCCGTACGTCCCCCGAGTCGGCCAGTGCCGCCACGCTCTTGGGATCGCGCTGCAATTCGCTCCACTGAACTTCCCTCGTAGCCACCACCCGCCAATTCTGAACTTTTTCAGACTTCATAGCAAGTCATTCCAGCCTGGCCGGGCCCCGAACCGGCTCTCCGGGGTCGCGCGGAGCTAGCCTGCCCGGATGAGTGGGTGCGTGTTCTGCGGGATCGTGGCCGGGGACACCCCGGCGTTCCGGGTCACCGACGAGCCGGACGGGGTCGCGTTCCTGGACACCCGACCGGTCTTCAGGGGGCACGTGCTGGTGGTGCCCCGCCCCCACCTGGCGACCCTCGGGGACCTGCCGGCGGCGGCGCTGCCCGGGTACTTCGCACTGGTCCGACGGGTGGCGCTCGCGGTGGAGTCCGGTCTGGGGGCCGGTGGCACGTTCGTGGCGATGAACAACAAGGTGTCCCAGTCGGTGCCGCACCTGCACACCCACGTGGTGCCCCGGACAAAGGGGGACGGGCTGCGCGGCTTCTTCTGGCCCCGGACCCGGTACGCCGACGACGCCGAGGCACGGGAGCACGCCACCCGGATCGCCGCCGCCCTGAGCGGGTAAGCCGGGTGGGCGGGTAAGGATGCAGGACTCCCCGGTGTTGCAGGCTGGGAGAGGTACGAGAGGAGTCCCATCGTGTTCCTTCGTCGAGTGAAGGCCGATCTGCCCACCCCGGACCAGGCCCTGCCCGGTCGGCCGCTGGCGATGCCGGTCGCCGACCGGCACGAGGTGCTGGGTACCCCGCTGAAGGGGCCGTTCCCGGCGGGCGCCCAGGTCGCGGTCTTCGGCATGGGCTGTTTCTGGGGCGCCGAGCGGCTGTTCTGGACCCTGCCCGGCGTGATCACCACCTCCGTCGGCTACGCGGGCGGGAGCACCCCGAACCCGACGTACGAGGAGGTGTGCTCGGGGATGACCGGGCACGCCGAGGTGGTGCAGGTGGTGTACGACCCGGCGACGATCAGTTACGAGGACCTGCTCAAGGTCTTCTGGGAGAACCACGACCCGACGCAGGGCATGCGGCAGGGCAACGACGTCGGCACCCAGTACCGGTCGACGATCTACGCGACCACCGACGAGCAACTCGCCGCCGCGCAGTCGTCCCGGGACGCGTTCGCGCCGATCGTGGCGCGGGCCGGCAAGGGTGACATCACCACCGAGATCGGCCGGCTGGGCGACTACTTCTTCGCGGAGACGTATCACCAGCAGTACCTGGCGCCGTCGAAGAACCCGAACGGGTACTGCAACCACGGCCCGAACGGGCTGAGCTGTCCGGTCGGCGTGGCCCGTACCGCCGGCTGACGCCCGGACCGCCGGCAGGCGCCGACGAAAATGAGTTGATCATCACACCGGAGGCCCCGGGCGAACCGCCCGGGGCACCCCGGACCTCGCACGGGGCGTGGGTCACGAAGCTGCCCACTCGGAAACCCGGCAGTGTAGCAATTCTTCAAGAAACCGTTATCAGCTCAACGGGCAGTAACCGGAAAGCTCTGGCAGCATAGTCAGGCATGTGCGGACTGGCTGGGGAATTCCGCCGTGACGGTTCCCGCGCCCAGGTGGCGACGGTGGAGCGCATGGCGGCCACGATGAGCGACCGGGGCCCGGACGACAGCGGAGTGTGGTCCCAGGGGCCGGTGGCCCTCGGTCACCGCCGCCTCAAAATCATCGACCTCTCGGCGGCCAGCGGCCAACCCATCGTCGATTCCGCCGCCGGGCTCACCGGGGTCTTCAACGGCTGCATCTACAACTACCGCGAGTTGCGCGAGGAGTTGCAGGGCAAGGGGCACCGCTTCTTCTCCTCCGGGGACAGCGAGGTCGTGCTCAAGGCGTACGCCGAGTGGGGCACCGACTTCGTCGACCACCTGATCGGCATGTTCGCCGTGGCGATCACCGAACGGGACAGCGGCCGGCTGGTGCTGGCCCGGGACCGACTCGGCATCAAGCCGCTCTACCTGGCCGAGACGCCGGGCGTGGTGCGGTTCGCCAGCACCCTGCCCGCCCTGCTCGCGGCGGGGGGCGTCGACACCACGATCGACCCGGTCGCGCTCGCCCACTACCTCAGCTTCCACAGCATCGTGCCGCCGCCCCGGACCATCCTGCGCGGGGTCGCCAAGCTGCCTCCGGCGACCGTCCGGGTGTACGAGCCCGACGGCCGGGTCGACGAGCGGGTCTACTGGGACCCCTCCTTCACCCGGCAGCCCGAGCGGGCCGGCTGGTCCGCCCGGGACTGGGAGGACGCCCTGCTGTCCTCGCTGACCACGGCGGTCCGCCGCCGGATGGTCGCCGACGTGCCGGTCGGGGTGCTCCTCTCCGGCGGGCTGGACTCCAGCCTGGTGGTGGCGCTGCTGGCCGGCGAGGGTCAGCGCGGCCTGGCCACCTTCTCGATCGGCTTCGACGCGGTCGGCGGCCGGGAGGGCGACGAGTTCCGCTACTCGGACCTGATCGCGAAGACCTTCGACACCGACCACCACCAGATCCGGGTGGCCGCCCGCGACCTGGTACCCCCGCTGGAGGCCGCCGTGGCGGCCATGGCCGAGCCGATGGTCAGCCACGACTGCGTGGCGTTCTACCTGCTCAGCCAGGAGGTCGCCAAGCACGTCAAGGTGGTCCAGTCCGGCCAGGGCGCGGACGAGATCCTCGGCGGCTACCACTGGTACCCCCCGCTGGCCTCGGTGGACCGCGACGCCGCGCTGGCGACGTACGCCCGGGCGTTCTTCGACCGGGACGCGGCCGGCCTGGCCCGGGTGCTCGACCCGGCGTGGCTGGCCGACGGCGACCCGGCCCGCGAGTTCGTCGCGGCGCACCTGGGCCGGGCCGGCGCGGACACCGCCGTCGACGCCGGCCTGCGGCTCGACACCCAGATCATGCTGACCGACGACCCGGTCAAGCGGGTGGACAACATGACCATGGCGCACGGCCTGGAGGCCCGCGTCCCGTTCCTCGACCACGAGTTCGTCGAACTCGCCGCGACCTGCCCGCCGGAGCTGAAGCTCGCGCAGGGCGGCAAGGGGGTGCTGAAGGAGATCGGCCGGCGGGTGCTGCCGCACGAGGTCATCGACCGGCCGAAGGGCTACTTCCCGGTGCCGGGCCTGACCCACCTCGAGGGCAAGCTGCTCGACCGGGTACGCGACGCGCTGTCCGCGCCGGAGGCCCAACGCCGGAGCCTGTTCCGCACCGACTACGTGAAGACCCTGCTGGACGCCCCGAACGCCGAACTCACCCCGTTGAACGGAAACAAGCTGTGGCAGCTCGGACTCCTGGAAATGTGGCTCCAGAGCCACGGAATCGACTGACCGTGACCGACACCCTGGCGACCGGTGTGGCACGGACCGACCGGGGTCGTGGTCGTCGGAAATACGAACGGGTCGGTCCCGGCGGCGACCCGGTGGCCCCCGCCACCGGCACCACGGACGAGGACACCGGCGAACGGTCCGGCGACGACTCCGGTGTGCTGCTCGACTGCGGCTGGGGCCGGCTGGTCTTCGGGCAGACCTTCACCGACCAGGCCGCCGTCGCGGCCGTGCTGCGCTCGGAGGCGGCCGGCGCCCGGGACATCTGCATCTACCTGCGCGACCCGCACGTGCTGGTCTCCCGGCTGCCCGACGAGCTCTTCATCGACCCGTCGCTGACCTACCGGCTGCCACTGGGCCACGGCCGGATGGCGCGGGAGACCGGGGCGGCGCGGACCGACGACGGGATCGGCGACCAGGCCCGGCCGGCCGCCCCGGGTACCGGCCCGCCCGGTGAGCACGGCGACATCCCCGGGCTGCGGATCCGGCGGCTGCGCGACGTCGCCGACGCGGACGCGGTGAACCGGATCTACGCCCGCAACGGCATGGTCACCGCCCCGGTCGAGGTGCTGGTCGCCAACGCCGCCACCGACCGGTTCCTGCACCTGGTCGCCGAGGCGCCGACCGGCGAGATCGTCGGCACCATCACCGGCATCGACCACGTGGCGGTCTTCGACGACCCGGAGAACGGGGCCAGCCTCTGGTGCCTGACCGTCGACTTCAACCAGGCCCCGCCCGGCACCGGCCAGGCCCTGCTGCTGGAGCTGGCGGCCCGGCTCACCGACCGGGGGCGGGCCTTCGTCGACCTCTCCGTCCTCGCCGAGAACGACGGGGCGATCCGGCTCTACGAGCGGCTCGGCTTCTACCGCACCGCCACGCTCTGCGTGAAGCGGAAGAACCCGATCAACGAGCGGCTCTTCCTGCCGGCCATGCCGGAGGGGTACGACGAGCTGAACCCGTACGCGAAGATCGTCGCCGACGAGGCGATGCGTCGGGGCATCCGGGTGGAGGTCACCGACCCGCACTGGGGCGAGCTGCGGCTGAGCAGCGGTGGCCGGACGGTCCTCACCCGGGAGTCGCTGTCCGAGCTGACCTCGGCGGTGGCGATGAGCCGCTGTGACGACAAGCGGGTCACCCGGCGGATCCTCACCGCCGCCGGGCTCCGCGTGCCGCGTGGGCGGACCGCGACCCGGGACGGCGCCGACGCCGCCTTCCTCGCCGAGGTGGGCCAGGTGGTGGTGAAGCCGGCGCGCGGCGAGCAGGGCAACGGCATCACGGTCGGGGTACGCACCACGGAGGCGCTGGCCAACGCGGTGGAGCTGGCCGCCCGGTTCTGCCCGGACGTGCTGATCGAGGAGATGTGCGCCGGCGAGGACCTGCGGGTCATCGTGATCGACCACGAGGTGGTGGCCGCCGCGGTGCGCCGTCCCGCCTCGATCACCGGGGACGGGACGCACGCCATCGCCGAGCTGATCGAGCGGCAGAGCCGCCGCCGGGCCGCCGCCACCGGGGGCGAGAGCCGCATCCCGGTCGACGACATGACCCGGGACGTGGTGGCCGAGGCGGGGTACGCGATGGACGACGTCCTGCCGCAGGGCGAGACCCTGGCGGTGCGACGGACCGCGAACCTGCACACCGGCGGCACCATCCACGACGTGACCGGGGAGCTGCACCCGGTGATCGCCGAGGCGTGCGTGGCCGCCAGCCGGGCGCTGGACATCCCGGTGACCGGGCTGGACCTGCTGGTGCCCGCGCCCGACCAGCCGGAGCACGTCTTCATCGAGGCCAACGAGCGGCCCGGACTGGCCAACCACGAGCCGCAGCCGACCGCCGAGCGGTTCGTGGACCTCCTCTTCCCCGGGACGAGGGCACCGCAACGACTCTGGTCCCCGGCCGGTGCGGCAACATCTGGGGCATGACCGTACGTACCATCGCCCCGCTCAAGCTCGACCTCGACTACCTGCAGCAGGTGTTGTTGGAGCTGCTGGAGATCCCGAGCCCGTCGGGGCGTACCGACCACGTGCAGCAGTACGTGGGTGAGCGGCTCTCGGCGCTGGGCATCTCCTCCACGCTGACCCGTCGGGGCGCGCTCAGCGCCTGCCTGGCCGGCCCCCGTCAGACCGGGGCGGACCGGGCGATCGTGGTGCACACCGACACCATCGGCGGGATGGTGAAGCGGCTGAAGGAGAACGGCCGGCTGGAGCTCAAGCCGATCGGCACGCACAGCGCCCGCTTCGCCGAGGGCGCCCACGTCCGGATCTTCACCGACGACCTGGAGCGGGTGATCACCGGTCAGGTGCTGCCGTTGAAGGCCAGCGGTCACCGGTACAACGACGACGTGGACCTCCAGGGCGTCGGCTGGGAACACGTGGAGGTACGGGTCGACGAGCCGGTCGAGGACGTCGCCGGGCTGCGTGCGCTCGGCATCGACGCCGGGGACTTCGTGGCGATCCTGCCGACGGCGACCATCACCCCCAGCGGGTACGTCCGGTCCCGGCACCTGGACGACAAGGCCGGGGTGGCGGCGGTGCTGACCGCGTTCAAGGCGATGGTGGACGCCGGGGTGACCCCGGGGGTGACCGCCCACCTGCTGGTCACGGTCACCGAGGAGATCGGGCACGGCGCGAGCCACGGCCTGGACCCGGACGTCGCCGAGATCGTCTCGGTGGACGCGGCGGTGGTCGCCCCCGGGCAGCAGTCCCGGGAGGACGCGGCGACCCTGGCGATGGGCGACGGGGTGGGTCCGTTCGACTACCACCTGACCCGCAAGCTCGCCGGGATCGCCGCCGAGCACGGGGTCGACCTGGTCCGGGACGTCTTCGACTACTACCGCTCGGACGTGGCGGCGGCGGTGGAGGCCGGGGCGCACGCCCGGGTGGCGCTGCTCGGCTTCGGCGTCGACGCCACCCACGGCCACGAGCGCACCCACCTGGACGGGCTACGCCACCTGACCCAGTTGCTCTGCCTCTACCTGCAGAGCGACCTGGTCTTTCCGGAGTGGGACGCCGAGCCGGAGGGCGACCTCGCCGACTTCCCGTCGCTGTCCGTGCAGCCGGCCAGCGCGGAGGGCCCCCGCGAGGGCCCCATCGGCCTCGACTGAGACGTGCGGGAGGGCCCCTGCCGACGCCCAGCCGTCGACAGGGGCCCTTCCCTTCCCTCCCTACCCGTGCAGGTCCTCGGACTCCAGCAGAGCGATCAGGGCGGTGGTCACCCGCAGCACCGCGTCACGGGCCGCCGGGTCCCGGTGCAGCCGGTTCTCCGCCCGGTCGGCGAGCTGCTCCAGCAGGGTCGCCGCGCGGGCCGCGTTGCCGTTGACACCGGCCTGCTCGGCACGCCAGAGGCGGTCCTCCAGCCGCTCCTGGACGTACTCGGTGATCCGGCCGGCGGCGACGTACTCGGCGATCAGCTCGCGGATGTCGGAGTACCAGGCCGGGTCGCGGGTGACGTCGCGGGGCAGGTGTCCGGCCCCGACGGCGGCGCGGGTCGCCTGGAGCACCTGGTCGGCGTACGTCGACACGCTCGGGTGGCGGGCGGCGAGCTGGGCGTCGGTCAGCGGCACCGAACTGCCGTCGAGGAAGCAGAAGCCCGGCCCGGTGTTGCTGCCGCTGTTGACCCGCAGCGGCACCTCGTGCTGGGCGATCCGCAGGCCGCCGAGGGCGAGCCCGAGGTCGTCACGGGCCACGACCGGCGGGGTGGCGGCGGTCATCTGGAGCTTCGGCGCGCCCGGCGGGAGCGTCCCGTGCTTCACCCAGGCGACGGTGTGGTCGTAGATCGCGTTCTGCACCATGTGCTGCGGCACCCGGGACAACGCGGGCAGCGCGCAGGTCTGCGGCTCACCCGGGTAGCCGCCGGGGTAGCTGCCGATGTCCCGCTTGCGCAGCGGGCCGTAGTCGGTGATCAGCTTCCAGTCGCCGTGCGAGGCGCCGGCCACCTCCCACGAGCGCAGCACCGGCGAGTCGGCCTGGGCTCGGGCGGCGGCGGAGAAGATCCCGCTGGCGACGTCCCCCTCGGCGTTGATCCGGAACACCGGCGTGCCCAGGTCGGCGCGCAGCACCCCGCCGCCGCCGTGCAGGACGACCGCGTCGAGGACGTTCGCCGCCGGCTGCACCCCGTTGTAGTAGTTGGCGAGGCGGCCGGCCGACTGGGAGTGCCCGGTGGCGACCACGTAGTCCGGCTTCGGCAGCGTGCCGAGCGGGGCCACGCCGGCGGGGTCGCGCACCGCCTTCACCGCCTGGCTGAAGATGTCGTACGAGAGGCTGTCGTCGGTGACGTTGCCGCCCACGGTGACGTCGAGCGCCCCGTACCGGGTCGGGCTCCACGCCTTGAGCCCGGTCGCCGAGTGCAGGCCGGCCCGCTGGGCGGAGACCCCGACCCAGGCGTACCCCTCGCGGATGAAGTGCTCGTGCGACTGGAACCAGTCGACCTCCTGGTCCCACTGGTTGCTGACGTTGGTCCACTCGGCGATCACCACACCGTTGAACTTCTTCGCCGCCGCCGGACGCCGCACCACGAGCCGGGTGCCGTACGGCTGGTCGGTGCCGAGGACGGCGGCCGGACCGGTGCCCTGGGGGGCGTAGCGGGTCGCCGTACCGAAGAGGAAGAACTCCTCCTCGACGTAGCCGGCGGCGGCGAGGTTGACGTCGGTGGCGAGGAACGGGTAGCCCCGGTCGGGGTGCCCGACGGCGGTGGTCCGGGGGATCGGCCCGGCGACCACGGCGGCGGCGACGTCGTCGCCGGTGGCGGTGGAGGGGCGGGCCGGCGCGGCGGGGTCGGCGGCGGGGTCGGCCGCCACGGCGGGCGGGGCGAGCGGCACGGTCAGCGCGCCGACCAGGCCCAGGGCGACCAGCGAGCGGGGTGTGTGTCGACGAATCGTGGCCAGGACAGACAAGGTTCACCTCACGGTGGTGGCGGGCCGGGGCGGCGACCCGGCCTGGTGAAGGTCTGTTCGATCGCGGGTGGTGGGGGGACGGGGTCGGGTCGGACGCGGTCGGCGGCGCGCCCGGACGAACGGGAGGGATGGTGACGTAACGCGCAAGTTTCGCAGGCGTGACAGCTTGTCCGAGACAGTAACGCTCGGGACAGGTGAAAGATAGAGCGTCAACGCTCGAACTTTCGCTGAGATCGGCAAAAGTCGGCCGGCGCGGGTCCCCGGCGGCGCGCGTGAGCCCGGCCACCCCGGCCGGCGAAGCCGAAAAAGGAGTACCGGATCCCCCCGGAACCTGGGTAGCGTGGCGGTACACGGGAAAGGAGGTGGTCCAGACTTGTATAGCAATCGGACTCGTGAGGTGGCTGTCCGCTAGCCGCTGTCCTCGACAGTGAAACCGTCCGCCGCGAGGCGGGCACCAGCACCATCGTCGAGACCGTGTGGCAGCGGTGCGGCGAAACCACGACAGCCACCCGACCCCCGGGGTGCCGGCCCAGTCCAGTCGGCCCGCGCGCGAGCGCGGAAGCCCCGGGGGTCGCTTCATGTCCACCCCCCGCCCCGGAGGGATCAGGCGTGTCCATGCGTGAGCTGGTGGTGCTGGGGACGGCCAGCCAGACGCCGACCCGGCAGCGCAACCACAACGGGTACGTGCTGCGCTGGGACGACGAGGTGATCCTCTTCGACCCCGGCGAGGGCAGCCAACGGCAGCTCCTGCACACCGGGGTCACCGCCACCGACCTGACCCGGATCTGCGTCACCCACTTCCACGGCGACCACTGCCTCGGGCTGCCCGGCATGATCCAGCGGCTCTCCCTGGACCGGGTCCCCCACCCGGTGCCGGTGCACTTCCCGGCCGCCGGCGCCGAGTACTTCGCCCGGCTGCGCCACGCCAGCTCCTTCCACGAGACCGCCGAGCTGGCCGTCGAGCCGATCACCACCGACGGGCAGCGGATCGCCCTGCGCTGCGGCACCCTGGAGGCCCGCCGGCTCCGCCACCCGATCGAGACCTACGGGTACCGCCTCGTCGAGCCGGACGGGGTCCGGACGCTGCCGGACCGGCTGGCCGGGTACGGCATCTCCGGGCCGGCGGTCGGCGAACTGCTCCGCGTCGGCCACCTCGACGTCGACGGGCGGCGCGTGACCCGGGCACAGGTGAGCGAGGCCCGACCCGGTCAGCGGTTCGCCTTCGTGATGGACACCGGCCTCTGCGACGGCGTGTACGCCCTGGCCGAGCGGGCCGACCTGCTGGTCATCGAGGCGACCTTCCTGACCTCCGAGGCCGCCCTCGCCGCCGAGGTCGGGCACCTGACCGCCGCCCAGGCCGCCCGGGTGGCCACCGAGTCGGGGGTACGCCGGCTCGTGCTCACCCACTTCTCGCAGCGGTACGCCGACCCGGCCCGTTTCGTCGCCGAGGCCCGCGAGCACTTCACCGGTGACCTGGTGGTCGCGACGGATCTGAGCACCGTGCCGGTCCCGCCCCGGCGGTAGCCTCGGCGGGGTGACCGTCACTCTCCGCACGCCGACCGCCGACGATCTCGCCCCGGTGGGGGCCCTGCACCAGCGGTCCCGGGTGGCGGCGTACTCCGCTTTCCTGCCCCCGGAGTCGCTGGCCGAGCCGGGGCCGGAGGCGATGGGGCGCTACTGGGTGGAACGGTGGACGTGGGAGCGCGACACGCACCGGATGATGGTCGCCGAGCGCGACGGCAGCCTGGTCGGCTTCAGCTACGTCGGCCCGGACGACGCGGGTGACCCGGAGACCGGCCTGCTCAACGCCATCCACCTCGACCCGGCCGAACGGGGCCGGGGCACCGGCCGGGCGCTGATGGTCGACGCGCTGGCCGCGATGCGGGAGGCCGGCTGGCACCGGGGGGCGCTCTGGGTGCTGGCCGGCAACTCCCCGGCCCGCCGCTTCTACGAACGCGGCGGGTGGCGGCCCACCGGCGAGCGCCGCGCGGAGCTGATCGGCCACACCCGCACCCCCCAGCTCCGCTACGCCCGCCCGGTGTAAGGAAGGGCCCCTTCTTAACGCATCCGGTAGAGAAGGGTTCCCTTCTCACCCCGCCGCGTCCGGCGGGCGGGCGCGGCGGAGTGAGAGCGGCGCGGCTAGGTGCAGCAGGGCGGCTGGGTGCAGCAGGCCGGGTGGGGTCAGCGGGCGCCGAGGTGGGCGAGCAGGTCCTGGCGGGTGAGCACGCCCTTCGGCTTGCCGTCGACCAGGACCAGCGCGGCGTCGGACTTCTCCAGCAGGCCGACCGCCTCGCTCACCGGCTGGCCGCCACCGATCATCGGCAGCGGCTCGGTCATGTGCCGCTCGATGGTGTCGTGCAGGTGGGCCTGCCCGGTGAAGAGGGCGTCGAGCAGGTCCCGCTCGGCGATCGAGCCGGCCACCTCGCCGGTGACCACCGGCGGCTCGGCCTTGAGCACCGGGAGCTGGGAGACGCCGTACTCGCGCATGTAGTCGATCGCGTCCCGGACCGTCTCGGTCGGGTGCACGTGCACCAGCTCGGGCAGCCCCCCGGGCTTGCTGGCCAGGGCGTCCGCCACGGTCGACTCCGTGTCGTTGGTGGTCAGAAAGCCGTACCGGGCCATCCAGGCGTCGTTGAAGATCTTGGAAAGGTACCCCTTGCCGCTGTCCGGCAGGAGGACCACGACCACGTCGTCCGGGCCGGCCTCCCGGGCCACCTCCAGCGCGGCGACCACGGCCATCCCGCAGGAGCCGCCGACCAGCAGCCCTTCCTCCCGGGCCAGTCGCCGGGTCATCTCGAACGAGGCCTTGTCCGACACCTCGACGATCCGGTCGGCGATCTCCCGGTCGTACGTGGTCGGCCAGAAGTCCTCGCCGACCCCCTCGACCAGGTACGGCCGACCGGTCCCGCCGGAGTAGACCGAGCCCTCCGGGTCGGCGCCGACCACCTGCACCCGCCCCTGCGAGGCCTCCTTGAGGTACCGCCCGATGCCGGAGATGGTGCCGCCGGTGCCGACCCCGGCCACGAAGTGGGTGATCCGCCCCGCGGTCTGCTCCCACAGCTCCGGGCCGGTCGTCTCGTAGTGCGAGCGCGGGTTCGCCGGGTTGCTGTACTGGTCGGGCTTCCAGGCGCCGGGGATCTCCCGGGCCAGCCGGTCGGAGACGTTGTAGTACGAGCGCGGGTCCTCCGGGGCCACGGCGGTCGGACAGACCACCACCTCGGCGCCGTACGCCCGCAGCACGTCCTGCTTGTCCTGGCTGACCTTGTCCGGGCAGACGAAGACGCACTTGTAGCCCTTGAGCTGGGCCACCAGGGCCAGCCCGACCCCGGTGTTGCCGCTGGTCGGCTCGACGATCGTGCCGCCGGGACGGAGGATCCCGGCGGCCTCGGCGTCCTCGACCATGCGCAGCGCGATCCGGTCCTTCACCGAGCCGCCGGGGTTGAGGTACTCGACCTTGGCCAGCACGGTCGCCCGGATCCCGGCCGCGACGTTGCGCAGCCGCACCAGGGGTGTGTTGCCGATCATCTCGACGACGTTGTCGTAGTACTGCACCTCGTTGTGTCCCTACACTCCGGCACCGGCGACAGCGCCGGGGCACCCGGCCTCGTCGCGCCCAGCCTACGTGGGGTCAGGGCACCGCGTGTCCGGGGATGACGGAGGCGCGGGCCGTCTCCCACTCCAGGAACCGCTCGGTCTCGGCCAGCACCGTGCCGGCCAGCCAGGTCACGACCACCGCGTCGTCCACCAGACCGAAGACGGTCAGCATCAGCTCCGGCACCAGGTCCACCGGGGAGGCGACGTACGCCACCGCGGCGGTCATCAGGGCCAGCCGGAGGCCGCCGTCGTACTCCCCGCGCATGCTGGCCCGGATCATCCGGGGCAGCGCCGCCAGCCGGGCGCCCAGCGACGGCCCGCCCCGGGCCCCGGCCGCCAACGCCCGGGCCAGCGCGGTGAACGCCGCGGTCCGCTTCAGGTTCTTGTTCATCGTGAGGCCCCTTCTCTCCGCCCGACCATCGTGCGCGCCGCGCGCAACACCCGCCGATGCCGGGCCCCGTCGACACCGCCGGGCGTCATCGACGGGCGACGCTCGGATCGGGACCCGCGAACGGTCGGTTTCCCGGCACCCGCCCGCCGCCGCGAGGACAGCCGGCTGTCGTACCGGCGCGTTAATGTCGTGGTATGGGGGTCGCTGGTTCCGCCGTACCGATTGTTCCACGCCCGCCTGTTCCGCGCCGGAGTCGCGTCCGGCAGATCGCCCGGGTCGCGGTGATCGGCACGGGCGCCACCGCGGCGGCGCTCGCCGCGACCACCGGCGTGCTCCTCGGGCAGGCCCGCCAGGCCCGGCGCACCATTCCGGCCGCCGAGGCGCCGCCGCCCCGCTGCGACGGCGTCTACGGCCCGAAGTTCCCCGGCCGGCCGCTGACCGTGGTGATCCTCGGCGACTCCTCCGCCGCCGGCTACGGCGTGCACCGTCGCCGGGAGACCCCCGGCGCGCTGCTGGCCACCGGGCTCTCCCGCCGGCTGCGCCGGCCGGTGCGGCTGCACCGGTACGCGGTGGTGGGTTCCCTGTCCTCCGGGCTGAAGCCGCAGGTCGAGTCGGCGCTGGAGCACTCCCCGGACGTCGCGGTGATCCTGGTCGGCGGCAACGACGTCACCAACCGCAGCCCGTTCGCGGTCGCCGTGCGGCACCTGGTCGGCGCGGTCCGCACCCTGCGCGAAGCCGGCTGCGAGGTGGTCGTCGGCACCTGCCCCGACCTGGGCGCGATCCGGCCCATCCAGCCGCCGCTGCGGTGGCTGGCCCGGCGCTGGAGCCGGCAGTTGGCGGCGGCCCAGACGGTGGCGGTGGTGGAGGCCGGCGGCTGGACGGTCTCCCTCGGTGACCTGCTGGGCCCCCGGTTCACCGCCGAGCCCACCCGGATGTTCGCCTGGGACCGGTTCCACCCCTCCGCCGAGGGGTACGCGATGGCCGCCGCCGCGCTGCTGCCGACCGTGCTGGCCGCCCTCGGCACCGGCCCGGAACGGCGTCCGCTGACCCTCGGCGAGGGGGTCCGGTCGCTGCCCCAGGCGGCCCAGGAGGCCGCCCGCCACGCCGGCACGGAGGTCAGCGGCACCCGGGTCAGCGGCCGGGAGCGCGGGCCGGCGGGTCGCTGGGCCCAGCTACGCCGCCGTACCCTCTTCGGAGCCGGGCCGGTGCCGGCCGGTGGCACGGCCGCCGCCGAGCCCGGACCGACCGGCACCGGCTCCACCGTCACCGAGTCCGCCGGCACCGAGTCACGCACCGTGGAGGGACTGGCATGAGCGGTCAGATCAGCAGCGGCCGGCTCGCGGCCCGGCTCGGCCGGGCGGCGGCACTCTCCATGGTCGCCGGCACGGTGGGCGGGGCCGCGCTGCTCGCCGGCGAGGCCATCGCCGCCCGCAGCCGGCGGTACGCCCAGCCGGAGTTGGGCCTCGCCCTGCGGGCGACGATCGGGCGGCCGGGCGCGCAGCCGCTGCGGCTGGTGCTGCTCGGCGACTCGTCCGCGCTCGGCGTCGGGGTGGAGCGGCTGGCGGACACCATCGGCGGTCAACTGGCGCACCTGCTCGCCGAGGGGCCGACCGGCCGGCAGGTGCACCTGTCCAGCGTCGGGGTCTCGGGCTCGCGCTCGGCCGACCTGGCGACCCAGGTGGCCCGCGCCCTGCTCGGTGAGCGCCCCGACGTGGCCCTGATCCTGATCGGCGCGAACGACGCCACCGGCCTGCGCCGCCCCGCCGAGGCCGCCGCGTACCTCGGCTCGGCGGTGCGCCGGCTGCGGGAGGCCCGGGTCGAGGTCGTCGTCGGCACCTGCCCCGACCTGGGCGCGGTCCGGGCGATCGCGCCGCCGCTGCGCCAGGTGGTCGGCTGGTCCGGCCGACGGATCGCGTACGCCCAGACGGTCGCCACCCTGGAGGCCGGCGGCACGGTGGTCGACCTGGCCACCGAGACCGGCCCGGTCTTCCGGGCGGACGCCGGGACGCTCTGCCACGACAGCTTCCACCCCTCCGCCGACGGGTACCGGGTCTGGGCGCACGCGCTGCTGCCGGCGGTCGCCGCCGCCGCGGCCGTCACCGCCCGGCACTGACCCCCACCCGGCACTGATCCCTCAACCAGCGCTGATCCCTCAACCGGAGCCGGCCCCGCCCCGCGCCGGCCCCCGCCCGGCGCTGATCCCTCAACATCAGCGCCGGCCCGCGCCGTGCTGGCCCCCGCCCGGCATCTGGCCCGGCCGGCACCTGACGCTGGCCGGCGGCGCGCCGGACGGGTGACCTTTCCCCGACCGTTGCCGCTTCCCCGGTAAGTTACCGACGGGTTAACGTGTGGGGATGCCGACCGAGTCGTCCCGCGACGCCGTCATCGTCGCCACCACCCGTTCCCCCATCGGCCGGGCGCACAAGGGGTCCCTGCGCGACGTCCGCCCCGACGACCTGGCCGCCACCGTCGTCCGGGCCGCGCTGGACAAGGTCCCCCAGCTCGATCCGACCGAGATCGACGACCTGTACCTGGGCTGCGGCCTGCCCGGCGGCGAGCAGGGCTTCAACCTGGGCCGGGTGGTGGCCACCCTGCTCGGGTTGGACGGCCTGCCCGCGGCGACCCTGACCCGGTACTGCGCCTCCAGCCTCCAGACCACCCGGATGGCGATGCACGCGATCCGGGCCGGCGAGGGGGACGTCTTCGTCTCCGCCGGGGTCGAGTGCGTCTCCCGGTACGCCCGGGGCAACTCGGACAGCCTGCCGCCCGAGGCACAGGCCCTGGTCGGCGGGGGCTGGGAGAACCCGCGCTTCGCGGCGGCGCGGGAGCGGTCGGCCCGGCGGGCCCAGGGCGGCGCGGAGGTCTGGGCCGACCCGCGCGAGACCGGTGACCTGCCGGACATCTACCTGGCGATGGGGCAGACCGCAGAAAACCTCGCCGAGGTGTACGACGTGACCCGCGCCGACATGGACGCCTTCGGGGTACGCAGCCAGAACCTCGCCGAGAAGGCGATCGCCGACGGCTTCTGGGCCCGCGAGATCACCCCGGTGACCACTCCGGACGGCACGGTGGTGAGCGCCGACGACGGCCCGCGTGCCGGGGTGACGCTGGAGGCGGTGGCCGGCCTGAAGCCGGTGTTCCGCCCGGACGGCCGGATCACCGCCGGCAACTGCTGCCCGCTCAACGACGGGGCGGCGGCGGTGGTCGTGATGAGCGCCCAGCGGGCCCGGGACCTGGGGATCACCCCGCTGGCGCGGATCGTCTCCACCGGGGTCACCGCCCTCTCCCCCGAGATCATGGGGCTGGGCCCGGTCGAGGCGTCGCGGCAGGCGCTGCGGCGGGCCGGGATGACCATCGACGACGTCGACCTGGTGGAGATCAACGAGGCGTTCGCCGCCCAGGTGATCCCCTCGTACCGGCAGCTCGGCGTCCCGGAGGAGAAGCTGAACGTGATGGGCGGGGCGATCGCGGTCGGGCACCCGTTCGGCATGACCGGCGCCCGGATCACCGGCACCCTGCTCAACGCCCTGCAGTGGCACGACCGCAGCATCGGCCTGGAGACCATGTGCGTCGGCGGCGGCCAGGGCATGGCCATGATCCTCGAACGCCTCTCCTAACCCATCCCCGCCCTCCCCCACCCCCGCGCCCCCCTGCGCCCCGCCCCCCCCGACGGCGTTGATCATGAGGTTGACGGCTGCCGCCGACGGTCTACCGCACGGCAACTCCATGATCGTCGCCGTGCCGGGGCGGGGCGGGGGGGCGTGGGGTGGGTGGGGTGGGGTGGGGTTAGAGGGTCTGGCGGGTGGCGGTTACCTGGCCGGTGGCGTGGGCCAGGGCAGCGGTCGGGGCGCCGGCGGCCACCAGGTCGGCGGCGACCACCCGGACCTGGTCGGGCAGGACGAGGTCGTTGTCCAGCCGGGGTACCGTCCGGCGGGGCCGGCCCTCCACGTCGGCGGTCAGGTTGGCGATCTCCTGTACCAGCCGGTGTACCAGGTCGGCCCGGGAGACGTTGCCGCCGGCGGTGGTGGCCGCCCAGCGCGGCTGCTGCCAGTGCCCCACCTGACGGACCAGCAGGTCCACCGCCCGGTCCAGATCGGTGTCGGCCGGGTCGGGGTCGGGAACACCCTGTGCTGCGCTCATCGCGCCGAGTCTACGGCCGGTCCGACCACCCCCGGAACGACCGGCGCCCGCCACCGCGGAACGCGGGGCGGGCGCCGGTCGACGGCGACGGTCAGTCGTCGCCCTGGAAGAAGCTCAACAGTCGTAGGATCTCGATGTAGAGCCAGATCAGGCTGACCAGGATGCCGAAGGCGGCCGTCCAGGAGTAGCGCTGGGGCAGCCCCATCCGGACGCCTTCCTCCACCTCGTGGAAGCTGAGCACGAAGCTCAGGGCGGCGACCGCGATGCAGACCAGGCTGAAGCCGATGGCGAGCGGGCTACCGTCGCGCAGGCCGGTGTTGATGCCGAACAGGGCCAGCACCAGGTTGATCATCATGACCGCGAAGAGGCCGACCATCACCGCGATCATGCCCTTGACGAACTTCGGGGTGGCCCGGATGACGCGCGCCTTGTACAGGATCGCCATCAGGAAGAACACCCCGAAGGTGGCGGTCACCGCCTGGAGCACGATGCCCTGGTACAGCGTTTCGAAGAACTTGCTGACCAGGCCGACGAAGACACCTTCGACGACGGCGTACGTGACCACCAGCGCCGGGTTGGCCATCCGGGAGAAGGAGATGATCATGCCCAGCACGAGGCCGACGATCGCGGCGCCGATCCAGGCCGGGCCGAGCAGCGCGTCGGGCACCAGCACCCAGGCCGCCGAGGCCGCGGCCCCGACGATCGCCAACAGGATGACCGTCTTGACCACCACGTCGTCGATCGACATCGGGGTGACGGTCGGCGGCGCGGCCGGGTAGCCGACGGCGCCCGGGTACTGCTGCTGCGGATAACCGGGCTGTCCGTACGGCCCGGGCGGAGCGTACCCGGCGGCACGCTCCCGCTCGGCCGCCTGACCGAGGCGGGCGAGCACCGGGTTCGAAGTCTTCACTTTCAGGCCTCCCTCAGGGGGTCGTCGCACGTGAACGTGCACCTTCAAGAGTAAACGCACGAGGCTGTCAAGTGGAGATCGGTAAGCTGAAGGGAAGCTGAGAGTGTCGGTGCCCGGGGCGGGGGTCGAACCCGCACGCCTTGCGGCAGCCGCTTTTAAGGCGGCCGTGTCTGCCGTTCCACCACCCGGGCAGGGCGGACCGACGCGGAGTGACACGCGGCGGTGCAGTGTCACGGTAACCGGTCCCGGCCGGGCCGGCGTACCCCGTCGGCACCGGAACACTAGGGTCGAGCCGTGACCAGCACAGCCGCCACGTCAGCCGAGGCCGGTCGGGGCGACGCGGGCCCGCCCGACGGTCCGGCGGCGCGCAAGGGCCGGTCCGCGCGGTGGCTCACCGCCGTCGACCGGTACCGCGTCCGCCTGTTCGCCGCCGTCGTCCGGCACCGCGCCGACCTGCTCGTGGCGCTGTTCTTCGTGCTCCTGGCCGGCTGGCTGACGCAAGGGCTCTGGCCGGACCCGGGCCGCCGGGTGCTGGCCCTCAACCCGGCCGACCAGGCCCTGTACGAGTGGTTCCTGGCGGTGGACGCGCGGGCGCTGCTGGGCGACTTCGGCCTGCTCACCGGGAAGTTGAACGCCCCCGACGGGGTGAACCTGATGACCAACACGACGGTCATCGCGCTCGGGATCGCCTTCGCCCCGGTCACCCTGCTGTTCGGGGCACCCGTCACCTTCGCCCTGCTCGCGGCGGCGAACCTGGCCGGTACCGCGATCGCCTGGCACCTGCTGTTCACCCGGGTGCTGCGGGCCCGGCGGCTCGCCGCCGCCCTCGGCGCGGGGCTGGCCGGTTTCGGGCCGGGCATGGTCTCGCAGACCAACAGTCACCTGCACATGACCGCCCAGTGGCTGGTACCGGTGATCGTCTGGCTGGTGGTCCGGCTGCTGCGCGCGGCGGACCCGGCCACGCCGGGCCCCGACGGCCGGCCCGGCGGCCTCGACCGGCGCCGGCTGCTCGCCTCGTCGCTCGGGCTGGCGGTGGCGGTCAGCGCGCAGATCTTCGTCGGCGAGGAGGTGGTCTTCCTCGCCGCGCTCACCCTGATCGTGATGACCCTGACCTACGCGGTCGCCGACCGTCCGCTGGTCCGCCGGGCACTGCCCGGCTTCGCCGGCGGGCTGCTGGTCGCGGCCGGGCTCTCGCTGGTCGCGGTGGGCTACCCGCTCTGGTTCCAGTTCGCCGGGCCGCAGGGGGTCGCCGACGGGATGTTCAGCCCGTACTACTTCTCCGCCGACCTGGCCAGTTGGTGGACGTTCTCCCCGCTGTCCGTGGCCGGCGGCGCCGAGGCGGCCCGGCTCACCACCGGACCGGCGGAGTACAACACCTTCCTCGGCTGGCCCCTGCTGCTGGTCACCGTGGCCGGCGCGGGCTGGCTGCTCACCACCGGCCGTACCGCGGACCGGCCGGGACGCCGCCCGCTGGTGCTCGCCTGTTTGGTCGCGGCGCTGCTGATGGGGGCGCTCTCGCTCGGCCCCGACCTGGTGGTCGACGGCGACCGGACCGCCGTGCCGGGGCCGTACGCCCTGCTCCTCGGCGTGCCGGTGGTGGACGGCGCGCTGCCGATGCGGTTCGCTCTCGCCGTGCTCCCGCTGGCCGGCACGATCCTGACGCTGGCGGTGGACCGGGCGCTGCGCGGCGGCGGGCTGGCCCGCCGGATCGTCCCGGCGGCCGTCGTGGCGGCGCTGCTGCCGGTGCTGCCCACCCCGCTGCCCACGGCGGACCGGCCGCCGCTGCCGGAGTTCATCGCCGGCGGGCACTGGCGCGAGTGCGTACCGCCCGGCGGGGTGCTGGTGCCGGTGCCGCTGCCCACCCCGAGGGAGCCCTGGCCGATGCGCTGGGCCGCCGCGGCCAATGCCGAGTTCGCCCTGCCGGAGGGGTTCTTCATCGGCCCGTACGGCCGGGGCGGGACGGCGGCGATGGGGACGTTCAAGCGGCCCACCTCCGCGCTGCTCGCCGACGTCGCGAAGAACGGGGTGCCACCCCTGGTCGACGACGCGCAGCGGGAGCGGGCGGCGCGGGACGCGGCTTTCTGGGGCGCCTCCTGCGTGGCCGTCACCGACGACGCCCCGCACGCGGGGAGCCTGCGCGACACGCTGGAACAGCTCTACGGCCCGGGTACCCGGATCGCCGACGCCTGGACCTGGCGGCCCTGACCGCCGCCCCCACCCGCACCGCCGACGCGGGACGCGGCCGGCCCTGCCGGTTAGGAGGGGCCCCTTCCTATACAGAAAGCGTTAAGAAGGGGCCCTTCCTTACACCTCAGGCCTGGCCGGTGCGCAGGGGCTGGGAGGCGACCTCGAACTCCTCGCGCGGGTCGTGCAACTGGCCGAGCGCGACCACCTCACGCTTGAGGAAGAAGGCCAGCGACCAGTCGACCACCACCCGGACCTTCCGGTTCAGGGAGGGGATCCGGCTCATGTGGTACGTCCGGTGCATGAACCACGCCGGCCAGCCGGTCATCTTGATCCCGTACACCTGGGCGACGCCCTTGTGCAGGCCGAGGCTGGCCACGCTGCCGGCGTGCTTGTGCTGGTAGTTGACCGGTTCCCGGCCGCGCACCACGTTCGCGATGTTGTCGGCCATCCGGGCGGCCTGGCGGACGGCGTGCTGGGCGCTGGGCGAGCAGAAGTTGCCCGGCTCCTTGGTCAGGTCCGGCACCGCCGCGCAGTCCCCGGCGCTCCACGCGCCCTCGACCACGGTGTCCCCGTCCACCACCTGGAGGGTGGGCAGGCAGGTGACCCGACGCCGCTCGTCGCGGGGGAAGTCGGTGGCGTCCAGCATCGGCGACGGCTTGACGCCGGCCGTCCAGACGATGGTGTCCGAGCGGAAGCTGTCCCCGTCGGAGAGCTTGACCACCCCGTCGACGCAGGACTCCAGGCGGGTGTCCAGCCGGATGTCCATGTTCCGCTTCAGCAACTGCTGCACCGTGTAGGCGCCCATGTCCCGGTCGACCTCGGGCAGCACCCGCTGGGTCGCCTCGACCAGCACCCAGCGCATGTCGTCGGCCTTCAGCTCCGGGTAGTACCGCAGCGCGTCCCGGGCCATGTCCTCCATCTCGGCGAGCGCCTCGATGCCGGCGTACCCGCCGCCGACGAAGGTGAAGGTCAGCGCGGAGCGGCGGACCTCTGGGTCCGGGGTGGCGGCGGCCACGTCGAGCCGGTCCAGCACGTGGTTGCGCAGGTAGATGGCCTCACCGATGGTCTTGAACCCGATGCCGTGCTCGTGCAGGCCGGGGATCGGCAGGGTGCGGGAGACCGAGCCGGGCGCCACCACCACGTGGTCGTAGGGGATCTCCCGGGGCGGGCCGGCGATCGGCTGCACGGTCGCGACCTTGCGGTCGTGCTCGATCCGGGTGACCGCGCCCGCCACGATGGTGCACCGGCGCAACTCGCGTCGCAGGGGCACCACGGAGTGTCGGGGGGAGATGTTGCCGGCCGCCGCCTCGGGCAGGAACGGCTGGTACGTCATGTGCGGCTGAGGGTCCACCACGATGACCTCGGCCTCGCGGGAACTCAGCTTCTTCGACAGGCGCAGGGCGGCGTAGAGGCCGACATGTCCGGCACCGACAACAAGGATCCGCTTCGGATTCACGTCATCCATCTTTCCCCGACGGGCTCCGCCGACACCGCTCACGGCCCCCTGTTGTGACGGAGCACAACCCTGTGACCTGCGCGACTACACGGAGGGTGACCGGCGCCACGAGGTTCCGGGTGACCCCGGTCGCAGGGGCGCGGCCCGCCGAACCGCCCGAGAAGGGTCACATCGGCGCAGAGGCGGCGAATACGGGACACGGATCGACTTTTCGGGGCTGTCGTTTTTCGCACCCCGAACGCTACGGCACCTGTCAAAACCCTTACACAAATCTATTGATCAACGCCAATTGGTCTTTTCCTGTTCTAGGCCACGACCACGTGACCCGTGCGTACAGGGAAGGATCCAGATGCCCAGGACGAAGAGGACGATCATCGGCGCGGCGATCGCCGCGACCGCTGTTCTGACGCTTCTCACCACCGGTCCCGCCCAGGCGGGACCGGGCAAGGACAAGGAGGCCACCGGTACCGCCACGGCGAAGCTCGACGAGAGCCGCGCCCCGGACCGTACCGCCCGCGCCACCGTCTCCTCCCCCGCCGCCGAGGCGGCGCTGGCGACGATCCAGACCCGCATCGCCGACTACGTCGCCACCCACGGCACCCGGTACTCCTTCGCCAGCTACGTGGACGGCCGGACCGGGAAGATCGTCCTGCGTACCGACGCGCCCGCCGACGTGGTGTCGTCCCTGACCACCCTCGCCAGCGGACAGGCCGCGCAGCGCCAGGCGGCCCGCGAGATCCAGGTCAGCCGCACCAGCACCACCGACTCCTGGCACCGTCGCGACGACGTGCCGGCCTACTACGGCGGCGGGGGGCTGCTCGCCTCGGGCGCCCTCTGCTCCTCGGGGTACGCCGTCCAGAACGGCGCCGGGACCGTGTTCATGACCACCGCCGGCCACTGCTACGCCGACGGCACCACCGTGTCGACCGAGTCCGGCGCCAACACGTACGGCACCGTCTCCAACCGGCGCCTGCCCACCGTCACCGGCCACGCCATGGACTTCGAGCTGATCGGCGGCTCGTCGTACGCGGGCCGCGTCTTCACCGGCGGGGTCACCAGCACCACCAGCATCCCCGTGGTCTCGGCCGGCGCCGCGAGCGTCGGGTACACGGACTACTGCCACAGCGGCCGGACCACCGGCGAGAACTGCGGCCACACCGCGACCAGCGTCACCGCGCAGGTCTGCACCACCACCGGATGCAAGTCGCCCGTCATCGCCTTCACCGGCGGCACGCTGAGCGCGGGCGGTGACTCCGGCGGCTCGTTCTACGCCAAGGACGCCTCCGGCGCCTGGATCCGGGGCAACGTGATCGCCGGCGGCGGCGGCACGGCGTACGCGCAGCCGTGGACGGTGCTCTCCAGCCACCTGGGCGTCAGCATCGTGCTGGGCTGACCCCGACCGCACACCGGACGGCTGGGAACCGCGCCACGGTTCCCAGCCGTTCGCGTCACCGCCCCGCCACCGGCGTCACCGCACCTCGATCGGCGTCACCGCACCTCGATCGGCCACGGCCCGCCGTAGGACTCCAGCACGGCTCCGTCGTCCGTCGTGACCGTGGTCCGGGCGTACAGCTCGTACCTGCCGGTCGGCACCGCGCCACCGCCCGGCTCGCAGCCCACCAGGGGCGCCTCGCCGGGCAGGCTCCGCACCTCACCCGGGGCCAGGTCCCACCGCGCCCCCACCGCGTCCTGCGCCATCGGCAGGGTCACCACGCGGCCCTGCCGGACCAGGAAGACGTCGGCGCGCGGCAGCGCGACGCCCCGTACCGGCTGCCGGCCGGCGACCTCGACCGTCCCGACCACCGCCGGCTCGTCGGCCGACACGCTGGCGGGAAAACGCCCGGTCAGGGTCATCTCCCCGGCGGCGGGCGGGCGGAACGGCTGCCCGCACTCGACGACGGCGGGCTCCGCGGCCCCGGTGGGCTCCCGGGAGACCGGCTCCCGGCCCGACGACTCCGGCTCGGCCGTCCCACCGGCCCCGTCGCCGCCCGCGCAGGCGGCCACGGCGAGGACGAGGACCAGGGCACACCCGGTCAACCGACCGACAAGTCCCACGTGGTGGCGCATGACGACATCCCCTCACGTCCGTCTCGACGGGTCGGTGATTGGACTCCCCGGACGCCACCATGGTTCCGGCCGGTGGGCCGGACCCGGTCCGACTCGCCGGCGCCGCGCCGCCGGGGTCCCCCGGAAGGGGTCACCGACGCCGGAGCAGCCAGCGCAGCAGCACGGTCAGCCCCACCGCGACCAGCAGCCCGGCCACCGTGGCGGCGCGGAGGCCGTCGCCCGCCCGGATCGCGCCCGCCTCGACCAGCAGCACCCCCAGCACGGCGGAGGCCAGGACCACCGCGCCCGCCCGGGCCAGCCAGCCGGTGAGCACCTGCGGATCGATCACCGCGTCGTAGGGCAGCAGCGCGGCCAGCGCGCAGAGGGTGTGCGCCAGGTAGAGCAGCGCCGCCACGGCGAGCAGCCGCCACAGCGCGGCCGGCCGGCCGTACCCGGCGGCGGCGAGCAGCCAACCGCCCACCGTGACCAGCGCCGTGAAGGTCGGCCACACCCGGCCCGGCCCGACCGCCGGCAACAGCGCGGCGATCGCCAGGACGCCGACGGCCCGGCCGACCAGGACCTCGGACGGGAAGGCGAGGGCGAACCCGGCCAGGGTGGTGAGGAAGATGCCGACCCGGACGAGCAGCGGCAGGAGGCTGACCCGGGTGACCGCGTGCCGCAGGGCACGGACCCGTTCGGTGACCGCGTTCACGCCCGCTCCCCGCTCACCGGGCACCCGCCCGGGGTGCGGTGGCCAGCCGGGCCACGTCCCGCAGCACCTCGTCCAGGCTGCCGGCGCCGGCCCAGCGGACCACCGGTACGCCGTGCTCCCGCAGTTGGCGGATCATCGTGTCCCGGTCCAGCCGCCACAGCCGGTACGCCACCTCCGCCCAGCCCTCGCCCCGGGGCGGGGAGAGGTCGGCCGGCAGGGTGTCCACGGCCACCACGAACCGCCCGGAGCGGGCCAGCCGGGCCAGCATCTGGGCGGACCGCTCGTCCAGCAGCGGGGTGAGGACCACCGCCAGCGCGTCCGAGGAGAGCAGGTGCGGGCCGAAGACCTGGTCGTACGGCTCGTGCGGGGAGGACTCGGCGCGGATGTCGAGCAGCCACTCCAGCACCGTCAGGTACTGCCGGCGGCCGGTGGCCGGGCGCAGGCGACGGGCCGCCGGGCCGTACTCCAGCAGCGAGACCCGGTCGCCCCGGTGCAGGTAGTGCTCGGCGATCGCGGCGGCGGCCCGGACCGTGGTGTCCAGCACCGAGGCGGGCCCGCCGATCCCACCGGAGCGTCCCGCCTCGGCGAGCACGTCGAGCAGGACCACCACCTCGGCGTCCCGGTCGGAGAGGGTCGCCGCGACGTGCAGTTGCCGGGCGCGCAGGGAGACCCGCCAGTCGATGCGGCGCAACCGGTCACCGGGGGCGAAGACGCGTACCCCGGCCAGCTCGCCGCCCTCCCCCGGCCGCCGGGAGTGGTGCGCGCCGACCAGTCCGGCGGCCCGGGGCATCGCCTCCACCGCGTCGAACGGCTCCGTCCTCGGGTAGACCCGGACCCGGGCCGGCTCGACGACGGTGGCCCGGGAGACCAGGAGGCCACCGGCGGCGGCGGCCCGCGCCCCGGCCGGCCCGACGGGGTGCCGGCCCCAGCGGCGGGCCGTCCCGGACAGGGCCACGTCGACGGCCGCGCCGCCGGGTACCGAGGTGACGAAGGGCCGGTCCGCGCCACCGGAGCGGGCCACCTCCAGCCGTACCCCGCCGAAGTCCACCCGGGTCATCCGCAGCCACGGGGAGACCCGGGTACGGACCACGGTCAGGTCGTACCCGGCCTGCTCCGGGTTGCCGACGGTCGCCGTGGCGGTCACCTCGCCCCCCTCGACCAGGTGCCCGTCGTCGGCGGTCAGCCAGAGTTGCGGCCCGGCGGCGGGCCGGCGACGCAGCGCGTACGCGGTGCCCAGGGCGAACGGGGTGGCCAGCACCACCAGGTCGACCCGGCCGAGCAGCACCGCTGCGATCAGCAGCAACCCGGTGAGCAGCACCGCCCGCCCCAGCGCCCAGGTGGGCGTCCAGCCGGGCGTGCCCTCCCGCCCCGGCCCGCCACTGTCGACGGCGGCCGGGCCGGCACCGGCGGTGAGGGCGGCCATCAGCGCCCGGACCGGCCACCGGCGTGGCTGGGCAGCGCCCCGCTGGCCGGTGCGGGAGTGGCGTCGAGCACCTCACCGACCACGAAGGACGGGTCGACCCGGCGCAGCCACATCTCCGGGCGCAGGGTGATCCGGTGCGCCAGGGCCGGCGCCGCGACCTCCTTGACGTCCTCCGGGACCACGTAGTCCCGGCCGGCGAGGACGGCGCGGGCGCGGGCCAGCAGCAGCAGCGCCAGCGAGCCCCGGGGCGAGGCGCCGACCAGCACCGACGGGTGCTCCCGGGTGGCCGAGGTCAGCGCCACGATGTACCGCCCGACGGAGTCCTCCACCACCACGTCCTCCAGGGCGGCCTGCATCGCCCGCAACGTCCGGGCGTCCACCACCGGGGAGATCACCGCCTCCTCCCGGCGGCGGGTCATCCGGCGGCGCAGCACGTCCCACTCCTCCTCCGGCTCGGGGTAGCCGAAGGAGACCCGGAGCAGGAACCGGTCCAACTGCGCCTCGGGCAGCGGGTAGGTGCCCTCGTACTCGATCGGGTTGGCGGTGGCCAGCACGTGGAACGGCTCGTCCAGCCGGTACGTGACCCCCTCCACCGAGACCTGCTTCTCCTGCATCGCCTCCAGCAGGGCGGACTGGGTCTTCGGCGGGGTCCGGTTGATCTCGTCGGCGAGGAGGAGGTTGGTGAAGACCGGGCCGGCCCGGAAGGAGAAGTCCCCGCTGCTCTGGTCGTACAGGAACGAGCCGGTGACGTCGGCGGGGAGCAGGTCGGGGGTGAACTGGAGCCGGCGGAAGTCCAGCCCGAGCGCCTGGGCGAAGCAGCGTGCGGTCAGCGTCTTGCCCAGGCCGGGCAGATCCTCCAGCAGCACGTGGCCGCCGGCCAGGATGCCGGCGAGGACCAGTTCCAGGGCGTCCCGCTTGCCGACCACGACCGAGCCCACCGCGTCCAGCACCGACCGGGCCAGGTGGCCGACCTCGGCGGGGGGAATGGTCCGGTCCACGTCGTTCATATGTTCTCCAGGTCGGCGACGATCACCGCGAGGTCGCGCGGCGACGGGGTGCGTCGGGGCGGGGTTTCCAGGAAGATCCAGAGCCGCTCGCCCAGCAGGGCGCGGGCCCGGACGGGGTCGGAGTCGCGGGTCAGGCCGTGCCGTTGCCGCAACCGCTCGTCGGCCAGCTCACCGAGGCGCGGCTGGACCAGGTCGATGAACCGGTCCGGCCGGCCGGTCGACCAGTCCAGCGGGGTCGCCCACCGGTTGACGGCGGTCCGCAGCGCGTCACTGGCCCCCCAGTTCCAGGTGCCCGGCTCCTCGCCGGAGCGCAGCCGGACGGCGGCCCGCCGGGGCGGCGGGGCGAGGGCGGTGGTCACCCGGTGCACCGCCTGGACGGCGAGGACCCCGGCCACCACCACCTCCAACGAGACGGTGAGGCCGACCGCCCGCAGCACCGCGACGACCACCACGGTGACGGCCGCGGTGACCGCGAGGAACTTCACCACCCGGCGGGCCCGGCCGCCCCGGACCCGTTCCGGGCGGGCCGGCCGCTCCTCCTCGGACCGGAGCAGGTCGTCGATGCTCGTGCTGCTCACGCCGGGACCTCGCCGCCGGCGGTGGCGGTGAGTTCGCCGCGCAGCCGCCGCAGGGCGGCCCGCGCCTGGTCGCGGGTGCGTTCGTCGACGGGCCGGGTGGCGTACCGGGCCTCGCGGTAGACGTGGGCGAACTCGGCCAGCACGTCCGCGCTGACGATCGCCGGCACCCCGGCGGTCGGGTCCCCCCGGAGCAGCCGGGTGACCAGGTCGGTGGGGGTGTCGCCGGCCAGCCGGGGCACCCCGGCGCTGCCGGCGGCCTCCTCCAGGCGGACCCAGCAGGCGATCACGGCGGCGCGCGGGTCGGTCGCGGAGTCGTCGAGGTCGGTCAGCCCGGCGTCGAGGGCGGCGACCACCTCCCGGGCGGTGCCCTCGGCGGTGCGCCGGGCACGCTGCTGGGGCAGGGCCCGGGTGGTCCGCCGCAGCGCCCCCCGGAGCAGGGTCCACGCGAGGTAGCCGAGGACGACCAGCACGGTGAGGGCGAGCAGGACGATCGCGGTGGTGGCGAGCCACCGGGGCAACTGCGGCTGCGTCGGCTCGCCGGCGTCCCGGGGCTCCACCGGGAACGACGTCTCCGGCACCCCCTCCGGGTACTCCGGCACGTACGGGATGTGCTCGCTGGCGGGCGGGACGCGGTTCGCCCCGATCGCCGAGTTGCCGGCGGCGAGCGCCACCGCCCCGAGCAGGACGACGACCAGGGCCACCGGCCACCACCGGCGCAGTTCGTTCGACTCCACCGGCCGTTACCCCCGGACCGCCGACGGGTACGGCCCGACGGGCGCACGTCGTCCGTCCGTCATCGCCACCGCCCCACGCAGTCTCAGTCCAGCCCGGCCACCTGCTTCGCCCGGGCGAACACGTCGTCCAGCATTCCCGGCGTCAGCCGCCCGGTGAAGGTGTTCTGCTGGCTGACGTGGTAGCAGCCGAGCAGTTCCGGTACGGCCGTGCCCGACCAGTGTGCCCCATGGCCGAACGCCGGTCGCGGGCTGGGCGGGCGGTGCCCGTACACCGCGCGGAGCACCGGCCACCACGCCGCCCAGGCGAACGCGCCGAGCGCGACCACCACCCGCAGGGTGGGCCGGATCAACGCCACCTCGCGGTGCAGCCAGGGCGCGCAGGTGTCCCGTTCGGCGGGGGTGGGCTTGTTCTCCGGCGGGGCGCAGCGCACCGCGGCGAAGATCCGGGTGCCGGTCAGCGCGAGCCCGTCGTCGGCGGCGACGCTGGTCGGCTGGTTGGCCAGGCCGGCCCGGTGCAGGGCGGCGAAGAGCACGTCACCGGAGCGGTCACCGGTGAAGATCCGCCCGGTCCGGTTGCCGCCGTGCGCGGCCGGGGCGAGCCCGAGGACGGCGATCCGGGCGTCCGGCACGCCGAAGCCGGGGACCGGTCGCCCCCAGTACTCCTGGTCCCGGAAGGCCGCCCGTCTCGTCCGGGCGACCTCCTCGCGCCAGGCGACCAGGCGCGGGCAGGCGAAGCAGTCGCCGACCGCGCCGTCGAGGTCGGCCAGGTCGGTCGCCCGCGCGGCGCGGGCGACGACCTCCGCCGGGGTACGGGCCTCAACCAAGCCGGGACCGGAACAGTTCGAGGGTACGGGCCCACGCGCTGGCGGCGGCCTGCCGGTCGAACGACTCGGGCCGGTCGTCGTTGAAGAAGGCGTGCCCGGTGCCCGGGTAGTCGTAGGTCTGGCAGGTGCCGCCGGCCGCCTCGATGGCCTTCCGGGTGGCGCGTACCCCGTCCGGGGTGGCCGCGCCGCTGCTCTCGGCACAGTGGATGACGGCGGTCTTACCGGCGTAGTCGCCCCAGTCGGCGCCCATGCCGTCCCAGGGCAGCGACGGGTAGAAGCCGGCGGCGGCGACGATCCGGTCGGAGCGGCTGGCCGACCAGAGGGCGAGGCTGCCACCGACGCAGAAGCCCACCGTGCCGACCTTCCCGGTGACCTCGGGCCGGGCGGCGAGGTGGTCGGCGGCCTCGGCGACGAGCCGCGCCGCGTCGTCCAGCCGCCGGCCGGTCACCGGGCCGTCCTCCGCCGTCGGTGACAGGTCGGGTACCAGGGCGACGAAGCCCGCCTCGGCGAAGCGGTCCGCGACCGAGGTGATGTGCGGCACGACCCCCCACTGTTCGGGGAGGACGATGACGGCGGGACCGGTCGCACCGCTGGAGGGTATCGCGAGGTACCCCTCACCCGGCCTGACGTGGTCGGGATAGCTCACCAGTTCGCCCATGGGTCGTCCTCCTAGCGGTCAGTCATCATTGGCTGGTCGCACAGTGGTGTTGCGTGCGCGTAGCCTGTCACGCCGTGACCGCCGCCGGAAGACGCCGGAACAGTGGTGTTCACCTCCCGTTTCCCGCCGCGCACCGCTTCCGGCCCCGCTCAGGACGTCGGTGCGGGCGACGCCGGCACACTCTCCGTGGGCGGCGGCACCGGGCTGGCCGAGGCGGACGCGCTCGGGGTGACCGCCGGGGCGGACCGGAAGGGCACCTGCCCCAGGCAGTACGGGTAGGCCGGCACCGGCTGCCCGTCCGACCGGTACAGCACCTCGTCGCAGGCGGGGTGACCGAGCCAGATCGGGTGGCCGCCGCCGGTCCAGTTCCGCTGCTCGTCGTCCAGGCTCACGAAGCCGGCCAGGGCGAAGACGACCAGCACCCCGGTGCCGGCGCCGACCGCGAGCCGGGGCCAGCGGCCCAGCTCCGGGGTACGCCGGCCGAGCCACACCGAGGCGACCACGCAGACGGTGAGCAGCAGCAGGGCGGCCAGGGTGCTCCCGCCCAGCCTCGGCAGCAGCCCGAACGACCCGCCCGTGGTGACCACCGTGATCAGCATGGCGGCCAGGTACCCGCGCAGCACCCACCAGGCCGGGCGCAGCAGCCGCAGGTACTCGCTCGCCGAGGCGTACCCGAGGACGGGGCCGATCCGCCGGTCGGTGGCGCGCAGCCGGGCGCGGGCCCCGGCCAGCAGCGAGGCGGCCCGCTGGTCGAGGCTGCGCGCCGAGGCCGGACCGGCCGCCCCGGCGGCGGCCCGCAGCTCGGTCGCGTACGCCTCGGGCTCGCCGAGCCGGTCGACCAGGCTGCCGTCGGCCTCGGCGGCCACCTCGGCGAGGTGCTCCGGCAGGTCCTCGGTCAGCTCGTCGCGGGTCTGCGGCGGCAGGTCGGCCAGCGCGGCCCGGACCCGTTCGACGTACGCCGTGATCTCCTGCCCAGTGACGGTCATGCCGCCATCCCCCGATCGTCGAGCAGTGCGTCCATGGTGGTGGCGAACGAGCGCCAGAGCTTGCCGGAGCGGGTCAACTGGTCCCGCCCGGCGGCGTTGAGCGAGTAGTACTTGCGGTGCGGGCCGGACTCGCTCGGCACGACGTACGTGGTCAGCAGGCCGGCGGCGAAGAGCCGGCGCAGCGTGCCGTAGACCGAGGCGTCGCCGACCTCCTCCAGGCCGGCCTCCCGGAGCCGGCGCAGGATGTCGTACCCGTAGCCGTCCTCCTGCCGGAGCACGGCGAGGACCGCGAGGTCCAGCACGCCCTTGAGGAGCTGTGTGGTATCCACGCACCGCACACTACTGTGCAATGCGTAATACCGTCAACGGAACGGCAGTTCGAGGCGGGGGCGCGCGGCGGGCGGGCGGCGGGCGTACCGGTGTGTCGGCCTTTCGAACTGCCCTCACGCACGGGGCACCCGCCGCGCCGGACGGACACCCCGGGCCGGTTGCCGGTGGTCCCATGAACGGGGCAGCTCGAAAGGTTGCGGGTATCCCGGTCCCCGGTCCGCCCGGCCCTACGTGGTCGCCGGCGGCAGTTCCCGCAGGGCGGCCCGGGAGAGCAGGTCGGCCTGCCGGGTCGGCTCCGGTATCCGGTACCGGGGCGCGAGCGCGAGCGTCAGGTCGCTCGCCTCGGCCAGGCCCACCCGGTGTCCCACCGAGACGAAGACCGGCTTCACCCCGGCCTGGGTACGCAGCGCCCGCCCCACCGTCTCGTCCCCGTCGACCAGCGGCGTGGAGGCCCCCCGTGCCCGCTCCGGCTCGTCGAAGCGGGCGGTGAAGGCGGTCTTCGCCACGCCGTAGGCCGGCAGACCGGTGAGCACCCCCAGGTGGCAGGCGAGCCCGAACCGCCTCGGGTGGGCGATGCCGTAGCCGTCACAGACCAGCACGTCCGGGGGGTACCGGCAGCCGCTCCAGCGCGGCCAGCAGGAACGGCACCTCCCGGACCGTCTGCGGGGTACCCGGCAACCCGCTGCGCAGGTCGACCCGCCGACGCAGCTCGGCCTGCACCCGCTCCGCCTCGGCGACGAAGTCCCCGGTCAGGCGAGACTCCAGGCGATGCCGTCGAGGATGTCGTGCTCGCTGGCGACCACCGAGGGCACCCCGGCCCGCTCCATGATGACCTGGAGGACCAGGGCCCCCGCGCCGATCACGTCGGCCCGGCCCGGGTGCATCACCGGGATCTCCAGCCGCTGGGCGGCGGTCTTGCCCAGCAGGTCGGTGGTCACCTCGGCGACCCGCTCGTAGGGCACCCGGGCGTGGTGGATGCGCGCCGGGTCGTACCCGGTCAGGCCCTGGGCGATGGCCACGACGGTGGTGACCGACCCGGCGAGGCCGACCAGCGTGGCGGCCCCGCGGCCCGGCACGGTCGCCAGCGCCCGGTCCACGGCGGCGGCGATGTCGGCCCGCGCGGCGGCGACCTGCTCCGGGGTCGGCGGGTCGCCGGCCAGGTGCCGTTCGGTCATCCGGACGCAGCCGATGTCCACCGAGACGGCCGCCGCGACCCCGCCGGCGCGGGTGCCGACCACGAACTCGGTCGAGCCGCCGCCGATGTCGACCACCAGGTACGGCTCCTCGGCGTCGGCGGGGAGCCCGCGCACCGCGCCGGTGAACGACAGCCGGGCCTCCTCGTCACCGCTGACCACCTCGGGCGCGACCCCCAGGGTCTGCTGCACCATGGCCCGGAAGTCGTCGGCGTTGGAGGCGTCCCGGGACGCCGAGGTGGCGCACATCCGCACCCGTTCCGCGCCCAGCTTCTCGATCTCGCCTGCGTAGTCGGCCAGCGCCACCCGGGTCCGCTCGATCGCCTCCGGCGCGAGCCGGCCGGTGCGGTCCACGCCCTGGCCGAGCCGGACGACCTCCATCCGCCGGCTCAGGTCGGTCAGCGGGGCCTGCGGACCGGCCGCCGGGTCGGGCAGGTCGGCCACCAGCAGCCGGATCGAGTTGGTACCGCAGTCGATGGCCGCCACTCGCGTCGTCACGACGGCAACCCTACGGCAGCCGCCGGCCCGGGATCCGCCCGCCGGGGCCGGTACCGGGCCAGCCGGGGCACCCAGGGCAGCAGGGCGACCACGAGCAGCACCGTCACCAGGGGCAGCCGCCACAGCAGGGGCACGTTCGGCGCGGGCGGGTCGGCCGGTGCCGCCGCCACCCAGGGCCGGGCCGTCTTGGCCCAGGCGAGGAAGGCGTCCCCGATCGGCATCGCCCCGAAGGCGTACCGCTTGGTCCACGGCGTGTCCAGTGGCAGCCCGGCCAGTTCGCCGTAGTTGGCCAGGCCCCGGGCCAGCCGGTCGTCGCCGCGCGCCTGGGCCGCCCCGAGGGTCACCACGGTGGCCGAGAGGCTCACCCCGAGCAGCAGTGGCCCGGAGTCCACGTCCCCGGCCCCGGACGTCCCGACCGGGTACTCCCGCACCGCCGGGCCCAGGCGCAGCGGCGAGACCACGAACCGGTCCCGGAAGCGCAGGTACTGCTCACGGGCGAAGTCCGGGTCGACGTCCACCAGGAACCGGTGGATCATGCTCTGCGAGGTGCCCCGGGCCACCTCGACCGGTTCGCCGGTCACCGGGTCCACCCGGTGCGGCATCAGCCCGGTCGTCGGGTCCAGCCGCTGGCGTACCCCGTCGAGCCACCGGCCGACCGTCCCGCCGAACCGGGGCGGCAGCAGGGTGTCGTGCAGCCGCAGCGAGGCCACCGCCACGGTCGAGTCCACCGGCCAGGCCTGCCCCGGGTACGCGGCCAGGTACGGCGTCGGCGCGGCGGCGAAGGCGGCCCCGAGCGCGGCCGAGTCGGCGGCGAACCGGCGCAGGTCCGCCGGGTCCCGCCGGTCGGCCGGTTGCAGGGCGAGCATCCCCCCGCGCAGCCAGTTGGTCCAGCCCAGGTAGAAGACCCCGTACGCGGGGGTGAGGTCGGGGCTGAACGGTGCCCGGCCGGCCGGCGAGTCCAGCCGGTCCAGGGCCCACCGGGCCTCCCGCAGCGCCTCGGCCCGCTCCCCCGCCGGCCGGCGCAGCCCGGACTCGACCCAGGTCAGGCCGTACAGCGCGTGGGCGAAGAAGTACCCCTCGGGGAAGAGTTCCTGTGCCCGTTCGCCCGCCCCGTCGGCCAGCGCCGCCCGCAGGAAGGTGAGCTGCCGCCGCACCCCGGGCGGCTCGCCGTCCACCCCGCCGGTGGCCGGCAACACCAGCCGGCTCGCGCCGACCAGGGCGAGGACGCTGACCAGCAGCGCGAAGACCGTACCGAGCCGCCGGGTCGTCGTCACGCCGCCAGCATGCCGTCACCGGTCAAGCCCGCCCGGCACCCGCCGCACCGGCTCAGAGGCGCAGCAGCATGCGGGTGTTGCCGAGGGTGTTCGGCTTGACCCGTTCCAGGCCGAGGAACTCGGCGACACCCTCGTCGTACGAGCGCAGCAACTGCTCGTACACGGGCTGCGGCACCGGGGCGCCGTCGATCGGCTGGAAGCCGAACGAGCCGAAGAAGCGGGTCTCGAAGGTGAGCACGAAGATCCGGGCCACGCCCAGCTCCCGGGCGGCGTCGATCAGCTCGCCGACGATCCGGTGCCCGAGGCGCTGCCCCCGGCACGACGGGTCGACCGCCACCGTACGGATCTCGGCCAGGTCCTCCCACATCACGTGCAGCGCGCCGCAGCCGACCACCGCCTCGTCGGTGGCCCGCACCGCGACCCGGAACTCCTGCACGTCCTCGTACAGCGTGACGGTGGCCTTGCTGAGCAGCCGCCGGTCGTTGGTGTACGTGTCCACCAGCCGGCGGATCCCCCGGACGTCCCGGGTCCGGGCCCGCCGCACGAGGATGTCGGTGCCCCCGCCCCCGTCGGCGTCGACCGGTGGCCCGCTCACCCGCCCACCGGCCCGTCGGAGGGGACGTCCACCGGCCCGGCAGCATCACCCGCCGGGACGTCCACGCAGGGGCCGGCGGCCCACCAGCGCTCCACCAGCGCCAGCGTCTCGTCGCCGAAGGGGTTCACCCCGGGACCCGCCGCGAGGGCGTGCCCGAGGTGCACGTGCAGGCACTTGACCCGGCCCGGCATCCCACCGGCGGAGATGCCGGCGATCTCCGGTACCTGGCCGATCGCGTCCCGTCGGGCCAGGTAGTCCTCGTGCGCGGCCCGGTACCGGGCGGCCAGTTCCGGGTCGGCGGCGAGCCGCTCGGCCATCTCCTTCATCAACCCGGCCGACTCCAGCCGGCTGCACGCGGCGGTCGCCCGGGGGCAGGTCAGGTAGAACAGCGTCGGGAACGGTGTCCCGTCGGCCAGCCGGGGGGTCGTCTCCACCACGTCCGGCAGGCCGCACGGGCAGCGGTGGGCCACCGCCCGGGTACCCCGGGGCGGGCGTCCGAGCTGCGCGGCCACGGCGGCCAGGTCGGCCTCCGTGGCCGGCTCCCGCGTGGGCGGGGGTACGGCGTCCGCTGCCGGCTCCTGCGGGGGTACGACGGTCACGCTGCGCCCATCTCTCGTCGGTGGTGGTGTCCTCGCGCCCGGTGCGGGCGTGGCCCGGTCAGCGGCCGGGGTGCCCGGCGTCGGCGGCCCGGATGCTCGACCAGAGGGTGTCGTACCACGGGTCGGGGGTCTCGGGCTGGGCGGGCCGGCTGGCCGCGCCGGCGTCCCGGGCGGCGCCGGCCGGGTCGTTGAGCACGATGACCGGCACCTCCCCGGGGTAGACCATGTAGAAGCGGCGCCGGGCCTCGCTCTCGATGAAGGCGGGGTCCTGCCACTTGGCCGCCTCGATGGAGCGCTGCTCGATCAGGGCCCGCTGGGCGGCCTGGGCCGCCTCCATCCGTTCGATGTCGGCCTTCTGGTCGAGGTACACCCGCACCGGGTAGGTGTAGGCCAGTGCGAGCGCGATCAGCACCGCGAAGAGCACGGTGGCCCGCCCGGTGATGCGCCGGGGGTGGGGTGCGGAGAGCCGCTTGACGCCGCCGCCGGGCACCGCGCGCCGGGCCGCGGCGGGCCGGCTCGCGGAGCGTACGCCCTCGGCACCCCGGGCCGCGCCCGACGTGCGTCCGCGCGACTCCGCGCGGACGCCCCGGGCTCCGCCCGGACGGCCGGTGGGCCGGCGGACCGGACGGGCGCCGCCCGGTGTGCGCCGCTGCTGCATCACACCCCTCCCCCGGAGCCTCGCCGTCTCAGGCGGAACGGTAGCGCGGGAAGGCACCCGCCCCGGCGTACCGCGCCGCGTCGCCCAGCTCCTCCTCGATGCGCAGGAGCTGGTTGTACTTGGCCACCCGGTCGGAGCGGGCCGGCGCGCCGGTCTTGATCTGGCCGCAGCCGGTGGCCACCGCCAGGTCGGCGATCGTGGTGTCCTCGGTCTCGCCGGACCGGTGGCTCATCATGCACTTGAACCCGGCCCGGTGCGCCAGGTCGACCGCGTCCAGCGTCTCGGTCAGCGAGCCGATCTGGTTCACCTTCACCAGGACGGCGTTGGCGGCACCCTCCGCGACGCCCCGGGCGATCCGCTGCGGGTTGGTGACGAACAGGTCGTCGCCGACGACCTGGATCCGGGCGCCGACCGAGGCGGTCAGGCCCTGCCAGCCGCTCCAGTCGTCCTCGGCGAGCGGGTCCTCGATCGAGACGATCGGGTAGTCGTCGGCGAGCTTCATGTAGTACGCGCTCATCTCGTCGGCGGTCTTCGCCGTGCCCTCGAAGGTGTAGGTGCCGTCGGCGAAGAACTCCGTGGCGGCCACGTCGAGGGCGAAGACGATGTCGGTGCCGACCCGGTAGCCGGCCTTCTCGACGGCCTCGGCGATCAGGTCCAGCGCCGCCGCGTTGGTCGGCAGGTCGGGGGCGAAACCGCCCTCGTCGCCGAGTCCGGTGGAGAGGCCCTTCTTCTTCAGCACCGACTTCAGCGCGTGGTACACCTCGGCGCCGGAGCGCAGCGCCTCCCGGAAGGTCGGCGCGCCGATCGGAGCGATCATGAACTCCTGCACGTCGACGTTCGTGTCGGCGTGCGCCCCACCGTTGAGGATGTTCATCATCGGCACCGGCAGCAGGTGGGCGTTGGGCCCGCCCAGGTACCGGAAGAGGCTCAGGTCGGCGCTGCTGGCGGCGGCCTTCGCCACGGCCAGGGAGACGCCCAGGACGGCGTTCGCGCCCAGCTCGCCCTTGTTGTCACTGCCGTCGATGTCCAGCATCCGCTGGTCGATCAGCCGCTGCTCGCTGGCCTCGTAACCGATGAGCTGGTCGACGATCCGGTCCTCGATGTTCTGGACCGCCTTCTCGACACCCTTGCCCAGGTAGCGGTCGGTGTCACCGTCGCGCAGCTCGACCGCCTCGAAGGCGCCCGTGGAGGCGCCGGACGGCACCGCGGCGCGGGCGATCGTGCCATCGTCGAGCCCGACCTCGACCTCGACAGTCGGGTTGCCACGGGAGTCGAGAATCTCCCGGGCGACGATTGCTTCGATGGTTGCCACTGTCGCTCCTCGTTCCTGTGGTACCGGCGCGGTTCCGCCGCGCCGGGTATGCGCCGGAGGTGGGCTGGTGAACGCAGCGTATCGGGCGTCGCTGAACGCTCCGGCGACACCCGGTACCCGTCGGCGAGGACGGACATTCCCGAATTCTCGTGGCCCAACCGGGCAACCAGTTTGCGCCTGGTGGACCTGATCGACAAGGCTGGGCGCCATGCCCGCCGCCACGACTACTCTCCGTGCGCTCGCCATCTCGGTCACCGCGTTGCTCACCGTCACCGGCTGCCAGACACTCGACGACGCCGGCCGGGCGCTCGGGCGCTCCGACCTCGTCAACGACGTCGCCGCCCGGATGGACCAGGCGATGGAACTGACCTACACGGCCGAGTACCGGCTCGCCGGGGGCGAGGCCGCCTCGATCGCCCAGGAGCAGAAGCCGGCCCGCTCCGCGTACACGTACCCGGGTGGGAAGCTCACCGTCACCAAGGAGGCGACCACGGAGTGCGAGACCGCCGAGGGCCGGCCGGTCTGCACGGTCGCCGCGCCCCCGGCCACCGGCAAGCCGACGGTGGCGGTCTTCACCGAGGCCAAGCGACGCGGCCTGGTCACCCCGCCGGTCGTGGTCGGGCTGCTCACCGCCGCCGCCCTGGAGCCGGCCGCGGTCATCGAGCAGAGCGACACCACCCTCGCCGGCCACCACGCCACCTGCGTGGCCGTCTCCCAGGTGCCCGACCCGTTCAGCGCCTGCGTCACCAGCGCCGGGGTGCTCGGCAGCTTCAGCGGCGCGGTGGACGGCACGACCGTCGAGCTGGCCCTGACCCGGTACACCACCACGGTCGACCAGGCCGCGTTCGAGGTGCCGGCCGGGGCCGGCGTGGTGGACCGCCGCCCGGCGGATTCGTGACCGGTCCCCGTCCCGACCCCGCACCCGGCACTGCGGCCGACCCTGCGGCTGGTGCCGGAACGGGTGCCGGCGGCGGCCGGTTCGGGACGGGGCGGTTCGTGCCGGGGGCCGGATGCCCCGGCTCACCCGCGCCGGAGCACCCGGCCGTGGTGATGGCCGGCCGCGAGTTCCTGACCGGCCCGGCGGGTGAGATCCCCCGGGTGGCCGGACTGGCCCCCGACACCGCCTGGCTGCCGCTGGGCACCCTCGACGGCGTACCGGTCTGGGGTGCGGCGGTGGCGTCCACCGAGGGCCTCCCCGGTCGCTGGCTCGACTGGCGGGCGTACGCCGCCGAGGTGCCCGAGCCGCTGGCCGCGCTCGCCGGGCGGGCCCTCCAGGTTGTCACCTGGCGGGCGGCGCACCGGTACTGCGGGTCCTGCCGCACCGAACTGACCGACGTACCCGGGGAGGCGGCCCGCCGCTGCCCCGACTGCGACCGGTACCTGCCGATGCAGCTCTCCCCCGCCGTCGTGGCGGCGGTCACCCGACCCGGTACGGCCGGGGCGGTGGCCGACCTGCTGCTGGTCCGGCACGCGTACGGGCCGACCCGGGTGTGGGCCCTGGTCGCCGGGTACGTCGAGGTCGGCGAGTCGCTGGAGGCGGCGGTACGCCGGGAGGTCGCCGAGGAGGTCGGGCTGGACGTCGGCGAGCCGGTCTACTTCGGCAGCCAGCCGTGGGCGATGTCCGGGCCGGGCGTGACCCTCGCCGGGTTCACCGCCCCCGTCACCGACCCCGCCGCCGAGCCGGTCGTGGACGGCCGGGAGCTGGTCGAGGCCCGCTGGTTCCCGCTGGACGCCCTGCCGGAGGCGCTGCCGCCGGCGTACTCGATCTCCCGCTGGCTGATCGACGCCACCGTCGCCCGCGCCACCCGCCGGTCCTGACGCCCCGCCCCCGCTCGCCCCGACGCCCGCGCCGCTCCCTGCCGCCGCTCCCTGCCGGCGGTCCCGTCGCGCCGGGCCGGGGTGTTAACAGGGGGCCCTTCCTCTACCGAATGCGTTAAGAGGGGGCCCCTCCTTACACGCCCAGCAGGGTGCGGAGGTGGCGGGGTGGGGGGCAGTCGTGGGCCAGCATCTCGTCGTGCCACTGCCGCACCGACACCCCGTCCGGGCGGGACCGGGCGATCTCCGCCATCTCGGTGTAGCCGACGAAGTAGGTGGAGAGCTGGGTGGAGGTGAGCAGCGACCGACGCCACTTGCCGACCGCCTCCCCCTGCTCCTGGAAGCCGCGCCCGGTCATCAGCGCCATCGCCTCTGACTCGGGCAGCCCCTCGCAGTGCACGAGCTGGTCGAGCAGGGCGTTGATGGTCATCCGGAGCTGCATCTTCAACTGCTGGAGCCGGACCGGCAGGCCGCCGAAGCCGCGCTCGACCATGACCTCCTCGGCGTGCACCGCCCAGCCCTCGACGAAGACGCCGGAACGGGTGACCGCGCGGACCCGGGTCGGGCCGGCGTACCGGCGGGCGTGGGCGAGCTGGAGGAAGTGGCCGGGCATCGCCTCGTGCACGGTCAGATTGCGGATCATGTGGTTGTTGTACTCGCGGTAGAACGACTCGACCCGGCTCGCCGGCCACCCCGCCGGGGTGGGTGAGATGCAGTAGAAGGTGGGCAGCGCCGCCGTCTCCAGCGGGCCGGGCGCGTCGCAGTACGCCACCGCGACGCCCCGGGCGAAGTCGGGCATCTCCTGGATCACGCACCGGTCGTCGACCAGGCTGACCAGGTCGTGGGCCCGGACGAAGTCGGTCGTCTCGTCCATGGTGACCGAGGCCAGCTCGACGACGGTGTGGTCGTCGGGGTGCTCGGCGGCGAGCAGGTCCAGCGCCCGGCGGACCGTCTCGTCGTCGGCCGGGCCGCCGACCAGTTCCACCGCCGCCGCGCGGATCTCCTCGGTGACCCGGTCCAGGTTCGCCCACGCCCGGCGTTGGATCTCCGCCGCGCCCAGCTCGGTGTCGAGGGTGTGCCAGAGCCGCGCCTCCCAGCGCCGCCGCCCCAGCCGGGGGTCCCGCCCCGGGCCGGCGTCGGCGGCCAGCCCGGTCCGCAGCCAGGCCACGAACTCCTCGATCGCGGCGATCGCGGCGGTGGCGGCGGGCTCGACCCGGTCGTACCGCGCGGGCGCCTCGGCGAGCAGCCCCGGCACCTCGTCGCGGATCAGCGCCGCCGCGCCGGTGAACTGCCCGACCGCCGTCTCGGCGTGGATCCGGGGCAGCTCACCCAGGGTGGCCCGCGCGGTCGCCAGGGCGTCGGGTACGGCGGCCAGCCGGCCGGCGAGGGCGGTCAGCCGCACCTCGGCCGGCGCGTACGGGCGGGCGAGCAGGGCGTGCAGGAGCGGCCCCGGGTTGTGCGCCAGCGGGTCCCACTCGTGGGCCCGGATCTCGGTGGACTCGAACAGCTCCCGGTCGACCAGGGCGGTGAGCAGCGCGTGGTCGACCTGCTCGGTGATGTCGAGGGCGTCCGGGTCCAGTTCGGAGAGCGCGTGGGAGGCGTCGGTGAGCATCGCCCGGTCGGCGGCGACCGCGTCGACGCCGAGGTCCGGCAGCCGGTCGTCGTACCGGTGGTCACCGGCCAACGCGGCGAGGCCGGGCCGGCTCTCCAGCAGCGCGTCGACGATCCGTTCCGCGAGGGGCACGAACGACTCCATGTCCCGGCACCCTACCGCCCCGTGCCGCCCGTGCCCCGGCCCGGCGCTCCGCCGGTCGAGGGGTTCGCGCCGGTTCCCGGGGCGGGAGCGCCGGACGCGGACCCCTCGGACGGCTCAGGCGCTCCGCTCGGCGGCGCGGACGCGGTCGGCGTGCGCCAGGGTGGCGCGGCGCAGGGCGGCCTCGGGGTCGAGGCCGGCCTCGCGGGCGGCGGCGACCGTGGCCAGCAGGTCGGCGCCGAGGCGGGCCTCCGGCCCGGTCCCCGCGTCCGCCGGTGGCGGCGGCACGGCCAGGCCGACCCGGCCGGCCCGGTCCAGGATCTTCGCGGCCAGGGCCAGGGCGGGCTGGCTCAGGGCGATGCCGTCCAGCACCGAGGCGCGGGACTTCTCCGCCTGTTTGATCTTCTCCCAGCTCGCCTCGATCTCCTCCAGGGTGCCGGCCTCGGCCCCGGAGAAGACGTGCGGGTTGCGCCGGACCATCTTGTCGACCAGAGTGCCGGCGACGTCGTCCACGCTCCACCGGGCGCCCTCGGGCAGATCCTCGGCGAGGCGGGCGTGCAGCAGCACCTGGAGCAGCACGTCGCCCAGTTCCTCGCGGAGCGCGTCGGTGTCGTCGGCGCTGATCGCGTCGTACGCCTCGTAGCACTCCTCCAGCAGGAACCCGGCGAGGCTGCGGTGGGTCTGCGCCCGCTTCCACGGGTCACCGCCGGGCGAGGCGAGCCGGTCCATCACCTCGACCGCGTCGAGCAGCCGGGCCCCCGGCGGGTCCCAGGAGCCGTACATCAGCTCCAGCTCGGCCAGGCCGGGCTCCCGGGCCAGCCGCAGGCCCAGCTCCCGGGCCAGGGACTCGTCCCCGGCCGGGCCGGCCAGCCAGACCACCGTGCCGTGCGCGGTCACCGCGTCGAGCAGCGCCCGGGTCGCCCCGGCCTCGACCACGGTGACCTCGCCGCCCGCCGCGCGCACGGCCGTGGCCAGCGCGCTCTCCGCGCCGGTCAGCACCGGGTTGCCGCGTACCACGTCCCAGGCGGACGCGGTCAGCAGACCGGCCGGGAGCCGGGGCGAGGTGACCAGCAGGACGATCCGTCGGGTCACCCTCAGTGCCCGTGGCCGTCGTCGGGGGTGTGCTCCTCGGCGGCCGGCTTGGGGCTGGAGATGTCGGTCACCGGGCCGGACCGGTCGATGTACGGCAGCGAGTAGAAGACCAGCGACTGGCCGGTGCTGACCACCGACGGGACGCCGACCGGGCGGTAACGCGGGTTGATCGTCGTGCCGGCCCGCTCGGCCTCCTCGGTGAGGGCGGCGCTGAGCGCGGAGGCCTGGCGGACGAAGGCGCCCTGGCCGAAGGCCTGACGCACCTCGGCCACCGACAGCCCGGCCTGGATCGCGCCGGTCTTCTCGATCGCCTTGTACACCGCCATCACCGAGGCGTCGCTCAGCTCGGCCGGGGGCAGCGCGGCGCTGAGCGAGCCGGAGATGTTCAGCCACTCGCTCCACAGCCGGGCGTACTCGGCGGTCGGCGGCATCCGGAGCTGCGCCGCGAGCTGGTCCGGGGTGATCTCGTTGGCCACCTGCACGTTCTGTGCCTCGGCCACCCGCTTGCCCAGCTCGATGCTGACCAGCAGGTCGATGACGTCCTGCCGGGTGACGTCCGCCCGGAGCAGCTCGGGCGCCGGGGTCACCCCGGTCTCCTCGCCCTGCTGGCGGATCACCGCGCTGTACTTGGCCTGGGCGTCGTCGAAGACCTCGTCCACCCGGTCGATGGAGTACCGGGTGTCACCGACGTACGCGGCGACGTCCGGCGAGGCATTGCCGCACCCGGCGACGGACAGGACACCGATGGCCGCGACGCTGGCAGCGGCGATGAGACGACGAACACGCATGCGCATCACTCTCTCACATCCCGGAAGGGGTCCTTTCCCAGCCAGGGGGTCATGTCCGGGCCCCGGCCGGGGTGGGGGCGCCGAGCACATCGGAGAGGAGTTGGCCGCACCACTCCAGCAGGGCCTGGTCACGCAGCGGCTCCCCGCCGATCCGGCGGGTGCTCGGGCGCGGCACGCTGACCTGGTCGGTGGCCTGCTTGTAGACCGAGTCCGGGTGGTACCGCTTGAGCCGCAACTGCTTCGAGTCGGGCAGCGGCAGTGGGCTGAACCGCAGGTTCTTGCCCTGCATGCTGACGTCGGTGAGGCCGTACCGGCGGGCCAGCAGCCGGAACCGGGCCACCGCGACCAGGTTCTGCACCGGGGCGGGCGGCTCGCCGTACCGGTCGGTCATCTCGGCGACCACCTCGCGCAGCCGGTCGTCGTCGCGGGCCTCGGCGAGCTTGCGGTACATCTCCAGGCGCAGCCGTTCCACCCCGACGTAGTCGTGCGGCAGGTGCGCGTCGACCGGAAGGTCGATCTTGACATCGACCTCCTCCTCGGGGCGCTCGCCCTTGAACGCCTGCACCGCCTCGCCGACCATCCGGACGTACAGGTCGAAGCCGACGCCCTCGATGTGGCCGGACTGCTCCCCGCCGAGCAGGTTGCCGGCGCCCCGGATCTCCAGGTCCTTCATCGCCACGTACATGCCGGCGCCGAGTTCGGTGTGCTGGGCGATGGTGGCCAGCCGCTCGTGGGCGTGCTCGGTGAGCGGCTTCTCCGGCGGGTACAGGAAGTACGCGTACGCCCGCTCCCGGCCCCGGCCGACCCGGCCCCGGATCTGGTGGAGCTGGGCCAGGCCGAGCAGGTCGGCCCGCTCCACGATCAGGGTGTTGGCGTTGGGGATGTCGATGCCGGACTCCACGATCGTGGTGCAGACCAGGACGTCGAACTCCTTCTCCCAGAAGCCGACCATCACCTTCTCCAGGGCCTCCTCGCCCATCTGGCCGTGCGCCACCGCGACCCGGGCCTCGGGCACCAGCTCCCGCAGCCGCCGGGCCGCCCGGTCGATCGACTCGACCCGGTTGTGCAGGTAGAACACCTGGCCGTCGCGGAGCAGTTCGCGGTGCACGGCGGCGGCCACCTGCCGCTCGTCGTACGCCCCCACGGAGGTCAGCACGGGGTGCCGTTCCTCCGGCGGGGTGGCGATGGTGGACATCTCCCGGATGCCGGTGATCGCCATCTCCAGCGTCCGGGGGATCGGGGTGGCCGACATGGCGAGCACGTCGACGGAGGCGCGCAGGGTCTTCAGGTGCTCCTTGTGCTCGACGCCGAAGCGCTGCTCCTCGTCGATGATCACCAGGCCGAGGGACTTGAACCGGGTCGCCGCCGCCAGCAGCCGGTGGGTGCCGATGACGATGTCCACGGTGCCGTCGGTGACCATCTCCATGGTCCGTTCGGCCTCCTTCGGCGTCTGGAACCGGGAGAGCTGCCGGACGGTCACCGGGAACTGGCTCATCCGCTCGGCGAAGGTGTTGTAGTGCTGCTGCACCAGCAGGGTGGTGGGCACCAGCACCGCCACCTGCTTGCCGTCCTGCACCGCCTTGAAGGCCGCCCGGACCGCGATCTCGGTCTTGCCGTACCCGACGTCGCCGCAGATCAGCCGGTCCATCGGGACGGTCTGCTCCATGTCCCGCTTGACCTCCTCGATCGCGGCGAGCTGGTCGGGGGTCTCCTGCCAGGGGAAGGCGTCCTCCAGCTCCCGCTGCCACGGGGTGTCCGGGGCGAACGAGTGCCCCTTGGACGCCTTGCGGGCGGCGTAGAGCTGGATGAGCTGGGCGGCGATCTCCCGGACCGCCTTGCGGGCCCGTGCCTTGGACTTCTGCCAGTCCGCGCCGCCCATCTTGTGCAGCGTCGGCTGCTCCCCGCCGACGTACCGGGAGAGCTGGTCGAGCTGGTCGGTGGGGACGAACAGCCGGTCGCCGGGCTGCCCGCGCTTGCTGGCGGCGTACTCGATGACCAGGTACTCCCGGCTCGCGCCGTTGACCGTGCGCTGCACCAGCTCGACGTAGCGCCCGATGCCGTGCTGCTCGTGCACGACGAAGTCGCCGGCCCGCAGCTCCAGCGGGTCGATGGTGTTGCGCCGCCGGCTGGGCATCTTGCGCATGTCCCGGGTCGAGGTGCCCCGCCCGCCGGTGATGTCGTCGGCGGTGAGCAGCGCGAACCGGGACGCCTCGTCGACGAAGCCCTGGCGCAGCGAGCCGCAGGTGACCAGCAGCTCACCGGGGGCCGGGGCGGCCGGCACCCGCTCGACCAGGCGGGCGCCGAGACCGGCGTCGCGGAGCACCTCGACGGCCCGCTGGGCGGGGCCGTGCCCCTCGAAGACCAGCGCGATCGACCAGCCCTCGCCGGCCCAGCGCTTCAGGTCGTCGACCAGGCGCGGCGTCTCCCCGTGGTAGAGCGGGGCGGGCTGGGCGGCGAGGGCGACGGCGATCGCGTCGTCCGGGGTGACGTCGGTGCCGTCGGGCTCGTCCTCCCAGGGCTGCCGGACCGGGGCGGCCCCCCCGTCGACCAGCCCGAACGGCGACAACGTCCACCAGGGCTGACGCAGCGTCGCGGCGGTGGCGCGGACCTCGGCCAGGGTCTTGAAGGCGGCGGCGCCGAGGTCCACCGGGGCCTGGCCCCCGACCGCGGCGGCGGCCCAGCTCGCCTGGAGGAACTCGTCCGAGGTACGGACCAGGTCGTGCGCCCGGGTCCGGATCCGCTCCGGGTCGCAGAGCAGCACGTGGGTACCGGCCGGCATGGTGTCCAGCAGCAGCTCCAGCGAGTCGGCGCCGACCAGGGCCGGGGCCAGCGACTCCATCCCCTCGACCGGGATGCCCTCGGCCAGCTTGTCGCAGATCTCGGCCAGCTCCGGGTGCCGAGACGCCAGGTCGGCGGCGCGCTGCCGGACCGCCGGGGTGAGCAGCAGCTCCCGGCAGGGCGGGGCCCACAGCCCCGGTACCGCCTCGATGGTGCGCTGGTCGGCGACGGCGAAGGTACGGATCTCCTCCACCTCGTCGCCCCAGAACTCGACCCGGGACGGGTGCTCGTCGGTCGGTGGGAAGACGTCCAGGATGCCGCCGCGTACCGCGAACTCGCCCCGCTTGGTGACCAGGTCGACCCGGGCGTACGCCAGGTCGGTCAGCCGGCGGGCGACCGCCTCCAGGTCGGCCTCCGCCCCGGCGGCGAGCTGCACCGGCACCAGGTCGCCGAGCCCCTTGAGCTGCGGTTGCAGCAGCGACCGCACCGGTGCCACCACCACCCGCAGCGGGCCGGTCCGGCCGCGCGCGTCGGCGGCGTCCGGGTGGGCCAGCCGGCGCAGCACGGCCAGCCGCCGGCCGACCGTGTCCGAGCGCGGCGAGAGCCGCTCGTGCGGCAGCGTCTCCCAGGACGGGAAGACCGCCACCTGCTCGGCGGGGAGCAGGCACCCCAGCGCGGCGGCCAGGTCGTCGGCCTCCCGGCTGGTCGCGGTCACCGCGAGCACCGGCCGCCCGGCCCCACCCGCCCCGCCGGCCGCACCGGCCCCGTTCGCCGCACCCGAGGCGGCGTCGGCGGCGACGACGGCCGCCGCGAACGGGCGCAGCGCCGCGGGTGCGGTCACGTCGAGCCCGTCGGCCTGTGCCGCCCCGGAGCGGGCCAGGTCACGGACCCGGGCCAGGGCCGGGTCACCGAGGGCGGCGGCGAGCAGTCCGGCGAGCGTCGTCATAGCCTCTTCCAGGAGATTCGGTGCGGACGGGTGCCGGTGACCGGGGGCGTCCCACCCGCCCCGGCACACGACGAAGGCCCCGCGTCCGCGACGGACCAGGGGTACCTCCGCCAGCGTATCCCCGCTGCGGAGATCTGTGCGAACACGCCGTGACGCGCGCCTCGTACCCTGATCATCCCCTGTCCGACCAGCAGTTGGAGCATCTCCGGTGAGCTACCCCCCGCCCGGCCCCCCGTCCCCCGGCCAGCCGCCGCAGCACCCGTACGGCAACCAGCAGCCCGGCCACCCGCCCCAGTACGGCACACCGCAGCCCGGGTACCCGGGTCAGCCCGGCCGGCCGCAGCCCGGGTACGGGGCACCGCCGCCGTCGGCCTACCCGCCGCCCCCGGCGACACCGGTGACCAAGCGGATCCCGGAGGACCAGCCGTTCGTGGTCCGTCCCAGTGTCGCGAAACGGGGCGGGATCATGGGCGGCGTCATGCTGGCGCTGCTCACCCCGATCGTCTGCTGCGCCGGCCTCGGCATCACGCAGGGCAGTGACGGCAGTCCCGTCCTCCCCGTGCTCGGCATGCTCGGCTGCCTGTTGCTCCTGGTCGGCCTGCCGCTGGGCTTCCAGCTCTGGCTGATCGCCTCCGGCGGCCCGATCCTGGCGCTCAGCCCGGCCGGGGTGTGGATCCGCAGCCGACCGACCCGGGGCCAGGCGGTCTGGCTGCCGTGGGAGGCCGTCGCGCGGATCTCCCGCCGCCGGTGGAGCCTGGAGAAGATGCTGGTCGTCCAGCCCCACGATCCCCGGATGGTGCAGAACCTGGGCGTCTTCACCGCGCTGGACAGCGGCCTGCTCAGCGCCTTCTACGGCTCCGGCCTGGTGGCCACCCTCAACTTCGCCGACAAGCCGGAGGCCGAGATCATGGCCGCCGTCGCCCACTACAGCGCCGGCCGCTGCCCCATCACCTGACCACCACCCTTACCGGGACCACCCACCCCGCTCAGGCAGCTCGTCGCGCGGTGAGGGTCAGGTCGCGGACCAGTCGACGGGACAGGTGGACCATGGCCCGGGACTGCTCCAGGCCGATCGGCCAGCGTTCGGCCTCGGCCCCGGCGGACAGTTCGAGCAGCAGACCGGAGGGCGGACAGTCGCCGATCTCCATCCGCCACAGACCCATCCGGAGCTGGATCACCTCGTTCCCGGTCGCTGCCGTGACCAGGCGGGACAGGTGCAGATCGCCGCGTCCGGCGCAGTCGGATCCCCGCAGACACCAGGGCGGGTGGGCAGGGTTCGGTAGGTTACGCACGGGCCGGGCTCCTTCCCGGTCAAGGCCCGGGAGTGGAGCTCCACCTCCACCCCGGGCCGCTCATTGTCACGTGCTCAGCCGGGTGCGAGCCAGGGTGAGCGAGCACAGCGTAACTCTTCGTGTCGACATTGTCGACACTGTCGACCTTATAGACGCTGTCGATCTGCGGTGATCTACTTGGCCCTGCGAGCCAGGGAGAGCACATGAACAAGCCCAAATACGAGCAGGTCGCATCGGCGATCCGCGAACAGATCCAGGCCGGCACACTCAAGCCTGGCGACCAACTTCCCACCACCCAGGGCCTGATCGCGCAGTACGCGGTCTCCTACGGGTCGGTCCGAACCGCGCTCCTCATCCTGAAGGCCGAGGGACTCATCGAGGGCCGGCAGGGCGAAGGCGTCTACGTACGCCGGCCAGCCGAGCAGTGACGGACCCCCTAGCGGACCCGAACCCGAGCCCATGCCTGCCTACACCAAGAAGCAACGCCTCATCGACACGCTGACCGACCGGATCGAGTCCGGGGTGTACCCGCCGGGCGCCAAGCTGCCCTCCGGCACCGAACTGTGCGCGGAGTTCGACGTGTCCCGGCAGGTGGTCCGCTCGGCGATCGACTGGCTCAAGGCCCGGGACCTGGTCGACGGCGCCCCGGGAGCCGGCGTCTTCGTCCGCGCCCGAAAAACCCCGTAACCAGGCAAACCCGACGTCGCCTCATCCCACCCTCGCCCACTGCCGTGATCTTGCAGTTACCGACCCGACAAAAGCCGCATAGAACCCATCTCTGGGGCCGTAACTGCAAGATCGCGCGAAGAGCGGGGACGCGCGGGGACGCACGGGGCAGGGGTGGACGGGGGTGGGGTGGTGGGTGACGATGCCACGGTGACTGAAGAGCGGGTGCAGGGCCACGGGGCCGTGGAGCAGTGGCGGGCGCGGTTCGACGCGGAGGTCTCCTTCGCCAACGGGGGCGGGCTGCGGACCGAGGGCTTCCGGCTGGACATCCCCGGGCCGGAGATCGACGACGCCGAGCTGGCCGCACTCTTCGTCCGGCACCTCGGGCTGCTGATGGTGACCGAGGTACGGATCACCAACGCGACCGTCCTCGCCGAGGCGCACAAGGGCGGCCGGGGCGTCGCCCCCGCCAGCGGGACGGGCCGGCGGTACGTGGAGCTGAGTCACGTCGTCCGGGACGGGATGACCACCCTGCTGGACTGGCCGGCGCCCCGGATCACCGACTGGCTGTCCAGGGAGGACTCGCGCAGCCGGTACGCGCCCGGCACGGAGTTCCACGTCGGACGGATCAACATGATCGCCAACACCGGCACCTATCTGGACACCCCGTCGCACCGGTACGCCGACGGGTCGGACCTGTCGGGTGTCGGGCTGGAACGGCTCGCCGACCTGCCCGGGGTGGTGGTGCGGGTGCCCGCCGGCACCCGGGCGGTCGACCGGTTGATGCTCGCCCCCTACGAGGTGGCCGGTCGGGCGGTGCTGCTGCACACCGGCTGGGACGTCCACTTCGGCACCGAGGGGTACTCCGCGCCGGAGGCGCCGCACCTGACGGGGGAGGGGGCCCGGTGGCTGGTCGAGGCGGGGGCCGTACTGGTCGGGATCGACTCGGTCAACATCGACGACATGCAGCCGGCCGCGCCCGGCACCCGTCCCGCGCACAGCACACTGCTGGCGGCGGGAGTGCCCATCGTGGAGCACCTGACGGGGCTGGCGGCGCTTCCTCCGGAGGGTTTCCGGTTCACCGCCGCCCCGCCGATGGTCGCCGGCATGGGCACCTTCCCGGTCCGCGCCTTCGCGGTCGTGCCGGCCTGAGCAGGCGTAGCACCCCCCGTAGCGGGCGTAGCGGACAGTCCTGCCACAAGACCTCAGTGGCCGGAACCCGCCACTTTCGTTCTCCTGGATAAAAGTCTCGCCTGCTGCGTCGAAAGATATGGACAGCTCGATGGCAAGTCCGTTAGGGTCACGGCACACAGTTGTTTCACAGAGGTAACCGGCGGCGCGGTTATCTCACGGGACGTGGCAACGGGGCGAGCCTCACGCCTACGGCCACGGTCGCTCCGACGGCGTGGTAACCCCGCTTCGGAGCCACGACAGTCGTTTTCGATCCGGCGCGACGGCACGCGCCATGCCCCCGGACCACCCGACTCAGCCCGCCCTGCGGTGCGGTGAGCCGCCCCCGGCCTCCGCCCGCCACCGCCAACCGTCTCCGCCTCACACCACCACCCTCGCCTCACACCACCACCTCGCCTCACACCGTTCGGTTTCGCCTCAGCGAGCCGGCTCACCTTCCGGTGCCGCGTGGCCATCGTCGCCACCCGGTCGCCTGAGGTGTGGGTCAGGCCGGGCTGCCGCGCGCCCATCACCCTTTCCGCCATCCGGCATGCCGGTGGAACCAGCCATTGGCATGCCCGAAAAAGTCTGACAAGGACCTTGATGAAAGGTATGCCGGACATGCCATTCCGCTCGCTCGGGCACGGCACCAGACGCCGCCAGCCCCGTCCCCCGACACCGCCCACCACCCGGTTCCGGCGTCCGCTCGCCGCGCTCACCCTGGTGGCCACCCTGCTGGTCACCTCCGCGCTGAACGCCGTACCGGTGGGCGCCCGGGAGAGCACCGAGAAACAGCAGCAGCAGGAACAGGTGCTCACCTGGACGGCGGGCAACGACGTCACCACCTACACGACCGCGCCCACCACGGCGGTGGCCGGACCGGCGACGCTGGTCTTCGAGAACAGCGCCGCGACCGGCAACACCAGCGGCATGCAGCACACGCTGACCTTCGAGACCGGTGACCCGAGGTACAACCAGGACGTCGACGTCAACATCCTGGCCGACCCCTTCGACGCCAACGGCGGCCGGTGGACGGTGGACGTCGTCCTCACCCCCGGCACGTACCGCTACTTCTGCGCGATCCCCGGGCACGGCCTGATGGCCGGTCTGCTGGTGGTCACCGGCGACGACGAGGAGGACACCACCCCGCCGACGGTGAACGCCGCCCTCGCCGGTCAGCAGAACAGCTCCGGGGCGTACGTCGGCGCGGCCACGGTCACCCTGACCGCCAGCGACGCCGAGTCCGGTGTGGAGAGCATCGAGTACTCGCTCGACGGCGAGTCGTACGCGGCCTACACGGGTCCGCTGACCATCAGCGAGCCGGGTGAGTACACCGTCACCTACCGGGCCACCGACGTCGCCGGCAACACCTCGGCGGCGCGGACGGTGGACTTCACCGTGGTGGCGCCCCCCGACCCGGACACCACGGCCCCCACGGTGAGCGCGAGCCTCAGTGGCGAGCGGGACGGTGACGGCGCGTACGTCGGTGCGGCCACCGTCACCATCACCGCCGCGGACACCGAGTCCGGCGTGGCCACCATCGAGTACTCGCTCGACAGCCAGCCCTTCACCACCTACACCAGCCCGTTCGCGGTGAACCGGCCGGGCCAGCACACCGTCAGCTACCGGGCCACCGACAACGCCGGCAACACCTCGACGGCCGGGTCGCTCACCTTCACCGTGTTCATGGGCAGCTCGAACCCGGACTGCCCGGTGCTGGACACCCGGCCGACGGTCTGGTTCGGCACGACGAACAGCGGCCTGCCCAACCGGCCGGTGGGTAGCGGCTGCACGATCAACAACCTGATGCAGAGCGAGCGCATCTGGCTCAACCACAACGAGTTCATGACCCACGTCCGGGCGACCGTCGGGCACCTGATGCACCTCGGGGTGATCAACCGGGACGAGCGCCAGGCTTTGATCGACTCGGCGCGCGCCTCCAACGTCGGCAAGTCCGACGAGCAGACCGGCTACCGGTCGCTGCTGAGCCGTTCGGGCGCGTCGTTCGACCAGTGGGAGCACGTCGGGGCGGGCGGCTTCACCCGCAACGCCGACGGGTCGATCACCAGCAAGCCGGTCGCCGGCCTGGGCATGCTCTGGTTCCCGATCCGGACCTACGGCGACTTCTCGCTGAAGTTGCAGTGGCGCGACGACGCCCCCGGCGACGGCCGGGCCAACAGCGGCGTCTTCGTCCGGTTCCCCGGGGTGCACCAGCACCCCCAGGAGTCCCGGCCCGAGTGGGTGGCGATCAAGTACGGCCACGAGATCCAGATCCTCGACCGCACCGACGGTGACCAGTACAAGACCGGCTCGGTCTACGGCTTCGACCAGATCAACCTCGACGGGGCCGGTGTCACGCCGAAGGGCACCTGGAACGACTACGAGATCCGGGTGGTCGGGCAGCACTACTCGATCTTCCGCAACGGCGTGCTGATCAACGAGTTCGTCAACGACCCCGGAACGGTCTTCAACCCGCCCCGCTCGGACGACCCGGGCGGCGCCGGCCGGCAGAACACCCAGGGCTACATCGGCCTGCAGGTGCACGGGGCCGACGACATCGTGAGCTTCCGCAACATCAGGGCGGCGACCCTGACCCCGTAGCCCGCCCCCGCCATCCCACCACCCGTCAGCCGTGGCCGGCAGGCCGCCGGCCACGGCTGACCGCAACGATTGGAACCACCGTGGAACGTGACGACCTTCCCGACAGTCGACCCGAACCCAAGAAACCGCCCAGAACCGCCGGCCTGCGGACCCTGCTGGCGCTGGCCGTGGCGACGATCACCCTGGGCAGCGCGGGCACCGCGCTCGCGGTGCAGTCCGGCTACTTCGCCGAGAAGCCGGACGGCTGCGTCGCGCCGGACCGCACCGTCCAGCTCTACGCGGTGGAGCTGCCCCGGGACCCGTCGACCAACCAGATCCGGCTCGGCTACGGGCTGACCCCGGAGACCGCGTCGTACCCGGGGCCGACGATGGAGATGATGGAGGGTGAGTGCCTGGCCCTCACCCTGCACAACCAGGTGCCGGAGGCGACCCTGGCGGCGCTGCGGACCGACCCGAACCACCCGCTCGGGGTGTCGCTGCACGTGCACGGGGTCAAGTACACCCAGAAGTCGGACGGCACCGTGCACAACCCCGGCTCGTACGTCGCGCCGGGCCAGTCCCGCACGTACACCTGGTTCGCCAAGCCCCGCAACAGCAAGACCGGTTCGCCGGGCACCGCCGGGTACTGGTGGTACCACGACCACGTGGTCGGCGGCTCCCACGGCACCCAGGGCCTCAACGCCGGGCTCTTCGGCGGGCTCGTGGTACGCCGGCAGGGCGACCCCCGGCCGGACCGCACCTACGTCAGCTTCTTCGGCGACCGGCAGACCATCAACCTGCGGCGCGGCGCGGAGGTCGACACCTGCGACCCGGTGAACCCGGTCCCCGGCCCGACCTGCCTGGTCGCCAAGGTGGGCGAGAAGGTGGAGTTCATCGTGGTCGGCATCGGCAATGACATGCACACCTTCCACCTGCACGGACACGCCTGGGCGGACACCCGCACCGGCCTGGTGGTGGGTGACAACAAGGCGCTGGTCGACTCGATCCCGGTGATCGACAACAAGACCCTCGGACCCGGTGACTCCTTCGGCTTCACGGTCGTCGCCGGCGACGCGGTCGGCCCGGGGCACTGGATGCTGCACTGCCACATGCAGTTCCACTCCGACCTGGGCATGGCGACGAGCCTGCACATCCTCGACGAGAACGGCCAGATGCCGCCGCACAACGGGCACGGCCCCGCGCACGTGCACGGCCCGGCCGCCGGCTCGGGCAGCGGTTCCGGTGCCGCGACCGCGCCGGCCGGCACCACCGCCGGGGCCGCCGCGCCGGCCGACCACGCCGCGCACCAGCCCGTCGGTTCCTGACCTGCCACCACCCCCACCCGTCCACAGAAGGAGCAGAAATGGCTCAAAAACGCCATTTCCGACTAGCCCGACTGACCTCGTCGTCCCGGCGCGCGCTCGCCGTGACCTCCGCCGCCGTCCTGACCGCCGGCCTGCTCGCCGTGAACCCGACCACGGCCGAGCCGGCCAGCGCGGCACCCCCCACCTGGGGTGCCCGCGTGGTCAACGTCCTGGTCTTCCACGGCCCCGCCGCCGACCAGGACGACCCGGTGAACCGGGCCACCAACATCATCAAGAAGCTCGGTAGCGAGAACGGCTTCTACGTCCACTCCTCCGACGACCCGGGCGTCTTCACCGCCGACAACCTGGCGAAGTACCGCAGCGTCGTCTTCCTCTCCGCCAACGGCGTGACGCTCGACGACAGCCAGGAGGCGGCGTTCCAGGCGTACATCAAGGGCGGCGGCGGCTTCGTCGGCGTCCACGACGCGGCCTACGCCCAGCCCGGCTCGGAGTGGTTCACCGGCCTGATCGGCACCCGGCCGGCGCCCAGCCTGCCGGCCGCCGAGAAGGTGGTGGAGGCGACCGCCAACGGCAACAACCCGCCGAACGAGACCGCCACGCACGCCTTCGACGGCACCACCAGCACCAAGTGGCTGGTCCGGACCACCACCGGCTGGCTGGCCGGCAAGCTGGCCGAGCCGAAGGTGGTCAACCGGTACGCCCTCTCCTCGGCCAACGACTCGCCGAGCCGGGACCCGAGGGACTGGACCCTGCAGGGCTCCAACGACGGGCAGACCTGGACCGACCTGGACCGGCGTACCGGGCAGAGCTTCCCCCAGCGCTTCCAGACCAGGCAGTTCTCCTTCGACAACGACCAGGCGTACCTGCACTACCGGCTGAACGTCACCGCCAACAGCGGCGACACGATGATCCAGCTCTCCGAGCTGTGGCTGATCGGCGACGACGCCCCTCCGGCGCCCGAGACGAAGGTGCAGGAGGCGGTGGTCCAGGTGACCGACCGGCAGCACCCGGCCACCGAGGGCCTGCCGCTGACCTTGACCCGCTCCGACCAGTGGATCAACTGGGACCCGAGCCCGGTCGGCCGGGTGCACACCATCGCCCAGGTCGACGAGACCAGCTACGACGCCGGCCTCGCCGGCAACGGGCCCTTCCACCCGATCTCCTGGTGCCGTGACTACGACGGCGGCCGGTCCTTCTACACCGGGATGGGCCGCACCGAGCAGAGCTGGACCACGGACACCCAGTTCCGCAACCACCTGCTCGGCGCGCTCCAGTGGACCGCCGGCACGGTCCGGGGCGACTGCCAGGCGACCATCGCGTCCAACTACCGGGTCGAGCGGCTCACCACCGCCAACGCCTCCGGGCAGCTCGACCAGATCGGCGAGCCGCACGGCCTGACCATCGCCGGTGACGGTTCGGTCTTCTACATCGGCAAGGCGGCCTGCCCCTCCGGCCCGATCGCCGACTGGAACAACCCCCACGTGGGCCTCGGCTGCGGCACGATCCACCGCTGGGACCCGGAGACCAAGCAGGTCAAGCTCCTCACCACCCTGCCGGTGATGGGGAACCGGGGCAGCGGCAGCGAGCTGGTGAAGAACGAGGAGGGCCTGATCGGCATCACCCTCGACCCGAAGTTCGCCGAGAACGGCTGGGTCTACGCGTTCTGGATGCCGCACGAGTCCATCGACCGGGAGCGGCGGGTCGGCAAGCGGACCGTCTCCCGGTTCACCTACGACAAGCAGGCCGACAGCATCGACCAGGACACCCGCAAGGACCTGCTGAGCTGGGAGACCCAGATCCACAGTTGCTGCCACGCCGGTGGCGGGATGGCCTTCGACAACGAGGGCAACCTCTACATCGGCAGCGGGGACGCCAACTCCTCCGGCGGCTCCAGCGGCTACTCCGGCAACAACTGGACCCAGGAGTACGCGGGCATCTCCTTCCAGGACGCCCGCCGCACCTCCGGCAACACCAACAACTACAACGGCAAGATCCTGCGGATCCACCCGGAGGACGACGGCACCTACACGATCCCGGAGGGGAACCTCTTCACCGGGCAGGAGGAGGGCGGCGGCAAGACCCTCCCCGAGATCTACGTGATGGGGGTCCGGAACATCTCCCGGCTGAACTGGGACCCGGTCAACAACTGGCTGACCGCGGCCTGGGTCGGCCCGGACGCCGCCGCGCCGAGCCCGGAGCTTGGCCCGGCGAAGTACGAGCACGCCACCATCATCACCTCCGCCGGTAACCAGGGCTGGCCGTACTGCATGGGCAACAACCAGCCCTACCGGGACCGCAGCAACACCGACGCCAGCGTGCTGGCCGGCTGGTACGACTGCGACAACCTCAAGAACACCTCGCCGCGCAACACCGGTCTGGTGGACATCCCGCCGTCCCGCCCCAGCATGATCTGGTACTCCCCGCAGGGCGGTGGCCCGGTCTACCCGACCCGGACCGAAGGCAGCGGGCTCCCCTCGTACGTGCTCGGTGAGGAGACCTTCACCCGGCCGTGGCTGCGCGGCGGCGGGCAGGCCGTGATGGACGGCCCGACGTACCACCGGTCGAAGGTCGACACCGACAGCGGGGTCGCCTGGCCGGCGCACTGGGACAACAAGTGGTTCATCGGTGACCAGTCGAACTCGAACAACCGGGTGGCGGTCACGGTCGACCCGGCCAACGTGCCCGACCAGGGCGCACCGGCGTTCGCCGAGGACCTGCGGGCGATCATCCCGGGCGGCAGCGGGGGCACCCAGCTCCAGTCCTGGATGGACGCCAAGTTCGGCCCGGACGGCGCGCTCTACATGCTCGACTACGCGGGCGGCTTCTTCAGCCTGCACGGCAACCAGAAGCTGATCCGGATCGTCTACACCGGCGGCGAGCCCACCCCGGGCCCGAGTCACGCCTCCGCGCAGGTGACCGCCAGCAGCAGCTACCGGACGGTCTCCTTCTCCAGCGCGAAGGTCGGCGGCATCGCCTGGGAGTGGGACTTCGGTGACGGCACCAAGGGCTCGACCCAGCCGCACCCGACCCACACGTACCGCACCCACGGCACGTACCAGGCGACGGTGAAGGTCAGGTACGCCGACGGCACGACCGCCACCAGCACCATCGAGGTCAGCACCGGCTGCGTCGCCCCGGACACCCGGAGCACGGTCTGGCTGCTCGACACCGACACCGGGCTGCCCAACCGGCAGGCCAACGGCGGCTGCACGATCAACGACCTGATCGACGACGAGCGGGCCTGGCCGAACCAGGGGTCCTTCCTGGCCCACCTGGACGAGACGCTGGACCACCTGCTCAAGACCCGCGTGATCAACAACGAGGAGGTGACCGCGCTGCGGGCCGCCGGGGTCGCCTCCCCGATCGGCCGGGTCCCCGGTTACCAGCCCATCTTCGACGGCACGGCGTACTCGTTGGCGGACTGGCGGCAGGCCCCCGGTGGGTCGTTCGCGCTGAACCCCGACGGCACCATCCGCAGCATCGGCGGCATGGGCATGCTCTGGTACGCCGGTCAGGAGCTGGCCGACTACTCGATCAAGCTCAAGTTCCGGGACTCCTCGCCGGGCACGACCCGGGCCAACAGCGGGGTCTTCGTCCGGTTCCCGGACCCGCGGACGCCGCTGGAGGACCGGCCCGAGGGCAGTTGCTCGACCCTCGGCTCGGCCCGCACCTCGCAGGCCTGGGTGGCGATCATGTGCGGCCACGAGATCCAGCTCTACGACGGAGCGACCGGTGAGACCCAGAAGACCGGCTCGGTCTACAACTTCCAGCCGCTGACCCTGGACCGTTCGGGGGCCACCCCCAAGGGTCAGTGGAACGACTACGAGATCCGGGTGGTCGGACAGCAGTACACGATCATCCGCAACGGGGTCACCCTCAACGTCTTCGACAACGTCCCGGGCAAGCAGTCCTCCCGGGCCGGGGACCCCCCGACCGACCTGCGCCAGTTCACCAGCGGGTTCGTCGGGTTGCAGAACCACGGCAACAGTGACGTGATGGACTTCCGGGACATCCGGGTCCGCGCGCTCTGACCGACGGCCGCGCGGCGGTACGGGACTCCTCCCGTGCCGCCGCGCGGTGCTGTGCCCCCGGTCAGGTGACCGTGCGGCGGAAGGTCACCATGGCGAAGGCGTAACCGACGACGAGGATGCCGACGCACCAGGCGAGGGCGACCCAGACGCCGGTGCCGGCCGGCTGCCGGGTCAGCAGGTCGCGGACCGCGTCGACGATCAGCGTCACCGGCTGGTGCTCGGCGAAGGCGCGCACGGGGCCGGGCATGGTGGCGGTCGGCACGAAGGCGGAGCTGACGAAGGGCAGGAAGATCAGCGGGTACGAGAAGGCGATCGCGCCGTCCGCCGACGTCGCGGAGAGGCCGGGGATGACGGCGATCCAGGTCAGGGCGAGGGTGAACAGGGCCAGGATGCCGGCCACCCCGAGCCAGGCGACCAGGCCCGCCGAGGAGCGGAAGCCCATGAGCAGCGCGGCGCCGACCACGACCAGGACCGATACGAGGTTGGCCACCAGCGAGGTCAGCACGTGCGCCCACAGGACGGCGGAGCGGGCGATCGGCATGGACTGGAACCGCTCGAAGATGCCGCTCTTCATGTCGAGGAAGAGCCGGAACGCCGTGTACGAGATGCCGGAGGCGATCGTGACGAGCAGGATGCCGGGCAGCAGGTAGTCGACATAGGACTCTGTGCCCGAGTCGATGGCGCCCCCGAACACGTAGACGAACAACAGCATGAACGCGATCGGCATGAACGTGGTGGTGACGACGGTGTCCGGGCTGCGCAGGATGTGCCGCAGGGAGCGCCGGGTCAGGACGGCGGTGTCGCCGAGGAAGTGGCGGGTCATCGGGGTTCCTTCGTGTCCGTGCCGGCCCGGCCGGTCGTCCCGGTGGCGCCGACGATGGCGAGGAAGACGTCCTCGAGGGTGGGCTGCTTCTCGACGTACTCGACGGTGGCCGGCGGGAGGAGCTGGCGGAGTTCGGCGAGCGTGCCGTCCGCGATGAGGCGGCCGGAGTGGAGGATGGCGATCCGGTCGGCGAGCTGCTCGGCCTCGTCGAGGTACTGCGTGGTGAGCAACACCGTCGTGCCCTGCCCGGCGAGTTCCCGGACCGACTGCCATACCTCGATGCGCCCCTGGGGGTCGAGCCCGGTCGTCGGCTCGTCGAGGAAGACGACCGGCGGGTTCCCGACCAGGCTCATGGCGATGTCGAGGCGACGGCGCATGCCCCCCGAGTAGGTGCCCACCCTCCGCCCGGCCGCTTCCGTCAGCGAGAAGCGGGCGAGCAGGTCGTCGGCGATCCGGCCCGAATTCTTGAGGTGCCGCAGCCGGGCGACGAGGACGAGGTTCTCGCGGCCGGTGAGGATCTCGTCGACGGCGGCGAACTGCCCGGTGAGGCTGAGGGACTCCCGGACCTTCGCCGCCTGAGCGGCGACGTCGAACCCGTGCACGCTGGCGGTGCCCGCGTCGGCCCGCAGCAGCGTGGACAGGATGCGCACGGTCGTGGTCTTGCCGGCCCCGTTGGAGCCGAGCAGGGCGAAGATGCTGCCCCGGGCCACGTCGAAGTCCACGCCCCGCAGGACGTTCAGCCTGCCGTACGACTTGCGCAGACCCCGTACCCGGATGGCGGGTCCCTGGACCTGGTGGGAGTTCATTCCGATGCTTCCCTTCGGGGCGCGGCGACACGGCGGATGAGGACGGTGCCGGAGCTGTTGTGCAGGTGCAGTTCGACGGCCCGTTCGCTGACGGCGGCGGCCGGGTCGGGGGTGAGTTCGTTGCGGACCCGGCCGTGCGCCGAGCTGGCGTCGATCCAGGCCGCCGTGCCGGCCGGGACACCGACGTCGATGTCGGCGTGGCCGTTGTCGAGCCGGACCGTGCCGCCGCCGACCTCCCGGATGCGGATGGGGCCGTGGGCGCTGCGCGCGGTCACGTCGCCGAGGGCCCGGTCGATGGTGATCGCGCCGGACGAGGTGACGTGCACCTCGCCGACGGTGGTACCCAACTCCACGGCGCCATGCGAGGCGCGCAGCCGGGCCTCGCCGCGTACCTCCGCGACGCGCACCACACCGTGTCCCGCGGTGACGTCGAGCCGGCCGGTCACCTCGGCGATGTCGGTGCTGCCGTACGGCACGTCGAGGACGAGGTCGGCGATGGTGTCGGCGGTGACGCCGCCGTACTTTGCGACGATGCGGGCGTCCCCGAGCACACCCCGGGACCGGACCGACCCGTACGCGGTCTCGATCGTGACCCGCGACCCGGTCGGCACCTCGCCCCGGACGTCGACCGAGTCGCCCTTGCTGAACAGGCTGAGCCGACGCGGGACCGTGACCCGCACCCGGCCGTTGTCGAAGGAGACCGTGCTCTCGCGGGCCAGCGACTCGTCGCCGCTGCGGCCGGGCCTGCTCGGCACCACCTCGACGACGGCGTCGGTGCGATCCGCGGCGACGACCTCGACGAAGCCGACGCCGACGGTGACCTCCAGGTCGATCGGTCCGGAGACCTCGTAACTGGGCATGGCTGACCTCCAGATGGGCATGCCGGATCGGCCCCGTCAGGCGACGGGACCACACAGGTGCTCGTTCTGTTCGGCTCCGCGCGGTCGCGGAGGGTACGGACGTGGACTAGCGGGCCCAGCCGGTGAAGCTGTCTCCCTGCCCGGGGGCACGCCGGGGGGCACGGCGGGCGGTCGGCTCCAGGGCGGCGGCGATCGTGCGGACGAACCACGAGTTCACCGACACCCCCTCCTCGGCCGCGGCCTGCTCGACCCGGGACTTGAGCCGGTCCGGCAGCCGCAGCGTGGTCCGGGAGGTGACCGTGTCGTCGACCGGCTCGGCCGGCGGCGCGACCTCGGGCGCGGCCGGAGCCGTCGCGTCCACCCCCGCCGGTTCGGGACGGGTCACCACCAGGTGCGGATCACGTCCCCGCAACAAGACGTCGACCGAGCCGGGCGCGATCTGACGGGTGATCTCGCCGGCCACGTCGCTCAGCACCCCCAGCAGCATCAGGCGCACCGCGCCGTCCAGGGCGGCGTTGAGCTGCTCGGCGACGGCCCTGGTGTCCGTGTCACCGTGCTCGGCCGCCGCCGCCAACTGCGTCTGGAGTTCCGAGACGTACCGGTCGAGTTCCATGACACCAAGTTAGCACCCCAGTGGTGTCACCACAAGCCGATCTGACACCACATGACACCACTCGGGGCGGCAATGGTGTCACCCGCCGCCGGGGTCCTCGGACCGGCCCGTCCGGCAGCCCGGCGGCCCACGCCCCGGTACGGGGTGTGCTTGATCACGTGAGCCCGGCAGGAGCGCGTCCGACCCCGTCCCACCCCTCCGGCACACCCCTTCCCACCTGCATGAACACGCCTCGTCACGACGCCGACACCGGCCCCGGCGGCGGGCCGGGAAGCCGCTACGAGCAGAGGCGAAAAGACAGGGCCCCTCCTGTCCGCAGGGGTGGCGCGGATACGATCAGGGGGAGTCGGACAGCGCTGTCCTTCGTACTCCCGGGAGGAGCGCACCGTGACCGACCAGCACGACCACGACGGGCCCGACGCCGCCCTGCGGGCCGACATCCGGCGACTCGGCACCCTGCTCGGGCAGACCCTCGCCCGCCAGGAGGGCCGCCCGCTGCTCGACCTGGTCGAGGAGATCCGCGCCCAGGTCCGCAGCGACGCCCCGGCCGCCGCCCAGCGCCTCGGCGGGCTCGACGTCACCACCGGCACCAAGCTGGCCCGCGCCTTCTCCACCTACTTCCACCTGGCCAACATCACCGAGCAGGTGCACCGGGCCCGGGACCTGCAACGCCGCCGGGCCGTCCACGGCGGGTGGCTGGACCAGGCAGCCAAGATGATCGCCGAGCGCGGGGTGCCGGCCGAGGAGATCGCGGCCGCGGCCCGCCGGCTCGCGGTCCGGCCGGTCTTCACCGCCCACCCCACCGAGGCGGCCCGCCGGTCGATCCTGTCCAAGCTGCGCGCGGTCGCCGACGAGCTGGACGCCGAGACCACCAACGCGATCCTCTACGGCGCCAGCGACGAGGGCCCGGCCAACCGCCGCCTCGCCGAGCTGCTGGACCTGATGTGGCAGACCGACGAGCTGCGGCTGGACCGGCCGGACCCGACCGACGAGGCCCGCAACGCCATCTACTACCTGCGCGACCTGTACGCCGAGGCCGCCCCGCAGGTCCTCGACGACCTGGCCGACACGCTGCGCACCCTCGGGGTGGAGACCTCCCCGACGGCCCGCCCGCTGACCTTCGGCACCTGGATCGGCGGCGACCGGGACGGCAACCCGTTCGTCACCCCGCTGGTCACCCGCGAGGTGCTGACCATCCAGCACGAGCACGGCATCGCCGCCACCGAGGCGGCCATGGAGGAGCTGATCAACGAGGTCTCCGTCTCCCGCCGGCTGCGCGGGGTGTCGCTGGACCTCTCCGCCAGCCTCGCCGCCGACCTGGACGCGCTGCCCGAGGTGGCGCCCCGGTTCCGCCGGGTCAACGCCGAGGAGCCGTACCGGCTCAAGGCCCGGTGCGTGAAGGCGAAGCTCGCCAACACCCGGGCGCGGCTGCGCCAGGCCACCCCGCACGTGCCCGGCCGGGACTACCGGGGCAGCGCCGAGCTGATCGCCGACCTGGAGCTGCTGCGCGCCTCGCTGGCCCGCAACGCCGGTCAGCTCACCGCCGTGGGCCGGCTCGCCTCGACCATCCGGACCGTCTCCGCGTTCGGGCTGCACCTGGCGACCATGGACGTCCGCGAGCACGCCGAGGCCCACCACGCGGTGCTGGCCCAGCTCTACGCGGCCGTCGGCGAGGTCTCCGACTACCCCGCGCTGACCCGGCTGGAGCGGACCAAGCTCCTCGCCGACGAGTTGGCCGGTCGGCGTCCGCTCTCCGCCCTGGACACCCCGCTGACCGAGGGCGCCCGCAAGACCTTCGACGTCTTCGGCACCATCCGGGAGGCGCAGGACCGGTTCGGCACCGAGGTCATCGAGTCGTACATCGTCTCGATGACGCTCGGCGTCGACGACGTGCTCGCCGCGGTGGTGCTGGCCCGCGAGGCCGGCCTGGTGGACGTGCACAGCGGGCGGGCCCGGATCGGGTTCGTGCCGCTGCTGGAGACCCCGGCCGAGCTGAACGCCGGTGGCGAACTCCTCGACGAACTGCTCTCCCTGCCCGCGTACCGGGCGCTGGTGGCGGCCCGGGGCGACGTGCAGGAGGTGATGCTGGGCTACTCCGACTCCAACAAGGAGGCCGGCATCACCACCAGCCAGTGGTCCATCCACCGGGCCCAGCGGGCGCTGCGTGACGTGGCCGCCCGGCACGGCGTGCACCTGCGGCTCTTCCACGGCCGGGGCGGCACCGTCGGGCGCGGTGGCGGGCCGACCCACGAGGCGATCCTGGCCCAGCCGTACGGCACCCTGGACGGCGCGATCAAGGTCACCGAGCAGGGCGAGGTCATCTCCGACAAGTACACCCTGCCGGCGCTGGCCCGGGAGAACCTGGAGCTGACCGTCGCGGCGGTGCTCCAGGCGACCCTGCTGCACACCGCGCCCCGGCAGCCGGCCGAGATGCTGGAGCGCTGGGACGCGGCGATGGACGTGGTCTCCGAGTCCGCGTACCGCCGGTACCGGTCGCTGGTGGAGGACCCGGACCTGCCGGCGTACTTCTGGGCGTCCACCCCGACGGAGCTGCTCGGCGCGCTGAACATCGGCTCCCGGCCGGCGAAGCGGCCGAACACCGGGGCCGGCCTGGCCGGGCTGCGGGCCATCCCGTGGGTGTTCGGCTGGACCCAGACCCGGCAGATCGTCCCCGGCTGGTTCGGGGTCGGCACCGGCCTGGCCGCCGCCCGGGAGGCCGGCCTGTCGGACGTCCTCGCCGAGATGCACCGCAACTGGCACTTCTTCCGGACGTTCCTGTCGAACGTCGAGATGATGCTGACCAAGACCGACCTGACCATCGCCCGCCGGTACGTCGAGACGCTGGTGCCGAAGAAGCTGCACCCGATCTTCACCAAGATCGAGGAGGAGTACGAGCTGACCCGGCAGGAGGTGCTGGCGGTGACCAGCTCCCCCGACCTGCTCGACGGCTCCCCGGTGCTCCAGCGCACCCTCGCCGTCCGCGACACCTACCTGGAGCCGCTGCACCACCTCCAGGTGGCGCTGCTGCGGCAGTACCGTGACTCCGGCGCCGCCGGGCGGGCCGTGGTCACCGCGCCGGGCGGCCGGCGGGCCCCGAGCGACGGTACGGCCCTGGAGCGGGCCCTGCTCACCACGGTCAACGGCATCGCCGCCGGGATGCGCAACACCGGCTGAGCCACCGCGTACGGACCGAAGCCCCCTGCTGCCGCCGTGCAGCAGGGGGCTTCGGCGTGCCGGGACGTCCATGCGGAGTAAAGAACGCGACTTCGCGTCAACCATTCATGTAGCACTATGTCAACGAGGGCTTACGCCGAGCATGTCGTGTTCGCGTCCCCGCAGCCCCGCAGGAGGCGACCCCGTGAAGGCCATCGTCCAGGACACCTACGGCCCGGCAGACGTGCTCCACCTGCGCGACGTCGACCGGCCGACCATCGGCGACGAGGAGGTGCTCGTCCGGGTCCGCGCGGCCGGGGTCGACCCCGGGGTGTGGATCTTCATGGCCGGCCGCCCCTATCTGGTACGTCTCGCGAGCGGGCTGCGCCGCCCCCGGGTGGCGGTACGCGGCCGGGACCTCGCCGGGGTGGTGGCCGAGGTCGGCGCCCGGGTGACCCGGTTCCAGCCGGGCGACGAGGTGTACGGCACCTCTCCGGGCGGTTCGTACGCCGAGTTCGCCGGCACCACGCCGGACCGGCTCGCGCGCAAGCCGGCCAACCTGTCGTTCGAGCAGGCCGCCGCGGTGCCGGTCTCCGGCATGACGGCCCTGCGCGCGGTCCGCGACAGCGGTGCGGTCCGGCCGGGGCACCGGGTGCTGGTGATCGGCGCGTCGGGTGGCGTCGGCTCCCACGCCGTACAGATCGCCAAGGCGTACGGCGCGACGGTGACCGGGGTCTGCACCCCGGCGAAGACCGGGTTCGTCCGTTCCCTCGGCGCCGACGACGTCCTCGACTACACCCGGGCGGAGATCGACCGCGACGGCGCGGTGTACGACGTCGTCATCGACACCGGCGGCGACCGCCCGCTGTCGCTGCTGCGGCGCGCGCTCACCCCCCGTGGCACCCTGGCGCTGGTCGGCGGCGGGTACACCAGGGGTGGGCTCCTCGGCGGCTACGGCCGGCAGATGTTCCGCGCGCCGCTGCTGTCGCTGGTCGTCGGCCAGCGGCTGCGCACCGTGAGCGCGGTGGAACGCGCCGAGGACCTCGACGAGCTGCGGGACCTGATCGAGTCCGGCGCGCTCACCCCGGCCGTCGACCGCAGCTACCCCCTCGCGGAGGCACCGGACGCCCTCCGGTACTTCACCCGGGGACACCCCGCGGGAAAGGTCGTGCTGACCGTCTGACCGTCTGACCGGCTGACCGGCTCACCGGCGCGGTGCCGGGACGGCTCAGAAGTCCCCGCCGAAGTCCCCACCGAAGTCGCCGCCACCGAAGCCACCGAAGTCGCCCCCGCCGAAGTCACCGCCGCCGAAGTCACCGCCCATGTCGCCACCGGCGTCGCCCATGTCACCCGCGTCGCCCATGTCCCCGGCCTCGCCGAGGCCGTCCTGGTACCCGGCGGCGTAACCCGGGTCGCCGAAGCTCGGCGAGAAGAGGGCGTCGGCGATCAGCATGCCGCCGAGCACACCGGCGCCGGCCCCGAGGGCCGTCTTCCACCACGGCGTCGAGTACCACCCGGCCGGGACCGGCCGGCCCTGCATCCGCCCACCCGGGTAGTAGTACGGGGTGTCCCGGCCGGGCTGCGGGCCCGCCTTGAAGGTCTGCCCCTGGACGTTGACCTCGCGCTCCTTGGTGAGCGCCCCCGCGCCCTGCGCGGCGGCCAACTGCGGCAGCTCGGGGCCCGGGTCGATGCCGAGCGCCGTGCGGGCCGCCCGGACGTACGCCAGCCCCTCCAGGGCGGTCTCCCGGGCCAGCCGGAACTGTTGGGCCGTGCGGGCCTGCTCCAACTGGCTGCCGGCCGCGTTGTACCGCTCACCGGCGTCGACCAGGGCCTGACGGACCGCCGGCTCGTCGCCGTGCAGGTTCATCACCTGGCCGCCCAGCCGTTCGTACCACCGCTGGGCGTCGGCGCGGACGTCGGCCAGCTCGCGGGCCTGCCGCGCGGCCTGCTCCCGCCGCCACCACACGAACGCGCCCCCGAGGAGGGCCACCAGCACGACCACCAGCAGAAATTCCATACTTCGACGGTACCCGGACCCGGCCACAACCACCCGTGCCGCCGGCCGCCGGTGATCAACCTCGCCCGCCGGCGAGCCGACTGTCGCGCCCGCCCACCCCGCCGCCACCCGCCCCGGCGGGTGTTAAGAAGGGGCCCCTGCTCTACCGAAAGCGTTAACAGGGGGCCCTTCCTTGCACAGCGGGGGGCGGGGTGGTTTGGCAAGCTTCGGGGATGGACTTCTCGACGCTGGCCGTGGTGGTCGTCTGCCTCGGCGCCGGTGGCGCGGTGGGGTGGTACGCGGCCCGGAGCCGGGGTGCGGCGGAGCTGGCCCGGCTGGAGGCGACCCTGGCGGCCACCCGGGCCGGCGAGGGCCGGCTGGAGCAGTCGATGCGGGCGCTGAGCTACGAGGCGACCGCCCAGTCCCAGGAGGCGGTGGCCCGTGCGGTCGCCCCGCTGCACGACACCCTGCGCCGGTACGAGTCCCGGGTGGCCGAGCTGGAACGGGACCGGGTGGACGCGTACGCGGAACTGCGGGAGCAGGTCCGGTCGATGGGGGCGGTCTCCGGCGAGCTGCGCACCGAGACCAAGCAACTGGTGGCGGCGCTGCGTGCGCCGCAGGTCCGGGGCCGGTGGGGCGAGCACCAGTTGCGCCGGATCGTCGAGGCGGCCGGCCTGCTGGAGCACTGCGACTTCGACGAGCAGGTCACCGCCGCCGTCGAGCACCGGACGGTCCGCCCCGACCTGGTGGTCCGGCTGCACGGCGGGCGCCGTGTGGTGGTGGACGCGAAGGCGCCCTTCGACGCGTACCTGACCGCGATGGAGGCGCGCGACGAGCGGGGCCGGGACACCCACCTGGACGCGCACGCGCGGCACCTGCGGGCCCATGTGGACGCGCTGGCCGCCAAGTCGTACTGGGCAGCGTTCGACAGCGCCCCGGAGTTCGTGGTGCTCTTCGTGCCGGCCGACCCGTTCCTCGACGTGGCGTTGCAGCGCGACCCGACGCTGCTGGAGCACGCCTTCGCCCGCAACGTGGTGCTGGCCACCCCGGCGACGCTGGTCGCGCTGCTGCGGACGGTGGCGTACTCGTGGCGGCAGGAGGCGCTGGCCCGCAACGCGGTGGCGGTGCACTCGCTGGCCCGTGAGCTGTACGGGCGACTGTCCACCCTGGGTGATCACGTCGGCAAGCTGGGCTCCTCGCTCGGCGGGGCGGTGACCGCGTACAACCGGGCGGTGGGCAGCCTGGAGGCGCGGGTGCTGGTCAGCGCACGCAAGCTCGCCGAGCTGGGCGTTTCCGATCAGGAGCTGGCCGCGCCGGCCCAGGTCGAGGTGGCGCCGCGCCAGCCCCAGGCTCCCGAACTGGCCGAGCGCTCCGGGCCGGAATCGTCCACTGCGGTCGATGGCTGAGTCGGCTGTCCGACTTCCATCAGCGTCCCCGCCACCCGACGCGACGCTGAAAGTCACGACCTGATCACAACGTACGACCGGGTGGTGGACATCGACGGCTGCGACCACGAAGGATTCCGCTCACACGTGCCCCGGGACTACCCGGGGCCCTCACCATCCTGGGGGATACCGAACGTGAGCAAACCCCGCAGTCGGAGTCGGCGGACCTCCGCCGCCTTCATCGCGTCGGTCATGGCTGCCGGAGCCATGTCCGTGGTGGGTGGCGCCGCCACCGCGAGCGCCGCACCCAGCACCGCCGAAGGGTCGCCGGCCACCGCCGCCGAGACCCTCGGCACGCACGATGCCAAGCTCCTGGCCAGGGCCGAGGCGACGAAGGCACCGACCGTCACCCTGATCGTGGCCGCCGAGAAGGGCGCCGCGAAGCGGGTCGCCGATGGTGTGCGCAAGCTGGGCGGCTCGGTCAGCCAGCAGTACGACCGGGTCGGGTACGTCCTGGCCAAGGTGCCGACCGCGCAGGTCCTCAAGGCGGCCACCCTGCCCGGTGTGGCCGCCGTCGACCTCGACGAGGAGATCAAGCTGCCCGACCCGGCCCCGGAGCGGGCCCCGGACGGCAGCACCGCCGCCGCGCAGGGCGGCACCCTCGCCGGCCCCGGCGCGGACACCCTGGGCGTCAACCCGTACATGCCCACCAACGAGACGGGCGCGGAGGCCTTCAAGGCCGCCAACCCGCAGTGGGACGGCCGGGGCGTGACCATCGGCATCATGGACTCCGGGGTGGACCTGGACCACCCGGCCCTCCAGCAGACCACCACCGGCGAGCGCAAGATCGTCGACTGGGTCACCGCGACCGACCCGCTGGAGGACGCGAGCTGGCGGCCGATGATCACCCAGGTCACCGGGCCGAGCTTCACCGCCGCCGGGGCCACCTGGACGGCGCCGGCCGGGGCGTACCGGTTCAACCTGTTCAGTGAGTCGATCACCGCGGCCACCGACCACCGGGGCGACGTCAACCGCGACGGTGACACCAGCGACCAGTTCGGGGTCCTGTTCAACCCGGCCACCAACGACATCTGGGTGGACGCCAACCAGGACCGGATCTTCGCCGAGACCGAGAAGATCCGCCCGTACAAGGAGCAGTTCCAGGTCGGCCACTTCGGCACCGACAACCCGGGCACCCCGGTCCGCGAGCAGACCCCGTTCGTGGTCGAGTACCGCAAGAACGTGGACACCACCCCGGCCGGCGGCCCCGGCCTGGTCGACTACGTCAGCATCGGGATCGTCTCCAGCTCTCACGGCAGCCACGTCGCCGGCATCACCGCCGCCAACGACATGCTGGGTAACAGCGCGTTCGACGGCGCGGCCCCCGGGGCGAAGCTGGTCTCCTCCCGGGCCTGCTCGTGGAGCGGTGGGTGCACCGCCGCCGCGCTCACCACCGGCATGGTCGACCTGGTGGTCAACCGCAAGGTCGACGTGGTCAACATGTCGATCGGCGGCCTGCCCACGCTGAACGACGGCGCCAACGCCCGCGCCCAGCTCTACAACGACCTGATCGACATCTACGGCGTGCAGATGTTCATCTCCGCCGGCAACTCCGGCCCGGGGCTGAACACCGTCGGCGACCCGTCGGTGGCCAGCAACGTGGTCAGCGTCGCGGCGAGCGTCAGCAAGGACACCTGGCTGGCCAACTACGGCTCGGTGGTGAGCAAGGAGAACGCGCTGTTCAACTTCTCCTCGCGCGGACCGCGTGAGGACGGCGGGTTCAAGCCGAACATCGCCGCCCCGGGCTCGGCGATCTCGACCACGCCGCTGTGGCAGCCGGGCAACCCGGTGCCGGAGGCCGGCTACCCGCTGCCGCCGGGCTACCAGATGTCCAACGGCACCTCGATGGCCTCCCCGCAGGCCACCGGTGCCGCCGCGCTGCTGCTGTCGGCCGCCAAGGCGACCGACCGGGGCGTCACCCCGGCCGCGCTGCGCCGGGCGCTCTACACCTCCGCCGAGCCGATCGCGGACGTCCCGACGTACGCGCAGGGGTACGGCATGGTCGACGTGCCGGGCGCCTGGGAGTTGCTCGCCGGCGGCGTCGAGGCCCGCACGTACGTCTCGGACGCGCCGGTCTGCACCCCGCTCTCCGGCAGCCTCACCCGGTACGACGCCGACCTCGGCGCCTTCGTGCCGAACCCGCACCGGGGCGCCGGCGTGTACAACCGGTGCGCCACCGCCGACGGGGGGCACCGGATCAACCAGCGCCGCTCGTACGAGGTGACCATCACCCGGACCGGCGGCCCGAGCGGGACCATCCCGCACCAGATCACGCTGCGCGGCAACGACGAGGGGACCTTCCGGATCCGCCAGCAGGTCTCGCTGCCCCGCAACATCCCGGTCACCATCCCGATCCACGCCCGGCCGACCTCGCGCGGGGTGCACAGCGTGCTGGTGGAGATCGACGATCCGAACACCTCCGTGGTGGACTTCGAGATCCCGGCGACGGTGGTCGTCCCGCACGAGCCGACGTCGCCGAGCCACTCCTTCTCGGCCGAGGGTTCGGTCGACCGGAACGGCTACAGCTCGTACTTCGTCACGGTGCCGCCGGGTGCCGGCGCGCTCCAGGTGAACCTCTCCGGTATCGCCACCGGCTCGCAGACCCGGTTCATCGCGATCAACCCGCTGGGCGTCCCGGTGGAGGCCACGACGAGCACGGTCTGCTTCACCAACTTCTCCGACGCCAACGTCTGCAAGCCCCAGGAGCGGGACTACCAGAACCCGATCCCGGGCGTCTGGGAGATCGAGGTCGAGTCGCGGCGGACCTCGCCGACGCTGAACAACCCGTTCCACATCCGGGCCCGGATCCAGGGCGTCTCGCTCTCCCCGGCCACGGTCGAACTGCCCAGCGTCACCGCCGGCCAGCCGACCCCGGTGAACTGGGAGCTGACCAACTCCTTCGGCCCGGTCTCGGTGACCGGTCAGGGCGGCCCGCTGGTCAGCGCGCACACCGAGCGGCCGACCATCACCGACGGTGACCTGCAGGAGTACACGGTCGAGGTGCCGGCGGGTGCCACGACCTTCACCGCGCGGATCGGCAACACCGCCAACCCCGGCGCCGACCTGGACCTGTTCGTCTACCGGGGCACCACCCTGGTCGGCCAGCAGGCCGACGGGGACTCGGAGGAGGCGGTGACCATCACCAACCCGGCACCGGGCACCTACCGGGTGGTGGTGGACGCGTACTCGGTCGACGGGCCGGGCACCAGCACCGCGTACGACTACCGGGACTCGTTCTCGGCGCCGTCGCTCGGTACCCTCTCCGCCCCGAGCACCCCGCTGCGGCTGACGCAGCTCGCCACCGCCACCCTCACCGGTACGGTGACCGCCCTGTCCACCCCGGCCGCCGGTCGGGAGTTGCAGGGTGAGCTGACCGTGGTGACCACCGAGGGCGCCGTCGTCGGCCGGGGCGCGGTCGCCATCGACGCGGTGAACTGACCGCCGCGTGAACGCACCAGCGCGGTGAGCTGACCGCACCGGCAACACAGCGGAGCCCGTCCCCGAACATCGGGGACGGGCTCCGTCGCTGTCGGACCGTCGTCGTCGGGCCGTCGTCGTCGGACCGTCGGGCCGTCGTCGTCGGACCGTCGGGCCGTCGTCGTCGGACCGTCGGCGGGGCTGTCGGGCCGGCCTGGCCGCCGGGCCGGGGTGGGCCGGTCGGGGCGTCAGGCCGGGGTGGCGGAGGAGACCACGAACGGGGTGCCCTGCTGGCAGGTGGTCATCATGCCCTCCTCGACCTTCCCGGTGACGGTCACCCGGGCGCCGGCCTTGACCACGTCCTTCGCGCCGCCGAGCAGCAGGTACCCGTCGAGCAGCAGGCAGCCCGGCTCCACCCCGGCGGTGACCGTGCCGGTCAGGGTCGTGGTGCCCGACTTCGCCGGGGCGCTGGCGGCGGGGCGGCTGGGACGATGGGCCGGCGGGGTCGCGGCCGGGTCGGTCGGGTCGGCGGCCGGGGTCGAGGGGTCGGTGGACACCGAGGTCTCTCCTGTCGAGCCGGGGGCGGGGGTCACGTCGCCGCCCTGGGCGCCGCAGGCGCTCAGCAGGGCACCGGCGACCAGTGCGGCGGCGACGATCCGAAGGGTCCTCATACCCGCTTGGACGCGACCGGGCACCGTTCCGTTCCCACCGGTCGCACCGGCCCCACCCACCCCGGCCGGGCCGGGGACGGTCAGCGCAGCCGGGCCGGGGAGGGTCAGCGCGCGGGCGTCGGCGACACCGGGCTCAGCCACGGGCGGCGGCCGCGGCGGCGGCCTTCATGTCCCGCTTCAACTCCTGCGGCAGCGAGAAGGTCAGCCGCTCGTCGGCGGTGGTGATCTCCTCGACGTCGGTGAAGCCCCGCTCGGCGAGGTGGGCCAGCACCTGCTGCACCAGTTCCTCCGGCACGCTGGCGCCCGAGGTGAGGCCGACCGTGGTCGCGCCGGCCAGCCAGGCGTCGTCGATCTCGTGGGCGAAGTCGACCAGGTGCCCGGCGCGGGCCCCCGCGTCCAGGGCCACCTCGACCAGGCGTACCGAGTTGGACGAGTTCCGCGACCCGACGACCAGCACCACGTCGCACTCGGCGGCGATCTCCTTGACCACGTGCTGCCGGTTGGAGGTGGCGTAGCAGATGTCGTCGCTGGGCGGCGACTGGAGCAGCGGCAGCCGCTTCTTGAGCCGGGCGACGGTCTCCAGCGTCTCGTCGACCGAGAGGGTGGTCTGGGAGAGCCAGACGACCTTGTTCGGGTCGCGGACGGTGACGTTCTCCACGTCCTCCGGGCCGTCGACGAGCTGGATGTGCGCGGGCGCCTCACCGGCGGTACCGATGACCTCCTCGTGGCCCTCGTGGCCGATGAGCAGGATGTCGTAGTCCTCGGCGGCGAACCGGCGCGCCTCGTGGTGCACCTTGGTGACCAGCGGGCAGGTCGCGTCGATGGCCTTGAGCGACCGCACCCGGGCCTGCTCGTAGACCTCCGGGGCGACCCCGTGCGCGGAGAAGATCACCGTGGCGCCCTCGGGCACCTCCTCGTTCTCCTCCACGAAGATCGCGCCCTGCGCCTCCAGCGTCTGGACCACGTGCTTGTTGTGCACGATCTGCTTGCGCACGTAGATCGGGGTGCCGTAGAGCTTCAGCGCCTCCTCCACGGTCTGCACCGCACGGTCGACGCCCGCGCAGTAGCCACGGGGCTTGGCCAGGAGCACGCGCTTGCCGGTCTGGGGGGTCGCCTGAGCCTCGGTCACCCGCCCATCGTACGTGCCACCCCACCACCCGCCACCCAACCGCCGCCCCCCGGTGATCATGGAGTTGACGGCAGTCCCGACGCGGACGGCCCACGCCAACCCCATGATCACCGGGGCGGGCCGTAGGGTGGGCGGGTGAGTGCGGGGACTGGGGCGAGCAGCGTTGAGGAGCCGTGGCCGGTACGGGTGGTCAGCCAGAAGGTGGGCGCGTGGATCGCGCGGCTCGGGTGGGTCTGGGTGGACGGGCAGGTCGCCCAGATCAGCCGCCGGCCGGGCGCCAGCACCGTCTTCCTCACCCTGCGTGACCCGGCGGCCGACCTGAGCCTGACCGTCACCACCAACCGGGACGTCCTCGACGCCGGGGCGCCCGAACTGCGCGAGGGCGCCCGGGTGGTGGTGCACGCCAAGCCGGAGTTCTACGCCGCCCGGGGCACGCTCAGCCTGCGCGCCGACGAGATCCGGCAGGTGGGCCTCGGTGAGCTGCTGGCCCGGCTGGAGAAGCTCAAGAAGCTGCTCGCCGCCGAGGGGCTCTTCGACCGGGCGCGCAAGCGCCGGCTGCCGTTCCTGCCCGGCCGGATCGGCCTGATCACCGGGCGCGCCTCGGCCGCCGAGCGGGACGTGCTCACCAACGCCCGCCGCCGGTGGCCGGCGGTGGAGTTCCGGACGGTCAACGTGGCGGTGCAGGGCACCGGCGCGGTCGCCCAGATCGTCGACGCGCTGAAGGTCCTCGACGCCGACCCGGGCGTCGAGGTGATCGTCCTGGCCCGGGGCGGCGGCAGCATCGAGGATCTGCTCCCCTTCTCCGACGAGGCGCTCTGCCGGGCGGTCTTCGCCTGCCGCACCCCGGTGGTCAGCGCGATCGGCCACGAGACCGACACGCCCCTGGTCGACTACGTCGCCGACCTCCGCGCCTCCACCCCGACCGACGCGGCGAAGCGGGTCGTCCCCGACCTCGCCGAGGAGGTACGCCTCATCGGCCAGGCCCGGTCCCGGCTGGAACGCGCGGTCCGCAACCTGGTCGACCGGGAACGGCACCGGCTCGACCTGCTCCGCTCCCGCCCGGTGCTGGCCCGCCCGCAGGTGATGGTGGACCAGCGGACGACCGAGGTGACCGCGCTGCGCCAGCGCGCCGGGCGCTGCCTGGACCACCGGCTGGCCGCCGCCGGCAACGACCTGCGGCACACCCTCGCCCGGCTGCGCGCCCTCTCCCCCGCCGCCACCCTCGACCGGGGGTACGCCATCGTCCAGCGCGGCGACGGCCGGGTGGTGCGCGCGGCGGGCGACGTGGACCCGGGCGACCACCTGCGGGTACGCCTCGCGGAGGGCGACCTGGCCGTGACGGTCGAGGGGTGAGTCCCCGCTCCCGGTCGACCGGACCGCCGCCGCCCCGGCGGACCACCGGACCGTCGGAGCCGCCGCCCGCAGGCACGCCGTCGGGGGCCGGGGCGCCGGTGTGCTGAGATGGGACCGATGACTGACGAGCAGAAGGCCGGGCCGGACGAGCGGCTCAGCTACGAACAGGCGCGGGCCGAACTGGCCTCGGTGGTCGAGCGGCTGGAGGCCGGCGGCACGTCCCTGGAGGAGTCGTTGGCCCTCTGGGAACGCGGCGAGGCGCTGGCCGCCATCTGCCAGCGTTGGCTGGACGGGGCCCGCAGCCGGCTCGACGCCGCCCGGCAGGCCGCCGACTCCTGACCCCGGTCAGCGACCGGAACCGACCGGTGGCCGGGCCCGGCACTGTGGCGTGTCGGGTCCGGCCACCGGGCGGTCGGGTCAGGTCACCGGAACAGGTTGTACAGCTCGGCCGGGGCCTCCACCACCTGGTCCGCCGGCGGTCGCTGCGCCGCCGTGGCGTTGCCGTAGTCCGCGTACGTGACCTTCACGTCCTGGGCCGGGGTCTGCCCGGTGGCCGGGACCTGGATGGTCAGTTCGCTGAGCCGCCCCTGCGGGTCGAGGCGGGCGGTGAAGGGCAGCGACCGGGCCTGCTCCCCGAGCGCGGTGACCAACGCGGCGTCGAAGGAGTCCGACTCGGTCGCCTTCGAGACGTCGACGGTGCCGGCGTACGTGCCCTCGCCGGTTTGGCGGACGTCGGTCACGGCCTGGGTGAGCGCCGCGCTCCCGGCCGGGTCGAGCTTGTCGAAGTCGAAGCCGAGGTTGCGGTTGCCCTGGATCCGGGACTGGTCGAGGTGCTGGTACTTGCCGAGGTTGAGGTCGCGGATGGCGGGCAGGCTCGGCGCGGTCCGCCCGCCGACCTCCACCTTCACCCAGCTGTCCGGCTTGACGTGGACGAGGTCGAGGGCCAGCATCAGGTCGGAGTCGGCGTCGCCGATGGTGACCTTCATCTGTGCGCTCTGGCTCGGCTGGTGCACCTGTCCCTCCGCGGTCGAGCCGACGCCGGACATGGTGAACCGGAAGTTGCCGTTGCGGATCTCGTTCGTCGAGTTGATCAGGGCCTGCTTGGCGTCGCCGTCGACCGCGCCGGAGGGGCCCGGCGAGGCGCTGCCGGAGGGGTCGGGGGCGGCGCTGCCGGAGACCGTGGGGGTGGCGGAGGCGCCGGGCTCGCCGGCTCCGGTCTCGGCGCAGGCGGCCAGGGCGGGGGTGAGGAGCGTCGCGGCGAAGACCGCCGCGCTGAAGCGCCGAATCGTCACGAGAGGCCTCCAGGGATCGTCCGGCCCGCACGCGGGCGCAGGTGGGCCGCCGGAGCGTGCTCCCGCCCCGGCGCGGACCCGTCCGGCCGGGTGGTACGGGCCGGGTGGGTCCGTACCTTCTGTTCCCGGACGTCGGCTTCGGTAATCCCCGTCCGGCGGCGCTAGGGCCTGTGTCGAAGTCGGTCACAGCCACTCGTTGATCGCGGCGACGTGCACGGTGGCTTCGTAGCGCACGGCGAGTTTGTCGAAGCGGGTGGCCACGGCACGGTGGCGTTTGAGGCGGTTGATGCCGCACTCCACGGCGTGACGCTGCTTGTACCGCTGCTGGTCGAAGGCCGGTGGCCGGCCGCCCTTCGACCCCAGCTTGCGCCGGTTCGCGTCCTGGTCGGCCTTCGACGGGATCGTCGCCCTGATGCCACGTCGGCGCAGGTAGCGGCGGTTGGCCTTCGACGTGTACGCCTTGTCAGCGAGAACCCGGTCCGGGCGGGTCCGGGGCCGGCCGCCGCCGAGTCGGGGCACCCGGATCCCGTCGAGCACCGCCATGAACTGCGGGCTGTCCCCACGCTGCCCGGCGGTCAACACGATCGACAGCGGCTTCTGTCCCTGCTCACAGGCCAGGTGCACCTTCGTGGTCAGCCCACCCCGTGACCGGCCGAGCGCGTGATCGGCCGGTTCGACCGTGACCCCGCCCGGCGGCTCGGCCTGCAGATCCCCCTTTTACGCGCCCCAGCGGCGTGCTGGTGCGCTCGGGCGACCGTCGAGTCCACCGACACGTCCCACACGACACGTCCGGCCACGTCAGCGAGGGCCTGCAACGCGGTCAGGATCCTCGCCCAGGTCCCATCACGCTGCCACCGCCGGAACAGCGCATACGCCGCAGCCCAGGACCCGTAACACTCCGGAACGTCCCGCCACGGGGCACCGACCCGTATCCGCCACCGGATCCCATCAATGAGCTGCCGTTTCGTCCATGTCGACGGTCGACCTGGCCTACGCCCCACAGGCAGCAGCGGCTCCAGCGCCACCCACTGTGCGTCGGTCAGGTCATGCCGCCTCGTCACCGCTAGGGTGTCCACGAGGTCTCCGGTGTTCGGGTTCTGCTTGGTCGCTGAACCAGATACCGGAGACCTCACTATGTCTCGAACACCGACACGCCAAGATCCTCAACCAACCACTCAAGCCCCGGCACCGACTTCGACACAGGCCCTAGCGCAGGGCGGTGACCAACTGCCGCAGCTCGTTGTCGCGCGCGTCGCCCACGATCAACACCGTCCGCTGGGGTTCCAGCAGCACGTACGCCTGCTCGTTGCCCCGGGCGGTGTACCGCTGCCAACTGCGCCCGTCGAGGTCGATCGTCCCCTGCGGCTGCCCCTCGGCGGTCAGCTCGGCCGGGAGCAGCCGCTCCGCCGGTACGTTGCTCTGCACCAGCTGGGCGCCCCGGCCCTCCGGGGTGACGTACCCGATCCGCAGGTTCGAGCCGCCCTCGACGGACTGGAAGGTGGCCCGGACCGGCCGCCACTGCTCGTCGAGCCCGGTCGGTGCGTCGATCGGGAAGAGGTTCGCCGAGCGGGCCTGCTCGATGGCGGGCGCGGTGTCGACCACGGCCGGCTGGTCGCCACCGAGGAAGCCCCGGTAGAAGGCGAGCAGCAGGGCGATCGGGACCAGCAGCACGAGCAGCGAGATCGCCATGTCCCGGGGGCGTCGGCCACCCCGGTCCCGGGCGACCGGGGCCACCTGCGGGGCGGCCCCGTCCGCGGGCTCGCCCGGCGGGGTGGCCGGGGTCGCCGGGGTCGCCGGCGGCTGGCCGTCCGGCGGCGTCGGGTCGGCGGGTACGCGGTTGGCAGGCTGTGCGGGCTCCACCTCTCCATCTTGACAGCCGCCGGATGCCCGGAACCGGGCCACCACCACCCTGTCCCGGCGTTAGATTGACCACCGTGTGCGGACGCCGAATCGGCCACCGTGTGAGGATCAGCGGCAAAGCCGGCAGCGGGGCCGTACCGCCGGTCCACCCCGCAGCGTCGCGAGGAGAGCCGTCATGACGAACACCAGGACCCGGATCCCCCAGAACCTCGACCGGAACCTCGCCCTCGACCTGGTCCGGGTGACCGAGGCCGCGGCGATGGCCGCCGGTCGGTGGGTCGGTCGGGGCGACAAGGAGGGCGGTGACGGGGCCGCCGTCGACGCCATGCGCAAGCTGATCAACTCGATCCCGATGCGGGGCGTCGTGGTGATCGGCGAGGGCGAGAAGGACAACGCCCCGATGCTGTTCAACGGCGAGGAGGTCGGCGACGGCACCGGCCCGGAGGTGGACGTCGCGGTCGACCCGATCGACGGCACCACGCTGATGAGCAAGGGCATGCCGAACGCCCTGGCGGTGCTGGCCGTCGCCGAGCGGGGCGCGATGTTCGACCCCAGCGCGGTCTTCTACATGGAGAAGCTCGCCGTCGGCCCGGCGTACGCGGACGTGGTCGACATCGAGGCCGGCCCGGCGGAGAACATCCGCCGGATCGCCCGCGCCAAGGGCACCGACGTGTCCGAGGTCACGGTCTGCGTGCTCGACCGGTCGCGGCACGCGGACCTGGTCGAGCAGATCCGCCGGACCGGGGCGGGCATCCGGTTCATCTCCGACGGTGACATCGCCGGCGCGATCGCCGCCGCCCGGGGCGAGTCCGGCGTCGACGTGCTGATGGGCATCGGCGGCACGCCGGAGGGGATCACCGCGGCCTGCGCGCTCAAGTGCATGGGCGGGGTGATGCAGGCCAAGCTCTGGCCCCGCGACGAGGACGAGCGGGCCAAGGCGCTCGCCGCCGGCCACGACCTGGACCGGGTGCTCACCACCGACGACCTGGTCACCGGGGACAACTGCTTCTTCGTGGCGACCGGGATCACCTCCGGCGACCTGCTGCGCGGGGTCAGCTACCGGGCCGGTGGGGCGTACACCCAGTCGATCGTGATGCGCTCCAAGAGCGGTACGATCCGCGTGATCGACTCGTACCACCGGCTGGAGAAGCTGGCCCTCTACTCGGCGGTCGACTTCGACGGCCGCCCCCTCGCCGAACAGGAGTAGGACGACGGAACGCCCCTCCCCACCCCCGGCCCGACGGATCGCGGGGGTGGCGCTGGCGACCGCCGGCGGCACCGCGGTGGCCGTGCAGTCCCGGATCAACGGCGAGTTGGGCGTCCGGCTCGCGGACGGGATCGCCGCCGCGGTGGTCTCCTTCGGGCTGGGGCTGCTGGTGCTCCTGGTGCTGGTGCCCACCACCGCCTCCGGGCGACGCGGGCTGGCCGCCCTGCGGACCGCCCTCGCCCGGGGGGCGTTGCGCCCGTGGCACTGCCTCGGCGGGGTGTGCGGGGCGTTCCTCGTCGCCACCCAGGGGCTGACCATCGGCACGCTCGGCGTGGCGGTGTTCACCGTGGCGGTGGTCGCCGGGCAGTCCGGCAGCAGTCTGCTGGTGGACCGGGCCGGGGTCGGCCCCGGCGGGCCCCAGCGGGTCACCGCCAGCCGGCTGGCCGGCGCGGTGCTCACCGTGCTCGCGGTGCTGATCGCCGTGGGCGACCGGCTCGGTGACCCGGGCGCCCTGGTGCTGGCGGTGCTGCCGCTGCTCGCCGGGGTCGGCATCGCCTGGCAGCAGGCGGTCAACGGCCGGGTCCGGGCCGCCGCCGGCAGCACCATGACCGCGACCCTGGTCAACTTCGTCGTCGGTACGGCGGCGCTGCTGGCGGCCTTCGCGGTGGAGGTGGCGGTACGCGGCTGGCCGGCCGGGGCGGCGTTCCCCACCGAGCCGTGGCTCTACCTGGGCGGCCCGCTGGGCGTCTCGTTCATCGCGCTGGCCGCCGCGCTGGTCGGGTTGACCGGGGTGCTGCTGCTCGGCCTGGCGACCATCGCCGGGCAGATCGTCGGGGCGGTCCTGCTCGACCTGCTGCTGCCCACGGCGGCCTCGTCGCCGGGCCCGGCGACCCTGATCGGCGCGGCGCTGACCCTGGTCGCCGTGCTGGTCGCCACCCTCGGCCCCCTCCGCCGGTAAGGAAGGGCCCCCTCCTAACCCTTTCGGTAGAGGAAGGGCCCCTTGTTAACCACAGGCAGGCCCCCGAGCGGCGGGGGCCGGCGCGTCAGGGCACGGGGCCCGGCACGGGTCAGGGCATGGTCAGCGGGGACTCGGCGTACGGGTCGGGGTCGGGGCGACGACGGCGGAAGATGATCGCCGCCACCATCCCGCCGACCAGCCCGAACAGGTGCCCCTGCCAGGAGATGCGCTCGTCGGTCGGGAGGATTCCGATCAACTGCCACCCGTAGAGCAGGCCGACCAGCAGCACCACCGCGAAGTTCCACCAGCTCCGCTCCACGATGCCGCGCATGAGCAGCAGCCCCAGGTACCCGAAGATCACGCCGCTGGCGCCGACCACGATGGAGTTCGGTGACCCGGTGAACCACACGCCGAAGCCGCTGACCAGCACGATGACCAGGGTCGACCAGAGGAACCGGCGGACGCCGGCGGCCAGCACGAAGGTGCCGAGCAGGATCAGCGGGATGCTGTTGCTGTAGAGGTGGTCGAAGCCGTGGTGCAGGAACGGGGAGAAGAAGACCCCGTCGAGCCCCTCGATGCTGCGCGGGATGATCCCGGCGGCGGCGTCGAAGCCGGCTCCCAGCCACACGTCGAGGGCCTCGATGAGGAAGAGGATCGGCACCACCGCGCACATGGCGACGAAGGCTCGGCCCAGCGAGGCGTAGAACGCCTCGGTGCCGAACCGGTTGGGGTCGTTACCACCCGGGCCCAAGGTCACCCCCCAAGAGCTATCAGCAAAAGGCGCGACCCGCCACTACGGGACCGGGCGGATCCGGCCGGTGCACGACGACGGCGGGGTCGGGTGGCGTCATCCACCCGACCCCGCCGTCGCGTCGTCACGCCGGTCAGTACCAGCCGGAGCTCTGCGACTTCGCCCAGGCCTTGCACGGGGTGCCGTACCGGCCCTCGATGTAGCCGAGGCCCCACTTGATCTGGGTCACCGGGTTGGTCTCCCAGTCGGAGCCCACCGAGGCCATCTTGCTGCCCGGCAGCGCCTGGGGGATGCCGTGTGCCCCGGAGGAGGAGTTGTGCGCCCGGGGGTTCCAGCCGCTCTCCTTGTTCCACAGCTTGTTCAGGCAGGGGAACTGGTCGATGCCGTGGCCGGCCTGCACCATCAGCGCGCAGCCGGTGCGGCGGTGGCCGCTGAACTCGTTGCAGGAGTCCGGGACCGGCCCGTCGTACGGCCGGTTCGCCTTGGCGGCGGCCTCCTTCGCCGCCTTCTCCTCGGCGGCCTTGCGGGCGGCCTCCTCCCGGGCCTTCTTCCGGGACGCCGCGGCGGCCTCGGCCTCCTTGGCCCGCTGGGCGGCCTCCTTCGCCGCCTTGGCGGCCCGCAGCTTCGCCTGGTACTCGGCGCTGCGCTGCTGGGCGGACCGGATCTGGTGCAGGGCCTGCCGCTCGCGCTGGTACTCCTGCTCGGCCCGGTCGACCTCGACCGCGACTCGCGAGGTCAGGCCCTGTTGCTGGGTCTCCTGGTGGTCGCCCAGGTAGACGCCGCCGGCAACGCCCACGGAGAGCAGCACGACAGCGGCCGTGCGGGCGCCGAACCGGCTCCACAGCCGACTCACGAAGTGGTCCCTTCGTCGGGGGCAAGGACACGGTGCCGGGCCCGGCCCCTCGTGGGGCCGCTCGGCACCGTGAGCGCCCCGACCGTGTCGCCGGTCGCCGCCGACGCATCAGCCGGCACCGGGTGCCCGGTGGCCGCCGGTGACGAACGATCACCAGCGATGTGCCTGGTGCGCGGGCGCTCGTGGGACACGATCGCGCACAGTGAGGCGGATGGGAAACCAATGACATCAATTGTGATCTGCACCACACCTAGAATGCCATCAAAACCGCCCAGAGCGCCCGCGCCACACCGGTCAGAGCGGGACGTCCTCCAGCAGATCGGTGACCATCGCGGCGATCGGCGACCGCTCCGAACGGGTGAGGGTGACGTGCGCGAAGAGCGGATGCCCCTTCAGCGCCTCGATGACCGCCGTCACCCCGTCGTGCCGCCCCACCCGCAGGTTGTCCCGTTGGGCCACGTCGTGCGTGAGCACCACCCGCGACCCCTGGCCGATCCGGGACAGCACGGTGAGCAGGACGCCCCGCTCCAGCGACTGGGCCTCGTCCACGATCACGAAGGCGTCGTGCAGGCTCCGGCCCCGGATGTGGGTCAGCGGCAGCACCTCCAGGATGCCCCGGGAGGTCACCTCCTCCAGCACGTTCTCGTGCACCACGGCACCGAGGGTGTCGAAGACCGCCTGCGCCCAGGGCGACATCTTCTCCGACTCGGACCCGGGCAGGTAGCCCAGTTCCTGCCCGCCGACGGCGTACAGCGGGCGGAAGACGACCACCTTCTTGTGCCGGCGGCGCTCCATCACCGCCTCCAGCCCCGCGCAGAGCGCCAGCGCCGACTTGCCGGTGCCGGCCCGCCCGCCGAGCGAGACGATCCCGATCGACTCGTCCAGCAGCAGGTCGAGGGCGACCCGTTGCTCGGCCGAGCGACCGTGCACGCCGAACGCCTCCCGGTCGCCCCGGACCAGCCGTACCGTCTTGTCCGGCAGCACCCGGCCGAGCGCCGAGCCCCGCGCCGAGTGCAGCACCAGCCCGGTGTGGCAGGGCAGCCCGGCGGCCTCGTCCAGGTCGAGGGCCTCTCCGCCGTACAGCGCGCCGATCTGCTCCTCGGCCAGCTCCAGCTCGGCCATTCCGGTCCAGGTCGGGTCACTGGCCTGGCCGTGCCGGTACTCGTCGGCGTGCAGGCCCACCGAGGCCGCCTTGACCCGCAGCGGCATGTCCTTGCTGACCAGGGTGACCTGCCGCCCCTCGGCGGCGAGGTTCAGCGCGACGGAGAGGATGCGGGCGTCGTTGGACTCGGTGCGGAACCCCGGCGGCAGCACCCCGTCGTCGGTGTGGTTCAGCTCCACCCGCAGCGTCCCACCGGTGTCGTTGGCCGGCACCGGCTGGTCCAGTCGACCGTGCGCGATCCGCAGTTCGTCCAGCATCCGCAGCGACTGCCGGGCGAACCAGCCCAGCTCCGGATGGTGTCGCTTGCCCTCCAGCTCGGAGATGACCACCAGCGGCAGGACCACCTCGTGCTCGGCGAACCGGTGGAAGGCCGCCGGGTCGGACAGCAGCACCGAGGTGTCCAGGACGTACGTCTGGCCCGCTGGTCGGGGCTCCTTGGGTTCGGCCGGCGCGGCAGCCGCCGAACGGCGGCTCCGGGTGGCACGGCGGGTCGTGGCTTTCGCGGCCGGGGTCTGGTCGGCCCCGGCATCGGTACGGCGAGTCGTCACAGGCCTGCTCCGACGGATGGGCACCCGCCACCCGCGTTCCCGCTCCTCCGGTGCCCGGGGACACGGGGTCGGATGCGGGCCCCGTGCGCGAGGTCGCAGATCCGGGCTGGCCGGCTGGCCCGGGAGAACCCCGTGCCATGCCTAGACGCTAGCGGCGCAACCGCGCCGGGGCTAGGGTTCGACCGCGGATCTTCGAAAACGAACACGTTAACAGAGCCGCCGGGGCGGCCGGCGGGCGGGGGCGGCGGGCCGGCCGGGATGCCTGCCCCCTGCGCGCATCCCGGCCGGCGGGACCATCGCCAGGGGTCCGGCGTGGCCCCACGGTGCGCGTCCGCCGCGGACGGCGCACCGGGTCTCGGGGACCGGTCACCCGGTCCGCTGCACGAGCGTGCCGGCGGGGTACCGGCCGCTGGCCGGGGTGGGCGGCACGACGGACGAGGACCCGGTGTACGTGGTCCCCGGCCGGGTCGCCGGCCCGACCTGGCGGGCGGGGGCCGCGAGCGCGGAGGCGATGGCCGCCTGCGCGTCCCGGCGCCGCCGGTTCCAGGCGCCCCGGTCGCCGTCGAAGTAGCCCTGCCGGTACCCGAACCGGTACCCGATCCGGTAGCTGAGCTGCCCGTGCAACCGCCCGGCCGCGTAGCTGCTCGACCCGAGCAGCAGGACGAGGAAGACCACGAGGAAGGGACTCATCCGGCGGCTCCGCTCCGTCGTGTCGGCCGACTCATCGTTCCTCCGGTTCGGCGAGGTGGTCGGTGGTCAGGAGCCGTTCGAGGTCGCCGGTGCCGACCTCCTCGACCAGCTCCACACTGATCTGGCAGCCGTCCACGACGACCTCGGCCACCGAGACCCGGCGGATCTCGCCGCCCGCGTCGTAGACCCGGACGCTCACCTCCGGGCAGCCGAGGTGGGCACGCCAGGCGTCCCACTCGGCGCGGTCGCCGACGGTCAGCGACAGGTAACGGCAGCCCCGTGCGAGGTACAGCCGCCACGGGGCGCTGAGGCCCGTGGCCACCCCCTCCGCGACCAGGCCGAACGTCTGGGCACGGGTTGCGAGTTCGGTCACCACACCCCCCTCGGTCCGGGGGCGTCACACATGTGGGCACTGGCGGTCTCCGGCACGTGCCACACCGTAGATTGTCCCATGAACGTGACAGTATCAGCTTTTCGTCTGATTACGGTCACACCTACCGACATCTATTCTGCATCGGCTAATTGCCTGATCAAGGGCGCAATCGTGAGCGCGGAAAAGCCGATAAGTGCGTCACTTTCACGTGACAGGAAAGCGCTCGCCTGGCCTCTTGTGGGCAACTGGCCGTACCGTCACGGAGTGACCGGGACCGCTCACGCACGGAAGATCGCCTTCGCCACCTTCGTCCGCCGGGCGCTCGACGACGCCCGCGCCACCCGCGCCTGGAGTGGCACAGAGGTGTCCCGCCGCACAGGCGTCTCCCGGCAGACGATCAACCGCTGGGTCCGCGGGGACTGGGCCAGCGACCCCGAGGCGGAGCGGGTGGTGGCCTTCTGTGAGGGGCTCGGCCTCAATCCGGCGGCGGCCTTCGCCGCGCTCGGCTGGGACCGCACCGCCCCGCCGCGCAGCGCCCCCACCCCGCCCCCGATGGACCCGGACGTCGAGGCGCTGCTGCGCCGCCTGGTCGACCCGAACGTCTCCGACGCGGAGAAGTTCCACATCAGGGAGACCATCCGGTATCTGGCGTACCGCCCGACGTTGCCCCTCGACGGGCGGAAACGGGGCCGAAAGGCCGGCTGAGAAGGGAAACGCCCTGGCCCGGCCAGTTCTCAGATGGCGAAAGAACGGTCGACCGGTACCGAAGGTTTCGCTCCGGGGTCGGACGCCGCGCGCTAGCGTCCAGAGTGTGCTGCTTGGGCTCGTCGTCGGCGGGGGGACGGGACACGGCCGAACCAAGCCCTGCGGGACAGAAGGAGGGGTCTGTCCATGACCCTGAAATGGTTGGCAGTCGTGATCGCGTCGGTCTCCCTGACCGGGTGGCTGACCGGAAACGTGGTGCTCGGCCTGGTCGACGGCGGGGAGTTGCCGCTGCCCGTCAACCTGCTCGCGCTCACCGTCGCCGGCACCGCCGTCGTCCTGGCCGTCCTCGCCGAGCTGAACGACCGGCTCAACGACCGGCTCACCGCGATCACCGAGTTCCTGGTGGGCCGGCTCGACGAGATCGAGGCCCGGGCCGGCGACCGGAACGCGGGCTTCGTCGAGGGGTATCTGCTCCACCACGATCGGGAGGCGACCGTGGTGCCGTTCGTCCGCCCCGGCCGGGACGCCGCCGAACGGTGACCCCGCCGGCCGCCCCGGCGACACCCGCGATGCCACTCGTCGATGCCTGCGCGTCACCCGGGCGTCGGATCGATGCCGTGAATGAGGCGTCCCAACCGGGGTACGCTGTCGCGCGTGCCGCCGTTGAACTTGGGCAACCACCAGCCGCAGACCCCGCTGAACGCCGACCAGGCCTGGCGGGCGACCGCCCCCCGTGCCGCCGAGACCGTGCTCTTCTTCGACTTCGACGGCACGCTGGCGCCGGTCGACGACGACCCGACCGCGGTGCAGCCCGCGCCGAAGGTGCTCGCCGCCATCCAGGCGCTGGCCCCGGCCGTGCAGCGGGTGGCGATCGTCTCCGCCCGGCCGGTGGACTTCCTCCGGGACCACTTCGGCGGGCTGCCCGGCGTCGACCTGTACGGGCTCTACGGTCTGGAGCACAGCCACTCCGGCGGTGAGACGGTGACCGAGCCGGCCGCCCTGCCCTGGGTGCCGACCATGGCCGAGCTGGCCGAGCTGGCCCGTGCCGAGTTGCCCCCCGGGACCCTGACGGAGTACAAGCGGCTCTCGGTGGCGCTGCACTACCGCACCGCGCCGGAGCTGGGCCCCGCCGTCGAGCGCTGGGGCCGGGATCAGGCCGAACGGCTCGGGCTGCGGGTGCAGGCGGGGCGGATGGTGCTGGAGCTCAAGCCCCCGGTCGACCAGGACAAGGGCCGGGTCATCGGGGAGGCGGTGAAGTCCGCCGCCGGCGCCTGGTACTTCGGGGACGACGTCTCGGACATCAAGGCGTTCGCCGCGCTGCGGGCGCGGGCCGCCGCCGACCCGGACTTCTTCGGCGTCTGCGTGGCGGTGGCGAACCCGGAGACCGGCCAGGAGGTGGCCGAGGCCGCCGACCTGACCATCGACTCGCCCGCCGCGCTGGGCGACTTCCTCACCACCGCCGCCCACCACCTGAGCTGAGCCCGGCCCACCCACCGCTACCGACCGGGGCGGGCCCGCCCCGGTCGGCCCCACCGCCATACGGCCGGCGGGGCCGCCCGCTCGACTCCCGGGCGCCGGAGCGCCCCGGTCAGGCACCAGGCGCCGGAGCGCGTCGAGTGCCGGTCAGGTGCCGAACCGGCGTTGCCGGTTGGCGTACGAGCGCAGGGCCCGCAGGAAGTCGATGTGCCGGAAGTCGGGCCAGTTCAGCTCGCAGAAGTAGAACTCCGAGTGGGCCGACTGCCAGAGCATGAACCCGGAGAGGCGCTGCTCGCCACTGGTCCGGATGACCAGGTCGGGGTCCGGCTGCCCGCGCGTGTAGAGGTGCTCGGCGATGTCCTCGACGTCCAGGGTCTCGGCCAGCTCCTCCAGGGTGCCGCCGGCCGCCGCGTGCTCCATCAGCAGCGAGCGGACCGCGTCGGCGATCTCCCGCCGGCCGCCGTACCCGACCGCGATGTTGACCTCGGCGCCGCCGCTGCGGTCCCGGGTCCGTTCCTCGGCGGCCTTGAGCGCGGTGGCGGTCTGTGCCGGGAGCAGGTCGAGCGCCCCGACCATCCGCAGCCGCCACGGGTTGCCCACCTCGGAGAGCTCCACCACCAGATCCTCGATGATCTTGAGGAGGGGGTCCAGCTCGCTGGCCGGCCGGCGCAGGTTGTCGGTGGCCAGCAGGTAGAGCGTGACGTGGCCGATACCGGCCTGGTCGCACCAGCCCAGCACGTGCTTGATCTTGGCGGCACCGACCCGGTGCCCGTCGTTCGGGTCGACGAACCCCATCTCCCGCGCCCACCGGCGGTTGCCGTCGCACATCACTCCGACGTGCCGGGGCACCGGCTTACCAGCGAGCCGGGCGGTCAGCCGACGCTCGTACACCGAGTACATGAGGTCCCGCAGATTCATCACCTTGCAGAGTAGCGACCCGTCCGCACGGTCAGGGCCGCGGAGCCGGAACCCGCCGGACGAGCCCCCCGGCGATCCGCCCGAGGGTACGCGCGTCCAGCCGACCGTCGCCGAGCCCCAGCTCGACCACGGTCGAGTAGACCCGGTCGTCGCGCCCGGCCGCCCGGACGGCCGCGTCGACGACCGGCCGGTGCCGGGCCAGCCAGGCGGCCGTCGAGCTGTGCCGCAGGTGCGTGCCGAGGCGGCGGCGCAGCGCGGCGGCGTACCGCCGGGCCGCCCCCGCCGGCTCCCCGGCCGCCGCCGCGCCGGCCAGCGCCCCGGAGAGCAGGGCGTAGAAGATGCCCTCCCCGGTGAACGGGTTGATCAACGACAGCGCGTCCCCGGCGAGCAGGATCCGGCCCCGCGCCGGCGGCGGTCGGTGCGTGGAGAGCGGCAGGTGGTGCGCGCGCAGCCGGTCGGTGGTGCCCGGGTCGGCCCCCGGCAGCAGCGCCGCCATCCGGTCCAGCAGCTCCGCCCGGGTCAGCCGGTCACCCCGCAGCACCTCCCCGTACCCGACGTTCGCCCGACCGTCGCCGATCGGGAACGACCAGGCGTACGCCGGCCAGCGGGCCGACGACGTGATGATCAACTGTTCGGGCGGGCCGGGCCGCGCCGGGGCGTACCCCCGGATGGCCAGCGCCAGGTGGCGGGCGGGGTTGGCCGGCTGCCCGAGCGCGCGGCGGACCACCGACCCGGCGCCGTCCGCGCCCACCACGACCCGGGCGGCCAGTTCGCCGTCCAGCACCACCCGGTCGGCCCCGGCCTCGACCCGGCGTACGGTGTGCCGCCGCAGCTCGACCCCGGCGGCCACCGCCGCCGCGACCAGCCGGGCGTCGAAGACCGCCCGGGGCACCGTGTACGCCGGCCGGGGCAGTGGTCGGGCCACCTCGCCCCCGCCCGGCCCGACCAGACGCAGCGCGGGCAGTGGGGCGTACCCGTCGACCGCGCCGGTCACCCCCAGCGCGTCGAGGACGTCCAGCGCGTGCGCCGCGATCCCGTCGCCGCACGCCTTGTCCCGGGGAAAGTCGGCGCGGTCCAGCAGCAGCACCCGCGCCCCACCCCGCCGCGCGGCCAACGCCGCCGCCGACCCCGCCGGCCCCGCTCCCACCACCACCACGTCGAATTCATCCCCCACCCCCTTATTCTCCTCTTTACCCCTTTCATCCACCGTTCTGATCAAGGGCGTTTCGGCGTTGATCAAGGGGTTTCGGTGAGGACCCACGAAGGACCGACCGAAAACCCTTGATCAACCGGCGCTCGGGTGAGGGCTGTGCGGGGGTGGGTGGGGTGGGCGGAGCACGGTGGAGGGAGTAGAGAGCCAGGATGGCGGCGGCCACGAGGGGGGTGGCGTCGCGGAGCAGGCCGTCGAGGCCGAGGAGCCACCAGCACAGCGGCAGGTGGACGGCGAGGACGCCGAGGGTGATCACCACCAGCAGGCGGCGGGCCCAGCGGTGACCACGCAGCAGGAACGCCGTGCAGAGCAGGGTCAGGTAGCTGACCGCGATCCCGGCGGCGAACCAGAACAGCACCGCCGGCACGGCGAGCAGCCGCCCGTCCAGCACCGCCCCGGCGGCGACCAGCGCCGGCACCAGCATCAGCGGGCTGTAGGTGAGCGCGGCGACCCGACTGGTGAGCAGCCACCCGGTCGTCTCGGGACGTCTCGGGACGACCTCCCGCCAGGCGAGCCGGCGGTCGGCGAAGACCAGGCCCTTCCGGTGCCGGACCAGGTGCGCGGTGACCCCCGGCGAGCGGTACAGCAACCAGACCACGGTGGCGCAGAGCCCGCCGAGCAGGGTGAACCCGACCAGGCCGGGCAGCGGCGGCACCCCCTCCCGGGGGACGATCAGCCGGCCCACCGCGAAGACGGTGGTCACGGCGAGGATCAGGCCGAGCGGCCGGGCCGCCACCCGCCCCCGCCGCACGTGCCCGATCAACACCAGGAAACCGAGGGTACGCAGCAGCGCCCAGCCGGTCCGCACCGCGAGCCCGTACCCCTGCTCCGGGGCGTACCAGAAGTTGAGCAGCTCGACCGCGACGGTGGCGGCGGCGGTCACGCCGAGCAGCACGACCAGCGCGCGGACGGCGGACGGCCGCCGGACCTGCGCGGTCCCGGCGGCCGTCTCCGGGGCGCCCCTGGGCACCCGGGCCGTGCTCGTGCCACCCGACGCGGCACCCGTGCCGTCCGACCCGGTGCGGGTGCCGTCCGACGCTGCCCGGGGCGGTTCCATGGCACCCGATGGTGCCCGGTCCGGGCAACCCACCGCCCGCGGGGGCGACGGCCGACGGCTCAGCGCTGCGGCGCCTCCGCGTCCAGTCGGGCCCGCAGCGCGTCCAGCTCGGCCCAGAGCACGCCCGGCAGCTTGTCGCCGAACTTCTCGAACCACTCGGTGACCAGCGGAAGCTCCCGGCGCCACTCCTCCGGGTCGACCTTCAGCGCGATCCGGACGTCCTCCGGGGTCATGTCCAGACCGTCGACGTCCAGCGCGTCCTGGGCGGGGACCATCCCGATCGGGGTCTCCACCGCGTCGGCGCGGCCCTCGATCCGCTCGACGACCCACTTCAGCACCCGGGAGTTCTCCCCGAAGCCCGGCCACAGGAAGTTGCCCTCGGCGTCCTTGCGGAACCAGTTGACGTAGTAGACCTTCGGCAGCTTGGCCTCGTCGCCGTCGGCGCCCTTGCCCATCTCGATCCAGTGCCGGAAGTAGTCGCCCGCGTGGTAGCCGATGAACGGCAGCATCGCCATCGGGTCCCGGCGCACCACGCCGACCGCGCCGGAGGCGGCGGCGGTGGTCTCCGAGGAGAGCGTCGCGCCCAGGTACACGCCGTGCACCCAGTCCCGGGCCTCGGTCACCAGCGGTACGGTGTCCCGCCGCCGACCGCCGAAGAGGATCGCGTCGATCGGCACCCCGTTCGGGTCGTAGTAGTCGTCGGAGAGGATCGGGCACTGGGTGATCGGGGTGCAGAACCGGCTGTTCGCGTGCGAGGAGAGCCCCTCGCTCTCCGGCGTCCAGTCGTTGCCCTTCCAGTCGGTCAGGTGGGCCGGCGGCTCACCCATCCCCTCCCACCAGATGTCCCCGTCGTCGGTGAGCGCCACGTTGGTGAAGACCGAGTTGCCCCGGTCCAGGGTGCGCATCGCGTTGGCGTTGGTCTTCCAGTCGGTGCCCGGCGCGACGCCGAAGAGGCCGTACTCCGGGTTGACCGCGTAGAGGCGACCGTCCGGGCCGAACCTCATCCAGGCGATGTCGTCGCCGATGGTCTCGACCTTCCAGCCGGGCAGGGTCGGCTCCAGCATGGCCAGGTTGGTCTTGCCGCAGGCCGAGGGGAAGGCCCCGGCGATGTGGTACGTCCGGCCCTCCGGAGAGGTGATCTTCAGGATCAGCATGTGCTCGGCGAGCCAGCCCTCGTCCCGCCCCATCACGCTGGCGATCCGCAGCGAGTAGCACTTCTTGCCGAGCAGCGAGTTGCCGCCGTACCCGGAGCCGTACGACCAGATCTCCCGGGTCTCCGGGAAGTGCGAGATGTACTTGGTCTCGTTGCACGGCCACGCCACGTCCTGCTGGCCCGGGGCGAGCGGGGCGCCGATGGAGTGCAGCGCGTGCACGAAGTCCGCGTCGTCGCCCATCGCCGCCAGGATCTTCGATCCCATCCGGGTCATGATCCGCATGGAGGCGACCACGTACGGGCTGTCGGTGATCTCGACACCGAACATCGGCTTCTCGGCCTCGACCGGGCCCATCACGAACGGGATGACGTACATGGTGCGCCCGCGCATGCTGCCGCGGTACAGCTCCGTCATCGTCCGCTTCATCTCGGCCGGCGCCATCCAGTTGTTGGTGGGGCCGGCGTCCGCCTCGTCCACCGAGCAGATGAAGGTGCGTTCCTCCACCCGGGCCACGTCCGACGGATCGGTACGGGCATAGAACGAGTTCGGTTTCTTTTCCGGGTTCAGCCGGATCAGGGTGCCGGCCTCGACCAGTTCGTCGGTGAGCCGACGCCATTCCTCGTCGGAACCGTCCACCCAGACCACACGGTCCGGGGTGGTCAGTTCGGCGACTTCTTTCACCCAGGCGAGCAGTTTGGGGTGGGACGTCGGGGCCTGATCGATTCCGCGAACAGTAGCCGGAGCAACCATGACACATCTCCTTGTGGTCGACGCTGACCGGGCTGTGGGATGCACGAGTTCTGGCGGGCGCGAGCCGCGTCGCCGTCGTGAAAACCTGGGATTGGGCTCAGGGTAGACCGGGCTGCCCGGCGAGTCAGTCGGACTGGTTGTGAAGAACTGCACAAGGTACGGCGGGAGTGCGGCATCACGATCTGATACCCGCTTTCCCGCGCAGTTTCACGCAAATCTTCCGGCGACACCCGGCACCGCTCACCGAGTGCAGCCACGGCGTCACGATCCCCAATCGGGTCGCGAAGAACCACCTCTCCCCTCCGCATCCGGCCACGCTCCATTCATCCGCGCCGGCACCGGCCACCCGGCGGGGACCGGGCGGGCACCCGGTCGGCCCCGCCCGGCGACGTCGGGTCCGGCCGGTCGGTGGTTACCCGCGGGATTCGCTTCCAACCGGTACGCTCGCCCCCGTGGCCGCGACGATGACCGACGGGCAGTCAGGCGCCCCGCCGACCCGCCCCGGGCTGATCGGATCGCTGCTCGACCGCTTCGGGCACCTCGTCCGGGAGCTCAGCAAGTTCGCCACCGTGGGCGGGATCGCCTTCGTCGTCGACTTCGCGCTCTTCAACTACCTGACCGCCGCGCAGGGCGTCGAGCAGGTCACCGCAAAGACGGTCTCCACCGTGATCGCCGCCACCTTCGCCTTCCTCGGCAACCGGTTCTGGACGTGGCGGCACCGCCAGCGTTCCAACCCGGCCCGGGAGTACGCGCTGTTCTTCCTCTTTAACAGCGTGGGCCTGGGCATCGCCGTCGCCTGCCTGGCGATCAGCCGGTACGGGCTGGGCAGCGTCTGGCCGGATGTGTTCCAGACCACCCTCGCTGACAACGTCGCCAGCTACGTGGTGGGCACCGGGCTCGGCACCCTGTTCCGGTTCTGGTCGTACCGACGGTTCGTCTTCGTCGAGGCGGGAACCCGAGAGGCCACGGATGCGGAGCGTGACCCAGCGTCCGGGGCGTGACCTGCCGCCCATCCCGTCCCCGCCGACCCGACTCGGCACCGTCCACTGGCCTAAGGTGTTTCGCATGCGTCTTGTCCGATTGCTGCCTGAGCGCTGGCAGAAGTTCATCCGCGAGGCGCTCACGTTCGGCATCGTCGGCGGCATCAACACCGTCATCAACTACGCGGTGTTCAATGCGCTGGCCCTGACCATCTTCGTCGACGGGCAACTCAAGGCGACGGTGGTCGCCACCGTGGTGGCGACGATCACGTCGTATCTGATGAATCGGCACTGGACGTACCGGGATCGCCCGAAATCGGCGATGCGCCGGGAATACGCCCTGTTCTTCCTGTTCAACGCCACCGGCCTGCTCATCGAGCTGGGCGTGCTCGCCCTGGCCAAGTACGGCATGGGCGTGACCGGCCTGCTGGCGCTGAACGTGGCCAAGACGGTCGGTGTCCTGTTGGCCACCCTGTTCCGGTTCTGGTCGTACCGGACCTTCGTCTTCCAACCCGCCCCGGCGGTCGCCGAGGCGAGCCCGCCCCCGGTCCCGCGCGACGAGTGGGACACCATGGCCGAGCTGGACCCGGTCGCGGACCTGGCCGAGTCGGTCAGCGAGCTGGAGGAGGCGGCGGAGCCCGGTGCCACCGCCGGCCAGTCGCCGCCGGCCACCGTCGGCCCCCGGGCCCCGGCCACCGACCCGGCGTACGTGTCACCCACCGCCCCGGCGCAGGGACGCTCCCTGTCGCTGGAGGCCGGCCTGCCCGCCGCACTGGACCGGGAGCTGGAGGCGGAACTCGCCGCCGAACTGCACGCCGGCACCCGCCGCCCCGGTCAGTGACCGGGTCAGGACAGTGACCCGGCCAGGACAGGTGACCGGGCCAGGGCGGTGACCCTGGCCCGGTACCCGCACCGCGCTAGCCGGCGGACGGGCTCTGGTCCGCCCGGGGGGCCCGCCCGGCCCGCTTGCCATCCGCCCGGGCGGGCCGCTCGCCGACCGGCCGGCCGTCCAGGGTCTCGGTGAGGATCTCCCGCAGCTCGCCGTCGTCCAGCGACCGCCGGTCGTGGTCGGCCTCGACCAGCTCGTACAGCGTGGTCTGCACCTGCCCGACGCCGGGCACGTGCGGCAGCACGGACTGGCCCCGCTCCCCGGCGGACTCGATGGTGAGCGTGCCGCTGCCGAAGATCCGGTCGACGACCCGCTGGTTCATCGAGTGGTCGTTGATCCGGCCCAGCGGGATGTCCCGCCGCTCCCGGGAGAACACCCCGTGCTGGAGCAGCACCCGCTCGTTGGTGAACAGGTAGTGCGTGGTCCGCCAGACCAGGAACGGCCAGAGCGCGAAGCGCAGCACCGCCAGCAGGGCCAGCCCGGTGAGGACGTACCAGACGATCCGACCGCCGTCGGGCAGCAGGAACGCCCCCGCCACCACCACGGCGACGGCGAGCACGAGCACCCCGACCGGGCGGACCAGCGCACGCCAGTGCGGATGCAGGTGCAGTACGACGTGCTCGTCCTCGGTGAGCACGTCTTCGGGAAACGCCACGGACAACCTCCTCGCGCAACGGGACGCGCTGACGGTAACCGCCCACCGCACGTCTCCGCGTCAGCCGCGCGGGCGTCCCCGACGGCCGCGCAGTCAGCGCAGGTGCAGGACGTCCCCGGCGGCCAGGTTCCGTGGGCCGGCGGCGGTCGCCACCACCAGGTGGCCGTCGGCGTCCACGCCGGTGGCGTCGCCGGTCACCTCGCCGCCGCCGGGGAGCAGCACCCGGACCGGACGGCCCACGGTCAGGCAGGAGTCGAGGTACGCCTCGCGCAGCCCGCTGGCCACCGCGTCCCCGCCGGCCGCCCGCCAACGGTCGTACCAGTCGGCGAGGGCGCGCAGCAGGGCGCGCAGCAGCGGGTCCCGGTCGGTGGCCGCCGCGCCGGCCAGTTGCAGCGAGGTCGCCGGCAGGCCGGTCGGGTTCGTCGGCAACTCGTCGGCGCGCAGCGTGACGTTGAGTCCGATCCCGAGCACCACGGCGGGTGGCGGGCCGGGCTGGTCCGGCGGTACCGCCTCGGCCAGCACCCCGGCGCACTTAGCGCCCTCGACCAGCAGGTCGTTCGGCCACTTCAGCCCGGCGTCCAGCTCGGCCAGCCGCCCCACCGCCTCGACCAGCGCCACCCCGGCGAGCAGCGGCAGCCAGCCGTACCCGGTCGCCGGGACCGGACGCCAGTCACGCTCGGCGACGGCCTCACCGGGCCGGAGCAGGACGCTGGCCGCGATCCCGGCGCGGGCCGGCGACTGCCAGACCCGGCCGCGCCGGCCCCGGCCGTCGGTCTGCCGCTCGGCGACCACCACCAGCCCCTCGGCCGCACCGGCACGGGCCGCCTCGGCGGCGTCCGCGTTGGTGGAGCCGGTCTCCGTCCGCAGGTCCAGGTGCCGCCACGGGCCGTGCGGGGCGACCAGCGCGCGGCGCAGCCGGGCCGCCGACAGCGGCGGCCGGTCCAGATCGGTGTACGGGGAGCCCGGCATCCCGCCAGCCTACGGGCCGGGCGCGACCGGACGCCCCGAGGCGTGGCCGGGGCGGGTTGAGGCGCGGCCGGGGCGGGTTGAGGCGCGGCCGGGGCGGGTTGAGGCGCGGCCGGGGCGGGTTGAGGCGCGGCCGGGGCGGGTTGAGGCGAACTGCACAGCTCGCGGGTGGCTGAACGGTCGTTATCCTCGCCTGGTGAATACGGAGACCGGGAGCAACCCTCACAGCACCGCCGGCAAGCTGGCTGACCTGGAGCGACGGGTCGACGAGGCGGTGCACGCCGGCTCCGCGCGAGCGGTCGGCAAGCAGCACGCGCGGGGCAAGAAAACCGCCCGGGAGCGGATCGCGCTGCTGCTCGACGAGGGCTCCTTCGTCGAACTGGACGAGTTGGCCCGGCACCGGTCCACCAACTTCGGGCTGGACCGCACCCGCCCCTACGGCGACGGGGTGATCACCGGGTACGGCACCGTCGACGGCCGGCAGGTCTGCGTCTTCGCGCAGGACTTCACGGTCTTCGGCGGCTCCCTCGGCGAGGTCTTCGGCGAGAAGATCGTCAAGGTGATGGACCTGGCCATGAAGATCGGCTGCCCGGTCGTCGGGATCAACGACTCCGGCGGCGCGCGGATCCAGGAGGGCGTGGTCAGCCTCGGCCTGTACGGGGAGATCTTCTTCCGCAACGTCCGCGCCTCCGGCGTCATCCCGCAGATCTCCCTGGTGATGGGGCCGTGCGCGGGCGGCGCGGTGTACTCCCCGGCGGTCACCGACTTCACCGTGATGGTCGACCAGACCTCGCACATGTTCATCACCGGCCCCGACGTGATCAAGACGGTCACCGGCGAGGACGTGGCGATGGAGGAACTGGGCGGCGCGCGGACCCACAACACCCGCAGCGGCAACGCGCACTACCTCGCCAGCGACGAGGACGACGCGGTCGAGTACGTCAAGGCGCTGCTGGCGTACCTGCCGTCGAACAACCTGGACGAGCCGCCCGTGGTCGACGCCCCCGCCGACCTCACGGTCACCGACACCGACCGGGAGCTGGACACGCTCATCCCCGACTCGGCCAACCAGCCGTACGACATCGTGCGGGTCGTCGAGCACGTCCTCGACGACGGCGAGTTCCTGGAGGTACAGCCGCTCTACGCGCAGAACATCGTGGTCGGCTTCGGCCGGGTCGAGGGGCGCCCGGTCGGGGTGGTGGCGAACCAGCCGATGCACCTCGCCGGCACCCTGGACATCGCCGCCTCGGAGAAGGCGGCCCGGTTCGTGCGCACCTGCGACGCCTTCAACATCCCGATCCTCACCTTCGTGGACGTCCCCGGCTTCCTGCCCGGCACCGGCCAGGAGTGGGACGGCATCATCCGCCGGGGCGCGAAGCTCATCTACGCCTACGCCGAGGCGACCGTCCCGAAGGTCACCCTGATCACCCGCAAGGCCTACGGCGGGGCGTACGACGTGATGGGCTCCAAGCACCTCGGCGCGGACCTGAACTTCGCCTGGCCGACCGCGCAGATCGCGGTGATGGGCGCGCAGGGCGCGGTGAACATCCTGTACCGGCAGGAGCTGGCCGCCGCCGAGGATCCCGCCGCCGTCCGGGCGGAGAAGATCGCCGAGTACGAGGACACCCTGGCCAACCCGTACGTGGCCGCCGAGCGGGGGTACGTCGACGCGGTGATCCCACCGCACGAGACCCGTACCCAGATCGTCCGGGCGCTGCGGATCCTGCGAACCAAGCGCGAGACCCTGCCCCCCAAGAAGCACGGCAACATCCCGCTCTAGGTGTAAGGAGGGGCCCCTTATTAACAGGCGTCTGTTAATAAGGGGCCCCTCCTTACACCCGGGCGCTCAGCGACAGGCGGGGTTGGCCGCCACGCACATCCGCTCGGCCGCCGCCCGAGCCAGGTCGAGCAGCCGGTTGCGGTGCTCCGACGTCAGGGTGAGCGACGGGGCGGCCTCCAGCCCGGTCGCCGGGACGATCACGCTGATCAGATCACCGACCCGGACGACGAGCGTGTTCTCCACCGGGTACGCCAACCCGGGGTCGAGGTCCGACTCGACGCCGGTCGGCGCGGTCCGGGTGTGTTGCAACAGGACCGCCTCGTCACCGGCGAAGTCGCGCACGGAGACCGTCCAGGCGTGGGTCACGGTGACCGAGACCCGCTGCCCCGTGACCGTCCATCCGGTGTCCTCGCTCCGGGCGCCCGAACAGGTGGCGACGAGGTCGTCCAGGCCGGCGAAGAAGCCCTCGGCCGCCTCCGGGGCCAGCCGGTACACGTCCTGGCTGACGAGCGCCGCCCCGGTCGCGCCGGGCCCGCTGGCCGGGGTGCGCTGGATCAGGGTCTGCGACCGGGAGTAGCGGGACACCGGCAGCCCGGGGGTCCGCCGGCTGTCGCAGAGCTCCAGGTCGGCGTCGAGGGAGACCGGCTTGGCCAGCCCGCTGTCCCCGAGCCGCAGGTTGCTGGAGACCGGCAGGTCGGCCGGGTCGAGCAGCGCCGCCACGGGGATCTCGGCCCGCGGGGCCGGCTGTCCGACCAGGCCGGGCAGGCCGGGCAGAAGCCCGCCGTGGGACCCCCAGGACAGACGCCCGGCGGTCACCACCCCCGAGACGACGACGAGCAGCACGACCGCCGCTCCCAGCGCGGTACGCCGCTGCCGGCGACGTCCCGCGCGGGCACGGATCTCGGCCGGCTCGGGCCAGGGGACGGCGCGCAGGTCCTCCCGCAGGCGTTCGGCGAACGACAGGTCGTCACGCATCAGCGACCTCCTCCAGGTCGGACACTGCGAGCAGGTCGGCCAGCGCCGACCGGCCCCGGTGCAGCCGGGCCTTGACCGTGCCGACCGGCGCGGCGGTCTCCCGGGCCACCTCGGCGACCGGCATGCCGAGCAGGTAGTACAGGGCCAGGGCGACGCGCTGCTCCTCGGGCAACTGGCGCAACGCGGTGACCACCGCCACCGTGTCGGTACTGGGCGGGGGAACCGGGTCGGTGGGGCCGTGCCGCAGGTACGCGCGGGCCCGGCTGCGCAGGCTGCGCCAGCGGCTCACCGCGATCCGCGAGGCCACCACCCGGGTCCAGGCCTCCGGGTCGTCGTACCCGCCCACCGTGGGCCAGCGCTGCCACGCCCGGATGTACGCCTCCTGGACCGCGTCCTGGGCCTCGGAGAGGTTCCCCGTGAGCGCGTAGACGAAGCCGAGCAGCCGTTGCCTGCTGCCCCGGTAGAACTCGTCGAACTCCTCGACGTCCGGCACCCGCCACCTCCCCGTGTCCGGTCGCAGGTGACACGCACGGTACCGGGGTGCCGGTTGCCGCCCCGCCGCACGAATCCGGCACGGTCGTGCCGGCAGCGCGTCAGCCGAGCAGCCCGGAGGCGGTGACGAAGGGGCCCGCCAGCAACGCCGCCCCGACGACCAACGCCAGCACGTTGACCAGCACGAAGAGCCCCACCCAGAACAGCGGCGGGAACGGGGTCAGCCGGGCCAACTGGTCGGCGTCGGACTCCGGCATCCGCCCCCGGGAGCGCATCCGCTGCAACTCGAAGACCGGTCGTACCCCGCCGAGCAGCAGGAACCACACCCCGGTCCAGGCGAACGCGGCCTGCACCTGCGGCGAGGCGTACCAGGAGACGGCGAGCACCACCCCGCCGGTGACCAGGAGGGACAGTACGCCGAACACGTTGCGTACCAGCAGCAGCATGGCCAGCAGGAGCGCCACGGCCACCCAGAGCAGCAGGGTGATCCGGTTCCCGCCGAGCAGCCCGGCACCGGCGAGCCCGACCAGGGACGGTGCCACGTACCCGGCGACCAGGGTGAGGATCATGCCCGGCCCGCTCGGTCGGCCGGCGGAGAGGGTCAGCCCCGAGGTGTCCGAGTGCAGTCGGATGCCGTGCAGCTTCCGGCCGGTGAGCAGGGCGGCCAGGGCGTGCCCGCCCTCGTGGGCGATGGTGACGACGTTACGGGCGATCCGCCACGGCACCTGGGTGGCGACCACCGCCAGCGCCCCGGCGGCGGTGAGCAGCACGAGCAGTGGCGGCGGATCGGGCTGGGCGCTGAGCAGCCGGTCCCAGAGGGAGGTGAGGCCGTCGATCAGGGGCATGGCCCGCGAGCCTACCGGCCGGCCCTGTGTCGCTCAGTCGCGCGTCACGGAGCGTTCCGCTGGCGTGTCGATCCGGCCACGCTGCGCTGATCCCCAGCCCAGAAGACGGTGGCGATACACATCTGTCGATGAAATTTTCCTTTTCTGGTCTTGCACCGGAGCAAAGTTATCTCCAAAGATTGACGTCTATCACAGGCGCTCCTGGGGAGGAACCATGCTCCGTACCAGATCAACGCTGCGACGACTGCTCGCCGCCGGCCTCGCCGCGCTCGCCACCACCGCCGTCACGCTCGTCGCCACCAGCGGCCCGGCGGCAGCGGCCACCACCCCCGGCATCGACGTCTCCCACTGGCAGGGGGGCATCAACTGGACCAGCGTCCGCAACTCGGGCGTCCAGTTCGCCTTCATCAAGGCCACCGAGGGGACGAGCTACAAGGACCCCAACTTCAACGCCAACTACGTCAACGCCTACAACGCCGGGGTGATCCGGGGGGCGTACCACTTCGCCCGGCCCAACATCTCCTCCGGCGCGGTCCAGGCCAACTACCTGGCCAGCAACGGTGGCGCCTGGTCGGCGGACAGCCGGACCCTGCCGGCGGCCCTCGACATCGAGGCCAACCCGTACGCCGGGGGCTACTGCTACGGCCTGAGCACCACCGGGATGCGCAACTGGATCCAGGACTTCCTCAACACCTACCGCTCCCGCACCGGCCGGTACGCGGTCATCTACACCACCACGAGCTGGTGGAACCAGTGCACCGGTAGCTGGAGCGGCCCGTGGGCCAACCACCCGCTCTGGCTGGCCCGCTGGTCCAGCACCCCGGGCGCGCTGCCGGCCGGGGCCCCGTTCTGGAGCTTCTGGCAGTACACCGACTCGGGCAGCGTCTCCGGGATCAGCGGCGGCGTCGACCGCAACCACTGGAACGGCGACCGCAACCGGCTGATCGCCCTCGCCAACAACACGTAGCAACCCCGCAGGCCCCGGCCGGGCGCGCGCCGTCCCCACGGCCCGCCCGGCCGTGCCGCGTCATATCGGGTACGCGTCGTCGGCCCATCCGTCGTCCGCGGGGCGCTACCGCTCCGGTGTCTCCGCCACGAACACCCCTACGCCGGACATGCCTTCGACCATGCCCTTGGCCTTGAGCCAGTTGATGGCGCCGCGCACCACCGTGATCGAGACACCGTACTGGGCGCGCAACTCCGCCGTGCTCGGCAGTCGGTCGCCCGGCCGCAGCTCACCGGATTCGATCTTCTCGGTCAATTCATCGATGATCTTCTGGGTTTTTGAGGTAGGCATCTGCACTCCCTGGTCCGCGCGGCCATTTGATCACGCGTGACGGGGAGCCACAAGCTTCAGGATGCATCAGGAGGCACAAAGCTTGCCTTGTGACGAGGCATATGCATAAGGTTGTACATGGCCGATTTCCCTGGTCCGCAGCCTGGCGGAGTCGGTTCCCCCCGCGCGGCGGCCCGCGTCTCCCCCGTACCCGGCGGGCCGCCGCGCGTCCCCACGCGCCTGGCGGAGGTGTCCGATTGGAACGGGACCGCGCACTGCTGCTCGCCGACCGGCACCAACCGCCGCCACTGTGGCGGTTGCTCCGGATCAAACTCTGCCCCGTCTGCCGGCTCCGCTGGCCCTGCCCGCGCTACCTGGACGCACGGGCCATCCTGCTCGGCAACGACCGCGTCGACGTGGCCGCGCTGCTGCGCCGCAACAGCCGCTGGCGGGCTTAAGCCGAGCACCAGGGCGACATCCGGCTGCCCCACCTCGGGCTGGCCGGTCGCGGCAGGACGGCCGATCGCGGCTACTGCGGCCACCTCCGGCACCCGGCCGGCTGCCCGCCGCCAGGGCACAGGTATAGCTGCCCGCCGGGGCACGGGTGCACCAGATGCGGGTCACCCTGTCCGCGTACTCTCGGCTGCCCGGCAGGCCGACGGAGCTGGCGCGGGCGAACGGGTCAGGCGCGGCGGCGGGGTACGGCCGCAGCGGTCGACGGATGTCGGGCGAGGCCCCCACGGCGCACCAGCAACCAACCGGCGAGCACGAGGACGGTCACGGTCACGGCGCCGAGAAGCGCCACCATCGTCGGCAGTCCGGCGGCGATCAGCAACACCGCCATCAGGCCCCACAACGCCACACACGGCTTACCGGCTCGGTGTCGGTACCTCATCGGTAGCACCTCCCCTTCATCGTCGAAGGTGAGATACCCAGTTGGTGGCCCCTCCATGCGAATCGACCCGCCCTGCGTGGGAATCCCGGGTCGATGCCGCCGGTCGGCCGGGGCCGAGGTCAGTCCTGCCGGTCCGGCACGAACCCTTCGGCGATCCGGTCGAAGTCGGGCAGTCTCGCCGACCACTCCCGGTCGGCGACCTCCCAGCGGATTGCGTAGCCCCGGTCGCTCGCCGTCACGAAACCCCGGTTGCGGACCCGGATGCGGGTGTCGTCGCGGGTCTCCCGCCACTCCCAGTCCGCGCACGTCTTCCAGAACCCGTCACACGAGCGGATGCTGATGAACTGGTAGTTCCGGACGAGACCCGCCCGGTTCGGCTCCTGCGCCCGCCAGTCCGCCTCCGCGTCCGGCTGCGGGTTGTTGGTCCACTGGATGAGCAGCTCACCGACGCCGTCGGGCTCGGTGAAGACGACGGTGTCCCTCCCCGGAGTGCTCCGCCGCCAGCCCTGCGGCAGCGGCACGGAGAAGCCGGCCCGGTCCTCGTGCAACCTCCAGCCTTCCGGCAGGCCCGGCTGCTCCGACCCGCTCGGCGACGGGCTCGGCGCGGACGGGCTGGGCGACGGGGTCGGGCTCGGGGCCGCGCTGGTCGGTGCGGGGGCGGCCGGCTCGGACGCCGGGCCGCTGGTCGCGGCGCTGGTGGCCCCGGCCTGCCCGCCCGGCTCCCGCTCGGAGTCTCCGCCGTCCTGGGAGGTCAACAGCGGCACCACCACCGCGAGGCCGACCAGCAGGAGCAGCACCACGGCCCCGATCAGCAGGTTCCGCCGTTGCGGGCTGGAGCTGGTCGTCGTGCCGGCGGGCACCGTGGCCCGCCCGGTCGACGCGGCCGCCGCCGCAGGCAGCACCGCGGTCGGGTTGGCCGGCGGGGGCTGGGCCGCGTCGTCGCCCCGGCCGGTCCCTGCCGACCCGGCTGCGGACGTCGCCGGGGCGGGCTTCGGCCCGTCCACCTTGGTCGTGGGCGCCGCGTCGGAACCCCCCGGGGCGGCCGGCTCGGCGGCAGCCTCCGCCGGTGGCGGCACCTTCGTGGTCGCGTCGGCGGACGAGATCGTGCGGGTGGCGTCGTCGCCGGACGGGACCTTCGTCGTGGCGTCCGCGTCGGCCGGCTCACCCGGCGACGGCACCTTCGGCGTCGGCACCTTCGCGGTGGCGTCGGCAGCCGCAGCGGCGGCGGCTGCGGCTGCGGCAGATGCCGACCGGGGCGCGGGCGGGGTCGGCTGGCCACCGGTCTGCGGCTCCGCCGGACGCGGTGCCGGGACCACCAGCGGGCGCGGCTCGCGCGGCCCGTTCGGCCCCGGCCGGCGCACGCCGTCGAGCAGGGGAATCGTGCGGGTACGCTTCCCGCCGGCCCGGCGCAGCAGTCGCTCGGCGACCTCGGCGTCGATCCGCTCCGCCGGATCCTTGCGGAGCAGGCCGGTCAGGACCGCCTTGAGCGGGCCGGCGTTCTTCGGCGGCGGCATCGGCTCGGTGGCCAGGGCCGCGAGGGTGGCGATGGCCGACGGCCGGGCGTACGGCGACTTGCCCTCGACGGCGGCGTAGAGCGTCGCGCCCAGCGACCAGAGGTCGGCCTCCGGCCCGGTCGTGCCGTCGCGGGCCCGCTCCGGCGAGATGTACGCCGGCGAGCCGAGCACCATGCCGGTGCGGGTCACGTTCGGGTCGCCCGGGATGGTGGCCAGCCCGAAGTCGGTCAGCACCACCCGACCGTCGTTGCCGAGCAGCACGTTGCCGGGCTTGACGTCCCGGTGCATCACGCCGGCCCGGTGCGCCGCCTTCAACGCCCCGAGCACGCCCAGCCCGATCTCCACCGCACGGGCCGGTGTCACCGGACCGTCCTCGGCGATGGTGTCCTGCAACGACTTCGAGGCGACGTACTCCATGACGATCCACGGGTCGCCGTCGGTGCGCAGCACGTCGAAGATCCGGACCACGTTCACGTTGTTGAGCCGGGCGATGGCCCGCGCCTCGCGCAACGAGCGTTCCCGCATCTCGCGCCGCTCGTCGTTGGTCAGGCCGGGCGGCGGCACCAACTCCTTGATCGCCACGTCCCGGTGCAGCACCTCGTCGCGCGCCTTCCACACCCGACCCATGCCACCCTGGCCGAGCGGCGATATCAGCCGGTATCGGTTGGCGACGAGTTGGGGCTGCGCGTCAGACATCGCCAGAGACGGTACCCGGCGGCTGTGACGCTCACACCGCCGGCACGCCACTGTGCGGGAAAGGACGTGCGTCGGCGCGTACCCTGGGGCCATGGCTGCCGAAGAACCGCTGTTCCGGGTCGTCCGGGGCACACCCAGCGCCGAGGAGACGGCCGCCCTCGTGGGCGTGCTCGCGGCCCGGTCGCACCCGGCAGCCGCTCCCGACCGGCCGGCCCCGTCCGCGTGGGCACGCAGCGGCCGGGCCCCGCACCCGGGCACCGTCGCCGGGCCGGGTGCCTGGCGCGCCTCCGGCCTGCCCCGCTGACCCACGACGGTACGGGGCTGCCAGGGCCCCATCCCACCGGCTAACCTCACTCAGGGAGACGGTGCCGTGACAGGTAGGGAGGGGTCGATGATCCCCGAGGAGGACCGCCCAGCATCCTGGTTGCGCGGCTACGGTGGCATCGAGGCCGACATCCGTCAGCTCCGGGATTTCGCGGCGAAGCTCGAAGCCGAGGTGCAGCGGCACTACGCGCCGCACCTGTCGTACATCGCCGACGACATGCAGGCGAAGCTGCCCAACCCGTGTGACGCCTTCATCGAGTTGGTCCACTTTCTCCAGGCGCACCACGAGACCCAGCAGGCGACCACCGACATGGTCTACGCCGTCGGCGGGCACACCGGCCGGCTCGCCCAGGCCGCCGGCCGGGTCGCCGGGGCGTACCAGGACTCCGACGCCTTCTCCGCCGCCCGGGTGACCGATGTGGAGCAGGCGCTCGCCGGCACGCAGGCCGCCAGGTTGCCGGTCGTCCCGCCCCGGCTGGTCGATCCGACCGGGCCCGACAACGCGGGGCCGGTGGTGCTGCCATGATCGAACGCGGCAGCGGCCGGACCTCCGGCCTCACCGACTGGCACCTGATGAACGTGCCCAGCATGTGGGCCTGCCTCCAGGACCAGGACACCACCAACCAGTGGCGTCAGGTGGCCGGCTGGGGCAAGGTCTGCGACCTGGCCAAGACGCACCTTTCCCGGCTCCAGGAGTACCGACGCGGCCTGGCCGAGGCATGGCCGCCGGAGACCAACTCCGCCGCCCGCGTGTACCTCGGCGAACTGGACCAACTCATCGAGCGGGTACAGCGGACACACGACGCGGCAGCCGCCAACTACACCGCGCTCTCCGCCGCCACCCACGCCATCGCCAGCAGCCGTGGCGAGCTGCGAAAGGTCTACGACGAGTACGTCACCAAGAGCCGACAGAAGCAGGCGTACGAGGAGATCGTCGCGGATTCCAAGGCGGTGGCCGGAAGCCGCCTACCCGAGCGCCCGCCGGTCACCGACGCCGACCTGACCCGGCTCGACGCACAGGCACGCACCATCATGTACGGCCTCAGCGGCGAACTCCAACACGCCCAAGTAATGCTCCAAAAGCCCCCACCTCCGCCAAGGCCTGCTATTCAAGACGGGGATCCCGACATATTTGCAGGTGCGGGAATCCAACCACCGACAATTCCACCGATCGCCCCTGTCCCTATTGCGCCTCTGACAGGAACTGGGCTAGCGAAGGTTCCGTCCCAAACGGCGCAGCCAGTGGCGACACCCGCTGCACCTTCGACCGGCCCGGTTCTGGGCAGCCCGACCCCTAGCGCGCCAACGCCGCCCGCAGGGGGCGGGCCCGTGCTTGGCGGAGCCGGCAGCGGAGTGCTACCGCCACAGACTTCGGCACCCAGCATCGGGACACCTCCACCCCCGGCCGCGCCCGGCCCAACGATAGGTCTACCGCCCACCACGGCCCCATTTCGCAACAGCAATTCCCTTCCGGGTTCTGTCGGGCAGCCAATCAACAGGAACACCAACGGCACGCCCCACGCGGCACAACCAAGCCCTCCACGACCAATGCCGCCTGGCGGGCTAATCGGCGGAGTTCCTGGCATGGGGCTTGGGCAACCGACTGCCGGCGCCGTACCACCGCGACGGGTTAACCCGGTCGGAGGCGTAATCGGTGGTGGTGGAGCAGGAACCGCGCCGACAGGTGGTGCTGGTTCCCGCCCCGGACTCGGCCGCAGTTCACAAATCGGCTCGACACATGGGATGCCCCCAATCGGTGGTGCACCTGGTCGACTAGGGCGATATGAGCAGAATGACACTCAGTCGCAACGCTGGGACCCAGACAACCCGTGGGAGGTCGACCGAGGGGTAGCCCCTGTCGTTCGTCCGCCTGACGACGAAGGCCCAATCGACCCCGGTCCGACCATCGGTCTAAATCGGTGACGATGAGATTTGGCCTACATCCAGCGCTAGTACTAGCACTGACAACTACCCTGTATGCAGCAGCTAGCAATGCCACCCCCATCACTGAGGGGTCGGGAATTATCCGCACCAAGCAGTGGCATCTAGAGTTCCTGCGTATCGACAAGGCTCACAAGTTGAGCCAAGGCGAAGGAATTGTTGTAGCAGTTCCAGATACCGGCGTGGACACCCATCCCGATTTGCGACAGAACCTACTTTCCGGAACTGACACGATTTCAGGTGGAATGGGAGATGGAAGAAAAGATCGGGACAGTCATGGCACATCGATGGCGGGCTTGATTGCAGCGCATGGAATAGGCAGTTCACGCGGAGCGCTCGGAGTTGCACCCAAAGCAAGAATTCTCCCGATATTCAGCTCTCCACCAAACGCAGATGGCACCCCTGACGCCCTTGCCCAGGGGATAGAGTATGCCGTCTCACAAGGCGTCGACGTGATTAGCGTTTCAAGCGGAGGCGGATCGAGCCCTAGGCTAAATCAGGCCATCAGCACGGCGCTAGCATCCAACATCGTCGTAGTGGCGGGTGCAGGAAATCGGCCCCGCGAAAGCCATGTCGCCTACCCTGCCCGGGAAACCCAGGTTCTCGCGGTGGGGGGAGTCGATCGAGTGGGTAATCATGCGGCGGTTTCGGTTACCGGGCCGGAGATCGATGTGGTCGCGCCAGCCGTGGACATCTACAGCACCAGTTACGACGGTAAGTACTCGAAGGGAACCGGGACGTCGAGCGCCACGGCGATCGTGGCGGGGGCGGTGGCGTTGATCCGGGCGAAGTATCCGTCGCTGCCGGCGAGCGAGGTCGTACACCGGTTGACTGCGACCGCCGTGGACAAGGGGCCGCCGGGTCGGGACGACCAGTACGGCCACGGGGTGATCGACCTGGTGGCGGCGCTGACTGCGGACGTACCCCCGCTGGGGTCGGTGCCGTCGACGGCGCAGCCGACGGCCGGTGCGGGGCCGACCCCGACGGCGGTCGGGCCGGGCGGGTCGGAGGCGGCGGGGCCGGACGGCGACGGTGGGTCGACGGCGCGCGGGCTGGCCACGCTCGGGGTGCTGGTCGCGGCGGGCGGGGTGTGGATGTACATGAATCGTCGTCGCCGTCGTGGCGACGACCCGCCGCCCCGGATCAGCAGGTAGGTTCGGCGGCGTGCCGAACACGACGCCGATCCGTCTCGTGCTCGCCTCGGCGAGCCCTGCCCGCCGTAAGCTCCTCCAGGCCGCCGGGGTCGAACCCGACGTGCTGGTCAGTGGGGTCGACGAGTCCCAGGTGACGCACGAACGGGCGGAGGACCTCTGCCTGGAGTTGGCCCGGCGCAAGGCGGAGGCGGTGCTCGGGCGACTGCGGCCGGGCGACGGTGAGCGCACGCTGGTGCTCGGGTGCGACTCGGTGCTGGCCTTTGACGGGGATGTTCTCGGCAAGCCGGACGACGCGGCGGACGCTGTCCGCCGGTGGGAACGGATGCGGGGGCGCAGCGGGGTGCTGCACAGCGGGCACTGCCTGGTCGACGTCACCGACGGGCGGCAGGCTGCGGCGGTGGCCTCGACGGTGGTGCACTTCGCGTCGATCGGTGACGACGAGATCGCCGCGTACGTCGCGACGGGTGAGCCGTTGGCGGTGGCCGGGGCGTTCACCATCGACGGGATCGGTGGCCCGTTCGTCGAGCGGATCGAGGGCGATCCGAGCACGGTCGTGGGGCTCTCGCTGCCCCTGCTGCGCCGCCTCCTCGCCGACCTGGACCTGCGGATCGTGGATTTGTGGACGAAGGTCGCGCCGGGGGGCCAATCGGTGCAGCCGCTGGTCTAACGTCCAGTCATGACCACCAAGTCGCTGCCGCTCACCGACGACCTGCACACCTACCTCGTGGCGCACGGGTCGCCGCCGGACGAGATCATGCGGGACCTGGCCGAGGAGACCCAGGCGGTGTTGCCGGGGCAGGCGCGGATGCAGGTCGCGCCGGAGCAGGCCGCGCTGCTGACCTTCCTCACCCGGCTGGTCGGCGCGCGGCAGGCGGTGGAGGTGGGCACCTTCACCGGGCTGTCCTCCCTGGCGATCGCCCGGGGCCTGGCCGAGGGCGGGCGGTTGACCTGCTTCGACATCTCCGAGGAGTACACCGGCATCGCCCGCCGGTACTGGACGCGGGCCGGCGTGGACGACCGGATCGAGCTGCGCATCGGCCCGGCCGGCGACACGCTGCGGGAGCTGCCCCAGGAGCGGTACCTGGACCTGGCCTTCGTGGACGCGGACAAGACCGGCTACCCGATCTACTGGGCGGAGCTGGTGCCCCGGATGCGGCCGGGGGGCCTGATCGCGGTGGACAACGTCCTGCGGGGTGGCCGGGTCATCGCCCCGCAGGACGAGGCGGACCGGGCCATCGCCGCGTTCAACGACGACGTGCTCGCCGACGTACGGGTGGACGCGGTGATGCTGCCGGTGGCGGACGGCCTGACCCTGGCCCGCGTCCGCTGACCCCTCCCCTGCCGGCGCCGTCCCCCGCCCCCTGCCGCTCGGCGGGCTGCGCTGCCCAGCGTGGTGTTAAGAAGGGGCCCCTGCTCTACCGAATGCGTTAACAAGGGGCCCCTCCTTACACCTTCAGCGGACGCTGCGGGCGAACTGGCGGGCGGCCCAGACCACGGCGGCGACGGCGAGCACGGCGGTGATGCCGAGCCCCTGCCAGACCTTGTCGTCGCCGAGGTTGCCGGCGAAGAGGGCCCGGGTGCCGTCCACCGCCCAGGAGAACGGGTTCCACCGGGCCACCGCCTGCAACCAGCCGGGGGCCAGGGCCAGCGGCAGCAGGATGCCGGAGAGCAGCAGCAGGGGCTGGGCGATGGTGTTCATCAGCGGGGCGAGGGCGTCCTCGCTCTTCACCTTGAGCGCGACGCCGTAGGAGACGGCCGAGGTCATCAGCGCGATCAGGGCCAGCAGCAGGTACGCCAGCAGCAGGTCGCCGAGGAAGACGCGCAGGTCGAAGGCGAGCGCGAGCAGGGTGATGATGACCGCCTGGACGATCAGCGACACCACGTCACGCAGGGAGCGGCCGAGCAGCAGGGCGAACCGGCTGATCGGGGTGACCCGGGACCGTTCGATGACCCCGGCGCGCAGTTCGGCGATGAGGCCGAAGCCCTGGAAGAGTCCGCCGAAGATGGCCAGCAGCACCAGCAGACCGGGTACGAAGATCTTGTACGCGGCGGCCTGGCTGGGCGCGTTCAGCGCCGCCTTGAGCAGCGGGGCGAAGAGCAGCAGGTACATCACCGGCTGGAAGACCCCGACGAAGACCCAGACGGGGTTGCGCAGCAGCAGCAGGATCTGCCGTTGGAAGATCAGCCAGGTGTCGCGGGCGAGTTTCATCGTCACTCCCGGGTGCGGTCAGGACTCGCGCAGCGAGCGGCCGGTCTTGGTGAGGAAGACGTCGTCGAGGCTGGGCCGGTGCAGCCCGATGGAGCGCAGGTCCAGCCCGGCGGCGTCGACCCGACGCAGGATCCGGGGGATGGCGGTGGCCCCCTCGTCGACGGAGAGCCGCAGGCTGGTGCCCTCGCCGGCCTCCAGCGTGCGGACGTACGGCTCGTCGGTGAGCACCCGGGTGGCCGACTCGACGGCGGCGGCGGTGTCCAGCCCGACGAGGACGACGTCGCCGGAGACCTCCCGTTTCAGGTCGGCGGGGGTACCCTCCACGACCACCTCCCCGTGGTCGATGATCGCGATCCGGTCGCAGAGCGCGTCGGCCTCCTCCAGGTAGTGCGTGGTGATGAGGACGGTCATCCCCTCGGCGCGCAGCCGCCGGATCTCGTCCCACATGTACGCGCGGCTCTGCGGGTCGAGCCCGGTGGTGGGCTCGTCGAGGAAGACGATCCTCGGCTCGTGGATGATGCCGAGCGCGATCTCCACCCGCCGTCGCTGTCCGCCCGAGTAGGTCCGGCACTTGCGGTCGGCGTACTCGGTGAGCTGGAAGGAGTCGAGGGCCCGGGTGGTCCGGGCCTGCGCGTCGGCCTTGCCGATGCCGTACATCCGGGCCTGGAGCACCAGTTCCTCGCGGGCGGTGGACTCGTCCCAGGTGCTGCCGCCCTGCGCGACGTACCCGATCCGGCGGCGCACCTCCCCCGGGGCCCGGCGCAGGTCGGCGCCGGCGAGGACCGCCTCGCCGCCGTCGGGCTCGATCAGGGTGGCGAGCATCCGCAGGGTGGTGGTCTTGCCGGCGCCGTTGGGGCCGAGGAAGCCGAAGATCTCCCCCTCGGCGACCGCCAGGTCCACGCCGCGTACCGCGTCGACGGTCGTGGTCCGCCGGCCCGCGCGGGACCGGAACGCCTTGCGCAACCCGTGCGTCTCGATCATCCTGGCTCCTCGTCCCGGGCGGCGGGGAGGTCTCGGGGCGGGGCGACGACGACCGCAGCGGCAGCGGCAGCGGCAGCGACTGCGGAGGCCGACTGCGGAGACAGCCTCCGTACGCGCCCGGACCGCCCGGCCCCGACACCGCACCGCCGACCCGCACCCCACACGTATCTCCTGGTCAAAGCCGATTATTTCGCCTCCACCCCGACCCGGCGGGCCGGTTCGCGACGTGCGGCAGGCCACACTGAGCGATCGTTAGGCCGGCGGTGCCGGCCGATACACTCCCGGGCAACGACAGGGGAGGAGCCAACGTGCGAAAGGTACTCATCGCCAACCGTGGCGAGATCGCCGTACGCGTCGTCCGGGCCTGCCGTGACGCCGGCCTGGGCAGCGTCGCCGTCTACGCCGACTCCGACCGGGACGCCCTGCACGCCACCCTCGCCGACGAGGCGTACGCCCTCGGCGGGGACAGCGCGACCGAGACGTACCTGCGGATCGACAAGCTGTTGGACGTGGCGGCGCGGGCCGGTGCCGACGCCGTGCACCCCGGGTACGGCTTCCTCGCCGAGAACGCCGACTTCGCCGAGGCGGTGCTGGACGCCGGGCTGACCTGGATCGGCCCCACCCCGCAGGCGATCCGCGACCTCGGCGACAAGGTCACCGCCCGGCACATCGCCCAGCGGGCCGGCGCTCCCCTCGTCCCGGGCACCCCGGACCCGGTCGCCGGCCCGGAGGAGGTGATGGCGTTCGCCGCCGAGCACGGCCTGCCGGTCGCCATCAAGGCCGCCTTCGGTGGCGGTGGGCGCGGGCTGAAGGTGGCCCGGACCATGACCGAGATCCCGGACCTGTTCGAGTCGGCCACCCGGGAGGCGGTGGCCGCGTTCGGCCGGGGCGAGTGCTTCGTCGAGCGGTACCTGGACCGGCCCCGCCACGTCGAGGCGCAGGTCCTCGCCGACCAGCACGGCAACGTGATCGTCGTCGGCACCCGGGACTGCTCGTTGCAGCGCCGGCACCAGAAGCTGGTCGAGGAGGCTCCGGCGCCGTTCCTCACCGACGCCCAGCGGGCCCAGATCCACGACAGCGCGAAGGCTATCTGCCGGGAGGCCGGGTACCACGGCGCGGGAACGGTGGAGTACCTGGTCGGCGCGGACGGGACGATCTCCTTCCTCGAGGTGAACACCCGGCTCCAGGTGGAGCACCCGGTCACCGAGGAGACCGCCGGCATCGACCTGGTCCGCGAGCAGTTCCGGATCGCCGACGGGGAGAAGCTGCGGTTCACCGAGGACCCGACGCCGCGCGGGCACTCCATCGAGTTCCGCATCAACGGCGAGGACCCGGGCCGCAACTTCCTGCCCGCCCCGGGCACGGTCACCGCGCTGCGGCTGCCCACCGGCCCCGGCGTCCGGGTCGACACCGGCATCTCCGCCGGGGACGTCATCGGCGGCAACTTCGACTCGCTGCTGGCCAAGGTGATCATCACCGGGGAGACCCGGACCGAGGCGCTGGAGCGGGCCCGCCGGGCGCTGGACGAGATGGTGGTCGAGGGGATGGCCACCGCGCTGCCCTTCCACCGCCTGGTGGTCCGGGACGCGGCGTTCACCGCCGCGCCGTTCACCGTGCACACCCGGTGGATCGAGACCGAGTTCGACAACACCGTCGAGCCCTTCACCGCCGCCGCCGGCCCCGCCGACACCCCCGCCGAGCGGGAGACCGTCGTGGTGGAGGTGGGCGGCAAGCGGCTGGAGGTCAGCCTGCCCGCCGGCTTCGGCTCGGGTACGGCCGCCGCCGCGCCCGCCGCGAAGAAGCCGGCCCGCCGGGGCGGTGCCGCCAAGGCGGGCAGCGGGGCCAGCGGCGACACCCTGACCTCCCCGATGCAGGGCACCATCGTGAAGATCGCGGTGGCCGACGGGGACATCGTCACCGAGGGCGACCTGGTGGTGGTGTTGGAGGCGATGAAGATGGAGCAGCCGCTGTACGCGCACAAGGCCGGCACGGTCAACGGCCTGGCCGCCGAGGTGGGCGCGGTGCTCACCGCCGGCGCGACCATCTGCACGATCGCCTAGGTGTAAGGAAGGGCCCCTTCTTAACGCCTCCGGTAGAGAAGGGAACCCTTCTCACCATGCCAGCCGGGCGGGTCAGCGGAGTGCGTCGGCGGCGGCGGCGCGGACCGCCTCGGTGAGGGCGGCCAGGATGGGCGAGTCGAGCCGCCAGTGCTGCCAGTACAGCGGCACGTCGACGAACCGGTCGGGGGCGAGGTCCACGCACCGGCCGGCGGCCACGTCGGCGCGGGCGAGCTGCTCCGGTACCAGGCCCCAGCCCAGGCCCAGCCGGATCGCCTCGCTGAACGCGGGCACCGACGGGACGTAGTGCACCGGCGGGTCGAGGTCCCGGCCGGCCACCGCCCGGATGAACCGGTGCTGCACCCGGTCCCGGCGGTCGAAGACGATCACCGGCGCCGCCGCGAGCGCCTCCTCGGTGACCCCGTCGGGAAACCACCGGCCGGCCGGGGCGGGCGCGGCCAGGGCGCGGTACCGCAGGGCACCCAGCCGGCGGACCCGGCAGCCCTGCACCGGCGTCCGCTGGGCGGTCACCCCGGCCATCACGGTGCCGTCGCGGAGCAGGTCGGCGGTGTGGTCCTGGTCGTCCTGCCGCACGTCGAAGCGGACCGCCAGGTCCGCCGGGAGCCGGGCCAGCGCCGGGACGAACCAGGTGGCCAGGGAGTCGGCGTTGGCCACCACGGCCACCCGGGTTCCGGTACCCACGCCGGAGCGGGACCCGGGCGTACCCGACAGTGGCCCGCGCGCCTCGGCCAGCGCCTCCCGTTCCAACAGCACCAGTTGCCCGGCGAGGCGCAGCAGCGGCTCGCCGGCCGGGGTGGCCCGGCAGGGCCGGCTCCGGCGGACCAGGACCTGCCCGACGGTGGCCTCCAGGGCGCGGATCCGCTGGCTGACCGCCGACTGGGTGACGTGCAGCAGCCGGGCGGCGCCCTCGAAGCTGCCCTCCCCCACCACGGCGGCGAAAGTCCGCAGGTGCGTCGCGTCCAGCCCTTCCATCAGCTCAGCTTATGCGGGGTAAGGAAGTTCAGTTGGACTGGTGTCGGGCACCGCTCGTAGCGTCGGCGTGTGCCGACACCCGACATGTTCACCTCGGCGGTCGCCGGGTTCACCGTCTCCCTCGCGCTGATCGTGGCCATCGGCGCGCAGAACGCCTTCGTCCTGCGCCAGGGCCTGCGCCGCGAACACGTACTACCGGTCGTGCTGACCTGCGCGGCCTCCGACGCCCTGCTGATCGGTGCCGGCATCGCCGGCGTCGGGACGGCGGTCACCGCCCAGCCCGGCCTGCTCACCGCCATCCGGTACGGCGGCGCGGCGTTCCTGCTCTGCTACGCGGCGCTGGCGGTCCGCCGGGCGGTACGCCCCGACGCGCTCGACCCCGCCGACCGCCCGCCGGCCACGCTCCGGGCGACCCTGCTGGCCTGCCTCGCCTTCACGTACCTGAACCCGCACGTCTACCTGGACACCGTGCTGCTGCTCGGCGGGATCGCCCAGCAGCACCCGGACCGGTGGTTCTTCGGGGCCGGAGCGATGACCGCGAGCGTGGTGTGGTTCACCGCGCTCGGCGCGGGCGCGCACCGGCTGGCCCCGCTGCTGGCCCGGACCGCTGCCTGGCGGGTGCTCGACGGCGTGATCGCCCTGGTGATGACCGTGGTCGCCGTCGCCCTGCTGCTCGGCTGACCACGACGGCGGGGTGACCACGACGGCGGCGTGACCACGACGGCGGGGTGACCACGTCGGCGGGGTGACCACCGCAACCAGTGGTTCCCGGTACACCAGGGGGCGCGAGGCCCGGCGGGCGGGAATGATGGCCGGGTGAGGTTTCTTCATGGCACGGTCCCCGCGCACGACCTGACCTACAACGACGTCTTCATGGCGCCGGCCCGCTCCGACCTGGGCTCCCGCCTCGACGTGGACCTGGCCACGAACGACGGCACGGGCACCACGATCCCCCTCGTGGTGGCGAACATGACGGCGGTGGCCGGGCGGCGGATGGCCGAGACGGTGGCCCGGCGCGGCGCGATCGCGGTGATTCCGCAGGACATCCCGATCGACGTGGTGGCGACCGTCGTCGCCTGGGTCAAGCAGCGGCACCTGGTCCACGACACCGCGATCACCCTGGGCCCGACCGACACCGTCGGCGACGCCATCCACCTGCTGCCCAAGCGCGCCCACGGGGCGGTGGTCGTGGTGGACGACGACGGCCGGCCGCTCGGCGTGGTCACCGAGGCGGACACCGAGGGCGTGGACCGCTTCGCCCAGGTACGCCATGTGATGTCCACCGAGCTGCACACCGTCCCGGCGGACGCGGACCCCCGGACCGGTTTCGACCGGCTCTCCGCCGCCCGCCGCCGGCTCGCGCCGGTGGTGGACGGCGACGGCCGGCTGGTCGGGGTGCTGACCCGACAGGGGGCGCTGCGCGCCACCCTGTACCGGCCGGCGGTGGACGACCGCAACCGGCTGCGGATCGCGGCGGCGGTGGGAATCAACGGCGACGTCACCGGCAAGGCGCGGGCGCTGCTGGAGGCCGGGGTGGACACGCTGGTGGTGGACACCGCGCACGGTCACCAGCAGCGGATGCTCGCCGCGCTGCGGGCGGTCCGCGCGGTCGCCCCGGGCGTCCCGGTGGCGGCCGGCAACGTGGTCACCGCCGAGGGGGTACGCGACCTGGTCGAGGCGGGCGCGGACATCGTGAAGGTGGGCGTCGGGCCGGGCGCGATGTGCACCACCCGGATGATGACCGGGGTGGGGCGACCCCAGTTCTCCGCCGTACTCGACTGCGCGGCGGCGGCCCGGGAGCTGGGCCGGCACGTCTGGGCCGACGGTGGCGTCCGGCACCCCCGGGACGTGGCGCTGGCGCTGGCCGCCGGGGCGTCCAACGTGATGATCGGCTCCTGGTTCGCCGGGACGTACGAGTCCCCCGGCGACCTCTACAACGACGAGGACGGCCGGCGGTACAAGGAGAGCTTCGGGATGGCCTCGGCGCGGGCGGTGAGCGCCCGGACCGCCGACGACAGCCCGTTCGACCGGGCCCGCAAGGCGGTCTTCGAGGAGGGCATCTCCTCGGCCCGGATGTACCTCGACCCGCACCGACCCGGCGTCGAGGACCTGATCGACGAGATCATCGCCGGGGTACGAAGCGCGTTCACCTACGCGGGCGCACGCAACCTCACCGAGTTCCACCAGCGGGTGGTGGTCGGGGTGCAGAGCACGGCCGGCTACACCGAGGGGATGCCGCTACCCACCAGTTGGTGACCCCGCCGGCCGCTGCCCCGGCAGCCGCCCCTGTTCCGGAGCACCCTCCTGCGCCGAGCCGGATGCCTGCTCCGAGGTGCGCTGCCGCCCCGAGCCGAGTGCTCGCTCCGACGTGCGCTCCGGGGTGTGCTCCAGGGTGCGCTCCGGGGTCGGGGTGTGAGAAGGGGCCCCTTCTCTACCGGAGGCGTTAACAGGGGGCCCTTCCTTCTCCTTCTCCGCCTCCACCTCCACCGGCAGCCGGGCGCAGGCCACCAGGCCGAGCAGGAGGAAGGCGGCGGCGGCGAAGGCCGCGTACCGGGTGGCGTCGGAGAAGGCGGCGCGGGCCTCGGCGGCGATCGCCGCCGTGGCGGGGTCGTCGGCGAGGCCGGTGATGGCCGCGCCCGCGCTCTGCTTCACCGCCGTGACGATCTGGTCGCGCTGGGCGGGGTCGAGGCCGGGCTGGTCGGCGAGGCGGGCCCCGAGCAGGCCGCCCAGGCTGGCGAAGAGGACGGTACCGAGCACCGCGATGCCGAGCGCGGAGCCGACCTGCCGGGCGGTGCTCTGCACCCCGGAGCCCTGCCCGCTCTGCCGGACCGGCACCTCCCGCAGGGAGACCCCGGTGAGCTGGGCGGTGGCCAGGCCGACGCCGACGCCGTAGACGAAGAGCAGGCCGACCGGCGCCCACCAGGGGGTGTCCGGGGCGACGACCAGCCCGAGACCGGCCACCCCGACCAGTTCGGCGGCGACACCCAGGCGTACCACCCGGACGGCACCCCAGCGCCGGGTGAGCGCCGCGCCGAGCCCGCTGGAGAGGAAACTGCCCACGGCGAGCGGCAGCAGCGCCAGCCCGGTGCCGAAGGCGCTGTACCCGAGGACGTTCTGGTACCACAGCGGCAACGCGAAGAGCAGACCGAACTCGCCGAGGCTGACGATCGCCGCCGCGGTGATCCCGTTGCGGAACGAGCCGATGCCGAACAGGGAGAGGTCGAGCAGGGCGGGCCGGCCGGCCCGGTTGCGCCGGATCTGGTGACGGACGAGTACGGCGAGGGCGAGCAGCCCCAGCCCACCGGCGACCGGTACCGGCGAGACGGCGGCCGTCCAGTCCAGCCCGAGGAGGTCGACCGACTGTTCGCGCCACCACCAGCCGTAGGTGCGCCCCTCGATCAGGGCGAAGACCACCCCGGTCATGCCGACCACGGACAGCAGCGCGCCGAGCCAGTCGACGCCCCGCTCGACCCGTTCGTCGCGGGACTCGGCGACCAGGGCGAGGGTGGCCACGACGATGACCGCGCCGACCGGGACGTTGATCCCGAACGCCCACCGCCAGGAGTGCTCGGTGGTGAGCCAGCCGCCGAGCAGCGGCCCGAGCGCGGCGGCACCGCCGATGGTGGCCCCCCAGACGGCGAACGCGATGCTCTTCTCCCGCCCGGTGAAGGTGGCGTTGAGCAGCGACAGCGAGGTGGGCAGCATCATCGCGCCGCCGAGCCCCTGGAGCACCCGGGCGCCGATCAGCGCCTCCCCCGAGCCGGCGACCGCGGCCAGGACGCTGGCCGCGACGAAGACCACCACCCCGGTGACGAACATCCGGCGACGCCCGGCCCGGTCGGCGAACCGGCCGGCCACCAGCAACAACGCCGCAAAAACCAGGGTGTACGCCTCCTGCACCCACTGGGCCTCACTGGAGGTGATGCCGAGGTCCCGGATGATCGCCGGCACCGCGACGTTGACGATGGTCGCGTCCACGATGATCGTCGCGACGCCGAGGCTGAGCGCCAGCAGGCCAAACCAGCGTGCCCGTCCCTGAGAGCGCATCGCCGCCTCCTTGATCGCTAGATTATCTAGCTACCTGAGCTGCTAGCTTCTCCCCATGGCAGCCGCGCGGTCAACGTCGACACACCGACCGGAACCGGGCGAGAATCCACCCCCACCGGAGCCGGCCGGGGAGCCCCGGCGGCCGGGACCACGGGAGAGTCCCGGCCGGAGCGAGACGGCGCGGGCGCTGCGCGAGGTGATCCGGGCGTCCGGCGACATCCGGGCGGCCCTCGCCCGGCGGCTCGGCATCGGGCCGACCGACGCCGCCGCGATCGACCACCTGGTCGCCAGCCCCGAACCGCTCGGCCCGGTCGAACTCGGCAACCGCCTCGGCATCCGCTCCGCCTCGGCGACCACCCTGGTCGACCGCCTCGTCCAGGCCGGCCACGTCGAGCGGACCCCGCACCCCGGCGACCGGCGCCGGGTCGCCCTCCAGGTCACCGACCACGCCTTCACCGAGGTCGTCGAGGCGCTGAGCCCGATGCTGGCCGGAATCGAACAGGCCGTCGACCGCCTCACCCCCGACCAGGCCGCCGCCACCACCGCCTTCCTCCGCGAGGTGACCACCGTCATGCGCACCTACGCCACCCCCACCAACCCCCCACCCCCCTAACCACCCCACCCCGCCACACCTCCCTCCGCACCGCACCACTACCGCATCGACGATCTTGCACTTGCCGCCCCCGCATAAGCCACGAAAGGGGCAGCGGTTGGGCCGCAAGTGCAAGATCGCGGAGGGCGGGGCGCGCGGGGGCAGCGAGGGGGTGGGTGGGTAATTCGTTTGGACCCTGACAGTCAGGGGGCTAATCTGCCTCCCATGGATCTGGTCACCCTCGGTGACGTGCCGCTCGAACGACTGCTCATGGTCGCCGCCCACGTCACCGCCCAGCGGTGGAATCGTTACCTGGCCGAGGAGCACGGCCTGACCCAGGCCGGGCTGGGTGCCCTCACCGCCATCGCCGAGCACACGGAGGTGCCGCACCGCGTGGTCGCCGAGCGCTGCTTCGTCCGGCCGGCCACGCTCACCGGCATCATCGACACTCTGGAGCGGGACGGTCTGGTCGTCCGACAGCGCGACGAGTCCGACCGGCGCAGCGTCCGGCTGGCGCTGACCGACGCCGGGCGGGAGAAGCTCGCCACCGTCACCGCGGCCATCGCGACCGCCCGCCCTCTCACCTCGGCCGACCGCGACCCGGGCCGGGGGGCGGTGGTCCGTGAGTTCCTCCTCGAGGTCATCGGCACCGGCGAGCACCCTGGGCACGGCGGGCGACCCGGACACGTCACCGAGGAGGGGGCCCGATGCTGATCCGGTTGCTGCGGGACCGGCTGCGTCCCTACCACCGGACGTTGACGGCGGTGGTGCTGTTCCAGTTCGTCGGCACGATCGCGTCGCTCTACCTGCCCAGTCTCAACGCCGACATCATCGACCTGGGCGTGGCCCGGGGCGACACCGACTACATCGTCCGCACCGGCGGGTGGATGCTGCTGGTCAGCCTGCTCCAGATCGTCTGCGCGATCGCCGCGGTACGGCTCGGCGCGCGGACCGCGATGGGGTTCGGCCGGGACGTCCGCGCGGCGGTCTTCAACCAGGTGAACCGCTTCTCCGCGCGGGAGGTTGCCCAGTTCGGCGCGCCGTCGCTGATCACCCGGAACACCAACGACGTGCAGCAGGTCCAGATGCTGGTCCTGATGAGCTGCACCATGCTGGTCGCCGCGCCGATCATGAGCGTCGGCGGGGTGGTTATGGCGCTGCGGGAGGACGTCGGCCTCTCCTGGCTGATGCTGGTCAGCGTGCCGGTCCTCGCCCTCGCGCTCGGTGCGGTGATCCGCCGGATGGTCCCCGGGTTCCGCCTGATGCAGACCCGGATCGACACCGTGAACCGGGTGCTGCGGGAGCAGATCACCGGCATCCGGGTGGTCCGGGCGTTCGTCCGGGAGCCGTACGAGACCGACCGGTTCGGGGTCGCCAACGCCGAGCTGACCGCCACCGCGCTGCGGACCGGGCGGCTGATGGCGCTGATCTTCCCGATCGTGATGCTGGTGCTGAACGTCTCCAGCGTGGCGGTGCTCTGGTTCGGGGCGCAGCGGGTCGACGCCGGGGCGATCCAGGTCGGCGCGCTCACCGCCTTCCTCCAGTACCTGATGCAGATCCTGATGGCGGTCATGATGGCCACCTTCATGCTGATGATGGTGCCCCGGGCGGCGGTCTGCGCCGAGCGCATCGTCGAGGTGCTGGACACCGAGCCGTCGGTGGAGCCGCCGAAGCGCCCGGCCCGTACCGTCGGCACCCGGGCGGAGCTGGAGTTGCGTGACGTCCGGTTCCAGTACCCCGGTGCGGCGGCCCCGGTGCTGCACGGCGTCTCGTTCCGGGTCCGGGCCGGCGAGACCACCGCGATCATCGGCAGCACCGGCGCCGGCAAGTCCACGCTGCTCTCGTTGGTTCCCCGCCTGGTCGACGTGACCACGGGCGCGATCCTGGTGGACGGGGTCGACGTGCGGGAGTTCGAGCCCGACGAGTTGTGGCGCCGGATCGGGCTGGTGCCGCAGCGGCCGTACCTGTTCAGCGGCACGGTCGCCAGCAACCTGCGCTACGGCAACCCGGACGCCACCGACGAGCAGCTCTGGGCGGCGCTGGAGATCGCCCAGGCGCGGGACTTCGTCGCGGCGTTGCCCGAGGGCCTCGACGCGCCGATCGCCCAGGGCGGCACGAACGTCTCGGGCGGCCAGCGGCAGCGGCTGGCGATCGCCCGTGCCCTGGTCCGCCAGCCCGAGATCTACCTCTTCGACGACTCGTTCTCCGCGCTCGACCTCGGTACCGACGCCCGGTTGCGGGCCGCCCTGCGGCCGGTGACCGCGGACGCCGCCGTGGTGATCGTGGCGCAGCGGGTCTCCACCATCGTCGACGCCGACCAGATCGTGGTGCTGGAGGACGGGGCCGTGGTCGGCACCGGCCGGCACGCGGAGCTGCTGGCGGACTGTCCCACGTACGCCGAGATCGTCGCGTCCCAGCAGACCACGGAGGTGCCGGCGTGAGCGGGCAGCGAGGGCCGGAGCAGAACGGCCGACAGGTGCCGGAGCAGGGCGGGGGACAGCCGGAGCCCGGTGGTCAGCGGGTGCCCGAGCAGCAGGCCGGCGACGCGACACCGAGGCGGCTTCCGGCCGGGGGCGGCCACCGGGGCGGCGGCTGGATGAACGCCGGGATGCCGGCCGAGCGGTCGATGAACTTCGGCCCGTCCGCGCGTCGGCTGCTCGGGCGGCTGCGCCCGCAGCGGCTGCACCTGGTGGCGGTGATCACGCTGGCCGTGGTCAGCGTCGCGCTGAGCGTGATCGGGCCGAAGATCCTCGGGCACGCCACGGACATCATCTTCACCGGCGTGATCGGGCGGCAACTGCCCGCCGGGAGCACCGCCGAGCAGGCCGTCGAGGGGGCCCGCGCGGCCGGCAACGACAACTTCGCCGACATGCTGGCCCGGATGGACGTGGTGCCCGGGACGGGCATCGACTTCGCCGCGCTGACCCGGGTGCTGCTGCTGGCGCTGGTCCTGTTCCTGGTCGCGAGCCTGCTGCTGTGGTGGCAGGGCTGGTTGCTCACCGGCGTGGTGCAGCGGACCGTCCGGCGACTCCGCGCCGACGTGGAAGACAAGATCAACCGGCTGCCGCTGCCCTACTTCGACAGGCAGCCCCGGGGCGAGCTGCTCAGCCGGGTCACCAACGACATCGACAACATCTCGCAGACCCTCCAGCAGACGCTGAGTCAACTGCTCACCTCGCTGCTCACCGTGGTCGGCGTGGTGGTGATGATGTTCGTGATCTCGCCGTTGCTGGCCTGGGTGGCGCTGGTGGCCGTACCGCTGTCGGTGGTGGTCACCCAGCAGATCGCCAAGCGGTCGCAGCGGCAGTTCATCGCCCAGTGGACGCACACCGGGGAGCTGAACGCGCAGATCGAGGAGGCGTTCACCGGGCACGAGCTGGTCAAGGTCTTCGGCCGGCAGCGGGAGGTGGAGGCGGCCTTCCACGCCAAGAACGAGGAGCTGTTCAGGGCCAGCTACGGGGCGCAGTTCATCTCCGGGATCATCATGCCGGCGATGATGTTCATCGGGAACCTCAGCTACGTGGTGATCGCCGTGGTCGGTGGCCTGCGGGTCGCCTCCGGCACGATGAGCCTCGGTGACGTGCAGGCGTTCATCCAGTACTCGCGGCAGTTCACCCAGCCGCTGACCCAGGTCGCCGCGATGGCGAACCTGCTCCAGTCCGGGGTCGCCTCGGCGGAACGGGTCTTCGCGGTGCTCGACGCCGACGAGCAGACCCCGGACCCGGCCGTGCCGGCCCGGGTCACCCGGCCGCGCGGCCGGGTCGCCTTCGAGCACGTCAGTTTCCGGTACGCGCCGGACACGCCGCTGATCGAGGACCTGTCGCTGGTGGCCGAGCCGGGCCACACGGTGGCCATCGTCGGGCCGACCGGCGCCGGCAAGACCACCCTGGTCAACCTGATCATGCGGTTCTACGAACTGGACGCCGGGCGGATCACCCTCGACGGGGTGGACGTCACCACGCTGCGCCGCGACGACCTGCGCGGCCGGGTCGGCATGGTGCTCCAGGACACCTGGCTGTTCAACGGCACCATCCGGGAGAACATCGCGTACGGCCGGCCGGACGCAGGCGAGGAGGAGATCATGGCGGCGGCGCGGGCCACCTTCGTGGACCGGTTCGTCCGCAGCCTGCCGGACGGCTACGACACCGTCATCGACGCCGAGGGCAGCAACGTCAGCGCCGGGGAGAAGCAGCTCATCACCATCGCCCGCGCCTTCCTGGCCGAGCCGTCCCTGCTGATCCTGGACGAGGCCACCAGCTCGGTGGACACCCGCACGGAGGTGCTGCTCCAGCGGGCGATGGCGGCGCTGCGCTCGGACCGGACGAGTTTCGTCATCGCCCACCGGCTCTCCACGATCCGCGACGCCGACCTGATCCTGATGATGGAGCAGGGCCGGATCGTCGAGCAGGGCAGCCACCGGGACCTGCTCGCCGCCCGGGGCGCCTACCACCGGCTGTACCAGGCCCAGTTCTCCCAGCCGGTGGCCGACGACGCCACCCTGGAGCCGGCGCCGGTGGCGACCTGAGCAGCCAGCGACGGCGGGACGGCAGAGGATTGGACAGGCCGCCGGCACGGGACCTGCCGGCGGCCCGGGCGGCCCCGACGGCCAGGAACGGGGGACCTGGCGTCTCTCGGCCGCGCGTCGACAACGGTACGCCGCCGATCCCCGTTCCGCCGACCCCGGTGGCGCGGGCGCACCCGGGGTCACCGGTCGCGTCGGCCGCTCGTCTCCCCTCGCCGGGACGTGTCCCTGGTCACCACGGGCCGGGGCTGTCCCGGGTGACGGTCGACACGCCGGCAGGCTCGCACCGACAGACCGACCGGACCCGGCGAGGTGGCGGCCATGCTCGAAGCGCCTGTTGACGTCACGTCCCCGCTCTGGGCGTACCTCGTCCTGCTGGGTCTGTTGGCGCTCGACGCGTTCGTCCCGGTCGTCCCGACCCAACTTCTCATGGTCAGCAGCGGGGCGCTCACCGTCTACGGCACGCTCAGCCTGCCGGTGACGATCGCGGTCGGCGCGCTCGGGGTCTTCCTCGGCGATCTCGCGTGCTACCTGCTCGGCCGGATCGCCCCCGACCGCCGCCCGCCCGGCCCCGCCGTACCCGGACGGGCCCGTCGGGTCGCCGGCCGGGTGCTGCACCGGCTGCGTCAACCGGGACCGCTGGTGATCCTGCTGTGCCGGTTCGTCCCGGGTGGGCGGATGGCGGCCTGCTTCTCCGCCGGCCGCAGCCGGTACCCGTACCGGCTCTTCCTGGGGTGGGACGCGGCGGCGGCGCTGGCCTGGGCGTCGTACGGCGCGCTGGTCGGGCACCTCGGCGGGATGGCGCTGGCCGGCTCGGCCTGGCGGCTCGCCGTGGTCGCCGGGGTGGCGGCGCTCGGGTTCGCGGCGGCCGGCTGGGCGCTCACCCTGCTCGGTCCCCGCGACGGCGGGACGCCCCGGCGAGCGCCGGTGGTGCCCACCGGGCAGCCGGCCGGGCCGGGGGACGACGCCGGCCGGTAGGGGTGTTCCCCGACCGGCCCCCGGTCTTCGCGGCCACCGATCTCGGTGTCCGTCCCGGATCCCCCGGGCGGCTGCCGACGACAGGCTGGTCGCATGCGTGCGAACCGGTACGGCGGGCTGCTGGCGCTCGGTGGGATCGCCCTGGCGGGGGTGCTCGCCGTGGTCGGGCACCTCGACGCCGCCGACGGGTTGGACCCGTGGACGGCGACCATCAGCGACTTCGCCGTCTCCGACCGGGGCGGCGCGATCGACGTGGCGATGGTGGTGCTCGCCGGGGCCAGCGCCGCCCTGTTCCCCGCGCTGCCCCGGCCCGGGTACCGGATCGCGCGGGTGCTGCTGACCGTCTGGGTGGGCGGGCTCCTGGTCGCGGCGGCGGTGCCGACGAACGCGCCGGGGCTGCCCATGGACACCGCCGCCTACGTCCACCGGTACGCCTCGGTGGCGGCGTTCCTGGCGCTGCCGGTGGCCGGCTGGCTGCTCGCCGACCGGCTACCGGCGGCGACCGGCCGGTGGGTCCACGCTCTGGCACTGGTCAGCCTGGCCCTCGCGGCGACCATGGTGGGCTCCGCCTACCTGGCCGACCGGGCCCTGCTCGGCCTGGTCGAGCGACTGCTCATCGTGGTCGAGGCGGTCGTCCTCGGCAGCCTGGCCCTGGCCGCCGCCCGACCGGCCGGGACCACCCGGGGGTCACTCCAGCTCGTGCAGCATGAGCTGGCGGGCGGCCTCGGTGATGGAGCCGGACAGCGACGGGTAGATGGTGATCGTCTGGGCCAGTTCGTTGACGGTGAGGTTGTTCTCCACCGCCATGGTGATCGGCAGGATCAGCTCGCTGGCCTTCGGGGCCACCACCACCCCGCCGATGACCTGCCCGCTGGCCGGGCGGCAGAACAGCTTCACGAAGCCGTCGGAGACCTCGTCCATCTTGGCGCGGGCGTTGCCGGCGAGCGGCAGCATCACCGGGCGGGCCGGGATGGTCCCGGCGTCCACCTCGTTCTGCGAGACGCCGACGGTGGCCAGTTCCGGGTCGGTGAAGACGTTCGCCGCGACGGTCCGCAGCCGCAGCGGGCGGACCGCCTCGCCGAGCGCGTGCCACATCGCGATCCGGCCCTGCATGGCGGCGACGCTGGCCAGCGGCAGCACGCCGGTGCAGTCCCCGGCGGCGTAGATGCCCGGGACGTTGGTCCGGGAGACCCGGTCGACGGTGACGTACCCGCCCCGGGCCAGCTCGATGCCGTACTCGGCCAGGCCCAGGTCGGCGGTGTTGGGGATCGACCCGACCGCGATCAGCGCGTGCGAGCCGGACACCCTGCGGCCGTCGGAGAGCTCGACCTCGACGCCGTCGTCGGTGCGGCGGACCGCCTCGGCGCGGGAGTTGTTGAGGATGCTCATCCCCCGGGAGCGGAAAACCCGCTCGATGGCCATCGCGGCGTCGGCGTCCTCGTGCGGCATCACCCGGTCCCGGCTGGAGACCAGGGTGACCTCCACCCCCATGGCGAGGTACGCGCTGGCGAACTCGGCGCCGGTGACGCCGGAGCCGACCACGACGAGGTGCTCGGGCAGCTCGGGCAGGTCGTACACCTGACGCCAGGTCAGGATGCGTTCGCCGTCCGGGACGGCGGTGGGGAGTTGGCGGGGGGTGGCGCCGGTGGCGATCAGGACGGTCGACGCGGCGATCGAGTACTCACCGCTACCGTCGGCGGGGGTGACGACGACCCGGTGGGTGTGACCGAGCGTGTCCTCACCGATCCGGGCCGTACCGGCGACGAAGGTGACACCGGCCTTCACCAGCTTCGCCTGGATGTCGGCGGACTGCGCCAGGGCGAGCCGCTTGACCCGCTCGTGCACCGCGGTCGCGTCGACGGTGACCGCCTCCAGGCCGTCGGAGAGCACCCCGAACGCGTCCGTGTCCCGGTACCCGGTGACCACCTGTGAGCTGGCGATGAAGGTCTTCGACGGGACGCAGTCGGAGAGCACGCAGGCACCGCCCGCCCCGTCGGCCTCCACCACCGTGACGTCGGCGGACAGTTGCGCGGCGACCAGTGCCGCCTCGTACCCGGCCGGCCCACCGCCGATGATCACGATCTGGCTCACCGAGTCCGCCCCTCGCTCGTGCCCACAGTGACTTTCTTCTCTCCATCGCGTCCGACACGCACCGTCGTATTCTCCCTCACCCGTCCGCCGGGCTATCGTCATCGCCGTGCGTCATTACGCCGCCTACGGCTCAAACCTGGACCCCGCCCGAATGCGTGCCTACTGTCCGCATTCGCCGATGGTGGGCATCGGCTGGCTGGAAGGCTGGCGGCTCACCTTCGCGGGCGAGGACGTGATCGGCTGGGAGGGCGCGGTCAGCACGGTCGTGGAGTCCCCCGGCGACCGGGTCTTCGTGGCCCTCTACGACATCCACCCCTACGACGCCGCCCAGCTCGACGAGATCGAGGGGGTGACCGCCGGCACGTACCGCAAGCTGCGGGTGCGCGTCTCGACCCTGGACGGCGACGTGACCGCCTGGATGTACGTCTTCGACGGGTACGAGGGCGGCCTGCCCACCTCGTGGTACCTCTCGGAGATCGCGAACGCCGCCGAGAAGGCGGGCGCCCCGGACGACTACGTCACCGAGCTGCGGTCCCGCCCCACCGGCACCGCCACGGCGTAGCACGTCTCCCACGCCCCCAGTCTGCGCCGCCGCCGCGCACCGCACCCGCCCGGGGGGCGGAAACGCGAGCACGCGTCACATTCGCCACGGACGGTGACGGGTCGACCCCGCTCGGCTCCGGTTCCGACGCCGGGGCGGCAGGGCCCACGCACCACGGGCCGGCCCCGGTGGCGGCCCTCAGCCGGGCCGACCCGCTCAGCTCGGCACCGACAGCTGCCGGTCGGCCGTGGTCAGCAGCTCCACCAGCTCGGTTCGCTCCCGCGCGGTGAGCACCTGGAACGCGGGCGAGACCAGCCGGTCGGTCACCGCCGCCGCCCAGAGCTGCCGCCGCACCAGCGGCCCGGTCGGCGGGTACGGCGGCGGCCAGCCGCAGGCCAGCGCACGGGCCTCGCCGTCCGGGCCGAGGAGCACCGCCTCCAGCGGGGTCATCCCCGCCGCCCGGGTGGCGACCAGGTACCCGCCGACGACGTGCTCACGCAGCACCCGCAGCCCGACGGCGACCCGGGCGGCCGGCGTACCGGTCGGCACCGCCACCTCCCGCCAGGCGGCGAAGAGCGGCATCCCGGTGGCGTCCGCCGCCGCCACCGCCCGCTCCAGCAGGACGGCCAGGCGGTCCACCCGGGGCAGGGCGCGCAGGTGCTCGTCGCCCCAGCGGCGGCACTCGGCGAGGGTGGCGACGACCACCTCGGCGGGGCGTACCGCGCGGGTCGCCGCGTCCCAGCCCTCGGCCACCGCCCCGGGGGAGACGAAGCCGAGGGCGGCGGTCACCGTGCCGGCGGAGACCTCCCCCAGCGGCCCGGCCCGGCCGGCGACGTAGCACGCCCAACCGGAGATGCCGAGCTGCCGGGCCCGCTCCACCATGCCGGGGCTGCGGCTGGCCGCCTCGCCGAGGGCCAGCACCACGGGCCGGCTGGCGGCGGCGGCCTGCTCCGGGGTCAGCCCGGTCGCCGGGGACCGGACCACCCGCCGGGCCCGCCCGTCGGTGTCCTCCAGGCTGCTTCGCTGGCTGCGGTCATTCATTTGGATCAGTCTGCCCCGCCGTCGCCACGCTCCGCATCCCCCTCCCCGGCGACCAGCGCCTCCACCGCCGCCTGCACCTCCCCGGTACGCCGCCGGGCCGCGGTCGCCGTCCGCTCCGCCGCCCGCCGGGCCCGCCGCGCCCGGCCCAGTTCCTCCTCGGTGGCGGCCCGCCGCCGTTCCACCTCGGCCAGCTCGGCCTCCAGGGCGGCGAGCGCGGTGGCCTCCTCGCGTTCCGCCGCCGCCGCGCCGGCCACCTCCGCCTCGGCCCGCTCCTGCGCGGTGCGCGCCGCCGCCAGTTCCCGCTCCAGCGCCCGGCGACGGCGGTTCCGCTCGGCCCGGACCGCCCGGTCGTCCCGGGCCCGCCGGGCCGCGCCCCGGTCCGGTACCCGGTCAACGGGTGTCTCGTCGGCCGCCGTGACCAGCCGCAACTGCGGGCGGGGCACCTCACCGAAGCCGGCGTAGCTGGCCGCCCGCAGCAGCCGGCCGGCGCGGACCTGCTCGGCCACCTCGGCGTCGGAGAGCGCGGCGTTGAGCGTCGACTCCACCTCGGCCAGCGGGAGCTTCCCGGCCGCCGGGGCGCCCTCCTGCTCGGCCGCGAGCCGGCGCGCCTCGGTGACCAGCGCGGTGACCACCGCGCGCCGCCGGGCGGAGAGTTCCCGCAGCCGGGGGCCGCGCAGCTCGCGCTGGGCGGCCCGGAGCCCGGTGGCGAGCTGCACCAGGTCGGCCACGAGGTCCGGCCGGCAGATGGCGAGCAGGTTGACCAGCCAGGCCGCCACGGTGGGCCGGCGGAGCCGGGCGAGCTGCCGGGCGGTGTCCGGGTCGCCGGCCCGGCGGGCCTCGGCGACGGCGGCGTCCCGGGCCGCGACGAACCGGTCCGGCGGCGTGCGGTAGAGCCGCTGGACGAGGTCGGTGGCGGGGCCCGGCACCGGCTCAGCCGGGAACCCGGGTGCCGGGTTCCAGCCGCTGGTACGGGCAGTTGGACAGGGCCGTGTACTGCCGGTCGAGGACCGCCAACCCGTTGCCGTTGAGCAGGGCGTCGTGCAGGGCGAAGGCACGTCGGGGGGCGACCGCCCGGATGAAGTCGACGACCTCGGCGAACTTCGACCAGGGCGCGTGGATCGGCGCGAAGAGGGTGTCCACCGGTACGTCCGGCACCACCAGGGAGTCCCCGGGGTGGTAGACCGTCGAGTCGAACAGGTACCCGACGTTGTCGATCACCGGGATGTCCGGGTGGATCACCGCGTGCCGGCCGCCGTACACCTGGACGGGGACCCCGGCCGCGGTGAACGACTGTCCGGGTTCGACCGGGCGCAGCGCCTCGGCCGCGTCGCCGAGCGGGCCGGCCAGGGCGGCCGGGCCGTGCAGGACGAACGGCCGGCGGTCGAGCTGCCGGGTCACCGCCGCGACGTCGAGGTGGTCGGGGTGCTCGTGGGTGACCAGCACCGCGTCCGCCCCGTCCAGCGCCGTCGCCGCCTCGCTGAAGCCACCCGGGTCGACGACTAGCACACCCCCGTCATGCTCGATCCGGAGGCAGGAGTGGGCGTACTTGGTGAGGTGCATCGCGCTTCTCCTCGCTTTATTCGATCGTGACGTCCTCGGGCGCAGTCTGCCGGAACCGGCGCCGCGCCGCCGGGCGTCCGACGTATCACACAGCGACGACCCGACAGATCGGAGCGACGATGACGACACGGGGAGGACGCCGCCGGGCCGGCACCGTCCTGACCGCACTGGGACTGCTCACGGTGCTGGTCGCGGGCGGATGCAGCCGTGGCGGCGGTTCGGAGAGCGCGAGCGACTCGGGGGTCGCGCGGGACTCGGCCGGGGCTCGGCCGGGAGCCGTCGAGGCCCCGCAGCGGGGCCCGGGGGCGGCGCCCGCGCAGCCGGAGGGAGCCCCCGCCCAGCCGGGGCAGGGCGCGGCGGACCTGCGGGTGGAGCAGCGGTCCATCGTCTACACCGGAACGATGCGGGTTCGGGTGACCGACGTCGATGCGGCGGCCCAGGAGGCCACCACGGCGGCCACCTCGGCGGGGGGCTTCGTCGGGGGTGACGAGCGGCGCAGCGCCGGTGCGGGCGGGCGGGCCGAGCTGACCCTGCGGGTGCCGGCGGACCGGTTCGCCGGGGTCCTCGACCAGCTCGCCACGCTGGGCCGGCAGGAGTCCCGGAACATCTCCACCGAGGACGTCACCGAGGAGGTGGTGGACCTCGACGCCCGGATCACCACCCAGCGGGCCCGGGTGGAGAGCGCCCGGCGGCTGCTGGCCCGCGCCGAGGACATCGGCGACCTGGTCACGGTGGAGCGGGAGCTGGCCAGCCGGGAGGCCGACCTCGCCGCGCTGGAGGCGAAGAAGCGCCGGCTGGCCGACCTGACCGCGCTCTCCACCATCACGGTGACCCTGGTCGGTCCGGACGCGAGCACCGCCGACGAGGACCGGACCGGCTTCCTGGCCGGGTTGCAGGCCGGCTGGCGGGTCTTCGGCACGTCGGTGACGGTGCTGCTGACCGTCCTGGGCGCGCTCCTGCCGTGGCTGCTGGTGATCGGCGTACCGGTGGGGGCGTTCGTCGCCGTGCTGCGTCGCCGCCGGCGGCGGTCCACCCCGCCACCGGCCGGCGGCCCACTGCCGGCGGCCGGCGGGCCCCGGCCGCCGATCGTCGGGCCCCGGCCACCGGTGGGCGAACCGCAGCCGACGGCCGGCGGGCCCCGGCCGGCGGCCGGGCCGACGCCGCCGGCGGGTCCTGCGGGGCCGGCCGGCTAGCGCGTCGCCGCCAGGGCCCGCAGCGCGGTCTGGACCAGGAGCCGCACCCCGGCGGGGATGGCCCGCTCGTCGACGTCGAAGGTGGGGCGGTGCAGGTCCACGTTGGGGCCGGCCCGGCCGACGCCGAGGCGGGCCAGCGCGCCGGGGACGTGCTCCAGGTACCAGGAGAAGTCCTCGCCGCCCATGCTCTGCGGGGTCTCCGCCGCCGCCTCCGGCCCGAGGGCGGCGGCGGTGGCGGCGGTGAGCACGCCGATCGCGCGGGCGTCGTTGCTGACCGGCGGGCGCCCGCGCAGGTACTCCAGGTCGACGGTGGCGCCGGTCGGCGCGAGCACGTCCCGGACCACCTGGGCGACGATCTTCGGGGCCTGTTCCCAGGCGTCGCGGTCCATCACCCGCAGCGTGCCGGAAGCGGACGCCTCGGAGGGGATCACGTTGTACCGGGTGCCGGCGGAGGCGTGACCGAAGACCAGCAGCAGCCCGCTGCTCGCCGGCACCCGGCGGCTGACCAGGGCGGGCACCTCGGTGACCAGCCGGCCGAGCGCGTCGACCAGGTCGACGGTCAGGTGCGGGCGGGCGGTGTGCCCGCCCGGCCCGCTCAGCCGCACGGTCACGTTGTCGGCGGCGGCGGTGATCGGGCCGACCCGCAGGCCGACCTTGCCCACCGGCTGGCTCGGGTCGCAGTGCAGCGCGAAGATCTGCACGACGTCCTCCAGCCCGCCGGCCTCGATGACCTCCAGCGAGCCGCAGGGCAGGATCTCCTCGGCCGGCTGGAAGATCAGCCGGACCCGGCCGGGCAGTTCCCCGACATCGGCGAGCTGGGCGAGCAGCATCCCCACCCCGAGCAGGATGGTGGTGTGCACGTCGTGGCCGCAGGCGTGGCAGACCCCGTCGACGGTCGACCGGTATGGCACGTCCTTGGCGTCGGTCAGCGGCAGCGCGTCGATGTCGGCGCGCAGCGCCACCACCGGGCCGTCCGGCCGGCCGTCAATGTCGCAGATGACGCCGTTGCCCTTGGGCAGCAGCCGGGGGTTGAGCCCGGCGAGGGAGAGTTCCCGGGCGACCAGGGCGGCGGTCTCGAACTCCGCACCGGAGAGTTCCGGGTGGGAGTGGATGTGACGGCGGGTGGCGACCAGCCCGGGTACCCGCAGCGCGAGGAGGTGGTCCAGCTCGGCGGGCAGGGGCTGGGAGCCGGGGAAGTCCAGCGGTCCCGAGGGCCCCGGGTGGCCGGCTCCGGGCAGGGTCAGCGCACTCGTCACGTCGGCATCTCGATCACTAGGAATGGATGGATCTTCGGGCAGGACAGCAGACAGCCTAGACCGCTGACGGTGACGCTGCGCAACCTCGTTCCGGTGATGATCAGACCGCGATGCGTCACGAACACCCTGGTCGGAGGCGTCGACAACGTGCGGGACAGCAGGTAGATCGGGGTCGAAGGCCGCCATCTGACCCACACCTCCTACAACGCGTAACCGGCCGGAGATCCAAAAATCAGTGCCGCACACCGGGAGTGATGGTCCGAATTGTCGCATTGGCAGGCTCGCCGGCCGTACGCTCCGACAACTACCCGACGACACCCGGCGACGACCGCACCCGACGCTCACACGCCCGGCCCCGCCTCGACCGCACACGCTGTGCGTCCCACCTCACCCGATCGGATTACCCCCCACGCCACCGATCATCACCCGGGCGCGCCCGCTCCGCTCAGGGACGGCGACGCCGGGCCCGACCACCGGGGACACCGCGCGTCGGAGCGGGCGGCGGCCCCGGAACCGGCGTACCGTCGTCCACATCCCGGGAGACAGCACCCGCGTGGTGGACGGTGCGCAGGGTGAGGGATACCGCACACCACGGGACCGACCTCGGAGGTGAACCCGCGGGTCAGCCCCATCGTTTCGATAAACGTCCGTCGCGCCGGGTTTCGCATCGGGCGTCGGAACAAGCAAGATAGGGGGGTTGTGTCCCAGCCCCCTCGAACTCCCCCGGTGGCTTTTCTGTGACTCAGATTCCGACGTGGAGCGGCGGACCGGTCAGTCCCCCGAACGGACGTGCGGCACCCGGCACCACCATCGGTAACCGGTACTCGCTGCGTTCCCCGGTGGGGAACGGCGGCATGGGCACGGTCTGGCGTGCCGCCGACACCCTGCTGCGCCGCGACGTCGCGGTGAAGGAGGTCGTCCTTCCCCCGGGGCTGGCCCCCAGCGACCGTGACGCGATGTACGAGCGCACCCTGCGCGAGGCCCGTGCGGCGGCGGCCATCCAGCATCCGGCGGTGGTGCAGGTCTACGACGTGGTGACCGAGGCCGGTCGCCCGTGGATCGTGATGGAGCTGCTGGACGCCCGCAGCCTCGCCGACATGGTGATCGAGGACGGCCCGGTCGCGCCCCGGGCGGTCGCCAAGATCGGCATCGCGCTGCTCGGCGCGCTGGAGGTGGCGCACTCGATCGGCGTGCTGCACCGCGACGTCAAGCCGGCCAACGTGCTGATCTGCACCGACGGCCGCTGCGTGCTGACCGACTTCGGGGTCGCCCGGATGCCCACCGACGTGCAGCTCACCACCCCCGGGATGGTGCTCGGCTCGCCGCACTTCATCTCCCCCGAGCGGGCGATGGGGCAGGACTTCGGCCCACCGAGCGACCTGTTCTCGCTGGGCGTGACGCTCTACACGGCGGTGGAGGGCCGGCCGCCGTTCGACAAGGGCGACCCGATCGAGACCATGCACGCGGTGGTCGAGGACCCGCCCGCCCCGCCCTCGCGCAGCGGGCCGCTCACTCCGGTCCTGATGGGCCTGCTGGAGAAGGACCCGGCCCGCCGGCTGGACGTGCACACCGCCCGGGCCACCCTGCGCGAACTGCTCACCGGCCCACTGACCAGCACCGCCAGCGCCGTGCACTCGGTGACCGACCCGTACGCGGTGGTGCCGGTGCAGCGGCCGGCCACCCCGCCACCGGTCGCGCCACCCGCGCCGAAGCCGAAGCCGAGCGGCACGATCGGCGGCCGGGCGATGCTCGCCCCCGGCGAGTCGCTCACCGACCGGCTCGCCGCGCTGCGCCGGGGCGAGCAGCCCACCGGCGCGCCCACCACCAGTGCCGCCGCACTGGTCGACACCAGCGCGGACGCCCTGGCCACCCCGCTCGGCGCGGCGGCCGGCGGGCTGCCGGCGGCGGCCCCGACCGACGCCGCCGGGGCCGACGGGTCGGAGGCGACCCAGCGCCTGGGCGCCGGGGAACGCGCCGCCGCCGGCCGGACGGCCGACGCCACCCAGGCGGTCCCGTTCGGGCCCCGCCCCACGGAGGCCCCGCCGGGCGGCACGTACGGCAGCCGGCCCGCCGAGGCCACCCAGCCGTTCGGCGCCCGGCCCGCCGAGACCCAGCCCTTCGGCGCCCGGCCCGCCGAAGCGACCCAACCGTTCGGCGGCCGCCCGGCGGAGGCCACCCAGGCCTTCGGCGCCCGGCCGGCCGAGGCGACCCAGCCGTTCGGCGCCGGTGCGGCGGACGCCACCCAGGCGGTGCCGTGGGCGACCCCGGGCAACGGCCAGCGGGCCGGCGGCACCTACGGCGGCGGGAACCAGTGGTCGGTGCCGGGCACCGGTCAGCCCTGGGCCACCGCCCCGGCGGCCGGCACCGGCGGCGCGCCGGGTCCGGCGCAGAAGACGGGCGGACGGCTGGTCAGCACCATCAAGGGCTGGCCGCGCAAGGTCCAGCTCGCGGCGGCCGGCGGGCTGGCCGTGCTGCTGCTGATCGGCGCGGTGGCGCTGGCCGGTGGCGACGACGAGCCACCGGTCGCCCCGCAGGCCGGGCCGAGCGTCACCGCCGAACCCGCCGAATCCGGTATGGAGCTGCGCGAGCACTCCGCCCGGGGGGTCCGGGTGAACGTGCCGAAGGACTGGAAGCGCGGCACCGGCGGCAGCTTCGTGGACTACACCGACCCGGACGACTCCGGCCGCCGCGTGCGGATCATCGTGGAGAACTTCGGGACCACCTCGATGCGCTGGGCCGAGGTCGCCTCGGACGGGCTGCGCAACCGGGGCGGCACCTGCGCCAGGCCGTACAACCAGCTCGCCATGGAGGAGACCGAGCTGGCCGGGAAGGCGGCGGCGGAGTTCGAGTACACCTGCGGCGACGGCGACAAGCGCCGGCACGGCCTGTGGCGCGGGGTGGTGCACGACGGGAAGGCGTACTCCTTCTACCTCACCGCCACCCACGACCGGTTCGAGGAGAGCAAGCCGATCTTCGACGAGATGGTGAAGTCGTTCCAGCTCACCGGGGCCGGCTGAGCCGTACCCCGGCCGGCGGGTCAGCGCCGGACGAGCCGGGACGCGACGGCGGGCCGTCGCCGGCCACCCCCTCGGGGGCGGGCCGGCGGCGGCCCGCCGTCGTGCTATCAACATGGGATGGCGGCCGAGACCACTGACATCGACGACCTCCGTACGCGGGCCCGACGCTGGCTCGACGACGACCCCGACCCGGCCAGCCGGGAGGAGCTACGGGACGTCCTCGACCGGCTGCCGGCCAGCGCGGACGAGCTGGCCGACCGGTTCGCCGGGCCGCTGACCTTCGGCACCGCCGGGCTGCGCGGCCCGCTGCGGGCCGGCCCGAACGGGATGAACCTCGCCGTGGTCACCCAGGCCGCCGCCGGCCTGGTCGGCTGGCTCGCCGCGCAGGGCGGGACCGGGCCGCTGGTGATCGGGTACGACGCCCGGCGCGGCTCACGGGAGTTCGCCGTCCGCACCGCCCAGGTCGCCACCGGGGCGGGCCGGCCGGCGCTGGTGCTCCCCCGCCCCCTGCCCACCCCCGTGCTCGCCTACGCGGTGCGGCAGCTCGGCGCGGTGGCCGGGGTGATGGTGACCGCCAGCCACAACCCGCCGCAGGACAACGGGTACAAGGTGTACCTCGGGGCGGAGCTGGGCGGCGACCTCGGCGCCGGGGCGCAGATCGTGCCGCCGGCCGACGCCGGGATCGAGGCGGCCATCCGGGCCGTCGGCCCGCTCGTCGACGTGCCGCTCGGCCCGCCCGGTCAGGTGCTCGGCAACGAGGTGGTGGCCTCCTACGTGGAGCGGGCCGCCGCCGTGATCGCCCCGGCCGGCCCCCGGGACCTGGCCGTGGCGTACACCCCGCTGCACGGGGTGGGCGCCGCCGTGCTCACCGCCGCCTTCGCCCGCGCCGGCTTCGGTGTCCCCGGCATCGTGCCCGACCAGGCCGAACCCGACCCGGACTTCCCCACCGTCGCCTTCCCCAACCCGGAGGAGCCGGGGGCGGTCGACCGGCTGGTGGCGCTCGCCGAGACCATCGGCGCGGACGTCGCCCTCGCCAACGACCCGGACGCCGACCGGTGCGCGGTGGCCGTCCGGGTCACCCCCGGTGGGGCCGACGGCTGGCGGATGCTGCGCGGGGACGAGGTCGGGGTGCTCCTCGCCGACCACCTGATGCGCCGGGGCGTACGCGGCCTCTACGCCACCACGATCGTCTCGTCGTCGCTGCTGCGGGCGATGTGCGCGGCCCGGGACCTGCCGTACGACGAGACGCTGACCGGGTTCAAGTGGATCGTCCGGGCCGGTGGCGGCAGCCAGCCGCTGGTCTTCGGGTACGAGGAGGCGCTCGGCTACTGCGTCGCCCCCGACCACGTCCGGGACAAGGACGGCGTCACCGCCGCGCTGACCGTCGCCGAACTCGCCGCCGACCTGCGCGCCACCGGCCGTACGCTGCTCGACCGGCTGGACGAGCTGGCCGCCGAGTTCGGCGTGCACCAGACCGACCAGCTCTCCGTCCGGGTGACCGACCTGCGGGAGATCGCCGACGCGATGGCCCGGATCCGCGCCGCCACCCCCACCGACCTGCTCGGCTCGCCGGTCACCTCGGCACAGGACCTGCTGCCCGGGGCGGACGTGGTGATCCTGCGTACCGACACCGCCCGGGTGGTGATCCGGCCCTCCGGCACCGAGCCGAAGCTCAAGGCGTACCTGGAGGTGGTGGTGCCGGTCGCGGACGGCGACGTGCCGGCGGCCCGGGACCGGGCCACCGCCGCCCTGCGCGCCCTGCGCACCGAGACCGCCACCGCCCTGGGGGTGTAAGGAGGGGCCCCCTCTTAACGCTTTCGGTAGAGGAAGGGCCCCTTCCTCACCCCCGGTCAGCGGCGGGGGCCGAGGGCGGCGTCGACCGCCTGGCCGAGGGCGAGGACCACCAGCGACACCGACGGGCGGACCACCGAGTCCTCCGTGCTGACGGTGCCGGAGAACCCGGCCCCGCCGGCGATCTCCGCCAGCCGCTTCTCGACGTCCCGGGCGTCGTCGCCGTCGAGCCCGAGGGCGGGCTCCATCCGGACCGCCGCGACCAGGGTGGCGAGGGCGGCGGTCCGCTCGTCGGGAGCCGGTCCGCCGGTCAACGCCTCGGCCAGCCGCCGCCGGGTGTCCTGCTCCACCGTCGGGTCGACCATCGGGTACCGGTGGACCACGATGAACCCCAGCTCGGTCTCCTCGACGTCGCGGACCACACCCCGGTCGACCAGGTCGCCGAGGATCCGGTCGCGGAGCCGGTGCCGCAGCCGCTGCACCCAGGAGGCGGGCGAGTGCGGCGCCTCGGCGGCCATCCGGTCGAGCACCCCGTCGACGATCGGCTCACCGGTCGGCGTGGGGTCGGTCACCGCCAGGTTGCCGTCGGCGTACGCGATCCGCCCGGCCAGGGCCAGTTCCACCAGGACCGCGGCGGCCATGCCCAGGTCCAGGCTGATCCTCGGCATGGTCGCCCGGCCGGTTTCGTCGTCGTAGGCGAGCAGGAGCAACTCTTCGGCGAGCGCAACACCAGTCATGGCCCGAGACGCTAGCCGGTCCCCCCATCTGACCGGAATGGACTCGCCCAGCGAATCGGCGGCGCCCGAGGCGAGCATGCGGAGGCTCAGAAGCGGGGCATGCCGCCGAACTGGCGGTCACCGGCGTCGCCGAGGCCGGGGACGATGAACTTCCGGTCGTTGAGCTCGGCGTCGACGGAGGCGGTGACGAGGCGCAGCGGCAGGCCGGACCGGGCCAGGCGGTCGATGCCGGGGGGCGCGGCCAGCACGCAGAGCACGGTGATGTCGGTGCAGCCCCGGTCGGCCAGCAGCCGGCAGCAGTGCTCCAGGGAGCCGCCGGTGGCCAGCATCGGGTCGAGGACCAGCACCGGCAGGCCGCTGAGGTCCCGGGGCAGCGACTCCATGTAGGCGCGCGGCTCGTACGTCTCCTCGTCGCGGGCCAGGCCGACGAAGCCCATCGACGACTCGGGCAGCAGCCCGAGCGCGGCGTCGGCCATGCCCAGCCCGGCCCGCAGCACCGGCACCAGCAGCGGCGGGTTCGCCAGCCGGGTGCCCTCGGCGTCGGTGACCGGGGTCTGGATCGGGTACGTCTCCACCGGGAAGGACCGGGCGGCCTCGTACACCAGCATGGTGGTGAGTTCGTGCAGCGCCGCCCGGAAGGTGGCGGAATCGGTACGCGCGTCCCGCATGGCGGTCAGCCGCGACTGGGCGAGCGGATGGTCAATGACGTGTACGTCCACGATCGCTCAACCTACCGGTCCGCCCGGTACCGCACCGCGTCCGCGGCGTCACCGGCGACGTCGCTCACCACGGGGTGTGGCGTCGCCGACGTCGACAACGGTCGCTCAAGATCACTTCCGCGGTGGATGCGTAGACTTCGCGACATGACGGCGACAACGACGTCGGCCCGGTCGGACCTGGCCGAGCTGGGACGATCCGAGACCGCGCTGCGGACCTTCCTGCACGGCCTACCCGGCGTGGACCAGATCGGCGCGGACCAGCGGGCGGCGCAGCTCGGCACCCGCTCGATCAAGACCACCGCCAAGGCCCAGGCGATCGACCTGGCGATCCGGATGGTCGACCTGACCACCCTGGAGGGGGCGGACACCCCGGGCAAGGTGCGGGCGCTCGCCGCCAAGGCCCTGCGCCCCGACCCGGCCGACCCGTCCTGCCCGCACGTCGGGGCGTTGTGTGTCTACCCCGCGATGGTGCCGTACGTGGCCGAGGTGCTGCGCGGCTCGCAGGTGCACCTGGCCAGCGTGGCGACCGCCTTCCCGTCCGGTCAGGCACCGCTGGAGATCAAGCTCGCCGACACCCGGGCCGCCGTGGCGGCCGGGGCCGACGAGATCGACATGGTGATCAACCGGGGCGCCTTCCTGGCCGGCCGCTACCAGGAGGTCCACGACGAGATCGTGGCCACCAAGGAGGCGTGCGGGCCGGCCCACCTCAAGGTCATCCTGGAGACCGGGGAGCTGGCCACCTACGACAACGTACGTCGCGCCTCCTGGCTGGCGATGCTGGCCGGCGGGGACTTCATCAAGACCTCCACCGGCAAGGTCCCGGTCGCCGCGACGCTGCCGGTGACCCTGGTGATGCTGGAGGCGGTCCGCGACTTCCGGGCCGCCACCGGGCGGCAGGTCGGCGTGAAGCCGGCCGGCGGCATCAAGACCACCAAGGACGCCATCAAGTACCTGGTCATGGTCAACGAGACCGTCGGCGCGGACTGGCTGGACCCGGACTGGTTCCGGTTCGGCGCCTCCAGCCTCCTCAACGACCTGCTGATGCAGCGCACCAAGCTGACGACCGGCACCTACTCCGGTCCCGACTACTTCACCCTGGACTGAGCGTGATCTTCGAATACGCCCCCGCCCCCGAGTCGCGCTCGGTGGTGGACCTCAAACCGTCCTACGGCCTGTTCGTCGACGGCAGCTTCGTCGACCCGGCCGACGGTGGCAGCTTCACGTCCGTCAACCCGGCCACCGAGGAGGTGCTCGCCGAGGTCGCCGAGGCCGGGCCGCAGGACGTCGAACGGGCGGTCACGGCCGCCCGGAAGGCGTACCAGAAGGTCTGGGGTCCGATGCCGGGCCGGGACCGGGCGAAGTACCTCTACCGGATCGCCCGGATCGTCCAGGAGCGCTCCCGCGAGCTGGCGGTGCTGGAGTCCCTGGACAACGGCAAGCCGATCAGGGAGTCCCGGGACGTCGACCTGCCGCTGGTCGCCGCGCACTTCTTCTACTACGCCGGCTGGGCCGACAAGCTGCCCTACGCCGGGTTCGGCCCAAGGCCGACGGGTCAGCACAGCGGTGCCGACCCGAAGCCGCTGGGCGTGGCCGCGCAGGTCATCCCGTGGAACTTCCCGCTGCTGATGCTGGCCTGGAAGATCGCCCCGGCGCTCGCCGCCGGCAACACGGTGGTGCTCAAGCCGGCCGAGACCACCCCGCTGACCGCGCTGATCTTCGCCGAGATCTGCCAGCAGGCCGACCTGCCGGCCGGCGTGGTCAACATCGTCACCGGGGCGGGCGGGACCGGTCGGGCGCTGGTCGAGCACCCGGGCGTGGACAAGGTCGCCTTCACCGGCTCCACCGAGGTCGGCAAGGCCATCGCCCGGTCCGTCGCCGGCACCCGCAAGAAGCTCACCCTGGAGCTGGGCGGCAAGGCGGCCAACATCGTCTTCGACGACGCCCCCGTGGACCAGGCGGTCGAGGGGATCGTCAACGGCATCTTCTTCAACCAGGGGCACGTCTGCTGCGCCGGCTCCCGGCTGCTGGTCCAGGAGTCCGTCGCCGAGCAGGTGCTGGCGTCGTTGAAGCGGCGGATGGCCCGGCTGCGCGTCGGCGACCCGCTGGACAAGAACACCGACGTCGGGGCGATCAACTCGGCCGCCCAGCTCGCCCGGATCCGCGAGCTGTCCGACGTCGGTGCGGCCGAGGGGGCGCAGCGCTGGTCGCCGCCGTGCGAGCTGCCCGAGCGCGGCTTCTGGTTCGCCCCGACGGTCTTCACCGGGGTCACCCAGGCGCACCGGATCGCCCGCGAGGAGATCTTCGGCCCGGTGCTCTCCGTCCTGACCTTCCGCACCCCGGCCGAGGCCGTGGAGAAGGCCAACAACACGCCGTACGGGCTGTCGGCCGGGATCTGGACCGACAAGGGTTCCCGGATCCTCTGGCTGGCCGACCGGCTGCGCGCCGGGGTGGTCTGGGCCAACACGTTCAACAAGTTCGACCCGACCTCGCCGTTCGGCGGGTACAAGGAGTCGGGCTACGGCCGCGAGGGCGGCCGGCACGGGCTGGAGGCGTACCTGAATGTCTGAGCGGGTCGCGGTACGCAAGACGTACAAGCTCTTCATCGGCGGGAAGTTCCCGCGCAGCGAGTCGGGACGGTCGTATCTGGTGCAATCCGCGAACGTGTCGTTGGCATCGCGCAAGGACGCCCGGGACGCCGTCGTCGCCGCCCGCGCGGCCGTCAAGGGGTGGTCCGGGGCGACCGCGTACAACCGGGGGCAGATCCTCTACCGGGTCGCCGAGATGCTGGAGGGCCGCCGCGAGCAGTTCGTCGCGCTCGGCGTGCCCGGCGACGAGGTCGACGCGGCCACCGACCGCTGGGTCTGGTACGCCGGCTGGTCCGACAAGCTCGCCCAGGTGCACGGCGGCGCGAACCCGGTCGCCGGGCCCTACTTCAACCTCTCCGCGCCCGAGCCGACCGGGGTGGTGGCCGTGGTCGCCCCCGAGGCCCCGGCGCTGCTCGGCCTGGTCAGCGTGATCGCCCCGGCGATCGTCACCGGCAACACCGTCGTGGTGGCGGCCTCCCCGGCGGCGCCGCTGGCGGCGGTGACCCTGGCCGAGGTGCTGGCCACCTCCGACCTGCCCGGCGGGGTGGTCAACGTCCTCACCGGCCGGATCGGCGAGACCGTGCCGACGCTGGCCGCGCACCTGGACGTCAACGCGATCGACCTGACCGGGGTGACCGACGCCGACCTGGCGGCCGACCTGGAGGTCAAGGCGGCGGAGAACCTGAAGCGGGTGCTCCGTCCGGTCCCGGCCGACCACGACTGGACCGCCGACCCGGGGATCGGCCGGATGACCGCCCTGCTGGAGACCAAGACGGTCTGGCACCCCAAGGGCGTCTGACCGGGCTCGACTCCGGCGTCGTGGGGCCGGTCGTGGCGGGTCCGCCCGGCTCGGTCTCCGGGCGGAGGATGGTGTTGCTCGGGCCTTTCGAGCTGCCCCGTCTGTGGGACCACCACCCCGACCCCGGGCGGGCGACCACCCAGAGCCAGGCGGACCACCCCGACCTGGAGGACCACCCCCGACCCGGAGGACCATCCCGGCCTGGAGGACCACTCGACGCCGCCCAGCAAGCCCGGAGGACCACACCGACCCGGAGGACCACCCGAGGCCGCCCCCGGCAGCCGGCGCTGTCCCGAGCCGCCCCACGCCACGGCCGCCGGTCACCACGGCCGCCGGGCCGCCCCGTCGGAGCGGGCCGGGCCGCAGGGTACGGGGCGACCGTCGCCGGTGGGGTCGTTCCGGCACCGGGCGGGGTCCGGGGTTGCCCCGTTCGTGGGGGCAGTTCGACAGCGGCGGCGGCCTGACCGGACGCGGCACCGGCGGCACGGTGCCCCGTTCGTGGGGGCAGTTCCACAGGCTGCGTGGGACATGACCCCGCCGCACACGACGCTCACGCGCCGGGCGGGCAGACGGGCGGACGGGCGGGTCGGTGGGGCAGCGGACGGGGCGCTGCTCCTACTACTACGGGGGGTAGGATTGCGGGGTGACTCGACTCGGTGATCTCGAACGTGCGGTGATGGACGTGCTGTGGGACACGGTCCCGGCCACGTCGGGCGGGGTGACCGTGCGGGAGGTCGCCGAGGCGCTGGACGGCCGGGAGTTGGCGTACACGACGGTGATGACCGTGCTGGACCGGCTCGCCGGCAAGGGCATGGTGCAGCGGGAGCGGGAGGGGCGTGCCTGGCGGTACCGGGCCGCCGCCAGCCGTGAGGCGCACATCGCCCAGCTCATGCTCGACGCGCTCGATCTCGGCGGCAGCCGGGACGCGGCGCTGGTCCGGTTCGCCCGGTCGGTGACCGGCACCGAGGCCGACGTGCTGCGGGCCGCGCTCGGTGCCGAGGCCGGGCTGACCGCGCCGACGACCGCCCCCGCCGCCCAGCCGGCCACCGGGCCGGCCGGGGCCGACGGGGCGACGGACCGGTAGGGCGGCGGCCGTGGTGTACGCCGCGCACTTCGGCGCCGCGGTGCTGGTCTGCTGGCTGACCGCACAGGTGCTGTCCCGCTCCACCTGGACCTGGCGCGCCCCCCGGGTGGCGATCCTCTGCTGGCAGGGGGTCGGCCTGGCGCTCGGGCTCTCCGCGATGGGCCTGCCGATCGCGGCGGGGCTGGCCGCGTACGACCGGCCGACGGGCAGCGCGCTGGTCGCCCTCGTCACCGACCTGCTCCACGGTGAGCTGCCCGCCGGGGTGGGGGCGGTGCACCTGTCCCTGGTCGGGGTCGGGTTCGGCATCGGCGCGGTGCTGTTGACCACGACCGTGCGCAGCGTCCACGCGACGGTACGCGCCCAGCGTCGGCACCGGGACCTGCTCACCCTGGTCGCCCGGAACGACCCGGCCGTGCCCGGCGCGCTGGTGCTGGACCATCCCGGCGCGGCGGCGTACTGCCTGCCCGGGATGCGGCCCCGGGTGGTGGTCAGCGCGGGCACCCTGGACCTGCTCGACCGCGCCGAGCTGGAGGCCGTGCTCACCCATGAGCGGGCCCACGCCCAGGAGCGGCACGACCTGGTGCTGCTGCCGTTCACCGCGCTCTGCCGGGCGCTGCCCTGGCTGCGCTGGGTGCACGAGGCGCACGACCGGGTCGCCCTGCTGGTCGAGATGCGCGCCGACGACAAGGCCCGGGAGTTGCACGCGGAGGCACCCCTGGCCGGGGCGCTGCGACGGTTCGCGGCGGCCGGCAACCGGATCACCCCGGCCGGCACGCTCGGCATCGGCGACCGCGACCTGGACGTGCGGGTGCAGCGGCTGCTGGTCGCCGACCGGCCGCCCCGGCTGCTCGGCGCCACCGCGCTGGCGGTCACCACCAACCTGGCCGCCCTGCCCATCTGCCTCTTCCTGAGCTGACCGACCCGCGTCGCCCCGCATCGACCCGCGCCGGCCCGTCCGGCGCGGGCCGGACCAGCCCCGCACGGCCACAACTACTACATCCTGTCGTAGTATTTACTACGACGGTACGTAGTAGTTATATGTAGGCGAGCTACGTGTAGAGTCGCTACGACAAGCGAGCCGACCTATGGAGTGCCGACCATGGACACCCTGCTCCTCGCCCGACTCCAGTTCGCCAGCACGGCGTCGATCCACTTCCTCTTCGTGATCGTCACGCTCGGACTGGTCACCCTCCTGGTCGGCCTCCAGACCGCCGGCTACCTGACCCGCAAGCCGAAGTACGAGCGGCTGACCCGGTTCTGGGGCACGCTGTACGTGATCAACTACGTGCTCGGCATCGCCACCGGGATCGTGATGGAGTTCCAGTTCGGGCTGAACTGGAGCGGCCTGTCCCGGTACGTGGGCAACGTCTTCGGCGCTCCGCTGGCGATCGAGACGCTTGTCGCCTTCTTCCTGGAGTCCACGTTCCTCGGCATGTGGATCTTCGGGTGGCACCGGCTCGGCCGGGGCGTCCACCTGGCCCTGCTCTGGGGCGTGGCGCTCACCGCGTACGCCTCGGCGTTCTGGATCATGGTGGCCAACGCCTGGTTGCAGAACCCGGTCGGGTACGAGGTCCGCGACGGCGTCGCCCACCTCACCGACTTCTCCGCCCTGCTCACCAACCCCGCCCTCGGCATCGCCCTCGGACACGTGGTCTCGGCGGCGCTGCTCACCGGCGGCCTGCTGATGGCCGCGGTCAGCGCCGGGCACCTGCTGCGGCGTACCCCCGACTTCGAGCTCTTCCGGACCTCGCTGCGGCTCGGGGTGGTCACCGCCGCCGTGGGGATCCTCCTGGTGCAGGGCTTCGGCTTCGCCCAGTTCGCCCCGGTCAACCAGGTGCAGCCCACCAAGTTCGGCTCCTCGCCCGACGGCGGGGCGCTGATCGCCGAGTGGACCGCCCGCTTCGGGCCGGGCGACTACACGCCGCCGGTGCTCGCCAACGTCGGCCTCGGCTTCATGATCCTGATCGGGATGGGACTCAGCCTGTTCTGGCTGCTGCTCCCGCTGCTCTGGCGGGACCGGATCATCCGGCTGCGCTTCCCGCTCTGGCTGATCATCTGCTGCCTGCCGCTGCCCTTCGTCGCCGCCATCCTCGGCTGGATCGCCCGGGAGATCGGCCGTCAGCCCTGGGTGGCGTACGGGCTGCTGCCGACCGAGCAGGCGGTCTCCCCGGTCGGGTCCGGGGTGCTGCTCGTCTCGTCGGTCACCTTCACCCTGCTGCTCGGCGCCCTCGCCGTCACCAACTGGACGCTGCTCGCCCGGCACGCCGCCCGGGGCGCGGCCGACCCCGCCCTGGGTCGCCCACCGCAGCACACCCGCCCGCCCGCCACCGAAGAACCCGCGTTCGCCTGAGGGAGACGACCCGTGGAGCTCGCCTGGTACGCCCTGCTCGGCCTCTTCTTCGCCACCTACCTGGTCCTCGGCGGCTACGACTACGGGGTGGGGCTGCTGCTGGCCCGCCGCACCGACCCCGCCCGGCGGCGGGCCGCGCTGCACGCGGTCGGGCCGTTCTTCCTCGGCAACGAGGTCTGGCTGGTGGCCGCCGTCGGCATCCTCTTCGGCGCCTTCCCCACCCTGGAGGGGGAACTCCTCTCCGGTCTCTACCCGGCGGTCACCGGGGCGCTGGTCGGCGTGATCGTGGTGACCGCCGGGGTGCAACTGCGCAGCCGCCCCGCCGGGCCGCGCGCCCGCGCCGGATGGGACCGCGTGATCGTCGCCGGCAGCACCCTCGCCGCGCTGGGCTGGGGCGCGGTGCTGGGCGGGCTGCTCCAGGGGGTACCGCTGACCGCCGACGGTCACGTCGACGGGGTGGGCCACCTGTTCACCCCGTTCGTGGCCGCCGTCTGCCTGGCGCTGCTCGCCCTGGTGGCCGCGCACGGTGCGACGTTCCTCACCCTCCGGCTGCCGGCCGCCGAGGTCCCGCCGCTGCTGCGGCTGGCCCGCCGGCTGGTGCCGGTGGCGCTCGTCACGGTCGGCGCGGCCACCGTCGTGGCCCTGCTCTCCCCCCGGGTACGCGACGCCGTGCAGCAGCCGCTGGTCGCCGTACTCCTGCTCGGGGCGCTGGTCGCCGCGCTGCTGGCGGCCCGGGTGGCGCTGGCGCTGCGGCGGACCGGGGTGGCCTTCGTCGCCACCAGCGTGGCGCTGGCCCTGCCGGTGCTGCTGGTCGGCGCGGCGGCCTGGCCCTACGCGCTGGTCTCCACCGCCGGCCCGGATACCGGGCTGACCGTGGCCGAGGCGGCGGCCAGCGCGCCCACCCTGCGGCTGCTGGGCTGGCTGGCGCTGCCGCTCGTGCCGGCCCTACTAGGCTTTCAGGCGATGTGCTGGTGGGTGTTCCGAGGACGGGCCGACGGCAGGACACCGGTGTACTGGTGAACCGCCGTCCGTTCGATCCGCGTCTGCTGCGCCGGGTCCCCGCGGCCCGGGGCGACCTCGTGCTGCTCGCCGTGCTCGGCGTGGTCGCCGCGCTGCTGATCATCGCGCAGGCCACCGCGCTGGCCGCGCTGCTGGCGACCGGATTCGACGGTCGGCTCGACCGGCCGGCGCTGGCCGGCTTCCTCGCCGCGGTGACCGCCCGGTCGGCGCTGACCTGGGCGCAGGGCACCGTGGCCGCGCGGCTGGCCGCCACGGTCAAGGCCACCCTGCGCGGGGACCTGCTCGGCGCGGTCGGCCGGCACGGTCCCACCTGGGTCGCCGGGCAGCGGGCCGGGCAGCTCGCCACGCTGACCGGGCGGGGGCTGGACGCGCTCGACGCCTACTTCACCGGGTACCTGCCGCAACTCGTGCTCAGCGTCACCGTGCCGGCCGCCGTGCTGCTGCGGGTCTTCGTCGCCGACTGGAGTTCGGCGCTGATCATCGCGGCCACCCTGCCGCTCATCCCGATCTTCGGCGCGCTGCTCGGCTGGCAGGCGCAGGTCGCCACCGAACGGCAGTGGCGGCGGCTCTCCCGGCTCGGCGGGCACTTCCTGGACATGGTGGCCGGGCTGCCCACCCTCCGGGCGTTCGGCCGGGCCCGCGCGCAGGTCGACGTGGTGCACCGGATGGCCGACGGGCACCGGGTCGCCACCATGAAGACCCTGCGCATCGCCTTCCTCTCCGGGCTGGTGCTGGAGCTGGTCGCCACCCTGTCGGTGGCGCTGGTCGCGGTGCCGGTGGGCATCCGCCTGCTCGACGGCGGGCTGGCCCTCTCCACCGCGCTGCTGGTGCTGCTGCTCACCCCGGAGGCGTACCTGCCGCTGCGCACGGCCGGCGCCCGGTTCCACGCCAGCATGGAGGGGCTGAGCGCGCTCAACGACGCCTTCGCGGTCAGCACCGACGACCCGGACACCGCGCGACCGGCCCCCGCCCCGGCACCCGACGGGCGGGGCGAGATCCGGCTGGAGGGGGTCACCGTCGCCTACCCCCGGACCACCGCGCTGCGCGACGTGACGCTGACCATCCGCCCCGGCGAGCGGATCGCCGTCATCGGGCCCAGCGGCGCCGGCAAGAGCACCCTGCTCGGGCTGCTGCTCGGCTTCGTCGCGCCGACCGAGGGCCGGGTCACCGTGGACGGCGTCGACCTGGCCGGCGTCGACCAGGACGCCTGGCGACGGCAGGTGGCCTGGGTGCCGCAGCGGGCCCACCTCTTCGCCGCCTCGCTGGCCGACAACATCCGGCTCGGCGTACCGGACACCCCGGACGCGGCGCTCGCCCCGGCCATCCGCGCCGCGGCGCTGGACGACGTGGTCGCCGCGCTGCCCGACGGGCTGGCCACCGGGCTCGGCGAGCGCGGCCACGGCCTGTCCAGCGGGCAGCGGCAACGGGTCGCGCTGGCCCGCGCCTTCCTGCGGGACGCCCCGGTCGTGCTGCTCGACGAGCCCACCGCCCGGCTGGACACGGCCAGCGAGACCGCCGTGCTGGCCGCCACCCGCCGGCTCGTCGCCGGCCGGACCGCCGTGCTGGTGGCGCACCGGCCGGCGCTGCTCGCCGACGCCGACCGGATCCTGCGGGTGGTCGACGGCCGGGTCACCGAACTCACCCCGAACGCCGAGGTGCTGGCATGAGCGCCGCCGCTGCCACCCGCCGGTCCACCGCCTCCGGCCGGGGCGGGCCGCTCGCCGCCGAGCGGACGGTGCTCCGGCTCACCCGCCCGTACCTGCGCCGGCTGCTCGGCACCGGGCTGCTGGCCAGCGCCACCGAACTGGCCGGGCTGGCCCTGATGGCCTCCGCCACCTGGCTGCTGATGAGCGCGGCCGGCCAGCCGCCGCTGGACCGGCTCACCGTGGCGATCGTCGCGGTCCGGGCGCTGGCCATCGGCCGGGGCGTGTTCCGCTACACCGAACGCCTCGCCGGCCACGACGCGGTGCTCCGGCTGGTCGCCGACGTCCGGGCCCGGGTCTTCGCCAGCCTGGCGGCCCGCCGGGACAGCGCCGGGCAACGCTCCGGGGACGCGCTCAGCCGGCTCGTCTCCGACGTGGAGACGGTCCAGGACCTGCTGCTGCGGGTCCTGGTGCCGGCCTGCGCCGCCGGGCTGGTCGGGGTGCTGGCCGTCGGCGGGGCGGCGCTGGTCTCCCCGGCCGCCGCCGGGGTGCTCGCGGTCGGGCTGCTGCTGGCCGGGGTGGTGTTGCCGGCCCTGGCCACCGCGCTCACCCGACGCGGAGCCGCCGAGGTCGCCCCGCTGCGGGGGGCGCTCGCCGCGGACGCCGTCGACCTCACCCAGGGTGCCGCCGACCTGGCCGCCTTCGGCGCCACCGGGTACGCGCTGGACGCCGCCACCCGGCGGGCCGGCCGGCTGGCCCGGCTGGAGCGCCGGCTCGCCGCCGCCGGTTTCGCGGTCGACGCGGCCGGGGTGCTGGTGGCCGGGCTGACCGCCGGGGCGGTCGTGCTGGTCGCGCTGCGCGCCGGGGTGGACGGCGTCCTGGTCGGGGTGCTCGCGGTGGGCACCCTGGCGGCGGTGGAGATCGCGCTGGCCCTGGTCGGCGCGGCCCGGCAGTGGAGCCAGCTCCGGGCCGGGCTGGGCCGGGTCGCCACCCTCCTGGACGCCGCCCCGCCGACCGTGCCCGCCCCGCCGGCCGCACCGGCCCCGGCCGCACCGGCCCCGGCCGCACCGGCGGGCGACGCCGTCGGGGGATCGGCCGCGCCGGTTCCCGAGACAACCGGTCGGCCGGGTGCCGGACCGGGCCGGACGGTGTCGACGGGCCCGCACGACGTCCGGTTCGCGGCGGTGACCGTCCGGTACCGGCCCGGGGCGGCCCCCGCGCTGGACCGCTTCGACCTGGACCTGCCCGCCGGCCGGCGGGTCGCCGTGGTCGGGCCGAGCGGCGCCGGCAAGAGCACCCTGGCCGCCGTCCTCACCGGCGCGGTACGGCCCACCGCCGGGCGGGTCACCCTCGACGGCCGGGACCTCGCCGGCCACCCGGCCGAGGAACTGCCCCGGGCGGTGGGCGGGCTGCTCGCCGAGGCGTACGTCTTCCACGCCACCGTCCGGGAGAACCTGCTGCTCGGACGGCCCGGGGCGGACTCGGCGGCGCTGGCCGGTGCGGCCGGTGCGGCCGGCCTGCTGGACTGGGTGCACGAGCAGCCCGACGGCTGGGAGACGGTGGTCGGCGAGGAGGGCGGGCAGCTCTCCGGCGGCCAGCGGCAGCGGCTGGCCCTGGCCCGCGCGCTGCTCGCCGCCCCGGGCGTGCTGGTGCTCGACGAGCCGACCGAGGGGCTGGACCCGGCCGCCGCCGACGCGGTGCTCGCCTCCGCCCTGGCCGCCGTCCCGGCGGGCCACTCGGTGCTGGTGATCAGCCACCGGTTGCACGGGTTGGCCGGGCTGGACGAGATCGTGGTGCTCGACGCCGGCCGGGTGGTCCAGCGGGGCACCCACGCCGAGCTGGTCCGCTCCCCGGGCTGGTACCGGGAGCAGTGGCGGGTGCAGGAGGCGGCGGAGCGCGGGTACCTGGCCCTGGCCCCCTGAGCCGGGTCCGGGGTGGACCCCGGGGGTTTCCCCGACGCGACCCCACCGGCCGCCGTGACAGGGTGGGCCCATGCGGGGCAACGACGAGACGTGCGTGGACGACCGGGTACGGGAACTGGCCGCCCAGCTCCGGGGGCCGGTCCGGCTCAAGGCCGACCTGCTCACCGAGGCCCGGCACGCGCTGCTCGACGCCGCCGAGGCGTACCGGGAGGACGGGCTGCCGGCGGCGGAGGCCGGGCGGCGCGCGGTGGCCGAGTTCGGCACCCCCGCCCAACTGGTCCCGGCGTACCAGGCCGAGCTGTCGGCGGGCGCGCTGCGCGGGCTGGCCCTGCGGGTGGTCCTCTTCGCGGTGCCGGTGTTCCTCTGCGCCGACCTCACCTGGCGCGGCGCGCCCTGGGCCGACGCAACGGTCGCACCGGCCGGGTACGGGCTGCTCTCCAGCGCGCTCACCTGGCTCTGGGGCACCGCCGTCGGGCTGGCCGTGGCGGGGCTGCTGCTGGCCACCGTGGGGGTCCGGTACGGCCGGGTCGGTCGGCCGGCGGTCAGCCGGGCCGCCGGGTTCACCCTGACCGCCGTGCTCGCCCTCGGGACGCTCAGCACCGTCGCGCTGTGGGTCTGGTCACTCGATCTGTGGCAGGGGCTGCTCACCTGGCCCCCGATGATCGTCGGTGTCGCCCTGATCGGGGCCGGCCAGCTCTGGCTCGGCGGGGCGGCCCGTTCCTGGCTGCTCGCCACCCGCTGACCGTCCCGGCGCCTCCGACACCGGCGGGTCCGAGACCAGCGCGTCCGACAGTGACGCGACCGGCCGTGGCGCGCGGGAGCGGGCCGGTCCGGTGTGGTCAGGCCGGGCTGGCGGGGGCCTCCCCGGTGCCGAGGAACCGGCCGACGGTGGCGCTGAACTCGCGCCAGCCGGCCCGCTCGCCGGCCAGCGCCTGCCGGCCCGCCTCGGTGAGCTGGTACGTGCGCCGTTCCCGGCCGCCGACCGTGCTCCACGCGCTCTCCACGTACCCGGCCCGCTCCAGGCGGCGCAGCGCCGGGTAGATGGTCCCCGTCGGCAGGTCGAGGCTGCCGCCGCTGCGGGTGCGCAGCGCCTCGATGATGGCGTACCCGTGCAGTGCGCCCTGTTCGAGCACCGCCAACAGCAGCGCGTCCAGGTGTCCGTGCAGCGACTGGGCCTTCATGTGTAGACAAACTACTTACCCGGGCGACGAATCGCCACCGGGGTGCGCGCAGCGGTGTGCCGGAGCCGCCCACTAGGGTATGTGCGCAGAGTCACTCGGTAGCCGGAGACGCCGCCGGGTGGGCAACCCGAAGCAATCGGAGGTCAGCGTGGCCCGCCAGTCGCCCCAACGGCCCGACGCCGACGAGCCCGAGCTCGACGACACCACCGGGTCGACCGAGCCCGACGAGGTCGCCGAGGTCGAGGACGTCGACGACACCACGACGTCGGCCGCCGACCGGGACCGTTCACTCTGGGACGAGGTGCGGATCGACCCGGTGGAGATCGCCCTGCCCGCCGGCACGGGCTTCACCCTGCGGGCGTACCGCCCGGCCCGGGAGGTCACCCCGACGGACGTCGTCGAACGGGACCAGGACGACCCCTTCCTCGCCCGCCGGCAGGCCGCCGAGGTCGACGAGGACGACGAGACCGTCGTCATCCTCGACGAGGAGGTCGCCGAGGAGTTCGCCGCGAGCGAGCGCGAGGAGGCCGAGAACGCCCGGAAGTCCGCCACCGGCAAGATCGGCAAGGCCGGCACGGACGACGGGTCCGACAAGGCCGACGACGCCAGCGCCGACCCGGACGGCAAGGCCGACAAGGACGGCAAGGACACCGACGGCGACGCCGAGACGGCGGAGGCCGAGGAGGCCGACGACGCGGCGGGCGACGAGGAGGTGCCGGTCTTCCTGACCCACAAGGGCCGGCTGCTGCTGTTCAAGACCCCCGAGGCGCTCGTCAGCTTCGTCCGCTCCGGGGCGCCGCACGACATGTCCCAACTGGACGGCTGGAATGATCTGTCCGAACGGTTGGAACCCGCCGACGTCGCCCCGCTCGACGAGGACGTCTACGAGCTCGACCTGGTCGTGGAGAACCTGCGCGGCGGGCACGACACCTGGGACCCGACCCTGCTGATCGAGGCCGGCGAGGTCGCCCGCGACCTGGCGTACGCGCTGCGCCTGCCGTCGGTGCTGGACATGCTCTCGGCCGGATCGAGCCTCGACGACCTGGACGAGGCGCTGCGCTCCTCGGTCAACGGCGGGATCGGCGGCTTCCTGGGTCGTCGCCGGCTCAAGAAGATCGGGGCGCAGACCGCCAGTTTGGGTTGGCGCACCATTGTCGGGAAGATCTCTGCGGTGGTGGACTGGCGCGACTGACCCGCACCGGGGAGCATCAGTCACTGGCAGAGAACGACCTGTGTTCGGGAGGAGGACGACGCCGTGGCGCTCGTGCGCGTGTACTGCGGTCTGGCCTCGGCGGAAGCTGCCGACGGAACGGCTTCGGCCGGTTCGGCGCTGACGTCCGCTGTGGTCGACGACGCAGGTCGTCTGCTGCATGTCTGCGAGATCGGTGACGACCCGGCCGGTTATGCCCGGCTGGTCGTCCTGCTCGTGGAGCGGTCGGGCGGGCCGAGCGGTGCGGCGATCGCCGCCGACAGCGACGACCACACGATCACCTCGCTGCTCAGCGCCGCCGGTCGTCCACTCGCGATCGCCGACGACGACTCGGTGGACGACTTCGCCGAGCGGTTCGCCGACGACGACTCGGTGGAGGAGATGCAGTCCCCGCCGGCCGTCCGACGGGCGATCGGCCTGGCCCGCGCGCTCCAGGCCGGCGCCCTCTCGGCGGTCACCCTCCCGGCCCCCCGGGACCTCGCCAACTACAAGCAGGTCCTCGCCGCGCACGCCGCCCTCGCCAGTGGCCGGCACACCGCCGCGGTGGCGCTGCGCGAGGTGCTCCGCGAGCTGTACCCGGCCGCGCTGCGGGCGTACCCGGACCCGGCCGAGACCGTCCCCCTGGCCGTGCTGGACGCGCTGCCGGAGCCGGGCATGCTCGGCGGCACCATGTCGCGTGGTCGGGACGTCTCGGTGGCCGCCGACGCCGTCGCGGCCCACCTGGCGGCCGACGGCGTGGCGGACGCCGCCGAGATCAACGAGGCGGTCACCGCGCTCCGGGTGGCCATCTCCGAGACGCCCCGGCGGGCCACCGTCAACCGGGCGCTCACCTCGGCGGTCGCCGAGACCGTCCGGCAGGCCGTGGCCTCGGTACGAGCCTGCGACGCCGGGTGCGACGCGCTGGTGAGCGCCCTCAGCGCCCGGGTCACCACGCCCGTGCCCGGCCGGCGGGCCGCCGCCCGCCGTGGCGAGCAGGTCGGTGACCTGGCGGTCCCCGGCGGCACCGCCCCGGGTCTGCGGGCGGTCCGGCCGGCGGAGACGCCGCCGGCCCCCACCGGCGGACGGCGCAGCCGGCCCGAACCGGTCGCCGGTGGCCCGATGCCCACCCCGCCCCGCCCGCTCGGCCCCCCGCCGGTGGCCCCGGCCCCGATCGCGCCGCCGCCGCTGGCCCCCCCACCGGTGGCCCCGGCCGCGGTCGCCGGGCCGCCGGTCTCCGCGCCCCCCGGGCGGCCCGAGCCCGCACCCTCGCTGATCGACGCGCCCACCCGGGTCGACATGCCGGCCAACCGGCCGGTCTCCGCGCCGCCACCGCCCCCGCCGGGGATCACCCCGATCGCCCCGCCGCAACGCGGCAAGGTGCCGCCGGCCGAGGCGGGTGAGCCGTTCCGGCCCACCCTCACCACGGCCGCGATCGAGAGCGCGCGGGCCGAGCGGCAGCGCACCGTGATCCCGCCCCGGCCGAAGACCGGCGGGGACGCCGGGCCGCCGACGGGTGGCTTCAGCGTCACCGACCTGAGCGTGCCGGTGCCCACCCCGCGTCCCGGCCCGGAGTTGGCCGGGCCCCCGGGGTCGCGGGCGAACTGGCCCCTGGTCAGCAACACCGACGACCTCGCCGAGACCGCCGCCGAGGCCCCCACCGGGTACCCGGACCGGCACGGACGCCCGGTCGACGCGAACACCGACCCCGGCACCGGCGAGCAGCGGATCACCCCGCCCTGGCTCGCCGACGACCTGCCGCAGGAGCCGCCCGTGCTGCGGCTCGTCGAGCCGCCGCCGCTGGCGGACCGGGCGCTGCGGGAGAACACCGGTCAGCAGCCGTTGGAGACGCCACCGCTGCGGCTGGTCGAGCGGGCCGATCCCGCCCAGCGGCCCGGTCGACCGGTGGACCGCCCGGGACACGCCGAGCCGGCACCGGCCGCCCACCGTTCCCCCCTGGAGCAGCGTCCGCCGCTGGAGCAGCGTCCGCCGCTGGAGCAGCGTCCGCCGCTGGACCAGCGTCCGCCGCTGGAGCACCGCTCCCCCCTGGAGCAGCGCCCTTCGCTGGAGCACCGCTCCCCGCTGGAACACCGGTCTCCGCTGGACCAGCGCCCTCCGTTGGACCAGCGGCCCCCGTTGGACCAGCGGCCCCCGTTGGACCAGCGGCCCTCGCTGGAGCAGCGGCCTGGGGCGGAGCACCGGCCGTCACTGGAGCAGCGTCCCTCGCTGGAGCAGCGCGCCCCGATGGAGCACCGGGCTCCCCTGGCGCACCGGGCGCCGGTGGAGCACCGGCCGCCGCCGGTCGCCGACGAGGGCGACGGTGACCTGCTCATCTTCGCCGCCGCGAAGTCCGCCTGGTTCGTCGGCCACTCCGACGAGACCGACCTCGACTGGTCCAGCACCGCCGACACCGGGTGGCAGGCCGCCGAGCAGGCGGCCCAGCCGGCCCTCGGCGGTGAGACGGCCGCCGGGCTGCCCAAGCGGGTGCCGCAGGCCAACCTGGTGCCGGGCTCGCCGCTGCGCGAGGAGCGTCCGCTGCGGATCGTGCGCAACGCCGCCAGCCTCGCCGAGAACACCACCGGCTACTTCCGGGGCTGGCGTCGCGGGCAGGAGATCGGCGGTTTCGCGGTGGGTGGCCGGCCGGGCCGGGAGGCCGCCGGCGGCTGGGACTTCAGCCGGGACACCGGGGACCGCGACGACGACCGGGAGTACGAGTACCGCTCCGCCGGCTACCGCTCCTGACCCCCACCGGTCAACACCGCGAAAGACTGCCGCACCGGCCCTGACCTGGTGTTCCTTCCCACAGGCGGAGAATTTGACGCCGGGTCTGGGCGGCCGAAAGCATACCGGCGGACCGGTGGCGACCCGCGCCGCCGGACGCGGGGGGACGACAGTCGATGGCGACAGCAACCAACCCGTCGGCGGCGCTGACCCGACGCTCCGTCCTGGCCCTGGGGGCGAGCAGCCTGCTGCTGGGCGCGTGCGGCCAGGAGCCGCCGGGCGACCCGGGCAGCGCCGCGCCGGACGGGCCGGAGCTGCTGATCGGGGCCAGCCTGGAGTTGACCGGCCGGGGGGCCGCGCTCGGGGTGCTCCAGGAGCGGGCGCTGCGGATCACCGTGGAGCAGCTCGACGCCGACGGCGTCCCGGTCGGCGACCACCGCCGCCGCGTCCGCGTCGACGTGCGGGACAACACCGGCGACGCCCGGGTGGCCAGCCAGCACGCCGCCGAGTTCGCCGCCCGGGAGGACGTCTGCGCGATGCTCGGTGGCACTCTCGCCGAGACCTCGACGGCCATCGCCGAGACGGCCCAGCAGCAGCGGATCCCGTTCCTCTCGCTGGCTTCGGGCGACGGGATCGTCCAGCCCACCGCCGGGCGGACGTACGTCTACAAGCTCACCCCGGACGCGGACGACGTCGCCCGGCGGCTCGCCGAACTGGTCCGCGACCAGGGCCTGCGCCAGGTCGCCCTGCTCGCCTCGGACGGGCTGCACGGCCGTTCCGGCCGGCAGGCGATGCGGGCCGCGCTGCGCGCCGCCGACGTCGGGCTGAGCCGTACCGGGGCGTTGCCGGCGACCGGCCTCGACGTCGCCGCCGCCGTACGCCGGCTGACCGCCGACGCGGACCGGCCCGACGGCGTGGTGGTCTGGGCGGGTTCGCCGGACGCCGCCTCCGCCGCCCGGGAGCTGCGCCGCAGCGGGTACGACGGCCCGCTCTTCTTCGACGCCACGGCGGTCACCGAGGAGACGTTGGACAACCGGAACGTGACCACCATGGAGGGCGCGTACGTGGTGCACCCGGCCTGCCTGGACGAGTCCACGCTCACCAACACCACGACGGCCGCCCTGGCCCGGCGGGACTTCGTGTTCCGGTACATCGAGCGGCACGGCGCCTTCAGCGGCTTCGCCCCGTACGCCTCGGACGCGGTCCGTCTCGTGGCGGACGCCGCCGGGCTGGCCCGCAGCGCCGACCGGGGCCGGCTCCGGGCGTTCCTGGAGCAGCAGGTGACCGAGGGCATCGCCGGGGCGTACGCCTTCTCGCCCGAGCGGCACGGCGGCATGGAACAGGACTCGTTGGGCGTCTACACGGTCAGCCGGGGCGACTGGACGCGGGTGTCCTGACCCGGGGGCCCGGCGGGACCTTCGACGCCGGAGCGGGCCGCTGAGCGGGGTGGGCGCGACCGGTGGTCCGCCGGATCGGCGGCGCCCCGGGCGGCGGGACCGGTGCGGGGGGCGGCAGCGGGGGGCGACGGCGGGACACGGGGCAGCGCCCGGTGTCAGCCGACGGCCGGCACCGGGCGTGACGCGGCCCGGGTCAGGCCGGTGCGACGGCGCGCGAGCGACGCATGGTGAGCACGTACTCGACCAGCGAGATCAGCACGTGCTTGGTCGACTCCCGGTTCCGGGCGTCGCAGGCCACCACCGGGATCTCCGGGGAGATCGCGAGCGCGTCCCGGACGTCCTGCGGGTCGTGGTACTGCATGCCGTCGAAGCAGTTGATGGCCACCAGGTACGGCAGCCGCCGGTGCTCGAAGAAGTCGATCGCCGCGAAGCAGTCGGCCAGCCGACGGGTGTCGACGAGCACCACCGCCCCGATCGCGCCCCGGACGAGTTCGTCCCACATGAACCAGAACCGCGTCTGACCCGGGGTACCGAAGAGGTACAGGATCAGGTCCCGGTCGATCGAGATCCGGCCGAAGTCCATCGCCACGGTGGTCGTCATCTTGCCCGGCACCTGCCGGGTGTCGTCGACGCCCACACCGGCGGAGGTCATGATGGCCTCGGTGGTCAGCGGCGTGATCTCCGAGACCGAGCCGACGAGCGTCGTCTTCCCGACGCCGAACCCACCGGCAATAACGATCTTCGCCGAGGTCACACGCCCGCTCGGGGTCGGCGGGCGGCGGGTCATGTCAGAGCCTGCGAAGTCCACTCAGCACCCTCTCCAGCAGTTCAGTGCCCACCGCGTCGTCCGAGTCGTCCAGGATGGTCGGCTCGTGGACCGCGACCAGGCCGTCCGTCGCCATGTCGGCGATGAGCACCCGGGCCACGCCGAGCGGAAGCTGCATCCGCGCCGCGATCTCGGCGAGTGACTGCACGCGTCCGTCACACAGCGCGGCGATGTATTGGTGTTCCCGACCCTGGCCGCTGTTGCCACCGGCGGTGGCCCGGCCCCGCACCGTCGTCTCGACCAGCGCCTCCAGGGCGATGTCCAGCCGGGGGCGGGTACGACCACGGGTCACAGCGTATGGCCGGACCAACGCTCCGGTCGGTTCGTCACGATCGACCATGTCGCCGCTCACCTCCCTCGTACCCGGCACCGGCCGGACCCGGTGGCTCTCGTCGTCCCTGTCGTTGTTGTCGTGCCGACCTGATGGTCAGCGCGCGGGTCAACCCAGCATTCCCGCGGCCGCGCGCGGCTGCGGGGTCAGGGCGTCACCGACCCGGTCCACCAGCAGTGCCATCTCGTACCCGACCTGCCCCACGTCACAGCTGCGGGCGGCCAGCACGGCGAAGGACGAGCCGTCCGAGATGGACATCAGGAACAGGAAGCCGTTGTCCATCTCGACCACTGTCTGGAGCACCGCACCGCCCTCGAAGCAGCGCGCCGCGCCCTGGGTCAGGCTGACCAGCCCCGAGGCGATCGCGGCCAACTGGTCGGCCCGGTCCCGCGGAAGGTCTCGTGACGACGCGAGGAGCAGGCCGTCGGCGGAGACGGCGACCGCATGCGCGACACCGGGCACCCGATCGGCGAAGTTGGCCAGCAGCCAACCGAGATCCTGCGTAGTAGTCATCCTTGTTGCTCCTTCTGCCCGCTCCCGGCCGCTGGGCCTGAGCCAGACTGCGAGGATTGCTGCCCTCCCGGAGGCGCCTCCGGGTTGGTGGGGTTGCCGTCGGACGGATTGCTCCGCCCGCGTTGCACCCCTCGATGGTAGGCGGAGAGCAGACCGCGTACGGCTTCCGGTGTCCGCCGTTGCACCGACGTGGTCGGCTTCTCCACGGCACCCGGCACGAGCTGCGCCATCGGGGTCCGCTTGGGCAGGCCGGTCTGGGTGGTGCCCGCGATCGGCGCCTCGGTGGCCGCCGTGGCCGCGCGCCAACCGTCGTCGGCGGCGGTACGCCAGCCGCCATGCTGGCCTGCGGTACGTCCGGCGAAGGCGCCCCCGTTCGCGGGGGGTACGTCGTCGCCCGTCGTGCCGGCGGCCGTCGGGGAGTCAGACATCGGTGCGTTACCTGTAGGTCGGGCGGCGGTCTGCTGAGCGGTCCGACCGTTGGCCTCGACCACCGCGAACTGCTGGGTCGCGTCGGTGCTGCCCGCTGCGGGTCGGGCGGCACCGGCCGACTCCTCGGGGCCGGAACGGCGGGTACGGAACCACGCCGACTCCAGCTCCCGGAAGATCGGCAGCTCCATCGTCTCATCCGCGTACGGCTTGCGGTTCTGCTGGGCAGGGGGGCGGCTCTGCAGCGGCGGCACGGCCGGGGCCGGGGCCGGGGCGGCCGGTGGGCTCTGGGCACCGGTACGCGGCACCCGGGGCAGCTCGGTGGTCATGTCCAGGGCTGCGGCCAGCCGCTCGGGCACCGGCGGGGTGGCCGCCTCCCGCTCCGCGCCCGGCACCGGCGGCCAGACCGGCGGCCCGGAGCCGACCGGACCGGCTCGGGTCGGCAGGGCCGGGCTCTCCGGGGCGTACCGGTTGTCGCCCGTCGCGGTGCCGACCGGACCGGCCACCGGGGAGACCGGCTGACCGGAGACCGGGACACCGGAGACCGGCTGACCCGAGACGGGGGCACCGGAGACCGGCTGACCCGAGACCGGGGCCGCCGAGACCGGCACGCCGGAGACCGGCGGCGGGGCGTACCCGTAGACCTCCGGGCTGCGGGACTGCTGGCGCGGGACGGCCGGCGGCGACTGGCTGTTGCCGATCGGGTCCCCGTCCCCGCCGGCCCGGCGCTGCGGCAGCGGGTCGGTGAACTGGCCGGGGGCGCCGCCGCGGGGCGCGGCGGGGTCGGGGCCGGGGGCCCCGGTGGCGCCGGTCAGGTCGGACCAGGCGGGCATGGGGCGCCCGGGACCGGCCGGGACCGGGGCGCCGTTGCGCGGGGCCGGCTCGACGCGGCCCCCGAGCGCCATCTGGTTGCCCGAGCCACCGGTCCGCTGCGCCGGCACCGGGTTGGCCGGGCCGCCGGTCCGCTGCGCCGGGCCGGCCCCGAAGGCGGCGGTCGGGCCGGGGGCCGGCGGCAGCGCGGCCGGCTGCGGACCGCCCGCCGAGGCCGGCAGCGCGGGCAGCCCCTGCCGCCCGGAGAGCGCCCGGGGCACCAGCACGGAGGTGGGCAGGGTGACGTCGGCGACGGTCCCCCGGTCGACGCCGGGGCGCAGCTCGACCCGGACCCCGTGCCGGGAGGCGAGCCGGGCGACCACGACCAGACCCATCATCCGGGAGACGGCCACGTCCACCTGGGGTGGCGTGGCGAGCCGCTCGTTGAGGTCGAGGAGCTGCTCCCGGCTGATGCCGATGCCCCGGTCCTCCACGTACAGCGAGGCCTGCTCACCGACCCGGCGGGCCTCCACCATGACCTGGGAGTCCGGCGGGGAGAAGGCGGTCGCGTTGTCGAACAGCTCGGCGACCAGGTGCACCAGGTCGTTGACCGCGTGCGCGGCGACCTCGATGTCCCGGTCGATCACGCCGAACTCGATCCGGGTGTAGTGCTCCACCTCGGACTGCGCCGCGCGGAGCACGTCGATCAGCGCGGCCGGCTCCCGCTGCACCCGGGTGGAGTCGGCCCCGGCGAGGACCAGCAGGTTCTCGTCGTTGCGGCGCATCCGGGTGGCCAGGTGGTCGAGCTGGAACAGCTCGGCGAGCCGGTCCGGGTCCTCCTCGCCGCGCTCCAGCCGGTCCAGGTGACCGATCAGGCGGTCGACCAGGATCTGCGAGCGGCGGGCCAGGTTGACGAACATCGTGGCGACCGAGGCCCGCAGCGCGGCCTGCTCGGCGGCGGTCCGGACGGCCTCCAGGTGGACCGCGTTGAACGCCTCGGTCACCTGGCCGAACTCGTCCCGGCTGCGCACCGGCAGCGGCTCGGCGATCTGGTTCGCGAGCTGCGCCGGGGAGAGCTGGCCGGTGACCTGCGGGTCGCGCAGTCGGGACACCGCGTGCGGCAGGCCGTACTGGGCGACGTTGAGCGCGCCCTGACGCAGCTCGCGCAGGGAGCGGGCCATCGACCGGGCGACCAGGTACGCGAAGAGGATCGCCAGCAGCAGCATGCTCAGCAGCAGGCCGGTCTCCAGGAAGACCTGCCGCTGCACGTCGGAGCGGATCGCGTCGGCCTGGCGCACCACGTCCCCGTCGAGCTTCGCCTCGACGGTACGGATCAGCGCGGCGTTCGCGGTCATCGCCGCGTCCCACTGGTCCGCGCCGAACGGGGCGCCGGCCATGCTGTCCGTGCTGTTGCTCTTGATCCAGCCGTTGTACTTGTCCGCCTCGCGCCGGTCCGGGCCGGCGACGGTCTGGGTGTAGAACTCCTCTTCGGACTGGTTCGCGACCGTGAAGAAGCTCTCCAGGAACTGCTGCTGGCCGGTACCGGTGGCGATGTAGTCCTCGCGCAGCGCCGGGGTGAGCGCCTGCTGGATCAGGGCCCGGTGCACCACCACCCGCCGCTTCGACAGCCACTCCTTGGACTGGGCGGTGGCGGCGGCGGCCCGCATCCGCTCACCGAGGTCGTTGTCCCCGGCGAGTTGGGCGGCGGAGTCCCGGATGTCGAGCAGGTCCTTGATCAGCACCTCGTACGAGCGGACCGCGTCGGTCAGCTTGAGCCGGCCGTTGAAGACCTGGCTGCGGGTGCCGGGCAGGTCGGTGAGGTTCTGGTCGATCCGGTCGAGCAGGCCCTCCAGGTTGGCCGGCAGGTCGCCGACCTCGGCGCGCTGCCGGGAGTACGGCACCTTCGCCCTGTCGACCTGCTGGTTGACCCGGTTGTACGCCTCCCGGTACTGCTCCTTGGGCTGGCCGCTGGCGGCGCCGAGCAGCAGGACGGCGGAGGTGCGCTCGTCCTGGAGCGAGTTGACCAGGTCGCCCGAGTACCCGGTGAGGTTGGCGAGGTCACCGGCGCGGTTGGCGTTGTTGAGCGTGTCCAGGTGGTCGATGAGACCACTCGTGCCGACGACCACCGTGGCGATGGTCGGCACGATCATGATCAGACCGAGCTTGGACCAGATCGGCATGTCGCGCAGGCGCCCGGTGGGACGCAACCGCGACAGGAACGAGCCCCCCGCCTTTGGTCGTTTGCTCACGTCACCGCCCTCGCGATCACAACTTTCGCGCACTACCCCGGGCACCGCCCAGCAGCCGACCCGGCGGGTCGGACCTTCGAGATTCCATCACGCCGCCCCCTCAAAGAGAAAGCCCAGGCTGGCCCTTACGCGCGGTGTGATGAGATGTTGATGCAATTTGATCGCAATCCGTCTGTCCGGAGTCACCTAAAGTAATGGAACACCTTCGTCGCGTTGTCCTGCTCGCTGGCCCGTCCGGCTCCGGAAAGTCGTACATAGCGCGGCAAACAGGACTTCCTGTCCTCTGCCTGGACGACTTCTACAAGGATGGCGATGACCCTACGTTGCCATGGCGAAACGGGCGGGTCGACTGGGATTCCCCCGACTCGTGGAACGCCGCCGCAGCGGTGGAAACAATTGCCCGTCTGGTCCGGGACGGCAAGGCCGACGTGCCGGTTTATGCGATCGGCGCGGACCGTCAGGTGGACACCCGGACACTGGACCTCACCGGATCGTCGTTTTTCGTGGCCGAAGGTATCTTCGCCGCCGAGATCGTCGCGGAATGCCGTCGTCGGGGCCTGCTCGCCGGGGCGTACGCGCTGCGCCGGCCCCGGGGCGCGACCTTCCTGCGCCGGCTCGCCCGCGACCTCGCCGAGCAGCGCAAGGCCCCCCGGGTACTGCTCCGTCGGGGCGTCGCGCTGCTGCGCGCCGAGCCGGCCGTGCTGCGCCGGCAGACCGGCCTGGGCGCGGAGGCGGCCCGCGCCAGCGAGGTGCTCCGGCGGGTCGCCCACCTGCTCACCGGGCACCCGGCCCCGCCCGCCACGGACGACCTGCCGGGCCGGGGCCGGTGACGGGCCGGGTCAGGCCCCGGCGAGCCGGCGGGCGTACGCCGGCTTGATCACCTCGTCGATGATCCGCAGCCGCTCGTCGAACGGGATGAACGCGCTCTTCATCGCGTTGATGGTGAACCACTGCAACTCCCGCCAGCCGTAGCCGAAGGCGTCGACCAGCAGGGCCATCTCGCGGGACATCGAGGTCCCGCTCATCAGCCGGTTGTCGGTGTTCACCGTCACCCGGAACCGCAGGTCCCGCAGCAGCCCGATCGGGTGCTCGGCGATCGACGGGGCGGCCCCGGTCTGCACGTTCGACGACGGGCACAGCTCCAGCGGGATCCGCTTGTCCCGCACGTACGCGGCCAGCCGGCCGAGGACCGGCGGCTCACCCGGGGTGATGTCGTCGACGATGCGGACGCCGTGACCGAGCCGGTCCGCGCCGCACCACTGGATCGCCTGCCAGATCGACGGCAGCCCGAACGCCTCCCCGGCGTGGATGGTGAAGTGGAAGTTCTCCCGCTGGAGGTACTCGAAGGCGTCCAGGTGCCGGGTGGGCGGGAACCCGGCCTCGGCGCCGGCGATGTCGAAGCCGACCACGCCCGCGTCCCGGTGCCGGACCGCCAACTCGGCGATCTCCTGCGAGCGGGCGGCGTGCCGCATCGCGGTGAGCAGGGTGCCGACCCGGATCGGGGTGCCCGCCTCGGCCGCCGCCGCGCTGCCCTCGGCGAAGCCGGCCAGCACCGCCTCGACCACCCCGTCCAGGGTGAGGTCCCGCTCCAGGTGCTGCTCGGGGGCGAACCGCACCTCGGCGTAGACCACCCCGTCGGCGGCCAGGTCCAGCGCGCACTCGGCGGCCACCCGACGCAGCGCCGACGCGGTCTGCATCACGGCGACGGTGTGCGCGAACGTCTCCAGGTACCGCTCCAGCGAGCCGGAGTTGGCCGCCTCGACGAACCACCGCCCCAACGCCTGCGGGTCGGTGGTGGGCAGTTCGTGGCCGACCTCGGCGGCCAGTCCGACGACCGTCGCCGGTCGCAGGCCGCCGTCGAGGTGGTCGTGCAGCAGCGCCTTGGGAACCTGGACGATGTCCTCGTACGAGATAGCGGCCATGGGCAGACCCTAGTCAGCCCCGCCCGGCCAGTCGACGCGGCCACACCGTGCCGGCCGGCGCAACTGCGGCTGCGAGGATGTCCGGGATGGATCCGCACGTCGTCGCCCGCCTCCGCTGCCCGGTCTGCGCCGACCCGCTCGCCGAGGTCGACACCGGGCCGGCCCGGTCCCTGCGCTGCCCGCGCCGGCACAGCTTCGACGTGGCCCGGCAGGGCTACGTCAACCTCCTCACCGGCCGGGCCCCGCACGTCGGGGACACCGCCGAGATGGTGGCCGCCCGGACGGAGTTCCTGGCCGCCGGCCACTACGACCCGATCTCCGCCGCGCTGGCCGACGCCGCGCGACGCGCCACCGCCACGCTCGGCACCACCGACGCGCCCCGCACCACCGACGCACTCGGTGCCCCGGCCACCGACGCGCCCCGCGCCCGGGGCGGCGGGTCGGCGTACCCGTTGGTGGTGGACGCCGGGGGCGGGACCGGCCGGCACCTCGCGGCGGTGCTGGCGGCGTTGCCCGAGGCCGTGGGGTTGACCCTGGACGTGTCGAAGCCGGCGCTGCGCCGCGCCGCGAAGGCCCATCCCCGGGCGGCGGCGGCGCTGGCCGACACCTGGCAGCGGCTGCCGCTCGCCGACGCCTCGGTCGCGGTGCTGCTCAACGTCTTCGCCCCGCGCAACGGCGCGGAGTTCCGCCGGGTGCTCGACCCGGGCGGGACGCTGCTGGTGGCGACCCCGGCCGACGACCATCTCACCGAACTGGTCGACACCCTCGGCCTGCTCCGGGTGGACCCGGCCAAGGCGGACCGGGTCGCCGGCAGCCTGGCCGGTCACTTCGCCGAGGTGGACGCCACGGTGCTGCGCAGCCGGCTGGCGCTGAGCCGGGCCGAGGTCGGCACCCTGGTCGGGATGGGCCCCAGCGCCTGGCACGCCGACCCGGACCGGCTGGCCGCGCGGGTCGCCGCGCTGGCCGAGCCGGTCCCGGTGACCCTGGCCGTCCGCGTGGGCGTGCACCGCCCCCGCTGACCGGGGCGGGCTCAGGTGGAGAGGTCGACCTCTTCCCAGCCGGGCGGTTCGTCGTGGTACGGGCCGCGCAGGACCACCGCCCACTCCAGCGCCCAGCGCCGCTGCCCGATCGCGTTCGCGTCGACCGCCCCGGGCAGCACCCGACCGGCCTCCTCCAGCTCCAGGTAGGCCCAGTCCAGGCAGTAGTGCAGGTCGAGCAGGGCCGCCGCGTCGGCCGGGTGCTGCGGGACGGCGAGGACCCGGCCCCGCCACTCGTCGAAGGTCTCGCCCCGGGAGATCTGCGGCAGCCGGTCCACCAGCCGTTCGTCCACCGGCAGGCGCGGATCGAGCTGCTTGCTCAGGCCCAGCACCCAGGCCAGCGAGAAGAGCGCGTCGTGGTGCAGCACGAAGGAGCGGTGGTCCCCCCGGCCGCCCACCACGAACTGCCACTCCGGCGGGGTGAGCATCTCCACCAGTTTCGAGCCGAGCAGCCAGCCCATCGCCGCGTCCGGCGGCATCCCGAAACAGCGGGCCAGGATCAGGTGCAGCACCGCGATCCGCGCCTCGATCTCACCGGTGGGACGCAGCTCGATCTCGTCGCCGGGCTCCCAGACGAGCGGGAAGGTGCCCGGTGGCCGGGGCAACCCCAGCCGGTCCAGCTCCTCCAGGCTCGCCTCACGCACGGCCCGCGGATCGGGGGCGAGTACGGTCACTGCTGAAGACCCCTGTCTGACGTCGTACCGGTGCCGCTCACTCCCCCCTGGGCAGGGAGGATAGCCGCCTCCGGTGACCGCGCGGACGCCGCCCCGCTCAGCCGATCCGCTCGATGACCAGCGGCGCGACCTGCGGCGGCGTGGCCGAGACGCGGACCGCGCGGGACGCCTCGGCGAGCGCGGCGGGAATCCGCTGGGCGTGGTCGGCGCGCAGCTCGAACAGCGGCTCACCGGCGCGCACCTGGTCACCGGGGCGCTTGTGCAGCACCACCCCGGCGGCGGCGCTGACCGGGTCCTCCTTGCGGGCCCGGCCCGCGCCGAGCCGCCACGCGCTCACCCCGATGGCGTACGCGTCCACCTCGGCGACGTACCCGTCGGTGTCGGCCAGCACGACCTCCACCTCGTTCGCGGTGGCCAGCGGCGCGTCCGGGTCGCCGCCCTGGGCCCGGACCATCGACCGCCAGGTGTCCATCGCCCGGCCGTCGGCGAGCGCGGCGGCCGGGTCGGCGTCGGGCAGGCCGGCGGCGGCGAGCATCTCCCGGGCCAGCGCGAGGGTCAGCTCCACCACGTCGGCGGGGCCCCCGCCGGCCAGCACCTCGACCGACTCGGCGACCTCGACGGCGTTGCCGACGGCCCGCCCGAGCGGGGTGGACATGTCGGTGAGCAGGGCGACCGTGCGCACCCCGTGCGCGCCGCCCAGCTCCACCATGGTCCGGGCCAGCTCGCGGGCGTCCGCGACGGACTTCATGAACGCCCCGGAGCCGACCTTGACGTCGAGCACCAGCGCCCCGGTCCCCTCGGCGATCTTCTTGCTCATGATCGAGGAGGCGATCAGCGGGATCGCCTCGACGGTGCCGGTGACGTCGCGCAACGCGTACAGCTTGCGGTCGGCGGGGGCGAGGCCCGAGCCGGCGGCGCAGATCACCGCGCCGACGTCGCGGAGCTGGGCGAGGAACTCGTCGTTGCTCAGCGCGGCCCGCCAGCCGGGGATCGACTCCAGCTTGTCCAGGGTGCCGCCGGTGTGCCCGAGGCCGCGCCCGGACAACTGCGGGACCGCGCCGCCGCAGGCCGCGACGAGCGGCGTGAGCGGCAGCGTGATCTTGTCACCGACCCCGCCGGTGGAGTGCTTGTCCACGGTCGGCCGGGAGACCCCCGACAGGTCCAGCCGCTCGCCGCTGGCGATCATCGCGGCGGTCCACCGGGCGATCTCCGGGGCGGTCATGCCGTTGAGCAGGATCGCCATCGCCAGCGCCGACATCTGCTCGTCGGCGACCAGACCCTTGGTGTACGCGTCGACCACCCAGTCGATCTGCCCGTCGGTCAGCACCCCCCGGTCCCGCTTGGTGCGGATCACGTCAACGGCGGTGAACGCGCTCATCAGTTGTCCTCACTCCAGTCGTTTGCGGGGCACCAGCGGGGCCACCGGTCGTCGCGGGGCACCGGCCACTGGTCACCGGCCGTGGTCACCGGCCGCCGGGCTCAGCCCGCCCAGCGGGTCGGGATCTCCAGCGGCGGGTCGCCCTCGCCGGCCCAGAAGATGGTGCCCGACGCGTCGACCACCACCACCCGGGGCGTCCGGGCCAGCCCCCAGGTGATCGCCTCGGCCGGCTCGTCCCAGCTCGGGCCCTCCTCCAGCACCCCGGTCTCGGCCCCCTCGGTGTCCCCGGCGGACCGCTCCCAGTACGCCGTCCAGACCTGCTGGCCGGCGGAGAGGTCGGGGTGGACGAAGACGGTGCCCCGGCCCCGCCAGGCGGCCAGCCGGTCCGGCACCACCGGCACCGGGCGTTCCCCGGTGACCGCCTCCAGGTCGGCCACGTCGAAGGCGTGCGGCAGCAGCTCCGCCATCCGCAGCGGGCCGCCCCTCGCCTCGATCAGGCACTCCGGCCCGCCCTGCTCCCAGAGCAGTTGCCGGCACCGGCCGCAGGGCATCAGCGGCTCACCGGTGGCGTCGACGCAGGAGAGCGCGACCAGCCGGCCACCCCCGGTGGCGTGCAGCGAGGAGACCACGCCGCACTCGGCGCAGAGCACCACCCCGTACGCGGCGTTCTCGACGTTGCAGCCCACCACGATCCGGCCGTCGTCGACCAGGGCCGCCGCCCCGACCGGGAACTTCGAGTACGGCACGTACGCGTGCCGCATCACCTCGGTGGCGGCGGCGCGCAGTCGCTCCCAGTCGATCTCGGTCACCCCTCCATTCTGCCCACTCCCGCCGATCATCGGGAGTACGGGTGTGGGGCACGCGCCGAGGCTCGTCGCCGGGACGCGCGGCGGGCCGTACCCGGACGTGTCCGGGTACGGCCCGCGTGGTCGACCGCGCCGGTCAGCCCTTGATGTACGGCTTGCCGTCGGCGGCGGGGGCCCGGACCCGGCCGACCAGACCGGCCACGGCCAGGATCGTCGCCAGGTACGGCAGCATCGCCAGGAACTGGCTGGGGATGATGCTGTTGATCGCCCCGAGGTAGGTGCCGAGCTGGTCGGCGAAGCCGAAGAAGAGCGCGGCGAGCAGCGCCCCGGTCGGGCTCCACCGACCGAAGATCAACGCGGCCAGGGCGATGAAGCCCTTGCCACCGATCATGTTCTTGGTGAACGAGTAGAGCGCCAGCGTGTACGACGCGCCGCCGATGCCGGCGACCACCCCGGCGAGCAGCACGTTGCGGTAGCGCACCCGCAGCACCTTGACGCCGAGGGTGTCGGCGGCGGTGGGGTGCTCACCGACCGACCGGGTCCGCAGCCCCCAGCGGGTCCGGAACAGCGCGATGTGCAGCACCAGCACCAGCAGCAGGCCCAGGTACAGGAAGATGTTGCCGCGGAACAGCGCCGGGCCGAGCAGCGGGATGTCCGACAGCAGCGGGATCTCCCAGTTGGAGAAGCGGGGCGCGCTGTTGTAGCGGGCGGCGTCGGTCTGCATCAGCCGCTCGTAGAGGAAGCCGGTGACCCCGACCGCCAGCAGGTTGAGCACGATGCCCATGACCACCTGGTCGACCAGGTACCGGATGGCGAAGACGGCCAGCAGCAGCGAGATGAACGCGCCGCCGAGCGCCGCCGCGACCAGCCCCACCCAGACGCTGCCGGAGATGCTGCCGAACAGCGCCCCGCTGAAGGCGCCCATCAGCAACTGCCCCTCGATGGCCACGTTGACCACGCCGGAGCGTTCGCAGAGCACCCCGGCCAGCGCCCCGAAGATCAGCGGCAGGGCCAGGATGAAGGTGCCCCGGACGATGTTGACCAGGGGCATGAAGTTCTGCCCCGGCTGGGCGTCGGAGATCTGCCAGCAGAGGAAGGAGAGCACGAAGCCGACCAGGCCGACCCCGAGCACCAGGGTGAACCAGCGCTTCGGCAGCCCGACGAGCATCGCCGCGCCGGCGGCCACGGCGAACAGCCCGAACAGGACCGCGCCGAGCGTCCCGTGGATCGACAGGGCGGCCCCGGCGGAGTCCTCGCTGAGGGTGAAGCGGGCCTGCTCGCCGGTGGCCAGCGACCCGAACAGCACCGCGCCGACCAGGCCGAGCCCGACCAGCACCAGCCCGACCTTGCGGGTACGGGTCCAGAAACCCTCGTCGACCGGGGCGACCGCGACGTCCTCGACAGCCATGGTGGACATGATTGTCACCAGCCCTTCGCCAGGCTCGTCTGCAACCGCGCCGCGCGGGCGGCCCGGAGCTGGAAGATCGCCTTCACCAGGGCCGGTGCGGCGATGAAGATGACGATCAGCGCCTGGAGCACGGTGCCCAGTTCCAGCGAGATCCCCGCGTAGGACTGCATCCGGTTGCCGCCGGCCTGGAGCGCGCCGAAGAGCAGCGCGGCCAGCGCCACCCCCCACGGTTTCACCCGACCGAGCAGGGCCACCAGGATGCCGTCGAACCCGATCTGGGCGACGACCAGCGGGGTCAGCGCGGTCGCGGTGGAGCCGAGGACCATGTTGGAGCCGCCCAGGCCGGCCAGGACGCCGGCGAAGACCATGATCAGCACGTACGTCCGGGTGACGCTGATCCCGGCGGTGCGGGCGGCGTCCGGGTTCGCGCCCACCGCGCGCAGCTCGAAGCCGAGGGTGGAGCGGTTGAGCAGCCAGGCCACCGCCCAGGTGGCCAGCACGGCCAGGATGATGCCGGAGTGCGCCCGCAGGGTGTCGCCGAAGAGCCGGGGCAACTGCGCCGAGGCGTCCACCGACCGGCTGATCGCGTCGGTCCGGTTCGGGTCCTGGACGCCCTTCTGCACGATCAGCCAGGTCAGGAAGTACATGGCGATGTAGTTGAGCATGATCGTGTTGATCACCTCGTGGGCGCCGGTCCGGGCCTTGAGGATGCCCGGGATGAAGCCCCAGATCGCCCCGCCCAGGGCACCGGCGAGCACCGCGACGGCCAGGTGCAGCCCCGGCGGCAGCGGCAGCAGGAAGCCGGCCAGGGCGGCCAGGATGACGCCCATGGTGGCCTGCCCCTGGGCGCCGATGTTGAACAGGCCGCCCCGGAAGGCCAGCGCCACCGACAGGCCGGTGAAGACCAGCGGGGCGGTGTAGGTCAGGGTCTCCGAGATCGGGCTCATCGCCGCCTGGAAGCCCACCGCGCCGGGGTCGAAGACCGCGCCCCGGAACATGTTGGCGTAGGCGTCGCTGACCAGCGCCCAGCTCGCCTGGAGGGCGTCGCCGGGCCGCGCGGTGAAGTAGCTGTAGGTGGCGACCACCTCGGGGTCGGAGACGATCATCAGTACCGCGCCGACGACCATCGCCAGGAAGAGCGAGAGCAGGGTCACCGTGAAGGTGTTGGCGGCCCAGAGGTTCTCCAGGAAGGCCTGCCCGAGCGAGGGTCGCCGGGGCGGCTCCGGGGAGCCGGGGGTGGTCGCCGGCTCTGCCGACCCGGTCTTGCCGAGGGCGGTCCGCGCGGCCTGTGTCTCGGTGGCCGGTTCCTTGTCCGGCGACCCCGAGGGGGGAACTGCGTTGCTCATGCCTCGTCCTCGCTACCAGGGACCTCGGCCGTCGTACCGCCGTCGGTCGCCGTGCCGTCCTCGGTCGCCGTGCCGGGGGTGATGCCGGCCATCAGCAGGCCGATCGCCTCCCGGGAGGTGTCCGGGCCGACGATGCCGATGATCCGGCCCCGGTACATCACCGCGATCCGGTCGGCGAGCGCGATCACCTCGTCCAGCTCGCTGGAGACCACCAGGACGGCGGTGCCGATGTCCCGTTCGTGGATGACCCGGCTGTGGATGAACTCGATGGAACCGACGTCGACGCCCCGGGTCGGCTGGGCGGCGATGAAGAGCTTCAGCGGCCGGGACAGCTCCCGGGCGACGATCACCTTCTGCTGGTTGCCGCCGGAGAGGGTGCCCACCGGCGCCTCGGCCGAGGGGGTCCGGACGTCGAACTGGGCGATCCGCTCCCGCGCCGACTTCGTGATCTCGTCGAGCCGCAGGGCCAGCCCGCGTCCGAAGGGCGGCCGGTCGTAGAGGTCGAGCACCAGGTTCTCGGCGACGCTGAACTCCTTGACCACCCCGTCGACGCTGCGGTCCTCGGGGACGTAGCCGACCCCGGCACGGAGCACCTTCTTGGTCGACCAGCCGTCGACCTGCTGGCCGTCGAGGGTGACCGTGCCGGCGAGCAGCGGGCGCAGGCCCATGATCGCCTCGATCAGCTCGGTCTGTCCGTTGCCCTGCACCCCCGCGATGCCGAGGACCTCGCCCGCGTGCACGGTCAGGTCGACCCCGTCGACCGCGCGGACCTGCCGGTCGTCGTCCACGACCAGGCCGGCGACCTCCAGCACCGGCCTGCCCGGGGTGGCCGGCTGCTTCTCCACCGTGAGCCGGACGCTGCGCCCGACCATCAGGGCGGCCAACTCGTCCCGGCTCGCCTCCGGGGAGGCGGTGCCGACGGTCCGGCCGCGCCGGATCACGGTGATCCGGTCGGCGATCGCCTTGACCTCGCCGAGCTTGTGGGTGATGAAGACGATCGACTTGCCGGCCGCCTTCAGCGCCCGCATGACCGTGAGCAGTTCCTCGGTCTCCTGCGGCGTCAGCACGGCCGTCGGCTCGTCGAGGATGAGCAGGTCGACGTCGCGGGTGAGCGCCTTGACGATCTCCACCCGCTGCTGGATGCCGACCGGCAGGTCCTCGATGAGCGCGTCCGGGTCGACCCGCAGGTTGTACCGCTCGGAGACCTCGGTGACCTCCCGCCGGGCCCGGCGCCGGTCGAGGAAGCCGGCGATGCCGCCCCGGACCTGCTCGGCCCCGAGCATGATGTTCTCGGTGACGGTGAAGACCGGCACCAGCATGAAGTGCTGGTGCACCATGCCGATCCCGGCCGCGATCGCGTCGGAGGGGCCCTTGAGCTTCAGCGGCCGGCCGTCGACCAGGATCTCGCCCTCGTCGGGGTGGTAGAGCCCGTAGAGCACGTTCATCAGGGTCGACTTGCCCGCGCCGTTCTCACCGAGCAGGGCGTGGATCTCTCCTGGCTCCACCGTCAGGTCGATGTGGTCGTTGGCGACCAGGTCACCGAACCGCTTGGTGATGCCGCGCAGTTCGAGTCTCAGCGCAACCTCCGGGGTGCGAGCGGGGGAATGGTGCAGGGTTGCCGGCCGGGTCGGGCACGGCGCCGACCTGCGGAGGAGAGGTCGGTGCAGATCGGCCGCTCCGGTGGTGGGGCAGGAGTGCCCGCAGCGACCGGAGCGGCCGGATCGGCGTACCTGTGGCTCCCGGCCACCATCGGTGATCGTCTCACCGGTGGTCGCCGGGACCGGTCACTTCGGCTGCGCGGCCGAGGTGACCTTGATGGTGCCGGCGGCGATGTCCGCCTTCAGCTTGTCGACCTCGGCCTTCAGCTCGGCCGGGACCTTGCTGTCGAAGTCGTGGTACGGGGCCAGGCCGACGCCGTCGTTGGCCAGGTTGCCCAGGTAGCCGGGGTCGGCCGAGAGCTGCTCGCCACCGGCGGCCTTGACCACGGCCTCCTTGACGGCGTCGGCGATGTTCTTCACCACGGTGGTGATGATCGCCGGGCAGTTCTGGGTGCTCTCGCAGCCGTCGACGTCCACCCAGATGGTGTTGTACTTGCCGTTGGAGGCCTGGGCGGCACCGGTGGTGCCGAGGCCGGCGCCGCCGGCGACCGGCATGATGATGTCCGCGCCCTGGGCGACCAGCGCGTCGCTGACCTTCTTGCCCTCGTCCTGCTTGATGAAGTCGTTGGTGAACGAGCCGTTCTGGGAGGCCTTGTCCCAACCGACGACCTTGACGCTGCCGCTCTTGGTCTGGTTGTAGTGGGCCACCCCGTCGACGTAGCCGTCCATGAAGATCGTCACCGGCGGGATCTTCATGCCGCCGTAGGTGCCGACCGTGCCCGACTGGGTCATCCCGGCGGCCAGGTAACCGGCGAGGAAGCCGGCCTGGGCGGTGTCGAACTGCATCGGGTAGACGTTGGTCTCCGGCAGCTTCGCGTCGACGATGCCGAACTGCTGGTTCGGGTTCGCCTTGGCGATCTTGCCGGTGGCCTCGGCCATCAGCCCGCCGACGGCGAGGATGAAGTCGCACTTCTGGTTGACGTACTGCGTCAGGTTCGGCTCGTACTCGGCCTCGGCCTTCGACGGCACGTACTTGATGTCGATGTTGCCGTTCTCCGCCTTGGCGGCCTCCAGGCCCTTCCACGCGGAGGCGTTGAAGGACTTGTCGTCGATGCCGCCGACGTCGGTCACCATGCAGGCGCTGTACTTCGTCTCACCGCTGCCGGCGCTGTTGTTCTCCTCGGGAGCCTCACCACACGCGGCGGCACCCAACACGAGCCCACCCGCCGCGACGACGGAGGCGATCCGCATCCCACGCACAGAGCGCAAGACGTCTCCCTTCCCATTGCACACCGCGCCAGAAGCGGTGGCTGCCCTTGAGGCCGGCCTGCGCCATGCCGCCGGCGGTTCACGTTACGGACGCGAAGCGTACGCCCGCGTCCACCCACCGGCCGACAATCGTGCACGACTGTTGAACGCTCGTTACCCCTACGTAACCCTTGGGTGGGGGAAATCACTGCCGACGCCGGTCACCGGCCGGCCGGGCGTCCCGGAAGTCCGGTTGCCCGACCCGCCGGAGGGGCCGTACGGGTCACCGCCAGAAGACCGCCACAGCCGCGTTGACCAGGGTCAACACCAGGATTCCGAGGAAGTGCCCCCGGTGCACCGACTCCCGCTTGCGGGAGAAGAACACCATGACGAAGATCAGCAGCGCGATGACCGCCTTGGTAACAAGTTTCGCCGGGGAGGGCTCGTCCCCGTCCCGCAGCGGGGCGGAGAGACCGAGACCGGTGACCACCTGGATCACCGCACCCCAGAGCATGGCCGCGTTGATCCGCAGCCGCGCGCTGAGGTACTGCGCGATCCCGCCACCGAGCAGCAGGCCGAAACCGATCAGGTGCAGATAGAGAAGTACCAGCCGAAGAGCTTCCATGCCGACCATCCTCCCCCATCAACGACAGCTCGTAGTAGACGGCCCACCGGCTGAGCTCATACCGTGATCTCCACCGGCCGTCCGGCCCGGGACCGCCCGTGGTTCGGGGGTACGGCGACGCCCGGCCGGGAGACCCCGACCGGGCGCCGTACACCGTCCGCCGCGTCACCTGCGGGGCGACGGGCGGGGCAGGTCACTAGCTGAGCTTGACCGTACCGGTGATGTTGGTGTTCTTGATGGTGGTCTTGGCGCCGACGGCCTTCAGGCCCCCGTTGACGGTGGTCTCGACCAGGTTGACCAGCTTGGAGCCGTTGGCGTTGACGTCACCGTTGAGGGTGCTCTTGTACACGATCAGGCTGCCGCCGTTCGCGACCTTGACGACGCCGTTGACGGTCGCCCGGTCCAGGCAGACGGTGCTGCCGGACTTGACGGTCAGACCGCCGTTGACCCGGGCGGTGAGCACCTGGTCGCACTCGGGGTAGCTGACCTGGTTCTGCGGGTTCGACTCGTCGAGGGCCACCACGGCCTCGGCGTTGTTGGTCCGGGCGTCCGCGAACTTCAGGACGTCGAAGCCCTTCTGGATGTCGGACGAGTAGACGAACCCGTTGTGGTAGTAGGCCGACCAGGAGCCGCCCAGCACCAGACGCGAGTCCGACAGCGGGCCCCGCTCCCAGAACCCGAGCTCGACCGGGTTGCTGGAGTCGGTGAAGTCGAAGACCGAGATGCCGCCCTGGTACCAGGCCTGGACCATGATGTCGCGGCCCATGGCCGGGATCAGCGAGCCGTTGTGGGCGACGCAGTTCTCGAAGCGGGTGTTCTCCCGCGGGATCTTGAAGTAGCTCTTGAAGACCAGCTTCCGGTCGGCGCCCTCACCCTCGATGTCGAAGAGGGCGTTGGCACCGCGCTTCGGGCCGATGGTCGGGTTGCAGGTGGCCGAGCCACCGCCGCCCAGCTCGTCGGTGAAGATGACCTTGTTGCCGCTGTTGTTGAAGGTCGCGGAGTGCCAGAAGGCGAAGTTGGTGTCCCGGACCCGGCTGAGCACGACCGGGTTGGTCCGGTCCGAGATGTCCATCAGGACGCCGTCGCCCATGCAGGCACCGGCGGCCAGGTCCAGCTCGGCGTAGACGGTCACGTCGTGGCAACCGCTGGTCGAGGCGGCGCCCAGGTCACCCGGGAACAGGTTCGGGGTGGCGACCACCGCGGCCTGGGTCGGGTCGTTCAGCGGCACCTCGATGATCGAGAGCTTGTCGTGCGGCGGCTGGCAGTCCGGGAAGCTCGCGTTCGGGCTGTAGGACTGGACGTAGACGTAGATCTTGTCCTTGGTCTTCGCCGGCACCAGGGTGTGGGTGTGCGAGCCGCAGTCGGTCTCGATCGCCTTGATGTAGGTCGGGTTGACCTTGTCGGAGACGTCGAAGATCCGGACGCCCTCCCACGAGTCCTTGATGGTCGCGGACTGGGCGGTGCTGTTGCAGGAGTCGTCGTTACGGGACGAGTCCACCGAGAGGAACAGCAGGTCGCCGTAGATCGAGATGTCGTTCTGCGCGCCGGGGCAGAGGACCTGGCTAGTGACCTTCGGGTTCCGCGGCTGCTTGATGTCGTAGATCGTGAAGCCGTTGTAGTTGCCGACGAAGGCGTAGTTGCCCTGGAAGGCGATGTCCGTGCCGTAAGCGGACTCGGACTCGAACGCCCCCGTCTTCGGCAGGTTGGCGATCGTCCGGAAGTTGCTGCTGGAGGAGATCTCATCGACACCCGGGATGACGTAGGCCGGGTCGTTGGCGGTCTCCTCGACCTCGGCGGCGCTGGCGGGTGCGCCGGCCACAGTGGTCGCGAGGAGAGCTGCGGCGGCAGCCAGGCTGATGGCCCCGAGCCTCCGCGTCCCTTGTGGGGGTTTTCTGAACATGGAGCGACACCCTTCGTCGGGGTTGGGTCGAGAGGTAGCGGGACCATATCGTGGCCCCGACCTGGACATTGTGATACGCATCACACCCTGGAACCAAGCTTGATAACGATCAAGCAACAGCCACCTGGCAGCTCGCTGAACAAAAACCGCAGGTCGGAGTTAAGGTCCAAATCGCTTCGCCGACCCTTCCGGTGCAGGCCAGGCCGCGTTACGATCCCGGCCAACTCTGGGCCAGTAATGGGAGACGACTTGTGCTAGGCAAACAGACCGGGGGGCGGTCCCGCCGGTGGCGGCCCATCGTGCTGGTGGAGCTGGCCGTGCTCGGCGTGCTGGTGGCCGGGGTCGCGGTGGCCGTCGGGCTGTCCCGCGACGAGCCCGAGCCGACGGCGAGCGCCGCCGCTCCGGAGCCGATCCAGCTTTCCTCGGCGCCGGACGTCACCGCGCCGGTGGTGATCCCCGGGCGGCCCGGCCAGAGCGCGTCGACGGTGCCGTCCAACGAGTTCAGTCCGCAGCCGGCCCCCGCCTACAACGCGGCCGACGTCCGGTTCGTCAGCATGATGATCCCCCACCACGAGCAGGCGCTGGTGATGGCCCGGCTCGCCCCCGAGCGGGCCGGGAACACGCAGATCGCGGCCATCGCGGACCGCATCCTGGCCGCGCAGGGCCCGGAGATCAAGGCGCTGGAGGCCTGGCTGGAGTCCAAGGGCCTCAAGCGTGAGGCCGCGACCGCGCAGCACGGGCACGAGATGGCCGGGATGCAGTCGCCGGAGGCGATGAAGTCGCTGGAGGCCGCCCGGGGCGCCGAGTTCGACAAGATGTTCGTCGACATGATGAGCGCCCACCACCAGGGCGCCATCACGATGGCGCTGGAGGCCCAGACGCTCGGCGTGGACCCGATCGTCAACGAGACCGCCACCAGCACGGCGGTCGAGCAGCGGGTGGAGATCCAGCGGATGAAGGAGGCCCTGGCCGGCTGAGCGGCCAGGGCCCCGGTCGGATCAGCCCGTAGGGCCCCGGCCGGCTCAGCCCGTAGGGCCCCGGTCGGGTCAGCCCGCCAGGGCCCCGGTCGGGTCAGCCCGCCAGCCGCCAGACCTGGAACGTCGGGCCGTCGGCGGGGAGCACCAGCGTGCCGGTCGCGTCCGGACGCAGGTCGTCGGCGCCGCCGTACACGCTGGTGGCGGCCGGCAGGCCGGTCAGCCGTACCGGGACGCCGGGCGCGCGCCGGGCCAGCACCAGCACCGCGCCGGTCGGGGCCTCACGCAGGAAGACCAGGGTGTCCGGGTCGACGTGGACCCGACGCAGGCCGCCGTGGCGCAGCGCCGGCTCGGCCCGCCGCAGCGCCAGCAGCGACCGGTACGCCGCCAGGGTGCCCCGGTCCCAGCTCTCCGGCCGGTGCCAGGGCATCGGGGTCCGCGACCCCTCCCCGTTGGTACCGGTCAGCCCCAGTTCGTCCCCGGCGAAGACCATCGGCGTACCGGGCATCGTGGCGAGCAGCCCGGCGGCCACCTCCTGCCGGGCGGCGTCGCCGACCACCGTGCGGACCCGGGCCGAGTCGTGCGAGCCGAGCAACTGCCACGAGTGGGTGTACGACCGCCAGGAGACCAGCGACCGGTAGGTGTCCATGGTGGCCAGCACCTCCGGGGCGGACCGTCGGACGACCCCGCCCGGGGTGCCGAGGAAGTTCGGCACCTCGGCGTCGCCGTCCTTGAGCCAGGACAGCACCGGATCGGTGAAGCCGACGTAGTTCATCGTCCCGTGCCAGCCGTCCCGGTCCAGGTCACCGGTGTGGTCGTGGCCGTGCTCGCCGACCACCAGCACGTCCGGCCGGGTCTGCACGGCCGCCCGGCGCAGCAACGCCGCCACCTCGTGGGTGTACCCGTCGGCCCCGCGCCGGCCGGTCATGTTCGCCACGTCGACCCGCCAGCCGTCCAGCCCGTACGGCGGGCGCAGCCAGCGGCGCAGCAGCGAGTCCTCGGCGGTGGCGAACCGGCGGCGCAGCTCGGCGCTGCCCCAGTTGAGCTTCGGCAGCGACCGCACCCCGTTCCACGACTCGTAGTCACCGGTGGCGTCGAAGTAGTACAGCTCCCGCTCGGCGGCGGAGCCGGCCAGCGCCGCCCGGAACCACTCGTGCGCGTCGCCGGTGTGGTTGCTGGTGATGTCGCCGATCAGCCGCCAGCCCCGGCCGTGCACCGCGTCGGCGAGCCGGGCCAGCGCCGCGTCCCCGCCGAGCAGCGGGTCGATCCGGTCGAAGCTGGCCGCGTCGTACCGGTGGTTGGAGCGGGCCGGGAAGATCGGGGTGAGGTACAGGGTGTTCACCCCGAGCCGGTCGAGGTGGTCCAGGTGCGCGGCGACGCCGTCCAGGTCGCCGCCGTATAACTGGCGGGGGGTCTCCGGGCCGCGCCCGATCACCGGGGTGTCCCAGTCGCAGGGGATGGCCCAGTCCGGGGCGGCCCGGTCGGCGGCGGCGGCCGAGCGGGCGAACCGGTCCGGGAAGACCTGGTAGACGACGGCGTCGCGGATCCAGGCCGGCGGCGGGTCGTACGTCACCAGTCTGAAGTCACCGGCGTCCGGCACGTCGTGGCCGACCACCCCGGCGGCGTTCAGCCACCGCCGGCCCCGGCGGCCGGTGAGCAGGAACCGGTAGCCGGTGACCGGGTTACGGACCTCGACGTCGGCCCGGTACCAGACCTCGGTGTCGGTCCGCCGGTCGACGGTCGCCTCGGCGAATTTCGGCTCGCCGTCCGGGGTGGTGCGCAGGTGCACCCGTTCGACGTCGGTGCCGGCCGGCACCCGGACCAGGACCGGCACGGTGTCGCCGAGGGCCGGCGTCTGCTCGGGGACGTACAGTGCGGAGCCGTCGTGGTGCGGATTCATGGGCAGCGTCCTTTCGGGGCGGTCGGTACTCACCGAGGAGATGCCGACCCGCGACCGGGTGTCCCGGCCGCGGGTCGGGCGTGGCACATCTGCTCCGGTGTACGCCGCCGTCCGCCGACGCCCTTGCCGCAGCTCGCTGTCGCGGGGCTCAGCCCTTGACCGCTCCGGAGGTGAGGCCGGAGACGATGTAGCGCTGGAGGAACTGGAACACCAGCACGGTGGGGATCGCGGTGAGCAGGGTCGCCGCCGCGAAGATGCCGAAGTTGTTGTTCCGCTCGTTGCCCTGCAACATGCCGTACATCCCGACGGCGAGGGTCTTCGAGTCACCGTTGGTGAGGAAGACGTTCGCCATCAGGAACTCGTTGATCGTGTTGATGAAGGCGAGCAGCCCGGTCACCGCCAGGATCGGCGCCACCAGCGGCAGCATGATCCGGAAGAAGACCTGGGCGTGGCTGGCCCCGTCCATGGTGGCCGACTCGTCCAGCTCCCTCGGCAGGGTGTCGAAGAAGCCCTTCATCAGCCAGGTGTTCACCCCGAGCGCCCCACCGAGGTAGAGCAGCAGCAGGCCCCACGGGGTGTTGAAGCCGATCTCCGGCCACAGCCCGGTGATCGTGCCGAAGATCAGGAAGATCGCCACGATCGCCAGGAACTGCGGGAACATCTGGATCAGCAGCAGCGAGAGCAGCCCCACCCGCCGGCCGGCGAAGCGCATCCGGGAGAAGGCGTACGCGGCCAGCGAGGAGAGGAACACCGAGACGAACGAGGCCGCCCCGGCGATCAGCAGCGAGTTGAGGAACCAGCGGCCGAACGGGGTCCGCTCGAACAGTTCGCCGAAGTTGCCGAAGGAGACCCCGTCCGCCGGCACCAGCCCGGTGGAGCTGAGGGTGCCGAGCGGGTTGAGCGCGGCGGAGAAGACGAACACGATCGGGAAGAGGCTGAACAGCACCGCCAGCACCCCGACCAGGTGCCGCCAGCCGACCTGGGCGAACCAGCGGTTGCGCCGCCGGGCCCGGCCGGGGCGGGCGCCGGCCGGCTCGTCGGTGGCACGGCCGGTGGCCGCCGCACCGGTGAGCGTGGTCATGCGTACACCTCCTCCTGCTTGCGGGTGCGCCGGAAGCTCACCGCCGAGACCAGCGCCACGATGGTGAAGATGAACAGCGAGATCGCCGCCGCGAAGCCGAACTCCGCGCCCTGCCCGCCGAAGGCCAGCCGGTAGGTGTACGTGATCAGCAGGTCGGTCGCCCCGTTGCTCGGGTTGTCCGCCGGGAAGGGCGCGCCCTCGGTGGTCAGGTAGATCGCGTTGAAGTTGTTGAAGTTGAACGCGAACGACGCGATCAGCAGCGGGGAGAGGGCGACCAGCAGCAGCGGCAGGGTGACGGCCCGGAAGGACTGCCACGGTGAGGCGCCGTCCACGCTGGTGGCCTCGGTCAGCTCCCGGGGGATCGCCTGGAGCGCGCCGGTGGCCACCAGGAACATGTACGGGTACCCGAGCCAGAGCTGCACCAGGATCACCGCGATCCGGGCGGTCCACTCGTCGCCGAACCAGTCCACCCCCAGCCCGAACACGCTGTTGATCAGGCCGAAGTCGGTGTTGAACATGTCCCGCCAGACCAGCAGCATGGCGAACGACGGCATCGCGTACGGCAGGATCAGCAGCACCCGGTAGACGTTGGTGCCGCGCATCCGGGGCGAGTGCAGCGCCAGCGCGATGAACATGCCCAGGATGAAGGTGCCGCCGGTGGAGCCGATGGCGAAGGCGAAGTTCCAGACCAGCGTGCCGAAGAACGGGCCGGAGATGTTCGGGTCGGTGAGCACCCGGGTGAAGTTGCTCAGCCCGACGGTGACCTTCCAGCCCTGGGCCAGCCGTTCCCCGTCGGCGGCGACGAACGCGCCGATGTCGTCGTCGGCCGTCCAGGTCCTGCCGGACTCGCTGTCCCGGATGCAGTCGCACCCGTCGTCGTACGCCCGCACCGCCGTGCCCTCGTAGGCGCGGGACAGGCCGGACGAGCGCAGCGCGCCGCCGGCGGTCGGCACCACCAGTTCGGTGATCTCCTGGCTGCGGGCGCTGGCCTGGCCGATGTTCAGCACGGTGTAGCCCTGCGCGGCGGTGACCCGGCCGCCCGGGGCGACGGTGACGTCACCCGGGTCGAGCCGGCGCAGCCCGTCGCCGTCACCGACCTGGACGGTCCCGGTGCCCGGGTCGGTGACCAGGAAGACCAGCGGACCGGTGGCCGGGTCGCCGGTGGTGGCGATGGTCAGCGCGTACTCGGCGGAGCCGGGGACCTGCCGCACCGAGGCGGTCTGGATGGCCACCACCGCCTCGTCCTTGCTCCCCCGGTGGCCGTCGCCGAAGTTCGTGAAGGCCGTGCTCGCCGTGTAGAGCACCGGGAGCACCTGGAACGCGATCAGGAAGAGGGTGCCGGGGACCAGGTACTTCGCCGGGACGTGCCGGCGACCCAGGTACAGGTAGAACAGGCCGGCGGTGGTCACCGCCAGCACCCCCAGGCCGACCCAGTGGCCGCCCTCCAGCAGCGGGAAGGCCGCCCAGACCGCGATCGCGGCGGTGAGGCCGAGCAGGACCACCTTGATCGCGAGACCGGTCGGACTGACCGTCGCGTCGTGACGTGGGGTACGTCCCCGGCCGGGCCGGGAGCCGGCGGGCTCCCGGCCCGGGGTCCGCGACGCGGACCCCGGGCCGGACAGCGGCGTGCTCATTACTTGATCGAGCCGGTGATCGTCTTACCGGCCGCGGTGATGGTCTTCTCCGGGTCGGCACCGCCGATGATCGCCGCCTCGGCCTTGCCGAACGGGTCCCAGATCGCGGCCATCGCCGGGATCGCCGGCAGGACCTGGCCGTTCTTGCCGGCCTCGGTGAACTTGACCAGGTCCGGGTCCTGCGCCTTGACCTGGTCGAGGGCGGCGGTCAGCGCCGGGGGCCGGGGCTCGGCCTCGTACAGGGCCACGGCCAGGTCGGGCTTGGTGGTGTAGTTGGCGACGAACTCCTGCGCCAGGGCCTTGTTCTTGCCCTTCGCGGCGACGTAGAACGCCTGGACGCCGACGAACGGCTGGGCCTCCTGGCCACCGGCGAAGCCGGGGAACGGGGAGATGTCGTAGCTCAGGTTGGCCTTCTTCACGTCGGTGGTGGCCCACGGCCCGGAGGCCAGGTAGGCGCACTTCTTGCTGGTGAAGGTGGCGATCGAGTTGGTGTCGGAGATGGAGCGCTTCAGCACGCCCTCGCCCTTCTCCCCGAGCGCGGCGATCTTCTTGAACGCCTCGATCGAGCCGGGCTTGCCGACGCCGACGTCGCTCGGGTCGTAGTCGCCGGTGGCGTTGGTGCCGAAGAGGTAACCGCCGCCCGAGGTGTACAGCGGGTAGATGTGGTACGAGTCGCCGTTCTGGCCGACCTGGAGGCAGAGGATCTCGCTGACCTTCTTCTCCGCCTTCAGCTTCTTGCCGGTGGCGACCAGGTCCTCGATGGTGGCCGGGGCCTCGGGGGCCAGCTCGGTGTTGCGGATCAGGGCCAGGTTCTCCTGCGCGTAGGGCACGCCGTAGAGCTGGCCGTTGAAGGTGACCGCCTTGATGGCCGTCTCGTTGAACGCGCTCTTCTGCTCGGCGGCGAGCTGCACCGGCTCGATCGCGCCGTTCTGCACCAGGTTGCCGATCCAGTCGTGTGCGCCGACCACCACGTCCGGGCCGCTGCCCTGCTGCGCGGCGGTGACGAAGTTGGTCTGCAGGTCCTTGGAGACGGCCTGCACCTCGACGGTGACGCCGTTCTCCTGGCCGAACCGGTCCGCGAACGGCTTGAGGGCGGCGGTCCGCTTGTCGTCGGCCCAGATCACCAGCTTGCCGCCGGCGGCGCCGGCGGACTCCTGCGCGGCCGGCTCGTCGTTGCCGTCGCTGCCGCCGCAGCCGGCGGCGGCGAGGGCCAGGCCGAGGGCGGCGACCACACCCGCGGTACGGATGCGCATCGGTACTCCTGTCGTCATGGCGGCCGGCCGGACATCGGCGCACCGCCAGTGGAAACCTTGAAAGATTCGTGCCAACCGGCGCGCGGGGTGCGGCGCCGCTACTCTCGCGTGTTGCGGGGACGTTAGCAAGAGATTGCAGGTGATGGAAGACCTTGCAGTGGCGTACGCAAGAAGTTGCCTCTGCGCTACAGTGCCGCCATGCGCGCTCGACTGTCCGACATCGCCCAACAGGCCGATGTCAGCGAGGCCACCGTGTCGCGGGTGCTCAACGACCGTCCCGGCGTGGCCCCCGAGACCCGGCAGGCCGTCCTGACCGCCCTCGACGTCCTCGGTTACGAGCGCCCCGCCCGGTTGCGCAAGCGCAGTGCCGGGCTGGTCGGCCTGGTCACCCCGGAGCTGGAGAACCCGATCTTCCCCGCCTTCGCGCAGGTGATCGAGTCGACCCTGGCCCAGAGCGGGTTCACCCCGGTGCTCTGCACCCAGACCCCCGGCGGGGTCACCGAGGACGAGTACGTCGAGATGCTGCTGGACCGGCAGGTCTCCGGGATCGTCTTCGTCTCCGGCCTGCACGCCGACACCGCCGCCAACCACGACCGGTACCGCTCGCTGATCACCCGGCCGCTGCCCGTCGTCATGATCAACGGGTACGTGCCCGGCATCGCCGCGCCCTTCGTCTCCTGCGACGACCGGGAGGCCACCGAACTGGCCGTCGCCCACCTGGTCGCGCTCGGGCACCGGCGGATCGGGCTGATCACCGGCCCGGACCGGTTCGTCCCGGTGCAGCGGCGGGTGGCCGGGTACCGGGCCGCCATGCAACGGCACACCGGCCTGACCGAGGCGGAGTTGGCCGAGCTGGCCGAGCTGACCCTGTTCGGGGTGGAGGGCGGCGAGGCCGCCGCGAGCCGACTGCTGGACCGGGGCGTCACCGGGATCGTCTCCGGCTCGGACCTGATGGCCCTCGGCGCGATCCGGGCCGCCCGCCAGCGCGGGCTGTCGGTCCCCGGGGACCTCTCCGTGGTCGGGTACGACGACTCCCCGCTGATGGCCTTCACCGACCCGCCGCTGACCACCATGCGGCAGCCGGTCGCGGCGATGGCGGTCGCCGCCGTCCGGGCCCTGGTCGACGAGATCAACGGGCACGCCGCACCGCACTCGGAGTACCTGTTCCGCCCGGAGCTGGTGGTCCGGGGCTCCACCGCGGTCGCCCGCTCGGCGACGGGCGCGACCGGCGAGCCCGGCGCCGCCGGGACCGGTTCCGGCAAGCGGCAGCGCCCCGCCCCGCCGGCCCTGCCCGTACCCGCCTGAACCGATCCGCCCCGACCAGGGGTTCGACGTCTTGACGTCAATTCTTGCGTAAACTCTGCTTGACTCTTGCAGTCGTTGGCCGGCATTCTGCTGTGACATCCGCGCCCACCCGCAGCGCCGCGGCGGGTGCCGCCGTCCCGCAGCACAGAACGGGGTCCGCCACCGATGACCGCCAGCCTCCCCACGCCGCAGACCTCCGACGACGACTGGTGGCGCTCCGCGGTCGTCTACCAGGTGTACGTCCGCAGCTTCGCCGACGCCAACGGCGACGGCGTCGGTGACCTGCCCGGCATCCGGGACCGCCTGCCGTACCTGCGTGACCTGGGGGTGGACGCGCTCTGGCTGACCCCCTTCTACACCTCGCCGATGATCGACGGCGGCTACGACGTCGCCGACTACCGGGACGTCGACCCGGCCTTCGGCACCCTCGCCGACTTCGACGCCATGATCGCCGACGCGCACGCCCTCGGCCTGCGGATCATCGTCGACATCGTGCCCAACCACACCTCCAGCGCGCACGCCTGGTTCCAGGCCGCCCTGGCCACCGCGCCCGGCTCCGCCGAGCGGGCCCGCTACCTCTTCGCCGACGGCCGGGGCGCCGACGGCGAGCTGCCGCCCAACGACTGGGAGAGCATCTTCGGCGGCCCGGCCTGGACCCGGCTGCCCGACGGGCAGTGGTACCTGCACCTGTTCGACCCGGCCCAGCCGGACCTGAACTGGCGCCACCCCGAGGTCCGCGCCGAGTTCGAGGAGATCCTGCGGTTCTGGCTGGACCGTGGGGTGGACGGGTTCCGGATCGACGTGGCACACGGGATGATCAAGGCCGAGGGGCTGCCGGACGTCGGGTTCAACTCGATGACCACCGGCCGCCGCCAGTCGGAACTGCTCGGCAAGGGCCGGCTGCCGTACTTCGACCAGGACGAGATCCACGACATCTACCGGGCCTGGCGGCCCATCCTGGACAGTTACCCCGGCGGCCGGATGGCGGTGGCCGAGGCGTGGGCCGAGACGCCGCAGCGGCTGGCCCGCTACATCGGCCCGGACGAGCTGCACCAGGCGTTCAGCTTCGACTTCCTGGACGCCACCTGGTCGGCCGACTCGTTCCGCAAGGTGATCGACACCGCGCTCGCCGAGGCGACCATCGTCGGCGCCCCCACCACCTGGGTGCTCTCCAACCACGACAAGCAGCGGCACGTCACCCGGTACGGCGACGGCGAGGTGGGGCTGCGCCGGGCGCGGGCGGCCAGCCTGCTGATGCTCGCCCTGCCCGGCTGCGCGTACCTGTACCAGGGTGAGGAGCTGGGCCTGCCCGAGGTGCTCGACCTCCCCGACGAGCTGCGCCAGGACCCGTCGTTCCTGCGGACCGGGGAGAGCCGGGACGGCTGCCGGGTGCCGATCCCGTGGAGCGGCGACCTGGCCCCGTACGGCTTCGGGCCGCACGGCAGCGAGCTGAGCTGGCTGCCCGCCCCGGCCACCTGGCGGGCGCTGTCGGTCGCGGCGCAGACCGGCGTACCCGGCTCCACCCTGGAGCTGTACCGCAGCGCGCTGCGGATCCGGCGCGGCCACCCGGCGCTGGCCGCCGACGCCGACGGGGTGACCTGGCTGGCCGCCGGCCCCGGCGTGCTGGCCTTCCGCCGGGGTGGCGACGACGCGGAGCTGACCTGTGTGGTCAACCTCAGCGACGCCCCGGTCCGGATCGACGGGTACGGCCAGCCGGTCGTCGCCAGCACCGACCTCACCGAGTCCGACGGCGGCCACGTCCTGCCGGTGGACGCCGCCGCGTGGTTCGACCGGCGCTGAGCCGGACGACCCACCCCTGACCCCTGGCCGTCCGTGGTGCTCCGGGCCCACGGACGGCCGGGCCAACCCCGGCCCGCTGGCGTCGTTCCCCACGCAGGATTCGCGGCGACGGGATTCGAGCCGGCCCGCACGGGGTATCCCGGTGTCATCCCGGTCGCCCGCCGCGCCCCACCGCCAGCGGGCGGCCGGGCTCGAACGACCCCTTGTGGTGGGGGGTGAGGGACAGCGGTGCCCGGGGTCGGGCGAGCCGGGCACCGCTGTCCGGGGTCGCCACCGCACCCGACCACGCCACCGGCCGCCCCGCTGCACCGTCACCTGATCGCCGTGCCCACGGTCACAGTCCACTCCGGAAGGTTCCCGTCCGCCCCACGGTTGGGGGCAGCAGAGCGATGGATTCTCCGGACGGAGTCGGGACATGACAACTGCATTCGAGCCAGCCGTCATCGGCCGGTACACGACCCGGAGCCGGGTGGTGATGGCCCCGATGACCCGCAGCCGCGCGTACGGCCCCGGGGCCAGCCCGACCGAGCTGATGGCGACGTACTACGGCCAGCGCGCCGGGGCGGGGCTGATCGTCACCGAGGGCATCCAGCCCTCCGCCACCGGCCAGGGGTACCTGAACACCCCGGGCCTGCACACCGACGAGCAGGTCGCCGCGTGGCGACCGGTGACCACCGCCGTCCACGACCGGGGCGGCCTGATCTTCGCCCAGCTCATGCACACCGGGCGGATCGGCCACCCGGACAACACGGCGCGGGGCCACCAGCCGTCCGGCGTGTCGGCGGTCCGGGCGGCGGGGACGATCGTCACCCCGACCGGCCCGCAGGAGTTCCCCGTGCCCCGGCCGCTGGACGCCGACGGTGTCCGGGCCACCGTCGCCGACTTCGTCACGGCGGCCCGCAACGCGATCGAGGCCGGTTTCGACGGGGTCGAGCTGCACGGGGCCAACGGGTACCTGCTGCACCAGTTCCTCGCCACCAACACCAACCTGCGCGACGACGAGTGGGGCGGCGACGTGGCCGGGCGGATCCGGTTCGTGGTCGAGGTGACCGGGGCGGTCGCCGACGCCATCGGCGCGGACCGGGTCGGGCTGCGCGTCTCGCCGGCCAACGGCTTCAACGACATCGTCGAGGAGGGGCACCGCGAGACGTACCTCGCCCTGCTCGACGCGCTCAACCCGCTCGGCCTGGCGTACCTGCACGTCGCCGAGGGGTCGGACACCGAGTTCACGCCGGTGCTGCGGGACCGCTGGCAGGGCACGTTCCTGCTCAACCCGTACACCCCGGGTAGCTGGACCGGGCCGGAGGCGCTGAAGCTGGTCGAGACCGGCGAGACCGACCTGGTCTCCTACGGCGCGCTCTACCTGGCCAACCCGGACCTGCCCCGGCGGCTGGCGGCCGGCGGCCCGTTCACCACCCCCGACTACCGCACCGCGTACGGCGGCGACCACCACGGCTACACCGACTACCCCGAGCTGGGCTGAAAGGAGGGGCCCCTTCTTAACGCATACGGTCGAGAAGGGGCCCCTTCTCACACCCGCGGGGCGGCGCGGGTCAGGTGTCGCGGCCGGTGAGCATGGCGGCGATCCGGTGGAACCCGGCGCGCAGGTCGGCCTCGCTGGGGGCGGTCAGCGGCTGGGCGTGCCGTTCCGCCTCGGTGAGCCGGTCCTGCTCCTCGTCGACGGTCTCCTCGTAGTCGCCGTACAGGTCGACCTCGTCCAGGCCGTCCGGCTCGGACTCGGCGGCGGCCTGGGCGGCGGCGATCTCGGTCCGGATCTCGTCGGCGGAGACCGCCGGCAGCAGCGGCTCCACCACCGCCATCAACTGCTCCTCGGCGACCACCGCCTCGGCCAGGGCGAGCGCGTGCGGTCGCTCGTACGGCCCGCAGACCACCGGTTCCCACTCGTCGGCGTCGCTGAGCGGGCCGAAGGTGATGATCCACGGTAGGTCGACCATCGGCGAGTCGTCCGGCAGGTCCAACGTCACTAGTGCGCCCACCGGCTCATCATGGGCCGGGAACGTGAAGCCCTGCGCGCCTTTTGCCCGACATGCACGCTTTAGGCGTCCCCGAAAGAGCAGGCCGCTCCCGGTCACCCCGCCCCGCCGGGAGCACCCGGATCGGCCTCCCCGTCGAGGTCCCGGGCCCGGGGCGTCGGGGCGGGCGCCGCCGCCAGGTCCACCACCCGGCCCCGGGGGCTGGTGGCGGCGAGCGCCGCGCCGAAGAGGATCAGTTGGTTGAGCAGGTACAGGTAGAGCAGCAGCCCGACGGCCCCGGCGACCACCGCGTACGCCGGGTTCCGCTCGGTGCGTACCACGTAGAACCGGCCCACCGTGTTCAACAGCGTGATGCCGACCGCGACGACCAGCACCACCGGCCGCAGCCGGCGTCGGCTCATCCGCAGCCGGGGCACCGCCACCAGCAGCGCGACCGCCAGCACCGCGTTGACCAGGACGCTCAGCACCGCGCTGACCGTGGTCAGCCCGATCGAGCCGGTGCTGCGCAACAGGAACCGCAGCAGCGACTCCAGCGCGTCGACGGCGGCCACCGAGACGCCGAGCAGCAGGAAGACCCCGATCATCACCACCAGGTCCACCAGGCGGCGGACCACGAGGTTGCCGGGCTGCTGGTTGAGCCCGTACATCAGCCGCTGCGAGGAGCGGATCGCCTCGATCCAGCCGATCCCGGTGAAGACCAGGATGACCAGGCCGACCACCCCGACGGTACCGCTGCTCTGGGCGATCTGGCCGGGGTCGAGGAACGGCAGGTTCTCCCGGAGGAAGTGGGCCGCGGCGGCGCTGACCTCGTCGTTGTCCTCCAGGATCGCGCCGAAGACCGAGTACGCCACCAGCGCCAGCGCGAACGCCGCGAAGAAGCCGTAGTACGCGATCGCGGCGGCCAGGCGGGCCCCGAGCACCTCGCCGTACAGTTCGACGGCCCGCCAGACGTGGTCGAGGAGCCCGGAGCGGCGGCGCGCGGCGGTCACCCGGCGGTCGATGCCGGCGCCCAGCCGCCCCAGAAGTTCCACGCTGTCATCCTCGCCGATCGTCCGCCCGGGTGCGGCCGACCGCTCGGCCACGAGAGGTCAGCCGCCGAGCCGGAAGTCCCGGCGCGGCTGCCACCGCGTCTGTCCGCTGTGCGAGAAGAGGGTGAACGCCTCCACCTCGAAGATCGCCGAGAAGTCGGCCAGGTCCTCGTACGCCTGGTCGAGCGCCTCGGGGGCGACGTCCTGGGCGACGGTGACGTGCGGATGGTACGGAAACCGGGCCTCCCGGCGCAGGTCGGCGGCGGAGCCGATCGCGGCGGCCAGCAGTTCGCACTCGCTGATCCCGGCCGCCACCGCGACGAACACCACCTGGGTGACCGGCCGGAACGTGCCGGTGCCCCGCAGGTGCAGGGTGAACGGCAGGTGGGCGGCGGCGACGGCGGCCAGGTGCGCCTCGACGGCCGGCAGGGCGGCCACCGCGATCTCGGTCGGGCCGAGCAGGGTGACGTGGGCCGGGATGTCCGCCGCCTGCGGGTCGCCCGCCTCGGCGCGACGCCGGGTCAGCACCGCGCCCCACGGCTCGGGGATGTCCACCGCGACCCCGATCTGGATCGTGCCGCCCGTCGCCGGCAACCCCTCGCCGCGCTCCATGCCCCGCGCCACCCCTTCGCGTACCGACCCGTTCACCTCCGCCGCCGTGGCGTCACTCGCCCCGGACCGGCGGGAAGAACCCGACCCGTTCGTACGCGGTGCGCAGCGTCGCGCCGGCCACCGCGCGGGCCTTCTCCGCCCCGGTGGCGAGCAGCTTGTCCAACTGCGCCGGGTCGTCGAGGTACCCCTGGGTGCGGGCCTGGATGGGGCGGACGAACTCCGCCACCACCTCGGCCAGGTCCTTCTTCAGGTCGCCGTACCCCTTGCCGGCGTACGCGCCGACCAGGTCGTCGATGCCCCGACCGCTGAGCGCGGAGTAGATGGTGAGCAGGTTGGCGATGCCGGGCTTGGCCTCGGCGTCGAAGACGATCTCCCGGCCGGTGTCGGTGACCGCCGAGCGGATCTTCTTGGCCGACCGGGCCGGGTCCTCCAGCAGGTCGATGATGCCGCCCGGCGCCGAGGAGGACTTGGACATCTTCGCCCTCGGCTCCTGGAGATCGGTGATCTTCGCGGTGTCCTTGACGATGTGCGCCGCCGGGACGGTGAAGGTCGCGCCGAACGTGGTGTTGAACCGCTGGGCCAGGTCGCGGCTCAGCTCCAGGTGCTGGCGCTGGTCCTCCCCCACCGGCACCGCGTCGGCCTGGTACAGCAGGATGTCGGCGGCCTGGAGGATCGGGTACGTGAAGAGGCCGACGCTGGCCCGGTCGCTGCCCTGCTTCTGCGACTTGTCCTTGAACTGGGTCATCCGGCCGGCCTCGCCGAACCCGGTGATGCAGCCCAGGATCCAGGCGAGCTGCGGGTGCTCGGGCACCTGGGACTGGACGAACAGGGTGCTGCGCTCCGGGTCGATCCCGACGGCGAGCAACTGGGCGGCGGCCCGCCGGGTCCGCTGGTGCAGCACCGCCGGGTCGTGGCCGGCGGTGATCGCGTGCAGGTCCACCACGCAGTAGAACGCGTCGTGGCTGTCCTGGAGGGCCACCCAGTGCCGGACCGCGCCCAGATAGTTGCCGAGGTGGAACGAGTCGGCGGTCGGCTGGATGCCGGAGAGGACGCGGGGACGGGCGGGAGCGTCGGACATGCCGGCAATTCTGTCAGCAAGCCCGGGGGTACGTCATGACGGGCCGGCGCGTCCCGGCACGACATCCGCCGGGCCCGGCACGGCGTCCACCGCCCGCGCCCCCGCCCCGGCCGGCGCACCCGGTCCGGCGGCCGTCCCCGGCCCGGCGGCCGCCCGGCGCTGCTCGGGCAGGCGGTCGACGGAGACCGCGAGCCGGGCCACCCGGCGACCGTCCAGGGTCAGCACCCGCAGCAGCCAGCCGCCGGCCGGCTCCGCCGCGTCGGTGGCGTCGACCGGCGGCCCCACCCGCACCTCGTCCCCGGCGACCGGCAGCCGGCCCAGGGCGGCCATGACGAACCCGCCGGCCGTCTCGTACGGGCCGCCGGGCAGGGTGACACCGGTCCGCTCGGCGAAGTCGGCGAGGTTGAGCCGGCCGTCCACCACGGCGGGCAGCCCGGCGTGCACCGGGTCGGGCGCGGCGTCGTACTCGTCGTGGATCTCGCCGATCAACTCCTCGATCAGGTCCTCCAGGGTGACGATGCCGGCGGTGCCGCCGTACTCGTCGACGACCACGGCCAGGTGGTGGCGTTCCCGGCGCATCTCGGCCAGCGCGGCGACCACGCGCTTGCTGTCCGGCAGGCGCTTGACCTCCCGGGCCAGCTCCCCCACGGTGCCGCACGGGTCGGTCTCGGGGCGGAGCAGGACGTCCCGCAGGTGGACGAAGCCGACCACGTCGTCGGGGGTGCCGTCGACCACCGGGTACCGGGTGTGCGTCGCGGTCCGGGCCAGCCGGGCCGCCTCGGCGATGGTCAGCCCGGCGGAGAGGAAGACGACCTCGGTCCGGGGCATCATCACCTCGCGGACCAGGCGCGCCCCGGCCACCAGCACCTCGTCGATGATCCGACGTTCCTCGGGGTCGAGCACGGTGTTCGCGGCGACCAGGTCGCGCAGCTCCGTCTCGCTGAACCGTTCCCGTCCGGCGGCCGGACCGGCCCCGAGCAGGTCGGTGACCCGGCGGGTGGCGCCGTCCGCCGCGCGGACCACGATCCGGGCGACGGCCCTGGCCAGTGGCCTCGGCACGCGGCGCGGCAGCCCCGACCGTCCCCGCCGGGGCCCGGAAGCGCCCGCTTCCCGCATGACAGAGATGGTAGACACCGCCGCCGCCGGGCACCGGAATTCGGCTGATGTTCGTCTCTGTTCAATCGTGAAGGACTGTGCTGGGATGACGGCTGGCCACGCACAGCGGGGACACGGCCGGGGCACGGCGGACGACCGTAGGGTGAGCACCGGACACGCGCCGCATCGGCGGCCCAGGCAGGAGGCACGGACGTGAAACTGCTCGTCACCGGCGGTGCCGGCTACATCGGTAGCGTGGTCACCCGGATGCTGCTCGACGCCGGGCACGAGGTGGTCGTCCTGGACGACCTGCGTACCGGTCACCGGGCCGCCCTCGCGCCGGACGCCAGCCACGTCGAGGCGTCCGTCCACGACGCCGCCCGGGTGCTCACCCCCGAGGCGGGCTTCGACGGGGTCCTGCACTTCGCCGCCCTGATCGCGGCCGGCGAGTCGATGGTCCGGCCGGAGCTGTACTGGGACACCAACACCGTCGGCTCGCTCGCCCTGATCGACGCCGTCCGGGCCGCCCGGGTACCCCGGCTGATCTTCTCCTCCACCGCCGCCGTGTACGGCAACCCGACCGAGCTGCCGATCCCGGAGACCGCGGTGAAGGCCCCCACCAACACGTACGGGGCCACCAAGCTCGCCGTCGACATGGCGCTGACCTCGGAGGCGATCGGGCACGGGCTGGCCGCCGTCTCGCTGCGGTACTTCAACGTGGCCGGCGCGTACCTCGACGGCGACGTCGCCCTCGGCGAGCGGCACGACCCGGAGTCGCACCTGATCCCGATCGCCCTGGAAGTGGCCGCCGGCCGGCGGGAGAAGCTCCAGCTCTTCGGCGACGACTACCCCACCGCCGACGGCACCTGCGTCCGCGACTACATCCACGTCGCCGACCTGGCCCGCGCCCACCTGCTCGCGCTGGGCGCGGCGACCGGCGGGCAGCACCGGATCTACAACCTCGGCAACGGCAACGGGTTCAGCAACCGGCAGGTGGTCGACGTGGTCCGCGAGGTGACCGGCCGGCCGCTGCCGGTCGAGATGGCCCCGCGCCGGGAGGGCGACCCCGCCGAACTGGTCGCCTCGTCGGCGCTGGCCCGCGCCGAACTGGGCTGGGAGCCGCGCAAGCCGACCCTGCACGACATGGTCGGCGACGCCTGGGCCTTCTACCGCACCCACCGGCTGACCCAGCCGTGACCGCCCCCTCCCCCACCCCGGTCGGGGACGTCGCCGACCGGGCCAGCGCCGCCTTCCGCACCGGGTACGGCGAGCCGCCCGCCGGCCGCTGGGCGGCACCCGGCCGGGTCAACCTGATCGGCGAGCACACCGACTACAACGACGGGTACGTGCTGCCCTTCGCGCTGCCGCTGCGGACCGTGGTCGCCGCCGCCCCGCAGCCCGGCACCACCTGGACGGTCCGCTCCGAGCTGACCGGGGAGCCGGTGACCTTCGGCGTCGACGAGGTCACCGGCGCGGGCCGGGTGCCCGGCTGGGCCGGGTACGTCGCCGGGGTGGTCTGGGCGCTGCGCGCCGCCGGTCACCCGGTGCCCGGGGCCCGCCTGGCGGTCGCCTCCGACGTGCCGCTCGGCGCGGGGCTCTCCTCCTCGGCCGCGCTGGAGGCGGCGGTGCTGGCCGCCCTGGTCGACCTGGGCGGGCTGGACCTGCCCGCCGACGCACAGCCCCGGCTGGCCCAGCGGGCCGAGAACGAGTACGTCGGCGCCCCCACCGGGATCATGGACCAGTCGGCCGTGATCCGGTGCCGCGCCGGGCACGCGCTCTTCCTGGACTGCCGTACCGAGGCGGTCGACCACATCCCGTTCGACCTGGCCGCCGCCGGCCTGGCCGTCCTGGTCGTGGACAGCCGCGCCCCGCACCGGCACGCCGACGGGGAGTACGCCGCCCGCCGGGCCGCCTGCGAGCGGGCGGCCCGGGTGCTCGGCGTACCGGCACTGCGGGACGTCGGCGTCGCCGACCTGGCCGCCGCGCTGGACCGGCTGCCGGACGACGAGACCCGCCGCCGGCTGCGGCACGTGGTCACCGAGAACCAGCGCGTCCTCGACACGGTCGACCTGCTGCGCGCCGGCCGCATCCGGGAGATCGGGCCGCTGCTGACCGCCTCCCACACCTCGATGCGGGACGACTTCGAGATCACCGTGCCGGAGGTCGACACCGCCGTTGAGGCGGCGCTCGCCGCCGGGGCGCTCGGTGCCCGGATGACCGGCGGCGGTTTCGGCGGCTGCGTCCTGGCCCTGGTCGACGCCGCTGCCGCCGACTCCGTGGCCACCGCCGTGGCCACCGCGTACGCCGCCCGCGGCTTCGCCGCCCCGACCCACTTCACCGCCCTCCCCACCCACGGCACCACCCAGATGCAAGGAAGGGCCCCCTGTTAACGCTTCCGGTAGAGGAAGGGCCCCTTCTTAACACCCCCCACCCCGCCCCCGCGATCGTGCACTGTGGGCCCCCGATAGTTCCTGTACGCGCCTTGTGCCGGGGCGCCAACTGCAAGATCGCGGAGGGGTTCACCTGCTCGCCCGCACCGACCTGCCGACCCTGCAACTGCACGTCGTGCCGGCCGACGCGCCCAACTATCCCGGGCTGGACGGGCCGTTCAGCCTCGCCGACCTGCCGGACGGCGAGCGGGTGGCGCACGTCGACAGTGCGGCGGAAGCGCAGATCCTCGACCAGGCGTCCGCGCTTGTTCGGCCGGAACGACGCTGGGAGCGCATCCGGGGCGAGGCCCTGCCCCGGGGGCGGACCCTCGACCTCCTCCGAGAAGCCTTCGTCGGCCTGGCGGCCAGCCCTCGCTGACCCTCGGCGACCGCACCACCGCAAGCCCCCGGCGCACTGCCGGGGGCTTCACTGGGTACCGCCACCGGACCGGCCACCGGGGCCGACCCGAGCTGTGAGAAGGGGCCCCTTCTCGACCGTATGGGTTAGGAGGGGGCCCTTCCTTACACCTCAGGTGGCTTCGATGATCATGCCGGCGGCGACGGTGCGGTGGGTGGTCTCGTCGATGATGATGAAGCCGCCGGTGGTGCGGTTGCGGCGGTACTCGTCGGCGAGGAGGGGGATGGTGGTGCGGAGGCGGACGCGGCCGATCTCGTTGAGGGTGAGGTGGGTGGCGGTGTCGTCGCGGTGGAGGGTGTTGATGTCGAGGCGGTACTGGAGGCTGCGGATGATGGTGCGGGCGGTGCGGGTGGTGTGTTTGATGGTGTACTTGCCGCCGATGTGCAGGGGGCGGGTTTCGTCCATCCAGCAGATCATCGCTTCGATGTCCTGGCTGGGGGTGGGGGCGTTGTGGGGGCGGCAGATCATGTCGCCGCGGGAGATGTCGATCTCGTCGGTGAGTCGGACGGTGACCGACATCGGGGGGAACGCCTCGTCGAGGGGGCCGTCGGCGGTCTCGACGGCGGCGATGCGGGAGGTGAACCCGGAGGGCAGGACCATCACCTCGTCGCCGGGTTTCAGGACGCCGGAGGCGACCTGCCCGGCGTAGCCGCGGTAGTCCGTCACCGTCGTGGACTGGGGGCGGATGACGTACTGGACGGGGAAGCGGACGTCGACGAGGTTGCGGTCGGAGGCGATGTGGACCCGTTCGAGGTGGTGGAGCAGGGCGGGGCCTTCGTACCAGGGCATGTTCTCCGACCGGGTGACGATGTTGTCGCCCTTGAGGGCGGAGACGGGGATGACCGTCAGGTCGGGCACGTCGAGTTTCGCGGCGAAGGCGGTGAACTCGTCGGCGATCCGGTCGAACACGGCCTGGTCGTAGTCGACGAGGTCCATCTTGTTGACGCACAGCACCAGGTGCGGCACCCGCAACAGGGAGCAGAGGAACGCGTGCCGGCGGGACTGCTCGACCAGGCCCTTACGGGCGTCGACCAGGATCAACGCCAGGTCCGCGGTCGAGGCGCCGGTGACCATGTTGCGGGTGTACTGGATGTGCCCGGGGGTGTCGGCGATGATGAACTTCCGCCGCGGGGTGGCGAAGTACCGGTACGCCACGTCGATGGTGATGCCCTGTTCCCGCTCGGCCCGCAACCCGTCGGTCAACAGGGCGAGGTTGGTGTACTCGTCCCCCCGCGCCGCGCTGACGGCCTCGACGGCGGCGAGCTGGTCGGTGAACAGGCTCTTGGTGTCGTACAACAGGCGGCCGATCAGGGTCGACTTGCCGTCGTCGACGCTCCCGGCGGTGGCGAACCGCAGCAGGTCCATCGGCCGCGCCTGCACCGGTTCGGGCACGCCGGCCCCCGGGGTGATGGTGTCGGTGCTCATCAGAAGTAGCCCTCCCGCTTACGGTCCTCCATCGCGGCCTCGCTGACCCGGTCGTCACCCCGGGTCGCGCCCCGCTCGGTCACCCGCGTCGCGGCGACCTCCACGATCACCTTCTCCACCGTGTCCGCGTCCGACGCCACCGCCGCCGTGCACGAGGCGTCCCCGACCGTCCGGTACCGCACCACCGCCGTGAACGGCGTCTCACCCGCCCGAGGCCGGATGAACTCGTTCACCGCGTACAACATCCCGTCCCGGGCGACCACCACCCGCTCGTGCGCGTAGTAGATCGACGGCAACGGAATCCGCTCCCGCGCGATGTAGTGCCACACATCCAACTCGGTCCAGTTCGACAACGGGAACACCCGGATCGACTCCCCCGGGTGATGCCGACCGTTGTACAACGACCACAACTCCGGACGCTGGTTCTTCGGATCCCACTGCCCGAACTCGTCCCGAAACGAGAACACCCGCTCCTTCGCCCGCGCCTTCTCCTCATCCCTGCGGGCCCCACCGAACAAGGCGTCGAACCGGTGCTTCTCCACCGCGTCCAACAACACCGGCGTCTGGATCCGGTTCCGCGTCCCGTCCCCCGACTCCCGCACCAACCCACTGGCGAGAGCCTCCGGCACCGACGCCACGATCAACTGCAACCCCAACTCCGCCACCCGGCCGTCCCGGTACGCCAGGACCTCCGGGAAGTTGTGACCCGTGTCCACGTGCATCACCGGAAACGGCACCGACCCCGGCGCGAACGCCTTCTGCGCCAACCGCAGCATCACGATCGAGTCCTTACCACCGGAGAACAGCAACACCGGCCGCTCCATCTCCGCCACCACCTCACGCATCACAAAGATGCTCTCCGCCTCCAGGGCGTCGAGGTGGGAGACCTGGTAGGCGGCGGGGGCGGTCATGACACGGCCTCGATTCGCTCGGCTGCGCTCACGGATTCCAGACCTTTCCGGTCGGAGAGGTGAAGAAGACTCAGGCTACGGAATGCTTCTGCAACGCTGCAAGCAACCGGCTGGCCAGATCCTTGCGGCAGACCAGCAGGTCAGGCAGCCGCGGATCAGCCTCGTTGTATTTCAGCGCAGATCCGTCGATCCGGGAAGCGTGCAGGCCGGTGGCCGTCGCCACAGCCACCGGAGCGGCCGAGTCCCACTCGTACTGCCCACCCGCGTGGATGTACGCGTCGACCTCACCCGTCACCACCGCCGCGATCTTCGCCCCCGCCGACCCCATCGGCACCAGATGAGCACCCACATCCTCCGCCAGATCGGTCAGGAAGACCGGCGGACGACTCCGGCTCGCCGCCAGGCGGATGGCCCGCCCCCCGCCCGAGGTCGCCGCCTCCAACGTCATCGGCGGGTACGCCGGGGGGTAGTCCGTGGCCAGCACCCGGTGCTGCGCCGGCAGCGCCACCGCGCCCGCCACCAGGCCGTGCGGCGTCGGGGCGTACCGGGCCCAGAGCGCCACGTGCACCGCCCAGTCCGACCGCCCCTCCTCCGAGAACTCCCGCGTCCCGTCCAACGGGTCGACGATCCACACCCGGTCGGCGGTCAGCCGGGACACCGCCCCGGAGCTCACCTCCGCCGCCCAGGCCAGCCGGGCCCCCTCGTCCTCCTCGGAGAGCACCGCGTCCCCTGGGCGCCACATCGCCAACTCGGCGCGGATCAGCTCGTGCGAGGTCTTGTCACCGGCCGACTTCAACGCCCCGGGGTCGGCGAACCCCATCTCGGTACGCAGACCGACCAGGGCCTGCCCGGCCCGGCCCGCCAGCCACCGGGCGAACGCCCCGTCGATCATCGGAGGACTGCCCACTCACCTGCTCCTGTCGACTCGACACGACCCCACGTCGTGGTGTCGAAACCTCCACCAGAAGGCGCAGACTACCGGCCGGCCCCCGACCGGACCCGCTGCGCCCTGTTCACACCCCGTGGTACGCGTTCTGCGTCGGCTCGACGCCCCGGGTGACGACCGACTCGGCGACGTCGGCCGCCCGGTCCACCAGGAAGTCCAGCTCCTTGCGCTCGGCCGCGGAGAAGTTCGACAGCACGTAGTCGGCCGGGTCCTGCCGCCCCGGCGGCCGACCGATGCCGAACCGCACCCGCACGTAGTCCTTCGTCCCGAGCGACTTCGACATCGAACGGAGCCCGTTGTGCCCGCCCTCGCCGCCCCCGCACTTGACCCGGACCTGCCCGTACGCGATGTCCAACTCGTCGTGCACCGCGATCACCCGCCCCGGCGGCACCTTGAAGAACTGCGCCAGCGCCGCCACCGGAGCACCGGAGAGGTTCATGTAGGTCAGCGGCTTCACCAGCACCAGCTTCGGGCCCCCGAAACCCAGCCGCCCCTCGGCGACGTCCGCCACCGCCCGCCGCTGCCGGCCGAACTTCCCGCCCACCCGGTCGGCCAGCAGGTCGGCCACCATGAACCCGACGTTGTGCCGGTTGTCGGCGTACTCCCGGCCCGGATTACCCAGGCCGACCACCAGCCACGGCCCCGTCTCGTCCGTCACCCGCGTCCCTTCCGCTTACCGTCACCGACCGCCGACCGGCGGACCCACCGGGCGGCTGCGGCGTGCTCCGGTCGACCCGGCACGACCCGCCCGGTACGCCGACAGGCGCCCCCGGTGCTCGGGAGCGCCTGTCACACGATGTGGTCCGATCAGGCCTCGGCCGGCTTCGCGGCCGGCTCCTGCTCGCCCTCGGCAGCGGCCTCGGGAGCCTCGGCGGCCTCGGCGGCCTCCTCGCCCTCGGCGAGCGCCTCGGCCTCCTCGGTGGCGGCCTCGACCTCGGGCAGCGTGGCCTCGAGCTGCTCGGCGGTCGGCGCGGCGGTGATCGAGGCGACCAGGGTGTCGGCGTCGGCGGCCAGCTCCACGCCCTGCGGCAGCTCGACGTCGGCGGCGGTGACCTGGTTGCCGGCCTCGACGCCCTCGACCGAGACCTCCAGGTGGTCCGGCACCTTGGTGGCGTCGGCGGTCACCGAGAGGGTGTCGTGGTCGTGCACGATCAGGGTGTCCTTCGCCGCCTCGCCGGTGAGCTGCACCGGCACCTCGACGGTGACCTTCTCGCCCCGGCGGACCAGCAGCAGGTCGACGTGCTCGAAGGTGTCCTTGATCGGGTCACGCTGGATCGCCTTCGGCAGCGCCAGCACCTGGGTGCCGTCGCTGACCTCGATCGCGAAGAGCTGGTTGGCGCCACCCCGCCGGATGGCGGCGGCGAACTCCAGCGCGGGCAACGCGATGTGCTTGGGCTTCTCGCCGTGGCCGTACAGCACGGCAGGCACCTTGCCGGCCCGGCGGGTACGACGGGCACCACCCTTGCCGAACTCGGTACGGGGCTCGGCGCTGATCTTTACCTCGGACACGGGAAAACTCCTGATGCTTCGCTGCGGCGACTTGTCGACTGGCGGTGCTGGGCGAGGGGCTCGCAGGGGCTCAAGCGTCATGATCGACTGCCCGGAGCACCGCGTCGATGACGGTGCCTCCGGGCGGCCCACCAACTGCGACCCGCCGGGCACCCTCGCCGTGGCAACCGGACCAGTCTACCCGAGCGCCTTCCACGCCTGACGGCAGTACCCGCCCCCCACCGCGCCCACCTGCTGCCGGGCACGGAACCGCCCGGCCCGACCTCCGGTGGAAGGTCGGACCGGGCGAGGACGTTCGCTCAGCTCAGCCCGCCGAACAGGGTGGTCACCGACCCGTCGTCGAACACCTCACGGATCGCCCGCGCCAGCAGCGGCGCGATCGACAGCACGGTCAGCTTGTCGAGCTGCTTCTCCGGCGGCAGCGGCAGGGTGTTGGTCACCACCACCTCACTGATCGGGCTGTTCTTCAGCCGCTCGGTCGCCGGGTCCGACAGCAGGGCGTGGGTCGACGCCACGATCACGTCCGCCGCGCCCGACTCCTGGAGGATGTCCGCCGCCTTGCAGATCGTGCCACCGGTGTCGATCATGTCGTCGACGATCAGGCAGACCCGGCCCTCCACCTCGCCGACCACCCGGTTCGCCACCACCTGGTTCGGCTTGAGCGGGTCGCGGGTCTTGTGGATGAAGGCCAGCGGGCAGCCGCCCAGCCGGTCGGTCCATCGCTCGGCCACCCGGACCCGGCCCGAGTCCGGCGCCACCACCGTCATCGGCCGGCCGGCGTACCGGCGCTGGACGTACTCCGCCAGCACGTCCATGGCGAAGAGGTGGTCCACCGGGCCGTCGAAGAACCCCTGGATCTGCGCGGTGTGCAGGTCCACGGTGAGGATCCGGTTCGCCCCGGCGGTCTTCAACAGGTCCGCGATCAGCCGGGCCGAGATCGGCTCCCGGCCCCGGTGCTTCTTGTCCTGCCGGGAGTACGGGTAGAACGGCAGGACCACGGTGATCCGCTTGGCCGAACCGCGCTTGAGCGCGTCCACCATGATCAGGGTCTCCATGACCCAGGTGTTGACGCCGTGCGTGACGGACTGCACCACGAAGGCGTCCGAGCCGCGGACCGACTCCTTGAACCGGACGAAGATCTCCCCGTTGGCGAACTCGTACGCGTCGGCAGGCGTCGGCGCGACGCCGAGCACCTCACCGATCTCACTGGCCAACTCCGGAAAGCCGCGTCCGGAGAAGAGCATCAGGCTCTTACGGTTTTCGGCGACGATGCTGCCCATGGCCGGTCTACTCCCGTAGGTCGGTGTGCCCGGCGGTGGTGGCCGGAGACTTCGGTTGCAGTATCTACCCCCTCCGGGGCCGGACCCACCGGCTCGGTACGCCCGTGGATTGGCTCACCTTCCCTTGCCTACCGGGCATCACCCGGAGCACTCTGCGCCCCGGCCGCACCGGTCGCCGACGGGTCACCGTCCGCAGCCCGCCGGGCACGCTCGGCGGCAGCCGCCGAGACCGTACCCTCGCGCCGCCGGGCCACCCAGCCGTCGACGTTGCGCTGCGACGCCCGGCTCACGCCCAGCGCCCCCGGCGGGACGTCCTTGCTGATCGCGCTCCCCGCCGCCACGTACGCCCCGGGGCCCACCTCGACCGGGGCGATCAGGCTGGTGTCGCAGCCGATGAAGGCCGCCTCCCCCACGGTCGTCCGGTGCTTCGCCACCCCGTCGTAGTTCACGAAGATCGTCGCCGCGCCGATGTTGGCCTTCGCCCCGATCGTCGCGTCCCCCACGTACGACAGGTGCGGCACCTTCGCCCCCGGGCCCACGTCGGAGTTCTTCACCTCGACGAAGGTCCCCACCTTGGCCCGCTCGGCCAGGCGCGCGGCCGGCCGCAGGTACGCGTACGGGCCCACGCTGGCCCCCGGGCCGACCTCGGCCTGCACCGCGTGGCTACGCAGCACGGTGGCCGCCGGGCCGACCACGGTGTCGATCAGCGTCACGTCCGGGCCCACCACGGCCTCGGCCCCGACCACGGTGGCCCCGCGGAGCTGGGTGTTCTGGTCGATCACCGCGTCCCGGTCCACCGCCACCGTCACGTCGATCCAGGTGGTCTCCGGGTCCAGGATGCTGACCCCGGTCCGCATCCAGCGCTCGTTGACCCGGTCCCGCAGCAGCCGGCGCAGCGCCGCCAACTCGACCCGGTCGTTGCAGCCCAGCGTCTCCACGTGGTCGACGGCGACGTGCACCGCCACCGGCTCCCCGGCCGAGACGAGCAGCGCGAAGACGTCGGTCAGGTACTCCTCGCCCTGGTCGTTGTCGGTGGAGAGCTTGCCCAGCGCGTCGCGCAGCCGGGCCGCGTCGAAGGCGTAGATCCCCGCGTTGATCTCGCGGACCGCCCGCTGCTCGGCGGTCGCGTCGCGCTCCTCGACGATCCGCTCCAGCCGACCCGCCGCGTCCCGCACGATCCGGCCCAGGCCGGTCGGGTCGGGCACCTCGGCGGCGAGCACGGTGGCCGCCGCGCCCGCGCCCTCGTGCGCCTCGACCAGCGCCACCACCGTCTCGGGCCGCAGCAACGGCACGTCACCGTTGATCACGACGACGGTCCCGGCGGTCTCCGGTACGGCGTCCAGCGCGATGCGGACCGCGTGCCCGGTGCCGAGCTGGCGCTCCTGGAGCACCGCCGTGGCGGCCGGCGCCACCTCGGTCAGGTGCGCCCGGACCTGGTCCGCGCCGTGCCCGACCACGACGACGGTACGGTCCGCGGAGAGCGGCGCGGCGGCGGTGAGCACGTGCCCGACCAGGGTCCGCCCGAGCAACGGGTGCAGGACCTTGGGCAGCGCCGACTTCATCCGCTTGCCCTCACCGGCGGCGAGCACGACGACGGTGCGGAGGTGGGGCTGGGACACGGGGCGGCTCCCGTCGGTACGCGGACAGTTCCGCCGCCATGCTAACCAGACATCCTCCGCTGATCAGCAGAAGCTCCCGGGAGAGGACTCGAACCCCTACAATCAGGACCAAAACCTGACGTCCTGCCATTAGACGACCCGGGACGGTCTAAATCAGACAAAGTGCCAACCTCGCCCGACCCCTACACCTTAGCGCTCCATTGCCGCGACGCCATCCGCCATTCCCTTCATGATCCCCTCGATCTTCCAGTACATGCGACTCGATCTCGGGACGTCGACCGCCAGGCAGCCGTGGTATCCCTCGCCCGTGTTGCGCCGACGGGTCGTGGGATTGTGCCGCTTGAGCGTGGTGGGCTTGAAGTCCTCGGGCGGGACCCCCACGGCAGCAGCCCACCACCGGACCGCGTCGGCGGGGTCAGCGGTCTCGTGGATGCTCACCCGGTACCGCAACGTCGCCCGGGGCACCCCCAGCGCCTCGACGAAGCTGACGAACAACTCGACGAGCACGGGGTCGCTGTTGACGAACCGCACCCGGCAGTCGTTGGGCCGCCAGGGCTTGGCCTTCGTCCCCTCCGACCAGTAGATCGCCGCTCCGACGAGCACCAGGTCGCGGTACCGCAGCCGCTTCACGAACCCGGCGCAGGCAGCGACCGTCTCGGCGCGCGCCGCGTCGCGCGCCGCCCGACGGGCCACCCACCGTTCGGCCGTCGCCGCCGAGCGGGCCGACCGGCGGGCGCGCTCGGTCGCCTCATCCCGGACCAGCGGCAGGTGCCCGACCCACCGGTACGCACTGGACCGGCTGATCCCCAGCCGCTCGGCGATCTCCGGCACCGAGCAACCCTGCAACCGCAGCGCCTCCGCCTGGGCACCCAGGTCGTCCCACCCGCCCGCACGGGCCCGCTCTCCATCCTCCGTCATGCCGGCAGGCTAGTACGTACGTACGACAGGACCCCATCGATCGGGGCGAGTGTCCGGTGCGCTTCACGGCACCGTAAGTTACGGTGACGTAGGCGTAACTTAGTGATCTTCACCCCTCCCCCCTAGCGAGGTGCCATGTCGACTGCTCTGCTCGAACCCCAGACCGGCGGACCCAAACCGATCACCGACGGCACCCAGTCCCGGGGCATCCTGGTCGCGCTCTGGATCTTCGTGACCGTGCCGTTCGCCGCCCTGCTCGCGGCGGTGCCGGTGGCCTGGGGCGGCTGGCTGGGCTGGTCCGACGTGGCGATCGCGCTCGTCTGGTACCTGGTCTCCGGGCTGGGCATCACGGTCGGCTTCCACCGGTACTTCACCCACGGCTCGTTCAAGGCGAAGCGGTGGCTGCGGGTCGCCCTGGCGGTCTCCGGCTCGCTCGCGATCCAGGGCGAGATCATCCAGTGGGTCGCCGACCACCGCCGGCACCACGCCTACTCCGATCTGGAGGGTGACCCGCACTCGCCGTGGCGGTTCGGGGCGAGCGTCCGGGGCCTGAGCCGGGGCCTGCTGCACGCCCACGTCGGCTGGCTCTTCGCCCGGGAGCTGTCCAACCGGGAACGGTTCGCCCCGGACCTGGTCGCCGACCGGGACATCCACCGGGTGGACCGGCTCTTCCCGGCACTGGTCGCCGTCTCGCTGCTCGGCCCCGCCGCGATGGGCGCCCTGGTGACCTGGTCCTGGCAGGGCGCGCTGACCGCGTTCTTCTGGGCCGGGCTGGTCCGGGTCGGCCTGCTGCACCACGTGACCTGGGCGATCAACTCGGTCTGCCACGTGTACGGCGAGCGCCCGTTCGCCATGCGCCAGGGCGACCGGGCGTCGAACTTCTGGCCGCTGGCGATCCTGTCGCTCGGCGAGAGCTGGCACAACCTGCACCACGCCGACCCGACGAGCGCCCGGCACGGCGTGCTGCGCGGCCAGGTCGACATCTCGGCCCGGGTGATCTGGCTGTTCGAGCGCACCGGTGCGGCCTGGGACGTGCGCTGGCCGAAGCCGGAGCGGATCGCGGCGAAACTGGCGAAGCCCACCCCGGGCGGCTGAACGGGACGGACCGTCCGCCCGTGCACCTGGCAGGATGGCCGGATGACCGAGCGAGGCAGCAACGGCGGTGGCCGGCACGGCGGCGTGGGAGCGGGATCCGCGCCGGGAACGGTCGGGGGGACCGACAGCGCGTCTGCGGCGGCCAGCGGGACGGCGGCCGGCGGGGTGGCGGCCGGCGGGGTGGCGGCGTGAGTGGACGCGACGACGCGGCCGACACAGCCGGGAGCGCCCCGAGGCCGGCCGGCACCGTGCGGCGACGGGGCGGCAGCACGGCGCAGGCGGCGGGGGACGGGGGCGCCACCGGGGCGCGGCGGACGGCGAAACCGGGCTCCCGGGTCCGCATGTCCGCCGCTCAGCGCCGGGAGCAGTTGATCTCGATCGGCCGGCTGATCTTCGCCGAGCGGGGCTTCGACGCCACCTCCATCGAGGAGGTCGCGGCGCGGGCGAAGGTCTCCAAGCCGGTGGTGTACGAGCACTTCGGCGGCAAGGAGGGCCTGTACGCGGTGGTGGTGGACCGGGAGGTCCGGGCGCTGCTGGACCGGATCACCACCGCGCTGACCGCCGGCCATCCCCGGGAGTTGCTGGAGCAGGCGGCGATGGCGCTGCTCGACTACATCGAGGAGGAGACCAGCGGCTTCCGGGTGCTGGTCCGGGAGTCGCCGCTGATGTCGGCGACGGGCAACTTCAGCAGTGTGATGAACGACGTCGCCCACCAGGTCGAGCACATCCTCGGCGCGGAGTTCAAGAGCCGGGGGTACGACCCGAAGCTGGCCGAGCTGTACTCGCAGGCGCTGGTGGGGATGGTGGCGTTGACCGGCCGCTGGTGGCTGGAGGTCCGCAAGCCACGGAAGGAGACGGTGGCCGCGCACCTGGTGAACCTGGCCTGGAACGGGTTGTCCCACCTGGAGGCCAAGCCCGGCCTGATCACGGTGCGGCCACGCTGAGCCGGTACGCCGGTGGTGGGGCCGGGCCGGCCCGCCGGGGTCAGCGGGAGTCGGCGACGGGGTGGTTGCGGCGCTGCCGCTCGGCCTCGGCGTGCTCGGCCGTACCGATCTTGTCGTAGAGGCCGGTGGCGAGCAGCAGCAGGCCGAACAGCAGCGAGACGACGACCGTGGACATCGAGAAGTTGAGGAAGTTCGCGCTGGTCTGGAGCACCGACATCATGGCCAGGCCGGTGACCATGAAGACCACCCCGGCGGTGAGGTTCATGTAGTGGCCGAGGTTGGTGCGGCGCGAGGCGCCGATCACCAGCACCGCCCCGAAGACGACGGAGACCAGGGCGAAGGCGAGGTTGGTCCGCAGCCCGAGCACCCAGGTGCTGCTGCGGGCGAAGAGCGGTTCGCCCCAGGTCACGACGACCCCGTAGACGCCGAAGACGAAGATGTAGAGCCCCACCAGGCCGGAGAAGATCCGGTAGAGCGTCCGGGCCGGGTGGTTCACCGGAATGTGCGCCACGAGCTGCTCCTCCCGCCCTGGGTGACCATTCGCCCGAATTGTCACCCAGGAGGCGGGCCGCCGTCCGGCGATCGGACCGATCACCCCCGCCCCGGCACGCCCACCCGGACGACGCGACCCGGCCGGTGACCGGCCGGGTCGCGGGGCGTGGTCACGCGGCGGGTCAGAGCACCAGGCGGGCCTTCTGCCAGGCGTCCTGCTCCTCGTCGGTGCCGACCTTGCCGTACATGCTGACCATCAGCAGGACGAGCGAGAGGGTCATCACCACGACGCTGGTGGCGACGCTCCAGTTGAAGATGTTCACGTCGGTCCGGATGAACGCCAGCCCGGCCAGCCCGAGCGCCATCAGGGCGTACGCCAGCCAGCCGTTGATCACCACGTCGCGGTTTCGACCGAGCGCGGTGCCGGCCAGCACCAGCACGCCGACGACCAGGCTCACCAGGGCGAACCCGAGGTTGCTGCCCTGCCCGAGGACCTTGGTGTCGTCCCGGGCGAGCAGGTCGTCGCCGGCGGCGGCGATGACGCCGAGCACGCCGAAGACCACGAAGTACAGACCGACGAGCCCGCCGATCGCCCGGTAGATCGGCCGCGCGGGGTGGTTGACGGGGGTGTGGGCCATGACTCAGTCTCCAACGCCGTTCGGGTGAGGGTCGTCGACGATTGTCCCGCATGTCGCGGTGTGACGCCGCACACGCCCGCCGGGCGCGTCCGCCGGCCGGTACGCCGGGACCAGCGACGTCGGGTCGGATCAGGTACCGGGGACCTGTTCGGCGAGGGCGAGCCAGGTCTCCTCGGTCTGCTCCCGCTCGGCCCGTACCTCCTTGAGCTGCCCGTCGAGGTCGGCCACCCGGGCGTAGTCGGTGGCGTTCGCGGCGAGCTGGTCGAGCAGGGTGGCCTCCTTCTGCTCCAGCTTGCCGATCTGCCGTTCCAGCCGGGCCAGCTCCTTCTTGGCGGTCCGCGCCTCGGCGGCGGACATGCCGGCCGGGGCCGGTCGGTCCTGGGGCGACGCCCCGGCCTCCCCGCTTCCGGCGGTGTTCCCGGCGGCCCCGGCGATGGTGGCGGCCCCGCCGGTCACGGCGTGCGCGGCGGCGCGGGTCAGGTACTCGTCGACCCCGCCGGGCAGGTGCACCAGCCGGGCGTCGCCGAACATGCCGTACACCGCGTCGGTGACCCGCTCGATGAGGTACCGGTCGTGGCTGGCCACCACGATGGTGCCGGGCCAGGAGTCGAGCAGGTCCTCCAGCGCGGCCAGGGTGTCGGTGTCCAGGTCGTTGGTGGGCTCGTCGAAGAGGAGCACGTTCGGCTCGGCGGCGAGCAGCCGCAGCATCTGCAACCGGCGGCGTTCCCCACCGGAGAGGTCGCCGACCGGGGTCCAGAGCCGACGGTCGTCGAAGCCGAACGTCTCGGCGAGCTGGGCGGCGGAGACCTCCCGGTCGCCGAGCTGCACCCGGCGGGCCACCTCCTCCACCGCCTCCAGGACGCGCAGGTGACCGGGGAGTTCGGCCAGTTCCTGGGAGAGGAAGGCGGGGCGGACGGTGGAACCGGTGACGAACCTGCCCCCGTCGGGCCGGGTGATCCCGGCGAGCATCCGCAGCAGGGTGGTCTTGCCGGCGCCGTTCGCGCCGAGGATGGCGATCCGGTCGCCGGGGCCGACCTGCCAGGTGACGTCGCGCAGGATCTCCTTCGGCCCGGCGTGCAGGGTGACGTCGGTCAGGTCGTACACCTGCTTGCCGAGCCGGGCGGTGGCCAGCCGTTGCAGCGACATGGTGTCGCGCGGCTCCGGCACGTCGGCGATGAGCGCGTTGGCCGCGTCGATCCGGAACTTCGGCTTGCTGGTCCGGGCCGGCGCGCCCCGGCGCAGCCAGGCGATCTCCTTGCGGAGCAGGTTCTGCCGGCGGGCCTCGGTGGCGGCGGCGACCCGTTCCCGCTCGGCGCGGGCCAGGGTCCAGGCGGCGAACCCGCCGTCGTAGGAGCGGACGGTCCGGTCGGCCACCTCCCAGGTGGTGGTGCAGACCGCGTCGAGGAACCACCGGTCGTGGGTGACCACGACCAGCGCGCCCTTACGGCGGACCAGGTGCTTGGCCAGCCAGTCGACACCGCCGACGTCGAGGTGGTTGGTGGGCTCGTCCAGGATGAGCAGGTCGGCCTCGCGGACCAGGAGCGCGGCCAGCGCCACCCGCCGCCGCTCACCCCCGGACATCGGCCCGACGGGCTGGTCGAGCCCGAGGTGGGGCATGCCGAGCCCGTCGAGGATCGCCCGGACCCCGGCGTCACCGGCCCACTCGTGCTCCGCGCCCATCCCCTCGGCGAGCCAGGCGGTGCCGAGCACGACGTCGCGGACGGTGGCGTCGGGGGCGAGCGTCAAGGTCTGGGGCAGCGCGGCGACACGCACGTCCCGGCGGTGGGTGACCCGGCCGTCGTCCGGCTCCTCGATGCGGGTGAGCAGCCGCAGCAGGGTGGACTTGCCGGCGCCGTTGAGCCCGACGACCCCGATCCGGTCGGCGTCGTCGAGGCCGAGGGAGACGTCGGTGAGCAGCGGCCCGGCCGCGCCGTACCCCTTGGACACCCGGTCCAGGTTGACGATGTTGGCCACCCCACGCACCTCCCATGATCAAGGCGTCCCGGTGCCGGCGGGCACGGGACGCCTACCCCAAGCCTACGCGTCCCGCCCGCCCCACCGCCCCCACCGCCCCGTCGCTCCCCACGCCAGCGACGGGCGGGAGTCCGGGCGGCGGGAGCCCCGGCGGGGGCGGCTCCCGGAGGTGGGGTCAGTAGAGGATGCGGGCGCCGTGGACCGGGCCGTGGGCGACGCGGGCCTCGCGGCACACCTCGGCGGCGGTGACCTCGGCGGCGATCCGTTCCGCGTCGGCGGCGTCGGCGGCGAGGAAGACGCAGGTGGGCCCGGAGCCGGAGACGATGCCGGCGAGCGCGCCGGCCGCCTCGCCCGCCTTGAGGGTGGCGGCCAGGGCGGGCCGCATCGCCAGGGCGGCGTCCTGGAGGTCGTTGCCGAGGGCGGCGGCGAGCACCCGGGGGTCACGCTGGCGCAGCGCGGCCAGGAGGGCGTCGGTGCTGCCCAGTGGCGGGCCCGCCGCGCCGCTGTCGCGCAGCCGGTCGAGTTCCCGGTACGCCTCGGGGGTGGAGAGGCCGCCGTCGGCGATCGCCACCACCCAGTGCCAGGAGGTGGGGCGGGCCAGGACCGGGCTGACCGCCTCGCCCCGGCCGGTGCCCAGCGCGGTACCGCCGTGGATCAGGAACGGCACGTCGGAGCCGAGGTCGGCGGCGATCGTGGCGAGTTCCTCGCGGGCCAGGCCGGTGCCCCAGAGGGCGTCGCAGGCGACCAGGGTCGCGGCGGCGTCGGCGCTGCCGCCGGCCAGCCCACCGGCGAGCGGGATCTGCTTACGCAGGTGCAGCCGGGCGTGCGGCATCACCCCGGCGTACCCGGCGAGGGCGTGGGCGGCCCGGATCACCAGGTTGGAGTCGTCCAGGGCGAGTTCGCCGGTGCCCTCGCCCTCCATGGTGAGGCTGAGCGTGTCGCCCCGGCGGGCGGTCAGCTCGTCGAAGATCGAGATGGCGTGGTAGACCGTGTTCAGCTCGTGGTATCCGTCGCGGCGCAGGGGCCCCACCCCGAGGTGCAGGTTGACCTTCGCGGGGACGCGTACCCGGACCGGCCCGCTGGCCCCGCGCCGATGCTGGTCGTCGTCGTCCGGTCGCCAGGCCTCGGTCACCGGGTGACACCCCGGCGGCGGGACCGGATGTCGAACGCTTCTGCCACGGTCAGCTCCTCGGGCTCCTCGGCGGAGTCGGCAACGCCCTCGGCGGGCATCGCGTCAGCCTACTGGGCGTCGGGCGTACCGGTCGGAGCCGACGCGGCCACGGCGGCGAACTGCTCGACGGTGAGTGACTCGCCCCTCGCACCGGGGTCCACCCCGGCGGCGGTGAGCGCGGCGGCGGCCCGGTCCGCGCCGCCGGCCCACCCGGCGAGGGCGGCGCGCAGCGTCTTGCGGCGCTGGGCGAACGCCGCGTCCACCACGGCGAAGACCCGTTCCCGGGGTACGTCGGAGCGGGACGGCTCGCGGCGGGTGAAGGCGACCAGCCCGGAGTCGACGTTCGGCACCGGCCAGAACACGTTGGGGGGTACCCGGCCGGCGGGGCGGGCGCGGGCGTACCAGGCGAGCTTGACCGAGGGGATGCCGTACACCTTGGAGCCGGGGCCGGCGGTGAGCCGGTCGGCGACCTCCTTCTGCACCATCACCAGCCCGTGCCGCAGCGTGGGCAGCTCGGCGAGCAGGTGCAGCACCACCGGCACGGCGACGTTGTACGGCAGGTTCGCCACCAACGCGGTCGGTGCCGGGTCGGCCAGGTCGGCGGCGCGTACCCGCAGCGCGTCGGCGTGGTGCACCCGCAGCCGGTCGGCGTACGGGGCGGCGTGCCGGCCGGCGGTCTCCGGCAGCGCGGCGGCCAGGGCGGCGTCGATCTCCACGGCGTGCACGTGGGCGGCGGCCGGCAGCAGGGCCAGGGTCAGCGAGCCCAGCCCCGGGCCCACCTCCAGCGCGACGTCCTCCGGGGTCAGCCCGGCGGCGGTGACGATGCGGCGCACGGTGTTCGGATCGTGCACGAAGTTCTGGCCGAGTTTCTTGGTCGGCGCCACGCCCAGCCGGGCGGCCAGCTCCCGGATCTCCGCCGGGCCGAGCAGGTCTGCGGCCATGACCCGACAGCCTACAGGTGTAAGGAGGGGCCCCTTGTTAACGCTTCCGGTAGAGGAAGGGCCCCTTATCAACCACCGCTGGGCGGGGGCTACCGGCACATTGAGTCGACCAGCTCGCCGAAGCCGGGGAACTCGGCCCGTGCCGCAGCGACGATCTCGGCCGCCGGCCGGCGGGAGGCGGGCGCCCAGCGTTCGGCGATCTCGACGCGACGGGCGTCCGGACGGGCGGCGTACCCGTCACCGTCGTCGGTCCCGTCCCCGGCGTCGGCGCCGAGGTACATCGTCGCCTCCAGGGGTCCGACGCCGGCGGCGAGCAGCCACAGGTACCCGCCCAGGTCCTGCGCCACCACCGCCTTCTCCCCCTCGGAGCCGAGGAAGACCACCGGCTGCCGGTCGAGCGGCTCGCCGGCACGTACCAGCCAGAAGGCGGCGAGGCCGCCGGTGCCGTCCTGCCCGAAGACCCGGAACCCGGCCCCGTCCGCGTCCGGGTTGCCCGTCCAGGCCCGCCACCAGTCGGTGGTCTCCCCGGCGTCCATGAACTGGGGGTACGGCTCGAAGTCGACGCCGGCCCCGTCGTCGAAGTCGAACTCCAGCCGGTGGGACTCGGCCAGGGGCGGCGGCAGGGCGCGCGGGTCGTTCTCCATGATCAGCAGCCTAGGCCCGCCCCACCACCGGGTCCACGCGCGGCTGACCGATGGGTGAGCCCGGGTCGACGCGACCTAATCGGGTGGATCGGCCCAGGTGAGGAACCGGCGGTCCAGCACGTCCTCGGGTACGGGGTGTCCCAGGCCGACGAGGTGGCCGGCGGCCTCCTCGCGCAGGGTCACCAGGTGCGCCAGCAACGCGGGCCGGTTCTCCCGGTACCGGCCGAGGAGGCGGAGCTTGGCCGCCGAGCAGGGCCAGGCGATCCCGCAGTCCCGGCAGCGCCAGGTGGGCCGGGTGGGCGGGTGCTCCAGGCGACGGCCACGGTAGCGACGCTGGTTCCCGCTCCGGTCGGCGCTCACGGCTCGGCCCGCACGGCGTCCCGACCGGTCGACGACGCCGGACCCGCGCCCGCGCCGCCACGACCCGACCGGGGCCGGGCTGTGGGCCGAGCCGACGGCTGGGCTGTGGGCCGGGCCGAGGGCGCGGGTTGGGCCGAGGGCGGCGCTGTCGGCCGGGGTGGGGGCGGGTGCTGGCGGGTCATGCCGGCGGGCATGACGTACAGCTCGCGGCGGGCGACCGCGTCGCCCCGGGCGTCGAGCTGGTAGCAGTCGATCCAGGTCCAGCCGTGGTACGTGGGCCAGTCGGCGTGGTGGCGGATCACCCGGACGGTGATCGGGCGGGCGAACTGGACGCTGGCCGCCCTGGTCAGCAGAAACACGTCGCCAGGTCGGATGGACGTCATGCGGCCCCCACTGCGGTCGACGGGTCGGGAGGGGCCGCCGCAGGGTGGGTGGGCCCGCGACGGCCCCGGGTCCGGACGCGACCGCCGGGTCGGGGGGACCAACCCCCGGTCGCGCCGTCCTCTTCGGATCAGGTTTGCGCGCGTCACCAGACAGCTACAGGGCGTAGGGATATGGTCGGCAGATATTTGGGACGTCTGATGGAGGGGCCGTGAACGACGCACTTCGGGCAGCGCTTGACGAAACCGGGCACACCACCGAATCCCTCGCGGATCGGGTCGGGGTCGATCCGAAGACGACCGCCCGGTGGCTCCGGGAGGGACGCCTCCCCCACCCACGGCACCGGGCGGCGGCGGCCGACGCCCTGGGCCGGGACATCGTGGACATATGGCCGGACATATCGAGACGTCGTGAGCCGATCTGGTTCCGCCCCTGGCAGGAGATCGAGCGCGAGGCGGTGTCACTGCGGTCGTACGAGTCCGTCGTGCTGCCGGGGCTGCTCCAGACCGAGGCGTACGCCCGCGCGGTGCTGGCCGGCGGCGGCCTGCTCCCCCGGGGCGACATCGACCGGCACGTGGCCGCCCGGCTGGCCCGGCAGACCATCCTCACCCGGGAGAACCCGCCGCAGTTCACGGCGGTGATCGACGAGGCGGTGCTGCGGCGGCCGGTCGGCGGCCGGGCCACCATGCACGAGCAGTTGACCGCCCTGGTCGCCGCGTGTGCCGCCCCGCACGTGCGGCTGCACGTCGTGCCCTCCACAGTGGGCGCGTACGCCGGGCTGAACGGGCCGTTCGTGCTGGCCACCGCCGTGGACCACCGGACGGCCGGCTACCTGGACAACCAACTCCAGGGTCAGGTGGTCAGCGAGCCGGACGACCTCGCGGCGATACTGACGGTGTGGGAGCACGTGCGCGGCGAGGCGCTGTCCCACTGGCAGTCAGTCGACCTGATCACGGAGGTGGCCACCACATGGACCTGACCGGCGCCCAGTGGCGCACCAGCACCCGCAGCAGCGGCAACGGCGGCAACTGCGTCGAGGTCGCCGACAACCTGCCCGACGTGGTCGCCGTCCGCGACTCGAAGGACCCGACCGGCCCGGCCCTGACCTTCCCCCCGACCGCCTGGCACGCCTTCCTCACCCGGCTCACCGGCCGGGCCTGACCGCTCCGTCCCCGCTCGCCTGCGGCCCGCTGTCGGACCGGTCAGCTCCAGGGGCCGAAGGCGCGGTCGCCGTTGGCGGACAGGGCGGCGCAGAGGTCGCCGAGGTCCGCGCCCGTGGTCGCGGCCAGGGCGCGGACCGTCAGCGGGATCAGGTACGACGCGTTCGGCCGGCCCCGGTACGGCGTCGGGGTCAGGTACGGCGCGTCGGTCTCCACCAGCATCAACTCCAGCGGGGTCACCGAGGCGGCCTCCCGCAGCGCGGTGGCGCTGGCGAAGGTGACGGTACCGGCGAAGCTGAGCAGGTAGCCCCGGCGGACGCACTCGCGGGCGAACTCGGCGTCGCCGGAGAAGCAGTGCAGCACGACGGTGTCCGGGGCGCCCTCGTCGTCGAGGATGCGCAGCACGTCGGCGTGCGCGTCCCGGTCGTGGATCACCAGGGCCTTGCCGTACCGCTTGGCGATGGCGATGTGCGCCCGGAAGCTCTCCTCCTGGACGGCCCGCCCCTCCTCCCCGGTACGGAAGAAGTCCATGCCGGTCTCGCCGACGCCCCGCACCCGGTCCCGGGCGGCGAGCGTCTCGATCTCGCGCAGCGCGGCGTCCAGGTCGGCCAGTCGGGGCGCCTCGTTCGGGTGCAGCGCCACGGTGGCCAGGACGGCGGCGTGCCGGTCGGCGACCTGCGCGCCCCACCGGGACGACTCGACGTCCACCCCGACCTGGACCAGCCGGTCCACCCCGGCGGCGGTCGCCACCTCGACCAGCGCCGCCACCGGGTCGACGGCGACGGTGCGCTCGGCGGCGGCCCCGCCCTCCGGCGCACCGGGCACCCCGGCCTCGGTGACGGTGATGTCCAGGTGGGTGTGGCTGTCCGGCACGGCCAGCGGCAGCGGCTCGGAGGCGGGCGGAAACTCCCCGGCCCGGCGGGCGGCGCGCTCGCGCCGGGATTCAGTCGGCTCACTCATCGCCCCTGAGGATCACACACCGCGCCCTCGCCGGCTGCCGCCGGCACACGTCCTGCGCGAGCGACATACCTGGGAGGCATAAAAATACCTGCCAGGTATCGCGCTCACGAGGACATGTGCTCCCGAGGCAGCCACGGGCGGCGACGCAGGCCACGCCAGCGGCCGGAGCGGGGCGGGCCGGCTCACCCGATCGCCATCCGCCGTTCACCCGGCGGGAACATCGCGGCTCTAGCGTCGCCCAGGTGAGCGTCACCCCCCAGGCCAGCGGCGCGACCGGCGCGCGGGCCGGGTTGCGCGTGACGTTCGAGGGGACGGCGTACCCGGCCGAGGAGATCGCCCGGGGCGCGGCCTACGAGTTGTTCAGCGCCGCCGAGGTGACCGGTTTCGAGTGGGCGCCCCGGCCCGGGGGTGGGCCGCCGTGGCGGCGGTTCGTGCACTGCACCGAGGTGACCGCCGTGCAGGGGGCGGCCGAGCAGAGCGAGCCACCGGAGGCGCCGCTGCTGATGCCGGTGCACCGCAGCCTCGGCTGGGACCAGGTCCAGCAGCTCAGCCAGCGGCCGGAGGCGACCGGCGACCCGCTGCTCACGGCGGTCCGCGGATCGGCGGTGATCCGCCGGGGTACCCGGATGGTGAAGGTCCTCTCCGCCCGCCAACTCGCCGGGTACGTCCGGGGGCTGCTGCCGCACGGTTTCTGCTACCGGGAGCACGACGTGGCCCACCTGCGCACGCCGGCCGCGCTGGCGGTGCTGCGGGGTGACGGCTCGCCCGCGCAGAACGGCCCGGACGTGACGTACGCGCTGCGCTGGCGGGCCGCCGCCGCGGACGACTACGAGGTGCCGGCCGGGGCGGTCCACCGCGGGCTGACCGCGCTGCCGGCCTCCGAACGGCTGGGCGCGCCGGTGCTGGGCACCGGGTTCGCGCCGAGCAACGCGCACCTGATCCCGGAGTTCGTCACCCGGGACCTGGCCGACCTGCCGATGCCGGCGAACGCCACCCTGCTCGCCTATCCGGCCGAGGGGACGGAGGTGGTCCTCTACACGTACCAGGCGGAGCAGCGCGGTTGGCTGCGGATGGCCGGCCCGCAGTGGCGGCACCTGCTGGCCGCCGTGCCGGGTCTCTCCCCCGAGCAGGAGTACGTGCCCACCGGCGACGCGCCCCGGGCCACCCACCTGGTCGGCCGGTACGCCGACAACGACTACGAGGCGGTGGCCGACCTGCCCGGCGGGTTCCGGGTGCTGGCGATGACCCGGGCGGCCCGGTACCCGGTGGAGGCGGTGGCCCGGCGGCTGCGGTACGCCCAGTGGCGCGGGGCGCCCTGCGTGGTGCTGCGGGAGGAGGCCGGCTGGTTGCGGTTGCGGCTGTGCCGGCCGGACCCGGACACGGTGGCGGCGACCGGGGCGCAGTGCCACGAGCGGGGGGTCTACGAGGTGTGGGCACCGGCCACCGAGGTCACCGACGACCGGATCGTGGACCTGCCGTACCACCTCTGACGGCGACCGCCCGGCGGCCCACGGCGGCCCGCATAATGGCGGCCCGGTCGGGAAGACGCGGGTGTCCGAGACACCACCTGATCATGGAGATCCGCATGCCCTTCGTCACCGTCGGCGCGGAGAACCTCGCGCCCATCGACCTGTACTACGAGGATCACGGCTCCGGCCAGCCGGTGGTGCTGATCCACGGCTTCCCGTTCAACGGGGCGACCTGGGAGAAGCAGGTCGGACCGCTGCTCCAGGCCGGATACCGGACGATCACCTACGACCGGCGCGGGTTCGGCAACTCCGCCCAGCCGGCCACCGGGTACGACTACGACACCTTCGCCGCCGACCTGGACGTGCTGCTGACCGAGCTGAACCTCCGGGACGTGATCCTGGTCGGCCACTCCATGGGTACCGGCGAGGTGACCCGCTACCTGGGCACGTACGGCTCGGAGCGGGTGAGCCGGGCGGTGCTGCTCGCCCCGCTGGCGCCGTACCTGCTGAAGACGGCGGACAACCCGGAGGGGGTCGACCAGAGCCTCTTCGACGGGTTCAAGCAGGCGATCGTCGACGACCGGTTCGCCTTCCTCACCAGCTTCTGCGACAACTTCTTCAACTACGACCAGAACAGGGGCAAGCTGGTCAGCGAGGAGGCGTACCGGGCGCACTGGGAGATCGGCGCGCGGGGCTCGGCGATCGGCACCCTCCAGTGCGTGGACGCCTGGCTGACCGACTTCCGGGGCGACCTGCCCCGGATCGACGTGCCGGTGCTGATCGTGCAGGGCGACCAGGACAAGGTGCTGCCGTTCCCGGTGACCGGCCAGCGGTTGCAGCCGATGCTGAACGGCAGCCAACTGGTCACCCTCAAGGGCGCCCCGCACGGCATCCCGTGGACCAACGCCACCGAGGTCAACAAGGCGATCATGGAGTTCATCGGCCAGCCGGCGATGGCCCGTACCTGATCAGCGCCTGATCCGCGCGCGGGCGTCAGCGGACGCGACGCGGCCCCGGGGAACTTCCCGGGGCCGCGTCGGCGGGTGTGCGCTCAGCCGCCGAGGCGGGCCAGCTCCTCGTCGACGATCGACGGGTCGAGCTTGCGGAAGACCGGCTTCGGCGCCGCGAGCGGCCGACCGACCTCCAGGGGTACGGACTCCCACCGCGCGCCGACCGTGTAGTCACCGGTGAGCACCGGGTACCCCGGGCCGCCGTCGAGATCCTCGACCTCGACGATCGAGGGCATCGGGGCGTGCACGCCGGTGCCGCCGAGCAGCTCGTGGATCTTCTGCGCGGAGTGCGGCAGGAACGGGGTGAGCAGCGTGTTCGCGTCGCTGACCACCTGGAGGGCGACGTGCAGGATGGTGCCCATCCGGGGCTTGTCGTCCTCGCCCTTGAGCTTCCAGGGGGCCTGCTCCGACAGGTACCGGTTGGCCTCGGCGACGACCCTCATCGCCTCGCCGATGGCCTGCTTCTGCCGGTGCCGGGCGATCAGGTCGCCGACCGCCGCGAAGCCGGCGCGGGCGGTGGCGAGCAGCGCCTCGTCGGCCTCGGTGAGGCCGGCCGGGTCGACCGGCGGGATCGCGCCGAAGTTCTTCGCCGCCATCGAGACCGACCGGTTGACCAGGTTGCCCCAGCCCGCGACCAGCTCGTCGTTGTTGCGGCGGAGGAACTCGGCCCAGGTGAAGTCGGTGTCGTTGCTCTCCGGGCCGGCGACCGCGATGAAGTACCGCAGCGCGTCGGCGTCGTAGCGTTCGAGGAAGTCCCGGACGTAGATGACGACCCGCCGGGACGAGGAGAACTTGCGCCCCTCCATGGTGAGGAACTCGCTGGAGACCACCTCGGTGGGCAGGTTGAGCGCGCCCAGCCCGCCCGGCTCGCCGTCCTTGGCCCCCTGGCCGGAGTACCCGGAGAGCAGCGCCGGCCAGATCACCGAGTGGAAGACGATGTTGTCCTTGCCCATGAAGTAGTAGCCCTGGGCGTCCTTGCCCGCCCCGTCGGTGGACCACCACCGCCGCCAGGCCTCCGGGTCGCCGGAGCGGCGGGCCCACTCGATGGAGGCGGAGAGGTACCCGATGACCGCGTCGAACCAGACGTAGATCCGCTTGTCGGGGCGGTCCCGCCAGCCGTCGAGCGGGATCGGCACGCCCCACTCCAGGTCCCGGGTGATGGCCCGGGGCTGGAGGTCGTCGAGGAGGTTCTTCGAGAAGCGCAGCACGTTCGGCCGCCAGCCCTCCCGGCTGTCCAGCCACCCGCGCAGCACCTCGGCGAGGGCGGGCAGGTCGAGGAAGAAGTGCTCGGTCTCGACGAACTTCGGGGTCTCCCCGTTGATCTTCGACCGGGGGTTGATCAGGTCGACCGGGTCGAGCTGGTTGCCGCAGTTGTCGCACTGGTCGCCCCGGGCGCTGTCGTACCCGCAGATCGGGCAGGTGCCCTCGATGTACCGGTCGGGCAGGGTCCGCCCGGTCGACGGGGAGATCGCGCCCATCGTGGTCTTGGCGACGATGTACCCGTTGCGGTGCAGCCCCTCGAACAGCTCCTGCACCACGGCGTAGTGGTTGCGGGTGGTGGTCCGGGTGAACAGGTCGTACGACAGGCCGAGGCCGTGCAGGTCCTCCACGATCACCCGGTTGTACCGGTCGGCCAGCTCGCGGGCGGTGACCCCCTCGGCGTCGGCCTGCACCTGGATCGGGGTGCCGTGCTCGTCGGTGCCGGAGACCATGAGCACGTCGTGACCGGCCATCCGCATGTACCGGGAGAAGACGTCGGAGGGAACGCCGAAACCGGAGACATGGCCGATGTGGCGCGGGCCGTTGGCGTACGGCCAGGCCACTGCCGCGAGAACGTGACTCATGACCAGCAAGCCTAGTGACCGCCGCCGGGTGACCGCGAACCAGTTGGGCAGAGTCCGGCCGGTCGTCGCCCCGCGCCGCGTCCCGACCCCGGCCCGAGCCGCCCGAATTGTCGCCGACACGCGGTCTGAGCTGCGCAGAGGCACCTCGCTCCCGGTGTCCAATGAACATCGTGACTGGCAGAGGCGCCGCGCGTGAGCAGGACGATCATCCGCCGGGGGCGACCGACGGGCCACCGGGCGGGGCCGGCGGTGAGCGGACCGGGTCGCGGGCCGGGGCGGTCGCCCCGCAGCGGCGGACCCGGGCCACCACCCGGGGCGACGCCGACCCGCTGCTGTCCGCGTCACCGGGCACCCCGCCGAGTGCGCCGCCACGCGCGTCACCGGCCGCGCCGCCACGCGCGTCACCAATTGCGTCACCGACCGCGCCGCCGGGTGCGTCACCGGGTGCGTCACCGACTCCGGCGTCGGGCGCGTCACCGACCGCCTCGCCGACTCCGGCGTCGGGCGCGGCGGGCCGGGAGACGCCCGCCGCCCGACCCGCCGACCCGGTGCCGGTGGACTCCCCGCCGGTCGGGGGCGGCCCGGAGGTGGAGCCGACGACCGGAGCGCCGGTGGACGCCGTGCCGCGCCGGGTGCCGGTCCGCCAGCACCGGGGGGCGCAGCCCGCCGCCCCGGCGACCACCGACGCCGAGGACGGGGCCTTCTGGCTGCCGATCGAGGAGGTGCACTGGGACGGCACCCCGATCCGACCGGAACCGACTCGATCCGGCAGGGGCCCGGCACTGCGGGCCCTGGTTGTGCGATGGCGTCGGGGCACCCGCAGCCCGCACCCGCCCGACCCGCTGCCCGGCCTGGCCGCCGTCCTGGCGTTGAGCCTGCTGGCGGCGTTCTTCGCCTGGGTCAGCGCCGGGCCGCTGTGGCTGGCGGTCGGCCACGCGAGCGGGGGTACGGCGGTGGTCGGCGAGTGCACCGGCGGCGGCCTGACGCAGCGGTGCCGGGGCATCTTCGTCGCCGACGGGGGCGGCTTCGTCGCGCACGGGGTCCGACTCAGCGGGGTACCGGCCGGGCAGACCGGACCGGGTGCCGCCCTGCCGGCCCGGATGACCGGCCCCGACGCTGGCACCGCGTACGTCGGCTCCGGCCCGGACCGGCATCTGCGCTGGCTGCTCGGGCTGCTGGCGGTGGGCGGCTGCGCCGCCGGGATCGCCCGGTACGGCGGGGCGACCCGGCTGCCCGACCGCCAGTCCCGCCGCTGGGCGGTGGCCGTCAGCCTGGCCGGCCCCCTGGTGATCACCCTGGGCTTCCTGGCGGCGGCCTGGTGACTCGGCCGGTGGTGTTAAGAAGGGGCCCTTCCTCTACCGCAGGCGTTAACAGGGGGCCCTTCCTTACACCTGGTGCACGACGGTGTAGACGTCCCGGCGGCGGAGGCCGTACCCGGTGGCGACCTCGGTGATCGCGTCCCGGCGGGAGCGTCCGGCGGCCTCCCGGTCGGCCACCGCCGCCCGCAGCGTGGCGTCGTCGGGCCGCTGCGCGACGGCCGGTGGGGCCCCGGCGACGACCAGCGTGATCTCGCCCCGGGGGGCGCTCCCGGCGGCCCAGGCGGCCAGGTCCCCGAGCGGGCGGCGGACCACCTCCTCGTAGGTCTTGGTCAGCTCGCGGCAGAGCGCGGCCGGGCGGTCGTCGCCGAACGCGGCGGCCAGGTCGGCGAGCGCCCCGGCGATCCGGTGCGGGGCCTCGAAGAACACCAGGGTCCGGTCCTCGTCGGCCAGCGCCCGCAGCCGGGACCGGCGGGCGGCCGGGGTGCGGGGCAGGAAACCCTCGAAGCAGAACCGGTCGCAGGGCAGCCCGGAGACGGCGAGCGCGGTGGTGACCGCGCTGGGGCCGGGGGCGACGGTGACCGGGACGCCCGCGTCCAGCGCGGCCCGGACCAGCCGGTACCCGGGGTCGGAGACGCTGGGCATGCCGCCGTCGGTGACCAGGGCGACCAGGTACCCGGCGCGGAGCGCGTCGACCAGTTCGGGGGTACGCCGTTCCTCGTTGCCCTCGAAGTAGGAGACGATCCGGCCCTCGACGGTGACGTCGAGGTCCTTGGCGAGCCGGGTCAGCCGGCGGGTGTCCTCGGCGGCCACCACGTCGGCGGTGGCGAGGACGTCACGCAGCCGGGTGGAGGCGTCGGCGGGGTTGCCGAGTGGCGCGCCGAGCAGAACCAGGCGTCCACATTCCGACATGTCACCCAAAACAAGCGCTCCTTCATCGACGTTCGTACCGCTATCGGAGATGACAGCCCCATGGTGGCACCTTCGCAGCCTACGATCGCCGGGTGACGAGTGCGTCGACAGCGCAGAGCGCCAGCGCCGACCGAGCCGGGGCCCAGTCCCCGGGCAACGGTACGGACTCCCCCGACCCGACGGCGGAGGCTCCCCGGGCCGGTGGGGGTGGTGGCGTCCCCGCCATCGTCCGCCGCCGGCTCGCCACGGTCGAGGCCCGGCTGGACGCGTACTCCTGGCTGGCGACCGCCGTGGTGGTGACGATCGCGGCGATCCTGCGCCTGGTCGGGTTGACCTACCCCAAGGGCAAGATCTTCGACGAGGTCTACTACGCCCGCGAGGGCTGGCAGCTCGTCGACAAGGGCGTCGAGTGGAACTACAAGGACGACGTCGCCGCGTACGTGGTGCACCCGCCGCTGGGCAAGTGGCTCATCGGGGCCGGCGAGTGGGCCTTCGGGTACGTCGACACCGAGCAGGGCTTCAACGTCCCGGGCGCGCTGACGACCACCGCCCCCGAGTTCGGCTGGCGGATCTCGGCGGCGATCGCCGGCATCGTGTCGGTGCTGCTGCTGGTCCGCATCGGCCGGCGGCTGTTCCGCTCCACCGCGCTGGGCTGCGCGGCCGGGCTGCTGCTCGCGCTGGACGGCTTCCACCTGGTGCTCTCCCGCACCGCGCTGCTCGACATCTTCCTGCTGCTGTTCGTGCTGGCCGCCTTCGGCGCCCTGGTGCTCGACCGGGACGCCCGGCGTCGCCGCTGGCAGCGGGCCCTCGACGCCGGCCTGGACCCGGCCACCGACCGGCCGGCCGGCGGCTGGCGGAACTGGCCCTGGTGGCGGCTGGCCGCCGGGGCACTGCTCGGCCTCGCCGTCGCGGTCAAGTGGAGCGCGCTGTACTTCCTGCCCGCGTTCGGCCTGCTGGCCCTCTTCTGGGAGGTCGGGCTGCGCCGCTCCGCCGGGGTCCGCCGGCCGTGGCGGGGCGCCCTGCTGGACGAGATGCCGTGGCTGGTCCTCACCGGCGTGGTGCTGATCCTGGCGTACCTGTCCACCTGGTCGGGCTGGTTCCTCACTGACCACGGGTACTACCGCACCCCCGACCAGTACCAGCACGTCACGGCGCTGAGCGACACCCCGGTCATCGGCGCCCTGCAGAACCTGTGGGAGTACCACAAGGCCGCGTACGGCTTCCACAGCGGCCTGAGCGAGCCGCACAAGTACCAGTCCTGGCCGTGGCAGTGGCTGCTGCTGGGCCGGCCGGTCGCCTTCCACTACTCCGGGGACGGGCCGTGCGGCGCGGCGAGCTGCGCCTCCGAGGTGCTGCTGCTCGGCACCCCGCTGCTGTGGTGGTCGTTCCTGCCGGCGCTGGCCGCGACGGCCTGGCTGGGCCTGGCCCGGCGGGACTGGCGGGCCGGGGCGATCCTGCTCTGCGTCGCCTTCGGGCTGCTGCCCTGGTTCTACTACGCCCTCCAGGGCCGGACGATGTTCTCCTTCTACACCGCCCCGGCGCTGCCGTTCCTGGTGCTGGCGGTGACCTACGTGCTCGGCGCGATCGCCACCCCCTACGACGGGCCGGTCCCGAGGCGCGCGACGGCCACCGGTCCGGGGACGCCTCCGGATGCCGCCCCGGCGGTCGCCACCGAGGCCGGGACAGCCGCGGAGCAACCGGCGGTCGCCGCGGGGACGACCGGGCCGGGGGCGACGGCCACGGCGGAGAAGACCGACGCCGAGGCGGAGGCGGAGCAGGCCCGCGCCGACCGGCGGCTGGTCGGCGGCTTCATCGTCGGCGCGTACCTGCTGCTGGTCGCGCTCTGCTTCGCGTACTTCTACCCGATCTTCGTCGGCAAGGTGATCACGTCCGCCGAGTGGTCGGCGCGGATGTGGCTGGACGGTCGCTGGATCTGAGGCCACCGGGCTCGTCGGGGCCGGCCCGCCTGCGGGTCGGCCCCGCTCGCCGTCCGGCGGGGCGGCCCACAGGTGCACGGGGGCGCGGGCGCGGAGAAGGCGCAGACAAAGACGCGCGCCCCGATCGCCTGCCACGGGGGAAGCGGGCGATTGGGGCGCGCAGGAAGAGCTTAACCACCTCGCACCACTGGCACAACGGGTCAACTTGATTCAGATTTCCGTCGGATGCGCTGACAGCCAAATGGTTTACATCCGACATCTAACGTACGGTCATCTTCCGGCGCGACGGCGCACGGTCATCGACCGGCGTGACGGTCCCGGCCCCCACCGGTGTCGTGGGGTTGCAGTACCGTCACCGGAACCGGTGCCGGGCGACCGGCTCGACAGCGGCACGGAGACAGGCGACGGCTGAGGGTCTGGGGACGGGTGAGGGTGATGCGTGATCTGCTGCCGCCGACGGTCGCGGTGGCCGTGGCCGAGTCGGCGGACTGGACCGGGTCGCTGCTCGCGGCCGAGCGGGCCGGTCTCGGCGAGGGCGCGGTGGAGAGCCGGCGGCGGGACTTCACCGCCGGTCGGGTCTGCGCCCGGCGGGCGATGGCCGCCCTGGGGCTGCCCCCGGCCGCGGTGCCCTCGGCGCCCGACCGGGCCCCGGTCTGGCCGGCCGGGGTGGTCGGCACGATCACCCACACCCGGGGCTACTGCGCGGCGGCGGCGGCCCGCAGCAGCGAGATCCGGTCGGTGGGCATGGACGCCGAGCGGATCAAGGAACTCGACCCCGGGGTACGCCGGTTGATCTGCCTGCCCGAGGAGGAGGAGCGCGGCGCCCGGCTGCCCGCCGGGGTGCCCTGGCCGATCGTGCTGTTCAGCGCGAAGGAGACCGTCTACAAGGTCTGGCACCCGGTGGTCGGCTCCTGGTTGGACTTCCACGACGCCCTGGTCGACCTCGACCCGGAGGCGGGCACCTTCACCGCGCGGATCGCCCCGGCCCGGGTCGCGGCGGCGACCGTCACCGACGCCCCCGCGACCGTCACCGGACGGTTCGCCGTCGATGCCGGCCTGGTCCGCACCGCCGCGGTGCTTCTTCCCCGCTGAGCCCGACGGCCCTGGTCAGACGGTTGCCCAGGCACGGTACCGTCCAGGCTGTTCGAGATCGTCCAGGTGCCCGAGGAGTACGGTGAGCAACCCCCAGCCCCCACACGGGCCCCAGGATCCGCACCACCCGGCCCAGCACCCGTCGAACCAGTCGCAGTACCCCGCCGACCCGACCGCCCCACCGCCCCCGCCGAACGACCCGTGGGCCAAGCAGGACGAGGCGCAGACCCAGGACGAGCCGTGGGTCGGGGGCGGGGAGACCTGGACGACACCGGCCCACCCGCCGCTCGCCGAGAGCGCGACCCCGCCCGGCGGTGACGGTTGGCCGCCGCCCACCCCGCCGTACCCGCCCACCAAGCCGTACCCGACGGCCACCCCGTACCCGTCGGCCTCCGCCACCCCGCAGCCGCCGATCTCCGGGCAGCCGTACGGCCAGCAGCCCATCTCGGGCCAGCCCTACGGCCACCAGCAGCCCCCCGTCTCCGGCCAGCCGTACGGCCAGCAGCCCATCTCGGGCCAGCCCTACGGCCACCAGCAGCCCCCCGTCTCCGGCCAGCCGTACGGCCAGCAGCCCATCTCGGGCCAGCCCTACGGCCACCAGCAGCCGCCGGTCTCCGGGCAGCCGTACGGGCAACCGCCGGTCTCCGGGCAGCCGTACCCGCCGGCCGCCGCGTACCAGCCGGCCGGGCCGCTGCCGCCCGCCCAGGCGTACCCGCTGGGGCCGCCCGCGGCGGCGAAGACCTCGTCGAACCGGACCGCGCTGGTCGTCGTCGCCGTGGTGGCGGCGCTGACCCTGCTCTGCTGCGGTGGGGGCGTCGCCGCGCTGATCGCCGGCGGTGCCCTCACCGAGGGTGAGGAGGCAGGCGTCGATCCCACGCCGTCGGTGAGCATCGCGCCGACCGAGGCCCAGCCGACCGCCCCGCCCGCCACGCCACCGACCACCCCGCCGGTCGCCTCGCCGTCCACCCAGGCGCCGCAGGGCGAGACGTACAACATGAAGGCCGGGGACACCCTGGTGCTCACCGACGACGACGGCGTCCTCGAGATCACCGTGACGAAGTTCAGCAGCACCGACAAGGCCTGCCGGTCGTTCTCCGGCCCGCCGAGCAAGGGGTTGTACCTGATCGCCGAGGTGGAGGCCGAGGTCACCAAGGGGACCTCCTCGATCAACCCGATCTACTTCGAGTGGGTGGCCGAGGACGGCACCACGACCAACGGGCTGGCCGGCATCATCGCCGGCTGCGGTGACTCGCTCGCCTCCGGCAACAACCTGCCGGCGGGTACCAAGCGCAGCGGCGTGGTGGTGTTCAACGTGGCCGACGACGACGGGGTGCTGGAGTACAACCACCGGTTCCGCTCCGCCGGCTCCTGGAGGCCGTAACGCCGCAGACCGACCCGACGACAGTGGGGCCGGCCCCGCTGTCGTACGCCCACCGGCCACGCCGCCGGCACCCCGTCCACGGCCGTCGCGGTCCCGCCGCGCTGACCGGCGCACCGGTCCTCACCGTCGTGCGCGCCCGGTGGGGGTGCGCACGACGGTGAGGCCGGCGGGCGGCCGGAGCCCGTCCTCGGCCGCCAGGAGGTCCCGGACCGTCCCGACGGGGCCACCGACGACGCTCACCCCGAACCGCTCCGGGTCCCGTTCCCCGCGCCGGCACTCCTGCCAGGCCCGCCCGCCGACGAGGAACGCGTCGCGCGGCACGTCCATCGGATCGAACCCGATCCGGTACGCCTCGGCCGCTCCCCCGGCGAGCTGCGGGTCCGCCAGCCGCCAGCCGTCTCCCGATAGAACTCCGGCTCGTCCATCCGACGAGCCTAGGCTCCACATGCGACACCGGAAGGCCGCCGAAGTCCGGAATCCCGCCGCACCTCCGTCAGTGCGTGGCGACCAGCACCGCGTCCGGCTCGACGCCGGCCAGCCGGGCGGGCCGCACCACGACGAAGAGCACCAGCGTCGCGGCCACCATCCCACCGGCCACCACCAGGGCCATCGCCACCGCGCCGGTGCCGAGGACACCGACCAGGGGCGCGGCCACCGCACCCACGCCGAACTGCACCGCGCCGAGCAGGGCCGAGGCGGTGCCGGCCGCCTCCCCGTGCCGGGACAGCGCCAGGGCCGGCGCGTTCGGCATGGCCAGACCGGCCGCCGCGAGCACCACCCAGAGCGACACCAGCAGCGCCGGCAGCCCGCCGAGCCCGGTCGCGGCCACGGCGAGCAGCACCAGCCCGGCCACGCTGCCCGCCGCGAGGGAGACGACGAGGATGCGTTGCGGCGAGTACCGGCGCAGCAGGCGGACGTTGAACTGGGTCGCCGCGATCAGGCCGACCGCGCCCGCGCCGAAGGCCAGCCCGAACTCCTGCTCGTCCAGGCCGTACTGCCCCTGGAGCACGAACGACGACCCGGAGACGTACGCGAACAGCGCCGCCATGGCCAGGCCGGCGACCAGGACCAGCCCCACGAACGCCCGGTCGCGCAGCAGCGAGCCGTACAGCTTCGCGGTGCCGACCACCCCGCCGCGCCGTCGCCGCTGCGGGGGCAGCGTCTCGGGCAGGCCGAACGCGGCGACCAGGACGAGGATCACGCCGAAGACGGCCAGCGCCACGAACACGCCCCGCCAGTCCGTCCAGCGCAGCAGCCCGCCGCCGAGCGTCGGCGCGAGCACCGGGGCCGCCCCCATGACCAGCAGCAGCCGGGAGAGCAGGGTGGCGAAGGCCCGGCCGTCGAACAGGTCCCGGACGACCGCCATCGCGACGACCGAGGCCGCCGCGACGCCCAGCCCCTGCACCACCCGGAGCACGCCGAGCACCGCGATGTTCGGCGCGACGACGCAGAGCAGCGAGGCCACGATGTGCAGCGCGACGCCGGCGATCAGCGGCTTGCGCCGCCCGACCGCGTCGGAGAGCGGCCCGATCAGCAACTGGCCGAGCGCGAGACCGACCAGCGTGCCGGTCAGGGTCAACTGGACCTGCGCCGAGGTGGTCTCGAAGTAGTCGACGATCGCCGGGAACGCCGGCAGGTACATGTCGATGGTGAGCGGGCCGACGGCGATCAGCGACCCGAGGACGAGGACCAGCCGCAGGCGCTCCCGGGTGCTCATCAGGTCGCCGGGGGTCGGCGTGGTCGCCGGCTGCCCGGCGGCGTCGGTGACGGCGGTCATCGGGCCACCTCCCATCGGTCGGCACGGATCCGGGCCGGGCTCAGCACTACAGTCACACCTGGCTCCAACCCCGATCCGGCGCGCTGATTCCCGCTGACCCGAGAGGTAACTCAGGTCACAGGGGAAAGGGAAAGCGGCAGCGAACAGGGACTCGACCACGCTCGCGGACAGTAATACCTGTACCAGCTTAAGCGTTCCCGCGCGGCGAAGCGGGAACGCTGCGTCAGGCTCGGCGACGGAGCAGCCCGGTCGTCCACATACCGGATGCCTGACAAGAACCAGGTGATGCGGAGTGTCGACCGTCCTGAGGTGACCCACTACACCTACCGCGTCACGTGGTCTGCCGAAGACGGCGAGTTCGTGGCCACGTGCGCCGAGTTTCCGTCGCTCTCCTGGCTGGCCCGCACACAGATCGAAGCCTTGCACGGGCTACACGATCTGCTGCGGGAGGTGATCGCCGACATGGAGGAGCAAGGCGAGCAGGTGCCGCAGCCGTTTGCCGAACGCCGCTACTCGGGCAAGTTCAACCTGAGGGTCGGCGAGAGCCTGCACCGCGAGTTGGCCATCCGCGCCGCCGAGGACGGCATGAGTCTCAACCAGTACGTCCTGCGGAAACTCAACGCCGCCTGAGCCCGGGGGCCGGTCCGACACCTTTGGGTGCCGCCGGACAGTCCCGGGGGCACCCGCACCGGCTACACGCAGACCCAGCAGTACAGCCGGTGCTGCTGCTCGTCCGCGTGCCGGGCCAGGCGGGCCAACTCGCCCACGACCTCGGCCAGCGCCTCCGGATCGGCGTAGCCCCCGAACTCCTCGGTCCGCGACCAGGGGTCGGCGACCTCCGCCGCCCGCTGCGGGGTCAGCTCGGCCAGCGCCCGCTGCGTCTCGTCGGCGAGGGTGAGGACGAGTTGCTCGCCCCCGAAGCGCTCGGCCACCAGCGCGGCGGCGCGGGGCCGGGCGAAGAGGGTCTCCGTGTCGACCCCGGTGAGGAGTTCCTCCAGGGTCGCCACCTGGACCACCGGGTCGATGCCCTTGACCGACAGCACGTTCAGCCCGTGCTCGGAGAGCCGCATCCGCACCCGGGCCAGCCGCCGGATCGCCTCCTGGTCACCGGCGCGCAGCGCCTCCATCAGCCCCGGCCGGGCCGGCTCGGCCCCGCCCGGCCCACCGGGGAGGTCGATCGTGGCGGCGGCGTCCTCGTCGGAGGCGGCGGTGAAGTAGTCGTACAGGATCCCCATGCCGGTGATCATGCAGTACCGGTCCGACACGAGGCCGTGGCCCGGAGCAGGGGTGACCCGGCCACGCCGGCCGGGTCACCCCTGCGCCGGCTACGAGCGCACCGGCGCGTGCGGCTGCCCGGACGACGCGGGCGCCCCGGGGGTGCCGGCGCGCAGCGGCAGGTTGAGCTGCTCGACGGCGGCGCCGACGAGCGCGTCCGTGGTGAGCCGGAGGTCGAGGACGACGCCCCGCTCGTCCGGCCAGAGCGGTTCCAGGGTCGCGGTCTGCGAGTCGAGCAGGCTGGCCGGCATGTAGTGGCCGGCGCGGACCGACATCCGCTCCCGGATGACCTCGGTCGGCCCGTCCAGGTGCACGAACTCCACCCCCGGCGGGCCCTCCCGGAGCAGGTCCCGGTAGGAGCGCCGCAGCGCCGAGCAGGCCAGCACGGTCGACACGCCCGCCCGGTGCCGGCCGGCCATCCAGTCGGCCAGGGCGCGCAGCCACGGCCACCGGGCGTCGTCGTCCAGCGGTACGCCGGCCCGCATCCGGGCCACGTTGGCCTCGGAGTGGAACTCGTCGGCCTCGGCGAAGGTCAGCCCGGTCACCTCGGCGAGGCCCTGCGCCACGGTCGTCTTGCCCGCGCCGGAGACGCCCATCACCACGATGTGCCGGGTCGACGGGGCCTCACCAGTCATGGACGGTGCCGTCCTTGAGCCGGTTGAACGGCAGGTACGCCGGCTGGTACGGGAAGCGCGCGGCGGCCTCCTCGTCCAGTTCCACGCCGATGCCGGGCTGCTCGCCCGGGTGCAGGTAGCCGTCGACGAAGGTGAACGACTGGCGGAACACCTCGTTGGTGAGGGGACCGTGCCGCATGTACTCCTGGATGCCGAAGTTGTGGATGGCCAGGTCCAGGTGCAGCGCGGCGGCCATGCCCACCGGCGAGATGTCGGTCGGCCCGTGGATGCCCGACTTGATCTGGTACTGCGCGGCGAAGTCGAGCAGCTTGCGCATCGCGGTGATGCCGCCGGTGTGGGTGACCGCCGACCGCACGTAGTCGATGAGCTGCTCGCGGATCAGCGTCTGGTAGTCCCACACGGTGTTGAAGATCTCGCCGATGGCCAGCGGGGTGGTGGTGTGGTGACGCACCAGCCGCAGCGCCTCCTGGTTCTCCGCCGGGGTGCAGTCCTCCAGCCAGAACAGGTCGTACGGCTCCAGGGCCTTGCCCAGCTTGGCGGCCTGGATCGGGGTCATCCGGTGGTGGCCGTCGTGCAGCAGCGGCAGTTCGGGGCCGAACTCGGCGCGGACCGCCTCGAAGACGCCGGGCAGGTGCCGCAGGTACGCGCGGGTGTCCCAGTCCTCCTCGGCCGGCAGCGGGATGCGCTGGGCCGGCTCGTAGTCGTACCGCTTGCCGTCGCCGGCCGGCTGGGCGGCGACCCCGTACACGGCGTTGATGCCGGGCACCGACGTCTGCACCCGGATCGAGCGGTACCCCTGCTCCAGGTGGGCCCGGATCGAGTCGAACAGTTCCGGCAGGTCCCGGCCGGAGGCGTGGCCGTACGCCATGATGCCGGTGCGGGACGCGCCGCCGAGCAACTGGTAGAGCGGCATGCCGGCGGCCTTGGCCTTGATGTCCCAGAGCGCGACGTCGACGGCGGCGATGGCGGCCATGGTGACCGGGCCCCGCCGCCAGTACGCCGAGCGGTAGAGGAACTGCCAGGCGTCCTCGATGTTGTGCGCGTCGCGCCCGATCAGCAGCGGGACGACGTGGTCGCGCAGGTACGAGGCGACGGAGAGTTCGCGCCCGTTGAGGGTGCCGTCGCCCAGCCCGGTGATCCCGTCCTCTGTGGTGATCTTCAGGGTGACGAAGTTGCGGTCCGGGCTGGAGACGATGACGTCAGCGGCGACGATCTTCACGGGGTTGCCTTTCTCAGGGGGGTCCTCAGCGGAGGGTGGTTCCGGCGGCGCTGCCGTTGATCAGGGACAACTCGTCGCGGCGGGGCAGGCCCTCCCAGTCGCCGTGCCCGGCGACCGCGAACGCGCCGAGGGTGACCGCGCGGTGCAGCCGGTCGACGAGGGCCAGCCCGTCGAGTTGTCCGGAGAGGTAGCCGGCGGTGAACGCGTCACCGGCCCCGACGGTGTCCACGGCGGTCACCGGCACCGCCGGGGCGTGGGTGACGCCGTCGCGGGTGTACGCCCGCGCGCCGTCGGCACCGAGCTTGACCAGCACCGTCCGGACACCCCGGTCGAGCAGGGCGGCGACGGCGGTGGCCTCGTCGGCACCGGCCTCGGCCACCAGGTCCAGCTCGTCGGCGGAGGCGATGACGACCGACGCGTACCCGGCCAGCGGGGTCAGCGTCGCGCGGGCGTCCTCCCGGGACCAGAGCCGGGCCCGGTAGTTGACGTCCAGCGAGACGGTCGTACCCGACGCCACCGCCTCCCGCGCCGCCCAGGTCGCGGCCTGGTGGGCCGCGTCGGACAGCGCCGGGGTGATCCCGGTCAGGTGCAGCAGGCGGGGGCCGGCCGCGAGCGGGCCGCGCAGGTCGTCGACGGTCAGCGCGGAGCCGGCCGAGTCCGCCCGGTGGTACTGCACCCGGGTCACGTCCTCGGTGCGCCGCTCCAGGAACATCAGCCCGGCGGGCCGGCCGGGGTCCCGGCGTACCCCGGTGGTGTCGACGCCCTCGGCGCGCAACTGGCGCAGCACGAACTCGCCCAGTTCGTCGTCGCTGACCCGGCCGACCCAGGCGACCCGGTGGCCGAGGCGGGCCAGCCCGATCGCCACGTTCGACTCGGCGCCGCCGAGGTGCATGGTCAGCGGCCCGCCGACGGCCAGCGGCCCGGACGAGCGCAGCGAGACCAGCGACTCGCCGACGGTGAGCAGGTCGAGGTCACTCATGCCGTCACCTCGCTGACGGTTCGCTCCCGACGGTCGCTCATACCGCCACCTCGCTGCGCTCGGCGTCGGCATGGACCACTGTGCCGATGGTTCGCTCCCGACGGTCGCTCACGCCGCCACCTCGCCCCGGGCCACCGCGACGTACTCGCGGGCGCGGGCGCGCAGCGCGTCGAGGTCGCCACCGGAGGCGGCGTCACCGACCAGCGGCCCGCCCACCCCGACGGCGACCGCCCCGGCCGCCAGGTACGCGGGCACCTCGGCCAGGCCCACCCCGCCGACCGCGACGAAGGGGATGTCCGGGAACGGGTCGCGCACCGCCTTCAGGTACGCCGGCCCGCCCACGGACGCCGGGAAGAGCTTGACCGCGCTGGCCCCCAGCCGCACCGCCGTGTACGCCTCGGTGGGGGTGAGCGCCCCGGCGGCGACCGGCAGGCCCCGCCGGGCCGCCTCGGCCACCGAGTCGACCACCGCCGGGGTGACCACGAACTGGGCGCCGGCCGCCGCCACGTCGGCCACGTCCGCGCTGGTCAGCACGGTCCCGGCACCGACCAGGCAGCCCGGCGGGGCGGCCTGGCGCAACGCCTCGATGGCGGACAGCGCGTCGGGGGTGGTCAGCGCCACCTCGACGATCGTCACGCCCTCGGTCAGCAGCGCGGTGCCGGCCGCGACGGCGGCGGCGGTGTCGGTGCCACGGATGACCGCCAGCAGGCGGGTCGCGGCGAGTTCGGCGGTGAGGTCGAGGGTCATGGTCACCATTCCGCGTAGGAGCCGTCGGAGTGCCGGAACATCGGGCTGCGCCAGGCGTGGCCCCGCTTGTCGGCCGCCCGGACCGCCTGCTCGTCGATCTCGACGCCCAGGCCGGGCGCGGTGAGCCGCTGCACGTAGCCGTCGACGAAGGTCAGCGGCTGCTGGTCGACGCAGTAGTCCAGCACCTCGGCGCCGAGGTTGTAGTGGATGCCGATGCTCTGTTCCTGGATCAGGTAGTTCGGCGTGGCGAAGCCGACCTGGAGGCAGGCGGCCAGGGCGATCGGGCCGAGCGGGCAGTGCGGGGCGAGCTGCACGTCGTACGTCTCCGCCAGGGCGGCGATCTTGCGTACCTCGGTGATGCCGCCGGCGTGCGACAGGTCCGGCTGGGCCACCGCGATGCCGGCCTGGAGCACCGGCAGGAACTCCTGGCGGTTGTAGAGCCGCTCCCCCGTCGACACCGGGGTGGTGGTGGAGCGGACGAACTCGCCGATCAGGTGCGAGTTCTCCGGGACGACCGGCTCCTCCAGGAAGAACGGCCGGTACGGCTCCAGCAGCGGCGCCACCCGGCGGGCGTTGGCGAGGGTGAACCGGCCGTGGAAGTCGACGGCCACGTCGCGGTGGTCGCCGAGCACCTCCCGGGCGGCGGCCACCCGGGCCACCACCTCGTCGAGTTCGGCGACCGAGGCGAGCGGGCTCATCCGCCCGGAGGCGTTCATCTTCACGGCGGTCAGCCCGGACTCGACGCGGGCCGCGATCTGGTCGCGGACCTCGCTGGGCTCGTCGCCGCCGACCCAGCCGTACACCCGGATGCGGTCCCGGACGGGGCCGCCGAGGAGCTGGTGCACGGGGGCGCCGTACTTCTTGCCGGCGATGTCCCACAGCGCCTGGTCCAGGCCGGCGACGGCGCTGGCCAGGATCGGGCCGCCCCGGTAGAAGGAGCCCTTGGTCATCACCTGCCAGTGGTCCTCGATCCGCAGCGCGTCCTTGCCGATCAGCAGCTCGCTGAGCTGCTCCACGGCGGTACGGACGGTCTCGGACCGGCCCTCGCAGGTCGCCTCGCCCCAGCCGACGATGCCGGATTCGGTCTCCAACCGCACGAACAGCCACCGGGGTGCGACGAGGAAGGTCTCGACGCGGGCAATGGTCGTCATGGTCGCCTCAGCCCTTCGTCGCACCGGCGGTGAGGCCGGAGACGATGTACTTCTGCACGAACAACGCGATGATCATGATGGGCAGGGTGACCACCGTGGTCGCCGCCATCAGACCGCCCCAGTCGATGCTGGCGTACCCGACGAAGTCGAAGATCGCCACCGGCAGGGTCTTGGTGTTCGCGCTGGAGAGCACCAGGGCGAACATGAAGTTGTTCCAGGAGAAGATGAAGGACAGGATCCCGGCGGTGGCGATACCCGGCACCGACAGGGGCAGGGTGACCCGCCGGAACGCCCCGATGTGGGTGAGCCCGTCGACCAGGGCCGCCTCCTCCAGCTCCGCCGGCAGCCCGTCGAAGTAGCCCATCATGATGTACACGATCAGGGGCAGGGAGACGAACATGTGGCTGAGGATCAGGACCCCGAAGCCGCCGACCATCTGCAGGTTCGAGAAGACGTAGTACCAGGGCACCAGCAGCGAGACGCCGGGGATGACCCGGGCCATCAGCACCACCAGGGCCGACTTCTTCATGTTGAACCGGCTCATCGAGTACGCCGCCGGCACGCCGAGCAGCAGGGACAGCGCGGTCGCCGCGAAGGCCACCCAGAGGCTGTTGAACACGAACTCGAGGTAGTTCGCCTGCTGGAAGACGGTGTCGTAGTTGGTCAGGGTGGGGCTGAAGATCAGCGCCTTGCTGGAGTCGTAGATGTCGACGTTGGTCTTGAAGGAGGCGGCGACCATCCAGAGCAGCGGCGCCACCAGGGAGAGCACCACGAGGACGAGGGCCACCACCCGGAAGACCTGGTATCCGGTGTTCTTCTTCATCGCCGGCCCTCCTCCTTCTTGCGGCGGGCGGTGAGGGCCCACATGACGCCGATGATGAGCATGAAGAACAGGATCAGCACCGTCGACGATCGGCCGTACTCGTTGTAGTCGAAGCTGAGGCCGTAGGCGTACACGTTGAGGGTCTCCACCTCGTTGAAGGAACCGCCGCCGCGACCCTTGGTGGCGTAGAGGATGTCGAAGGTCTTCAGGGCGTCGATGCCGCGCAGCAGCACCGCGACGATGACGGTCGGCATCAGCAGCGGCAGGGTGACGTGCCGGAACCGCTGCCAGGCGCTCGCCCCGTCGATCATCGCCGCCTCCTGCGGCTCGTCGGAGAGGGAGGTGAGCCCGGCGAGCAGGATCAGCACCACCATCGGGGTCCACTGCCAGATGTCGATGAAGATGGTGGTGGCCAGGGCGGTGTTCTGCCCGGCCAGCCAGGGCTGGGGGCCGATGCCGACCCAGCCGAGCATCTGGTTGGCCATCCCGATGTTCGGGTCGAAGATGAGCCGCCACATCATGCCGACCGCGACCGGGGTGGCGACCAGGGGCAGCAGGATGGCCACCCGGACCCACTTCTCCCCCTTGAAGGGCCGCCACAGCAGCAGGGCGATCGCCATCCCGAGGACGACCTGGAACAGCAGCGCGACCCCGGTGAAGATGCCGGTCCGCATCACGGCGGGCCAGAACCGGTCGGTGTCGGTCAGCACGTCCAGGTAGTTCTGGATGCCGATGAAGTTCGAGTCCGCCCGGACCGACCCCCGCGAGTCGGTGAGACTCAGGTACAGGGTCCAGCCGAGCGGAAAGATGATCAACACGGCCACGAAGGCCATTGCCGGAGCCGCGAAGAGCCACTTGCGGTGATCGTTGGCCCAACGCGCCCAGCGGGGGGTGTCGGAGATGGCGGTGGCGCGCGGCGCCTCGCTGGGTGCGGTTGCTGCTGGCATGAGTTCTCCGTCGTGGGGAAGGCCGGGCCGGGGCGGTGGGGGATGCCCACCGCCCCGGCGTACGGACCTAGCGGGCCTCGTCGTCCAGGAACTTCTGGAAGGCCTCGTGGGCCTTGTCGGCCGAGGCCGCCGCGTCCTGTCCGGTGATGGCGTCGACGATCGGCTGCCCGACGATCTCGCGGGCCTGGGAGACGCGCTCGACCAGGGGCCGGTCGTGACCCACCCCGTTGGCCTGGCTCACGGCGATGGCGTCGGCCATGTCCTTCGGGTAGTCGGCGATGCCCTCGGGGTTCTCCCACACCGAGGTACGGGCACCGGGGACACCGGCCTTCTGCTGCTCCAGGGTCTGCGCCTTACCGGCCGCCCACTCGATGAACTTCCAGGCGTTGGTCTGGTTGCCGGAGGACTCGTTGATCGCCAGACCCCAGGAGGGGATGCTGTACGGCTTGGAGCCCGCCGGGCCGGCCGGCATCGGCACGAAGCCGACGGTGTCGGAGACCCGCGACTTGGCCGGGTCGGTGGCGTTCTTGTAGAGGGAGTTCGCCTCCGGGTAGAAGGCGGCCTGGCCCTGGGTGAAGATGGCCATCGCCTCGGACCAGCTCATGTCGGTGCTGATGTTCGCCGGGCCGTGCTCGCGCAGCATGGTGCCGTAGTAGGCGTAGGCCTGCTTGGCGGCGTCGCTGTTGACGGCGGAGTTGCCGGAGGCGTCGACGAAGTCGCCGCCGAAGCTGTACAGGAAGCTGGAGAACTGGGTGACCGCGGCGGCCTTGCCGGTCCGGGCCACGAAGCCGGCGACGCCGGGGTTGTCCGCCTGGATCTTGGCGGCCTGGGTACGCAGCTCGTCGAGGGTGGCCGGCGGGGCGTCGAAGCCGGACTTCTCCAGCAGGTCCTTGCGGTAGTAGAGCACCTGCTGCTCGGTGATGATCGGGATACCGACCACCTTCTCCTCGTAGGTGGTGGCGGAGAGCGGCGCCTCCTGGAAGTCGGCCAGCTCGAAGTCGCCCGCGCCCCGGGCCTTCTCGGTCAGGTCGGCCAGGTAGTTGTTGCGGGCGAAGAGCCGACCCTCCTGCAGGGGCCGGTACATCATCACGTCGATGTCGCTGGAGCCGGCGTTGAGCTTGACGTTGTACTGGTCCGAGAGCTGGTCCTCACCGAGCTGCGTGACCTCGACCTTGAGCCCGGTCTGCTGCTCGAACTCGGGCAGCGCGGCCCGGATGTTCTCGGTCCACACGTGGTTGACCAGGGTCACCCGGACGGTGTCCGAGGCTCCGCTGTCCTCGCCGCCGCCACCACAGGCGGAGAGGGTCATGGCGGCCACGACCGCCAGAGATGTACCAACTATCGATCGACGTCCCACGTCCGTCTCTCCTTCTGTCCTAGCCGCCACCCCGGGGGATCGGCGCGACCTCGGCCTGTTACATCCGCTTAACGTGGGGATGCTAGGCCGAAAAAGCAGATTTATACAAGGGGTAGACCCAACTGATACGATCTGAGCCGTGAAGCTCTCCTCACCAGGGGTGACAACCACCCAAAACGCCCCTGCCGAGGCCGGGCTGCACGGACGGGTCCTCGACCACCTGGGCACCGCCATCTGCGGCGGTGACCTGGCCCCGGGGGCCGTGCTCAACATCGACGACCTGGTCGACCGGTACGGCGTCTCCCGCTCGGTGGTCCGCGAGGTGCTGCGGGTGCTCGCCTCGATGGGCTTCATCGAGACCCGCCGGCGCGTCGGGGTCATGATCCGGGCCGCCGAGCACTGGAACGTCCTCGATCCCCAGGTGATCCGCTGGCGGCTCGCCTCCGCCGGCCGCATCCCCCAGATCCGCTCGATCACCGAGCTGCGGACCGCCGTCGAGCCGCACGCCGCCCTGCTCGCCGCGCAGCGCGTCGACCACGACCAGGCCAGCGACCTGGTCGGCCTCGCCGCCAAGCTGTGGGCCGCCGGGAAGGCCGGTGACGAGGAGCGCTTCCTCGCCCTCGACATCGAGTTCCACCAGCGGGTGTTACGGGCCTCCGGCAACGAGATGTTCGTCAAGCTCCAGAACCTGGTCGCCGAGGTCCTCATCGGCCGCCACCACTACCACCTGATGCCGCACTACCCCAGCGAGCAGGCGCTCCAGTTGCACGCCGACGTCGCCACCTCGATCCAGCGCGGCGACGGGGAGAGCGCCCGCCGGGCCATGGTGCAGATCATGGAGCACGCGTTCGAGGAGATGTCGACGATCTGGAAGCAGGAGGGCGTCCCCGATCCGGCGCGCGTCCCCGAGCCCGAGCCCGTCGCGCCGCCCGCCCTGGCCCCGGAGCGCGAGCCGGCCTGACCACGGCCGGACACGACGGAGCCCTCCCACCGGGGCGACGGTGGGAGGGCTCCGGACAGCGGAAACCGGGGTCACATGTAGAGGGTGTTCGGCTCCAGCCCGCAGAGCACCCGCCCGTACAGCTCGGTGTTGACGTCGGGGACGATCAGCCCGTGCAGGGCGGCGGAGGTCACGTCCCGGGCGATCCGCTGGATCGGCACGTCACTGTAGATCGAGGTGCCGCCGCTGGCCATCTGGAAGGTGTCGACGACCTCGCGGGCCAGCCGGGCGGCCTCGCCCTGGTCGGCGCGGACCCGGACCCGCTCCTCCACCGTCCAGGCCTCCCCGCTGAAGGCCTTGTGGTCGACGACCTCGCCGATCCGGCGGGCGTGGAACATCGCCTGGTCGATCTTGTGCGCGGCGGCTCCGACCCGCAGGTGGGTCAGCGGAGCCTCGGCCTGGCTCGGGTAGTCGGTGTAGATGATCTTCCGGTCCGGGAGCCGGTCGAAGAAGGTGTCCCAGGCGGCCTTGGCCAGCCCGGCCAGCAGCCCGACCCCGGAGACGGCGGCGACCAGGGTGGCCGGGGTGGAGTAGATCGGGATGTCCCGGTTGGTCTCCGACAGGGTCTGCGGGCCGAGCGCGGCGCCCAGCGGGATGACCCGCTCGGCCGGCAGGAAGACGTTCTCCGCCACGGTGGTGATGCTGCCGGTGCCCCGCAGGCCCGTGGTGTGCCAGTCGTCGACGAGCTGCATGTCCGACATCGGGACCATGGTCATCACCGGCTCGGGCTCGGCGCCGTCGCGCAGGATCACCGCCGCCGCCTCCATCCAGTGCGCGTGGTGCGCGCCGCTGACGAAGGGCCACGTGCCGTTGAGGACGTATCCCCCCTCGACCGGCACCATGGTCCCCTTCGGCGCGTTGGTGCCGCAGACCCGGACGTCGGGGGTGGCGAAGACCTCGTCCTGCACCGAGTCGGGGAACATGCAGACCAGGTACGTGGGGATCCAGTTCACCATCGCCACCCAGGCCACCGAGGCGTCGATCCGGCCCAGCGCCGCACCGACCTCGACCAGGGTGGAGCCGTCGCACTCGTACCCGCCGTAGCGCTTGGGCACCCGCATCCGGAAGATGCCCGCCTCGGCCATCGCCTCGACGACCGACTCGTGCAGCCGGCGGTTCTCCTCGGACCACGGCACGTGCTCCCGGAGCACCGGCTCGGCCTTCGCGACCCGGCGGAGGATCTCCTCGCGGGTGGGGACCTCAGTGATCGTCACGATTTCCTCCTTGAAGGTCTCCGGTCCGTGGACCGGGCTCACCCCACGGTCGCACCGGTCCCCGCGCCACACTTCTTCCGTATTGCGGGGGGGTGCCGGCGGCCGGAGAGCGCCGACCGCCGTCGATGCCGGCGCGGGGGACAGCGGGCGGTGGCCCCGGGACCGGACGGACCCGGGGCAGGTGCCGCGCCCACCCGGGCGGTCAGGACGGCGGGCGCATCGTCCGGAGGAAGACCGGCAGCAGCCAGGGCCGGCGGCCACCCACCGACAACCGGCGGGTGAGCACCGCCCGGATCCGGCCCACCCGACCGAACAGCATCAGGGTGAAGGTCGCCGGGTCGAAGGTGAGCCGGACGTCGGGGCGCGGGTCCACCGGCTCCACGGTCACCCGGCCCGAGACCAGGGCCAGGGTCGCCGCCGGGCCGTACCGGTGCTGGAAGGTCACCGCGATCCGGCCGGGACGGACGGGTCCGGGGCGGTCCAGCAGGTTGCCGTGACCGTGCCGGGTCATCCCGACCAGGAACAGGTCGACGAAGAGCGCGGCGTCGGCCGGGTCGATCACCCAGGGCACCCGCACCGCCCGGGCGACGTCCCAGGAGTGGAGGTTCAGCTCGTTGAGCAGGTGGGCCAGCAGCCCGGGGACGGGCAGCCGGGCCCCGCCCAGCCAGGACACCTCGTGGTGGGGGCCGACCTCCTCGGCCGCCCGCAGCATCTCCGCGACCTCGGCCCGCAGCCGGTCGACGAGCACCGGCAGCCGCCGCTCCGGGTAGTGCCGCAACACCTCGGCGTTCATCACCGAGATGGTGTCGATGGTGGTGCGGCGGCGCAGCTCCAGCAGACCGGGCACGGGCAGGTCCGGCGGGGCCGCACGGAGCATGGACACCCCGATCGAGGCGACGGCGGACAGGTGGGCCAGGGTGTCGGCGATGGTCCAGTGCGCGGTCGCGGGGCGGTCCGGCGGGGCGTCGGCGACGAGATCCGCCAGCCGGTCCAGGACGGCGGGCACGGAGGTACGGAGGCGGTGCCACTGCTGCGGGGTGACCGACATGCCTCCACGATGGACGAGACGGGGCCGTCGGCGCTGTTCGAGGTTGCCGTTCTGCGCGGTCCCAACCGTGGTGGGAGGGCTCCGGCGGCACGGCTGCGGCGCGGCCGGGAAACTCGGCAACCAGGAAGAAGCCAGAACTCCGACCCGCCCCCACACTCCATCCATGACACTCACTGGAAGGGGTGGCGCGGTCCAGGTACCCGCGCGGGCCCACCCGACCGGGCGCGGGAAGATCGTCCTGGGCGGCGTCGGGGCAGGGATCCTGCTCGCGGTGCTGTGGTCGTACGAGTTCGTGGACCACGTGATCGGTGACAACCTCGCCAACGCCCTGCTGGGCCATGACGCGAAGGCCACCGCCATCGGTGGCGCCGTCGCGGGCATGGTGTTCGCCTTCGTGTCCGGCCTGGCCGGCACCTTCACGGCCTGCAACATCGCCATGGCCGCCGCCGTCGGCCCGATGAGCCAGGCCGGTCAGGAGGGCGCCACCCGGACCGGGCTGCGCGTCCTGCTGCGGCCGGTGGGCTGGCTCACCGTGGGGATGGTCGCGGTCTCGGCCACCTACGGCTTCGTCGGGGTGCTGCTCGGTGACCGGCTGCCCCAGTTGTCCACCGAGGTCGTCGCCGGGATGCCGGTCCGCCTGATCCAGTCGATGGTCGTCTTCGGCGTGATCGGGCTGGCCTTCGTCTACCTCGGCCTGGCCTCGCTGGACATCGTGCCGGACCCGTTCGCGCACCGGCCCGCCGCCCGGGTGGTGGTGCTCGGGGCGCTGGTCGGCGGCTTCCTCATCGGCCGGCCGTACCCGCTGTTCAACAAGCTGTTCCACTGGGCGGTGGAGACCGGCAACCCGCTGTACGGTGCCGGTGCCTTCGTCCTCCAGTCGCTGGGCAACATCGTCATCGTCGCCGCGCTGTTCGCCCTGCTCATCGTCCTCACCAAGGGCCGGTTCGTGTCCTGGCTCGCCGGCAGTCCGGCCCGCACCGCCGCGGTGACCGGGGCACTGCTGATCGCGCTGGGTGTCTTCATGGTCGTCTACTGGGACGTCCGGCTGCCGGCCATGTTCGGCCACGGCTGGTTCCCGACCATGTGGTACAACGCGTGGTAGCCGCCGACGGCCGGTGGGCGTCGTCCCACCGGCCCGGCCGGCGTCCGGTCAGCCGACGTACCCGTTGGCCTTGATCTGCCGGGCCCGCTGCTCGAAGGCCGTCGGTTCCTCGGGGAGCTGGGTGCCGAGTCCGTCGACGTACCGGTTGTACATGCAGAAGGCCGCCGCGATGAGGACCGTGTCGTGGATCTCCAGCTCCGTCGCGCCCTCGGAGCGGGCCGCCTCGACCAGCTTCGGGGTCACCGCCCGGCCGGTCTTCTGCACCGCCCCGGCGATGTGCAGCAGGGCCTGCAGCTTCGCCGACACCTCCGCCGTCGCCGGGTCCTGGCGGACCTGGAGCACCAGCGGCATCCCGCCGTCGAGCTGCTCGGCGGCGAACGCCGAGTGCGACTCGCAGCAGAAGGTGCACTCGTTGAGCCCGGAGACGTACGCGGCGATCAGCTCCCGCTCCCCGGCGGTGAGACTCGGGTGCGGGGCGTGCAGCAACGCCTCGGCCAGGGCGTTGAGCGGCGCCGCCGTCTCCGGCCGGAAGCGCATCAGGCCGGTGATCCCGGGGTACTGCGTTTCGTCCAGACCCAGATCGATGTGTGCCACGGAGTCTCCTCGACGGGTTCGGCCGCGGCCGGGCGGCGACGCGGTCCTGTGCGGATGATGCCGGACCCTCCGGTCTGGGCGCTTCTCCGTGCGTGCCCCGTTTCCACCCAGCGGCCGGGCCCGGCGTGACTTCTCCGAACGTGCCGTTTCCACCGCCTTTACCAGCACCGACACGGAGTGCGACCAGCAGGGCACGGATGCGTATTGCCGCAGGTCGGGAAGGCTTGCCACGATCGGCGCCATGGTCGACATAGCGGAACTTGGGCAGCGGTCCCGGGCACAGGCCGGGACCATGGTGGATCGTCTCCGTCAGCTCGTGCACCAGGAGTCACCTCCCGGCGCGGTCCGCCGCCTGCACGACTGCGCGGACCTGCTGGAGAGCTGGATCAGCCCGGTGCTGGGCCGGCCCGCCGTCCGGGTCCTGCACGACGGGCTGCCGCACCTGCTGTGGCCGGCGGAGGACCAGCGGGTACTGCTGCTCGGGCACTACGACACGGTGTGGCCGGAGGGGACCGTCGCGGACTGGCCGTTCGCCGTGGCCGACGGGATCGCCACCGGGCCGGGCGTCTGCGACATGAAGTCCGGCATCGTGCAGATGGTCACCGCTCTGTCCCTGCTGCCGGACACCTCCCGGGTCGGGGTGCTGCTGACCTGCGACGAGGAGAGCGGGTCACCGACCTCCCGGCCGTTGATCGAGCAGCAGGCCCTCCGCTCCCGGGCGGTGCTGGTCGCCGAGCCGTCGACGGAGGACGGCGCCCTCAAGGTCGCCCGCAAGGGCGGGTCGATGTACCGCATCACGGTCCAGGGTCGGGCCGCGCACGCGGGCGTCGAGCCGCACCGGGGCGTGAACGCGGCGGTGGAGTTGGCCCACCAGGTCCTCGCCGTGCGGGCGCTGGCCACCGAGGGGACCAGCGTCACCCCCACCGTGCTCAGCGCCGGCAGCATCAGCAACCAGGTGCCCGAGTCGGCGACCTTCTGCGTGGACGTGCGCGCCTGGACCCGGGAGGAGCTGGACCGGGTCGACCGGATGATCCACGCGATGACGCCCTGGCTGCCCGAGGCGGCGCTGGTGGTGGGTGGCGGCATCAACCGGTACCCCCTCCAGGAGTCGGTCGCGCTGCCGTTGCTGGAGCTCGCCCGGCTCGCCGGCCGGGAGCTGGGCCTGCCCCCGCTGGCCGGGGCCCACGCCCCCGGCGCCTCGGACGCCAACTTCACCGGCTCGCTGGGGGTGGCCACCCTGGACGGGCTGGGCGGGGTTGGCGGCGGGTCGCACGCCCGCACCGAATGGGTCGACGTGACCCAGCTCGCCGACCGGGCCGCCCTGCTGGCCGGGACGGTCGCCGGGGTGCTGACCGCGCATCGCCGCAGCGGCCTGGCGGCGGCCCGGCCCGCCGTGACCCGCACCTGACCGCCCCCTCGGCGACGCCGCGACGGGCGGCGCGACACTCCGGTGCCGCTGCCGCTCGGCACCTGTCCTCCCGCCGGTCGACGCTCCATAATGGTGGGCCGAGGTGGCGCGCGGCCCGGCTCCGCGCCGCCGGTGACCCGGACGGGTCACCGACGCAGCGAGCGGGAGGACGACCCCCGACATGAGTGCCGCCACGCCACCCCCGCGCTTCGGGGTCGAGGAGGAGTTCCTGGTCGTCGACGCGGTCACCCGGGCCCCCGCGCCCCGGGCCGCCGAGGTGGTGGCGGCGGCGTCGGCCCTGCTGGGCGACCGGGTCTCCGGCGAGATCACCACCCTGCAACTGGAGACCCGCACCCCGCCCTGCGGCACCGCCGGCGAGGTGGCGGCCCAGCTCACCGAGGCCCGCAAGGTCGTCGCCGAGGCCGCCCGCAGCGCCGGGCTGCGGGTGGTGGCCACCGGCACCGCGCCCGTTCCCGGGGTGGTGCCGCCGCCGATGACCGTCGGCCCCCGACAGACCCGGGGCAACGAGACGTTCCGTGGCCTGCACGACGAGTTGGCGTTGTGCGCGCTGCACGTCCACGTGGAGATGCCCGACCGGCACCGGGCCCTGCTGGTCGGCAACCACCTGCGGCCGTACCTGCCGGTGCTGCTCACCCTCACCGCGAACTCGCCGTACTGGGCGGGGCGGGACTCCGGGTACGCGAGCTGGCGTACCACGGTCTGGGGTCGCTGGCCGGTGGCCGGGCCGCCGCCGGTGTTCACCTCCCCGGAGCACTACGACCAGGTGGTGGAGCGGCTGCTGGCCGCCGGCGCCCTGGTGGACCGGGCCACCATCTTCTGGGACGTCCGCCCCTCCGAGCGGTACCCGACGGTGGAGGTCCGGGTCGCCGACTCCGCCGCCACCGCCGACGAGGCGGCGCTGTACGCCGCCCTGGTCCGGGCCCTGGTGGTGCACCTGTCCGCCGCGGTCGAGCGGGGCGAGCCGGCCCCGGAGGTCCCGGCCGACCTGCTGCGGGTGGCGTACTGGCGGGCGGCCCGGGACGGCCTCGACGGCGCCGGGGTGGACCCGCGCAGCGGTGCCCTGCGGCCCGCCGCCGACCTGGTGGGCGACCTGGTCCGGACCCTGCACCCGGTCCTGCGGGCGCACGGTGACCACGACCTGGTCGTCGGCTGGCTGGACCGGCTGCTGGCCGGGGGCACCGGGGCGCGGCGGCAGCGGGCCGCCGCCCGGCGGGGCGACCTCACCGACGTCGTGGACTACCTCGCGGAGCAGACGGCGGGCTGACCGACCGGGCCCGGCCGGCGGAGATCTCCGGGGTCGGGGCAGGTCGACGCCGCCCGGCCCGAAAGGGTCGGTGACTGGGCAATTCCGCACAACCGTCGGCCACCGGTGTGGGTAATGCTGGAGACGCCCCCGACCCCTCCTGGAGGCTCCCCGTGCAGCAGACCGCGACGACCCCGTTCCACCTGGACCGGCTCGATCCCACCCTGATGAACAGCACCGCCCGGTCGTTCGCCGACCGGATGGCCGCCCGCCGGTCGGTGCGGCACTTCTCCCCCGAACCGGTGCCGCTGGACGTCGTCGAGGAGGCGGTGCGGGCCGCCGCGACGGCGCCCAGCGGCGCGAACCTGCAACCCTGGCGCTTCGTGATCGTCACCGACGCGGAGCGCCGGCGCCGGCTGCGCGAGGCCGCCGAGGCCGAGGAGATCGAGTTCTACCGCCGCCGGGCGCCGCAGGAGTGGCTGGAGGCGGTGGCGCCGATGGGCACCGACTGGCAGAAGCCCTTCCTGGAGACCGCCCCGGTGGTCATCGTCGTCTTCGAGGTGCACCAGGGGCCGCACACCCCGAAGCCGTACTACGTCAAGGAGTCGGTGGGCATCGCCGTCGGCGTGCTGATCACCGCCCTGCACCTGTCCGGGCTGGCGACCCTCACCCACACCCCCAGCCCGATGAGGTTCCTCAACGAGATCTGCGAGCGGCCGACGGAGGAGCGGGCCTGCCTGGTGATGCCGGTCGGGTACCCGGCCGACGGTGTCACCGTGCCCCGGCTGACCCGCAAGCCCCTGTCGGAGGTCATGGTCCGTCGGTAGGTCTCAGCGCTGAAGGTCGGCCTCGAAGAAGTCCCGCAGGGGCTGTACGTGCCGGTCGGGCCGACGCCACTCGGCCAGCAGGTCCTCCAGCAGGTGCAGCTCCTCGACCAGCTCCCCACCCCGGTACCGGCGGATCACCGGGTGGATGAAGGCGCTCTCGTGGGCGAGTTCGGGCCGGGGGTGGCGCTCGATGCCGAAGACGTCGGGGTACTCGTCGCGCCCCCAGCGCAGGCCGAAGGTGTAGTAGTGGCTCTCGCCGCCGAAGCGCTGCACCGCGTGGTCCTCCGGCAGGTCCTGGAAGTGCCGGACCCCGCCGGCCGGGTCGACGACCAGCACGTCGCAGAGGAACTCGAACTGCGTCCACAGCGCCGAGGACCAGTTGACCCGGTCGAGCACCGTCGCGGTGAGCGTATCGGCGTCGGCCTCGACCTTGTCGTAGGTCAGTGGGACCCCTTCGTACCGCTCGCGGAGCAGGGCGGTGAGGGTCCGCAGGTTGTACCGGAACCCGTCGATGAAGGCCGAGCTGGCCTTCTTGAAGTCCCGGTCCTGGGCGAGCGTGCCGGCGAAGTAGAGCCCGTCCACGTTCACCGACTGCCAGTCGGTGCGGGTGACGGGTAGCCGCCCGCTGGGCACCATGCGGGGCCGGCACTCCTCGTCGAACGGGGAGGTGTCCATGCGGAACCCGGTGCAGCGGAGCACGGACTCGTACTCCATGACCGCCGTCTCCCCCTCGGCGTGGGTGTAGGTCAGGTGCACCTCGTACCGGTCGCCCACCGGTTTGATCTCGTCGATGACGCAGTCCAGCACGGAGTGCAGGGTCTTGAAGTGGAAGCTGTCCAGGACCGCGCCGTGGTGGCCCCGGACGTCCCCGGGGTGCTTGGTGTTCCAGGCCAGCTTCAGGAAGTTGGGGCTGGCCACGTGGACCATGGCGGCGTGGCCGAGGATCGCCGAGGCGGTCTCGAAGGCGGAGTTGCCCTTGCCGAGGATGAGCACCCGCTGGCCGGCGTAGTCGGCGGGGTCGGTGCTCATCTCCTCGTAGCCCACGGCGTGTTCGATGCCGCGCACCTGGGGGACGTTCGGCGGACCCCAGCCGGTGGCGACCACGACGCAGTCGGCGGTGAACAGCGCGTCGGCGGTGTGCACCCGGAAGCCCGTCCCGGCCTTCTCGATCCGCTGGACCTCGGTGTCGAAGCGGATGGCGAGGTCGTGGTGGCGGGCGAAGTCGCCGAGGTAGCGGACCAGGTCGTCGGCGGAGGGGAAGTAGTCCCGGCTGTAGTCGGCGAAGGGCAGGTCGAAGGGCTCGTGCAGCAGGGAGTTCCAGTCCCACCGCAGTCGGATCTCCGGGTCGGTGCTGGCGGTGTGCACCTTGTTCAGGGAGATGAGCTGCCGGTGCCGGGGGAAGGTCCGGAAGAACTCACCGGGGGCGGAGGCCCGTTCCAGGGTGAGGTAGTCGCTGCCGGCCTGCTGGAGGTAGTAGCTGAGCTGGAGGCCGGCGGGGCCGCCTCCGACGATCAGGTAGCGGTGGTGCTCGGTGGGCTGGGGCATGTCGGTCATGGCTACTCCCGAGTCGAGTACCATGACTTTTCATGACAAATCCATACAAGTCAATACATAACCGGGTTGAATGATCGAGCCGGAGGGACGGCTCCGGTGGTCCCGCCGGCCCCGCCCCCGGTCCGGGACCGGGGGCGGTCGGCAGCGGGTCAGGCGGGCTGGGTGGCCGACTGGCGGTGACCGCTGACCTTCGCGGCGGGCATCGGCCCACCCTTGGCGGTACCGGTCATCTCGTCACCGTCGACGGTGACGTCGAAGGACAGGTCCATCCGCATCGGCTTGGTGATCGACTGGTACCAGGAGAGCCGGTTGCCCTCCAGCCGGAGGTCCTGCAGGGTCAGGGTCTCCTTCTCGCCACGGGAGACCCCCTGCAGGACACCGTCCGCACTGGACAGCGTCAGCTCGGTACGACGGGTGCCGAACGGGGTGGCCACGGCCACCTTCCAGATTCCCTCGACAGACACGGCGGCTTCCTCTCTTCCCGGGGTCCGGGCGGCGCCGGCGTCGCGGTCAGCCGGCCCGGGTGGCGCCTCGGGCAGCGCCGCAAACCACGCTAGCCATCGCGGGGGCGAGGGTTAGTCGCCATATTGCTGTCTTCGCCCCGGGCGGTGGACACAGTGGGGCCAATCCCGCACGCGCTGACTATTGGGATCTGACCCGTCAAACCGGCCGGTAAATGCGAGTCAAACCATTCGCACGCTGCGGAAACGTCGGGAGCAATGTGAAAGAAGCGCGCCCGATCGCCAGCGTCGCAGGATGAGCATGGGCCCGATCCGGCCGCCCGCCCTCACCTTTCCCCGCTCGCCGCAGGAGGAAACCAGGCACGCCCGAATCGCACGACCAAGCCCGACAGTCGACCGGCACCGCCCCTCCACCCGGTCGACCCGCCCCGTCGGTGCAATCCCACACCGTCAGGCGACACTCCTCATCCCGCACCGCGACGACGCCTCGCACGGCGCAACCGCGGTGCTGCCGTCTGCCCTGTTCATGCCATCGGCTTTGGCAGAAGCCGATGGCTCTGTTGTAAGGAGACCGTACCGTGCTGGGTCAACGCGCACGCTCACTCAGTCCCGGAATAGTGGCGATCCTACTCGCGGCGTCGCTCTTTTTCATCATCGACGCCCGCGTGTCGGTCAGCGGTGCCGAGGCGGCACCACGATACCGCTTCGCCGAGATGCCGATCGCCTATCCGGCCGGCTACGACCAGTTGCCGAAGAAGGACATCCGCGAGGTCAACGTCTCGTACCACAAGATCCGGTCCTGGGTCTCCTCGGTCGGGGCGGCCATCGCGATCAACGACCTGACCGGCAACGGCCGGGCCAACAGCCTGTGCTTCGTGGACACCCGGACCAACAGCGTGGTGGTCACCTACGCCCCCACCGCCCCGGCCCAGGACCGCTTCGAACCCTTCGTCCTCGACGCGGCGCCGTTGCCGATCGACACGGACACCATGGCCCCGATGGCCTGCGTACCGGGTGACTACAACCTGGACGGCCGGATGGACCTGATGGTCACCTACTGGGGCCGGGTGCCGATCCTCTTCCTGCACAAGGAGAGCGCCACCGGGGTCTCCAACGCGACCTACCACCGGCAGGAGATCCTGCCCCAGCTCTCCCCCGACGGGCTGTACCACGGGCCGAAGTGGCACACCAACGCCGCCATGGTCAACGACCTGGACGGGGACGGCAAGCCGGACGTCATCATCGGCAACTACTTCCCCGAGTCCGACGTGCTCGGCCGCGAGGGCCAGGACAACGTGGAGATGAACGAGTCCCTCTCCACCGCCACCAACGGCGGCGGGGCCCAGGTGCTGCGCTGGACCTCGGCCACCTCGGGGGACACCCCCTCGGTGGTCTTCACCCCCCAGCGGGGGGCGGTCCCGCACAAGCAGTCCACCGGCTGGACCCTCGGCCTGGGCAGCGCCGACCTGACCGGGCGCGGTCTGCCGGACGTCTACATCGCCAACGACTTCGGCCACGACCACATGCTGCACAACGTCTCCACCCCCGGGCGGATCAGGTTCAAGGCCGTCTTCGGGGAGCCCACCCCCACCACCCCCAAGTCCTTCGTAATCGCCCGCGGCTCCTTCAAGGGCATGGGCATCGACTTCGGCGACCTGGACGGCGACGGCCGCTTCGACATGGCGGTCTCGAACATCACCACCGCCTGGGGCCTGGAGGAGAGCAACTACATCTGGATGAACCAGGCCAGCGACGAGAAGGCCATGCTCGCCAGCCTGGAGCGCGGGATCGCCCCCTTCACCCAGGAGGCCCGCCCGCTGGGAATGGCCTGGAGCGGCTGGGGCTGGGACATCAAGTTCGGCGACTTCCTGAACAGCGGCAAGCCCGAGGTGGTGCAGACCCTCGGCTTCGTCAAGGGCACGATCGACCGGTGGCCGTGGCTCCAGGAGATGGCCATGATGAACGACAACCTGATGTCGAACCCGGCCATGTGGCCCAACATGCAGCCCGGTGACGACATCGCCGGCAGCCAGCCGTTCGCCTTCTTCGCCCGCACCGGCAGCGGCGAGTACGCCAACATCACCAAGGACCTCGGCATGGACGTGCCGATCCCCACCCGGGGGATCGCCATGTCCGACACCCGGGGTACCGGCGCACTGGATCTCGCCCTGGCCCGGCAGTGGGGACCGCCGGCCTTCTACGCCAACGAGGCCCCCTCCCGGGGCAACTTCCTGAACCTGCGGCTGTACCGCCCGGTGCCCGGCGCCAGCGGGGAGGCCATGCTCTGCACCCCGGCGTACGGGGCCACGGTCACCGTCACCACCCCGGACGGCCGCAAGCAGATCTCCCAGCTCGACGGCGGCAGCGGGCACTCCGGCAAGCGCAGCTTCGAGGTCCACTTCGGCCTCGGCGAGACCAGCGGCCCGGTCACCGTCGACCTGCGCTGGCGCGACCTGAACGGCACGCTGCACCGCACCAGCCAGCAGCTCACCGCCGGCACGCACACCCTCGTGCTGTCGGACCGCGTCGAGGAGGTTCCGAACCGATGACCACCGTCGCCCCTCCCCCCCAGAGCGTCGAGCCCACGCCCGCGCCGGCGGCCCCGCCGGCGCCCGCCAAGCCGGAGCCGGACCGTCGGTACCTCGCGCTGCGCAACTTCGCCATCTCGATGACCGTCTTCAACATCTTCGGCTACACCCTGCTCGGCTTCGAGCAGCCGTGGCTCTGGCCGATCCTGGCGGTGCTCACCGGGTACGCCACCGAGCTGGTCTTCGAGCTGATCCGGGCCAAGGCCAAGCGGGAGACCCCGCGCTTCATGGGCGGCGGCGGCCGGCGGGTGTACGAGTTCCTGCTCCCCGCGCACATCACCGCCCTGGCCTGCAACATGCTGCTCTACGCCAACGACATGTTCCTGCCGATCGCCTTCGCCGTGATCATCGGCGTGACCGGCAAGTACGTCCTGCAGGCCCCGATCTACGGCCGGATGCGCCACTACATGAACCCGTCGAACTTCGGCATCACGATGGCGCTGGTCTGCTTCGGCTCCTGGATCTCCATCGCCCCGCCGTACCAGTTCACGGAGCACGCCAACACGTACTTCCGCATCATGATCCCGGTCATCATCATCACCGCCGGCACGATCATCAACGCCATGCTGACCCGGCGGGTCCCGCTGATCGTCGGCTGGCTCGGCGGCTTCGCCATCCAGGCCTTCCTGCGGGCCTGGATCTGGGACGTCGCCCTCTTCTCCGCGCTGTCGGTGATGACCGGCGTGGCGTTCATCCTCTTCACCAACTACATGATCACCGACCCGGGGACCACGCCGGTCAAGCCGATGAACCAGTTCATGTTCGGTTCCGGCGTCGCCATGGTCTACGGCGTCCTGATGCTGTTCAACGTCGTCTACACCCTCTTCTTCGCGGTGGTCGTGGTCTGCGGCCTGCGGGGACTGGGCTGGTGGGTGGCGCACCTGCGCCAGAAGTCACGGGAGCGGGCCGCCGCCCCCGCCGGGCTGACCCTCGACGTCCCCCGGAGCGTCGCGTGACCCCACGACAGGGGACGTGCCCGGTCGGCCGGTACACGCCGGCCGACCGGGTCGCCCTCCGGGGAACGACCCACCACCGAGGCAAGGAGCGAACATGAGCCAGCGCATCGCCGTCGTCGGGATCGCCTGCCGCTATCCCGACGCGGAGAACCCCAACCAACTCTGGGAGAACGTGCTCACCGGCCGCCGGGCCTTCCGCCGGCTGCCCGACGAGCGGATGAACCACGAGGACTACTACTCCCCCGACCCGGCCGCCCCGGACAGGTTCTACTCCGCCAAGGCGGCGGTGCTGGAGGGCTTCGAGTTCGACCGGGTCAGGTACAGGATCGCGGGCAGCACCTTCCGCTCCACCGACATGACCCACTGGCTGGCCCTGGACACCGTCGCCCGGGCGCTGGCCGACGCCGGCTTCCCCGACGGGGCAGGACTGCCCCTGGCCACCACCGGTGTGGTCATCGGCAACACCCTCACCGGCGAGTTCAGCCGTGCCAACCTGCTGCGGCTGCGCTGGCCGTACGTCCGGCGCACGGTCGGGGCGGCGCTGCGCGAGCAGGGCTGGGACGACGCCGAGGTCGGCACCTTCCTCGACGACCTGGAGCCCCGGTACAAGGAGCCCTTCCCGCCGATCGACGAGGACACCCTGGCCGGCGGGCTGGCCAACACCATCGCCGGCCGGGTCTGCAACCACTTCGACTTCAAGGGCGGCGGGTACACCGTCGACGGGGCCTGCTCCTCCTCGCTGCTCTCCGTCGCCACCGCCTGCAACGCGCTCGCCGGGGGCGACCTGGACGCCGCCGTCGCCGGTGGGGTGGACCTGAGCATCGACCCGTTCGAGGTGATCGGGTTCGCCAAGACCGGGGCGCTGGCCACCGGGGAGATGCGGGTGTACGACCGCAACTCCAACGGGTTCTGGCCGGGTGAGGGTTGCGGCATGCTCGTGCTGATGCGCGACGAGGACGCCGTGGCGCGCGGGCTGCGCCGGCACGCCGTCATCGCCGGCTGGGGGTACTCCTCCGACGGCAAGGGCGGGATCACCCGTCCCGAGGCCAGCGGCCACCGGCTGGCCATCCGCCGGGCGTACGAGCGGGCCGGGTTCGGCATCGACTCGGTCGCGTACCTGGAGGGCCACGGCACCGGTACCGCCGTCGGGGACGCCACCGAGCTGCGGGCCTTCACCGAGGCCCGCCAGGAGGCCGACCCGACCGGCGCCCCGGCCGCGATCAGCACGGTGAAGGGGAACTTCGGCCACACCAAGGCCGCCGCCGGGGTCGCCGGCCTGCTCAAGGCGATCCTCGCGGTCCGGCAGCAGGTGATCCCGCCGGCCACCGGGCACGTCGACACCCACCCGGTGCTGGACGTGGAGCGGCCCGCGGTGCGGGTGCCCTCGACGGCGGAGCTGTGGCCGGCGGACAAGCCGGTCCGGGCCGCCGTCTCCTCGATGGGCTTCGGCGGCATCAACGCGCACGTGGTGCTGGAGAGCGCGGAGCACGGCCGGCGGACCCGTATCGGCGCCGCCACGGCGGCCCTGGTGCGCTCCCGGCAGGACGCCGAGCTGCTGCTGTTCGACGCCCGTACCCCCGAGGAGCTGGCCGCGCGGGCGGCCGAGCTGGCCCCGTGGGCCGGCCGGCTGTCCTACGCCGAGCTGGGCGACCTGGCCGCCGAGCTGGCCGGGCAGCTCGCCGACCGGCCGGTGCGGGCGGCGGTCGTCGCCGCCTCGCCCGAGCAGGCCCGCGAGCGCCTGGAGCGGCTGGCCGAGCTGGCCACCGCCGGCGAGCAGCGGGTCATCGACGCCCCCGGCGGGGTCTTCCTCGGCTCGGCCGGCGCCGCCGGCCGGATCGGCTTCCTCTTCCCCGGCCAGGGCGCCGGGCGGCGGGCCGACGGCGGGGCGCTGCGCCGCCGCTTCGAGGAGGTCGACGAGCTGTACCGGGACCACCAGCCCCCGCCCGGCGCGGACCTGGTGGCCACGGCGGTCGCCCAACCGCGCATCGTCACCGCCTCGGTCGCCGGGCTGCGGGCGCTGGCGATGCTCGGCATCCGGGCGACCGGGGCGGCCGGGCACAGCCTCGGCGAGCTGACCGCCCTGCACTGGGCCGGCGCGATGGACGAGTCGACGCTGATCGACACCGCCGCCGCCCGGGGCCGGATCATGGCCGAGGCCAGCGCCGGGGACGGCACCATGGCCAGCATCTCCGCCGCCCCCGAGGTGGTGGAGCCGCTGCTGGCCGGTACCCCGGTGGTGATCGCCGGCTACAACAGCCCTCAGCAGACCGTGGTCTCCGGCCCGGTCGCCGCCGTCGAGCGGGTCGGCGCGGCCGCCGAACGGGCCGGGCTGTACTGGACCCGGGTCGCGGTGTCGCACGCCTTCCACTCCGAGGCCGTCGCCCCGGCGGCGGTGGCCTTCGCCGACCACCTCCGGGGGGTGTCCTTCGGCCCGCTGGGCGACGGTCTGGTCTCGACGGTCACCGGCGAGGTGCTGCCGGCCGACACCGACGTGGTCGAGCTGCTGCGCCGGCAGGTGCTGGACCCGGTGCGGTTCACCCAGGCGGTACGCCGGCTGGCCGACGACGTCGACCTGCTGCTGGAGGTCGGGCCGGGTCGGGTGCTGCGGGGCCTGGCCGCCGACATCGCCCCCGAGGTGCCGACGGTCTCCCTGGAGAGCGACAGCCTGTCGCTGGCGGGCCTGCTCGCCGCCGTCGGCGCGGCGTACGCGGTGGGTGCGCCGGTGAACCACGCGGCGCTGTTCCAGGACCGGTTCACCCGTCCCCTGGAGCCCGGCCGGCCGCTGCGCTTCCTGGCCAGCCCCGCCGAGTCGGCCCCCACCGGGGACTTCGCGGTGGCCCGTACCGTCGAGCCGGTCGCCGCCACCGGCGCGGGTCCGGCGGCGGGCGCCACGGTGGTGGTCTCCGGCCCGGGTGCGGTGACCGACAGCCTGGAGCTGCTGCGCCGGCTCGCCGCCGAGCGGGCGGAGCTGCCGCTGGACGCGGTCCGGCCGGACAGCCGGCCGCTGGACGAGCTGCACCTCAGCTCGATCACCGTCGGGCAGATCGTCAACCAGGCGGCCCGCGAGCTGAACGTGTCCGCCCCGACCCTGACCTCCGCCTACGCCACCGCCACGGTGGCGGAGATCGCGCAGATCCTCGACGAGGCCGCCGGCACCGGCACCGCCGCCGACGACCGCGCGCCGGTGGTCACCGGGGTGGGCCCGTGGGTCCGGGCCTTCGCGGTGGACCTGGTGCCCACCGAGGTCGGTCCCCGCGTCGGCGAGCCGGTCGACGGCGGCTGGCAGTCCTTCGTCGCCGGGCCCCACCCCCTGGCCGAGCCGCTGCGGGTGGCGCTGGAGCAGGCCCGGGTCGGCGGTGGGGTGCTGCTCTGCCTGCCCCGCGACGGCCAGCCCGAGCACGTCCCGGTGCTGCTGCGGGCCGCCCGGGCGGCGCTGTCGCAGGGCGCGCCGGTACGGTTCGTCGCGGTCGGCGACCGGCGCACCGCCGCCGGCCTGGCCAAGACCCTGCACCAGGAGCACCCGGAGATCGCCGTCACGGTGGTCACCATGCCCCTGGCCGACGAGCTGCCCGGGCAGGTGGTGGCGACCAAGGTGGCCCGGGTGACCGCCGACGTGGCCGCCACCGCGGGGTTCAGCGAGGTCCACTACGACGGCGAGGGCAACCGGTCCGTGCCGGTGCTGCGGGCCGTGGAGCTGCCGCCGGGCGGTGACGCGGGCCTCGGTGTGGAGGACGTGCTGCTGGTCACCGGTGGCGGCAAGGGCATCACCGCCGAGTGCGCGCTGGCCCTGGGCCGGGACACCGGGACGGCGGTCGGCCTCGTCGGCCGCTCCGACCCGAGCACCGACCCGGAGCTGGCGGCCAACCTCGACCGGCTCACCGCGGCCGGGGTGCGCTACCACTACGTGCCGGCCGACATCACCGCCCTGGACCAGGTCAAGGCGGCCGTCGACGACATCGAGCGGGTGCTCGGCCCGGTGACCGGCGTGCTGCACGGCGCCGGCCGCAACGAGCCGACCGCCGTCGCCAACCTGGACGAGGCGGCGTTCCGGCGGACCCTCGCCCCGAAGATCGACGGCCTGGAGGCGGTGCTGGCCGCGACCGACCCGCACAGCCTGCGGCTGCTGGTCACCTTCGGCAGCATCATCGGCCGGGCGGGGCTCAGGGGCGAGGCGCACTACGCCACCGCGAACGACTGGATGACCGACCTGACCCGCCGGGTCGGCGAGGACTACCCGCACATCCGCTGCCTGGCCCTGGAGTGGTCGGTGTGGTCGGGGGCCGGCATGGGCGAGAAGCTCGGTGTGCTGGAGGCGCTCACCCGCGACGGCATCGCCCCGATCCCGGTCCAGGCCGGCATCGACATCCTCAAGGAGGTGCTGGCCAGCCCGTCCGCGCCGCAGGCCATGGTGGTGATGGGCCGTGCCGACGGCCTGCCGACGGTGACCCTGCCGCAGCCGGAGCTGCCGCTGCTGCGCTTCGTCGACCGGCCCCAGGTCCACTACCCCGGCGTGGAGCTGGTGGTGGACGCCGACCTGACCGCCGACGACGACCTCTACCTGCCCGACCACCTGCTCGACGGGGACCTGCTCTTCCCCGCCGTGCTGGGCATGGAGGCGATGGCGCAGGCCGCCTCGGCGCTGACCGGGCGCACCGGTGCCCCGGTGCTGGAGAACGTGGAACTGCTGCGCCCGATCGTGGTACCGCCCACCGGGGCCAACACGATCCGGATCGCGGTGCTCGCCGGCTCCGACGGCGCGGTCCAGGCGGTGATCCGCAGCAGCGACACCGCCTTCCAGGCCGACCACTTCCGGGCCCGGCTGCGCTGGGACCAGCCGGTGCAGGTCCCGGCGCGACCGGCCACCGCCGGGGCGGAACCGCTGCCCATCGATCCGCCCCGCGACCTGTACGGCCCGGTGCTGTTCCAGGGCCGGCGGTTCCAGCGCCTGCTGGGCTACCTGGACCTGGCGGCGACGAGCTGCACCGCCCGGGTGGCCAACCGGTCGACCGACCCCTGGTTCGCCCGGTACCGCCCCGGCGAGCTGGTCCTCGGCGACCCGGGTACCCGGGACACGGTGATGCACGCGTTGCAGTGCTGCGTACCGGACGCGACCCTGCTGCCGGGGGCGATCGAGCGGCTGCACCTGGCCGATCCGGCGGTCGCCGCCACCCTGGACACGGTCACCATCCACGCGGTGGAACGGCTGCGCCAGGGCGACACCTACCACTACGACGTGGACGTCTGCGACGCCGAGGGCACCCTCGTCGAGCGGTGGGTGGGGCTGCGGTTGCACGCGGTCCGCAAGCAGGACGGCACCGGGCCGTGGCTGCCGGCGCTGGTCGGCCCGTACCTGGAGCGGCGGGTCGGGGCGTTCCTCCCCGGCGAGCTGCGCTGCGTGGTCCGCCCCGACGACCCGGGCGCGACGGGGGTGGCGGGCCGGCGGCGGCAGACCGCCCGCGCGCTGAGCTGGGCGCTGGGCGCGGAGACGACCGTGCGGTACCGGCCCGACGGCGCCCCGGAGGTCGACGGCGGGGTGGCGGTCTCCGCCTCCCACGCCACCGGGGTCACCTTCGCCGTCACCGGTACCGGGACCGTGGCCTGCGACGTCGAGCTGGCCGCGGCCCGGACCGAGGCGGAGTGGGAGGGCCTGATCGGCCCGGACGGCCTGGCGCTGGCCGGGCTGGTGGCCCGGGAGCAGGGCGAGGAGCTGTCGGTGGCGGCGACCCGGGTCTGGGGCGCGGTCGAGTGCCTGCGCAAGGTCGGGCACGGCCGGATCGAACTGGCGGCGGAGCCGAACGGCCCCGCCGGGTGGGTGGCCCTGCGCTCGGGACCGGCGCGCATCGCCACCTTCGTCACCGCGCTGGACGGGGCCGGCGACCCGGTGGTGTTCACGATGCTGGCGGAAGGAGGCAGGTGAGCCATGGAGTCGTACTACGAGTACCGGCACCTGGTGGGTTTCGAGGAGACCAACCTCGTCGGGAACGTCTACTACGTCAACTACATGCGCTGGCAGGGCCGGTGCCGGGAGATGTTCCTGCGGGACCGGGCGCCGGAGGTGCTGGCTGACATCCGCGACGACCTGAAGCTGTTCACCCTCAAGTGCGAGTGCGAGTTCTTCACCGAGATCACCGCGTTCGACGAGTTGTCGATCCGGATGCGGCTGGAGGACCTGACCCAGACCCAGATCGGGTTCGCCTTCGACTACGTCCGGCTGCGCGACGGCTTCGAGGAGCTGGTGGCCCGGGGCCGGCAACGGGTGGCGTGCATGCGCGGCCCGAACACCGACACCCGGCCGACCCGGGTGCCGGACGCGCTGCGGGAGGCCCTGTCGCGGTACGCCCTGCCCTCCGTCGGTGGTGGCGGCGGGCGGGGCGTGCTCCAGGGCGTCGGGGAGGGCTGAGCCGTGACCACAGCGGACCAGCGCCCGGTCACGGTACCGGCGCCCGCGCCGGCCGTGGGCAACCACGCCGAGCTGCGGGCGGTGATGGGGATGTTCGCCACCGGCGTGACGGTGGTGACCTCGGGCCGGGACCTGCCGCACGGCATGACCGCGAACGCCTTCGCCTCCGTGTCGCTGGACCCGGCGATGGTGCTGGTGTGCGTGAAACGCAGCTCCGTCATGCACGACACCGTGCTGGCCCAGGGCACCTTCGCGGTCTCCATCCTCGGCGCCGACCAGGAGGGGCTGGCCCGGTACTTCGCCAACTCCTCCCGGCCCCGCGACGAGCGGGAGTTCGAGACGGTGCCGTGCCACCCCGGGCCGCAGACCGGCACGCCGATCGTGGCCGGCAACGTGGCCTGGGTGGAGTGCAAGCTGGCGGCCGTGTACGACGGCGGCGACCACTCCATCTTCCTGGGCTCGGTGCTCGCCACCGGCCGCGGTGGGACCAGCGACGCGCTGCTGTTCCACGGCGGCCGGTTCGGTCGGGTCGGGTAGGAACCGGGGCACACCCCACGGCCGGGCCGGCCACGCACCCCGCGTGGCCGGCCCGGCCTCGTGCCGTGCCCGGCCGGGGAAGGCCCGGTGCCCTGCCCGGCCCCGTGCCCTGCCCGGCCTCGTGTCCTGCCCCGCCGGGGAAGGCCCGGTCATCCGCTGCCCGCACACGACGAGGCGCAACCGGTGCGGGCACCGGTTGCGCCGGGGGTCGTCGGATCAGGCCTCGTAGACGTGCATGGGCAGGCCGCCACGGACCCGCAGGGTCAGCATCGGCTCGGGCACCACCCGGTAGCCCGGTCGCAGGGACAGCCGCAGCTCCCGGGACACGCAGGCGAGCACGAACACCGCCTCCATCAGGCCCAGGTTGTTGCCGACGCAGAACCGGGGGCCGGCCCCGAACGGGATGTAGGCGTACCGGGGGCGGTCCACCGGCTTGTCGGGGTGGAACCGCGTCGGGTCGAACCGGTCCGGGTCGGGCCAGAACTCCGGGTGCCGGTGCAGGGTGTACGGGCACAGCACCACGTCCGCCCCGGCCGGCACGTGCCAGCCGCCGACCTGGTCCTCGCCCTGCGCGATCCGGGGCAGCAGCCACACCGGCGGGTACAGCCGCATCACCTCGTCGATCACCATCGCGGTGTACCGCAGCCGGTGCAGGTCCTCGTAGACCGGGGTCCGGTCGCCGAGCACCTCGACCGCCTCGGCGTGCAGCCGTTCCCAGACCTCGTGGTGCCGGTCGAGCAGGTGGAAGGTCCAGGTGAGGGTGCTGGCGGTGGTCTCGTGCCCGGCCAGCAGGAGGGTGACCAGCTCGTCGCGCATCCGCTGCCGGGCGACCCGTGGGTCGCTCTCCCGGCCGGTCGACTCGATCAGCCGGGAGACCACGTCGTCGCGGCCCTCGGCGCCGCCGGGCTCGGCCCGGCGCTGGGTCACCAGCCGGTCGACGATCTGTTGCAGCTCGGCCCGGGCCCGGCGGAACCGGAGCTGCCGGGGCAGCGGCACCCAGGTCGGTACCGCACCGAGCGACATCATCTCGAAGATGGCCTGGTCCTGCACGGCCTCGAAGGCCGTGCCGAGGCCACCGAACTCACCGAGGTCGGCGTCGAGCAGGGTCCGGCCGAGCACCCCGAGGGTCAGCTCGGTCATCTCGTGCCGGATGTCGACCGGCCCGGCCCCGACGGCCCGGCGCAGCCGGGTGGCCATCCCCACCGCCTCCTCGGCGATGGCGTCGGCCTGCCGGGCGATGCGCCGGGCCTGGAACACCGGCTGGATCACCTTGCGCTGCTTCGTCCACAGCTCACCCTCGCTGGTCAGCAGGCCGTCGCCGAGGGTACGGCGGGCGTGCACCAGGCCGATCCCCTTGTGGTAGTTGCCGGGGTTCTCGGCCAGCAGGTACTTGGCGTGGTCGGGGTGGTTGAAGAAGTACAGCGTCTTCGGGCCCAGCGGCAGCCGGACCGCGTCGCCGTACCGGGCCGCCACGTCGCGCATCACGTCGAGCCGGTTGCGGGCCATCCGCCCGAGCAGCGTCGGCGCCGTCCACGGGGAGGGCCCCGGGGGACGCAGCCGCCGCCGGTCGGCCACGGCGGTCACGGCTGCACCCGTACCGTGCTGCGGAACCGTTCGGCGACGGCCCGCCGCCACACCTCGTAGGCGGGCAGCCCACCGGCGGGGCCGGCCGGGATCAGCTCCTCGGTGACCCGGGCGGCGTCGGCGGCCGGGGCCCGGCAGAACACCCGGGTCGCCAGGTCGGTGTGCGGCACCAGCAGCCCGGCCCGCATGCGGGCCTGGGCGGCGAAGGCGGAGGCCTGGGCGACGAAGGGGGCGTGCTCCCCGGCGCGGCGCTGGAACAGCCGCAGCTCCTCCTCTGTGCAGCCACCCGCGTAGGTGGCCGCGAGCCCGGCCCCGCTGTAGAGGTCCTGACGGCGGGCCGGCTCGAAACGGTCGAGCAGGTCGGCGGCGAGCTTCGGGTCGCTGCCGGCGACGAACCAGGTGGCCCGGCCGATGCCCTGGTCGATGGCGCGCGCCGCGTAGCCGGACTCGGCCCGGGAGGGCCACGGGAAGTCGGTCACGGCCCGCCGCCCGTGCACGTAGGCGTCGGTGTGGAAGTACGCCTGGTGGAAGCCGTACCCGTCGTGCACCAGCCAGCGCAGCAGCGGGTCGGTGGCGGCGGCCAGGGCCCGTCGCCACAGCATCCGGGGCAGCCGCGCCAGGGCCCAGCCGATGCCGACGTAGGCCATGTAGACGTGCCGGTCGCCGGTACCGGCGAGGAACTCCGCGCTGCGCCGGGGGGTGCCCGGCGTGAGGGCGTCGACCAGCGCGAAGCCCATCGCCGCCCCCTCGTAGGCGAAGCCCTGGAACCGGGTGGGCAGGTCGGCCAGGTCGAGGTCGACGTCGGTGACCTGGCGGGCGCCGGCGGCCGAGGAGAGACCCGCCAGGAAGGACGCACCCACCGTCTCCAGGACGGCGCGGGCCTGCGGGCTCTTGTCGTGGAAGCCCCGGGTGGAGACGAGGGTCTCGGAGATGTCGGGGGTGAGGATGCGGCGCCTGAGCGCCCTGATGGTGCCGGCCACCTGCTGCTCCCATTCATCGGAGGATGGCGATCCAACTGCCCCATCCTGCGGACCGGCGGCACCGCACAGCCACTTCCCGGTTGCCCTGGCGGACTGCCGGGGATCGCCGGGGACCGGAGCGCGCCCGGCCGGTGGGTCCGGCGCGGGACAACGGCACCGTCGGAGAAGCCCGGCGGCCCTCTCCGGAGCCACGATCGAGCCGCCCGCCAAGCTCCGGCAGCCGTGGCGCGCCGCGCGTCGGGGCGCCGGTCGCGGGCGGAGAGGAGCTTCCCGATGGTGGTTCTCGTGACGGGCGGTACCGGGTTCGTCGGCTCCCACACGGTCGCCGCGCTGGCCGCCGCCGGGCAGCGGGTCCGGGTGCTGGCCCGCGACCCCGACCGGGTCGCCCCGGCCCTGACCCCGCTGGGGGTGCCGAGCGGGGCGGTGGAGGTCGCGGTCGGTGACGTCACCGACGAGGCGGCGGTGAGCCGGGCGGTCCGCGGTGCCGACGCGGTGGTCCACGCCGCCTCGGTGTACTCGTTCGACAGCCGGTCGCACGGGCTGACCCGGCGGACCAACCTGCGGGGTACCGAGGTGGTGCTGGGTGCCGCCGCACGGCTCGGGGTGGGTCGTACCGTGCACGTGTCGACGTTCGGCGCCCTGCGGCCCTCCCCGGCCGGGGAGGTGGGGCCCCAGTCACCGCCGTCCGCCGCCCGGGAGACGTACCTGGCCAGCAAGGCGGCGGCGGAACGGGTGGCCCGGTGGTACCAGGAGCACGGCGCGCCGGTGGTGATCAGCTATCCGCCGGCCCTGCTCGGCCCGGACGACCCGAAGCTCGGCGACCAGAACGCCCGGCTGCGGTACGTGTTGCGGGGGCTGATGCCGATGTGGCCCACCGGGGGCTTCCCGGTCGGTGACGTCCGGGACACGGCGGCCCTGCACGTCGCCATGGTCACCGCGCCACGTGAGCGGGGCACCCGGCACCTGGGCCCCGGCCGTTACCTGAGCACCCGCGACTTCGTCGGGGCGGTACGCGCGGTGACCGGGCGGCGGCTGCCCACCGTGTTCCTGCCGGCGCGGGCGGTCCTGCCGTTCGCCTACGCCACCGACCTGGTGCAGCGGGTGTGGCCCTGGCACATCCCGGCCGAGTACGGCGCCTGCTACGTCTGCGCCCGCGACGCCCGCCCCGAACCGGGGCCGCCGGCTCTGGGGCCGGTGCCCCGGCCGGTCACCGAGACGCTCGCCGACACGGTGCGCTGGCTGCACCGGTCCGGGCGGCTGACGGCGGCGCAGGCCGGCCGGGCCGCCGTCACCGACCGCGTCGCGTCCGCGGCGCGGCCCGTCGAGGCCGCTCCTTCGCGGCACGAGGAGGCATCGTCATGACCAGCACGCAGACCCGGTCCCCCGGCCCACCCGGTGGTGGGGCCCCGGCCGCCTACCGCCGGGTGCGGGAGACGACGGAGGCCCTGGTGACGGCCGACCCGGACGCGGCGACCGTCCAGGTGGAGCACTGTCCGGGGTGGACGGTGCGGGACCTCGTCGCCCATCTGGTGGAGGTCTGCGCCCGGGTGCACGACCGGGTCACCGGGCTGCCGCCGGCACCGGCCCCCGGCCCGCGGGCGGGGCTGCCGGAGCTGCTGGCCCGGTGGGCGGAGCTGAGCGGACCGGTGGAGGAGTTCCTCGCCGGCCCGGCGTCGATGGACCGGGGCATTCTCGTGATGGACGCCTTCACCCACGAGTTGGACCTGCGCCGGGCACTCGGTGCCGCGCCGCCGGAGGACCACCCGGCGCTGCCGGTGGCGATCCATGTCCTGGTGACCGGGCTGACCGCGTCACTGGCGGGTCACGGCCTGCCGGCGTTGGCGGTGCGCAGCGGGCACGGCCTTCTGGTGGCGGGGACGGGTGAGCCGGCCGCGACGGTGTCGGGGCACTGGTACGACGTGTACCTGTCGCTGGCCGGGCGGCGCACCGAGGCGCAGATCCGGTCGCTGCGCTGGAGCGAGGACCCGCGGCGGTGGCTGCCGGCGTTCACCTGGGGTCCGTTCCGGGTGCCGGAGGCGGTGGCCGTTGACGGCACCCCGGGCTCAGCCGCCCTGGACGGGGTGCGCTGACGCGAGGCTGGGACGTCCGAGGGTACGGCTCGGGCGTCCCGGGTGTCCGCGCCGGCCGGTGCCGCTGGGCGGCGGTGCCGGCCGGCCGGCACCGGCGGCGGTAGCCGGCCGGCGGCCCCGCCCCACCGGCCCGCTGCCCGCCCCGGACGGGCGGGTCACCTGGCGTTGTGCAGCACCCGGCCCGACCGGACGCTCCGCCGTTCCTGGCGGCCGAAGCCCCGCCGCGTCCCGGTCTCGGGCGCGTGGTTGTCGAGTTCCGGGAGGGCGATGAGGATGGGCAGGTCGAAGACCCCGGTGGGGTGCAGGTCCAGGTGCACGGTGAGGTCGGCGCCGGCGGCCACGGTGAGCGCGTCGTGGGCGCCGACGGCCACCGGACGCCGCATGGAGGGCTTGGCGGCGACGTCCTCCAGGGCGATCGCGGCGGCCCGCAGGTACCACTCCCCCTCGGGGACGTCCCGCAACAGGTAGTCGCCGGACTCCTCCAGGATGTCGCAGGAGGCCGGCAGGCCCTGCACGATGGGGCTGTCGAAGACCCCGACGTAGATCTTGACCGGTACGTCGACCGGGGGCAGGACGATCCGCCCGCCGATGGTGGCCCGGCGGCGGGGGCCGGCCGTACGGGTCCGGGACAGGTGGGGGATGCCGTGCTCGGCCAGCCATCGGTAGCGGGCCGGGGAGATGCCGACGCTGCGGGTGAACCGGCTGATGAAGGTGCCCAGGCTGTTGTACCCGACCGCGTAGGCGATGTCGGTCACGCTCATGTCCGTCTCCAGCAGCAGGTTCTTGGCCTTGTAGAGGCGGATGGCGGTCAGGAACCGGCCGGGCGAAGTGCCGGTCTTGGACCGGAACAGCCGAGAGAAGTAAAACCGGCTGAGAAACGCGGAATCAGCCATAGCGTCGAGTGAAAGCGGTTCGTGGTAACGGTCCCACATGATCGAGATAGCCCGTTCAACGGCATTGTGCATGGCGAATCAACTCCATTCGTGAGCACGCCAGACAGTTACCGGACCGACCGTCGAGCACACCGCGCTCGCGTGCCGGCGGCACCCGGCCGCAGGACACACCGCCCTGCGGCCGGCAGCACATCACCCACCCTGGACCGCTACGACATCATCGACGACACGTAACGGAACAGGTGTTCGATCCACCCGGGTTACAGTTGGGAAAATTGCCAGTTCACCGAAGGTTTGGGGCCGGAGGGGTGGGGGCCGATGATGCGAACGCCACGCTAACTGTCTGTGCACTTAGCGGCCTTGGCACGACCATGACAATACCATGCACAGAGATCAATACACATGGAAAGTTTGTTCTTGTTACCCGCGATGACGCACCGTTAACTGAGCACGACAACAATTATCCGAATTGTTCGGCGAAGTACGCGCTGTCCGGACACAATCAGTCCGGGGTCGGGAGGAGCGCGCCCAGCCACCGCGCCGCGGCCATGGCCGCCCAGGAGCAGAGTTCGACCAGGCCGCGGTCGTCCGCGCCGGTGCTCCGGCAGGCCTGGATCACCCCCGCGTCCACCTGGTACGAGGCGAAGGCGACCAGCAGGGCCAACCGCCCGGCGGGCCGGTGCTGCTCGGACAACCCCGAGACCAGTTCCTCCACCCACGTCCGGCTGATCCCCCGCGGACCACCGCGCCAGCCCACCAGGTTGACCAGGACCAGGTCCCGCACCGGCTCGGGGACCGACCGCTGACCGGCCGCCTCGATCACCGCGCAGGCCCGGCCGAAGGCCTGGGCCACCGTCGGGTTGCCCACCGCCCAGGGCAGGTCCGGCGGGAGGGGGGCGTCCGGGAGCAGGTCCAGCGACCGTCCCGGCGGGTGCGGGTCGCGCGCGGCGCCCACCATGGCCCCGCCCAGCACCCGCAGCACCACGGGCAGCATGAACTCCGGCACCCCCGGCGGCAGCGGCACGTCCCGCAGGAAGACGTTGACCACCCGGTTCAGGTAGTGCAGCAGCACCGCCGTGCCGACCAGTTCGGGCCCCTGGGCGGCCGGGAACGGCGCGGCCGACGGCGTCCCGCCGTCGGCCGGCATCGCCCACCCGACGAACCGCTCCAACTCCTCCTCGCCGCCGGCCCCCCGGTCGGCGGCGTCGGGGCCGGCGGGGCCGAGCAGGCCCAGCGCGTTGTTGTGGATCGTCGCGCAGTAGGGGCAGACGTTACCCAGCGAGACGGCGGTGGCCACCGACTCCTTGGCCGCCCGGGGCGCCGCCCCCGGCACGATCAGGGTCTCCCGCAGCAGCATCCACGCCGCCGCCAGCACCTCGGGCGCCTGGGCGTGCAGGGCGACCGGCGGCGCCAGCACCCCGAAGTCGGTCTCCATCTGCCCGTAGACCCTGGCCACCAGGCCGTCCGCCCGGCCACGTCGCACGGGGGAGACGTGTCGGATCTGGGTCAGTCCCAGCGCACCCAGCACCGGTCGCAGAACACTTGCCGGCATCACGTACCTCATCCATCTTGGCGAATTGAACACAGGTTATCGGCGAAAAGTGCCGTGAGCTAGTAATAAGTACGGTCGAGGCGCTACGAGGGTTCCGCCGGGCAGCGATTACCCACTAGGCAATCTGGGAGAGTACATCGACCGGTGCGGCGTGTCATCATGAGCCAGCGGAATCGTTTTCCGGCAACTGTCACCGGTGCCTCCGCATCCCCCGTCGCCCCGTCGGAGTTCGCTGCGGCCACCGACGACATCCAGATTGGCTTCGACGCTGGTCATGCTGTCGCACCGCTGGCCCGACATCGCCCGAGCAACCAGGAGAAGGCTCATGCAATCGACGAAACAGCCGGGAGTCAGGGTTCCCCTGATCGACGAGGAGCAGGCCGAGGGTCGCACCGCCGAGCTCTACGAGGAAATCAAGGCGGTCACCGGTCTGCCATTCGTCCCCGACATGTTCCGGCTCACCTCCACCAATCCACGGTTGCTCGCGGTGGTGGTGGCCGGATACGGGGGCATCTTCGGGGGCGACACCCTGCCCCGGGAGCTCAAGGAGCTGATCTCCGCATGGACGTCCAAACTCAACGGTTGCCCGTACTGCGTGGGCACGCACAGTTGGTTCCTCAGCCAGTTCGGCGGCAGCGACGAGCTGCTGGAGGCGGTGGCCAACGCGTCCACCGCCGAGGAACTGCCGGTGGACGAGCGCACCATGCCGCTGATGCAGTTGGTGACGAAGGTGAGCACCGGCTCGTACAAGATCACCGATGCGGACTGGGAGCGGGCCACCGAGGCCGGCTGGAGCGACGCGGAGCTGCTGGAGGCTGTCTTCTGCGCCTGTCTGTTCGCGTTCATCAACCGCCTGGTCGACGCCACCGGGCTGGGCTCCTCCGTCGACCGCAGCCGCATCGCGCGGCTGGCCGACGAGTGACACCCGGCCGGGAAGGGAAGCCATCATGACCCAGTCACGCGCCATCCTGCTCACCGGCGCCTCCTCCGGCACCGGCCTCTCCTCGGGCTCCGGCAAGGCGACCGCGCTGCGGCTGCACCGGGCGGGGTGGCCGGTCTACGCCACCGGGCGCAACCTGGCCGCCCTGTCCGACCTGGCCGACGAGGGCATCACGGTGCTCCACCTCGACGTCACCGACGAGGAGTCGATGGCGGCGGCCGTCAAGCGGGTCACCGAGGACCACGGGGCGGTCGGCACCCTGATCAACAACGCCGCCTACAGCCTGAACGGCACCATCGGCGAGACCCCGATGGACGAGGTGCGCGCCCAGTTCGAGACGAACGTGTTCGGCCTGAGTCGGCTCACCCAGATGGTCCTGCCCGGGATGCGGGACCAGGGCGCCGGCCGGGTGATCATCATGTCGTCGATCTTCGGCATGTTCGCCACCCCCGGCCGGGGCTACTACCAGGCCACCAAGCACGCCCTGGAGGCGATCGGCGACTCCCTGCGCCTGGAGGTGTCCCGCTTCGGCATCAAGGTGGTGGTGATCCAGCCCGCGCCCATCCTCGGCGGCTTCGTCCCGGACAGCGTCTCCGACCTGGGCATGGACTCGCACGACAACCCCGCCCTGTACCGGGACTTCTGGGAGTACTTCGTCGACTGGCACCAGGCGTACCGGCTCAGCGACAACCCGCCCCTGCGCGGCAAGATCGCGGTACGGGCCGAACACGTCGCCAAGGTCCTGGAGAAGGCGGTCACCACCCCCAACCCCCGCATCCGCTACCGGCTCGGCATGCCGCCCCGGGTGCTGCCGAAGATGCGGGCGATCATCGGTGAACGCGGGTGGGAGAAGTTCGTCCGCTCGTTCTTCCCCATTCCCTGACCACGCACGCCAGCGGCGCCGACGGATGTCGTCGGCGCCGCTCGTCGTTTCCCCCGCTGCCCGCACGTCGTACCGTCCTCGTCTACAGCCCTGGGTCGGCGGCTCGTAGCGACATGGGACGTCGACCGTTGCGGGGGCGCAGCCACAGCAGGGCGAGCACCACCGCCAGCACCGCCCCGTCGACGACCAGCAGGAAGGCGCTGAACCCGTCGACGGTGTGGCCGTGCGTGCGCACCGCGTCCGTACCGGCCTGCCGGGCGGCGGCGTCCAGGGGAGCCGGTGCGCGCCCGGTGCCCACGCTGAACCGGTGCGCGCCGGTGGCGGTGCCGCCGTCGACGAAGGTCACGTGGTAGGCGACCGTGTAGTCCCCGGCGGCGCCGATCCGCACCGGCAGCCGCAGGCCGGCCCCGCCCGAGGGACGCGCCGGCTCCTCGACGATCCGCGCGCCGGCGGCGTCGAGCACCGCCACGTGCGAGTCCGCCTCATCGATCTCCGCCCCGAAGGTCAGGGCCACCTCGGCCGGTGCGGCGGTGAGCGCCGCCCCGGCCGGCGGGTCGGCCGCCACCAGGCCGCCCTGCGCCCGCGCCGGGCCGGACGTGAGGACGAGGGCGACCAGCCCGGCAGCCACCGCGGCGGCGAACGCCGTCCGCCGGTGACCACCGGGCCGGGGGCTCAGTTCACGCACCATGGAGCGCGAGGGGCCGGCTGTCGGCGTGCCTGCCGGTGCAGTTGCACGACATCAGCTCCTGCTCCCGACGGTTGGGGCGCAGGTGCAGGTACATCGCGATGACCATCGGCACGAAGACGACCGAGTTGTAGAACAGGTGCAGCTCCACCCGGGGCAGGACGAGCTGGAGCAGGCTGGTCGGCACCGCCTGGCCGAAGAACACCACGCCGGCCTGCGCCTGCCACAGCAGCAGGAAGTGCTCGATGTGGTGCCAGAACTGGATGGCCAGCGCCACCGTCCACCAGGTCCTGGCCCGGCCGACGAAGCCCCGGCGCAGCAGGAACAGGAACGCCAGCATCACGATCGCGTACCCGTAGTGCAACCATTCCGAGGAGACCAGCCAGGGGTAGAACTGGCCGAGCACGCCCCGGGCCTGCGGCCGGGCCAGGCCCAGCGCCCAGATCTGGTAGGCCTGCACCAGGTGCTCGGCCCAGTGGGCGACCGTGACCAGCAGGAAGCCGTTCAGGGCCGCCTTGTGGTGCGGCCCGTTGAGCCACCCGAGCAGCCCGCCGGGGCGGGCGGCGGTGAGGGATTGCGACATGTCTGGCACCTTCCGTGAGGACGCGGGACGAGCACGCCAAGAGGCCGCGGGGAGAGGCAGTCAGCGGCTTGCCGCGAAGCTAGCCAACCGCGGCATTCCAGAGTTCCTTGAGATTGCCGAGTTGCCGTCGGCTTTCCGGCAGCGATCGATTCGCCACTGTGGATGGCGACCGAGCGGGTGTCCGGGGGGATCGGCGACGGGTCAGGCCGGGATCCAGTTGGCGTGGAAGCCGCTGGGAATCCGGGTGGGCAGGTGCACCACGGCGACCGGCGGGCCGGCCACGTCGCCGGCGTCGAGGACGACCAGGCTGCTGCGGTCGGTACGGCCGTCGTGGACGTAGGTGAGCAGCCAGCCGTCGTCCTCGGCGGCGAGCGGCCCCCGGGGCACGAACACCGCCTCCCCCGCCTCCCGGTGCGGGCCGAAGTCGTGCACCGTCACCTCCCGGCGGACCAGGTCGTGGCGCAGCAGCGCCGAGCCGCCCAGCACCCCCGCCCCGGACTGCATGGCCACCGTGTAGGCGTACCGGTGGGCCATGGTCGTGCGACGTTCGTCGATGCGGGGGAACTCCTGCGGGATGTCGTCGAGCTGCTCGGCGGCGACGGTGCCCCGGGTCAGGTCCAGGGTCCAGCGCCACAGGGTCGGGGGGCTCTCCCCCGGGCTGTGCAGGTCCCGGTCGAAGACCCGGTCGTAGCGGATCACGTCGACCACGCACCGGTCGTCGACCTCGTAGGCGTTGACCGGGTGGAAGACGTAGCAGGGGTCCACCTCGAACCAGCGCACGTCCCCCGGGGCCCGGCGGGGCAGCAGCCCCAGCCGGGCCGGCCGCCCGGCCGACCAGGCGTACGGGAAGCGGGAGCCGGCCCGCGCCAGCCGCGGGTCGAAGACCACCGGCAGGTCGAACAGCACCGAGTGCCGGTCGGTCAGCGCGAGCGAGTGCATCAGCGGCGGGCCGGTGACCTCGATCCGGTCGCAGCGGCGCACCCGCCCCTCGGGGCTGATCACGAGGTGCTCGACGTAGGGCAGCTCGTGGTAGTAGGCGACGGCGAACAGCTCGCCGGTGACCGGGTCGCACTGGGCGTGGGCGGCGAAGCCGTGCGGCAGCGTGCCGTCGAAGTCGACCCGGGCCACCGAGTCCAGGTGGCCGTCCAGCTCGACGGGGAGCACGCCGGCCTCGCCGAGGGCGAGGAGGCGACCGCCGTGCCGGATGAGGTTGCCGCCCGCGTTGTCGGAGAGCCCGTGGCGGGGGCCGGGCAGCGGCAGCTCCCCCAGGGCACGGGCGACCCGGTCGGTGCGGATCCACCGGTTGCGGTACCACAGCGCCCGGCCCGCGCGCAGCCGTACCCCGTGCGCCATGCCGTCGCCGACCAGGGAGTGTGCCGGGCGGGCGCCGCCCAGCGGGTTGGGCCCGATGCGGACGAAGCAGCCGTCCAGCTCGGCCGGCAGCCGTCCGGTGACCGTCAGGTCCAGCTCGGTCGACTCGGTGGCGACGGGGCGTCGGTTGTCGTAGCGGGGCGGGGTCGCAAGGGCACGGGCGGCGACGCTCATCGGGTCCTCCACCGGGATGTCGCGGATCTTTACGTATCGCAGTTACGTAACACCGTTACTTAAAGAACCGTACGCCCGGCGTGAGAACATGTCAACGTGAGCCCGCGCCGCATCGACCCGACGCTGGCGACCGCCCTGCTGGAAGCCGCCGCCCGGCTGCTGGCCGAGGAGGGCGTCGCCGGCCTGACCACCCGCCGCCTCGCGGCGGCCGTGGGTGCCTCGACCACGGCCGTCTACACGCACTTCGGCGGCATGGACAACCTGGTGCGGGCGATGGTGCACGAGGGCTTCGCCCGGCTGCACCGGCGGATGTCGACCGTGCGGGCCACCACCGACCCGGTCGCCGACATGATGGCCCTCGGGTACGCCTACCGGGCCAACGCCCTCGACCACCCCCCGCTCTACCAGGTGATGTTCGGCAGCGCGGCGCTCGGCGGGTTCGCCCTGGCCGACGGCGACCGGCAGCACGGCCGGTACACCCTCCAGCCGCTGGTCGACGCGGTGGCGCGGGCCACCACCCAGGGCCGGTTCCGCACCGGCGACCCGCTGCTGGTCGCCCAGAACATGTGGATCGCCCTGCACGGGCTGGTCAGCCTCGAACTGGGTGGCTACCTGATCGACCCGTACGACCCGGACGTCTGCTTCGAGGCGCAGCTACGGTCCCTCATGGTCGGCGCCGGCGACGACCCCGACCAGGCGGCGGCCTCGTACGCGCGGGCCCGACGGCGCCGGGCGCCGCGCGCCTGACCCGTCCCCACCGTCGGGCGCCGGGCGGGCCGGCGCCCCCGGCGCGGCGGCACCCGGGGCCGGTCGCGGTCGGTGAGCAACGGCGGAGAAGTAACAGGCGTAGCCCAATGTGATGCTCGTGTCGGGTCCCGAGCACTCTGCACTGGAAGCGCATCCACTCCTGCGAGTCACGCCACAGGATTGCCCCCTTCCCCAACGTATCGAAGGATGTCGATGATGCCTGGAATCGATTATCTGGTGGTCGGGTCCGGTTCCGCCGGAGCCGCGCTGGCCGGCAGGCTGAGCGAGGACCCCCACCGCCGGGTTCTGCTGCTGGAGGCCGGCCCCGACTTCGCCACCGTCGCCGACACCCCGGCCGACCTGACCGACGGCAGCGCCATGTCGATGGACCTGCACGACTGGCACTTCAAGGCCGAGATCACCGACCGCCGCCGGATCATCTACCCGCGCGGCAAGGTCACCGGTGGCTCCTCCGCCGTCGGCGCCACCATCGCCCTGCGCGGCAACCCGGAGAACTTCGACGAGTGGGCCGCCATGGGCAACCCCGCCTGGGCCTGGGACGAGGTGCTGCCGTTCTACAAGCGCCTGGAGGACGACCTCGACTTCGACGACGAGTTCCACGGCAGGGGCGGGCCCATCCCGATCCGCCGCTGGAAGGCCGACGAGGTCGCCCCGGTGCAGCAGGTGTTCCAGGAGGCCTGCCTCAAGGCCGGCTACGCCGAGGTCGCCGACCACAACCACCCGGAGGCCACCGGCGTGGGGCCGATCCCCTCCAACCGCCGCGACCTGCGGACCCGGTGGTCCAGCGCGATGGGGTACCTGCACCCCGCCCGGGACCGGGAGAACCTGGAGATCCGCTCCGGCGTCCAGGTCAACCGGGTGGTGTTCCGGGGCACCCGGGCGACCGGGGTCGAGATCGCCAAGCCCGGCGGCGGCACCGAGGTGATCGAGGCCGGCCAGGTCATCCTGGCCGCCGGGGCGGTCAACTCCCCGGCGATCCTGCTGCGCTCGGGCATCGGGCCCGCCGCCGACCTGCGCCGGCTGCGCATCGACGTGCTGCTGGACCGCCCCGGGGTGGGCGCCGACCTGATCGACCACCCCCGCACCGGCGCCTTCATGGTGCCCCAGCCGGGGTCGTTCAACACCGAGGACGCCTTCCTCCAGACGATCCTGCGCACCACCGCGCCGGGCTCCACGGAGTTCAACGACCTCCAGTACTACATGATCAACCACTTCGACCTGACGCTCTTCCCCGAGTTGCAGATGCTGGCCGCGGCGAAGGTGATCTTCGGGGTGATGGTCGTGCACCAGCGGCCGGAGTCGCGGGGCCGGCTCACCCTCACCTCGGCCGACCCCACCGCCCCGCCGGACGTGGTGCTGAACTTCCTCGACACCGAAAGGGACGTGCAGACCCTGGTGGACGCGGTCCGCAACTGCTGGCAGCTCATGCAGACGGCCGGTATCCACGACACGGGCCAGCGGTTCGTCGTGCTCGGCGAGGAGATGGTCGCCGACGACGAGCTGATGCGCCACTACGTCCGGCTCAGCCTCGACAGCGGCTACCACCCGGTCGGTACCGCCCGGATGGGCACCGCGGACGACGAGGGCGCGGTGGTCGACGAGCGGCTGCGGGTGCACGGCACCGAGGGGCTGTACGTCTGCGACGCCTCGGTGATGCCCTCGATCGTCAACTGCAACACCAACCTCACCTCCACGATGATCGGTGAGCGGCTCGCCGACTGGCTCCGCCAGTCCTGACCGCCCGCCCCGGACCCGGGCGCCCCGTGGTGCTGAACCCCACGGGGCGCCCGTCCTGCGTCCCGCCCCGACCGCCGGGGCCGCCCACCGCCCTCGGGCGCCCCGGAGCGGTCAGCCGACCGGGCTCGGCGTGTTCCCGCCCGCCCCGTGCGCGGGGGCGTTGATCTCGACCGGGGGCGGGAACCGGGTGATGAAGTCGCAGAGCGTGACGTGGGTCGGCACGATCGTCACCACCGCCATGTCCGTCGTGTGGGCCCGCTTGGCGCGTTCCCACTCCACCATGGCGTCGTCCCCGATCATCCGGCGGGAGGCCGCCACGTGCTCCTCGGGGAGCCCCTGCCGCACCTCGATCGAGGCGGTGCCGCGGACCAGCATGATCAGCGGGGTGTAGGCGGGGGCCGGTACGCCGAGCAGGGCCGCCGCCTTCTCGCGCGGCCCGGCCGCCATCGTGTCGACGGTGAAGGACACCTGCGGGTGCGCCGCGATGGCCCGGACCTTGTACGCGGTCGTCGGGCTGGCGAAGACGAACGCCGAGCCGTTCCACACGTACGAGACCGGTACCGAGCGCGGGTGGCCGTCCAGCCCCACGTACCCGAGCCGCATCAGGACCGGCGCCGCCACCAGCGTCTGCGCCACCGGGTCGGTGTTCATCAGGTGCACGATCTCCGGGTAGTCCACAACTGCCCCTTCCCACCAGCGGAGCGGCGACGATGGATACCGGCACCCGCTCCGTCGCGTGCCACCCTCGACAGCGGCCGTGTCCGTCCCGCGTCACCGGGTCGCCGGATCCCTACCGGCCCAGTCTCGCAACGCGCGGGGGGCGGCCCTTCTCCCGTCGTGCCCAACCCGGGCGGGCACCGGCACCCGGCCCCGGCCGGGGCGGCGGTCCCGCCGCGTGCCACCCGTCGCGCCCGGCGGTCCGCAGAGACACGGCGAGGTCCCCGGCCGGCACCGTCGTCGTCGACGACAGCGTCCGGCCGGGGACCCTGTTCCCGCAGGCTCCGCCGGGTGGGGGTGACCCGGGCCGGTCACCCGACATGGAGCCCGGCGCGGGTGGCCGTCAGGCGGGGTTCTCGCTCACGTTGCGCTGCACGGCGACCGGGGCCGCGGGCGTCGCCTCGGCGGCCGGTGCCGCCTCCTGCCGCCGACCGGCCGGGGAGCCGGCGGCGCCGCCCCGGTCGCGCAGACCGAACCAGATCAGGGCCACCGACACCAGGATCACCACGACCTGCACCTGCATGGCGAAGTGCACGCCGTCGAGCAGGTCGGAGCGGGCGGCCACCAGCGCCCCGAAGATCGGGATGCCGATGGTGACGGCGATCTGCTGGGACAGGGTGGCCAGACCGGTGGCCAGGCCCTGCTGCGAGTCGTCCAGGTGGGAGGTCACCGTGACCGTGTACGCGACGACGGAGGTGACGTGCCCGAAGTACATCAGGAACAGCGAGGGCACGATGATCATCAGGCCGGTGCTGGCCGTGGTGCCGGCGAGCAGCAGCGGCGCGGTGGTCAGCCCCTGCACCAGCAGGCCGATCGCGAGCACGTTGCGGTACCCGTACCGCCCGATCATGCGGCCGGCGATGACACCGGCGATGACCGCCACCAGACCCGGCACACCGAACACCAGGCCGGTGGTGAAGGGCGCGAGCTGGATCACGTCCTGCATGTACAGGGTGAGTCCGAAGTTGACCCCGCTGGCCATCACGAAGGTGACGATGCCGGCGTAGTTGCCCCACTTGATGTTGGGCCGGTTGAGCAGGGTCAGCGACACCAGCGGCGCCTTGGCCCTCAGCTCGACGAGCCAGAAGGCACCGATGAACAGCGCGCCGACGACGAAGGCGGGCCAGCTCTGCATGCTGACGCCGTAGACCAGGGCCAGCAGACCCGCGGTGACGGTGACCGCCCCCGGGACGTCCAGCTTGACGCCGGCCGGGCGGACGCTCTCCTTGATGACCATCGGGGTGAAGATCAGGATGGCCACCGCGACCGGCACGTTGATCCAGAAGGCCCAGCGCCAGTCCAGGACGCTGACCAGGCCACCGCCGACCAGCGCGCCGACGGTGAAGCCACCGGAGAGCAGGGCCCCGTTGAGGCCGAGCACCCGGGCGCGGGCCCGCTCGTCGGAGACGGTGGTGATCAGCAGGGCCATCGCCGCCGGGATGGCGATCGCGTTGGCGAAGCCCTGGAGGACGCGGGCGCCGAGCAGCATCGCGGCGTTGGTCGCGAAGCCGCCGAGCAGGGAGGCCACGGTCAGCAGGGCGATACCGACGAGGAAGAGCCGCCGGCGGCCGAACAGGTCCGCGACCCGGCCGAACAGCAGCGTGAAACCGGCCGCCGGCAGCGCGTACGCGCTGGCGACCCAGGGCAGGTCGGCCAGGCTCAGGCCGACGCCCTCGCCCATCCGGGGCAGTGCCACATTGAGAATGGAAAAGTCGACCGACAGCATGAACTGCGCGCCGAGCAGCACGAACAAGGCGAGCTTCTGTGCGGAGCTGAGCTGCTCCGACGTGCTCTTAATCTCCGCCATGCTGCCAAACAGTAGGCATCGACGGGCGCGGTACCCATCTCCTTGCCGTGCCTACCACTGGTAGTGACACCCTGCGCACCGGGTAACGCGGAATCCCCTTCCACGCTACCCGGTTCCGCCACACTTCGAGCGTGCTCTGTTCACCGGATGGACACGCCGATCCGTGGTGGGTGCGGTCGGGCCGGCCGCCCGGGACGGCACCCGGGCGGCCGGCGACGCTCAGTCGACCAGCACCCCGCACCCGACGGTGGTGATCGAGCCGGTGAGGCCGCTGGACAGGTCCGAGGCCAGGTACAGCGCGGTGCCGGCCACGTCGGCGAGGCTCACCGCCCGGCCCAGCAACGGGTTCGGCATGCCGGGCTTGGCGGCCAGCATGTCCTCCAGGGTCGCCCCGTTCGCCTCGGCGGCCCGCCGCCACGTCTGGCGGACGTACGAGCCGTGGGCGACGGTCTCCGGGATGGCGTCCGGGCGCAGGCAGACCACCCGGACGCCGAAGGGGCCCACCTCGCCGGCCAGTTCCCGGGTGAGCGACTCGATGCCGGCGCAGGCGACCCCGAACCCCCCGGAGGGCATCGGGGCCCGCGCGGCCGAGGTGGACAGGGTCACGATGACGCCGGACCGCTGCGCCACCATGACCCGGGCCGCCGCCGCGCTGGTGAGGAACTGCGTCCGCACGAAGGTGTCGAAGGGGGCGACGAAGTCCGCCAGGGCCAGGTCCCGCAGCGGGACCCCCTGCACGTGGTCCACCCCGACGGCGTTGAACGACACGTCGAGCCGGCCCGCCTCGCCGGTGACCAGCGCGAGGTGACCGTCGACGGCGGCCGGGTCGAGCGCGTCGACCTGGTGGGCGTACGCCCGGCCGCCCTCGGCGGTGATCTCCTTGGCGAGCATCTCGACCTTGTCCAGGGTGCGCCCGGCGAGATACACGGTGGCGCCCTCGCGGGCGAAGGCGCGCGACACCGCGCTGCCCAGCGCGCCCGCCGCGCCGTGGACGACCGCGACCCTGCTCTCCAACAGCATGTCTGATTCCCCTCGTCGTGGGCTGGCCCGGTGGTGCCGGGCCGGTTCGTCAGACCGACGGGCGACTCTCGGGGAAATATACATTTTTCCGTGATTCATCGTGCCGGACAGCCGGAATCCCCCCGGCCGCCGGGCCGTCGACCTCGGCGAGCCGGCCGCGCAGGTACCGGCGCTCCGCCTCGTTGCCCACCAGCTCCAGCGCCCGCCGGTACGCGGCGGCGGCCTCCCCCCGCCGGCCGAGCCGGCGCAGCAGGTCGGCGCGGACGGCCGGGACGAGGTGGTGCCCGGCCAGCTCCCCCGCCCGCTCCACCTGCGCCACCAGGGCCAGCCCCCGCTGCGGCCCGTACGCCATGCCGACCGCCACCGCCCGGTTGAGCCGGACCATCGGCGTGGGGGCCACCGCCGCCAGCTCCGCGTACAGGCCGGCGATCTGGGCCCAGTCGGTGGCGGCGGCGTCCGGCGCGGCGGCGTGACAGGCCAGGATGGCCGCCTGGATCTGGTACGGCCCGGGTCGGCCCCGCCGCAGCGCGCCCGCCAGCAGCCCGACGCCCTCGGCGATCCGGGCCCGGTCCCACCGGGTCCGGTCCTGCCGCTCCAGCGGCACCGGGTCGCCCCGGTGGTCCACCCGGGCCGGCCGGCGCGCGTCGTGCAGCAGCATCAGCGCGACCAGCCCCGCCGACTCCGGGTCGTCGGGCAGCAGCCGCAGCAGCAGTCGACCGAGCCGCAGCGCCTCCGCGCAGAGCGCGGGCCGGAGCAGGTCCGCGCCGGCCGTCGCCGCGTACCCCTCGGTGAAGAGCAGGTACAGCACGGTGCGGACGGCCGTGGCGCGGGCGGGCAGTTCGGCCGGCGGGGGCAGCTCGCAGCGCAGCCCGGCGGCGCGGACGGTACGCCGGGCCCGGACCAGCCGTTGGGCCAGGGTTCCCGGCGGGACCAGCAGGGCCCGGGCGATCTCCCCCGGGCCGAGCCCGACCACGGTACGCAGGGTGAGGGCGACCTGCGACGGCAGCGTCAACGCCGGATGGCAGCAGGTGAAGACGAGCCGGAGCTGTGCGTCGCCGACCGCCGGCGGCGGTGCCGGTTCCTCGTCGTACCCGGGCAGGGCGGCGGCCAGCTCGCGCAGCCGGACGGCCCGGGTGCGCTCCTGGCGCAGCCGGTCGACGGCCCGGTTGCGGGCCACGGTGGTCAGCCACGCCCCGGGCCGCCGGGGCACCCCCGCGCGTCGCCAGTGCTCCACGGCGGCGGCGAAGGCCTCCTGCACGCACTCCTCGGCCAGGTCCCGGTCCCGGGTGAACTCGACCAGGCTGCCGACGAGCTGGTGGTGGTCGTGGCGGAAGGCACCGGCCACGGCGGCGTCGGCGGCGAGGCTCAGCGGCTCCAGACCGGCCTCACCTCGATGGCGCCGAGCGCGGCGAACGGGTGCAGGGCGGCCAGCTCGGTCGCCTCGTCCAGGTCCGCGCAGTCGAGCAGGACGAACCCGCCCACCTGCTCGCGGGCCTCGATGAACGGGCCGTCGGTGACCAGGGTGTCGCCGGCCCGGCTGCGCACCGTCCGGGCGGCGTGCCCGGGGCGCAGCCGCTGGCCACCGACGAAGACGCCCCGACGGCGCACCTCGGCCAGCCAGCTCCGGTGCCGGGGGTGGTCGTCGATCTCCTGCGGGCTCAGCTCGGCCCCGTCGTCGTGAAAGATCAGCAGTGCGTACTCCACCGTCACCCTCCCCGGTCCGCGCAGTACAACGACGGGGTACGCGGGCCGGACGCGGTCGCCCGCCCTTTCACCGGATCGGGGTAATGCTCCTGATTGTCCTCACGCCGCAGGTCAGCCCGTGCTAAGGGCGGCACGCAGGGAGAAGCGCGGTGGCCACCGCTCCGACACGCTTGGCTCAATCCATGCCCGTCGAGGAGGCACGCCATGCGTCAGGGACAGGTCGCCGTCAACGGCGTCGACATCGCATACCGGGAGGTGGGCGAGGGGCCGCTGGCCCTGCTGGTCCACGGCTTCCCGTTCACCCCCGGCACCTACCGGTACCTGATGCCGGCGCTGGCCGAGGCCGGCTACCGCGCCGTGGCCCCGTGGACCCGGGGCTTCGCCCCCAGTTCGGTGCCGCCGCCCGGCCGTGAGCACCTGGCCGACCTGATCGGCGACGTCAACGCGCTGCACGAGGTGCTCGGCGGGGACGAGCGGGCGGTGCTGGTCGGGCACGACTTCGGAGCGGCGACCGCCTGGGGCGCGGTGGTGCAGGCGCCGCAGCGCTGGTCCCGGCTGGTCGCCTGCGACGTGCCGCCGTTCCAGTTCTTCGGCCCGCTGGTGCTCAACCCCCGGGGCATCGACGTGCAGACCCACTTCTGGTTCTTCCAGATGGCCGCCGCCGACGAGCTGGTCGCCGCCGACGACCTCGCCTTCCTGGAGTTCATGATCCGCAAGTACAGCCGGGAGGGTTACGACCTCACCGAGGACATGGCGGCGATCCGGGCCTCCCTGGGCACCCCGGAGAACCTGCGCGCCGCGCTGAACATCTACCGCACCAACTTCCCCGCCGCGACCTTCGGCAGCCCGCAGTGGGCGGCCGAGCAGGGCGCGCTGTGGGGGGCCCTGCCGAGCCAGCCGACGCTGAACATCTTCGGCGCGGAGGACGTCTCCTTCGGGATGACCGAGGAGACCCTCGCCGGGATCGTCGAGGCCCTGCCGAAGGGCTCGGCCGGCGCCCTGGTCCCCGACTCCCGGCACACCCCGCTCACCGAGCAGCCGGAGATCACCAACGCCCACATCCTGCGCTTCCTCGCCGACACGGCCTGAGCAGCGCCGGAACGCTCGGACACGCACGGCCCGGCCGGTCGGCAGGCGGAGCGCTCCCCGCCGGCCGACCACCCGCCGGGCGGGGCCGGAAACGACCCTCCAGAGAGAATCCGTTGGTACTCCCTCGATAGGTACCACTGCCAGTGTCAGGCATACTGAGACGCATGAATCCGCTGGGCGAGTTCCTCCGATCGCGGCGCGGTGTCATCCGCCCGCAGGACGCCGGGCTGGTCCGCTACGGCGAACGACGACGGGTCACCGGGCTGCGCCGGGAGGAGCTCGCCCAGCTCGCGGGGGTCAGCGTCTCCTACTACACCCGCCTGGAGCAGGGGCAGGCGCCCAACGTCTCCGACGAGGTGCTCGACGCCGTGGCGCGGGCCCTGCACCTCGACCCCGGCGAGCGGGCCCACCTGTTCGCGCTGGCCCGGCCGGGCCGCGCCGCGACCGAGCCCGCCGGGCGGGCCACCACCGCCCCGCCCGGCCTGCACCAGATGCTCGCGATGATGCCCGACGTGCCCGCCATGGTGCTCGGCGCGGCGACGGAGGTCTACGCCTGGAACCCGCTGGGCCACGCGCTGCTCGCCTGGCACCTGGACGAGGCGCCCAACATGAGCCGGGCGGTCTTCCTCGACCCGGTCACCCGCGCGCTGTACGCCGACTGGCCGGGCAAGGCCCGCTCCGTCGTGGCGTACCTGCGCCTGGCGGCCGGCCGGTACCGCGACGACCAGCGGGTCACCGGGCTGGTGGCGGAGTTGCGCGCCAGCAGTCCCGAGTTCGCCGCGATGTGGGCCGAGCACCCGGTCAGCACCTGCGAGACCATGACCTACGACATGGTCCACCCGGTGGTCGGTCCGCTGACGGTCAACCAGCACACCCTCCGGCTGGAGGAGACCCCGGACCTGATGCTCGTCACGTTCACCGTCGAGTCCGGCTCCCCCTCGGCGGCGGCCCTGCGGATGCTCGGCGGGATCCCCCGCCAGGCCGCCCCGGTGCGGTCGCCCGCCCCCCGGCGCAGCAGCGTCGCCGTCCGCTGAGCGACCCTCCAGCTCCCCCGCACCGCCCGGCGACGGCCGGTCCGGGGGCGGCGGCCGGCCCGCGCACACGTCGGCGGCGGCTGGTCCGTTACCGGGCGGGAGTCGCCCGGCCGGAAACCAGCCGCCGCGGGGTGGTGGGGCACGGCAGTGCCCCACCACGGCTACTGCGCGCCGGCCTCCGCCTGCTGCGCGGTGGCCGGGCCGTCGTGGCGTACCTGCCGGGTCTTGAACTTGTCGACGCCGGTCCACCAGTTCTCACCCGGGTTGGCGGCCTCGGCGGAGTCGTACTTGTCGTGGTGCCGCCACCAGTCCCAGGGGTGGGCCAGCTCCTCCTCCTGCCGCCCCAGGGGCGTCACGTCCAGGTAGTTGTAGGTGTTGATGAAGACCTCGCCGCCCCGGTCGAAGACGGAGCTGGCGTGGAAGATCTTGTCGTCCTCGCGGATGAAGGAGCTGACCGCGGGCAGCTCGCCCTTCTCCATCGACACGTTGAAGTCGTAGTTGAAGTCGCTGCCGAAGGACGACACCCACGGGATGTGGGACCAGCCCATCCGGGTCTTGAACGCCTCGATCTTCTCCAGCGGGGCACGGGCGATCATCACGAAGGACGTGTCCCGGGCGTGCATGTGGGACAGGTCCCCGACGTTGTCGGCCTGCATCGAGCAGCCGACGCAGCCCTCCTCCCACTTCGGGTCGAACATGAAGTGCCGGACGATCAACTGGCGACGCCCCTGGAACAGGTCCAGCAGCGTCACCTCGCCGGTCGGCGAGGTGAAGGTGTACGTCTTCTCGACGGGCACCACCGGCATGGCCCGGCGGGCGGCGCTGAGCCCGTCCCGTGCCCGGGTCACCGCCTTCTCCTGCTCGAGCAGCTTCTTCCGTTCGACGGTCCACTCCTCGCGCGAGACGATCCGCGGAAAGCTCATCGGTTCCTCCTCAGGGACAGCCGCCGGGCCCACTCGGCGGCCCGGTGACACTGCGACCCTGACATCGGCGGCGGGCGGCTGACTTCTCCGACCGTGCCCTCGTGCGGACCCCCGGTGACCCGACCGGCACGGAGCAGTCGCACGCTGCTCGGAGGCGGCACGGAGCAGTCTCACGCTGTCCCGGGGGCAGCACGGAGCAATCCGGAAGAGGCAGCGGGCGGGCGGGCTGTGACAGCCTCGATGGCGCCCGACCAGCACCATCCCGGCCGACCCCGCCACCCGGCGGCACCGTCGCGGCCGACACCGTTCCGGCCCACCGCACCCCTGGCCCCCGACCTGGTCGGCACCGCGCCCGTGTCGATCCGGTCGTCCGTTGAGGAGGACAAGTGTCCACGATCACCGACGTACCCACCCGTGAGGAACTGGTCCAGCGGGCCGCGGGACTGGTCCCGCTGATCCGCAAGCACGCCGCCTGGCAGGAGGAGAACCGCCGCCTGCACGACGAGACGGTGGCCGCCATCGAGGAGGCGGGCCTGTTCAAGCTGCGTACCCCGCGCCGGTACGGCGGCTACGAGGTGGACACCCGTACCCTCGTGGCGATCGCCGCCGAGCTGGGCCGGGGTGACGGCAGCACCGCCTGGACGACCTCGGTGCTGTGGATCCCCACCTGGCTCGCCGGGCTCTTCCCCGACGCGGCCCAGGACGAGGTCTTCGCCACCCCCAACGCCCGGGTGTGCGGCACCAACAGCCCCAGCGGCACGGCGGTGCCGGCCGAGGGCGGCATCGTCGTCAACGGGAGCTGGCGGTTCATCAGCGGCGCCCACCACGCCCAGTGGCAGGAGGTCGCGGCGATCCTGCTGCGTCCGGACGCCGAGCCGGAGCCGATCATGGCGCTGGTGCCGATGGGCAGCATGAAGATCGTGGACGACTGGTACACCACCGGGCTGACCGCCACCGGCAGCGTGACCACCCTCGCCCGGGACGTCTTCGTGCCCGCCAGCCACATCATCCCGATGAGCGCGGCGATGATCCCGCAGGGCCTGTCGGAGAGCAACGCCGCCTCCCCGCTCTGGCGGACGCCGGCCTCGCTGAACGCGGCGGCCTCGGGGGTGGGCGCGGCGGTGGGCGTCGCGAAGGCGGCCCGCGACGAGTTCCTCGGCCGGCTCCCCGGCCGGAAGATCACCTACACCGAGTACGAGAACCAGAGCGAGGCGCCGATCACCCACCACCAGGTCGGTACCGCCCTGATGAAGATCGAGCAGGCCGAGTTCCACGCGTACCACGCCGCCGACCTGGTCGACGCCAAGGCCGCCAGCAGCGCGGAGTGGACGCTGGAGGAGCGGGCCCGGGTCCGGGCCGACCAGGGCTGGGCGACCCGGCTGGCCAAGGAGGCGGTGGACATCTTCGCCTCGGCCAGCGGTGGCAGCTCGATCTACCGGGACGAGCCGATCCAGCGGATCGCCCGGGACGTCAACGCGATGAGCCTGCACGGCCTGATCAACCCCGACACCAACACCGAGCTGTACGGCCGGATCGTCTGCGGCCTGGGCCCGAACACCCTCTACATCTGACCGCCCCGACCGACGAGCCGCCCGGTGCCCCCCGCCGGGCGGCTCGTCCCTGTCCGGTGCGGGTCGGCGGTGTCTCCCGTACCCCGGTGGACCCCGCGTGGTGGCGACCCCGGCCGGGCCGGGACAGGCCGCGAGCCCGCGTCGGTGCCGGGGTTCCGGCGGGGACGCGGGCTCGCGGGCGTGCGGCGGGTGGGGCGTGCGGGTCAGACCCCGGAGGAGGTCGGCGTCCGGTGGGGGGTGGCGGTCGCGGCCGGCACCCGGCGGGATACGACGAAGCCGAAGACGGCGGCCGTGAAGAACATGACGAAGCCGTAGGTCACCGAGGGCATTGCCATCGTGGTGTTGTTGAGCAGGGTCGGGCTCATCCCGATCGTGATGGCCAGGCTGGCGTTGTGCAGGCCGATCTCGAACGCCGAGGCGATCGACTCCCGCTCGCCGATCCGCAGCACGCGCGGCCCGTAGTAGCCGATCGCCATGCTGATCAGGTTGAACGCCACGACCGCGAGGATGATCTCGCCGAGGATGTCGAAGACCTCGCCGCCGAGGCCGGCGATGACGCTGGAGATCATCATGATCAGGACGACCACCGACAGCACCTTCACCGCCCGCTCCAGGCGGATGGCGGTGGCGGTGAACCGGGCCCGGACGGCCATGCCGATGGCGATCGGGACCAGGACCATGGCGAAGACCTGGATCACCTTGTCGAACTGGAGACCGAGCGAGCTGTCCGAGCCCAGGAAGCCGGCCACCGACAGGTTCACGATCACCGGGAGGGTGAACATCGCCAGCACCGAGTTGACCGCGGTCAGCGAGATGTTGAGCGCCAGGTCCCCCTTGAACAGGTGACTGTAGAGGCTGGCGGTGCTGCCGCCGGGCGAGGCGGCCAGCAGCATCATCCCGACCGCCAACTCGGGCCGCAGGTTGAGCCCCACCACCAGGCCCAGGCAGATCGCCGGCAGGATCAGCATCTGGCTGACCAGGCAGACCACCATCGCCTTGGGGTACTTCACCACCCGGCGGAAGTCTTCGAGGGTCAGGGTCAGGCCGAGACCGAGCATGACGATGCCCACCGCGACGGGGAACAGTACCAGGATTGCGTCGTTACTCACGATCTCCGCCCTTCAATCGGTATGAGATCCATGAGCGTCACACCACGCCACGCGCCAGACTTCTCGGATCGTGCCCTTTCTCCGCCGCTTTTTCGACCACTCTCACCCTGGTCGAATCCCCACCGGACAGATTCGCACCGGGCACCACCTGGGCCGCATTCCGAAACCATTCGGGAAACCGCTGAAGAAAACCCTCCACGGGCGAATCACGCCGGACCGCCCGGGGCCGGCCAGCCCGGATGAAGCCCGGCCCGGCCCGGACAAATTCCCCACCGACGCCACACCACCGGGGCCGCCGGAGGAAAGGAGAGGTCGCGTGGCGCGCCCGGGTGGCTCAGCCGGGTCGGTGCGCCGACCGCCAGCCCTGCTGTCGCAGCCGTTCGATCCCGTCGAGCAGCAGGTCCAGCGCGAACTCGAACTCGAACTGGTCGTCGCAGCCCTGGCCCACCACCGACCCGTCGTCGTGGGACGCCGCCGTGGCGATCTCCGCGAGGTGCGGGAACCGGGCCGCCGCCTCCGGCGGCAGGCCCGCTGCCGGCTCCGGCTCGGTCGCGCCGGAGCGGCCGGCCTGCCGGGAGGCGTCGAACAGTTCCTGGCTGAAGCCCAGGATCCGGCTGCCCAGCGCGTGCATCACGTGGTGGGCGAGGTCGGCGGAGAGCCCACCGGCCCGCAACGTCCCGACCATCGAGTCGAGGTAGGCCAGGACGGCCGGCGTGGCCATGTTCCGCGACTCGATCGCCAGCGGCGCCCAGAGGTGACGCCGCAGCACCTGCCGCGCCGAGAGGATGCGCCGCCGGAGCGTCTGCTGCCAGTCGGCGCCGGGTACCAGCGGCTCGATCTCGCCGACGATGACGTCGATCATGCCGTCGAGCAGTTCGTCCTTGTTGGCCACGTGCTTGTAGAGGGCCATCGGCACGACGCCCAACTCCTGGGCGAGGTTGCGCATGCTGAGCGACTCGATGCCGGCCTCGTCGGCGAGCGCGACGGCGGCGCGCAGGATCCGGTCCCTGCTCAGCGGCGTCCGGCGCAGCGTCCCAGCCTGCTCAGCCATTTCGTCCTCGTCTTCCAGGGGCGGTTGCCACCCTAACCGCCTTGACAGGTGTACGGCGTACACCTATCGTTTCGTTTCATCAGGTGTACGCCGTACACCACCAGGGAGCGGAGGCGGAGATGAAGGCGATCGTCCAGGACCGGTACGGTCCGCCCGAGGCGCTCACCCTCGCGGAGGTCGACACCCCGGTACCGGGCCCCGACGAGGTGCTCGTCCGGGTCGAGGCCGCCGCGCTCAACGCGTACGACTGGCACATCGTGCGGGGCGACCCCCGGATGTCCCGGTTGTCCTTCGGCCGGTCGCGGCCCCGGGCGCGCATCCGGGGCCGCGACTTCGCCGGCCGGGTCGAGGCGGTCGGCGCCCACGTCCGGGAGGTACGCCCCGGCGACGCCGTCTTCGGCGACCTCGGCGACGCCAACGGCGCGTTCGCCGAGTACGTCCGCGTCCCCGCGACCCTGGTCGCGCCGCAGCCGGCGAACCTGACGTCACAGCAGGCCGCCGCCCTGCCGCTGGCCGGCGTCACCGCGCTCATGGGGCTGTCCGACGTCGGGCAGGTCCAGCCCGGCCAGCGCGTCCTCGTCAACGGCGCGTCCGGCGGCGTCGGCACCCTGGCCGTCCAACTGGCCACCGCGCTCGGGGCGACCGTGACCGGGGTGTGCAGCACCCGCAACGTCGACCTGGTCCGCTCCCTCGGCGTCGACCACGTCGTCGACTACACCCGCGGCGACTTCACCCGCGACGGTCGCCGCCACGACCTCGTGTTCGACCTGGTCGGCAACCGCTCACTCACCGCGCTGCGGCGGGCGCTGACCCCGACCGGGACGCTGGTGCTCTCCGGCGGCGGCGTGTACGGGGGCGGCAGTCTCCTCGGGCCGGTCTGGCTCCTCGCGCGCGGGCAGGTGCTGGCGCCCCTCGTCCGGCAGCGCATCGTCGCCCTCGCCACGACGCCCAGCCGGCAGCACCTCGACACGCTCCGCGCCCACGCCGAGGCCGGCCGCCTCACCCCGGTCATCGACCGGACCTACCCGCTCCACGAGGTGCCCCAGGCGCTGCGGTACCTCGAAGGCGAGCACGCCCGCGCGAAGGTCGTCATCACCATCTGACCCGCGCCCTTTCCCACCGGGGCCCTCCGGTGTCAACAATTCAGTCATCCATACGATTCTCGGCGCGCCACGAGATGAATCATTTTCCTTCATTCCCGGCGTCGTGACACCACCTGACAACGACTCGGCGATCCTGCCTGATCAGGGCCCACGAGCCGGGGTCCGCCGACTCCGGCCCCCTTGCCGTACATGGGAATCCCGGCATAGCGACAGTTCCGGTTCCGCGGCTTCCGCCCGCTATTGTCCTTACCCCCGGCACGCGCCAAGCACCGAATCTTATCTATCGACGGCGATCCGGATATCGTGGTGATTCCACAGAGGAGAGAGAGGTGCGCCATGCCGTTGTCGACGGCGGATTTCGCGGCACTCGGGGACACCCCGATCACGGTCCAATCGACGGCTTTCCCGAATGTGTACCTCCGCTTGTACGGCGCGGAGGTGACCAGTTCCACCAACTCCGGCGGCGGAACTGTCAACTGCCAGTACGGCGTCGGCCCCTACGAGAAGTACCGGCTCCGCGCCCAGCCGGACGGACTGTTCTCCTTCGAGTCGGCGACCTTCCCGAACGTGTTCCTGCGCGCAGACGGTACCGGGGTGACCGTCACCGGGCCCGGCGGCGGGACGGTCAACTGCCAGTACGGCGCGGGGCCCTACGAGAAGTACAAGCTCCGCGCCCAGGCGGACGGATCGTTCTCCTTCGAGTTGGCGACCTTCCCGAACGTGTACCTGCGCCTGGTCGCGCACGGGGTGACGGCCTTCACCGACCCCGGCAGCGGGATCGTCAACTGCCAGTTCAACGCCAACGGCGGGGGCCACGAGAAGTTCTTCCTCAACGTGGCCTCCTGACGCCGTCCGTAGTCGACACCGAAATCCGCCACAAATAATCAGCCCACGCACGACCACCGGGCGAGACAATTGTCGGCTCCCCTGTCGCGGCCTCCACCGCCGTTTTCACGATCTGTGGCCGGGTGACTGGATCGCGTCCCAGCCAGTCACCTCGCACTGGCCGTGATCGTTGTTGCCGGTGGCGACAACAGTTCCGTCCACGCGTAGCCCGAGCGTGTGGGTGGAGCCCGCCGCCACCGCGACGATCCCGCGCCAGTCGACGACGCCGCACTGGCCGAGGTCGTTGCTGCCCACGGCGACGACCCGGCCAGCCGCGGTGACGCCGACGGTGTGGTAGCTGCCCGCCGCCACGGCCACGACGTCCCGCCAGGCACCGACGTCACAGGCACCCGTCGACCGGTCCCCGACCGCGAGGACGCGTCCGTCGTCGGTGAGACCGACCGTGTGGAGGTACCCGGCAGCGACGGCGGCGATGTCGCGCCACGTGTCGACCGCGCACTGCCCACGGCGACCGCGACCCCGGCCAGTTCCAGAAGGCGGCGCAGACGCCTTACCGGCTCGGCTCGCGCTCCCGGCAGTCAGCGGGCGACCAGGTGGCGACCAGGTCGAGGCTCGTCACGACCAGCGTTCCGGCGAGGCAGGCGATCTCGTGTCGGCACCCGTGGTCGTGCGGAAGCACCTCGTCCAGCAACACGTCCCCGAGCTGGGCCACGGCCAGCCCCTGGCCGGCGGGCTCGATCGTCAGAGTCCGCACGTCGCGGTAGCGGATCGTCAGGTCTTCCTCGTGTTTCCAGCAGTTGTGCCGCAGGTGCACCTCGACCCAGCGGCTTCCGCCCGTCCCACCGGACGTCAGCCGCTCGGGCGTGAGGTCCTTGACGCACCGCCGGCTGAAAGAGTCGTAGTGCGCGGGGTCCGTGGCGAACCCGCGCGCCCCTTCCGGCAGCGGGTCCGCCACAGACGGCAACTGCCGCAGGTACGCCTCGGGGTCCAGCCGCGCACAAGTCCACGTAAGAGCGCCTGGCGCCGAATACTCTTGAGACCAACCGTGACTGCTCGGTCACCCTGTCTACCTTCGACCCGCACTTGAGTGGAGCGGACCGCCGCCCGGCCCGCCACGTCATGACGGCTCGTGTGGACGCTGGCGGGTCGGGCGGCGGTCCGCTCGGTTCGCCCAGTCCGTCGACGAGTGCGCCTGTCCTTGAAATCGGCCCGCGTCGAAGGTGACCCGCTCTACGCCGCTGGTGACCCGCTCTACGCCGCTCACGTGTCGATCCTGGTCCTCGGACTGCGCCGGGGTTAGGTCCTGGGCATGCGCTGCGTCGATGTCGACCTGGCTCCGGTGGGCTGGCGGTGCCTACCAGCTCCAGCGGATCCGCCGGCACCTCTTGCGCGGGGAGACCAAGACCAAGTCGTCGGACGTGGCCCTCCCCTGCCGGCCATCTGCGTCACCGCTCTCCGCTCGCGCCGCGAAGATCAGCGGCGGCGCCGCGACTACGCCGGGCGGGCCTGGCAGGACAGCGACCTAGTCTTCACCACTTGTTCGACCTGCTGCACAAGATCGAAAAAGGCCGTCTCCGACGGGCGGAAACGGCCTTTGAACTGGGTGGAGCTGAGGGGATTTGAACCCCTGACCCCCTCGATGCGAACGAGGTGCGCTACCGGTCTGCGCCACAGCCCCTCCGCCGGCGTGCCGGCGTCGGCCCCGTCCGGAACACACCGGGCGGGCCGGCGACAAGGCTATCAGCCCGGCCACCCCCGGCGCGAATCCACCCCGCCGCACCGCCCTGACCAGTGGACCTTGGAAGAAAACGGCCCTTCGAGGGGCCGAAATCTTCCAAGGTCACCTGCGGGAGGTACGGGGAGCGAGGGGAGGTCGCTGGAGGTGGTCGGCGACCTGGTGGTCCCATCGGCGGGGCAGCTCGACAGGACGGCCGGGTGGATACCGTCGCCGGCCGGAAGGGGCGGCGCGCCCGCCGGGCCGGGCGTCCCGGTCAGGCGGAGTGGGGGGTGTTGCGGCCGGACTGGTACGGACGGCCCCGCAGCCCGCCCGCGCGGCGGTACGAGACCGAGGCGCCGCCGCTGGCCACGGCGGGCAGGTCGGCGGGGCGGTCCAGGCCCATCGCGGCGCGGCGTACCCCTTCGCGTTGGGCGGCCAGGCGGCGCTGGGCCTCCCGGCGGGCCGCTGCCCGGCGGGCCTGCTCCCGGCGCACCTCGGCCTGCCGGGCGGCCAGCCAGGCGGCCTCGCGGGCCTGCTCCCGCCGCCGGCGGCGGTCGGCGACCGCCCGGCTGCGCAGGTGGAAGACGTACGCCACGAGCAGGGTGCCGGTGACCGAGAAGCTGATCCAGAAGCCCGGGCCGACCACGACCACGCCGATCAGCTCGACGACGTTGAGCAGCAGCAGGGCGGCCAGGACCCGGCGACGCCGGTAGATCGCCGGGGTGTGGCGGCGGGCCGGCGGACGGCGACGGGCGCGCTTGGGCGCGGGCGGTACGGCGCGCAGCCGCTTCGCCCGCCGGGCCGCGCCCCGGCGCCCGGCCGCGCCCGGTGGCGCCGGGGAGACCGGTGCGGCGGCCCCCGCCCCAGCGGCCCCACCAGCACCGTGAGCGCCGGCACCGCCGCCAGCGCCAGCCGAGGGGGCGGTGAGGCCACCCGTGGCCGGATCAGGGCTGAGGGTGACGACCAGGGTGCGGGACGTGTTGACGGGCAGCCGGCCGGGGACAGTACGACGCCGTCGGCGGCGCTGGAGCACCCGCGCCGTCGACTGCGCCCGCTCCGCCACCAGCCGCTCGGTGGCGTCGTACCGACGAACCAGCGCCGGGGCGAGGGCGAGCAGACCGGCGGCGGCGAGGACGGCGAGGAGCACCGAGGTCGGCACCCTCACCCCTCCCGTCACCAGTGTCGGGACAACCGCCTACCGGCCGCAGGATCTTCCACCGGCCACCTCCGGTACTGAAGATCCTGCGGGCTTTCCGCGCCTGCCGCAGCTTGCAGTTACCTGAGGTTACGGGCCGCCGACCAGGAAGTTTGCGCAACGCGCCGAGCAGGCAGGCCCGGCGACGGGACTCACAGTTCAGGCTTCGCCGGCCTGGACGCGGTGCCAGCGGGCCAGCAGGCCGCCTTCGAGGGCGACCTCCTCGCTGGTCATGGCGTATCCGATGTGGTCGCGCCAGGCACCGTCGATGTGCATGTACCGCACGTGGTACGACTCTTCGCGGAAGCCCAGTTTCTCGACCACGCGGCGGGAAGGCTTGTTCTCCGGGCGGATGTTGACCTCGACCCGGTGGAGTCCGCCTGGGCCGAAAGCATGATCCACAGCGAGCGCCAGGGCGGTCGGGATCACACCGCGACCGGCCACCCGGGAGTCCACCCAGTACCCGACGTACCCGGAGCAGAACGCCCGGCGCACGATGCTGCCCACGTTGAGGTGGCCGACGAGCCGTTCCTCGCCGTCCTCCCGCAGGCAGACGGCGAACGGCAGGCCCTCGCCGCTGTTGGCCGAGCGGCGCTGGTCGCGGTACACCCAGCGGAACGCCGACGGCGAGTTCAGCTCGTCCCAACCGCCCGGCAGGGCCGACTCCCAGGGGGCGAGCCAGGACCGGTTCGCCCGGCGCACCTGGGACCAGGCCGTCGCGTCCGAGCGCCGGTACGGCCGGAGCACCACCGGACCGTCCATCAGCACCACCGGCCAGCCCGGAGGCCGCCTGAACCAGCTCACAGAGCCAACCCTCCGCTCGTACCAGCAGAACTCAACGGCGGCGGTCCAGCAGGAGGACGTCCACGGTGGAGCCGGCGGCGGCCGTGGTCACCCGCTCACCGAGCACCAGCAGGCCGTTCGCCTCGGCCAACCCGGACAGTGTGTACGGGCCGCCGCTGAGCGGTTGCACAGTGTACCCACCGCCTCGGCGCTCGGCGACGTGGGCCGGCCGGAACTCGCGCAGCCCGCCCGGCGAGGTGATGGTCTCCAGCAGGTGGGCCCGGACGCTGGGCCGGAAGACGGGTTCCGCCCCGGCCAGCAGGTTGATCGCCGGGCGGGCCAGCACCTCGAAGCCGATCAGTGCGGCGCCGGGCTCACCGGGCAGGCAGACCACCGGCACCTCCTCCGCGCCGACGGTGCCGAAGCCCAGGGCCGCGCCGGGGTAGAGCGCCACGTCGGTGAAGGTGACCGGCCCGGCCCGCCCGCCCTCCCGCCGGGACAGGATGCGCCGCACCATGTCCCCGGGGCCGGTGCCGGTCCCCCCGGTGGTGATGATCAGGTCGGCCCGCAGGGTCTGGTCCTCCAGCAGGCCGCGCAGCCCCTCCGGGTCGTCGTCGCAGATGCCCACCCGGTACGCCAGCGCGCCGGCCTCGGCCGCGGCGGCGGTGAGCGCGTGCGAGTTGGCGTCGACCACCTGGCCGGGCTGGCTGCCCCGGCCCACGTCGACGAGTTCGTCGCCGGTGGCCACCACGACCACCCGGGGGCTGGGCCGCACCACCACGTGCCCGATGCCGGTGGCGGCCAGCACCGCGACCAGGGCCGGCGAGACGTACGTGCCGGCGCGGGCGAGCAGCGTGCCGGCCGGCAACTCCTCCCCGGCGCGGCGCAGCCCGTAGCCGCGCTTGGGCACCCGGTAGATCTCCACCGCGGCCATGCCCTGGTCGGTCCACTCGACGGGCACCACCACGTCGGCGGCGATGGGCAGCGGCGCGCCGGCCGCCACCGAGAAGCAGGCCCCGGGGGTCAGCCGGACCGGTCGCCAACTCGCCGCGCCGAGGTCACCGACCACGTTGAGTCGCACGGTGCGGTTCTGCGGGTTGCGGGAACCGGCCGGGGCGTAGCCGCCGCCCCGGCCGGAACCGACGAGGTCCTCCCAGCGCGCCGCGTACCCGTCCACCGCCGCCTGGTCGAACGCCGGGTACGCGTGCGGAGTGATCACGTCCTCGGCGAGGACGTTGCCGTACGCCTGGGTGAGGTCGAGGTCGAGCGGAGGCAGCGCACGTAACCTGCGCAGCACACTGCCCAGGTATTCGGCGAGCGGCGTCAACTCGTTTTCGGCCGCCTCGGCGTCGGCCGTCGCGGTCATGTACTAGGTCCACCCGACGCGTCGGAGTTGACGAACTCGGCCAGCCACTTGCGGAACTCGCCGCCGAGATCCTCGCGCTCGGCGGCGATCTGCACCACTGTCTGGAGGTACCCCAGCGGCATCCCGGTGTCGTAGCGGGTGCCCCGGTAGACGATCGCGTGCACCGGCGTGCCCTCGTTGCGCAGCAGCTCCATCGCGTCGGTGAGCTGGATCTCCCCGCCGCTGCCCGGCTCGGTCCGCCTGATCGCGTCGAAGATCCTCCCCGGCAGCACGTACCGGCCGAGGACGGCGAGGTTGCTCGGCGCCTCCTCCGGCTTCGGCTTCTCCACCATGCCGGTGACCTTGACGACCTCGCCGATGTCGGTCAGCTCCGCCTCGGCGGGCTCCACCGAGGCGATCCCGTACCGCTTGGTCTCGGCCGGGTCGACCTCGAAGAAGGCGAGCACCACCCCACCGGTACGGGCCTGCAGCTCCAACATGGCCGGCAGCAGCGGCTCGTCCGGCTTGACGAACTCGTCGCCGAGCAGCACCGCGAAGGGCTGGTCACCGACGTGCGACTCGGCGTACCCGACGGCGTGCCCGAGGCCGAGCTGCTCCGGCTGCCGGCAGGTGTAGATCTCGGCCAGCTCGCTCGGGCGCTTCACGGCGGCCAGCCGCTCGGCGTCGCCCTTGGCCTCCAGGCGCGCCTCCAGGTCGGGGCGACGGTCGAAGTGGTCGACCATCGATGTCTTGCCCCGGCCGGTGATCAGCAGCACGTCGGCGAGGCCGGCCTGGGCCGCCTCCTCGACGATGTACTGCAACACCGGTCGGTCGATCACCGGCAGCAGCTCCTTGGGCACCGCCTTCGTGGCGGGCAGGAACCGGGTGGCGAGGCCGGCGGCCGGGATGACGGCCTTGACCGCGCGTTGGCGGCCGGTGGGAGGGGTCGCCGTTGAGGGGTTCGCTGAGTGCTCCGACATGTCGCGAGACTATCGGCCACGGCCCTGCCGCGGCGGGTGTGGCCCGGAAGACGCGCCGCCCGGCGCACCGGCGCGCGGGAGCCCGTCGGCGGGGGTGACCGCCCGGACCGCGACGGGGATCTCCTTGCGGGTGGGCCGGGCCGGCGGCTCGGCCACCCGGTACGTGTCCCGACCGGCCGCCTTGGCCGCGTAGAGGGCGCTGTCGGCGGCGTCGAGGACCTGCTGCCCGACGGTGGCGTGGTCCGGGTAGACGGCGATGCCGACGGAGACGGTGACCGGCACCGGGACCGTGACACCGGTGTTCGTGCCGACGAGGATCGGGCTGTCCCGGACCACCGCGCCGAGCCGCTCGGCGACGATCGCCGCGCCCCGCGCGTCGGTCTCCGGCAGCAGCAGGACGAACTCCTCCCCGCCCTGCCGGAAGGCGAGGTCGACCTCGCGGATCTCGCCGCGCAGCCGGCGGGCGAACTCGGCCAGCACCGCGTCCCCGGCCGCGTGCCCGTACGTGTCGTTGACCACCTTGAACCGGTCCAGGTCGAGGGCGAGGACGCTGAGCATCCGGCCGAACCGGTTGGCCCGTTCCACCTCCCGGCGCAGCGACTCGCGCAGGTACCGGTAGTTCCACAGCCCGGTGAGCGGGTCGGTCAGCGAGAGCCGTTGCGCCTCCTCGTGGATCCGGACGTTGTCCACCGCCACCGCGGCGTGGCCGGCGAAGGTGCCCAGGGTGGCGAGGTCGTCGTCGTCGAACTCGTCGCCGCCGTGCCGGTCGTAGAGGACCAGCACGCCGATGGCCGCCCCGCCGCCGGCCGCCGCGCCGGACCCGGGGGCCTCCGTCGGGTCCGGGTCCGGGTCCGGGTCGGTCGTGGCGGCGTCGGGGACGGTGAACGGCACCGCGACGTACGTGGCGCAGCGCGGCTCGCCGGACCCCACCGGGGCGGCCGGGTCGGCCCGGCCCCGCCGGGGCTCGCCGGTGGCCGCGACCGCCCCGACCACCCCGTGGCCGACGGGTACCCGCAGCATCGCCGGGCCGGCCGGGTCGTCGTCCGGCCACCGCCCGGCCAGCCCCTCGGCACACCGGCCGACCAGGGTGCCGGAGGTGTCCAGCAGCAGCACCGCGCCGGCCCGCGCGCCGGTCGCCACGATCGCGCTGTGCAGGATCACCCGCAGGATGCGCTGCAGGTCGTGGGTGCTGGCCAGGGTGTCGCCGAGCACCGCCAGGTGACTGCGGAGCTGGTCCCGGCTGGTGGTCAGGGCCTGCACGTAGCAGTCGGTCTCCCGGGTCATCCGGTTGAAGGCGGTGGCCAGCCGGCCGATCTCGTCCTGGCTGCGCACCGGCACCCGGGCGGTCAGGTCGCCCCGGGCGACCCGGTCCGCCGCGCCGGCCAACTCCACCAGGGGCCGGGTGGTCACCCGGGCCAACCGTCCGGCGGCCAGCACCGCCAGCAGCCCGGCGAGCAGCACGGCGGCGACCAGCGCCGGGTACAGGCCGGTCGGTCGGTCGCTGGGCACCGAGAGCAGCAGCGGCAACGGCTGCCCCGGGGCGGGGCCGACCCGCCGCAGGTACCGGCCGTCGACCTCGGTGACCCGGTCCGGCGCGGTGGCCGGGCGTGGCCGGTCGGTGACGGCCGTGGCGTCGGCGGGGCCGGCCGGATCGTCGAGCAGGTCCACGGCGGCCCCGGTCACCGCGGCCAGCCGGGCCACCAGCGCCGCGTCGACCTGCCAGGCGGCGGCGACCGTACCCAGCGCGACGCCGGCCGGGTCGCGCAGGTCGACCCGGGCGGACAGGGCCCGGACCGGGCCGCCGCCGGTCGGCGCGGCGGTGCAGTCCCACCAGGGCGTCGTCGGTGCGCCGGGGGTGGTGTAGGTGACCCGGCCGGTGGCGTCGGTGACCTGCACGGCGGCGGCCAGCCCTCGGCTGACCACCTGGTCGGCGGCGCCGGGGCGGGCCGTCTCGGCGGTGAGGGCGACCGCGTCGGCCGCCGCGCGTAGTTGCTGGCAGAGCGCGTCCACCGAGGTACGCACGGCGGCGGCGGCCACCGCGAGCCGTTCGGCCGAGCGGCTCCGGTCGACCGCGACCACGGCCGAACCGACCAGGAACGCGCCCAGCAGGACCGGGCCGAGCACCACCGCCAGAAAGGCTGCGGTGAGCCGCCCGCGTAACGTCACGCTTCCCCCCGACAGTTCCGCGCCCGATGCTGCGATGCTGACACAGAGCCACCGCTAGACAAACGTTGCGTCAGGAGTGTTGCGTGCCTGATTTTTCTGATGAAGCGGAAGTGACCGCTGAGACGAAACGGCACACCCGGGTCGGCCTGCTCGCCCACCGCCGGGCGCTCACCGCCGGGCAGCGGGCCGCCGCCGCCGGGCGCGTGGTGGCCGCGCTGACCGACCTGGTACGCCGGCTGCGCCCCCGGCGGCTGGCCGGGTACGTGCCGGTGGGCTCCGAACCTGGCGGGCCGGACCTGCCGGCGGCGCTCCGGGCCGCCCTGCCGCCCTCGGCGGACCTGCTGCTGCCGGTGCTCCGGCCGGACCTGGACCTGGACTGGGCGGTGTACGACGGCGTGCTCGTCGCGGCGGGGCGGGGGATGCGGGAGCCCGCCGGGCCCCGGCTCGGGGTGACCGCCATCGCCGGGGCGGACCTGGTGGTGGTGCCGGCGCTCGCGGTGGACCGCCGGGGCCTGCGGCTGGGCCGGGGCGGCGGCTCGTACGACCGGGCGCTGGCCCGGGTGCCGGCGACCGTGCCGACCGTGGCGCTGCTGCACGACGGGGAACTGGTCGGGTCGTTGCCGGCGCAGCCGCACGACCGGCCGGTCCGGGCGGTGGTCACCCCGGCCTCAGGCGTGATCGAGCTGTCCCCCGGGCCGGATGTCGGTCCCGGCACTTCCGCTGGACGAACCCGGGTCCGATGACGCACCATTGGCACTCGAATACGTCGAGTGCCAATCGGCCGTCGGAGATCCGGAGGGGACCGTGCCCACGTACCAGTACGCCTGCACCGCGTGCGGCAACCAACTCGAGGCGGTGCAGTCCTTCGCCGACGAGCCGTTGACCGAGTGCCCGGCGTGCGAGGGCCGGCTGCGCAAGGTGTTCAACTCCGTCGGGGTGGTGTTCAAGGGGTCCGGTTTCTACCGCACCGACTCCCGCACCTCGGGGTCGGAGGGCAAGAGCGGCGGATCCGGCAAGTCCGGCGCCGACTCCTCGTCGACCAGCTCCACCGGCTCCTCGTCGGGGTCGGCCAGCTCGTCGTCGGGTTCCTCGTCCGGGTCGGGCACCGGCTCGTCGGGCGGCTCGACCAGCGGCGGCGCGACGAAGACCCCGGCCGCCAGCAGCTCCAGCTCGTCCTGACCGCGCGGCGGGGCGGGTCAGTCCCAGTGCGGCGGGCGCTCGGCGAGCAGCCGGTCGTCGTTGCCGCCGCTGTGCTCGCCCCACCCCCGGTCGGTGTCGTCGGCCGTCTGCTCGGGCAGCACGACGAAGTCCTCGCCGAAGTCGACGGTCCGGTCGTCGTCCCCGCGTACCCCGGGATGCACAGCGCTCACGAGGGGCAAGGATAGCCGGCCACCACCCTGACGGGCGGGGACGTTGGTAGCGTCGACCGGCGTGACGACGCCCAGTGGTGCCAGCCCCGAGGACGACTACTGGCGACGCCCGCCGGCGACGCCGGACGGAACGCCCGGCTCGGGCCCGCCGGCCGGGCCGACAGCCGGCGGTTCACCCCGGCCCGGCACCGGCCCCGTCGGGTACGCCGGTCCCCCGCCGACGGTCGCGCCGCCGCCGGGCTGGCGTCCCCCGCTGCACCTGCAACCCGCGCCGCCGCGCCACCTGCCGCCGCAGGACATGGCCGGCCTGGACAGCGCCGAGCAGCGGGCCCAGCGGATCACCTACGGCGTCGGCGCGGTGGCCGGGGTGGTGCTGCTGGTCCTGCTCGGCCTGCTCTGCTCCCGGCTGGTCTTCTGAACCCGACGGGTGTGGCGCCCGGGGCGGGGACAGTCCCCGCTCAGCCTGTCGAACTGCCCGCATGAACGGGGCACGCCGCGTCGACCAGCCGCCGGTCCCACCAACGGGGCAGCTCGACAGGCTGTCGCACCGACGCCCCCGGTCCGACCGGAGCCCCGGCGGGACCGGCGGGGCCGCAGCGCCCCGTCTAGAAGGTGTCCTGCCAGAGCGTCTCCGCGCCGGTGTGCCCGGCCCGGACGGTGTAGATCAGCACCGGGATCGACAGCACCACCACCAGCACCGACAGCACCCGGCCGACCCACGACGGCAGCTTCGCCACCTTCCGGCTGCGGCTGTTGACCACCAGCAGGGCCAGGGTCACCAGGGACAGCGCCACGGTGAACCGGAACAGCATGTCGCCCTGCAACGAGTGGTGGTAGATCCCGTCGAGGGCCTCCTGCTGGTAGCCCTTGTCGATCAGCGCGGTCTGGAGCGCCTCACCGGACTGGGTGGAGACGAACGCCACCACCGGGGCGCCCAGCGCGCTGAGCGCCACCGCCCAGTCCAGCTTGGGCCGCCACGTGGGGCGGAGGACGTAGACGGCGGCGAGCACCGCGAGCAGCGGTATGAGGGTCACGGCCGCGTGGACGACGAGCGCGTGCAACGGCAGGCCCAGGAATTCCCTGAACACCGACACCTCCGGCGGTGGGATGCGGTCGTGGGCAGCCAGCGTAGCCCTCGCGGGCCGACTGCCCTGTCATCGCCGTACACGCAGCCGACGCCGGTCCGGTTCAACCACGTTCACCCCGGTCCATGCCTGTGGCCGGGGACACCCCTCCTGACCGGCCGCTTGTCGCCCTGGCCACCGCGTGCTGTGATGGATTCATGTCCGGCGGTGAGGATCTGCTCCGGTCGAGGGGCCTGCGGGTCACCCGGCCGCGCCTCGCCGTGCTCGACATCCTCGCCTCCGGCGGCCACCTGGAGGTCGACGAGATCACCCGCCGGGTCCGCGAACGGCTCGACTCCGTCTCCACCCAGGCCGTGTACGACATCCTCGGCGCGTTCTCCCGGGCCGGGCTGTCCCGCCGGATCGAACCGGCCGGCAGTCCCGCCCGGTACGAGGCGCGGGTCGGCGACAACCACCACCACGTGGTGTGCCGGGGCTGCGGCGAGATCGCCGACGTCGACTGCGCCACCGGCAGCGCGCCCTGCCTCGACCCGAGCAGTTCGCACGGCTTCGAGGTCGACGAGGCGGAGGTGACCTTCTGGGGTCTCTGCCCGGGCTGCCAGGCCCGCCGCCGCGCCGACCACTGACCCGGCCCGGGAGGCGCGCGCCGGGCACCGTGGCACTCTTGGTCGGGTGGATGACTCCGAGGACGTCGGCCTGTTCGGTCCGGGATCGGTCACGTGGAAGGTGCACGAGGAACCGGTCCTGATGGTCGCCGGCCTGCGCTCGCTCTACCTTCAGGCGTTGCACCCCCGGGCGATGGCCGGGGTGGCGCAGAACAGCAACTACCGGACGGACGCGTGGGGCCGGCTGATGCGGACCTCCACGTACGTGGCGACCACCCTCTTCGGCACCACCGCCGAGGCGGAGGCGGCCGGCCGCCGGATCCGGGCCCGGCACGCCCGGATGCGGGCCCGTGACCCGGTCACCGGCGCGCAGTTCCGGGTGGACGAGCCCGACCTGCTGCGCTGGGTGCACGTCACCGAGGTCGAGTCGTTCGTCACCACCGCCCGCCGGGCCGGGCTGGCGCTGACCGACGCCGAGGTCGACCGGTACTACACCGAGCAGCGGCGGGTCGCCGCCCTGATCGGGTTGGACCCGGCGACCGTGCCCGGCACCGCCGAGGAGGTCGAGCGGTACTACCGCGACGTCCGCCCCGAGCTGCGGATGACCCGGGAGGCGGCCGAGACGGCGCTGTTCCTCACCGTGCCGCCGATCCCGTGGAAGGTCAGCCTGCCGCTGCGGATCGGGCTGAACCTGGGCCCGCCCCGCTGGGCGTACCTGGGCCTCGCCGGCACCGCGGTCAGCCTGCTGCCCGCCTGGGCCCGCCGGCTGTACGGCGGGCTGGGGCTGCCCACCACCGCCCTTTCGGCCGACGTGAGCGTCCGGGCCCTGCGGCTGGCGCTGCGCGCCCTGCCGCAGCACCTGCTGATCGGGCCGATCCAGATGGCCGGCCGGGAGCGGGCGGCCCGCCTCACCGCCGCCGCCTGAGCCGTCCCCAGCCCGGCGACGATCGGCTCCCGCGCGCCTCGCACCCGGCCGTGCGGGCTACTCCGGGGCCGGTCGGGTGGGCGGTGCGGTGAGGGTGTTCTCCATCGCCGCCCACGGCTCCCGGCCGGCGACCTGCGACCCGGCCGGGCAGGACCGTCGGTAGTCGCACCAGCCGCAGCGCTGGCTGGGCGTGGTGGGGAAGGCGTCGTCGGGGTCGCTGCCGTCGGCCACCGCCCGTTCGGCGGCCATGATGTCCCGGGCGGTGTCCTCGGCGCGGGCGACCTGCCGGGCCAGCGACTCGGGGGTGTGGTCGTGACCGGCGACCGTGCCGGTGGGCAGGTGGTGCAGCTCCACCCGGTGGCACGGGCGACGGAACACCCGCTGCGCCGCGTACGCGTAGAGGGCGAGCGCCTGGGAGCCCCGGGCGTCGTCGGCGTCCAGCCCGGACCGGCCGGTCTTGTAGTCGACGATGGCCAGCTCCGGGCCGGCCTCACCGGTGCGGGCGTCGATCCGGTCGGCGCGGCCGTTGAAGGCCAGCACCGAGGTCTTCACCGCCACCACCCGCTCCACGCCCAGCGGCTCCACCCCGGGCTCCAGCGTGTCGACGTAGGACTCCAGCCAGCCCAGCGCCTGCCGGAAGGCGGCCCGCTCCTGCTCGTCGTCGCGGTACCCGTCGCCGACCCAGGTGCCCTTGAGCAGCCCGGCCAGCGCCTCGGGTCGCCGCCGGTCGGCGGGCAGGGCGTACCAGTTCTTCAGGGCGGTGTGCACGCTGCTGCCGAGCGAGTTGTGCGCCCAGGGCGGGCCCTTCGGCGGGGCCGGCCGGTCGACGTAGGCGTAGCGGTACCGCCGGGGGCAGTCCGCGTACGCGCCGAGTTTGCTCGGTGTGCAGACGAAGAGGCGCTCCGGCATGCCGTCGAAGCCGAGCTGCTCGGGCTGTCCGGCGCGGGGGCGGGGGGCCCGGCCGCCGGCGGCCGGGCGGGGCGTCGGAGAGGATCGTCGCACCCCTGTGATCCTGCCATCCCGGTACGACACGGGCGTCCCCGCCGCACCGCGCCGGGTCAGGCCGGGCTGCTGTACTGGGTGACGAAGGCGGCCACCGCGTCCGCGATGAGCTGCACCGCGATGGCGGCCAGCAGCAGGCCGGCGATCCGGGTCAGTACCTCGATCCCGCCCGGTCGCAGCACCTTGACGATGCCGCCGGAGAACCGGAGCACCACCCAGACCGTCAGCATCACCGCGACGATCGCGGCGGCGATCGAGAGGTAGTCCGCCGGCCCCTCGCCCTGCTGGACGAAGAGCATGGTCGCCACGATCGCGCCGGGGCCGGCCAGCAGCGGGGTGCCCAGCGGCACCAGCGCGATGTTGGAGGTCGCCTGCTTGGTCGGGTCGTCGGTCTTGCCGGTGAGCAGTTCCAGGGCCACCAGGATGAGCAGCAGGCCACCGGCGGCCTGCAACGCCGGCAGGTCGACGTGCAGGTACGCCAGCAGGGTCTGCCCGGCCACCGCGAAGATCACGATCACCCCGAGCGCCAGGGCCACCGCCTGCCAGGCGGCGCGGTGGCGCTCCCGGGCGGACAGCGGCCCGGTCAGCGCGAGGAAGATGGGCATCATCCCCGGCGGGTCGACGATGACCAGCAGGGTCACGAAGACCTCACCGAAGAGCTTGGCGTCCACGCGATCACGGTAGCCGCGCCGCCACCGGCGCGACCCCGGGTCAACCGGTTGCGACCCCGGTCACCCCGCTGGACTCGGCGACGATCCGCTCGTACGCCTGCGGGTCGGTGGTGAACGCGCCGAGCCGGACGGTCTTGTGCGTGCCGTGGAAGTCCGAGGACCCGGTGACCAGCAGGCCGAGGTCGGCGGCGAGCCCCCGCACGTGCGCCCGCTCGGCCGGTGAGTGGTCCTCGTGGTCGGCCTCCAGGCCGGCCAGCCCCGCCCCGGCCAGCGCCGCGATCAGCTCGTCGGGGACGGTCGGGCCCCGGCGGCTGGCCCGGGGGTGGGCGAAGACCGGCACGCCTCCGGCGGCCCGGACCAGCTCGACGGCCCGGAACACGTCGAGGTCCTCCTTCATGATGCGGTACCGCTCGCCGAGCCAGCGCGGCCCGAACGCCTCGTTGGTGGTGGCGACCAGGCCGGCCCGGATCAGCGCCGCCGCGATGTGCGGGCGGCCCACCGCGCCACCGCCCGCCCCGGCCAGCACCTCGGCCCAGCTCACCTCGATCCCGTCGGCCCGGAGCAGGTCGACGATCCGTTCGGCGCGCACCTCCCGGCCGGCCCGCATCCGGGTCAGCTCGGCCGCCAGCGCCGGGTCGTCCGGGTCGAAGAGGTACGCCAGCAGGTGCAGCGACACCGCCGGGGTCACGCCCGCCCAGATGCAGGAGATCTCCGCGCCCCGGACCAGGCTGAGCCCGCGCGGCAGGGCCGCCAGGGCCGGCGCCCAGCCGGCGGTGGTGTCGTGGTCGGTGATGGCCAGCACGTCGAGACCGGCTCCGGCGGCGGCCCGGACCAGCTCGGCGGGGGTCAGCGTGCCGTCGCTGGCGGTCGAGTGGGCGTGCAGGTCGATCCGGGGTCCGGGCCGGGCGGGGGGCGTACGCACCGCCCGACCGTACCGGGGCCGGGCGACGGCCGGTCAGGGCCGGCTGGGCACGACCACCACGGTGGGGCTCTGCGGCCCTGCCCCGGCCAGCGTGGTCGAGGTGCCCCGGTCCCCGGCGAGCACCCGGTCCACGCGCAGCCGTACCAGGTTGCCGCCGCTGTCGACGTACAGCGCGCTCTGCGGCGTCGCCCAGGCCACCGCGCCGGTCGCCGTCGGGCCGGCCACCCGTACCGCAGGGGTCGAGCCGAGCGTGTCCAGGTCGACCAGGAGCGCCCGGGTACCGCCCTCCGCGTCGCCGTTGACCAGCAGCCACCGGCCGTCGGGCGACACCGCGCCGGGGCCGTCGGCGGCCAGCGGTACGCAGCTCGACCGGTCCGGGGCCAGCCGGCGGGTCGGGTCGAGCAGGGCCAGGCAGGACCGGCCGGCGGCGTCGACGAGCTGGCCGACGAGGCGGCCGTCCGGGCGGCTGCCGTAGACCTGCACGGTGGCCGGGTCGGCGGGTCCGGCGGGCGGCCCGTCGGCCGGCCGCCACAGGGTGTGGCCGGGGCGGGCCGGGTCCGGACGGACCAGCACGGTGTCGCCGACGACGCCGGCCACGGTGGCCGGCCCCGTCGCCGGGGTCCGGGCGGTGGCGACCAGTTGGCCCCCGACCACCCCGGCGGTGAGCAGGTGCCCACCGTCGCGCCAGGCGACCCGCGTCCCGTCGGCGCCGACCACGATCGTCGCCGCGCCGGCCAGGAGCACCTGGACCGCGCCGGTGGGCTGGACCGCCCAGAGGGTACGCCCGGCGGCGGTCGGGCCGCCCACGACCAGCCAGCCGGCGTCGTCCGCCATCCGCTGGGCGCGTTCGATCGGGCCGACCCCGTCCAGTTCGAGTTGCCGGCCGTCGGTGGTGCCCAGGGAGGCGCCGACGATCAGGTCCGTCTCGGCGCGGACCGCGCCGACGGCGGGCGGCGCGGAGCGGGCCGGGCCGGGCGACGCCGACGGGTGGGACTGCTCGCCGAGCACCACCGTCGGGGTGTTCGGCCGGCCCGCCTGGCCGCCGAGTTGGGCGGTGCCGGCGCTGACCACCGCCGTGGCGACCGCGGCCAGCGCCACCCCGGTCACGGTACGGCGGCGCAGGGTCCGGTTGGCCCGGCGGATGGCCCGGTCGGCCGGGTTCACGGGCAGCGGCCGGGGCGCGGTGGCCTGGCGGTGGAACGACTCCCGTACCGCCCGCGCCAGTTCGTCCTCGGCCATGTCGAGTGGACGCTCCAGGCCCGCGCTCCGGTTGTCAGGGCCGCCCGGTACGCCGCTCATCGGGACTCCGCCGCGACGGTGGTGACCGGCTGGCCGGGCCGTGACCGGGCCCCGGCCACCCGCCCGGCGGCGGCGGCCGGTGCCGGCTGCGGATCGACCGGCCCCGGCGGCGGGGCCACCGGCCCGGCGGCCTGGATCGGCGGTGCGCCGGGCGGGGCCTGCGGTGCGCCGGACCGGGGCGGGGTCGGCGCGGCGGCGGCCGGGGCCGGCGGCGGGGTGGACCGGTCGGCCCGGCGGGGCCGGGCGCGGGTGGCCCGCTCGGGCCGTGGGGCCGGGACGGCCGACAGCTCGGGCAGTGCCTGGTCGCCCAGGCGGCGGCGCAGGGTGGACAGGGCGCGGGCGGTCTGGCTCTTCACCGTGCCGACCGAGATGCCGAGCAGGGCCGCCGTCTGCCCCTCTGACAGGTCCTCGTAGTAGCGCAGCACCAGCACCGCCCGTTGCCGGTTGGGCAGCGCCCGCAGGTGCCGCCAGAGCACGTCCCGGTCGAGCTGCTGCTCCATCTCGTCGGCCGCTGCGGACTCCGGCAGCACGTCGGTCGGCCGCTCACCGTGCCAGCGCCGCCGCCACCAACTCGTGGAGGTGTTGACCAGCACCCGCCGGGCGTACGGCTCGACCGCGTCGATCCCGCCGAGCCGCCGCCAGGCCAGGTACGTCTTGGTCAGCGCCGTCTGCAACAGGTCCTCCGCGGTGGCCCAGTCCCCGGCGAGGAGGTACGCGGTGCGCAGGAGCGCACCGGACCGGGCCGCGACGAACTCCCGGAACTCCTCCTCCAGTGGGTCCCTGCTCGCCACCGCACACCTCCGCACCCCGTCGTACCGAGGCTGTCACGACCGGGCCGGCCCGGTCGACGGCGGATGGTTCGCAGTTGCTCCGATGTTCGGACGAGAATCTTCAGGCGCCGTCGTCGGCCTTCGCCTCGTCGGCCTCCTTGCCCAGCCGCGCCTCGACCGCCTGCGGCTCGTACATCTCCTCGACGACGCGCAGGTACAGCTCGTTCGGGTTGGGCAGGTTCTTGATCTCGCGGAGCGCCTGGTCCTGGCCGGCGGACTCCAGCACGAAGGTGCCGTAGTTGAGGGCCCGGCCGGTGGGGCTCTGCTCGTACTTCATGTCGGTGACCCGGGCCAGCGGCATCATCGCGACCTTGCGGGTGATGATGCCGTTCACCACCATCACCCGTTTGTTGGTCAGGATGAACCGGTCGTACCACCAGTCGGCGACCCGCCAGGCGACCCAGCCCATCACGGCGAACCAGACCAGCACGGCGATGGTGGTGAGCGCGCCCACGTCCTGCCCGGCGAGGAAGCCGGAGAGGTAGCCGAGCACGAAGGTGGCGGCCACGCCGACCAGGATCGGGGTGGTGAGGTGGATCCAGTGCCGCTTCCACTCGCCCCGGTACCGCTCGGTGGGGAAGAGGTAGCGGGCGACCAGCGAGCTGGGCTCGTCCTCCAGGGGCAGCACCCGGCGTGGGCCGAGCGGCATCCCGGAGGCGTCGACCCGCAGGCCGGCCAGCTCTTCCTCGGAGATGGTGGGGGGCTGGTAGCCGGCCTCGGGATCACGGACCCAGGCCCGCCCGGAGCGGCCCTCCCCGGCGTACGGGTCCGGATCGCCGTACCCGATGTCGTCGGAGAAGACCGGGCGGTCGCCGGGCCCGGCGGTGGGGTCCGGGCCGTCGTCCCGGTACCGGGGGATCGGCTCGGTGTCCCGCTCGCGTCGTGCCCGGTCGGGGTCGTCAGGGTCGAAGGGTGGACCCGAGGGGCTACCCATCGGCGGCTAGGCGACGATGCTGGTGAAGAAGTCGCCGAAGCCCTCAGCGATGTCCACGATGCCGCCACCGAGCGACTTGAAGACGTCCGCCGCGGAGTTCGGTCGGTAGGCGACGAAGAAAACCAGGAACGCGATACCGGCCCAGGTGAGAACCTTCTTGACCATGGCGGTCCCATCCTCTCGCGCGGCGCCGGGTCCATTACCGCAGCGGCACCCACAGTATCAGTAAGGTGTCGTACAGTGAATATCTGCGTCCTTTCTCCGACACCCGGGGAGGTTTGTCAAGCCCTCCCCTGGAGGTACGGAGACGGTGCGCCGTACACGAGCTCGGGTGGCGTCCACTCGGTCAGGTCGTGCAGTATCACGTCCTCCGCGAGCAGATGCCCCGCACTCGCCGGCCAGGCTATCGCATGAAGCCACATTCCCCGAGCCTCGCCGGCGTACGCGCTGCGGTCGGCCGATGACGTCACCGGCCAGAGTGGAGTCGGGTGACCGGCCACTTTGATCTTCGCGGTGCTGTGGTGCTCGGGGTGGCGGGGACCGGGATCGGACAACGCCTCGACCAGTTCGGGCCCCGGATCGGGGCCGACCGTCCCGGCCAGCCGGGTGCCGAGACCGACCCCGGGCTCCTCGGCGACGAAGACCACGTCGGCCGGTCCGCCGCCGAGCGGCGCGGGGCCGGCGCAGGCCACCGCGGTGGCCCGGACCCCGGTCCGGTCGTCACCGGCGTACGCCACGCCGGTCAGCGTCCAGCCGGTCGGCAGCGGCCAGGGGCACCACAGCGGCACGCCGGGCCGGCCGGGCGGGTCCAGGTCGGCGGCGATCCGCTCGACGACGCTCGCCACGATCTCCGCGCCGATGTGCGCCGGCACGTGCAACGGCGGGACCGGTCCGCAACTGAGACAGCGTGACTCGGGGTGCATCAGGTCCGGGGGCCGTACCGACCCGCCGCATCGTGGACAACTCACCGCGACACTCACAACTCCACCGTTCTCCTATCGGAGCGCCCCGTCAAGCCGAGCGGGCGAATCCACCCGGGCGGCGGGGCCGGCGGACCAGCCCGGCCGATCGGGCCCGGTGGCGGGCCGGTCGTGCTAGCCGGTGGCGGGCCGTTCGAGCTAGCCCGGCGGCGGGCCGGCGTGGGAGCGGATCCAGGCGTGCATCGCGATCCCGCTGGCCACCCCCGCGTTGATGGAGCGGGTCGAGCCGTACTGGGCGATGGAGAAGAGCTGGTCGCAGGCGGCGCGGGCCGGATCGGACAGCCCCGGCCCCTCCTGGCCGAAGAGGAGCACGCAGCGGCGCGGCAGGGTGGTGGTCTCCAGCGGACGGGAGCCGGGCAGGTTGTCGATGCCCACCACGGGCAGCGCCTCCCCCGCCGCCCAGCCGACGAACTCCTCGATCGTCTCGTGGTGCCGGACGTGCTGGTAGCGGTCGGTCACCATGGCGCCCCGCCGGTTCCACCGGCGGCGGCCGACGATGTGCACCTCGGCGGCGAGGAAGGCGTTGGCGTTGCGGACCACCGTGCCGATGTTGAGGTCGTGCTGCCAGTTCTCGATGGCCACGTGGAAGTCGTGCCGACGCCGGTCCAGGTCGGCCACGACCGCCTCCCGCCGCCAGTACCGGTACCGGTCGACGACGTTGCGCCGGTCGCCGGCGGCGAGCAGCTCCGGGTCGTAGCGGGGGTCGGCCGGCGGCTCGCCGGGCCAGGGGCCGACGCCGACGTCGAGCTGCTCACCGGTCACGGTCACAGGAGGATGCTCACCGGTCACGGTCTCAAGAGGGTACGGGTCGCCGCTCAGCGCAGCCCCAGGGCCCTGCCCAGCCGGTCCAGGAACCGCTGGTCGGCCGGACTGAGCCGGGCGGCGGAACCGGGCGGCCCGATCGGCGACGGCGCCCGGTCGGCGGCCGGGACGGCCCGGCAGACCCGGGCGGCCACCGACTGCACCCACTGCCGGTACGCGGCCGAGTCGGCGGGGTCGGCCCGGCGGTCGAGCACCCGGACCACGGCCCGGCAGGCGGCCAGCAGGTCCACCACGTCGGCGGGGCGGGCGCCGGCCGGCGGGGGCGCGTCGGGACGGGCGTAGATGGCGGCGACCACGGCCCGGACCAGGTCGCTGTCGAAGGCCCGGCCGGCGGCCACCGCGTCCAGACCGGCCAGTCCCGCCGGGACGCCCCGGTCGGCCCGGCCGGGTGCGGGCGCGGTGGTGACCACCACGACCCGGCCGGGCAGGCCGGTGAGCAGGTCCCACTCGGCGGCGCGGTAGCCGGCGGCGGCCGGCGGCCCGGCGTGACGGCCGGTGGCGGGTGGTTCCCCGGCGACGGAGTGGCTCATGGGCGACCTCCGGCGTCAGCATATGCGCCGGGCCGCCCGCCGGAGCCCGTCCCGCGCGAGTTGGCCAGTGGAAACGGCGGCGTGCGGGGCCACACGCCACGCTCGGACGCGAAAGGTCGGCGCGACCGGGGGCACGACGCGTCGGCGCGACGCGGAAATGTCACACCGTGGGGGTTGCTCCGACGCCCGACCGGGGGGAGACGCAATGAGCGGCGGGGCCCTCCCCGGCACCCGCCGCCCACGCTCTGATGGGAAAGATTCTGCCGCAGCGGGGCGCGGGACCGACAGAGACCGAGGTCACATTTATCTTTTCGTAACAATACGTAGAGTCACGGAGATCCACCTCACAAGCGATCTCCGCAGCTCGCATCCACCCTCGTCAACGCAGAAGTCGCCGGGTCACAGCAGGTCAGGATGGTTAACGGGGTGGAAACGCTCCCATCACAGGTGGTCACGCAATTGCGCACTGCACTTGCGATCGGCCGTTCCACACATGACAGATGTATGTCGATACTTCGGAGGGTCGCCCGACGGCTGCTCGGCGTTTCGTCGCCACGTGGTCGGGAATGCCGGGAGGACCCTCCGTCGTTCCAGGGGACGTACGCGAATCTGCGGTGATCGGAGAGAGTGCAATGGCAACCGTTGAGCTGACCACGACGAACTTCGACGAGGTGACCGGCAAGGACGGCATCGTGCTGGTCGACTTCTGGGCCGAGTGGTGCGGTCCGTGCAAGCGGTTCGCCCCGGTCTACGAGCGCTCCTCGGAGAAGCACCCGAACATCGTCTTCGGCAAGGTCGACACCGAGGCGCAGCAGGAGCTCGGCGCCAAGTTCGAGATCCGCTCCATCCCGACCGTCATGGCGATCCGGGACGGCGTGATCGTCTTCTCCCAGCCGGGCGCCCTGCCCGAGTCCGCCCTGGAGAACCTGATCGAGCAGGTCGAGGCGCTGGACATGGAGCAGGTCCGCAAGCAGTTGGCCGAGCACAAGCACTGACCCGCGCCGCCGCAGCCGGGCCGGACCCCCGCCGGGGTCCGGCCCGGCTGCGTACCTGGGGCCGACCGGGGACGAAGACGGGGACAAACGGGCCGAACGGCCGTACCGGACCCGGCTGCGTACCGAGTATGGTCACCAGCCGATGGAGACACTGACCACCCGGGGCCGGGCGATCCGCGTGGGTGCCACCGCACTCGGCCTCGCCGTCCTGCTGGCCGGCACCGTCTGGGGCAGCGACGACCACTTCCCGTTCGGGCCGTTCCGGATGTACGCCACGTCCAACCCGCCCGACCGGCCCGCGCCGGACACCCGGGTGGAGGGCGTCGACCGCACCGGCAGCCTGATCGACCTCGGTCAGGACGCCACCGGCATCCGCCGGGCCGAGATCGAGGGCCAGCAGAGCCGGTACGTCGCCGAGCCCGCGCGGCTGCGCGAGGTGGCCGACGCGTACGCCGAACGGCACCCCGACGCGCCGGAGCTGGCCGAGGTACGCATCGTCATCCGCTGGCACGGCATCGCCGACGGCCGGCCCACCGGCCGGTACACCGACGAGACGGTGGTCCGGTGGCAGGCCGGATGATCCGCTGGTTGACCGAGCCGGTCCCCCGGGGCCGGGTGGCCGCCTTCCGCACCCTGGTCTACCTCTTCGTCGCGGCCGACCTGGTCTTCTTCACCCCGTGGGTACGGACCCGGGTCAGCGTGCCCGGTGAGCTGTACCAGCCGCTGTTCATCGGCCGGGTGCTGCCGCTGCCCACCCCGACCGCCGCCCTGGTCTCCGTGATCTTCTGGGCGCTGCTGGCGCTGGCCCTGCTCGCCGCGTCCGGGCGGGCGCCGAGGCTGCTCGGCTGGTCGGTCTTCCTGCTCTACTTCGAGTGGATGATCATCGCGATGAGCTACGGGAAGGTGGACCACGACCGGTTCGCCCTGCTCGTCGCGCTGGCCGTGCTGCCCACCGTCGGCCGGGCCCGGCACGGCGACCGGACCCGTACCGAGGCGGGCGGCTGGGCGCTGCGGGTCACCCAGATCGCGGTGATCTGCACGTACTTCCTGGCCGCCTGGGCGAAGCTGCGCTTCGGCGGGCTGGACTGGCTGACCGGCTCCGTGCTGGCCCGCGCGATCATCCGGCGCGGCACCGAGCTGGCCGACCTGGTCGCCCAGGTGCCGTACCTGCTGATCGTCGCCCAGATCGGGATCGTCGCCTTCGAACTGCTCAGCCCGGTGGTCTTCGTGCTGCGGGAACGCTGGCGGCTGGCCATGGTCGGCTTCTTCTACTCGTTCCACCTGGTGACCATGGCGACGATCACCATCTCGTTCGCGCCGCACCTGGTCGCGATGGCCGGCTTCCTGCCGCTGGAGCGGGTCCGCCCGGTCGTCTGGGCCCGCCGGCTCGTCACCCGGCCGCGCCCCGGCGCGACCGGCCACGAGCCGACCGGGGACAGCGTGCCGGCCCAGGAGGCCGTCGGGGGCGACGCGGCGGCCCAGGAGGCCGTCGGGGGCGGCGCCGGTCAGGAATCGGCCGTCGGCCGCCCGGTCGGCCCGTAGAGGCGTTCCCGGGCCTCCTGGGGCAGCGAGCAGGCGGCGGTGCCGCCGGGCATCCGGTGCCGGTTGCGGGCCACCCAGCGGTACACCGGCCAGGCCACCAGCCGGACCGGCGGAAAGCGCAGGCCGGCCCCGGCGACCCGCCAGAACGGGGTGCTGTCGCCGAGCAGCCGGGCGATGGCGTCCGGCCCGGCGGCCCGCGACCCGTCCGCGCCCACCCACTGCACCGCCGAGTCGCAGTCGGCCTCCGCCAACCCGAGCGTGTCGAGGTCGGCGAACTGCCAGGGCAGCAGCCGCGCCCGGGTGGGGATGCGGCGCTCGGCGAACTGGGCGCAGCGGGTGCAGAACGCGCAGTCGCCGTCGTAGACGAAGGTCGACGTCTCCATGACTCCCATCCTGCACCCCGGAGCACCGGGTGCGGCAGGGGTGTTCGGCGCATCACTTGCGCTTCGTTCGTACACGTGTTCGACTAGGCCCCATGCGCTGGGAGAACCTCTCCGCTCCCCCGGACGAGGGGATTCCCGACGGGCCGGCGCCGGCGGCTCCACCCCTGCCGCTGGCGCTGCCCGGCGCGGTCGCGCGCACCTTCGACACCCCCGGCTTCGCCGGGATGACCTTCTACGAGGTGCGCGCGAAGTCGATCCTCAACCGGGTGCCCGGCACCTCCCGGGTGCCGTTCCAGTGGACGGTCAACCCGTACCGCGGCTGCAGCCACGCCTGCGTCTACTGCCTCTCCGGCGACACCCCGATCCTGATGGCCGACGGCCGGACGAAGCCGATCGAGGCGGTGCGGCCGGGTGACCGGATCTACGGCACCCGCCGCCGCGGCACCTACCGCCGGTACGTCGTCACCACCGTCCTCGACGCGTGGTCGACCGTGAAACCCGCCTACCGGGTGACCCTCGCCGACGGCACCAGCCTCGTCGCCGGGGGCGACCACCGTTTCCTCACCGAACGCGGCTGGAAGTACGTCGCCGCCGGCCCGCCCGGCAACGCCCGGCGGCCCCGGCTGACCACCAGCAACCGGCTGCTCGGCACCGGCCGCTTCGCGGCCCCGCCGAAGCAGTCACCCGGCTACCGCCGGGGGTATCTCTGCGCGGTCCTGGGCGCGGCCGGCGTCGTCGACACCGGGGACGGGGCCGGTCGCGTCCGGCTGACCCTGGGCGACGACGAGGCCGCCGACCGCAGCGCACGCTTCCTCGCCGGGGAGGGCGTGCGCGCCCGCCCGGCTGGCGGTCCGACCGCCCCGGGCCGGTCGACGGCGGCCACGGTCACCGTCGCCGGGCAGCCGGACGTCGCGGCGGTGACCGAGCTGGCCCGGTGGCCGGCGCAGCCGGCGGACGCCTGGTGGCTCGGCTTCCTGGCCGGCGCCTTCGACGCCCGGGGCAGTTGCCGCCAGGGGGTGCTGCGCATCGGCGCCCGCGACGACGCCACCGTCGACCGGGTCACCGCCGGGCTGCGCCGGTTCGGTTTCACCTGGGTCCGGGAGGAGCCCCGCGCGCCGACGCGGATCCGGCAGGTCCGGCTGACCGGCGGGTTACCCGCCCGGTTCCGGTTCTTCCACCTCACCGATCCCGCCGCCACCCGCCAGCGGTCGATCGAGGGGACCGCCCTGAAGTGCGCGGCCGACCTCCGGGTGGCCCGGATCGAGCCGCTCGGCCTGGCGCTGCCGCTGTGGGACCTCACCACCGGCACCGGCGACTTCGTCGCCGACGGCGTGGTGAGCCACAACTGTTTCGCCCGTAACAGTCACACCTACCTCGACCTCGACGCGGGCGCGGACTTCGACCGGAAGGTGGTCGTCAAGGTCAACGCGGGCGAGCTGCTCCGGCGGGAGCTGGCCGCGCCGAGGTGCGGGGCGCGCCGGTCGCGATGGGCACCAACGTGGACTGCTACCAGCGGGTCGAGGGGCGGTACCGGTTGATGCCGCCGATCATCGAGGCGCTGCGGGACTTCGCCAACCCCTTCTCGATCCTGACCAAGGGGACGCTGATCCTGCGGGACCTGCCGCTGCTGCGCCAGGCCGCCGAGGTGACCCGGGTCGGCCTGGCGTACTCGGTGGGCTTCGTCGACGAGGCGCTGTGGCGGGCGGTCGAGCCGGGCACACCGAGCCCACGTCGGCGGCTGGACGCCGTTCGGGCGCTGACCGACGCCGGCCTGCCGGTGGGGGTGCTGATGGCGCCGGTCCTGCCCGGGTTGACCGACGACGACGAGTCGATCGAGCGCACCGTCGCGGCGATCGCCGCCGCCGGGGCGACCAGCGTGACGCCGCTCGCCCTGCACCTGCGCCCCGGCGCCCGCGAGTGGTACGCGCACTGGCTGGGCCGGGAGTTCCCCCGGCTGGTGCCCCGGTACCGGCAGCTGTACCGGTCGGGGGCGTACGCGCCGCAGGCGTACCAGCGGGAGGTGACCGCGCGGGTCCGGATCGCCGCCCGCCGGCACGGGCTGCACCGGGTCGCGGCCGGCGACGACCACCGGCCGCCCGAGCCGCCCGCCGGGGCGGTGCCCGAGCAACTCACCCTGCTGTGAGCGGCCCGGGAGGCTAGAGTCGCGGGGTGCGTACCGCTCAGCAGATCCTCGCCGACGCCGCCGTGATCGCCGTGGTGGGCGCCTCCCGTGACCCGGCCAAGGCCGCGCACCGGGTGCCTGCGCAGATGCAGCGGTACGGCTGGCGGATCATCCCGGTGAACCCGACCGTCGACGAACTCTTCGGCGAGCGGGCGTACCCGACGCTGGCCGACATCCCGCACCCGGTCGACCTGGTCGACGTGTTCCGGCCGGCGGCCGACGCGGTCGAGGTGGTCCGCCAGGCGGTGGCGATCGGCGCGCCGGCGGTCTGGTTGCAGCTCGGGATCGTCTCGGCGGAGGCCCGCCGGATCGCCGAGGAGGCCGGCGTCGACTACGTCGAGGACCGCTGCCTGATCGTGGAACGCGCCGCCGCCAACCTGACCCGGCTGCCCTGACTGTGAGGCTGGCCGGGTCCCGCCCCGAGGGTGAGGAAGGGGCCCCTGCACTACCGGATGCGTTAACAGGGGGCCCTTCCTCACCGGTCACGCCGCCGGTCGTCGCAACCGCCCTGACAAGCTCCACCGCGCCCGGTAGCGTCCGGCAGGGGAGGGCCCGTCGCCACAGGTCGTACGCCGCAAGGGGTGAACCGATGAGCCAACCACCGCCGCCCGACCGGCCCGGCCCCGAACCGGCCGGCGCGGAGCAGCCGCCGTCGCCGTACGAGCCGCCCCTGCCACCCGGTCTCGGGGCGCCACCGGCCGATCCGGGCCCCCGGTGGGAGCCGGCCCCCGACTGGGCCGGGTCGGGGTCGTACCCGGGCGCGGGGCCGCACGCGACCGAGTCGGGCACGCACTACGGCCACCAGCCGTCGTACGCCCCACAGGTGCCCTACGGGCAGTACGGGCCGCCACCGGAGCCGCCCCGGCACGGGACGAACGTGGCCGCGATCCTGGCGCTGGTCTTCGCCTTCGTCTTCGCCCCCGCCGGGGTCGTCCTCGGGCACGTCGCCAAGCGGCAGATCCGCCGCACCGGCGAGGCGGGCGACCAGCTCGCCACCTGGGGACTGTTCCTCGGTTACGCCTTCACCGCGCTGTACGTGCTCGCCTGTGTCGGCTGGATCGCCCTGCTCGTCTGGGCCGGCACCGACAGCGGCACCGGCTCGTACCGCTGATCCGGCCCGCCCCGCCGCGACCCGGCGGACGGGTCAGCGGAACTCGGACTCCCGGACGCTGTTGCCGCCGTCGACCACCAGCATCTGCCCGGTGATGTACGAGGCGGCCGGCGAGCAGAGGAAGGTGATCGCGGCGGCCACCTCGTCGGGCGTGCCGGGGCGGCCGACCGGGGTGCCGAGCCCCTGCTTGATCTCGGCCATGGTGGAGGCGGCGGTGTGGATCGTCCCCGGGGCGACCGCGTTGACGGTCACCCCGTCGGCGATCATCTCCATCGCCAGCGCCCGGGTCAGCCCGACCACCCCCGCCTTCGCCGCCGCGTACGCCGCCTCGGTGGGCAGCGCGTTGACCGGACCGGCGGTGGCGGCCAGGTTCACGATCCGTCCCCAGCCCCGCTCGGCCATCCCGCCGATGAAGGCCCGGCTGCACAGGAAGGCGGTGGTCAGGTTCCGGTCGATCTCGCCCCGCCACTCGTCGTAGCTGAGCTGGGCCACCGGGCGGAGCACCTCCGGGCTGGCCCGGCTGGCCAGGCCGGCGTTGTTGACCAGCACCTCGACGTCGCCGAGCTGCTCGGTGACCGCGTCGGCGAGGGCGCCGACCTCCGACTCGTCGGTCAGGTCGGCGACGAAACCGGTCACCCCCAGTTCGCCGGCCCGCTCGTGGATCCGCCGGGTGGTGGAGACGATCGCCACCCGGGCGCCGAGGTCGGCGAGACGACGCGCGGTCGCGTACCCGATCCCGTCCGCGCTGCCCGCCCCCGTGACCAGGGCGACCTTCCCGTCGAGCCGCATGGTCACCGGGTCGGGCAGCGGCACCGGCTCGTCGTGTCCCGGCCCGCCCGCCGGGCCCGTGGCCCGGGTGCGCCGGGCGAAGCCGGGACGGCTCGCGTCCCGCCTCGGTCGGCTGCCGGAACGCTCCCCGGCCCGCGCGTCAATCGCCATGACCGCGATCCTGCCCGGTCGGGACGGCGTGGGCAACGCGGCACCCGGTGGCGCGGTGATCGGGGTTTGCCTGTGGCTGGCTACCCTGACGGCGCAGCCGCACGTGACGGAGAGAACATGACGAACCCCTCGCCTCCCGACAACTGGCCGGACCCGACCTGGTCGGCCTCGCCCCAGCAGCCACAGTCGACACCCCCGGCCGATCCCCTGTACCACGCCTCCGGCCAGCCCTTCGCCGAGCCGGTGGGCAAGGACCCGTACGCGCCGGCCGACCCGTACCTGGGCGGGGCGGGGTACCCCGCGGGCGGTTACCCGGTGGCCGGTCCGGCCCCGTACGCCGCGCCCGGCTACGGCTACGGCCCGCCCACCCCCCGTACGAACAACATGGCGGTGGCCGCCCTGATCCTCGCCCTGGTCGGCTTCGCCTCCTGCATCACCGCGCCGGTCGGCGCGATCCTCGGGCACGTCGCGCAGAAGCAGATCCGGCAGACCGGCGAGGGTGGCGAGGGGATGGCGAAGGCCGCCATCATCGTCGGCTGGATCCTCACCTCGCTGATGGTGCTGGGCGTGCTCTTCTACGTGGCCGCGATCATCTTCGCGATCGCCTCGTCCAGCAGCACCTCTCCCTGATCCTCCGGCGGTCGCCGCCGGAGGGGTCGGGGGCCGTGGCTTTTCCGGCGGGTCCGGGTCGCCGGCCCCTGGGCCTTGCCGAGCATGCTGACGCTGGAGTCCGGCACCGCGAGGCGGGACCGGCGGGGACGTCCGGCGGTGGTCATGGCCGCGCTCCTTCCAGCGTCCGCCGGCGCGCTGGACCCAGGGGAGGGGACGACGGTGACCGACCGGACGTGACGAGCGCAGGGGCGGTGGTGACGTCACGGTAGCCTCACGCCATGACCGGGGTGGACGGACCTGTGGAAGATCTCACTGGGCAGCGGCAGCGGCTCGTGGTGGTGACCGGGGCCAGTTCCGGCATCGGGCTCGCCGCCGCCGTGGCCCTGGCCCGCCGTGGCGACCGGGTGGCGCTGGTCGGGCGGGACCCGGCCCGGCTGCGGGCCGCCGGGGAACAGGTCCGGGAGGCGGCCGGCGAGCAGCCGGATCTGTTCCGCGCCGACTTCGCCGTCCTCGACGACGTACGCGGGCTCGCCGAGCGGCTGCGCGCCGCGTACGATCGGATCGACGTGCTGGCCAACAACGCCGGGGCGATCGTGCTGCGGCCCGTCCGTACCGTCGACGGGTTCGAGCTGAGCATGCAGGCCAACCACCTCGCCCCGTTCCTGCTCAGCAACCTGCTGGCCGACCGGGTCGGGCGGATGGTGGTGACCGCCTCCGGGGCGCACCGCAGCGGTGTCCTGGACCCGGACGACCTCAACGCCGCTCTGCACCGGTACCGGCCGATGCGCGCGTACGGCACCAGCAAGCAGGCGAACATCCTCTTCGCCGCCGAGGCGGCCCGGCGCTGGCCGGACGTGCCGGCGTACTCCTTCCACCCCGGCGTGGTGCGGACCCGGTTCGGGTCGGACAGCCCCCTGGTCGCCCTCGGCATGCGGGTGCTGCCCTTCCGCACCCCCGAGCGGGGCGCGGAGACGCTGCTCTGGCTGGCCTGCCAGGACCCGGCCCGGCTGACCAACGGCGGGTACCACTACAACCGGCGGCGGCACCGCGCCTTCCGCAAGGCGACCGACCCGGACCTGGCCGCGCGCCTCTGGACGGCCAGCGCCCGAGCGGTGGGCCTCCCCGGCTGAGCGCCCGGACCGCCCCGGCGGTGCTGGCCGAACCGGCACGGCGGGGCCGGACTGGACCGCACGGCGGTGCTGGACCCGGTTCGCCGGCTGTGCGGTGCTGGCCGAACCGGCACGGCGGGGCTGGCCCCGGGCCGACGATGCTGGCCCGGGGCCGGCGGGGCGGCATCCGGGCCGGGTCAGGCCACGCAGAACTCGTTGCCCTCGGGGTCGGCGAGGGTGGCCCAGGACTGCGGCCCCTGCTGCCCCCGGTGCAGGAAGGTCGCCCCGCGTCCGGTCAGCCGTGCCAGCTCGGCCTCGACCCGGTCGGCCCCCACCCGGACGTCCAGGTGGACCCGGTTCTTCACCGTCTTGGCCTCGGGAACCTGCTGGAAGAGCACCCGCTGGCCGGACTCCGGGTGCACGATCGCGGCGCCGGACCGCCAGACCAGCACCCCACGGTGCACGGTGGTGTCCTCCTCGCCGGCCCAGCCCTGCTCGATCATCCGGCGGATGAACGCCTCGTCGGAGGGCTCCACCTCCCAGCCGAGCGTCTCCGCCCACCAGTCGGCGAGAGGGTGCGGATCGGCCGCGTCGATGGTGACCTGGAAGTCGTACGCCATGGACGTACCGTAACCGGCCCGACTGACAGATTCGCGCCGCCGGACTGCGGCGGGCGGCACGAACCGCTCTCGGGCGGTCGGCGGGAGGCCGGTGGGCCGCTCGCGGGCCGGCGTCGGGGCGGCGGTGGGCCGTCGGCAGCGCGGCGGCGGGTCAGTCGCGTAGCGGGGCGGGATCCGCCGGGACCGCCACCGGCTGGACCCGACGGCCGGCGCGGGCGCTGCCGACGACCACCACGACGACCCCGGCCAGCAGCAGGGCCAGCCCCGGCAGGGCCAGCGGCCGGGGCAGTTGCCCCAACCACACCCAGGCGATCAGGGCCGCGCCCGGCACCTCCAGCAGGATCAGCACGCTGACCGTGGTGGCCGAGACCCGCCGCAGCGCGTAGTTGAACATCGAGTGCCCGAGCAGTTGGGCGCCGGCCACCAGAGCGAGGATGGCGGCCCAGGCGGCGGGGTCGTACCCGGCCAGTGGCAGCCCGCCGACCAGGCAGACCACCAGCAGGATCAGCGCGCAGACGCCGTAGCAGATGGTGGTGTAGGTGGTGGTGCTGATGCTGACCCGGGCGCGTTCACCGAGAGCGGTGTAGATCGCCGCGAAGAGGCCGCCGGCCACCGCGAGCAGGTCCCCGGCGAAGGCCCGCGCGGAGACGCCGAAGTCGGCGCCCGAGGCGAGGACCGCGCCGGCCACGGCCAGGCCGATGCCCGCCCAGACCAGGCCCGGCAGCCGGCGGCCCTGGACCCGCGCGATCACGCCCTGCCACACCGGCTGGGTGGCGACCAGGGCGGTGGCCACCGCCACCGAGGTGAGCTGCACGCTCGGCATCCAGGTGGCGAAGTGGGCGGCGAGCGCCACCCCGGAGAGCACGCAGAACAACCCCTCCCGCCGGCCCGGCCCGCGGACCAGGGCACGGAACTCGCGCCGCCGCAGGACCAGGGAGTACGGCCCGAGGACGGCCAACGACAGCAGGTTCCGCCAGAACGCGACCGCCAGCGCCGGGACGGCGGCGAACACGACCAGCGGACCCGAGGAGGAGACCGCGATGACGGCGAGGGCGAGCGCCCCCGTGGTCACGGGGTCGAGGGGCGGGCGGGATTGCGCGGATGGCACGGAGTGCAATCCTCACACGACACGGAGGGCGACCGCTCGGTTACGATCTTTCGCGTCCGGCGACCCTCCCCCTCGACGCCCGGAGCCCTTTCGCATGCCCAGATTCCAGGCGGTGCTGTTCGACTTCTTCGGCACCCTCACTCATCCCGTCCAGCGCGGTCCCGCGCACCGCTGCACCGCGGAGCTGCTCGGCTGCTCCACCGACCGGCTGGTCGAGGTGCTGGACCGCACCTTCTACGAACGCGCCAGCGGGCGGTTGGGCGGCGCGGAGGCCACCCTGCGCTGGGTCTGCGCCCAGGCCGGCGTCCGCCCGTCCGACGGGGCGCTACGCGCGGCCATGGTGACCCGGCACTGGGCGGTACGGGCCGACACCCGGCTCCGGGCCGACGCGGTGTCCACCCTGGCCGCGTTGCGCGGTCGGGGCATCCGTACCGGCCTGATCAGCGACTGCACCCACGAGCTGCCCGCCTTCCTGCCCCACCTGGCGGTCGCGCCACTGCTGGACGTCCGGGTGCTCTCGGTGCAGTTCGGGCGCTGCAAGCCCGACCCGGCGCTCTACCTGGCCGCCTGCCGCCGACTCGGGCTGCCACCCGAACGCTGCCTGTACGTCGGGGACGGCGGCAGCCAGGAACTGACCGGGGCGCAACGGGCCGGGCTGACCGCGTTCCGGCTGGCCGCGCCCGACCTGGCCGGGCACCTGGTGTTCAACCCCGAGCAGGCCTGGCCCGGCCCGGTCCTGCGATCGTTGGCCGAGGTCGTCGACCTCGTCACCCCCGCGCCGGGCGGTGGGGGCGGCGGCCGGAGTGGCGCCGGGTCAGCGACGCCGGACCCGGTGCAGCCGGAACGGCCGGCGGGTCGCCCGGACCGGCGGGGCGTCCCGTGGCGGTTCGGCCAGGGAGCCGTCCGGCAACGCGTCCCCGGCGACCGGCTCCCCCTCCGGTGACAGCCGGCTCAACGCGCATCCCTCGGCGGCCCAGCGCGCCACCAGGTCGGCGGTGGGACCGGGGGCGTTCAGCCGCTTCGCCGCGACCAGCGGAGCCGCCGTCTCCCAGGCGTCGGTGCCCGGTCGCACCCGGGTCACCCGGGCCGGCCAGGTCACGATCCGACCGCCGTGGTCACCCCGCAGGGTCACCTCGGCCCGGTCGGCGTCGGCCAGCCCGGGGGCGCGCTGCTCCCCCGGCCCGCTGACCACGAACAGGGCGCCCTCCAGGGGCAGGCACCACACCGCGTACGCCGGGCCGCCGGGCACGTTCACCCAGGCCACGGCGGCCTTCTTCATCGCCTCGTCGACCAGTGGCGTCGTGCTGCGCCCGGCCAGCTCGTCAGTCACCCGTGCATCCTCCCGTACCGGCCGGGGCGCTGTCGGCCCCGAGTGTTAACAGGGGCCCCTTCCTCTACCGCAAGCGTTAACAGGGGGCCCTTCCTTGCACCTCAGCCGAGGAAGGGTGGGACGACGATCTCACCCCGGGCGATCGGGACGACCTGGCCGGTGACGGTGGCGCCGAGCGCCGTGCCACCGGCGGCGGTGACCGTGCAGGCCAGCGACGACGGGCGGTGGATTTCGACGCCCTGGTGGACCAGGTACGCGGAGCGGCCGTCACCGGGGAGCAGGCCGCTGGCCACCAGCCAGACCCCCAGCCCGAGCGCGGCCGAACCGGTCGCCGGGTCCTCCGGCACCCCGAGCCCGGGGACGAAGACCCGGGCGTGTGCGGTTTGCGCCTCGGCGTTCCAGGAGAAGACGCTGACATGCTCCACGCCGTACCGCTGTGCCGCCGCCGTGTTCACCCGGGCCCGGGCCACCGCGTCCGGGCGGACCGGCAGGTACGGGAACTCCAGCCCGCAGCCGGCCACCCGGGGCGCCGGGCCGGCGTGGTCGTCGGCGGTCAGCCCGGCCATCTCCAGCAGCGGTTCCGGGTCCAGCTCGGGGCCGAGCGTGGGGATGCCGCCGGTCAGCGTGGCGCTGTCGCCGGTCACCTCGATCGGCAGCACCCCCGCGCCGCACTCCTGGGTGACCTGCCCCCCGTCGAACAGGCCCCGGCGGCTGGCGGTGACCGCCGCGCCGACGCTGGGGTGCCCGGCGAAGGGCAGTTCGGCGGCGGGGGTGAAGATCCGCGCCCGGTAGGTGGCCCCGACGTGGGTCGGCGGCAGCACGAACACCGTCTCGGACAGGTTGAACTCCCGGGCGAGCGCCTGCATCTGCTCCGCGGCGAGCCCGTCGGCGCCGAACACCACGGCCAGGGGGTTGCCGGCGAAGGGCCGGTCGGTGAAGACGTCCACGATCTCGTAGGCCAAGGTCGACATGCTGACAAACACTAGGCGCTTAGGCTGGTGGCCGTGAGTACGCCGAACCGGGTCTACCTCGCCCGTCTCGCCGGGGTGGCGGTTTTCGACCCCAACGGTGACCAGGTGGGTCGGGTCCGTGACGCGGTCGCCCGGCTACGCGCCACCCAGCGCCCGCCCGAGGTGGTGGGGCTGGTGGCCGAGATGCCGATGCGGCGCCGGATCTTCCTCTCCATCAACCGGATCACCTCGATCGACGCCGACGCGGTGGTGCTGGGCAGCGGCACGCTCAACCTGCGCCGGTTCGAGAAGCGCCCCAACGAGTTGCTGGTGCTGGAGGAGATGCTGGACCGTCGGGTGCAGCTCGACCCGGGCGGGCAGGCGGGCACGGTGGTCGACGTGGCGATGGAGTGCTCCCGGGGCGGGGAGTGGTCGTTGAGCCGGGTCGCGGTCCGCGAGCAGGCCGGCCGGCTGGCCCGTCGGGGTCACCTGCACCAGGTGGAGTGGGACCGGGTCCGGGGGCTGACCGGGATCGCCGACGCCCGGGGCACCGCCAACCTCCTCGCCGTGCTGGAGGACATGCGCCCGGCCGACCTGGCCAACGCCCTCCAGGACCTGCCGGACGCCCGGCGCAACGAGGTGGCCGCCGCCCTGGACGACGAGCGCCTCGCGGACGTGCTCAGCGAGCTGCCCGAGCACGACCAGGTGGAGATCCTCGCCGCGCTCGACCGGGAACGCGCCGCCGACGTGCTGGAGGAGATGGACCCGGACGACGCCGCCGACCTGCTCAACGAGTTGTCCCCGCCGGAGCAGGACGTGTTGCTGGACCTGATGCGCCCGGGTGAGGCCGACCCGGTGCGGCAACTGCTGAAGTACACGCCGGGTACGGCCGGCAGCGTGATGACCTCGGAGCCGGTCATCCTGCCGCCGGACGCCACGGTGGCCGAGGCGCTGGCCCGGATCCGGGAGCAGCAGCTCTCCCCCGCCGTGGCCGCGCAGGTCTTCGTCACCCGCGCCCCGATGACCACCCCGACCGGGCGGTACCTGGGCATGGTGCACTTCCAGGCGCTGCTCCGGGAGCCCCCGGCGGACCTGCTCGGCGGGCTGGTGGTCAACGACATCGACCCGCTGCGCCCGGCCACCCCGCTGCCGGAGATCACCCGCCGGATGGCCACCTACGACCTGGTCGGCATGCCGGTGATCGACCAGAACAACCGGCTGGTCGGCGCGGTGACCGTGGACGACGTGCTGGACCAGTCGCTGCCGCCGGACTGGCGGGACCGGGACGCCCCGGTGGAGGGCGTCCTGACCGGCCCGGCCCGGGACGGTGCCGATGACTGAGCAGCGTCGGCCCCAGCGGCTGGACCAGCCGCGCGAGCCGCGGGGCATCCGCCTGCCCCGGATCGACCCGGAGGCGTTCGGGCGCTGGTCCGAGGGGATCGCCCGGGGCATGGGTACGGCGATGTTCATCGTCTACATGACGATCGTCATCGGCATCTGGCTGGGCTGGAACACCCTGGCCCCGCCGGACTGGCGCTTCGACCCGTACACCTTCACCTTCCTGACCCTGGTGTTGTCGTTGCAGGCGTCGTACGCCGCGCCGTTGATCCTGTTGGCGCAGAACCGGCAGGCGGACCGGGACCGGGTGGCGCTGGAGGAGGACCGGCGGCGGGCGACCATGCAGAAGGCCGACACCGAGTACCTGGCCCGGGAGATCGCGGCGCTGCGGATCGCGATGGGTGAGGTGGCGACCCGGGACTTCCTCCGTTCGGAGCTGACCCGGCTGGCCGAGGAGCTGGACGAGGCGAACGAGCGGCGGCAGCGGCTGGACCGCCGGCAGCAGGACCGGGTCACCCACCGCGCCGGCGGCCGGGAGGGCCTCGACGAGCCCCGTGACGAGCTGGACGGCGACTGACCGGATCGCGGACGCCGCCTGCCTCAAGGGGCCAGGCGGGCGGCGCCCACCCCCGATCGTCCCACTGGTTGGGCAGAGCCGTCCATCCCTCGGCCGATGTCGATTTCGCTCACACCCGTGCCCCGGTCGGGACGGCCCGGCCGGCCGCCGACGTAGCATTGCGGTCATGTCAGCACCCGTCAGCACCGTCGCGGACGCCGTCCAGGCCGCCCTGGCCACCGTCAACGACCCGGAGATCCGCCGGCCGATCACCGACCTCGGCATGGTCCGCTCCGCCGAGGTGGGCGACGACGGCGTGGTCCGGGTCGAGCTGCTGCTCACCGTGGCCGGTTGCCCGCTGAAGGACAAACTGCGGTCCGACATCACCGAGGCCGTGGGCGCGGTGCCCGGCGTCACCGGTGTCGAGATCGAGTTCGGGGTGATGAGCCAGGAGCAGCGCCAGGAGCTCCAGGCGAAGCTGCGCGGGGGCGGGGCCGCCGAGCCGGTCATCCCGTTCGCCCAGCCCGGCTCCCGGACCCGGGTGTACGCGGTCGCCAGCGGCAAGGGGGGCGTCGGCAAGTCCAGCGTGACGGTGAACCTGGCCGCCGCGCTGGCCGCCCGGGGGCTCTCCGTCGGCGTGGTCGACGCGGACATCTACGGCCACTCGGTGCCCCGGATGCTCGGGGCGGACGGCCGCCCCACCCGGGTCGAGGACATGATCATGCCGCCGGAGTCGCACGGCGTGAAGGTGATCTCGATCGGGATGTTCACCGCCGGCAACGCCGCCGTGGTGTGGCGCGGCCCGATGCTGCACCGGGCGTTGCAGCAGTTCCTCGCCGACGTCTACTGGGGCGACCTGGACGTCCTCCTGCTCGACCTGCCGCCGGGCACCGGCGACGTGGCGATCTCCCTGGCCCAGCTCCTGCCGAACTCGGAGATCCTGGTGGTGACCACCCCGCAGGCCGCCGCCGCCGAGGTGGCCGAGCGGGCCGGCGCGATCGCGTTGCAGACCCACCAGCGGGTCGTCGGCGTCATCGAGAACATGTCCTGGCTGGAGCTGCCGGACGGCTCCCGGATGGAGATCTTCGGCGCGGGCGGCGGCCAGACCGTGGCCGACTCGCTGAGCCGGACGATCGGCGCGCAGGTGCCGCTGCTCGGCCAGGTCCCGCTCGACACCCGGGTCCGGGAGGCCGGCGACGGGGGCACCCCGATCGTGCTGGCCGAGCCGGAGTCCCCGGCCGCCCGGGCGCTGGGGCAGGTCGCCGACCGGCTCGCCCTCCGGCGGGAGTCGCTGCTCGGCAAGCCGCTCGGGCTCAAGCCGGCCGGTCGCTGACCCACCGCTGATCCACCGTCTGCACGTCCGCGGCCGGCGACCCGACACCGGGTACGCCGGCCGCGCCGTCTGCGCTGCGGGAGGCCGTCAGGCTGTCGTTTCCGCGCGGCCTGCCGTACCCCTGGGAACGTGTGCGGCGGGGGTCAGGTGGCGTCGTCGTAGCTGCGCGCCCGGGGGGCGGGCGTCGGGGCCGGCGCGGCGGCGGGGGCGCTCGACGTGGTGGTCGAGGTGCCGCCGGTCGAGCGCAGGTCGGCGGCGGAGGCCACCTCCTTGAGCTCGTTGTGCACGCCGGTGACGTCCGCGCGGAGGTCGTCGTAGACGGTCTGCAACGGCTTGCGGATCGCCTGCTCGTCCTCCTCGGAGATCAGGTGCTTGCGGATGAACGCCTTGGGGTGCAGGTCCTCGAGCTTGATGTCGGTGCCCAGCTCCCGGCTCAGGTCGGTGGTGGCGGTGCTCGCCATGTTGCGCAGGTTACGGACCATCCGCAGGCCGTCGCTGATCACTTGGGGCAGCCGGTCACCGAAGATCAGCAGCGCCAGCAGCAGTAGCGCACCGATCTCCCACCAGTTCAGGTTCTCGAACACTGCGCGGGCCTCCTCATCGGCGTCTCCGCAAGACTACGCACGTCAGGGGCCGGTCGGGGAGGGGGTGACCGGTCGCTACTTGGCGTCCGCCGCCAGCGTCACCGAGGCGTTCTGGCGACTCGATCCACGCCGGTACTCCACCGTCACGACCGAGCCGGGGGCGAACTTGCGGACCATGGCGATCAGGTCGGTCGGCTCGTTCATCGGCCGCCCGGCCAGTTTGAGGATGATGTCGCCGGAGCGCAGCCCCGCGCCGGCCGCCGGGCCGGACGGTTCCACCGCCGCCAGGCGTACGCCCGCGCCGGTGGCCTGACCCGGGCCACCGACCTGGGCCCCGATCACCGTACGGCGGGCCTTGCCGGTGCCGATGATGTCCTGGGTGACCCGCTTGGCCTGGTTGATCGGGATGGCGAAGGCGAGGCCGATGTTGCCCGCCTCCTGCCCGTCGGCGACCAGCGACTTGATCGTCGAGTTGACCCCGATCACCCGGCCCGCCCCGTCGACCAGCGGCCCGCCGGAGTTGCCGTGGTTGACCGCGGCGTCGGTCTGGATGGCCGCGTAGTAGCGCACCGGGCCACCCGGCTCGCCCGCCTGCATGGTCCGGTCCAGGGCGCTGACGATGCCGGCGGTGACCGTGTTGGCCAGCGACAGCGGCGAGCCGACGGCGAGCACCGGATCCCCCACGGCGAGGCCGTCGGAGTCGCCGAACTCCACCGGGCGCAGGCCGGTCCGGGCCACCTTGATCACCGCGATGTCCGACTCCGGGTCCTGGCCGACCAGGGTGGCCGAGGCCGTGCTGCCGTCGTGGAAGACCACCGACGCCCGGCCCGTCCCACCGGCCACCACGTGGTCGTTGGTGATCACGTGGCCGTCGGCGCTGACCACGAAGCCGGAGCCCTCGCTGGTGCCGCCGAGGCCGCTCACCCGGACGGTCACCACGCTGGGCAGGACCCGTTCGGCGACCCCGGCCAGCGACTCCGGGCGGCGCTGGGCCAGCGCCGGGGGCTCGGCGGAACCGGCGCCGAGCACGGTGGCGGTCCCGGCCCCGCCCCGCACCGCGAAGGCGTACCCGATCGCCCCGCCCAGGCTGCCCGCGAGCAGGGCGGTGATCAGCGGGATGAACAGCAGGTGCCGCAGGGTGAGCCGACCCGGGGCGTCCGGATCGCTGACCGGTTCCGGTTCGGTGCCGCCGGCCGGCGGGGTCCGCACCACCACGGCGGTGGGCGCGGCCGGGTCCCGCCACGGGTCGGCGAGCGCGTCGGACCACCAGGGCGAGACCGGTCCACCCGAGGTCACCGGGGCGGCCTGCGGCAGCGGGGAGACCCCGCCGGCCGGGTACCCGCCCGGCACCGGCCCGTGCCCCGACGCTGCCGCCGGGCCGTAGCCGGACGCTGCCGACGACGCCGGGCCGTAGCCGGCTGCGGACGGAGCCGGGCCGTAGCCGGCTGCGGACGGAGCCGGGCCGTAGCGTGGTGCCGACGGAGTCGGCCTGAGTCGTGCCTCCGCCGCCGGAGGCGTCCCGCCCTCGGTCGGCGGCCCCGTCGGCGGCCCTGCCGGTGGGGCCCCGGCTGCCGGCGGTCCCGCCGGTGCCGGAGTTCCCCCGGGCTGGCGCCAGTCCCAGCCGTCGGTCACGTCGGTGCCTCCCACTTCCGTCCCCGGTCCCCCACCGCGCGTCCCGGCGACGAGCCGGGCCGGTCGCGGCCGACGGGAGACCGCTTCCAGGATTGCACGGATGTGCCGGATGGGGTCAGCGGTTGCGGCTGGGACCGCCCCGGCGGCACCCGTTTGCGCCCGCCTCTAGGCTCATAGCGCCAACCCACCCCTGCACCACTCTCGCCGCCCGGAGGTGTCCCATCGCCACGGTCGCCGGTTCCGGCAGTTCGACGGCCCAGAGCATCCAGTTCGCCGAGTCGTACGTCACCGAGGACATCGTCGCGCGGACCGCCCGCAGTCTCGCCCTGGAGGTGGGGGTCGACGCGGTCACCCCGGGCGCCGGGGCGGCGCTGCGGCTGCTCGCCGCCGCCGGCAACGCCCGCGCGGTGGTGGAGATCGGCACCGGTACCGGCGTCAGCGGTGTCTGGTTGCTGCGCGGGATGCGTCCCGACGGGGTGCTGACCACCATCGACGTGGAGGTGGAGCACCAGCGGATCGCGCGCCGGATCTTCGCCCAGGCCGGCTTCCCCGCCGGGCGTACCCGGATCATCACGGGCCGGGCGCTCGACGTGCTCCCCCGGCTCGCCGACGGGGCGTACGACCTGGTCTTCGTGGACGCCGAGGCGACCGGCTTCAACGCCTGCGTGGACGCCGCCCTGCGGCTGCTCCGGCCGGGGGGTGTGCTCGTCCTCAACGGCGCGCTGGCCGGTGGCCGGATCGGTGACCCGGCCGCCCGGGACGCGGAGACGGTGACCGTCCGCGAGTCGATCAAGGCGATCCGGGAGTCCGAGCACTGGATCCCGGCCCTGCTGCCGGTCGGCCACGGTCTGCTCGCCGCCGTACGCTGCTGATCCGCTGGTCAGCCGGGTCGGGCCGGCGGCCCGACCCGGCCCGCCGTCAGTCGAGGGTGGCCAGCCAGCGCAGCAGGCCCCGGACGCCCCAGCCGGTGGCGCCCTTGGTCAGTTCGGCGTCGTCGCCGCCCGCCCAGGACGGGGCCGACATGTCCAGGTGCACCCAGCGCTCCCGCAGGTCCCCGGTGAACTCGCGGAGGAACAGCGCGGCGGTGACCGAGCCGCCCCCCTGGGTCGGTGCGCTGTACAGGTCGGCGATCTCGCTGCCGAGGTACTCCACGTAGTCGGCCGCCAGCGGCATCCGCCAGGCCTTCTCCCCGGCCGCGCCGAGCGCCGCCACCAGCGCGCCGGCCAGGTCGTCGTTCTCGCTGTACAGCGCGGCGGTGCGGGGGCCCAGGGCGACGGCGTTGGCCCCGGTCAGCGTGGCCAGGTCGACCAGCAGGTCGGGGGCGAGTTCGGCGACCGCGTACGCGATGGCGTCGGCGAGGACCAGCCGGCCCTCGGCGTCGGAGTTGGTGGTCTCGCTGGTCAGGCCGCCGTAGTGGCGGACCACGTCGCCGGGGCGGAAGGCCCGGCCGCTGACCATGTTCTCGGCGAGCGGGACCAGCGTGGTGACCCGGACCGGCAGGCCCAGCGCCGCCGCGCCCAGGGTGGCGGCGGCGACGGCGGCCCCACCGGCCATGTCCTTGCGCATCAGCTTCATGCCGGCCAGGGGCTTGATGGAGACCCCGCCGGTGTCGAAGGTGATGCCCTTGCCGACCAGCACCACGTGGGTGCGGGCGTCCGGCGGCTGCCAGCCCAGTTCCAGCAGGCGGGGGCCGCTGGCCGAGCCGGTGCCCACCGCGAGCAGCCCGCCGAACCCCTCGGCGGCCAGCTCGTCGGGCTCGCGGACCCGCAGGTGCAGGCCGGGCTGGCCGGTGGCGGCGGCCTCGATCTGCTCGGCGAACCACTGCGGGTTCTTCGTCGAGGAGGGGGTGTTGGTCAGGTCCCGGGCGAGGCGGGTCATCCGGGCGGTGACGGTGGCGGTCTCGGCGGCGTCGGCGCAGGCGGCCGGGTCGGCGACCACGATGTCGACGGCGGCGAGCGCCGGCCGCTTCCCGGCCTCGGTGAGCCGGAACCGGTACGAGCCGAGCAGCAGCCCCTCGACCAGCCCACGGACCGCCTCGGCGGCGGCGTCGGCCGGCATCGCCACGGTGACGTGCTCCTGCTCGGCGGCGGACCGGGCCAGCGTGGCCCCGGCCGCCCGCCAGCCGGCCTCGTCGCCGTCGCCGACGCCGATCAGCAGCAGCCGGCCGGGGGCCTGCGCCAGCCGCAGGTGGGTCGCCGACTCACCCGCCCGGCCGGTGCACCGGGCGGCCGGGATCAGGGCGTCGACCTCGGCGTGCACCTCGTCGGGCAGGACCAGCGTGCTGGGCGGCAGCACCGCCCCGGGGGTGTCGTCGCGGTCCGCCGCGTCGGGCCGGATGGGCAGCACGAGGGTGTCGAGCCGGTCGGGCTCGGCCACCAGGCGGAAGGCCAGCACGCTGGTCCGTACCTCCAGATTCGCGTGGGAACGCACGCACCGCGCCCCACGTCCGGTTGGATGAGGATGAAGAACCCTGAGCCACCGGCGGTCACCGGTGGCTCAGGGGTTGGCGAACCGTCCGCACGACGACGGCCGCCCGGACCGTGCCTCGGTCAGCCCGCGGCTGCCTTCAGCGCGTCACCGAGCGCATTGGCCTCGTCGGGAGTCATCTCGACGACGAGCCGGCCACCACCCTCCAGCGGGACCCGCATGACGATGCCCCGGCCCTCCTTGGTGACTTCCAGCGGACCGTCGCCCGTCCGCGGCTTCATCGCCGCCATGTTGTCTCCCCTCAGACCTACACCAGGGTCGGTGGGTTGCCCCACAGCCTCCATCGCAATGACCACCGCAGCCTTCGCGGGGTGTCGACCAACGATTTTCCCTGATGAACACCGCCGGACCCAAACTGACGCAGCAAGGATGTAACAGCGTCTAGCATATCTTGGGAAGCCCTGTCACAATGTGCGGTCATGCAGGCACGGTCGGCACTCTTCGACCTGTACGGCGACCACCTACGGACCAGGGGTGGCCGCGCACCGGTCGCTTCCCTGGTCAAGCTGCTCGCACCGCTGGGAATTGCACCACCGGCGGTGCGAACCGCCGTTTCCCGGATGGTCCGGCAGGGGTGGCTCGACCCGCTCCGGCTCTCCTCCGGGCCGGGGTATTCGATCACACCGAAAGCCGCCCGGCGACTGGACGAAGCGGCAGCCCGGATCTACCGGACGGGCCGGATCAACTGGGACGGACGGTTCGATCTGCTCGTCCTCGAACCGCCCACCGGCCGCCGTGACCGGCAGCGGCTCGCCGCCAACCTGACCTTCCTCGGGTACGGCACGCTGGACGAACAGACCTGGGTGGCGACCCGGACCGCGGACGACGTCGACCTGCTGCTGGAGGAGTCGGGCGTCCGGTACGAGCGGTTCACCGCCACCCACGCCGCCGGCACCCCCGGCGCGATGGGCCTGGTCCGTCGCGCCTGGGACCTGACCGAGATCGGCCGGGCGTACGAGCGGTTCGTCGCCGACCAGCGTCCGCTGCTGACCGGGGTGACCGTGCGCAGCCCGGACGAGGAGGCGTACGCGGCCCGGTTCCAGCTCGTGCACGCGTGGCGTACCTTCCTGTTCCGGGACCCGCAGCTGCCCCCGGCGCTGCTGCCCGAGAAGTGGCCCGGCACCAGCGCGGCCAGCTTCTTCGACCGGCACGCGGCCCGGCTGCGGCCGGCCGCCGACCGGTACGTCGAGCAGTGCCTCGACGCCGGGACCCGCCTCCCCCGACAGAAGGGTCGTTAGCCCGTGACCGAGCCCCTGCTCGTCGACCGCACCGACGCCGTCGTCACCCTGACGCTGAACCGCCCGACCGCGTTGAACGCGCTCGACGTGGCCCTCAAGGAGGCGTTGCGGGAGGCCCTGACCGAGTTGGAGCAGGACCGCACCTGCCGGGCGGTGGTGCTGGCGGGGGCCGGGACCGCGTTCAGCGCCGGGCAGGACCTGCGCGAGCACGTCACCGCCCTGGCCGGGCCGGACCCGCTGGCCACCGTCCTGGCGCACTACAACCCCATCGCGGCCCGGCTGGCCCACCTGCCCAAGCCGGTGGTCGCGGCGGTGCGCGGGATGGCCGCCGGGGCCGGCGCGTCGCTGGCCCTCCTCGCCGACTTCCGGATCGGCGGCCCGAAGACCCGCTTCCTGATGGCCTTCGCCGGGGTGGGGCTCGCCGCGGACACCGGCGCCTCCTGGACGCTGCCCCGGCTGGTCGGTCACGCCAAGGCGGTCGAGCTGCTGATGCTGGCCGAGCCGGTGCCGGCGGCGGAGGCGAGCCGGCTGGGCCTGCTCACCCGGCTGGTCGAGGACGACGAGCAGGTGCTGCCCACCGCCCAGGAGCTGGCCGCCCGGCTGGCCGCCGGCCCGACCGTGGCGTACGGGGCGATCAAGCGGCAGCTCTCCATCGCCGACGCCGGCACCCTCACCGACGCGCTGGCCGCCGAGGCGCAGGCGCAGGCGATCTGCGGGGCGACCGCCGACCACCACGCGGCCACCCACGCCTTCGTGGAGAAGCGGAAGCCGGTCTTCGAGGGCCGCTGAGGCGGCGCACCGGCCGGGGCCCCGGTTCACGGGGGCCTCAGCGGGCCACGTAGCCGCCGTCGATGGGGACGGTGTGCCCGGTGATCCAGGCGGCGTCGTCGGAGGCGAGGAAGAGCACCACCCCGGCCACGTCGTCCGGGGTGGGGATGCCCGGTTTCGGGTTGAACGACTCCATCCGCTCGCGCATCGCCGCCGGGTCCGGGGCACCCTGGATGAAGTTCTCCACCAGCGGGGTCATCACCACCGTCGGCGCCACCGCGTTCACCCGGATGTTGCGCGCCGCGTACTCCACGGCGGCGGACCGGGTCAGGCCGACCACCCCGGCCTTGGTGAAGGTGTACGGGGAGATGTTGTCCTGGGCGGTCAGCCCGGCGGTCGACGAGGTGTTGACGATCGCTCCGCCGCCCCCGCGCAGCATCGCCTCGATGCCGTACTTGAGGACGTAGAAGACCCCGTCGCCGTTGATCCTGCGGACCCGCTCCCAGTTCTCCAGGTCCATCTCGTGCAGCACCTGCTGCCGGCCGTCGATGCCGGCGTTGTTGAAGATCACGTCGAGCCGGCCGTACCGCCCGACCGCGTCCGCGACGCCCTGCTCGACCGAGGCGGCGTCGCCGGTGTCGACGGTGACCGCGAGGGCGTCCGGCAGGTCGGCGGCGACCTGCTCGGCCCGCCCGGTGTCGATGTCGGCGATGACCACCCGGGCGCCCTCGGCGGCGAACCGCCGGGCGGTGGCCGCCCCGAGCCCGGAGGCACCACCGGTGACGAACACGACCCTGTCCCGAAACCGCATCGGTCCCCCTCCCGCACAGGCCCGACCCGGTGCCGACCCCCGCGCACCCGGTTAACCCGACCACCCCCACCCAAACCTGCCGCCCCACGCCAGGGGGGCGGCGGGGCGGGGGGTCAGTCGTCCTCTTCGGGGTCCTGGTTGGCTTCGGCGCCGAGGACGAAGGCCTGCATGGCCAGTTCGTCGCCGGACGGGGAGACGTAGGCGGGCAGCTCCCGGGGGCCCAGCTCCTGCACGTACGACCAGAACAGGCCGACCGCCTCGGCCGCCGTCGCCGCCTCGATCGGCAGGTCCAGGCTGACCAGCCAGGTCCGCCGCTCCGGCGGTGGCCCGAGCCGGTCGGCCAGGTCCTGCCAGGCGCCGGGGGCCAGGGCGCTGACCGGCGCGTCGAGGACCACCCCGGGCAGCGGCACCGGCTCGTCGAAGGCCCGCCGGGTGTACGACACCACGAGCGACGCCGGCGTCACCTCCGACTGCGGGTCGTCCGGGTCCTCCCGCCGCTGGCCGGGCGCCCCGGCGACCCGCCCGAGCGCCACCAGCCGGGGCGGCTCGTCGACCAGCACCGCGACCGGGTCGCCGGGGCGCGGGCGGGCCGGGCCGTCCGGGCCGGTCAACTCCAGCGTGTCGTGGTGCACCAGGCGTTCGGCGTCGTAGCGGTCGGCCGGGAGCAGCACCGCCCAGGCGGCGCCGCCGAGGTCGTCGGCCGTCCGGTGCCGGCCGGTGCCACGGTGGTCGGTGTCCGTCATGGGGTCAATCCCATCACGCCGCCGGGACGGCGGTGACGTGGCAGCCCGCCAGGTGGTCGTCGACCATCCCGGTGGCCTGCATCAGCGCGTACGCGGTGGTCGGCCCGACGAAGCGGAACCCGCGCCGCTTCAGTTCCTTGGCCAGCGCGGTGGACTCTGCGGTCAGCGCCGGCACCTCCGCGCCCGAGCGGGGCCGGGCCGTCCGGGGTGGCGGGGCGAAGGACCACAGCAGCGCGCTGAGCCCGTCCGGCAGGGCCAGCGCGGCGCGGGCGTTGTGGACCGCTGCCTCGATCTTGGCCCGGTTCCGGACGATGCCGGCGTCGGCGAGCAGCCGCTCGACGTCGGGCTCGCCGTAGCCGGCGACGGTCTCGATCCGGAACCCGTCGAAGGCGAGCCGGAACGCCGGCCGCTTGCGCAGGATGGTCAGCCAGGAGAGCCCTGACTGGAACGCCTCCAGGGTGATCCGCTCGAAGAGGGCGTCGTCGCCGCGCAGCGGCCGGCCCCACTCCTCGTCGTGGTAGGTCACGTAGTCCGGGGTGCCCGCCCCCCACCCGCAGCGGGGCAGCCCGTCGGCACCGGTCACCAGGTCAGTCACGGGTGCCACGCTAGGCCACCCCACCGACGTCCCCGCCGTCCGTGGGGCCGGGGTGCGACCCGGGTCGCAGGGTCAGGGCAGCCGGCCCTGCTCCACCAGCCGGCCGAACTTGCGCAGCGCCTGGGTCAGGCTGAACTTGGAGCCGGGCCAGACCACCGGCCAGGCGACCCGGCCCGCCGTACCGCCCGGCAGGTGGAACCACTCGTGCCAGACGACCTGGGTACGGCCCTCGGCGAGCGGGGTGCAGCGGAGCACCCCGGGGCCGCGCAGCAGCTTGCCGCAGTGCACCACGCTCACCTCGTACGGGGCGTCGACCCGGACCACCCGCATCTCGTCGCGCAGCGCGGCCGGGCCGAGGGCGGTGACCGCCTCGATCAGGCTGCCCTCGCCGCCGTCACCCTCGACGATCCGTACCCGGGTGAAGGGGATCCACTCGGACTGTCGTTCCCAGGCGGTGAAGGCCGCGAAGACCCGTTCCGCCGGGGCGTCGACGATCACCGTCGCGGTGACCTCGCCGGAACCGGGGCGGGCCGCCTCGCGGAAGCCCGCGCCGTCCGCGCCCGGGGAGCCGTCGCCCGCCCCCGGGGTCACGCCGGCTCCGACCGGCCGACCGGCTCCGAGCGGGCGTCGGTCGCGGGCCGGGTCTCCGAGGCCGGCAGGCTGTCGGCCGCCGCCGGGGCGGTCGGCTCCGCCGGGATGGCCGACTCCGACCTGCCCGCCGGCTCCGGCGTGAGGGCGGTGCGGGGCGGCACCTCGACGGTGGTCGGCTCGTCGGCGGCGGCCCGGGCCGGCTCGCCGGCCACGCCGGTCACCGCCGGCTCGCCGGCCGCACCGGACAGCGCCGGCTCCCCGGCCGCATCGGGCACCGCCGGGCCGCCGGCCAGCGCCGAGCCGGGGGGCAGGTCGGGGCCGGCCGGACGGGGGCCGGCCGCGCCGGCGACCGCCTGCTCCCGGGTCCGGCGCAGCGCCTCCGCCTCGTCGGCCCGCCCGTCGCGCAGCGCGGCGACCTCGGCCGCCAGCACCTCGATCAGTTCGGACTTGTAGCCGACGTCGTAGGCCGCCCGGCGCAGCGCCTGGTCGACCTGGTCCATCCGGTACCCACGCGGCGCGGTGTCGAAGCGGACCGCCCCCACGTCGGACTCCCGCAACGGACGGCCGCCGGGCAGCGGCACGGCCCGCCCGTCCGGCTCGACCGGCACCAGACCGGGATCCCGACCGGTGACCACGACCGTCACCCCGAACACCACCGCGCCGACGGTCAACGCCACGACCAACAGCAGGAGAACCTGACCCATGGACAGATCGTGGCATGCCGACCGGCCCGGAGCGAGCCCTGCCACCCTATGGATCCAGATCAGTACGCGGACCGGTGCCCGGCACCGGTGCCACACCGGCTAGCGTCGGCACCGACCGGCGGCGCGGCGGGCCGGCAGGGCAGCCCACTGCCGACAGCGGACCGGGCTGCCGGGATCGGGTCGACCAGGATCAGGAGGCGGGCATGGCCGAGGCGCTCCGGCTGGGTGGGCGGACCTTCGCCCCCGGTGAGCTGGTGGTGATGGCGATCGTCAACCGCACCCCGGACTCGTTCTTCGACCGGGGGGCCACCTACGCGGCGGACAGCGCGCTGCGCGCGGTGGAGCGGGCGGTGGCCGAGGGCGCGGAGATCATCGACATCGGCGGGGTGAAGGCCGGCCCCGGGGTCGAGGTGGACGTGGCCGAGGAGATCCGCCGGACCGTGGCGACCATCGCCGCCGTCCGGGCCGCCTTCCCCGACGTGGTGATCTCCATCGACACGTGGCGGGCCGAGGTCGCGGTGGAGGCCGTCGCCGCCGGGGCCGACCTGCTCAACGACACCTGGTCCGGGGCCGATCCGGCGCTGGCCCGGGTGGCCGCCGAGACCGGGGCCGGGCTGGTCTGCTCGCACGCCGGTGGGCTCACCCCCCGGACCCGGCCGCACCGGGCCGCGTTCGGCGACGTGGTGGCCGACGTGGTCACGACGGTGACCGGGCTCGCCGAGCGCGCGGTCGCCCTGGGGGTACGCCACGACGGCATCCTCATCGACCCGGCGCACGACTTCGGCAAGAACACCCGCCACAGTCTGGAGATCACCCGTCGGCTGGACGAGCTGACCGCCACCGGGTGGCCGCTGCTGGTGGCGCTCTCCAACAAGGACTTCGTCGGCGAGACGCTGGACCTGCCGGTGCCGGAGCGGCTGGAGGGGACGTTGGCCGCGACCGCCGTCTCGGCCTGGCTGGGGGCCCGGGTGTTCCGGGCGCACCAGGTGCTGCCCACCCGGCGGGTGCTGGACATGGTGGCCTCGGTCCGGGGCGACCGGCCGCCCGCCCGGACCCGTCGCGGCCTGGCCTGACGGGTCAGCTCCCCGACGGGGGCCGCGTCGGACGGGTCAGCTCCAGCGGAGGATGTTCTTCCGCCAGGCGTAGAGGATGCCCAGCGCCAGGACCGCGACGAAGACCGCCATCTCGGCCACGGTGACCAGGCCGAAGCCGGGCCGGGCGAAGATCACCGCCCAGGGGAACAGGAAGACCGCCTCCACCGCGAAGAGCAGGTAGAGGTACGCGTAGACGAAGTACCGGATCTTCATCTGCGCCCAGTCGCCGCCGACCGGGTCGAGGCCGCACTCGTAGGTGGTCCGCTTGCTCACGGGGTCGGCCGGGCGGGCCGGCCGCAGCAGCCGGTTGGCCCCGAACGCCACGAGGAAGAACAGGACGCTCGCGAGCAGGAGCAAGCCCAGCGTGGCGTACGAGCCGAGGTAGCCGGTCACGGTGGGTCAGCCTACCGGGCGCGCAGCGCAGCCGTCCCGAACACGTTACGCATTTGTTTCCGACGGGACCGCTGTTCAACGGCGATCGGTACCGAATAATGAGTCTCCATCCTGCGGTCCCGGAGGTCGCCGGACCCCCTCGGAGGCTCGCCTCCGCAGGCGGTCCCCGGCCGCCGGAGCGCACCGGGTCGCCGGCGACGCCGGCGGCGGTGCCGCTGTCGACCGTGGCGCTGGAACCGGACGAGGCGACGGCGGCGTCCCACGGCACCGGGGTCGCCGTCGCCTCCCGGAGCCCGACGGCCCGGGGCCGTGCGGTCACCCCGGCGGGTGACCCGGCCCCCGCAGCGGTGATCTGAATTACCCTCGCGACCCCGAACAAGGCATAACAGCGGTAAAACTCTCGTTTTCCGTTCCCAGTCGTCGGACCTCCACGGTTACCGGGCGCGTTGCGGGACGTACGCTTCTCGGGAGAGGTAACAGCGGGGCCGGGCCCAGCCACGGGCACCCGGCGCAGCGGGTCGTCGAGGAGGTCACGTGACCGGGCAAGGCGAGGTCACCATCATGTTCAGCCGCCCGGGGGACCGCGCGCAGCGAAGCGAGGTGCAGGCGTGAGCAAGCAGATCCGTCAGCTCGACCGGGTGGTCATCCGGTTCGCCGGGGACTCCGGCGACGGCATGCAGCTCACCGGTGACCGGTTCACCTCGGAGACGGCGCAGCTCGGCAACGACATCTCGACGCTGCCCAACTTCCCCGCCGAGATCCGGGCCCCCGCCGGCACCCTGCCGGGCGTGTCCAGCTTCCAGGTGCACTTCGCCGACTACGACATCCTGACCCCCGGTGACTCGCCGAACGTGCTGGTCGCGATGAACCCGGCGGCGCTCAAGGCCAACCTGGTGGACCTGCCCCGGGGCGCGGACATCATCGTCAACACCGACGAGTTCACCAATCGCGGCCCGAACGTGCTGGTCGCGATGAACCCGGCGGCGCTCAAGGCCAACCTGGTGGACCTGCCCCGGGGCGCGGACATCATCGTCAACACCGACGAGTTCACCAAGCGCAACCTGGCCAAGGTCGGGTACGCCACCAGCCCGCTGGACGACGACTCGCTCGACGGGTACGCGGTGCACCCGGTGGCGCTGACCTCGATGACGGTCGGCGCGCTGGCCGAGCTCGCGGTCTCCAAGAAGGACGCCGAGCGGGCCAAGAACATGTTCGCCCTCGGCCTGCTGTCGTGGATGTACTCGCGGCCGTACGAGTCGACGATCCGGTTCCTGGAGCGCAAGTTCGCCAAGCGTCCGGAGCTGGTCGCGGCGAACATCGCGGCCTTCCGGGCCGGCTGGAACTTCGGCGAGACGACCGAGGACTTCGCCGTCCGGTACGAGGTCAAGCCGGCGCGGATGCAGCCCGGGACGTACCGGAACATCACCGGCAACGCGGCGCTCTCGCTGGGCCTGGTGGCCGCCGGGGTCCGCTCCGGGCTGCCGGTCTTCCTGGGCGCGTACCCGATCACCCCGGCCTCGGACATCCTGCACGAGCTGAGCAAGCACAAGCGGTTCGGCGTGACCACCATGCAGGCCGAGGACGAGATCGCGGCGGTGGGCGCGGCGCTCGGCGCGTCGTACGGCGGCGCCCTCGGCATCACCACCACCAGCGGCCCCGGCGTGGCGCTCAAGGGCGAGACCATCTCCTTGGCCGTGGCGCTGGAGCTGCCGCTGGTCATCGTCGACGTGCAGCGGGCCGGGCCGTCCACCGGCATGCCGACCAAGACCGAGCAGGCCGACCTGAACATGGCCCTGTTCGGCCGGCACGGCGAGGCCCCGGTCGCGGTGGTCGCCCCGAAGTCCCCGGCGGACTGCTTCCACGCCGCCCTGGAGGCGGCCCGGATCGCGCTGACCTACCGCACGCCGGTGATCCTGCTGTCGGACAACTACGTCGCCAACGGCTCCGAGCCGTGGCTGCTGCCCGACGTGGAGTCCCTGCCCGACCTGCGGGTCGAGTTCGCCACCGAGCCCAACGGCGACAACGGCGCGTTCCTGCCGTACCTGCGGGACCAGGTGACGCTGGCCCGGCCGTGGGCCATCCCGGGCACCCCGGGGCTGGAGCACCGCATCGGCGGCCTGGAGAAGGCCGACAAGACCGGTGACATCTCGTACGACCCGGCGAACCACGACTTCATGGTGCGGACCCGGGCGGCCCGGATCGAGACGATCCCGGTGCCGGACGTCGAGGTGGAGGACCCGGACGGTGACGCCCGGGTGCTGGTGCTCGGCTGGGGTTCGACGTACGGGCCGATCGGCGCCGCCTGCCGGGCGCTGCGCCAGCGCGGCCTGTCCATCGCCCAGGCGCACCTGCGGCACCTGGCCCCGATGCCGGCCAACCTCGGTCAGGTGCTGCGCTCCTACGACCGGGTGGTCATCCCCGAGATGAACCTCGGCCAGCTCGCCCACGTGATCCGGGCCACGTACCTGGTCGACGCGATCGGCTACAACCAGGTCCGGGGTCTGCCGTTCACGGCCGCCGAGCTGGAGACGACGCTGGAAGAGGTCCTGAAGAATGTCTGAGCCCGTCGCCCTCAAGCTCACCGCGAAGGACTTCAAGTCCGACCAGGAGGTGCGCTGGTGCCCCGGCTGCGGTGACTACGCGATCCTGGCCGCCGTGCAGCAGTTCATGCCGGAGCTGAACATCCCCCGGGAGCGGATCGTCTTCGTCTCCGGCATCGGCTGCTCGTCGCGGTTCCCGTACTACATGAACACGTACGGGATGCACTCGATCCACGGCCGTGCCCCGGCGATCGCCAGCGGCCTGTCGGTGTCCCGGCCGGACCTGTCGGTCTGGGTGGTCACCGGGGACGGCGACGCGCTGTCGATCGGCGGCAACCACCTCATCCACGCGCTGCGCCGCAACGTCAACCTGAAGATCCTGCTCTTCAACAACCGGATCTACGGCCTGACCAAGGGGCAGTACTCGCCCACCTCCGAGGTCGGCAAGATCACCAAGTCGACCCCGGCCGGGTCGGCGGACGCCCCGTTCAACCCGATCTCGCTGGCGCTCGGCGCGGAGGCGTCCTTCGTCGGCCGGACCATCGACTCCGACCGCAAGCACCTCCAGTCGGTGCTGCGCGCGGCGGCCGAGCACGAGGGTTCGGCGTTCGTGGAGATCTACCAGAACTGCAACATCTTCAACGACGGCGCGTTCGAGCAGCTCAAGGACCCGGGTGTCCGGGACGATTACCTGATCCGGCTGGAGCACGGGCAGCCGATCACCTTCGGCAAGGACGGGGAGTTCTGCGTCGTCCACCCGCCGGGCGGGTTCGGCCTGGAGGTCCGCCCGACGGCGGAGACCCCGGCCGAGCAGATCGTGGTGCACGACGCGGGCGTCACCGACCCGGCGTACGCCTTCGCGCTGTCCCGGCTGCCCGGCCTGGACCTGCGCAACACCCCGATCGGGGTGTTCCGCTCGGTCCGCCGGCCCACCTACGACAGCGTGGTGCAGCAGCAGGTGGCCGACGCCACGGCGGCGCAGACCGAGACGCCCGAGCAGCAGCTCGCCGGCCTGCTCGCCAGCGGTGACACCTGGACGATCGTCTGACCCGTCAGCGCCTGAACGACACGGTGGCCGTCCCGAGCGGGGCGGCCACCGTCGTCACCGGTCAGGAGAGGCGCTGGCGGGCTGGGAGCGGTCGTCGCGCACGTACACCAGCATGTCGCCGGTCTCGATGACCGCGCCGGCCCGGTCGGCCAGGGTGACCACCTTGCCGCGCCGCACCAGGGCGATGACCAGGCACTCCAGCTCGCGCGGGGAGCGGCCCACCTCCTGGCGCTCGGCGGAGCGCATGGCCAGGGCCATCCCCTGGCCGGGGGTGAGCAGGTCCTCGACCACGTCGATCAGCGGCGGCGCGGAGGTGGAGAGGCCGAGCAGGCGGCCCGCGGTCGCCGAGGAGACGATCACGTGGTGCGCGCCGCTCTGCTTGAGCAGCGGGGCGTTCTCGGCCTCCCGGGCCGCCGCGATGATCCGTACCTGACCGGCGGTCAACTGGCGGACGGTCAGCGCCACCAGGACCGACGCGTCGTCGCTGTCGGTGGCGATGATCACCGCCTTGGCGCTGCGGACGTGCGCCTCGTTGAGGGTCGCCGAGCGGGTCGCCGAGCCCTCGATGGCGACCAGCCCGGCGGAGGTGGCCTGGCGCAGGGCGGGCCCGCTGCGCTCGACCACCACGATCCGGGACTTGTCCATGCCGTTCTCCAGCAGGGCCGAGACCGCGCTGCGTCCCTTCGTGCCGTAGCCGCAGATGATGACGTGGTCCTTCACGTTTCTCCCCCAGCGGGACAGTCGGCGGCCGGTCCGGTACTGCTCGGTCAGCACCTCGAGCGTGGTGCCGACCAGGATGATCAGGAAGAGTACCCGGGCCGGGGTCACGAAGAGGATGTTCGTCAGCCGCGCCGAGTCGCTGGCCGGGGCGATGTCGCCGTACCCGGTGGTGGAGAGCGACACCACCGCGTAGTAGAAGGAGTCGAGGAGGGTGATGCCGTCCCCGTTGACGTCCCGGTAGCCGTCCCGGTCGAGGTAGACCACGGCGACGACGGCGAAGACCAGGCCGACGGCGGCGGCCAGTCGCAGGCTGAGGGCGCTGAGCGGGCCACGCCGCTGCGCCGGGAAGTGGATCACCCTCGGGCCTGGGCCACTGCGGTCACGTGCACGTGCACAACATAGCGGTTGGTGCGATCTCCGCACGGCGAGGTTCACGGTCCGGACCCGCGCCGCCCGTCGGACGGGCGCGCCGGTCGGGACGCGGCGGACGCGCCGGGGGTTCACGACGCAGCGTGACGGCCGGCGGGTCGCGGGACAACGGGAACGGCGTGCAGCCGGCATGATGGGGCTGTCCCGTTGACGACCGGTGAAGGTGAGGGCCACATGTCGTTGCTGCGACGGGTGATCGGTGACGTGTTGCGTCGGCTCCGGCGGCGGCAGGGGCGCACCCTGCGTGAGGTGGCCGGGGCCGCCGGGGTCTCCGTGCCGTACCTCTCCGAGGTGGAGCGCGGGCGCAAGGAGGCCTCCTCCGAGGTGCTGGCGGCGGTCTGCCGGGCGCTGGGCATCCACCTGTCGGACCTGCTGGAGGAGGCCCGCGACGACCTGCGCCGGGTGGAGCCGCGGGTGCCGGTCGGGCCCCGCACGACCGTTCACCCCGAGGTCGTCCGGGTGGGCCTGGCCCGCCTGGAGCGGGCCCCGGCCGGTCGGGGCGACGGGGCCGGCGGGTCGGTCCGGCTCGGTCCGCGTACCCCCGGGTTGTCGCACTGTGGTCGGGCCGGCGTGGGCCGACGGCCGCTGGTGCTGGTCTAGGCCGGGGGCGCGGGTCCGCTCGGGGTGCGGCAGGGGCCCGAAACCGGTGGCGGCGCCGCCCCGGGAGGGCTACGTTGCAACTGTTCTGGTGGCGTCCGTGCTGAGCGAGGTGTGTTGATGACGGTCCGAGCCACGGCGGCCGACTCCGGTCGGCTGTCCCTCCCCCGCGCCCTGACCGCAGCAGACCCGAGGAGCACCTTCCGTGGATCTTCCACGCATCTTCACCATCCGCGAGAGTAGCCACCGCATCCACAACCCGTTCACCCCTGACAAGCTCGCCGCCCTGGGCCGGGCGCTGCACCTGGCCCCCGGGACGCGGGTGCTCGACCTGGCCAGCGGGTCGGGCGAGATGCTGTGCACCTGGGCCCGGGACCACCGGATCACCGGGACCGGGGTGGACATCAGCACGGTGTTCACCGCGCAGGCCCGCGCCCGCGCCGCCGAACTCGGCGTCGCCGACCGGGTCACCTTCGTGCACGGCGACGCCGCCGGGTACGTCGCGGACGAGCCGGTCGACCTCGCCGCCTGCGTCGGCGCCACCTGGATCGGCGGCGGCGTGGCCGGCACCGTCGACCTGCTGGCCGGCAGTCTCCGCCCCGGCGGCCTGATGCTGGTCGGCGAGCCGTACTGGCGTCAGCAGGTGCCGGACCGGGAGACCGCCCGGGCCTGCCTCGCCGGCGACGCGGACGACTTCCTGGTGCTGCCCGATCTGGTCGCGCGCTTCGGCGACCTGGGGTACGAAGTCGTGGAGATGATGCTGGCCGATCAGGACAGTTGGGACCGGTACCAGGCGGCACAGTGGCTCAATCTCCGCCGCTGGCTCGACGGGAACCCCGACGACGAGCTGGCCGCCGAGGTACGGGCCGAGCTGCGCACCGATCCCGTCCGCTACACCCGGTACCAGCGTGAACACCTCGGTTGGGGGGTGTTCGCCCTGATGGGCCGCTGACGCGGCGGGCTCCGGCCCGGTTCTGCCGGGGGCAGATCTGCCCCCGGCAGAAACCCTCGTCGCCGGGTCCGCGCCGGTCGCACGCTGGTGGGGCCGGCACCCCGGGCGGCCCGCCCACCGGCACGGTGGAAGGAGGCCCAGCATGACCGGGTACGACGTGCGGATGCTGGACGGCGGGCAGCCGTCCTTCGGTGACCAGGTGTTCCAGCGGCTGCTGCGGGAACGGATCATCTTTCTCGGCACCGAGGTCACGGACGAGTCGGCGAACCGGATCTGCGCCCAGATGCTGCTGCTCGCCGCCGAGGACGCCGAGCGGGACATCGTCCTCTACATCAACTCGCCGGGCGGCTCGATCAGCGCCGGCATGGCCGTCTACGACACCATGCGGTACGTCCGCAACGACGTCGCCACGCTCGCCCTCGGCCTGGCCGGGTCGATGGGGCAGTTCCTGCTCTGCGCGGGGACGGCCGGCAAGCGGTACGCGCTGCCGCACTCGCGGATCCTGATGCACCAGCCCTCCGGCGGCTTCGGCGGCACGGTCGCCGACATCACCATCCAGGCCGAGAACATGCTCCAGGTGAAGCGGACGATGCAGCGGCTGATCGCCGAGCACAGCGGTCGCGACGTCGAGGAGATCGAGCGGGACTGGAACCGGGACCGCTGGTTCACCGCCGAGCAGGCCCGCGAGTACGGCCTGATCGACCAGGTGATCGCGCACGCCGAGCAGCTCGCCGGGCGGTGACCGCCCGGCCCGCCGGTCGGCGGGGTGCCGGCAATGGCCCCGGTTGCCGGCCGGTCGGCTCCCCCGGCCCTCGCCGGTGCCGGATCACCCGTCGAGGCCGGTCCGTAGTTCCTACCGGCCGCTGCGGCCGGCCGAGGACTCGAAGGTCTCGGCGGTGGGCTGACCGGGTACGACCGCGTCTGCGGGTGGGGCTGACGGTCCGAGATCAGAGCGCGTGCCCTGCCTCGGCCAGGTCGTTGATGTCGGCGGTCTCCAAGACCCGGCGAGGACCCCCGCCACGGGCGGACTGGATCATGGCTTGCCCGAGAAGCAGGCTGGTGGTGACGTACCGTGGCGCGAGTCGGCGAAGTGCCGGGTACAGCGGTGTGACGACCCGGTACAGCAGCACGTAGGACGTGGTCTTCGCCTTGCCGCCCGGCAGCGGGAGGATGAAGGCCGGCCGGAACATGAAGGCCCGTGGTGACAGCGCCAGCAGGGCGTTCTCGACCTCGCCCTTCACGCGTGCCCACATCATGCGGGTCTTGCCGGTGCCGTCGGTGCCCGCGCCGGAGACGTAGCAGAAGGCCAGGTCAGGGTTGGCGGCCAGCACCGCCCGGGCGGCGGCCATGGTGAAGTCGACGGTGATCGCGCGGTACGCCTGCTCGCTCATGCCCAGCGCGGAGACGCCGAGACAGAAGAAGCAGGCGTCGTATCCGGCCAACTGGTCCTGGATGGGCGAAAAGTCGGTGAAGTCGTCGTGGAGGACCTCGCGGAGCTTGGGGTGGGTGCGCCCGGTCGGTGAGCGGCCGATGACCAGAACCTCGGCGACCGCAGCGTCGCGCAGGCAGGCTTCCAGCACTCCCTGGCCCACCATGCCGGTGGCGCCGAAGACGATGATACGCATGCGTCTACTCCTCATTCTCCGGCTCCTGTGCCGATGGTGGTGACGCCTGTCGTTCAGGGGTTGTCGCTGCCGCCCGCGACGCCGCGTTGGAGTGTCGCCGCCGTGGTGATGCCGGGTAAAACCAGGTCGATCCAGCGGCGGCGGGTCTCGGCGGGCCGGTCGATCGGCAACGTGGTCAGGAGCAGGAACACGTCGTCGACGGTCACGTCCTCGCGGATGTCTCCCGCTGCCTGTCCCAGGGCGATCAGCGCGGCGAGCGCGGCCCTGATGCGTGTCTCGGCGGTCGTGTCGCCGTGCGGGTCGACTCCGAGGTTGCGTGCGGCGGCCTTCACGGCGAAGTGGTCCGCCGATGACTCGCCCACCCGGTTCAGGTACCCGACGACCTCGTCGACCGGTCGTGTCTGCCTCTGTCGCGCTCGCCGCAGGGATGCCTCGCAGTCATCGGCGGCGGCGTCCACGTACTGCGCCATCACCGCCGCGACGAGGTCGGTCTTGGTGGGAAAATGCCGGTAGAGGGTCCCCACGGCCACGCCGGCGGCCTGGGCGATCTCGTCCATGCCGACCCCGGCTCCGTGCGCGGCGATCTCCGCCCGCGCCGTGGCGATGATCTTCGACCGGTTGCGTGCCGCGTCGGCGCGTAAAGGACGCGACTGGTTTTCCATCACACCGCCCTCTCCAAGCTTGTCAGAAGATGAACCTTGGTTCATCATAATCGTGAACGCTAGTTCATCTTAACGTCGACGGCCAGGAGAAGTCATGCCCCAGCGCACCATCCTCATCACCGGCGCATCCGACGGCATCGGCGCGACAGCCGCACGCCAGCTCGCCCGGCGCGGCGAGCGCCTCCTGCTGGTCGGCCGCTCTCCCGAGAAACTGGCCGCCGTCGCCGGCCCGGCGGGCGCGGAGTCGTTCGTAGCCGACTTCGAGCGGCTCGACGACGTGCGCGCCCTCGCGGCCTGGGTCCGCGAGCGCACCGACCGCATCGACGTCCTAGCCAACAACGCGGGCGGCGTGTTCGCCCAGCGCGTGGTCACCGTCGACGGCAACGAACGCACCATGCAGGTCAACCACTACGCCGGGTTCCTGCTCACCAACCTGCTCATCGACGTGCTCAAGCAGAGCGACGCGACGATCGTCAACACCTCCAGCATCGGCGCCCACGCCTTCGGCAAGATCGACATGGGCGACCTCGACCACGCCCGCACGTACAAGACCATGAAGGCGTACGGCGACTCCAAGCTCGCCAACATCCTGTTCGCCAAGGGCCTGCACGCCCGCTTCCACGCCGTGGGCATCAGCGCCGTCGCGCTGCACCCGGGCAACATCGCGTCGAACTTCGGCAAGCAGACCGGCAACGCCATGATGAAGTTCATCTACAAGAGCCCGCTGGCACGGCTGCTGGACACACCCGACGAAGGCGCCGCCAACCTCATCTGGGCCATCGACGGCACACCCGGCGTCACCTGGCGGTCCGGCGAGTACTACAACGCCAAGCGCGCTATCCCGCGCCGGGTAAACCCGCAGCAGAACGACCAGGCGCTCATCGACGCCGTGTGGGCCGAAAGCGCCCGCCGGGTCGGCCTGCCAGCCCAGAGGTAGTCCCACATCCTGGCCATCAGCGTGAGGAAGGCTCCTCGACCCGGACGCAGGAGGATGGTGCGGAAGGAAGATTCAGAGTGCGGTATCTCGCAGAAAGGTTCCATTGTGAGAGTCCGGCCGCGGGTCGGTCCCAAATCGCGATTTCGAGCCAGTTCTGTTATCAGAACTCGTTCTCACGCAAGTGCGTCACGGTGAGGTTCTGAGAAATGTTTGTGCGAGCATCTCAGAAATGGTCGCCGACGAGAATCGTGAATCCGACTCGCGTGACGCCGCAGCGGTCGAGCGGCACCCCTGCCCGCGCTGCTGGCGCAGCCCGGTTCGCCGTGCCGGTCGCGCTCCGGCGTGGTCGCGACCTCCTACCACACCGGCCGGCTCACCAAGGGCGGCCGGCTGAGCAAGGCCCTGCGCGTGCTCACCGCGGTCGACCGCGGGCCTGGGCGGCAGCCGTGGCGGCGCAGCCGTCATCACCGACGACATGCTGCACACCGTCCTGCGCCGATGGGCCGCCGGCGAGACCGTCGAGCAGATCCGCCCCGACCTGATCATCCCGACTGGCAAACGGAAGGGCCGCAACCCGAGCGCCGCCAGCATCTACCGCGCGCTCGCGGCCCACGGCAGAACCCAGGCGTACCCGGACGCCGTCGAGCAGGCCCTCGCCGAGCACGCACAACGCGCGTCGGCGACGACCTCCCGGCAATCGTGAGTCCCCGACCCGCTCGCGTTCTCGACCCGACCGGCCCCGAGCTGGCTGCCCGGATTCAGGGCCACCCCCTCGACCGGTTCGAGTAACCGTTCCCACTTCGCGCAACCCACACACCGGAACCGCAGGAAACCGCGAAGCGCCCTTCCGGGAACCGCTCTTCAAGGCGATCACAGCAGGTACGTACGGGCCTAGATCAACTGCTTGGCGTTGTTTTTGGGCTGGAAACTACGGACGGGCTGTCGAGTGGGTGGCGGCGCTCGTCGGCGGGCAGCCGCGCACCGAGGACCACCACCACGGCGAGCAGCACCGGGGCGATCCCGGCGACCGCGAAGGTCGGGCCGAGCCCGATGGCTTCGGCCAGCGGGCCGGCGAGCGCCATCGACACCGGCGACAGGCTGATCGAGACGAAGAAGTCCAGCGAGGAGACCCGGCCGAGCATGTGCGCCGGCACCCGGCGTTGCAGCAGGGTCCCCCACAGGACGGTGGCGGCGGAGAAGGCCGCCCCGAGGACCGTCGCCGCGGCCACCACCTGCCACAGGTGCCGTGCCGCGCCGATGACGACGAACGGCAGGCAGCCGGCGCCCCACAACATGATCATGAAGGTCAGGTAGCGGCGGGGCAGCGGGCAGGCCGCCGTCGCCAGGGAGGCCAGCGCGCCGCTGACGCCGAAGGCGGCCATCACGTAGGCGTGCTCCGCCGCGCCGCCGCCCATCCGCTCCTTGATCAGGAACGGGACGAGCACCTGGAGCGGGCCCATCATGGCCAGCACCATCAGGCAGCCGAAGATCAGCGAGGCGAGCAGCCACGGCGTCCGGACCAGGAACCGGAACCCGGCGCGCAGGTCGGCGAGGACCGCGCCGACCCCCGGCGCGGGCGGTTCCCCGTCGGTCGGGTCGGGGCGGGCCGGGGCGGTGGCGGGGATCGCCCGCAGGGTGAGCACGGTCAGCGCGGTCGCGGCGGCGGCGATGCCCAGCGCCGCCCCCTCCGAGAGCGCCCCGACGGCGAGCCCGGCCGCGCCGGGCCCCAGGGCCTGCCGCAGCGTCGGCCGGATCATGCCCTCGAAGCCGTTGACCGCCAGCAGGTCCGCCGGGGGGACCAGGGACGGCACCCACGCCGAGTACGCCGGATAGAAGAAGGCGCTGCCGATCCCGACCAGCGTCGACACCGCGACCAGGTGCCAGACCCGGGTCACGTCCAGCGCGGAGAGCAGCGCCGCCCCGCCCGCCGCCCCGGTCTGCACCACCCCGACGACGAGCAGGATCAGCCGTTGCGGCACCCGGTCGGCGACCACCCCGCCCAGCAGGGAACAGGCCACCAGGCCGACCGCCGCCGCCCCGGCCACCACGGAGAGCGCGGTCGGGCCGCCGCCGATCCGGATCACCTCCCAGACCAGGGCGATCGACCACACCCCGTTGCCGAAGGTGCTCAACGCCAGCGTGGCGGCGAGCCACCGGTACCCCGACCGCCGGAACGGCCGGACCAGCCGGGCGCCCGCTCCCCCGGCCTGCGCGCCGGGGTCGGCCCTGCCCGCCGCCCCGCCGGTGGAATCGGTGCCGGCCGGGGCCGGGTCGCCGGTGGGGCCGGCGGTGGGTGGGGCCGGGGTGGGGCCGGTCGGGCCGCCGGTGGGCCTCATCGGGTGACCGTCAGGACGACCTTGCCCAGCGCGCGCCGGTTCTCCAGGTCGGCGTGCGCGGTGGCGGCGTCGGCCAGCGGGTACGTGCTGACCAGCGGCTGCCACCAGCCGTCGGCGGCGAGCCGCAGGGACCGGCCGGCGAGGCCGGGGATGCCACCCGGCAGGGCGCGGATCCGCTGTCCGAGCCAGCCGACCGTCAGCGACCGGGCCACCACGTCGTCGGTGTCGAAGCGGGTGGGCGCGCCGGCGGACCAGCCGAACATCAGCAGCCGGCCACCGGGCGCGAGCAGTTCCAGGGCGGTCCGGCCGACCTCGCCGCCGACCCCGTCGTACACCAGGGTCAGCCCGGCGGTCTCCTGCCGGATCCGGTCGGCCCAGTCGGCCCGGCCGTAGTCGACGACCAGGTCCGCGCCGAGGTCGCGCAGCCGCCCGACGCGGTCCGCGCCCCGGGCGGCGGCCACCACCGTCGCCCCGGCGCGGCGGGCCGCCTGGGTCAGCAACCAGCCCATGCCGCCGGCCGCCGAGGGGACGAGGACGACGTCGTCGGCGGTCGGTGGCTCCGCCTCGATCACGCCCAGCGCGGTACGCCCGGTGCCGACCGCCGCCACCGCCTCGGGGAAGCCGAGGTGCTCGGGCACCTCGAAGAGGGTGTCGACGGCGGTGACGGCCTGTTCCGCGTACCCGCCGGGCACCATGCCGAGGTGGGCGACGACCCGCCGTCCCCGCCAGGTCGGGTCGACCCCGGCCCCGGTCTCGTCGACGGTCCCGGCGACCTCGCGGCCGGGGATGGTGGGCAGCCGGGGCGGCGGCATCGGGCCGCCGGTCTCGCCCCGGCGCAGGCCGGTGTCGAGCAGGTGCACGCCGCTGGCCTCGACCCGGATCCGTACCTGGCCGGGGCCGGGCCGCAGGTCCGGCAGGTCGGCGAGGACGAGGTTGCCGGGCGGACCGAACTCGTGAAGCTGGATGGCTCGCATACGTCGATCCGACACCCTCAACCCCGGCTGAGGTCAACCCCACCGTTCCACGCGCAGTGGTGTATGTCCCACTCCGTGAATCGCCCGTTGCCCGACCGGACCTATCTGGCCCATAATCCCGACTAATTAAGTAGGCAAACCCAAGTTCGATCACCCCCTCGCGCCGCGCCGCCGGCCCCGGCCCGGACCGCCCCCGGAGGAACCCCCACCATGCGGAAACTCATCCTGCTGGCCCTGGTCGGCCTCGGCGCGCAACTCGTCGACGGCAGCCTCGGCATGGCGTACGGCGTCACGTCGACGACGCTGCTGCTCGCCATCGGCACCAACCCCGCCGCCGCCTCCGCGACCGTGCACCTCGCCGAGATCGGCACCACGCTGGCCTCCGGCGTCTCGCACTGGCGCTTCGGCAACGTCAACTGGCCGGTGGTCATCAAGATCGGCATCCCGGGCGCGATCGGCGCGTTCGCCGGGGCCACCTTCCTGTCCAGCCTCTCCACCGAGGTCGCCGCGCCGGTGATGGCGCTGATCCTGCTGACCCTCGGCCTCTACATCCTGATCCGGTTCACCACCTTCGGCCTGCCCACCGACCGCCTGCACAAGCCGCTGCGCAAGCGCTTCCTCGCCCCGCTCGGCCTGGTCGCCGGGTTCGTCGACTCCACCGGGGGCGGCGGCTGGGGCCCGGTCGGCACCCCCGCCATCCTGGCCAGCGGTCGCCTCGAACCCCGCAAGGTCATCGGCTCGATCGACACCAGCGAGTTCCTCATCGCCATCGCCGCCAGCCTCGGCTTCCTGGTCGGCCTGGGCAGCGAGAACATCGACTTCGGCTGGGTCGCCGCGCTGCTCATCGGCGGCGTGATCGCCGCGCCGATCGCGGCCTGGCTGGTCCGGCACGTCCCGCCCCGGGTGCTCGGCTCCGCCGTCGGCGGCATCATCATCCTGACCAACAGCCGCTCCCTGCTGCGCAGCGACTGGATCGACGCGCCGGACACCACCCGGTACATCGCGTACGTCGTCATCGTCGCCGTCTGGGCCGCCGCGCTGGCGTACTCGATCCGGGCGCACCTGGCCGACCGCCGGGCCGCCGGGCACGCCGAGCAGGACAAGGCGGAGGTCCCCGCGCCAACCGCCTGACCCGACCGACGACGCCGGGGCCGGGGACTCTCCCCGGCCCCGGCGTCGTCTCCGGCCTCCCGCCGGTGGAGCACCACCCGGGGGACGGCCGGCGCGGGCGGCGGCCCCGGCGCGGGGGCCGGTGCGCGGGGGCGGGGCGGCGGTGCGGGGTGCGGGCGGGGGATTCGTGCCGTAACTGGAATTCGGGTTCTTTTCATTGACAGATGTCGCTGCTTGCCCTTATCAAGACCTGGAGAGCGCTCTCACGAATCCGCCCCGTCAACCCCGGGCCGGCCGGGCCACCCCCGCCACCCGGGCGAGGAGGAGTCATGCCGCTCACCGGACGGCGCAGCGTCGCCGGCCCGACCCGACACCACTGGCTGCGCCGCGTCGGCGCGCTCGGCGTCGCCCTGCTGACCCTGGCCGCCGCCGGGACGGTCGCCGACCGCGGGGCCGCCGACGCGCGGCCCACCACCGGCGGCCCGGCCGTCACCGACAGCCACGCCGACCACCGGTACGAGCTCAGCCCGGAGCAGGAGGCCGCCGCGCTGGCCCTCCAGGCGGCCCCGGTACGCGGCTCGGAGTTCCGGGCCAACTGCGCGAGCAAGGGCCGCTCCCCCGACGACCCGATCGTGCGCCCCGGGCAGGCGGGCGCCTCGCACGTGCACGAGTTCTTCGGCAACCTGACCACCAACGCGTACACGAACCTCGCCTCGCTGGTCAACGGCGGGACGAACTGCGACCCGCAGGCGGACCGCTCCGCGTACTGGGTGCCGACGCTGTACCAGAACGGCCGGCCGGTCGCCCCGGAGTCGGTCACCATCTACTACCAGGGGATCACCGACCGGCTCAACGTCAAGCCGCACCCGCAGGGGCTCAAGATGGTGGTGGGCAACCCGCTGGCCACCTCCGCCGACCAGAACCCGGCGGCCCGCTGGTCCTGCCGGGGGCAGAGCCAGTCCAGCCGGGACTTCCTCGCCTGCCCGGCCGGCTCGAAACTGGAGACGTACCTCGACTTCCCGACCTGCTGGGACGGGCGGAACCTGGACAGCGCCGACCACAAGAGCCACATGGCGTTCGGCCTCGGCGGGCTCGGCGGCACCTGCCCGGCCAGCCACCCGGTGCCGGTGCCGAGGCTGGAGTTCCTGATCACGTACCCGGTCACCGGCGGCGGGCTCACCCTGGCCGGCACCCGCAACGGCGCCAACGTCACCACCGCCCCCGGATACACGTTCCACGGGGACTTCTTCAACGCCTGGGACGTGGCGGCACTGCGGTACCGGGTGGAGAACTGCATCGTCGCCGGTTACGTCTGCGGCACCAACGGGCAGTGGATCCAGCAGTGACCGTCGGGATCACGCGGCCGGCCCGGGGCACACCGACCGGCCCCTGATCCCGGACGAGGCCGCACCCACCGGCCGGCGTCGGGCAACCCCGACATGACGTGTCGGGGTTGCCCGGTACCTGGTCCGGATGCCGTCCTGCCCCTCGGCGGGCTCCCCGGGCAGGGCCGTGGTGCGGCCCGACCGATCCGTCGGCGCTACCGCTCACCGGCGGGGCGCTCGGCCAGCCGCGCGAAGGCGGCGGCCTCCTGTTTGAGGAAGCGCCTGGTGCGACTGCCGTACAGCAGCCGCACCAGGCGCGCTCCGGCACCCGTCCACTCGATGCCCAACCGCAGCCGCACGGCGGCCCCGTCCGACCGCAGCCAGTGGTCCGCCCTGGTCCGGACACCCGCCGAGCGGGCCACCCAGGTGAACCCCTCATCCGGACGCCAGTCGGTGATCTCGTACGTCGCGGGCATCAGCCCCGGCTGGCGTACCCGGAAGCGGCTTCCGACCGTGACCGGCCCGGTGCCGCCGTCGACCCGGCTGATCTCCGTCACCGTGGGCACCATCTCCGCCCACCGGTCGAGGTCGCTCATCGTCCGCCACACGGTGCCCCGGTCGGCCTGGACGCGCCGTTCGACCGTCATCGACATGTGCCACATCGTAGGCACGATTCGGGGCGGCCGGGTCCGTCGAGGCCGCCCCGGGGGACACCGGGTGCGCCGAGGCCCGCCGCGTACCGGCGGGTCGGCTACGCCCGACCGGTGGCCGCCCCGGCGGCTTCCGGCGGGGTCCGCCCTGTGGGGGCGGTCCCGCCGGCGCCGCCGGGGCGGCGGACAGGTCACGGGCTGGCGCAGGTGAGCGTCGGCGTGCCGGCGGTACCGCTGGCGAGGAACCCGAAGACGGTCGAGCCGTTCGCGCCGATCGCGCCGTTGTAGGAGACGTTCCGGACGGTGTAGGCGGGGCCGCTGCCGGAGAGCGTGCCGTTCCACAGTTGGCTGACGGTGACCCCGCCGGGGAAGGTCAGCCCGACGGTCCAGCCGTTGACGGCCGAGGTGCCGGCGCGGACGGTGACCTCACCCTGGAAGCCGCCCTGCCACGAGCTGACCTGCCGGTAGCTCGCCGAGCAGGCCCCGGTGACCGGTGGGGTGGTCGGCGGCGTGGTCGGTGGGGTGGTGGGCGGCGTGGTGGGTGGGGTGACCGGGGGTGTGGTCGGCGGGGTGCCGTTGAGGCCGAAGAACGCGATCGCCGACGCCGCCATGCCGGCGGACGGCAGGCTGTGCCCGGCGCCCTGGACGCTGTACGCCTCGACCCGGACGGTGCCCGAGGTGTCGGCGTACCGACGGCGGTTCCAGCCGGCGCGCGGGGTGTCCGTGGACGTCGGTGTCTGGCTGAGGCCGAACACGTCGGTCCACTGCTCGATCGTCTCCTGCAACAGTTGGTACGGCACGAAGGTGTCGTTGGTGCCGTGCCACAACTGCACCGGGGGCCGGACGCCGGTGAAGCCCGGGTACGCCTGCCGGACCGCGTCACCCCACTGCTGCGGGGTCCGGTCCATGCTTCCGCCGGTGCACCTGCTGGCCCCCGGCGGGTAGTCGGCCGCGTTGGCGAAGCAGTTGTACGGCACCCCCATGAACGCCGCCCCGGCCTTGAACACGTCGGGGTGCAGGGCGAGCATCTGGTTGGTCATCATGCCGCCGGAGGAACTGCCGGTGGCGTACACCCGGTTCGGGTCTCCGCCGTACTGCCGCTGGACGTAGCTGATCATCGACAGGATCGACACCGGGTCGCTGCCGCCGCCGCGCCGCTTGGCCGCCTCGGACCAGGTGTCGAAGCAGTTGCCGAACCCGGCCTGCTGGGTCGCGGTCGGGTAGATGACGACGAAACCGTACTGGTCGGCCAGCGCGGCGAACTCGCTGCTGGAGTGGAAGCCCGGCCCGGAGCCGCCGCAGCCGTGCATGGCCACCACGATCGCCGGGTTGGCCGGACGGGCGTTGGGCACGTAGATGTGCATCCGCATCCCGCCCGGGTTGGTGCCGAAGCTGGTCACCTCGACCAGCGACGCCGCGACGGCCGGTGTGGCCAGACCTGGCAGGACCTGCGCCAGGCCGATCACCGCGACGAACGCGGCGCAGCCGGCCAGCAGCCGGCGATGGGTCTTCACGCGTCTCACTCCCTCTGCTGCCTCGTGGGCGGTGCGCGCGTCACCGGCCGGCAGACCGCCGGAGGTGGCACCGCACCGTGATCGGAAACGACACGCCGGAACGGCCCCACCGTCGAGCATCCGGTCGACGGCGGAGATGGCCGGGGCGTGCCCGTGCCGGGGCCCGCCGGCCGGTCCCCCTCGCCCGGGAAGGGTCGGTCGCGGTCCCCGTCGGTGTCGCCGGCTCCCGCAGCACCAGACGTGTGGCAGTTATTCTTCTCCCGGTCCACAGAACTGTCAATCGATTGATGACGATGGGTCGGGGTGCTGTGGGGCGACTTGCCGCTGCCCTCACGCCCACGGGCCGGACGCTCCGGTGGCACGGATCGCCCGCAGTCCGGGTGCCCCCGTGGCACGGGCGCGGGCGGCGTCCACAGTGGGGTGGCTGCGATAATCGGGGCGGCCAGGACACTGGTGTCCACCCCGATCTGCGCCGGAGTGTCGCGTGGTCAGCCCGTTCAGCATCGAGGAGATCCTCCGGGACGCCGCGACCGACGCCGTCCTGCCACGCAGACAGGCCGGCAGCTCACCGCAGAGCCTGGCCGTGACGCTGCTGGCCGACTACACCCTGCGCACCCGCGCCTGGCTGCCGTCCGCCGCCCTGGTGGCGCTGCTGGCCGAGTCGGGCGTCACCACCGCCGGCGCCCGGACCGCCATCAGCCGCCTGGCCCGCCGGGGCGTCCTCGACAGCGGCCGGCACGGCCGCCACAGCTCCTACCGGCTGACCCGACCCGCCGCCGACAATCTCGCCCACGGCGGCGGTCGGATCGCCCGGTTCGCCGCCGAGGCGGAGTCCTGGGACGGCTGGTGGACCCTGGTCGCGTTCTCCCTGCCGCAGGAGGCGACCGCTGAGCGCCGCGCCCTGCGGGGCCAGCTCCGCTGGCTGGGGTACGCCCCGCTGTACGACGGGCTGTGGGTGTCCCCGCACGAGCTGGACGAGGCGTCCCGGGCCGTGCTCTCGACCGTCGCGCTCGGCGCCACCAGCGTGTTCCGCGCCCGCCAGGTGGACATCGAGGCCGCCGGCAACCGGGCCCCGATCGACGCCTGGGACACCGCCGCCCTCGCCCGGCAGTACGACGCCTTCATCCGGCACTGGACCGCCCTGCTGCCCCACGTCCGGGCGGGGGACGTCACTGGCGCGGCGGCCGTCCGGGCCCGCACCGAGGTCATGGACGCGTACCGCCGGTTCCCGACCCTGGACCCGCTCCTGCCCGCCGAGGTGATGCCGGCCGGGCTGCCCCGGCACGACGCCCGCGCCGCCTTCGTCGCGGTGTACGACGGGCTCGCCGAACCCGCGCAGGACCACGTCCGCGCCGTCGCCGAGCGGTACGCCGCCGGGGCGCGCGTCGACATCCGCGCCCACACGGTCGCCGACCTCGGTACCCTGGCGCCCACCGAGCAGGGCACGGACCGGTAGTCGGGCGGGCCGGGCAGCGGGCGGTGCGCCCGGTGCCGCCTCGCTGACGCCGATGGTCACGACTGGTGCCTGCCGGCCCGGCCACGCCTCGACCGGTTGTTCACCGGGCTCTTCGGGTAGGAAGGTCCAGGGCCCCCGGGACGTGTTTCTCTGGAGCGGACCCTGCCTGCTGTCCCTCACAGCGGGGCATTTCAGCCGACTCAGCGGCGTGCTCGGTCCGGCGGCAGCGTTGATGGCGTACCGCGACCGCGGCGCGGCGGTCCCGGGCGCGCCCATCGTGACCGGCGGACACGGAGCCGGGGCAGCTTTCCCGGCCCTTCAGTCCACACAGAACTCGTTGCCCTCGACGTCCTGCATGACGATGCACGAGTCGGTGCCGTCGTACAGGAGTCGCACACGTTCTGCGCCGAGCGGTAGCAGTCGTTCGCACTCGGCCTCAAGTGCGGCCAGGCGCTCTTCGCCGACCAGCCCGGTCCCGACCCGCACGTCGAGGTGCACCCGGTTCTTGACGACCTTGCCCTCCGGCACGCGTTGAAAGTACAACCGCGGCCCCGCGCCCGCAGGATCCTTCGCCGCCGCCCACCCGCCCTGCTCGTCGTCGTACTCTGCCTGGTAACCCAGCGTCTCGGCCCAGAACCGGGCGACGCGTACGGGATCCGCGCAGTCGAAGGTGACCTGGAACTGCTTGACCGCTGACATGGGCCACACCGTATTGCCGCGCGCCGCTCCCCGCGACCCATATCCGACCACCGCTCGCCACGGCCATCCGCTCATACCGCGTGATCCGGGCGCGTTCGACGTCCGCTCATCGAGCCAACGCGCAATGGCCCCGGCCGCTCGACCTGGGCATCCTTGGTCGCCCACTTCTACACAAAACCGGCTTCACGACAAGTGATCGACCGGTCACATTTCGCGTTTGCAGTTCTGTGAGGTGCCCCCGGCAGGATTCGAACCTGCGACACACGGTTTAGGAAACCGATGCTCTATCCCCTGAGCTACGGGGGCGCGAGGGCCTAGTCTAGCGACCTGCGGGTCCACCTGGGGTGGCAGGGCGTGGCCCGCGTCGACCCGGGTTCGCCCGCGTCTTCCGGGGCTCTGTTCTTCCAGCCCGGACCACATCTCGAGCACACGTACCCCGGTTTTCGACCGCCGGTCGGCCGTGGTGACCCATGTTGGTACCGGTTGGCCCGTGGTGGTTTCTGCTGGAGAGCACACGGCGCACACATCGGCGGAGATCAGATCTGGCGGGACGCTGTGTGCGTCGGCGCGGCGCACGCGCCGGGAACGTCCTCACGCCTGTCGATGCGGTGCTCACGGTCGCCGAGGGCGGGGTGGGTGCCAGTGGGGTGGGGGGATTGTCTGCGGTGCGGTAGCCGGTGAGGGTGGTGGTGGTGGTGCGTTCGAGGTTTCTGACGCCACCGATGGTGGTGTCGAGGGCGGCGGCGGTCTGGTTGACGGTGAGGCCCTGCCAGTGGCGGAGATAGAGGTATGCGCGGTAGCGGGGGCCGAGGTAGTGGTAGACGGCGAGAACTTGGTGGAGTTCGTACTTGCGGATGACGGCTGACTCGGCGCTGGTGCTGTTCTGGGGTTCCGGGGTGTGGTAGTCGTCGGTGAGGCCGGCGGGGTGTTCGTAGCGGGTACGGCGGGCTTTGGCGTGGTCGAGGACGAGGCGGTGGGCGATGGTGGTGAGCCACCGGATGATCGGCCGGCGGGGTTGGGTGTACCGGTGCAGGTTCCTCCACGCCCGTAGGAACGTCGCGGCGGGGACGTCGGTGGTGGTCACCCGCAGCAGCCGCCACCGGAGGAGACGGTGATCAGGCCGGCCTCGGCGCGCGGCAGACCGGCGTCCGCGGTGTCTTGGCTGTTGGTGTCGAGCTGGTTCCCGGCGAACGCGGCGAGTTGGAGTGCGACGTCGGGGTCGACGCCGAGTTCGTCAGCGGCGGCGCGGGTGGCGGCGGCGACGGTGCCGGCGTTGGGCAGGTGGCGCAGGGCCGTGGAGATGAGCCGGCCGGGGACGTCGGGGGCGAGGCCGTAGCGGGCGGCGGTGTCGTCGAGCATCGCCTGGTAGCCCTGGGTGGCGGAGCAGACGCCGGTTTCGGGCAGGTCGAGCTGCACGTCGCGGGCGGCGGTCCAGTCACCCGTCAAGGCCGCGGTGATGGAGCGGACCTGCTCGTAGCCGGTGGCCATGAGGAAGGTCGGGGCGCGGCCGTAGGACTTCATGCCGACGGCGAAGTAGCCGGGCTCGGGCTGGGTGAGTTCGTCGACGCCGTGCGGGCGGACGGTGCCGCAGGAGTGCTCGTTCGGGTCGATCAGCGGTGCGAGGGTTCGGGTGCAGCCGAGCACGGGGTCGAGATCGAGGCGCAGTTCGGCGGCGATGGTGTGGTCGGGTCGGAAACCGGTGGCGGCGATGACCCGGTCGGCGGTCAGGGTGCGCCCGTCGGTGGCGGTCAGTTCGGCGTGGCCGTCCCTGGCGGCGAGGGCGTGTACGGCGAAGCCGGTGAGCAGTTGCACGCGGCCGGAGTCGACGAGCAGCTTGATTCCGGTGCCCAGGGCTCCGCGACCGGGCAGCGCGTCGGCGTCTGCGCCGCCGAGGGCTCGGTCGATCGTGCCGCCGCGGGTGGCCCAGGTGATGGTGGTGTCCGGTTCCTGTTCGGCGAGTTCGGCGAGCGCGAGCAGCGTGTTCGCGGCGGAGTGTCCCGCGCCGACGACGACGGTGTGCCGGCCGGCGAACCGTTCGCGGTCGGCGCCGAGGACGTCGGGCAGCGCGCCGTCGATCAGCGTCGCGGCCTGCGGGTCGGCCTCGCCGTGCGCGGGGAGTCCGGTGGCGCCGAGCACGTTCGGGGTGCGCCAGGTGCCGGAGGCGTCGATGACCGCCGAGGCGAGCACGTCCTGGCCGGTGGTGAGCCGCACGACGAACGGTGTGTTCTCGCGGCCGGCGGTCTTGACCCGGTCCACACCCACACGGCCGATCGCCGCGACTGGGGCGCTGTAGCGAACGTGCGGCGCGACCTGCGGCAGCTTGGCAAGGGGTTGTAGGTACACCTCGACCAGCTCGGCGCCGGTGGGCAGCGTCTCGGGATCGGGGGAGGCCCAGCCGGCGGCCTCCAGCAGGCGGCGGGCGGCGTGGTCAACGTTGTACCGCCACGGCGAGAACAGCCGCACGTGCCCCCACTCGGCCACGGCCGCCCCCGCCGAGGGACCGGCTTCCAGCACGGTGAACGGCAGCCCCCGCTCGTGCAGGTGCGCCGCTGCGGCGAGCCCCACCGGGCCGGCGCCGATGACCACGACCGGGTGCGGCCCGTCAACCCGGCCGGCCACCCCGGCCGTCGGCGCTACCACGGTGTCATCAGCGGCGGCTGATGCGTTGCTGGGGCCGCAGCAGCCCGCGCCTGCGGCGACCGCCGCGTTCTTCGCGCCCGGGTCGCAACAGGCATCGGCCTGCGCGGCGGCCTGCGCGGTGCCGCAGCACGGTGCGGCGGTCTGGTCCTCGCTCATGGTGACGACTCCCCCTGTTACTTCCTGACGTGGGCAAACACGTTCCGCCGGACACCACGCCCAGGCGATCACGCACGGGCCGACAGCCGTGACCCCGCTTCAGAGCAGGGCGCATCAGCCCTTACTGATCGGTGTCTCGACTCTTGTCAAACCGATGGACCCTACCTTGCATCGTTGCTAGACGCCTGTCAAGCTAGACGCATGTCGGTTCTACCCGTGCTGGACACCACAACGGCGCAGGGCTGCTGCCCTCCCCTGTCGGTGCAGCCTCTCGCGCCACAGATCGCCGGTGAGCTGGCGCCGCTGTTCAAGGCGCTGGGCGACCCGGTCAGGCTGCGACTGCTGTCGCTCATCGCCTCCACCACGGAGATCTGCGTCTGCGACCTGACCGACGCCTTCGACGTCACCGGGGCGACGATCTCGCATCACCTGCGGGTGCTGCGCGAGACCGGCATGGTCGACTGCGAGCGGCGGGGCACCTGGGTCTACTACTGGGTGCGAAAGGAGGCGTTGAACCTGCTCGGCAACCTGCTGACCATCGACACCCACCCGCCGGCCGCCACCGGGTCCGCAGCGCCGGGCACTCACCTCGACTTGCATCAGGAAAAGCTGATATCAGCCAATCCTGATGTTGTGCGGTTGATGGCGGACCCGCTGCGGGCGCGGATCGTGCAGATCCTCGCCGACGGTCCGGCGACGACGTCGCACCTGGTCGCGGACACCGGCGCGAAGCAGCCGAACGTCTCCGGGCACCTCAAGCTGCTGCGCGAGGCCGGCGTCGTGACCCCCGAGCCGCGCGGGCGCTTCACCTACTACCGGCTCATCCCGGACGCCCTGCAGGGCGCGGCGCTGCACCTGGCCGACCTCGCCGCACAGGCCCGCGCCCACTCCGAGAACTTCAGGACCTGCTGACATGACGAACACCACCACCGCTGGCGAGGCTCCGCCGGCGGTCGTCGCGCGGCTGTCGCGCCTCGACCAGTTCCTCCCGCTGTGGATCGGTCTGGCCATGGTCGCCGGCCTGCTGCTCGGCCGGCTCATCCCCGGCCTGGACGCCGCCCTGGAAGCGGTCAAGATCGGCGGGATCTCCCTGCCGATCGCGCTCGGCCTGCTGATCATGATGTATCCGGTGCTGGCCAAGGTCCGCTACGACCGGCTCGACACCGTCATCGGCGATCGTCGGCTGCTGCTGTCCTCGCTGCTGCTCAACTGGATCCTCGGCCCGGCCCTGATGTTCGCCCTCGCCTGGATCTTCCTCGCCGACCACGCCGAGTACCGCACCGGCCTCATCATCGTCGGTCTGGCCCGCTGCATCGCCATGGTCATCATCTGGAACGACCTGGCCTGCGGCGACCGTGAGGCCGCCGCCGTCCTCGTCGCCCTCAACTCGGTGTTCCAGGTACTCGCGTTCGGCCTGCTCGGCTGGTTCTACCTGTCCGTGCTGCCGGACTGGCTGAACCTCACTGGCGCGCGGCTGGAGGTGTCCGGGTGGGACATCACGGTCAACGTGCTGATCTTCCTCGGCATCCCCCTGCTCGCCGGCTACCTCACCCGCCGTTTCGGCGAACGCGCGAAGGGCCGCACCTGGTACGAGAGCCGCTTCCTGCCCAAGATCGGGCCCGTCGCCCTCTACGGGCTGTTGTTCACCATCGTCATCCTGTTCGCCCTCCAGGGCGACGCCATCACCTCGCGGCCGTGGGACGTCGTGCTGATCGCCGTGCCGCTGCTGGTCTACTTCGCGGTCATGTGGGCCGGCTCCTACGCCCTCGGCCGGGCCATCGGCCTGAACTACGAACGCACCACCACCCTCGCGTTCACCGCCGCCGGCAACAACTTCGAGCTCGCCATCGCCGTGGCCATCGGCACGTTCGGCGTCACCAGCGGCCAGGCCCTCGCCGGCGTCGTCGGCCCCCTCATCGAGGTGCCCTTGCTCGTCGCCCTGGTCTACGTCAGCCTCGCCCTACGCCGACGCCTCTTCCCAGCCGGAGCCGCCGTCCGGCCCGCCACCAGCCCAGGGAGCCGGTCGTGAATCAGATGCCGACACTGCTCACCGTCGACGCCGTGTTGGAAAGGGTGGCCGCCACGTTGGCCGACAAGTTCTCCGGCAACTTCAACCCCGAGACCATCAGCCGCTACGTCAACGAGTCCTACGTCGCGCTCTACCGCACCGCCCGACTCGACCAGCACCTGCCCGCCCTGACCGAACGCTTCGCCACCGACCGGCTCACCGCACTCGCGCAGGCCAAGGGCGCCATCGGCAAGCCCGTGCCCGAAGTGCTGTTCCTCTGCGTGCACAACGCCGGCCGCTCCCAGATGGCCGCCGCGCTCATGAACCACCACGCCCAGGGCCGGGTCAACGTCCGCTCCGCCGGCTCCGCGCCCGGCGCGACGGTGTCCGCCACCGCCGCGGCCGTGCTCGCCGAGATCGGCATCAACCTCGACGACGCGTTCCCCAAGCCACTGACCGACGACGTGCTGCGCGCCGCCGACGTCGTGGTCACCATGGGCTGCGGCGACGCCTGCCCCATCATCAGCGGCAAGCGCTACCTCGACTGGACCCTCGCAGACCCCGCCAGCGACGACCTCGACCTCGCACGCGCCGTCCGCGACGACATCGACACCCGCGTGCGGGCCCTACTCGCCGACCTCACCAACCACCCCACCCGATAAGGAAACGCCCTCGTGCCCGACGACAAGCCCAGCATCCTGTTCGTCTGCGTCCACAACGCCGGCCGCTCCCAGATGGCCGCCGGCTGGCTGCGCCACCTCGCCGGCGACACCGTCGAGGTCCGCTCCGCCGGCTCCGCTCCCGCCGAGACCATCAACCCCGCCGCCGTCGAGGCCATGCGGGAGGTCGGCATCGACATCACCGACCAGACCCCCAAGCTGCTTGAGTACGACACCGTCGAAGCCTCCGACGTCGTCATCACCATGGGCTGCGGCGACGTCTGCCCCGTCTTCCCCGGCAAACGCTACGAGGACTGGAAACTCGACGACCCCGCCGGCAAAGGCATCGACGCCGTCCGCCCGATCCGCGACGAGATCAAGACCTGCATCCAGCACCTACTCGCTGACCTCAGGCCGGAAAACTGACCAGCGACCCTGATGACAAGGCGCAGGCTATCGGTGTTGCACGTGGCGATCAACGGCGAATGGACCCGGCGGCCGGGGGCGCTGATACTGCTGGTCGCGGTGCTCTTCCACGGCGTCACGGAGGTGATGCAGTGGCTGTGGCCGGGTCGGAACTTCTTCCGCGCGTACCTCGACCAGGCGACGGTCGACGTCTGGGTGCTGCTCGTCTCGGTCGCGGTCGCCGCCTACGGTGCCGTCTACGGCGCGCTGGTGATGTGGTCCCGGCGCAGCCGGCCCACCGTGTCCGGGTCCCCGGATGCCGGGCTGACGCGGCTGCGGTTGAGGTGGCTTCTCGTGCTGATGATGCCGCTGCTCGTCGCCACCTGGCAGGGGCGGGGGGCGATCCAGCCGCTGGCACCGGCGCGGGCCCACGAGGTGATTCCGGAGCGTACCGGCCTTGTGGTGGCCCTGGCGGGGGAGTTCCTGGTGCCGCTGCTGGCCCTGACCGGCGCGGTGGTGCTGGTCCGCTACGGCATACGGTGGCTGCTGCCCGTGCTGCTGGTGGAGAGCCTCGCCCTGGTGGTGGCCGGCACCCGGGCGATGATCGTCTTCGCCGGGGTGCTCACCCTCGTGGGCGCGGCGCTGCACGGCGTCCGCCCGTCCCGGCGGCAGACCGCCATGATCGTGGTGGTCATCGCGGCGGCCACCGCGCTGATCTCGTCGACCCGGGCGGCAGCCGGCCGGGAGGTGTTCGACGCGGGCGCGGGCAGCAGCGGCCGCCTCGCGGCCCTGGTCGACGGGGCCACGCAGATGCACACCCGGCACGGTCAGGAGGCGATGCTCGACGACCTGGTGTACCGGTTCGACGGCAACACGTTCGGAGCCATCATCTACGACGAACTGCGTGGCTACACCCCGCCGTGGGGCTGGAGACGGTGTGGAACAACGTGACCATGCTCGTACCGAGCCTGATCATGCCCGACAAGGTGGCGAGCCGCACGCTCGAATCCCGCAGCGAAGAGGCGTTCATCGCCCGGACGTTCGGGATGTCCCAGCAGGTCGACTGGCTTCCCACCATCTTCGGCACGACGGTCTCCTACTACGCGCGGTCGGGTTGATCCTGATCACGATGCTGCTCGCCGTGGCCATGGCCGGGGCGGAGGTGTTCCCGCTGCACGCGGTCACGACGCTACGGACGGTGTGTGTGATCGGGTTGGCGCAGTGCGCGCTGCTGTACGGCTCGGGTCCACAGGCCGTCATCACCACCCTGCGACTGGTCGTCGCCCTCGCCGCGTTGATGTGGATCGTGGAACGACTGCGACGCCGGCAGAGAGCCCGGCGCGGGAACCACGCACCGTTGCGCAGCGGTACGAAAGGAATCCCTGCACGGCCTGTGCCGGCACCAGCGGCCCAGGGCTCATCGTCGCAGCCGGCGTGAGGCTGTTCTGCGGATCGCTCCTGCCGTGAGCCCGCTGATGGTCGATGGCGCAGCGGGTCAGAGCCTGCACAGGGGTCCGTCGCAAGGTGGCGCCCGTGGGGTCCCGACTCGTGCCTGCCGGCTCCACCTGAAAGGTTGAGGGCGTCGACAGCGCCGAAGCCTCGTGGGCCCGCCGACGCTCCGTCGTGCTAGCGATTGAGATAGGCGGCCAGGCCTCCGAGCGCTTCGTTGGCGATGAACACCGATCGCACGTTGAGGATGGCCTCCTCGACGTGAGCGGGGCAACCCCATGCCGAGTCCCCCCACGAGTCGGCGATCTTGAGCTCGGCCGGCGCGTCGCACGCGTCGCTACCGCCGAGCTGGCACTGCTCGGGTCGCGGTGTGGCGGCCTGCGCGGCCGCGGCGGCGCGCATCCGGTCGGCCAGTTCCGCGGCTGCCGCCGCGCGTTGTTCGGCCTCGGCGCGCAGCTCCCGCTCGGCGCGTACCGCCTTGGCCAGCTCGTCATGGGCGGCCTTGGCGTGTGCTTCGGCGGCCGCCTTCGCCTGTTCGATGTAGTGGCGTTCGATGGCCAGGGCCGCGGTACCGGCAAAGACCCGGGCGAGGGCGAGGTCGGTTTCCTGCGGGACGCGCGGGGTGCGGTGGTACATGGCGAAGGTACCCAGCAGGCTGCCGTCGCGGGCCAGGATCGGCATCGACCAGCAGGCGGCCAGGCCGGCCCGCCCGGCCAGGTCCCGGAAGTCGAGCCAGAACGGGTCGGTGGCGATGTCGGTGACGATCACCGGTTCCCGCCGGTGCGCGGCGGTGCCGCACGAGCCGACACCTTCACCGGTGGCGATGCCGTCGATAGCCTGGTTGTAGAAATCGGGCAGGCTGGGCGCAGCGCCGTGGCGCAGGTGCCGGCCGTCGGAATCTGCGAGCAGAACGGAGACGAGCACCTCGTCCGGGGCGAGGTGCTCGATGCAGCGGGCCATCCCGTCTAGCACCTCGGCCAGGGGTGCCTGACGGGCGATCTGCTCCAGCAGGGCGCGGTGCTCGGCCATCAGTCGTTGGGCGTGCTTGACCTGGGTGGTCTCCAGCCCGATCACCCGGATCCCGATCACCGTGCCGCCGGCGTCACGGCGCGGCTCGTAGGTGAAGTCGAAGAAAGCCTCCCGCGCGTGCGGGCCGGCACCCAGAACGACCCGAGCATCGCGGCCGGTGTACGGCTCGCCGGTTTGGTACACCTGGTCCAGCAGTGCGATGAAGCCTTGACTGGCCAGCTCGGGCATCAGCTCAGCGATCGCAACCCCGGCGCGGGCCCGTTCCTCGCCGATCGTGGCGAAGAACGCCGGGTTCGCGGATTCCAACACATGGGCCGGCCCGGCAAGCGACGCGAAGACGGCGACGGACTGTCCGAACAGCGCCCGCATGTCCTCCTCGGTCGCCTGCCCGACAGCAGGGCTGAGAGGAGCAGGCCGCTGGTCTGGTACTGCCGTCATGTGACGTCCCTTCCTCGCGGGGCTGATGCGTCGGATCAGGGAGGCCGCCCGGTGGTGGTCAGAGTACGGGAAAGGCGACCGGAGCTGGTCGACGTCGGCCGCAGGTCGTAGCCTTGCTCGGCGCACCGTGGCTGTGGGGCCCGGGCGGCCGAAGCGCCACGGAGGTCGAAGTGCGGGGGCGGACGGTGTTGCAGGAGTTGCTGCACAGGGCACGGCATGCGGCATGCGAGGAGCTGCCCGCCCTCGCCGACGAGGCCGCTCGTGGACTCGGTGCAACCGGCATGCGTCTCTACCTGGTCGACCACGAACAGCGGGAGCTGCTGCCCCTGCGCGGACGTGAGGCCGACGGCGGTGAGGCGCTCGCCATCGACGGGACGCTGGCGGGACGGGTGTACCGCATGATGTTCGCCTGTGCGGCGGACGGTGCGGACGGCGTACGCCTGTGGGTGCCCCTTCTCAACGGGATGGAACGTCTCGGGGTGGCCGGGGTCATCGCGTCCACGCCGGTCGACCCGGACCGGGCGCACGACTTCGTGGCGGCGGGTGCGCTCCTGGCCGATCTCATCGTGAGCTGCTCGCACTACAGCGACACCATCGAACAGGTCCGCCGACGGGCGCCGATGCGCATGGCGGCGGAGATGCTGCGCGCCCAGCTGCCACCCCTGACGTTCTCCACCGGCACCACCGTCATCAGCGGCATCCTCGAGCCCAGCTACGACGTCGGTGGGGACGCCTTCGACTACGCCGTTAACGGCGACACCGCCCACCTGGCCCTGTTCGACGCCGTGGGACACGGCTCCGGAGGCGGCATGCGGGCCGTCATGCTCGCCGGACTCGCCCTCGGCGCCTACCGCAACGCCCGCCGCGCCGGCCAGGATCTCGTCGGGACCTACCACCACATCGACGAAGCGGTACGCGCCCACGACCGGCAGGGTCTCATCACCGGCGTCCTGGCCGAGCTCGATCAACCGAGCGGCCGGCTGCAGGTGATCTCCGCAGGGCACCCCAGTGGGCTGATCCTCCGGGACGGCCGCGTGGCCACCGTGCTGCCAACACCCACCGCGCTTCCCGTCACGATGGGCGATCTCCGCCCACCGGTCGTGGTCGAGGAGGCCCTGCAACCCGGTGATCATGTCCTGCTCTACACCGATGGCATCACCGAGGCGCGCTCCAGCCGGGGCGAGGCGTTCGGCGTCGACCGGCTGACCGACTTCGCCCTGCGCGCCCTCGCTGGTGAGCTGCCGTTGCCGGAGACCACGCGTCAGCTCGTCCATGCCATCCTCGCCTGGCAGGACGACACCCTCAGCGACGACGCCACCCTGCTCATGCTCTGTTGGAACGGCACCGGACAGTGAGAGCCGGCAGCCACCGCGGCCTGAACCGATCGGGTTGCGGGCCAGGTTGCCCCGCCTGGCCGCATGCCATGAACGGAGGTATCGTTGCCGCTCGTGAGCGCGTTGACCCGCAACAATGTCACGGTGACCGGAGCCGCGCAGAAGACGGTGGTGCAGGCCGCCCCGGGTAGCACGGCGGCGAGACGGTCGAGGGCGGTCAGCGTCCTGGCGGGGCTGGAGTCCTGCAGCAGTAGCGCCCGGGAGGCGCTGTACCTGCCCCATCACCGTGGCGGCCCGCAGCCGTGATCTGCCCTGACGGGTTGAAGGGCATGACCGACACGATCGAACAGGTATGGCCACTCGCGGTGCACCAGCAGTGCGTCGTCCATCTCGTCAGAGCGAGCCTACGGCACACCAACCGCAAGGACTGGTAGAAGATCACCCCCGCCCTGCGGGAGATCTGCACCGCCCCCACCATCGCCGCCGCCGAAGCCCGCTTCGAGGCGTTCGCCACCGAGTTCGGCGACCAGTACCCCGCCGTCAGCAAACTCTGGCGGACCTCCTGGCCGCAGATCGTGCCGTTCCTGAACTACGACCACGAGGTCCGCAAGGTCCTCTCCACCACCAACATCATCGAGTCCCGACCGAGCAAGCCGCGATGAAGGTCCTCTACCTCGTCGTCCAGCAGCAGACGCAAGGGCGGCGGACCCGCAAAGGTTAAGGATCAAGTTAGATCCACAGACCCCTCAGCGGTCGAGTTGGAGCCGGGCCCATGCGGCGACGGTCAGTGCGGTGAAGGTGACGGGCACGACGGTGACGGCGGTGAGTTGTGGTGCGCTGACGGTGTCGGGTTGCAGGGCCCACAGGGCCGGCGCGGCGGGGGGAAACCAGGCTCCGGCGCCGGCGACGGCCGTGACCTGTGCGATGACGATCAGGGCGATGGTGGTGGCGATGCCGGGTAGGGGTCCTCGTCCGAGGGTTGCCGCCCAGGCGGCCGGGGTGGCGAGCAGCGCTGACAGGATGGTCAGGACGAGTTGTCGTCCGAGGGCGGAGCGGACGTCGGCGTGCCAGGCGCCCAGCCCGAGGAGCGTGCCGGTCAGGGCGATGAGGGCGGTCAGGGCGACGGCGACCAGTACCGCCCACAGCAGGTGGGAGAGCAGTTTGGCCGAGACGATGACGGGCCGGGAGACCGGCTGGGCGAACAGGCCGGTGATCGTGGCGTCGCTGAATTCGCGGCCGACGAGCCAGCTCAGGGCGACGCCGAAGGCGAGCAGACCGCCGGCTGCGGTGACCTGAGCGGCGACGCCGGTCAGGAGCATCCAACCGTCGGTGTCGGCCAACGGGCCGAGTTGAGCGGCGATCTGGTCGTTGCCGTTGCGCGTTGCGGAGGTGAGAGCGGACGCCAGGATCGTGATGCCGGCGACGACCAGGACGGTGGTCGTGCGGATCACCCGGGAGGCCGCGAGTTTCCGGAGTTCGACGTCGAGCGCCGCGGTCAGGGAGGTCGTCATGGCAGGCGCTCCTGTTCGTGGTCGTGGACCAGGGCGAAGAAGGCGCGTTCGAGGTCGACGGCGGCGGGTTCGAGGGTGCCGATCAGCCGGCCCCGGTTGACGACGGAGATGCGGTGGGCGATGCGGGCGACCTCGTCGAGGTGGTGGCTGGAGACCAGGACGCCGGCGCCACCTTCGGCGCGGCGGGACAGCACGGTACGCAGCAGGATCACCCCGGCCGGGTCGAGGGCGTTGGTCGGCTCGTCGAGGACGATCAGGTCCGGATGGTGCTGGATCGCGACGGCGAGGCCGAGACGTTGCCGGTTGCCCTGCGACAGTCGACGCGTGCTGATCGTGGCGTACCGGGTCAGGTCGAGCTCGGTCAGGGCCTGTTCGGCCAGGACGGCCGCTGTCCCCGCCGGGATGCGGCGAAGTCGTGCCGCCAGGAGCAGGTTGGTCCGTACGTCGAGTTCGGGGTAGCCGAGCGGGTGCTCGACCAGGTGGCCCACCCGCGCCCAGTCGCTGGCGCGGAGCTGTGCCAGGTCCCGCCCGTTGATCCGGCAGGCCCCGTCGCCGGGTCGCAGCATGCCGAGGATCAGCCGCATCAGGGTCGTCTTGCCGGCGCCGTTGAGGCCGACGAGGGCGTGGATCTCACCGGCACGCACGGTGAGGTCGATGCCGGACACGCCTGCGCCGGCACCGAAGTCCCGGCCCAGGTCCGTGGTCGTCAGCCGCTCAGTCATGCCGGACCGCCTCGATCGTGTCCAGCGCGGTGGTGACCGCCCCGGTGAGGCTGGTTCCGTCCGTGGCCGTCGCCCACTCCAGGAGGGCGCAGGTCAACGCCGCGATGGCGACCGCAGCGGCGACCCGGGCCGGGAGGGCCGGAACACCGTCGGCGATCAGCCGGTCGGCGATGGTCGACTCGGTGGCGGCGTTGGTGCGGATCATGGCGGCACGCAGTGCCGGACTGCCTGCCACGATCCGGACCCGCCGCCGGGTCACCTGGTCCTCGGGGTCGTCCAACTGTGCGAGCGCCGCCCGCAGACCCCGCGCCACCCGGACCAGCGGCGGCAGCGCGGCCGGCTGGCCGGCAACCGCCTCGGCGATCACCGGGTCGTAGGGGTCGTCGAGAACGACCATCTCCTTGCTGGCGAAATAACGGAAGAACGTCATCTCCGAGACCTGGGCGCGGGCGGCGATCTGACCGACGGTGGTGCCCTCGAACCCCTGCTGCTCGAACAGGTCCAGGGCGTGGCCCACCAGGCGATCCCGGGTGCGGGCCCGCTTGCCACGAAACTCTGCTGGCGTCACACCTCGAATGTTAGTCGCTCACATTGGTGACGCGGGTCGTGCCGGGTGCCGCGACGACGGGTTCCGGTTAGAGTGATCTTCGGTGCGCCGGGAAGCCTGGTCGGCATGCCCGTAGGCGACCCTGCCGACGGGCGTCGAAGCCGGACGGAGCATCTCTCGATGTCGCATTCTGTGACGCATGCGTCCCCACATGGCCGGTTCCGGCGGTGGGTGTCGCTGGAGACCACGAGCGGGGCCTTGCTCCTCGTCGCGGCGGTCGCCGCGCTGCTCCTGGCCAACTCACCGTGGCGCGACCACTACACCACGGTCTCCGATGCCGTCATCGGCCCCGCCGCCCTGCATCTGGACCTGTCCGTGTCGGCGTGGGCCGCCGACGGACTCCTCGCGATCTTCTTCTTCGTCGTGGGACTCGAACTCAAGCATGAGATCGTCGCCGGGAGCCTGCGCCGCCTCGGGGAGGCGGCGGTACCCGTGCTCGCCGCCGTCGGCGGGATGGTCCTGCCGGCGATCGTGTTCGTCACGGTGGTCGTGGCGCTGGGCGACACGTCCGCGTTGCGCGGGTGGGCGATCCCCACCGCCACGGACATCGCGTTCGCGCTGGCGGTGCTGGCGATCTTCGGCCGAGGACTACCGGTCGCGCTCCGCACGTTCCTGCTGACGTTGGCGGTCGTGGACGACCTGTTGGCGATCATCGTGATCGCCGTGTTCTACACCGCCAGCCTGGACTGGATCGCCCTGGCGCTCGCCGTCGCCGCGATCGTGGTGTTCCGGGCTGTCGCCCGCTCGGCCCACCCCAGGTGGTGGCTGCTGCTGCCCCTCGCGGTGGTCGCGTGGGGCCTCATGCACGCCTCCGGGGTGCACGCGACCATCGCCGGTGTCCTGCTCGGGCTCTGCGTGACCGCCCGCCCCGTCCACGGCGAGCCCACCGCACGCACGCACCGGTACGAGCACGCGGTCCGTCCGATCTCCTCCGGGTTCGCGTTGCCGGTGTTCGCGTTCTTCGCCGCCGGGGTCACGTTCCTCGGCGGAGAACGCACCGACGCCGTCCTCGCGCAACCGGTGGTGATCGCGATCGTCCTCGCCCTGGTGGGCGGAAAGATCATCGGCGTACTCGGGGTCACGGCACTGGCCACCCGGTTCACCACACTGCGCCTGCCCGACGCGATCGGCCTGCGCGACCTGCTGCCGATCGGGTTCCTCACCGGCATCGGCTTCACCGTCTCCCTGCTCATCGCCGAGCTCTCGTTCCCCGACTCCGTCCACACCGACGGCGCGACGATCGGTGTGCTCGCCGGCACGGTGCTCGCCGCGACCCTCGCCGCCGTCACCCTGCGCTGGAACGCCCGCAAGACACGGAACCAGGACATGAACGAGGACGGAATCGTCGACACCGACACGCGGCCCATCCGCGACCCTGCCGACACATAGCTGACGCCCCGCCCGACGAGCGCCCTGACCCAGCGTGCTCACGTCGGGTCCGAGCCTGCTTCCGGGGGGGGCCGCCACGCCGGGGCGTGGCGGCCCCCCCGGACCTGTCTCCGAGAGAGCCAGGCCCTCAACGGTGCCCACTCCCTCGACTGGTGGCCAGCAGACGGCGGGCGGACCTGGAGGATCGAGTGGCAGTCCGGTCCCTACGCCTTCGAGGCAGCCGAACAGGTTCTCAACAGCAATCCGAAGGAATCGCTCGCGTTCACCGCCCCACGGGTCATCAGCCCCGGCGACACCATCGCCAACCAGCACCGCGCCCCCCTGTACGTCCTCGACATGCGGGTAAACCTGCGCGCCCGCCCTGACCCCGGTCGGCGTCGACGATCGGCACGGCGCTGTGTCCGCCGGCCTACAGCCCTGAGGCCGCAGAAGCACCCGACGACCAACCGCGCTTCTCCACGCAATGATCCTGCGCCCCAGCAGTGACACCACCCTCAGTCGGGCACGGGTCCGCAGCCTCGTCGTCGCGCTCAGCGTCGTGGTGCACGGCGTCACGGCCATGCCCGGCCGCCGCTGGGATGCCGCGGGTCATCCGGAAATATCGAAGCAGTGACGGTCGACGGATCGGTGTGTGCCGGAGGCGTCCCGCATCCGTCATGACGCCGTCACAGCCGGCCCCGCGACCGCTGGTCCGCTGCCTCCGGCAACTGATTCAGCGGTTTGCGGGGCACCGGCCTGGGTAGGCGTCCGGCGGTGTGTCGCCTCGGAAGAAGGGCGGATGCCGCGCGGGCGGCGCGGCGGGTGCTGGCCTGTCCGGGCATGTTCATGGAAAGGCCCCTCCATGACCCAGATACAGCGCCCAGGCGTGCGATGGGTCACTGAACAGTCCCGTGTCACCACCACGGAACTCTTCTTCGACCTGGTGTTCGTCTTCGCGTTCCTTCAGGTCACCACGCTGATGACCGCTGACAGGGGTGCACTCGGTATCATGCACGGGTTGCTGGTCCTGGCCGCGCTCTGGTGGTTGTGGTCGCTCTTCGCCTGGCTGAGCAACCGGGTACGGGCGAACTACGGTCTGACCCGGCTCACCCTGCTGGCGGTGACCCCGGTGATGTTCGCGCTGGCGGCCATCACGCTGGAGGCGTTCAGAGGCTTTTCCGGCGGCGTGGTGGCTCCCGTCGGGTTCGTCGGCTGTTACGCCACGGTCCGGCTTCTGTACCTGGGGCTACGCTGGTACGCCACGCCGGGGCTGCGGGGCCGTGACATCGTGTCGCTGGGTGTGCCCGCGCTCATCGCCGTCTGTCTGCTGCTCAGCGCCGCGCTGCTGCCGCTCGGCCGGTTCGGCGACACCGCGACCTTGGCCGGCCAGATCGCCCTGTGGGTGCTGGCCATCAGCGTCGACTACGGCGCCGGGATGGCGCTACCCGCTCCACGGCGAAAGATCTTTTCCGCCCGGCATTGGGCCGAACGACACAATCTGATCATCATCCTGGCCTTCGGCGAGGTCCTGGTGTCGATCGGCATCGCCGGCAGATACCTGCACGCCTCGGCGAGTCTGCTCATCGCCTCGGCGCTCGTCGTCGTCGTGGTCGGCTCCCTCAATTGGATCTATTTCGATCTCTCCGCGCTCGCCGGAGAGCATGCGCTGGGTACCGCCGATCCGCATTACCGGGTCCGCCTCGCCCGGGACGCCTACACCTACCTGCACCTACCGATGATCGCAGGGGTCATCCTGCTCTCCCTCGGGCTCAAACACATTCCGGCTCTGGTCGAGAACCCCCACTCCTATGACCACGCCGAGCCGCTCGACTCGACCGGCCGGTACACGATGTACGGTGGTATCGCTCTGTTTCTGCTGGCCCACGCCGGGTTCCAGTGGCGGCTCGGCCACGCCACCCGTATCGTGGCCTGGCCCCGGCTCGCCACCGCCGCGCTCCTGCTTGCCCTGCTTCCGGTCACCGCCCGGCTTCCCGCTCTACAGTCCCTGGCCTGGCTTGCCGCGGTCTGCCTGTTGGCTGCCGTCGCCGAGTTCCTAGTCAGCCGCCGGCAGCGGCGGCGGCTACGCCAAGCCCTGTCCGAGCAGACGGGGGGCGAACCCGCAACCGACGACAACACCGACTCGGCGGGCCCGCCACCCGCTGCCGGAAGTGGCTGCTGACGTACCCCATCGGGGCGGAACCTGAAGCAGGAACTTCGGCTGTTCGACATCGTCTTCGCCGTGGTCACGTTCTCGATCGTGGCGCAGGGCGGGCTGGCTCCGCTCGTGGCCCGCTGGTGCCGCGTGCCGATGCGGACCATCCCGGTGCAACCCTGGGCGGTGGGCATCCGGGTGCAAGGCGAGCCGGTCGGACTGCGGCACTACACGATCACGTCCGGCGCCCCGGCTGACGGGCGACCGGTGTTCGAGCTCAGCCGGGAGGAGGGGTGGGTGAGCTCGGTGAGCCGTGACGGCGAGCAACTCCGGCTCGGTCGGGAGACAGCGCTGCGGGCCGGCGACGAGGTGCTGGTGGCCGGCGGTGAGCAGCCCGCCGCAGAGCAGGTCTTCACCGGTCGGGACGAGTGAGGTGTTTCGTCGGCGGCCCGTTGGGTAGCCGGCGGCCTCGGGAAGGTGGTGGATCGGGTGAATCTCGGCAAGCTCGGCGACATGGTGGTGGGCACGGCTGGGGATGTTCGGTCAGCCGCCGAGCAGGCGGCGGATCTCCGGGGCAGCGGGGTGCGCCGGTGCGACGACGAGGAACCGGCGCAGCATCGCCAGCGCCTCGCCGGGACGGGTGGTGCGTTGAGCTAGGCCCAGCACCAGCAGCCCGTCCGGCGACTCGGGCGCGTGATCGAGATCTTCCTGGCCGTCCGCTCGGCTCCGGCCGCGTCTGTGGAGCGCAACAGCGCGAACACCAGACGCAGCCGGACGCCGTCGTCGGGCCATTCCCGCAGACGGCGGCGTCGTACCGCTGGCTCTCCAGATCCTGGGCACAGCGCGACCGCCGTCGGGTCGGCGCGAGGCGTCACGGCCGGTGGGGCAAGCCGATTGGCGGCCACGGCGACGGTCGCCACCAGAGCTACCAAACGACCGGCGGCGGACAGCTCGGACGTCGCCGAGCGGGTGCTCCGCCGCAGCGTCGAGGTCCTGCGACCGCACCTGCGGGCCGGTGCCCGGGTGGTGGGGCTGGAGCCGAGCTACACGGCGGTGTTCCGCAGCGACGCCCACGAGCTGTTCCCGGCCGACGACGACGCCACCCGGCTGCGGGAGCAGACCGTCACCCTCGCCGAACTGCTGCACGAGTACAGCCCCGGCTGGCAGCCGCCCCACCTCGACGCGCACGCCCTGATCCAGACCCACTGCCACCACCACGCGATCCTCGGCACCGCCGCCGACCAGGCCGTGCTGGCCGCCGCCGGGGTGGACGCCGAGTTCCTCTGTCGCCGGTCATCTCACCACCGCCATCGCCACCTCCGACACGCGGCCCGCAAGCGCTCAGCCGCCTCATCCCCACCAGCGGCACGGATCGGCGACCCCGGCACACCGACTTTCAGCCGCCGCACAGCGTGGGCGATCGGCGACTGATCAGCCGGTCGTCGACGCGAAATGCCCCACGGCGGCGACGGCGAGGACAAGGAAGACCGCGGGAAACGCGATGTTGTGGAACACCCGCGCGCGGACGTGAGCCAGGATCGCGCCGACGAAGAACAGGACGAGGCCGACGGCTGCGGCCAATCCGATGGGATGTACGCCGAGAAGGCCAAGCACCAGACCGATCACGCCGGCCCCCTCGACGACTGCGAGGTAGGGGATCCACCGCGCGGAAAGTCCCACCTCGGCGCAGTTGCGCATCACGAAGTCCGCCCTGATCACCTTGGCGGCCACCTCGATGGCGTTGGCGAGGACGCAAAGGAGGGTCGCGACGACCAGGACGCACTCCAGTACGGCGATCATGACGCGCCCCGGCGCGATCGAGCAATCGGTAAGCTCATGGGTGCCTCCACGTGCACGGGTTCATCAGGTTGTGGTCTCCCGCCCCTCCTGACGCCCCGCACGCATGAAAGGTGACCAGACGTGGAACTCGTCGAACATTTCGAGGCTTCGAGGGCCCGACTGATGTCGTTGGCCTATCGCATCGTCGGCTCGCACCACGATGCCGAAGACGCGGTGCAGGCCGCCTGGCTGCGCGCGCGGTCGGCCGACCCGGCGCAACTGGTCAACCCCGAGGGCTGGCTGACCACGGTGACGGCACGTCTGTGCCTCGACCAGCTTCGCGCCCGCCAACGCCAGCGCGAGGTCCCGCTCAGCGCCGACGACATCCCCGGCGAGCAGCTCACGGCCGACGAGGCGTTCGTCCGTCGTGAGGACGTCTCCCGTGCGCTCCTGGTCGTGCTCGACGAACTGTCTCCCCCGCAGCGGGTGGCCTACGTGCTGCACGACCTCTTCGCCGTCCCGTTCTACGAGGTCGGACCCGTGCTCGACACGACGGCGGCCGCGGCGAAGAAGCTCGCAAGTCGGGCGCGGATCCGACTCAGGGACGCTCGTCCGGTCGACCTGTCAGGGTCCGCCCACCAGATGGAGATCATCGACGCGTTCCTCGCCGCGGCGCGTGGCGGCGACATCGCGCGGCTCGTCACGCTCCTGGCGCCTGACGTCGTCCGCACGTCCGACCTCGGATTCCTCGCCGACGGCACCGCGCCTGTCGTCCGGGGCCCCTGGGCGGTCGCGGAGGAGACCAGGGCGTTCATGGACCGCATCGCCGCCGCCGTCCCGGTCCTCGTTGAGGGTCACCCCGGAGCGGTGATCGCCCCTGGTGGGCACCCGCTCGCACTGATCCGAATCCGCATCCATGACGGTCTCGTCACGAGCATCGCCATCGCGCCCTACGAGCGCGGCACCGTGTCCCTGCCTGCTGCCTTGTGTGACGGGGCCTGGCGGTCATCCACCGGCCGGCCCTGCCCCTGCTACCACCGGCGGCCCATCCCCGACGACCCCCACCTCGGGCAGCACCGTCTCCACGGACACTGACGCGGCAATCCCGTGGGTAAGGCGTCCCACCGGCTTGTTCGGAGGGGCACCTACCGGACGTCGAACCCGGAGCTCCGCGAACGAGAAGCCACGCAGGCGGCGTGCCCTGGAGTTCGAAAACGAATGTTCCAGGGGGTATCGGGTTCACCAGAACTCCACGAGGCGGAGGGTCGCGGACGCGCGACGTGGGACCGGGGATTCTGGGAGGCCGAAGAAGGCACCCCACTTCCTCATCGAGGGGCATGTCTTCGACTGCTACGCGCCCACTGATCCTGTGCAAGCGCGCGCTGTCTGGAGCGCAGTGGCCAAGAAGATCGAGACGGAGCAGACCCAACGTGTCAGGTTGAACCTCCACGACTGGCGGGAGACCTCGCCGTGTCCGGACACCGCGCGCGCCGGACCAGCGGCGCGCCAAGGAACCTGTCGAAACTTCCTAGCATCCGGTGCGAATCGTCGTTACTCCGTGGCGGCGAAACGCTCGACGTTGTCGACGGGGCCGACGACGAGGATGAGATCGCCGTAGCTGAGGGTGGTGTCGGGGGTGGCGTGGGTGAAACCCGGCGTATGGCCCCCGATGCCCGCCTGCGGCTTGACCGCCACCACGGTCACACCCCATCTGCTGCGCAGCCGGGAGTCGCGTAGCGGCATGCCGACCACGTCTCGTGGTGGCGTGGTTTTGATCACGGCGAAGTCCGCGTCCACTTCGACGTAGTCGAGGATGCGGCCGGTGAGCAGGTGGGCGGTGCGTTCGCCCATGTCGTGTTCGGGGGCGATGACGTGATGGGCGCCGACACGCGTGAGGATGTTGCGGTGCTGTCCGCTGATGGCTTTGGCCCAGATGTCGGGGATGCCGAGTTCGGACAGTAGGGACGTGGTGAGGATGCTGGCCTGGATGTCGGTGCCGATCGCCACCACGGCGCGGTGGAAGTCCCCGACGCTGAGTTGCCGCAGCGCTTCGATGTCCGTCGAGTCTGCGGTGATCACGTGCGGAATCTGTCCGACCAGTCCCTGCACGATCTTCGGGCGGTGGTCGATGCCGAGGACTTCGGTGCCCCGCTTGACCAGTTCCAGGGCCAGGGCGGTGCCGAAGCGGCCCAGACCGATCACGACCACCGGTTCGCTGCGGATGTCAGCCAACGATCGTCCTCTCCTCGGGTAGCTCGAAACGTCGGTTGCGGTCGCGTAGGGCCAGGGCGGAGGCCAAGGTGAGGGGCCCGATGCGGCCCGCGAACATCAGCAGCACGAGCAGGATGTCGGCCTGCGGGGGCAGGTTGCCGGTGATGCCGGTGGACAAGCCGACGGTACCGAAGGCGGAGACGACCTCGAACAGCACCGCGTCGAGCCGGTACGGGGTGATGGCCAGCAGGATGAAGGTCGCGACGACCACCGCACCGACGCTGAGCAACACGACGGCGAGGGCTTGCCGCTGGTTGCTGGCGGGAATCCTGCGGTGACCGACGTTGACGTGGGTCTCGCCGCGCATCTCCGACCACAGGACGAAGGCGAGCAGTCCGAAGGTCGTCACCTTGATGCCGCCGGCGGTGCCGGCGCTGCCGCCGCCGATGAACATCAACACGTCGCTCGCGAGCAGGCTCTCCGGGCGCAGGGCGCCGATGTCGACGCTGTTGAAGCCGGCGGTGCGGGTCATCGCCGAGGCGAAGAAGCCGGCGAGCAGTTTCTGCGGCCCGTCGAGCGGACCGAATGTTCTCGGGTTCGAGTACTCGGCGAACGTGAACACGACGGTGCCAGCGGCCAGGAGGGCGAGGGTGAGCGCGATGGTGATGCGGGTCGTGACCGACCAGAACGCAGGACGTCGCCAGTTCCGGGTGAGCTCGAACACGACCGGGAAGCCCAGGCCGCCGAGAATGACCGCGGCCGCGACGGTGAGGGTGATCCACGGGTCGGCCACGTACCTCACCAGGCTGTCGGCGCGGGTGGAGAAACCGGCGTTGTTGAACGCGGAGATGGCGTGGAACACGCCGTCATACAGGGCCGACGCGACCGGCTGCTGGTACGTGGTGGCGAATCGGATCGTGAGCAGGCCGGCGACGACGGCCTCGCTGAGCAGGCTGAACAGCACGATGCGACGTACCACGCCGCGCACGTCGCTGAGATTCAGGCTCTTGGTCTCCGCCTGTGCGAGGAAGCGGGCCCGTAACCCGAGCCGACGTGACAGCAGTACGGTGAACAGGGTGGCCAGTGTCATGATCCCCAGGCCACCGGCCTGGATGAGCAGGAGGATGACGACCTGCCCGAAGCCGGACCAGTAGCTGCCGGTGTCGACGGTGATCAGGCCGGTGACGCAGACCGCCGAGGTGGCTGTGAACAGTGCGTCCACGAACTCGGCACGGTGGCCGGAGCGGGTCGCCACCGGCAGCGAGAGCAGGCCCGTACCGACCGTGACGGCAGCGGCGAACCCTGCGGTGATGACCTGCGCCGGGTGCCGGAACCGGTCGCCACCACGCTGCCAGGCCGGCCGACGGGTCAGCAACCGCACCATCCGACGCCAGGCCCCCTGGCGCGGCGTCGCCGGCTCCCGGGGAAGCGTGCCAGGGCGGTCGGCCGGGCCCGAATCCACCCGCGCGTCCGGAGGCCGATGCCCCGCAGGCTGCTGGTGGTCAACACGGTGCGCATCCTGCCATGCCTGCTGCTGGTACGCAGGTGGAACTCCGGCGTCCGGCAGGGTGTTGCGGGGCGATTGAACAAGCGTTTAATCTGGTGTCGTGGACTCGGCGGGCGTGGGATCTGCGGGTGACGGGGGGCAGTTGGCCACCGTGAGCCGGATCCGTGACGCCGCCGTCGCGCGGTTCGCCCGCGACGGATTCCGGGCTGGGCTGCGGACCATCGCCGCTGACGCCGGCGTGACCGCCGGTCTCGTCGTCCACCACTTCGGTTCGAAGGACGGGCTTCGTCGCGCCTGTGACGAGCATGTCCTCGCGGTGATGCGCGAGGAGAAGACCAAGGCGCTGACCGACGGCACGGGAACGATGCTGCTGGCGCAGATGGCGGCGGTGGAGCGGTTCGCGCCGATGGTGCGGTACCTGCTGCGCAGCATGCAGGCCGGTGGTGAGTTGGCACTGAAGCTGGTCGAGCACATGATCGCCGACGCGGAGGAGTACCTGTCGGCGGGCGAGACCGCCGGGGTGATCCGGCCCAGCCGGGACAGGGCGGCCCGCACACGGTATCTGGCCTATCAGGCGACGGGCAGCATGGTGCTGTGGTTCACGCTGCATGGCGCCGACGCCGAGCCGGCGGAGTTCGCCGCCCTGTTCCGCCGGTACGTCGAGGGCCTCGCACCGCCTGCCCTGGAGTTGTTCACGCAGGGTCTGCTCGTCGACCGATCGATGCTCGACGAGTACCTGATGTACGTGCCGGACCCGCCGGCGGCAGCTGACGTCGACAGCACTGCGAGCTAGTGCCACCACGCCCCCTGCTGGGCTTTCCCTGCCGCGAACGCGCGTGATCGACCACACCAGAACCCCGTATCGCCCGGAGTTCTCCTTCTGACGAGGTCCATGACGATGACCGCTGCCATCGATATCCGTCACATCGACAAGTCCTTCGGCCGGGTCAAGGCCCTCGACGGGCTCGACCTGCGTGTCGAAACCGGCACCGTGCACGGCTTCCTCGGCCCCAACGGCGCCGGCAAGTCCACCACCATCCGGATCCTGCTCGGTCTGCTGCGCGCCGACGCCGGCCAGGCCCGCCTGCTCGGCGGCGACCCGTGGACGGACGCGGTGACGCTGCACCGCCGACTCGCCTACGTGCCCGGCGACGTCGAGCTGTGGCCGAACCTCACCGGCGGTGAGGCGATCGACCTGTTCGCCCGGCTACGCGGCGGCACCGATCCGGTCCGCCGCGACGAGCTGTGCCAGCGCTTCGACCTCGACCCGCGCAAGAAGGGTCGCACCTATTCGAAGGGCAACCGGCAGAAGGTGGCCCTGATCGCGGCGCTGGCCAGCGATGTGGAGCTACTCCTGCTCGACGAACCGACTGCTGGGTTGGACCCGCTCATGGAGGCGGTGTTCCAGGAGTGCATCCGTGAGGCCAAGGAGGCCGGCCGCACCGTGCTGCTGTCCAGCCACATCCTCGCCCAGGTCGAGGTGCTCGCCGACCAGATCTCGATCATTCGCCACGGCACCATCGTCGAGACCGGCTCGCTGACCGACCTGCGGCATCTGACCCGGACTTCGGTCGACGCGATCACCGACCGGCCGGCCGGTGCCTTGGCCGGCATGGCCGGCGTGCACGGCCTGCGGTCGGAGAACGGCCATGTCCGCTTCGAGGTTGACGGCGACCACCTCGCCGCCGTGGTCCGCCGGCTCGGCGACCTCGACGTGCAGGGCCTGACCGTCCGTCCGCCGACGCTGGAGCAGTTGCTGTTGCGCCACTACGGCGACGAGCTCGCCCGTCACGGTGCGGCGGAGGCGGCGTGATGACGACGGCAACGGTCGGCCACCCGGTGCACGTCGGTGTCGGCGGGGGCAGCGCCATTACCGGAACCGGCACGATGCTGCGGTTCATGCTGCGCCGCGACCGGATCCGCTTTCCCGCGTGGACGCTCGGTCTGACACTGCTGATGACGTACTTCGTCACTGCGCTGGACACGCTCGTCGAGCGCCCGGAAGACCTGGAGGGCCTGACCGCGTTCTCCCGCAGCCCGGCCGGTGCGCTGTTCGGCGGACCGGGTTTCGGCTTCGATGAGCTGACCATCGAACGGTTCCTCGCCGGCCAGTACGGGCTCTACGTGGCCATCGGTGCTGGCCTGATGGGCCTGCTCACCGTGGTGCGGCACACCCGGGCCGAGGAGCGTTCCGGCCGGGCCGAACTGATCCGCGCCAACGTGGTGGGTCGGCACGCCCAGCTCACCGCCGCGCTGATCCTCGCAGCCACGATGGCGGTGTTGGTCGCTCTGCTGATCGGTGCGATGCTGACCGGCCGCGGCTTCGACGCGGGCGGGTCCCTGCTGTTCGGTGCCTCTGTCGGCGCGGTGGCCCTGCCCTTCGCCGGTATCGCTGCGGTCGCCGTGCAGGTGTCGGAGTATCCGCGAGTGACCTCCGGGATGGTCGGTGCCGCGCTCGGCGCCGCGTTCGTCCTTCGTGGACTGGGTGACATGGCCGCGGTACAGGGCAGCGGGCCGTTCTGGCTGTCCTGGCTTTCACCTGTTGGTTGGTCCCAGCAGACCGCGGCGTACGTTCACAACCGCTGGTGGCCTCTTGCTGTCTCGCTGGCCTTCTCGGTGGTGGCCGTCACCGCCGGTTACGTTCTGTCGGCGCGGCGGGATCTTGGCGCCGGCCTGATGCCACCCCGGCCGGGACCGTCGCGGGCCGCGACCTGGCTGGCCAGCCCGTTCGCGCTCGCGTTCCGGCTGCATCGGGCCAGTCTGCTCGGGTGGACCACGGCCCTGCTGGCTGCGGGTCTGGCCTATGGATCATTCACGCAGCCGCTGCTCGACGGTTTCGAGAACGCACCCGAGGACCTGCTCGCCGTCATGGGCGGATCGGAGGATCTGCTCGCCGGCTACCTCGGCATGATGGGGCTGACCATGGCCCTCGCTGTCGGCGTCTACGTGGTGCTCGCCGTTCAAACGCTCCGCGCGGAGGAGACTGAGGGTCGCGCCGAATCTGTGCTCGCCACCTCGGTCAGCCGGCCCGCCTGGCTCGGCAGCCACGTCGCCGTCGCGGCCCTCGGCGTACCGTGGCTGCTGCTCGTCGCCGGTCTCGGTGTGGGCGTGGGGGCGGCGGTGAGCACCGGCGACGCCGAGGTGGTCGGCGACCTGCTGATCGGGCACGTCGCGCACACCCCAGCGGTCTGGCTGGTCCTCGCCGTCGCCGCGCTGCTGTACGCGGTGGCCCCCAGGGTGCAGCCGGCGGTCTGGGTCGTGGTCGGCTACGGGCTGGTCGCAGGCTACTTCGCTCCGATCCTCGACATCCCCGACGCCGCGCTGCGCCTGTCACCGTTCGAACACGTCGGTGACTACCCCCGGGAGGACGTCAGCGCCGTCGCGGTCGTGGTGGTGACCCTGCTCGCTGGCGTGCTGCTCCGGGCCGCCATGATCGTGTTCCGCCGTCGCGACATGGCCAGCGGCAGTTGACAGTTCCGGTGCCGCCGAGGAGCCGGCGCGGGGATATGTGGCTGCGCTGGGCGTCGGGCGACGGCCACCGTGTGGTCCTCCGGGACGACCAGGTCGTGAAGGACCACGCGGTGGCCGCATCTGGTCCGCGCCGGGGCGAGCGACACTCCCCGGCGTCGTCGGCCTGGATCTGGTGGGGGGTGGCCCGGCAGCCACCGGCGGGGACGGCAGGGCAGGTCCGCGCGGCGGTGCGGCAGAGACCGGTGTGGGGCGGGCGCTCGGGGCGACGCCCCGGGGCCCGAGGACGACGAGGTCGGGTCGTCCTCCGTACCACGCCGAGGGGTTGTTACCGCGGCGTGGTCAGGTGGCAGTCGGCGTGACCGCACTTCGTCGACGCGCCAGGACGACCAGCAAGGCCCCGACGACCAGGAGCACCGCCCCGGTGCCGGCGGCGGTCACCACCCACCCCGTGCCGGTGCGCGGCAGCGGTCCGCCGCCGCTGTTGTTGCCGTCCACACCGTCGTCTCCGCCGGTTGAGCCGTTGTCACCACCACCGAAGCCGCTGTCCGGATCGGTGCTGTCACCCACCGCGATGGTCAGCTTCTTCGTGTCGCTCACCGGATCACCGCCCGTGGTGCTGCCGCTCATCTGCACCGTGAGTCGGTAGAGGCCCGGCTCGCTGAATGCCCAGTTGCCGTGGGCGTGGGTGTTCGGCGCGATGTCGATCTGCTGCGGGAAGGGCTTTGCGGAGTCGAAGAGCACCTCGGGTGTGCCGAAGGCGCCGGTCAGGAACAGCGCGTAGCGTCCGGGTCCGTCCACTCCCCTGAGGGTCCAGGTGACATTGCCCCTCGTGCCGGAGGTGACGGACTGGTGCTGCGTGTTCCAGCCGGGCCAGACGATGCCGGCCTGCTGGGACTGGGGCAACATCCAGACGGTGTCACCGGGCTTGCCGAGGAAGTCGACCCCGGCCGGAACATCGATTTTCGCGTTGTCCTTCACCTGGAGCACCACGTCGGCCATGTCCCGCCATACCGCCGGGCTGACCGTGTCGTCCTTGATCCGGATGACGAAGCGGCCGCGTTCGAGCTGGGGTCCCATGTCGACGTGCCCGTCGGAGATCACCTTCCGGGCACCCGTACGGGCGGTGGAGGGAGCCGCTCCGGAGGACACCTGTGGGGCGGCCATGACCTGCGGGGCCGCCGACGACGGCTGGGTGGCCGCTTGCTTCCGTGGGGGGATCGGCACGGCAGCCACCGCGGGCGGTGCGGGCGGGGGTGCCGCCGAGGACACGACGATCGGAGGGACGACGATCCGGTAGGTCTGCTCGGTGGAGGCGGTGCGGCCCTCGCGGAGAGCAACCGAGGCGGTGAGGGTCAGCCGGTGTTCTCCCGGCGCGTCGAACATCCACACGGTGGGACCGGTGCGGGCCGCGGCGGGTAGCCGCACGGCTTTCGGTGCCTCGGGTGCGCTGCCGAGCAGCAGGGTGGGGGCACCGAGCGGCGAGAGGCCGTGGACAGTGACCCGGCCTGGCCCCTCGGCTGACCGTAGGGAGATCCGCACCGTGTCGTCGACGGTCGCCGTGGCGGGTACCCCGGTGGCGTCCAGCAGGGGAAAGCCGTGCGATCCGTTGGTCAGTGACCACACGGCGTGACCGGGTTCGCCGAGGAAGGCGAAGGTCTCCCCGGCCGGGACGCGGGCGGCCGTCCCCGTGCTGGTATCGATTTCGACCTCTTCCGGCTCGCGACCGGTGACGCCCTGGTTCGCCTGCACCGCGTCACGGATCCGCAGCGAGAGGTCGCCGTCGTCGAGGGACACCGACAGCAGGTCCGCGCCCGCCGGTGAGACGGTCGGCGCGGCGGTCGGCGCGGCGGCGGCGGGGGTAGCGGCCGGCAGTGCGAGGAGCCCGAGAACGAGGACGGCGCAGATTCCTCGGTGTTTCATGCTTTCCTCTCCTCCCGGCCGCGGAACTGTCTCGGCGGGGAATCTGTCGTGAGGTGACTGTGGACGGTGTGGGTGCCGGCAGCGGTGTCCGGTCCCGTTCGGTGACGGTGCTGCGCCCGGTTCCGGTGGCGGACGTCAGACGGGGTCGCCGACGGGGGTCGCCGACGAAGGCACCCGCAGTCTGCGTCGACACCCCGGTGGCGATCGCCGCAGCCGCCCGGTTGTCGCGGCTCGCCAGAGCGGGGCTCCACGGGCGGCGCGGATGGCGGCGTCTCACGGCTCCTCTTCGTCCGTGCGGTGCCCGGCGGCCGGGTCGCTCCGCGCCGGGGACGCGGCAGCGACCGGCGTGGCGGACGCCGGGTCGCCGGCGGCCTCGGCCCGGCCCGCGGCACGGGCCTGCTCGATCGCGAGGGAGATGCGTCGTCGTTGCCGACGGCGCACCGTGACCGCGGCCCATCCGGTGAGCGCCAGGAGCAGGAGCAGGATCAGGTGGGGCCAGGGTGGGGCCCAGAAGTGGCTCTGTGCGGTGGCGGTGGCCGGGAAGGGATCGAGCACCTCCTCGCCGACCGGCTGGGGGCGGACGGAGGTGAGGGCGGCCATGCGTCCCAGGGGTGACGCCCCGGTCAGCCGGACGGTGGTGCGCAGGGAGTCGCCTGGCAGGATCTCTGGCAGGACGCCGGTCTCGGTGCTCCGGGGGAGGAGGCCGAAGGGGCCGGTCACCCGCAGCGAGGGCACGCCCTGGAGACGGACGTTGCCGGTGTTGCGCACCGTGAAGGTCGCGGTGACCGCGCCTCCGACGAGGGGGTTGAGCGACCCGGTGTGTCGGACGTCCAGGTCCTCGACGCTCAGGGCGGGGGCCAGCTCACCGGTCACCCGCAGGTAGATGCGGGAGCCGACCCGGTGGTCGACGGTGACCTGGTTGCCGTCGGCGTCGCTGCTGGTGCCGGCGAGGGTGGCGACGATGCCGCCCGCGTGGTCACCGGGGGTGGCGTTGGTCGGGACGGTCAGCGTGAAGGGGATGTCCAGGCGGGAGGTCGACGGGATGGTCACCGTCCGCTGGGGCAGCCGTACCCAGGCGCCGACGTGGGTCGGTTCGCGGTCGGCGGGCAGTAGGTCGTATCCGCCCTGTGCCGTGGTGAAGGCGTCGCTGGCGTACACGGCGACGGTGACCGGGCGGGTCGAGTGGTTGACCACCCCGACGTGGTCGGTGACGGTGGCGCCCGGGTCGAGCTTGTAGGTGAAGTTCGAGCGGCCGTTGGGGCCCTTCGCGGTCGACGGCGCCACCCCGATGGTCACGACCCCCGGGGGGACGTCCGCCGAGGGGGTGGCGCGGGTCGGGGGTGGGGAGGGGGACGGCGCAGCCGCGAGTCGGGAGGTGGCCGGGGCCGCGGGTGGTGACTGCGCGGCGGGCGCGGACGGTGTACCGGCGAGGACGAGGGTTGCGGCGACGGCCGCGAGCGCGCGCATGCGGTCGGTTTTCCGTTCCAGGGGCAGGAGGGCATGACGGGTCCCGGGGTGGGACCGGTGCGGGTCCCACCCCGGGAGACATCAGATGGCGGTGAGGGTCAGGGTCGCGGTGTAGGTGCCCGGAGTGGTCTCCGTCGGCAGGCTCAGCCGCAGCCCGGCGCCGAGCTTCGCCGTGCCCCGACCCGCTCCGTCGGGAGCGGTTCCGAGGACAGCGCTGTTGCCCAGGCCCCCGCCGGCACCAACGACGTACGGTGCGACCGCCGGCCCGGCAGTGACGCCTTGGCCGGTGCCCTGGCTGAGTACCTGGGGCGTCCAGCCGAGGTAGCCGGCGCTGAAGCTGGCACCGTCCTCGGCGACGAAGTCCTGCGGGATCTGGCCCGAGGCGCTCCAGCCGGGGCTGGCGGAGCGGGTGTCGGTGACCGTCACCGGCCGCAGCTCGCCCTGGCTCTCCCATCGCTCGCCGCTCGGGTTGAGCTGCGCGGGCGGAAGGACTACGGCGCGGTCGTCGGGGTTCACGCTGATGGTGAGCGAGCCCGCGGTGGCGTCGATCGCGGCGGTGATGGTCTGGGAGGCTCCGTCACCCCCTGGAGGGAACGCCACCCACAACGACACCGGCTCGCTGGTCGCGACGACGCCGTGGTTGTCGTCGTAGAGCTTGGCCACGTACTCGCAGGCGTTCAGCTCCCGGGTGGCGGTGAAGGTGTAGCTCGGGCCGGCCTCGCCCGGGATCACCGCGAACTCGTCGCGGCCCGGGCACCTGCTGAACCAGTGGTAGTGGTCCAGGTCGGTCTGGGGCGTCTGCACCGTGTGGAGGGTGACGGTGTCGCCGGGCTGGTACTCGTCGGCCATGCCGGTGACCCGCAGGGACACGTCCGGATCGCTCACCGCGTCGCCGACGAGGAAGGAGTACTCCACGGGGCCGGTGCTGACCTTGGTGCCGTTGGCGAGGGTGCCGTCGGCCTGGAAGGTCAGGGTGTAGCTGCCCAGGGCGGTGAACGCCCAGTTGGCGTGCGCGTGGGTGCCGACCGGCACGTCGAGGGCGTCCGGCAGACCGTCGTCGCTGCGGAACTTGACCAGCGGGCCGCCGAACGCGTCCTGCATGAACAGGGTGACGTCGCCCGGGCCCGACACGTCGACCAGCGAGAGTCTCACCTGGTTGCCGGCGAGTACGCCGGAGGCGAGCCGGGTGGTGTTCCAGCCGGGCCACAGCAGGTCGGGGTTCTGCGTCATGGGCAGCAGCCAGACCTGTGAACCGGCCGGGCCCAGGAACGCGAACCGCGGGTCGTTCGGCACCGGGGTGGCCGCCTGGGGCAGCACCTGGAAGGTGACGTCCGCGGGGTCGCGGGTGACGGCCGGGCTGACGGTGTCGTCGTGCACCTTCAGGATCAGTTTCCCGTCGGTGTAGTGGACGTCGACCGCGTCGGTGTGTCCCTTGGACAGCACCACGCGGTCGGCAGCCGACGCCGTGGCCGGTGCCAGCACCACGCCGGCGGCGACCACCGCCCCGGCGATCAGGGCCGCGATTCCTCGCGGCCGGGTAGTGATACTCATTTCTCCCCTTCCAGGGCCCACACCGGTCGGTGGGGCCGACGTCGCACTCCCGGTGACCCGCCGGTCGGCGCGGTCACCAGGACGCCTTGCGGATGCCCGGCAGTTCTCCGCGCAGGGCCATATCGCGGAACCGGACCCGGGACAGTCCGAAGCGGGTCAGGACCCCGCGCGGGCGGCCGTCGACGACGTCGCGGCTGCGCAGCCGTACCCGGCTGGAGTCCCGGGGCAGGCGGGCCAGCCGCCGGACGGCGGCGTCGCGGGTTGCCGGATCGGTGTCCGGGTGGGCGATGGTCCGCTTGAGTTCGGCGCGGCGGTCGGCGTGCCGGGCGACGAGGGCGGCCCGGCGGGCCTGCCGGTTGACCAGGCTCGTGCGCGCCATGTCAGCGGGCCTCGCGGAACTCGACGTGCCGGCGCGCGATCGGGTCGTACTTGCGCAGCGTCAGGCGGTCCGGGTCGTTGCGGCGGTTCTTGCGGGTGACGTACGTGTAGCCGGTGCCGGCGGTGCTGCGCAGCCGCACGATCGGGCGTAGTTCGGTCTGCCGGGCCATCAGATGCGCACCCCACGGCCGCGGAGCTGGGCGACGACCGCCTCGATGCCCTTGCGGTCCACGGTCTTGAGCGCCTTGGCGGTCAGGGTCAGCCGCACCCAGCGCCGCTCGGAGGGCAGCCAGTAGCGGTGGTTCTGGATGTTGGGGTTCCAGCGACGGCGGGTGCGCCGGTGCGAGTGGGACACGGCGTTGCCGAAGCTCGGCTTCGCCCCGGTGACGTCACAGCGTCGGGACACGGGTCACTCCTTCGGTCGAGTTGAACAGTAACGACAATCATTTTCATTTCTACATCGTCTGATCGGGCAGCCTTCATCCGGGGCCACCCTCCACCTGCACGAGCACCGCCGGATCGAGCCGGTACCCGACGCCCCGCACGGTGCAGATCACCGGCAGGTCGGCGCCGACCTTCGCCCGCACCCGGCCCACATGGACGTCGACGTTGCGGGCGCCGACGCAGGGATGACCCCAGACCCGGTCGAGCAGTTGCGCCCGGGTGAACACCCGGCGCGGGTGCTCGACGAGGTGCCACAACAGATCGAACTCGCGCCGGGTGAGCACGACCTCCCGGTCGCCGCGGTAGACCACCCGCGCCTGCGGAAGCACCCGCAGCCCCTCCCACCGCCCGACGGCCGGAGGGCCGGGTTCGGCGGCGTCACCCGGCCGGGCGGCGAACTGGTCCACCAGCCGGAGCAGGCGGGTCACGTCAGCGTCGGCCGCGCCCGCCACCAGGGGCACCCGGACCGCGATCACCACCCCACCCCCATCGCCCACCAGCCCCGCAACGCCACCGGGAGCAGCACTCGCCTGACCCTCGTCATCGACCACGTGTTTATAATGACAATCGTTTTCAACAAGTGTCGAGAGGTTTGTGATGTCGACGTCCCCGCTCGCACCGGCCGGCCCCGGCGTCCCGGCGGCCGACCTCCGCCCGTCGCTGACCGTGCTCAGCGGCTTCTGGCCGTCCGCGACGTACGCCCTCGCCCGCGCGCTGCTCGTGGCGGACCCGTCGCTCGTCCTCGTCCGCCACGAGCTGGCGGACCTCGACGACGGGATCGTGCACCGCACCGTGCGCGACGGTGCGGGCGTGCTCGAGGACGAACGGATCACCCTGGCGCACGGGTGCGTCTCCTGCACGCTGCGCGAGGACGTGCTGCCCACCCTCGCCCGCCTGGCCCGCGCGGACCGCGACCGCGACCTGCTGTTGATGCTGCCCGAGGTGGTCGAACCCGAGGCGGTCGCCGCCGTGTGCGCCCACTGCCTCGTCGACGGCGCGCCGATCACCGATCTGCTGCACGTCGACTCCTACGTCACCGTGGTCGACGCCGAACACCTGCTGGACGGCCTGGCCAGCACCGACGACCTGAGGACCCTCAACATCCAGGCCGCCGGCAACGACGATCGGGCGCTCGCCGACGTCGTCGTCCGGCAGATCGAGCACGCCGACACCCTCGTGCTGTGGGGGCAGTCCCGCGAGGGGGCCTACGACACCACCCGACTGTCCGTCCTCCTCGATCGGATGGCCCCGTGGGCGACCCAGGTCCGCGTCGACGCCGACCTCGTCGACGCCCACGCGCTGACCCGCCAGCTCCGCCGTACCCGCCGGCACCACCCCGAGAACCCCGGCGTCCTGACCCGAGGGCTGGAGGGCCACGCCCTCGGCGTGCACGAGCCGGAGCCGGACTGTGGCGTGGTCTCGGTCGTGTTCCGCGCCCGCCGCCCGTTTCACCCCCGGCGGCTGCACGACGTCCTCGAGGAGGTCAACGCCGAGGTCATCCGCTCACGGGGGCACATCTGGCTGGCCAGCCAACCCGACACGGTCATCGCCTGGGAGTTCGCCGGCGGCGGTCTCGGCCTCGGCTCCCTCGGCCGGTGGCTGACCGCTCTGCCCGACCCCCGGTGGGATGAGGTCTCCGACAACCGCCGGCTCGCCGCCGCCCTGGACTGGGACCCCTACTACGGCGACCGGCACCAGCACCTCGTCCTGATCGGCCTGGACCTCGACCCCGTCGAGACGCACCGCACCCTCGCCGGCTGCCTGCTCACCGACGCCGAACTCGCCGACGGCGAGGCCGTCTGGCGGACCTACGACGACCCGTTCACCGACTGCTTCCCGCTCGCCGAACCCGGCAGCACCGACACCGAAGGAGAACCAGCATGAAGCCCGGCATCCACCCCGAGTACCGGCCCGTGGTCTACCGCGACCGGGCGGCCGACTTCGCCTTTCTCACCCGATCCACCGCCACCAGCGAGCAGACCGTCGAGTGGACCGACGGCCACACCTACCCTGTCATCGACGTGCAGATCTCCTCCGCCAGCCATCCCTTCTGGACGGGCAGGCAGCGCCTGCTCGACACCGAGGGCCGGGTCGAGAAGTTCCGCGCCAAGTACGCCCGCCACGCTTCCCGGCGGTCGTGACGACCAGGGCCCGCGTCGGCTGAGCGGGTCACCGGGCGCCACCCCGGCGGTCGGCGGCGGTGCGGCACCGGGGCCTGTGCGCCGGGATGCCGCACCGTCGGCGCCGACGCGTCGATCGCCGGGACGAACTCGACCGGCAGCCGGTCACCGGGGGAGGCAGGCGGCGCAGGTACCCATGATCTCCAGGGTGTGGTTCACGTCGGTGAACCCGTGCCGGCCGGCGACGCGGCGGGTCCATGCCTCGACCGTGGGGCCGGTGACCTCGACCGTGCGCGCACAGTGCCGACAGACCAGGTGGTGATGGTGGGTACGGCTGCATCGGCGGAACAACTGTTCCCCCGAGGGCAGGCGCATGGTGTCCACCTCGCCCGCCTCGACCAGGCTCTGCAGGGTGCGGTAGACGGTGGTGAGCCCGACCGTCACACCCTGCTCACGAAGGTCGGCGTGCAGGCGTTGCGCGCTGCGGAACCCGTCGCAGCGGTTCAGCAGCTCGATGACCTCCGCCCGCTGCCGGGTGTTGCGAGCCGCACCCGGCAGCGGCCCGACGGTCACCGGCCGCCCCCGTCCGGTCCGGCCGCCGGCTGGGCCGACCCGTCGGCCCGGAGGGCGGCGACGGTGACGCGCACCGCGGTGGTCAGGGACAGTCCACCGTCGTCGACACGGGCCGGCTTCAGCGCCCGCGCCGCGTCGGCGGTGGCCGCCTCGAGGCGGTCGGCGGGTACGTGCCGGAGCAGCGCCCGCCCGCCGTGCGACCACATCCACTCCATCCAGTGGTCCACGTCGCGGAACCGGCTCTCGACCCGGTGCTCACTGATGGCGGTGACCGCGAGGCCCGCCTCGGTCATGGTCGCCCGGATCGTCCGCTCGTCGGCGAACGGATCGGCCTTCGGCACCGGCCATGGCTGGTCTGCGGGCAGGTGCGTGGCGAGCGCCTCGACGGCGGCCACGTGGGCCGGGTCCGGGGCGGCGAAGGTGCTCACCGCCAGGCGGCCCGGCGGCCGCAGCAGCCGCGCGTACGCCCGCAGCGCCCGCTCGGGCTCCGGCAGCAGGAAGACGACCATTCCGGCCAGGACGACATCGAAGCCGCCCGGCGGAAGGTCCGGCTGCTGGGCGTCACCGATCCGGACGTCGACGTGGGTCAGGCCGGCGCGGGTGACGTCCTGCGCGGTGAGCGACACCATCGCCGGGGCGAGATCGATGGCCGTGACGTGCCCGGTCGGCCCGGTGGCCTGGGCCGCCGGAAAGAGGACGGCTCCCCGGCCGGAGCCGACGTCGAGAACACGCTCACCCGGCCGGATCCCGGCACAGCGCACCAGCTCGGTGCCGAGCGGCCCGAAGAACGACACGCCGGTGCGGTCGTAGTGCGGGGCAGCCTGCTCGAACGCCTCGACCGTCGGGTTCGGCCATCCACGGCTCGTCATCGACGCTCCCTTCCCGCCCGCCTGTTCGCCGTCGGTAGCGATCCGACCGCAGGTGGGTCGCCCACGACGACGCGCTATTTGGTAATGAAAATCCTAACCGATAAGTCGCCCCGCCGGCCACGAGCACGTCGACGGCTCAGCATTCCGGCAGCTCGGACGGGATGAGGTCGACGACCGCCCGCAGGTGCCGCAGTTCCTCGACCGGGCCCATCGACATCCCCCGTCCGCCCACCGGCTCGACACCGCAGCAGGAGCGGGGCCGGGGCACGCTCGCTTGCCCCGGGCACGCTGCCCGGACCAGGACGCACTCCGGCTGGACCGCACCGCCGCCCGGGGTGACCGGGCCTGATCCGCCGCCACCGGGTGACCTCGTCGAGGGTGGGGTGACGGGCCTGGTCAGACCCGAGCCGATTCGGCGTGGCCCCGGTCGTGGTCGTGCAGGTCACCGAGGTCCCAGGCGGGGAACGGGTCGGGCAGGTCCCGCCACCCGGACTCCCCCACGGCGATCTCGGCGTCGGTGAGCAGGCAGGTGGTCAGGGCGGCCCGAAGGCCCTCCCCGTCCAGTCCGACACCGATGAGGACCAGTTCCTGCTGCCGGTCCCCGAAGACCGGATGCCAGCGCCCCTCCAGCTCCGCCCGCTCGTCGGGATCCTGCGGCCACTGCCCGGACACGGCGACCGGGATCCCGACCGGGTCGCAGCGCCCGGACGGGCCGGCCTGCGACCAGAGGGCCTGCACGTCCGGGCGGCTGGCCAGCCAGAGGAATCCCTTGGACCGCACCACACCGAACGCGTCGAGCCCATCGGCGAGCAGATCCCACAGCCGCCGCGGGTGGAACGGCCGGTGGTCGCGGAAGACGACGCTGGAGATGCCGTACTCCTCGGTCTCCGGCACGTGCTCGCCGTTGAGCTCGGCGACCCAGCCGGGTGCGCTCTCCGCCCGCTCCAGGTCGAACCGGCCGGTGTGGAGGATCTCCACCGGTGGCACCCGCCCGTGGACGGCACGGATCTGCCGCGCGGCCGGATTCAGACGGGTCAGCAGCGCCTCCACCAGTGCCACGTCCGCGGGGGCGACCAGATCGGTCTTGTTGACCACCAGCACGTCGGCGAACTCGATCTGGTCGACCAGCAGGTCGGCGATGCCGCGGTCGTCCCCCTCGTAGGCGGCCAGCCCGCGCGCCTGCAGCGTCTCCCCCGCCTCGATGTGGGCCAGCAGGGCCGCCGTGTCCACCACCGTCACGGTCGTGTCCAGGCGAGCGAGGTCGTCGAGCACCTGCCCGTCCTCCACGCCGAAGGCGAACGTGGCGGCCACCGGCATCGGCTCGGAGATGCCGCTGGACTCGATCAGCAGATAGTCGAAGCGGCCCAGTCGGGCGAGCCGGGCCACCTCGTCGAGCAGGTCGTCCCGCAGGGTGCAGCAGATGCAGCCGTTGGTCAACGCGACCAGGCGCTCCTCGGTCCGCGACAGGGCGCCCCCGTCGCGGACCAGCGCGGCGTCGATGTTCACCTCGCTCATGTCGTTGACGATCACCGCCACCCGCAGCCCGTCCCGGTTGGCCAGGACATGGTTGAGCAGGCTGGTCTTTCCCGCCCCGAGGAAGCCGGAGAGGACCGTCACCGGCAGCCGGCCGGTCACCCCTCCCCCACCACCTGGCGCCCCTTGTACAGGCCGCAGTGCGCGCAGGCCCGGTGCGGCACCACCATCTCCTTGCGGGGGCACGGGCAGGGGGTCAACGTCGGCGTGCTCGCCTTCCACCGCGCCCGTCGGTGCCGCGTGTTCGACCGCGACATCTTCCGCTTCGGTACGGCCATGGGGGTCTCCTTTCCGAGGGGGTCCACCCAGCATAACGAAACTGGTTTTCGTTTTCAGATTCGCCCCGCACCGGACCGGGGGAGGACGAACACCGAGGTGAGCCGTCCAATCGACGGTCGGCGCCTGGAACCTCAGCCCACCACCTGGTCGGGGACCTCCGCGGCGGGGGCGACCCGTGGCGCTCCGGTGCCGCCGCGGGCGCGTACCCCGCGCCACCGCCCGGGTACGAGACCGTGCCGGGGGGCGAACAGCCAGGCCAGGACGAAGGCGGCGGTGGCGACCAGCACGACGGTGCCGCCGACCGGCAGGTCGTAGCTCCACGACAGGTAGAGCCCCACCAGGGCCGACCCGCCACCGATGACGGGGGCGAGCAGCATCATCACCGCCAGCCGGTCGGTGAGCAGCCGGGCGGTGGCGGCGGGGGTGATCAGCAGCGCGAGGACCAGGATGTTGCCGATCGTCTGCAGGGAGATCACCACGGCGAGGGTGACCAGCACGTAGAGCGCGATGTCCAGCCAGAACACCCGCAGACCGATCGAGCGGGCCATCTCCCGGTCCAGGCAGACCGCGACCAGCTCCTTGTGCAGCACAAACGCCACCGCGAGGATCGCCAGGCCGGTGAACCCGACGGTGTACAGGTCCCGGTCCGGGATGCCGGTGATCGAGCCGAAGAGGAACTGTTGCAGGGACCCGGCGTACCCGGGCGCCCGGGAGATGATCACGATGCCGAGGGCGAAGGCGGCCACGAAGAACACCCCGATGAGGGAGTCCTCCCGGATCCTGCGGTGCTGGGCGAACACGGCGATCAGCAGCGCCGTCACGATGCCGGCGACCGCGCCGCCGAGGACCAGGCTGCCCTGCAGCACGAAGGCGACCGCCAGGCCGGGGAAGACCGCGTGGGCCACGGCGTCGCCGATGAAGGCCATCCCCCGCAGCACCACGTAGCAGCCGATGACCCCGCAGACGATGCTGGACATGACGGCGATCGCCAGGGCCTTGGGCAGGAAGGCCAGGTCTGGGTTGAGGAGATCGTTGAGGAAGTCGGTGATCGGCATCAGTGGGCCCGGACCATCCTCAGCAGCGGAGAGCGGTCGCTGACCCCGAAGGTGCGCATCCACACCTGCGGGTCCTGCAGCTCCGTCGGTTTCCCCTCCGCGACGATCCGCTGGTTGAGCAGGATCAGGCGGGTGCAGGACGACATCGCACCGATGAGGTCGTGGGTGGTCATCAACAGCGCTTTTCCTTCTGCTGCGAGGCCGGTGAACAGGTCACCGAGCAGTTCCTGGGTGGGCAGGTCGAGCCCGGTGAACGGTTCGTCGAGCAGCAGCAGCTCGGGTTCCAGGGCCAGGGCCCGCGCCACCAGCACCCGTTGCCGCTGGCCGCCGGAGAGTTCGGCGACCGGCCGGCGGCGCAGGTCACCGAGGCGTACCCGGTCGATGGCCTCGGCGGCGGCCCGCCAGTCGGCCACCCCGGGGCGGCGCAGCAGACCGATGCGTCGGGTGCGGCCGGTGAGCACGGCCTGCTCGACCGAGATGGGGAACTCCCAGGCGAACTCGTGCCGCTGCGGCACGTACCCCACGGCGGAGCGGCCCGGCCGGCTGGGTACGCCCGCGACCAGGACCTGCCCGGCCCTCGGGCGCAGCAGCGCGAGCACCGACCGCAGCAGCGTCGTCTTGCCGGCGCCGTTGGGCCCGATCAGGCCCACCAGTTCACCGGATTCGACCCGCAGGTCCACGCCGCGCAACACGGGCCGGCCACCGAGGTCGACGTCGAGGCCGTTCACCACCAGCGCACTCACGTCAGCTCCCGCTGCCGCTCGGCGCTCCGCCGGGCCGCCCGGCCACGGAGCAGGACCACGAGCAGGGCCACCGTCAGACCGACGGCGGTCACCGCCAGGGCGGCGACGAGCCAGGTGGCGGTGTTCCCGTCCGCCTCCTCCGCGCTGGTCGCGGCGGCCTCCGACGAGGAGGGGGCCGGCACCGTGGGGGGTACGACGGCGAGGGCGGCGTCGCTGCTGGTGGCGTCGCCGACGGCGAAGCGGAGATGTCTCGTGGCGGTGACCTGCTCGCCGCTGACCAACGTCGCGCTGACCCGTACCGCGACCAGGTAGACGCCGGGTGCGGTGAACACCCAGTTGGCGTGGGTGTGGGTGTTCACCTCCACCCACATCGGCTGCCCGGGAGGCTCGGTGGAGCGCCACAGCACCTGCGGTTCGCTGAAGGTGCCGGACTGCACGTACATGGTGACCGTGCCGGGGCCCTCGACCCCGGCCAGTTCGAGGGTCACGCCCCGGTCGATGGTCCGCATGACCCGGGGGTCCTGGGTGTTCCAGCCCACCCACACCACCTCGGGGTGCTGCACCTGCGGGACGACGTGCACCGGGGTGCCGGCCGCGACGCCGAGGAACTCGTACGCCGGATCGTCCGGTACGGGCTGGATCGCCGCGTCGGTGACCCGCAGCACGGTGCGGTCGGGATCGCGCCACACGGCCTCGACCGCGTCGTCGTGGATGAGCAGGGTCCACTGGTCGTCGACGTAGCGGGGGCCGATGTCGACGTGACCGGCGGAGAGCACCGCAGGCTCGGGGGAGATCGGCTGGTCGGGCGCGATCGACTGGTCCAGGGCCGCATCCGGTGACGCGGGTGCGGGTGCCGCGGCGGCGGCGCCGCTCGGCCCGGCCAGCGCCAGCAGGACCACCGGTACCACCGTCAGCAGACGACGGGCTCTCACTCGTTCCTCCTTCATGTCGCCAGGCAGTCCCGCAGCGACTCGGCGTTGAAGCGCATCATCTGCGCGTAGGTGGTCACCCGGTCGTCGAAGGTGTCGCCGTAGATCTCGCACACCCGCACGTCGAGGGCCCGGGCGACCTCGGTGAGGGTCGAGGAGCGGGCCCGGAGGTTGGGTTCCAGGAACACCGCCGGTACCCGCAGGTTGCGGATCGTCTCGGTGAGGCGGCGGCGGTCGGCCAGGCTCGGTTCGGCGGCCGGGTGCGGGGTCACGAAGCCGGAGATCTGCACGTCGTAGGCGGCGCCCAGGTAACCGAAGGCGTCGTGGGTGGTGATCAGGTGCCGGCGGTGGGGCGGGATCTGCGCCAGCGTGGTGCGGACGTAGGAGTCGAGGGTCTCCAGCTCCGCGGCGTAGGCGGCGGCGTTGTCCCGGTACGCCGTCGCGCCGGCCGGATCCACTCCGATGAGGGTGTCCCGGATGAGTTCCACGTAGGCGATGACGTTGCGGACGTTCTGCCACAGGTGGGGGTCGATCTCACCGTGGACGTGCTTGCCGAGGACCGCCTGCGGAAGTTGGTGGATCTGGGTGCCGGGACGGCCGAGGAAGCGGAAGGCCCGGTCGGCCGGTACCGGAGCCAGGGCCTTGTTCGGCACCTCGATCACGGTTCGGGCGGGATCGTGGATCCGCTGGTGGGCGTCGCCGCCGCCGTGGGGATCGGCGAGCAGGTAGAGGGCCGGTCGGCCGGTCGCGGCGGCGTCCAGGTCGACGGTCACGTCGGCGTGCCCGGAGCGCAGCACGGTGGCTCCGGTCATGCCCGGCACGGTGTGCGGGTCGATTCCGACGGCGAAGGTGAAGGTCTGCTCGCCGAGCGGGACCGGGCGCGAATCCGGAGTGACCGCCAGCCGCGCCGACATCGACAGCCGGTACACCCCTGGCTCGGCGAAGACCCAGCTCATGTGGGTGTGGGCGTCCGGGGGCAGGATGGCCGTGTCGTCCCGGTACCCGGTGGCGGGGTCGAAGCCGTCCGCCGAGTTGAGGTAGAAGGTCGGGTTGCCGAACGACTCGGTGAGGTAAGCGGCCATGACGGCCGGGCCGTCCACGGCGGTGGCGTTGAGCAGGACGTCCGAGGTGCGGTTGGCGCCGTAGGCGGCACCGGCGCCACGAACCCGCATACCGAGCCAGATCGTGTCCAAGCCGGCGTCCTCCACCAGCGGGATGATCTCGGCCGCGTACTTGACCGCCCCCTCGGCGAGGGAGACGTTCGGCACCCCCTCGCGGAGATTGGCGTCGAGCGCCTTGATGACGGCGTGCTCCTCCAACAGCAGGTAGTTGCTGAAGGCCAGATCGGCGTAGACGACGTTGCGCACGTCCCGCAGGGACGGTTCGTAGGAGTGCGGGTCGGCCCTGTCGGGCACCAGGGAACTGACCGCGACCCGGTCGCCGCCGACATTGGCGACCAGGTCCCGCAGGATCCCGGTCGTCGTCACGACCTGGACACGACCATCGCGGTCACTGAGCACCTCGCCCGAAGAGCAACCGGCCAGGCCGACCGCCAACAGCACCAGCAGGACCAGCCCGCGCGCGTTCGGCACCTGTTCACCCCTTCGACGATCCGCAGGCCCGCACGCTACCACGCTAACGGAAACGATTATCATGTGTATAAGCAGGCACCGTGGGTGCGACGGACCGCGCCCGACCCCGGGTGGGATCGGGCGCGGCGCAGACGCGGCCGGGAGAGTCAGCCGACCTGGAAGGTGAACTGCTTCGTGGTGCTCACGGCCTGGCCGTCGGCGGCCCGCACGCCACTGACCTGGAAGGTCACCAGGTAGGTACCCGCGACGTCGAAGCCCCAGTTGACGTGGGCGTGCGCGTTGCGGTTGACGTTGAGGCTGTCCGGCAGTCCGTCACCGCTGTCGAACAGCACCGTCGGGGTGCCGCCGGAGGCGGTGTAGACGCTGAAACCACCCGGCCCCTGCACATGGGTCAGCCGGAACACGACCCGGTTGTTCTGCAGGGCGCCACTGGCCACCTGGGTCGTGTTCCAACCCGCCCAGAGCAACCCGCTGGTGTTGGCCTGGGGCAGGACGTACGCGTGGCCACCGCTGCCGAGGAACGACCAGGCCGGACCCGACGGCACGGCGCTGTAGGCCGCCGGGGGGACCTTGAAGACGACGGTGGCCGGGTCCCGCTCCACCGGGACCGAGCCGGTGTCGTCACGAACGCTGACCACGATCGGTCCGCCAGCGGTGTGGTTCACGTCGATGACATCGACGTGCCCGCTGGTCAACTCGACGATGGCCGCCCTCGCCGGGGTGGCTACCGTGAGCGACGACACTCCCGCCAGAACGGCCGACACGGCCCCGGCGAGCCACCGGCCATACCGGATTCTGATCACGTCCATCCTCCTGGTGTCCGGGGCCGTCAGGGCAGAACGACGAAGCGCAGGTAGACCGAGTCGGACCCGATCACGGTTCCGGTGCCGGCCAGGGTGGCACCGACCTTCGCTTTGAGCAGGTAGATGCCGGGCTTGCTGAAGGCCCAGTTGGCGTGCAGGTGGTCCCCCACCGGCAGCTCGACGACGTCCGGCAGTCCGTCACGGCTGTTGGCCAGCACCGTCGGCTGCCCGAACTGGTCCTCGGTGTAGATGGCCACCTGCCCCGAGCTGGGCGCGCTGATCAGCTGCTGCACCGTCAGGTCGACCGAGTCGGCCTCGAAGACACCCTCCTCGAGTTCCTCGGTGGCGATCCCGGCCCAGAGCAGGTCCTCGTTCTGCGCCTGCGGCAGGACCCATACCGGCGAGCCGGCACGCCCCAGGAAGCCGAAGGCCGGGTCACCGGGAACCGAGGTCCTGGCCTGCGACGTGACGACGAAGATGACGTCGGAGTGGTGGCGGTGCACGCCGGGCTCGACGGTGTCGTCATGCACCCCGAGCTCGAGCACGCCGTCCTCGTACTCCACCTCGATCACGTCGACGTGGCCGGCGGAGAGAACCACCGGCGCTCCGACGCCGTCGGCCCGCGCCGGTGCGGCGGTGGCTCCGAGCACCGCGACAATCGCGGCACCGGCGACCAGGACCTTCCCGACCCGAGGGCGGATTGCGGTCAACACGAGACGACCTCCTTCACGGTGGCCAGCCCCAAGCAGGCCACGTGATGACAATGATATTCGTTTTCATCGAGGCGCGATAGAGGGCCGGCGCGACACACGACCCACCACCCCTGCGCCGTTGACACGGAGCCGAGGTCACCCTGCGGGTTCGTGGGCGCGGTGTTGACGTCGATGCCGATGTACCGATGTGCGCTGGTATCGCTCCAGCACCCCGGGAACCTGTTCCCGGAAGGTCTGCCGGCAGCCGCGCGTGGGGCACACCGGACGCCGCACCCGCACGCGGACCACCACCCGGCGCTCGTCAACCGGCACACCGGCCACCGTCCGGTCCACACCCTCGAACGCGACCCCGTCTCCAACTGAGTTCTCGGCTAACCGGAACCCTCCGTCACCACCGTCCGTAGGACACCGCCGGTTCCGGGCAGGCCCCTGGAACCTGCCCTGCGCCACGGCGCCGCGCCGAGCCTGCCCGACCTCCACAACCAGGCCATCGACGGGATCGCCACCGGCGAGGGTGTGGGCTCCTGCGGCACCGCCGCCCACCGGCGGGAGCCGGTCATCGTCACCGACATCGCCACCGACCCGTCTGGGACGACTTCCGGAGCCTCGCCGACAGGGCCGGGCTGGGTGCCTGCTGGTCGATGCCGAATCTGGCCCGTGACGGCAGCCTGTTGGGGACTCTCGCCATGTACCACCGCGCGCCCCGTGCCCGCAGGACACCGACCTCGCCCTGATTTGGGAATTCACCGGCACGGCGGCCCTGGCCATCGAGAAACCACCACATCGAGCAGGCGAAGACGGCCGCCGAGGCCCCGCGCCAGAGCCGCTCCCGACGAGTTGGCCAAGGCGGTACGCGCCGAGCAGAAACTGCGCGCCGAGGCCGAGCAGCGTGCCGCCGCGGCACTCGCCGCCCGGATGCGGTCTGCTGCCGCCGCGCAAGCCGCCCGGCCCCGCCCCGGAAGCTGTCAGGTCGGCGGTGCGGTGCCGAAGGATGCACCGCGGCGGCCGAGATCACATCGCCGACTCGTGGGGTGACTCAGCGTGGGGTTGCCCCGTCCACACCGAGAAGGCCATCCTCAACGTCCGGTCGGTGTTCATCGCCGCTGATGGTCAGCTGGGATTCGGGCAGCGGTGCGATGCGGATGTCGGTGTTCTCGGCGTGGGCGAACAGTACGGCAAGGGCGGCGCTGTCGAGGTCGTCGATCTGGGTGAGATCGACCGCCAGCGGGCGACGGTCGGGTTCGACGGTCTTGGCGAGTGTCTGTCTGAAGGTGCCGGCGTTACTGGGGTCGGTTTCCCGACGGCGGTCACCATCGGGCGTGCCGTCGGATGTATGGCCAGTCGTCAGGCGCAGGAAGGTGGTCATGAGGTGATCCCTGTCGACATGTCGACGGTGGTGCCCGTCACGTCGTGCGGTGGCGATGCTCATCACGGACAACACTCCGCCAGTGTCAGGCACTGGTCTAGCGTGTCGCTGTGGCGCTCGAACTTCGTCCCCTCACACTCGATGACGTCGCCGCTGTCCACGACTGGGCCCGTCTACCGGAGTCGTGCCGGTATCAGGTGTGGGGACCGAACACCTATGAACAGACGCAGGCATACGTGCGGGCCGCGGTCGCGGCGGTGCCGGGCCGGATGGTGTTCGGGGTGCTCGTCGATGGCGAGGTCGTGGGCACCGCAGAGCTGAGACTGCACGGGCCGAGCACCGGCGAGGTCGCGTACGCCGTGCATCCGCGACTGTGGGGGCGGGGCATCGCGACGGCCGCGGCGCGGCTGCTGCTGCGCAGGGGGTTCCACGAGCACGGGCGTCACCGCATCTTTGGCACGTGCGACCCACGTAACGTTGCCTCCGCAGCGGTGCTCCGCAACATCGGTATGCAGTACGAGGGCCGGATGCGCGGCACCGCGTACGTTCGGGATGGCTGGCGCGACTCGGACCTCTACGCGATCCTCGCCGACGACTGACCTCCGATGGCACGACAGGTTTTCACCTGCGCAACACGATCGGGTACATGGCTGCCGTGACCAGGCCCCACGCCGCGAAGACGGCCCATGGAGCCCAGCCCGGGAGCCCGCCTCCGAGGTCGAGCAGCCAGCCACCGCCGAGGTTGCCGGCCAGCCCGCCGACCGCCAGGGCGAAGCCGTTGGCGCCGAAGTAGGAGGCGACCGCCCCGGGCGGGGCGAGCCGGGAGATGGTGCCGTTGAGGGTGGGCAGGAGCAGCACCTGGCCGAGAGTGAAGACGATGACGCCGGTAACGACGCCGGCCGGCCCGGGCAGCAGGCCCAGCAGCAGCAAACCGATCGCGAGTGCACTCGTGCCCAGGGCGAGGGTGTGCCCCGTACGCAGGTGCCGCTCGGTGAGCCGGGTCAACGGGACAGTGGCGCCCACCATGACGACCGCCGCCGCCGTGTAGACCAGGCCCAGCGACGCCGTCCCCGGTAGTACCTGCCCCACCCGGACCGGCACGGCGAGGTAGAGCTGGCTGAACAGCGCCCAGGTGACGGCGCTGACCAGCGTGAACCGCCGGAAATGGGCGTCTCGGGCAACGGTGCGCAGCAGGTGCAGCGGCGAGGTGCGGACGGCGGCGCCGGCTCCGGACCGGCCTGGGCGCAGACCGAGCCAGGTGATGACCCCGGCGAGCAGGAACAGACCCGCCGCGACGAGGCACAGCACAGTGAAGTTGGTGCTGGCCAGGACACCACCGATCGCCGGGCCGAGAACGAACGCAACGTTGCTGGCCATCTCTCGCACCGCGTAGGCACGGGTGCGGTGCGGCTCGGGAGTCAGCTCGGCGTACAGGGCGTAGCTGGCCGGATGGAACAGGGATCCGCCGAGCCCGGCCAGGACTGAGGCCACCGCGAGGCCGGGCACCGAGTCGACGACGCCGAACGCGGCGAAACCGGCGGCCCGCAGCAGCACACCCAGGCAGATCGCCCGGCGATGACCGATCCCGTCGGCGAGCACTCCGGACCAGAGCATCATGCCCTGCTGGCTGGCCGACCGTATGCCAGCGAGCAGACCGGTGAGCGCGATGCTGAGCCCGACGTCGTGCAGCAGGTGGTATGCCAGCAGCGGAACCAGGGCGTAGAAGCCGAGTCCCATGAGGAAGGTGTCAGCCACCATGATCCGCAGGTCGGGCGACCACCAGGTGCGGCCCGGCTCTGGGGCGTCCCCCGGCGCGGGAGTCAGATCCTCGCGCCGGGGGTTCGCGCCGGTCTGCCGGGTGGGCTTCAGCGCCGTACCCGTGCGCCGGATCCGGCGGTGAGCGCCTCGACCTCCGCCAGACTGGCCATCGAGGTGTCCCCCGGCGTGGTCATCGCCAGGGCGCCGTGGGCGGCACCGAACTCGACCCCGGTCCGCAGGTCCTCGCGCTCCATCAGACCGTAGATCAGCCCGGAGGCGAAGCTGTCCCCTCCGCCGACGCGGTCCAGGATCTCCAGACCCGGCCGAAGGGTCGCGGTGACGAATCCGGTCTTGGCGGACCAGCCGACGGCACCCCAGTCGTTGACCGTGGCGGTCCGGACCGTTCGCAAGGTGGTCGCCACCACCGCGAATTGGGGATACGCCTGGGTGACCTGGTCGATCATCTTCTGGAAGTTGTCCACCTCCAGGTGGGACAGATCCGCGTCGGTATCCGGCACCTCGAAGCCGAGGGCGGCGGTGAAGTCCTCCTCATTGCCGATCATGACGTCGACCATCCGGGCCAGCCGTTGGTTGACGTGTCGTGCGCGCTCCTGCCCTCCGGCATCACGCCACAGGCTGGGCCGGTAGTTGAGGTCGTACGAGATGACCGTTCCATGTCGGCGGGCGGCGGCCATCGCCACCGCCGCGGTCTCTGCGGACACCTCGGACAGGCCGGCGTAGATGCCGCCGGTGTGCAGCCAACGCACGCCGAGGTTGCCGAACAGGTGCTCCCAGTCGACATCGCCCGGGCCGAGTTGGCTGGCGGCGGTGTGCCCCCGGTCGGACGTGCCGACCGCCCCGCGTACCCCGTGCCCGCGTTCCGTGAAGTTGAGCCCGTTGCGGGTGGTGCGGCCGATCCCGTCGTAGGGCGTCCACTGCACCAGAGATGTGTCCACTCCGCCCTGAAGCATCAGATCCTCGACGAGCCGGCCGACCTCGTTGTCGGCCAGGGCGGTGACGACAGCGGTGCGCAGGCCGAAGCAGCGGCGCAGCCCGCGCGCGACGTTGTACTCGCCGCCGCCCTCCCAGACCCGGAAGGTACGGGCGGTGCGTACCCGGCCCTCCCCGGGGTCGAGGCGCAGCATCACCTCGCCGAGGGAGACCAGGTCGTAGCGGCACTCTGCGGCGGGGCGGACGTTCAGCGTCATCGGTCACCTTCTCGGGCGGCGGCCAGGGCCGCGGCGGTCAGCGTCGTCACGTCGTCCCACCGGCCGGCGGTCAGCAGCCCGGCGGCGACCATCCAGGTGCCCCCGACGGCGAGCACCGAGGGGTGGTCGAGGTAGCCGCGGAGGTTGGCGGTGGTGATCCCACCGGTGGGAACGAAACGCAGGCCGGGGTAGGGTGCGGCCAGCGCCTCGAGCATCGGAAGGCCGCCGAGTCGCTCGGCGGGGAAGAACTTGAGCACCGAGAGCCCGGCGTCGAGGGCCATCTGAATCTCTGTGGGGGTGGCCACGCCGGGGATGACCGGCACCCCGTGTTTCTGGCATCGCCGCACCACGGCTGCGGAGAAGCCGGGACAGACGACGAAGCGGGCACCGGCGTCGACCACCTGGTCGACCTGGTCGGCACTGGTGACCGTACCCGCGCCGACCACCAGGGCGGTGTGATCGGCCAGTGCATGGATCGCTGCGACAGCCGCCGGGGTGCGTAGGGTCACCTCGACCGAACGCAGGCCGCCGGCCACCAGCGCCGCACCGAGCCGTGGTGCGACTTCGGCGTCGTCGAGGACGACCACCGGCAGGAGGCGGTCGCCGGCGATGACGTCCAGGACGGTGGTGCCCGCCTCTGCGGAGGCCAGAGGTCCCGTCATCGGTTGCTCCCGCAGCGGGTGGCCGGGGCGAAGAGGTCGCCGTAGTCGCCGACGCTGTCGCCGCCGGCGTTGCCGTACATCAGGTTCCCGCAGACCCGCCCCTGCGGGTTCGCCTGGAATTTGATCCCGCCGTAGGTGTTGTTGGTGAGCACGTTGCCGTAGGCGTCGTTGTTCGTGCCGTCGGTCGGGGTGTCGCCGCCGAAGCGGATGCCCGCGCCGAGGTTGCCGGTAGCCACGTTGTAGCGGAAGGTGTTGCCGGACCCACGAGCGTCGTACGCCGCCGACTTGTCGTCGAGCTGCCCGGTGCACCAGTTGAACTCGACCAGGTTGGCGGTCGAGTTCTCCTTGATGTCGACGCACTCGTTACCCTGGGTGTCAATTCTGTTGTGATGGATATGGTTGTATCGACTGACGTCGGGCCGAGCGTCCGGCGCGCCGTTGAGGCCCTGCTGCTCGGGGGCGGTGCCGAGGTAGATCGCCTCGCCGTTCTTGCCGCCGCCGTTGAACACGAAGTCGTCCACCCCGCACGGGCCGATGTCGTTGTGCGACACGTCGGCCTTTGTGATCAGGTAGCGCATCCGCAGGCATTCACCACCCGCGTTGGTCAGGCGCATGCCGCGAACCCGCAGCCCGTCGACCCCGTCACCGGCGGTCGTGCTGATGACGTAGATCAGTTTGTCGCGGTAGCCGTCGCGGCTGTCCGCCGCGCCGTGCAGGCCGTCCACGGTGAACCCGGAGAGGTTGGTGCGGTCGTGCTGCACCTGGAGGATCCGGGCCCCGCCGCCGCCCTTGACCACCGCGCTGCGCGGCCCGGTGATGGTGACGCCGGGCCGCCGGGTCACCGCATCCTGCAGGTAGGTGCCGGCCGCGAGGTGCACGGTCGCGCCGGTCGGTGCGACGTCCAGCGCGTGCTGGATTGTCGCGAACGGCGTTGCTCGGGAACCGGGCCCGGTATCGTCCCCGCCTGGGCTCACCCACAGGTGGCCCACCGGCGCGGCGGTGGCGGCGGTCGGGAGCGCCGCCATGGCGGTTCCGATGGCCAGCGCGAGGGCGGTGCCGGCAAGTCGTCGTGTCGTCATGGCTTCCTCTTCCGGTCGGGCGGGGTGCAGGGTCGTGGACGGTCGGCGAGCCGCAGGCCGACCAGCAGTGGAAGGGTGCCGCCGAGGAGCAGCGGGCCGAACGCCAGCGGGGCGGTCAGCACCGGCGCCGCGACCGCCACGCCGAGCAGCCCCAGGCCTCGGCGGGGCGAGGCGAAGGCGAACAGCAGGGCGCCGCGGGACCAGCGCCGCACGTCGCCGCCTGGGTTTCGGGCAGCGGTCACCGCCAGCGCCAGGTGGTACGGCACCGCGGCGAGCACCAGCCCGATCTGGAGGGCCAGCAGGGCGAGGGCCGCGGCGCCGGTGCGGGTGGCGAGGAAGACGACATTGGCCGCCAGCACGGCACCGGCGACGGTCGACAGCAGCGCGTGCCGCCACAGCCGCCGCCAGTAGCGCCCGAAGGCTTCCAGCGTGCCGAGGAAGGGCCGGCCCCGCCCGTCGTCGCGCCACTGTTGCAGTGCGTATGCGGCGGCGGCCAGCGCCGGTAGCCAGGTCACCACGCCCAGGCAGAGCAGGAGCAGGGCGCAGCCGGCCAGCGCCGGGTACGCGACGAACTCCAGCATCCGCAGGGCTGTGTCCTCCCAGCCGGTCCGCCGCTCCCCGACCGGATGGCGCCGGCCCGGCGTGGACCGGCTGATCCGCGTGCCGGCGGTCAGGCTGGCCACGGCAGCATCCGGGTCACCGGCTCCGCGCCGTCCAGCAGGACCCGGCCGGCCAGTTCGACGTGGGTGGCACCGACCACCCCCACCCGGGCGGGGTGACCGTCGGCCGCCGGCACCAGGATCACGGCAGCGGCATCGGCCCATACGTCGGCGTTCTCGATCCGCCGCCCGGTCGGCGCGAGCAGTACCGTCTCACCGTCACCGAACCGGATCCCGGTCCCCGCTGCGCAGCCCGCCGTCTCGGCGGTGGCTGGTGTCGGGGTCAGCGCGGTGGTCGGCTCGATGGTGGTGAGGATCCGGGTGCGCGGCGTGGGCGCGACCCTGACGCGGACGGTGTGCAAGGTACGGACGATCCGCAGGCTCGGGGTGCTGGCGGTGGGATTGGCCTCGATCTCGGTCGTGCCCTGACTGACCGTGGCGTCGTCCGGGGCGAACCGGCGCACCTGGGCCTGCGCCGGGCCGGAGCGCAACACGACGTCGCCGTCGATGAACTCGGCCGGCCAGTCCGAGTGCAGCAGAAACGTCCACTCCCGTGGCTGCTCTGCGTCGAGTTCGTCGAGGATCACCAGCCGGCCGGACGGGGTGAAGACCAGTGTCCGGTCGACCCGCCGGACGCCGAGGGCCGGATCGAACATCGCGGCCGACTCGGCGGTCGCGTGCACCAGGCCGCCGTCGGCGAGCACATCGCGCAGCCGGGCCTGCCGCCCGTACGGCAGGTCCTTGTAGACGTGGTAGCGGTCCTCGCCGGCCCAGCCCTGGCCGTCGACGAGGACGAGATTGTGGTGGGCGGCCCGCTTGCGGTTGCAGTAGCCGTCGTCCACGGCGAGGAACGCGCCGTGCGCGCCGAACACGAACGATCCGGCGTCGGGGTGGTGGTGCCCGGCGTTGAGGGTCTCCCAGCCCTTGTCGCGGCGGAACCGGTCGGCGGTCTCCCAGGCGGTGTGCCCGCCGCCGGGCGCCGACTTGAAGCTGACGAAGGCCGCGCCGTCGTGCCAGCCGGTACGGGCGGTCACCTGGCCGAGGTCGGGGAAGTGCGCGGTGGTCGGCACCGTCTCCGCCGGGTCCACGGCGGGCACCTGCGGGTCGTACCAGAGCAGTTCGTAGCCGGCCTCGGGCATCACCCCGGGCCGCACCCCGGAGGCGTACGCCTCCCGCCAGTAGTGCCGCTCGGCGACATGGTCGGCGAGCCAGCGGGCCCGGCCGTCCCGGTAGGCGGCGGCGAGCTTGTGGTAGAGCGCCACGCTGTGTCCTGACCGGCGGTCGTGGCAGTCACCGTGGTCGACGTTTTCCTCGAACCCGGGGGCACACTGGTGCAGCCGCCATTCGAAGGTGTGCCGCAGGAAGCCGCCACGCTCCCACCAGTCGACGCCCTCGGCGTGCTGGAGCAGGTCGAGGTGGACAGCCAGCCACGGCACGCCGTACCGCCAGTAGACGACGCCCTCGGAGTCGGACCCGTCCGCGGGCATCAGGTCCAGCACGGTGCCGAGGTTGTCGCGGGCCCGGTCACTCCACTGTGGCTGGTCGAGGACGTAGCCGGCGGCGGCCAGCCCGGTGTAGCAGATCCAGTTGTGGTTCTGCCAGTAGCTCGACGACCACCAGCTTCCCTCGGTCTGCACCGCGAAGTCGTACATCCGCTCACCCTGGAGCAGCAGCTTGGCGCGCAGCGCGTCGGCCTCATCGCCGGGCAGGTCGTCGCGGAGCCAGGAGTACGCCAGTGACAGCCCGTGCAACAGCCATCCGGCGTCGAGGTCGTGGTCGGGCAGCTTCGCCTTCCCCCAGTGCGGGAAGGACACGGCAATGCTGGTCCACCGTCGGGCCTCCGCCAGGTAGCCGGGCTGCCCGGTCAGGCGGTAGGCCAGGGCGAGGTTCATCGCGGCCGGACCGAAGTAGGTGATGCTGGCGGTCGGATGCTCGGTGGGCGGGCTCTGTCCGCGGTACCAGTCGCACTGCTCGTACAGTCGCCGCCACTGGGCGGCGTGGGTGGTGGTGAGCGCGGCCCGCAGTTCGTCGAGCCGATCGCCGATCAGCAGGGGTTGCATCAGGTCCCCATCCGGTAGACGGAACGGAAGGTCACAGCGGTGGCGTCCGGCACGGTCCAGTCGACCCAGGTGCGAACCCGCTGCGGGTCGTTCGCCGGCCCGGGGCCGGGCCGACAGAGCACGTCGGCCGGCACCGAGGCCGCGTGCGCCCCGAGCAGCTTCTGCCGGCCGGCCCAGTCCGTCTCCAGCGCGCCACCGGCGCTGGGCCAGACGGTGAGGTCGACGTCCGGACGCAGGTGGGCGACGACCAGGCGGGGCCGGTCCGTCTCGACGGTGAGTTCGTCCACCAGCGCGCCGTCACGCAGGGCCAGCTCCCGGCGGGCCGTCACCCCCGGATAGGCCGTGTCGCAGCCGACAGCTACCGACCGGTTGTCGTGCCCGATCAGGTATCCGGCGCACTCAGCCTGGTCCGACCCATCGACGCTGAACGTCGGGTGCGCGGCGGTCGAGGCGTAGTGGCGACGCCACCCCCGGTGCGCGTACGGCACCTGGCCGGGGTCGGGCTGCCAGGGGGTGTCCGCGCCGTAGAGGTACAGCGCCAGCTTGTCCAGGTGTCCGTGCGAACCGCCGTGCGGGCCGAAGTCCACCACGGCGTGCAACCCCGCGCCGCGCAGCACCGCGTAACCGGCGTCCCGGTGCAGCGTGACCGGCTCCGTCGTGGTGGGCAGCGCACCGAGCAACGGCAGCAGCTCCCTCAGCTCGGTCAGCTCGTACGCCGCCGACGGGCGGTCGTACGGGCCGTCGTGCAGGGCGGGCAGCAGACCGCCCAGAGTGGTGAGGGATTCCAGCACCCCGGCCATCGCGGTGAGTCGGTCCCGTACCTCGCCGGGGACCTCGACGTGCCGCACCGCGTGCAGCGCCAGCAGGTACGCGCGCAACACGAAGCCGTGGTAGTAGGTCGACCCCTCCCACTCCCATCCGTCCGGCCGGACCGCTACCGGGACGTGGGCGTACAGGCCTTGCGGCCCGGTCAGCCACTCCGGCCGGCCGGAGCAGACCGCCCCGGCGGCGATGAGCCAGGCGGTGTAGTTCGAGTCGAAACGGCCGGCACGGATCAGGGCGTCGCGTGCCTGCCCGGCCGCCGCGACGAGCGCGCGCAGGAACTCCGTCACCTCGGCGGGCAGGGGGTGCCCGGCCTCGCGCAGTGCCCGGGCGGCCTGCCCGATGGTCACCGCCCAGATGGCCTCGGTGAGCGCCTGGTGGAACAGCCGGCCCCGCAGCATCCACTCGGCGGCACCCTCGTGGGGGGCCGCGCCGAGTGCCGCGTACTGCCGGGCGTATCCGGTCAGCAGGTCGATGGCGGTGTGGCGGTCGGCGGCGTGCGGGGACCTGGCGAGCGCCCGGATCTGCCGGGCGCAGGCCTGGTGGGCCAGCACGGTCCAGGCCCCCCGTACCGCGGGCTCGTCGACCCGGCAGCCGTGCCGGCAGCGGGCTCCAGCATCGGGGAAGGCACCGGAGAGCAGCCCCTCGTGTTCGAGTTCCACACCGTGCACCGGGCAGACGTAGGCGTGCCACCAGCCGCCCCGCTCCGCCGGCGGCACCGGCCGGATGGTGGACGGTGGAGCGGTGCCGGTCACCGGAACCACGCGCCACCGTCGATGTCGATGGTGGCCCCGGTGACGTAGGAGGCGGCGTCGGAGGCGAGCCAGACGACCGCGCCGGCCACGTCGTCCGGGGTGCCGCCCCGCCCGAGCGGCACCCCGCCGATGATCGCCTCCTGAGTGGCCCGAGCGGTGAATGTGTTGTGGAAGTTGGTACCACCGATGAAGCCCGGAGCGACCGCGTTGACGGTCGCTCCACTGGTCGCCAATTCCTTTGCCAGGCCCTTGGTCAGTGCCCGCACTCCCGCCTTCGCCGCCGCGTAGACGGCCGAGCCGGCGCCCCCACCGTTCTGCGCCGCCAGCGAGGACATGGTGATCACCCGCCCCTGAGCGCCGGCCGACCGCAGGTGCGGGATCACAGCACGGACGGTGCGGAACGTGCTGCCCAGGTTGAGGTCGACGACCGCGGCGTAGTGCTCGTCGGTCATCTCCGCCACCGGGCTGCGGCCGACCATGCCACCGGCGTTGCAGACCAGGATCTCCAGTCCGCCGAGGAAGCTGGTGACGTCGTCGACGAGGTCGCCGACCTCGCCGGTCCTGGTGAGGTCGGCCTGCCGGACGACGGTCTTGCGGCCCAGCGCCTCGATGGCGGACGCCACCTCGCCGGCCGGGCCGGCCGAGTGCCTGTGGTGTACGGCGACGTCCGCCCCGGCCTTGGCCAGCCCCACGGCGATGGCCGCGCCGATCCCGTGGCCGGCGCCGGTGACGAGAGCCCGGCGTCCGGTCAGGTCGAAAGTCATCAAGGTGCTCCTTATTTACTTGATTCCGGCGGTGGCGAAGCCCTGCACGAAGTACCGCTGGGCGATCAGGAACAGCACGATCATCGGCACGGTGGCCAGCGTCGAGCCGGCCATCAGATAGGACCACTCGGTCCGCTCGGCCTGCTGGAAGGCGGCTAGGCCGACCTGGATCACCCTCAGGTCGTCACGCGTGGTGACCAGCAACGGCCAGAGGAAGTTGTTCCAGCTGTTCTCGAAGGTGACCAGAGCGACGGTGGCGATCGCGGGTTTCACCAGCGGGGTCATCACCCGGGCGAAGATCCCGAACTCACCCATCCCGTCGATGCGGGCCGCTTCTTCCAACTCCCTTGGCAGCGACAGGTAGAACTGCCGGAACAGGAAGATCGCGAACGGGGTCAGCGCTCCCGGGACGATCAGGACCCACCACGAGTCGAGCCAGCCGTAGCCACCCCGCCCGAGGTAGTCGTTGCCGCCGAAGAACGGCATGCCCTTGGCGATCAGATACTGCGGGACGATCTTCGTGTAGGTCGGGATCATCATCATCGCCAGTACGGCCATGAACACGACGGTCCGGCCCCGGAACGGCACCCGGGCGAGGGCGTACCCGGCCATCGTCGCCAGCATCAGGTTGATCACCGTGTGCCCGATGGCGATCAGCAGGCTGTTGCGGAAGTACGTCCCGAACGGGGCGTAGTCCAGCGCGGCCTGGTAGTTGCTCCACACCCACTCGTCGGGCAGCAGGTTCGGCGGATAGGCGGCGATGTCGGCGCGGCTCTTGAGCGACGTCAGGATCATCCAGACGAATGGCACGATCATGACCAGGGCGCCGCCGCCGAGCAGCAGGTGCAGTACCAGGCGGGGAGCGAGCTTAGGCTTCATCGGCTTCCTTCCCGGTCAGCCGGCGGCCGATCACCGTCAGGACGAGCAGGAAGGCGAAGAGCACCAGGCTCTGCGCGCAGGCGGCCGAGATGTCGAACTCGCCGAATGCGGTCCGGTATATCTCGTACGTCATCACGGTGGTCGAGTTCGCCGGACCGCCGTCGGGAGTCAGCACGTACACCTGGTCGAAGACCTGGAAGGCGTCGATCATGGAGACGATGAAGACGAAGAACGTGGCGGGTTTCAGCAGAGGCAGGGTGATCGCGAAGAACCGGCGGAGGCCCGAGGCGCCGTCGAGGTCCGCCGCCTCGTAGAGGTCGTGCGGGATGTTCTGCAGGGCCGCCAGATAGATCAGCATCTTGAGGCCGATGCCCTTCCAGATGCTGACCAGGATCACGGCCGGCATCGCCCAGTCGGGGTCGGACAGCCAGGCCGGCCCGTTCACCCCGACGCGCTCCAACAGCAGGTTGAACAGCCCGAGGGTGGGCTCGAACATCCACATCCAGACCAGCGCGATCGCGACGGTGGCGGTGATGTGCGGCATGAAGAACGCCGCGCGGTACCAGGCCCGCGCCCTGATCTGCTGGTTCAGCAGCACCGCGATGAACACCGCGATCGCCATCGCCACCGGCACCGTGAAGAAGGTGAAGACGATCGTGTGCCAGATCGACCGGTTCCAGATGTCGTCGGCGAAGATCTCCCGGAAGTTGTCCAGACCGGCCCACTGGATGGTGCCGGCGATCACGTCGTAGTCGGTGAAGGCCAGGCCGAAGGTCGCCACCACCGGCAGGCCGATCCACCAGACCAGGTGGATCACCGATGGGGCCAGCATCAGGTAGGCCGCGCGGCGGCGGTCGGCGCCCAGCCGGCGGCGGCGGGGCGGGCGTGGCGTCCGGCTCGCGGACGCCACGCTCACGGATTCCAGGGTGGAGGTCATGTCAGCCCTTGGCGATCGCTGCCTGCGCCTTGGCGGTCAACTCGTCGAGCGCCTGCTGCGGGGTCTTCTGACCCAGCAACGCGGCCTCGATGGCCGCTTTGAAGTCACCCCGGATCTCCAGCCAGGCCGGCACGCCGCCCTCGGAGAACGCGGCGTCGAGGTTCTCCATCGCGAACTGCGCGGCCTTGTTGCTCTTCACGTACTCGGAGTCGGCGAGGCTGTTGAGCGCCGGGACGTTGCCCCGCTGCTCGTTCGCGGCGAGCGATGCCTGCTCGTCGGTGAGGAAGCTGACCAGCGCCTTGGCCGCCGCGGGGTGCGAGGACTTGGCGGAGACGGTGGCGAGGGTGCCGCCCTGGAACATCGCGGGCCGCTCATTTCTGATCATGAAAAAGCCGATCTTGTCGTCCTTGATCAGCTCCGGTTCCTGCTCCTCGATCGCCAGCAGGTGGTTGTTGTGCCCCACCATCATGGCCGCCCGCCCCTGTGCCAGCGGAAGACCGGTGGCGCCCGGTTGGGTGAAGCCGAAGTCCTCGGACTTGTCGGTGCGGATGATGTCGGTCATCAACTGCAACGCGCCCACAGCCTGCGGGCTGTTGAAGGCCGGTTTCCCGTCAGCGGTCCACAGCTCGCCACCGTTGGCCCACATCAGCGGAAGGAACGTCTGCCGCAGGTCGTTGGAGAGGATGTCCACGCCGGCACGGGTGAGCTTGCCGCTGCTGTCGCGCACGGTCAGCTTCCGACCGATCTCCCGCAACTCGTCGAAGGTGCTCGGCGGAGCGCTGATGCCCGCCTCAGCGAAGATGTCCTTGCGGTACAGCCCGAAGCGGGTATCCAGCATGATCGGGAGGCCGTAGACCTTGCCCTGGTAGATGCCGGGCTCGACCACGCGCTCGTTGTACCGCTTGGTCAGGTCCTGCTTGCTCTCGTCCAACTCGGCCAAGGCGCCCTTGGCCGCGAACGGCGGGATCCACCCGACTCCCATGAGCATCACGTCGTACGGCCGGCCGCCGGCGATTGAGGTGGTGAGCTTCTCGTTGAGCTTGCCGTACGAGGTGTAGTCGACCTCGACCGCGACATCGGGGTACTTGCTCTTGAAGTCGGCGAGCTGCTTGTCGAGCACCGCCTTCCCGTCTGCGCCCTCGAAGATCGGCGTCAGCAGGCGCACGGTCCCGCTGACCTTGCCGTCGTCGTCCTCGCTGGGGGCCGGTCCGCCACAACCTGCGGCGAGCAGCGCCGCCGTCAGTACCGCTATCACGGGGCGCATCCGGCTCCGCCTGGTTCCTGTCATCATCTCGTCCCTTCCGCGGCGCGAAGGCGCCGCCTGGGTCACTGCGACGTCACGGGCTCGGTAGCCGTTTGATGCATCGATTTACTGGTGGAACGATGCAGCAAGGCTAGGAGCGAGGTGCAGGCATGTCAATGGGTGGACACAAGCCAGCAACACGCGCTTAACTAAGCAGGTACGGAACCGCCACGAGACGGTAAACCCATACACTCCTTGCGTTCCGGTCCCCCGCGCAGCACAGGAGAGCCACGGTATGGCTGGTGTGACGATCTACCAGGTCGCAAGGGAGGCTGGGGTATCCCCCAGCACCGTGTCGAACTTCCTCAACGGGCGCCCGGGACGGATGCTCCCACAGACCCGCGCCCGGGTGGAGGCGGCGATCGAACAGTTGGGATACCGGCCGAACCGGGCGGCCCGCCAACTCCGTACCGGCCGGATCCAGGTGATCGGCCTGGTGGTCCCGTCGGTGGCAAACCCCTTCTGGGGCAACTTCGCCCGCTACCTGGAACGGTCGGCCCTGGCCAACGGTTACCACGTCCTACTCTGCAACAGCGAGCGGGAGCCCGACCGGGAGCTGCGGTACCTCGAAGAACTGTGGGGCGACGGCATCCGCGGCGTCGTGCTCTGTTCCTCACTACCCTCGCTGGAGCACGTCCTGCCCCTGGTCGAACGCGGTCTCGGCCTGGTCGCGTTCGACCGCACCGCCCAGGCCGGCGACCCCGCGGCGCTGGTGAACATCAGCGTCGACAACGTCGTCGGTGCCCACCTCGCCACGGCCCACCTGCTAGAACTCGGGCACCGGCGGATCGCCTTCGTCTCCGGTTCGCTGCGCAGCATCAACCGCCGGGAACGCTTTCGCGGGTTCACGAACGCCTTCGAGCATGCTGGCCTCGATCCGACCGAGGCGATCATCTGGTCGGGCAACGCCGAGCACGAACCGTACGGGGACCTCGACGCCGCCGGCCTCGGCCGATCCGCGGCCCGCGACCTGCTGCACGGCCAGGAACGACCGACGGCCATCGTGGCGATCAACGACATGTGCGCGCTCGGGGTCAGCGCCGGAATCCGCGACGCCGACCTGCAGGTCGGTCGGGACGTCTCGGTGGTCGGCTTCGACGACATCGTGCTCGCCGACCTCGCCGCGCCGCCGCTGACGACCGTCCGGCAGCCCATCGCGGACATGGCGGCGACGGCGTTCCGACACCTCCTCGCGCGCATCGAGGACCCGGACGGCGGGCCGAGCCAGTCCCTGCTACTGCGCCCGGAACTGGTCGTCCGCGCGTCCACCGGGCCCGCACCCAACCCCCTGGAGTGAGGAACGACCATGACGACAGGCGGCGGCGTCACGCGGGTCAAATCGGCGGACCGGACAGTGGAACTGCTGGAGCTGCTTGCCGCATCGCCCGACCGACGCACGCTCGTGGACCTTGCCCGGGATCTCGGCATCCCGAAGAGCAGTATGCACGGGCTGCTCCGTACCCTCGTGCAGCGCGGCTGGGTGGAGACCGACTCCGCCGGCCTGCGATACGGCCTCGGCGTGCAGGCCCTTAGGACCGGATCCGCCTACCTGCGCACCGACCGGTCGATCCGACGCCTGACCCCGGTGGTGGACCGGCTGCATCGCGAACTCGACGCCACCGTGCAACTCGGCCGGGTCACCGGTGGTCAGGTCGTCTGCCTGGTCAGCAGGGAGAAATTTGGCGCGACGCCGGCGATCGCGGCGGGCCGGCACGCACCGGCCCACGCCACCGCGCTGGGCCGGGCGGTGCTGGCCCGACTCGCAGCCCCCACCCCGTCCCGCCCCATGGACGCCCCGGGGAACAGCCACCATCTCGACGACCTCGCCCGCACCGCGAAGCGCGGCTACGCCGTCGACTGGCATCCGGACGGGGCGACGACCTGCTCCTGCGTCGCGGTGGCGGCCCCACCGAAACTCGGCCCGTACGACGCCATCGGCGTCTGCGTGGCGGGTGGCCGGCTGACCGAGGGACGGGCGAGCCAGATCGCGGGAGCCATCGAATCGGCGATCACCGCAGCACTGACCGGCAGAACGCCCGCCGGCAACCGATTCGAAATCCCCCGTTGACGTCACAGTCATCACCTTCTATGGTCACCCGGCACTAGTGCCGCATAGTTCACATACGGGAACTACCACCAGAAGGATCAAGTAATGCGACGAATCGGAATCCTCGCCCTACCCGTCCTGCTCGCCGGTGTCAGCGCCGGCCTGCTCGCCACCCCGGCCCAGGCCGCCACGGCCCTGCCGGTGACGGCGGTGACGGCCAGCTCGAACGACGGAAACGTGCCGGCGAACACCCTCGACAACAACCTCGGTACCCGGTGGTCCGCCCAGGGTGACGGATCCTGGATCCGTTTCGACCTCGGGTCGAGCGTCCAGGTCGGTTCGGTGGCAATCGCCTGGTACCAGGGCAACCAGCGCGCGAGCAGCTTCGCCGTGCAGACGTCGACCAACGCCAGCACGTGGACCACTGCCGTCAGCCAGCGCCAGAGCAGCGGCAGCACCCTTCAGCTCGAGACGTACGACTTCACCGACCGGAGCGCGCGCTACGTACGGGTGGTGGGCTACGGCAACACCGTCAACACGTGGAACAGCATCACCGAGGTCGGGGTCTACGGAGCCGACGGTGGCAGTGGCCCCTCCTGCGCCGTGCCTGCTGACGTGCTCAACCTGACCAACTGGAAGGTCACGCTGCCGACCGGATCCTCCGGCAGCCCCACCGAGATCAAGCAACCGGCGCTGGACAGCTACCAGGTGTCCCCGTACTTCGTGACCACGGACTCGTGCAAGGCGGTCCAGTTCCGCGCCCCGGTCAACGGCGTCACCACCAGCGGATCGAGCTACCCCCGTAGCGAGCTGCGGGAGATGGCGAACAACGGCACGAGCAACGCGAGCTGGTCGTCGACCTCCGGCACCCACACCCTGGTCGTCGACGAGGCCTTCACCGCGCTGCCCTCCACCAAGCCGCACGTGGTCGGGGCCCAGATCCACGACGCCGACGACGACGTGACCGTGTTCCGGCTGGAGGGCACCAGCCTCTACATCACCAACGACAACGACACCCACTACAAGCTGGTCACCAGTAACTACCAGCTCGGCACCCGGTTCCAGGCCAAGTTCGTGGTCAGCGGCGGCCAGATCAAGGCCTACTACAACGGTGTCCTGCAGACCACCATCACGAAGAGCTTCTCCGGCGGCTACTTCAAGGCCGGCGGCTACACCCAGGCCAACTGCTCCAACTCGTCGCCCTGCTCGAGCTCGAACTACGGCGAGGTCAAGATCTACGGCCTGACCGTCACCCACTCCTGACGAGCGTTCCGCCCGGGGGTTCAGGCCCCCGGGCGGGATCCCCGCGCGACCCGTCGGATGGACGTCGCAGCTCCGCACCTGGCCGCCACCACCTCCCCAGCTGCGACATGACTGCTGAGCTACAACTCCCCGTCCCGCTTGGAGAACCTCATGAGCAGCACAAGACTCGGCGCGCGCGGCACGATCGTGGTCACGGCGCTCACCGGTAGCGCCCTCATCGCGATCCCGGCCCTCGCTGCCACCGGCAACCATGGTTCACTCGCCGGCCGGGCAGGGCTGCAGATCGCATCTCCCCTGCCCATCTGCGCGACCAGCGCGAGCAGCGACGACGGCAACGTTCCGGCGAACACCCTCGACGGCAGCCTCGACACCCGCTGGTCCGCCAACGGCGACGGTGTCTGGATCCGCTACGACCTGTGTTCCACCGTCACGGTCGGCACGGTCACCATCGCCTGGCACCAGGGCGACCAACGACAGACCACCTTCACGGTCCAGACCTCGACCAACGGCTCGACCTGGACGACCGTGGTACCCGCCCGGAACAGCTCGGGAACGACGCTGCAACCGGAGACATACGACGTCACCGACCTCGCTGCCCGTCACCTGCGGATCCTGGGCTACGGCAACACCGTCAACGCCTGGACCTCGATCACCGAGACCGCCGTCCTCGGGGCTGGTGCCGCTCCGACGGTGACCCCCACCGCCTCCCCGACCGCCAACCCCACCACCCCGCCGCCCGGCGGCACCGTCGTACACGTCTCCTCGACGGCGCAGCTGACCGCCGCGATGGCCGACGCCGCGCCTGGACACACGATCGTCCTCGCCGACGGCAACTACTCGATCGGAAAGTTGAACGCCAGGAACGGCACGGCCGCCGCGCCCATCACGATCACGGCGGCCAACCAGGGCAGGGCCGTCATAACCGGCGGTCAGCTCGAGGTACTCAGCTCGTCGTACGTGACGGTCTCCGGGCTGAAGTGGACGAATTCCCACACGCTGAAGATCACCAGCTCGCACCACATCCGGGTGACCCGCAGCCACTTCCGACTGACCGAGTCGAGCTCGTTGAAGTGGATCATCATCCAGGGGGCCCCCAGCCATCACAACCGGATCGACCACAACCTGTTCGAGGAGAAGCACCAGCTCGGCAACTTCATCACCATCGACGGGTCGTCCAACCAGCAGTCCCAGTACGACCTCATCGACCACAACCACTTCCGCAACATCGGGCCGCGGGCCACCAACGAGATGGAGGCGATCCGGGTCGGCTGGAGCGCGATCTCCCAGTCGAACGGGTTCACCACCATCGAGCACAACCTGTTCGAGAACTGCGACGGGGACCCGGAGATCGTCTCCGTGAAGAGCAACGACAACACGGTGCGGTACAACACCTTCCGGACGTCGCAGGGCACTCTGTCGCTGCGCCACGGCAACCGCAGCCAGGTGCACGGCAACTTCTTCCTCGGCGGCGGCAAGGCCGGCACCGGCGGGGTCCGGGTCTACGGTCAGGACCACAAGATCTACAACAACTACTTCGAGGGACTGACCGGTACCGGGTACGACGCGGCGCTCCAGCTCGACGGCGGTGACGTGGACACGTCCGGCGCGCTCTCCTCGCACTGGCGGGTGTACCGCGCGACGGCCGTCAACAACACCTTCGTCAACAACGTCTCGAACATCGAGATCGGGGCGAACTACAACCTCGCCCCGGTGGACAGCGTGGTGGCCAACAACATCGTCGTCGGCTCCCAGGGCAAGCTCATCAACGAGCTGAAGAGCCCCAAGAACATGACGTACGCCGGCAACATCGCCTGGCCGACGGGTGCTGCCGTCATCGGCGTGGCCGGCAGCGTCACCATCGCCAACCCGCTGCTGGTGGCGCAGGACGAGGTGAGCCGGATCGGCGCGGGAAGCCCGGCGATCGACGCGGCCGTCGGCGGCTACGCCTTCGTCACCGAGGACATGGACCGACAACCGCGCAGCGGCACCGCCGATGTCGGTGCCGATGAACGGTCGACCGCCCCGGTGACGAACAAGCCGCTGCTACCGGCCGACGTCGGCGTCGGCGCCCCCTGACCGACCCGCAAGGTGACCGGTCAGGGCCGCGCGGAGCGGCAGGTCTGCCGCTGCTCGCCGAGCCCCTCGATCCACGCACTCATCACGTCCCCCTCGGCGAGGTAGGGGAATCGGCCGGACATCGCGACGCCCTCGGGCGTTCCGGTGTTCACCACGTCGCCCGGCTCCAGCGCCAGGTACTGACTCAGATACCAGACCAGGTATCGCACGTCGAAAACCATGTCCGAGGTGCTGGACGCCTGCCGTTGCTCGCCGTTGACACAGCTGCTCAGCGCGAGGTTCTGCGGGTCGTCCACCTCGTCGGCGGTGACCAGCCATGGCCCCAACGGGTTGAACGACTCGCAGCTCTTGCCCTTGGCCCACTGCCCGCCGGTGTCATCCGTCTGAAACCCCCGCTCCGACAGGTCGTTGGAGACGGCGTACCCGGCGATGACGTCCGCGGCATCGGCGGGTGATTCGAGGTAGTGGGCGCTGCGACCGATGACGACCGCGAGCTCGACCTCCCAGTCGGTCTTCGCCGCCCCCTCGGGAGCACGATGTCGTCGTACGGGCCGACCACGGTGTTGGACGCCTTGAGGAAAACGACCGGCTGTACGGGTGGGGTAACGCCGGACTCTGCAGCGTGTCGGACGTAGTTAAGCCCGATGCATGCCACCGTGCCCGGTCGGGCGATCGGCGCCCCGACCCGCAGGCCGGAGGTGTCGATCTCCGGTAGCTGACCGGCGTCCAGCGCGGCCCGTGCCCGCTGGATGCCGTCGCCGGCCAGGAATGCGCCATCGATGTCACCGGTCAGCCCGGCCAGATCAAGGTGACGGCCGTCCTCGGTGAGCAGGAACGGTCGTTCACCACCTCTCGGACCAACACGCACCATTCTCATGCGTGGAGCCCCGTCGCTTGGGCGACGCCGCCGAACCGGGCGAGACAGCGCGGGGGCCTGCGGAGCTGAGGGTGCTCTCCTCAGGATTGCCCGGTGGAGGGCGTCGTAGCGAAGTCTTCGTTCTGGTGGTGACGCCGACGGCGGCGAGTGCGCAGCAGGTGGCTACGGCGGTGATCAGGGGCGTAGCCGTCGACGGTGTGCAGGAACCCGGCGGCGGCCATTGGTGCGGTGCTTTGGCGACGGTGACGGGGGTGGCGAGGTTTCCGGCGATGGTGGATCAGGCGTTGGTGCCGTACCGGGCGGTGAGCAGGTGGAGGTGGCGAGGCTGATGTTGCCGAAGCCGACCACTCTGACGATCGCGCCGGCTGCCGTGGCTGCTCGACGCGCAGCCGGGCACGGTGCCCAACCTCAACGTGGCCGACATGCCGGCCAATGATGTGGCCGGGCTGTGCCAGGCGACCCTCGCGCCGTCCGGCCAGGTACAGACGCCCGTTGCCGAGAGCGTCCACGGCTACGTGCGCACGGCCATCGAGGAACCAGGCACCCGCCAGTTTGCCCGGCAGCGACCTGGCATTCCTGGCCGACGGCCTCGCCGCCGTCACCGCCATCCGAGCCCTCGGCGACCGACCGGACGTACGGGTGCCGACGGCAGCAACTCCCACCTTCGGGAATCGAGCGCCGAAGGCGACAAGACGTAGTGTGGTGTTGACACTCACGGCGAGAGCCTGTGGAAGAGCGGGGCCGCCCGCCGGTGGTTCGCGGCGAGCCGCCCCGATCCGGACGCGACAGCCCATTGACAGCACGACCGCCCACGCTGGGCCGTCCCACGAGGGACGGCCGACGTGGGCGGGGCCGGTGTGACGTCGGGCAGCTACCGCTCATCGTCGCGGACGTCTGACAGGCTGCTGCCGTCACCGAGTTGGCTGCGTGGAATCACGCTGAGACTTCCGTCGGTCTCCAGCACCACGGCCGCGAGGTCGGCAAGGTCGCCGGCCCCCTGGCTGCGGGCGGCCTGCCGCATCTCACTTTCCGTAACCCGTGCACGGCGCATGGTCTGCTCGCGCAGGTGTCCGTCGCGCAGCAGCATGGTCGGCCGGGCCTTGAGCAGCCGCTGTGACAGTGGCCAGCGCACAGCGAGCAGAGCGACGACGTACTGCAGCGCCACCAGCAGCGCAAGCGCGAGGATTCCCTCCACCAGGGAGACGTCGCGGGACAGCAGGATCGTCGCCAACGTCGAGCCCAGCGCCACGGTGACAACGAGGTCGAACGCGTTGAGCTTGGACAGCGTCCGCTTCCCCGAGACCCGCAGGATCATCACGAGCGCCGGGTAGACGAGCGCGGCGACGACCAACACGCGCAGCAGATCGCCCGGATTCTTCCACACCATCACCGACCCGTACCCACGGGCCGCGTCCCTAAGCAACGGCTGCCAACCGAACGGGCCGTCCGACCGAGCACACGTCACCGCTGCGACATGAGTCCCTACAGCTGCGGATCATCCGGGAACGACGGGACGCCGCCGGCAGGGAGGTCACCGGCCCTGCGGCTCCGGCCGTGCCTGTGTCCACCGACGGCGGCGTCCTCGCGGACGCCATCTCGGTTGCGACTACCTGCCGCGGGCCTCGCGGGTGCTGCCGCTGTTGGCCTCGCGGATGGCCTTGACGAGGTCGGCCTTGTTCATTCGTGACCGGCCACGGATGTCGAGCTTACTCGCCAGGTCCATCAGGTGTTCCTTGCTGGCAGTGGCGTCGACCTCACCGGCGGTCCTGCCGGACCTGCGGCCGCTGGCGGCCATCCTGTCGCTCGGTCCCTCCCTGCCCTTGGCCTCCCGGTGGTCGCCCACCTTGTCGAAGGAGTGCTCGACGGCCGCGAACGCCGTCCGGTGGGCGCGCTCACTCTCGCCGTACGAGTCGACTGCCGAGTCGTGCGCCTTGGCGTAGGCGTCCTGTGCCTTCTTCGGTGATCGCTGTAGGGTGCCGGGCACGTCCCTGCCTGCCGGCATCACCGCTCTCCATCCCGTCGGCTCCTGCCGATGACGTGCCCGCACGGTCGCCGCACCAATCACGCGCTCGCGTAGTAGGTGTAGAACGCCTCGCAGTGCTGGCGGGCGTGCTGGATCGACCCGAACCGGTCCGGGAACGTTGGGTCGTACTTGAGCGTCTTGGAGCTGGCCTCGATGTACGGGTTGTCGTTGGAGGTCTTAAGCCGGCTGTGACTGCGGCTGATCCTCAGATCGGTCAGCAGTTGGGTGACGGTCTTGCTGGTCATCGCCGCGCCGCGGTCGGCGTGCACGATCAGCTGGTCCGGGTTCACGCGTTCCCGGTCGAGCTCCCGGGCCCACACCTGCGCGGGCGCCAGATCGGCGAATTCGGGCCGGTCCAGCAGCTGCAGCACCTGCTCACGTTCGGCTTGCGACAGTGCCGGCGGCGGCTTGCGCGGTGCCCGAGGCCGGTTACCAGCGGTGGAGCATGGCGGCGATACAGCGTGGCCCGGGAGACGCCGGTCAGCCGGCAAGCCGGCGCGATACCCCACAACGGGGTCAGCGCCGCCTGCGCCTCGGCGAGGACGGGCTCGACATCGCCGCGGTGTCCGCGCTCTCGGAGAGCAGTTCCCGGGCCTGCGGCACCCGTTCAGGGCACCCGGGCGTTGACCTGCTTCTACCAGGCCCTGATGGTGCTGATCTGGTTTCGGCAAGGGTGAGGACATGACCCTCCTGGCCGCCGGATTCGGCATCTCCCGGGCGACCGCCTACCGCTACCGCGACGAGGGCGTCACGGTCCTCGCCGCCCAGGCGACCGACCTGCATACCGCGCTGCGTCGGGCCGCCGCCGACGGCTGGTCGCACGTGATCCTCGACAGCAGAGTGTTCGACTGCGACTGGGTCGCCGGGACGGCCCTGATGCGAGCAGGTCACGCATTGCACCAATTGCCCGCCTCTGTGGTTTTTGGTCTATAAAGTCGGTTTGCCTTCTCGATGGTCGAGAAGGGCTGAATGAGCAGAGGCGAGAACGTGAGACTAACCCGGCGAATCTCCGCCACCGGAGCGATGGCGATCGCCGTCGGTGCCGTAGCACTTTCCAGTGCGGCCCCGGCGCTCGCCGCGCCCGGCGACGCCAGCGCCCGCGGCGTCGTGATCGACCTGTCCGCAGCCGTGGCCGGCATTCCGGTCATCACGGCCGACGTGGTCATAGGCAGCGCGACCGCACCGGCCGGCGGCGGCACGGACACCGACACCGCTCTGGCGATCACCATCCCGGGCGCCCTAGGCGTGACGGCCACGGGCACGGTGGTCGAGGTGAGTGCCACCCGGGGCGAGACGGCTTCATCGGCCAACGCCGAGATCGCCGACCTGACCCTGGCCATCCTCGGCACACCCGTCATCGACGCCGAGGTAATCACCGCGGCGGTCAACTGCCCACAGACCGGCGCACAAACAGCGGACACCACCTTTACAGGGCTCGAACTGTTCGGCGAGCCGGTAACCCTGGTGCCGAACTCCCCCGGCGTCACTGCCAGCGCAGCGGTCACGGTCCCGGGCCTCACCGGCGCCGCGCTGAACGCCACGCTCACCAACGTCGAAACCGTGACTGAAGACGGTGCTGTCGCCATCGCTGTGCAGGCGACCCTACGGTTGACAGGCTCCGTCGTCGGCGGGCCACTGCTGGACATCCCCGTCGGCACCGTCATCCTCGCCGAGGCGCGCTGCGAGCGTCCGCTCGGCCCGACGCCTACGCCGACGCCGACGCCGACGCAGCCCACGCCTTCGCCGACCCAGCCGACCGCGCCGCCCACGGATGACCCGACCCAACCGCCGACGGCCAGCCCCACCCCGATCCTTCCCGTGACCGGCGCGGACGCCACCGGGCTGTGGTGGCTGTTCGGCATCGGCACCGCGATGGTAACCCTCGGCGGCACCATCTCGCTGATTCTGCGGCGGCGCCGCATGTCACCTAGTGCGTGACGTCAGCCCTCTGAAGTAGGTCACCGCGAGGGGTTTCCGGCCTGCCGGCTGGAAACCCCTCGCTGCGTGTCTCCCGGCCGCAGGGCCGATCCGCGTGGACGGGAGATTCGAACCCGGGCGATGGGCATTCCAACCCTCGGCTTCAATCAGGCCGTGGGCCCCCTGCCCCATCAGCGAGGTAGTCACCTGGACTGCGGGTCGAAGCGGTAGGGCTGTGATCGAGGATCGGCGTACCTACACGGACGTGACACGAGATTTCGGGCTGGTCGCCGGAACCGTGTGCAATTGAATGGATGGCCGAAAGGAAGCAGAATCCGGGAACAAGCGACAAGGCGCGTGAGGCAATCGACCGGGCCCGCGTGTCGGAGATCAAGCGGGCGGTGAGAGCTCGATCGTGGATACGGTCGGAGCCGCCCGAACCAAGGGCACCCGGGTCCGGAGACCGATGCCGCGCGTCACGGTGTTCAACGGCGAGCAGTGGGTCATCGCGTCGCACTGCCGGCGCGGTCCGGCGCCCGGGTGGCTGGAGGCCGCTGCGCCCCTCTCTTCTCTCTCGTTGACGTCCGTGGCGCCATCAACCGCCCCTGCCGGTCTGACGATCCAGCACACGAGGTTGTTTGGGGCTTGTACCGCGGGTATCCGGGGCGAGTTCGGGTGACTGCGCAGGCCGCAGACGGCGTAGTGCGGGGGCAGAGGTTGACGACGGGAGCGACATGGGTAGACGGCAGCAGGACATCCAGGTGGCGGTGGTCACCGGTGCCAGCGCGGGAGTGGGCCGGGCCACCGTGCGGCTTCTGGCCCGACGTAGGATCGCCATCGCGCTGCTGGCCCGCGGACGCCTCGGGCTCCACGCCGCCGCCGAGGAGGTGCGGGCCGCCGGCAGCCGGGCCCTGCCGATCGAGGTGGACATGGCCGACCATGACCAGGTCATCGACGCCGGGCGACGCATCGAGGATCAGCTGGGCCCCATCGAACTGTGGATCAACAGTGCGTTCAGTTCCGTCTTCGCGCCGTTCCAGCAGGTCCGGCCGGAGGAGTTCCGCCGCGCCACGGAGGTTACCTACCTGGGCTACGTGCACGGCACCCGCGTCGCGTTGTCCCACATGACGCCCCGCGATCGGGGTACCATTGTACAAGTCGGCTCCGCGCTGGCGTACCGGGGCATTCCGCTGCAGGCGGCTTACTGCGGGGCGAAGCACGCCATCGTCGGGTTCACCGAATCGCTGCGGTGCGAGCTGCTCCACGAGCGCAGCAAGGTCAAGGTGACGATGGTGCACCTGCCGGCGGTGAACACGCCGCAGTTCGATTGGCTGTTGTCCCGGCTGCCGCGGCACGCCGAGCCGGTACCGCCGATCTACGAGCCGGAGGTAGCCGCCCGCGCCGTCGTTGGAGCCGCGGACCAGCCGCACAGGCGCGAGTACTGGGTCGGCACGTCCACCGCGCTGACGATTCTCGGCAACCGCGTCGCACCGGGGCTGCTCGACCGGTATCTGGCCCGCACCGGCTACAAGTCGCAGCAGACGGGTCGCCCTGCGGACCACAACCGGCCGAACAACCTCTGGTACCCGCTCGACGGGCCAAGAGGGCACGACTACGGCGCGCGGGGTGTCTTCTCCTCGCGGGCGCACGGCCGCAGCCCGCAGGCATGGCTGTCCCGGCACCGGGTGGCGTCTGCGGTCGGCCTGCTCGGCACGGCAGCCGGCGTTCTTGTCTGGCGCCGAAAGTAGCCGAACCAAGCTTGGCCACCGCCGGTCTCCCAGGATCGCCGACCGCGCCGCTGCGGATCGCCGCACGTCGATGGTGTCTGGCTCTCCCCTCCTTTTTGAGGTGTTTGCCGGTCGGTCGCCGTCGGCTTGGCTGAAGATTTCATCAGCCGCTCCGGCCGCAGCCTCTGCGGGTCAGGGTGCCCCGGCGTCGAGGCGGCGGCGTGGGTCCGTTCTTCGAGGGTGAGGTGCTGGTGAGGTCTGGAGAGCCGGCTGAGTCACCCCGCGGGGACGGGCACCACGCCATGTCCTGCCACGAGGTGGTGCTCCTGCTGGGGACGGATCCGCGCGGTGGTTTGAGCCGGGAGGAGGCCGCGCGTCGCCTGGAGCGGTACGGACGCAATGTGCTTTCTGCCGCCGGTGGCGGTGGTGTCCTGCGGCGGGTGCTGCGACAGTTCCACCATCCGCTCATCTACGTGCTGGTCGCGGCTGCGGTGATCACGGCGGTCCTCGACGAGTACGTCGACTCGGCGGTGATCCTCGGCGTCGTGCTGGTCAACGCGGCGATCGGGTATGTGCAGGAGTCCAGGGCGGAGGGCGCGTTGGACAGCCTGCGGTCGATGGTGCGCACCGAGGCGCGGGTGGTGCGCGACGGGCAGGAGCTGATGATCTCCTCGGACGAACTTGTTCCCGGCGATCTGGTCGTGCTGGAGGCGGGCGACAAGGTGCCGGTCGATCTGCGCCTGGTTCGCCTGGCCGAGTTGCGGGTGGACGAGTCGGCGCTCACCGGTGAGTCGGTTCCGGTGACGAAGGACGAGGCGGAGCTGCCGCACGTCACCGAGGTGGCGGACCGGCGCAACATGGTCTACTCGGGCACCCTGGTGACGGCGGGCAGTGGTGCCGGCGTCGCGGTCGCCACCGGCGCCGGGACGGAGTTGGGGCAGATCCACCGGCTGGTGGGTGCAGCCGAGACCCTGGCCACCCCGCTGACCCGCAAGCTGGCCCGGTTCAGCAAGGTGCTGACGGTGGCCATCCTCGTCCTGGCGGCGGTGACCTTCGGTGTGGGTGTGCTGCGTGGCCAGGATGCCGCTGAGACCTTCACCGCGGCCATCGCTCTGGCGGTGGGGGCGATCCCCGAAGGGCTTCCGGCGGCCGTCACCATCACGTTGGCCATCGGGGTGACCCGGATGGCGCGGCGGCGGGCGGTGATCCGTCGCCTGCCGGCGATCGAGACGTTGGGTAGCACCACGGTCATCTGCTCCGACAAGACGGGCACCTTGACCGAGAACCAGATGACGGTGCGAGCGGTGTGGACGCCCGACGGTGAGTTCACCGTCACCGGTTCGGGCTACCGGCCCGAGGGGGAGATCCGTGACGCATCGGGCGCCCCGGCCAGCGAGGCCACCAGTACGGCACTGCACTGGTCTCTGCTCGCGGGTGCGGGCTGCAACGACGCTCGGATACGCGAGGAGGACGGTGCGTGGATCCTTGCCGGCGACCCGACCGAGGGCGCGATGCTGGTGGTCGCGGGGAAGGGCGGCATCGACCGTGAACGGTTCGAAGGCGGCTGTCCGCGTACCGCCACCATCCCCTTCAGCTCTGAGCGGCAGTACATGGCCACCCTGCACGGCGACCGCGACTCCGGACGCGAGGTCGTGCTGGTCAAGGGCAGCGTGGAGCGGGTCGTGTCGATGTGTCGGACCGAGATGGGCGCTGACGGGGACAGCCGCCCGTTGGACGCCGGGGCGGCCCTCCGCTCGGCGGAAGAGCTGGCCGGCCGCGGGCTTCGGGTGCTCGCGACGGCCGTCCGTCCGGGTGACGGCTCCGCCGGCTTCGGTGAACAGGATCTGCCCGGCACCCTGACCCTGACCGGCCTGCAGGCCATGCTGGACCCGCCGAGGAGCGCCGCCGCGCCTGCTGTGCGCGCCTGTCACACCGCCGGGATCGGCGTGAAGATGATCACCGGGGATCACGCGGCGACGGCGACCGCCATCGCCGCCCACCTCGCCGTACTCGGCGACGATCACGAAGGGCAGGTGCTCACCGGAAGGGATCTGGAAGCACTGCCCGCCGAGCGGTCTCCGGAGGCGGTGGACCGCGCTGCGGTGTTCGCCCGGGTGTCACCGGAGCAGAAGCTGCGTTTGGTCGAGACACTTCAGCAGCGAGGCCACGTGGTCGCGGTGACCGGTGACGGGGTCAATGACGCCCCGGCCCTGCGCCAGGCGGACATCGGGATAGCCATGGCGCGCAGTGGGACCGAGGTGGCCAAGGAGGCCGCCGACATGGTGCTCACCGACGATGACTTCGCCACCATCGAGGCCGCGGTCGAGGAGGGCCGCGGGGTGTTCGACAACCTCACCAAGTTCATCGTCTGGACGCTGCCGACGAACCTCGGTGAAGGGCTGGTCATCTTCGTGGCCGTCGTCCTCGGTGCCACCCTGCCGCTGTTACCGACGCAGATCCTGTGGATCAACATGACCACCGCTGTCCTGCTCGGCCTGATGCTCGCCTTCGAGCCGAAGGAGGCCGGCATCATGCGACGACCGCCCCGCGATCCCCGTCGACCGCTGCTGACCGGCGCTCTCGTGGTCCGGATCGGGCTGGTGGCTGGGCTGCTCGTTGCCGGCACCTGGTGGCTGTTCCAGTGGGAACAGGACCGCGGCGCCGGTGTGGCCGAGGCACGAACCGCGGCACTCAACCTCTTCGTCGTGGTGGAGACGTTCTATCTGTTCAGCTGCCGTTCCCTGGTCCACTCGGTCTGGCACGTCGGTCTCTTCTCCAACCGGTGGCTTCTGGCCGGCGTGGCGCTCCAGGCCGTCGCCCAGTGCGCCATCACCTACCTGCCGGTCATGAACCGCGTCTTCGACACCGCGCCCGTCGGCGGCGATGTCTGGCTGCGCATCCTCGCGGTAGGGGCCGCAGCCGCCGCCGTGGTCGCGGTCGACAAGCGACTACGAAGGCACCTGTTGTGACCTCGCGGGAGCCGACGAGGGCTGAACATCCATGTGGCCTGTGCCGCCTGCCCGAGGACGAGTGGCTGCTGCGCTACGAGGGCTTCGACGCCGCCGATGAGGGCACTCGGGAGGCGTTGCTGGCGCTGGGCAACGGCTATCAGGTGACCCGCGGCGCGGCGACCGAGTCCACCGCCGACGGCGTGCACTATCCCGCCACCTACCTCGCCGGGCTCTACAACCGGCTGACCTCCGACGTCGACGGCCGTCGCCGGGTCGACGAGAGCCTGGTCAACGTGCCCAACTGGTTGCCGTTGACGTTCCGCCACCCGGACGGGCCCTGGTTCTCCCGCGCGGTGTTCCACGTCGCGCACCACCACGTGGCGCTCAACCTGCGACAGGGCACGGAACAGCGGGACATCACGGTCCGGGACCCTCATGGTCGGCGCACGCGCATCGTCCAGGAGCGGATCGTGTCGATGGATCGTCCGCACGTGGCCTGTCTCCGAACGACCATCACCGCCCTGGACTGGTCCGGAGCGCTGCACGTCCGTAGCCTTCTGGACGCCCGCGTCACCAACGACAACGTCGCCGAGTACGGCGCGTTCGCCCGGCACCACCTGACGGGTTGTGCCACCGGGTACCAGGGGGACACCTGCTGGTTGACCGTACGGACCACGCAATCCCACGTCCGGATTGCCCAGGCCGCCCGTACCGTGCTCCACCAGCGTGACGAGCCGGTCACCTACCGACAGCTCAGCGACTCCGGATACGTCGGGCACGAGATCCACCTGACCATGACCGCGGGAACGCCGGTCGTGGTCGACAAGATCGTGGCCGTGTACTCGTCCCAGGACCGGGCCATCTCCGAACCGCTGGACGCCGCGTTGGGCGAGATCACCACCGCGCCGTCGTTCCCCGCCCTACGGGACGCGCACCTCCTGGCGTGGGAACAGCTCTGGCGGCGCTTCCACCTCCGCATCGGCGGCCACGACCTGCTCCGGGAACAGCGGGCCCTCAACGTGCACCTGTTCCACGTCGCGCAGACCCTGTCCGGGTACACCGCGGACGCCGACGCGGGCGTGCCCGCCCGCGGATGGCATGGCGAAGGCTACCGGGGACACGTCTTCTGGGACGAGTTGTTCGTCTTTCCACTGCTCAATTTGCGTACCCCCGAGCTGACCCGGGCCCTGCTCCTCTATCGGCACCGCCGGTTGCCCCAGGCCCGCAGACTCGCCCGCGCGCACGGTCTGGCCGGTGCCCTGTTTCCGTGGCAGAGCGGCAGTGACGGCCGTGAGGAGACACCTGAGTGGTTCCACAACCCACTCTCACAGCGATGGATGCCCGACAACTCCCGTCGGCAACACCACGTCAACCTTGCCGTGGCCTACAACGTCTGGCAGTACCACCAGGTCACCGACGACATCGACTTCCTCGCCACCTACGGTGCCGAACTTCTCGTGGAGATCGCCCGGTTCTGGGCAGCCATCGTCGACTACGACCCTCGGGACGACCGCTACCACATCCGGGCAGTGATGGGCCCGGACGAGTTCCACGACGGCTATCCCGACCGCCCGGGGTCAGGTATCGACGACAACGCCTACGTCAACGTCATGACCGCCTGGACGCTCACCCGGGCGGCCGACGCCTACCGCATCCTCGGTGGGCACCACACCGACGACCTGTGGCGGCGCCTGGGGGTCGAGGACTCAGAGGTCGCCCGCTGGGACGACCTCAGCCGGCGCCTGTACGTCCCGTTCCTGCCCAACGGCCTGATCAGCCAGTTCGAGGGCTTCGCCGACCTCGACGAACTGGACCTTGACGCCTATCGCGACCGGTACGGCGACGTCGGCCGCCTCGACCTCATCCTGGAGGCCGAGGGCGACCACACCAACCGCTACCAGACGTCGAAGCAGGCGGACGTCCTGATGCTCTTCTACCTGCTCAGCGCGGAAGAAGTCACCGCGCTTCTGCAAAGACTCGGCTACGACTTCGACCCCGCGACCATCCCGGCCACCGTCCACCACTACCTCACCCGGACCACCCACGGGTCGACCCTCAGCCGGGTGGTGCACTCCTGGGTCCTCGCCCGCTCCGCCCGCTCCCAGTCCTGGCATCTCCTCCGTGACGCACTCACCACCGACCTCTCCGACACCCCGGACGGCACCACCCGTCAGGGCATCCACCTCGGCGCGATGGCTGGCACCGCCGACATCCTCCAGCGCTGCTACACCGGCCTGGAAACCCGCGACGACGCACTCCACCTCCACCCACAGCTACCGGACACCCTCACCCACCTCGACTTCGACCTGCGCTACCGGGGACACTGGCTGCGCATCCACTGCAGCCACCACGTCGTGTCTGTGCGCGCGCTCCCCACCGCCGCCCCGCCCGTGACCGTCATCATCAACGGCCAGGCGTACCCGCTCACCGGCGAAGGCTACGTGCGCCAGGAGCTCGCGACCCGGCAGCCACGCCCGTAGGTGATCGTGGTCCACCCCCGCGCGCCCACCACCGCGACGGCCGGGGCGGACGCCACGACCGGGATCCCGGTGCCGCACCGCGACTGAACGCCGATCGGCACCGATCACGCCCCGGTCGTCGCCGGTGCCGACGGCTGCGCAGGAGCGGACCGCGCGGTGCGCCAGCCCACCCGGGGGGCGGGCTGGCGGGTTCTGGGGAGGGTCCACGCCTTCATCTGGCCACAAGGTGCCGCTGCACCGGCCGAGGCTGGAAGATCGGCCCCAGCTGCCTCTTCGGGACCGGCGACTGGAAACGCCCGTTCCATGGTTGAACGGTGCGGCAGCATTTCCCCATGGCACGACGGTCACCACGAGACGGCGAACAGCTACCTGCCGGGCATTATCCGGGCAGGTGTCGCCACACTGGCGGCACCGTGTCATGAAGGTCGGAGAGCTGATCGGGTGAGTGCGTCCACCCGGGGACCACGGAACAGGTCGACGCCGCACGGGCGGCATCGGGAGCGGCGAGCCCGGCGGTGGCACGTGGAGGTCCCGCATGGGCTCGCGGGCGCCGAGGTGCTGGCCCGCCTTGACGTCGACCCGGAATGCGGTCTCGCCTCGGATGAGGTCGATCGGCGACGGTCTGTGGTAGGGCGCAACGCGCTGGCCCTGTCCACGCAGCGATCAAGCTGGCGAATCCTGCTCGATCAGGTCCGCAGTGTGGTGGTCGTGCTTCTCGCCGCCGCGGTCGTGGCGGGCCTGGTCATCGGTGAGACGGTGGAGGCCGCTGCCGTCGCGGTGGTCATCATCGTCAACACCATCGTCGGCTTCGTCACCGAGTTGCGGGCCCTGCGCTCGATGGAGGCGCTCCGCCACCTCACTGCGGCCCGAGCCGACGTCGAACGTCAGAACCGCCGCGAGGAGATCGACGCGGCGGAACTGGTGCCGGGCGACCTCGTTTCGGTCGAGGCAGGTGACCAGGCGCCGGCCGACATACGCATCCTGGAGGCCGAAGACCTCACCGTCGAGGAGTCCGCCCTCACCGGCGAGAGCGAGGCCGTGGTCAAGAACGTCGACCCGGTGCGGCCGGACACCCCGCTTGCCGACCGCACGAACATGCTGTACAGCGGCACCACGGTCCGCGCCGGTCGTGGTCGGGGAGTCGTGGTCGCCACCGGGCCGGCGACGGAGGTCGGCCGTATTGCCGACCTGGCGGCGTCGACGGAGACCGTGCAGGCGCCGCTGAAGGCCGGCCTGGAACAGCTGGGCCGAATACTCTCGCTGGTCGTCGTCGGCCTGGCCGCCGCCCTCGCCGGTCTGGGCCTGGTACGCGGTCTGGACGTTGAGGAGGTCGTCGAGGTCGCGATCGCTCTGGCCGTCGCCGTCGTCCCCGAGGGCCTGCCCGCCGTGGCCACGCTCACCCTCACCGTCGGGATGCGCCGCATGGCCCGCGAACACGCTCTCGTCCGCCGGCTACCCACCGTGGAGACCCTCGGCAGCACCAATGTCATCGCCGCGGACAAGACCGGCACCCTCACCGCCAACGAGATGCAGGTGGTGGAGGTCGCGCTCGCCGACGGCGTCGACGAGCGGGTGCTGTGGGAGAGCGCGGTGATCTGCAACGACGCGGACGTCGCCCCCGATGGCACTCCGGTCGGTGATCCCACGGAGCTTGCCCTCCTTCTCGGCGCGCAAGCCAGCGGACTCGACTGGCGCACACTTCGCGCCGAGCACACCCGTCGCGCCGAGGTTCCGTTCGACCCGTCCACCAAGCGCATGGCCGTCGTCACCGACGGTGCCGTGCACGCCAAAGGTGCCGCAGAGGTGCTGCTCGACCCACAGCAGCACGCCGCACTCCTCGCCCGGGTGGACGACATGAGCGGCCGGGCACTGCGTACCCTGGCCATCGGTGCCGGCCGTCCGCCCGCTGACAGCGCCAGCGACGACGAGCTGTTCGGCGCGGTCGGCCCGCTCGGCGTGCTCGGCATGATCGACCCTCCCCGCCCAGCAGCGGTCGACGCGGTCACGACCTGCCACCGGGCCGGTATCCGAGTGATCATGATCACCGGCGACCAACCGCGCACCGCCGCCGCCATCGCCCGCGAGGTGGGGCTGCGCGCCGGGAAAGCCGTCACCGGCGCCGAGCTCGACCGGCTCGACAACGACGCGCTCGCCCACGAGATCAGGAACAGCGACGTGTTCGCCCGGGTTGCGCCGGAGCAGAAGCTACGCCTCGTCCGCGCCTTGCAGGCCGCTGGCGGGATCGTCGCCGTCACCGGCGACGGAGTCAACGACGCACCCGCCCTCCGCCAGGCCGACGTCGGCATCGCCATGGGCCGCACCGGCACCGACGTCGCCCGCGAAGCCGCCGACATCGTCCTGACGACCGATGATTTCAGCACCATCGAGAGAGCCATTCAAGAAGGCCGGCGCATCTTCGCCAACGTCCGCCGCTTCGGCCAGTTCCTGTTCTCCTGGCACCTTTCCGTGGTACTCGTCGTCACCGCCGCGCTCGCCCTGGGCCTCGACGCCCCCCTCGTCGGGCTCATGATCCTCTGGAACAACCTCATCATCGACGTGATCCCCTCGTTCGCCCTGGCCCTCGAGCCCAGCAGTGACGAGGCCATGCGCGAACCGCCGCGCCCCAAGGGTGAACCCGTGCTGGGCGCGGGTACCGTGCGCCGCATCCTCATCCACGGCTCACTCGTCGGTGCCGTCGCCTTCACCGCCTACCTGCTCGCCACCAAGGTCATGAACCTTGACCTCGACCAGGCCCGCACCATGACGTTCGTCACCCTCACGTTCGCGCAACTACTCGCAGTATTCAACGCCCGCACCGATACCGGCTCCGGCCTCCGCGGCGCCACCAGGAATCCCTACCTGTGGGGAGCTCTCGCGCTGACCGTCGCACTCGAATCGCTGGCCCTCGGCGTGCCGGCCATGCGGGACCTGCTCGGCCTCACGACTCTCCACGCCCGCGACTGGGCCGTCGCGCTGTCCCTCGCCGCGATCCCGGTCGTCCTCGTCCAGACCGTGCGTGTCATCCGCGCCAGGCCGACCTCCGACTCCGCGGTGTGATCGAGTCGTCAGCAAACGTCTGGCTCGCACTCGCACGGTTTCGTCGGGCCAGGCCGGGTAGGTGAACGGCGGACGCGAGGGCCGACGACTACACGTCGCTCGCCGATGGGGTGCTGTTGGTTGCGGTGATCACCGGTTGAGCGTACGTGCTCGTTGGAGCTGGCCCACATTGTCCCGCAGCCGCCCCGGACCGACCATCCGGGGCTCCCTGATGCTGGTGCGAAACAGCCGTCTCCTGCGTCGCGACAGCACCCCCGGGTTGGAGGCGACGAGGGGGAGAACGGGCGGAGTTGTACAGCCAGCTCCGCCGACAGGGCGTCGAGGCCTGCTCAGGACGTCAAGGAGGTTCGGATGGAGTCTGACTGTCAACGCCGGCTCAACCTTTTCAGGCGGAGCCGACACAGACTGACGACAGGGGGCGGGTGAACGCCAGCCCCTCGCTCTCACGGCGAGGTCGACATGGGTGACCGGGAGAAGCTGATGCCGCGAAGTCCGGCGAAGGGCTGCTCGTCCTCGGCACCGCTCCGTTCATCGGGGAAGGCTTCGACGCCCGCCCTCGACACTCTCTTCCTCGCCGGCCCGGTGGCGCTGGCCCACCCTCTGGCTGCCACCCCGGCTTCGCCAGCGCTGGGAGGAAGCCTTTCCCGAACTCGCCGCTACCCGTAGCAACACGACGTAGCCGTGGACCCCTTCCACGAACCGCCTCGCCGACGTGGCCCGCAGATCGAACATTAAATGACCGCGCACCGAACGCATCTGGTGCCGCAAACCGAAAGCCAAGGTCCTCGCAGATCGAAAATGCGGACGGTTACGATGACGCCGTGACCACAACGCATCTAATCCCCCGCCGCGCCGCCGCGCAGGTCAATGCCGCTCTGGCGGACACCCGCGTCGTCTTGATCAGCGGAGCACGCCAAGCAGGCAAGAGCACCTTGGTCCGCCTCGTCGCCGGCGATCGTCTAGCCGAGCGCCGCGATCTTGATCGGGCTCAGGACCGGGCGGCGGCGATCGCCGATCCCGTCGGGTTCGTGGACTCCTCCGAACTCCTGGTCATCGACGAGATCCAGCGCGCTCCGGAACTCCTGTTGGCCATCAAGGCTGCGGTCGACGAGGATCCCCGTCCTGGCCGGTACCTGCTCACCGGCTCGTCTCGCCTCTTCGGCATGGTGGCTGCCCCGGACGCGTTGCCCGGCAGGATGGAAACCGTCGAACTCTGGCCGTTCTCCCAGGGCGAACTCGACGCAGCGCCGGACGGATTCATCGACGCCGTCTTCGCGCTCGGCCCGGACCTGCGACACGAGTCGGACGTGACCCGCGCCGACTACGCGGCCCGCATCGTGCGTGGCGGCCTGCCCGAGGCGACTACCCGCACCGACCCACGCCGCCGCCAACGTTTCCTCGACGCCTACGTCCAGGCGCTCATCGACCGCGACGTCCGCCAACTGTCCGACATCCAGCACAAGGGCGAGCTACGCCGGCTGGTACGCCTCCTCTCGGCCAGATCCGCGACCATCATCGCCGCAAACTCCCTCGAATCCGCCCTCGGACTGAGCCGGCCGACGATCGCCCGCTACCTCCAGGCACTGGAGGAGACCTTTCTGATCAAACGGATCCCCGGCTGGTCCCGCAACCTGGGCACCCGCGCCACCGCCGCGCCGAAACTGATCTTCGTCGACTCGGGCATTGCCGCCAACGAGATCGCGATCGACGTCCGGGCACTGCTCCGGCCGGGCGCACCGTTCGGTCCGCTGCTCGAATCATTTGTCCTGTCCGAGCTGTCCCGGCAGCTCACCTGGTCCGAGCAGTTCGTCGACCTGTCCCACTACCGCGACCAGAGCAGGTACGAAGTCGACGCGGTGCTCGAGAACCGAGCTGGTCAGGTGGTCGGGATCGAAGTCAAAGCAGCCGCCACCGTCGGACCCGACGACTTCCGCGGGCTACGCCGGCTCGCCGAGCGCCTCGGCAATGACTTCGTCGCCGGCATCGTCCTCTATACCGGAACCTCCACGCTGCCGTTCGGCGACAGCCTCCGCGCCATGCCGGTCAGTGCCCTGTGGCAGACTCCCGCCCCGACAGCAGACTGACCTCGCCCGCAGGTCGCTCCTCAGCCGTCAGGGCCGCCGAGGACCGAAGGGCGTGGTCTGCTGACCTTCAGCAAGCGGTCGCGACTGGACCGCGCAGCGACCGGCACACGAGGCCAAGGAGCGAAGAGCCGCAGAGTATCGGCCTACGGACAGCGGCGGAGCGTCGGGTGAGGAAACCGATGCTCTATCCCCTGAGTTACGAGGGCGCGAGGGCCCAGTCTCGCGACTTGGGCGTTCACCTGGGATGGCAGGGAGTGGTCCACGTTCACCCCCGTCACCCGGACCCCCGTTGTCGCGGACCAGGACCACCACCCGAGCACCCGAGCACCGGTTTGCGACCAGCAGTCAGCCGCGGTGACCCGCGTTGGCACGGGGTTGGCATCCGCTGGGGAGCACACACCGCGCACATCATCGATGGTCATAATGCCACCGACTCTCGGTCGAGGAGTCGGCTGGGGAGTGGGCGCTGAGGCGGCAACCCTCCGCGAGCCTCGAACTCGCTTACGGCTGGAAGAACGTGGTAGTCAGGTACACCGAGATGCCCCCGATATTCCGGACGTCTGCGCGGAGCGGCATGGGAGGCTCTTGCGTCGGCGCACTGCGCCTCGCCCCAGTGTCCGGGGCGGTTTGGCGGTAGCGGACGTGCGTGCGCTCGCCCGGAACCGGCCGGCCGTTGGTGACCCGGACGGGAGGGCCGGGCCGCGGCTACCGTAGCCGGTGCACAGCGGCCCCGCCGCGGGGTCCGGTGGGTGGTCACCGTCCGTCTCACCTCCCCACCGTCGGCGTGCCGAGGCGACTCGGCCACGCGTTGCTGACGTTCCGATCTGGCTCTGCGCGGCTCACAGCAGCGTGGTCAGCACACCTCCGTCGACGCGCATAGCCGATCCGTTGATCGCGGAGGCGAGGGGACTGGCGAGGAAGGTCACCGCGTTCGCGATCTCTTCCGGTTCGATGAACCGCCCCAGCAGGGAAGTCTCGTTGGCACCGATGACCGCCGCCTTCATCTGCTCCTCGGGGATGGACTGCGCGTCGGCCAGCGCCTTGACCGTCCCGGCGACGCCGTCGGAGTACGTCGGGCCGCCCAGCACCGAGTTGACGGTCACCGCGGTGCCCTTCGTGAGCTTCGCCAGTCCGTTGCCCACCGAGAGCATCGCCGTCTTGGAGGTGCCGTAGTGGATCATGTTGGCGGGGATGTTGACGCCCGATTCGCTGCTGACGAAGACGATCCGTCCCCAGTCCTGCTCGAGCATCGTCGGCAGGAGCCGCCGGGCGAGCCGGACGCCGCTGAGGACGTTGACCTCGAAATAGCGCCGCCAGTCGTCGTCGGAGATCAGCTCGAAGGGCTTGAGCTCGAAGAGCCCGACGTTGTTGACCAGGATGTCGACGCTCGGGATCTGCTCGCACAGCCGGTCCACGTCGGCGGTGACCGCGAAGTCGGCGGGCAGGCCGGTGACGGACACGCCGGGCACCTCGCCGCGCAACGCTGCCACGGCCCTGTCCAGCTTCACCGCATCGCGGCCGTTGAGGATCACGTCGCAGCCCTCGGCGGCCAGGGCCCTGGCCGTCGCGTAGCCGATGCCCTGACTCGATCCGCTGATGAACGCGGTCTTGCCCTTGATTCGCAGGTCCATGTGTTCGTTCCCCTCGGGAATGGCCGCCGACCGGAGCCGGGACCTCGTCACCCCGCCGGATCTCGGCAGCGGCAGGTCCGATGCTGTCAGCGGCCGATGAGCATGCGATGAGCGAACAGAGCAGGATGGGTTCCCGAGGCGGCCCACGCCTGCTCAGCACCTGATCACGCGCGATCCGGCCGGGCCCCGGCGCCACGATCCCGGCCTTCGGCCGTGTTCAGGGCCGGTACCGGGCGATCATGGTCTCCACCGCTTCCGCCACGGCCCGCTCGATCGCGGAGGGTTCGGGCGCCCAGTCGGTCAGCAGGAGGGTGGGCCAGAAGACGAAGTTGGAGATCATGCCGAGAAACTGGGTCGCCGCGAGGGTGGGGTCCTCGACCGTCGCGGAGCCGGCGACGTGTGCGGCGGCCAGGTACCGGCTGACCGACTCGAAGTAGGGCAGCTTTCCCTGGCTGAACTGGGCTTCGCCGAGTTCGGGGAAGCGCGGCAGCTCGGCGATGACGATGCGGAACAGTGCGGTCATTCCGGGGCGGGTGAGCAGTTCGACGTACCGGTGACCGATCGCGGTCAGGCCGGCCCGCAGGTCCTCGGCGGACGGGTCCGGGGCCCCGGAGTCCTCGACCCTCCAGGATTCGGTCACGATGGCGTCGAAGAGAGCCGCCTTCGTGGGGAACTGCTTGAAGAGGGTCGCCTTCGAGACCCCCGCCGCCTCCGCGATCCTGGCGAGCGAGGTGCTGTCGTAGCCGGAGGCCAGGAACAGGCCGGTGGCGGCCGCGAGGATGGCCGCGCGCTTCTCTTCTGCCACGCGTCGGTGGTACGCCGAGGGTTCGGTGCGCATGGGTTCCAGTATGCCCGATGGCGAGGTGAGTCACTTGACTCACCTCCACCCGGTCAGTAGCGTTCGATGGTGAGGTGAGTCGGTCAGCTCACTTACTGATCCATTGAAGGGGTACCCATGACACGCTTCACCCACCAGACCGCCCTGATCACCGGCGGCACCGGCGGACTCGGCGAGAGCCACGTACGGGCGTACCACGCCGAAGGCGCGAAGGTCGTCATCGGCAGCACGGCGGGCGGTCTGAGCAGGGCCACGCAGCTCGCTACGGAACTGGGCGACCGCGCCCTCGCGGTCCGCCTCGACGTCACCAGCGAGGACGACTGGGCCGCTGCGGTCACCGCCACCGAGCAGGCCTTCGGCACGCTGACGATCCTGGTCAACAACGCGGGCGTCCAGAACTCCGCCACCACGATCGAAGCCACCGACCAGGCCCGCTGGGACCGCGCTCTCGCGATCAACGTGACCGGCCAGTTCCTCGGTATCAAGACCGTCACCCCGGCGATGCGGCGCGCCGGCGGCGGTTCCATCGTCAACATCGGATCGACCATGGGGTACGGGGGAACCGCACTCTACGCCTCGTACGTCGCCAGCAAATGGGCGGTCAGGGGCCTGACGCTGAGCGCCGCCCTCGAGTTGGGCCGCGACAACATCCGGGTGAACGCCATCCACCCCGGTGTCATCTCGACCAGGCTGATCCACGAACCGGCCGCACCCGGTGAGCGGCCCATCTCGGACTTCTACGACCCGGAGCCGTTCGCGATCCCCCGACTCGGCGCCCCGGCGGACGTGAGCGCGGCACTGCTCTACCTGACCTCACCGGAGGCATCGTTCGCGACCGGCACCGAGCTGGTGCTCGACGGCGGCCTGCTGCTCGGCCCGGCGCTGCCGGCGGGGGTCGCCGAAGCCGCCTGACCTCCTCGATCCCGCTGCGGTCGCCTCTGAGGAGAGGCCACCGCGCCAGGCGAGGTCCCGCCCCGGGCCCCGGTCCGCCACTCGGAACCGAGGGCGGCGTGCGGGTCGGCCTGGTACACCCGGAGGCACGCGACAGCTCGACCGCTGCCGGTCGGCGACGATCGCAGCTACCCCACCCCCTACCGGCGTACCACGTCAGGGTCGCTACCCCGGTGTGATGCCCCACCCCGTACCGCTTCCCTACCTTCTCCTCGTCACCACGGACGAGACAGAGGGAGACGGACGGATGCGCCGCTTCGGGACGTTGCTGACCACCGCGGTAGTGACCACCCTGGTGATCGGCGGCACGCCCGGCACCGCCTCGGCGACCAGCGGGAGCGCGCCGGACGGTCCGCTCCCGGGCACCGCCGCCTGGCTGGCCGACGACTCACTCGGCAGGCAGCTACCGGACCCGGCCACGGCCAGCCCGCCGGAGGTGGCGGCCTTCTTCGCCGGCCTCACCGACGCGCAGCGGCAGCGGCTCGTCGAGGAACACCCCACCGTGGTGGGCAACCTCGACGGCGCACCCGTGGAGCTCCGGTACGAGGCCAACGCCGGCGTCGGCGACCAGGTGCTGGCGTACGATCCGCGTGGCCGTGGGCTGATCACGCAGGTCGTGGGTGACCTGAGGCGCGCCGCCCACGTGGCGGTGGTCGTCCCCGGCGCGGACGTCGACGCGGCGAGGTTCGACCGTACGGTACGGCAGGCCGCCGACCTCCAGGCGGAGGCGGGCGACGACACCGCCGTCATCGCCTGGGCCGGCTACCGCACCCCCTCCGGCGTCGGCCTCGACCTGGCGACGGGCCGGCTCGCCGCGACCGGCGCCGAACGCCTCGCCCGTTTCGTCGACGGCCTGGACGCGGCCGGCCTCCCCGACCCCGTCCTGTTCTGCCACAGTTACGGCTCGGTGGTCTGCGGCCTCGCCGCCGCCGGCACCGACGCGAGCGACATCGTCGTCCTGGGCTCGCCCGGCCTGCGCGTCGACGACGCCGCCGCACTGGGCACCGGGGCGCGCGTCTGGGCGGCGAAGTCCCCGCGGGACTGGATCGACCGGGTGCCCAACGTCGAGTTCCTGGGTCTGGGCCACGGCGCGGACCCCACCTCGCCCGGTTTCGGCGCGACCGTCCTGCCCGCCGACGACGTCCCCGCGCACGACGCGTACTTCACTCCCGGCACCGCCACCCTGACCGCCTTCGCGGAGATCGCGGGTGGAGGCCGGCGATGAGGGTTCCCACCACGTGCGCGACGCTCGCCGCCACGGTCGACGCCCGGACCCCCGCCCACCGCGACCGCGCCGTCGACGGGCTGCGCGCGCTGGCGCTCCTGGCCGTCCCGACCGGCCACTGGCTGGTCGGGGGCTTCACCCTCGACGCCGGCGGGGGACTGCACAACGCCAGCCCGCTGGCCACGTTCGGGGCGCTCGCCCCGGCGAGCTGGATCCTCCAGATGCTGGGCATCTTCTTCCTGGTCGGCGGCTACTCCTCGTACCTCTCCTACCAGCGCCGCGCGGGCTCGGTCCGCGAGTGGACGCTCGGCCGTCTGCGGCGCCTGGGCCGTCCGGTCCTCGGGGTCACCGCCGGGTGGGCGTTGCTGCTCCCGATCCTGTACTACGGCTTCGGCTTTCCTACCGTCACGCTGCACACCGCGTCGACCCTGGTCGTCCAGCCCCTGTGGTTCGTCGGCGTCTACGCGGTGATCACCGCCCTCACGCCGTACTGCGTCGGCGCCTCCCGGCGGCTGGGCTTCTGGGCCGCCGCCCCGCTGCTCGGCTCCGTCGCGGTGGTCGACCTCCTGCGGTACGGGCCGTACGCGGACGCGGTGCCGTCCTGGCTGGGTCTGCTGAATCTGCTCGCCGGCTGGATGTTCGCCTACCAGTTGGGGGTGTCCTGGGCGGACAAGCGGCTCAGTCGCCGCCAGGCGTGGCTGCTGCTGGCGGGTGGCGCGGTCCTGTTCGCCACGCTGCTGCTCGCCTTCCGGTACCCGGTGTCGATGGTGGGCGTGCCCGGCGCGGTCCGTACCAATTCCCATCCGCCGTCCCTGCTGGTGCTGGCGCTCGCGGCCACCCAGTCCGGTGCGGCGGTCCTGCTGCGCGACAGGCTGGCGCGCCTGCTGAGCCGCCCCGCCCTGTGGGCCCCGGTGGTGGTCATCAACCTGCTGGCGATGACGATCCTGTGCTGGCACCAGACCGCGATGCTCGCCGTCGCGCTCCCCGCCTCGTCCGTCGGCGAGATCGCCGGTCTGACCGAGGCGCCGGAGACGGCCGGGTGGCTGCTGGCGCGGCTGGCCTGGATGCCGCTCTTCGCGGGGCTGTTCGTGGCGATCGCGAAGGTCGCCCGGCCCCTGGACGCCCCGTGGGAGCGTACCGGCATGGCCCGCCGCGTGGCGGTGGGCGTGCTGGCGGCGGGCTTCGGCTACTTCGCGTTGGCGGCGTGAGCGATGGACCCGCGCCCCACCTCCACCCGATCCACCGAACGAAGGAGTACACCCATGTCCTCGGCCGTCGACACCGTTGCGCCGCAGCCCGGCAGCACCCCCGCCGGAGCACTCCCCCGCAGCCCCGGCAGTGAGTTCACGCCGCTGTTGCGCGCCGTCAAGGAACGGGGACTGCTCGGTCGGCGCACCGGCTGGTACGCCCGCACCATCGTGACCAATGCTCTCGGCCTGGCCGCCGTCGTCACCGGTATGGCGCTCGTCGGCGGCTCGTGGTGGGTCCTGGTGTTGGCCCCCGTCCTCGCCGTCCTGTCCGCCCGCACGGCGTTCATCGGCCACGACGCCGGGCACGCCCAGATCAGCGAGAACCGCGCCACCAATCGTCGGATCGGGCTCATCCACGGCAACCTGCTGCTCGGCATGAGTTACGCGTGGTGGAACGACAAGCACAACCGCCATCACGCCAACCCCAACCACATCGACAAGGATCCCGACGTCGCCGCCGACATCCTGGTCCTCACCAGCGGGCAGGCCGCCACGCGCACGGGCCTGCGCGGCTGGCTCACCCGTCACCAGGCCTGGCTGTTCTTCCCCCTCACCCTCCTGGAGGGGATCGCCCTGAAGGTGTCCGGACTCCGGTACCTGCGCCGCCAGACCGGCCGTGCGCGGCTGGTGGAGGGCGCGCTCCTGGCCGCCCATGCCGCCGGTTACGTCACCCTGCTCCTGGCCACCCTGCCGCTGGCCCACGCGATCGTCTTCACCGCGATCCACCAGGCCCTCTTCGGGCTGCACCTGGGGATGGCCTTCGCACCCAACCACAAGGGGATGGAGATGCCCGACCCCGACGGCGAGAAATGGGGGCACCTGCGGCGTCAGGTCCTGACCTCCCGCAACGTCCGGGGCGGGGTCCTCACCGACTGGTTCCTCGGCGGGCTCAACTACCAGATCGAGCACCACCTGTTCCCCGGCATGCCCCGCCCCCACCTGAGGCTCGCCCAGCCCATGGTCCGGGCCCACTGCCGTGACCTCGGCATCCCCTACGCGGAGACCAGCCTCGTCGACTCCTACCGCCAGGGCCTGCGACACCTGCACGCGGTGGGAGAACCGCTGCGTGCCGACCTCACGCCGACGCCCCGCGCCTAGGGTGGTGGCCATGACCGCAGCGCAGGAGGACGACCCGCGGGCGCTCCTCGCGGATGCCCCCCGTCGGTGGGTACGGCTGCTGCCGTGGGGGGTGGCGCTCGTGCTCTGCGTCGTCCTGCTGCCCACCACCATCGGGGTGCTCACCGCCACCTACGGACTCGGCGGCGGCATCGCGAGCGCGCTGGCCGTCGCGCAGACGGTACCGCTGCTGCTCGCCGTCCTCCACCCACTGCGGGCCTGGTACGTGGTCTTCGTCGCCGACGTGGCGGGGGCGCTCGTCCTGCTCGGTGCCGGCTTCGAGGCGGGGCTCCCGTGGCCGTTCCCGCCCATGGAGATCGTCGGGTACGTCGGCCTCTGCCTCGCCCTCGGCCTGCGCGAGCGGCGCCGGACGCTGCTGCGGGTGTGGCTGGCGACGGCGGGCGCGGGCGTCGCCCTGGCGTTCCTCGCGCCCGACGGGACGAGCGGTAACGGCGTCCTGCTCACCATTCTCAGCGGGGTGGCCCTGCTGCTCGCCGGTGCGCTCCGCGAGTGGCACGAGGTGCGGCGCAGACTGGTCGTGCAGGAGACGATCAGCGAGGCGGAGCGGGGCCGGCGGACGCTGCTGGAGGAACGCGCCCGCATCGCGCGTGAGCTGCACGACGTGGTGGCGCACCACATGTCCGTCATCACGGTGCAGGCGGGCACCGCGGAGTACCGTCTCGACGGGCTGACGCCGCAGGCGAAGGAGGAGTTCACGGCCATCGCGGCGACCGCGCGGGAGTCGCTCGGCGAGATGCGCCGGCTCCTCGGCGTGTTGCGCAGCGAGGAGACGCACGGCGAGCTCGTGCCCCAGCCGGGCCTGCAGCAGGTCGGGCACCTGGTGGAGGCGACAGCGAGGGCCGGCGGACCGGTGGAGTTCACCCCCTGCGACGCCGACGTTCCCGAGGCGGTGGGCCTCTCGGCGTACCGTATCGTCCAGGAGGCGCTCGCGAACGTCGTGCGGCACGCGCCGGGCGCCTCGACCCTGGTGTCGCTGTCCCTGTCCGAGGACGGGGAGCAGCTCACCGTCCTGGTCGTCAACGACGCGCCGCCGGTGCCGCCCACCGTGCCGCTGGAGGTGAACGGCACCGGGCACGGCCTGGTCGGCATGCGGGAGCGGGTACGGCTGCTCGGCGGCAGCCTCGACGCGGGGCCGCTGCCGGACGGCGGCTTCCGGGTGGCCGCCCGGCTTCCCCTGACGGAGAGGGACTGACGTGACGACGCGGGTCATCATCGTCGACGACCAGGCCATGGTGCGGGCCGGTTTCGCCGCGCTGCTCGGCGCCCAGAGCGACATCGACGTGGTGGGCGAGGCCGCCAACGGTGCGCAGGGCGTCGCGCTGAGCCGCCGTACCCGCCCCGACGTCGTGCTGATGGACGTCCGCATGCCCGAGATGGACGGCCTGGAGGCTGCCCGCCAGATGCTCACGCCGTCACCCGGTGTGGCGCACCGGCCGCGCGTCCTGATGCTCACCACGTTCGACGTCGACGACTACGTGTACGAAGCGCTCCGGGCGGGCGCGAGCGGCTTCCTGCTGAAGGACGCCCCGCCGGCCGACCTCATCGCGGCGGTACGCGTCGTGGCCTCGGGTGACGCGCTTCTCGCTCCTTCCGTGACGCGCCGTCTCATCGCGGACTTCGCCAGGCAGCGTCCCGTCGCGAGGGGCAGGCCCGCGCTGCGGCTCAAGGGTCTGACGGAACGCGAGACCGAGGTGCTCACCCTGGTCGCCCGGGGCCGCTCCAACGCGGAGATCGCGAGCACGCTGGTACTGGCCGAGCAGACGGTGAAGACCCACGTGAGCCGTGTCCTCACCAAGCTCGACCTGCGCGACCGGGCCCAGGCGGTCGTCTTCGCCTACGAAGCGGGCCTGGTGACCCCGGGCGAATAGCACACCCCCTACGCCAGAGACCGGACCTGGACCCCTGGTTCCGCCGCCTCCGCACCCGCTGGGAGATCCGTGACGGCATCGATGCCTTCCGCGCCCTCGCCTGCGCCGTCATCTGCTGGCGTGGACCCCAACGCTCGAAGAGTCAGGAGCTGTCAGCCGATATCGTGCCCGCCAATCAAATCGCGTCGCTGACGTGGCCACACTGCGGAGGAGAGCGAGCGTGCCGGGATCGCTGCCGTAGACGAGCAGGTGCTGGCCGCTCGTTTCGGGAACGGCGAAACTGTGGTGGGTGAGCACGATCCGGCCGATCGCCGGGTGGTGGAGGGCCTTGTCGCCGGGCGGTTTGCCGGCCACCGTGTACACCCCTAGCCGTGGGTGGCGAACAGGGTCGCAGGGCCGAACCTCCAGTCTTCGACCGCTTCCACACCCCAGTGCGGGACGGTTCCTGCTCGCTGGAGCAAGTTCAGCGGCAGGTGTGGGGGTCGGCGGCCAGGTGAGGGTGTCGAGGTGGCAGACGAGGCACCGCCCGCAGGGCATCGCCCTGTCCAGTCGGGCGTCCCCGACGTGACGCGCGACCGTGGCCGGGGACGGTGGCGTGACGGCCTGGCCGGTGACCTCTGGAAACAGCAGTGCCATACCGATGACCATGAGCAAGAGAGAGCGCGCCTTCCGTGGGACATGACGACTGGCGTCGGCGGCCGGTCAGTCGGCCGGTGGCGGTGGTCGGGGTGCCGGTTGTGTCTGGTCGCGGACTGGCGAGACCGCCGCTGTGACTCGACCGGCCGTCTATCGGTGGCAGGTGTGTTGGAGGCGGCAGGCGGTTTCGTCGGCGATGCGGCGGTGCAGGTCGGCGAGTTGCTGGTCGGTCATGCGGGTGAGGTCCCTGTCGTTCGGGGCGGATGACGGGCTAGGGCGTTCGCCTGGGCTGGGTGCGCGGTCGGGTGCGTAGTGGAGGCCGGGGCCGTTGCCGTGGGTGTTGGCGGTGCTGCCGCAGCGGAGGATGGTGCCGTCGGTGTGGTGGAGGCAGGTGGGTGTGTCGCCGGTGAGGGTGCCGGTGCCGGTGGCGCGGTAGAGGATGGTTTGTCCGGTTCCGAGGGTGGCGGTCCACCGGTCGCGGCCAGCAGGGATGACTTCGTAGATGGTGATGGTGTGCCAGTTGGGGAGGTCCTGGTAGTCGGCGCGGATCCGGTCGACGATGGCCGTCGGGGACACCCAGGCGGGGTCGAGGCGGTGGACGGTCAGCGGCGCGAGGCGGAGGCCGGGGTGTCGGGCGGGCAGGGTGGTGATGGCGGAGATGGCGGTGGCGGATCCGCGTGCGGTCATCGGGGTGACGTAGGCCGGCCGACCGCTGCCGGTGGTGGTGAGGGTGTATTCGGCGGTGTTGGCGGAGTTGACGTCGTCGTCGGGGAGTTCCCATCCGGTGCGGCGGAACAGCCAGTCGGTGAAGGACCCGATGCCCGTGGTGGCGGCGCGTTGCTGCGCGGCGAGGCTCAACGGGTACGACGGGCCGGGTACTCCGGTGGTGTCGGTGGTGATGGTCAACTCGCCGGTCTTCCCGTCGTAGAGGGCCACGCCGGCGGGTTTCTCGGTGACGACGAGGATGCCGGTCTGCCGTTTCAACGGCACGACCACGACGGGCCGGTCGCGGTCGCAGTAGGCGTAGATGTCGTCGGCGGCGAAGCGGACCCACCGTTGGTGGGTGGAGATCTGGCGGCCGAGGTTGTGTGCGAACAGGCCGCCGGCGCGGGCGTCGGCCCGCTCGCGGTCGAATTCGCACTGCTCGGCGGTGCCCTGCCCGCCGATGGTGAGGACGGTGGAGTAGCCAGCGAGCATGCCTCGCCGGGTGATGAGGCTGGCGTGGCGGTCCTGGTCGGGTAGGTGGGCGTCGCTGACGATGTCACCCCCGTCCGGCAGGGAGGCGCGGGCCTGTGCCTGGGCGACCTGGAACGGGGTCCGGCCGGCGAGGTCCGGCACCGGGTCGGTGGTGACGGTCAGGGTGCCGGTGAGGGTGCGGTCCTGCTGGTACTGGGTGTGGGTGATCCACCCGACCGCCACGATCGCACCGATCAGGCAGCCGAGGAGGCCGAGGCCGATCATCGGCCGGTTGTCGTACTCGTCGAGGTGGGCGCCGAGGCTGCCGAGGCCGGCGGCGATGGCCAGGCCGACGGTGGCGGCGAGCGCGATCGGGAGGATGGGGCGGAGTTCCCACACGGCGATGGTCGTGTAGTAGGGGGCCATGCCGAAGCATCCGGCCGCGAGTAGGACGGGGCCGCCGAGCAGGAGCGCGGGCTTGAGGGTGCGGTTCACGCGGAGGCCTCGGCAACGGCTTCGGTGCTGGTGGTGGGGTGGGGTGTGGGGGGTCTGCGCAGGAGGTAGCGGATAGCCGAGGCCGTGACCGGGGGGAGCAGGCCGACGGTGTGCCACCGGGTGTCGGCGGGGTCGACGTGGTAGCCGTGGCCGGCGAGTTCGGCGGCGATGCCGGGTAGGTGTGCGGCGCCCCACACCATCACCACGTTCCCGTCGGTGGTGGTGGCGGTGTTCACGGCGAGGGCGGTGCGGGCGTCGAGCAACACCCGGTCCAGCGCCTCTTTCCGCGGGTCCGGGTGGGGGCGGGGTCCGTGGGGATCGTTCCCGTGGGCGGCGGCCCGCGCGATGTGGCGCACGCCGAGGGCGAGCAGGGCGTGGAAGCGGCAGTGCTGCCAGGGTTGGGTGTCGGGCCAGTCGAGGCGTTTCCGGGTGGTGGTGAGGTGGGCGCGCATGGTGTCGTGGCCGACGGCGCGGATGATGTCGAGGTCGGCCATGTCGACGGTGCGCCAGGTAGGGCGGTGCAGGACGGAATGTTGGGAGACCCAACCGAGCACGCTCATGCGCCGGGTGTCGAGGTCACGGCTGGCCGCGAGGTCGTTGAGGACGGTCTGCTCGTCGGCGGTCGGGGTGTCGGCGGGGGTGAGGTGCTGGGAGCCTTCGTGCTGCACCTGCCAGCCGTCCCGTTCGTGGGCGGTGATGTCGTCGAGCAGCGCCTGGTAGTAGCCGGGTTCTCCGAAGTGGAAGGTGGATGCCACCTGCAGCCGGTGTCCGGTGTCCGGGTTCCGGAAGCAGGTGACGGGGGTCTGGAAGGCGAGAGGGCGGCGGCGGCTGGTGGGCCGCACGCGGATGTGGGGCAGGGTCATGGTCCTCAACTCGGTAAACAGTCGGGGGTCGGTGCCCGAACCGTCGACCCCGGCCGGTGCCGGCGGGGGCGAGGCGAACGACGTGGCCGTTGCCGGAGGGTCGGCTGCGGTTCAGCGGGCAGGCGCGGGGTGGGCGGGCAGCGGGCGGCCGGTGCGGCGCAGCGGCCACAGCGCGGGCCCTGCGGGTAGGCGTAGGGGCAGGTCGGGGTGGTAGCCGCACGCGGTGAGGTGGTCCCGCAGGGCGGTGGTGGTGACGACCGTGTCGACCGGCAGCCCTTCCTCGTCGGCAATTTGGTGGCGGTGGTCGAGCAACTGCCGGCCGGCGCCCAGCCCGCGAAGGCTGGGGTGGATCCACAGGTAGGTGAGCCAGTGGTGGGGTGCCGCGGACCGGTAGCTGTCGACGGTCGTCTGGAGTTGCGCGGAGCGGACGGCCGCGCGTCCGGTGTCGGGGCCGAAGTGGTGTCGCGGGGGTGGGGTGGTGTCGGGGTGGGCGTGGTGGTGCCACACGGCGACGCCGGTCACGTCGTCGAGCACGTCCACATCCCCCAAGTCGACGGCGTGGGCGACCTCTGCGGCGAACAGGGGATGGAGCTGGTCGTAGCGGTCGCGGGGAGTGGCGTCACCGGGGAGCAGCCACCGGGTGAGGGGGTCGTGGACGGCGGCGGCGGTGAGCATCGCCGCGATCACGGCCACATCGCCGGGCAGGGCCTGCCGGATGTGGTGGGTTACGGGCACGGTCATCGGATGGGGTCCTCGCGGAAGCAGTCGACAGGTGGGGTGACGGTGCTCGGGAACGCGGCGGGCAGCCCGGCCGGCCCGGGACGCCACATGCGCCAGACGGCGGGGCCGTCGGGCAGGGTCATGGGCGGGCAGGTGTGGTAGCCGAGCCGCTGGTAGAGGGCGGCGCGTGGGTTGGTGGTCGCCAGGTAGGCGGCCACACCCTGCGCGTCCAGACGCCGGTGGTGGTGGTCCAGGAGGGCGGTGCCGAGGCCGCGGCTCTGCCGGGCGGGGTGGACGGCGAGGTGGGCGAGGTGGTGGTGCGGCTCGTCGGGGTGACCGACCTCGAACAGCGCCTCCATCAGCGCGAACAGCGGCCCGTACCGGCCGGTCGCCTCCGCCAGCACCGCCTGATGCTCTGCGGTGGGTGGGGGTGGCGGGCGCAGGCGGGCGTACCAGACCGCCACCGCGCTGCGGTCGGCGACCGTGTCCACGTGCCCGTGCTCCAGGCCTTGGAGCAAGGCCGCCGTGAAGTAGCGGTGGTAGATGGTGTGGCGGTCGGTCGGGTCGGGGATGAGCCAGCCAGCGACCGGACTGCCGTGGAACGCCTCCGCGAGAACGTCCGCGAGGGCATCGACGTCGTCGAGCGTGGCGGGTTCGACGGCCACCGTGGTGGTCATCGGGGTACTCCCGGTCTCGGTCCACCAGCCGCAGGCAGGCCGGTGTTGACCATCGCGGCAAGGTCGGTGAACAGCTCATGCACCGGCGGCTGCACATCAGCGACCACCTCGCGCAGATGCACCCGGGCGTTGAGCGAGGCACCGGCCAGAAGCGCGGTGTCCAGGTGAGTGTGCAAGACCAACCCGGCCAGGATCCGATCGCTGTCACCCAGCGGAGTGCGATCCCGTAGCTGCTGGGACAAGCGCACCCACGGCCACGCCGCATCGAACCGGTCAGCGGGCCGATAGCCGGACGGCCTCCCCCGCCGCCACCACCGACGGGCCGGGTAGGCAGTCAGCAGCCCGGTCTGACACAGCCGGTGCTCGACCTGCCGGTGCGCCGACTCGGCGAGGAACGCCAGCCACACCCGCGTCGGGTACGGTCCGACGGCGGTGATCCGGTCCAGCAGCACCCCGTGCACCACGTCGACCGGCCGGTGACGGTCCCGCACGACCACCTGCCCCTGGTCGAACGTGACCCGTCCGCTGGCGTGCAGCTCCGCGAGCAGCGCGGCGGCCAACCCGTACGCCGCCACCGGACGGGGCAGACGCGGCTGACCGGTGTCGTCGTGAGCGAGGAGGTGGAACTCGTCGGCGAACCGATACCCCTCACCACCCCGCACCTGAAGACAAGCGGGTGCGGGGGTGGGGCGGGCGTGGCGGGGCGCATGCGCGCGGGCGGCGGGGCTTGTGATCACCGCAGCGGACCTTCCTGAATCGAGGCGGACTCGTCGTGAGGGATGTCGAGTTGGTGGAGCAGGAGACGGCCACCCGGGTAGCCGGCCAGCTCATGGACCGCCCACGCCTGTTGGGGGCAAGGGTCGCCGGTCGGGCAGGAAGGGCAGGCGCCGCTGTCGGCGTGGGCGCGGACGGTGCGGGACGCAGCGGTGAACCGGTCGGTGAGGTGACCGCTCTCCTCCAGGCGCGTCACGACCCACCCACAGCGGGAGGGGCCGGCAGCGCCGCCGGGTCGAGGTCCACCACCACCGGCAGGTGATCACTCGCCGCCCGACTGACCGGCGTGTCCACCACCGCCACCCCCGACACCGCCCGCAACACCGGCTTGCTCGCGTGCACCATGTCGATCCGACGGGCGATACCCCGCACGCTGTACGGACACGACGGCCAATGACCGGTGGTCGCCTGCCACGAACGGCGCGTGTGCGCGGCCACGTCATACAGGCCGCCGGCCTCCCACACCGCCGCCGGCCGCCGGTCCGCCCGGTGGCTGGTTCCGGGGTGGGTGGGCTCGTGGCACTGGTGCACCAGATCCGGCCACCACGGATGCCCGGTGTACGGGTCAGGGTCGTAGAAGTCACCGTTCACCCGCGCCGCACCGACCGCGTTGAAGTCCGACCCGACCAGCACCGGACCCGCCGGCCCGGTCACCGCCGCGAGGACGGTCTCGGCCTGGTCCAGACGACGATGCCGACCGCACGCCGGCGCGTGATACGACGCGAACGTCACCGGACGACCCGCCACCACAAACCCGAGACGGACCAGCGAGCCGTAGCCCACACCCCGCCACCCGCCATGGTGATGCACAGCCGGACTGTAGGTACGGAACGTTTCCGGCAGCGGGGTGAGGCCGGGACGCCACAGCAGCGCCACGTGCAGGGTTTGATCACCGACCGCGACCGCGTGGGCCGCCCGGCCGGCTGACTCCTGGACGGTCGCGGTCAGACCGGTCAGCTCCCCCACCTCGGCCACCAGCCGGCCGGCACGACCGGGCGGGCACTTCAGCTCCTGCACCGCGATGACGTCGGGTTTGATCGCGCGGATGGTCTGGATGACCTGCCGCTGCCGCTCACCCTCCTGAGCGCTGTCAGGGGTGAGGGTCAGGTCGAGCAGGTTGTAGGTCGCGAAACGCAGCCGCTTAATCACAGGGTTCTCCTGATGGATGGGCCTGGTTCGGGTAGGTCGATGGAGGTGCCGTCCCGGCCCGGGAAGGCCGGAGCCACAGGGGGACGGGTCGGGGCGGCATGTTCAGGTGGGCCGCTTGACGGCGTCTACCAGCAGGCGGCCGGGGTGCTGAGTGCGTTCTTGAAGTGGGTCACGTCGGCGGTGACCATCGCCCCTCGGTCGGGCTCTCACTCGTAATACGCTGCCCACATTTGATCTGTCGGGTACCTGCTGGTCCTAGGTGCCACCGTCCAAGGGAGAACTTCGCGTTGGTGTCCGGTGTGGCCGGCAGAAGGGCGAGCCTTTGGCGATGGGCACAACCAGTCCCTTCCTGGCGCAAGGATTGCGTGGCATTCAGATTCAACAGTCGATGACCGCAGGGATCTGCGATGCGGCGGATGCTTGCGAGTCAGTGAAGAGGAATCCGGGCCATGTCGGACAGGGCGTCCGGGCTGCTATGACATTCGGCAGCATTCCCGCCAACATTCGCCGCTGTCGCGCTTTTGTCACTGCAAGATATCTCATTGTCAATGGATTGTTGCTGCGCTCATTGCGGTGCTTCCCGACAGTGGCGGGTCAGGTTTTTACTCGGAGAGGAGAAGGCCGGGTTAGCGCCGGTCAAATTGTCGGCGTGTGAAGCTGTGGGAGGTCGCTGTGAAGCGGTTGATCGTTGATACGCACGCGTCGTCGTGTTACTTCCGCACGTCGGTGGGGGGTGACGGCCGTAAGGCGTTGGTGCAGATCACCGAGCGGTGCAATCTGCACTGCGCCCACTGCTTCGTGTCGTCCACCGCCGTTGGGGCCGACCTGACCCTGGGTGACTTCGTGGACCGGGTGTTGCCTCGGCTGATGCGGGCGCGTGTCGAGCGGGTCACCCTCACCGGTGGGGAGCCGTTCGTACATCCGGATGTGCTCGCCATGTGTCGTGCGGTCATCGACCAGGGGCTGCCGGTGGGAATCTGCACGAACGCCACTCAGACCAGTGACGCGGATGTCGCCGCGCTGGCGGGGATGGGCGGCGTGCATGTCAACGTGTCCTTTGACGGTTTCCGGGCCGCCAGCCACGGCCGGTTTCGCGGTGACCGGTCGTCGTTCGACACCACGGTCGCCACGACCCGCAAGCTCGCGGAAGCGGGTCTCCTCAAGGGGTTGCTGTCGACGCCCAACGCGCTGACCAGACCGCAGGAGTTCGCCGACCTGTGCGCCTTCGCTGTCGAGGTCGGTGCCGAGTACGTGCTGATGAATCCGCTGTCTTCGTTCGGACGCGGTGTCAAAAGTCGTGGCCGGCTCGCCGCGACCACTGATGCGATGACCGCGATCCGAGCGGTGACAGACCGCTTCGCCGACCAACTGGACCTGGTGCGGATCCGGTTTCCCAACGACGCCCTGCCCTTGGGCGGCTGCGACGCGGGCAAGCTCATCTACGTGTTCGTCGACGGGCAGGTCGCCGTCTGCCCGTACCTCGTCTTCGCCGCCCGCACCCCCGCGTCCCGTCATCGCGACAGCGAGTTCCTGGCCGGCAGCATCCTTGACGACACCACCGATACCGCCCTCACCCTGGACCAGCATCCCTTCCACGCCGCCTATCAGCCCGGCGCGAACCCGACCTGCGGGTCGTGTGCGCTGACAGACCAGTGCGGGAAGGGCTGCCCCGCAGCCGTCGTCGCTGCCGGCGGGCGCATCGGCGCCGTCGACGCCGACCAGTGCCCCGTCACCACACCGGGCAGCCGGCCTCTCCTCCCCGTCACCGTCCGGTCGAGGTGAGGGCCCTGTTCATCGCCGTGGAAGGTCCCAACGGAGTCGGGAAGACCACCATCGCCCGTCTCCTGGCCGACCGCCTCGCCGACACCAGCCCTGCCGGCGTTCACCTGACCGCCGAACCCACCCGCACACCGCTCGGGCAACTCCTCCGACGCCAGGAAGCGTTCCTCCACGGCAGAGCGTTCGCGCTCGCGGTCGCCGCTGACCGCGCCGCGCACATCGACACCGAGATCATTCCCCGCCTCGATGACGGCCTGCACGTTGTCACCGACCGGTACGTCGCCTCGTCCCTCGTCCTGCAACGTATCGACGGCCTCGACCTCACCGAAATCTGGTCCTACAACCGGTATGCACTCCCCGCCACCGTCGTCTACCTCGAAGACGACCCTGACGTCATCCAGGCCCGCCTGACCGCACGACCACACCTGACCCGACTCGAAGCCACCGGCACTCCCGCCAAGGAACTCGCCCTCTACCGCGATGCCGCCCGACACCTACAGCGACACGAATGGCGTCAACACACCATCACGTGCGACAGCCTCACCCCGGAACAGATCGTCACCACTATCCTCGGCCTGCTGCCCACCCACTGCCCTGACCAGTGAGGCCCTTTCACGTGCTGTCGTTCCTGACCATCAACGTCCAGGCCGCCGCGCCCGCGCGCGCCCAACGGCTACTCACCTGGCTCCTCGACCGCGACGACCACGTGATCATCCTGACCGAAACCAGCAACGGCCCCGGAACACACCACCTCCTCGCCCACCTCCGCGCCGCCGGCCTGCACATCACCCACCAACCCTCCACCGACGGCGACCGCGGCTGCGCCATCGCCAGCCGCATCCCCACCCAACCCGCACCCCACCTCACCCGAGGAATCAGCCTCCCCGGACGCGCACCCGCCCTCACCCTCGACACCGACCCCACCATCACCGTCCTCGGCCTCTACGTCCCGTCCAGCGACCGCACACCCGCGAAGATCGCCAAGAAACGCGCCTTCCTCACCACCGTCCGCGACCGCCTCACCGCCCTCCCCACCACCGACCGCACCCACCTCGTCATCGGCGGCGACTACAACGTCATCCACCGCGACCATGAACCCCGCTACCCCGGATTCCTCCCCTTCGAATACGAATTCCTCGACACCCTCACCACCCTCGATCTCACCGACACCCACCACCACCTGAACCCCGGAGTCCAAGCCCACAGCTGGATCGGCAGGAACGGCAACGGCTACCGATTCGACTACCTCCACACCGGCCCCGGACTCCAACCCCACCTCGCCACCGCCACCTACCTCCACGAACCACGCCTGACCGGCCTCACCGACCACGCCGCCCTCACCACTCTCCTCACGATCCCCACACCAACGCTCCTGACCAACCATCGTCAGCAAGCCACCACCCTCTTCTGAGCAAGAAAACAAGCCACCAGCCACAGCGGCTCGTCGGCACAGGCCAAGCAAGCCGCTCCATCACCGCTACCGTGAAGCCCACGGATGGTTACAACTGAGCCGTACCGATACCTTGACCAACTGATCGTGAGGGCGTCGTGTCAGGATCGTCACCAACGGATCTCACACAAGCCAGGGCAGAACTCGGCAAACATCTTGCGCAAGCCCGCAAGGCCGCCGGTTACACGCAAGAGACGTTGGCGCCATTGACCCACTACGTGCGCAGCACCATCGCAAACGTGGAACGCGGTCGCCAGAACGTCAACCGCGACTTCTGGGTCCGTTGCGACACCATCCTCAACACCGGCGGTTCGTTAGCCGCCGGCTACGATCGCCTACGGGAGATCGCCAGCGGCACCAGCACAATGCGAGAAAGTGACGCCCGCGCTGTTGTCCGCTTACCAGAAGCGGGGAGTGAAATCCCTGACAGGCACCCTGAACGCCACGACCCTGGCGATCAGGACCCTTTCGGTTCGTCGACAGCATTTTCAGTAGGCACAGCAGATCCCTCACTTGTTCCGCACTGGATGGGAATGCTCCGGATCCTCGCAGCCTCTCACGACGTCTTTGGGCCGCGCCGAATCTACGATGTAGTGCGCGGCGAGATCGCTATCATCCATCAGGCCGTCGCTACCACCACTGGACGAAGCTTGTCCGAGCTGCAGCGGGTGGAAGCCCGGTGGGCCGAGTTGGCCAGTTGGACCGCCGACAACCTTGGCGATAGCCAGAATGCCGAATACTGGTTGAGGCATGCTCTGGCGCTTTCCACTGCCGCGCGCGACCGGCGGACGGCCGCCTACGTCCTCATGCGCCAAGCACAGCGCGCGGCCGAACGACATGATGCACCCCGTGCCCTAGCGCTCGCCCATGCCTCAACTCACAACAGCACGCTCACAGCCAGAGACCAAGCTCTGTGCGCCGTTCGTCGAGCCCAGGCACACGCAATCGCTGGCGACTCCGCCGCCTGTGGAGCTGCCCTCCAGGCAGCACACAAGCTCGTCGCGGTAGCCAGCGACGGCGATGATCCGGACACCATTGGGCACCACTGCGGACTCGCCTACATCGTTGCGCACGAAGGGCAGTGCCACACCCTCCTCGACAGGCCAAAGCAAGCGGTCACGATCCTCAACGAGGTTCTCCGGAGCTGGCCCTCGACCTATCGGCAGGATGAGGGCTTGGCACGAGTGTGGCTGGCCACCGCCTATGCCCTGCTCGGGCACCTCGACGAAGCCATCGATCAGGCCGAGCAGGCCCTCTCACTTGCTGCAGAGGCAGGGTCTCTGCGCCTCACCCGTGCACTACGTCGTGTCGATGTCCTGCTCGCTCCCCACCGCGCCAAGCCTCAGGTAGAGCACTTCCGTGCTCGCTACGCCCTCGCCCACCGCCTCAGCGGCACAATGGCACCGTGAACCTGTGGACCACCGCGACGGCAGCTGATGAGAAGCGACGTAACGCGACAGTCGCGATCCTGCCCATCGGCAGCATGGAACAGCACGGACCGCACCTGCCACTGACCACGGACACGATCGTCGCCAGCGCCATCGCATCCGCGCTGGCCGACCGCTACCCCACGTTCTTGCTCCCGCCGGTCACCATCTCCTGCTCCCACGAACACGCCGCCTGGAAGGGAACCGTGAGCATCAGCTCCAGCACCCTCCACGCCATCATCACGGACGTCCAGACCTCCCTACGACACCAGGGCATCGACCGCCTCGTCCTTGTCAACGGTCACGGGGGAAACTACGTCCTTTCCAACGTCGTTCAAGAGGCCAACTCGGGGCAGCGGCGGCTTGCGCTGTTCCCCGGTCGCACGGACTGGGACCGGGCCCGCAACGACGCGGGCCTCGCCACCAGCAGCCACGACGATATGCACGCCGGAGAACTCGAGACCTCCATTCTTCTGCACGTCTTGCCCCACACGGTCCGTGACGGCTTCGACACCGCCGACCACCTCGCAGAGCGGCCCCACCTGCTCATGCTCGGCATGAGCGCCTACACCGACACTGGCATCATCGGCAGACCTTCCCAAGCCAGTGAAGTGAAAGGCCGTGTCATCCTCGCCAGCCTCACCACCGCGTTCGCCGAAACTCTCAGCCTGCTCACTCAGTAGCCCGAGACGCCTGGAAACGGCGACACGTCATCAAGGTTGCGACAAAACCGCGACATTGCGACTTGCGCAGCCCTCCGTGCAGTACTGGAGCTGCCGCACATGCCCTGAACTGCATCCTTCACGGGTGACCCGGCCCTTGACCCAGGAGATCGGAAGGTCCAAAGGGCAACACGCACCGTCCGAGGCCGTGTCAGTGTGCACAGGAAAACCCGAGGGGCAACACAATGGGTCGCAGGTGGGCCGATCGACACACTGGAAGGTAGGGCGGGTAGTGGCCGACACGAGGGGTCCGGACGACATCCGCGAGGCGAGACGCAGGCTCGGTCAGCAGCTCGCCGCGCTACGAAAGGCAGCTGGTCACACCCAGCACTCGTTGGCTCCCCTCACCCTGTATGGGCGCAGCACCATCGCGAACGCTGAGACTGGGCATCAGCGACCTGACCGCACCTTCTGGCAGCGCTGCGACGACATCCTCTGCACCGGCGGAACTCTCACCGCTGGTTACGACCACATCGTGGCCTTGGAACGCGGATACCAGAGGGCTAGTGGCATGGGGTGGGCGGCGGCCGGTCAGCCCGACCCACCCGAGGGCAGTAGCGACCCGAGCGAGGCACAGCGTCAACCCCTATCCGGTACGGCGCCGGTGCTGCGCCGGCTGGTACTCAACTACCGATGGCGCGGCATCGCGGAGCCAAGGTCCCTCGACGAGATCGAAGCTGAGGTCACTTCCTCGAACATCGCATACCAGGCAGCACAGTACGAGACGCTGCTCCGACTTCCCGACCTCGCCGCCGCGGCTGAAGCGTTGGTGCCGTCGCTGTCCGGCCAGGATGCCACCCGTGCTGTCAGCGCAGTAGCGTGGTCACATGTGATCATCGCCAAGCTCGCGACGAAGCTCGGCGACGGCAGCCTGGCATGGATAGCCGCCGACCGTGCCGCCACCTGGGCAAGCCATCTGGGCGACGCCGCGCTGTTGGGCGTCGCCGCTTACCAGAGCGCCTGCGCCCTCGCGAAAACCGCCGGCCGCGCCGCCGACGCCGAGGAGGTCGCCCTCGCAGGCGCCGATCGCCTCGCCGCTCATCGGCAGCACGCCGAACCCCGCTACGCGTCGGTGCGAGGAGCCCTCCTACTACATGCGGCAGTGATCGCCGCACGAAACGGCCACTACCACGTCGCTCACGACAGACTGGCCGAAGCCAACCGGCTCGCGCACGACCTTGGGCACGACGGCAACGAGATGTGGACCGCCTTCGGCCCCACCAACGTGCTCCTCCACCAGCTCACCGTCGCCACCGCACTCCACGACCAACAGCAGGCGCTGCACCTCGGCAGCCAGATCGACACCTCGAAACTGCCCACCTCCCTGGTGAGCCGGCGCGCCCAGATGCACCTCGACCTCGCCACCATGCACAGCACCACCCGCAACAGCGACCCCCAAGCGGTGCTCCACCTCCTCGAAGCCGAACGAATCGCTCCCCAAGCGATCCGCCACAAAGCCACCGCGCGAGCGCTGATCACCCAGCTACTCGGACGTGAACGACGCAGCGAGACACCCGGACTACTGGCCTTGGCTCACCGCGCAGGAGCGGTCGCATGACCAGCCACGCCAACCCGGTGCTCCTACTCGTCGTCACCGCAGCCCCACCCGCGGCACAGATCGGCCAACTGGTGGCGAAGCTACTCGATGACCATTGGGACGTCACCGTGGTTGCCACCCCCACGGCGTTGTCATGGATCGACCCCGATGCGCTGGCCCACCAGACCGGTCATCCCGTGCGGTCGCAGGCCAGGCAACCCGGCGAGCCGAAGTCCCTCCCACGAGCGGACGCCATCGCGGTCGTACCCGCCACCTTCAACACCATCAACAAATGGTCGAGCGGCATCAACGACACACTCGCCCTGGGCATCCTCAACGAAGCACTCGCCGAACCGGTGCCCATCGTCGCCGCGCCCTACGCCAAAGCAGCCTTGAGCAGCCACCCCGCGTTCCCCCGCAACCTCCAGACACTCCAGAACGCAGGTGTCGACCTCATCCCCAACGAAGCCATACGGCCCGCTACCCCCGACGACCCCTTCCACTGGGACATCGTCATCGACAGACTCCGACAGTGCCGACCCACCGCCTGAACGCACCGCGATCCTCGCAGCGGCACGACGAGCCGGGACGGTCACCAATACGGCGTGCAGGGCGGCGAGCGGTGGCGATGAAAACAGCCGTCAACGGCCTGACCGGTCACCCTCGCTCCGACACCCGCGTCCGATCCGATCGCTATCCCTGACCGGCCCTGAGCAGCGAGTCGTAGGTCTCGGTCACCCGCTCCACCGGCACACCCCACGAACACACCCACCCGTGCAGACGCTCCTGGGTCGCCTCACCCGACCCGCCCGCCGCGACCAGCGCCTCCACCTCCACGAACACTCCCAGGCCGTCCACCACATCGACGCACACCGTCGCGTCGCCCCACGACCCCACCCGCCGGGACTTCACGATCCGCACCGTCGGCGCGAACCCCATCACCAGCAACGCCCCGTGCATCTGCTCACGATCGGCGACCACCGTCTCGTGCTCCACACACACCAACTCGTTCGACACCGGCCGCTTCACCGTGAACAGGTGCCGGCCCTCCTGCGTCCGCAACCGCCCGAACGGCACACCCCGCTTCGACATCCCGTACCGCCACCCCACCGGAGCGAACGCCTGATCATCCTGGATGACCGGCGCCGACAACACCACACCCCGCACCCGCAAAGCGGCCAGCAACGCGTCCTCGTCCAACACCCGGTACTTGACCTCGATCTCCTGCGTCACCCGCACCTCGACCACGCCGGCAGCCTAACCACGAGAACGACGCCGCCCCGACCACGCCACGCACACCGTTCACGCCCGCCCCCGGCGGACTGGCGGAAAAACATAAGGGCCGGCGAGCCCAGGCCCGGCGCAAGAGCACGACGGATACTCTGAGCTTGTGCACGCCCCCCTGGCTCGGCCCGCGGGTGGCGCTCTCCGGACCGCGACACCGCCGTCGCTCGTGGATACCGTCGCAGCCGTCCTGTTGGTCTATCTCACCGCGCATTCGCCGCTCGACCCGCCGGGCCCGGCGTTCGAGGGTCCGCCCTGGATCGTATGGTCGACCGCTGCCCTTTTCGGCGTTCCGGTCGGAATCAGTAGACGGGCCTACCCGATAGATCCGCAGAACTGGCGAATTACACGATCTACGTTCCAACACGAGGCGCGAGGTCGTGCCCTTCAGTGCACGCCGCATTCCACATCAGGAAGGATCATCGTGGTAACTACCGCCGCCGCTGGTTCGGCGCGTGCCGACGCCCTCCGTCAGGTGCTGGTCGAGGAGCTCCTGGCCGCAGGATCGATCACCGCGCCGGAGGTGGCGGCGGCCTTCCGCGCCGTTCCTCGGCACCTATTCGCGCCCGAGGTGCCGCTGGAGCAGGCGTACGCGAACGACGTCGTCCGGACGAAGCACGACGAGCGCGGGGTCACGATCAGTTCGGTGTCCGCGCCGTGGTTACAGGCGGTCATGCTGGAGCAGGCGCGGATCACACCGGGGATGCGGTGCCTGGAGATTGGTTCCGGTGGCTACAACGCGGCCCTGATGGCGGAGCTGGTCGGACCGGGCGGTGAGGTCACGACGGTGGACATCGACGCCGACGTGACCGACCGGGCCCGCCGGTTCCTGGACACCGCGGGTTACGGACGCGTCAACGTGGTCCTCGCCGACGCCGACGGCGGGGTACCGCAGCACGCGCCGTACGACCGGATCATCGTCACGGTGGGGGTCTGGGACGTACCGCCGGCCTGGTGGGACCAGCTCTCGGACGACGGCCGGATCGTCGTGCCGTTGCGGATGCGGGGGTTGAGCCGCTCGCTGGCGCTGGTCCGGGAGGGTGACCACCTGGTCAGCGTGGATCACGAGATGGCCGGCTTCGTCGCGGTGCAGGGCGCCGGGGCACACGCCGAGCGGCTGGTGACGTTGCACGGTGAGGAGGTCGGCCTCCGCTTCGACGACGACCAGCAGGTCGACGTCGAGGCCCTGCGTACGGCACTGCGCCAGCCCCGGGTGGAGACGTGGTCCGGAGTCCGGTTCGGCGGCATGGAGCCGTTCGACGGGCTGTTCCTGTGGCTCGCGACCAGCCTGGACCGGTTCTGCCTACTCAGCCGGGCCCGCACCGACGCGGCCCGCGAGCTGGTCGACCCGGCCTCACCGATCGCCACTCCCGCGCTGCTCGGCGACGGGGGGTTCGGGTACGTCGCCTTCCATGAGGTCGACCCGCAGGAGCAGACCTACGAGTTCGGCGTCTACGGCCACGGGCCCGATGCGGACAGGCTCACCGACCGGCTGGTCGAGCAAATCCGGGTGTGGGATCGCGAGCACCGCCACGGCCCGGCCGCCCGCATCAGCATCCACCCCGGGCCGCTGCCCGCCGCCGAGCACCCCGCAACCCGGCTCATCCCGAAACGGCACACCACCGTCACGATCTCCTGGCCCTGACCGGCGACGGCAGGGCCGGGCGTTCCACCCTGACCGCACACGGAGAGGATCCCCGTCATGTCCACGACGATCGCGGCCACTGCGCCCGAGACCGGCCCCGACGACCTGTTCGACCTCGACATCAGCGTCATCGAGTCCGGGCCGGTGATCCCCGAGCTGCTGCGCAGCACCAGCGACAACTGTGGGGGCACTTGCGCGTCGGCCTGCACGAGCTGCAAGTCCTGACCCGCTTCGGTGGGTCCGGCGCCCGTTGACGTCGGACCCACCGCCACCCCCGGAGGCATCGGTGTTCCAGGTACTCGACGCACTGCTGATCCGTGCCTCGACCAGTCCCGTCACCTTGGGTCTTCCTCCGTGGCCGGACCTGACCGGGGAGCTTGTTCTCGATCAGGTCAGCGGCTGGCTCACCGCGGTGTGGAGCCGTCCGGAGCTCGCCGTCGCCATCACGGCCGCGAGCCCCGCGTTGGCCGATCAGGTCCAGCGGATCCGCACGGGGCAGTGTCAGGACCCGCGGCAGCTCCGGCGGGCCGTCGTATCGACGGCCCGGTACCTGCTGCGGATGACCGGGCGGAGCACTCCGTTCGCGCTCTTCGCCGGAGTCGCTCCCGCCTCGCTCGGCGGGAAGCCGGCCGTGCGGTGGGGCGGGCTACACCGGGCCGGACGGCGAGGCGACGGGGCATGGCTCGCCAGCGTCATCGCCCTCTTGGAGGAGTGCCCGGCGCTGCTGCGCCGGCTGCCGGTGGTGCTCACCGACCTGGCCGAGATGCGTGAGGACCGCGTGGTCGTACCGTTCCAGCGGCCTCCCAGCACCCCCGGCCGACCGGGTGCCGCCCCGACGCCAGTGGAGGTAACGGTTCGTCGCACTGCCGTCGTCGCGGCCGTGACGACCTACGCCCGTAGGCCCATCGTTGTCACGGATCTGATCACGAAGTTGTGCGAGGACTTCCCGGGTTGCACGGCGTCGGCCGCCGAGGCGTCCATCGCGCGGCTGGTCCAGGTCGGGGTACTGCTGACGGCGCTGCGGCCACCTATGACCGCCCCTGACGGCCTCGCACACCTCCTGGGGCAGCTCGAAGCCGTCAAGGCGGACGCGATTCCGGAGGTGGCGGACACCCTTCAGGCGTTGGTGGCCATCGGAGAGCACCACCGTGGCCTGACCGCCCCGAGCGGGGAGTTCCGTCCCGCACTCGTCGAGCAGATGAAGGTGGTCTGTGGCGACGTGGGCCAGCCCGCCGCCGTCGACCTGAGACTCGACGCCACCGTCACTCTGCCCGACACCCTCGTCAGGCACGCCCGCGAGGCTGCGGCGGCGTTGACCCGGCTGACCCCGTACCCGCGTGGACTCCCGGCGTGGGAGGAGTACCACGGCGCGTTCCTCGAACGGTACGGCCCCGGCGCCGTGGTGCCGTTGCTGGACCTGGTTAACCCGGAGATCGGGCTGGGCTTTCCCGCCACCTACCGAGGCTCGGACCGGACCCTTTCGGCGGCCCCGCTCACCGAGCGGGACCGCAGCCTGCTGCGGCTGGCCCAGCAGGCGACAACGGACGGCGGCGACGAGTTGCTGCTCGACGAGCGCACGCTCTCCGACCTCGCCGGACCCCACCAACCGCCCGCGCAGCCACCACCCCACATCGAACTGTTCCTGCAGGTCCACGCGACCGACACCACCGCCCTGCGGGAGGACCGGTACACGCTGGTCGTCAGCGGCGCGGCCCGCGCCGCCGGAGCGACCACCGGTCGGTTCCTGCATCTGCTCGACGCCGCCGAGCAGGGCCAGTTCCGGGACGCCTACTCGACGGTCGCGAGCATGCGCGCGGGAGCGGTGCCGGTCCAGTTGTCCCTTCCGCCGCTCCAGGCATCCTCCGATCACCTCGCTTCCGCCTCACCGATGCTGCCGCTGGTGCTCTCCGCAGGCGAGTTCCCCGACGATAACCAGGCCCTCCGGGTAGAGGACATGGCCGTCGGGGGCGACACCGAGGGGCTGTTCCTGGTGTCGCTGCGCCACGGGCGGCTGATCGAGCCCACGGCGTTCAACGCCGTGGAGTTCCGCTACTTCACCCACCCCCTGGCGCGTTTCCTCTGCGAACTGCCCCGCGCCGGCGCGGCGGTCTACATGCCGTTCTCCTGGGGCGCTGCGGCGGCGCTGCCATTCCTCCCCCGCGTCCGGTACGGACGCACGGTGCTGGCCCCGGCTCGGTGGAACCTCACCGCCGGGGACCTACCGCCAGCCGACGCCCCTCGGCGGCAGTGGCGAAACGCGCTGGCCGAGTGGCGACACCGGTTCCGCCTGCCCGACCGGGTCCACCTCGTGGAGGCAGACAACCTCCTGCCCCTGGACCTCACCGAGAACCTGCACCAGGAGTTGCTCCGCGCACACCTCGGCCGTCATGGCCACCTCCGGCTCGAAGAAGCTCCCTCCGTTGATGCCTACCGGTGGCTCGACGGGCACGCCCACGAGATCGTCATCCCACTCACCCGCACGACCCCGCAGACGCCAGCCCCACTTCTGGCCGGGCTCCGGGCCGTCGCGCACGACGACGGACACCTGCCTGGCAGCTCCCCCTGGCTCTACGCGAAGCTGTACACGTCCTCCGGCCGGATCACCGACCTTCTGCACGAGGTACCGGATCTGCTCGGGACGTGGGACGGCCCCACCGAGTGGTGGTACCTGCCGTACCGCGATCCAGACCCTCACCTGCGGATACGGATCCGGCTACCCGACGCCGACGCCTACGGCCCCGCCGCCGCGCGGGTCGGCATCTGGGCCACTCGCCTCCGACAGCGGCGGCGTCTCGGCCGGCTTCAACTGGACACCTACCACCCCGAGACCGGCCGGTACGGCTACGGCACTGCCATGGCCGCCGCCGAACAGGTTTTTGCCGCCGACTCCGGCACAGCGGTCGCCGAACTGAACGCCGCCGCCACGACCCCGGTGCCGCTGGAGGCGCTCGCAGCAGCGAGCGCCGTGGACATCGTCATGGCAATCGCCGGCGACACCGGCACCGCGATGGCCTGGCTCACGACCCACCTCCCCCGGGAAGCCGCTCCGGCGACACGAGCTGTGCACGACCAGGCCGTCCGCCTGGCCGACCCGGCAGCGGGATGGTCGGCGTTGCGCTCCAGCGTCAACGCCGACCATCTTCTGGATTTCTGGCAGCACCGCCGAGCCGCGTTGGAGAAGTACCGCGACCGTCTCGCCGCGCAACGCGACCCCTGGTCCGTCGTACCGTCCCTGCTGCACCTGCACTGCATCCGCCTGCACGGCATCGACCCCGACCGGGAACGCCTCATCCGCAAGCTGACCCGCGCCGCAGCCCTACGCTGGTCCGCTCTCCACGGCGCGGAGACCCGATGAACCCTGCCGCGTCCACCCCGATCGCCCGTATCGACAATGCCATGGCGGCCGTCGCCGGCCGTCTCGCTGTGCCACCCACGCCACCAGACCGGCCCGGACAGGCCCAGTCACTGGCGGACGGGGCCGCTGGAGTCGCCCTGCTGCACATCGAACGGGCCCTCACCGGCACCGGTACCTGGAACACCGCACACGACTGGCTGCGAGCCGCCGCACACGGCGGGGTCCTCGCCGACGTCGGCAGCAGCCTGTTCCGTGGGGCACCTGCCCTGGCCTTCGCCCTCCACGCCGCCACGACCGACAAACCCGGCCGCTACGACAAGGCACAGCCCGCACTCCACCGGGCGGTCACCGCGCTCGCACACCGCCGGACCGACCACGCCCTCGTCCGCATCACCCGCGCCGAACTACCCCGGATGGCCGAGTACGACGTCATCTCCGGCCTGACCGGCATCGGCGCCCACCTCCTCCGACACGCCCCGGACGACGATGCCCTCGGCCGGATCCTCACGTATCTCGTGCGGCTCACCGAGCCACTGCACCATCACGGCGAGGTCGTTCCCGGTTGGTGGACCGAGCAGGACCCCCACGCGCGCAACTCCCCTGCCTTCCCGGGAGGCCACGCCAACCTCGGCCTCGCCCACGGCATCACCGGGCCCCTGGCCCTCCTCGCTCTCGCCAAGCTGCGCGGCACCATCGTCCCCGGACACCTCGACGCCATCGAACGCATCAACACCTGGCTGGACCGCTGGCGACAGCACGACAACAACGGAACCTGGTGGCCCCAATGGATCACCCACCAGGACCATCGAACCGGCCGCCCAGGACAGCCCGGCCCACTGCGGCCGTCCTGGTGCTACGGCACCCCGGGGCTCGCCCGCGCCCAGCAACTCGCCGGCCTGGCCCTGAACGACCCCGACCGTCGTCGGCTCGCCGAAAACGCCCTGGCCGCCTGCCTGACCCAACCGGACCAGCTTCAACGCCTCAGCGACACCAGCCTCTGCCACGGCTGGGCCGGCCTCACCCTGACCGCGTGGCGAACGGCCGCGGACGCCGCGGATCCGATGATTAGCACCCTCCTCCCAGCCGTCATTGACCAACTGCTCCATCACGCCACGACGACAGCGGACTCCGGCGACGGATTCCTCGAAGGCCGGGCCGGCGTCGCTCTCGTGATGTGCGCCATCGCGCAGGACGCTCCACCGACTTCCGGATGGGACGCATGTCTGCTGATCACCTGACCCCCGTCCCCGGCAACGAAACGGCCCGGGACGACCGGCCACCAGCAGCTCCACCGCGAACCGGGACGCCCCCAATTCTTCTGACGCTGGAGCCGGCGGTGCTGGCCCTCCTCGCCGGAACACCACCACAGCTCGCCGCCGACCGCGCCTCGGTCCCGGTCGCCGAACTCACCGAGCTTGCCGAGCGCTACCAGGCCGCCGGGCGAGCCGCCATCGCATCGGATCCAGCCGCCACCGACTGGCACCAGGTCGAGATCGAGTTCCCCGACCGGTACACCGCCGAACGCACCGTCGCGACACAGGTCGCCCCGAGGCTGCGCCAAGCCGAAGACCAGGGATTCCTCACGTCCTGGTGGTACATCCGGAAGACTCCGCACTGGCGGCTGCGGCTCCGCACCAACGAATCCCCAGCGCGGATGCGGGCGTTCGTCACGCAGATGCTCGACGAACTGACGTCGAAGCAGCTCCTCGTCGCCTGGTCACCCGGCATCTACGAACCCGAGAGCTGTGCATTCGGCGGCACCGAGGGCATGGAGCTGGCCCACCGGCTCTTCCACGCCGACAGCGCCCACGCCTTGGCGTACCTCCGGCACTCCGGTACTCAACCAGATCCGCAGTCTCCGCTGCTCGGCCGCCGAGAACTGTCCGTGCTGCTCTGCTCTGCGCTGCTCCGCGCCACCGGCCAGGACTGGCACGAACAAGCAGACGTCTGGCAACGGGTGACCCGAATGCGCCCCCTGGACACGAAGGTTCCCCGCAACCGGCTACTCGGCATGGCCGGTCAGGTACATCGCCTTCTCGCTCTCGACATCGAGCGAACCGCCGGGTCGATCGACGGCCAGGACCCACTCGCCCCCGCACGGCCCTGGTTCGGCGCGATGACCGAAGGCGGTGTGGCGCTCCGCAGCCTCGCGCGCACCGGCCTTCTACGTCGAGGGCTGCGTGACGTACTGGCCCACCACGTGATCTTCCACTGGAACCGACTCGGCCTGACCACAACGGTGCAAGCACTTCTCGCTCATGCGGCAACCGTCACCATGCTCGATACCGCCGTCGATGACACTGCCGGGACTAGGTGGTGATATCTATGTGGCCCGTACCACCCGATCCTGGAGTCGCCCTACGCATGCGTACAGCGCACGCCCGTGCCCGCGCGGCCCTTCACTCCCACCCCGCGCTCGGCAGTGCCGAGGCGTGGGGCTGGAATGGCCGCACCTTGGGCATGCCCGTCGTCACGCTCAGCAGACCGGCGTGGTTGCGGGTGGCGAGCGCCCCGACCGACCAGATCGCCGACACCTACTGGAACGGTGCCATCGAGGCGCAGGACTCTCTACCACCGTCGATCCCACGGCCCCAGCTCTGGCGCTGGCACGACTGGTCCGACCCCACCTGGGCCTACCGGAGCGAACTGTACGAGTACGTCGCCGACAGCACGGTCGCCGCCCCCGCCGTCATCACCGCCCCACCGAACCTGCCGGCCGGTTGGTGGAGGGGAGTACGGGCGGCGCTGGAGGTCATCGCTGCGATCCGTACCACCCGCGTAACCATACAACCGGGATTCCTCGCATGGGCGATGCCGCACTACCTTGGTGTCCCCGCCAGCGACTACGCCACGCTCCCGTGGACGCCAGCTCACGGCGACTTTCACTTCGCGAACCTCTGCGCACCTAATCTCCGAATCCTCGACTGGGAAGGATGGGGACACGCACCAGCCGGATACGACGCCGCGATGCTCCACAGCTACAGCCTGCTCACACCTGAGACCGCTGATGAGGTCGAACGTGAAATGGCCCACCTACTCACCACTCCTGCAGGCCGCTACAGCGAATTGGTAGTCATCACAGAACTCCTGCACGCCGCCAAGCAGGGAACAAATCCTGAAATCGCTGCACCACTCCGTCGCCGCGCCGCCTCAATCTTGGGACGACCAACGGTCGCGGCGAGAGGCTCCGGATAGGGGGCCACACCCGATGGCCGGGCCGAGGCACAGGTGCCCGACGATCTCGACGCCATCGGTGGTCTGCTCGCGTTCTCCCAAGCCAAACAGAACTACTACGCCGCCGGAACGTACGCCCACCTCGACGACGAACACGACCGGGCACAGGCCGAAACGCTGGTCGTGCACGGCCGCCCTCTGTCTGTCTCAGTCGGACCGCCCGTACCGCCACGTGGCCTCCTCGAGGTAGTCCTGGTGCTGGGCCGTCTCCCACTCCTCCATGCTCGGATACCGGTCAGCGCAGTACCGCTGGCGTAGGTGCTCACAGAATCGGGTGGCCTCGCCGTCACCGGACAACCGCAGCCCATAGTCGTGCTGCCTGCCTGGAGCAGGTAGCTGCCGTCGGGGTTCGTCGTCTTGGTGACCCAACCGCAGCCCGGCCCGGGAACCTGCGCGGCGAGGTAGGCGAAGTAGATGTACCGGTAGTCGAATTCAAGATGCTTGTCGTGCACCCACCTGAGCCAGCGGTCCACCTCACGCATCGTCCAGGGCTGCTGCACGTCATCGACTCCTTTCCACCTGCTACCACTTCTACGGGACAATCACATGTTCGACCGAAGCGGTTCCCCCAGCAACGGATTCCGGGGCCCGCGAAACCGACGTGGGAAGGGGTACCCGGTGCCGGAGAGGGTCACCGTGGAGAAGGTCCTGTGCTACATCGTCCGCGACGGGAGGTTGCTGGTCTTTCGGCACACCGATCACCACGACGAGGAGGTCGGCATCCAGGTGCCGGCCGGCACCATCCGCCCGGGCGAGACCCCGGAAGCGGCGGCACTGCGGGAGGCTCGGGAGGAGACCGGGTTGCGGGACTTCACGGTCGTGCGGAAACTCGGCGAGACCGAGTACGACATCAGCCCGTACCGTTTCGAACTTCAGCACCGGCATGTCATCCTGCTGGAGCTGGCCGAGGCGACCCCGCCGCGGTGGACGAGCCAGGAGGACCACGACGGGCACCGGCCACCGACGCGCTTCGAGTGCTTCTGGATCCCCCTCGAGGCCGCCCACATCCTCCAGTCCGGCCAGGGCGCCCTACTGGGACGCATTTTCGACTGATCCCACCCGGCTACGGCACCCCCGGATACCAGCCCTCCCGGGGTGTCCCATCGCCGCCGAGCCACATGGCGTCAGGCCATCGACCGCCGCCGCGACTGTTTCTCTGAGCTTTTGCGTGGCCTGGTCGCTGCGGACAAGCCTCCGCCCCGAGTCCTACAACAACGAGCCGTCGGGTGACCTGCCGAAGGGCTTCTTGTATCCCTAGGCGTGGGCGTTGTTATCCATCAGGGCCGAGGCCGCAGGTTGTCGGGCAACGGGCAGTGCGGTAGCAGGCACGGCTTCGGTGGGTCGCCCACTCGGTGGTCCAGGCCGCGAGATCGTGGACCCATCCCAGGTTGCTCTCCCGGGACTTGGTCGACCACTTCGAGGCGCTTCTGGTGGCGAAGTCGTTCAGGACCTCGGGGTCGGTTGCCGTCCAGGCGGGGAACTGCGCCAGCCACTTCTCGGCCTGGCTGGCGGTGTGGCCGCTGCCGATGAGCCACTGCACGAGCAGCGCCAGCTCGACCCACGGGGCCGATCTGGTGGCCCAGGCCCAGTCGACGATGCGCAGCCCGCGTGTCGTCACGATCAGGTTGGCGGGGTTGAGGTCGGAGTGAACGAGCATCCCGCCCTCCATCGCCGGATGGGCGAAACCGAGCCGGTTGGCCGGCGTGAACCAGCGGCCGTCGGGGGCAGGCGTTTCCTGAAGGCCCTTCAGTGCGGAGGCCAGCAGGTCCAGATCGGCGCTGCCGGGCGACAGGTCGGGGTGGGAGCCGTCCAGGTGCTCGACTCCCACCACCAACCAGCCGCCGCACTCGAAGTGCCACAGCACCTCAGGCGGATACCCGGTGATCGCGCTGGTTGCCGCCAGCTCGAAGCGAAGCGACCGGACGCCCAGGTCACCCGAAGCCGCCTTGACGAAGACCTTCCTCGCCGAGCCGGTGACGGTCGACGCGATCTCCGCGTGGTTGCCGCTCGGAGCCGGGTCCACGTCGATGATGCCGCCGACTCGTTCGGCGATGCGCGCCGTCACAGCCTCGGGCAGGGTGGTCCAGTCGCTTCGCACAGGTTTCCTCCGTCAGTTGCCCGGGTTGGGCGGGCAGCACGACTCCGCCTCGCCGGCCCAGAACTCCATGTCCACCCGGTAGCCGGTCTGGTGGAGCGCCGCCAGCGTGAACGTGACGGCGGTCCCGTCCATCATCCCCTCGGTGAGGACGGGGATGTGGTGTACGAAGCCGCCGGCGATCTGCTCGCACGCGGCGACGTACGGCACGGTGTGCTGCAACACCGGGGGCAGGCCAGATCGTCGTAGCTGCCCGGTGGCCCTCGGCGGGGCGGGGAGTTGAACCTGGTAGGCCCGGTGGCCGTGGTCGAATCTCCAGGCACCGTTCGAGCGTCCGAACGGCCCCGCACAAGCCCGATGGCATCCTTCACGCGAGTGTCAACGGTCCTCACAATTCTCCGTCACCACGCGTGTGCGACGGGGCCGGAACTATTGGTCGAACAGCCCCTCATCGAGGTACCCCGTGACCGGCCCTGCCCGGTGATCTCCGTAGCGGGCCAGATGACCGCCGCCGGGCAGTCGGCTCATGATGGCACCTGCCACCGGTGGGGGCACAACAGCATCCGCAGCGCCGTGGCGGCCTGCTGGGGGATGACGCCGTTGCCGAGGATCCGCAGCGCGGCCGTTCGGGGCAGTCCGAGCACGGGATCGGTGACCCAGTGCTCATCGAGACCCATGAGCCATTCCACGAACGCTGGTGCCAGGACCGGCTTGGCATGCCGGCCCGGCTGGGTCGGCTCCGGCACACCACGGCCGAGCAGCAGCTCCCACCGCGCGACGGCGGCCGCGTAGATACCCCACCGGTCGGTGTCGGGCTGGCCGAGCCCGGCGATGGTGGTGCGCAGGTCCGCCCCGCCGTCGCCATGCTGGCCGGGTCCGCGGGCGTCGGACGCACGCGGTGTGGGCAGGGTCCGGGCTGGTACCCGCACCGCCGCCGACGGAAGGGTGAGGTCCCCGTGGGAGCCGCGCTGCCCGGGGCAGCCTTTGGTGCCGTCAGTGGCCTTCGGCGTGGGCAGAAGCACCTGGGACAGCGGTGGCCGGAACCCGGTGCCGGCCCGGCGTCCTGGGGTGCCGGTGTCGCTGGCCCTAGGGATGGGCAGCAGGCGGCCGATGGCGGTAGGGCGGATGGTCGAGGGCTGGGTGTCGGGTGGGGGTATGGGCGCTTGCGGGTCGTGGTCTGGCCGGTTGCCGCGCGTGCCGGGGTCGGCGCGGGGCCGCCGGGTGGGACGGTTGGTGGCGCTTGTGGGGCCGGTGGCGGCGTCGGCGGTCGGTGTGGGCGGGAGGTGGTGGGCGGTGATGCCGGCCAGGCTCGGCCGGCGGATCGCTCCGGCCGACGGGGACGTGTGCGACCCGTAGGCCACGGCGGTGGGGGTGGGCAGGAGGCGGTGGGTGGTTCCGGTGGGCTCGATCAGGTCGGGCAGTCCGTGCTGGTGGCCGGGGCCCTTGCCGTCACGGGCGCAGGGTGTCGGCAGCGTCCGTACCTGCTTCCGGCCGTCGGGTAGGTGTGGCGAGCAGGAACAGGCGGTCTCGGCGGTGGGCGGCGCCGATGTCGGATGCGCGTAGGCATGTCCAGCGTGTGTCGTACCCGAGCGCGGCCAGGTCGGCGTGGACGACGTCGAAGCCTCGGCGGAGGAGCGCGGCGACGTTCTCCACGAACACGATCGGCGGTCGAAGGTGGCGAACGGCGTCGGCGACGCTTGTCCACAGGCTGCTGTGGACGCCGTGGATACCGGCGCGGGTGCCGGCGTTGCTGATGTCCTGACAGGGAAATCCGGCGGTGAGGACGTCGACCGGGGCGACGGTGCTCCAGGCGACGGTGCGGATGTCGCCGAGGTTCGGAACGTCCGGCCAGTGGTGGGCGAGGACGGTGCGGGCGTGGCGGTCGGTTTCGGCGTACCAGGTGAGCTGGCCGCCGAGCACCAGTTCGACGGCCAGGTCGAGGCCGCCGTATCCGGTGCACAGGGATCCGATCCGGGGCGGGGACTGGAGGTCAATCACGTCACCTCCCGACCGGGCGACGGGTCGGAGGGGTGGGGGCAGGTCCAGGGTCCGCAGCTCGGTGTGTCGTCCGGACTCTGTTGGCGGGGGTGGAGGGTGACCTGGTCGAGGGGGATCCGCTGCCGGTGGAGGTAGAACTGTCCGCGCAGGGGTTGGCCGGCGGCGGTGGCCCTCGCCGACCCGGCGCGGATGCGGTGGTCGAAGTCGACCGCGGTGGCCCACTCGGCTGGGCTGTGGGCCTTGAGGTCGGCCCAGAATCTGTCGTCGTGGAACGGGCAGCCCACGCACGACGATTTCGGGGTGTCGGCGAGCCCGTGGGCGGTGAGGTAGGCGAGGCAGTCGTGGCGCCGCCAGCCGAGGTCGAGCAGCGGGAACGTGTTGCGCATGTAGGCGACGTCGGCGTCGCGGGCCCTGCCGATCTCGTCGAGGCTGATCCCGATCGCCATCTCGGCGGCCACTCCCGTCGGGACCCGGGCGGGGTGGGGGTAGCCGAGGCGGCGGCGTACCTCCGCCTTGATGGGGCGGATCTTGTACTCGCTGGTGCACTGTCGGCGGGCCATGCCCCGCTCGCCGTTGGGGCCGAGGGTGAACAGGGGCATCGAGGCGAACCGGTGCCGCGGGTCGAGGGCGTCGGCGCGGATGTCACCGGCGCTGACCCGCACCACCTCGATCCCGGCCCGCCCGGCGATGTCCCCCAGTCGGTCCAGGTGCCGGTACACCGCGACCGGCTCCCACCCGGTGTCGGCGAAGATCGCCGCGTCGAAGGCGGGAATCCGGCCGTGGACGGCCAGCAACAGCAGCGTGGAGCTCTGCACCCCGGCGCCGAGAGACAGGAAGCGGTGGGTGGGCGCGGTCATGCGACCACCCCGCTTCCGTCTCCCGTCGGCAGTTCGACATCGCTTGAGTTCGTCGGCGTGTGTCTGGTGGTGAAGGTCCTTGAGCTTGTGGTTCTCGGGATGTGGATCAAGGGTTGTGTTCTGACCCTTCCTCGGGAATCTTGAAGCTGCTTCGGATCGTCCGGAGCGGATTCGGATGCCGTGAACGTGAGGTTCTTGAGTTGGGGTTGGCGGTCGTCCGGGATCTGCGTGATCGACGTGCGCCTGCATCCGTCGAGGAGATCGAGCGGTTCGAGGTGGATGTGCTGGCCGGGTTCGTGCTGGCGCGCGCTTCGGCCGGGTTGACCGACGGCACGGTGCGTGGGGATGTCAGCCAGCTGGAGCAGATTCGGGACTGGTTCGGCCGGCCGTTGTGGGAGATGGAGCCGGCGGACGCGGACGCCTACTTCGGGCGCGTGTTGCGGAATGCGCCCTCGGGCACGAGGCTGGCCCGTTCGCAGGCGCTGCGGATCTACTTCGCGTTCCTTGAGCTGCGGTTCCAGGCGGAACTGCACGCGCTGACCGGCCGGGTCGTGGCGTGTCCGATCGACGAGATGAACCGGCCGCGGGGGCGTAAGGACGCCAAGCTGCGGATCCCACCCAGCGTCGAGGAGATCGACACCTTGTTCACGGGGTGGGCGGCGGAGCTGGCCACCTGCCGCAAGTTCGCGCCGACGGCCCGCAACTACACCGCAGCACGGTTGATGGCCGATGTCGGACTGCGGGTCAACGAGGCCCGCAGCCTCGACCTGGACGACATCAAGTGGGACCTCGGCCCGTTCGGCAAGCTCCACGTCCGCTGCGGCAAAGGCGCCAACGGCTCCGGCCCGCGCGAACGCATGGTGCCGTTGATCAACCATGCCGGCCGCACCCTCGCCTGGTTCATCGAGGACGTGTGGGCGCACCTGGGCGGCGACTACCGGACGCCCGGCGCACCGCTGTTCTGCACGGAACGCTCCGGCGGCGGCCGGGTCGGCTACGACACGATGCGCGCCGGACTCGCCGCCGCGGTCACCACGCACCTGCCCGCCTGGACAGACAAACTCACCCCGCACGTGCTGCGGCACTACTGCGCGTCGCAGATGTACCTCAACGGAGTCGACCTGATCGCGATCCAGGAGATGCTCGGGCACGCCTGGGTCGCCACCACGATGAAGTACGTCCACGTGCACCGCACCCGCATCGAACAGGCGTGGCTCGACGGACAGCGACGCGCCGCCCGACGACTGGAAGGACTCGCCTGAATGCGGTGGAACATGCGCCTGGTCGCGGCTCAACGCGGCATCTGGAAGGCCTCCGAGCTGCAGCAGGTGTTCGCCGAGCACGGCCTGGTCATCTCCGCCGGAAAGATGTCCGGGCTGTGGTCCGGCCAGCCGGTGACAATCAAGCTGGCCGACCTTGATGTGATCTGCGTGGCGCTGGACTGCCAGGTCGGAGACCTGCTGATCGCCGAACCCGACACCGTGTCCCGCGCCGTCCCGGACGCCGCGAAGCCCGCCGCCGACGCCACCGCACCTGTCCCGATCACCCGGGTGGTGCCCCGCCGCCGTGACGGCCGGTCCCTGCCGCCGCGCTGACCGGTGGGCGCCCGCGACCATGACGGCACGGTCGTGCCGCGCACCGTCACCAGCTGCGCGCACTGCTTCGCCTGGGGCATGACCTTCGCCCAGGGCATCTGCCAGCCCTGCTACAACTTCGCCGCCCCGCACAAGGGCTACCCCAGGGGCGAGTGCGCGGCCTGCCACCGGACACAGCGGCTCAAGCAGGGCTACTGCCGCCTGTGCTGGTGCCAGGCCCGCGACGAGCGGGCGAGACTCGCCGACGACGCGCGCTCCGCAGTGCTGCTCGCCCCCTACCTGACCGGCATCCGCTGGCAGCAACTGTTCCTGAGCCTCAGCGACCGTCGGCAGGCACCACCACGCACGACGCCGCGCCGCTACGGCACCAAAGGGCGACCACACAGGCAGCCACCACCACACGCCGGCCGCCCCCGCAGCACCTGGCTGCAGGAGCCGCTGCTGCCACCGGGACCACGCAACTACCGCGCTGTTGTTGATCTGCGCACCGGACCGCCACCGGACAACCCGTGGCTGGCATGGGGCCTGCACCTGGCCCACACCACGGCCGAGGCACGCGGATGGGAACCCACCGCGCAACGCGCGATGCAACGTGTCCTCGTCACGCTGCTCGCCGAACACCGTGAACCCGACCGCATCCGCGTCAGCGACTTCGCGGCCGTCGCCGCGCGGCAGTGCATCAACCTCGACTACGTCATCGAGGTCCTCTCGACCATGGACATCGTCGACGACGACCGGCCCGCCAGCCTGGAGGGCTGGATGGCCACGAGACTCGCCGGCCTGCCCGGACCATGGCGTCGAGACCTGAGCAGCTGGGCGCGCACGCTGCGCGACGGAAGCCCACGAAGCCGGCCCCGCACCTACAGCACGGTCCGCGCCTACACAGCTGCGGCGATCGACGCCGCCGCCACCTGGCCACAACGCGATCACCTGCGTGAAGTCACCCGCGCCGACGTCACCACCCACCTCGCCACGCTGCACGGCCGACGCCGTGAAACGGCGACGACCGCCCTGCGCGCACTGTTCCGATGGGCCAAGACCCACAAACTGGTCTTCCGGAACCCCACCCATGGTCTGCGCGGCCCGAAGGTGCCCGACCCGATCTGGCCACTGCTGGAACCCGACGACATCAGCGCCAGCGTCACCGCCGCCACGACCATCCAGGCGCGGCTCTGCGTCGTGCTGGCCGCCGTCCACGCCGCCAGACCAGGACAGATCCGCGCCCTGCACCTCGACGACATCGACCTCGCCGCCCACCGGATCGCCATCGCCGGCAACAGCCGACCGCTGGACGACCTCACCACCCAGACACTGCTCGACTGGCTGGCCTACCGGCGCGGACGCTGGCCCCACACCGCCAACCCGCACCTGCTCGTCAGCTCCGCCAGCGCCATGGGACACGCACCCGTCAGCGCCACCTGGATCCTGAACCTGCGCGGCCTGCCCGGCACCCTCGAACGACTGCGCATCGACCGGCAACTCGAGGAAGCCGTCACCACCGGCGCCGACCCGCTGCACCTGGCCGCCGTCTTCGGACTCAGCGAAGGCACCGCCATCCGCTGGGCGACCAACGCCCGACAACTCATCGGCGACCCTCACCCGGACCGCCTCCCCGAGATTCCGTGAACCCCAGTGCCCGCATGGCACGATGTCCCCTCCGGACACCCGGATTCGTGTGGCGAACACTTGGGTTCGGCCGAACTCCCGGAGATCTGGGGTTTGCCGAGGACCAGGACGTCCTCGTGGGCGATGAGGTGCATCGGCACCCCGCCGGCCCGGGCCTTGCGGACCTGCTGGAGTTGGAAGAACGACGGCCGGGCGACCAGCGCGCCGTCGCGGACGGCGGCGAGCAGCGCGACGCACCGCTCGAGGGGTAGGAGGCCGGCGGCGGTGCCGGCGGCCAGGACCGCGGAGGGCAGGTCGACCAGGTCGCCGCGCTTGCGCCAGGGGCGGGCGGTGACCACGACGACGCCGCCGGGACGTAGCAGGGTGTGGCAGCCGCGCAGGATGTCGGTGAACCCGTCGACCAGTGCGGCCAGGGATGAGCGGTAGGCGAGATTGCCCTTGTCCTCGCCGTACCGGTCGTCGGTTTTGACGACGCCGCCTGCGCCGGGCCGGACGAGTCCGTGCACGGTCGGCCCGTACGGCGGTGAGGTGACGACGAGGGCGACCTGCCCGGCCAGGGCGGTGGGCAGGAGGGCGGTCAGGCGGGTGGCGTCGCCGCGGATCACGGCTCCGCGGCCGGTGGCGCCGTGCCGGTGGGCGTGGGCGATGTTGAGGTCGGCGATGTCGGACCAGCGGGACTCGTATTCGAGGCCGAGGCCGTCGCGGCCGGCGTGGATGGCTTCGACGACGGTGGTGCCGATCCCGCACATCGGGTCGAACACCAGGTCACCGGGCCGGGTGTAGGCGTGGATGGCGTGGGCGGCGATGGCGGGCAGCATCCGGGCGGGGTGCCGGACCGACTGGGGGACGTAGCGGCCTCGGCGCTGGACCGGTCCCGTTTGTTGGGCGGTGGCCCAGACGGACAGGTCCTGCGGCCACACCGGGTTGGTGCCGTCGGGGTTGCTGGGGGTGGTGTCAGGCATGCCGGTCACCGCCCTGCTTGTGGGTGAAGACGAGCAGGTCGGCGTGGACCTTGAGGTGGAGCAGGAACTCCTGCGGGCCGGTGGTGCGGGTCAGGGAGAGCAGTTCCTCGTCGGTGGCGTGGTAGGTGAACCGGTCGCCGTCGGTGTCGGCGGCGACCGCGACGATGTGCTGCAGGTAGCCGAGGCCGGCGGTGGCGGCGGCCTCGACGACGGGGGTGAAGTCCTCCGGGGTCGTGGCCGTGCCGGCCGGGACCGCGACGACGAGGACCAGGCACCCGCCGGGTCGCAGCAGCCCGGTGCAGGCGGCGAGCAGCCAGGCCAGGCGGACCCGGTTGCCCGCGTCGCTGCGGTCGTCGAGGGGCCAGGTGGCCACGACGAGGTTGGCCTGGCCCTGCGCGTCGGCACCGTCGTCGACGGTCGCGGGCGGGGTGTCGCCCGGGATCGGGTCGGGGTCGGTGAGGTCGTCGCCGAACCACGTCGGCACGTCGTCCGCCTCCACCTGGCCGGAGTCGGAGGTGTCATCCGTGTGCGGGGTGAGGTGCTGCGGGGTGGGTGGCCCGACGACCAGCGTCGGGGCGTCGGTGAACCAGGCCGGGTGGTGCAGGCGTCCGCCGCGCCGGCAGGCGGCCTGCAGGACGTGGGTGTCGGTGAGGTCGATGACCGTCTCGCCGGTCCGGCTGTACGCGGCGGTGAGCCGGTAGGCCAGCCGGTGGGAGATGGTCGTGCTCTGGTCGTCGCCGTGGCGGGCGGTGCGCCAGACGGTGATCGGCACCGGCGGGTCGCCGGCGATCAGGTCGATGGCGGGAATGTGGAGGGTGCCGCCCGGATGGGCGGGCTGCGGCGTGGAGTGCTCGCTCATGTGGTGTCGGCTCCGCGCCGCGCCGTGATGCGCTGACGTCTACCAATCGGTGGTTGTCAGTCGTGGCGCACACGTGGCGCTCTGACAGCGGCCCCGACCCGCCTGACAGCCCACGTCAGTTTTGTGTCCGGTCGTCGTCGCCCGGTCCGGTCCTGGTTGTGTCCTGACAGACGCGTGGCGCGTCTGTCAGAGGTGGGTTCGACGATCTTGAGTTGATCTATGCTGTGCGTCCGTTTGAGAGTCTTTGATCGGGTCCACCGTTGATGGCTGGCTCTCGGTGCCGCGGAAGGTGCATCACGGTCGTGACCTTCGGTTCGCGGCGGCGTTGGGTCGGTCATGGGTGATCGGAAGCCGTACCCAGTGATGTCACCGACGCGCAGTGGGCGCTGATCGGGACGTTCCTGCGGGCGTGGAAGGCCAAGCGGGTCTCGGTGTCGGGGCATCAGGGCGACTACGACCTGCGGGAGATCGTGAACGCGATCCTCTACCAGAACCGGACGGGCTGTCAGTGGGCGTACCTGCCACACGACCTGCCGCCGAAGTCGGCCACCTACTACTACTTCGCCCTGTGGCGGGACGACGGCACCGACCAGGCGATCCATGATCTGCTGCGGTGTCAGGCGAGGGGAGGGCCGGCCGTCGGGAGGATCCGACCGCGGTCGTGTTGGACAGCCAGTCGGTCCGGGCGGCGAACCATGTCCCGGGGGCCACGACCGGCAAGGACGTCGGCAAGAGGGTGCCCGGTCGCAAGCGCGGCCTGGCCGTGGATACCCTCGGTCTGGTCATCGCGGTCGTGGTGACCGCCGCGTCGGTCATCGACAACGCCATCGGCATCCGGCTGCTCGACAAGGTCGTCGAACACACCCCGACGGTCACCCGCGCCTGGGTCGACGCCGGCTTCAAGCAGGACTTCGCGCTGCACGGCGCCGTCCTCGGGGTCGACGTCGAGGTCGTCAGACGATCCGACTCCCGCTCCGGGTTCGTACCAGTACGCAAGCGGGGGATCGTGGAACAGACCTACGGCACGCTGATGCTGCACCGCCGGCTCGTCCGCGAGTACGAGAGCCGCCCAGAATCCGCCGTGTCACGGACGTTGTGGGCGTCGATGGCGACCATCGTGCGTCGGCTGACCGGAACCAGCACCCCGTCCTGGCGGCACGGGTGAACCTCACCGTGATCCTCGACCTGATCACCGCACGCCAAGCCACCGCCCGTCAGGCCGCCGCCCGGCTACGCGAGCAGATCACCGCCCTCACCACCGAACTCACCCGCGTCGAGGGTGAACCGGCCGCACTGACCACCCGCACCGCCCTGAGCGCCCTCACCGCCGCCGAGTTCACCGTCGACGACCCGACGATCGCCAGCGCCCCCTACCAGCAGATCCTGGACATCCTCACCACCACGCCCACCGGCATGCGCGCCAGAGCAATCTGCATCGCACTCGACGTCGAGCCCTCACCGAACCACGTTGAGAGCACCCGCGCAAAGCTGAAACGAATGGTCCACCGCAACGTCCTGACCCATGACGAACCCGGGCGTATTCACCCTCACCTCGATACGGACCTATCCTTCGAACCGCCCTCCGACAGCTTCGTCCCCGCAGCGGCTATTAGTCGTTGCGGAGATACCTAGACTCAGGACATGCGCACTCGCATCATCGCGGTCGTCGTAGCCGGCATGCTGGCCGTGCAGGGTTGTGCTGCCGGGCAGCCCACCCCCGCCGGGCATCCGCCGACCGTGGGCCACCCCGTGGTGTTGGACGCGCGTGTACCCGGCTGGGAGACCTCCGCCTGGTTGGCCGAGGGCTCGTTCTGTGTACGCGCGGCACGCACTGGCGGAAAGCACGAGGAGGGCAAGGAGAACGAGAGTGTCTTCTGCGACCCCGCGCCCTCGGCCCTCGACACCATCGGTTCACCGCTGCTGCCCGCCAAGCCGCTGCCCTACCCCGCGCCGCTGGACCCACAATCGCGGAAGATCATTCTGGTAGGGGCCGTGCGCGGTGCTGTCACCAGCGTTTCCGTGACCATGTTCGGCCAGACCGCCACGGCCGCTGCCCACCCGCTGCCCGCGACCGACGGTCGCCAGGTCGGCGCTTATGCGGTCTGGCTTCCGCGCGGCGACGCCGATCCCGACGGGATGAACCTCGCCGATGTCACTGCCGTCGTCGGCCGCGACGCCACCGGACAGATCGTGGCCCAACTCGACTGATCGGCCTCGTAATGGCCGTGAACATTGTCGATGCTGCTCACGGCGTAGCCGTTCTGCTCAGGTCCGCAGCGAGGGTCAGTCGGTGGTCGACGAACATGTCACTGCTCCTGGATGCCCTGCCTGAGCGTGTCGTCCAAGACACCCTCGTAGCTCGGGTGGTGCCAGTCGCTCGCGTTGTGCAGCCGTAGCCGGCCGTTCATGCGGGTCAACATCAGCCAGTCGCCGTTGAGTGTCAGAGCCGCATCCTCCGTCCGTCGGTGCAGCACGGCGGCGACCGTACGGAGCATGTGGAGGCGAGCCTGCTCCCGGTCTGCGAACTTGTTCATGTGGAAGGTGACGGCGACGCTCCTGCCCGGTTCCCACTCCCACCTCTGGCCGTTGTCGCTCTCAGCCTCGCAGTATCCATCTCGTTCCTCGATGATGCTGACGCCGTAGCCCTGCGCGCTGTCGGTCGGCGTGCTCAGGAGTCGAGCACCGCTGAACGATGCCCTCTCGGTCGCGCCGGGCGCGGCCAGCGCCGCCAACTCGTCCAGTGGGATGTCACCAGCGAGCGTCAGGTGGTACTCGATCCCCATGGTCAGCTTCCCCCTCGATGACGTGGTGTTATCTGCTTGATCTCGCCGTCGCGGGTGAGCACCACCAGTTCCTTGAGATCAGGGAGCGGCCACCTGTCGAACTGCCGCTGAAGCCGGGTGAGATCTCCGTTCCAGTCCTGAGCGTTGATGACGATACGCTGGGACTGACCCTGATCAACCTTCTTCCGCACGGCGCTCCACACGGAGCGGGTGGCGGTGGCCTCTCTCGGTGAGTAGCAGTCGAAGACGTGTCCCTCGATCAGATAGTCCGGGTTCCGTCCGGGGTCGCCCACGTCCCCGTTCTGCCTGCGGGCCTCCGCGACCTGCTGAGCGCCCGGATTCTGGTGAATCCGGTAGCCCGCCCCAGCGATCGTATCGGCACAGAGGTTCTCCAACTCATAGGAGCGGCGTTCTGCCAGGTCCTCGTTCGGAGAGATGACCGTGCGGTGGCCGGTGGGTCGGCCGCCAGGGACGCCCGTCGGTCTTCTGGACCACGGTGGCAGGGGTTCGGGGTCGTTCGTCGCGTGGGTGACCGGGTTGCTCGCGGCGTCGTCCGGGCGGGCGGGGCTGGCCGGCGGTGTGCCGCCAGCCCCGGTCAGTTTCCCTGGTCGCCGAGGCGGCGGGCGTGGTCGATGGTCGCCTCGACCGCCTGCTGGGTGCTGTGGGTGCGTTGCACGAGCAGTACCAGGGTCTGCTTGATGGCGTCGAGGGCCTGGAGCAGCGGGCCGGGTTGACCGCCCTGCAGGGCTGCGGTGACGAGCTGCTTGGCCGCGTCGACGTGACCGATGGTGGCGGTGCAGGACTCCCGGGCGGCGGTGACGCCCTGTTGCACAGGGCCGAGCGCGGCGATGGTCTCCTGCGGGGTGGCCTCGCGCGGTACGGCTGCGGTCGCCGTGAGCGCTTCCCCGCCGGTGGTCGCGAGGGCGGCGAGGCCGCCCTGGATGGTGACGATCGCGGAGCGTACCCGGGCGAGACCGGCGGCGACGGCGACGAAGCCGGCACCCGCCGCCCGGGTGGCGATCCCCTGGGCCTGGTTGTCGGCGGCGGCGGCCAGACTCTGCGCCCGCTCGACCCCGGTGAGCAGGGTACGAAGCTCACCGGCGATCGCCTCGACAGTGGACACGGGCACCTCGCGCACAGGTTGAAGGGTGGTAAGTGCGAGAGGTGAAAGATACCCGCTTACCGGGGGTGATGGCCGCTGTGGATCTCGCCCGCTACTGTGCCGGGGTGGGCACGGTCAGTAGGCTGCCGTCAGGGCGCTGGCAGGCCCGGACGTCGCAACCCCACCGAGATCCAGGGCAGGCGGTTCGCGATCGTCGTCGAGGCCCACTCCTCCCAGTCCGGCGCCGCCGCCAGCTCGGTCCGCGACGTGCTGCGTGACCTCGGCCTGGACCCCGACTCCCCGGACCCCGGAGCGACCAGCGCGCCAGCCGAACCCGACGTCGGGAAACGGCTGAGGGCCCGAGCGCGGAGGCGGCAGCGGGCGGCCAACCTCTCCTACTTCGCATTCACCGCCACGCCCAAACACAAGACCCTCGAAGGCTTCGGCTCGCTGGGCGAGGACGGGAAGTACCACCCGTTCCACACGTAGAGGGCTTCATCCTTGACCCGCTGCGCAACTACGTCACCTACGACACCTACTGGAAGCTGGTCAACGGCAACCCGGACGAGCGGAAGGTCGACCGGGCCAAGGCGAACCCGCTGCTGGCCCGGTACGCGCTCACCCACGACTCGACCGTCGCCCAGCACGCGCAGGTCATCGTCGAGCACTTCCGCGCGCACACCGTCGGCCGGCTCGGCGGTCGGGCCAAGGCGATGGTGGTGACCGCCTCCCGGCAGAGCGCCGTGCAGATGGCCCGGTCGATCAGGAAGTACCTCGGCCACCGTGGCTACCGCGACCCCGGGGTCCTGGTGGCCTTCTCCGGCACCCTCAGTTACGACGGGGAGGAGACCACCGAGGCGAAGGAGAACGGCGGCCTGGCGGAGAGCGCGTTGCCGAAGGGCTTCGCCTACACCCGGGCCGACGACAGGACCGCCCAGGCCGGCGGTTCCGGACAGCCGGAGTACCGGATCCTGGTGGTGGCGGAGAAGTACCAGACCGGCTTCGACCAGCCATTCAGAACGCGGTGTCGGACCGGCCGCTCGCTGGCACCTGTCCTAGGCCGGCCGTGGCCATCGCCGTTGGCCGGCAGGACCGGCGGTCATGCGGGGACGGGCGTGGTGTCCGGCATGTGGTGTCCGTGTCAGGGGTGTCCGTGGCGGCGGCGTGACCGTGTCGTCCGGCAGCATCGGTGGCACCGGTGTCCGAGCCCCGCCGGTGGACATGACCGGTGCCGCCGTCAGGAACTCGTCCGGCGGATCGTGTAACCGAGCCCTGGCGGTCGGACAGGGTTGTCCACGCCGGGGACGGGTGCCGTGGCCGGGTGCGCGGTCTCCGCGCGGCGAGGCGCGGCTTCTGACAGCGGCACGACGCCGGTGCGTCGCCGCGACCCGGGGCCATCGCGGAATGCGGACTGAGCTGCGGCCGACCGCGACGCCGGGGCGCCGGAACTGACAGCGCAGCGTGGAGCGGATCTGTCACCGGTGCGGCCGTCGGTGGGCGAGCGGCGAGGGGCGGCTGTCAGCTCCCGGTGGCGGGGATTGGGCGGCGTCCTTGTCATGGCCGTGTCAGAGACCCGTGGCGTACTGCCGGCACGGGCCTCGCCCGTGTCCGTCGGCGGCCTGACGCCGCCACCCCTTCTGGCATTGGAGTTCTGACATGTCCATGTCCGACATCCCGGCCTGGCCGACCTCGCACCTGTCCGCCGCGGACGCCGCGTACGGGGCGCTGACCTGCGGCCCCCGACCGTTGACGCTCGACTGTGACGGCCTGACCTGGGACATCGGCAACGGCGCAGACGTTCGCCTGCCGTCCGGTGTCGTCGCCCTGCCGGTGCTGCGGGACTGGCTGCTGGCGCACCCCGGGGACCACGCCGCCCGTGACGTGGTGTGGCGGGAGCTGGTGCTGCGCGCCCGGCTACGCGGCAAGGAGTGGACGATCGCGGCGGTCGGCATGGCCATGCCCGCGCTCGTGCGGATCGCCGGCCGGTTGTCGGCCGGGTACCAGGGCGACCCGGCCGACATCGACAGCGAAGTGGTGACCGGGTTCCTGGAGGCGCTGCGCGACCGTGTCGACCTCACCCGGCCCGCCCTGTACGCGTCGCTGACCATGGCCGCGTTCCGGGCGGGGCGGCGGTTGCGGCTGGCCGACGACCAGACGGTCCCGGTCGAGGACATCGACCATGTGGTGGCCGCGTCCCGGACGCCGAAGGTCCCGTACGGTCATCCGGACCTGCTGGTCAGCCGCGCCGGGACGGTCGGGATCATCGATGACGCGGACGTGCAGCCGTGGATCGAGGTCCGGTTGGGCCGGCGGGCGCCCGAGCCGATCGCCGCCCGGCTCGGGATCACCGTGGACGCGCTGCGGATGCGGCTGGGCCGCGCTGACGAGCGGCTCGCGCGGGCGGTCACCGACGGCAGCCTGACCGAGGCCTGCTCGACCGAGGTCGTTGAGCGGACGGCGGCGCTGGCGAAGCGCCGCCGCAGCATCCGCGCCGGCAGGGCCCGGCGCCCCGCCGCCGGGAAGGACGCAGCGGTGGCCGTCTGACAGCGGCCTCGTTGTCGCACGTGACGGTGGTGGGCCTGGGCGCGGTGCGCCAGGCCCACCACCGTGTGTTTTCGCAGGCTGCGATGGCCCTCCGACCTGCCGGGACAGGCCGTCCTGCTCGGGTTGTCAGACGGCGGGGGCGGCGGTGGGACCGCTGTCAGGCCGTGACGTGTTCGCCACGTCTGACACCCGCGGATTGGAAGGTACGGAACCCACCGAACCAGCCCCCCGTGGTGCTGGTCCGGGTTCCGTCCGCCGTCGAGTGCGGGGGACACGTGCCGTGTCGCCCCGGGTGCCGCGCCATCGCATGCGCTGACACCTCATCGATGACCGCAACCACCCAACAAGGGAGGACAGGTTCCCCCCGGGGTGGGCACGGTGCCGGCCTCGCGCTCGACGGCGGCGTCGTATCCGTTGCTGAATGTCGCTCCGGCGCCGGTCCCCTGCCTGGGGGCCGGCGCCGGAGCAGGAGGAGACCTTCCATGTTTCGCATCCGTGCCGTTCCGCCCGTCCCGTACTCCCGTCTCCGCCGTGTCGTGCGCGTCGGCGCGGCCGTCGGCGTCGCCGCAGTGGTTCTCTCCGTGCCCGCAGCCGCCCAGGCCGATCCGGGCGGTAGCAGCGTCGTGGCGGCGAACAGCCTGCCGGTCGTCATCGCCAACCTCCGGAACCTGATCATGGGGTTGCTGGCGGGGATCGCCACCCTGTTCCTCGTCCTCGCCGGTCTCTACTGGGCCACCGCGGGTGGGGATCCGACCCAGGTCGAGCGGGCTAAGGGCGCGCTGCGCAACGCCCTGGTCGGCTACGGCCTGGCGGTGCTCGCCCCGGTCCTGTTGCAGGTCCTGCGGGGCGTCGTCGGGGGCTGACCATGATGACCTGGTTCCTGCTCGACCAGATCCTGGACTGGATGGCGCAGGCGTTGCTCGCCACCCTGGACACGCTGTTCGGGGTGATCAGCCGTGCGCTGCTGATCACCCCGAACGTGACCGCCCTGCCGCAGGTGCAGGCATTGACCGGCCGGTCGGTGTGGGTCGTCGAGACCGTGTTCGTGCTGGCGTTCGTGGCCGCCGGGGTCCTCACGATGACCGCCGGTGGAAGCGAGACCACCCGCTACACGGTCAAGGACCTCGCCCCCCGCCTGGTGGTCGGTTTCGTGGCGGCGCACTTCTCCCAGCTGTGGTGTGGCACGCTCATCAACCTCGCCAACGCCGTGGGCCGGGCCCTGACCACACCGCAGGGCGACCCCGATGGGGCGCTGCGCACCATCCGCGGCCACATCACCGCCGGGCAGGGCGCCATGACGCCCCTGCTGTTCGTGGCGTGTGTGGCGATCATCGCCGCCCTGCTGGCCGCCACCGCGTTCAGCGTGATCGTCCGCTTCGCTGTCGTGCTCGTGCTCACCGCTGTCGCCCCGATCGCCCTGGCCTGCCACGCCCTACCCCACACCGACGGCGTGGCCCGCCTGTGGTGGCGCTCCTACCTCGGGGTCCTCGCCGTACCCGTCGTCCAGGGGTTCACCCTCTACGCCGGGCAGTGGATGCTCACCGACCCCGCCCGGCTGCTGCCCGCGTTCGGCCTACCGGCCGATCCGGGCGGGGCCATCAACCTGTTCGTCGTGATGGTCATGCTGTGGACCACCCTGCGGGTGCCGGCCCTGATCCACCGCCACGTCGCCGTCCCCGGCGGCGGCCGAGGGACCACGGTTCTCGGCGGGGCGGCGCGGGTCCTCGTCGTACAGCACCTCACCCGCGCGGTACCCGGTCTCAGCCCAGGGCTGCGGGCGGTGGGCCGATGACCCACCACGACGACAGTGAACCGGGGCGGGCGCGGATGCCCGCCGACGTCGACGCCCCCGACAAGGTGGCCTACGGGCTGACCTGGCGGCAGCTGGCCATCCTGGCGGTCACCGGGACGCTGTTCTACGGCGCCTGGAGCATCCTAGGCAGCATCGTCGCCCCGCAGGTCTTCCTCGCCGTCGGGGCGATCGTCGGCGGTGTCGCGGTCGGCGTGGTGCTCGGCCGCCGCGACGGCCTGCCCCTGGACAGGTGGCTGCTGCACGCGATCCGCCACACCGGCGGCCCGAAGGCGCTGTCACCGTCCGGGGACACCACCGCACGGGTGCCCGACTGGGTGCAGCAGCCGACAACACGAATGCCGCTGCCGGCGCCGCTGCGGCTACCCGCCGACGCGATCCACGACGACGGCACCATCGCCGTCGGCGACGCACGGGCGGCGATCGTCGCGGCGACGACCATCAACCTGACGCTGCGCACCGCCCGCGAGCAGGCAGCCCTGATCGACGGGTTCGGCCGGTGGCTCAATTCGCTGTCCGCGCCGACGCAGGTCGTGGTCTGCGCCCAACCGGTCGACCTCGCCTCCCACGCCCGCACGGTCGCCGACGCCGCCCGTACCCAACCCCACCCCGCCCTGGAGGCGGCGTGCGCCGACCACGCGGCGTTCCTCGCCGACCTGGCGGCCCGCCGGGATCCGCTGCGCCGCCAGGTCCTCGTCGTCTGCCGCACCGCCCCGGGCGAGCAGGGTCACGCGGCGCGGCGGCGGGCCGACGACACCGTCCGCGCGTTGTCCGGCCTCGGCGTGACCGCCCGAGCCCTGGACGGCACGGCCGCCACCGCCGCGCTCGCCGCCACCGCCGACCCCTACCGGCCGCCCCGCCCGGGCGGCCTGGCCGCCCCCGACACCGTCATCACCGCCACCACCGCACCAGCAGAACGAACGGAGGGGAACACGCCGTGAAGAGTCTCCGACGCCACCGTGCGCACCCTGTACGCACCGCGACCCTCGGGCGGTCCGACGCGGGCCTCGCGGCCACGGTCACCCCCGCCTCGATGGAGGTGACCCCACGCTGGCTGCGGGTCGGTGACGGCTACACCGCCACCCTCGTGGTCACCGGCTACCCCGCCGAGGTCGGACCCGCGTGGCTGGAACCGCTGCTGTCCTACCCCGGTCGCGTCGATGTCACCCTGCACATCGACCCGCTGCCCGCACCCGTCGCCGCCGACCGTCTCCGCGCCCAGCGGGCCCGCCTGGAATCGTCGCGGCGCGCCGACGCGCAGCGGGGCAAGGTCACCGACCCCTACACCGACGCCGCTGCGGCCGACGCCGGCGACCTCGCCGACCGGCTCGCCCGCGGTGCCACCACCCTGTTCCGCGTCGGCCTCTACATCACCGTGCACGCCCGCTCCGAGGACGACCTGCTGCAGGCGTGCGCGCAGGTGAAGGCCGCCGCCGCGTCCACCCTCCTCGAGGTCCAGCCGGCCACCTGGCGGCACCTGGCCGGCTGGACCACCACCCTGCCGCTGGCCGCCGACGGGCTGCGCATGCCACGCACCATGGACACCGCCGCGCTGGCCGCCGCGTTCCCCCTCGCCTCCCCCGACCTGCCGGCGCCGCTGCCCGGCGAGCCTGCGGCCACCGGCGGGGTCCTCTATGGCACCAACCCGGCCGGCACCGGTGTGATCTGGTGGGACCGCTTCGCCCAGGACAACTACAACAGCGTCGTCCTCGCCCGCAGCGGCGCCGGCAAGTCCTACTTCGTGAAGCTGGAGGCACTGCGCCACCTCTACACCGGCACTGAGGTGGCGATCATCGACCCCGAGGACGAGTACCTGCGCCTCGCCGACGCGGTCGGCGGCAGCACCGTGCGCCTCGGCCTGCCCGGTGTGAAGATCAACCCCCTGGACCTGCCGGCCGGGGACCGCCGCCCGGACGCACTCACCCGCCGTGGCCTGTTCCTGCACACCCTCATCAGCGTGCTGCTCGGACAGCAACCCCCACCGGCCGAGCGGGCCGCGCTGGACCGGGCCATCCTCACCGTCTACCGGCAGGCCGGCATCACCCCCGACCCTGGCACCCATCACCGGCCCGCGCCGCTGCTGCGCGACCTGGTCGACACGCTGCGCGGTGACGACGACCCGGCGGCGGTGACCCTGGCCGCCCGGCTCACCCCCTGGGCCAGCGGAAGCTTCGCCGACCTGTTCGACGGGCCGACAACCCAGGCACCGGTCGGCCACCTCGTGGTCTGGTCGCTGCGCCACCTGCCGGACGAGCTGCGGACCGTCGGCACCCTGCTCGCTTTGGACTCGATCTGGCGCACCGTCGACGCCCCCACCCGTCCGTCGCGGCGGCGGCTCGTGGTGGTCGACGAGGCGTGGCTGCTGATGCGCGACGGTGAGGGCGCCCGCTTCCTGTTCCGCATGTCCAAGGCGGCCCGCAAACGCCACGCCGGGTTGACCGTGGTCACCCAGGACGCCGCGGACGTCCTCGCCACCGACCTCGGACAGGCGGTGGTGTCCAACGCCGCCACCCAGGTGCTGCTCCGGCAGGCCCCGCAGGCCATCGACGCTATCGGGGAGGCGTTCGGTCTCACCGGCGGCGAGCGGCGGCTGCTGCTGTCGGCCCGCCGCGGTCAAGGGCTGCTGATCTCCGGTGTGCACCGCACCAGCTTCGAGGCGATCTCCTCGAAAGCCGAACACGCGCTGTGCACCACAACCCCGGCCGAGCTGGCCGACCTCGACGAGGAGGACGCCTTGTGACAGCACCCGGTGCGCTGACAGCAGCGCTCACGCCGCCGTCGGCGCCCGGCCCGCCTGTCGGGCCGGGCGCCGACGACATCGCGCCACCGACCGGACTGGTCGGTGCCCTGGTCGACGCCGCCGCGTGGGCGGCACAGCGGCCCTGGCTGGCCGCCGTGGCCGCCGCGGTGCTGGCCGTCGGGGTCGCCGCCCGCGGCCTGGTGCAGGTGTGGCGGCACCGCCACCACGCCCGCGGCGCGCGCCTCGTGACGATCGCGCCGCCGCCGGAGGTCGACCCGCACAGCGCCCCGGCGCTGTGGGCGCACCTGGCCGGCGTGCTCACCCCGGCCCGGTGGCGCCGCCTGCTCTACGGCGCCCCGCACGTCGTCTGGCAGTACACCTGGTCCGGCCGGCAGCTGCTCATCTCCGTCTGGGTGCCCGGCACCGTCCCGCCCGGCGCGGTCGAGGCGGCGGTCCGGGCCGCGTGGCCCAGCTCGGCCACCACCACGGATGGCAACCCGCCACCGCCGATCCCCCCGACAGCGCACCCTGCGGCCGGTGGGCAGCTGCTACCCGTGTACGCGGACTGGCTGCCCCTCGCCGTCGACCACGACACCGACCCGCTACGCCCCCTGATCGCCGCCGGAGCGCAGCTCGCACCTGGCGAGTACGCCTGCGTGCAGATCCTCGCCCGCCCGGCGACACCACGGCGGGCGGGGCGGGCCCGCCGCGCGGCCGGGCGGTTGCGGGCCGGCACGACCGCCGTACCGGCGATCAACCCGGCCGCCCCCATCGTGTGGCTGCTCGACGTGTTCCTGCCCGGCACCGGCGGCACACGTCCCACCCCCACCTCCACCGTCCGGCGGGACCCCACCGTCGAGCGCGACGTCCGGGCGATCGTCGACAAGACGGCGCACCCGCTGTGGCAGACCGGCATCCGGTATGCCGTGGCCACCACCAACCGGCGGCCCGGTGCCGACCCGCGCCGTCGGCTGCGGGGCGTCGCCGACACCCTCGCCTCCGCGTTCGCCGTCCACACCGGCCGCAACCGGCTCACCCACCGGGCCCGCATGCGCGCCCCGGTCGCCGTCCTCGCCGCCCGCCGGCTCGGCTCCGGCTTCCTCACCTCCACCCCGGAACTCGCGGCGCTGGCCGCTCTGCCGCAGGACCTTGCCGTGCCCGGCCTGGACCGGGCGCGGGCGGCGTCCGTGCCGGCGCCGGTCGCGGTCCCCGGCGGCGGGCGGGGGGTGAAGATGCTCGGCGACGCCGAGATCGGCGGCCACAGCGTCGGACTGTCGGTGCCCGACGCGAGATATCACCTGCATGTGATCGGCTCGACGGGTTCCGGGAAGACCACGCTGCTGGTCAACATGGCTCTCGACGACATCAGGGCCGGCCGGGGCACGGTCGTCATCGACCCGCACGGCGACCTGGTCCTGGACATCCTCGACCGGCTCCCCGCCACCGTCGCCGACCGCGTCGTGCTCTTCGACCCCGACCAGGACAACCCGCCGACGCTGAACCCTCTCGAAGGCGACGACCCCGACCTGGTGGTCGACAACATCGTGTCGATCTTCGGCACCATCTTCCAGAAGGCGTGGGGGCCGCGGATGGACGACGTCATGCGGGTGGCCTGCCTGACCCTGCTCCGCCACCACAACGTGACCCTGCAGCACATCCCCCCGCTGCTCAACAGCCCCCAGTTCCGGTCCGCGATGACCGTCGACCTCGACGACCCGGCCGGGCTCAGCGGCTTCTGGCAGTGGTACGACAGCCTCAACGACGGCCTGCGGTCGCAGGTCATCGGCCCGGTCCTCGCCCGGTTGCGGTCGTTCCTGCTGCGCGACTTCGTCAAACGCACCATGCGCTACCCCAAGTCCAGCTTCGACATGGGCCGGGTGCTCGACGGCGGGGTGCTGCTCGTCCGGATCCCCAAAGGCGTGCTCGGTGAGGACACCAGCCGGCTCCTCGGCTCCCTGATCCTCGCGCAGGTGTGGCAGGCCGCCACCGCCCGCGCCGGCGTCGCACCCGAGCGGCGCCGCGACGCCACCCTGGTCATCGACGAGGCGCAGAACTTCCTGACCCTGGCCAACAGTCTCGACACGATGCTCGCCGAGGCCCGCAAGTACCGGCTGTCGCTCGTGCTCGCCCACCAGGACCTCGCCCAGTTCCCGCGTGACCTGCTCGCCGCGACGTCCGCCAACGCCCGCAACAAGATCTACTTCACGGTCGCGCCGGAGGACGCGAAGGTGCTGTCCCGGCACACCCTGCCCGAACTCGGCGAGCACGACCTCACCCACCTCGACGCCTACACCGCCGCCGCACGGCTCGTCGTCAACGGCCGCCAGACACCCGCCTTCACCATGAAGACCCGCCCCGCCAAGCCGATCGTCGGGGAGGCGACCGCCATCCGGCAGGCCGCCGCCGCGGCGGTACCCACCCAGGACACCAGCGCCGTCGACGACCTCGTCGAACGGCTCAGCCGCACGCCGGACAGGCAGCGCCGCCCACCGAAGGGCGACCGAAGCTGACCGGTGTTGCCGGCGGTGGCGTCACCCGGATCGCCCGCCGGCTCATCACCCGGATCGTCACCGGTGCCCGCCGGACACCCTCAGCACAGTGCCGGCCTGGCCTGTCAGTGCCGCACACACCCCCTGACAGACCCCCCGCACCCGCCTTCCCCCCACCAGACACCCCTCCCGATCGGGAGGGGACACCTCATGCCTAGGAGCAACCGTGGTGTACTCCCGTGTTCCCTCCGCCTCCAGCACCCCCGATCCCCTCGCGGTCTTCGGTCGCATCGTCCCCCGCGACCACGACCTGCTCACCCTGCTCGCCGAGCACTACCTGCTGTCCACCGAGCAGATCACCGCCGCCCTGTTCCGCAGCCGCCGCACCGCCCAACGGCGGCTGACGATCCTGCACCGCCTCGACGTGCTGCACCGCTTCGGCCGCAGCGGCGCCCACGGCCGGTACGGGTCGCTGCTCTACACCCTCGGCCGCATCGGCCTGCACCTGTACCCGAGCAGCTACCACGACCCGGGCGGCGTCGGCGGCAAGGCGCCCCGCAGCTCCCTGGAGCGGGCCAAGCGAATCGCCGCCAGCGGCCAGGTCAACCACCTCCTCGGGGTCAACCAGTTCTTCATCGACCTGATCGCCACCGCCCGCCGCGACGGCGACGCCCGCCTGTCGCGCTGGTGGTCCGAACAGCACGCCACCGCCGTCTACGCCCAGGCAGGCATCCGCCCCGACGGCCACGGCGTGTGGACCACCGCAGGCACCTCCACCGGCTTTTTCCTCGAACACGACAACGACACCGAGAACCTCGCCCGAGTGGTGGCTAAACTGCGCGGCTACGAACGACTCACCACCTTCGGGCCCCGCTACCCCGTGCTGTTCTGGGTGCCCAGCCGCCGCCGCGAGGCCAGCCTCCTCGGCGTGCTCGCCGGACTGCACACCGCCAGCCCGATCGCCACCGCCGTCCACGGCCCGGACCCGGCCGGCAAGGTCTGGGCCCTGGTCTCGGACCCCACCCACCGCCGGCACCTGCACGAGCTGCCCTACGACCACGGCCCCACCGCGGTCACCAACCCACAACGCTTCGACGAGTTCTGACCTGTCAGGCGGCGACCGGCCGCGTCTGTCAGCCCACACGCCCGAGTGTCAGAGTCGCGGCGTCTCACAGCGACTGCGTCAAAGAACGACCACAGCGGGCCGGTAACGCTGACAGGGCAGGTCAACCCCGCTTTTCGGCGATCCACTCGCTCGACCGGCCTGACAGATCAGGTCGCTACCGTTCACGGCACTAACAACACCCCAGATATCTCCACCCCGGTTCGGTCCCACCTCGGAACCACCGCCGCACCTACCCGGTGCGCCCCGCCCACCCGCCCCCGCACGGGGCCGGTCGGCGCCGCGCCGCGCGGCGACCTCCAGGTCGCACCGCACCACCTCGCACCACCCCTTCCCCTTCGACCGACCCACGCACCCGGTGGGCCGGTTACCTCCGCGCGTGTTGACGCGCCCACCTGTCAGGAGGACACATGCTCAAGACCCCTCGCACGGTCACCCGCACTCCGGCTGTCAGGCCGAAGGCCACGATCCGCGCCATGGTCCTCTGCCTTCCGGACGAGCTGCCCCGCGAGGCGCTGACCCTGCATCAGCTCGACCGCACCTTCGGCGTTCAGGGCAGCCTGTCGCCCCGATTCTGGGCCAGCCGTGCCCTGCGGGCGTGGCATCACCGGCAGATGATCAGCCTGCGGAAGGGCCGCCCAGTGGCCTGCGCTGGCGGGCCGGTGCGGCTGCTCGACCTCGACGGCATGCTCCAGGCCGCCGGCATGGGGGCGGGCATCCGCCACCAGATGTTCAGCCGGGTCGTGCACGGCACCCGCAACGCCACCCCGTGGCACGTCTACGAGTCCCGCCACCTGGCGGACCCGGACAAGTACCCGTACGACACCGCTGCGGCGGACTTCCACCACCAGCCCCGGATCAACGCTATCCGGATGCACAACGCCGCTACCTATGGCGCTGGGCGGTTCTCCCCGGGCGAGCTGGAGATGTACCAGGCCGGATACATGGCCTACCAGCACTACAGCGCGCTGGCCGCGATCGCGGGCGACGCGCTGATCACCGCCGATGGCGTGACGCTGGCACCGGCCAGCGACGCGATGGCCGACCGGGTGACCTACCTCGAGCAGGCCAACCGCCTGCTCGCCACCATCGACCCCGACCAGCGGCTGCTCGCGGTCGCGCTCTGACCGGACCCGAACAGGAGGGAGACAAGCCCATGGGTCGGGTCATGTTCCTGCTCGACGAGGTCGAGCAGCTCGCCGACGCCTGCGTCCGTGCCCAGCGCCGCGAGGTGCCACCGCCGGTGCCACCGGCGCTGCGCGTGATGCACGACGAGGTCGGTCAGGTCTACCTGACCGGCAACAGCATCTACGCGGGCGAGCTCCACCGCCTGCACCCCGTCACCTACAGCCCATGCGGCTGGCAGGAGACACCGGTGTTGGCCGGCGCCCTCACCGGCAGACGCTTCCGGCGGCTGCACCCGGGCCGTCTCGGCGACATCCCGTTGCACGGGCCGCAACGCACCCTGCACCTCATCCAGTCCGGCGTCGACGCCGGCTGGAGCACCTTCGTCGTCGACTACGTCGACGGCACCGTCATCCCCGGTGTCGGCCGCGGGCGTTTCCAGTCCTCGCACTGACACGGACGTCGGTCGGGTCAGCAGCCGCCATCCCTGTACCCGAAGGATGCGCGCTGCTGCCCGGTCGGCTCCACCAACCGCCTCCCCGCGCCCCGCCGCTCAGAGAGCATCGCCCCTTTGACGATCAGCTCAGCCTTCGCGGATATCCCTACGGGCTGGCGCCCCGCACGCACCTCGGGCTGATCGTGAGGCCCCGCCGGCCGCCCTACGGCAGGGGCACCGGTCACGCCACCGGCCGGCAGAGGCCGCCCTTCCCCTCTTCCACGACCAGAACGGCATCGCCCCGGCAGCCGCCGAGGCCTGGTCATGCCCCACGACAGAAACCGGCGACCCAACCGGCCGCCGCCGTCACCTCGTTGAAAGGACAACGGACCATGGTCCGCATCCCGATCTGCCCCGTCTGCACCGAGCCGGTGGCAGACCAGCCCGCCCAACACTGGACCGACGCCCGACGCGGCGGCGCGGCCCCGTGGTGGCACCTCGTGGACAACACACCCATCTGCCCCGCCGTGGGACGCCACGCCCAGGCGGTATTCGTCGAGGACACGCTCCCCGTCGACAGCGAGACCGACGCCTGGCTCGACGCGATGGAGGGCCTCTTCGCGGCCGACGGCCCTTCCGACCCCGCCCGCCTGGGCAGCGCCCTCACCGCCGCCGAACACCTCACCCGCTGGCTGCACACGGCCACGGGGCCGTTCAGCGCGCTGATGGCCCTGCCCAGACACGCCGACGTCGGGGTCCTGCTCGGGCACCTGCATCGCAGCGCACGGCTGCTCGCCCGAGTGCACGCACAGATCGGCTCCTACCTGCTCGACCGATCGCGCCAGGCACGGCTCACCGGCCCCGACGACAGCGACGGTGCCGGTGACGTGCTCGACACGGTCGACGACGTCCACGCGTGGCTCCAGGCCGCGGCCGACTGGTCCGCCCGGTCCGCGTTCGCCACTGGCGTCGCCTGGTCCGGCGTCCGCGCGGCCGTCGCACCCATGACGACCACCGAGCACGCCGACGAGTACGACCCCGACGGGGTCGCCGACGTCGGCGGCCCCCGACCCGCTGCCTCTGTGGCGCTCACCGTCAAGCAGCTCATCGAGCTGCTGAACGATCTGATCCGCGAGCATCGCGGCAACCCCGTCCTGCGCGATCCCGTGCTGATCGACATCAACGGTGAACGCCGCGTCGTCGGATCTGTCGAGCTCCGCGACATCACCGACGAGTGCCGGCGCACGGACTGCCACTGCGCGTACGGCCAGGACGACCCGCCGGAGGACGCCCCGCAGGCCGGCGTCCACTTCGCGGTCCTCCTCCACGCCGCCTCCGACTGATCCCGACCTCACTCCCGGAACCCGGCACACCTGCCCCGGCGCCATGCCCGGCCCGGGGCTCCGTCATTTCTCCATGGAAGGACAACCCTGATGGCAATCGAGACGATCTTCGTGGTCACGGACGACCTGGACCGCAGCACGGACAACGTCGGCACCCACCGCTTCGCCCTCGACGGCGTCGAGTACGAGATCGACCTCGCCCCACACAACCTGGCGCGGATGCGGGACGCGTTCGCCCCGTACATCGCGGCCGGGCGGCGGCTCCCGAAACGCCCCACCGCCCGCCGACGTGGCCCCGGCGCCCGCGACGGCCGCTCCGGCGACGCCGAGGTCCGCGACTTCTGGGCCACCCACCAGCAGCGGCTCGGCCTGCCGCCGCACCGCAGCCACGGCCCGATCCCCCGCGACGTCCGCGACGCCTACCGAGCCGCCCACTGACCCGAGATCCCTACTTCACAGGAAGCCCAGACGAGATGCGTGCCATTACTGCGCTGCCGCGACCGGCCGGGAAGTTCCACCCCATATCCACGGCGGCGACCATCCACCGCGAGTCGGTGGTCGTCACCTGGTGCCGGGACATCGCGACCGACATCGCCACCGCCGTCGGCGTGCCCTTCGACAACGCCGAGTACCTCCTCCAGCTCTACCCGCACGGCTGCGCGCCGTACCTGCTCTACAGCTCGTTCCTGATCGCCGGCCGCACGGTGGCGGTCTCGGTGCTCTGGGACGACCTGTGGCGCGAGCCCGGATTCGCCCTCACCATCGACGACCAGCCCGTGCGCCTGGACACCACGAGCCCCGCACGCCCGGCGGCCGTCATCGCCTACGCCGCCTGGAAGGCCATCCTCGCCGCCGGGCCGACGGACCGGGAGGCGCACTGATGGGACGCCGTCCGGTCACGGTCCTCACCCGCGTGGGCGCCAGCGTCAACGCCCGCCCGGCCCGGCCTGGTCCCGCCGTGGCGGTATCTCAGGCGCCCCCACCGCTCCTCGCGCGGATCAACCCGGCCGGGTGGCCGGCGGCGGCGGCCGATGCTGACTCCTGACTACGAGCCGCCACGGGGCAGCACGGCTGTCTTCTCCGGCCGGTGGCTGCGCTACGAGCCGGTTCCCGGCTTCCACCGTTACCACGAGGGCTACGTGGCGACGGTGATCGGCTGGTGGAACGGGGCGGTCGAGATCAGCCTCGACCACGAGGCGGTGACCGCCCTGACCCAGACGTTCGACGCGATGGCCCCCTACGTGGGCGGCGACTGGCGCACGCTCAGCTTCGACGGGCAGACCCTCACCGTCGCCCGGCCGCTGTCCCTCGGCGGCGGAGTCCACCTCGTGCAGCCCACCGACGGGCGGTACCGGATCGGCTGGGGCCTGCCCTGGCTACCGGCCGACCCGGGCCGCTGCGACCGCGTCTTCGGCCAGCCGTAACCCCTCATCCCCGTCCCGGCAGGGCGCGGAGCGTGCCCGCGCGACGGCGGCTGTCCCGAGATCCGGGCACCGCACTTGATCAGGGGCGCTGTCGGAGCGTGCATGAGTGCACACCTCATCCCATCAGTAAGCAGGGAGGTCAGATTGGACACCACCTCAGACCCGGGCGCGGAAGCGAGCGCTCTCGACAAGGTCGCCGCCGCTCTGGCGGATGTCGGCCCGGACACGGCCGCCGCGATCGCACAGCGCGCCGGCGTGGGCTACTCGACGGCCACCAAGCGCCTGCGCGTCCTGGAGGACACCGGCCTGGCCACGTCGGTGCGCGCCGGCGACGGCCGCACCCTCTGGCAGCGGACCGACCGCGCGGCGGCCGACACCGGCGACGACGCGCCGGTCACCACGACCGGTGCCGACCCACCCCGCACACCCGCATCCGACGAGGCGGAGGCACGCCCCGAGCCGCCGGATGGGGCCCCGGCCCCGGAGGAGGGGGATGCGAGCAGCCCGGTCGCCACGGGAGATGTCGACGGGCCGACCGGCGGTGGGCCCGACGGCGTAGACCCGCCGACGTCGGGCAACGCGAACCGGCCAGCCTCGGAGAACCCGCCGGGCCAGCCCGACGGCGCCCCGAGCGGACCAGCCGTAGCCGACATCGACAGGGAGGGCGAGAAGGCCGCCGCCGCGGGAACGGCCCACCACTCGGTCACTGTCGACACCTCTGGTGCGGCGGCGGGCCCCGGCCACGCCCCGGCACCAGCAGGCACCCATCACCCCACCCCGCCTGGCAGCCCGGCCGAGGCGCCGACCCCGTCGGGTGGCGCAACGTCACGCCGCTCGAAGGGCAGCCTGCGCGGGGCCGTCCGCGACGTGCTCGAGGCCCATCCCGACCGGCCGTTCAAGACCAGCCAGTTGTGCCGGGCGATCGACACGGCGAACGAGGGCAGCGGCTCGGCCAAGGCCAGCGCGGGTGCGGTGGTCAACGCCGTGCACACGCTCGTGGCCGCTGGCATCGCCGTCCAGGTCGCCGAACGGCCGGCGGCCTTCCAACTCGCCCCGAAGACCGACTAGAGTCTGTCCGCCCCTGGTAGCCCGGGGTGGGCGTCGAACGTGGAGGCTCACGCCCACCCCGGTGCTCCTTCACACACAAGGAGCTACGCCGAGTGTCTCACCTGAATTCGTATCTGACCGCGGCCGGCGGAGTGGTCGCCGGTGTCGCCGCCGTAGCGGCCCTGCTCGTCTGGCAGCGGCGGATCATCCGCCACCAGCACCGGACGCTGACCGCCCGCGACCGCGACCGGGCCCACTGGTACCACCTGGCCACCCACAGCGACACCACCGACCTGCCGAACCGGCGGGCCCTGCTCACCCACCTCGAGGCCACCTTCTCCCTCGGGGAGCCGCTCGGCCTCGTCCTGGTCGACCTCGACCGGTTCAAGCTGGTCAACGACATCCACGGCCACGAGGCCGGCAACGACCTGCTGCACGAGGTCGGCCGCCGTCTGGCCACGCTCGGGCCGCCGGTGGCCCTGGCCGTGCACCTGTCCGGCGACGAGTTCGCCCTCGTCGTCCACGGCGACCACACCGACGCCGCAACCGCCGCCCAGGCCGCCCACGGCCGCATCTCGGCAAGCCCGTACGGCGTCGCGAACCAGCAGATCACGCTCACCGCCAGCGTCGGCTACGCCACGGCGGCACCGGGCATGCTGCCCCGCGACCTCCTGCACGCCGCCGACCAGGCCATGTACCTGGCCAAACGCACCCGCGGCGGCGCACACCCGCACGACCCGATCCACGACCCGCCCCCGGGCATCGTCACCCGCTACCGAGACCTGCGGTAACCCCGCCCCCTGTACCGCCAGAACCCCCTCTTTCCATACCGAGGAGCCCCGCAGCCCGTCCGGCCTGCGGGGCTCCATCCCGTGAAGGAGCCACCCCGGATGTTGTCCTTCGCCGCCGTCCGCACCCTGACCCGATTCCTCCTGGACGTCGAAGCCGACGCCGACGATCTCGGCTGGGGCCACCCACCCCTGCTGCTGCTCGTCCAGGACCGGCCCGCACCGTCGGCCACCACCAGCACGAGACGTCAGATGCGCGCCGTCCAGCTGCCGCTGCGCGCGGCGCGGGTCGGCCGGTACCGCGCCGGACTCCCCGACTTCCTGACGGATCTCGCCACGGCGCTGCGCACCGACCGCCCACTCGGGCGCCCCACCCTCGCGGCCTGCGTCGACCTCGGCCTGATCGTCGACCTGGTCGCCGAGCCCCTGCCCGGGCTCCGGCTGGTGGCCTGGGCCATCTGCTACGAGGACGTGCTCGTCGCACCCGACGACCTGCGCGAGGTCCGGCGCGTCGACGCCGTCGACGCCGACGGTCGCGGCTACCGGATCACGAGGGTACGGGGCGAGCAGCGCCCGGTGGTCGCCATCGACGAGCAGTCCGACGACCGCGACGAGCCGACGCGAACCGGGCTGACAACCCTGATCGGCGCCACCACCCGGCGCGACCCACAGCCGCCCCGCACGCCCTGAAGACAAGCTCGGTCGGAGCGTCGCCCACCCACCGCACTCGGCGCTGGGCGCTGGGCGCTGGGGCGCTGGACCCCGTTCCAGATGAACGACTTGACCTTGGGCGATAGGTGAGCGTGGATCAAATGGGTCATCGCCGAGCCGGCCATCAGGCACAACGCAGCCAACCGGCCGAACGGTGACCCCTGCCCAGACCCCGACAGAAAGGCCACCGGCGTCATGCCCAACCAAAGCCGAGCCCGCCCGTCCCACCGCGCCCGCGTGCCCCGCGACGTCACCGACCCCCTGCTGTGGCGGCTCGCCGTCGACGTCCTCACCGCCCACCAGGCCGGACCCGGTGACCGGTGCGTCAACCTGCAGTGCGCCGACCAGACCGGGCCATGCGCCCCCGCCCGGCAGGCACAACGGGCGATGGTCGCCGCGCGAGCCGCAGCACGCCAGCCGCCGCCGGTCCTGGAGACCGTCACGGCCCATGACCGGGCGGGCCGGCGGCCTGCTCGCCCGGCCAGCGGGTTCGTCGGCTGGTTCACCGCCGGCCTCGCCACCACCGCCGCGCACCTGCGATCGCGGATCCCGCCCCGGCTGCCCCGCCGGATTCCCGGCGCGACCCTCACCGGTGCGTCCACCGCGTAGCCCTCGGCCTGACCGCCCCGCCTCAGCCGGGCCGGTCGGTCACCGACACCTACCGCGCCGCAAAGACCCGCTGCTTCGAGCAAAGGCAGGTGCCTGCACCGGCCGTCACCGCGACCTGTTCCTCGGCGACAACCGGTGTCTCACCCCTCTCACCACCCCGGATCCCCCCATGAGGAGCCCATGTCGTCCCTCGACGAGTTCTTTGACAACCAGCAGCAGCACATCGACAGGTTCGGCTGGGCGGTCACCGCCGTGCTGCCGTTCACCGGGGAGACCGACACCCACATCGCGTACACCGTCGGCCTGACCGAGCACGACGTTCCCGAACTGGTCATCGCCGGCCTGGAACCCCACATCGCCCACGCGCTGCTCAACGACCTGGCCCGACGCGTCCACGACCACGCCCACCGGCTCACGCACGGGCAACAGATCGACGACCTGCTCCTCGGCTACCCGGCGGTGATCGTCGAAGGACCCGCCACCGAGGCGCTGCATCCGGGAGCGGCCCACGCCCGCTACGGGGCGGATCGGGTGCGGCTGCAACAGATCGTGTGGCCGGACCGGCAGGGCCGGTTCCCCTGGGACGACGGGTACGAGTACCCCGGGTACGTGCAGCCGCTGCTCGGCCGCCCGTAGCAGCCGGAGCACCGGTGCCACCATCCGCCCTCCCGGCAGGGCATCCGCTCACGCGCCCTCGGCCGAGTGGCCCAGGGCGCTTTCCACATTCGAAGGAGAAACGGTTGAGGACACTCTGGTTCGACCTGCGCGAGTCCATCGGGCGGATCGAGAATGCGATCGCCGGCCACCAGGCCGGCCGGGCGAGGCCACCGTGGCTCGTCCTGGACCTCAGCGCCGCACAGGTGTGGTGCACACCGGTCACCGGGCCACCGCCGTACCAGGCCGCGGTCGTGGCCACACACGTCAACGGGCCGCCCCCTGCCGACACGGAGTGGCCGTTCTGCTGGCTGCCGGTGACCCGACCCGACGCCGACGGGCACCGGCTGATCGACCACCTGCGGGTCGCGGCAGGACAGGGCCACCGATGGCTCGTCGCGGACATCGACGCCACGTCACGATGGCTGCGCACCGCCGCCGTCTACGACACCGCCGCCCTGCCGGACATCGCGGTGTGGGCACCCGCCTGGCTCACCGCCGGGGACCTCGGCCCCTACCCGGGGCAGATCGCCCACGGCTACGCGCACCACGGTGCTGTCGTCGCCCGCTTCACCGCAGCCACCCTGCGGCGGATCGCCGCCGACACCGACGCCCACGCCCGGCGGTTCCCCACGCGGGACGCCGACCTGCTGCTGCTCCACGACGACGGCACCCACCTCGAGGCGGTCCTGGTCCGCGCCGCCGCCGGGCCCGCCGGCGGCATCACCCGCCTGGCGCCCGGGACCGACGTGGCGCATGTGCGGGCCGACTCCGACGGCTGGTACCGCCTCACCGACCGCCGGTGGCCGTGGCGTCACACCGCACCCACGCCGGCCGGCGCACGCGGCCCGGGGGCTCGTCGCTGGCCCGAACCCCAGGTGGTCTCGCCGGACGGGCCAGCCGGCGACAGGTGCACGGTGTGTGCGGCGACCGGCTACGACATCGCTCACCACGAGGTGCCGTCGATGGCCGGGTACGGCACCGACGTCACCACCTGGTGCCGGATCTGCCGGTCCTCGGACAGCTACGCGCAGGAGATCGGCTGGACCAGCCGACGGACCGCCTGGCCGCCGGCCCTGCAACCCATACCCGCAGACGCAGCGGACAGGACGGGGACACAGGCGTGATCGACGACGACTACCTCCCCGGCGAGGGCGACATCATGCCGGCGGTGTGGTGGCGCGTCGCGGACCACGTCGGCCTCGTCATCCGGTGGCGCGGCGGCGAGATCCCCGGCCACCCGCTGATCGCGTTCGCCGACGAGTTCACCTCGACGCTCACCATCGACGGCCCGCTGTACGTGAACCTGCGCCACTGGACGGCCTGGGACACCACCTCGCCGCACCACCCCCGCACCCGGCACACCTTCCAGGCCCTCACCGACACGTTCCCCGGCATGTTCAGCACCGTCATCGCCACCGGCGGCGGACGGGAGGTGTGGCTCGTGCTGCGCCTGACCCGGCTCACCGACCGGATCGCCACCGCCCTGCTCGACCACCACCGCCGGGCCCTCTGACACCCGGTACGCCCCGGGCCGGCGCGAATCGCTGTCCGGCCGCGCCACCACACGGTAGGCGCCCCACCCGCCATCTGCTCCGCGTAGCCACACCACGGCTACGCGCGCTCTTCCCGCCCGTCGCGGCCCCGTTCACGCCGCCGCGCGCCCCCGGGAAGGGGCGCGCGGCGGCCTTCCCGCCAAGGAGCACTCATGTCCCATCCGACACCCACCCGGAGCCGGGCGCTGACCACGCCGGCACCGCCCGCCCACCCCCACCGGGACGACTTGATCACCGCCCGGCGCGCGGGTACCGGTTGCACGCCACCCGCAGCCGTCGATGGAGGTGCCCGGTGACCTCGCCCGCACGACCCCCGAGGCCGAAAGCCAAGCCCCGCCCCATGTTCGGGCCGGTCCTCGCCCTGCTCGTCACCGAGCCGCACCGCGCCTTCTCCATCGGCGACGTCGGCAAGGCACTACCCGGCCGGTCATCCGGGGCGATCGGCTCCGTCCTGAACCGGCTCGTCGACCGGAAGTGGGCCACCGTGTCCACCGGAACACCGCGCCGGTACACCATCACCGCCGACGGTATCGAGGCGTTCAAGCACGGGGCCGGCGCCAGCCGCTCCCCCGCAGGCACCGCCCCCACCGGCGCGCCCCCGGCGCCTGCCGCTCCGGCGCCCACCCCGGCCGGACCGGTTCCGCCGCGTCCCGGTGCCGTCCTACGCCCCAACGGCGTCTGGTACCTGCCCCGGCGACTCGGCGACAGCACCGACGTCGAGGTGCTCCGGCGGCTACGCCGAGACACGATCACGGTCCTGCTCTACGGGCCACCCGGCACCGGAAAGACCAGCCTCATCGAGGCCGCCTACCCGGACGCGATCACCGTCGCCGGTCACGGCGACACCACCGTCGAAGACCTCGTCGGCACCTACGTGCCGCTGCCCGACGGCGGCTTCGCGTTCTCCCACGGGCCCCTCGTGACCGCGATGCGCGAGGGCCGCGCCCTGTTCATCGACGACGCCACCCTCATCCCACCCCGCGTCCTCGCCGCCCTCTACCCGGCGATGGACGGCCGGGCGACCATCACGATCACCGCCCACCACAACGAAGTCGTGACCGCCGTCGACGGGTTCTTCGTCTGCGCCGGCCACAACCCCGGCGTCCACGGCGCCGTCCTCACCGAAGCCCTCGCCAGCCGCTTCTCCGTGCACATCGAGGTCACCACCGACTTCGACCTCGCCCGCTCCCTCGGCGTACCCGCCAGGGCCGTCGACGCGGCGATCGCCCTCAACCAGCGGCTCCGCAAGCACGAGATCGACTGGGCGCCCCAACTCCGCGAGCTGCTGGCCTTCAAACGCGTCACCGTGAGCCTCGGCCTCACGGCCGCCGTGGCCAACCTCGCCGCGGTCGCGCCCGAACCCGACCGGCAGGCCGTCGTCGAGGCCCTCCAACGCGCCTACCACGGCACCACCATCACCCCGCTCACCCTCGGCAAGCAGAAAAGGCCCACGACATGACCAGCGTCGCCGCGCACCTGACCACCCCCACCCCTACCCCCGCGCTGGCCGGCTCGCCGTGGACGCCGTGGGCGGCGGCCTGGACCCGACAGGCCGCGCTGCTCACCAGCCGGCCCGAGACCACCGTCACCGTCGCCCCCGCCGCCGGCGGCCCACCCGGACACAGCCACCCGGCCACCGCACAGATCCACGTCGACGCCGACCTCATCGGCGACCCGGCGATCGCCGACCCCCGACGCCCCGGCCACAAGGCGAAGGTTCCCGTCGCCTACGGCGTCCTGCTGCACGAGGTCGCCCACGTCAACCACTCGCACTGGAACCCGCCACCCGACGTGCCACCCGTCGTCCGGGAAGCAGCCCTCCTGCTGGAGGAGTCCCGCATCGAACGGCGCCACCGCGACACCCGACCCCGCGACCGCCGGTGGTTACGCCGCGCCGTCACCAGCATCATCGACCCCGCCGACACCCCCACCGACACCCCGTGGAGCGCCGCCTACGCCGCCGGGCTCCTCCTCGCCCGCGTCGACGCGAAGGTCCTCTACCCCGGCGACGTCCGCCAACCCCGACGCGCCATCACCCGGATCCTCGGCCGCCGGACCCTGAAAGGGCTACGCGCGATCTGGACCGAAGCCCACACCGTCGACGACACCGACACCACCCGCATGATCGACCTCGGGCGGCGGTGGTGCCACCTGCTCGGCATCGACCCCACCCACACCCCGCACCCGCCGGCCGACGACGCGGCCACCAGCACCATCGCGGCGGCCCTCGGCGACGCCCTCACCACCATCCTCCACAACCCCGCCGCCACACCCATCCCCACCAGCAGCGGCTCCGGGGGACCGGGCGGCCCCGGCCGGCACGTCGACACCGACACCCCGATCACCTGGACCGCACGTGAACCCGACGACACCGAACGTCAGGCCGCCACCCGGCTCACCGCGCACCTACGACGTGCCCGCCACCGCGAACCCGCCCGCACCCGGCAGCCCAGCACCACCCCACCCGGACGGCTGCGCACCCGCGCCGCCGTCACCCTCGCCGCCCAACGCGCCGCCGGCGTCACCCCCACCGCCCAACCGTGGCAGCGCACCGTCCGCCGCCCCGTCCCGGACCCCGACCTGACCGTCGCCATCCTCATCGACGCGTCCGGCTCCATGGGCGCCTTCGCGAAACCCATGTCCTCGGCCGCCTGGATCGTCGCCCAGGCCGCCACCCGCGCCGGCGCGACCACCGCCACCCTCGCCTTCGGCGACCGGGTCACCGTGCTCATCCCACCCGGCCGCCGGCCCACCACCGTCCGCGACATGCGGGCCGACGCCCACACCGAACGGTTCGTCGAAGCCTGCGCCGAAGCAGACCGGCTCCTGCACCTGTCCACCCCCGGCACCGCCCGCCTGCTCGTCGTCGTCTCCGACGGCCACTACGTCGACACCGACGAAGCCCAGGCCACCGTCAACCGCCTCCACCACACCGGATGCGCGGTGCTCTGGCTCGCGCCCGCCAACGACCGATGGCCACCCCAGGCCTACGACCACACCACCGCCATCACCGTCGACGACCCCACCACCTGCATCACCCTCATCGGCCACGCCGCCATCAACGCCCTCACCCAGGCATGACAGGGGCAGGCCGACAACCGAACACGCCTGACAACCCCACACGATCAGCGCCTACGCACACTCCGGCGCACAGTCTCGTGCGATCCGCCTCGCGGGCAGTGAAGCGCGTCCCCGGTGGGCGGCGGACGGTACCCCACCGCAGCCGCACCCACCACGGCGCCCGCGTCTGAGCACCGACACGCGGCGAAGCACAGCAGCCAGTCGCCGCGACTGTCGCGGCTAGCCACTCGCACCCCCTGACAGCAACCACCCCCAGCAGGCCGTTGCCCGGCCACCGCGCACCCGCGCATCCCCGGGCACGGCCGTACGGCCGTGCCCGGGTTTCTCCTGCCCCGAAGGGAACCCCGATGACACTGCCACCGCTGACCCGCCTGGCCAGCACACCCACCTCTTCCGACGGCATCCCGCACGGCCCGCTGCCGCGCAGGCCACAGCCACGCATCGCCGTGGTCGGCGGCTCCCTCACCGGCTGCACCGCCGCGCTCCTGCTGCGGCAGGCCGGCTTCGACCAGGTCACCGTCTACGAAGCCGCGCCCCACAGCGCGCCACGCGGTGGCGGCCTGATCGGCCTGGAACACCCCGCTCTGGACACCCTCGACCGCCTCGGCATCGACCAGGACGAGATCGTCGCCCACCGCTCGGAGACCATCTGGCAGGTCACCGTCCGCGCACGCCAGCACACCCACACAGCCCGGCGGACCTACCCCGGCCGTAACACCACCTGGAACCTTCTACACACCGCGCTCACCGCCCGCCTGCCGGACGGCATGCTGCACACCCACCGCCGGGTCACCGGGCTCACCGGCCGACAAGGACAGCCGCTGCTGCACTTCACCGACGGGACCACCCGCCACGCGGACCTGGTGCTCTTCGCCGACGGCCGCACCTCCACCGGCCGCCGCCTGCTCGACCCCGACCGGCCCCTGCGATACGCCGGCTACGTCGCCCACCGCGGCCACGCCCCCACCCCCGACACACCACTGCACGACTTCCTCCGCCTGGAACCCGAACCCGGCTGCCAGTACAACGTCGCCCCGGTCCCCGGCGGCCTGGACTGGACCTTCTACCTCAACTGCAGCCCCACCGACTACACCCACCGCTTCGGAGCCCCACCCGAACAGCGCGTGTTCGCCCTCCCCCAGCACGTCAGCCCCACCGCCCACGCGCACGTCAACGACCACGCCACCCGCCTGCTACCGGCCGAGCACGCGGCAACCGTGCACACCACCAGCACCCGGATGGCCGTGCCGGTGATGGACATCGACCCACCCACCCGCATGGTCTGGCCCATCGGCAGCGGCTGGGCGGTGCTGCTCGGCGACGCCCTCGCCCCCGTCCGCCCCCACACCGCCCGCGGCGCGAACAACGGCATCGAACAGGCCGCCGGCCTGACCACCGCCCTCACCCAACACCACCGCCACGGCGCCGACCTGGCCGCCGCCCTGCGCGGCTGGCAACAACGTCACCTACCCGCCGCCGTGGCCGCCGTGCTGCGCGGCCCGGCCATCGGCGCCCGCCTCGGCCTCGGCGGCCTCTCCACGCACACCCCTGAACCCTGACCCCGCCGCCACAGGCGTATGCGGCGAGTGGCACCGACCCGCGAGCCGGCATACGCCTGCCACCAGGGACACCTGCACCCGTCCGGCTGACCGTGCAGACCCGGCACCCCTTGACCGATCCCCACACCCAGCAGAACGGACACAAGCGCATGTCGCTGCACCTGTACTTCGACCTCACCGACACGCTGCGGCTGGCCGAACACGCCGTCGCCGCAGCCGAGCACGCTCCGTCGTTCACCGAGACCGAAGAGCAGACCACCTGTCCAGGTGCCCTGGAATGGGTTCACGACCAGGGCATCTACCTGATGTCCAACGGGCTGCCCCGCCTGACGGACCCGAAACGCCCCGACCGCAACCTCACTGTCCACGCCCACGGCTGGAACCCCGACGCCGACGGCTACCGCCGACACCCCCTGGTCGGCGACGACTTCCTCGAGCACCTGCACCTCACCGACCAACCGCGCCCCCTCATCGGCATCCTCCGCGCAGCCCACACGGCCGGCTACCGGTGGCTGCACCTGACCGTCGCCGCCGACACCTACGTGGTTCGAGTCGCCAAAACCCGACGCCACGACTGACAGCGGCCGCCGGACCCGCCCCACCTAGGCAAGGGCGGGCCGGCGGCTTACCCACCCCGTCACGGCGGCCGACGCAGGACGGTTGGGACGTCACCACGAACGCCACCGCCCCGACCACACCGGCCGGTACACACCCATGGGCCGCGCCTGGACCTGGACCGCCGTGGACCCCTACGACTGCGACCGCATCGTCGGCGACACCCCCAACCCCCAACCCACCCACAACCACGGAGAACCCACATGCATGACCACGACAGCGACGAGTACATCCACGAGGACACCCTGCAGGCCCTGATCCGGCACCTGCTCACCACCGCCGACCTCGACGAACTCTGCGACGACGCCGACCTGCCCCACCTCGTGCACGACGGCGAACCGGTCACCGTCACCACCGCCCGCACCTACCACGACGCCGAGGTCCTCACCCTCGACCGCGGCGTGTGGCTGGAACTGTCCGACGGCAGCGCCTTCGGCCTGACCGTGCACATCAACCGCCGCCCACGAGGCGAGGTCACCCTCCACCGATCCCGCCCGTCCTCCCGAGAGGACCAGTCATGACACCCCACCTGATCGGCGTGTACCACAACACCGAGAGCCGGTTCTTCCCGTACGAGCCCGGCCACACTCTGACCCAGGTCTTCTCCCACTGGCGGCACCTGCCCGACCCGGCCGACGCGGAGCAGGCCGCCGACTGGGCCTACCGTGTGTTCAACGCCGACCTCGACCACCTGGAGACCGGCCGTACGACACCCGGCGGGGAGACGGACTTCCTCGTCGCCTGCGCGTACCGGCTGCTGCGGCTGCGCTCACTGTCGACCGGGGACGTCGTCGCCGTCACCTCCGACGGCCACACCACCTGGCTGGCCTGCGAGTTCACCGGCTGGCGGCGCGTCGACACCCCCGCCCACCGCACCGGACGGCCACTCACCGCCGAGACCGTCTACCAGCACCTGCGGGGCGAGCGGGATGCGTGACCACCCGTGCCACCAGCACCCGCCGGGCCACCACACCGACGCGTGCCTGACCGGACCGTGCGGATTCTGCGGCACCGACCTGCGGGCCGTCGCCTCCGGTGAGTGCCGATCCTGCCAGCGCCTCGTGTGCGAGGCATGCGACGGCGGATACGACATCGACCTCGGCCCCGTCTGCGGCCCCTGCGCGCGGCCCGACACCGTCAGCGGCCCCGGACCCGACCTCGACAGCCCAAGTCCGAGCCGACGCCGCCCCGCTGACCGCACCCCAGACGTCGCCGTGAGGCGGCGTGAACCGTGATCGGCCCGCCCGAAGGCGGGCCGTCGCCGTAACCGGGCGAGATCGTGCCGGGCCCACCCACGCGCGACGACGCCCCGATCGCGCCCCGCCCGCACCCCGCACCCCGACGCCGCCCTGTCGCGGCGGTTCGGCGTGGCCACCACCCCTTCCCCGCGAGGTCGCCTCGTTGTCGTACCCAGATCGCGCCCGCAGGAGCCGTTCCGTCATCACAGAAACCTCTGAATGGCCTACTGCCACAGCGCGCATGGTCGTCGTTGACACTGGGCGGCGGACCGACTGGTCCGCCGCCCAGCGCACACCTCGGAGCCGAGGTCAGTTCTGCTGCATCTGCCCGATGAGGCTGATGCCGAGGGACATCACCGTCAGCGAGGCCGCACTGGCGTTGATCATGAGCATCCGGTCGGCGTCGCCGAGATGATCACCATGTACAAGCGGCCGCACGAGATGACTTCCTGGGCAGGGCAGTCCTGCTTCCTACCCCAGGGCCCGCAGCGGGGCCAACCTGCACTACCGCCTCGCCACACCGGACAGGGGAGTGCTTACAAGCGCGACCGGCCTCCGTTTGTTGATCACCTCGGACGCGGTGTCGGGGTCGACTGCCCGACAGCCACGATCTCCGTGACCACCCTGAACCGGGCCGGCATCGCCGCCGACGCATCCGTTCGTGGCTGCGCTGCCGTCTGGTGGTCCACGAACCGCCGCAACCGGGCCAGCGCTCCGCCCGTCCCCAGCACCTCGTCACAGCGGGCCAGGACATTCAGACTGGCCGTCCGCTCCGCCTTCTCGATCTTGCCGAGAAGGTCCGGGCTCACGTACACCAGCGCCGCGAGCCGTGCCAGCGACAACCCACGCTGCTGCCGCCAGCACCGCAACTCCGCCCCGAGAAAGTGACACGCGGACGCGTACGGCCTCAACTCGGCCGGTCGCTGCCCCATCAGACCCGCCTACGCCCGTCAGCGAGTGAGTACACCCGCGCCCCGCTACCGGCGGTCAGCGGCAGCGCCGAAAGTTCAGAAATGTCCCCAGGCACCGTGGTCACGAGGACTCGGACCGGCCCAGGACACTCACTGTCAAGCGAGATTACGACCGCTGCCCCCGCCGCGACACCGAGATGAACGGTGGGGATCGCCTCCGCGTCGCCGGCCGGGGACGTAGCCGGTGTGGGTGCGGGCTCTGCCTCCCGTGCCGGCGGTGCCACCGTCTCCGCCGCTTCGACCGACCGGCCCAGACCGTAGATGACGTACAGGCCGATCGAGGCATCGTCGTCCACGCCGAAGACGGCACGCAGCCCCGCCCGGACGTGCGCTACCGGCCAGCGATGCTCGCCGCGCTCCAACTTGCCGATGTAGGCGCTGCCCAGATAGACGCGTCGTCCCTGGTGCTCCCAGACCCACGCGTTGACCGCCTCGGCAACCTCCTGCCGCGACATCACCCGCCCCGACCCCGTCGGCGACCGCAACCCCAGCCGCGCACGCCGCAACAGGTCATTCGGACTACGGGGAGCCCTCGCGTGAGCGCCCGACACGCCGTCCACCTCCGTCGAGGTCACCAGTCAATGGGAGTGCGGACAGCGAATAGGCCGCCGGTCGGACCGTCCGGCGGCAGCGTCGCCAGCCACACGGGCGTGTCACGCGCGATCGCTGGTTGGCCACTCGCGGCGATCACCTCGATACCACTCACGGTCCCGTCTCCTCCGAACGTGGCGAAGGGCCGATGGCCGGCTGCTGAGGGCGGGGATACCGATGCGTCCAGCCGAGGAACCGGTCGAATACTCCCCCGCAACCGCCCGTACTCCTCCCGTCGAGATCACGCAGATCGTCGATGGCCTCGTGCAGACACGACGACAGGTACAGCGACAACGCGACCCGGTTGCCCTCGTACTCGACAAGAAGCGATTCCCGCGCCGGAACGCACGGCCAGGGGTGGCCGCAGGCGCGGCAGTGCCACCGCGGACGCGACGGCACATGCTCACCCAGCGCTCGGCCACCGCCCTCGCCAGACCCCGGCTTTTGCACGGTCACCGGCGGACCCCCTGTCGGCTCCGCTGCTCGAAGAACCGACGCCAGGCGTAGGTGAACAACGGCGGATCCGCCGCCACCGGCACCGCAGGCAGCGCGGGTGACGAGCAGGGCCGCCCCGGCTGACAGGTTCTCGCGTTGCCGGAGATGTACAGGGTCACGCCCACTCCCCCGCTACGTTCGGGTTCTCGGCAGCGGTGGGCTCGCCACTGGCGAGGCGAGCCCACCGCCACCGGGCGGCGGTTGGGAGCGGGCCGCCGGTCACCCACCCACGCAGCCCTGTCGGCAGTACGCGGACGGGGAGTTGTCCTCGTACGGCAGCGATTCGCGGCGACGCCGTCCCGCCGCCTTCCGCTCGACAACCGCTCGGGTGCATACGTCCACCCAACCGGCACCGGGCGACGACTCCCAGCGCGGCAACGGCGCAGAACTGATGCATCCCCATTGCGTTACGAGGCGTGAGCTGCATGAATGATTCCGTGATGACCGAGGGCCGAGGGAGGAATACGTGGCGGGCAAACGCCGGCACCGGCTAGCCCATTGTCGCAAGACGATCGGGCTGAGCCAGGAACGCCTGGCCGAGTCCCTCGGCGTCGACCGCTCGACAGTCGTCCGCTGGGAACGGGCGGAGACCGATCCCCAGCCCTGGCACCGACCACGCCTGGCAGCGACCCTCCGGCTGTCGATCGAGGAACTGGCCGACCTCCTGGTCGACGTCGGCCAGCCGCCCGCCCCGCCGGACGAACGTCTCGCCTACGTCCTCCGTCATCCCCGTCGCGTCGACCTGGTCGCCGTCGCACATCTGCGGGAGCGCGTGCAGGGCCTCGACCAGCAGTACGATCGCCTCCCCTCCACACTCCTCCTCGCCGAGGCAGGACAGCTCCACGGGCAGGCGATCTTCCTCCGTCAGCACGCCAGCGCCGGACCGGTGCACCGCGAACTGGCAGCAGCCGTCGCCGAATCGGCCACGCTGATGGGGCAACTCGTCTGGGACGCCTCACAACGACGCGACCACCACGCCAGCGCCGCGTACTTCGATCAAGCGATCAACGCCGCCCGCGACACCCGCGACGTCGTCACGGAGGCCAACGCCCTGCTCCGCAAGAGCTACCTGCCCCTCTACGGCACCAAGCAGCCCGCCAGAAGCCTGGTCCTGACCACGAACGCCGCAGCCGTCGCCCGCAACGACAGTCACGTCATCGCCGGCCTCGCACACCTGCACCGCGCCGAGGCCCACGCCATGCTCGGCCAGCCCCGAGACTGCTCCGACGCTCTCTCAGCCGCCGAGAACCACCTCGCCGCAGTCGATGCCCACGATCCAGCCGCCGCCCTCTTCTGCCCGAGTCACCACACCCGGCTCGCGGGTTCCTGCTGGCTGTTCCTGAACAAGCCGGCCGACGCGATCCCGGCGCTGGAGAACGCCCGACACCTGATCGCCGCACGCAGCAAGTCCACCGCCGTCGTCCTGGGCAACCTGGCCCTCGCCAGCATCCTGCAACGCGACACCGACGCCGCCACCTCCTACCTCCACGAGGCCATCGACGTCATCGAACGAACCCGCGCCGGAGGCGGCCTCAACCTCGCCTTCACCGCAGCACGACAGCTACGCCCCTGGCGCGACCAACCCGCCGTCCAGGACGTCAACGACCGACTCCTCACCCTCATGACCCCGTAGGAGCCACCGGTGACCAGCCTCGCCGAGATCGACCACGCCAAGCAGACCGTCCGGCACCACGTCTGGGACCTCCTCGAACGTGAACGCGCCGCCCCACCCGGGGTCCACGGACACATCCCCGACTTCGTCGGCAAGGACACCGCCGCCGACCGACTCACCGTCCTGGACGCCTGGAAGACAGCACGGGTCATCAAGTGCAACCCCGACCGCGCCCAACTTCCCGTCCGGATACGCGCACTCCAGGAAGGCAAACTGCTCTACATGGCCGTACCGCGCCTCGCCACCCCCAAACCCTTCTACCTCCTCGACCCCACCACCCTGACCGCCCCGTATGACACCGCCGCCACCAGCACCGGAGCACCGAAGGTCGCCCCCACCGTGAGCCCGGACGAGATGCGACCCCTCGACCTCATCGTCTGCGGCAGCGTCGCCATCAGCCGACACGACGGCATCCGGATCGGTAAAGGCGCCGGCTACTCAGACCTGGAAGTCGCCCTCCTCGCCGACGCCGGTCTCGTCACCACCCACACCACCATCGCCACCACCATCCACCAAAGCCAACTTCTCGACGACGAACTACCCCACGCGACCCACGACTTCCCGGTCGACCTCGCGATCACCCCCCACGAGGTACTGAGCTTCGGACCACGACGAAAAGCCCTCCCCGGGATCATCGCGACTGATCTCCGCCCGGACCAACTCGACCAGATACCCGCCCTGAACCGCCCAACGCACGGCGCGGGATGACAGTTCGGCCGCGCTACGTGGGGCGCGGGCAGGTCGCCGACGTCCAGGCACAGATGACACCCAAGGAGAGCTACTGCCGTTCACCGGTGCAACACATCGCCAGCGACCCTCTCCCTTACGCCAAGGGCTCGGCCCGCCCCAGGGTCGACCCGTGACCGGCGGCCACCTTCAGATCGTCGTCTGCGGCGCCGGCCCCACCACCGATGTCGCCCACCTCGTCCACGCCGCCCACGCGCAGACCTGGACAGCAGCCGTCACCGCCACACCCAACGCAATGAACTTCCTGAACACGCCTGCGATCGAGAAGTTGACCGGCACCACCGTTCGGTCCAGCTACCAGGCATCCCCGGGCGCCCGCCGGTCACTGCCCACCCCCGACGCCCTGGTCATCGCACCCGCCACCTACAACTCCATCAACAAGATCGCCCTCGGCCTGGCCGACAACTACGCCATGACCACGGTCGCCGAACTGATCGGACGCCGGGTTGCCACCGTCATCGTGCCCTTCGCCAACGCCGCCCTCGCCGCCCGACTCCCCTTCCGCCGCGCCGTGACCAACCTCCGCGACGAAGGCGTACACGTCCTTCACGGACCCGAACACGACTGGGAACCACACCCACCCGGCAGAGGCAATGACCGTCAACGCAGCTTCCCCTGGACAACCGCCTTCGAGATCGCGGCCCGGCATGCCGGCTAACTGGTTCGACCGACCACGTCCAGGATCGATGCCAGCCCGCCACGCGCAGAGCGTGTGACAGCCGTGGGCGTGACCATTCCGCATGCCGCCGGCAAGATCGACAGTAGGGTCAACGCAGTGAACGCTTCCCAGACCGGACCTGGAACGTCGAATGCCGGGACGCTCCGCGAACACCTCGTCCGCACTCTCGAACAGCGCGGCCACATCCGCTCCGCCGCCGTCGCGCACGCGTTCCGGACGGTCCCCCGCGAGCAGTTCCTCCCCGGGGTCGACCTGGAAACCGTGTACACCCGCCGCCAGATCGTCACCAAACGGGACCCCCACGGTGCCGCGTTGTCGTCAGCGTCGAGCCCCAGCCTCGTCGCGGACATGCTCGAACAACTCGCCCCACAACCCGGCCACCGCGTCCTGGAGATCGGCGCGGCCACCGGCATCAACGCCGCCCTGCTCGCCGAGATGACCAGCCCCGACGGCACGGTCGTCACCATCGAACTCGACCAGGACCTCGCCGACGGCGCCCGCGCCGGCCTCGACCGCGCCGGCTACGACACCGTGAAGGTGATCTGCGGCGACGGAGCCCTCGGCGACCCCGACCACGCACCCTACGACCGGATCATCGTCACCGCCGGCGCCTGGGACATCGCCGCAGGCTGGTGGGAACAACTCGCCGACCACGGCCGCATCGTCGTACCCCTGCGCGTGCACGAGAGCGGCCTGACCCGATGCTTCGCCTTCGACCGCACCGGCCCCCACCACCTGGTCAGCACCACAACGCCGCTGGTCTGCGGGTTCGTCCCCATGCGCGGCGCCGCCGAGCACACCGACCACCACGTACGCCTCGACACCGACGTGGTCCTCAAACTCGACGCCACCGACCAGCCCGACCGCACAGCCCTCGCCACCGCCCTGAGCCACCCCCGGCTCGAACGCTGGACCGGCATCCAGGTCAGCGACACCGACCCCATCGGCCACCTCGACCTATGGCTCCTCGTGCACGCCACCAGGCCGTTCGGTCGCCTCGGCGTCGGCGACACCGCCCGCACCAGCGCACTGGTCACCCCCGCCTACCGATGGGCCGGCGCCGCCATCTACCACGGCGGCACCATCGCCTACCTCGCCTTCCAAGACACCGGCGACGGCCACCACGAACTCGGCGCAATCGCCCACGGACCAGACGCCCCCACGCTCGCCACCGACCTGACCAACCGACTCGACCAGTGGGACGCAGCGAACCGCCCCAACCAGCCCACCGTCACCGCCCACCGCACAGGAACCCGGCCCGCCGGGCCCGACGACCTTCGCCGATCCGACACGATCCTCACGATCTCCTTCTGACCGCACCCACGCCGGGGCGATCCTCCAGATCATCCGGCGAGATTGAGAAAGGGAAGGTCCTCATGGGCGTGGAATTTCGCCTGATCCTGGCCGGCGCCCCTCCCGTCGACGAGGTCGCCGCCCTGACCGCCGCCACCCCCGACGAGACACCACAGCCCGCGTCGAAACCGGGCCTACTCACCGCCCGCCTGTACGACCAACGCGGCTACGCCATCTCCGTCCGCGCCGGCACCCACAGCTACTACGGGGCACAAGCCGACAACGACGCCCTCTGGGAATGGGAACCCGACACCTACGTCAACGTCACCTTCTCCCTGCGCGCCGACGACCTGGCCGACAAGGGAATCCCCAACATGGCGGCAGCGGTGCTCCGGATCCTGGCCGGACGAAGCGAGGACGCGGCCCTGATCCAGGACGGCAACTACCTCCTCCTCACCCGAACCAACGGTGTCACCCGCACACACCGCACGCACTGGTGGAACCACTACCACCTGGACCACCTCATCACCGGTTGACCTCTCCCGTTCCCGCCAAGGACACGGTCCAGTGGCAGGCCACATCCCGAAGGGGTCATGGAGAACACCAGCAGCAGAGGTCATGACGAGAATCGGCTACCAGCTGACCCTGGCCGGGACAGGTCCCTACAGCAGGAGGCGAAGCTCGTCGCATCCAGGAGTCTCGGCATCATCTCGAATCTGAGGCGAGACTGAGAGTGGGCGGCGCATGGGCATCGATTGTCGACTGACCCTGGCCGAGGGACATCCCGCTGGAGCAGGTCGCGGTGCTCGTCACACCGGAAGGGTCCTGTAAGAGCACCGACGCCGGCTCCCCTCGCCTGCTCACCGTCGACCTCACCACCGAACGAGGATTCGGTGTCAGCGTCTTCGCCGGCAGCAACGGCTGCCTCGGCGCCGAGGACGACGACGGCACCCAGCGGCAATGAGAGCCCGACCGGTACGTCAACGTCATCTTCGACATGGTCGACAACGACCAGCCGGACACCGCCACCGCCGACATGGTCGCCACCTTGGCCCGAGTCCTGGCCGACCGGCCGGAGGACGCGGCGCTGGTCCTCGCCCTCCCATCTCGGGCATCTCAGCCGATCCTTCGAAATAACTTCGTGACGAATATATGCTCGCCACGATAATGTCTGCGCATGAAGACCCCGCTACAGGAGCCCGCGTTCCTGATCCTGACCGCTCTGGCCGCGGGACCCATGCATGGCTATGGGCTGATTCTCGAGGTGACGGAGTTGTCGCAGGGGCGACTGTCCCTCCGACCTGGCACGCTGTACGGCTCCCTCGACCGGCTGGCCGACGAGGGACTGGTGACAGTCGACAGGAAGGAGATCGTCGACGGCCGCGCCCGGAAGTACTACCGCCTCACCGACGAGGGGACCACCTTGCTGCGTACCGAGACGGATCGCATGCGCCGGGCCGTCGAGGCGGCGACCAGCCGCCTCGCTGGTCGTGGGGCGACGCAGCCGTTGACCGCGTCCCGCAGTGCGCGTCTGGCCGGTGGTGTCGCATGACGTCCGTGCTGCGTCAGCGTTACAGCGGCGCCCAGCCGACACGGCAACCGAGTCACCGCCGTCATCACCACGGTCATCACCGCTTTCGCCCTCGCAACCGCGGCGACAACGGTGCTGATCGGGCCGCGCCATAGCGTGCGGTACGAAGCGGTTCTCGGCGTGATGCTGTTCCTGACGCTCATCGCCACCGGTGCGGTCCTCACGGCCCGGCGAGACCAGCGCGCCTGGTGGCCCGCGATCCTGCTACTCGGGCCGGTGCTGCTGCTCAGTCCGAGATTCGGCCTGTCCGCTGTGCAGGCACTACCCGCGTGGGGCAGCCGGCAAGTAGCCATCGCCTGGACCCTGATGTCCCTGGTGGTAGCGGTGGCCTCGCTGCTGATCGCCGTCAGTTGGCAGACGAGACGAGCCCGACACCGGGACAGCCTGGCAACAATGACCGCCACCGGCCGAACGGGCGGCGCGGGTGCCGGCTAACTGACGGCCCAGATGACCGGCCTGTTCGGGTGCCGGCACGAGCCTGGGCGAGGTGCTACGCGTGGGTGGGTCGGTTCGGCCGGTGGAAGCCGGGTGGCAGGTTCCGGCGCACGGTGCGCTCCGTCCGGCCGATGCGTCGCGCGATCTCCTTGTACGAGAGGGTTTCGTCGAGCCCGAGCCAGTAGGCGACGGCGGCGGCGGTCTCGCCAGGAATCGGTGCCGCCTGCGCAGAACCGCCTGACGTGGGTGGCTCGTCGCCACCACCGTCGTCCGCACGGTCAATCGCGGCGGACTGTGGCACTACGGGTTCGGGCAGTTCCGTCTCGGGGTGCCGCTCGTCAATTCTGTAGGGCTGCTCCGGGACCGTCTCGTCCACTGCGCGTTCGGTGGGCGGGTCGGCGGGCGTTGTGGGCCGGTCGGGGCCGGCGGCCTCCTCCGGCCTGTTGCGGCCAGGGCGCGGGCTCGTGGTGTCCGGGTGTGGCCGTGTGAGCGGAGGCCCGCTCTGCGGAACCTCGCCCTCGGGCCCGGTACGGTCGCCGCCGACGCGAGGCGCGCTTCGCCAGCGGAGGCGTCGCCGCTCGCGTGAGGTGCCGGTGGCGGCGATGAGGGTCGGGGTGAGGTCGGCGGCGATGAGGTTGGTGAGTCCGTCGTAGTCGGCGGTGGCGGCCAGCCGGGCGGCGATCTCGTCGAGGTCGTAGACGTGGACGGCGATGGCAGCGGTGGCCGGGTCGACCGCCGATCTGATCTTGCGGCGCAGGACCGTGGCGATCGCCGCGTCACGGCGTTCACGGCGCAGGTTGATGCGGGCGGCGTCGAGGGATCCGTAGAGGCCGAGCTGCGGGTGGGCTTTGGCCATGGACCGGGCGCGGCGGGTGACCAGCGGGTGCCGGAGCCAGTGGCCGAGCAGTTCGTAGGCGGGCGTGGTGGCGGGGAGGGCACCGACGGCCCGGAGACGGTCCCGTCGCAGGTTCTCGACGTGCATCAGCCACACGAGGTAGCCCAGGGCGGACATGCCCGCGAAGAATCCGGCGACGAGCGGGTCGTCGTGGGACAGCCAGTTGAACGTGACCGCCGCGGCGGCGACGGCGGCGGACAGGATCCGGGAGGCGACTGCGTGTTCGCCGAGGCGGCGCCGGACGTCGGCGTTGGCCATCACGACGACGCCGCCGAGTTCCAGGGTGGCGACGGCGGGGATCGCGAGGAGCGGGTGGATGTCGAGTTTCTGTGTGGCGCCGATGACCTGCCCGGCCAGGGCCACCAGGAGCACGAGGACGTAGAAGACGGTGCGCATCCGCGCGGCCCGGCGGACGGCCTGTTCCAGCTCGGCGTCCAACCGGCCGGCACCCGACGGTGGGGCTGCCCGGCTGTGGCGGGTCGTGTCATGTGGGGGTTTTCCGGGTTGGGTGAGGGTGGGCCAGCCGGTGCTGGTGCGGCACCCGCCGCCCACGTCGATGCTGGTCACGTGGCTTCACCCCTGTCCGTTGGTGCTCGGGCGGGTACGGCGGAGGCGGGCGGTGAGGGTGGCCGCCAGGGTTGTCGTGTCGTCGCTGACCTCGGTGTCGATCTCGCGGAGAGCACGGGCGAGCTGGCGGTGCAGGTCACGGATCGCCGCAGCGTCGTCGAGAGCGGCGTGGACGCGCATCGCGGCCTGGTACAGCGGCTCCGCATAGGGGTGGAGGCCGATCGCGGTCGTGAGCACCGCCAGGGCCTCGGCTGGCTGGTCGTGGAGGGCATCGGCCAGGGCGAGGGCGGCGTCGGCGGCCTGCCGGCGGATCGCCTCCCGGTACGGTCCGAGCCACTCGTAGCTCTTCCCGCCGGCGAGAGGCCCCTGGTAGGCGTCGACGGCGCGACGCAGCGCGGTGATCCGTTCGGTGGCAGTGGTGGCGCGGTCGGCCTGGTCGAGGGCGTCGGTCATCCGCCACAGGTCCACGTCCAGGGTGTCGCGGTGCAGGACGTACCGCCGGTCGGGGTGGGACAGGTAGATGGCCGGGCCGCCGGTGTGTTTGAGGACGCGGCGCAGGTTGTAGACGTAGGTGTGGAGCCGGTGCGGGGCCTTGCTGGTCGTCGCCTCGGGCAGGAGGTCCTCCAGGATGGCTTCCTGGCTGGCGGTACCGCCGCGGACGGCGAGGTAGACCAGCAGTTCCAGGGACTTGGCCCGCAACGGCTGGGTCGCATCGACGTCGACGACGCGGGCGTCACCGAGCACCCGTACCTCGACCCGGGCCACAGCGGCGCCCAGCGGCGGCGTGCCGGCGTCCTCGTCGCGGTCGCCTTCATCGCTCGGCTCGGTGCCCCGGGCGTCGTCGGTCTCGCCTGCGGGAAGCTGGTGCCGTACCGGGGGCTGCGGCTGCTCGACGGGCAGCCCGTCGGCGGTGACCGGTACCGGCTCGGGTTCGTGGTCGGGCACGGCCGGTCCGAGTGCGAGGCCGCCGCCGTTCTCGTCGTCGGGAGATGCGTCCCCCGTACTCGACAGGTCGTCGCGGTGACGGGCGTCGGCCTGCGGGATCGGGGCCGCCACGGCGGGTGCCGGTGGCTGGCCCGTGTGCGCCTCGGCGAGGACGCGTAGCAGCTCGGCGGTATCGGTCGGGTCGAGGACGGTCAGCCGGCCGATGTCGGCGGCGTGGCGGCCATGCCGTGGGGCCCCGTCGGCGGCGGGGCTGGTGGTGCCGTCCTCGGCGACGGCGACGCTGTCCCCGTCGGGCCAGACGCCGAGCAGGACGCCGTGGATGTCGAGACGCTGCCCCTGGGCGAGCAGCGCGGAGATACGGGCCCGTTCGTGCGCGGCGGTGACGTCGGCGATGAGCACCACCGGCGGCAGTGGTTCGACCGATGAGGCTCCGTCGCGCAGCCCGGCGACGGTGTCGACCTCGTGGTCGAAGCAGAGCCGGGTGCGGTGCAGGATCTGCTCCTCCAGGAACGCGAGGGCGTCGGTCAGGCCACCGGCGACGGTCAGGCGAGGCGTGGCGACCGTGACGGCGGTTCCCGTCAGGGTGGCGAGGACGGCTGCGGGAATGACCACGTGCCCGAGCCGGTGGGGCTCCTCCGGGCTGTCGGCGGCGAGCGCGGACACCAGGATGCCGCGAGCGGCCCCCTGCGCCCCCGGTCCGGTCAGGCCCAGTCCCTCTGGCGGACAGACGTCGATCGTCGGGCTGGCCAGCGCCGGCGTGACCAGGGAGTCGACCGGTCTCGTCGGGGTGTCGGGGGCCGGCTGGGACGTACTGTCGGGAACCGCGTTGATGACGGCGGGGGCCGGTGGTGTCTGCTGGCGTAGGGCACGGCGGATGCGGGTCACGACGGGCGGCACGGTGGCCGGGTCCGGATCTTGGCGCTGGCCGTTCGGGGCCGAAGCGTGGTGGGTGTGGCGGCGCTGGCGACGCGTCCAGGCGAGAGCGACAGCGGTCAGCACCGCAGCGGCCAACGCCGCGTCCACCCAACCCCGATCACCCAGGGAAACGCCGGGTCGGGCACATGCCGGCGACGACCCGTTCCCGGGCGCGACGGGCGCCTCGGCGATGTCGGGCGTGGGGGACGAACTGTCGGCTCCGTCGTTGGGTGCCGATGCCGGGGGGTCGATGTGGTGGCCTGGGCCGGGTTCGGCGCGCGGAGGCGAGGCCGGCGCGGGCGGGGGCGGAGGCGTGTTCGCGGCGACGGGCAGACGCAGCCTCCAGCCCGGACGGATGAGGTCAGGGTCGGTCAGCGCACCGGTGTCGAATCGTGTGCCACGGTTGAGGGTGTAGATGTCCCGCCACCGGTCGGCGTCGTCGAGCCTGCGCGCGGCGATCCTGGACAGGCTGTCGCCCCGCCGCACCGTCACGGTGCGCCGCTGGGTGGCATCGCCGTCGTCCGGCTGCGCCAAGGTCTGCCCAGCACGGGCCGGGCGGTCACTGTCGGCGGGCGGTAGGGCGGGTCGGTCCGTGGGGTCGGCGGCCGTGGCGGCGAGCGCGGCGGAAGCGGTTCCGCCGACGCCTGCGGTCACGGCGGTCGCCCCGAGCAGCGCGGCGGTCAACCCCTGCAACGGCCCCGGCAGCCGCACCTGGGCAACCCACCGCAACCGGCGGCCGGCACGGTCGTACAGGCCTGTGAGCACGGTGGTGGCCAGCAACGCCCAGAGCGCCCACCCGGCCATGATCCCGAGAACGGCGAGGAAGCCGGGTGTCAACGGCTCCGCGATCCACGCCCGCGCCTCGTCACCGGTCGGCCACCGCATACCGGGGCGACCGAGCACCCACAGCGGTACCGCGGGAGCGCCTACCACGGCGAAAGCGGTCACGGTCCTGCCGACACGAGCTGCTGTCCGGATGCCCATGACGTCCCTTCCTGCCAACCGGGTGTGGTGTGCGGGGAACGCTAGGCCCGAACAGGCAGGGATAGACGGTTTCGGCGGTTCACAGAACCTCACAGCGCCTTACACGACCTTACAAACGCAGGTCAGGATGCAGATGGGTGATCTTGCCCGCCCGCACGCGCGCCTGCGTCGCCGGGCGAGCAGAGCGGTCGGCGGAAGCTCGGTGTCCGTACTATCGTCACGCCACGACCAGGTTGGGCCCGCATTCGTCTCGGCGTCAGGGTGGTGGTCATGACGGCGATCGACAGGATCGGCGACGAGGTGCGGGCCCTGGTTGACGGTGTCGGCGGGGCGGCGCAACGGACGCGGGCGGTCGACGACGCTATCGAAGGGATCATCGTTCGGGCGGCCGGGGCGGGGTTCACGGGCACCGCAGCCGGACTGGGTCGGGCCCGTCAGGCCACGGCACAGATTCACGCTCTTCTGGTCGCCACCAGCGGGGTGCTGGCCGAGGTGTCCCGCGCGGTCACCGCCGTGGCGGACCAGGCCACACCCGGCGAGGTCATCTCCACGCTCACCCGGGTGGGAACGGAGCTGGCCGCTGTCGACATCAACCTCACCTCGGCGGTGGCCCGTATCGAACGCACCATGCGGCTGGTCAACAGCGCCCTGCAGGGTGGACAACCCGACGAAACCCTGTCGCGGTTGCGGCAGTTGGGACAGGGCATCGCAGCCATCCTCACCAGCACCCGGCGGGTCCGGCACTAGGTCGACGACGCGGTAGCCCAGGCCCGGCAGACGGGCGGCGAGGTGACACCGGCCACCGCGACCGGCTTCCCGGATCTGCCGTCCACCGGCAGCCCACCCCAGCCCGCCGAGACGAACTCCACCGCACCGGCGCCGGTGGAAGCCATCTGGACCCGTACCGACCCCGCCGCCCTGCCCGCCACACTCCGGCCCGCCATCGACCGCTTCGAACCACGACCGGCTGGCAGCAACCGGCCCACCCAAGGGCTGCTCGACGGCACACCGGTCACCTCCGGCGGAGGAGACCGATCCGTCGCAGCCGACCTCGATCACGATCCGCTACGCGGGCCGCCGGTCACCTTCTACGACCACGTGGAGTCCAAGGCCGCCGCTCGACTGCGCCGCACCGGTGCCGCCAGCGGTGACCTGGCCATCGACAACACCGTCTGCGGCACCAACGACCGTGACCAGGCCTACCCGTGGACCTGCGACAAGGTGTTACCGGCGATCCTTCCCGCCGGAAGTCGACTGCGGGTGTGGGTCACACGCGACGGCGGTGCCACATGGTGGCACCGTGAGTACACCGGCACCGGAGAAAGGATCACCCGCCCATGACGCTGCAACTCCGTGACTACCACGGCCACCCCTACGACCTGCCCGACCCAGAGGAGGCCGGTCGGCGGTTCGACGAGCAGGTCGAGGCGGTCATGCCCCACGGCGGCTGCGGACAGACCCTCACCATCGGCCCCGCCGGCCAGCCCGTCCTCCGCGTCGACATCGACATCGACGCCGACCGGGCCGCAGCGCGGTGGATGCCCGACAACACCTACGCCACCGCCGTGGACACGGCGGACGGCATCACCGTCTACGAGTCCCCTGACGCCGGTCTCGTCGAGATTCCCGCCGCTGTCGTCCGCCTCGACAGGGCCACGGCACGCAGGCTCGTCGTCGAGTACGCCGCCACCGGGCAACGGCCGGCGATCGTGTCCTGGACGCGGGAGATCTGACCGGCGCCGTGACACGGCTGTCCGGCCCCGGACGCTCGGGTCAGCGTGCCGGATACCGGTGGGAGCACACGACCTTGCCGGTGGTGCTGTCGACAACCACCATCACGCGTGACTGTGCCGGGTCTCCTGCCGCGACGATCTTCGCCGAGTCGGGCTGCCGATCGCAGGTCGCGATGGGACTCGTCGGGGTCGGTCGGGTGGGCTCGCCGGGAAGGACGCCAAGCGCCGTGATGCTCAGGGCCAGGACGGGGGCCAGCCGGTGCGATCGGCGCGGTGCCAGTCGCGGCGAGTTGGCTGGTGGGGCGCTGAGATCGATGACCCGGGTCTCCTGCGGGGACATGCCAGGACCCTACGCGACGATCAACGCCGATCCGCACCCTCCGGCCGGGCACGGTACGTATTCGTGGATGACGTGAATGTGATCCTCATGTTTGACTGATCTCTATGTCGGGGCGGGTACGGCTGGCGATCGACTACGGCGGCACCGCCACCGTGGGGGTGGTCGCCTGGCCGGACGGCCGCTGGGCGCCGGTGACCGTCGACGGTTCGACGGTGGTGTCGAGCGCGGTCCTGATCGCCGAGGACGCGAGTGTGTGGACCGGTGAGCAGGCGTGGCAGGCCGCCGCGCGGCAGCCGGACCGGTTCGTGCCGGCGCCACGCCGTTCGGCGGAGCAGCAGATCAGTGTGGGTGGCCGGCAGGTGGAGGCGGCGGACCTGGTGGCGGCGACGCTGCGGCGGATCGCCGGGCAGGCGCAGCTTCTGGCGGGCGGGCCGGTGGAGGATGTGCGGCTGGTCGTACCGGCCGGGTGGGGGCCGAGGCGGCGGACGTGGATGCGGCACGCGGCGCACCGCGCCGGCCTGGGACAGGCCAGTCTGGTGGAGGCGCCGGTCGCGGTGGCCGTGCACCTCCTCGCGGCCGGCACCCAGCTGCCGGTGGGCGCGTACCTGGCGGTGGTCGACGTCGGGGGTGGAGCGGAGGCCACCGTCCTCCGCCGCGGTCCCGCCGGGTTCGAAGTCCTGGCGACCCTGGCCGATCCCGCCGCCGGCGGCGACGCCATCGACCACGCCCTCGCGGCGGCTCTCACCGACGGCGGTGACGGTGGCGGGTGGGAGTGGGCGGCGAGCGTGCGGACCGCGAAGGAAGGACTCTCCCGGCACGCCGCAGTCACCGTGCCGCAGCCGGATGGGACGGCGGTGGTGGCCACCAGCGGAACGCTGGAGCAGGTGGCGCGGCCGGTCCTGGACCGGGTCGGGCAGCTCACCATGGACACGGTCGTCGCCGCCGACCTGACCCCGGCGGACCTGGCCGGGGTGTGCCTGGTCGGCGGCACCGCCCGGCTGCCCCTGGCCGCCGCCGTCGTCGCCGAGCGGACCGGTCTCACCCCACAGGTGGTGGACGACCCGGTGCTGGCAGCCGCCCGAGGCGCTGCCGGCGCCAGCACCACCACCGCCGGTGACGGCACGACGGACGCGGAGCCGGTGGTACCGCCGGCACGACGCGCGTTAGACGTCGCGGTGCCCGGGTTCATGTCGCTGGCCATGCTCGTCCAGATGTTGCTCACCGTCTACCGGGGCGGGGTGTACCCGAACTCGTGGGTGGAACCGTCCTGGGGGCAGTTGGCCATGGCGTCCGTGTTCGCGGTCATCGCCTGTTTGTCCGCCGGGACCCTCCTCGGATCCCTGGCCGCCACCCACGGGGGCGCTATGCCGGGTGGGCGGGCGTCGACGGTGAGCGTGGGCATCCTGTCGGCGATGTCGATGGGCACCGCCATAGCGGCGTTGTACGCGGTGGTCGCCGCCCAGTACCTCCAGATGCCCGTCGGCCCGTTCCTGCGCTGGTCCCTGCTGCCCGTCGCCCCCGTGGCGGTCCTCGCCCTGGTGGCGGCGGTGGTCGCCGCCCGCGCATGGCGTACCCCACCCGGCGGATGGTCGGCCCTCCTGTCGTTCCCCACCGTGTCGGTTCTTACCGCGGGAGTCGGCATGGGCCTCGTCCAGTACTCCGCGACCGCCGACCGGTGGCCCCACATGATCCTCTGGATCGACCTCGCCGGCCGCCTCGGCGGCCTCCTGATCGGCATCGGCGCCATCACCGCACTGATCCGCCCCTGGGTCCTGCGGCTGATCATGGGCGCGCCCCTCGCCGTGACCACCGCCGCGATCACCTCCCACCGCACCATCGGAATCCTCGCCGGCATCTACGCCACCGCCGTCACCGCATGGTGGATATACCGACTCTGGACCCGCCTCGTCCGCAACCCGCCCACACCCCATGCCCCCTAACCCCCACCGCCACCCGGCCGACGGTTCTCCGGCTCGCGGACGGGGGTGGGCGCGGTGAGGTGGCCCCGCCAGGTCGCCTCAGCCGCAGGACTACTCGTCATCCTGGCCGGCCCGCCGGTCGTCCTCACCTACGGCATCGGATGGCCCCTACCCGCCCGCCCCACCCCGGACCAGTGGGAACAGTGGGTCAGCGAACCCCTGACCGAGGACACCCTGATGGCGGGCCTGATCCTGCTCGCCTGGATGCTGTGGCTCCTCACCGCCACCATCACCCTCCACACCGCCGCCGTCCGAGTGAAAGCAACGATCCGCCGGCTCCGGCGGGTACCGCTACCGACCCCGATGCAGGCCACCGCCACCGGCATGGCCGGCGCCGCCGCCCTCTGGACACCCACCACCTCCGCCGTTCCCGTCGACGAACCCGCCGCCCCCACCACCAGCAACCTGCACCACAGCAACCCCCAGCGGACGGCAGCTGCAGGGGTGGACGTGCCGGGCGGGTGGATACCCGCCGAAACCGCCCAGCAGATCGCCGCCGCCGGCGCCTTGGTGTGGCTCCGCCGCCGCCGCGCCTACCAACCCCCACCAACGGCCCAACGCCGTGACGACAGCGACCTGACCCCACTCCCCGCCACCGTCACCACAGTCCAGGCCGCCCTCGCCACCACCCCCACCCCACCCGCCGCCGGCCCGCCGGCGCGGATCCCGCCCGGCGGAGTCGGCCTGACCGGCCCCGGAGCCGCCGACGCCGCCCGAGGCATCCTCCTCACCACCCTGCTGCAAGCCCTCCGGCCCACCGAACTTCCCACCACGGCCCTCATCACCACCCGAACCGACCTGCACACCCTCCTCGGCCCACACGCCCCACCCCTGGACGGCATACCGGGACTACTCCTCACCGACACCCTCGACCAGGCCCTCACCGCACTCGCCCGTCCGGACACCCCGCCGGGACCGCGGCCGACACTGCTCACTCACCTACCGGATGGCTCAACCACCACCGACATCGGCGAAGTTCTCACCCACGCCACCGCCGTCCTGATCGGCACCTGGACCCACGGCCCCACCTGGTACGTCGAAGCCGACGGACACATCGAGACAAGCGGCGACCGCCGTCGGCTGTGCGTCCTCACCCCCACAGCCGCGACCGATCTCCTCGCCGTCCTCTCCCCCACCCCGACCACGACACCAGCCACGACAACCGCACCCCGACAACGGCCACCCACACCCGTTCCGCCACCCGAACCACCTCGACGAAAGCGCCTCCACCTACAGGTCCTCGGCGACGTCGCCCTCCGGTCTGACGACACACCCGTACCGATCCGCCGCAGCGCAGCCCTGCAGATCCTCGTCGCCCTCACCATCCGCCCCGAAGGCATGACCACCCGAGACCTGGCCACCACCATCTGGCCCGGCCTACCCCCGATCACCATCACCCGCCGCCTCTACACCACCCTCAGCGACCTCCGCAAAGACATCACCACCACCGACAACCCCGACCCCATCCACCACGCCGACGACCGATACCGCCTCGACCCCCAGCACCTCACCGCCGACCTCTGGCACCTCCACACCGCCATCGACCACGCCACCACCGCGCTCACCGACCACACCCACGCCCACCAGGCCGTCATCGACCACTACACCGGCGACCTCGCCACCAACCACACCTGGCCCTGGCTCGACCCCACCCGCGAAACCATCCGCCGACACGTCATCGACGCCCACACCGCCCTCGCCACCACCACACCCGACCCCGGAACCCGACTGCACCACCTACAGGACGCCCTCCGCATCGACCCCTACAACGAGCACCTCCACCACCTCGCCGCCGACACTCTCACCACACTCGGCGACCACCAAGCCGCGCACACCCTTCTCACCCGCCACCGCCAGCGACTCACCAACGCCGGCCTCGGCCGTCCTTCCATCCCCCACAGCAGTAAGACCTGGCCCTGACAACGAGCCTGCCCATAGGGCTCTGACCATGCGATCCAGGCTTCGCGACACGTCCAACCGTCCGCTCCGTAGCAGGGCATCAACGCTCGAGAAGCGAACTCGGCGCCCTCCGCCGTGAAGAAGTCGACAATCGGCAGACTGCTGCAGGCGACTGGCCGTCGCAGGAACTCCACATCCAGTAGGGCAGAATTCGGTTATGCCACCAGCGCCGGTACCAGACCAAGCGCATCTTCTCTGGCCTACCGTTCAGGCCCTTCGCACCCTCGGTGGGTCAGGTTCCATCGACGAGATCGTCGAGACCGTTCTTGATCAACAGGGTTTCACAGAGGAGCAGCAACAGGTCCTGCACGGCGACGGACCAAGAACCGAGATTGAGTACCGCCTTGCCTGGGCACGGACATACCTGAAGTTCATGAACCTGCTCGTCAACAGTCACCGTGGGGTGTGGACCCTCACCGAGCGTGGGCGGACGGTCCGCCGAGAGGAGATCCTTGGCCTACATGCTGGGGTCGTCGCTCGGCAGCGCGAGGAGTTGCGTGCCAAGCGCCGAGCCCAGCGGTCAAAGGTTCTACCGGCCGGCGTCGAGCAGCAGGTCGAGGATGAGCAGGACTGGCGAGAAGAGCTGCTGGATGTCCTGATGTCGGTGTCGCCGGCCGCCTTCGAACGACTTGCGCAACGACTCCTACGCGAGGCCGGATTCATCAGCACGACGGTGACGGGACGCACGGGCGACGGCGGTATCGACGGCATGGGGGTGTACCAGATGTCCCTTGTTTCGTTTCCGGTCTTCTTTCAGTCGAAGCGGTACCGAGGAAGTGTGGGAGCGGGTGCTGTCCGTGACTTCCGCGGCGCGATGGCGGGGCGTGGTGACAAGGGCTTGTTGATCACTACCGGCACCTTCACGGCGGACGCAAAGGCAGAGGCAACGCGGGACGGGGCACCTCCCGTGGATCTGATCGACGGACGACGCCTCTGCGACCTCCTTAAGGAGTACGACCTTGGTGTACGCACCGAGAAGCGCATAGTGGAGGACATAAGCGTCGAGAAGGATTTCTTTGTTGACCTATGAGTGCATCTCGGACTGCCGCTCGGGCCAACCCGGAAACTGGGGACACCTCGCGGACCCGGTGGGTCGGTCGAACCGGAACCCGAGCCCCGTACCGTCGGCGTCGTTCGACGCGAATGGCCCGTGGTGGGGTCCATGACGGTTGTCCCAGGGCCTGAAGCCCGACCTCCGGCAGACCGGTCGGGCGGTTGGGTCGCCACAGACAAGGGCGCACACCTTCGGGGGCGCCGTACACGTAACACAGCACCCGAAATGACCCTACGTCGGGCGGTGCACGCTCTAGGCCTTCGTTACCGACTGGGACGCACCCTGGTGAACCGCAGTCGGCCGGACATGGTCTTCCCTGGTCCCCGTGTCGCAGTCTTCGTCGACGGATGCTTCTGGCACGGCTGCCCACAGCACGGACCCTCCCGGTTCAGGGGCCCGAACGCCGAGAGATGGGCGACGAAGATCGCCGGCAACAAGCAACGGGATCAGCGGGTTGAGGCAGAGTTGACCGCGGCCGGCTGGCGGGTGGTCAGGGTATGGGAGTGCGAGGTGCGTAAGGCAGTGACCGAGGCTGCCCGCAGGGTTGCCCGGACAGTGCGCGGTGAACCAGCCCCGGTCGACCCTTCAGGCTCTCGAACCGAGTAGCAGGCCTCGGGCCGACTCCGAGGGACTGCTCACAGGGCTCGATGGCTGGTAGCCCCGATGCAGAGCAACACCGCGGAATCGCGCAGGCATTGAAGCCAGAGGCAGCCACCTCGGCACCCCGGTTACACAGCGCAGGTTCGCGATGACAACAACGAAAACCGTAGAACTTGTGTTCTAATGGCGCTGCGCCCACGCCGGCAGACAAAGGTGGAGACCGTCCGACCCACCGCTCACTGCGGTGTGCCGCGCCCACGTGCAGGAGTGGCACCAGAAGTTGCCGCAGTTCGTGAGGAAGTCCAGAGGACAGCCGGCGTGGGCGGGTTCGGGTGCGTCCCGTCTGTGGGCTCCCGGGTGAGTGTGAGATCCTGGTGCCCGTCGTCGTCGAACGGAGGAAGCGTCGTGAGCGCACGGAACCTGTACAGCGTGGCCCCTTCTGCTGCACGGTTGACCGACTCGCTGCGTGACATCGGATACGACTTCCCGACGGCGGTGGCCGACGTTGTCGACAACAGCGTTGCCGCAGGTGCCAGTCGAGTCGAGATCGACATCGTGTTCGACGGCGCCGACTCGTGGGTGATGATCGCTGACGACGGCGAGGGCATGAGCGCCAACGGGTTGTTGGAGGCGCTGCGCTACGGCAGCCGACGCGACTACGGTCGCGGTGACCTCGGCCGGTACGGGCTGGGGTTAAAAACCGCCTCGCTGTCGCAGTGTCGGTCTCTCACGGTGGTGAGCCGTCGGAGGGCGGCCACGGCCCGAACCGTATCGCGGATGATCGACCTTGACCTCATCGCCGAGGTGGACGACTGGGTGGTCGCCGAGCCTGCGTCCGACGACCAGACCGCCCGTGCCCGCGAGACGGTGGCAGACACGGGTGGAACCGTGGTGCTGTGGCGCGGACTCGACCGGGTCCTGCCGGAGCGTAATCCGGATGGTGGGTGGGCCCGCCGCCGGTTGGAAACGCTGGCGGGCAGGACGGCGGATCACCTCGGGACGGTTTTCCACCGTTTTCTAGAGGGTGAGGTCGGTGGCGGCCTCGTGATCACGGTGAACGGTGAGAAGGTCCGGCCGTGGAATCCCTTCGCCCCGGACGAACCGGCCCGCGAGATCCTTCCCCCGCTGCGCTTCGAGGTCACTGTAGGTGAGGCCACCGGTACCGTGGCGCTGCAGCGTTACGTCCTGCCGTCCCGTGACCAGTTCACGTCGCAGTCGGAGTTCGAGCGGTTGTCGGGCCCACTGAACTGGAACCGGCAGCAGGGTCTGTACGTCTACCGTGCTCAGCGGCTGGTCCAGTGGGGTGGTTGGAACGGGATGCGGGGCATCGACGAGCACACCAAGCTTGCCCGGGCTTCGCTGGACTTCGACACCGACCTCGACGTGGTCTTCAATATCAACGTGGCGAAGATCAGGGTGGCGATGCCACCCCAGCTACGTCAACTGCTCGAGCGGCCTGTGCACGAGCTGTGCATGCGGGCCGACGACGCCTACCGCAAGAACTCGCGCATCGCCTCGGAAGACGGAGGAGGCGCTGCCCCGGAACAGCTGGCTGCTCTGTCCCGGGGCGAGGCGTCCGGGGCGGCGCCGCCCATGCCTGTCGTCGGACTGGCACTGCGCGCTGCAGCGATGCGGGCCGGTGAGTACGAGGCCCTGCGGCGGATCGGCGAGACGCTGCGGGCCGAGGCTCCGGACGTCGCCGCCGCCCTGGGCTTCAGGGGCTGACCACGGGCTGCGGCGCCCTCCAGTTCCCGGCTGTGGTGGCCGCGCTGCAGGCTTGGTTCAGTGGGCAGCGTGGGCATGCGGGATCGGCCGGGCGGCAGACGGAGACCGCGATCTCGATCAGGCCGAGGTGGGCCCGGCGCGCGTTGGTGTCGTCGCCGACCATGCGGGCCACCGCCAGCCGCCCGGCCGTCATCTTGCTGCTGCGTTCGACGTGCTCGGTGTCGTTGGTGAAGCGGGCGGCGACCCGGTGGATACCCTTGGTGATCAGCACCGGTTCCTCGGCGTCGTCCTCACCGCGTGTGGGAACCGCGAGCACGGCAAGGTCGACCACGGAGGACTCGATGCCCTGCAAACCGTAGATGCTGTCGTCGTCCAGCGGGTCCCCCTGCTGGCTGGCAAGTGTCCGGGCCAGTTCGAGTAGCCGATCGGCCCGCTGCTCTCGATTGACCCACCGCCCCATCTCGAGTAGTTCGTCACCGGCGTCAACGGTGTTCTGCGGTTGCTCCCACCGTTCGACCAGAGGCCAGAGGAACCGCACGAGGTCCGGCGCCGCCCTGTCGAGCAACATCTCGGCGGACACGACCTGCCAGCGCGTCCGGGCACGGAGCCACGGAATGGTCGGCTCCCTGAGCGCGTCGAACCACTCGGCGAGCTTTTCAGCGATGTCTTGAGTACGGTGGGTCACCGCCGTCCCGGCGTCCAATGCTGTCACCACGGCGCGTCCGAGTTCGGTGCCGAGGGCGGGCGGAACGGCGTTGCCGATCTGGCGGAACGCCGCCGAGGGCGGGCCGGCGAAGCGGAACCAGTCCGGGAAGGTCTGCAGCCGTGCGGCCTCCCTCACGGTGAGGGTTCGGTCTTGGCGCGGGTGGATGTACCAGTAGCCGTCCTTGGCGATGTGCGCGGTGATGGTGCGGGAGTAGGTGTCCTCGCTCAGGCGCTTGTACTTGTCGTCGAAGATGTCGTCGCGGTAGCGCTTGACCTCTTCCGGCAGGTCCGAGTACCGAGTGTCGGCGCCCATCATGTCGAAGGCGCGTTGGTCGTCCTCGCGGACGGGTCTGGTGATGTGGTCGAAGACCTTAGCCGCATCCGACGGTGGTACGCCGCGGCGCATTTTCCTCTGGAAGGTCGACTCCGGACCGGCGTAGTCCGTCCAGCCGTCCGCACCTCCCGCGGGTCGCCAGCCGCCTTCGACCTCGGGTAGGTCACCGATCGCGTTCCAGACCGAGACCCGGTCCGGCACCTCGGCCGGCCAGTCGAAGGCGATGCCGTCTCGGAGTGCGACCAGGATCAGCCTCTGCCGGAACTGCGGTACGCCGTAACGGAGTGTGTCGACGACCCTCTCCTCCACCGCGTACCCGATGGACTCGAGTTCGTGCACCATTGTGCGCAGGATGAACATCTCCCGGTCGAGAGCCATGTCCGGCACGTTCTCCATGATCACGGCAGCCGGTCGGGCCAGCTGGATGACCTCCAGGAACGAGCGCCAGAGATCCCGACGTTCGTCGTGGGGTGGACGCAGACCGTGACGGACCTGGTGGCGGATCAGTGAGCGGCCCGCTCGGGAAAAGGGCTGGCAGGGCGGCCCGCCGGCGAGGAGCTCGATCTCCGCAGCCTTGACCAGGTTCGCGATCCGTCTGACGTTGGCGGTCTCTCCGAGGTCGCAGTCGAGCGTGAGGCCCGGGTAGTGGTGTCGGTGGGTCTCGACGGACTCCGGGTCGCGGTCTGCCGACAGAACCACGCGGAACCCGGCCGCGTCGAGACCGAGGCTCAGGCCACCGGCGCCGCTGAAGAGGTCTGCGGCGAGCCGCTCGCCGCGCCCACGGCACTCCGCCGCGAAGCGGAGGAACTCATCGTCGCTCGTGCATGCCTGGGGATGTGGCGACAGTCGTACGAACGGGCCACGTACCAGCTTGACGCCGTAGCCTGCCCGACGCCGTTCGACGGCATCGTCGGTCATCCGTGTCACCTTCCCGATCGTCATGACGCACTGCGCAGGTTACCTCTGGGCTCCGACGCCGCATGTCGGGCCGCCCCCGGTCGTCGCCGTCTGATCGTTCGCTCGACCGGGCCGATCGGGCATTCGTCGGCCATGCGGTCGGCCGGAGGTTGATCGGCCGACCCGAAACAGGCCCGATGCGGCATCACGCCTCAGACCAGTGGGTCTTGTCGGTCCTGTCCAAATCGTGAAGAGTTGGTGCCAGCAGCAACTGGGTCGGCGCGTACTGTGACGGCACATGTCGAATGATTCTCCGGAGAACTGCATGCCCCTGACGAGTCCACCTGGGATGTGTGGCCCGCTCCACCGTGCCCATACCCTGCAACCCGGGGGCTCCCGTGGCTGAACCGGACATCGGCACCTACGCGCACGCACTCATCGGGGATGTCAGGACGCAGGCCGAGATCGAGGGTTGCGACCTCCACGAGGCGTTCACCCAACTGATGCTTGATCATCTGGCTGCTGACGGCCACACCGAGGACGCGGTCGCGGTGCACTTCAAGGACCACGGGGTGGAGGTCAGCGGGTACGGCACGGCTTCCGACGACCGGTCACTGGACCTCTTCCTCACCCACTACAGTCCCCGTGCCGACGACGACCACAAGATCGGGCGAGCGGACGTCGAGGCCTCGTTCAGACGGCTTGAGAAGTTTCTGGCCAGCTGTGTCAACGGCACGCCGAACAAGCGGGACCACTCCTCGGAGGTCGCCGGGATGCGAGCCGCCGTCGCAGAGAGGTTCAAGCGGGTCGAGTCGGTCCGGCTGGTGCTGATCACCAACGCCCGCAGCGTGGTTCGGGACGGCATCACCCCGGCCCTGTTCGAGGGTCGGCAGCTCAACCGGGAGCTGTGGGACCTTCGACGCCTGGCCAACTGGTCGGCCTCGGGGACCAAGGCCGAGCCGATTGTGGCCGAGTTCCCGGAGGGACTGCCCTGCCTGGCCACCCCCCGCACCGACGAGGACTACTCCGTCCTCCTGGCCATCGTGCCCGCCCCCGGTCTGGCCGACCTGTACTCCACCCACGGTGCCAGACTGCTGGAGCTGAACGTCCGCTCGTTCCTGCAGGTACGTGGTGGGGTCAACCGCGGGATCCTCGAAACCCTGAAGAGCAACCCGGAGCGGTTCCTGGCCTACAACAACGGCATCGCCGCCACCGCCTCCAGGGTGGACTTCGACGAGACCGACTCCGGCCAGCGGGTGATCCGCCGTATCCACCACCTGCAGATCGTCAACGGGGGCCAGACAACCGCGACGATCCACCACGCCCACCGCAACAAGGTCGACGTCGGCTCAGCACACGTACAGATGAAGCTGACAGTCATCTCGCCGGACCGACTCGACGACATCGTCCCGCAGATCTCCGCCTACTCCAACACGCAGAACCGCGTCACCGCCTCCGACCTGAAGGCCAACAGCGCCTTCCACGTCGACGTCGAGCGGATCATGCGAACGCTGTGGGCACCACCGAGTCCCGCACACCCCCACGACACCCACTGGTTCTACGAACGCGCCCGCGGTCAGTACGCCAACGCCCTCACCCGCGAGGGAACCCCGGCCCGGCAGAAGGTGTTCAAGGCTGCCAACCCCTCCACCCAGAAGTTCACCAAGTCCGACCTCGCCAAGTTCGAGCACTCCTGGACCATGGAACCGCACCTGGTCAGCCTCGGCGCGGAGAAGAACTTCACCCTGTTCTCGCAACGCCTCGACGAACAGCCCCCGGCCGTGGACAAGCAGTACTGCCGGCACCTAGTGGCCAAGGCGATCCTGTTCAGGAAGGTCGACAAGCTCGTCGCCAAGCAGAACTTCGGCGGCTACAAGGCCAACATCGTGACCTACACCGTCGCGAAACTCGCCCACGCGACCGGCCGAAGGATCGACCTCGACCGCGTCTGGCGCAACCAGGACCTCACCCCCGTGTTGCAGGACGCGATCACCGACCTCTGCCCGCTCGTACAAAAGGTCATCACGTCGCCGCCGGAAGGACGCACCAACGTCGGCGAGTGGACCAAACGACCGGAGTGCTGGACGGCGGTACGCGATCTCGACTGGGTCGTGCCACCTCAGTTGGAGGCGGAGCTCGTTGTCGTCGACACCTACGGCGACGACTTGGAGTTGGTTCGGGGAATCGGCACGGCCAACTGGACCGAACTGACCGTCTGGGGAGCCACCACGGGCCTGCTGAACGCCGAGCAGCGGCGGTCGACGACCGAGGTGACCCAGGCCCTGGAACAGGGCTGGGACCCCGCAGGACGACACCTACACGACGCACTGGAAGCCATGCGGCACGCCCGCCGCAACGGCTTCCGTCCGGCCGACCGGTTCTGACAGTCCGCCGGAGCACCGGCCACCACCCCCTGGAGCACGAATGTCGACCTGGTCTCGGGAGGTTCCCACCGAGGGAACGGTCAAGCTGCCACCGAACCCGCGGGCCATGGACGCACTGGGGCGCAACCACTCGCTGGAGACCGCTCTGGCCGACCTGGTGGACAACTCCGTCGACGCCGGCGCCAGCGACATCCTCATCCGCTTCGTGCAACAGGACACCCGGCTGGTCGGGCTCTACGTCGTCGACAACGGCCGAGGCATCGAACCCGAACGCATCGACACCGCGATGACCGTCGGCGGACAACGCCACTACGTCGGCACGGAACTCGGACACTTCGGCGTCGGCCTCAAAGCGGCATCGTTCAGTCAGGCCGCCAGCCTCACCGTCCTCTCGCGCGCTGCCGGACAGCCAGCCGTGGGCCGAAGGTGGCAACTCGCCTCCGGCAGACGGGACTACACCTGCGACATCGTGCCCGCCAGGTTCGCCGCCGCCGAACTTAAGCGGAAGTGGCAGTTGCCGAAGAGCGCGTCAGGTACCGTCGTCCGCTGGGACCAGGTCAGCGGCCTACCCACCTCGGACGACCCCGACCAGGTAGACGAGTTCCTCAGCCGCACCATCTCGCACCTGCAGGGACACCTGGGTCTGACCTTTCACCGCATCCTCACCGACCGTAACATCCGGATCGTCATCGACGCCGAGGACGTACGGGTCGGCGCGGGTGTCCGCCACCCGGTGGCGCCCATTGACCCGTTCGCGTATCCAGACACGCTGTCGGGCTGGCCGAAGGACCTGAAGGTCCGCGCCGACGGAAGCGACCTGCTCATGCGCTGCCACATCTGGCCACGCCGGTCCAGCACCCCGGAGTACCGGCTACCGGGCGGGGCGGAGACGCGGCAGGGTCTCTACTTCTACCGACGGAATCGGCTGCTCCACGCCGGCGGCTGGGAGGGCATTCACGCCCCTGACACCAAGCTTCAGCTGGCCCGGGTTGCCATCGATATCGACGGAGACACCAGCGGCCTTTTCGTGATGAACCCCGAGAAGTCGCGCGTGTCGGTCGGTCCCCGCTTCGCCCGGGCCGTGGCCACAGCCCGCGCCGACGACGGCACCACCATCAACGACTACCTCCAAGCTGCCGAGGCAGCCTGGATCACCGCCAACCGCCGCACCACGGCACGACGCAAGCCGGTGTTGCCACCAGGCAAGGGCCTCCATCCGAAGGTGTCCCGCGAGATCCGCAACGAACTACCACTCCTGCCGGAGGAGCCCCTCAACATCCAGTGGAGGCGGTTCACCACTGACGCGTTCCTCGAGTTCGACCGCGCCAACAGGACGCTGTGGCTCAACCGGTCCTACCGCCAGGCGATTCTCGGCGGACGCCGCGGCAGCGGCAACGACGCGCCGGTACTCAAGGCCTTGTTGTTTCTCCTCGCCGGCAACGTCTTCGAGGGCGCCCACCTCGGCGCCCGAGGTAAGGTCAACATCGAGGTCTGGCAGGAGGTCCTCACCGCCGCCGCCAAGGCGGAGCGGTCCACCTTCGAGGCGCGCCCGTGACGACACCGGTAGACCGTCACCTCAGCGCCGACAGTTTCGCCGACTACTTGGAAAGCCAGGTTCCGATCGATCATCCGATTCCCGGCTCGCCGCGGCTCGTGCTCTTTGTCGATCCGCCGAACAACCGTATCGGGCTACGCGGACCTGCAACCTCGCACGAGGTTGCACCGGCCGGGCTGGAACACCTCGCCGTCCGCGCCGTGCATCAGCATGGGAAGCGGATGATGGAGGTTGTCGTCACCGACCCGAGGCTCTTCGTCGATGCCTATCCCCTGCTGTGTTCCGTCGCTGACCGGGTCCAGTTGGACCAGCAGACCATGACCGCCGCGCTCGCCGAGACCGTGCGGCGTCTCGGGCACCTCCTGAGTACCGAGAACGTCCTGTCACAGGAGAGGGAGATCGGGCTTGTTGGGGAGCTAGTCCTGTTCGTAGGCCTCGTACACGCCGCCGGGCCCGACGCGGCGATCGCATCATGGCGCGGTGGGCAGGCCGAAGAACACGACTTCGGACTTCTTGACCATGATGTCGAGGTCAAGACCACCACGTCAGAGCGCCGGTCTCACTGGATCTCGTCGCTGACACAGTTGGTCGAGACCGGGGATCGGAACCTCTGGCTGGTGTCCCTGCAGATCACTGCCGCAGGCACCACAGGCCGCACACTGCCGGACCTCATCACGATTACCCGCGACTGTCTGTCGTCTGCGACTCACCGCACCGCGTTCGATGACCTCCTGCGCAGCTCGGGCTGGCGGGATCGTTACGAGGCCACCTGCCGACGCCGATGGCGTCTGCGCACTCCACCCGAAGCCTTCCGGGTGTCTGAAGCATTCCCCCGTCTCACGCCTCGCCTCCTGACCGACGCCGGCGTGGATACCAGACACGTCACCGATGTCCGCTACCAACTGGACCTGACCGGACGAAGCGGCGATCACATGCCGCAGATCCTCATCGACGCTCTTAAGAGGGGACAGCGGGAACTGTCATGAGCGACACGGCCACCACCGCCTACAGCGCCGCACTCGACGCCATGCAACGACCCGGCCCCAAGCCCCTGCATGCTCTGGCCGCAATGCTGGGTGCCGATGCCAACGGAATTGCCGACGGGTCTGTTCTCTTGGCCCACCTGCGTGATGCCGGCCCGGAGGACGCCCTGCGTCAGCAGTTCGCCCACGCCCTCGCCGCCTGGGACCACGAGCAGAGCGGTGCCCCTTGGACCGGCGGCACCAGTCACAACACTGCCGCACGCCGCGCGGCGGTGATCGCCGCTCTCGGCATCGACGAGCAGACAGCGGAGCTGTTCGCCGACCTGTTTCCCTTCGCCGCCGCCGACGGCCCCATCGTCATCGCAGACGACTGGGAGGAGTGGCGCACCCCCCAACGCCGCACGGAACGCAGCTTCTACTGGTCCCACTACCAGCGCTACCTGCTTCACAAGTGGCGCAACCCCGACGCGATCGCCGACCTTGACAAGGCCACCGAGGAAGTCGTTCGCCGCCTCTCCGACCCGACCCGGACGTCGGCGTACCAGGCAAAGGGCCTCGTCGTCGGATACGTCCAGAGCGGAAAGACCGCCAATTTCACCGGCGTCGTCGCCAAGGCCATCGACGCCGGGTACCGTCTCGTGATCGTGCTCACCGGCACCACCAACATGCTCCGCGCCCAGACCCAGCGACGTCTCGACATCGAGCTGTGCGGCCGAGAGAACATCGAGCGAGAAATTTCCCCCCACGACCAGAAGGCCCACGAGTACCAGGACGACCCCGACTGGAAGCGTGACCGCTTCGTCCGCCACGGCGGACGGCCGTCCGACGCCGGCTACCCGGACATCCACCGTCTGAGCAACCACGCCGGCGACTACAGGCGCCTCAAGATGGGTTTCTCCGCACTCGAGTTCAGGGGACGAGAGCGCAACCGGAAATTCTTTGACCCTGCGAACCTTCACACCAGCGATGCCCGCCTCGTCGTGGCCAAGAAGAACGCCTCCGTCCTGGAAGCGCTGGTGGCAGACCTGGGCCGCATCAGCGAACGCCTCGGTGAGGTGCCGGTCCTCATCATCGACGACGAGTCGGACCAGGCATCGGTCAACACGGTCAGCCCGAAGAAGTGGAAGGAGGACAGCAAGAAGCGCACCGCGATCAACCGACTCATCGGTCAGCTGCTGCGGATGATGCCCCGCGCGCAGTACGTCGGATACACCGCCACCCCGTACGCCAACGTGTTCATCGACCCGTCCGACGTCGAGGACATCTTCCCCCGCGACTTCCTCATCTCCCTACCACGGCCAGACGGCTACATGGGCGCCGAGGACTTCCACGACTTCGATGCCGAGCTACCCCTCGACCAACGCCCTCTCGAGACGTCGAAGGAACGGGCACACGTGCGGTACCTCGGCGACGAGCCCGACGAAGGCGAACTGCGCCGCGCAATGGACATGTTCGTCCTCACCGGCGCCGTCAAGCTGTACCGACAACGACACGGAACCACCTACCGGCACCACACCATGCTCGTCCACGAGGCCATGGGCAAGGACTCCCACCGGCAGACAGCCGAACTGATCGGCCACCTGTGGAACACCGCCGGCTACTACCGGCCCACCGGCTTGGCCCGGCTACGCGACCTGTACCTCACCGACGTCCTGCCCGTGTCCCGCGCACAGGCACCCACACAGCTCACACCGGCCGACTTCGACGACCTACGCGACGACATCGGCGAAGCGCTCAGGCTCATCAGCCCCGCCGACCGTCACGGCAGCCCAGTTATTGTCGTGAACAGCGACACCGACCTTGAGAGGCAGCAGGAGAGCCTCGACTTCGACAAACGCGAGATCTGGCGCATCCTGGTCGGCGGCAACAAGCTCGCTCGCGGTTTCACGGTGGAAGGGCTGACCGTGACCTACTATCGACGCGCCACCGCACAGGTCGACACACTCATGCAGATGGGCCGGTGGTTCGGCTTCCGACCCGGCTACCGAGACCTCGTCCGCCTCTACACCACCCCCGACCTGCACGACATGTTCGAAGCCGCCTGCCGCGACGAGGACTTCCTGCGACGCGAACTGCGCCAGTACGCGACCCCGACCGACGGCACACAGCAGTTGACTCCCCGGCAGATCCCACCCCTGATCGCCCAGCACCGCCCGGATCTGCGACCCACCGGCCGCAACAAGATGTGGAACGCCAAGCTCGTCCTCAAGAGTTCACCCGGCCAGCCCATGGAGCCCGTGGCTTATCCCTCTGCCGGATCCAAGATCAAACACAACCTCGAACGGTGGGAGCCGCTACTCGCTGCCGCAGCCCAACGGTCCGCCAGGTTCGCGGTGCCGGGCGCCAGAACCACCTACGAGGCGGGGTTTGCAGTCGTCAGTCACACAGCGCTTCTGGCCGTGCTCGGCAACCTCAAGTGGCTGGCCGACGACACCTTTCAACCCGAACTCGCCTGGCTACGCCGCCTGAACGACGATCAGCTCTCACAGTGGATCGTGCTCCTGCCTCAGCAGACGAGGTCCACCACACGACGCCTCGTCGCCGGGCATGGGCCCTTCAGCATCTTCGAACGCCAACGCACCTCGTCCAGCGCCTCGTTCCGGGTGTTCAGCGAGGAACGACACCGAAACGCAGCGATGAGGATCGCCGGCGTAGACACGCCGACCCAAGATCCCGAAGCCGACACGCTCAGGGGTGACTCCACCGGAGCGATCATCCTCTACCCGACCGTTGAGAAGGGCAATCTCTCCGGAAGTGAAGGGCAAGCCATCGAAGACGAAAGGATCACAATCGGGTTCCACCTCGTCACCCCAATTTCCACGGCGCCGGCCGGTGGCAAGTTGATGCACTGGGTGACGGTGGACAAGACAAACCCGTACGCCTTGGTCGTGGATACACTATGAGACCTACTGAGCCTCGATCCACCGATGCGGTTGCCGCTGATGGCCAATTGATCTTTTTGTGATTGGTGATTCGGCAGGGTGTGTGGGAGCCGCCGATTACGTGATCGGCTTGCTCCGGTTGGGTGGTTCGGGGCGGGTAGCGGGGGTTGTGGCCTGTGGTCGGGCCGCCTGGTTCCGGCTGGTGGGTCGTGGTCAGCCGGGTGCCGGCCCGACGGCGGTGTAGAGGTTGTCGAGCGCTGCTTGCCAGGGCCAGTGCTCGGGTAGGTGCACGATGATGGTGCGGGCCCGGTGGGCGAGGCGGGCGGCGACGTTGATGATCCGGGTGCGGATGGTGGCCGGGCGGGCGGTCGCCCAGGCGCCGGCGGCGAGGTGTCCGGCGGCGCGGGTGAGGTTGTGGGCGATGCCGGCGCAGGTCAGCCAGGTGTCGTTCGCGCTGAACCGGCCCGAGGGCAGGTGCGCGAGGGGTCCGGCGATCAGGTCGGCGTTGACCTGCTCGATGATCGCGTGTTGGCGGTGCTGGGCTTCGGCCTGCACGAGCGTGTAGGGGCTGTCGGTGAACACCGCGTGATACCGGTAGGTGGGCAGCAGTTCTTCCTGGCCCGGGGCCTGGGCGGGGTCGTCGCGGCGGACGCGGCGCACGATCAGCCGGGCGGTGATCTGGTGGCGGGTGCCGGCGAACGCGGTGTACTCGGTCTCGGCGATCTGCGCGTCGGAGATCCACCTTCCGGCGTCGTCGTCCCAGACGGCCTGCGGATACTTGATGTCGATCCACTGGGCGTCCGTGATGCTCTCGCAGGCGGTGCGGATCTTCGCGTCGATCCGGGTGGTGAGTGAGAACCGCACCTTGCGGCGGCGGCAGGCGGCGATGACGGTCTTGGCGTAGAACGCCGAGTCGGCGCGCACCACGATCTCCCCCGTTGCGCCGCACGAGCGGGCCGTGGTGATCGCCTCGGCGATCATGCTGGCCGCACCGCGGGCCGAGCCGGCGTTACCGGCGCGCAGTCGGGTGGCGGCGATCACCGGCACCGACAACGGCGTGGACAACGTCGCCACCACAGGGTTGTAGCCGCGCAGCCAGACGTTGTAGCCGCCGACCTTGGCGTGGCCGAACCCGATGCCCTGCTTGCGCTTGCCGAACACCCGCCGCAGCATCGAATCGATGTCCACAAAACACAGCGTGTCGGCGCCGGCCAGCAGTGGTGCCCGCCGAGCCAGGCCGATCAACGTGTCTCGGGCGGCGGCCTGCAACTGCCGCACATGCCCATGGGTGAACGTGCGCAGGAACGAGCCGAGTGTCGAGGGCGCGTACACGCTGGTGAACAGCGACCGCATGCCGCCGTGCCGGGTCACGTCGAGGTCGTCGATGCTGTCCGCACCGGCGAGCATCCCCGCGATGATCGTGGCGACCTTCCCGGCCGGGTTCGCGCCCTTGTCCGTCGGCAGGCTCAACCGGTCGGTGACCGCGTCATGCAGACCGGCCCGCTCGGCCAGCCGCATCACCGGCACCAGCCCGGCACACGACACCAGATTCGGATCATCAAACGTCGCGCGCACCACCGGCGCGTCATGGCGTAATCTCACCTGCGAGGTGCCCTTTCGAGCCGAACGATAGAAGCGTGAGAACTCCTATCCTTCCAGCTCAAGGGGCACCTTCTGTCTACGGGGTCTCGCCAACCCAGCCTTCATCGGTGGATCGAGGCTGAGACGCCTTGGCAGGGCTCCTTTCGCGGAGTCCTGCCAAGGAAGGACCGGACGATGAGCTCCCACAGGGTGTGTTTCGAGGTTTGACCAGGGCTGCGGTGACGAGCAGTGGATGCCTGTCAGGCGTCATCGGTCTTCACCGCCGAGGGGTCGTCGGGTGGCTGGACGCCCAAGCGCTGAGCGCGCCGTCGGCGGGAGCGGTGCTCATTGGGGTCACCATGTGGAAGGCCAGGGTGGTGGCCTTCTCGTCGGCTGGCCCACCGGTGCCCCCGTCTGGGGCAGCCTCCGCGACGGCGTATACCAAGAGGCAGCCGGTGGCCGGCCCGCTGAGCCGGTCCGCGACATTGTCAGCGACCGGCGATGAGAGGCCGGCGATCCGACGTGCGGCCTGCCGGTGCTGCGGGGTGGAGATGAATCGGAAGGCGCCACTTTCGGTACGCCGGCGGACCGAAATCGTAAAAGGCCCGCTGCCCCGGATTGTCCGGGCGCCATCTGGGCGCAGATGCTCGGGAAACACGATGACCCATTGGGCGAGCTGACGCTCGGTCAGGCTCCGCAACCAGGTCAGGTGGGGCCGGAAGGCATCCTCCGTCAGCCAGGTCAGCCCGCCGAGCACGGACATCAGTGCCCGATGGTTGACGACCGAGACCAAGGCCGAGAACTCTCCGGATCGAGTCCCCGTACGGAAATGCTGCCTTGTTCGTGAGGTCCGCAGCACCGGCTCCCAAGCCCGGAGATTTCGGCGGATCGCCATGCCGTCGACCGGGTAGGCTACCGGCTCGATCGTGCGCCCCGGTGATCGCAGCTCGAGTAGGTAGGCGTTCCAGTTCCGGTCCCGGCGCTGGACCTGGATATCGGGGCGCAGGGCGACCAGTGCCTGCGGCAACCGGCTGGGCGGGAGCGGGCCGAACGTCGCGAGGCCGCGCCGGGCGGCGGACTCTGCTCGAAAGGCCGCCAGTAAGGGACGGTGCAGGGCCGGCCTCGTCACGAAGCGGATTAGATCCCGGTACGCCGCGTGGAACCCCAGCGACTGTCCCGCCTGGGACAGCCGGTCCAGCGAGGCCGAGGTGTACCACGCGTGCGTGATCACGGTGTCGCTGGACACGGTGGTCCGACGCTCGCCGGAGAGCACCACGACCGACCATCCCGATGCTCGGCCTGCTGGCTCGTGGTGAGTACTCAACTCGGCCTGCACCGGCTGCTCACCGATCAACCGGAGAGTAGTGGCCAGATCGGCCTGCAGATCGTTGAAGTCCGGCGGCATTGGCAGCTCGGGAGCGATCGACCGGCTGACCGAGAGGACATCGGTCTCGTACCGGTGCCGCAGCCTCCGACCCCGGTCACTGTCGTCCTCACGCCAGAGTGCCTCGATGCGCTCTGCGACCAGCCGGTGCTCGTCGATCCGGCGCGGGCCGTGAACGAGCAGGATGTGATCTTCGACCGGGCCGTAGCCGAATCGTTCGCGGTATCGCCGGACCGCTCCGGTGAGGACCCAGAGGTCCAGCGCGGCCTGCAGCGATTCGTCCCGCTCGTCCTCTTGAAAGAGCCGGACGTGGGCTGGCCGCTCGGAGACCGCCGCCGGGTCGGCGGATGCCAGCGCTTCGGGGTCGAGGTCTCGCAGGATCTCCGGCCCAATGCGATCGTCCGGTGCCGGAAGGCACATCACAAGATCCCGGGGGAACAGTTCCGCCGGATGTGCCGGATCCACCAGCGCGTTCGTGAAGAGAGTCTTGCCGAAAGCGACATACGCTGCTTGAGGCAGTTGCCGGGTCAGTAGCCGATGTAGCAGCCTCGCGAGTGAGCCCTCGGCTCGCGCCGTGTGCTCCCAGTCCCGGCGAGGCATCGCCGAGACAGTAGCCTCGTCGGTCAGGTCGTCGATGACCAGGGCCGGCCAACGGAACGTCCCCTCGCTGTCGATATCGGCGAGCAGCCTTCGCAGCACCGCCGCGTTCTTCTTGACGACAAGGATTCGGACCTTGGCCGCCCCGTCCGTGACGCCGAGGGTTCGCTCGATCCGGTGCCGCGTCTGCTGTTCCTGCGGATTCAGCGGGCCGGTCAGCACGATGACCAGGCGGTAGCCCCGGTCTAGCGCCATCGCGACGGTGGCGACCAGACAGGCTGACATACCCTCGCCTAAATGACCGACCACAAGGCCCCGGAAAGGCCTCGCCGACTCGGCCGAGGGCATACGACGGATCAGCTCCGCCGACTGCGTCTCGACCGCAGACACCGTTGCGTGGGCAAACCCGGAGTCGACGATCAGTTGGTGTCGGCACTGCCGCCAGGCGGGCCCATGGTCAATCCGGTCTGGCGCCGGCGAGCTCACGTCCTCGAAGGTCACCGTCTCGGGCGCGGGTTCGGCGGATCCGGTCTCGGGCTCAGTTTCGGGCCCGGCCAGATCGTGCAGCTGCTCGGCGGCGAGCAGATGACCCTGCTCGGCGGCCCGCTGGTACCAAAGACGCGCGTACTCCGGCTCCTCCCGCTCTTCCATCAGCAGGCCCAGGTTGTACATCGCGTCGGTGTTCCCGGCCGCAACTGCCTGCCGGTACCAGTAGGCGGCACCGGCGTGGTCCCCGCCAATCTTCCGGAGCACGCCCAGGTTCGTCATCGCTGTCATGTGCCCGTGATCGGCGGCCCGCCGATACCACTGGGCCGCCTCGTCGTCCTCGCCAGACTCCCGCAGGATCATCCCCAGGTTCACCATGGCGGCGGTATGGCCGGCGTCCGCAGCGCGCCGGTACCAGTCCATCGCCTCGTCCCAGGCCGTCCGGCGGCTGATCAGGACCGCCAGGTTGAACATCGCGAGCGGATCCCCGGCGTCGGCCAGCGGGCGCATCGCCGCCTCGGCTACGTCGTGCTCGCCCCGGGTGTACGCGGCGGCACCGATCAGGAAACGGGTCTCGGATTCGGCCCGCCCGAGCAGCGCGTCCCAGACGATCCGCGGGACCGCCGCCTTGGCGAGCCGGCCCTCCCCGTGATCGGTGCGGTCGACGAGATAGTCGGCGACCTGGTATCCGCCACCGGCCCCGGGCCAGAGGCAGGAACTCGCGCCAAGAAGCGGTTCACTCGCCCAAGCCAGTCCGGCCGCGGCCGGCGGCAGGTCACCGCGCTCCCGCAGGGCCGGCGTCAGGTAGTGCCGGAAGACCGCGGTCAGCAGATCCTCAGGGATCGGCTTGGACCATCCGGCGCGGCGGCAGTCCACCGCGGCGCTGATCAGTGCTTGACCCAGGTCCGCTCGCCGGTTCTCCTCGGCCGTCCAGCGCTGCATCAGCTGCGGGCCGGCGGCCAGGTACTCGGCGAAGCCCGCGTCCGCCCCGGCCGCCGCCACGATCCGGTCGTCGTCGCTGCGCTGGGCGAGTCGCTGCTCCATCGGACCCAGGTATTGATCGATGCGGACGCGTCGGTCCTCCGGGATGCGTTCGAGCACCCCGACACCGGTCCAGAATTCCTCGGCGGCCGGCGCGCTGTCCGGATCAGCCGGTCGCCGGTGCAGCCGGTCGAGTTCCTCGCCCCGAATCGTGGCCAGGACGACGACCTCGGAACGACCGGGTGGGCACAGCCGCTCCAGCACGCTGCGGTCAAGCCCTTGCGGCGTTAGGTAACGCTCGAGGTCGTCGAGCCAGACGACGACGTTCCGCAGTTCCTCCCCGGACTCGGTCAGCTCCCGAAGTGCCCGGCCGGACTCAGGCACCAGCAGTCCGTGCTCCGGCCGCAGGCGGTTAATTGCCTCGTAGGCGGTACGGGTCTTCCCCGCAGCGGCGCGGCCGTGCACCAGCACCACGCCCCCGCCGGCCACCAACCAGTCCAACTCCTTGTCCGCCTCGCGTTCGAGGTAAGGGAGGGCATTCCGGGCGGTCGGCCCGGTGGACCCGATAGCCGTCTTGACCCCGAGCTGCGCCGGGCGCACGTCGCGGACCCGGGGCAGGTCACCCTCGGATAGGTGGAGCGCGCACCGTCGCAGGACCTCGCGCCGGACCTGCCGTTGCGGCCGACCGCGCGCCTGCAGGACGAGTTGTCCGAACAGCACCGACGTGCCGACGACTCCGGCCAAGCCGCCGAGGATGCTCATCCACTCGTCCGCCTGGCTGCGGCCCTGCCGGGTCAGGAAAAGAACAAGCAGAAGAAATCCGAACGCTGCGATCCCGGTGAACCACCAACGCACCCACCCATCCTGGCGGGTGCGGCGGCCCGGGGCAAACGGCCGGCGATTCCGCCGGTCTGACAGGCCCTCGGTATAGGCTTTGCCCTTCCCTCGTAGCGTGGAGGCCAGAGCTTGAGGGATAGTGGTTCCTGGCTGAGACGCGAAAGCAGTTCGATCCGGAGTTCCGGGCGGGCGCGGTGCGTATCGTGCGGGAGACAGGCAAGTTGATCGCGCCGGTGGCCCGTGACCTGCGCGATCAACAGCGAAACTCTGACCAACTGGGTGAAGAGGGACCGCGAGGCTCGCGGTGAAGAGCCGCCGCCGGGCAGCCGGCCGATCACGCGCTGAGCCGCTCGCGCGGCGGGCCGACCACCAAGACTCATCTGGCCTGCGATCAGGGACAGAAGGTCCTCTCCCTGATCGTGACCGCCGGGCACCGGGGTGACAGCCCGCAGCTCATTCCCGTCCTGCGCCGCATCCGCGTGACCCGTCTTGTACGCGCTCGGCGGTCAGGGATGAGAACAGCTGAGGAATCTCTGCGATCTCTCTGAGTTAACCTACACCAGCAACAAGGCCGATCGCTGGTGCCGATACCGTGCCGGGAGGCGCCGCGGGGGTGTCCGCCTGGGAGCAAGGACGGCGCGAATCTCGCCGTTCACCGCCAGATCCGCGACCGCTAAGTCGATGCGAGGCGTCCGGCCGGGTAGGGCGAAGCGATCGATCTCTTCTAGCGACAGGAGGACTTGTTCTAGGAGCTGCGTGTAGGCGCGTACACGCATCGACCGGGGCGGGCCTTCGACCGCAACCTCGACGCGCACATCATGGTCTGCCCAGACAGTCTGGGTGTTGCTCATTAGACACCCCCTCCCGCCTGCGGCCAGCGTATCGGATCTTGCTCGTGACCGTTGTTGCTCCTGCAGTGAGATGCTTCTATAACTGTCAAGGGGTGGTTCCTGTCGTGTGGGCGGCGGTCAGGGTCCGGAAGAGTTGCCTGCTGATGTAGCGCTTGAGGTTGCGCATGATCTCGCGTTTGGTGTGGCCTTCGGCGGTGCGGCGGGTGACGTAGGCGCGGGTGCGGGGGTCGTGGCCCATGCGGACCAGTGCGACGGTGTAGAGGGCTCGGTTGAGGCGTCGGTCGCCGCCGCGGTTGAGTCGGTGTCGGGTGGTGTTGCCTGATGAGGCCGGTAGTGGTGATGCGCCGGCGAGGGCGGCGAACGCGGCCTCGGAGCGGATGCGTCCGGGGTGTGACCAGGCCAGTAGGACGGTCGCGGCGACGACGGTGCCGACGCCGGGTAGGTCGAGCAGTTGCGGCGCCTGCGTGGTGACGGCTTCGTACAGGGTGGTGTGGTTGGCGGCGAGTTCGGCGTCGAGGGCCCGGATGCGCCGGGCCAGGCGGATGGCCTCGGCTCGGCAGACGGCCAGGGTCGGATTCTCGTCCCGGGTGCGCCAGGTCGCGATGGTGGTGATGGTCGTGGTGGTCAAGGCGCGGCGGGCGTCGATGCCGAGGTTGACGGTGCGTAGCAGGGCGGTCAACGCGTTGACGGCTCGGGTGCGTTCGCCGCTCATCTGTTCGCGGGCGACGGTCAGGACCCGCAGGGCGGTGCGGGCGCCGGTCGCGCGGGGCCAGCGCAGTTCGTTGATGTTCAGGCCGCGGGATGCTTGGGCCATCGCGATGGCGTCCAGGGCGTCGCTCTTGCCGTGGCGGCGCCTGTTGATGGCCGGGACGTCGGGTGCTTCGGCAACGGTCAAACCGGCTGCGGTGAGCTGTTCGGTGAAGGTGGCGCCGTAGGATCCGGCGCCGTCGATGACGATCAGTGTTGTCGTGTCCTGGGTGTGACGCTGGATCCAGGCGGTGGCGCGGCGCAGCCCGGCCGGGCTGGTCGGGAACTGGGCCTGCTGCTGGACCGCGCCGGTGCTCGCGGTGATCAGCGCGAGGGTGTGTGAGGCGGCATGGGTGTCCACGCCGATGACGAAGTCGTGGTGGTCTGCGACGATGGCCATGGTGGAGTCCTGCCTTTCCAGGGGAGACGTCGTGGTGGCGCCGGCCCGGGATGTGCTCTCGCGGCAGGACTGTGATGGGCCACGACCCGCGGCCACGGGTCGGGCAAGCTTCTGATCAAGCCACCGAGAGGGGCAGGGCCGGCGCCCCGACCTCGAACCGGGTGGGCAGATCTCACTGAGAGCACCCCGCGGGGGCCACCATTTTCATGAGCCACACCCAGGCCCGCGATCATGACGCCGAACTTGCCAGCCAGCCCCAGGCCAGCCAAGAACAACCTTCACAGGCCTTTTCATCGTGATTGGCCTGGTCACGGTGGGCGCGGCGGGGACCTGGTGTCGACATAGGACGAGGCTCCCGGTAAGACAGCAGTCGACCAAAACCCGATGCCCCAACCGGGAGCCTCGCTGTGCTGTCTTACCCGTCCTCGATCGCGCTGTCCAGCCGCACCCTGAACCACCTCGCCGACCTCATCCGCGCCGAACGCACCCGGCGCGAGGGCCGGTGGTGGCGTCTCGACGCCGGCCGACAGGCCCTGCTCGCCCTCGCCCATCTCCGTAACGGTGACACCATCACCCGCCTGGCCTGCGGCTTCACCGTCAGCGTCACGACCGCCTGGCGGTACGTCCGGGAAGCCATCGACCTGCTCGCCGCACACGCCGAGGACCTGAACGCGGCCATCCGACGTATCGGCCGGCTCGCGTACGCGATTCTCGACGGCACCCTGATCCCGATCGACCGGGTGGCCGACCAGCGCCCGTACTACTCCGGAAAGCACAAGCGCCACGGGGTGAACGTGCAGGTCATCGCGGACTGCGCCGGACGCCTCGTCTGGGCCTCGCCCCGCCCTGCCCGGCGCCGTGCACGACCTGACCGCCGCTCGCACACACGGCCTGATCGACACGCTGACCAGCGCGAACGTCATGACCTTCGCCGACAAGGCCTACCAGGGCGCCGTCGGCGGCGTCCGCACACCGTTCAAGCGCCGCCGGTACCGGCCCCGGCTGTCCCGCCGGCAGAAGACCGTCAACCGCCACCACGCCAAGATCCGGGCCGTCGGCGAACGCGCCGTCGCCACCCTCAAGGGCTGGAAAGTCCTGACCAAGCTTCGCTGCTGCCCCCGACGCGCCACCGCGATCGTCCAGGCCATCCTCGTCCTACATCACGTCCAGACCAGCCGACCCCCACGATGAGAAGCGCTCAGTCTCTGTCATCGGCGCGGCGTACGCCACCCGCCGAACCGGCGATCTGACCGGCGCTTCCCATACCCCGGCCATCCTGCGGATAGGAGACGGACAGCGACCCAGTTCGTTATCGCGCCCCTATTGCTCGACGAAGTCGGGGCCCTTGGCGATCTTGTCGAGCGAGTTCCCGAGCAGGTGCTCGACGAAGTCCGGGCCCTTGGCGATCTTGTCGGGCGAGTTCCCGGTTCGCTGCTCGTACGCGGCGAACTCCTCGCGTAAGAACGCCAAGGCCGCCGTTAGATCCGCGTCGACCAGCGGGGTACCGGCCGACGCTAGGCGACTGAGCTGCTTCGGCGACCGCACCGGCTGCCCCACGAGCTTCGCCGTTGCCACCATGGCCAGGTGGAAGCGGTAGTTGTTTCGGGTTGGCACGCCGACAAGGGCAGCCTCCGATGCCAGGAACGCGTCGATCTCCTTCTGAGCCCGAGCGACCCAGAGGTAGATCTCCACGGGGATCTCCTTGGAGAAAATCCGCCGGTACTCTTCGTCACGCTTGAGAAGGCTGGAGGGCCGGGCTCGGGAGTTGTCGGGACGGCTGAGCCCCATTGCCATCACAGCCTGCGCGAGCAGCGAGATGCTCACGATCCGTTCCGCGCTGCGTCCGCTGTTACGGTAGAAGTTTTTCCGCCGGTCGTAGTACCAGTCATGCCCGAGGAAGTACGCCTCGATGTCGCGTTGGATGTCGTCGGTGGCGCGCAACGACGCGGCCGGGACCGACGTCTGCCGGTTGGTCGCGCGGATGACGAGGTCCCGGGTGGCTAGATCGTCGCCCGTTACCAGGATGCGGACGAGCACCGAGCGGTCGAACGCCGGGTGGTCCGTCGGCGCCGTTCGCAGGAAGTTGAAGATGGTGTGCGAGGACTGTAGGCCGTTGACCACCTGCACGTCGTCTAGGGAATAGGTCTTGCCGACTGCGGTGGCCTTAGAGCAGACGATCGTGACGCCGTTGTTGAGCCACCAGAACTCGGGGCCTTCCGGGTCCTCCAAGGATCCCCGGATCTCCCGGTTCACCTCGACGTCTCCCTGGTAGTCGCGGACGTTCCAGTCGAAGATGTGCCGTCGGAGCCGGCCGTCCTCGTCGGTTAGGAAGGTCATGTAGTCGCGCAGCTTGACCAGGGCGACGTGGCTGTTGCCGCTGGTCGCGTTCTCCTGATATGTCAGCTCCGTCGTGTATGACGGCACGGTGTTCGCCCGTCGCCACAGCTCGGCGGCCCCGAGGAACTCGACATAGCCTTTGGCGCCCGAGATCACCCCAGCAAGCTGAGCTTCCAGGTCACGTGCCTTGATGGCCACCTTGGTGTTGATCGAATTCGAGCCGGTGGCGCGGCCCCGGGTTGCGTACACGAAGTGAATCTCGACTTGAGGGTGGCGTGTGGCCAGCACCCGAAGAGCCTTCCGGAAGAACCCCGTCCGCGAGACGGTTCCCGGCGAATAGAGCTTCAGAAGATCTTCCTCGTCTTCCGAGAGGTCCAGCAGCCGCGCAAGCGCGCTCGCCGCCTTGTCGATGGCCGTCTCAGTGAACGACGTCTCCCGCTTAGCCTGCACCAACCAGAGCTCGAGTTTTATGCCGCGCTGCAGCCTGCCCGCAGAGAACCCTTCCTGCAGCACATCGCTGTCCTCGGAAAGGAGCATTCCGTCGATGAACACGTAGATCGCGTCGATCGCTCCGTCGTTGCTGCCTCCGATGACACCGTCGGCCACCTCCTCCGAGGACAGCTGCCGTGCCGTAAGCGCCTGCTCCGCAGCGAAGAGCTCGAAGGCCTCGTCTTCGCGTACCGGCACGGGCCGCTCAGCCTGCCGCTGGACCAGGATCTGATCGAGCAATACCTGTTCGTTGTCGGCCACGCACGAAGTGTAGGCGAACCGCTTCACTGCGACCGCCCGAGCGGGCCGGACTGTTTCGCAGCGTACGACCCGGGCTGGCTCCCACGCGGCCGGCGCGACCCGAACCCGCAGCGTCACGCCTCCTGAGCCGGGCGCGATGACGGCAGCGCGAAGGTTCAAGCCTGCCGTCATGTCGGACGATGTAGCGCAACCGAAGTTCACGCAGTGGTACAACCGGGTGCTCGACGTTGGACCGGCCGGGAACCAGGCACTTGTGGTCGAACGTTCTAGCGGGCTTGGTGCAGCCCGAGTGACGGTGACGGCAGCGCAAACAGGGGCATTCGGGGCAGGTCACCTCGGTCCTACAGGGCGGCACCCAGCTGGTCGATGGCGGCGGGGCCCAATCCTGGACCTCGGCGCTGGTGGCGGCCGTCAGGCCGGCGGCGATCGGCGCAAGTGCCCCCTTGAGCACCTTGACGGCCCGGCGGATTTTGCCGGTGTTGGGCTGCTCGGTGGGCCTTACGCTGCCATTGCCGCGTAAGGCGTTGGGGGTGGGTGAGGGCGGGATGTCACTGACCGGCACGGTAGGTGCCGACCTGCAGGCGATGGCAGCGGGTGTGGCCCGAGCGCAGCAGGTGGCCGCTGCGGTCGATCACGTTGTCGAGCAGACCGCCGCCCGCGCGGTGGCCTCCGGTTTCGCCGGCGTCGCGGCCGGTCTCGCCCGGGTGCGAAAGGTACTCGGGCACGCCCACTCCCAGCTGGTCGAGGCCGCGGACGTCCTGGGCACGGCCTACCGGTCCGTCGACGCGGTGGCGCACCAGCCGTCGCCACAGGAGATCATCGCCGCGCTCACACCTGTGGCGATGGCGGTGACCGCAGTACAGGGTCGGGTGACCAGCGCGGGGTCAGCGGTCGACGAGGCGCGGCGGCTCGTCACGGCGGTGTTGCAAGGAGGGCAGCCGGGCCCGACGCTGGCGGGCCTGGAGCAGATGCTGGAACTCCTGGCAGCCGTTCTCAGGCGGAGCACCGAGGCCCGGGAGCACGTCGGAGAAGCGCTGGCGCGAGCTCGTCAGACCGGCGGTGCGGAAGGAGTGGTAACGGGAGGTGGAAGCGACATCAGCCGACCGCCTATCACACGCGACGTCCCCACGACCACGACCGACGGACCGGCATCCTCCGAGCCGCTACCCGCCTGGCTGCCGGAGGCCGCTCGTAACCTGCCTCGGCGAGAGGCGAAGGACCCCACCTCCGGTGTCGCCTTGATCGGCGGCCAACAGATACCGATGAGATCCGGCCGCGACCCGGCTGCCGCCGCCGACCTCAAACCGGCCTACCAGCTCATCGCCACCACGACCGACCACCTAGAGGCCAAGCTCGCCGCACGGATGCGCCGCGAACACGTCACCGACGCGGCCGTCGTGACGAACAACCCGCCCTGCGACTACACCCCCTACGGCTGCGAGAAGATCCTCTCCCGGCTCCTCCCCACCGGCGCACGACTGACCGTCTACGTACGCGACGATGACGGACAGGTACGCCACTGGCGCACCTACACCGGCAACGGAAAGGCGATCGCATGAAGGTGACCTGGACCTATGACCGAGGCGACCACCGCGACAACCACGAAACCGACGTGACCGAACCCGCCACCCTGGAAGCTGTCCTGAGTGAGATCCACGAGGCTGGCGAGCCCGTCGTGGTCACCATCTTCTCCGACCTCGCCGACGATCCCGACGACCTGCCGTCCGGCCTCCAGGTCGGGCTCGGCCATCCCACCCACGCCTTCGCGGTCCACATCGCCGACGACGGCGGCTACCTGCACGACCGGTCCGTGGATGCCCCGACTCAAGGGATCCGCTTCGATTTCGGCGGAGTGCCCACTGAATACCCGGTCGAACACCTATGTCTAAATCCGGAGACGGCCATAAAGGTCGCAGGCACCTTCCTCGCCACCGGCGGTGACCCGCCTCACGTACCCGCCGCCAGCGAGTAGTCGGACGGCGAGCCGGGTGACGTCGGCCCGCAGGGCAGGATCAACTGTTCAGGCCCGGCCGGCAGCACCTCACGGCGGCCAGTGGGGATTACCGGAGAGCTGCTAGCATTGCGCACAAGGAGTCCGCCAGCTCTCACCGACGCGCGTGCAAGCCTGTCAATATGTTGGACACGTCGAACCAGGTTGCAAGCCCACCCGCAGGACACCTCGGTGTCTGTCCGTCGTGGTGTGTGGCGGACCATGCCGGTGAGGAGCTGAGCGGTCGCGCGCGTCGGCCCTACTGGCTGAAGCGGCCGTGCCCGCCCTGGTGCATCGCCACCCACGAGGACGCCGACGACATCGAGGACCGGATCCACTGGCCAGACGAATCACCGCCTGTCCTGTTGTCGCTGCACAGTTCGGTGCGAACGGCCGGCGAGTCGTGCGCCCACCAGGCGTACCGGCCGCGGCAGCTGGAGATCGACCTGGAACAGCACGTGGACGCGGTCGAGCCGGTGGTGAAGTTTGTGATCGAGGGCGCGGCCGCGGTGCTGCGCCTGACCCTGGACGAGGCCGAAGAGGTACGGACGGCGATCGGCCAAGTCGCGACCGTGGCGCGCGACGGAGGCAACCAACCAGCTAGTGGTGCTCGGTCACCGGCCAGCCCAGCGGCCGTGCCAGACCGGGGTGACCTCGGATGGGTCGTGTTCGACCGGGTGGTTCAGGACGAGGGCCTCACTGCCGACCAGAAGATCAGCGTGCTGCGCGGGGTGGTCGCCGAGCAACTCACCCGACAGGACCTGAGTCTTCCTGAGCAGGCTGCGGAGCTGAACTGCACCGAGGACCAAGTGGCGGATGCGATGGTGGACTTCGCGACGTGGTCACACGCCGGGTACCTGCTGCCACCCACGACGTCGACCGAGTCGCCGTGCCCGGTGTGGTGCGATGGGACCTGCCTCTTCGAGGACGGCGTCCGCCTGCACAATCGACACGTCCTGGCCGTGCACGGCCAGGACGTCGAAGCCGCCGACGGCACCAAAGTCGCGACGGTCGACCTTGAAGCATTCAACGCGCCCGACGGGCAAGGCGACGAGCCGCCGTCGGTGACGTTAACGATCAACAACCCGGAACAGCGCACTGCCGACTACAGCAAGCTTGACGGGTTGGACCCTGCAACGGTCCGGAGCTTGGCCGCGTCGTTGCTGTCGGGTTGCTGGGAAGGCGCGGCGGTCCGGTTCAATCCCGAGAAGGCCGCGGAACTCGGTGCGTCACTGATCGCTGCGGCTCGCGCTACTTCCGGAGACATGACCGTCAGGACCTGAACTCGACGAGGCTGTGGGTGAAGCGCCCGGACCTCTACACGATGAGGTCCGGATCGCTCACCTTGATCGCGGTCATCTATGGATCATTCGGCACGATCCGACCGTCAGATGCCCTCGCCGGCGAGGTGAAGCAGAAAAGCCAGTGACCGGGAAAAGCTCAGTTGACGGAGAATCAGCGGGCCTCCAGCCGCGCATTCATAGATGGCAGACAATCATTAGAAAACCGATGCTCTATCCCCTGAGCTACGGGGGCGCGAGGGCCTAGTGCCTCGTCATGCAGCCTTTAACGGGTAATCCGGGTGGCGGATCTTGGAGCCGGTGGCGAATCCGGTCTTGGGTCGGGCGCGTTGGTTGCGCCAGCGGATGTAGTCGCCGAGGGCGGCGTCCTGCTCGGCGTGGGTGCGATGGTCGGTGCCGTTGAGGGCGAAGTACCGCACGGCGGCGAACTCGGCCTCGATCCAGTTCAGCCACGAGGCATACGTGGGTAGGAACACCAGGTCGACGCGGTTGGCGGCGCACCAGGCGCGGACCTCGGGGTGCTTGTGCGGCGAGAAGTTGTCCAGGATGAGATACAGCTTCTGGTCGGGCCAGCGGGCGCGCAGGGTCTTGAGGAAGGCCAGGAACTCCCGCCAGCGTTTGCGGTCGCGGATGCGGTAGTGCAGCTTGCCGGTAGCCAGGTCCAGGGCGGCGATCATGTGCCGTACGCCCTGGTCGCGGGTGTAGGTGGCCCGTAGTCGCACCGGGTGTGCGACGGGTCGCCAGGCCCGTCCGGGGCGGGGTTGCAGATTCAACGGCCCGAACTCGTCAACGCAGAGCACCCTGCCGTCGGCGGGTGCGTAGAGGTCCAGAATCCGGCGCATCTTCGAGGTGAAGTCGGGGTCGGTGCTGGCCTTCCACGTCTTGGTGGCCTGCCACGTCACCCCGCGTTCGTGCAGGACACGGCGCACGGTCTCGACGCTGATCGTCGTGACATAGCCGGCGGCGATGAGGTAGTCGCGCAGCTTGGCCAACGACCAGCAGGAGAACGGTTGGCCGAGGAAGCGGGGGTCGCACCGGGCGATGACACAGATCCAGTCGCGGGTCTGCTCATCGATCCGTCTCGGTGCGCCCCCGCTCCATTTTGGGGACAGGGCGTCGAACCCCCGCTCGTTGAACGCGTGGATCACATCGCGCACGTAGTCGTCGGTCACCGTCAGCAGGTGGGCGATGTCCGGGGCTGGCTGCCCCTGGGCGGACATCAGCACCACGATCGCCCGCCGCAGCTTCACCGGGTCCCTTGCGGTCCTGGTGATCTTCTGCAACCGCTGACCCTCGGCCATCGACACCTGTCGGACGAACACCTCCCGCCGTCTGCCCACCGGCCATCACCTCCCACCACGAGTGCTGGGAGACAGCCTGCCCGATCCATCCTCAGAAACCGACGGATTACCCGTTCGACGTTCCAAGACGAGGCACTAGTCTAGCGACCTGGGGGTTCACCTGGGGTGGCAGGGCGTGGCCCGCGTTGACCCGCGTTCGCCGGGGTCGTCCGGGGGCCTGTTCTCCCAGCCAGGACCGCACCTGGAGCACACGTACCCCGGTTTTCGACCGGCGGTCGGCCCGTCGTGGCCCGTGTTGGTACCGGTTGGCCCGTGGTGGTTTCTGCTGGAGAGCACACGGCGCGCACATCGGCGGAGATCAGATCTGGCGGGACGCTGTGTGCGTCGGCGCGGCGCACGCGCCGGGAACGTCCTCACGCCTGTCGATGCGGTGCTCACGGTCGCCGAGGGCGGGGTGGGTGCCAGTGGGGTGGGGGGATTGTCTGCGGTGCGGTAGCCGGTGAGGTGGCGGTGGTGGTGCGTTCGAGGTTTCTGACGCCACCGATGGTGGTGTCGAGGCGGCGGCGGTCTGGTTGACGGTGAGGCCCTGCCAGTGGCGGAGATAGAGGTATGCGCGGTAGCGGGGGCCGAGGTAGTGGTAGACGGCGAGGGCTTGGTGGAGTTCGTACTTGCGGATGACGGCTGACTCGGCGCTGGTGCTGTTCTGGGGTTCTGGGGTGTGGTAGGCGTCGGTGAGGCCGGCGGGGTGTTCGTAGCGGGCACGGCGGGCTTTGGCGTGGTCGAGGACGAGGCGGTGGGCGATGGTGGTGAGCCACCGGATGATCCCGCCCTGGTCCTGGACAACAACTGGCTCCTGCTCACCCGAACCGCCGGCAGACCGCGCACACACCGACCCGCGTGGTGGGACAACTACGGGCTCGCAGAAACCTTCACCCGATAACACCGCCCGCCGAACCCGGACCTTCGAGACGGCATGAGGACGTGCGTCAGGTGTCGAGGCCTGCGAGGGCGAGGCGTTCGAGCAGGCTGGGCTTGCGAGCGTGCGTCGCCCGTATCTCGGCCAGCCGCTGGGTGAAGGGCCCGCTGTCTCCGTCGCGTTCGGCGAGGTCGCGGAGGTCGACGAGGAGTCGAACCGCGGTGTCGTACTCGCGGGGCTTCTTCGTGGCGATGAGTTCGTCGATCCGCCGCCAGGCGGCGGGTCGATCAGCCGCGAGGGTGTCGAGGTGCCGTTGCCGGGCTGCCGCGGCAGATTGTTCCCGGCGGATCCGCTCGCGTTCGCGCTGCTCGGTGTCGCGTCGTTCCCGTTCGGTGCGCAGATCTGCGGCGGTGGCGAGCAGTTCCCCGGCGGTGCGGGCGGCTGCCGGGGTGGGGGTATCGGTGCGGTGTGCGTCGCGATACCGGCGCAGCAGTCGGCTGCGCAGGTGGCTGTCGCTGCCGGTGATCAGGTCGGTCAGGATGGCGTCCTTGTCCCGGGGTGGCAGCCCGACGACCCAGGTCCGTAGTTGCGCGGCGGTCGGTTCGTCGGAGACGGGCGGCGCCGATCCGGCCGCCGCGACCTTGATCAGGGCGGGGTCGATGCGCAGGAACTCGGCGACGGCGGTGAGGGACGCGTCGAGGGTGCCCAGTCCGGCGGGGACGGGCGGTTCGGGCTCGTCGTCGGCGATCTCCTCGGACTGTACGCAGCGGAGCCAGGCCAGGTAGAGCAGGCGTAGGTCGCCGGCGGCGAGGCTGGCCCGGACCGGGGTGATCGAGGCGAGCAGACCGTGGCCATCGAGCTCCCACTCGTCGGTGCCGTCCTCGTCCTCGTCGTGGAGGTCGATGACGAGATGTGTGCCGGCGGTCCACGCCGACGCGCTGCCACCCCGGCAGTACCGGGCCACTGTGGCGGGGTCGAGCACCTGTTTCGGTACCCGCAGCATGAGCTGGCGGGTACCCCAGTTCGCCAGGTACAGGTGCGCGTCGAAGTACCTTTCCATCAGCTTGCGCGGGTCGCCTTTGAAGTCGCCCCACTCGTAGGTGTTGACGAAGCTGGTGGCGGTGATGTCGGCGCGGGTCGACAGCGACCGCAGCTCGGCCCGCTCCCGGCCGGCGAGGGGACGGTCGACGGCGGTGAACTCGTAGTACTGGTACTCGCTCACCGTGGCCTACCTTCCGGCCCAGTGCCGGTAGGCGTCGATCCACGCGGCGCCCTCTGGCACGGGGATGGGCAACGGCAGGTCGAGCAGGTCGACCCGCTGCCGGTGGCGGCCCCGGGCACAGAGCGCGACGATGCTGTCTGCAGTCAGGTCGATCTTCTGCACCGTCACCCCGACACCGAGGACGGTGGTGGGGAACGGCACCGCCAGGTACTCCTCGATCATGGTGGACAGGCCGGTGAGCTGCTCGTCGTCGCCGTACGCGTCAACCGTGGCTGCCGCGATCATCGCCTCCAGCGCGGCATTCCCCATCGACACCATCGGCGGAGGATACCGAACCGGTGTCGAGGTGTTCGGAGCCCCGATCCGCGAGGGTGGTCGGTATGGGCACGGTAGCCGAGTTCGTCGATCTTCGGCGGGAGGTGGAGCGGTGACGGGCGGAGAACGCCCGGCTGGGACGCCTGCTGGAGCTGCAATGCTAGGACACGACTGTGGCGCCGGAGCAGTTGTCCGCGCCGGTCGAGCCGCCAGGGCTGGTCACCATGGCTTCGCCGCCGCAGGACAAGCTGGCGTTGTTCGCCGACCGGTTCCGAGCACGGGCCGACGTGTACGCCGTGCGGTGGGACAACGCCCGTACCGGTACTGGCGGTTGGATGCCCGCGGTCGCCGGAGGCTGGCGCAAGGGTATGGACCGGCGCGGTGCCACCTACCTGCCCCGCACGACGGAGGTCGTCGCGGCGCATCTCGTCGGCGACGTGTTCATGGGCCTGTACCCGCTGATGCCCGGCAACACCTGCCACTTCGTCGTGGCCGACTTCGACGGGCCGACCGCGATGCTCGACGCCCTCGCGTACGTGAAGGCGGCACGAGCCAGCGCCGTGCCGGCCGCGCTGGAGATCTCCCAGTCAGGCCGCGGAGCCCACGTGTGGGTCTTCTTCCCCGGCGCTGTTGCCGCGGCCACCGCGCGCGCCGTCGGCACGGTCCTGCTGCGCGAGGCGATGGTGCTGCGCGGGTCGATGGACCTGCGGTCGTACGACCGGCTGTTCCCCAACCAGGACGTGCTGCCCGAGGGTGGCTTCGGCAACCTCATCGCCGCGCCGCTGCAGGGCCGCCGCCGCAAGGACGGGCTGACCACCTTCCTCGACCTCGGCACCCTCGAGCCGCACGCCGACCAGTGGGCGTTCCTGTCGACGCTGGACCGCCTCAGCACCGGCGACGCCGAACACGTCGCCCGGCAGGCCAAGCAAGCCCTCACCGGTGCCGACATCGCCACCATGAGCCGGTCCGCCGCGACCCAGGTCCATCCTCCGCTTCCTGCGGTGGTCCACGCGGAGGCCGGCGCCGGGCTGAGCATCGACGCCAGGCAGCTCACCCCCGCCGCACTGGCGACGTTCAAGCACGCCGCCGCCATGGCCAACCCGAAGTTCTACGAGCTGCAGCGACTCCGCAGGTCCACCTGGGACACCCCACGCTTCATCCAGGGCTACGACCTCACCCTCGATGACCGCCTGGTCCTCCCGCGGGGCCTGCGGCACACCATCGCCACCATCGTCGAACGCGCCGGGTCGCGACTGGCCGTCACGGACGTACGACACTCCGGGACCGAGTTCGACACCGCGTTCACCGCCGAACTCACCAGCAGGCAGGCCGACGCGGTCGGCGCGCTTCTCGCCCACGACGACGGGATCCTGGTCGCCCCACCGGGCTCCGGCAAGACCGTCATGGCCTGCCCCGTGATCGCCGAACGCAACACCTCCACCCTCGTCCTCGTCGACCGCAAAGCCCTCGCCGACCAGTGGCGCACCCGCATCCAACAGTTCCTCGACATCAAGCCCGGTCAACTCGGCGGCGGCCGACGCAAGCTCACCGGCACGGTGGACATCGCGCTGCCGCCCTCCCTCGCCCGGCGCGACGAAGTCGCCACCCTGACCCAGGGGTACGGGCACGTCATCGTCGACGAATGCCACCACCTCGGCGCCGCAGCCTACGAGCACTCGGTCAAACGGATCGCCGCGCAGTTCTGGCTCGGCCTCACCGCCACACCCACCCGACGCGACGGCCTCGGCCAACTCGTCACCTGGCAACTCGGACCCGTCCGCCACACCCTGACCGACGAGGAACAAGGCACCCTCGCAGCCGCGATGCACACCGACGCCGGACCCCGTCGAGCGCTGTTCATCCACGAGACCACTTTCCAACCCGGCGACGTCGACCTGGACGCGCCCGGCGCACTCGCCGAGGTGCACCGACGGCTGGCCCTCGACGAACCCCGCAACACCCAGATCGCCGACGAAGTCGCCGCGGCCCTGACCCCGGTCGCAACTGTCTCGTGCTGACCCGCCGGGTCGCCCAGGTCGAGGCACTCACCGCCCTGCTCGCCGCACGCGGACATCAGGCGCTTGTGCTCCAAGGCGCGATGAGCACCCGCTAACGGCGGGCCATCGTTGACCGGCTCGACGGCACCAAGGCCGGCGACGGCCTGCTCGTCATCGGCACCACACCGTTCATCGGCGAAGGCTTCGACGCCCCCGCCCTCGACACCCTCTTCCTCGCCGGCCCGATCTCCTACGACGGCCTACTCGTCCAATGCGCCGGCCGCGTCGTCCGCGCCGCGCCCGGCAAGGATCTCGCCGAGGTCCACGACCACCACGACCCGGCCACACTCATCCTCGCCGCCTCACTCCCACGCCGCATGCCCGGCTACCGGGCCCTCGGCTTCCCCAGAACATGAGCGCATCCCATCGCGATCATCATGACTGGTTCGCCGGCTACAGAGATGCGACGTAAGCCAAGCGTGCTGGGCCTAGCCTCATAGGCTGACGGCCATGGGCCGGTTCTCCGAGGACGAGCTGCACACGGTTGTCTCCCGGTACGAGGCGACGCGGGCACAGGCGTTGACCGAGCGGGACGAGCAACTGCGGGCGTTCCACGCGGCCGGGTGGCGGCCGGTGGATCTACAGCGGGTCACCGGTTACAGCCGGGAAACGATCCGTCAGGCACTACGACCGGAGGTCCGACGAGCAACCAACCTCAGCCGGCGCAGGATGTCACCCCAGCCGCCGGCGGACTACCGGCCCTACGGCGACCGGAAGCCCTACGTGGTGGCCGAAACCCTCGCCGCGCTGCACGGCCCCACCAAGGGCATGGTGACGCTTCCGCGTCACCTCGACTGGTCCGGACGCGCCGAGTACGACCTGAACCGGCCCGCGCGCCTGGCCAGCATGTACAAGGTGGTGCTCACCGAAGCCAGCACCGTCGAGGACCTGCACACCTGGCTCAGTGCCGACCTCCTTCGGCGACTCTGGCCCACCCTCTGGCTGCCACCCCAGCTCCGGCAGCGCTGGGAGGACGCCTTCCCCGAACTCGCCGCCACCCGCAGCAACGCGGCGTAGCGGTGGACCCCTTCCACGAACGCCTCGCCCGTACCGGGCTCGGGGCGGCCGATCGATACGGCTTCGCGCTGGCCGGCGGTTACGCGGTTCAGGCCGCCGGGCTGCTGGAGCGGCCCACGGCTGCCGCCCTCAGTCACGCCGTAGACGTCTCAGCCGCACACCAAGTGTGAGCGGATCGTCACGAAGCTTGTGATTACCTGCTTACCTCGTGCTGGTCGCGCAGTTGACGGGCATTCGGACAGCCCTGCTCGCCCCCGTCCGCTGGCAGTTTGGGGCGATGGTAGTCCCTAATGTGCGTTTCAACGTCTGACCGCAGCCAGATCGCGCTGGCCTGCAAGATCTGGAACGGGCGCGGGAACTACGGCTGCAAGATGATCTGCCCGAACCGCGACCGGATTACGCCGAGCATGTCCATGATCTCCCCCGGACCAACGAGCGTCCCCGGGACCTCCGGTTCACCCATGCGCACGGCGGTAGACGTGAGCATGCCCAGCGGAGCTGAGCTCGGTGGGGCGGGGCACCGTAGTACCCCGAGCCCGGGGCAACCACATTGGAACTCCCGGATCTGCGACTGGTTCGCGTGGCGAGAGCGTATGCGTGGAGCCGGGGACCCGGTCCGCCCAGGTCCTGCCACGCGGCGTTCTCGCTGAGCCGGTCGGCAGGTTCGGCCGCCTGCGTAGGTGGGCGGCGGGGTGGTCGGATCTCGCTCGACGCGCTGTCCATCGATCGGGAGACTGGCGGTCGTGAGAGCCGAGATGGTTTTCCCGGACGGCGCGTGGCAGGAGGTCAGGTTCGGTCTGTTCGAGCCGACCCTCGACTACAGCGGCAGCGCATGGGATCGGGACGTCCTCGACCCGTGGGTTGCTACCCACTCGTCGATCCTGGCAGCGTTGCGGCAGGTCGGCGAGGCGAGGATGGCCGCCGTCGCGTTGGTGCAAGAGGACCTGTGGACGTTGTATGCGGTGAGCAGGGTGATGGAGTTGCTGATCCTGCCCAGCCAGCCGCCCGCCACCGATCCCGACGACCCCACGGACTGGCTTGCGTCCTCGGCGTACCGGCGGTTCGTCGCGGCGATCGGCGGCACGTTCCCGGCGGGGGAAGGGTTCCATCCGTTCCTGCACGAGATCGTCGAGGTCGAGCCGGCGGACGATCCGCAGGCGTCGCCGGTGCTGGCCGGGCAGTGGTGGCCGGGGTGTCTGGTCGGGTCGCTGCTGCTCATGCGTGGCGGTATGAGCGTTCGTGCCGGTGTCGACCACCTGGATCCCGGGCTCGCCGCGAACTCGACGTTGTACTGGGCGTGGCGGCGGCGGTACCGGCAGGTGGCCGACCTGTCGCACGGCTGGGGCGGCAACTCGCAGTGGCGTACGGGATTCCGCCGTGACTACCGGCTGGCCGACCGGCTCGTCTACAACGCGGACGCGGCGCTGGACCCGACGCCTCCGCATCCCGGCGGCCCGGACCGGAGCACGGACGTGGACCTGCTGCGTTACCGGTGCAGCACCCTGGTCGACCACGGCGACGACCAGTGGGTCTGGGACAGCCACCACGTCGAACCGACAGCACCCACCGTCACACCGTCTGAGTAAGCGATGCACCCCGAGCGGGGATCGCCCTGGCCGGGAGGGTCCCCGGCTCCGGTCACGAGCTGGTCGGGGTGAGTCGTAGTTCGGGGAGGTGTTCGGTGGCGGCGTCGATCACGGCCCGGGCGAGGGTTGCCGGTAGGCCGGCCTGCGCGGCGAGGTCCTCGATGGTGGTGTGCTGCTGGTTGAGGAGGTCGACGGCCCTGCCGAGGAGGGAGGGTTGTTCGCGGGGGCCGAGGTCGCCGGGTTCGGGGTGGCCCCACTGGGCAAGCAGGCTCATCCCGCGCCGGTAGGTGTGGTCCCGGTAGATGCCGAGGTCGTGTCCCCGGTAGACGAGGGCTTTCAGGCTGATGCCCCAGCGGCGTTTCAGCTCGTGCAGCCGGTCGAAGTCCAGCCGGGCGGGAAGCTCGCCGGCGAGGGTCGTGCTGGGGGCGAGGAACTCGGAGGCGAAGGCGGTGGCCTCCCGTTCCAGGAGTTGGCTGCCCGGCTCGGCGTCGTGGTGCAGCAGCAGGTGGCCGAGCTCGTGGGCGGCGTCCATCCGGGAGCGGGCCTTGTCGTTCTTCGCCGGGTTGAGGAAGACGAACGGCCGCTGGCCGTACCAGTGTGAGAACGCGTCGACCCGTTCGGAGGCGTCCGGTAGGGACAACACGATCACCCCGTGCGCCTCCAGCAGCCGCACCATGTGCGGCACCGGCCCGTCGTCGAAGCCGAACTCCGCACGTGCCGCCGCGGCGACCGTGCGGACGTCCTCGGCCCGCGCCGGTTCCGGCCAGTCGAGCTGCGGCAGCCGCAACTCCGGCAGCCGCAACTGCCGGCCCACGGCCTCGACCACCCGCCAGGCGACCTTACCGAAGACCGTGGACCGGTACTCGAAGGAACCGGCGCCCCGCCAGACCGCCAGCAGCGTGTCCTGGACCGTCTCCTCGGCGCGGTGCCGATCGGCCAGCAGCCCGTCGGCGTAGGCCAGCAACGCGGGCCCGTGCCGCGCGTACAGCCGTTCGAGCGCAGCCTCGTCCCCGGCGGGGCCACCAGACGCAGCAGCCGCCGGTCGACATCCTGCTCTCCCTCGACCATCCCGCCCATCTCCCACCTGAGTAGCGGTGACGGGCCGGCACGTTCACACTTGCGAACCAGATGTGACACAGGCCACGCAGCGGCCGGACAGCGTCACCGCAGCACCTCGGCGTTCCGAAGGTAACGAGGTCGAGCCGGCTGCTCAGCCGGTCCGGCGGGGCCGCCCCTCGGTCACCACGCCACAGCAAACGGCTGCGTCCGCAGAGTCCTCCCCTTTGCGGACGCAGCCGCCCAGCGGCCGAAACTGACCTTGGCGCTGGTGCCGCCGGCCCAGCCGGTGGCCTGGGCGGTGACCCAGGTGGCAGCGGCAATTCGGGCCGGCGAAGGTCTGCACGCCCGGTGGCTTGAGCGTGCGTCGAAGCGGTATGCGCGCCGGGCGACGGTTACGGCCCTTGCGGCGGGTCGGCCGGGCGGCTGCTGGCGTTGTACGAGTTCTTGGCGGCGACCACGGCCGCCTGGACGTGCTCGGGGGCGACGCCGTGGACGTTGAGCGGCGGGCGCAGCCGCCGGACAAGTTCGGCCTCGATGGTCGTCGGCTCCGCGTCCTCCGCCCAGGTCAGGCGCAGATGCGCGGACATCCACGCCGTCAGCCGCGTCTCGTCCGCAGGGACCAGGACCACCCGATCGGTCCAGGTCGTCCGGTATCCCTCGGACACGAGAAGTCCGGCCAGGGTACGGCGCAGCGTCGAGCTGCCCGATCGCCTCAGATGGTTGCGCAGGATCCGGCCCCGCAGGCTGGTGGCCCGTCCGACATACAGCAGCCGTAGTGACGGGTCGCTGTCGTTCGGCGGCCCAGGGAGGTCGGGGAGGACCGAAGGATCAGCCCACCAGGCGTAGACGCCACTGCCCCGGCTGAGCCGCTTCACGGCGACCTCGAGTCCGACCGGCGCGCCGCAGAGCAGCCGCAGGGCCTCCTCGACCCGGGCTCCGTCGGATGGAACATCGTCGGGTCGTTTCTCGGCAGTGCTCATCGAGACCATCCTAGGCGGCGTCCCCGGGGCGGACGGATCGTGGCCCGGGAGCACGGACGCGGGATGCTCCACGCACGGTGCGGCAGCGCCGCGAAGGGCGGCCACGGATACCGGCAGACCGATCAGCAGGCCGCGCACCGTCGGCGGCGGGAACGGTCCCGCTGAGGAGTAGCCGGAATGGGAAGTCAGCCTCGACAAGACGGTCGCCTCGTACGAGGCGTTGGAGAGGCTGCCGGCCGACGGTGCGGTCGGTGTGGGCTCCTGCCGTACGGCTGGACGCCCCGTTGGCGGAGACCGACGTCGTGCCGGCGGTCCACCAGATCGAGCCACACCCGTACACAACATCCGCCCCGAGTCGCAGGCGGCGGGAGCCGCCCTCGGCACCGCCGGTCACGCACAGCATGCCGGTCGCCGGCCCGGTGTGAAGAGGTACGACGAGCGGGATCACCAGGACCGGGGCGGGGACAGGGCCGTCGCCTGGCGAGCCGGTCGGCCCATCGCCTGCCGACGACCTCGCAGGAGGGCGTGCTGGCCAGTCCTGTCGCCGCGGCCCACGCTACTGCTTCTTGTTCTGCCGGAGGGCTTCCTCGAGTTGGTCTTCCAGGATGATGATCCGGCAGGCGGCCTCCAGAGCGGTGCCCTGGTCAACCATCTCCCGGGCCCGGGCGGCCAGGCGAAGCTGGTAGCGGGAGTAGCGGCGGTGCCCGCCGCCGGAACGGTGCGGGTTGATCAACTTCGCCTCGTCCAGACGGCGCAGGAAGTCCTGCGTCGCGCCGAGCATCTCCGCGGCCTGGCCGATGGTGTAGGCCGGGTAGTTCTCATCGCCGAACATGTCATCGGGGTTTTGCCCCATTTCACCTCCACGTCGAGGGCCCCGGCGCTTAAGCGCCGGGGCCCAGGGTTACGGGTCAGGACACCATCTGCCGACAGAGACGTCGGCTTGTCGTATCCGCACCAGCCCTCACTGACGGCTTCGGGTGCGAGGATCGCATAAGCGTGACCGGAGACCACCTCTCGTTCGATGGAAACTGCGGTGTCCGCCCGGCCTGACATGACGGCCGACGGCGGGCGATCCAACGGTGTACGGCCCTCCCTTTCCTCTGCTACTTCTTTCCCTTGCTGTCGTACGGTCCACCGGCACCGGAGCCCACGCGACTTCATGACCCCGACACGCACGGCGAACATCAGGTGGAGCCCCACAAGAACCTGGCCCCACCTGCACCCCGGCGTGTGTCACGCCGGGGTTGACGTGCTCCTACTGCCTGTCGGGAGGGACGGTGAAGCGTGCCCCTCTCCTCGCCACCCGTCGTGACCTCACGGCCGGGCGGCCCGTCTGCGTCGTGACGGATCTTTCCTCTCAACTCGAAGAAGAGTATGCCACACCGCAGAAGATGTCTAGTCCCAACAACCTAGATTTCCTGTCCGCCGGTCATCAGGACGACCGGCCCGCCGAACAGGCATGAGCGCGAGCCATCGCGACAACGACCCGACGACGAAGCTGCCTCCTGGCCGACGAACGCCGTCGCACGACCCAGGACGACCCGGGCCAGCCGAGGTGGTCGCGCTCACCGCCCGTCACGCGCGGCAATCCGCAGGCCTTCCGGGCATGCAGGTACGGCCCCCAGGCGCGGATTCTTCGATGCCCGGAGAAACGTCTCGGTGGTGATGTCCTCGGCCGATGGCCGTTGGTGGGGCCGACGCGGGTGATGGCGTAGCCGACGACGCGGTCGTGGTTGTGCCGGTGAAGCCAGCCGAAGGCGTGGGCGTCACCGCGCCGGGCACGGCGCACAGCCCTTCCCTGCGGGTTGTCCGGTCGGTCGTCGAGCCAGCGACGTCCTACGGTGCGGGGGCTGAAGCTTGACGGGCACCGGGTGCTGCGGGTGCGGAGTCCCGCCGCCCCGACCGCGATCGGGGCGATCCTGCTCAGCCTGCGCGACGCCACCGGCATCCGCCCACACGCCCATGTGGGAAACCCCGTCGGGCATGTGCTGCGGCATCTCATCCTCGGCCGGGGTGATACCCGTGGTACGGGAGATCCTGCGCAAGACCGAGCGGGATCCGGCACGCCGGCCCGGCATCCACGTCGGCGGTTGACCCCGCGGCGATCCGCTCGACACGTACAGGCGGATCGCAGGCCGGCGAGCGCAGCACCGCGGATGGCCCGTCGGCGTCGCTGTCGGGTCTGTCGCCGGCCCTGCGGGCTGGCGCTCCGCAGCGCCCCAACCGCGCCTGCCGAACGGGTCAACCCGCACCGCAGGTCACCCGGAACACCTGGTCAGGGCCGGACCCGGGACACGGCGGGACGTGGGACGAGAGAGGAGGCCGTACGGTCGCTCCGCCCGGCTGGTCGGGTGGCATCGGGCCGGGTTGATGGCGCTTCTGGCCACTCTCGGCGGTCGGCACATCGTCGTCACGGCAACGCGATGACGGCGAGGGCCAGCAAGGCGGGTACGCGGAATGCCGGTCCCGATCGCGGCGGTCCGCACGTTGCCGGCCGGTGTTCCGGGCTCGGTGCGATCCCTGGGCCTGACGTGTCTCTCCTCTCGGTGGTCAGGGGCGGTAGCGGTAGCCCATGCCGGGCTCGGTGATGAGGTGCTGCGGACGAGCGGGGTTGTCTTCGAGCTTGCGGCGCAACTGGGCCATGTACTGGCGCAGGTAGCCCGTCTCGTCCTGGTAGTCCGGGCCCCAGACGTCGTGCAGCAGTTGGCGTTGGGTGATCAGCTTGCCGGGATGGTGCAGCAGTTTCTCGAGGACGCCCCACTGGGTGGGGGTCAGCCGGACCTCGACGCCATCGTCGCGGGTGACGACCCGGTCGGCCAGGTTGACCGTATGGCGTCCCACCCGCACGAGAGCGCTTGCCGGGCCCGTGGTGTCGCCGGTGGCGTTGAGTCGACGGGTGACGGCGCGGATGCGGGCGAGGAGTTCGTCGACGCCGAAGGGCTTGGTGACGTAGTCGTCGGCGCCGGCGTCGAGTGCGTTGACCTTGTCGTCGCTGCCGGCCCGGCCGGAGAGCACGATGATCGGAACGGTGGTCCAGCCGCGTAGGCCGCGGATGACGTCGACGCCGTCGAGGTCGGGCAGCCCGAGGTCGAGGACGACGAGATCGGGTGGGTGGCTGGCGGCGGCCTTGAGCGCGGCGGTGCCGGTGGCGGCGACGTTGACGTCGTAGCCACGGGCGCGCAGGTTGATACGAAGGGCGCGCAGGATCTGGGGTTCGTCATCGACGACCAGGATGCGATTCATTCCTGCGGGCCCTCCGGAGGGTCGGTCGGTGTGGCGGCGGGTAGCCGCAGCACCATGGTGAGTCCTCCGCCAGGGGTGGTCTCGGGGGTGATGCTGCCGCCCATGGCCTCGGCGAGTCCGCGGGACAGGGCGAGGCCGAGGCCGACGCCGGTGGTGTTGTCACGGTCGCCGAGACGCTGGAACGGCAGGAACACGTGCTCCCACTGGTCTTCGGGAATACCGGGGCCGGAGTCGATGACGCGGACTTCGACCTGGCCGGTGTGGGCGCTGGCGGTGATGGTGGGCGGGTGCCCGGGTGGGCTGTGGCGCAGCGCGTTGGCGGCGAGGTTGACCAGGACCCGTTCCAGCAGGCCGGGGTCGGCGGTCGCGGCCGGCAGGTCGGCCGGGATGTCGGTGCGCACGTCGGCCGCAGGCGGGCCGAGTTCGTCGAGGGCACGGGGTACGGCATCCTCCAGACCGATCGGTACGGGGTGGACGCCGAGCGCGCCGGCCTGCAGCCGGCTCATGTCGAGCAGGTTCGCGACCAGCCGGCTGAGCCGGTCGAGGGACTCGTCGGCAGTGGCGAGCAGTTCGGCCTGGTCGTCGGGGTCGAAGTCGACGTCGTGGCTGCGCAGACTGGAAACAGCGGCTTTCGCCGACGCGAGGGGGGTGCGTAGGTCGTGGCTGACGGCCGCGAGCAGCGCGGTGCGCATCCGGTCGGCCTCGGCCAGGGGACGGGCAGCGGCGGCCTGCTCCGCGAGACGTTGCTGGCGTAGCGCGACGGCGGCTTGGGCAGCGAACGCCTCGACGATGCGCCGGTCGACGGCCTCCAGGCGCCGGCCGGAGAGCACGATGGTGAGCCGGTCGTCGACGGGTACAGCCGTCTCGCCCGCGCTCGGGCTGCCCGCTGGCGACTCGCCGACGCTGGCGACGACCCGCCACGCGGTGTCCTCACGGGCGCGGCCGGGGCGTTTCTCCGCATCGGTGGCCAGTTCCAGGACGCTGACCGCGCGCAGGGCGAAGGTCTCCCGGAGCCGGTCGAGCAGCGCCGGCAGGGGGCGCTGCCCGCGCAGCACACTGCCGGCGACGGTGGCGAGGGTCTGCGCGTCCGCGGACGCCCGGGCCGCTTCCCGGGTACGCCGCGCGGCGACGTCGACGACCCCGCTGACCGCGACGGCGACGCCGACGAAAACGCCGAGGGCGAGCAGGTTGTCGGTCTCGGCGATGGTCAGGGTGTAGTAGGGCGGGGCGAAGAACCAGTTGAGCAGCAGGGAGCCGCCGAGCGCGGCGACCAGCGCCGGCCAGAGCCCGCCGACGAGCGCGACGCCGACGACGGCGGCGAGGAAGATCAGGATGTCGTTGGTGAGGGTGAGGTCGGGTAGGACGTTGAGGGCCGCGGTCAGGGCGGGCACCCCCAGCCCGGCAAGGGTGAAGCCGAGCAGCCGGCGACGCCGGGACAGGGCGGCGGGCACCGCGGGGGCCCGCCGGCCGCGTCCGGCCTCGGGGTGGGTGACCAGATGCACGTCGATGGTTCCGGACAGCGCGGTGGTGGTCACGCCGACACCGCGGGAGAACAGGTGCGCGAACCGGCCACGGCGGCTGGCACCGAGCACGAGCTGGGTGGCGTTGACGCCCCGGGCGAAGTCGAGCAGCGCGGCCGGCACGTCGGTACCGAGGACCTGGTGGTACGTGCCGTCGAGACTCTCGACGAGCACCCGCTGCCGGGCGAGGTGGGCGGGGTCGGCCCCGGCCAGGCCGTCGCTGCGGGCCACGTGCACGGCGAGCAGGTCCGCGCCCTTGCTGCGGGCGGCGATACGGGCGGCCCGGCGGATCAGCGTCTCGCCCTCGGGGCCGCCGGTGAGCGCGACCACGACCCGTTCGCGGGCCTCCCAGGTGGCGGAGATGCCCTGCGCGGCGCGGTAGGCGTCGAGTTGCTCGTCGACTTTGTCCGCGAGCCAGAGCAGGGCCAGTTCACGCAGCGCGGTGAGGTTGCCGACGCGGAAGTAGTTGCCGAGCGCGGCGTCGATCTTGTCGGGGCGGTAGATGTTGCCGTGGGCCATCCGGCGACGCAGCGCCTCCGGGGTCATGTCCACCAGTTCGACCTGTTCGGCCGCGCGGACGACGGCGTCGGGGACGGTTTCACGTTGGGTGGTGCCGGTGATCTGCGCGACGACGTCGTTGAGCGACTCCAGGTGCTGAATGTTGACGGTGGTGAGCACGGTGATCCCGGCGTCGAGAAGTTCCTGGATATCCTGCCAGCGTTTGTCGTGCCGGGAGCCGGGCACGTTGGTGTGCGCGAGTTCGTCGACGACGGCGACCTCGGGCCGGCGGGCGAGTACCGCGTCGAGGTCCATCTCGGTGAACTCGGCGCTCCGGTAGTGGAGTGTCCGCCGGGGCACGATTTCCAGGTCGCCGATCATCGCGGCGGTGTGTGGGCGGCGGTGGGTTTCGACCAGGCCGACGACGACGTCGGTGCCACGTTCGGCGCGGCGCTGCGCCTCTTCGAGCATGGCGTAGGTCTTGCCGACGCCGGGTGCGGCACCGAGGTAGATGCGCAGTTCCCCTCGTGGCACAGCAGGAGTCCTCTCCCAACGAATCGGTGGGCTGACCGGCGCCGGGCCGGGGTCCGGTCCCGGTCCGGCGCCATGGTGTCAGCGTGCCGGGAACTCCTCGTCGAGGGCGAGGTTGAGTTCCAGCACGTTCACCCCGGGTGAGCCCATGAAGCCGAACGTCCGGTCGGTAGTGTGCGCCTCGATGAGCTTCCGGATCGTCGCCGGGTCCGTGCCACGCTCCCGGGCCACGCGGTCGACCTGGATCCGCGCGTACGCCGGGGAGATGTGCGGGTCGAGGCCGCTGCCGCTGGCGGTGACCGCGTCGGCGGGCACCACCGGATCGGCGGGGGCGTCGCCGCGGACGGGAACGATGGTGGCTCCGGCGGCCCGGTAGTCACGGCCGGGCTCAGCCAGTTCCACCGGCACGCCCTGGTACTCGGTGACGAAGGGGGTGGCGGGTGCCGTCTGGTTGACGCTGACGACCCGGGTGACCACGCCGGTGAGGCCGTCGGCGCGGAACACGGCCAGCACCGCGCCGACGCCGTCGGCGGTGCAGTAGGGGCGGCGGCCGTCCACGCCGTCGAGTTCCCCCACAGTCTTGCTGCGGGCGCAGACCTGGGTGAGCAGGCTCTGCGTCGAGTCGTCGGGGTCGGTGGCGGTGGTGTCGACGATGTCCTCCGGGCCGAGATTGCTGGCCGAGGTGGAGGTGGGGTCGTAGCCGTCGCCGGCGGCCGACGGGCGGGACTGGAAGTAGCGCGGGACGGGGTTGCCGTCCGCGTCGGTGAACGGCTGCCCGATCAGGCTGCTGCCGACGGTCTTTCCACCGGCGGTCACGAGCGAGCCGCCGGCCTTGCCGTCAAGGCCGGGGAGCCGGCCCACGGCGACCAGCGCGAGCGGATAGGCCAGGCCGAGCAGCACGGTGAAGACGAGCAACGCGCGCAGGGCGGCCAGGTGCTGGGCGAGCCAGGTGGGTAGGTGCATCACGAGATCCCCGGGATGAACTGGATGAGCAGGTCGATGAGTTTGATGCCGACGAACGGCACGATGATGCCGCCGAGGCCGTAGATCAGCAGGTTGCGGCTGAGCAGTTTCGACGCGGCAGCCGGACGGTAGCGCACGCCGCGCAGGGCCAGCGGGATCAGCGCGACGATGACCAGCGCGTTGAAGACGACTGCGGACAGGATCGCCGACTCGGGGCTGTGCAGCCGCATCACGTTGAGCGTGTCCAGGCTCGGGTAGATGCCGGCGAACATGGCCGGGATGATCGCGAAATACTTCGCGATGTCGTTGGAGATCGAGAAAGTCGTCAGCGCGCCCCGGGTGATCAGCAACTGCTTGCCAATCTCGACGATCTCGATGAGCTTGGTCGGGTCGGAGTCGAGGTCGACCATGTTGCCGGCCTCCTTCGCGGCCGACGTGCCGGTGTTCATGGCCACGCCGACGTCGGCCTGGGCGAGCGCCGGCGCGTCGTTGGTGCCGTCGCCGGTCATCGCGACCAGCCGGCCGCCCTCCTGCTCCTTGCGGATCAGGGCGAGCTTGTCCTCCGGGGTGGCCTCGGCGAGGAAGTCGTCCACGCCGGCCTCGTCGGCGATGGCCTTCGCGGTCCGCGGGTTGTCACCGGTGATCATCACGGTGCGGATGCCCATCGCGCGCATCTCGTCGAAGCGCTCCCGCATGCCGGCCTTGACCACGTCCTTGAGGTGGATGACGCCGAGGGCTCGGGCGGGTTCCCCGTCGAGGTGCTCGGCCACGACGAGGGGGGTGCCGCCGATGCCGCTGATCTCGTCGACGAGCTGACCGACCTGCTCGGTGGGGTGACCGCCGTTGTCGCGTACCCACTTCATCACTGCGACGGCGGCGCCCTTGCGGATACGGCGCACCGGTCCGGTGGCTCCGCCGTCGACGCTCACATCCGGAGTCAGGTCGACGCCGCTCATCCGGGTCTTCGCGGTGAACGGCACGAACGTGGCGTGCGGGATGAGGCCGGGCTCACGTTCGCGCAGCCCGAACTCGTTCTTGGCCAGCACCACGATCGAGCGCCCTTCGGGGGTTTCGTCGGCGAGGCTGGACAGTTGCGCGGCGTCGGCGACCGTTGCGGCGTCGAGGCCGCCGACGGGCAGGAGCTCGGCGGCCTGCCGGTTGCCCAGCGTGATGGTGCCCGTCTTGTCCAGCAGCAGGGTGTTGACGTCTCCGGCCGCCTCGACGGCCCGGCCGCTCATGGCCAGCACATTGCGCTGCACGAGGCGGTCCATGCCGGCGATGCCGATCGCGGACAGCAGCGCGCCGATGGTGGTGGGGATGAGGCAGACCAGCAGCGAGACCAGCACGATGCCGGTGACGCCGGCGTCGGTGACCGCGCCCGAGTCCGACGCGGCGGCCTGGAAGTTCTTGGAGAAGATCGCGAGGGGCTGGAGGGTCACGACCGCGAGCAGGAAGATGATCGTCAGCGCGGCGAGCAGGATGTTGAGGGAAATCTCGTTAGGGGTCTTCTGCCGGTTGGCCCCCTCGACCAGGTTGATCATCCGGTCGATGAAGCTCTCGCCCGGCTTCTGGGTGATCCGGACAATGATCCGGTCGGAGAGGACCTTCGTGCCGCCGGTGACCGCGCTCCGGTCCCCGCCCGACTCGCGGATCACCGGGGCGGACTCGCCGGTGATCGCCGACTCGTCGACGCTGGCGATGCCCTCGACCACGTCCCCGTCGCCGGGGATGATATCGCCGGCCTCGACCACGACGACGTCGCCCTGCCGCAGTTGCGGCGCGGGGACGCTCTCGGTGCGGTAGGTGCCGGGGCCGGCACCCGTGCTCCAGCCGAGGGCGCGGGTGGCGACGGTGTCGGTCTTCGCCCTGCGCAGGGCGGCGGCCTGGGCCTTGCCGCGCCCTTCGGCGACCGCCTCGGCGAGGTTGGCGAAGATGACGGTCAGCCACAGCCAGACGGTGATCGCGAGCGCGAACACCGACGGGTCGGCCACCGCCAGGACGGTGGTGAAGGCCGCGCCGATCTCGACGATCAGCATCACCGGGTTGCGCCACAGGGCGCGCGGGTCGAGCTTGCGCAGCGCGTCGGGTAGCGACCGGAGCAGCTGCTGAGGGTCGAGCAGACCGCCGCCCCGGTTGCCCTGGACGGCCGGTGTGCCGGCGGTCGCCGCGTCGGCGGTGCCGTGCGGTGCCGGCGTGGAGGTGGTCATGTCCTTCTCTCTCATGGTGGTCACAGCCCTTCGGCCAGCGGGCCGAGCGTGAGGGCGGGCAGGAAGGTCAGCGCGACCAGGATCACCGTGACGCCGACGACCATCCCGACGAACAGCGGCCGATGCGTGGGCAGGGTGCCCTCGGAAGCGGGCGTCGGCTGCTGACGCGCGAGGGAGCCGGCCAGGGCGAGCACGAGAATGATCGGTAGGAACCGGCCGAGCAGCATGCACAGGCCCAGCGCGGTGTTCCACCACTGCGTGCTGACCGTGATGCCGGCGAACGCGGAGCCGTTGTTGTTGCTCGCCGAGGTGAACGCGTAGAGCACCTCCGACAGGCCGTGCGGGCCGACGTTCAACGCGGTCGAGTCGTTGCCGGTGGCGAACGCCGCCGCCGTGCCGATCAGCACCAGCGCCGGGGTGACCAGAAAGTACAGCGACGCGATTTTGATCTCCCGCGAGCCGATCTTCTTGCCGACGTACTCCGGGGTCCGGCCGACCATCAGGCCGGCGACGAACACCGTGATCACCGCCAGGATCAGCAGGCCGTACAGGCCGGCACCGACCCCGCCGGGGACCACTTCGCCGAGCATCATGTTGACCAGCAACGTTCCGCCGCCCAGGGCGGTGTAGGAGTCGTGGAACGAGTTGACCGCGCCGGTCGAGGTCAGCGTGGTAGCGGCGGCGAACGTCGCGGAGTTCGACACGTCGAACCGGACCTCCTTGCCCTCCAGCGCCGCGCCGACCGCCTGCGGCACGGTGCCGTGGCCGGCCAGCTCGAACACGTTGGTCAGGGTGATGCTGGCCAGCGCCAGGATCGCCATCACCGCGGTGATCGCGTAGCCCTGCCGGTTCTGCCCGACCATCCGACCGAAGACGCGGGGCAGACTGAACGGGATCACCAGGATCAGGAAGATCTCCAACCAGTTCGTCCACGCGGTCGGGTTCTCGAACGGGTGGGCGCTGTTGACGTTGTAGAAGCCACCACCGTTGGTGCCCAGCTCCTTGATCACCTCCTGACTGGCCACCGGCCCGCCGGTGATCGTCTGGGTGCCGCCGGTCAGCGTGGTGACGTCGGTGCCGCCGGAGAGGTTCTGCACCACGCCGCCGACCATCAGGGCGAGCGCGCCGAGCACCGCGATCGGCAGCAGGACGCGCAGCAGGATCCGGGTCAGGTCGACCCAGAAGTTGCCCAACTCGCCGGAGCGGCTGCGGGCGAAGCCTCGAACCAGGGCCACCGCGACGGCGATGCCGACCGCGGCGGAAACGAAGTTCTGCACGGCCAGGCCGGCCATCTGCACCAGGTGACCCATGGTCGACTCGCCCGAGTACCACTGCCAGTTCGTGTTGGTCACGAACGACACCGCCGTGTTCCACGCGCCGTGGGTGACCACTGGGTCGAAGCCCAGCGACAACCACAGGTGGTTCTGCAGCCGCATGAACCCGTAGAGGAACAGGACCGACACGGCGGAGAACGCCAGCACGGCGCGGGCGTACACGCTCCAGGTCTGCCCGGCGGCCGGATTGACCCCGACCAGGCGGTAGACCCCCTGCTCGACACGGGAGTGCCGGGTGGCAGAGACCACCCGGTACAGGTAGTCGCCGAACGGCTTGTGCACGGCGACCAACGCCGCCACGAGGGAGAGGATGAACAGCGCACCGGCTGTCGTCACGGTCATCAGAAGCGCTCCGGAAACAGCAGGGCGACCACCAGGAACACGGTCAGGCCGATCGCCAGCACCAGACCGATCGCGTTGACGGTGCTCACAGCCTCTCCACGCCCCTCACCACGAGGGCGAGCACTGCGAACAGCGCCACCGTCAACACCACGAACACCACGTCAGACACGCTGACTCCTCAGGAACCCGGACTCGTTCACCGCGGCCGCCGATCGGCCGCGCCGGGCAATCACAACGCCACCCGACCCCTCAACGACAGGGGCTATAACGCGACCATCACGGCGATCCGGCGCTTTTTCACGCCCTCTTCACGCCGTCCCAGGATCGAGTGACCCGGGCCACGCTGCGGGGTGCGGATCAGGCGAACCGGCCCCACGATGGCAGCAGCGGCGGCAGGTCCCCCACCATGGCCGTCGAGCCGCGGCCGGGGCAATGCCTCGGGGGGTCTGTCAAGCTGACGGCTGATCACGGTTGTGGAGGTGGTCAGTCGTTGGCCGGGGTGAGCCGGCCCTCGAAGGCGATCTGGAAGGCTTCCAGCGGCGCCTTCCAGCGCATGGTCCACCGCCGGCGTCCGGTGCCGGTGGGGTCGAGGCGCATCAACGCCATGTACACGCACTTGACACGGCCGCGACCATCAGGTGATCGCCGGCGGCCGCGACGAACCGGACGCCCGCCCACGGGTCTCGGTCAGCCCGGCTCCTCCAACTCCCGGTACGCCCGACCGACGGTGTTCACGGCGAGGCCGAGGTCGGCCGCGAGCCGGCGGATCGTCGGCAGTCTCGTGCCGACGACGAGCGAGCGCTCCTGGATCTGCCGCGCGAGCTGGGCCCAAAGCTGTATGTACGGCGGCGGCGTCGGTGAGGCCGCGTCGATGACGACCATCGGGCGGCCAAAGCCCGCCGCGCCGCCGTCCCGACACCCGCCGTCGAACTCGCTGCCATGCCCAGCCGATTTGTCCGTTCGACGAGGGAAACCGCCGCCGCTCGTCGGCGACGGACAGGCCGCCGGTCGTGCACAAGGTCCCCCAGGCAGCGCCTCTAGACTAAGCCCGCCCGTGAGCTGCGCAACCGAGAGCGGAGAGCCCCATGCAGGTGACCGAAGTCCTCGACGTCGTGACCGCGCTACACGTCGCGGCCGCGCACCCCGACGTCACGGCCATCGTGCGCTACGGGTCGGATACCCGCCCCGGCGGACAATCCCCGTGTGGCGTGAAGGTGACCTACCGGTCCGGAACCTCGGCGATGCTCTGGGCGGCTGAAGCGCCCAAGCCCGCTCCTGCGGCGGTGCCGCTGCCGGCCGAGATGCCGCCACCAATCGAGCGGGCAACGCGAATGCTCATGTTCACGACCGCACTACTCGACACCGCGCGCCCGCCGTCCCTCAGAAGCTGGGAGACGTGCGGTTACCCCGGTGCCCACCTCTCGCCGTGCGCCCTACGGATCGTCGCTGCTGACGGCGACACGACTTACCTCCGGGTCACCGTGGCGTCCGGCCCCAGCCGAGAGCCGGGCCGAGACCCCCATCCTGAATATCAGATCCCCGAAGGAGTCCGTGAATGGCCCCCCAGAGCTCCTGTTCCGTCTGCGGCGCCCAGGTAGGCGTCGCCCCGGGTCGCCCCTGCCCCCCGCACCAGGCCATGGGTAGCAGGGGCACCTGCCCCGGCTCCGGGCGACCCACTTCCTAGCGCACCTGATCAGGCGGGCAATGCCGGAGGGCACTGGCGGCTGGCGGACTCGTCGTACTCGGGGACAGGCCGGGCTTGCGCTTCTTCGAGGGTCTCGGCCACTCCGTTGCGCCGGATGTCCTCGATAAGCCACTCCATCTCGGAGATCTCCCGCCGCTGCGCCTCACTGATCTCCACGGCAAGCTGACAGACCCGCACGTCGTCGAGGTTGGCGCGCTCGGACCGGGTGATGGCCATTGAGTGATGCGGGATCATGGAGTTCATCCAGCCGCTGTCGTCCACGGTGGCCTGGCTGCGGTCGAGGACCACGCCCGTGCCGAACAGGAGAACGCTCGCCGCGACGACGCCCAGGTTCGCCTTGGTGTTGCGGTACATGTTCCGCATCCAACCGAGCATGACCACACCCATCGCGCCGCCCATGGCGAACGCCATGAACATGCGGCTCTCGCTGAAGCGGATGTCGCTCCACCGCCAGGTACTGAGATACATCACTCCGTACATGACCACCATGGCGGTCAGGATCATCGCCCCGAACCGCAGGTACATCCCCATGTCGCGCGACAGCGCCTCGCCGCGGCCAGAACCTTCTGAATTCTGCTCGTACAACACCCTTGACGCTCCCTTCCTGCCGTCCTACCCGGGAGCCGACCACACGCGGTGGTGGACGGCCTCCGCAAGGCCATCCTGCCCCACTCCCCTGGCGCCGGTGTCGAAGTCGGTCACAGTGAGCCGTCCTCATCGTGATCGAGGCGGTTGATCAGGCGTACCGGGGTGTGGCGCTGCTCCGGATAGGCGAAGCTCCCGGTGGGACGGCAGTCGACCAACGCCACAGCACGGAGGCCTCGTTGCGGAGACCCGTCCTGCCAGCACCCCGCTGTCCACGCGCGGCCTGACCCGTCTGACGGAACTGATCCGCGACCGGCGCCACGCTCGGTGGGCGATGGCGACGGTTGTCCGCGTCGTACCGCCATACGCGAGAACAAGGCCTGGTGATCACCCCTCGCCCCGCCTCCCGGCGTCGTCGCTCAAGTGGGTGCGCCAGCCTCGCCCGCCGATCATCGTCACCCTTCCCGGCAGCTCCCACGCACTGGGCGATTTCTGAGATCCACCGTCCGGGGGTTGCCTATGGTGGAGGAGACGCGACGGGCTAGCGTCGGCCGGTCGCCACCGAGGACGATGGACAAGCAGCATGGAGCGGTTCCTGGAGGCCCTCTGGGACACGAGCAGCGTGAGCGGTCGCCTCGTGACCAGCATCGTCCTGCTCGTGCTGGCCGTCGTCATCGCGATGCTCGCCGGCCGCCTGGCGACCATCCGGGTGGCGGACACCACCAACCGATACTACCTGCGCAAAGCGGTGCACTACCTGACCGTGGTCGCGTTGCTGCTCGCGTTGGCGCTGCTGTGGCGACCGTTCGCCGGCCGGGTCGGCGTGGTCTTCGGCCTGCTCGCCGCCGGTCTCGCGCTGGCCATGCAGGAGGTCATCGGCGCATTCGCCGGGTGGATCAGCATCCTCACCGGCCGGCAGTTCCGCGTCGGTGACCGGATCCAGATGTGCGGGGTACGCGGTGACGTCCTGGATATCACCCCACTGCGTACCCGAATCCTCGAGAGCGGCTCCTCCTCGGACCCGGAATCGTGGATCCGCGGCCGCCAGTACACCGGGCGGGTGGTGTCCCTGTCGAACCGCTTCGTGTTCACCGCACCGGTGTTCAACAGCAGCACCGTGCTGGATCACCTGTGGGAGGAGCTGACCCTGCCCGTGCCGTACGAGGCGGACTGGCACCTGGCGGAGCGGATCCTCTGCGAGGAGGCAGAGCGCACATCGTCGACGGCCGAGGCGCAGCGCGCCATCGAGCAGATGCGCCACCGCTACCCCGTCGCCGGTGCCGAGGTCGACCCCCGCGTCTTCGTCCGGGCCACCCCCAACTGGGTCGAGTTGTCCGCCCGCTTCGTGGTACCGGTGCGCGCCGCCCGGCAGGCCAAGGACCAGGTCACCCGGCGGGTGCTGGACCGCTTCGCGGAAAGCGGCATCCGGGTGGCGTCGGCGACGCAGGACATCACCATCCATCCGTCTCAGGCAACGAAAGCTGTCGCCGTGGTCCCGGCTGACCGCCGATGACCAGTCACGCGTCATGAGCCGGCCTCGCACCGTGTCCGCACGGCTGGCCGAGATACGGGAGAGTTTCTGGCTGGTGCCGGCGATCTTCTCGATCGGCGCGGTGGCAGTGGCGATCGGGCTGTCGGCACTGGAACTGCAACTGAATCTTCCCGTCGGGGGGATCCTGCCCAGCGGACCCGCCGGCGCCCGGTCCCTACTGTCATCGATCATCACGGCGATGATCTCCTTCACCGCGCTGGTCTTCTCCATCACGGTCGTGGCCCTGCAACTAGCCAGCAGCCAGTACTCGCCCCGGGTCCTGCGCACCTTCCTGCAGGACCGGATCATCCAGGCGACCCTCGGTACGTTCGTCGCCACCTTCCTGTTCGCGATGGTGGTGCTCGCCGCGTTGCCGACCCAGGAGGACCAACGGCTGCCGGAACTATCCCTCGCCGTGTCAATAGCCCTGGTTCTGGCCAGCAGTGCCACCTTCATCTACTACCTGCACCACATCACCACTGTCATGCGGGTGTCCCACATCATCGGCGCCATCGGCGCGCAGACCCGGCGGTCGATCGCCCACCTACCCCCACCCGACGCACCGCCGTCCGCGGTACCCGAGAGGGTCACACGAAGCGTGCCGGCCACGCAGCCCGGCATGATCAGCAACGTCGATCTCGCCCTGCTCGGACGACTGGCCCGCGAGCACGATTGCGCCATCACCGTCGTCCCCACACCAGGTGACTTCATCGTCGCCGGAGCACCACTGCTACTCGTACACCGGACAAACGGCGGTACGCCTCGCCTGCTGCCGACAGAGGCGGCCGAGCAGTGCGTGACCATCGGCGTGGAGCGCACCCCCGGTCAGGATCTCGGTTTCGGCTTCCGGCAACTGGCCGACATCGCCGAACGCGCGCTGTCCCCGGCCGTCAACGACGTCACCACCGCCGTACGGACCGTGCAGGAAGCACACGACCTCCTCCGCCGACTCGCGACCCGCCCCGACCCCACCCACGTCATCCGCGACGACGACGGCACGGTCCGCGTCCACATGAACGGCATCTCGTACGACACTCTCCTGGCCACGATCATCGACGACATCCGCCTCGTCGCCAGCCAGCAACCGCGCGTCATGCGACTACTGGACGCGGTCGTCCGCGACCTGGCGACCGTCGCGCTCCCCGTCCACCAGACGGCAATCGCGCGGCGGCTCCCGTCACCGGCTGACGGCAGCCACAACGACGGACGTCCGCCCACCGGCAAAGGTCCTGATCTCTAACCACAGCCGCTGTTCGGGACCCTGCTTGAGGGTTCGGGGTTGAGGCGGCGTGTGTAGTGGGCTCGTGGGGCTCGGGACAGGCCGCCGCTGTGGCACCGAGCGGAGCGGACCAGCCGGCCACAACGAGCCGGGTAACGCCTGCCAGCCCTTACCCGGCTCCGGCCGCACGTAGGTCGGCGATGAGCCGGTCGAGCAGCCGTTCCTCCATCACCGCTCGGCCGTTACGCCGCATCGACTCGCCCAGCGAAGGATCCCAGGGTGTTTCGGTGGGCGTACCGAGCAGGGCTGTGCCGGTGCCCGCCGCCGGCAGGTAGTCGGCCGCAGTCATCCGCCACGGGACCGCACCCGGATACCGCTGGAGAGCCGCCGCCGTCAGTCGCACGCCGGTCCAGTCGAAGTCGTTGCGCCACCGAATCACCGCTCCCCGAGCGGCGTACAGCAGCGTGTGAACGGCGACCGAAGGCACCCCTTCGGTGCAGATCAGCGGCGGGGCCTGGGCCCCGAGCGCGGTGGTGGCCGCGCGCAGCACGGCGGGGTTCTCACAGACGTAAACCTCGCTGCAGGTCAGGGCCAGCGGTGCCAGGCGCAGTTGGTGCAGAGTGATCCGCACCGGCACGCCCGCCTGCGCGGCCTCCGTCAGCCACCGCCCGAGCAGGCCGTCGGTGGCCGGCATGTTGAGCACCAGCACCTGGCTGGCGAGGTCGTCCGGGACCAGCCCGACTGATTCCCACAACGCCCGCTCCCGCTCACCGTCGACCGGGAGCGCCACCTGCTGCCAGGTGGCGACGGCACGGAGGACAAGCCCGCGCAGCGGCCCGTCCGTGAGGGCCTTCGTGTCCTCCAGCACCCGGTCGGCGAAGACCGGGATCGGCTCGTCGGCGGCGGGCAGCGCGTCCAGGACGCGAATCACGTTCTCGAACGGCAGCCCGGTGCGGACGATGCGAGTCAGGGTGCCATCGCGACGCAGGCCGTCGAGCCATTCGGTGTACCACGCGGTGTTGGCGTGCCGGCCGTCGTCAGCCACAGCGAGGACGGCGTCGCGGGCCACCGCCTCGCGTCTGAGGTCGGACGGTCGGTTGCGCAACGGCGCCGTCGTGGCGAGCACCTCGATCAGACCGACTCCGTGCGCGACGTGTAGGTGCTCGTCCACGTCGGCGAGTCGGACGCTGAGACGGGCCGCTGCGGCGGAACGGTAGGTGCCGGTGATGCCGATGATCACGAGACGTTCGTCGTCGGTGGGGGTGGCGAGCGTCACGATCGTGTCGAGCCGGCCACCGGTGCGTTCCAGATTACGCCGGGCGGCCGCCAGCAACCGCCGCCAGCCGGGCTGGTCCACGAGATCCGCCGGACCGCCCGGCAGGTGCCGCCCGGTCGGCACAAGCGACGGGTGCGCAGCGGACCGGTCCGGCGGCCGCACGCCGTGCCCGTCGGTCATCGGTCTGTGAGGTCGAGCAGGACGCTGGTTCCGCCCTGACCACCGGGAGCGCGGCGGGTCTCCGGGGAGCCGAGCGCACGGGCCAGGGTTCCATCGAAGTCGGCGATGTTGGTCGAGCCGTCCCAGACCAGCAGCACCGTGGACACGGCGTGCTCCACGGCAGAGTGCGACAGGTCGTAGTGGGCGGCGCCGCTGACCGCCGGGTGGGTGGCCCAGAGGTCGTAGCCGGTCATGAACAGGTCCAGGTCGAACTGTTTCGCCAGCGCCATCAGTTCACCCCGGCCGGTGTCGTCCACACCGGCGAACGCCTCGTCGAGACCGAGTAGCCGAGGTGCGTCGGGTCGCGCCGAGCCGAACAGCGCGTTGGCGGCGGCGAACAGCGGCAGATGCAGGGAGACCGACTGTTCGCCGCCGGAGAGCTGGCTGTGTCGGGCCCGGGTCAGCGCCTCGGTGCCGCCGCCGGGCCGGTGCAGGGTGAACGCGAACGTCCGCCACTGCCGGTAGTCGAGGACGTCGCCGAGCAGTTCCCGGTAAGGCCGTTCGGGCGCGGCGGCCCGCGCCGTCTTGATCCGGGCGGCGAAATGCCGGCGCATGGCGGTGAGCTGGGCCGGCCCGAGCCGGGCCGGATCGCGTTCGAGCAGCTTGCACACGTCGCGTTGCTCGGCGTCGAGGTCGTCGGCGAGCCGCCAGCCGACGCCGACGGTGAGCCCCGAAGACATGCGCCGGGCGCGCATCTGGCTGTCCATCGCCGCGACCAGGTCGCGGGCCTCGATGGTGCGATGGTGGATCTGCCGGGCGAGTTGCCCGAGCAGGGCGTCCTCCAGCACCCGCTGCTCGGAGTCAGTCAGTAGTTGCTCCTGGTCGCGACGCTCGCGGGCGATCCGGTCGGCGAAGTGCGCGACCGGGCTCAGGCCCTGTTCGTCGGCGACCCGGACCACGATCACCCCGTCGTCGGTGTCCCACTCGGGCCGGTGGTCCAGGCCGGCGGCGGGCAGCTGCGACTGAAGCTCGGTCAGCGCGGTGGTGAGCCGGGTGGCGCTCTGCTTCAGCGACGTCTCGGTGGGATTCAGTTCCCGGGTGGCGGCGAGGACCGCCTCGTGCAGGGCGGCCACCTGCGGATGCAGCTCGTCGTCCGGGGTCTGCGCCGGCCAGCGCAGGTCGGTGGGGCAGCGCAGCAGACCCAGCAGGTCCGGCTGGGCGTACGGACGCAGCCGCTGGGCGTCGTGCTGTGCCTCGGCGACGGCGGCGACCAGGGCCTGCTCGCCCAGCTCAACCCGGGTCAGCGCGGCGACCCGCCGCTCCCGGGCGGCGCCGAGTGAGGTGCGAGCCTGCTCGACGGCCTGCTCCGCCTCGATGATCGCGTCGGCCGTCCGGGCCACGTCGGCCAGTACCCGTTCCGCGTCGGCGCCGACGCTGTCGCGCAACGTCCGGTACGCCTCCGCCTTCTCCTGATGCCGCGCACGGGCCGTACGGGCGGTCTCCGCCGCGGCGCTGAACCGGTCGACCGCCTCGTCGTGCCGCTGCCGGGCCTGATCCTCCTGCTCGGCGGCACGCGCGGCGGCTGTCCGTGCGCCCTCCAGGCGTACCCCTGCCTTCTCGAAGCGGTTCACCGCTTCGGCGGTGTCGTCGAGCCGGTCGACCGGCAGCGACCGTTCCGCCGCGCTCCGGCGCAGCGCGGCCGCGGCGGCGGCCCGCTCGGCCAGGGCCTGGTCGAGGCGGGCGGCGGCGGCCGCGCTGGCCTCCTGCCGGGCGCGCAGCGTCGCGGCGGCCCGGTCCAGCTCGCGCAGCGCCGTGTGGACCGGTGCGGGTGCCGGCAGTTGCGCGGCGGCCGCGTCCACCGCCGCCAGCAGCGCCTCGACGGACACACGGTCGTGGTCCACCGTGCCGAGGTCGGCGTCGATGACGGCCAGCAGCCGCTCGCACTCGGTGACCCGGGCGGCGCGGCGGGCGGCCCGGGCGGTCGCGCCGATGTACTCGCAGGAGGTCTTGGCGAACCGGCCGGCGGCGATGCCCTGGGCGTACCGACCGTCCACGCCGATGGTGACCGGCGAGGCGTCGGGCGTGGTCACGTCGGCCAGCGCCACCGAGGTGAGCACCTCGGTGATCCGCACGGCGGGCACGTCGTCCTGTTCCTCGGGAGCCAGCACGTCGGCGAGGGTGGCCCCGGTGGGCCGCCGGTGCGGCGGCAGCGGCAGCAGGTAGCCGTCCAGGTCGTCGCCGGCCACCGCCGTCGTCGCCGTCGCGGGGTCGGGGTGCAGCCAGGCGTCCAGCAACCCCGCCGCGTGCAGCGCCGCCTCGACGGCCGCCGCGTCCGCGCCCGTCACCGCGTCGGCGAAGCGGACCAGCCGCCACAACGGCGCGCCGGGCCGGCCGGCGCGTGATGCGGGCCGGGTCACCGGGACGGGCGGCGCGTCGTCGTGCTCGGCGGCGATCCGGTCCCGTTCGGCGGCCACCTCGGCCCGCCGGTCGGCAAGCGCCGCGCGCTGCGCCGCCAGCGCCGCGAGCCGGTGCCGCCACTGGGTCACCGCGGCGGCCGTGGCCTCGGCGTACACCTCGCGCAGGGTCCGCGCGCCCGGCTCGCCCGTGACGCTCACGGCGGCAATCAGCCCGGCGGCCAGGTCCGGGCGCGCGATATCGGCCAGCAACCCGGCGTTGCCCTGCGCCCACTTGTCGAGCTGGGCGCGCAGCCGGGCGCGAGCCTGCGCGACGGCTTCCTCGGCGCGCCGCTCGGCCTGCTCGGCGTCGGCGGCGGCGGCGGTGGCACCGGCCGCGTCAGCGGCGGCCCGGGAATGGTCCCGGTCAGCCTGGTCGTGCCGCGCCACCTGGACGCCGACGGCGCGCACGTCGTCGCGGCGGGCGGCGGCCCGCGCGGTGATCCGGGCCGCCAGATCGCCCGGGGCGGCGTCGTCGGCGCCCCACGTGATTCCGGCTGCCTCGGCGTCGAGCAGGAGATCGGCGGCGAGCCGCTCGGCCGCGGTCCGCGTGTCCCGAGCCGCGACCGTCGCCCGTTCTGACTCGGTACGCCGCCGCGCCACCGCGCTCTCCTCGACGACGACGGCCTCGTCGGCCCGCCCAGCCGCCTCGGCCAGGTCGTGCACGTGTCGCTGCAGGTCGGCGAGCTGCTCGTGGGACTGGTACGCCGCCGAGGCCTTCAGACTGTCCAGATGGGCACGGAGCCGTCCGGGCTCGCCCTCGACGGCACGCAGCCGCTCACCCGCAGCGGCCTCCGCCTGCGCCGCCGCGTCGGCCGCGTGACGGGCGTCGCCAAGTGCGGTCGACCGGGTGGCGACCGCGTCGCGGCGGGCGGTCAGGGCGTCGGCGGCGGCCCGCGCGTGGGTCCGCAGGTAGGTCGAGTAGACCGTCAGGAACGCGACCGTGGCACCATCCGCCGCCACCAGCCCTTCGAGGGTACGGGCGACCGCCTCCATGTCGTCGAACGAGCGGGCGGCCTCCACGAGCAGGTGGTCCTCGACCGGACGCAGCCCCCGTTGGAGCGTGCGGGACAGCTCGACCGGGTTGAGGTCCTTGGCCAGTTGCGGCTTGCGTAGGGTCAGCACCAGGTCCAGCAACTGCTCGTAGCGGGCCGGGCCGAGGCCGAACAGCCGGGCGTCGACGAGCTGGCGGTAGTCCTCCGCCGAGTCCCGCACCGCCTCAGCGCCCAGCCGGTCGATCAGGTCCCGGCGGGTCAGCGGCCGGTCATCGGCGTCCAGCAGGGAGAAGTCCACCCCCACCCGGCCGTCGACCACGAAGTGCCAGCGGGTGACCCGGTCGACGTGCCGGTGCGCCCGCAACCCGATGCCGACGGTCACGTACTGCTCGCCGTCGCCGAACTCCATCCACACGTACGCGTGGGTCACCTCCTGCCCCCGGTAGAGCAGGTTCGACTTCATCGTCCGGTCCTCGCTGGCGAACGGATTCAGCCGGCGCGGTTCGATCCGCCCGTCGAGGACGAACGGGAACAGCACCTCCAGCGCCTTCGTCTTGCCGGAGCCGTTGGGCCCGCGCAGCACCAGCCACCCGTCGACGAAGCTGAACTCCTCATCCCGGTAGTCCCACAGGTTGATGATCCCGGCGCGGGTGGGGGCGAACCGGCGGACGGCACGTTGCTCGATCACGATCGACTTCCCTCAGAACAAGGTTTCGGTGGTGGCGCGGGGCTTGACCGCGGCGACGGTGTGGCGGTAGCGGCCGACCAGGGGCCGGACGAGCACCCCGCCCGGCACGGCGGTGACCGCGCCGAACCGCTCCAGCAGCGCGACCGCCTCGACGCGCAGCCGCTCCGGGTCGGCGTGCCACTGGGCACCGAACGCGGTCCCGTACCGCTGCAGGATCTCCCCGACGGCGGTGCGCAGGAAACTGTCGGTGATGAACGGCAACCGGTCGGCACCGTCGCCCTCGTCCTGGTCACCCCGGCCCTCGACGGTCCACGGCTCGTCCGGACCGGCGTCGTCGAGGCGTACCAGGGAGGCCGTGGGCAGACCGGCGTCGATGTGGCTCGCCAACGCCTGCTGCCGGGCGTGCCCGTCGGGCGGGGTCAGCCGTTTGACCCGGCGGCCGTCGGGATCCGCCGCCCGGTCGGCCATCTCCACCGCCAGCAGGACAGCGGCTTGCGCCACCGATCCGGTGCCCGGGAACCGTTCCCCGGTGAAGCCGGCGGTGTCCACCAGCAGCACGCCCTCGGCCCGCCGTTCCACCCGCAGCCCGGTCAGCCGGGCCAGATCGGTGGCGAGCGCGGAGCCACGCAGATGGTTGGCGACCGCCGGCTCGACGTCGGCGTGGTAGACGACCGGCGACTCCACCACCGCCCGCCGGGCCGCCTGGGCCGCCCTCCGGCGCTCGGCGTTGCCGCTGCTGCTCACCGCCCGGTCCAGCAGCGCCGACACCGAGTCGACGTGCTGCAACACCCGGGCCGGCCGGAACAGCGCGAACACCGCGTCCCGTGCCACGTCGTACAGCGCCTCCCCGGCCCCCGGGTCACTGGCCCAGGCGGCGCTGGAGCCGTCGGCAAGCCGGAGCACCCCCCGCTCCTCCAGCCAGCCGACCGCGTCCACGAACGCACGCCGGTCCGGGCCGTGGTCCGGATCCAGTCCCAGGCCAGGGATACGGTTCGCGTCGCCGGCCACCGAATCGGCCAACTCGCTGAGGGTGATCTGGATCCCGGCGCGGCCCAACACCGCCAGGCACAACGACAGGTACGCGTAGCGCTGCCGGTCGAACGGCCGTCCGGTGCGCGACACCGCCGGCTGGGTACCGTCGAGCCGGTCCTTCGCGCGTACCAACCGGGCTGTGGAACCGTGCAGCTCCAGCCGGTACCCGAAAGCCTCGGCGAGATCCCGGCGCAGGGTAGCGGAGAACCGCCGCACCCGGGGCAGCGCCCGCTCGTCGGGCCAGGTCGCGGTGATCAGCGGATGGCGCAGGACCAACCGGACTGCCCGCTGGTAGTCCGCCAACTCCAACGCCGGGACGTCAACGGCGAACCGGTGCGCCGCCGACCGAGGCCCGCCCGCCTCCGCGGTCATGCCGGCACCAGCTCGGGACGGCGGACCGCCGTGTGCTGCGCGGCGGTGACCGTCAACGCGTATCCGTCCAGATGCAGCCGACCCTCGTCGGTGCGCACCGTGGTGAACCGGCCCGGCGTCGGGGTGAGGCTCAGCCGCACGCCGTGCGCGGCGGCCGCCAGCGACACCCCGGCTCTGCCACCCACCCGGGCGGCCAGCGCGATGTCGAGCAGGCGTAGCAGGACCTGGGTCTGCGGCCCGTTCAGCTGGTGGTCGTCCACGCCCACAGTGGCCAGCGCCGTCGCCGCGTCGGCCAATCGACGCTCCCGGGCGAGCTGATCGCCGCGCAACCGGTGCCGCCGCTCATCGACCCGGTCCAACCGGGCCGGCCTTCCCCGGCCCTGCCCCGGTGCCCGGCCGGTGGTCACCAGGGTGCGGGACAGTTCCACCGCCGGCGCTTCCCACCATGAAAGCCGGCTGGCGATCGCCTCCGGATCCGGGTGCGCCACCCCGGCGTGGCGCGGAGCACCGAGACCGAACACGACGTCGAACAGGGCGTGCGCGGCCTCCTGGGTGCCGGTACGGGTGAACCACGCGGCCAGGTGCCGCAACTGCGACTCCCGGCTCACTCCGCCGCGACGCGCCTCGGTGACCCGGCGCAGCAGGGCCAGGACGTCACCGATCGCGGCGACGGTGGCGTCGGACAACCGGTCCGCCTCGCTGGGCTGCTCCGGGCCCGGCGGCGCCAACCAGGACCGCAGCCCCGCCCAGCGCCGCCGCCAGTCCTCCAGCCGCTGCACCGGGGTGTGGAACAGTCGCTCGTCGGCCTCGGCGGCGGCCTCGATCAGCCGGTCCAGGCCGGTCGCCTCGACCTCGTGCACCGCCGCGCGCAGCCGGGGCGTGTACCGCTGCAACTCGTCGTGGAAGTCCCGCAGGTGCGCCAGTAGGGCGTCCTTGTGGGCGAGGAACACCTCCGGCCGCACGTCGTTGGTCCGCCCCAGGTCGCCCAGCATGTGGTAGAAGCGGGCCGCCCGCTCGGCGATATCGGCCAACGCCCGGTCCAGCCGGTTGAACTTGCGGTAGACCTCCTCGGCGTCCCCGGCCTCGTTGGCCGACGCGAGCGCGTTGAGGTCCGCCAGCAGATCGGCGAAGACCAGCCGGGACAGCGTCGAGTCGTCCATGCTCGCCGACAAGACTGCCTCCACCGCCCGGTGTGCCCGGTAACCCGCCTCGGTGAACTGGTACACCGAGTGCCGGTTGCGGTACTCCGCCAACGTCGTGGCCCGGGAACCGTCCTGCCCCCGGTCGAGCACCCCCCAATCCACCAGGGCGTCGAGCAGCCGCGGCAGCTCCAACCGCGCCGGATCCGGGCAGTCGGCGTCCGCCTCGTGCAACGTCGCCAACGCAGCGGCCACGTCGGTGGTGTGCAACACCACGTGGTAGCTGGACCGTGCCGAGTCGAACGCCCGTAGCAACCACAGGTAGGCGAACCTGTTCTCCGCCGTCACGTAACCGAACAGCCGCATCCGGTCGTCGAGAGCGAAGTCGTCGAGCCCGAACGTCGGTTGCGGTGGCTGCCCCGTCATCGTCTCCCTCTCGCCCGCCGTGAACAGCCCCCTACCCTACCCAGGAGAGCCGGCAGGGTGGCCGGACGCGCAGGGTCGGCTGCGGCCTGTCCTGTGGTCGACGTGCGAGCAGGAGGACGAACGCGTCAGTGCTCACTGCGAAGCGGTGGTAACCGGCCTGGCGGCTGACCGGCGCGGACGATTCATCCTCCGCGTCGAGGTCACGGTGCGTAGGAATCGGCCTTGCTGCGGACAGCATCAACCGTCCGCTTCAAGCTCCGCGACGCCGTCGTGCACGCCACATCGGCCTAGCCATCCCAGTCCTCGCAGGCACGAGACCGCCTGACAACAGCCGCCGAATCCAGCCACGAACCACCTCGCCACCCCTGCACCGGCCGGTTAAAGGTGAAGACGCTCTATCAGAGCGGGGGCATCCTGGAGTTCCCCGCGACCCGGGTCAGTCGTCTGCTGGCGGAGGCCGTGCAACCTGTTTCAGTCATCCGTGTCGACCTTCCGGCGAATACGACGACGCTGGCGCTTTCGCGCCCTTGCCGTCTTCCTCCGTCTCTGACCCGTAAGACTTGTTCCAGTCTTTCGAAGCCACGTCCTGCAGGTGCTCCGCGTCGGGCTTGCTCAGCCTCGATCCACCGATGAAGGCTGGGTTGGCGAGACCCCGTAGACAGAAGGTGCCCCTTGAGCTGGAAGGATAGGAGTTCTCACGCTTCTATCGTTCGGCTCGAAAGGGCACCTCGCAGGTGAGATTACGCCATGACGCGCCGGTGGTGCGCGCGACGTTTGATGATCCGAATCTGGTGTCGTGTGCCGGGCTGGTGCCGGTGATGCGGCTGGCCGAGCGGGCCGGTCTGCATGACGCGGTCACCGACCGGTTGAGCCTGCCGACGGACAAGGGCGCGAACCCGGCCGGGAAGGTCGCCACGATCATCGCGGGGATGCTCGCCGGTGCGGACAGCATCGACGACCTCGACGTGACCCGGCACGGCGGCATGCGGTCGCTGTTCACCAGCGTGTACGCGCCCTCGACACTCGGCTCGTTCCTGCGCACGTTCACCCATGGGCATGTGCGGCAGTTGCAGGCCGCCGCCCGAGACACGTTGATCGGCCTGGCTCGGCGGGCACCACTGCTGGCCGGCGCCGACACGCTGTGTTTTGTGGACATCGATTCGATGCTGCGGCGGGTGTTCGGCAAGCGCAAGCAGGGCATCGGGTTCGGCCACGCCAAGGTCGGCGGCTACAACGTCTGGCTGCGCGGCTACAACCCTGTGGTGGCGACGTTGTCCACGCCGTTGTCGGTGCCGGTGATCGCCGCCACCCGACTGCGCGCCGGTAACGCCGGCTCGGCCCGCGGTGCGGCCAGCATGATCGCCGAGGCGATCACCACGGCCCGCTCGTGCGGCGCAACGGGGGAGATCGTGGTGCGCGCCGACTCGGCGTTCTACGCCAAGACCGTCATCGCCGCCTGCCGCCGCCGCAAGGTGCGGTTCTCACTCACCACCCGGATCGACGCGAAGATCCGCACCGCCTGCGAGAGCATCACGGACGCCCAGTGGATCGACATCAAGTATCCGCAGGCCGTCTGGGACGACGACGCCGGAAGGTGGATCTCCGACGCGCAGATCGCCGAGACCGAGTACACCGCGTTCGCCGGCACCCGCCACCAGATCACCGCCCGGCTGATCGTGCGCCGCGTCCGCCGCGACGACCCCGCCCAGGCCCCGGGCCAGGAAGAACTGCTGCCCACCTACCGGTATCACGCGGTGTTCACCGACAGCCCCTACACGCTCGTGCAGGCCGAAGCCCAGCACCGCCAACACGCGATCATCGAGCAGGTCAACGCCGACCTGATCGCCGGACCCCTCGCGCACCTGCCCTCGGGCCGGTTCAGCGCGAACGACACCTGGCTGACCTGCGCCGGCATCGCCCACAACCTCACCCGCGCCGCCGGACACCTCGCCGCCGGCGCCTGGGCGACCGCCCGCCCGGCCACCATCCGCACCCGGATCATCAACGTCGCCGCCCGCCTCGCCCACCGGGCCCGCACCATCATCGTGCACCTACCCGAGCACTGGCCCTGGCAAGCAGCGCTCGACAACCTCTACACCGCCGTCGGGCCGGCACCCGGCTGACCACGACCCACCAGCCGGAACCAGGCGGCCCGACCACAGGCCACAACCCCCGCTACCCGCCCCGAACCACCCAACCGGAGCAAGCCGATCACGTAATCGGCGGCTCCCACACACCCTGCCGAATCACCAATCACAAAAAGATCAATTGGCCATCAGCGGCAACCGCATCGGTGGATCGAGGCTCAGTCCCGTAGCGCGCAAAATGTTGACAGACATGACCTTTATTTGTCCTGCGGCGGTGGCACCTGCCGTCCCGAGCCCGGTTTTCAGCGCGGCTTCGGCGTGACTGGCAGCCCGCATTGCGGCCCGTTGGACGGGTGTGACGGGTTCCGCCTGTGAAGAGAACCCGTCGTCTGCCCGGCTGACGGCGAAAGCCAGACATCGCAGGGAATCGACCAGCCGGTTCGGCAGAGGCTCCTGATAGCGTATGGCCGTTCTGAGGCTCATGCCCAGTGGACGGCTCATCTCCAGGGTCCGAAGCATTAGGCCGGCGCCGTGCTGCCAGCCCTGCAATTCCCTGCGTTCGCGCCAGTACAGTGGTGAGACCGTGACGACCTCAGCAGCACCCGCCAGCGTCGTTTCCAGCTCGTCGGTCCTGACGGCACGCAGCCGGTCGATGACCTGTTTGGCAAGAGTCGCGTCCCGCGAGGCCACGGCGTCGCCGGCTTCGGCGAGGTGTTCGGCGAGTTGGCTCAACAGCGGACCGGCTGCCCTCCGGACCCGATAGATCGGGTTCATTGGCAGCACGACCAGCGACACGACAACACCGACCACACCGCCGACCATTCCGTCGACGAGGCGGGGAGCCGCGAGGTCGGTCGATGCAGGAGCCAGTACAGCGATCACCATGGCGCTACCGCCCACCTGGGCGAGGAATCCTCCTTCACCACTGAGCCTCCCGGCCAGGAATATCGCCACCGCCACGATGAGGCCGATCGTGAGGAAACCGCTGCCGATCAACACCACGAGGAGGTCCGCCACGACGACCCCCACGGTGATCCCCGCGATGACATACGCCGTACGACGGATGCGGTGACCGATCGAGCTCGCGATGGTACTGACCGCGATCGCCGGGGCGAAAACCGGTTGCGGGTTGTGAAGCAAATCCGCCGCGACAACCCAAGCGAGAGCGGCAGCGACACCTGCCTGCACGGCCACGAGCAGATTCGGCCGCACCTTGCGCAGGTGGTTGACAATAGTCTCGCTCCCCTGCCGCCCCAGGGCCGCCAATGCCCCCTCACAATGCTCCCCGCCACGCTCTTTCATTCGGATATCCAAGCCCAGGTGCTCGCCCACCGAATCGACACGCCCGCTCTTACCCGATCGGTCGCGTTCGAAACCAGGTGCCGGGCTCATGGCCTTGTCGGACAAGCGCACCGTAACTGGCTTCCGTCGGGTCAGCCGTCGGCGGTGAAAAGCCCCTGGATGCCAACGATCATCGCGATGAGGCCGAACACCGCGAGGAGCAGGCGGGCACCGCCCGGCGTCCCCGACCGGTCGCCGCGCGGTGCCGACCGCCCAGACAGCCGGGTCCACAGCAGTGCGAGTCCGACACCGATCCCCACCACCTCGAAGTGGAACACCCGGGGACCGGACATCAGGTGGACCATGAGGTAGTAGCCGCCAGTCACGAGCGCGACGACGCCGACCACCCAGGCGATCGGGCGCCCCCGGTCGGCGAGGCGACCCAGGTCGTCGCCGACTCGCGGCATGAGCCGCAATAGCCCGACAGCGAGCAGAAAACCGCCGACGATGTTGGCGAGGTCGAGCAGCAACGCCATGATCATCAACAGCCTCCCACGGTCGGACCTGTGCCGCCGTGACCATACCCACGCCCACAATTGACCAAACGGGACGAGTGCACCGCGACGCGTGCCGGTCGCGGTGTGCTGCCCGCCCCGTGGGTAAGGTCTGCGCCGGAAGCCGCGTAGGAACGAGGCCCGGCGACGCATCCACCACCTTGCGGCCCGACAACCCTGACGCGCCACATCGGGGCCGTGGCCAGGCCACCCGGCCGCGCCCCTCACCACGTCACGATGTCCCACCGTCACCCGGCGGTGCCGCCGGCACCGCCGGGTGACGTCGCCCCCGGTCACGCCGCACTGATCACCATCGGATCCCGGGCACCCGCACCGTCACGGCCCCGCTCCGCCACCGGGTCACCGTCGCCGACCACGATCGGGCGGCGGCAGACGTACACCAGCGCGGGCGGCAGGTTGCTCCAGACGGTCCGGCTGATCACGACCTCCTCGAACCGGGACCGCAACGACCTCAGCAGCCGCCGGGCCGGAGGGGCGTACCGCGCGTGGACGTAGGCGAACGTCGTGAAGACGCCGCCGGGCCGCAGGACCGCGACCGCCTCCGACAGGATCTCGTGCTGGAGCTGGTGGTCGAACGCCGCCCACGGCAGACCGCTGACGATGACGTCGACCGGGCCGACGCCGCGGTGCGCCAGCACGTCCCGCAGGACGGTGGCATCCGTGTTGACCACCTCGACGGACGGGTGGCGTGCCGCCAGGCGTTGCGCGAACCGCGCGTTGACCTCGACGGCGATGTGCCGGCCGCCGCCCGCCAGGCGTCGCTGGATGAGTTCGGTGAACGCGCCGGTGCCGGGCCCGAGTTCGACAACGGTGGGAGAGCCTGTCCGTGGCACCGCGGCCGTGGCCACCTCGGCCAACGCGAGCGAACTCGGCGCGACGGCGCCGACGGTCAGGGGGTTGCGCACGAACTCGAGGAAGAACGACACGGCTCAGCGCACCCCCGCGCCGTGCGCTGCGTCGTCCGGCTGCCGGTGTGCCATCTGCGACTTCCCATCACTCATCGTCGGTTGCCACCGTCGGTCGGGCGGCGCTCCCAGGTTGCCCCAGGATCGGCGGAACTTCCACGGTCTGTCGATCACAGGCTGGGCGGACCCGGTCGCGGGAAGGGGGGATCGCCGGTCCCTGGTTGTCCCTCAGCGGCGGCGGTAGAACGGGGTCAGGGCCACCACACGGCACAGGAGGCAGACATGATCGATCGGGCCGGGCTCGCCGAGTTCCTGCGCCGCCGCCGGGAGTCGCTGCAGCCCGAGGACGTCGGCCTCCCGCGCGGGCAGCGCCGCCGGACCACCGGTCTGCGCCGCGAGGAGGTCGCCCTGCTGTGCCACATCTCCACGGATTACTACAGTCGGCTGGAGCGCGGGCGCGGACCGCACCCGTCCGAGCAGATGATCGCCTCGATCGCGCAGGGTCTGCACCTGTCACTGGACGAGCGCGACCACCTGTTCCGGCTCGCCGGCCACAATCCGCCCACCAGGGGGGCGATCAGTGAGCACATCAGTCCCGGCTTGCTGCGCATTCTCGACCGGCTCGCCGACACACCGGCCGAAGTCGTCACCGAGCTGGGTGAGACGCTGCGGCAGACCCCGCTCGGCGTCGCGCTGACCGGCGACCTCACCCGCTACACGGGGCCGGCCCGCAGCATCGGGTACCGCTGGTTCACCGACCCGGCCTGCCGGGCCCTGTACCACCCGGACGACCACGCGCTGCACTCCCGCGTCTTCGCGTCCGGGCTGCGCGCGGTGGTCACTCTCCGGGGACCCGGCTCGTGGGCCGCCCACCTGCAGAACCTGCTGCTCGACCGCAGCGAGGAGTTCCGCGCCGTGTGGCAGGAACACGAGATCGGGGTCCGGCACGACAACGTCAAACGCTTCGTCCACCCCGAGATCGGCGAGCTCGACCTGACCTGCCAGGCCCTGCTCGACCCGGTGCAGTCGCACCGCCTGCTCGTCTACACCGCCGTTCCCGGCACGGAGAGCCACGAGAAACTCCAGCTTCTCTCGGTCATCGGAGCGCACGACCTGATGGCCACGCCATCCGGCAACCAGGGTCCTTGACCCACCGGCGCGGGCCGGCGCGGAGACCCGCTAGCAGCAGCCCGTCTCCGCGTCCGGGCAGGCCTGCGGGTCGACGGTGAGCACCAGCCCCAGCAGGTCGCCCAGGGCGTGCGCCAACCGCCGGTCGGCCAACTCGTAGCGGCTGCGCCGGCCCTCGGGGACCGCGACGACCAGCCCGCACCCCCGCAGGCAGGCCAGGTGGTTGGACAGGTTCTGCCGGGTGACGCCCAGCAGGTCCGCCAGGTCGGCCGGATAACCCGGGCCTTCCCGCAGGGCCAGCAGCAACCGCGCCCGGGTCGGGTCGGACAGCGCGTGCCCGAACCGTGCCATCACCTGCCCGTGTGTCAGAGCTTCCACGATCGCAATATACACCGCCTTGTGTATTCAGCGAACGCTGAACTAATGTGAGCCCGCACCCAGCGGGTGCACCCGCGCGTCGGCGAAGGACCCGACGGCGACGGACGAGACGACAGGAGCCGGTGATGGGCGACGCATGCTGCGGAGCCGAGCCGCGCCCGACCGGCACCACGGCGGAGCCGCAGGAGCCGCGACGGCTGTGGCAGATTCGTGAGCTGCGGCTGTCCGCGCTGGCCGGGGTCCTGCTGGCGGTGGCGCTGATCGCCGGCTGGGCGGGTGCACCCCCGCCGGTCGCGACAGGGCTCGAGATCGCCGCCCTGGCGCTGGGCGCCGCCACCTTCGTGCCCGGCACGGTACGGCGCCTGCTGACGGGCCGGATCGGGGTCGGCACCCTGATGACGATCGCCGCGGTCGGCGCCGTGGCCCTGGGACAGGTCTTCGAAGCGGCGATGCTCGCCTTCCTGTACTCCGTCAGCGAGGGGCTGGAGGAGTACTCGCTGGCCCGTACCCGGCGCGGGCTGCGGGCACTGCTCTCACTGGTGCCGGCGCAGGCCACCGTGCTGCGGCATGGCCGGGAACAGGTGGTGGCCCCGGCCGAGTTGCGCACCGGTGACGTGCTGGTGGTGCGGGCCGGTGAACGGCTGGCCACCGACGGCGTGGTGCGCTCCGGGCACACCGCGCTGGACGTCTCCGCGATCACCGGCGAGTCGGTACCGGTCGAGGTCGGCGTCGGCACCGCCGTCTACGCGGGCTCGATCAACGGCAGCGGGGTCATCGAGGTGACGGTCACCGCCGCCGCGCAGGACAACTCGCTGGCCCGCATCGTCCGGATCGTGGAGGCCGAGCAGGGGCGCAAGGGCGCCAGCCAGCGGCTCGCCGACCGCATCGCCAGGCCCCTGGTGCCCGGGATCATGGTGCTGGCCGTCCTGATCGCCGCGCTCGGCAGCCTGGTCGGCGACCCGGCGCTGTGGCTCGAACGGGCGCTCGTGGTGCTGGTCGCGGCCTCCCCCTGCGCGTTGGCGATCTCGGTGCCGGTGACGGTGTTCGCGGCGGTCGGCGCGGCCAGCAGGTTCGGGGTGCTGGTCAAGGGCGGTGCCGCGCTGGAGACCCTCGGTACGGTCCGGGCGGTCGCACTGGACAAGACCGGGACCCTGACCCGTAACCAACCCACGGTCGTCGAGGTCGTGGCCGCGACGGGCAGTACCCGTGACCAGGTGCTGGACGTGGCGGCGGCGCTGGAGGCGCGCAGCGGGCACCCGCTGGCCCGCGCGGTCCTGGCAGCGGTGGAGGACATCCGACCCGCCACCGCCGTCCAGACCGTCCCCGGGGCCGGCCTGACCGGGCGACTCGACGGCGCGCCGGTACGCCTGGGCCGGCCCGGCTGGGTCGGGGCCGGGCACCTGGCCGGCGAGGTGGCCCGGATGCAGGCGGCGGGGGCCACGGCCGTGCTGGTCGAGGTCGACGGTCGGGTGATCGGCGCGGTCGCGGTCCGTGACGAGCTGCGCCCGGAGGCCGCCGAGGTGATCGCCCGGCTCCGGCGCGGCGGTTGCCGGGTGGCGATGCTCACCGGCGACAACCTCACCACCGCCACCGCCCTCGCCCGGCAGGCCGGCATCGACGAGGTGCACGCCGACCTGCGGCCGGAGGACAAGGCCCGCATCGTCACGGACCTGCGAGCACGCCAGGTGACCGCCATGGTCGGCGACGGGGTCAACGACGCGCCCGCGCTGGCCACCGCGGACCTCGGGATCGCCATGGGCGCGATGGGCACGGACGTGGCGATCGAGACCGCGGACGTCGCCCTCATGGGGGAGGATCTGCGGCACCTGCCGCAGGCGCTCGACCACGCCCGCCGGTCCCGCCGGATCATGCTGCAGAACGTCGGCATGTCCCTCGGTCTCATCGCCGTGCTCATCCCGCTGTCCCTGCTCGGCCTGCTCGGTCTCGCGGCGGTCGTCGCCGTGCACGAGCTCGCGGAGGTGCTCGTGATCGCCAACGGCGTCCGCGCCGGTCGGGCCCGGGGCCTGCGACCGCTGCCGTCCACCGTCACCCCCTGACCGTGGAGACCACCCCCACACCCGCTACTACCTGACGTAGTAAATATGTGGGAGAGTGGGAGCGGCGACCACGGAAGCGTGCCGACGCGCTCGCGGCGGGCTGGACACGACCGGATTTAACGGTCGGTACCGGGATCGAGCGCCACCAGATCAATACAGCAAACCCTGTACCGTGGTCGGACGAGCGGGCCGCCGCCGGGCCTGCGGCCACGGCGCGACGACCGGTGAAGGACGAGGACATGACCAGGAACACGCGACTGACCCTCGCGGCCATCGCGGCACTGGTGCTGGTGGTGGCCGGCGTGCTCACCGTCGACCGGCGCGACCGGTCCACCACCGTCAGCGCCAGCGCCGACGGCACGGTCGACCCGGCCACGCTCGTCCGCGAGGACAGTCACGTGCTCGCCACCGCCGCCGACGGCAAGGTGACCCTGGTCGAGTTCCTGGACTTCGAATGCGAGGCCTGTGGCGCCGCCTACCCGGCCGTCACGCAGATCCTCGCCGCCTACGAGGGGCGCATCACCTTCGTGGTGCGGTACTTCCCCCTGCCCGGCCACCCCAACTCCGGCCTCGCCGCCCGGACCGCGCAGGCCGCCGCCAACCAGGGGCGCTTCGCCGAGATGTACGCGCTGCTGTTCGAGAACCAGAACGCGTGGGGGCACCGGGAGCAACCGCAGACCGAGGTGTTCCTCGGCTACGCCCGCACCCTCGGCCTGGACGTCGACCGCTTCCAGCGTGACCTCGACGACCCCGCCACCGCCGCCCGGGTCGCCAGGGACAAGGCCGACGGCGAGGCCGCCGGAGTGAGCGGCACGCCGACGTTCTTCCTCAACGGCCGCCCGTTGACCGACCTGCGCGGCCAGGACGACCTCACCGCCGCGATCGACGCCGCCCTCGCCGAGTGAGCGCCGCCACCGTCGCCCCCGCCGGGGCCAGCCCCGACGAGATCCGGTTCATCAGCCGGGTCACCGCGTGGATCCTCACCGTCGGCGGCGCGGTCGGCCTGCTCGCCGCCGCCACCCTCACCGTCGAGAAGATCAACCTGCTCGCCGATCCGAGCTACGTCCCCACCTGCAGCCTCAACCCGATCCTGTCCTGCGGCTCGGTGATGACCACCCCGCAGGCCGAGGTCTTCGGCTTCCCCAACTCGCTCATCGGCATCGCCGGGTTCGCCGTCGTCACCACCGTCGGCGTCCTCGCGCTCGCCGGCGTACCCCTGCCGCGCTGGTTCTGGCTCGGCCTGCAGGCCGGCGTCACCTTCGGCGTCGTGTTCGTGCACTGGCTGATCTACCAGAGCGTCTCCGTCATCGGCGCGCTGTGCCCGTACTGCATGGTGGTCTGGGCCGTCACCATCCCGATCTTCCTCTACACCAGCCTGCGTACCCTCACCACCGTGCTCACCCTGCGCGCGCGGGCGCGCGCCGCGGCGGCCGGCGCGGCCCGGTACCACAGCCTCATCCTCGTCGTCTGGTTCGGCGTCATCGTCGTCGCGATCCTGTTCCGGTTCTGGGACTACTGGCGCACCCTGCTGTAGCGCGAGGATCCCGCCGGACGACGCCCCGCCGGCGACGCGCCGATCGTCCACCACCCTGCGAGGAGCACACCCGGTGTCGCACCCGTCCGGCCTGGTCGCCACGATGGAACGCCGCCAGGTCCCCCTCTACCTGGCGGCGCTGGCGGTCGGGGCGCTGACGGGCTGGGCGGCTCCCGCCGCGGGACCGCTGCTGGAGCACGCCATCAGTCCGGTCCTGGCCGCCCTGCTGTACGTGACCTTCCTCCAGGTGCCCGCCGCCGAGCTGGTCCGCTCGCTGCGGTCGGGCCGTTTCCTGGCCGCCGCGATGGTGGTCAACTTCGTCGTCGTGCCGGTGGTGGTCGCGGCGATGTTCGGTCTCCTCCCCGACGACCGGGCGGTCCGACTGGGCGTGCTGCTGGTGCTGCTCACCCCGTGCGTGGACTACGTGATCGCCTTCAGCGGACTGGCCGGCGGCAGCAGCCGACGGCTCCTCGCCGCGACACCCGTGCTGCTGCTCGCGCAGATGCTCCTGCTGCCCGGCCTGCTGGTGCTGTTCATGGGGCCGGGCCTGGCCGACGTGGTCGAGGCCGGCCCGTTCGTCGAGGCGTTCGTGGTGCTGATCGTCATCCCGTTGACGCTGGCCTGGCTCACCCAGGCCTGGGCGGTCCGCCGCCCGGCCGGGCGGCGGACCGCCGACGCGGCCGGCACCCTGATGGTGCCGCTGATGGTGGCGACCCTGCTGACCGTGGTGGCCTCCCAGGTCCCCACGCTGGGCGACGGCCTCGCCGACGTGGCCCGGGTCGTCCCGTTCTACGTCGTCTTCCTGGTCGTGATGGCCGTCGCCGGGCTCGGCGTCGCCCGCCTGTTCCGGCTCCCGACCGCCGAGGGCCGGGCGATCGTCTTCACCGGCGCGACCCGCAACTCCCTGGTCGTCCTGCCCCTGGCCCTCGCGCTGCCCGAAGCCCTGGCGATCGCCGCGGTGGTGATCGTCACCCAGACCCTCGTCGAGGTCGTCGGGATGGTGGTCTACGTCCGGGCGGTACCCCGGCTGCTGCCCGCCCGCTGACCCCCGCCGCCCGCCGGCTCAGCCCGGTCCGACCGGCCCCGGTGGGCGGCCCCGGCAACGCCGGGCCGGGGGCGACGAGCGCGGACGGGTGGGTGCGGGACGCCACGTCCCACCACCCACCCGCCCGACCGGGACGGTTCCGGTGCGCCGACTCAGGGGGTGAGCACCACCGTGGAGATGCTGCGCGCGCCGACGTTGACGCTGACCTGTCCACCGTTCACGCTGACCGGCTGGCTGGCCGCGTTGGCGTTGATCGAGGTCAGGTAGTGCTCGGCCCGGCTGATGTTCTGCGGCACCTGGATCACGGCGTTGTTGACCGCGCTGGTCGACCGGTTGAGGATCACCAGCGTGGTCTTCCCGCCACCGGTGTAGGCGGTCACCTCCAGGGGGTTGGCCTTGGAACTCTTCGTCAGGGCGACCCGCTGGTACCCGGGCCGGACGTACTTGGAGTACTGCGAGAAGGCGTACCCGCGCTTGAGCGGGGCACCGGCCGTGGTGCCGAAGGCCGACTCACCGTCGCCGATGAACGAGTAGTACCGCTTGCCGTACCACCAGACGTAGGCGGTCCAGTTGGCCTCCATCGACCGGTGCACGGTCCGCATGATGTCGTCGAGGGTCTCGTTCCAGACCGTCTGGTTGCCGGGGTTGCCCCAGATGTTGGAGCCGTTGCCGTCGGCCTCGTGCAGGTTCCACTCGGTCATCCACACCGGCTTGTTGTGCTGGTCCGCCAGCGGGTACGAGCGCAGCCGGCCGGCGGCCTCGGTGCCGTACAGGTGGCCGCCGATGTAGCCGATGTTGTTGCGGGCGGTGGTGTCGTTCAGGGTGGGGTCGGTGTAGGTGTAGTTCAGGTTCACCGCCTCGGCGACCATCAGCTTGGTGTTCTGCACCCGCGACCCGTGGTCCCGGACGAAGTTGCGCAGCTCGGTGCCGCTCCAGTCCATCGAGTCGTAGTCCGGGTGCCAGTCCGGCTCGTTCTGCACCGACGTGACGTCGACGGTCACGCCCTGGTTGCGCATGTACTGGACGTAGCTGTTGAGGTGGTTCGCGTAGTCGTCGTAGTAGTCGGTCCGCAGCTTGCCGCCGTTGATCCGGCTGTTGTTCGTCTTCCACGCCGCCGGGGCCGTCCACGGCGAGGCGAGGATCTTCACGCCCGGCGCGTACGACTTCGCCGTCCGCAGGGCGTTGACGTGGGTCGGCCACTCACCGGAGACCGGTGAGATGCCGGTCCGCACGATCGACAGGCCCAACTGGTTGGCTCCGAGCCCGACCAGGGTCTGGGTCTCCGCCGTCGACCAGGCGCTGCCCCAGATCGACTGCGCGGCCCCGAACCCGTCGACCGTCTGGTACCGGGTGGCGCTGTTGACCGTGATGTCCGCCGGGCCGGTGGGGGGCGGCGTGGTCGGCCCGGTGGTGGGTGGCGTGGTCGGCGGGGTGGTCGGCGTCGTACCGCCGGTGCAGGCCACGCCGTTCAGCGCGAAGCTGGTGGGCGCCGGGTTGCTGCCGCTCCACGAGCCGTTGAAGCCGAACGACGTGGTGCCGTTGGTCGCGATGGCGCCGTTGTAACTGACGTTCCGGGCGGTGACCGCTGCACCGCTCTGGGTCACCGTCGCGTTCCAGGCCTCGGCGACGGTCTGCCCGGCACCGTAGGACCAGGTCAGTGTCCAACCCGTGACCGGATCACCGAGATTGGTGATGGCCACGTTGGCGCCGAACCCACCCTGCCACTGCGACGCCACGCTGTAGTTGACCGAACAGCCGGCGGCTGCGGCACCGGCCGGCAGGGCCACGGCGACCGCGGCCGATGCCACCAGGACGGTGCCGGCCGCCACCAGGGCGGTCTTGGTCACGTTCTTCCTTTTCATCGAACCTCTCTTTCCGGTGGGGGCGACCGCCACCGCATCCGGTGCGGCGCGGCCGGTCCCGTCGTCAGCGTTGAAGGGTGAGCAGACCGGGCCGGTAGGGCAGGAGGCCGTAGTCCCCGCCCGAGTTGGGGTCGCGGCCCTGGTAGAGCAGTTGCAGGTTGCAGGGGTCGACGGTCATCGTCTGGTCGGCGCTGCTGCGGATCAGCTCGCCGTGGCTGATGTCGTTGGTCCAGCTCGCGTTGCTGTTGGCCTTGCCGGCGAAGGGGTTGCTCTCGGTCGCGGCCTGCGGGGTCCACGTGCCGCCCAGGCTGGTGGCCGTGAACGAGCGGAAGAAGCGCCCCCGGGCGCCCATCGCCTCGACGAGCATCAGGTACCGGTTCTGGCCCTGGAGCTTGTAGACCTGGACCGCCTCGAACAGGTTGGCGGTGGTGTCGGTCATGATCGTGGTGTAGTTCGAGCCGAAGTTGCCCGGGAAGTTGCCGATCGGCATGCTGGCCCGGTAGATCCGCCCGTTGTCCCCGGCGAAGAACAGGTACATGTTCTGGTCGTCACCGATCAGCGCCTGGTCGATCGGGCCGGTGCCGGAGTTGGAGATGCTCCCCGTGAAGAGCGTCTGCTGCGCCGACCACGAGTTGACGTTGGTGGGGTCGGTCGAGGTGCGGTAGGAGAAGGCCGTGCCACCCCACTGGTACGCGAGCACCCAGATGTTGCGCGGGGCGAAGTAGAACAGGGTGGGCGCGACGGTGGCGAAGGGCATGGTGTTCTGGCTGGCCGACGCCATGTCGGACCAGTTGGTGAAGAGGCCGAAGCTCATCGAGCCCCACCTGGTGCCCGTGTCGTGGGTGGTGGCGTAGACCAGGTGCCGGCCGTTGTACGGCGCGTAGGTGAAGTCCTTCAGCGACACCCACCCCGCCTTCGGGCTGGCCAGCGGGCCGGTGGAGGCCCAGCGGTAGGTCGACGGCAGGGCGCAGGTGCCCCCGGGTGGGGTGGTCGGCGCGGTGGTCGGTGGCGTGGTCGGCGGGGTCGTGGGGACCGGGCTGCCGGTGCAGGTCACGCCGTTGAGGGCGAAGCTCGTCGGGGCCGGGTTGCCGCCCGGCGAGGAACCGTTGAAGCCGAACGACACCGTGCCGTTGGTGGCGACCGACCCGTTGTAGCTCACGTTCCGCGCGGTCACGGCGGCGCCGCTCTGGGTCAGCGTGGTGTTCCACGACTGGGTCACCGTCTGCCCCGCGCTGAACGACCAGGTCAGCGTCCAGCCGGTCAGCGGGTCACCGAGGTTCGTGATCGTGACGTTGGCGCCGAACCCGCCCTGCCACTGCGACGACACCGCGTAGTTCACCGAACAGCCCGCGGCCGCCGCGCCGGCCGGCAGCGCCACGACGACCACCGCCGCCGACGCCAGCACCGCGACGCCGGCCGACACCAGTCCGGCATTGAAAAGCCTGGATCTCTTCATCGCATGCCCTTCCCGCGAGAGGGCGACCTCACATCCACAGGTCTCGCTCGCGTAGTGAACGTTAACATCTGTGACGCGTACGGTACGGGAGCGCTCCCAGCCCGACAACCATCGATCCAACATGTACCGGTTTCAGTGTTCGCACCACAGGGCTCGGGCCGGTGCGGACGGCCCGGTCGGGTGCCGGTCCGGTCAGCCGCCGACCGCGACCGCGAAGATGTGCATGGTCGGGACGCCGACCGCGGGTCGAGCGCTGATCGCGGGCAACTCCACCCGGGTCACCGGCTTGTCCTGCAGGCGTACCCCGGCGTAGTAGACGCAGGCGGGGACGGTCACCCGCTGGTTGCCGGGGCGGTTCTGGTACGCGGTGACCACGGCGGCGGTGCCCCCGACGTGCGGGCCGCCGTACCAGTCGGGCGCGGCGAGGGTGAAGGCCTGCCGGGTGCCGTCGGTGTAGACCACGGCGGCGGTGCCGGAGACGGCCCCGTACGTGACCCCGGGGTGGGCACGCCGGGAGCCGACGGGGCGAATTCCGGGGTGGGGCGACCCCGGCTCGCCCCACCCCCCGTACGACGCCGCACCGGGGTGACGGCACCGGCCACACCGCAGGGCGACCACCGGTGATGTTACCGTTCACAGTTTATCGGACATGGATAACGGGCGGGCCCCCCGTCCAGGAGGGGCACCCGGGTCACCGCAGGGCGGCAGACGCCTGACGTATCTACCGTGGCGACGGTCGCCGGGGCGCGGGTCCACCGTCACCGGACCGGTCCGAGGGGGCGGCGGCCGACCCCCCGACCCGCCGCGCCAGGTCGTAGGTGCGGATCGCGGTGCCGGCGAAGATCGCCTCCCGCTCCCCGGGCGTCAGCGACGGCAACGCGGCGGTCAACGCCCGGCGCACCCCGGGATAGTCCGACCGGAGCAGGCAGACCGGCCAGTCCGAACCGAACATCAGACGGTCCGCCCCGAACTCCTCGACCGCCACCGCGACGAACGGGCGCAGGTCGTCCACCGACCAGTCCGGCCGGGCCTCGGTGACCAGGCCGGAGAGCTTGCCCGTCACGTTCGGGTTGGCCGCCAGCGCGGCCAGCGGCCCCCGCCAGTCGCGCAGCCCCGCCGCTCCGGCGGCGATGCGGGGCTTGCCGAGATGGTCCAGGACGAACCGCAGGTGCGGCACCGACCGGGCCGCACGGGCCGCCGCCGGTAGCTGGTCGGCGCGGATCACCAGGTCGAACACGAGCCCGGCGGCGGCGACCTCGGCCAGCCCGCGCCGCACGTCCGGCCGGTCGAGGTGGTCCGGGTCGGGCTCCCCCTGCACCTGGGAGCGGACCCCGACGAGCAGGTCTCCGCCGCGCATCCGGCGGTAGCGCGCGATGGTGGCGGCCACGTCGTCGGCCGCGACGTCGAGCCAGGCCACCACGCCGAGGATCGGCTCCGTGTCGGCGGCGTGCCCCAGGAACTCGGCCGCCTCGTCGGGGTGGCAGCGTCCACCCTCGACCAGCACCGTGCCGTGCACGCCGGTCGCGGTCACCTCGGCGACCAGGTCCGCCGGGGTGAACGGCCGGCGGATGGCGGCCAGCCCGGGATCGTCGAGCCAGGTGTACCCGCGCTCCGGCCGCCACAGGTGGTGGTGCGCGTCGATGATCATGCTGGTGCCGTCCCGGTGCTGCGACGTGGGAGAACGGACGTCGACGTGGCCACGGACGAGGCACGCCCGGTCACGGCGCTCCCGGCGGACAGGGCGGGCTGCTGGTCCGTCCCGCAGGTCGCCCGGCCGGCGGGCCACCCGGAGACCCACGGGTGGCTGACGACGGTGGCGCCGGTCACTCGGGACACCGGATGTTACGCACAGGTAACGTCCGTCGTCAATGGACCTCGGCTCCCCAGCGCCTCGTGGACCCGGGAAGGCGCCGAGGGTCCACACCACCGGGAGGGCGGCTGACTGACCGTCGACCACCGGCGGGCGCGCGGACCACGGCGGGGCCGCGCCCTCGCCGGCCGCAGCCGGGATCCGACGTCGGGGCGGGGGCGGGCCGGGCGGGGCCGACGTCGAGGGTTGTTACGCGGACATTTCGGATCAGTCTCGCCGGAAGCCTTGACGATCGATGTTAACGCTCACATCATGGTGACTCCCGCAATGCTCGCGTCTGGAGCTCGCCATGCAGGCTTCCCACGACCCTCCTGCCTCCCCTCGCCACCCCCGGCACCGCCTGGGAAAAGCGGCCGCCGCGGTCCGGGCGCTGATCCCCTCGCCGGGCCGCCTCCGACCCCCGACGGCTCCGCGTCCGTCCCGACGTATGCGCACGGTCTCAATCGTGACGGCCAGCGTGCTCCTCGGTGCCGGCCTGGTGTCCCCCGGTAACCCGGCGCACGCCGCCGAGCCCTGGTCGCCCCGCTCGTCGTACACGTCGACCGACCGGGGCGACGGCACGTACACCGTGCCGCTGCTGCGCGCCGACGTGCCGGACATCGGCGTGGAGCGGGTCCCGGCCGCCGAGAACGCCGAGGGCCGGGACATCTACTACATGATCAGCACGACGATGCACCTGAGCCCCGGCGCGCCGATCATGAAGTCGTACGACCTGGTCAACTGGGAGATCGTCAACTACGTCTTCGACCGGGCGAGCATCGGCGACTCGTTCTCGCTGCGCAACGGCCAGAACTCGTACGGCCAGGGCCAGTGGGCGTCGTCGCTGCGTTACCACGACGGCACGTTCTACGTCGCCTTCAACACCAACAACCTCGGCGGCGCGTACATCTACCGCACCGACGACATCGAGAACGGGGCGTGGCAGCGCACCGCCCTCGGCCGGGGCCTGCACGACCCGTCGCTCTTCTTCGACGTCGACGGCACGCCGTACATCTTCTACGGCAACGCGAACATCAGCGCGGTACGGCTCAACCCCGGGTTGACCGCCATCGTGCAGGACTACCCGAACGTCTTCACCGCGAGCGACTACGCGGGCCAGCCCTTCATCGGCGGCCTCTTCGAGGGCGCCCAGTTCTTTCACATCAACGGCCACTACTACGTGGTCGTCATCACCTGGCCCGCCGGCCAGGGCCGCCAGGTGGTCATGCTCCGCTCCCCCGAACTGCTCGGGCGCCACACCTCAGAGGGCGGGGTGAACACCTACGAGGCGCGCGGCGTGCTCAACTCCAACGGCTTCGCGCAGGGCAGCCTCGTGCCGATCGCGCGGGAGGACGGTCGGACCGACTGGCACGGCATGTTCTTCCGGGACACCTTCCCGATCGGGCGCATCCCGGCCCTCATCCCCGCCACCTGGTCCGAGGACGGCTGGCCCACCTTCGGCACCGACGGCGTCGTGCCGGTGGAGGGCGCGTTCGCCAAGCCGATCGCGCTCGACCCCGAGCAGGAGCGGTTCGAACGGCAGAAGTCCATCGTGGTCTCGGACGACTTCGCCAACGACGCGCCGCACAAGGCGTACATGGACGAGGAGTGGACCATCCCGGCGGCACCGGTCGTCGGGCAGCCGCCCACCACCGAGCACCCCACCGAGGACGAGATCCGGCCCAACGGGTCACGGCTGGACATGGCCTGGGAGTGGAACCACGCCCCGGACAACCGGTACTGGTCGCTGACCGACCGGGCGGGCTGGCTGCGGCTGACCACCGGCAAGGTGGTCACCGGCGACTACGTCTACACCAAGCTCTCCAACCGGGCCGAGCTGGCCTGGTTCGAGGAGGCCCGCAACACGCTCTCGCAGCGGACGTTCGGGCCCCGGCAGTCGGCCGAGACCCGGATGGACATCTCCGGGATGAGGGACGGCGACGTCGCGGGCCTGGCCGCCTACAACCGGGGCTTATCGTACGTGGCGGTCAAGCGCGTCGGCGGGGTGAACACCCTCGGCGTGGTCAACCGGGGACAGCCGTTCGCGGTCGACCTCGACCAGGCGACGCTGGAGACCTTCCTGCCGGGCACGACGGTGCCGCTGGGCGACGCGACCGAGGTCCACGTCAAGGCGGACCTCGACTTCGCCGCGCCGACCGGGCAGCTCTGGACGACGTTCCACTACAGCCTCGACGGGTTGACCTGGACGCAGCTCGGCAACCGGGTCGGCCCGCAGACCCTGGACGGCAGCCTCGCCCACTTCATGGGGCACCGGGTCGGGCTGTTCACCTACGCCACGCAGCAGCGGGGCGGGCACGTCGACTTCGACCACTACCTGCTCAGCGACACGCTCACCGCGCAGAACCGGCCGCTGACCACGGCGGCGCTCGACGCCGCCATCGCGTACGCGGCCACCCTCGACGAGTCGGACCACCCCGCCGACGCCTGGGCGGCGATGCGGGCGGCGCTCACCGCGGCGACGACGGCACGGGCCGGCCGGTTCGGCACCCAGAACCAGATCGACGCGCCGGAACGGGCCCTCAGCTACCAGTTGGCCCGGCTCGCCGTGCTCCGGAGCGCCCCGCCCGAGGTACCGGTCACGGTCACCGCGCAGGCCCGGTGCGTCGCCGGCACGGCGTACGTGGCGGTGCAGGCCCGCAACGACCACACCGCGCCGGTCGACGTGGTGCTGGAGACGGCGTACGGCCAGCGGTCGGTGCCGGACGTCGCGCCGGGCGCGAACGCCTACCAGCAGTTCACCACCCGGACCGCGGCAGCCCCGGCCGGTACGGCGACCGTCCGGGTCACCGGGGCGGTCGACGGCAGGGACGTGACGACCGTCCGCGACGTGGCGTATCCCGCCGTCACCTGCGCCGCCCCTCGGCGGACGCCGTGACCGCAGCCGCCGACGACCCCCCTGCCCGTCCCGCAGTTGAAGGAGGACATCTCGTGACACAGCGCCCCCGAGGCACGACCCGACGACGGGTCGCCGCGATCGCGACGGCCGGCATGATGCTGGCCGGGATCGTCGCGGCGGCACCGGTCCAGGCCGCCGACACCGATCTCGTCGTCAACGGCGGGTTCGAGAACGGCCTGGCCAACTGGTTCGTCAACAACGGCAACGCCACCGACGGCGCCACCCTGTCACCCACCACGGACGCCTGGTCCGGATCGGGCGCGGTGCGGGTCACCGACCGGGCGACGACCGGTTCCGGCCCGATGCAGGACCTCTCCGGCAAGATCCAGGCCGGGCAGACCTACCGCCTCACCGCCCGGATCAGGTACGACAACCCGGCCGGGCCCGCCACCAAGCAGTTCTTCGCCACGATGCACTACGGCGGGTCCACGTACACCAACCTGGTCGGAGTGACCGCGACCCGGGGCCAGTGGGCCCAGTTCGACGGGCAGTTCACCGTCCCGGCGAGCCAGAACGTCTCGACGGCGCGGCTGTTCTTCGAGACGCCCTGGACGGACAACCCGTCCGCCGACCCGGACCTGCACCTGATGGACTTCACCCTCGACGACGTGTCGGTGGTCGGCGCCGCGCCGCCCGCAGCGCCGTCGAAGACCATCGAGGTGGTCGGCAAGCTGCCCGGGGAGCACAACCCGGTGATCGGCCACAAGTTCGGCGCCGACGGGTACGGCTTCGTCCACGACGGCCGCGTCTACCTGTACCTGACCAACGACACCCAGGGGTACGCGCCCGACCCGGTCACCGGGATCTCGCCGGGCATCAACTACGGCCACATCAACCAGATCACCGTGCTCTCCACGACCGACATGGTGAACTGGACGGACCACGGCGAGATCCAGGTCGCCGGGCCCAACGGCGTCGCACCGTTCACCACCAACTCGTGGGCGCCCGGCATGGCCAGCAAGGTGGTCGACGGCCAGGAGAAGTTCTTCCTGTACTACGCCAACGGCGGTGGGTCGAGCAACGTGATCACCGGTGCGTCGCCGGTCGGCCCGTGGACCAGCGAGCGGACGAGCACGCTGATCGACGGCCGTACCCCCGGCGCCGAGGCGGTCGCCTGGAAGTTCGACCCGGCCCCGCTGGTGGACGACGACGGCGAGGCGTACCTCTACTTCGGCGGCGGTCCCGCGTCGACCAGCATGCCGGCGGCCGAGCGGTTCAACAACCCGAAGAACCTGCGGGCGATCAAACTCGGCGACGACATGGTGTCGACCGAGGGCACGGCGGCGGTGGTGGACGCCCCGGTGGCCTTCGAGGCGGCCCAGGTGTTCAAGCGCGAGGGGAAGTACTACCTGTCGTACTCGTCGCACTTCGGCGGCAACGACTTCGGCGGCCCGCAGACGCCGCTGCCCGGCTACCCCGGCGGGGGCCAGATCGGCTACATGATCTCCGACGACCCGATGTCGTGGCCGAAGGAGACCTACGCGGGCGTGCTGTTCCCGAACCAGTCGCAGTTCTTCGGCGCGGGCACCGGCGGCAACAACCACCAGTCGGTGTTCGAGTACGAGGGGCGGCACTACTTCACGTACCACGGCCCGACGCTGAACAAGCGCATCAACGGCAACACCACCCAGGGGTACCGCAGCCCGCACATCCAGGAGCTGACCTTCAACGAGGACGGCACCATCCAGCAGGTCGTCGGCACCTACGCCGGGGTCGACCAGGTCCGTGACTTCGACCCGTACCGGGTGTTCGAGGCGGAGACCTTCGGCTGGAGCAAGGGCGTCGCCACCGCGAAGATCGACGGCGGGTCGGCCCAGTTCGGTGCCGAGGCACCCAACCTGGTGGTCCGCGACATCGACAACGGGGACTGGACGGCGCTCTCCTCGGTCGACTTCGGGGCCGGCGCCCGGAGCCTGACGGCGAAGGTCCGCCCGCTGGTGGCCGGCGGGACGATCCAGCTCCGGCTCGGTGACGTCACCGCGCCGGTGGTGGCGACCATCCCGGTCGACGGGCCGCTCGGCGAGTGGACGGAGCTGACCACCGCGCTCGACGGCGTGACCGGTGTGCACGACGTCTACTTCACCTACGCCGGGCCGGCGGGCGGGGACCTGTTCGAGATCGACACCTGGGCCTTCGCGGCCGGCACCGGCGCGGAACCACCCGTCACGGTCACCGCCCAGGCGCGCTGCGTGGGCACCACCGCGTACGTCGCCGTGCAGGCCCGCAACGACCACGACACGGCGGTGGACGTCGTCCTGGAGACGGCGTACGGCCGGCGGTCGGTGGCCGACGTCGCACCGGGCGCCCACGCCTTCCAGCAGTTCAGCGCGCGGAGCACGGTGGTCGCCGCCGGCTCGGCGACCGTCCGGGTCACCGCGACGGTCGACGGTCGGGACGTGACGACGCTCCGCACCGTCCCGTACCCGGCCATCACCTGCGGTGGCTGACCCACCCCACCACCCGACCACCACAGAGCACAGGGAGCAGCGGATGAGGACATGGAGTCACAGACGGTTGGCGGCGGCCGGAACAGCGGGTGCCCTGCTGGTCGGGACGGTGGCGATGCCGTCGCCCGCCCGGGCCGAGCCCGGCGGCGGCGACGTGACGGTGACGGTGGAGATCGACGAGATCACCGAGCCGGGAGTGCTGGCGATGTCGATCGCCGGCGACGCGGTGACGCTGTCCGAGGACGGGTCGACGCTGCTGGTCCGCCAGTTCGTCGGCGGCCTGCCGACGGTCACGGTCACCGACACCCGGCGGCCCGACGAGGTGCCGGAGCAGGCGGCGTGGGCGGTGCTGGGCAGCGCGACCGACTTCGTCGGCCGCGACGGTCAGGCGCCGATCGGCGCCGGGCACCTGGGCTGGAAGCCATGGCTGATCGACGGTGGCGGCACCGGGCTGGTCAGCGAGGGTGAAGAGGTCGTCACCGTGCTCGACGAGCCGACGCAGCCGGGCAACAACTCGGGTCTGGTCGACCAGGAACTGCTCGTCTCCACCTTCGACTCCGGGACCGTCGCCGGTGCCGCGTACTCGGTCGACGCGGACCTGTTCCTGCGGACCCCGGCGGACGTGGCCGCCGGTGAGTACACCTCGACCCTGACGCTGTCCCTGTTCGAGTGAGCCGGCCGGGTGGGGCCGTGGCGGCGGCCCCACCCGTACCGTCCCGAGGGCCGGCCGGCGGCCTCAGGGTGCGTACGCGGCGAGCAGGGACAGCCGCTCGGCGGCGGCGCTGCCGGGCGCGGCGGTGTAGGCGATCAGGATCGGCCCGGTCCGCCCCGGGGGCGTGTAGGCGTCCCAGTCCAGGTGCAGCTCGCCGACCTGCGGATGCCGGAACGTCTTGCTGCCGTTGACCGACTCGCGCACGTCGTGGCGGGCCCAGAGCCTGCGGAACTCCTCGCTGCGGATGGTGAGCGTGCCGACGATCTCCTGGGCCCGGGGGTGCTCCGGGTCGGCGGCGACCGCCGCGCGCAGGAAGCCCAGGTAGTCCAGCACCGTCTCCCGCCAGCCGGTGCACCGGCCGTGCACCTCGGCGTGGGTGAACATGTCGATCAGCGCGTTGCCCGGGCCGATGCCCGGGTGGAGCGCGGCGGCCATCCTGTTCCAGGCGAGCAGGTCCAGGTGACGGCTGACCACCACGGCCGGGGTGTGCAGGCTGTGCAGCAGCCGGCGGGTGCTCTCCGGGACCGTCTCGCGGGTCCGCCGCCGGGGTCTCGGCGGGCGCTGCGCCCGGCGGGCGAGGGCGTGCAGGTGACGGGTCTCCTCCGCGTTCAGGGCGAGGGCACGGGCGATGCCGGTCAGCACGTCGGCGGAGGGGCGCACGTCCCGGCCCTGTTCCAGGCGCTGGTAGTAGTCGGTGCTCACCCCGGCGAGGAGGGCCAACTCCTCCCGGCGCAGACCGGCGACCCGACGGCGGGGGCCGGGCGTCAGACCGATGTCCTCCGGGCGCAGCCGGGACCGGCGGTTCCGCAGGAAGTCAGCCAACTCGCGCGCGTAGGCCGTGGTCGTCACGGCATCCAGTGTGCCGCCGCGGTCCCGTCGCAGGGTAGGTCCCGTGGTCCCAGGTCGGCCAGGTCTCTCCGGCCGTCGGCGCGGGTCCCTACCGTCCCGGGACATGCAGACGTGGACCGAAGACCTGATCCCCGACCAGCACGGCCGACGCGCGGTGGTGACCGGGGCGAACTCCGGCGTGGGGCGGGTCACCGCGATGGAACTGGCCCGGCACGGGGCCGCCGTGGTGCTCGCGGTACGCGACGTGGCGGCGGGCGAGGAGACGGCCGCCACGATCCGGCGGGCCGCACCGGACGCCGAGGTCGAGGTCCGAGCGCTGGACCTGGCCTCGCTCGCCTCGATCCGGGCCTTCGCCGAGGACCTGACCGGCCCCCTCGACCTCCTGGTGAACAACGCCGGGGTGGCGTTGACCGGTGCCCGCCCGCCCCTGACCGTGGACGGGTTCGACCCGCAGATGGGCACCAACGCGCTCGGGCCGTACGCGCTGACCGGGCTCCTGCTCGACAGACTGACCGCCGGGAGGGAACCCCGGGTGGTCACCGTGTCGTCGATCGTGCACCGGTGGCGCGGCCTCGACCTGGACGACCTGATGTCCGAGCGGTCCTACACCGGGCCCCGGGCGTACTCGCTGTCCAAGCTCGTCGCCACCATCCTCGGCCTGGAACTGGACCGCCGGCTGCGCGCCGCCGGATCACCGGTCATCAGCGTGCTCGCCCACCCCGGCATGACCCACACCAACCTCACCCCGCGCGCGTTGGCCAACCGGAACGCGCTGCTGCGCGCCGTGGGCCGGCTCAACCCGCTGCTGGTCAGTCCGGTGCGGGAGGGCGCCCGGCCGCAACTGTGCGCGGCGACCGCTCCCGGGGTACGCGGGGGGCAGTTCTTCGGGCCGCGCGGCTTCCGGGAGATCCGGGGACCGGTCACCGAGGTACGCGCGAGCGCGCCGGCCCGCGACCCGGGGAACGGGCGGCGGATGTGGGCGCGGGCGGCCCGGCTCACCGGCGTCACGTACCTCTGATCCCCGGCCCGACCTGCGCACACCGTCTTCTGCCAGGGGGCCCGGCGGCCCTGCCACGATTTGTATGCTCGGCCCCATGACCGTGGTGCGGATGGACAACGTCGCCGTCGTCGTCGACGACCTGGAGGCCGCCGTCGCCTTCTTCACCGACCTCGGCCTGGAACCCGAAGGCCGGGCGCGGATCGAAGGCCCCTGGGCGGACCGTACCGTCGGGCTCGACGGCCTCCGCAGCGACATCGTGCTGATGCGGACCCCGGACGGCCACAGCAGGCTGGAGCTGACGAAATACCACACCCCCGCCGCGGTCGGCGCCGGGTCACCGCCCCCGCCGCCGAACACGCTGGGCCTGCACCGGGTCATGTTCACCGTCGACGACATCGACGCCACCATCGCCCGCCTGCGCACCCACGGCGCCGAACTCCTCGGCGAGGTGGCGCGGTACGAGAACGCCTATCGGCTCTGTTACCTTCGCGGCCCGGCGGGCATCATCGTCGCGCTGGCCGAACAGATCGGTTGATGTGGCGATTGGTGGCGCGAATGACGTCACAGCTCCCGCGCGGCGGGCTGCGGTAACTGGCCGCGCACCACACCGCACCCACGGTGTTCATACCCGGTGGTGAGCGACGATTTTCGTCGCCGAGTTCGGATCCCGTCGATGTGAAAACGTGGGCGTGAAGTGCTCGCCACGGCACCGTTCTGTGCTTCCTCATTGGTTGTGGGGGTCGCGCCGGTTATTGTGCTGGGCGGACTCATCGAAGTGCGGAAGGAATAGCACGTGGCCAAGCAGATCATCCAGAAACTCATTGACGACCTGGACGGCGGGGACGCCGACGAGACCGTCCGGTTCGCCCTCGACGGAGTCCAGTACGAGATCGACCTGTCGGCGGCCCACGCGCAGCAACTGCGGGACGCCTTCGCCCCGTACACCGCGCACGGCACCAAGGTCGGCCGGGGCGGCATCGTCAGCGGTCGCGCGGCCCGCAGCACGCCCGCCCCGGCCGGCGCCCGGGGGCGCGTCACCTCCGACCGCGAGCAGAACAAGGCGATCCGGGACTGGGCCAAGAAGTCCGGCAGGGACATCTCCGACCGGGGCCGCATCCCGCAGGAGATCGTCGACGAGTACCACTCGAAGGCCGGTCACTAGTGCCGTGACCACGAAGGCTCGCGGTGTGGGGTCGTGCTGCCGGGGTGGCGGTTCCGCCCTGGCGTTGGTGTCGCTCGCCACGAATGCGGATGCGTTCGCGGCCCGGGGCGGTCAGGACGCCAGGGCGGCGGGCATCGGTGGCGGAGGCCGTTCGCGTCGTGGGGTCACCCTCGCCCGCTCTCCGATGCGTCAGTCCGCGCCGGGAAGCCGTTGCCGGGCGAGCTGCTGGTGCCGCCGGTAGGCCACCGGGCTCATGCCGACACTCGCGGTGAAGAGCCGGGTGAAGTGCGCGGTGCTGCGGAATCCCCAGCGGGCGGCGACGGCGCTGACCGGACGGTGGGCCAGCCGGGGGTCGACCAGGTCACGCCGGCACCGTTCGAGCCGGCGCTGCCGGATCCACCCGCTGACGGTACGGCCCTCCTGTGCGAACAGCCGGTGCAGGCTGCGCAGCGACATGTGGTGGGCGGCGGCGATCGCCGGTGGGCCGAGCGCGGGGTCGGCCAGATGCGACTCGATGAACGCCAGCACCTGCCGGTAGGACGCCTGTTGCCGGGTCTCGACCGGTAGCGCGGACATCCGGTCGAGACGGTTCGCGATGACCGCCGACACCAGATCGAGGGTGATGCCCCCGACCCGGACCGCGTCACCGGGCGTGAACCCGTCGACGTGCCGGGCGACGGTGACCAGGTGGTTGGCGAGCAGGGCGGCGATGCCGTCGTCGCCCCCGGCGAGGCACGTCGCGTGCAGGAGCCTCGCCTGGTCGGCCGGGAACGGGAGCATCGAGCCGGGAATCTGGACGGCCAGGGCGGTGCTGCCCCGACCTGCCGCATCCTCGACGTACGTGACCTCGTGCGGACTCGCCGCGTCGAGGAAACTGAGCTGACCGGGGCCCGCCGCGCAGGACTGCCGGTCATACTCGATCACGCCGCTACCGCGCAGGGGCAGGCTGATTTTGTAGATCTCGGGGTCCGACGAGGTGGTCATCCGGGGGCTGCGAATGACCCGGAGCGACGGGAACTGGTAGATGGACAGGGTCACGGCCCCGAGGTCGACCATTCGCGCCGAGGCGTTGAAGGCGGTCGACGTGTCGGTCTGGATATCCACCGGCACCAGGGACTCGGCCATCAGACAGCGCCAGTAGTCGACCCGATCGCCCGGCGGGTGGTCCTGAGTGCTCACCGACAGGTCGTTGCCGTGCACGTCGTTCCCCCTCGGTCGGTTCGCCGCGAACGGTGTGGGCACCAGGCATCGACCATAGCCCTCACCCTGTGCGACGGACAGCACACCGGTCGCATCGACCGACCCGGCTGCGCTGACGGCGGGTGGACCTGCCGCGCCGCCCGCCGGACGGGACCGACGACGGGTCGACTGTGGACGGTGTCTCGTACCGTCGACGTGCCGGACGTGCACCGCCGGCCAGCTCCCCCGAATCACATCCAGCTCAGTCCCGTCGTCGACCCGGCGGCCGGCCCGACCTGCCCGCCGACCGAGCCGGCCATCCTCAGGAGGTCGTCCGATGCACGTCCGATCCCGCAGTGCCCGCGCCCGGCGCTCCGCCCTGGCGCTGACCCTCACCGCCGCCCTGGTGCTGGCGACCCAGGCGACGCTGGCCGCGCCGGCCGCCGCCGCCCTGCCGGGCCTGACCCGGGTCACCAGCACCGGCCCGAGCAACAGCGACTGGAAGACCTGGCAGGCGTCCTGCCCCGCCGACACGTTCCTGGTGGCCGGCGGCGGCCGGATCGACCGGGGCGCCGGCCAGGTGGTGATGGACACGATGGTGCCGGTCTTCGGGGCGACCGACGTCTACTCGGTGACCGGCCGGGAGGACGACAACGGCTTCGCCGGCACCTGGTCGATCACCGCCACCGCGCTCTGCGCGCAGCCGCCGGTCGGGTGGGAGCACGCCGAGGGCGCCACGATCTGGGACTCGGTCAGCAGCAAGACGCTGACCGTGAGCTGCCCGCCCGGCAAGCAGGTGCTGGGCCTCGGGGTGGAGGTCAACGGCGGTCTCGGCCAGGTGGTGGTGGACGACCTGCGGCCGAGCGCCGACCTCGCCTCCGTCAGCGTCACCGGGATCGAGGACGGCAACGGGTACGCCGGCGCGTGGCAGCTCCGGGGCCAGGTGGTCTGCGCGACGCCGCCGGCCGGGCTGGTCCGGGTCGCCGGGTTCGGCCTGCTCGACTCGGTCGGCTCGAAGTCGACGGTGGCGACCTGCCCGCCCGGCACGCTCGTGCACGGGGTCGGCGGGGAGATCGTCAGCGGCGCGGGACAGGTCCGGCTGACCGGCCTCGACCTGCTCTCGGACACCCAGGTCAGGGCCACCGCCGCCGAGGACGAGGACGGGCTCGCCAGCAACTGGGCGGTCCACGCGTACGCGATCTGCGCCTGACGCCGGGGCGGCCAGCCGGCCGCCCGGCTTCCCAACAGTTGAGAGGTCGGCGCATCGAATCACGGCCCCGACGGAGTCGCCGTGCGCGGCCCGGCGGTGGAGGTGGCCGGGCCGGCGGGGCCGCCAGCGGCGGTCGGCGCCCGCCGCGTGACGGGGCCGGCGGGTGGGTCGGGCTGCCTTCACCGGTACCCGAGAGGCGCACGAGGATACAATCCGGGGGTTCGCCAGGAGTCGCGAGGAGGCGACGTCCGACGGCCGGATCCGGTCCCATCCCGCGCGTGCCGTCCGGCCCCACGTGCGCCGTGACGGGCCGGTGGGGCCTGGCCGCGCGGTCTGGCGCCTTCGACTAGCTGAGGTGTTGTATGAGGCAATTGTCGGTCCGGGGAAACACCGCCCAGGCGCTGCGGGAGCTGATGGCGCAGCGCGTCGTGGTGCTGGACGGCGCCTGGGGCACGATGCTGCAGAACGCCGCGCTCACCCCCGCCGACTACCGGGGCGACCTGCTGGTCGACCACCCGAAGGACGTGACGGGCGACCCCGACCTGCTGAACCTGACCCGCCCGGACGTGGTGCTGGACACGCACCGCCGGTACCTGGCGGCCGGAGCGGACATCACCAGCACGAACACCTTCACCGCCACCCGGATCAGCCAGGCCGACTACGGCCTGGAGGAGTACGTCCACCAGATGAACGTGCGGGCCGCGCAGCTCGCCCGGCAGGCGGCCGACGAGGCCGGCGGGCGGTTCGTGGCGGGCTCGGTGGGCCCGCTCAACGTCACGCTGTCGCTGTCGCCCCGGGTGGACGACCCGGCGTACCGGGCGGTCAGCTACGACCAGGTCAAGGAGACGTACGCGGAGCAGATCGCGGCGCTGGCCGAGGGCGGCGTCGACCTGCTGCTGATCGAGACGATCTTCGACACGCTGAACGCGAAGGCAGCCATCGCGGCGGCCCGGGAGGTCGCGCCGGAGCTGCCGCTGTGGGTCTCGGTCACCATCGTGGACCTCAGCGGGCGGACCCTGTCCGGGCAGACGGTGGAGGCGTTCTGGCGCTCCATCGAGCGGGCCGAGCCGCTGGTCGTCGGGGTCAACTGCGCCCTGGGCGCGGCGGAGATGCGCCCGCACGTGGCCGAACTGGCCCGGCTCGCCGACACGTACGTCGCCTGCCACCCCAACGCGGGCCTGCCGAACGCGTTCGGCGGGTACGACCAGACCCCCAGGCAGACCGCCCGGCTGATCGGCGAGTTCGCCGAGGCCGGCCTGGTCAACATCGTCGGCGGGTGCTGCGGCACGTCCCCCGAACACATCGCGGAGATCGCCGCCGCCGTCTCGGGTCTCACTCCCCGGGAGCCGGTGAAGAACGTCACGACGACCCGGTTCAGCGGCCTGGAGCCGTTCTCGATCGGCCCGGACACCGGGTTCGTGATGATCGGCGAGCGGACCAACGTCACCGGCTCGGCCCGGTTCCGCCGGCTGATCGAGGCCGACGACTACCAGGGCGCGGTGGCGGTCGCCCTCGAACAGGTCCGGGGCGGCGCGAACCTGCTCGACGTCAACATGGACGCCGACCTGCTCGACAGCGAGCAGGCGATGACCACCTTCCTGAACCTGATCGCCACCGAGCCCGAGGTGGCCCGGATCCCGATCATGATCGACAGCTCCCGCTGGAGCGTGCTGGCCGCCGGGCTCAAGTGCGTGCAGGGCAAGGCCGTGGTCAACTCGATCAGCCTGAAGGAGGGCGAGGAGGCGTTCCTCGCCCAGGCCCGGCACATCCGCGGCCACGGCGCCGGCGTGGTGGTGATGGCCTTCGACGAACAGGGCCAGGCCGACACCACCGAGCGGAAGGTGGAGATCTGCGCGCGGGCGTACGACCTGCTGACGCAGCGGGCCGACTTCGCGCCGGAGGACATCATCTTCGACCCGAACGTGCTGGCGGTCGCCACCGGCATCGCCGAGCACAACGGGTACGCCAAGGCGTTCATCGACGCGCTCCCGCTGATCAAGGAGCGCTGCCCCGGTGCCCGGACCAGCGGCGGCATCTCCAACCTGTCGTTCGCGTTCCGGGGCAACGACGTGGTACGGGAGGCGATGCACTCGGCGTTCCTGCTGCACGCCGTCCGCGCCGGGCTGGACATGGGCATCGTCAACGCCGGCCAGCTCGCCGTCTACCAGGACATCCCGGCCGACCTGCTGACCCTGGTCGAGGACGTGCTCTTCGACCGGCGTCCGGACGCCACCGACCGGCTGGTGTCGTTCGCCGCGACGGTCACCGGCTCCGGCGCGAAGCGCGAGGTGGACCTGTCCTGGCGGGAGTCGCCGGTCGCCGAGCGGCTCAAGCACGCGCTGGTGCACGGCATCGTCGAGTTCGTCGAGGCGGACACGGAGGAGGCCCGCCGGCAGGCGGCCCGGCCGCTGGACGTCATCGAGGGCCCGCTGATGGACGGCATGAGCGTGGTCGGCGACCTGTTCGGCTCGGGGCGGATGTTCCTGCCGCAGGTGGTGAAGAGCGCCCGGGTGATGAAGCGGGCCGTCGCCTACCTCGAACCGTACATGGAGCAGGAGCGGGAGCAGGCCCAGCAGGAGGGGCGGATCATCGTCGGCCGGGGGCGGGGCAAGGTGGTGCTGGCCACGGTCAAGGGCGACGTGCACGACATCGGCAAGAACATCGTCGGTGTGGTGCTCGGCTGCAACAACTACGAGGTGATCGACCTCGGGGTGATGGTGCCGGCGGAGCGGATCCTGGACACCGCCGTCGCCGAGGGCGCCGACGTGGTCGGCCTCTCCGGCCTGATCACCCCGTCGCTGGACGAGATGGTCGCGGTGGCCGGCGAGATGCAGCGGCGGGACATGAAGCTGCCGCTGCTCATCGGCGGGGCCACCACCTCCCGGCAGCACACGGCGGTACGGATCGCCCCGGCGTACGACGCGACGACGGTGCACGTGCTCGACGCGTCCCGGGTCGTCGGGGTGGTCTCCGACCTGCTCGACAGCGACCGGGCCGGCCAGTTGGCCGCCAGCAACCTGGCCGAGCAGGAGCGGCTGCGCGAGCAGCACACCGCCCGCCGGCAGCCGCTGCTGCCGCTGGCCGAGGCGCGTGCGAACCGGGAGCAGGTGGACTTCGCCGACCTGCCGGTGCCGGCCTTCACCGGCATCCGCGTCGTCGAGCCGGATCTCGCCACCCTCCGCGAGATGATCGACTGGCAGTTCCTCTTCCTGGCCTGGGAGCTCAAGGGCAAGTTCCCGGCGATCCTGGACCAGCCGGTGGCCCGCGAGCTGTACGACGACGCCGTGGCCATGCTGGACCAGATCATCGCCGACGGGTCGTTGCAGGCGCGCGGCGTGTACGGCTTCTGGCCCGCGCACACCGAGGGCGACGACATCGTCCTGACCGACCCGGCCCTCCGGTTGCCGATGCTGCGCCAGCAGACCACCAAGCCGGCGGGGCGGGCCAACCGCTGTCTCGCCGACTACGTCGCCCCGGCCGGGGACCACCTGGGCGGTTTCGCGGTGGCGATCCACGGCGCCGAGGAGCTGGCCGCCGGCTACGAGGCGGCCAACGACGACTACCGGGCCATCATGGTCAAGGCGCTCGCCGACCGGCTCGCCGAGGCGTTCGCCGAGTACCTGCACCTCCAGGCCCGCCGCGAGTGGTTCGAGCCGGACGCCGACCCCCGCATCGAGGACCTGCACGCGGAGCGGTTCCGGGGCATCCGGCCCGCGCTCGGCTACCCGGCCAGCCCGGACCACAGCGAGAAGCGCGACCTCTTCGAGCTGCTCGACGCCGGGCGGCTCGGCATCGGCCTGACCGAGTCGTACGCGATGACCCCGGCGGCCAGCGTCAGCGGGCTGATCTTCGCGCACCCGGAGTCGCGCTACTTCACCGTCGGGCGGATCGGCCGGGACCAGGTCGAGGACTACGCGACCCGACGCGGCGTCGCCCGGGACGAGGTCGAGCGGTGGTTGCGCCCCAACCTCGCCTACGACCCGGACTGAGCCAGCCCGTCCCCGCTGCCCCGCCGTCACGGCCGGCGTCGACGTACCCCGTCGACGCCGGCCGTTTCGCGTGGGTACCCGGGAACCGGGCCGTTGTCCTGAGTAGCGGTACCGACCCGGACCGGGTACCACGACGGTTGCGCGCCGGGGCGCCGGCCGGTTGACTGGCCTGCCACCCCGGCGGCCGGTCGCCCGACGTCACCCGCTGCCCGTACCGGTCGTCGGGACGACACGGTGGACGCGGACAGGCAGGAGGAGAAGATGCTGCGCAGGTTCGCCTTGTTCCTCGCCGTCGTCGCCGGTCTCGTGGCGGTCGCCCCGTGCCTGGTGTTCTTCGTCCCGTACGGCTGGCAGATCCTGGTGGGCCTCGTGCTGGCCACGGCCATGGCCGGGTACTGCTGGTTCCTCTGGGCCGAGGACAGCCCGCGCCGGGACCGGGCCGATCCCCATCCACTCCCGGACCGGCACCGGCACCGGCACCCACCCCACCTGCCCTGACGCCCGGCGGACCGCGGAGAACGGCTCAGCAGGCCGACGAGCCCGCCGGCACCGCCACGTCCCGCCCGTCGGACGCCGGCACGTCCCGCCCGCCCGGCGACGGGTCCACGGTCGGGCGCGACGGCCCGGTCCGGTTCGCCGCGCGGTGCAGCAGCAGCGCGGCGAGGCAGCCACCGGCGAGCACGGCGACCGCCCCGACGGTCTGCCCGACCACCACCGCCGCGTTGAACGCCTCGGCGACCTGGTCCCGTTCCGTCCCGGTCCGGGCGGCGGCCAGGGCGGCCGGGAACGATCCGGCGCCGGCCAGCACGGCGGGGAGCGCGGCGGTGAACCGGGCGTTCAGCACCGCGCCGAGGACGGCGACGCCGAGACTGGCGCCCACCTCGGACATGGTGCCGTCGATGCCGGCCCCGGCACCGGCCCGCTCGGGCGGTACCGCGCTGAGCACCGCCTCCACGATCGCGGGGTTGGCGACCGCGCAGCCGGCACCCATCAGCAGCAGACCCAGCAGCAGGCCGCCGTAGCCGTCGGCCGGGGCGTACGCGGCGACCACCAGCCCGAGGGCGAGCGTCGCCATGCCGGCCGCGATGGCCAGCGGGATGCCCAGCCGCCGGATGACCAGGGCGGCGACCCCGGCGAGGTTGAGCAGCACCACGGTCAGCGCGAAGGGCGCCATCCGGACGCCGGCCTCCCAGGCCGGGTAATCCCGGACGAACTGCAACTGCTGCGCCAGCAGGAACAGCGCCCCGGCGCTGCCGAAGGTGATCAGCACGACCCCGCAGACCGCGCCGACGAACCGGCGGTCCCGGAAGAAACCCATGTCGAGCATGGGCGCGGGGACGTGCTGTTCCCAGGCGACGAACGCCGCGAGCAGCAACGCCCCGGCGGTGGCCGCGCCGAGCACGGGCAGCGAACCCCAGCCCTGCTCGGGGCCCTGGATGATGGCGAAGACGACCGCGCCCAGCCCGGCGGTGGAGAGCACCGCCCCGACCAGGTCGAGGCGCCCCTCGCCGTGCCGGGACTCGGGCACCAGCCGGCGCGCGGCGAGCAGGCAGACCAGCACGACCGGCAGGTTGACCAGGAAGATGGCCGGCCACCGGAAGTGCCCCAGCAGCAGGCCGCCGACCGGGGGCCCGGCGGCGAAGCCCAGCGCGCTCACCGCCGCCCAGATGCCGATGGCGCGGGGGCGTTCCCGCGCGTCGAAGACCTGCATCGCGACCGCGAGGGTGGCGGTGGCCAGCAGCGCTCCCCCGACCCCGAGCGCGGCCCGTGCCGCGATCAGGTGGTCGGCGGACCGGGCTGACGCGGCGGCGGCCGAGGCGAGCCCGAACAGCACCAGCCCGACCAGCAGCATCCGGCGGCGGCCGTACCGGTCGACCACGCTGCCGGCGGTGAGCAGCAGGCCGGCCTGCACCAGCGCGTACGCGTTGATCACCCACTGGATGTCGGCGGTGCTGGCGGCGAGGTCGCGGGTGAGGGCCGGCACCGCCACGGTGAGGATGGTGTTGTCCAGCACCACGACGAGTTGGGCGAGGCAGAGGACGGCGAGGACGAGCCAGCGGGTACGCAGCCGTACCGGGGTGGTGGGGGGTGCCGCCGTGCCGCCGGGGGCAGCGGTCACCTGGCGGTCCAGTACCCGAGGGCGGAGACCTGGTGGCGGTTCACCCCGAGTCCCTTGCGCAGGTGCTTCGCCAGCGCCCGGGTGGTGCCGGCCTCGCAGGCCACCCAGTGGTAAGCCCCCTCGGTGGGGCTGGTCAGGGCGGCCCGGACGGTCTCCACCAGGTGCCGCCCCTCGTCGAGGCGGGGTACCCAGATCACCTCCTGGCCGGCGCGGGCCCGGTGCGGGAGCCCCTTCTCGTCGTCGTCGGCGTACTCCAGCCAGATGGTGGCGGGCAGGTCCCCGGCGGCGTCCAGCAGGCTGTTGACGGCGGGCAGGCTGGCCGAGTCCCCGACCAGGTACAGGTGGGTGGGGGTGGGGTCGGGCAGGGTGAAGGCGCTGCCCTGGAGGGTGGCCTCGATGGTGTCCCCGGGCCGGGCGCTGCTCGCCCAGCGGGCCGCGACGCCCTCGTGCAGGGCGAACTCCAGGTGGAACCGGCCGGTGGCCGGGTCCGGGTCGACCAGGGTGTAGGCCCGCTGGTGGGAGCGGCCCTCGTTGTCGAACCAGAGGCGGATCCACATGGTGGGGTGCGCCTCGACGGCGGCGAGCAGGCCACCCCCGTCGACCAGCAGGCGGTGCAGGCTCCCGCTGACCCGCTCGGAGTCGAGCACGGTCAACCGGAATTCCCGGCCCCCCATCGCCTTGAGCACGAGGGCTTCCCAGTTCCGCTTCACGCCTGCCTCCACTGTCCCCGGTAGTTAGGTTAGGTTAACCTAACCGCCCCGTCCTGGGGAGGGGCACCGCACAATCCCGAGAAGAGGTCCGTCAATGCACCTGGAGAAGATCCCCGACGTCGGCACCCTCACGCTGGAGCCGGTCGACCCGGCCGCCCACGCGGAGCTGCTGCACGGCTGGGTCACCCAGCCCCGCAACGTCTACTGGGGGATGGGCGCCTACACCGTCGAGGAGGTCCGGGAGGTGTACGCCTTCCTGGACGGCCTCACCACCCACCATGCCTGGTTGATCCGCCTGGACGACGAGCCCGTCGGCATCTTCCAGAGCTACGAGCCGGCCGCCGACCCGGTCGGGGAGCGGTACGAGGTCCGCCCCGGGGACATCGGCATGCACCTGCTCCTCTCCCCCGGCCCGGGGGTCCCCCGGGGACTCGCCGGAACCGTGGGCCCGGCCCTGGTCCGGTTCCTGCTGCGCGACCCCGCCCTGACCCGGGTGGTGGTGGAGCCCGACGTCCGCAACGGGCTGGCCCTGCGCCGCATGCTGCTCAGCGGCTTCACCTTCGCCGAGGAGATCGACCTGGCGGAGAAGCGGGCCCAGCTCGCCTTCCTCACCCGGGAACGGTTCGAGGCCGACCACGGCCCCGCCCCCGTCCCGGCCTGAGCCGCCCACCCGGCCCGTCCCGGCCTGAGCCCCGCCCGGCCCGGCCGGGGGCGTCCACCCCCGGCCGACGCCACCACCCGTGCGACCGGTGGCGGGCATGGTTGATCATGTGCTCATGTTCCGTGGAATATGGGAGCGGGCCCGGGAGAACCGGCGCGATCAGGATCGGTTCCACCGCATGCGGGGGAAGCGGTCCAGGAACCCCGACGGCTGCTTCGACTCGTGCGCCTGCTGCGACATCTTCGGCCTCTTCTCCGGCCTGCTGCTGCTCGGCTCCGCCGCCGCCACCCGGGCCGGCGCCCCCGCCCTGGACCGGGCCGGGGTGGCCGCCATCCGGGGGTACCGCCGCTGGCTCTCCCCGCGCATGCCCTGCCAGTGCCGGTTCACCCCCACCTGCGGGGCGTACGGGCTGACCGCCGTGGAGCGGTACGGGCTGGCGGTCGGGGGCCGGCTCGCCGCCGACCGGGTCCGCCGCTGCCGCCCCTCGGTGCCCCGGGGCACCCAGGACCCGGTGCGCTGAGCCCACGGGGTCTCCTGCTGGAGGAGCGCTACGAGCTTCTGCCGGTGACCCCGAGCGGGGTTTCCGGGTCATCGCCACTGAGAGGCGGACAAGAGACTCGTCGACTCAATCGGTGGTAGGCCATCGTCGAGGCCACGAAGTCGTAGGTAGACGTCACGCATGGCGGATCGATCCGGGATGTGTTCGGTTCCCGCAGCACGTTCCAGGACTGTCAGAGTGCTCACCAGCTTGATCGATCCCACTGGACGGCCCTGAGTGCGAAGACGTTGCAGTCGATGGATCTCGGCGGTGGCGATCTGCGCTCCCGACCCGTCGTCGATGAGCACGGTCATCGTCGCGCCGGCTTCGGCGGCGACGACGGCGTGCGCCACCACCATGATCTCCCCCAGGTCCTTGGGGTGCCTCAGCCGGTCTCGCATGGGTTGTTGAGTGATCTATGAACGACTGCGGCCAGCTCAGGCGTCTCATCATCGGAGAGTATGTGGATCCAGCGTGGTGTCAGCTTGCGCCAGACCGTCGCCGCGGGGCCGAAACGCGAATCCTCTCGGGACTTACGAAGTACCTCGCCCTGCACTGTCTCGGGGACACTGAGCCTCGATCCACCGATGAAGGCTGGGTTGGCGAGACCCCGTAGACAGAAGGTGCCCCTTGAGCTGGAAGGATAGGAGTTCTCACGCTTCTATCGTTCGGCTCGAAAGGGCACCTCGCAGGTGAGATTACGCCATGACGCGCCGGTGGTGCGCGCGACGTTTGATGATCCGAATCTGGTGTCGTGTGCCGGGCTGGTGCCGGTGATGCGGCTGGCCGAGCGGGCCGGTCTGCATGACGCGGTCACCGACCGGTTGAGCCTGCCGACGGACAAGGGCGCGAACCCGGCCGGGAAGGTCGCCACGATCATCGCGGGGATGCTCGCCGGTGCGGACAGCATCGACGACCTCGACGTGACCCGGCACGGCGGCATGCGGTCGCTGTTCACCAGCGTGTACGCGCCCTCGACACTCGGCTCGTTCCTGCGCACGTTCACCCATGGGCATGTGCGGCAGTTGCAGGCCGCCGCCCGAGACACGTTGATCGGCCTGGCTCGGCGGGCACCACTGCTGGCCGGCGCCGACACGCTGTGTTTTGTGGACATCGATTCGATGCTGCGGCGGGTGTTCGGCAAGCGCAAGCAGGGCATCGGGTTCGGCCACGCCAAGGTCGGCGGCTACAACGTCTGGCTGCGCGGCTACAACCCTGTGGTGGCGACGTTGTCCACGCCGTTGTCGGTGCCGGTGATCGCCGCCACCCGACTGCGCGCCGGTAACGCCGGCTCGGCCCGCGGTGCGGCCAGCATGATCGCCGAGGCGATCACCACGGCCCGCTCGTGCGGCGCAACGGGGGAGATCGTGGTGCGCGCCGACTCGGCGTTCTACGCCAAGACCGTCATCGCCGCCTGCCGCCGCCGCAAGGTGCGGTTCTCACTCACCACCCGGATCGACGCGAAGATCCGCACCGCCTGCGAGAGCATCACGGACGCCCAGTGGATCGACATCAAGTATCCGCAGGCCGTCTGGGACGACGACGCCGGAAGGTGGATCTCCGACGCGCAGATCGCCGAGACCGAGTACACCGCGTTCGCCGGCACCCGCCACCAGATCACCGCCCGGCTGATCGTGCGCCGCGTCCGCCGCGACGACCCCGCCCAGGCCCCGGGCCAGGAAGAACTGCTGCCCACCTACCGGTATCACGCGGTGTTCACCGACAGCCCCTACACGCTCGTGCAGGCCGAAGCCCAGCACCGCCAACACGCGATCATCGAGCAGGTCAACGCCGACCTGATCGCCGGACCCCTCGCGCACCTGCCCTCGGGCCGGTTCAGCGCGAACGACACCTGGCTGACCTGCGCCGGCATCGCCCACAACCTCACCCGCGCCGCCGGACACCTCGCCGCCGGCGCCTGGGCGACCGCCCGCCCGGCCACCATCCGCACCCGGATCATCAACGTCGCCGCCCGCCTCGCCCACCGGGCCCGCACCATCATCGTGCACCTACCCGAGCACTGGCCCTGGCAAGCAGCGCTCGACAACCTCTACACCGCCGTCGGGCCGGCACCCGGCTGACCACGACCCACCAGCCGGAACCAGGCGGCCCGACCACAGGCCACAACCCCCGCTACCCGCCCCGAACCACCCAACCGGAGCAAGCCGATCACGTAATCGGCGGCTCCCACACACCCTGCCGAATCACCAATCACAAAAAGATCAATTGGCCATCAGCGGCAACCGCATCGGTGGATCGAGGCTGAGCGGCCCGAGGACGCCGATCAGAAGCCGCTCCTTGTTAATTGAGAGAAAGTTCAGGCTGGGCCCGGCATCGATGATCGGCCGATCACCTGTCACGGTGCCGTTCCGCCGGTCGGGTCCTCAGATGGATCTGGCGCGCCGAGATCTGCGTCGAGCGCGGCCAGATCTATCGGCACGTCCGGCAGATCGGCGGGGTCGGCCCAAGCGACAGGGCGCTCCGCCGGTGTGACGCCCGCATCCCGCAACTCCGCTTCCACGGCATACAGGCTGGTACCGCGCAGGGACGCGATGGCTTGGGCTGACAGGACTCCCTCCGCGTACCCCTTCGTGGCGCGGGCCAGCAACTTCTGGGGGGCTCTGCGTTTGTTCGAATCGGACTGCATGGCTTGGTATTGGTCAATCCAACCAAATCGAACGGCCAGATGGGGGGTGGACAGGGCCATCCACTCCCCCTTGGTCGCAGCATCGATGCATCCGGCCCCGTGTAGCGCGATGGCTGCCATGGCGGGTGACACGATGAAGCGCTGAACAATTGCGGAAAGCGTTGCTTCGGTCATTTTTGGGCTGCCCGTGAGGAATTCCCGCATTCCGTCCAACGGTAGGAGAAGATTCCTGGCGAAGGCATCGGCGCGAACCTCGGCAGGAGACCGTTCACTCCAGCCACCCGCGTCGGCATTCACCCAATCCCCAAAGTGAATGTGACCGAGTTCGTGGGCAAGAGTACTGCGTTGCCGCATGGGGTGGGGAGTCCGGGCGACACCGACGAATATGGTGTCACGTTCGGGATCTCGCATTGTCAGGCCATGCTCGTCCGGGCCAGCATCGAGTACAGCAACGTCTACTCCCGTGGTCTGCTCGATGATTGCGATGAGGTCACCCAGAGGCTGCACCCCCAGCCGGTGTTGCTCCCGGAATGAGCGGGCGGCAGCACATCCCTCGATTTCAGCGCTCACAGTCCTCTACCTGAATCAGATCGTGGCGGGAATAGCCTGTTCATCGAGGTAATCATCCAGTTCGAGGAAGTGCAGTAGCGCTAGGCGCATCGCATCCATCCCGGAGCCGTTGGTGGCCCGAGCCGCGCACTGCACTCGGTCGGCTACCGTCTGCCCTCCGGTGAGTTGAGCCACGGTGCGTCCGGTCGCCCAAGCGATCGCCACGATTTCTGGCATCTTCGCCACACGGTCACCGGAGATGATCCGCGACAACGTCGGCTGGGAAATGCCGGTTTTGTCCGCCAATGCTCGCTGACTGAGGCCTGCATCCACCCGAGCGCGCTCGATGATTTCTCCCGTACTCCCCTTGATCATGATCTACTCCCCAGCAGTGAATCATGATTGCATCTTATGATTCAGCCTACACGTCGACCGCCCCGCTGGCGAGGTTATCGGGGCTTCGGCGGCCAAAGCAGTCCCGATATCCGCACAACCCGACCCCGCGCCGGTCATAGGTCATACCCGAAGATCGAGTACATGCTCAGCGCTCCAGGCGGGGATCCTCGTGCAGCCAGCCGAACTCCGGCTGATCCCACCCCGGACGATGCAACGTCACCCTGGACCGATGCCGAGTTCACGCCGCACTGGTACCCCAACCGGCACGGAAACGGACTACCAGACCGCCCCCTGGATCAACGGAGGGGGTCCGGGCGTACGGCAGGATGGGGCGGGTGAGCGCGAGCCCCGCCCCGGCCGTCCTGGAGGCCGTGCTGGAACGGCTGACCTACGTCAACGAGGAGACCGGCTACACGGTCGCCCGGGTCGCCACCGAGCGCGGCAGCGACCTGCTGACCGTGGTCGGCGCGCTGCTCGGCGCGCAGCCCGGGGAGAGCCTGCGGCTGCGGGGCCGCTGGTCGTCGCACCCACGCTACGGCCGGCAGTTCGAGGTGGACTCGTACAGCACCGTGCTGCCGGCCACCATCCAGGGCATCCAGCGGTACCTCGGCTCCGGCCTGGTGAAGGGGATCGGGCCGGTCTTCGCCGAGCGGATCGTGGCGCACTTCGGGCTGGACACCCTGCGGATCATCGAGGAGGAACCGGCCCGCCTGGTCGAGGTGCCCGGCCTCGGCCCGAAACGCACCGCGAAGATCACCGCCGCCTGGGCGGAGCAGCAGGCGATCAAGGAGGTGATGCTCTTCCTCCAGGGCGTCGGCGTCTCCACCTCCCTCGCCGTCCGGATCTACAAGCAGTACGGCGACGCCTCGGTCGACGTGGTGACCAAGGAGCCGTACCGGCTGGCCGCCGACGTGTGGGGCATCGGCTTCAAGACCGCCGACACCATCGCCCGCGCCGTCGGCATCCCGCACGACAGCCCGGAACGGGTCAAGGCCGGGCTGGCGTACACGCTCTCCGAGGCAACCGACGACGGCCACTGCTACCTGCCCGTACCGCAGCTCGTCGCGGACGCGGTGAAGATCCTGGACGTACCCGGGGACCTGGTCACCACCTGCCTGGACGCCCTGGCCGCCGAGGAGGGGGTGGTCCGCGAGACGCTGCCCGGCGACGCCGTCGGCGGACGGACCGGGACGGACGGCGGACCGGTCGACGCGGTGTACCTGGTCCCCTTCCACCGCGCCGAACTCTCCCTGTCCGGGTCGCTGCGGCGGCTGCTCGACCACCGTGCCGACCGGCTGCCGCACTTCGCCACCGTCGACTGGGGCCGGGCGCTGGCCTGGCTGCGGGCCCGCACCGGCGCGGACCTCGCCCCCGAGCAGGAGCAGGCGGTCCGCCTGGCGCTCACCTCGAAGGTCGCCGTGCTGACCGGTGGCCCCGGCTGCGGCAAGAGCTTCACCGTCCGCTCCATCGTGGAGCTGGCCGCCGCGAAGCAGGCCAAGGTGACCCTGGCCGCGCCGACCGGCCGGGCCGCGAAACGCCTCGCCGAGCTGACCGGGCACCCGGCCGCCACCGTGCACCGGCTGCTGCAACTGCGTCCCGGCGGGGACGCCGCCCACGACCGGGACAACCCGCTCGACGTGGACCTGCTCGTCGTCGACGAGGCGAGCATGCTCGACCTGGTCCTGGCGAACAAGCTGGTCAAGGCGGTACCGCCGGGCGCACACCTGCTGCTGGTCGGCGACGTCGACCAGCTCCCCTCGGTCGGCGCCGGGGAGGTGCTGCGCGACCTGCTCGCCGCCGACGTCGTCCCCCGGGTCCGGCTGACCCAGGTCTTCCGGCAGGCCGCGAAGTCGGGAGTGGTCACCAACGCGCACCGGATCAACGCCGGCCGCCCGCCGCTGCTCGACGGAATGGCCGACTTCTTCCTCTTCGCCTGCGACGACACCGAGGCGACCGCCGCGCTCACCGTCGACGTGGCCTGCGCCCGCATCCCGGCGAAGTTCGGCCTGGACCCGCGCCGCGACGTGCAGGTGCTCGCCCCGATGCACCGGGGCCCGGCCGGGGCCGGCGCGCTGAACACCCTGCTCCAGCAACGGCTCACCCCGGCTCGCGAGGGGCAGCCGGAACGGCGGCTAGGCGGGCGGGTGTTCCGGGTCGGCGACAAGGTCACCCAGGTCCGCAACAACTACGACAAGGGCCAGGCCGGGGTCTTCAACGGCACCGTCGGCGTCGTCGTCGCGCTCTCCACCGAGGAGCAGACCCTCACCGTCCGCACCGACGAGGACGAGACCATCGAGTACGACTTCGACGAGCTGGACGAACTGGCCCACGCGTACGCGGTGACCATCCACCGCTCGCAGGGCTCGGAGTACCCGGCGGTGGTGGTGCCGCTGACCACCAGCGCGTGGATGATGCTGCAACGCAACCTGCTCTACACCGCCGTCACCCGGGCGAAGAAACTCGTCGTGCTGGTCGGCTCCCGCCGCGCCCTGGCCGCCGCCGTCCGGACCGTCGGCGCGGGTCGCCGGCACACCGCCCTGGCGCACCGGCTCACCAGGTCGGCGTGACGGGCGGCCGGTTCTGTCGGTGGGGTCCTCTAGCGTCCCCGGACGTGAGCGCAGTTCAGACGTACCGGTATCTGGGGTCCTCCGCCCTGTCGCGCGACGGCCTCGCCCTCCAGACCAGCGGCGGGCCAGCACCGAACCCCCGCTTCTTCGACGGCTTCCTCACCACCCCGCACGCGGCGGCGGTCGGCCTGCTGGCCGTGGCCGAGGTGGCCCGCACCCGGTACCACCGGCCGGTCAGCCCGGCCAGCCTCGACCCGGTGGTCACCGGCAGCCGCGACCGGCTGCGGTTCGAGTCCTTCTCCGGCTGCTGCGGCGTGTACGCCCGGATGGACGCCCTGCCCGAGGGGCTCGACGGTGACGTGGTCGAGCACGGCACCACCAACGTCGACGTGAACAACCCGCTGCGCGAGGCGCTGGCCCGGGTCGGCGGCCTCGACCCGCTGCACATGTCCGTCGGCCCGGACGACCTCACCGTCTCCACGCTGGACGGCCCCGTGGTGGAGAAGAAGGTCCCGCTGCCGGTGCGCTGGCTGCGCGGCTTCGCCGAGGTGCAGGTGCTGGCCGCCCGCTTCGAGCCCCGAGCCGAGATCCCCGCCACCGAGGCGGCGGCGTTCCTGCGCCGGCTGCCGACCGGCAACGACCGGGCGGTGCTCTGGGTGGTGCCGGCCGGCCGGACGCTGCGGCTCACCTCCCGCCCGGTCCCCGGGGCGGTCTGCCTGGCCGGGGCGAGCCGGCTGGTCGCGCTGCGCCCGATGCTGCGCTTCGCGAAGACCCTGCGGGTGTACGGTCCGACCGTGGCGGCCGGCTCCGCCCCGGTGCCGAGCACCTGGGAGCTGGACACCGGGGCGCTGCGGCTCTCCCTGACCCTCTCCCCCGAGCCGTACCGGGGCTTCTCCGGTGAGGGCGCGGCGCTGACCTCGCTGGCCGGGGACGACGTGGTCGACGACGCCGACCTGGTCTCCGCCCTGCTCTCCTGGGACCCGACGGTCGACGTGGACCGGCTCGCCGTCGAGGCCAACCTCGACGCCGACCGGGTCCGGGGCGCCCTGGCCCAGCTCGGCACCGCCGGCCGGGTCGGGTACGACGTCTCCGAGGCGGCGTACTTCCACCGGGTGATGCCGTACGACGCGGGCCGCGCCGAGCGGGACAATCCCCGCCTGGTCGGGGCCCGGGTCCTGCTCGACGCGGGGGCGGTGACGCTGGACGACGCGGCGGACGGCCCACCGGCGGCGGCGACGGTCCGCAGCGGCGAACAGTCGTACCGGGTCCGCCACCTGCCGGACGACAGCTTCACCTGCACCTGCCCCTGGTGGGCCAAGCACCGGGGGCAGCGGGGGCCGTGCCGGCACGCCCTGGCCACCCGGATGCTGCTCACCCGGCAGTCGACCGCCGACGAGGTCACCGAGCAGACCGAGGAGCGGGTGTGAGCCGCGACCGGCCGGCCGAGATCATCAAGAGCCAGGCCCGCCGCCGGTACGAGCTGGCGCAGGGCGGCACCAGCGACCTGTTCGACCTGGTGAACAGCGGCGCCGCCGACCTGATCGGGCCGGCGCTGGCCGGGCTGCCCGAGGAGCGTCGCCGGGAGATCGCCGCCGAGCTGACCACCTGGTTCAAGGAACGAAACCGGTCGACCTGGTGGTCGCAGGGCAAGGGCACCGCCCTGGCGGTCCTCGTGGTCGGCTGCCTGCCCACCGCCGCCCAGGCGGCGACGATCCTCGCCCGCCGCTCGATCGTGCTGGACGGCAGCCGGGCCGCCGGGCTGGTCCGCGCCGCCGCCACCGAGCGGGGCGTCACCTGGCTGGGCGACCTGGCCCACCGGCTGGCCGCCCGGTTCAACCAGTCGAGCTGGATCGAGCACTGGCGGTTCGTCGCCACGGTGCTGCGCGACGAGGGCGCACCGCCCCCGACCGACGACCGGTCCGTGCAGCTCTGGGTCAGCGGCCTCCAGTTCCCGGACGACCGGCACGACGGCCGCCGGCGCCGGCCCCTGCTGGCGGCCCGCCTGCGCGAGGACCCCTTCCTCCCCGTCATGCTCCCCCGGCTGTTCGAGGTGGACGGCCTCGGCTCGCAGCTCGGCTTCGACATCGTCCTCCGCAGTTGGGAGGACCGGGAGCGGCACGGCCTGCTCAACGCCCTGACCGCGCTCGCCGCCGAGGGCGTCGTCGACCGGGCGATGCTGATCGACGGTTGTCTCGGCCGGCTGCTGCGCGGCGACAAGACCGCCGCGCTGCGTTCCTTCGTCATCCTGCTCGACCAGCTCCAGCCGACCACCGCCGAGGTCACCGCCCGCACCACCGACTACCTGCGCCTGCTCACCGACGCCCCGGCCCCGGTGGCCACGATGGCCCAGAAGGCCCTGCGGGAGCTGCCCGACCTCGCCCTGGAGTCGATCCTCGACGCCTCCCGGGAGGTGCTGTTCCGCCCCGACAAGACCCTGGTGAAGGCACAGCTCACCTGGCTGGACCGGTTGGCCCGCAAGCCGTACCGGGAGCGGGCCGCCGAGATCGCCGAGGTGATCGCGGTCGCCACCGAGCACCCCGCCGTCGAGCTGCGGGACCGGGCCAGCGCCCTCGCCGCCCGGCACGGCGTCGACCCGGCGGCGGCCGGCCCCGGCCCGGCGGTCGCCGAGCCGCGCGGCGACGACCTGCCCGCGCCCGCCCCGGCCGCCCCGGCGCCCGCCCCGATCACCGACGTGGACGAGCTGGCCGAGGAGGTCGCCGCCCTGCTCGGCACCCGGTCACAGGGCGTGCCGATGGACCGGGTCCTCGACGGGCTGGTCCGCCTCACCGCGACCGACGCGCCCCGGGTGCACGCCGCCCTGACCCCGGTCATCGAGCGGCGGCACTGGTCCTGGGGCAACGAGCACAGCTACGACCCGCTCTGCCTCTGCGAGGTGGTGGTCGACGTGTGCAGGACCGCCGGCGCGGACCAGCAGCCCCGGCGGCGCAGCCGGTGGGAGTCGCTGCTCGCCGCCGTCCGCCGCACCGACCGGGCCCCGAAGACCCCGGAACTGGTCGCCACCGACCCCCGGGTGCCGGCGGTCCACCGGCTGCTGCGGGCCCGCCTCGCCGAGATCGGGATGCACCTGAACGAGCCGGGGCACGGTGGCCTGCTCGCCGCCCCCACCTCGGCCAACGGGCAGCTCGACCCGCTCGCCCTGCTGGAGCGGCTGACCGCGCTGGGCGACCGGGCGGCCTGGCACTGGGATCTCACCCAGGCCCTGCTGCGCCTGCCCACCGGCCCCGACGACGCCGTGGCCGACAAGGCCGCCGCGCTGGGCACCCCGGCCGGTGACCGGCTCGCCGCCTGGCTGCGCTCCGGCGGGCTGCCACAGCCGATCATGCGGGCCGCCTCCGCCCCCGTCAAGGAAAAGTCCCGCCACGCGTACCTGCGGGAGTACTACCAGAAACTGGGGGAACGGATCCTGGTCGAGGTGCGCCCGCCCGACGGGTACGACGACCGGTACGGGCTGGTCACCGCCGACCCGACCCCGACCCTGTCCTCGATGGACGACGCCGGCTGGGAGAAGCTGTGGCCGTCCCTGCTGCCGGGGCACCGGGGCGTGGTGGCCGCCAACGCCCTGCCGATGGTGGCCGCCGGGGCGGACGTGGACCAGCGCGACGCCACCGCCGTCCTGCCGCTGCTCGCCGAGAGCACCGGCACCGGCGGGGTGGCCGTCGATCTCGCCGTCGCCTACGGTCTCGGGGCCCGGCACGCCGCCGACCGGGTCGCCACCCTGGACGCCCTGCTCGCCCTGGCCGGGGCCGGGCAGTTCGACCCGGTCGGCACCGGCGAGCAGGTGGGCACCCTGGTCGTCCGGGACCGGGTCAAGCTGTCCCGGGCGGTGGAGCCGCTGCGCGACGCCGCGCTCGCCGGTGCGCCGCTGACGGTGTGGCGGCTGCTCGCCGCCGCGCTGCCGGCGCTGCTGGCCGCCCAGAAGCCCGCCCGTGGCCTGCCCGACCTGCTGACCCTGGCCGCCGAGACGGCCACCACCACCGGGGTCCGGATCGAGGTGCCCGGCCTGGCCGAGGTCGCCGCCCGGGGCGGGTCGAGCCGGCTGGTCACCGAGTCCCGCCGGCTCCACGGTGCCCTCGCCACCGCCTGACCGATCCCTCGGCCGAAGAGACATCGCCGGATCCGGTGTCCATCCATTGATGGACACCGGATATCCACCGGTCCGTTGATCCGTCTGGTGAACCGCTTCGACAACAATCCTTGCAGAAGGGTGATCAGCGCCGGACCGCCGCGCCGACCGCGCGACGTCAAGGACACAACGGGGGACGTCGAGTGGTCGCGGCGGGCCTGGTCATCCTCTGGAAAGGGATGGTGCGGGTCCGGCCCGCCCGGACGCCGCACCTTCTTCCCTGCGGCGCGACCCCCGTCACGGAGGGACGCGGGTGGCCGTCGGCGGGCGGAGTCTTTGGTGCGGCCGGCCCACCTCGCAGTCGAGCACCGCCGCCCAGAAGTTGACCAGCGACGGGACACCCGAGCAGTGGGTCAGCACCCGGGATGAGGGTCGGATGATCCAGGCGTCGCCGTCGGGCAGCACGACGGCCCACCCGATCGGCCCGTCGTCGCCGTCGAGCACCAGCACCTCCGGCACCTCGTCCACCTCGACCACGGGCAGGTCGGACAGCTCCTCCCGGGCCCGCTCGGCCCCGCCGGGCGACGGGGCGCAGCCCGGATCAGCGCTCATCGTTCCTCCCGTCCGTGACGTCGGTCCCCCGCCGGGCCCTCGACCTCGGGACGACCGGATGGACCGCTCTCACCACCAGCCGGCCACGCGGCTGCCCGTCCCGCAGCGGGTACCTGGTGGCCGGGCCCACCTGGTCGACCGGCTCCTCCTGCCGCTGGAACCACTTCCATCGGCTCATTCCAACCTCCCGAAACGTCGATCACCTCTGTCACTGACGGTCACCATCCGGCAGGCAGCGCGCCATCCGGCAGGCAGCGCGCCATCCGCAACATCTCTAACTACAATTTGTGATGAGAGATTGACTATGTGTCACAGGAGCGGGCATGGTGTTCCAGTTGAGACAGCCCGGCCGTCGACCCGAGACGAGGTGGCACGTGCCCGAGACCGGATCGTCCGTCCCGCGCCGGCAACTCGGCCGGTTGCTGCGCCAGGCGCGGGAGGAGGCGGGGATCAACCTGGAAGCCGCCGCCGAGGCGCTGGAGTGGTCCCGAGCCAAGATGTACCGGCTCGAAGGCGGGCAGGTGTCCCTGCGCACCCACGACGTCACCCTGATGTGCCAGCACTACGGCACCTCGGCCGAGCTGACGGAGGTGCTGGTCGCGCTCGCCCGCGAGACCAAGAGCAAGGGCTGGTGGCACGCGTACGGCGAGGTCATCCCGAGCTGGTTCGAGCTGTACGTCGGCATGGAAGCCGCCGCCCACCACATCCGCCAGTACGAGCCGATGCTGGTGCCGGGTCTGCTACAGACGCCGGAGTACATGGAGGCACTGTTCACCACCCGGCCGGGTCGCACTCCGCAGGAGGTGGCCCGCAAGGTCGCCCTGCGACTGGAACGCCAGAAGCTGCTGACCCGCCGCACTCCCGTTGCCCCGCTGTTCGAGGCCATCATCGACGAGACCGTCGTCCGTCGCCCCCTCGCCGACATCGAGGCATGGCGGCACCAACTCGCCTACCTGGTGAATGCCACCCAGGCTCCTCATGTGCGGCTCCGGGTGATGCCACTTTCCGCCACACCGCATCTGGTGTCGGTCGCCGGGGCGTTCGCGCTGCTGGACTTTCCGGCGGCCGGCACCCGACCCGCCGAACCGAGCACCGTCTACTGCGAGTCGCTGACCGGCAGCCTCTACCTCGACCGTCCGGAGGAAATCGCCAAGTACCGCGAAGCCTGGCAACTGCTCTGGGACCGTGCGTTGGACGAGCGCGCCTCGGAAGACCTGATCGGCATTATGATCAAGGAGAGCTACGATGACTGACCTGACCCGCGCAAAGTGGTGCAAGAGCAGCCGCAGCGCCGAAGGCAACTGCGTCGAGGTCGCCGACAACCTGCCCGGCGTCGTCGGGGTCCGGGACTCGAAGGACCCGTCCGGCCCGGTGCTCACCTTCGGCGTTCCCGCCTGGCAGACCTTCCTCTCCACCGTCAAGGCCCACCCCCTGCCCTGAGGGCCACAGACGACAACCACACGCCACCAGAATCCCCGCCCGGCAGGTACGCGACCCGGGCTCGACGGGTGACGCCTCGGGCTTCCTCGGGTTGGTGCCCCGGCCTCCTTTCGAGCTGCCCCGCCTCTTGGACCAGCCGGCCACCAACCGACGCGGTTCCACCAGGCTGCCCGAACCGGCTCGGCGCACGGCAACCCGCGCGGGCTGCCCGGCCCGGGTGACTTCACCGGCGCCGCGCTGCTCGCCGGCGAGGGCAGGGACCGCAGGGTGACCTGGCCGGACGCGGTGAGGTGGTTGCCCCGTCGGTGCGGGCAGTTCGAAAGGGCCCTACTGCCGAGTGGTGCCGGGTGGGCGTCCGCTCCGGAGGGCACTTATCCGCGCCCGGGCTCGTCACTCCTGACGTCTTCGCCGATCTGGTGTGCCACGTCCAGCCCGCGAGGACCGACCGGGTGAGTCAGTGGATTCGCCGTCCCTTCGCGTCCGGCACGCCGGACTTGCGGAAGAAGTACGTGTTGATGTGGTCGCGCCACTCGCGTGCGCTCAGCACCTGTTCGTCGAGGCGGTCGGTGACCCGCTCGTGCAGGGCGGGATCGATCACCCCGGCGAGCAGTTGCCAGCGCCGGAACATCGCCTCGACCTGCTCGACCCCGGCGAAGTGGGTGTCGTAGATGTGCTGGATGACGGTGCTGCCACTGTGCAGCACGTGGTCGTACGGCACGTGGTGGAAGAAGAGCAGCAGCTCGTCGGGGCACGTCTCGGGTGACTCGTACACGTCCCGCCACGGCGGCGGGTACTGGTCGGTGTAGCCGGTGCCGGTGGCCCGGGTCCGGTCCACGCCGACGCCGTCCCGGTCGGCGAAGTGGTACGTGCCCCACTGGCTGTACTCGTACCCGTCGACCTGTGGCCCGTAGTGGTTGCCGGGGTTGACCATGAAGCCGACGCCCAGCGGCGCGGTGTACCGCTCGTAGGTGCGCCACGAGTCGTCCATGATCGCGTGCACCGTCTCCCGGACCAGGGCGGGGTCCTCCGTCGCCGTGGGCGGGAAGGTCAGGTCGATCCACTCGTCCAGGACGGCCGCCGGATCCAGCTCGGGATCCCAGGCGAGGCGGCCGAAGGCGTACAGGTTGGCCTGCGCGAGGGGGTGCCCGCACCAGTACGGGTCGTCGCCCACGTTGGCGACCGCGACCAGGCCGCCACCGGGGCCGGACCGGGTCCGGGTCGGGCCCTTCGCCGGCTCACCGGCGACCACCGCGGCGACGGTCCGCCCGTCCTCGCCCCACGGCCGGAAGCCCAGGATCTCGCGCCACAACGGGCCGAGGTAGCAGACGTGCCGCTGCTGGCCGGTGTACTCCTGGGTCACCTGCATCTCGACGGCCAGCCGGGTGGCCGGCATCGCGGCGATCACCGGGGAGACCGGCTCACGGGTCTGGAAGTCGATCGGGCCGTACTTCACCTGGAGGATCACGTTGGTGCGGAACTCGCCGTCCAGCGGGGCGAAGTGGTCGTACGCGGCCCGTGCCCGGTCGGTGCGCCGGTCCCGCCAGTCCTGGCGGTGGTTGTAGACGAACGCCCGCCAGTGGACCACCCCACCGAGCGGGGCCAGCGCCTCGGCGAGCAGGTTCGCCCCGTCGGCGTGGCTGCGGCCGTACGTGAAGGGGCCGGGCTGCCCCTCCGAGTCGGCCTTCACCACGTACCCGCCGAAGTCGGGGATGCGCTCGTAGACCTGCCGGGTGGTGGTGGCCCACCAGGAGCGCACCTTCTCGTCGAGCGGGTCGGCGGTGGGCAGGCCGCCGAGGACCACCGGGGCGGCGAAGGTGACCGACAGGTGCACCCGCACGCCGAACGGGCGCAGCGCGTCGGCGATCTCGGCCACGTCGCCGAGCCGCTCGGTGAGCAGCCGCGCCTCGGTGGCGCCGACGTTCACGTTGTTCACCGAGACGGCGTTGATCCCGCAGGCCGCCAGCAGCCGCCCGTACGCCCGGACCCGGGCCAGGTCGCGGCGCGGGCCGCCGTTACGCCAGAAGATCGAGCCGCCCGCGTACCCCCGTTCGACCTGGCCCATCACCGGGTGCACGGCCACGTTGTCCCAGTGGTCGAGCATCCGGCGGCGCAGCGCGGGCCGGTGCCGCCGGGTCACCAGCCCCGGGTCGAAGGCGGCCTCGCCGAGCCGGACCACGTGGTACAGCCCGTACAGCAGCCCGGCCGGACCTCCGGCCAGCAGCACCGTCGTGTCGCCGACCCGGGTGAGCAGGAAACCCTCGTCGCCGAGCCCGCCGCCGGTCTCGTTCAGCGGTGCCAGCGCCCGCGTCGCCGGGGCGGGCAGCGGCCCGGCCCAGCGCAGCGCGAGGACCAGGTCGACCGGTTCGTCCCGGTACGGGGCGACGAGCGCCTGCCCGCCGAACCGGGAGCAGGCCCAGGTGACCTCGGTCTCGACGGTGTCGACCAGCGGGCCGTCGCCGTGCACCAGGACCCGGCGGGAGCCGAGCGCCCGGAACGCCTCCGAGGGCAGCCAGGCCGGGTGCACACTCGGCTCCCCGAACCGGTGCGGGTGGCCGGTGACGGTCGCCGGCTCCCCGGGGGAGCCCGCCATGGGGGCGCTCACCGCTCCTCCCGCAGCACCACGACGCCCCGCTCCGGCAGCCGCAGCGCCGCCCCGGCGGTCACCCGGTCCCCGGTGAGCAGGTCCACGCCACCGCTGACGGCGGTCACCTCGACCGGTTCGGCCCGGTGGTTGAGCAGGAAGAGCAGCCGGGTGCCGTCCGGGGCGACCCGCACCGCCGACTCCAGGTCCGCGACGTCCGGGTACGGGCCGAGCAGGTCGTGCCGGGCCAGCACCTGCCGGACCACCCAGGAGATCCCGGTCTGGTCCAGCCCGGCGGCGACGTACCAGCCGTCCCCGTCGCCGAAGGCGTTGCGGGTCACCGCCGGGGTGCCGGCGTAGAAGTCGGCCAGGTACGTCCCGACCACCTCCGCCCCCTCGGGGACGACCAGCTCGAAGAGCAGCCGCGACTCGACCTCCACGGCGTCGTCGCCGGTGCCGAGACGGACCGGGTTGACCACCTCCGGGCCCCGGGCGTCCCACTCGTCGACCCGGACCCCGGTCAGCGGGCCGAGCGGACCGGGGACGTCCATCAGGAAGGCGTTGTCCTGCTCGTCCACCCGCCCCGACAGGTACGTGGTCAGCACCGAGCCGCCCCGGGCGGCCACCGCCTCCAGCCGCGCGACCACGTCCCCCTTGAGCAGGTGCAGCACCGGGGCGAGCACCACGTCGTACCGGGACAGGTCGGCGCTCACCGCGACCACGTCCAGGTCCACCCCGGCGTCCCAGAGCGCCCGGTGGTACGCCAGCACCACCTGCTGGTACCGGACCAGCCGGGACGGGCCGTCGGAGATCTCCAGCGCCCACCAGGAGTCCCAGTCGAACAGCAGCGCCACCCGGGCCGGGGTCCGCGCGCCCAGCGAGGCCCCGCCCAGCCGGTCCAGCTCCGCGCCCAGCTCGGCGACCTCGCGGAAGACCCGGGTGTCGGCACGGCCGGCGTGCCCGATCACCGCGCCGTGGTACTTCTCGCTGGCGCCCCGACCGGCGCGCATCTGAAAGAAGAGCACCGCGTCCGCGCCGTGCGCCACCGCCTGCCAGCTCCACAGTCGCATCAGGCCGGGCCGCTTGAGCGGGTTGACGTCCCGGCAGGCGGTGACGCTGGGGGTCTGCTCCATCAGCCAGAACGGCTGGCCGTCCTTGAGCCCGCGCATCAGGTCGTGGGTGAGCGCCATCCGGGCCGCCGACTCGTCGTCGGGCGGGTAGTTGTCCCAGGAGGCGAAGTCCAGGTGGGCCGCCCAGCGGTGGTAGTCGATCGGCCGGTACATGCCCATGAAGTTGGTGGTGACCGGCACGTCCGGGCTGGACTCGCGGATGGCCGCCTTCTCGTCGCGGAAGTTGGCCAGCATCGCGTCCGACATGAACCGCAGGTAGTCCAGGGTGATGCCCTGGAAGGCGGTGTGGTCGGGGCCGCGCCAGTGCTCGGTCAGCGCGGACGGCGGCTCGATCTGCGCCCAGTCGGTGAAGGTGTGCGACCAGAAGGTGGTGTACCAGGCGGCGTTCAGCTCGCCCAGGCTGCCGTAGCGTGCCCGCAGCCAGTCCCGGAAGCCGGCCGCGCACAGCTCGCAGTAGCAGGCCCCGCCGTACTCGTTGCCGACGTGCCAGGCGACGACCGCCGGGTTGCCGGCGTACCGGCGGGCCACCCGACGGGCCAGTTCGGCGGAGAGCCGCCGGAACACCGGGGAGCTGGGGCAGGAGTTGTGCCGCTGCCCGAAGCGGTGCCGCCGGCCCTCGAAGTCGACCCGGCACACCTGCGGGTACGCCGTCGCCAGCCACGCCGGGTGCGCGCCGGTGCCGGTGGCCAGGCAGATGCCGCGTCCCTCGGCGGTGGCCCGCTCGACGATCCGGTCCAGCAGGCCGAAGTCGTAGATGTCCTCGGCGGGCTGGGTGAGCGCCCAGGTGAAGACGCCGAGGGTGACGGTGTCGATCCGGGCGGCGTCGAAGAGCCGGTAGTCCTGCTTCCACACGTCCTCGGGCCACTGCTCGGGGTTGTAGTCCCCGCCGAAGGGCACCTTCCGGGTGACCGGGAGGCTCATGCCGTGAACTCCTTCTCCACGATGGTGATCATTGGATCGCCGATCCGCAGCAGGGACAGGACGAACAGGACGCCGACGAGGGCGAGCACCGCCTCGGAGAAGAGCACCGTGACGGCGACCGCCGCCGCCAGCAGCAGCCCGGTGCCGACGGTGACGCTCGGCGTACGGACCAGGAAGTAGAGGGCCAGCCGCAGCACGTCACGGGTGCGGAAGGTGAACAGCGCGGTGACCACCAGCGCGTTCGCCCCGACCAGGGTCACCCCCACCCCGACCAGCACCAGCAGCGCCCCCCACCAGACGGGGACGGCGGCGGCGGCGAGGTTGGCGAGGTTCACCGCGACGACGGTCAGCCAGGCCAGCAGCGGCACCCAGATCCGCAGCGTCCCGCCCAGGTTGGCCCGGTACCCGCGCAGGAACAGCGCGGCCGGGCGCAGGTCGGTCAGGTCGGGACGCTGGTGACGCAGCGCGTACAGGGCGGCGGAGACCGCCGGGCCGACCGGGAGCAGGCAGGCCGCCACCAGCGGCAGGTTGCTGACGTCGGAGCCGAGCAGGACCAGCGGCACCAGGCCGGGCAGGGTGGTGGCGACCAGCAGCACCCCCACCACCAGCAGGGTGTACACGTGCGCGGCCCCCCGGGACAGCGGGCCGTCCCCGAACTGCCGCCAGGTCTGCGCGGTCACGGCCGCTCCCGCCGGTCGGCCCCGCCGAGCAGGCGGGCGTCGTCGCACCACGGCGGGGTCTCGTCCACCACCGGGGTCAACTCGACCAGGGTCACCTCGTGCCGGGCCAGGGTGAGGTCGAGGTCCACCCGACCGGCCCGCACCGGCAGCGCCCGGTGGCTCCGGGCCGGCTCGGCGGCCTCCCGCAGCGCGTCGAGCTGGCCGGGCCGGGGCGAACGCGGACGGCCCAGCTCCCGCCAGGCCGCGAGGACGTTGCCCGCCTCCTCGCTGACCGACCGCCGCAGCAGGAACGCCGACCCGGTGCCGGCCGGGCTGGTGCCGGCCGGGCTGGTACCCGCCGGGCCGAGCGGCACCGAGAGCGACACGGGGTGCCGGTCGGGCACCGGCTCGTGGCCGGTGACGTCGACCGGGGCCCAGGCCAACACCGCCACCCGGCCGTCCGGGTGCCGGGTGACCAGGTGGTCCGCGCCCCGGGCCAGCACCTCGTCGCCGAGCCGGGCCATGAAGGCGTACAGGTGGTAGGTGGGTTTCCTGAGCTGACGGTGGGTGAGCAGGCCGAACCCGCCGTGGAAGAGCGCGGTGGGGATGCCCACCTCCTCGAACATGTCACTGAACGTCCAGTACGAGAAGGAGTCCACCAGGTCCCCGCCGCCGGCCAGCACGGGCGCGAGGTACGCGGCGTGGAACGCGGTGTCGTGGATCGGGTTGTCCGGCCGGTACGACGAGTTGAACTCGGTGATGTGCACCGGCAGGTCGGCCAGCGCGGTACCGGCCAGGTGCCTGCGGGGGGCGGCGAACTGGGCCAGCAGCTCCGTCGCCGGGGCGAGCGTCTGGTAGGTGCCGAACGGCACGTGCTCCGCCGGCCCGGAGGTGTACGCGTGCCGGCTGACGAAGTCCACCGGCACGTTCCGGTCGGTGACGAACTCGGCGAACGGCACCAGCCACTCGTCCGACCCGGGCGAGATCGCCGGCCCGCCGACCTGGAGCCCGGCGTCGACCTCCTTGACGGCGTGCGCGGAGACCTCGTACAGCCGGTGGTAGGCGTCCTGGTCGGCGCCGGGCCAGAAGATGTCCAGGTTGGGTTCGTTCCACACCTCGATCGGCCACCCGCGCACCTCGTCGAGGCCGTACCGGTCCACCAGGTGGGAGACCGTGGCCCGGACCAGGTCGGCCCACTCGGTGTGGGAGCGGGGCGGGCTGATGTTGCCCCGCCACCAGAAGACGGTCTGCTCGCCGGAGGCCAGCCCGGAGGGCATGAACCCCAGCTCCACGAAGGGCCGGACGCCCAGCTCCAGATAGGCGTCGACGACCTGGTCGACGTAGGTGAAGCTGTGGTGCACCCGGCGCTCGCCCGCGTACTCGTACGGGCGGTGCACGCCGACGCCGTCGCTGAACAGGCCGTGCCCCCGGATGTGCCGGAAGCCGATGTCCCGCTGCACCAGGGCCAGCGAGTCCTGGTAGTCCCGGCGCAGGGCCAACTCGAAGCGGCCGGTGCCCACGCAGGCACGCCAGGCGTCGGTCAGCCGGCCCGTGGGCTGGTCGGGAACGGTGATCCGCATGGCTGGTCCTCTGGTCGTGCGCGGGGCGGGGACGGGCGGAGGCGGGAACGGGAACGGGTGAAGGCGGGTCCGGCCGGGCCACCGTCGGGGCCCGGCCGGACCGCCGGGCTAGCCGTTCTCCTTCTGGAAGCGGTCGTGGGCCTTGTCGACGAGCTGCATGTAGGCGTCCAGGTTCTTGCTCTTCAGCTCGGTGACGTAGGCGTCCCACTCGGTCAGCGGGCGCTGGCCGAGGACGAACTTCAGGGTGTTCTGGGTGACGTGGTCCTTCAGCGGGGTCTCCCAGAGCGCGACCTGCTCGCGCTCCTCGTCGGTCAGCGGGTACGGCGGCGGCACCTGGACCGGGGTCCGGGCGTTCATCACCTGCTGGAACTCCAGCTCCTCCGGGGAGAAGAACGACTGCACCAGTTCCAGGTTGCCGCCGTAGGCGAAGACCCCGTTGTAGAAGCCGAAGTCCTTCTGCAGGTGCTTGCTGCCCTTGGGGTTGAGGCCGACGACGTCGACGTCACCGGTGAGGCCGCGCTTGCCGGAGCCATCCTTGGTGAAGGTGGTCCCCTCGACGCCCCACCTGCTGAACTCCTGGCCCGCGTCGGAGTACCAGAGCCAGTCGATGAACTGCATCATCGCCACGAAGTTCTTGCTCTCCCGGGCCTTCGTGGAGATCATGATGCCGCCGCTGCCCGTCCGGGCGGCCGGGTTGATCTCACCGGCCGGGCCGACCGGCAGCGGGATCTTGACGAGCTTGGCCGCCGGGTTGGTCCGCGCCAGGTCCGGCCGGTACTCGTTGACCAGGGTCTGCGCGTTGCCGCTGATCACGAAGGACTTGCCGTTGGCGAGCTTCTGCCGGGCGGCGTCGTCGGCCTGGGTGAAGCTCTCCGGGTCCATCAGCCCCTCGGCGACCAGCTTGTTCAGGTACGCCAGCATCTGCCGGTACTGCTCACTGGCCCCGGTGTAGACGAACTTCTTCTCCGCCGGTACCCAGGTGGTGTGCTGGTAGTTCCAGCCGGCGTTGGTGCCGAAGGACGCGCCGAGGAAGTTGAGCAGGGCCCCGCCCGGGGTGGGCTTGCCCCACCGGTCGGAGAACGGGTACGTGTCCGGGTACTTCGCCTTCATCGCCTTGAGCGCGGCGTACACCTCGTCCCAGGTCTTCGGGACGGCCAGGCCCAGCTCGTCGAGGATGTCCGTGCGCATCACCAGCGAGTAGTCCTGGGTGGGCTTCTCCTCCATCCCCGGCAGCAGGTAGAACTTGCCGTCGGACTGCCGCAGCGAGTCCAGCTCCGGATGGAACTGCCACTTCTCGATCTTGTCCTTGAGGTTCGGCATCAGGTCGAGGTAGTCGCTCACCGGCAGGACCGCGCCGGAGGAGACGAACGCGTTCTCGGCCGGGTGGTACGTCTTCGGGATGATCAGCGGGGCGTCCCCGGCACCGATGAGCAGGCTGCGCTTCTGCTCGTAGTCGCTCAGCGGCACGGCGACCGGCTCCAGCGTCACGTTGGTCCGCTTGGTCAGCTCCGACCAGAACAGCCAGTCGTTCTTCAACGGGTAGTTCGGGTGGTTGTTGTAGAGCACGGAGAAGGACAGCGGCTCGGTGGCGGTGAACTGGTCGCCGACGCCGTACTCGGCCATCGCGCCGGCCCGGTTCTCGGTGAGGTCCGTCGACTCGGCCGGCTCCTCGGAGCAGCCGACGAGGCTGAACGCGAGCAGACCGGCGGTGGCCAACGCCACCCGGCGCCATGATCGGTGAAGCATGGCTGGTCCCTTCGGTATCGGTGGTGGTGGGGTGGACGGTGCGAGCCGGCCGGCCCGGGTCAGCCCTTGACCGCGCCGAGCATCACGCCGGAGACGAAGTAGCGCTGGATGAAGGGGTAGACCGTCAGGATGGGCAGGGTGGTCAGGACGATGGTCACCGCCTGGAGGGTCGCCGCGGCCTGGACCGCGTCGGCGTCGGCGACCCCGCCGGCCGACTGGGCGCCGGTCGCCCCGGCGATGAGGTTGCGCAGGTAGACGGTGACCGGGAACAACTCCTGCCGGTCCAGGTAGAGGAACGCGGTGAACCACGAGTTCCAGAAGGAGACCGCGTAAAAAAGCACCATCGTGGCGATGATCGCCTTGGACAGCGGCAGCACGATCCGCAGCAGGATGCCGTACGTGTTCAGCCCGTCGACCGCCGCGGCCTCCTCCAGCTCGGTCGGCAGGCTCTCGAAGAACGCCTTCATCACCAGCAGGTTGAACACGTTGATCGCGTTCGGGATCACCACGGCCCAGATGCTGTTCTTCATGCCCAGGCTGGTGATCAGCACGTAGTTGGGGATCAGCCCACCGGAGAAGAACATGGTGAACACCGCGATGCCGACCAGCGCCCCGCGCCCCTTGAGCTGCGGCTTCGACAGCACGTACGCGTAGCAGGTGGTCAACACGATCGAGATGGCGGTGGCGACCACGGTGTACACGACGGTGTTGCGGTAGTTCGTCCAGAACATCGGGTCGGAGGTGACCAGCTTGTACGCGGTCAGGTTGAACCCCTGCGGGAGCAGGTTCACCTTCCCGGCGATGATGTTCGCCTCGTCGCTGAGCGACCGGGCCACGATGTTCACGAACGGGTACAGCGTCACGATCACCACGGCGGTCAGGATGATGCCGTTGACCACCTGGAAGACCCGGTAGCCCCGGGTGTCCCGGGGGCCGCGCGGGCGGCGGGCGGCCCGCTTCGTGCCGAGGGTCACCACAGGCTCGTCCCCACCGTGCGCCGGGAGATCAGGTTCGCCGTCAACACCAGGACCAGCCCGATCACCGCCTCGAAGAGGCCGATCGCGGCGGCGTAGCTGAAGTTGCTGGACTCGAAGCCCATCCGGAACAGGTACGTCGAGATCACGTCCGCCGTCGGGTAGGTCAACGGGTTGTACAGCAGCAGGATCTTCTCGAAGCCGACCGCCATGAAGGTGCCGATGTTGAGGATCAGCAGCGTCACCATGGTCGGCCGGATCCCGGGCAGGGTGACGTGCCAGGTCTGCCGCCACCGGCTCGCCCCGTCGATCCGGGCCGCCTCGTACAGGTTGCCGTCGATGGTGGTGAGGGCGGCGAGGTAGAGGATCGTGCCCCAGCCGACGGTCTGCCAGACCTCCGAGGAGACGTAGATCGTCCGGAACCACTCCGCCCGTTGCAGGAAGGGCACCCCGTCGCCGCCGGTGGCCCGGACGAGCTGGTTCACCGCGCCGTCCATGGCGAGCAGTTGCATCACCATCGCCGCCACGATCACGATCGACAGGAAGTGCGGCAGGTACGACACCGACTGGACGAACCGCTTGAGCTTGCGGGTCCGGACCTCGTTGAGCAGCAGCGCCAGCACGATCGGCAACGGGAAGCAGAACAGCAGGGTCAACGCCCCCAGGACCAGGGTGTTGGTGAACACCTGCCAGAACGTCGGGTCGGCGAAGAACATCCGGAAGTACCGCAGGCCCACCCAGTACTCGCCGAAGATGCTGCCGCCCGGCTGGAACCGGCGGAACGCGATCACGTTCCCGAGCATCGGCAGGTACCGGAAGACCAGGAAGAACAGCAGCGGCAGGACGGCCAGCGAGTAGAGCTGCCAGTCCCGGCGCACCGCCTGCCGCCAGCTCCGACGCCGGGGCCGTACCCGGCGGGCGGGGGCGACCGGCGCGGGCTCGCCGGTCTCCGGCGGCCGGAGCGTCTCGGAGGTCATCCTCGCCCCTCCTACCGGGGCTGCGCGAGCGCCACAGCGGGCTCGACCCGCACGCTGGTGAGCAGTTCCCGCTGGTGGCCGACCTCGCGTTCGGCACCGGTCAGCCGCAGCGGCAGACCGGCCACCACGTCCCCGCTGGACCGGCCGAACCGCAGTTCGACCGCGCCGGGCTCGACGACCCGCCGGCCCCGCAGCCCGGTGAACGACGCCACGTCGGCGCAGACCCCGAACGTCACGGTCGCCGCCGCCCCGGCCTCCAGCGCGACCCGGGCGTACCCGACCAGCCGGACCACCGGCCTGGTGGTCTGCGCGACCGGGTCGTGCAGGTACAACTGGACGATCTCCGTGCCGGCCCGGGAGCCGGTGTTGCGCACGGTGATCCGGACCGTGGTCTCCCCGTCGACCGGCCAGGCCACCGGCCCGGCACCGGACACCGGCGCCCCCGCCGGGTCGAGCACCGTCGCGTCGGACCAGTCGAAGGTGGTGTAGCTCAGCCCGTGCCCGAACGGGTACGCCGGGGTCGGGTCCACCGAGGAGACCGCGGAGCGGCGACCCAGCGGCGGCGACAGGTAGGTGGCGGGCAGCCCGCCCGCGTCCCGGGGCACGCTCACCGGCAGCCGGCCGGACGGGTTCACCGCGCCGGTGAGCACCTCGGCCAAGGCCCGGCCGCCCCGCTGCCCGAGGAAGAACGCCTGCACGACGGCGGCGGCCCCGGCGAACTCCGGGCCGAGCGCGTACGGCCGGCCGGCCAGCAGCACCAGCACCACCGGCGTACCGGTCTCCAGCACGGCCCGGACCAGGTCCGCCTGCACGCCGGGCAGCCGCAGGTCGGCGGCGTCACAGCCCTCGCCGGAGGTACCCCGGCCGAACATGCCGGCCCGGTCCCCGACGGCGAGCACGCAGACGTCGGCCTCGCCGGCCGCGGCGACCGCCGCCGCGAAGCCGGTGGTGTCGTCGCCGGTGATGGCGCAGCCCCGTTCGTGGACCAGCCCGGGGACGAGCCGGGCGAGTTCGTCGCGCAGCGAGGGCAGGTCCAGGCCGAGCCCGTGCTCGGGATGCTCCCCGACGTGGTTGGCGAACGAGTAGCAGCCGAGGAAGGCCATCGGGTCGTCCGCGACCGGGCCCACCAGCGCGACCCGCCGCTGCGGGGCGAGCGGCAGCACCCCGTCGTTGCGCAGCAGCACGACCGACTCCCGGGCCAGCCGCAGCGCGACCTCCCGGCTGGTCTCGTCGTCGAGGCGCAGGTCCTCGACGTCGTCGGGGAGTTCCCGCCAGTCCCCGTCGAGCAGGCCCAACTCGGCCTTCTGGGTCAGCACCCGGCGCAGCGCCCGGTCGACCAGCGCCTCGTCGACCTCGCCCGCCCGCACCGCCGCGACCAGGTCGGGGCCGAAGGCGTCCACGGTGGGCAGTTCCACGTCGATGCCGGCGCGCAGGGCGAGCCGGGCGGCGTCGGCCGACCCGTCGGCCAGCTTGTGCAGGGTCTCAAGGAAGCGCACCGAGAAGTAGTCGGCGACGACGGTGCCGGTGAACCCCCACTCGTCGCGCAGCAGCCCGGTCAGCAGGTCCTCGTCGGCGGCGGCCGGGAGGCCGTCGATCTCGGCGTACGAGTTCATCACCGAGCGGGCCCCGCCCAGCCGCAGCGCCATCTCGAACGGCGGCAGGATGGCGTCGGCCAGTTCCCGGCGGCCCATCGACACCGGGGCCAGGTTGCGCCCGCCCCGGGAGGCGGAGTACCCGGCGAAGTGCTTGAGCGTGGCCACGATGCCGGCCCGTTCCAGCCCCCGCACGTACGCCGCGCCGACCGTCCCGACCAGGTACGGGTCCTCCCCGATGGTCTCCTCGGTCCGGCCCCACCGGTAGTCCCGGGTGACGTCGAGGACCGGGGCCAGCCCCTGGTGCACCCCGGCGGCCCGCATCGACCGGCCGATCCGCCCGGCCATCTCCTCGACCAGGTCGGGGTCGAAGGCGGCACCCCAGCCCAGCGGGGCCGGGTAGACAGTGGCCCGCCAGGCGGCGAAGCCGGTCAGGCACTCCTCGTGCACCTGGGCGGGGATGCCGAAGCGGCTGGTGGCGACGATCTGCGCCTGGGAGGCGGCCAGCGAGCGGGCACCCTGGACCGGGTCCACCGGCGCGGTGCCGAACGGGCGGGTGAGCTGGCCCAGCCCGTACCGGATGAGGTCGGGCCACGGCGGGGCGTCGCCCATCATGTCGGACTGGTGCGGGGCGACCCCCTCGCCGGAGGCGTCCGCGCCGACCCAGACCCCGACGAGTTGGGCGACCTTCTCCTCCAGCGTCATCAGCGGGATGAGCGCCTCGGCCCGTTCGGTCGGCGACCGCTGCGGATCACGCCAGGCGGCGGCGTCCCGGGGCGCCGGACCGTGGTCGACGGGCACCTGACTTCTCATCCGTTCCCCTTAGCTTCGACCCCGCCCGCGCCCCGTGGTCAGGGCGAACGACGACAGCGACGGCCTCGAAAGTTTCGGCAATAACCGCGTTACCTGGTTCGGCAACTTAAGCGGCGCGTCAGAATGTGTCAAGGGTCTCAAATTGACCGTCGACATCGTCCACTCCGCGACGCTCGGTCCCCATCGCGCGGGTGATCGGCGGATTCCCGCATTCACCGGGCACGATCGATGGGCCGAACGTGCTAGGGTGCCTCGAAAGTTTCGGATGCGTTCTATGAGGCTTCGATGACAGAGTCCCGACCGCCGGCCGCACCTGCCTCTGCCACCATCGCCACCATCGCCGACGAGGTCGGGGTCTCCGTGGCGACGGTGTCGAAGGTCCTCAACGGGCGCTCGGACGTCGCCCCCGAGACCCGGGCCCGGGTCGAGGAGAGCCTGGAGCGCAACCGGTACCGTCGCCGCACCAAACGGCAGTCCACCAGCACCGGCCAGCTCGACCTGGTCTTCCACGAGTTCGACTCCGAGTGGGCCATGGAGATCATGCGGGGCGTGGAGGCGGTGACCTCGGCGGCCGGGGTGGGCGTGGCCGTCTCCCAGCTCGGCGGCGCGCACAGCCCCTCCGCGCAGTGGCTCGACGCGGTGCTCGCCCGCCGCCCGCTCGGCGTGCTCTTCGTGCTCTGCCACCTGACCGAGCCGCAGCAGCAGCAACTGCAACGCCAGCTCATCCCGTTCGTCGTCGTCGACACCGACAGCGCCACCTCCGCCTCGGTGCCCACCGTCGGCTCCAACAACTGGAACGGCGGCCTGCTCGCCACCCGCCACCTGCTGGAGCTGGGGCACCGACGGGTCGCGATCATCTCCGGCCCGCAGGACGTGCTGTGCAGCCGGGCGCGGGCCGCCGGCTTCCAGTTCGCCCACGACGAGGCCGGGCTCACCGTCGACCCCACCCTGGTCCGGTACGGCAGCTTCTACGTCGACGCCGGCTACCGGCACGGGATGGAGCTGCTCACCCGCGCCGACCGCCCCACCGCGATCTTCGCCGGGTCGGACATGCAGGCCATGGGGGTGCTCCGGGCCGCCCGGCAGCTCGGCCTGCGGGTGCCCGAGGACCTCTCCGTGATCGGGTACGACAACCTGCCGTTCGCCGCCTGGATCGGTCCCGCCCTGACCACCATCAACCAGCCGCTGCGGGACATGGCCGGCACCGCCACCCACATGCTGCTCGACCTGGCCCGGGGGGTCGAGCTGTCGACGAGCCGGATCGACCTGGTCACCGAGCTGATCGTCCGGGAGAGCACCGCACCCCCACCCGACCACCCCTGACCCGGCGACGCCGGCCCGGCGCGACCGTGGCCCGGCGCGGGAGCCCGGGTCCGGCCACCCTGCGAGGACCCATGCCCTTCGACCTGCCCCTCGACCAGCTCCAGCGGTACGCGCCCGCCGTCGCCGAGCCGGCCGACTTCGACGAGTTCTGGCGGACCACCCTGACCGAGGCCGCCGACCGGCCGGTCCTCGTCGACGTCTGCCCGGAGCCGACCGGCCTGCGCCTGGTCGACACCTGGGACGTCACCTTCGCCGGTTTCGGCGGCGACCCGGTCCGGGCCTGGTACACCCGCCCGGCCGGGGTGGACACGCCGCTGCCGGCGGTCGTCGAGTACGTCGGCTACGGGCGCGGCCGGAGCCTGCCGCACGAGCGGCTGACCTGGCCGGTGGCCGGGTACGCGCACCTGCTGATGGACAGCCGGGGCCAGGCCGGTCAGTACAGCAGTGGCGACACCCCGGACCCGCACGGCGCACCCGGCGGCCCCTGGCCGGTGACCTGGGGCATCCTCGACCCGCACCGGTACCACTACCGTCGCCTGATCACGGACGCCGTCCGGGCGGTCGCGGCGGTCCGGGCGCTGCCCGGCGTCGACGCCGGACGGGTCGCGGTCGTCGGCAACAGCCAGGGCGGCGGGCTCGCCCTCGCGGTGGCCGGACTCGTCCACGACCTCGCGGCGCTGCTCACCACCGCCCCGTTCCTCTGCCACCTCCAGCGGGCGATCGAGCTGACCGACGCCCAGCCGTACGGCGAGATCGCCCGGTACCTGGCGGTCCACCGGACGGCGGAGGGGGCGGTCCGGCGCACGCTGTCGTACGTGGACGGGGTCACCTTCGCCCGGCGGGCCACCGCACCGGCCCAGTTCGGCATCGGCCTCCGGGACAACGTCTGCCCGCCGAGCACCGGCTTCGCCGCGTACAACCAGTACGGCGCGGCCGGCGGCCGGGCAGGACGGCCGCAGCGGGAGATGCACGTCTACCCGTTCAACGGTCACGAGGGCGGGGAGGCCGTGCACACCCGCCGCCAACTGCGCTGGCTGGACGGGATCGTGCGGGTGACCGCACCCGCCGGGTCGGCCGACCGGAGCTGACCGCCGCCACCCGACGCGGTCGGGCCGCCCCGGCCGCGTCGCCGGCTGCGTGCGCCAGCGGGGTCGCCCGTCGGGTCAACCGCGTGGCCGGCGGGTCAGCGGCGTCGCCCGTACCGGCCGGCGGCGACGGAGACACCGATCGCGGCGAAGCCGACCTGGAGGGCCAGTTCGATCCAGTCGATGCCACGGGTGTCGTCGACGCCGAGGATGCCGGCCACGAGGGTGCCGAGGAGCGCGGCGAGCACGCCGATGGCCAGGGTGAGCCAGATCGGGATGCTCTGCCTGCCCGGTACGACGAGCCGTCCCAGCGCACCGATGATCAGGCCGATGACGATGGCGGTGAAGAAGCCGGTAACTTCCACGGGAGCCGTCCCTTCGACAGGTGTCCTGCTTCATGATCATGCCCGGTCGACCCGGCCGGTCACACCCCTGTGCCACCGTCCGGGGAATTCGTCACGTGACCGTCACCCGCCCGTGCGCCGATCGTCGCACCCGCCCGCCGGACCCGCACGCCTCCCGGGATCGCCACCACGCACGTCGGCGCCCGGCGGTCGGGTGGGGGTGCCACCGGTGACCGCCGGGCGCCGGGCGTGGGTCAGCGGGCGCCGCCGGAGAGCGCGACCAGCGCCTGCGCCGTCCGGAAGTACGGGTTGCGGCCGAGGTCGCCGACGGTGGTGATGTTGAAGGCCTCCTTGAGCAGCTTGGCGTCGCCGTCGCTGACCCCGGCGAGGGCGGCCACCGGGGCGTCGACCAGCTCGGCGAGGGACTTGTCCTGGTAGGCCTTGTCGACGAGCTTGGTGAGGTCGGCGGTGACGGGCATGCACACTCCTTCGAGAGAACCGATCGGGACATAACGACCGGATATGGTTGAACCTACCGAATTAGATCATCAGACCCGCGCCCGGGTCCACTGTGGGCAGCCTCGGGTGACCGGATGCCGGCCGGTGCCGCCCGGCGTCGCTGGTCAGCCCTCGTCGCCGCCGTCCTCGTCGCCCTCGAAGGCGTCGAAGACCTCGTCGGCGACCATGCCACCGGCGAAGCCGAGGGCCGCGCCACCGACGACCCCCGCCGCGACCGCGCCCATCCCGGGGCCGCGCCGCTCGTGGTGCTCCTCGTAGTGGCCGCCGTGCGGCGGGCCGTACCCCGGCTGGCCGTAGGCAGGCTGGCCGTAACCCGGTTGCCCGTAGGCGGGCTGGCCGTAGCCGGGCGGCGGGTACCCGCCCGGGGCGCCGTACCCGCCGCCGCCGAGCAGCGACTGCCGCTGGTCCAGCGCCTGGCGCAGCCAGCCGTCCACCTGGCCCGCCCAGTCGACCTGGTCGGCGTCGGTGTGCGCGACCCGGTACCGGCCGTACGAGTCGTGGCCGGGGGTGAACAGGCCACCCCGCTTGTCGAACTCCAGCACGATGTCCACGCCGTACTCGTTGGCGACGAAGGTCAGCTCGACCTCGCTGATGCCGTGCGCGTACTGCGGCGCGGCGTAGTACTCGACCTCCTGGTAGAACGGCAGGCTCTGCTGGAGGCCCGAGATGTACCCGTGCTCCAGGTCGGCGCCCTTGAACTGGAAGCCCAGCCGGCCGAACGCCTCCAGGATCCGCTCCTGCACCGGCAGCGGGTGGACCTGCACCGGGTCCAGGTCACCCTTGTCGACGGCGCCCCGGATGGCGACCTCGGTCCGCAACCCCATCGTCATGCCGTGCAGGTGCTGGCCGTACAGGTCGGTGACCGGGGTCTCCCACGGCACCGGGATCCGGAACGGCAGGGACACCTGCTGCCCCTCGCGCAGGTGCAGGCCCCCGGCCACCTGGACGCGGTGGAACTCGACGGTCGCGTCGTGCTCCGTCTCGGCACCGTCGACCTCGACCCGGGTGACCAGTCCGAGCGAGATGTGGTCGATCTCGGCGTCGTGGCTGCCGCCGGTCAGGTTCACCTGCCCGTCGAGCAGCAACCCGGGGCGGGTGTTCGGATTGGACAGGACCGTGTCGACGCTGGGTCCGCCAACCCCGAACGCACCCAGCATCCTCTTGAAGACCACGTACTTTCCCCTCGCCAGCCGGCGGGCGTGAACGCCCGACCAGCACGTGAATTCATCTCACGACAACCCTTGTCCCACAAGGCGATCAGTGTCGTCCTCAGTGGATTCGGATCTGCCGGGGAAGCTAGCACCACAAGCTGAGAGATCGCTGAATGCAATCGACCCACTACCGAGAGGCAATTTCCCTGCTCGGGTGGCCTGCGGGGAGCCGGGACGCGCCGACCGGACCCGGCCCGCACCCGCACCCGGCCCCGGGCACGCCGGCGGCCGAGCCCCGCCCCTGTTCAGCAGATGCCAGCACGATGACCACCAAAGGCTGGCATCAGCGGCCTTTTCGTAGTCTTCTTCCCGGCAGGTGCGACAGCTATCCTGATCCGGTGACCGTGTTCCGGATCAGTGAGGCGGCCGACCTCCTCGGCGTGAGCACCGACACCGTCCGCCGCTGGGTGGACGCCGGGCGACTGCCCGCCGACCGGGACGAGCACGGGCACCGGCTCATCGACGGCGTGGACCTCGCCGCGTTCGTCCGCGTCCAGGGCGCCCGGCCCGACGACCGGGCCGAGGAGTCCTCGGCCCGCAACCGGCTGCGCGGGATCGTCACCGCCGTGGTCCGCGACGCCGTGATGGCCCAGGTCGACATCCAGGCCGGCCCGTTCCGGATCGTGTCGCTGATGAGCCGGGAAGCCGTCGACGAGCTGGGGCTCCAGGTCGGTTCGGTGGCGGTCGCGGTGATCAAATCGACCACGGTGGTGGTGGAGCGGGCCGCTCCCGGCACCGGCGGCAGAACGAGGAGCACCCCGTGAGCATCCGGACGATCCGTACCGCGCTGGCCGCCGCCACCGTCGCCACGCTGCTGGCCGCCACCGGCTGCGGCGGCGACGAACGCCCCGCCGACGGCGGGGGGTCGGCCGTGGGCGGCACGGTGACCGTCTTCGCGGCGGCCTCCCTGACCGGGGCCTTCACCACCATCGGTACGCAGTTCGAGGCGGCGCACCCCGGAGTCACCGTCCGGTTCAACTTCGCCGGCAGCTCCGGCCTGGCGGCGCAGATCAACCAGGGCGCGCCGGCCGACGTCTTCGCCTCCGCCGCCCCCGCCACCATGACCACCGTCACCGACGCCGGGCACGCCGACGCCGAGCCCACCACCTTCGTCCGCAACCAGCTCGTCATCGCGGTACCGAAGGGCAACCCGAAGGGGATCGCCGGGCTGGCCGACCTGACCGGCCCGGACGTCCGGGTGGCGCTCTGCGCCGAGCAGGTGCCCTGCGGCGCGGCGGCCCGGCGGGCCCTGACCGCCGCCCAGGTCCGCCTGACCCCGGTGACCCTGGAGCAGGACGTCAAGGGCGCGCTCTCCAAGGTGACCCTCGGCGAGGTCGACGCCGCCCTGGTGTACCGCACCGACGTCCGGGCCAGCACCGACGTCGACGGGGTGGAGTTCGCCGAGTCGGCCGGGGCGGTCAACGACTACCCGATCGTCGTGCTGCGGGACGCCCCGAACCCGGCCGGCGCGCAGGCGTTCGTCGCGTACGTCCTCTCCGAGCCGGGCCGGACCGTGCTCACCGAGGCCGGCTTCCAGGCCCCGTGACCGGCACCCCGGCCGCTCCGGGCGGTACCCCCACCCGGCCGGCCGCCCGGTGGCCCGCGCGCCGGTCACCGGCCCGGCAGGGCGGACGCCGGGTGCCGGTCGCCCTGCTGGTGCCGGCCGGGCTGGGGCTGGTCTTCCTGACCCTGCCGCTGGCGGGGCTGCTGGTGCGTACCCCGTGGGCCACCCTGCCGGAGCGGCTCACCGCGCCGGGCGTGCTCACCGCGCTGCGGCTGTCGGTGGTGTGCGCCACCCTGGCGACGCTGCTCTGCCTGCTGCTCGGCGTCCCCCTGGCCTGGCTGCTCGCCCGGGTCGACTTCCCCGGCCGGCGGCTGGTCCGGGCCCTGGTCACCGTCCCGCTGGTGCTGCCCCCGGTGGTCGGCGGGGTGGCGCTGCTGCTGGTCTTCGGCCGGCGGGGCCTGCTCGGCGGGTGGCTCGACGAGACGTTCGGCCTCACCCTGCCGTTCACCACCACCGGGGTCGTGCTCGCCGAGGCGTTCGTGGCGATGCCGTTCCTGGTCATCGCCGTCGAGGGGGCGCTACGCGGGGCCGACACCCGGTACGAGGAGGCCGCCGCCACCCTCGGGGCCGGCCGGTGGACCACCTTCACCCGGGTCACCCTGCCCCTGGTCGCCCCCGGCGTGGCGGCCGGGGCGGTGCTCGCCTGGGCCCGCGCGCTCGGCGAGTTCGGCGCGACCATCACCTTCGCCGGCAACTATCCCGGCACCACCCAGACCATGCCCCTGGCGGTGTACCTGGCCCTGGAGACCGACCTGGAGGCGGCGATCGTGCTGAGCCTGATCCTGCTCGTCGTCTCCGTGGCGATCCTCGCCGGGCTCCGGGACCGCTGGATCGGCACCTCGTGACCGGCCCGCTGCGGGACCGGTCCCGCCCGGTCGAGGTACCGCAGGATCGTCCCCGCCCGACCGCCGCGCTGCTGGACGGGCACCTCGTGGTGGACCGGGGCGTCTTCCGGCTCGACGTCCGGCTCCGGGTGGCCGCCGGGGAGGTCGTCGCCCTGCTCGGCCCGAACGGCGCGGGCAAGACCACCGCCCTGCGCGCCCTGGCCGGGCTGCAACCGCTCACCGCCGGTCACCTCACCCTCGACGGGGTCGACCTGGACCGGCCCGACCGCCGGCACCTGGTCGGGCCCGAGCACCGCCGCATCGGCGTGGTGTTCCAGGAGTACCTGCTCTTCCCCCACCTCAGCGCGCTGGACAACGTGGCGTTCGGTCCCCGGCGGCAGGGCCTCGACAAGCGGGCGGCCCGGGCCCGGGCCGCCGACTGGCTGGACCGGGTCGGACTGGCCGGGTACGCCGACCGCCGGCCGCGCCGGCTCTCCGGGGGGCAGGCGCAACGGGTCGCCCTGGCCCGCGCCCTCGCCGTCGACCCGACCCTGCTCCTGCTCGACGAGCCGCTGGCCGCCCTGGACGCGCGGACCCGGCTGGACACCCGTACCCAACTGCACCGGCACCTGGCCGCGCACCCCGGCGCGACGGTCCTGGTCACCCATGATCCGCTGGACGCGCTCGCCCTGGCCGACCGGCTGGTCATCGTCGAGGACGGCCGGGTCGTGCAGGACGGCGACCCGGCGACCGTCACCGCCCGGCCGCGCACCGACTACGTGGCCCGCCTGGTCGGGCTGAACCTCTACCGGGGCGAGGCGACGGGGCGGCAGGTCCGCCTCGGGTCGGGCCTGGTGCTCGGCACCGCCGACCGGGTGACCGGCGACGCCTTCGTGGTCTTCCCGCCCACCGCCGTCACCCTGCTCCCGGAGCGCCCCGGCGGGGACGTGCCGCACGCCTGGCCGGCCACGCTCACCGGCGTCCAGCGCCACGGTGACCACCTGCGGGTGGAACTGAGCGGCCCGGTCGAGACCGTCGCCGACGTCACCCCGGCCACCGCCGCCCGCCTCCGGCTCACCCCCGGACAGCAGCTCTGGGCGGTGGTCGACCCCGCCGCCACCCGCGCCTACCCCGCTGCCCCACCCCACTAGCCCCACCCGCTCCCGCCCGCACCGCCGCGCCTTCCGGGGGGGGGGTGGCAAGAAGGGGACCCTTCTCTACCGTATGCGTTAAGAAGGGGCCCTTCCTTTCACTCCGGCGGGGCGCCGGTGCTGGCGTCGTGGACCAGGTCGGCGTACTCCGCGCCGTGCCGGTCGAGGAAGCGGGTGACGAACGGGCAGACCGGCACCACCTTCCGTTGCCGGTGTCGGGCGTCGTCGAGCGCGCCCCGGATCAACGTGCTCGCCACGCCCCTGCCCTCGTACCCGGGCAGGATCTCGGTGTGGGTGAGCACGAGGACGTTCCCGACACCCCGCAGGTAGCTGGCGTACCCGGCCAGGTCACCGTCGACCCGGGCCTCGTACCGCTGCTCGTCCGACACGTCGGTGACGGTGATCTCCATCCCTGGTGGCCTCTTCCGGGTAGGCGGGGTGGTGCGGGGCCGACCAGGCTACCCCCCCGCCCCGGCCGGTCCGCTGCGGTCCGGTGCGGCGTGGGACGCGGGTGCGGGCCGGGGTGGGTCAGACGGGTGCCCGGGCGGGGTCGGGGGTCGGGGTGGTGGCGCGGGCGCGCAGGCCGAAGGCGGTGACGACCGCCGCGAGCAGGACCGCCACCAGCGGCAGCACCAGCCCGGCGCGGACCGCGTCCAGGGTGACCCCGGTCGTCCCGGGTCCCCGGGCCACGGCCACGCTGACGGCGGTGACGGCGGAGATCCCCAGCGCCATGCCGAACTGCATCGAGGTGTACAGCAGGCCGCCGGCGAGCCCGTGCTCCCGCTCGTCGACCCCCTCGACGCCGGCCATTGTCAACGGGCCGTAGGCCAGCGCGAAGGCGAGACCGAGCAGCACCATGGTCGGCAGCATCGCCGCGTACGCCCAGTCCAGCCGCGCCGGCAGGAACAGCGCGTACGCCGCCACGGCGGCGAGCAGGCCGAAGAACAGGACCCGGGTGGTGCCGAACCGCTGCACCAGCCACGGCGTCAGGGTCGGGGCGAGCAGCAGGTCGAGGGCGACCAGCAGCATCGCCAGCCCGGTCTGGAGGGGGCTCCACCCGCGCAGTTCCTGGAGGTAGAGGGTGACCATGAACTGGAACCCGGCGAACGCCCCCATGAACAGCAGAGCGGTGACGTTCGTCCGGACCAGTGCGGCCCGGCGGAAGATCCCCAGCCGGACCAGCGGGTCGGCCGCCCGCCGCTGCACCGCGACGAAGAGCGCGAGCACGGCCGCCCCCACGGCGAGGAAACCCAGGGTGACCCCGATCCCGTCGCCGCCGTGCTCCAGCCGGACCACCCCGTAGGCGAGCAGGAGCATCGCGCCGGTGAGGCTGACCGCGCCGGCCACGTCGAACCCGGCCCTCGGCCGGGTCACCGGCGGGTCGGGGGCCACCAGCGGCAGCGCGGCGAGCAGCAGCACCGCCGCGAAGATCACCGGGGCGAAGAAGACCCACCGCCAGCCCAGTTCGGTCAGCGCGCCCCCGGCGACCAGCCCGAGCGAGAAGCCGCCCGCCGCGATGGCCGCGTACACCCCCAGCGCCCGGGTCCGTCGCGGCCCGGCGGGGAAGGCGGCCGTCACCAGGGCCAGCCCGGCCGGGGTCAGGAAGGCCGCCGCGACCCCGGTCACGAACCGGGACACCAGCAGCATCCACCCCTCGGTGGCGAACCCGCCGAGACCGGAGAAGACCAGGAAGACCGTCAGCCAGGTCAGGAACATCCGGCGGCGGCCGTACAGGTCGGCGGCCCGCCCGCCGAGCAGCATGAAACCGCCGTACCCGAGGACGTACGCGCTCACCACGCCACTGAGCGTGCCGGTGGACAGGCCGAGGTCGTCCCGGATGGCGGGCAGGGCCACGTTGAGCATGGCCACGTCGACGCCCTCCAGGAAGATCGCCCCGCAGAGCACCAGCAGGACCCCCCAGGAGCGGGCGTCGAACCGGCCGGATCCGCTGACCATCGTGAGCTCCCCTCCGGCGAACCCCAGCAGGTTCCCGGTACGCACCTCGGTTCCTTGTTGTAACCAGGTGCATCGTCGGGCAGCATCACCAGGCGTGGAAGACGGAACTTCGCCGTCCCTCAGTTACCGCGGGGATACCGACGACGGCTACGACGTACGCCAGTGGGACGTCCGGGAGGACTGCGAGGTACGGCAGATCCTCGACCGGATCGCCGACAAGTGGTCACTGCTGGTGATCGCCCTGCTGGACCAGCGCAGCCTGCGGTTCACCGAGCTACGCCGCCAGGTCGACGGGATCAGTCAACGGATGCTCGCCCGTACCCTGCGACACCTCGAACGGGACGGGCTGGTCAGCCGGACCGTCCACCCGTCGGTGCCGCCCCGGGTCGACTACGCGCTGACCCCGCTCGGGGCGACCCTGCACGAGACCATCCGGGCGCTGGTCACCTGGACCGAGACGCACCAGCAGGAGATCGCCGCCGCCCGCGCCGCGTACGACGTCCGCGCGGCGGCCGAGCAACGGCAGGCCGACGAGGAGGCGGCGGCCCGGACCGCCCTCGCCCGCGCGGTGCTGGAGCGGGGCGGCCCGGGGCAGGCTCAGGACGTGGCCGGGAGGGTGCCGAGGTAGGCGTGGAAGGGCGCGGCCAGCTCCGCCGGGGTCAGCCCGGTCCCGCCGCGCCGGGCGATCCCCGGCAGCACGGCGGTCACCGCGTCCATCAGCGCGGCGGACCGCTCCGCCGACGGGTCGAGGGCGGCCGGGACGTCCCCCCGACCGGCGGCGAAGACGATCTCGTGCACCCCGGCGGCGGCGGCCACCGTCCGGCAGATCGCGCACGGTTCGCAACTGGAGTACACCACCGCGCCGGTCAGGTCCGCCGAGCCGCGCCGCCGGGCGGCGTCCCGGATCGCCACGACCTCGCCGTGCGCCGACGGGTCGTGGTCGGTCCGGATGGTGTTGACGCCGCCCCCGACCACCGTGCCACCCTGGGCGACGACGGCCACGAACGGCGAGCACCCGGCCGCGCCGTACCGCTGCGCGAGCCGGACCGTCCGGTCCAGCACCCCGGCCTCCCCACCCAGCTCGGCGACCGTGCGACCGACCAGTTCCGCGACCGCCCGACCGACCAGTTCCCCGGCCTCGGGCGGCCCGACCTGCGCCGCGACCGGCGACGGCCCGTCCGGCCCCGCCGACCGGGTGGGGCCGGCCAGCTCCTCGAAGAGCGTCACCGGTACGCCGGCCGGCCCGGCCAGCCGGGAGTTGCGCGAGTTCCACGGGGTACGCACCGGCGCGGCGACCAGTTCCGCCCCGGCCCCGGTCAAGGTGGCGGTGGCCGCGTCGACGTCGGTCACCTCGAAGGCCAGCCGGACCGGCCCGGCCGGCGTACCCCCGGTCTCCACCTCGGCGATGAACCGCGCCTGGGCGGCGTTGGCGAGTTCGAGCGTGGCCCGCCCCGCTTCGAGGATGACCACCCGGGCACCGTCGGGCCCGGCGAACGCGGCGGACTCCGGCAGGCCCAGCGTGTCCCGGTAGTACGCCACCGCCGCGTCGTGGTCGTCGACGGTCAGCACGACGCGGAGCTGGTTGACATGGGTCTCGGTCATGCCCGCAGGCTAGGCCTTCACACCGGTGTCAGGGGCAAGGCGACACGGGACGCGCTGCGCCGGACAGGAACCGGTGCGTCAAGCCCGGCGGGCCGGGGCGGAAGGGCTGAGCCCGACCGGCAAAGCCGGCGGGCCGGGAGCGGCGGGCCGGGAGCGGCGGGCCGGGAGCGGCGGGCCGGGAGCGGCGGGCCGGGAGCGGTGGGTGGCTGGGAGCGGTGGGTGGCCGCCGCCGGGTCACCGGGGTCGGTGGGCCGGCGGCGGCCGGTGTGGTCAGCCCTTCTGCTTCGCCTGGCACGGCACGCAGAACCGGGCGTGCGGCAGGATCTCCAGCCGCTCCACCGGGATCGCCGCGCCGCACTTCGCGCAGGCGCCGTAGCTGCCGTCGGCGACCCGGCGCAGCGCGTCGTTGATCTGCTCGATGCTGTGCCGGGTGGCGGCCAGCAGCGCCGCGTGGTCCGCGCCCGGGTCGCCGGTGTCCGCGGTGAGTTCGCTCAGTTCGCGCAGGCGGGTCGTCTGGGCCGACAGCTCCTCCTGCAACGCGTGGTGCAGATCAGCCAGCCGGCGCCGGTCGACGGTGGGGTTGTCGATGGTCATGTCGGATCCTTCCCTGGAAAGAGAGACTGGAAAAAGAAAAAGGCCGAAGCGTGGAAGCTTCGCCCTGGCGGTCGTCTCGGGTGGGAAACCCTCCGCCGGCGGGCCACGGCCGCTGGGAGCCGGGCTCGGCAGCCCACAGGAAACCGTGGAGACGAACGGGGTGACAGCCGACGGGTACGCCCCGCCGCGTCGCGCGGTCACGGGCGGCCGGCTCGGTGTGGACGGGCCGGTGGCCTGCTCACGGGCAGCCCCGAACGCCGTCACGGAGGTGACGGTGTGCGAGCGGAACCCGACGCGCGGCATCAGACCACCATAGGTACGCCGCACCGGAAAGCCAACACGGTTCCCGCCGGCCGGCGGCCCGACCCGCCGCCCCGCCCGCCCTCGGCGCCCCATCAGCCCCTCGGCGCCCCACCCGCACCGGTGAGAAGGGTGCCCTTCTCGACCGTATGCGTTAACAAGGGGCCCTTCCTTACACCTCAGAGCCAGTTGCGGCGCTTGAAGATCAGGTACAGCGTGCCGCAGACCACACCCATCAGCGCGACCGCGAACGGGTAGCCGAACCGCCAGTGCAGCTCGGGCATGACGTCGAAGTTCATCCCGTACACGGTGCCGATCAGGGTCGGGGCGAAGAGGATCGCCGCCCAGGAGGAGATCCGCTTGATCTCCTCGTTCTGCTCGTAGCTCGCCGCGGTGAGACTGCGCATCTCCTCGTTCTGCTGCTGCGAGACCAGGGTGGCGTTCACCGTCAGGATGTTCTGCAACAGGTGCCGGAACCCGTCCACCCGCTCCACCACCTGCGTCAGGTGGTCGGAGACGTCCCGCAGCCGCCGCTGCAGCTCCTCGTCGGTGCCGTACTTGGCGTAGCCGGCGGCGAGGTTCTCCAGGACGCCGAGCAGGGGGCGGGCGGCCCGCTGGAACTCGATCACCTCCCGGCTCAGCTCGTAGATGCGCCGGCTCACCTTCGGGTCACCGCCGAAGACCTCGGTCTCGATCTCGTCGATGTCGTTCTCCAGCCCCGCCACCACCGGGGCGTACCCGTCCACCACCTGGTCCAGCACCGCGTACAGCACCGCCTCCGGGCCCCGGGCCAGCATGGCCGGGTCCGACTCCATCCGCCGCCGCACGGCGGCCAGGTCGGGGGCCTCCCCGTGCCGGACGGTGATCACGAAGTCGGGGCCGATGAACAGGTGCAGCTCGCTGAACTCCACGTGCTCGCGGGAGTCGACGTACCGGGCGGCGCGCAGCACCACGAAGAGGGTCTGGCCGTACCGCTCCAGCTTCGGCCGCTGGTGCGCGGTGATCGCGTCCTCCACGGCCAGGTCGTGCAGCTTGAACTCCCGGGCCAGCGAGGCGATCTGCCCGGCGTCGGCCCGGTAGAGGCCGATCCAGGCCATCGCCGCGTCCTGCTCGTCGAGGCAGCGGTACGTCTCGGCGAGGCTCTCCGGCGAGGCGTACCGCCGGCCGCCGGTGTAGACGGCGCTGTCGATCAGCCGGCTGGTGGTCGACGGCGTGACGTTCATCGGCACGGCCGGCCGGGGCCGGGGCCGGACGGCGGTGGCACCGTTTCCCCAGCGTCCGAGGGCGTTGGTGAGGGCGAACGCGCGCAGCTTCGCAGGCATGAGGGGACTCCTCGGCAGGGTGGGCGGACGGCACGCCCCTGCGCCGGCGGCAGCTCAGCCGGCGGCGCCCGTGGGGGTGACGGTGGTCGACGGGCTGGTACTCGGAGGTTCGCTACCCATGGCGTGACCACCTCCCTCCGCACGGAATCCGCGTTGTGCGCCGCGCGGAATCCTACCGGCGTCCGATCGGCCCCGTGCACTCGCCTGAGCGGAATTCACGCCGCCGTTACAACCACCCCCGTCGCTTGAAGATCAGATAAAGGGTGCCGCAGACCACGGCCATCAGCAGGATCGCCACCGGATACCCGAACGGCCAGTGCAGTTCGGGCATGCGGTCGAAGTTCATCCCGTACACGGTGCCGATCAGGGTCGGGGCGAACAGGATCGCCGCCCACGCGGAAATCTTCTTGATCTCCTCGTTCTGCTCGTAACTCGCCGCGGTGAGACTGCGCATCTCCTCGTTCTGCTGCTGCGAGACCAGGGTGGCGTTCACCGTCAGGATGTTCTGCAACAGGTGCCGGAACCCGTCCACCCGCTCCACCACCTGCGTCAGGTGGTCGGAGACGTCCCGCAGCCGCCGCTGCAGCTCCTCGTCCCTGCCGTACGCCCCACCGGCGGCGAGCACGGCCAGCATCCCGAGCAGCGGGCGGGCGGCGCGCTGGAACTCGATCACCTCGCGGGTCAACTGGTAGATGCGCCGGGAGGCGTTCGGGTCACCGCCGAAGACCTCCGTCTCGATCTCGTCGATGTCGTTCTCCAGCCCCGCCACCACCGGGGCGTACCCGTCCACCACCTGGTCCAGCACCGCGTACAGCACCGCCGCCGGGCCGGCGGCGAGCACCTGCGGCTCGGACTCCAGCCGGCGGCGTACGGCGACCAGCTCCGGCGCCTCGCCGTGCCGCATCGTGATCACGAACCGGGGCCCGAGGAAGAGGTGCAGTTCGCTGAACTCGACGACCTCCCGCAGGTCGACGTAGCGGGCGGCCAGCAGCACCACGAACAGGGTGTCCCCGTACTGCTCCAGCTTCGGCCGCTGGTGGGCGTTGATCGCGTCCTCGACCACCAGGTCGTGCAGCTTGAACTCCCGGGCCAGCGAGGCGACCTGCTGCACGTCCGGCCGGTACAGCCCGATCCAGGCCATCGACCCGGGCAGCTCCTGCAGGCACCGGTACGTGTCGGCCAGGGTGCCGGGGGACGCCTGCCGGCGGCCCTCGGTGTAGACGGCGCTGTCGACCAGCCCGCCGGGCTCACCCGACCGGCGCGGCGGCGTCTCCCGGGCACCGTGCTCGTCCAGCCGGCGCCCGAACCCGCCGGTCGACGCCTCCGGCATCACGGTCACCCCTTCCCGGCCCGGTCGCCCGGGTCCAGGGGCCGGGGCGGCACCCTGCCGATTCTCGCCGCAGTCCGGGCCCGCGCGGCCCCATCCGGAGCAGCACGACCGGTTCGGGCGCCCGCCGGCCCGCCGGCCCGGCGACGGCCTCGCCGGGGCCGGGCCCACCGGCGGTGGCGCGGACCGCCCGGCCCGGCGGCCGGGTCAGCGGCTGATCAACCTGCGGAGTCGGCGCTGGAGGCGCACGTGCAGCGGAAGCGACTGGGCGGGTGGGGTCTGCGCGGGGGGCGCGGGCGGAGCCCCGTCGGCGGGGACCCGGGCCGGCTTCGGCAGCTTGGCGTCCAGGGTCCACCCGCAGTTGTTGATCCGGGCCTTCAGCACCCAGGTGCCCTCGGTCCGGCCCCCGTTGAGGGTGCTGAAGTCGATGTCGGCGGTGCTGTGGTGGATCAGCCGGAACGCCCCGGGCGGCCCGTCGGGGTGGGGCACCCGCTCGGTGCGGGACTGCACCGGCAGGAAGATCTCCTCGTTGGTCTCCTTGCGCCAGGCGATCAGATCCATCTTGGCGCGGGACACCTCGGCGGTGGCCTCCACCCGGTCCGGGTCGATCTCGGGCACCGGCAACGACAGCACGTCCCGGCCGCCGTCGTCGACGAAGGTGACCAGGTCGTCGCCGGAGCGCAGGTACCCGGAGACCGCCACGTGCAGGACGGCGCCGTCCTGGTCACGCCGGTCCAGCGTGGCGGTGGCCCGTACCCCGGTCTCCCACTCGGCCAGGGTGCGCAGGTCGCCGAGGCGGCCCTGCTCGGCCAGGAACGCCACGGCCCGCTGCCGGGGCGGCAGCCCGGCGGCGACCCCGGGGGCGAACCGCTCCCGGATGATGTCCCGGACCTCGTAGGCGACCTGCTCCGCCCAGTCCTCGGGGGCCTGCAGCAGCGCCTTGCCGGAGAGCCGGCTGATCATCTCGTTGCGCAGCCAGCGCCGGTGCAACCGGTCCCGCAGCGGACCGGGCCTGGTGTACTCGTCGACGACGTCGAGCGCCTCGCGCAGGTTGGTGTAGTAGCCGGCCGGGTCCAGCCGGGTCGCCGTGACGTTGCCGGCGTCCGCGCGGCGGATGTGGTGGTAGCAGGGGTAGTCCGACAGGACGCAGGTGCGCCGGGCGACGAAGAACGCCCGGATGACCATGACGTGGTCCTCCAGCCGGCGCTTGCCCTCGGGGAACCGGAGGTCGTGGGCCAGCAGCATCGACCGCCGGAACAGCTTGTGACAGGTCATGCTGTCGACCAGCGGCGCGTCGGCCAGGGTCACCCCGAACCGGTTCTTGCGGAACAGCTCGCGCGGCACGCCGCGCCCGTGGCCGATCATCTTGCCGACCACGATGTCGGCGTCGTGCTCCTTCGCGCAGGCGTACATCCGCTCCAGCGCCTCGTCGCCGAACCAGTCGTCGTCGTCGGCGAAGAACACGTACTCGCCGCGCGCCTCCTCGATGCCGAGGTTGCGGGGCCGGGAAGGCCAGCCGGAGTTCTCGATGTGCAGGACGCGGACGTTCGGCTGGTCGGCGGCCAGAGCGTCCAGTCGGGCGGGTGTCTCGTCGGTCGAGCCGTCGTCCACGATGACGACCTCGAAATCCTCCGCCGGCAGCGACTGGCGCAACAGGGAGGAGATCAGTTTCTCGATGTGCGGCCCAGGGTTGTAGGCCGGCACCACGACACTCACCTTGGGCTCGTTGGTAGCGATGGTCATGCTCTCTTCCTGAGCGGTGATCGTCTTCACCCGGAATGACGATCATCGAGGGCGACCGGTTGCGGTGTCGCCACAGTGTCCCTTCCGGAGTGGACGGAAACTCCGACCTGCTGGGTGACGGGAGCGGTGGCTCACTCGACCCTCGGCGATCCTAGACCCACCCCCGAAGCGCGCGCCGCCCCTGGAGCCCCGACTCGCCCCGGTTCCGAAATGGGGCCGGACGGCCGGTGGGGAATCCCACCTCGGGCCGGGAATTCCGATTGGCCGGCGCGTAGCGGGGAAGTTCCTTCCCGGTACCCACCACCCTCGGGAAAAGGAGCGGAGATGTCCCACAACCAGTACGAACAGCAGGACCCGCAGGAGCAGTTCCGCTCCCCGCAGGAGCAGACCGGCGGGCAGCAGTCACCACCGGGCGAGACCCGCAAGATGCCGGACACCCCGGATCACGGCGAGCGGACCTACCGGGGCAGCGGCCGGCTGACCGACCGCCGGGCGTTGATCACCGGCGGGGACTCCGGGATCGGCCGGGCGATCGCCCTCGCCTACGCCCGGGAGGGCGCCGACGTGCTCTTCACCTACCTCCCCGAGGAGAAGGAGGACGCCCAGGAGACGGCGCGGCTGGTCCGGGAGGCGGGCCGGACGGTGGTGGCGGTGCCGGGTGACATCCGTGACGAGGGCCACTGCCAGGACGTCGTCAAGCGGGCGGTGAGCGAGCTGGGTGGGCTCGACATCCTGGTCAACAACGCCGCGTACCAGATGGCGCAGGAGGGCGGCATCCTCGACATCGACACCGAGCAGTTCGACCGGGTGCTCAAGACCAACCTGTACGCGATGTTCTGGCTCAGCAAGGCCGCCGTACCGCACCTGGAGCCGGGGTCGGTGATCATCAACACCGCCTCGATCCAGGCGTACCAGCCCTCCTTCCAGCTCCTGGACTACGCCACCACCAAGGCGGGCATCGTCAACTTCACCAAGGCGCTGGCCGAGAACCTGGCCGACCGGGGCATCCGGGTGAACTGCGTCGCGCCGGGGCCGATCTGGACCCCGCTCATCCCGGCGACGATGCCGGAGAAGAAGGTCGAGTCGTTCGGCGGCGACACCCCGCTGGGCCGCGCCGGGCAGCCGGCGGAGCTGGCCCCGGCGTACGTCTTCTTCGCCGCGCAGGAGTCCAGCTACATCACCGGCGAGGTGCTCGGCGTCACCGGCGGCAAGCCGCTGCCCTGACCGGCGCAGGTATGGATCTCGGCTGGTCCGGGTACAGCAGGGTCATGGCCGCGCTCCAGTTCTCCCCACCCGTTCCGGACGCCGTCGAGGTACGGCACTGGGCGCTGACAACCGGGGCCGAGCTGAGCGGCCTGCGGACGTCCCTGCACCAGACGCTGACCGGTGAGGCCCTGCTCGACGGGGAGAAGCTGGACGAGGTGCCCGAGCAGATGGCGTTGGTGGCGACCGAGCTCGCCACCAACGCGCTGCGTCACGGGCTGCCCCCGACCATCGTCACGCTGCTCAGCGCCGAGGACTGTCTGGTGATCGACGTCGCCGACCACGACCTGGCCACCGCCCCGGAGCTGGCCGACACCCGCCCGGCCGGCTCCGGTGGCCGGGGGCTGCTGCTGGCCCGCAGTTTCTCCCTGGACGTCGGCTGGTACGCCACCGCACAGGCCAAGCACATCTGGGCCACCTTCCCCCGCCGCGCCGGCCGCCCCCATCCCTGAGGTGGGCCGGTACCGCCCGGGTCCCGACCGGTCGGCACCGGCCCACCGGTCTACGGCCGCTCCGGGCCCGCGGCCACGGCGGGGCGGTACGCGGCGATCGGGTTCCGGAGCGTGCCGATCAGTTGCAGCGCGGCCGACGGGTCGGCGAGGTCGACCATCTGCCGGTTGTTGCGCAACTGGAGCCGGTTGAGGCAGGAGAGCGCGAACCGCTCGGTGAACAGGTCGTAGCGGGCGAACCGGTCGGCCAGGTGGGGCGTCCGGTCGAGGTAGGCGGCCGCGCTCTCGGCGACCGTCCGCCAGAACTCCTCCTCGGTGAGCGCGTCGGCGGTGACGAGGATCGCGCTGAGGTGCCGCAGGAAGCAGTCGAAGACGTCGGTGAAGATCGACAGCAGCCGCTCCTCCTCCGGCACCCGGACCTGGATCCGGCGGACCGGGGGCGGCAGGTCGGCGTCCGGGTCGAAGACCACGATCTCCTCGGCGATGTCCTTGAGGATCACCCGCTGCACCACCCCGCCGTCGAGGACCAGGATGACGTTCTCGCCGTGCGGCATGAACGCCAGGTCGTGGGCGTAGAAGGCGTGCAGCAGCGGGGTCAGGTACGCGTCCAGGTACCGGCGCAGCCACTCGCCGGCGGGCAGCCCGGACTCCTCGACCAGCGCGACGGCGAACGAGTCGCCGGCCCGGTCCAGGTGCAGCAGGGAGGCCATGGTCGCCAGCCGCTGGCCGGGCGCCAGCCCCGGCACCGGGCTCTCCCGCCACAGCGCGGCGAGCATCTTCCGGTACGGCGAGTACCGGTCGGTCGCCGCCTCGTACTGCCGGTGGCGGTAGCCGACGGCGGCCCGCTCGCGCAGGATCGTCACGCCGAGGGCCCGGAAGACCTCGTCCCCGGCGATCAGGTCGGCGAGCCAGTCGTTGATCGCCGGAGTGGCCTCCATGTACGCCGCCGACAGGCCACGCATGAAACCCATGTTCAACACCGACAGCGCCGTCTTCACGTAGTGCCGGCGCGGGTCGCTGACGTTGAAGAAGGTGCGGACGGACTGCTGGGCCAGGTGCTCGTCCGGCCCGGTGCCGAGGCAGACCAGGTGCCGCCGGGCCACCTCACCGGCGAAGGTCACCGACAGCTTGTTCCACCACTGCCACGGGTGCACCGGGACGAGGTGGTGGTCGTCGAGGTCCAGCCCGAGGTCGGCCAGGGTCCGGGCGAACCGGGTCAGGGTCGCCTCGCCCAGTTCCTCGCGGACCAGGGTGTCGTAGTCCAGATCCTTCGAGCAGGTGAAGGTCGAGTGGTCGCGGTGCGCGGCCAGCCAGACCAGCCGGACCGGCTGGGCCGCCTCCGGGGCGTACCGGTGCTGGTCGTGGCTGCCGTAGCCGAGCCGGCCGTTGTTCGCCACGAAGCACGGGTGCCCCTCGGTCATCCCGGTCTCCACGGCCTGGAAGTCCGCGCGGGCCAGGGCCGCCGCGTCGAGCGCCGGCCGGGCGAGCTTGAACGCCGCCCCGGCCAGGGTGGCGTTGATCTCCTCCAGGTAGACCGGGAGGATCTCGGCGGAGAGGCCGAGCGCGCCACGCAGTTCGAGGCAGAGGTCGACGACGTCCAGGGGCAGTTCCTCCGCGCCCCGGTGCCGGGTGATGCTCGCCGGGTCGATGTGCCAGTGCTCCAGCGCCAGCCGCCGGGCGGCGAACCGGTAGCTGACGGCCCGGTCGTCGCTGTGGACCTCGTACCACCCGTCGTCGGCGGGGACCGGTTCGGGGACGATCAGCCGTTCGTGCGCGAACTCGGCGAGCGCCTTGCGGAGCAGGTGCCGGTTGGCGGTGGCCCAGTGCTGCGGGGTCAGGTGCGCGACGGCGTCGACGGGGTCCACGCGGGTGATCCTCCTTGCGGGGTGGTGGCGGCGGCGAAGGCCGCCCGGGTGCAGGTGCTGAGCAGGGCTTCCTTGGTCGGCAGGGTGACCGGGCCCACGACGGTGAACCCGACGGCCGCGTTGAGCGCGTGCACCGCCGTGTTGCGCACGTCGGGCTCCACCACCACCCGGCGCACCGCCGGGTCGGCGAAGAGCCAGGCCATCACGGTGGTGATCACCGCCCGGGTGAACCCGGAGACCGGCTGCTCGGGCGGGGCGCAGAGGAAGTGCATCCCCACGTCCCCCTCCTGCCGGTCGTAGCGGCCGACCAGGTCGACGTGCGCCGGGTCGTACCGCTCGGCCAGGAAGGTCGGCCGCCCACGCCAGAGCCCCAGGTACGCGTCGTGGTGCGGGTGGTCCGCGATCCGCCGGTACTCCTGCGCGACCGTGGCCAGGTCGGCCTGCTGCATCAGCCAGAACGCGGCCTTCGGGTGGGTCACCCAGCGGTGCAGCAGCGCGGCGTCCGCGTCCGGATCGAGGGTACGCAGGGCGAACTCGCCGAGCCGGGGGTCGTCACGGCGGAACACCACCGACGGGTCGGGCGCGGGCGTCGGCCGGTTCACGGGGTCTCCCCGGCCGGGGCGCCGAACTCCTGGAAGGCGATCGTCTTCTCGATCGGGTACGCCTCCCGGCCCAGCAGCTCCCGGATGATCCACGAGTTGCGGTACGGGCCCATGCCCAGGTCGGGCGAGGTGACGCTGTGCGTGTGGGTGCCGGCGTTCTGGAGGAAGACGCCCCGGCCGGTGTGGTCGACGCTGTAGTTGCGGGCCACGTCGAACCGCCCGTGGCTGTCGAACCGGAGCCGGTCGGCGATCCCGGCCAGGAACCCGGGGACCTCGTAGTGGTACCCGGTGGCCAGCACCAGCCCCTCGGTGTCCAGGGTGAGGTCCCGGCCCTGCTCCACCTGCCGCAGCCCGAGCAGGTACTGCCCGTCGCGGTACTCGGCGCTGGTCAGCTCGGTGTTGGTGAGCAGCCGGGTGTCGACCGGCCCGGCCACGCTGCGCTCGTAGAGCAGGTCGAAGATGCCGTTGATCAGGTCCGAGTTGATCCCCTTGAACAGGTTCTTCTGCTCGGCTTCGAGCCGGTACCGGGTCGCCTCGGGCAGCGCGTGGAAGTAGTCCACGTAGTCGGGTGAGGTCAGCTCCAGGGTGAGCTTGGTGTACTCCAGCGGGAAGAACCGGGGCGAGCGGGTCACCCAGGTCAACTGGTAGCCGTGGGCGTCCTGGTCGGTGAGCAGGTCGTGGTAGATCTCGGCGGCGCTCTGCCCGCTGCCGACCACGGTGACGCTGCGCTTGGCCCGCAACGCGTCCCGGTTCGGCAGGTACGCCGAGCTGTGCACCAGGTCCCCACCGAGCCCCCGGCAGGCCGGCGGCAGGTACGGCGGGGTGCCGGTGCCGAGGACCAGGTGCCGGGCGGCGAAGGTGGCGGTCTCCCCGGTCGCCACGACGGTGGCGGTCACCGTGTACTCCCCGGTCGCCTCGTCGTACCGCACGTCGGTGACCCGGTGGCCGAAGAAGAGCGTGGAGAGCTTCCCGGCCGCCCAGCGGCAGTAGTCGTTGTACTCGGCGCGCAGCGGGAAGAAGCTCTCCCGGATGTAGAACGGGTAGAGCCGGCCCCGCTCCTTGAGGTACGCCAGGAACGAGTAGGGCGAGGTCGGGTCGGCGAGGGTGACCAGGTCGGCCAGGAACGGGGTCTGCAGCCGGGTCCCGGCCAGCAGCATCCCCGGGTGCCAGTCGAAGTCCGGTCGGGCCTCCAGGAACACCCCGTCGAGGTCGGCGAGGGGTTCGGTGAGGCAGGCCAGGCCCAGGTTGTACGGGCCCAGCCCGATGGCGACGAAGTCGTGGGTGGACATCGGGGTGCTCCTACACGCGCGCGGGGTGGTCAGACGGGGCAGCTGAGGGCGGCGGGTCGGTGCTCGCGAACGTACCTGCGGGCGTGCGCCGCGACCAGGTCGAGGACGTACGCCACGTCCGCGCCGGTGGTCTCCGGGTTGAGCAGGGTGAACTTGAGGTACTGCCGGCCGTCGACGGTGGTGGCGGCGACCATGCCGGCGCCGGAGGCGGCCAACGCCTCCCGGGCGTACCGGTTGGCGGCGTCGACGAGGTCGCCGTCGGCCGGGCCGCACTCGCCGCCGGGCAGCCAGCGGAAGACCACGGTGCTGAGCTGCGAGCGGGTCACCACCTCGAAGCGCGGGTCGACGTCGAGCATCCGCCACGCCTCGGCGGCCCGGTCCACCACCTCGTCGAAGAGGTCGCCGAGCGCGTCCGGGCCCATGATCCGCAGGGTGAGCCAGAGTTTGAGCGCGTCGAAGCGGCGGGTGGTCTGGAGGCTCTTGTCGACCTGGTTGGGGATGCGCTCCTCGACCGCGCGGGCCGGGTTGAGGTAGTCGGCGTGGTAGGTGCAGTGCCGCAGCGCGGCGCGGTCGCGGACCAGCAGCGCGCTGGAGGAGACCGGCTGGAAGAACGACTTGTGGTAGTCCACGGTCACCGAGTCGGCCCGCTCGATCCCGTCGAGCAGGTCCCGGCGGGTCCGGGAGACCAGCAGCCCGCAGCCGTACGCGGCGTCGACGTGCAGCCGTACGCCGGTCGCCGCGCAGGCGTCGGCGATCGCCGGCAGCGGGTCGATCGAGCCGAAGTCGGTGGTGCCGGCGGTGGCGACCACGGCCATCACCACCAGGCCCTGCCGCTGGCAGCGCTCGATCTCCCGGGCGAGCGCCGCCGGGTCCATCCGCCGCCGGGCGTCGGTGGCCACGGTGACCACCGCCTCCGGGGCGAGGCCGAGCAGGGTGGCCGACTTCTGCACGCTGAAGTGCCCGGCGGTGGAGGCGAGGATGCGCAGCCGGGGCAGCAGCTCGGCGCGGGTCGGGGTCGGCCCGACGCCCGGTACGACGGCACGGGCGCACGCCTCCTCCCGGGCGATCAGCAGGGCCTGGAGGTTCGACTGGGTGCCGCCGCTGGTGAAGACGCCGTCGGCGGCCGGGCCCAGGCCGATCCGCTGGTTGGTCCAGTCGATCAGGCGGCGCTCGATGAGCGTGGCCCCGGCGCTCTGGTCCCAGGTATCCATCGAGGAATTGACGGCTGTGAGAATCGCCTCACCGAGCAGGGCCGGGATCACCACCGGGCAGTTGAGGTGGGCCAGGTACCGGGGGTGGTGGAACCAGACCGCGTCGCGCAGGTAGAGGTCCTCCAGTTCGTCCAGCGCGGCGGCCGTCCCGGCCAGCGGTGCGTCCAGGTCGACCGCGGCGACCCCGGGGGCCAGCTCGTCCGGGGTGACCCCGGTGAACGGCCGGTCCGTGCCGGCCACCCGGGTCGCCACCCGCTCGATGCCGGCGGCCACGACCTGCCGGTAGTCGTCCACCGTCCCGTTGGTGAACAGGTGCCCGCGACCGGTGGCCGGGCGGGCCGGTGCGACCTCGGCGGGTTGCCCCGAAAGGCTCATGGCAGGTCCTCCACGTTCTACAGTGGACAAACGACACCCGGCGTCACCCCGACGGCCGGCTCAGGGCCCGACGAGGAGCCACACCCGCTCCGACCAGGGGACGGCCGGCAACAGCGACTTAGGTTAACCTAACCTAAGCGCCTGTCAACACCTGACCACCACTCCGACACACTGGAGCCGACACTGTCCGTCATGACCGATCGAGTGTTCCGGGACGACTGGGGAGTGCCGCACCTGCGCGCCGACGACCCCCACACCCTCGCCTACGCCCAGGGGCGCGCCGCCGCCCTCGACCGCGCCTGGCAGATCGAAGTGGAGCGGCACCGGGCGCAGGGCACCAGCGCCGCGTTCCTCGGCGTCGAGGCGGTCGACTGGGACCGCTTCGCCCGGCGGTCCCGCCTCGCCGACACCGCCCGCCGCTGCCACGCCGCCCTGGACCCGGCCACCGCCGCCTGGGTCGACGCGTACGTCGACGGGGTCAACGCCGGGCTCGCCGCCGGGGCCCGCCGCGCCCCCGAGTTCGCCGCCACCGGCCTCACCCCCGGGCGCTGGCAGCCCTGGACACCGCTGGCGCTCTGGCTCTCCCAGCACATCCTCTTCGCCGGCTTCCCGAGCAAGCTGTGGCGGGAGGAGGTCACCCGCCACCTCGGCGCGGCGGCGGTCGACCTCTTCGCCACCGACGAGCCGGCCACCGCCGGCAGCAACGGCTGGCTGGTCGCCGGGGAGCGGACCGCCACCGGCGCGGCGCTGGTCGCCGGGGACCCGCACCGGATCGTCGAGGACCCCAACGTCTACCAGCAGGTCCGGCTCGCCTGCCCGGAGTACGACGTGGTCGGGCTCGCCGTGCCCGGCGTCCCGGGCATCGCCCATTTCGGACACACCGGCACGGTGGCCTGGGCGATCACCAACGCGATGGCCGACTACCAGGACCTGTACGCCGAGCGCCTGCGCCGGCACGACGGGACGGTGCAGGCGCTCGGCCCGCACGGTTGGGCCCCGGTCGAGCACCGGGTCGAGACCATCGAGGTGGCCGACGGCGACCCGGTGCAGGTGGAGGTGTTCGAGACCGCCCGGGGCCCGGTGATCGTCGGCGGCCCGGACGAACCCGGCGACCCGGACGGGCCGGTGGCGATCAGCCTGCGCTACCCGCCCCGGGTCCGGGCCGACCTCGGCTTCCGGGCCCTGCCCGCGCTGCTGCGCGCCCGCACCGTGGCGGACGTCGACCGGGCCCTCGACGACTGGGCCGAACCGGTCAACGTGGTGCTCGCCGCCGACACCGCCGGTGGCCTGCTGCACCGGGTCGCCGGGGCGGTGCCGGTCCGGCACCCCGACAACGGCCGGCGGGTGGTCCCCGCCTGGGAGCCCGGGTACGAGTGGCGGGGCTGGCACGGTCCGCTGGCCCGCGCGCCGGTCGACGGCATCGCGGTGATGGCCAACCAACGCGGCCTCGCCACCCCGTACGGCGTGGAGTTCGCCCCGCCGTACCGGGCCGACCGGATCCGGCACCTGCTCGACGCGGGCACCGGGTGGACCGCCGTGCGGATGGCGGAGATCCACACCGACACGTACCTCGCCTCGGCGGAGCCGCTGCTCGCCCGCCTCGCCGACCTGACCGGGCTCCCCCCGGCCGCCGCCGCGCTGCGGGACCGGCTGCTGCGCTGGGACCGGCGGATGGCCGCCGACAGCGCCGACGCCGCCGCGTACGCGGCCGTCCGGGCCGCCGTGGTCCGCCGGCTCGCCGGGCAGCCGGCGCTCGCCGCCCTCGCCGGTCCGCTGCCGTACCCGGAGTTGTTCCGGCCCTGGCTGGCGCTGACCCCCCGGGTCGGCTACGCGCTGACCGCGCTGCTCGCCGGCGACACCCTGCCCGACCTGGACCGGGCCGCCGCGCTGCGGGACGGGCTGACCGACGCCGCCACGGCCCTCGACGCGGCCGAGGTCTGGGGCGACCGGCACCGGCCGGTGCCCTGGCGGGTGCCGGCCGGCGGGCCCGAGGAGTTCCCCCCGCTCGCCGGTGACCACGACTGCGTGCTGGCCACCTCCAGCGTCCCCGGCGTCACCGACCTCGCGTTCCGGGTGCCGGTGGCCCGGTACGCCTGGGACCTGCACGACCGCCAGGCCAGCGGCTGGGTGGTGCCGTTCGGTGCCAGCGGGGTCCCCGGCGACCCGCACCACCGTGACCAGTTGCCCCGCTGGGCGGCCGGTGAGCTGGTGCCCGTGGTCACCGACTGGGCTCGGCTGCGCCTGACCACGGACGTGCCCGGCTTCGGGCAGGTGACGATCCGGCCGGTGGACCCGGTCGCCGACCTCGACCTGATCCACTCCTGGGTCAGCCAGGAGCGGGCCCGGTTCTGGGGGATGCGCGACCTGGGCCGCGACCGGGTCGGGGAGATCTACGCGTACCTGGACTCGCTGCCCACCCACCACGCGTACCTGCTGCACCGCGACGGCGAGCCGGTGGGCCTGTTCCAGACGTACCAGCCGGAGCACGACCCGGTCGGCGAGTGCTACCCGGTGCGCCCCGGGGACTTCGGCATCCACCTGCTGATCGGGCCCCCACCGGCCGGCGGCGCCGAGCGGGGCTTCAGCCGTACCCTGCTGGACGCCTTCCTCGACTTCGTGCTCGCCACCCCCGGGCGGACCCGGATCGTGGCCGAGCCGGACGTCCGCAACGACCGGGCCGTCGCCCGGCTGGTCGGGGCCGGCTTCGTCCCCGGCCCGCTGATCGACCTGCCGGACAAGCGCGCCCGACTGCTCTTCCTCGACCCCGCCGCGCGCACCGCCGGGGGTCAGGCGTCGAGGTAACGCAGGACGGCGAGGGTGCGCCGGTTGTAGTCGGCGTGGCGGGGCAGGTCGAGCTTGTCGCAGATGGCGTTGACGTGCTTCTCCACCGTGCTCACCGACAGGTGCAGCCGGGCGGCGACGGCCGCGTTGACGAACCCCTCGGCGAGGTGCGCCAACACCTGCCGCTCCCGCTCGCTCAACCGGCTCAGCGGGTCGGTACGGGTGGTCCGGGCGAGCAGTTGGCGCACCACCTCCGGGTCGAAGACCGCCCCACCGGCGTGGATCCGGGCCAGTGAGTCGAGGAAGTCGCCCACCTCGGAGACCCGGTCCTTGAGCAGGTACCCGAGCCCGCCACCGGCACCGCCCAGCAGCCGCCCCGCGTACGTCTTCTCGACGTACTGGGAGAGCACCAGGACGCCGGTGGCGGGCCAGCGGTCGCGGATCTCCAGCGCCGCCCGCAGCCCCTCGTCGGTGTGCGTCGGCGGCATCCGGACGTCCACCACCGCCACGTCCGGCCGCAACGCCGCCACCGCGCGCAGCAGCGCCGCCGCGTCCCCCACCCCGGCGACCACCTCGTGACCGGCGTCCGCGAGCAGCCGGGTGAGCCCCTCCCGGAGCAGCACCGAGTCCTCGGCCAGAATCAGTCGCACGGCACCTCCCTGGGTCTGCGCTTCCGGCTCAGTCGCACGGCACCTCCCGGGGCAGCACGGCGGTGATCCGGGTCGGGCCGCCGGGCGGGCTGGAGACCTCGAAGGTGCCGTCGAGGGCGCGGACCCGGCGGGCCAGGCCGCGCAGTCCGCCGCCGGCCGGGTCCGCGCCGCCGCGACCGTCGTCGGAGACCACCACGCGTACCGTCCGGTCGTCCTCGGCCAGCAGCACCAGGACGTCCCGGGCGTCCGCGTGCTTCACCGCGTTGGCGATCGCCTCCCGGGCCACGAAGTACAGCGCGGTCTCCACCTCCGACACCGGCCGCCCGCTGAGCCGGCCGTGCACGGTCACCGGCACCACCGACCGTTCGGCGACCCCGGCCAGCGCGGCGGTCAGCCCCAACTCGTCCAGCGCGGTCGGGTAGACCCGCCAGGCCACGTTGCGCACCTCGTCGAGGAGCAGCCGCGACTCCCGGTACGCCTGCTCGACCAGCCCCTCGGCGGTCGCCGCGCCGGGGTCGTGGCGGACCCGGCCGAGCAGCATCGCCAGCGCCACCCCGCGCTGCTGGACCCCGTCGTGCAGGTCCCGCTCGATCCGGCGGCGCTCGTCGTCGATGGCCCGCAGCACCTCCGAGCGGGACGCGGCCAGCTCGACGATCCGCCGGCGGAGCCGGTCCCGCTCCCCCGGGGCGAGCATCCGGCCGGCCAGCCACCGCTCGGTCACCCCGACCAGGTGCGTCCAGACCAGCGCCAGGCCGAGCAGCGCGGCCCCGGTGACCAGCCCCAGCAGCCAACTGCTGGTGGTCAGGTACACGCCGGGAAAGCGCAGCGGCACGTGGTCGGCTCCGCCGGTGAACAGTTCCCACAGACCGCCGCCGAGGAGCAGGGCACCGAGGAACAGCCCGCTGGCGGCGACGTACCCACCGACCGCGCCGAGCAGCGCACGGGCCGCGACGAACCGCTGGTCGGGCGGCGGGCCGTGGCCACCACGACGGGCGTGCGTCCAGGCGACCAGCCGGCCGGTGGCCCGGTCGGCCACCGGGCGGGCCACCGGCAGCAGGGCGACCGGCCGGAGCAGGAGCAGGCCGAGCAGTTCCACGACACCGAGCACCATGCTCACCGCGACGGCGGTCAGCGGGCGGGCGATCCGGCGGTCAGGCATGGAGATTCCACTCTAGGCATCGCGGCGGCACTTGAGGCATCGCGCGACGCCACGCCAGCGCGGCGGCACGCCAGGCACGCAGCGGCGTCGCGCTAGGCGTCGCGGCGGCGCAGCGTGCCGAAGCCGGCCGCCAGCGCCAGCGCCGTCCAGCCCAGCAGCCAGGCCAGCCCCTCCCACGGCGGGTACGCCGGCAGCCCGCCCGCGGTGATCTCGGCGCTGCCCAGGAAGGTCAGCCCGGCCGGCGTCGGGGTCCGCATCGCCACCTGCACCGCCGCCGCGCTGCCGGTCATCGCCAGCAGCAGCGGCAACCCCGCCAGCAGCAGGAAGACCACACTCAGCGCCCCCGCGGCGCTGCGCAGCGCGAACGCGACCCCGATGGTCAGCAGCGCCACCAGCGCGGCGTACCCGCCGACCCGCAGCAGGTCGAGGGCGATCCGGGCCGGGTCGAGCAGCACCTCGACCACGAAGACGTCCAGGGCCAGCAGCGCGGCCGTCAGCACCGTGCCGACCAGGGCGAACAGCGCCGTCAGTACGCCCAGCACCGGCGCGACGACCAGCGCCTTCGCGGCGAACAGCCGGCCGCGTACCGGAGTGGCCTGGAGGGTGGCGCGGATGCCGCCCGAGGCGTACTCCGAGGTGACCGCGAGCAGCGCCACCGCCACCAGCCCGAACTGGGCGAACGCCAGCGCGGTGGCGACCGGCTCGCTGGCCACGAACCGCTCCGGCGGGGACCCGGCCGGTACGGTGGCCCGCCCGCCGCCGACGGTCACCGCCGCCACCGCGACCAGGACGGCCAGCCCGGCCAGCCCCCACCAGGTCGCCGGCACCGTCCAGAACTTCGTCCACTCCGCCGCGACGACGCCCCGCAGTTGTCCCGTCCGCACCCTCACACCCCCGTTCCGGTCGCGCGGTACTCCACGCTCCGCGCGGTCAACTCCTGGTACGCCTGCTCCAGCGACGCCTCCCGGGTGCCGAGCCGGTGCAGCCGGATGCCGGCCTCGAAGGCCAGGTCACCGACCCGCTCCACGCTGGCCCCGGTGACGGTCAGCTCGTTCTCGCCGACCCGCTCCACCCCGATCCCGACCGCCCGCAGCCGCCCGGCCAGGTCACCGGCGTGCGGGGTACGGACCACCACGGCCGTCGTACCGCCCGCCACCACCTCGGCCAGCGGGGCGTCGGCGAGCAGCCGGCCCCGGCCGATGACGACCAGGTGGTCGGCGGTGAGCTGCATCTCGCTCATCAGGTGGCTGGAGACGAGGACGGTCCGCCCCTCGCCGGCCAGCGACCGGGTCAACTGCCGGATCCAGCGGACCCCGTCCGGGTCGAGCCCGTTCACCGGCTCGTCGAAGATCAGCACCTCGGGGTCGCCGAGCAACGCCGCCGCGATGCCCAGCCGCTGGCTCATGCCGAGCGAGAGCGCCCCGGCGGGACGGGTCGCCGCGCCGGCCAGGCCGACCGCCTCGATCACCTCGGCGACCCGGCGGGCGGGGATGCCGTTGCTGCGGGCCAGCGCCCGCAGGTGGGCCCGCCCGCTGCGACCGGGATGCACGGCCCGCGCGTCGAGCAGCGCGCCGACGGTCCGCAGCGGGTACGGGATCTCGTGGTACCGCCGGCCCTTGACCAGGGCCCGGCCGGCGGTCGGGTGGTCGAGGCCGAGGATCAGGCGCATCGTCGTCGACTTGCCCGCCCCGTTGGGGCCGAGGAAGCCGGTGACCGCGCCCGGCCTGATCTTTAGCGACAGGTCGTCGACGGCGACCCGGTCGCCGTACCGCTTGGTGAGTCCGTCCAGGGTGAGCACGTCTCGACGCTAGGAATCCGGCGGAACCGTCACCAGCCGGCCGACCACCGACCCCGATGGCGGAAAACCACTACGGCTCCCGACCGGGCTCACCCGGCGACCGCTCTTGGCCGGGTACGCCCGACGTAGACCGCGCAGTCGGCAAGGGAAAGGTGCCGTCACGGGAGCCCCGCAGCTACCGGGAAGTAGTGCTCACGACCACGTGCCAAGACCACAAAAACAATGAAGTTGCCTCCAACGTAACGAGTGCGGCTTGCCGGCGCCCCGCCGTTACGAGACACCCTTCAGACCAGCCAAGCCGACCTCGAAGGTTGCCGGCTGCCAATCGTTCGGCACCGTGACGTGGGTCTTCTGGCGGTGACGGGCCGCCGTCGCGTCGTAGAGCATGCCGATGCTGGCCGCATCACCAATTTCCGGCTCACCGTCGTTGACGGTCTCCGCAGCGGCGTCGTACTCCGTCCTACCGATCGTCATGAACACGAAGCCGAACTCAGCCGACTCACGAGGGATGGCAACGACCACCGGAGGCTTGGTTTCGGCAAGTATCCGCGAGAAAACCTCGGTTGCAGGCTCGGCATCCAGTGCGACGAGGACCGTGGTGCCCGACCGGTACCCGTTCCGCTTCATGAAGGCACGGAAGCGAGGATCATGCATCTTGCGTGCGAGGTCGAAGGCCGGCTTGCGCTCTTCGCTACTACGCAGTGTCACCGCGCCACCTCCGCAGGTTGTCTTCCCACTCATCTTCCATCAGGTCGAGCGCATCGCGGAACCATCTGTCGACCACGTCCCATCCACGATCGGGTGGAATCGGACAGAGCGGCTGATGATCGAGTATGTCCTCGCCAGTGCTCCGCACATACTGACGCCTGTGAATAACGCCACGATCACAGTCGATCTTTGCGACAGTGATCCACCTGCCTTCGAACCGGACAATCTGCACAACAGCGAAGTCCACGATCAGGTTGCGGTAAACCACGGTTCGCACTCGAAGTTCGTTGCCGGGGATGGGCAGCCGGACCGGCACCGTGTCCTCCTCGCACGCGTCGGGTGGTGGCGGCTTGTAGCGGCGCTGCTCGGGCACGACAGACATGTCGGCGAGCCGCCCCTTTTTCGGGCGCCCTCTCTCCCGGCCCAACTATCCGCCTCCCAAGCTACCTGCAACCCCCGACATCGCTCGGCGAGCGTATCGACAGTCGGCTACTCAAGTTGACTCCAAGACCCACTCACGTGTCGTGTCCTGCTTCGAAATCCACAGATGATGAACACCTAAAGCGACACATCAGATATTCGGGGTCAACAGGGCCAAGATCAGTGTCCGGACGATGTCCCCATCTGCATGTCACACGGCATACGCCGTAGCGCGATCCGGTGTACCGTCCGATGTGGCAACCCATCGGAGGGGCCGGCGGAAAGCCGGCCTGTCCATCACCTGGGAGCCCTGCCCATGCCTCGTCGCCCGATACCCGCCGACCCGTCGATCGGTGATCGGATTCGTGCCCGCCGCCAGTTGCGCGGGTGGAGTATTCGGTACGCCGCCAGTCGGGCTGGGATCTCGCACACGTCGTGGTCCCGGATCGAGCGGGGTCAGCAGCGCACGGACCGGTACATGGTGGTGGATCTGGCTGCGGCGCTGGAGTGTTCCGTGGTCGACCTCACCGGGCAGGCGTACACCCCGGCCGACCGGCAGCTCGACGCCGCGCGCATCGACGCGGAACGCGTATGGCGGATGATGATGGACACGCCCATGGGGAAACGGCCTGCTGCGGCGGCGACGGTCGAGCAGGTGCGCCGCGAGGCAGCGCTCGTGCGGAGCCTGTACGGGCGATGTGACTACGCGGGTGCCCTGCGCCGGCTGGTCGACCTGGTGCCGGCGATGCACAGTCTGACCGACCGACGCACCGCTCTGACGGAGATGGTGCCGGTCTACGGCGTGGCGATGGGTTCGCTGCTCAACGTCAACTATCCGGCACACGCATGGCTCGCGGCGGAACGCTGCGCCGAGGCGGCCGGGCTGCTGGACGACCCGGTGGCGGTCGGGGTGGCGACGGCCAACCGCGCCCGCGTGTCCGCCTGGTCCGGGGCGTACGGGCCGGCGCGGGCACTGTGCGACACGGCGGGCGCTGACCTCGCAGGCTGCGCGGCGGACGGCGCCCTGGACGTGCTGGGCTTCCTGCATCTGGCACGCGCGCACCACCTCGCCGGCCTGCGTGACCGGGCCAGCGCCGAGGACCACCTCGCCGAGGCGGCGCGGATCGCCGCGCACACCGGGGAGACCGAGAGCTGGGATCTCGCCTGGGGCCCACGGAACGTGGCGCTGTGGCGGATGGCCTACCAGCTCGACACGGGCCGCCCGGAGGAGGCAATGGAGACTGCCGCAGGCGTCGAGTTGACGGGGCTGCCGGCGGTGCGGCAGGTGTACTTCTGGCTCGACCTGAGCCGGGCCGCCGAGGCGGTCGGCAGGGATCGGGAGGCGACGCGGATGCTGCTCGCGGCGGAGCGGGTCGGCCCGCAACATGCCCGCTCGTCGGCCTCGGCACGGGAGACCGTGCGGTCACTGCTGCGCAGCGGAGCGACCTCGCCGGAGCTGCGGGGCCTCTGCGAGCGAATGAGCCTCACCATCCAGTAGCCGTCCGACAGTGGTGCGTAATACTCCAACGTCACTTGGCCTGTCTGCGCTGGTAGTGGGATCGGCGGGCTCGGGCTTGGGATGTGCGTCGCCAGATTGACCAGTGCAGTGTGTGTTCTGGCGGGAGCGATGCGGCGAGGATGAAGGCGTTGAGGAGGCGGCGGATCTCGGCGACGGTCAGCGCGATGATCTCCGGGTCGGTGTCGGGCTGCTGCGCGGCGAGGATGGTCAGGACGGCCAGGGCGAGCATGGCCAGGGTGATGAACCGGTGCCAGCCGGTCCAGCCGCGGACCTGGTAGTGGTCCAGGCCGACCTGGCCTTTGCCGGTCTGGAACAGCTCCTCGATGCTCCAGCGGGAGCCGGCGACGGTCACGAGGGTGTGCAGCGGCACCGGGCGGGGTGACCAGCACAGGTAGAAGGCCAGCTCGCCGGTGGTGCGGTTGCGGCGGATCAGCAGCCACCGGTGTTCACCGGGCTGGGTGGCGGTGGTGATCCAGGCCCACAGGTAGTCGCGTGGTCCTTTCGCTCCGGGTCCGCAGCTGTGCAGCTGCCACTCGGCGGTGGGGATCCGCTCGGCGAGGTCGTCGACGCGGATCAGGGTGCGGCCGTCGTTGACGTGCACGCGTCGGTCGCAGCCGACCGCGAGGACGTAGCCGATCCCGCGATGTTCCAGGTTGTCGCGGAGGGCGGGGTCGGCGCCGTAGACCTCGTCCCCGGTCACCCATGCGAACGGGACTCCGGCATCCAACGCGGCGGCGATCATCTGCCGGGCCAGAGCGGGCTTCGTGGCGAACTCGACGTCGTCCGGGACCCCGGCGGCGGCGAGGCGGTCGGGCTGGTCGCACCAGGTCGTCTCGGGTAGGTAGAGCCGGCGGTCGATCATCGCCCGGCCGGCAGGTGTCACGTAGGCCAGGAACACTGCGACCTGACTGTTCTCGATCCGGCCGGCGGTGCCGGTGTACTGCCGCTGCACCCCGACCGAGCACACGCCCTTCTTCAAGAACCCGGTCTCGTCGGTCACCAGCACCGCGTCGGGATGGCCGAGCTGCTCGATCAGCCACTCACGCAGGTCATCGCGGACGGCGTCGGCGTCCCACACCGCCGTGCGCAGCAGCCGCTGCATCGCCTGTGGATCCCCGTGACCCGCCCGCTCCGCAAGCGACCAGCAGGTCTTTCGTTCGGCCTCCGACAGCAGCCCTGCTACGAACTGCCCGGCCGTCGCCCGCGGCTCGGCCCGCACGAACCGGCCCGCGACACGCCTCATCGCCTCGTCCAGGATGACCCGCCACCCGGCGGGGTCTACGCTGTGGCCCGCGGCCACCGCACGATCTTCGATTGTCCTCACAAACCATCGATGATCAACGCGGTGGCCGTCCTCATGCCTACGCCACGCCCAACGCCGAAGCCAAGTGACGTTGGAGTAGTAAGCGTTCCAGCAACTGATCGCACTCTCCGTAGCGTCTCGGTCACGGGCGCGACGTACACCTGTTTCATCTGCACCGATGCGACTGCGGTCGCGCCCCGAGCCGACGTGGCGGTGGTGTTCCTGCCTGGAACCAACGCCGCCGCGTCCTTCCCGAGGGGTTTCAGGTGGGCGAAGCGCGACGCGATCCAGGGGCGAGCCGGGGCGAGCAGATCCAGGCAGCCGAGCACGAGGCCGCGAAGCGGCGGATTCTGGAGCTGGCCGAGGCGGAACGAATACCGGTGGAGGAGACCACCCGGGCGGTGTCGGACCGGCGGTGGCGTCGTGGACAGCGGTGAGATGCCGATCGGCCGGCAGGTCGCGCGGTGGCGGGTACGGCGGCGGATGACCCAGCAGATGCTCGCCGACCGGATCGGCAAGTCGAAGAGCTGGGTGGACAAGGTCGAGCGGGGCGTCCGGGCGCTGCACAGGTTCCCGGTGATCCAGGAGATCGGTGCGGCGCTGCGGGTCGATCCACTCGTGCTGCTCGGGCTGGACGTCCCGCCACCGTCACGAATCGACGCGGGCATGAACGGCGTGGACACGATCCGCACGGCGCTCGCCCGGTACGAGGTGTTCCGGGTCGGCGGGCCGGGGCGCTGCCCGCCGGCACACGAGGTGGAGCAGCAGGTCGAGCATGCCTGGTTGACCTACCAGCACGGGCACTACCCGCAGGTGGTCCGGGCGCTGCCGGGGCTGCTCGACGCCGCCCAGCGGCTGCACGCCGTCGATCGGGTGCCAGGGTCGGGACCGCTGGTCCAGGTGTACCGGATCGCCGCGTCGGTGTTGGTGAAGCTCGGGGAAGCCGACCTCGCCTGGCTGGCGGCGGATCGGGCGATGGCGACGGCAGCGGCCGATCCGATGCTGGCCGCCACCGCCGCGGTACACCTCGCCCAGGCCCTGCGCGCCCTCAACCGCCCTCACCTGGCCCTCACCACCACCCTCCCCGCCATCCACTCCCACCCCACCGGGTTGATCATGAGGTTCGCGTCACCAAATCCGGCCCACGGTCATGGCTACTCCATGATCACCGGGGCGGGGGGCGGCGGGGCGGGGGGCGGCGGGGCGGGGGGCGGCGGGGCGGGGGGCGGCGGGGCGGGGGGGGCGGCGGGGCGGGGGTGTGGGGGGCGTTGCTGGTGGAGGGGGCGCATGCTGCTGCCGGCTGTGGTGACGAGCGTGGTGTGGCGGATCTGCTCGATCAGGCGGCCGGGGTTGCCGAGCGGGTCGGCGACGGTTGCGACCAGCACCGGACCGGCTTCGGGTCGGCCGCTGTAGCGCTGGCCGAGGTCGTGACGGCGGCCGGGTTGGGTGACCCGGGGCGGGCGGTACGGCGGCACGAGCAGGTGACCGGGCAAGAGCCGTGGGGGCGGCTGCCGGCTGAGCACCGGGCGGCGTACCTGGTGGACGTCACCCGGGCGTACCTCCAACTCGGTGACCTGGCCGGAGCGGGACGGACGCTGGTGGAGGCGGACCGGATCGCGGCGGCGGAGGTCCGCTGGCGACCGGCGGGACGCCGGGTGCTCGCCGAGGTGTACCGCGACGGACCGGCCCTGGCCGGGGTGGCCCGACTGGCGGCAGCGGCCGGGGTGGCGACGGGGACAGCGACGGTCGGGGTGGCCCGGTGACCGGGCCGAGCCTCTCGCCGGCCCAGGTCCGCAACCGGCTGATCCTCTCCGCCCGCTGGATCCTCCGCGACCACCGTCCCGGCGCGGACGGCCGGTGCCCGATCTGCCGGGTGCCCGACTGCCACGCCGCCACCACCGCCCGCTCCGTCATCCACTCCCACTCCGCTGAAGTTGATCATGGAGTTGACGTCACCGAATCCGACGCTCGGCAACGGTAACTCCATGATCAACCGGGGGCGCCGGAGGGCGACACGCTGGGGCGCGACTTGCCGGGGGGCCTTTACAACGAAAACCATTTCCAACAAGATGGGGGTGGCTGGGGAGACGGACGGGAGTCGTGATGGGTCATCTGCTGGTCGTGGAGAGTTGGGTGGGCGCGATGAGCGCCCTGTTGCCGAGAGCCATCCGGGAGGCCGGGCACCGGTTCACGTTCCTCACCCGGGATCTGCACCACTACCTGCGCGCCACCCCCGCCGGGACGATCCACCCCCTGCTGGCGGCGGAGAACGTGCTCACCACCGAGACCAACGACGTACCGGCGCTGCTGGCACACGCGGCCCGGCTGCACGACACGTTCGGCTTCGACGGGGTGCTCACCTCCTGCGACTACTACCTCGGCACGGTCGCCCGGCTCGCCGACCACCTCGGGCTGCCCGGCGCCGACCCCGCCGCCGTCGAGCGGGCGTACCGCAAGGACCTGGCCCGGGACGCGCTGCACCGGGCGGGGGTGCCCGGCCCCGCCTTCGCCGTCGCCGAGGGCTGGACGGAGGCGGTCGCCGCCGCCGACCGGATCGGGTACCCGCTGGTCGTCAAGCCGGTCGACCTCTGCGCCGGGATGCACGTGCGGCGGGTCGACGACCCCGCCGGGCTGCGGGCCGCCGTGGACGCGCTCGCCGGGTTCCCGGTCAACGCCCGCCGGCAGGCCCGGGTGCCGCTGATCCTGCTGGAGGAGTTGCTCACCGGCCCGGAGGTGAGCGTCGAGACGGTCACCCTGGCCGGGGCGACCACCGTCGTCGGGGCGACCGGCAAGCGCCTCGCCGGGGCGCCCTGGTTCGTGGAGAGCGGCCACGACTTCCCCGCCGACCTGCCGCCGGCCACCGCCCGCGCCGCCGCCGACACCGCCGTCGCGGCCCTCGCCGCCGTCGGCCTCGACCACGGGGTGGCGCACACCGAGCTGCGGCTGACCCCGGCCGGCCCCCGGGTGGTCGAGATCAATCCCCGGCCCGCCGGCAACCAGATCACCGAGCTGGTCCGCCGGGTCACCGGCGTCGACCTGCCGATGGCGTACGCGCAGCTCGCGCTCGGCGAGCGCCCGGACCTCACCCCCACCGACACCGGGGTACGCAGCGCCGCCATCGCCTTCCTGCTGCCGCCCCGGGCCGGTACCGTCGCCGCGATCACCGGCACCGACCGGCTCGCCGTCGACCGGCGGGTGGTGGACCACGCGGTCAAGCCGGCCGGGCACCGCACCGACGACGCCAGCAGCAACAACAGCTACCTCGGGCACGTGACCACGGTGGACACCACCGGGGCCGGGGCGCTCGCCGCCGCCGAGGAGCTGGTGGCCGGACTCGGCGTCCGGTACGCCGACGAGCTGGCCGGGGTGCCGGCGTGAGCGCCCCCACCAGCGTCGGGGCGTACCGGTCGGTGGTCGACCTGGTGGCGGCGGCGCTGGCCGGACGGCTCGGGCCGGACCCGACGCGCTCGCGGGTCAGCGTCGGTTTCGTCACCCGGCAGGGCGCCCGGCACGCCGGTCGGGGCCGGGCGTACCGCAACCACGTGCTGAGCCTGCGGGTCGGTGCGGCGGTCGGCTGCTGCGCCGTGGAGCCGGGCGAGCTGCCCGACGAGGTGGCGTACGACTGCGTCGGGATGACCGTCGCCGAGCTGCTGGCCCACCCGCTCGCCCCGGTCCGGGTGGCCGCGCTGGACGCGTACCTGATGGCGGTCCGGCCGCACGCGGACGCCTGCCCGGACCCGGTGCTGGTGCCCGGCGGGTCGTCGCTGGCCAAGTCGACCGCGCGGGCGGCGGCCGTGCTGGAGCTGCTGCCGGTCGACCCGGGCGCGACGGTGCTGGTGGTCGGGGTGGTCAACTCGCTGCTCGCCGGGCTGCGCGAGCGGGGGCTGCGCTACCTGCCCTGCGACCGGGCCGGCGGCAGCACCGAGTGGGGCGAGCCGTGCCGACCCGACCCGGCCCCGCTGCTCGCCGGCTGCGACGCGCTGCTGGTCTCCGGCATGACGCTGGGCAACGGGACCTTCGAGCCGCTGCTGGCGCACGCCCGGGACACCGGCAAGCCGCTGGTCGCCTTCGCCCAGACCGGCAGCGCGGTGCTGCCCCGGTTCCTCGGTGCCGGGCTGACCGCCGTCTCGGCGGAGCCGTACCCGTTCTTCTGGCTCGACGGCGGGCCGAGCACCGTCTACCGGTACCGGGCGGCGGCGTGAGCGCCCCGGAGCTGCTCGCCCTGGTCGGCCGGACCCCGGTGACGTACGTGCAGGTCCCGCTGCCGTACCGGCACGGCGGGTTCTGGGCCAAGGTGGAGTACGCCAGCCCCGGCGGGATGAAGGCCCGCGCGGCGGTCGCCATGCTGACCGGGGCCCGGACCCGGGGCGAGCTGCGCCCGGGTGCCCCGGTGGTCGAGTCGACAAGCGGCACCCTCGGCATCGGGCTGGCGCTGGCCGGGCAGGCCCTCGGCCACCCCGTGCACCTGGTGGTGGACCGGGAGCTGGAACCGTCGATGCGCGCCCTGCTGCGGGCGTACGGGGCCCGGCTGGAGGTCGTCGAGCGCCCCGACCCGGTCGGCGGCTGGCAGCGGGCCCGGCTGGACCGGCTCGCCGCCGTCCGGGCCGGGCTGCCCGGGGCGTGGTGGCCGGACCAGTACCACAACCCGGACAACGCGACCGGGTACGCCGGGCTCGCCGACGAGCTGGCCCGCCAGGTCGACGGGGTGGACGTGCTGGTCTGCAGCGTGGGCACCGGCGGGCACAGCGCCGGGGTGGCCCGCGCGCTGCGCCGGCACTGGCCCCGGCTGCGCCTGGTCGGGGTGGACACCGTCGGGTCGACCATCTTCGGCCAGCCCGCCCGGCCCCGGCTGATGCGCGGGCTGGGCAGCAGCATCCACCCCGGCAACGTGGACCACGCCGCCTTCGACGAGGTGCACTGGGTGGGGCCGGGCGAGGCGGTGGAGAGCTGCCGCCGGCTGGCCCGGTACGCCTTCGTCACCGGCGGTTGGAGCACCGGGGCGGCGGCCCGGGTCGCCGCCTGGGTGGCGCGTACCGAGCCGGGGGCCCGGGTGCTGGCGGTCTTCCCTGACGGCCCGCACCGGTACCTCGACTCGATCTACGACGACGGCTGGTGCGCCCGGCACGGGCTGCCCGGCCCGACCCGGGGACATCCGGTGGAGATCCCGCACCCGTGGGCGGTCGAGGTGACCCGGTGGAGCCGTTGCCGGACCGTCCTCGCCCCGGCGGCGACCGGTGCCGGGGCCACGCCGGTCCCGGCCGGCACCGTCGCCCCGGACCGGGCCGCGCGGGTGCCGGCATGAGGCTGCGGTGGCGGGCGTACCCGCTGGTGCTGCGTGAGCCGCTGCGGATCTCCCGGTCCACCATGGACCGGCGGGACGCCGTCCAGGTGAGCCTGGCGCACGCCGGGGTCACCGGGCACGGCGAGGTGGTCACCAGCCGGTTCCTCGGCCTGGACCGGGCCCGGATCGACACCGAGCTGACCGGGCTGGTCGACCGGATCGCCGGGTACCCGGACCCGGCGGCGCTCCGCGCCGACCTGCCGGCCCTCGCCACCGGCTGCCAACCCGGCGTCGTGGCCGCGCTCGACGCCGCCGTGCACGACCTGCTCGGTCGGCTCGCCGGGCAGCCGGTGCACCGCCTGGTCGGGGCGCCGGAGCCGGGGGCGGTGCCGACCGCGTACACCGTCGGGTTGGTGGCCCCGGCGGCGGCGGGGATGGCCGCCGGCCGGCTGGCCGCCGCCGGGTTCGGGGTGCTGAAGGTGAAGGCGGGCGACGACCACGACGTGGCCCGGGTCGCGGCGGTACGGGCCGCCGCGCCGGACGCCCGGCTGCTGCTCGACCCGAACGGCGGCTGGACCCCCGAGCAGGCCGTCCGGCGGCTCGACGCGCTGGCCCGGTACCGGGTGGAGATGGTCGAGCAGCCGGTACCGGCCGGTCGGGTGGACCGGCTGGCCTGGGTGGCCGCCCGCACCCCGGTGCCGGTGGTCGCCGACGAGGACGCGGCCACCGAGGCCGACCTGCCCCGGCTCGCCGGCGCGGTGGCCGGGGTGAACGTCAAGCTCGCGAAGTGCGGCGGGATCCGGGCCGCCACCCGGATCGTCGCCGCCGCCCGCGGGCACGGGTTGGCGGTCATGCTCGGCTGCCTGGTCACCAGTTCGCTCGGCATCGCCCCGGCGCTGCACCTCGCCGGGTACGCCCGCTGGGTCGACCTGGACGGGCACCTGCTGCTGGCCGACGACCCGTGGACCGGCCTCGGTGGCCACGACGGGACGTTGCGCCCGACCGGTACGCCCGGTCTGGGCGTGACGCCCCGGCGAGCCGACCCGGGACCGGGCGATGCGGGGGTGGCCCGGTGACCGCGACCTGGCGGACGCTGCGCGGCTTCTCCCCGGCGATCCAACTGCTGGTGGTCAACCAGTTCGGCGTCAACGTCGGCTTCTACCTGCTGCTGCCCTTCCTCGCCGGGTACCTCGCCGACGACGTCGGGCTCTCCGCCGCGCTGATCGGGCTGATCCTCGGCGTGCGCAACCTCAGCCAGCAGGGGCTGTTCCTGCTGGGCGGCACCGCCGCCGACCGGCTCGGCTCCCGAGGCGTGATCATCGCCGGCTGCGCGCTGCGGACCGTCGGGTTCGGGCTGTTCGCGGTCGGGGTGTCGCTGCCGGTGCTGCTCGCCGCCTCGGTGCTCTCCGGGCTGGCCGGGGCGCTGTTCAACCCGGCGGTCCGGACGTACCTGGCGCAGGCCGCCCCGGACCGGCGGGCCGAGGCGTTCGCCCTGTTCAACGTCTTCGCCAGCGCCGGCTCCCTGGTCGGGCCGCTGCTCGGCGGGGCGCTGCTGCTCGTCGACTTCCGGGCCGCCGCGCTCGGCGCGGCCGGGATCTTCGCGGTGCTCACCGTCGCCCAGGTGCTGGTCCTGCCGGCGCAGCCGAGGGTGGCCAGCGGGCAGAGCGTGCTCGGCGACTGGCGGGAGTGCGCCACCGACCGCCGGTTCCTCGCCTTCACCCTCGCCCTGAGTGCCCTGTACGCCGCGCAGAACCAGCTCTACCTGGTGCTGCCGGTGCACGCCGAGCAGGCCGCCGGGCACCCGGCGGCGGTCGCCGCGCTCTTCGTGGTCTCCACCGTCGCCACCCTGGCCTGGCAGGTGCCGGTCACCGCCTGGTTGCAGCGGCGGACGGCCCGGGGGCCGGCGATCGCGCTCGGGCTGGCCGTCCTGGGGGCCGGTTTCCTGCTGCCGCTGGTCACGCTGCCCGGCCCGGCTCCGGTGCGGCTGCTGCCGGTGCTCGGCGCGGCGCTGCTGCTCGCGGTCGGGGTGCTGGTCGCCCAGCCGTTCGTGCTGGAGCTGATCCCGGCGTTCGCCCGGGACGGGCTGACCGGCACCTACTTCGGACTGTTCTACCTGGTCTCCGGGGTGGTGGCGGCGGCCGGGACAGCGGCCGTCGGCCGGGCCATGGACGGCGGCGACGGGGCCGTGCCGCCGGTGGCCTGGCTGCTCTGCGCCGGGCTGGGGCTGGCCTCGGCCGGGGCGGTGGCGCTGCTGCACCGGGCCGGGTGGCTCGACCCGAGGCCCGCGCCGGCCGTACCCGCCACCGCCGCCACCGCCGTCGCCGGGGAGGGCCGGTCGTGATCGAGGAAACAGGGCCGGTGGTCGACTCGGCGAACCTGCTCACCGACAACCCCGAGCTGTACGAGACGCAGTTCCCCGACCCGGAACACCTCGCCGGCCGGTTCGTCGCCGACCTGGTCGACCGGTACGCCCCGCCGGCAGCGGCCGGGTGGCGGCTGCTCGACGTGGGCTGCGGCACCGGCCGGGACGCCGGGTACCTGGCCGGGCTGGGCTGGGCGGTGACCGGGCTCGACATCTCGCCCCGGATGCTGGCCTACGCCCGGCAGCGGCACCCCGGCGTGCGCTTCGTCGAGGCCGATCTGCGCGACTTCGCCCTGCCCGCCCGCTTCGACGTGGTGACCTGCCTGGACAGCGCCCTGCTGTACTGCCACGGCAACGCCGACCTCACCGCCTTCCTCGACCGCTGTCACGCCCACCTGAGGCCGGGCGGGCTGCTGGTCGCCGAGATGCGCAACGGCGCGTACTTCCTCGGGGGCGGTGGCGCGGAGCTGCTCGACGGGGTCCGGACCCGGACGGTGCGCTGGCGCGGCACCCCGTACACGTCGCACACTCTGTTGTGGATCGACCACGCTGAGCAGTTGCTGCGACGGAGGCGGACGTGGACCTGGCCCGGCTGTCCCGACCCGCTGGTGCAGACCTCCGCGTGGCGGCTGCTCTTCCCGATGGAGCTGCGGCACCGGCTGGACACCGCCGGGTTCGACGTGCTCGCCCTCTTCGACACCCCCGGCCCGCGTACCGACCCGCCGTGGCGGGCGGACGCCGCCCTGGGCGGCGGGCTCACCGGGGACCGGCTGCACCTGGTCGCCCGCCGCCGCGCCGAGAACATCCCGTGCTGACGGCACGGCCGGACCATCCGTGCCAGGAAAGGAACCACCCATGAACCCCTCCATCCGTACGCCGACCGTGAGCCGGCGGGCGCTGCTCGGCGGCGCGGTCGCCCTCTCCACCGCCGCGCTGACCGGCTGCGGCGGCGGGCCGGCCGCACCCGCCCCGGGGCCCGGCTCGCCGCGCCGGGGCGGGCGGCTGCGCGCCGCCTTCGCCGGGGGCGGCGCGAACGAGACCCTCGACCCGCACCTGGCCAACCTGTTCAACGAGGCGTCGCGGGCCAAGGCGGTCTTCGACAAGCTCGCCGACTACGGCGGGGACGTCTCGATCGTGCCCCGGCTGGCCAGCGGCTGGGAGCCGAACGCCGACCTGACCCGGTGGCGGGTCACCCTGCGGGAGGCCACCTTCCACGACGGCAGCCCGGTCCGCGCCCGGGACGTGCTGTACAGCTACGCCCGGATCGCCGACCCGAAGCGGGCCTTCCGGGCGCGGGCCAGCCTGGCCCTGATCGACCTGCCCGCCAGCCGGGCGGTGACCGACCGGCAGATCGAGTTCGCCCTGGTCCGGCCGTACGCCGAGTTCCCGAACCTGCTGGCCACCTTCGGCGCGTACGTGGTGCCGGAGGGAACGGAGAACTTCGACCGGCCGATCGGCTCCGGCCCGTTCCGGTTCGACTCGTTCCAGCCGGGGCGCAGCCTGCTGCTCGGGCGCTACGACGACCACTGGGACGGCGCGCCGTACCTGGACGAGCTGGAGTACCTGACCGGCAACGAGGAGTCGGCCCGGATCAACGCGCTGCTCGGCGGTCAGGTGGAGTACGCGCACGACGTCACCCCGACCACCGCCCGTACCTACGAGCGCGACGACCGGGTGCGCGTCACCCGGATGCCGAACAGCACCATGCAGGGCTTCACGATGAAGGTGGACCGGCCGCCCTTCGACGACCGGGACCTGCGCGAGGCGATGTTCCTGCTCACCGACCGGCAGCAACTCGTCGACACGGTGCTCTCCGGCGCCGGGCAGATCGGCAACGACCTGTACGGCAAGGGGTACCAGTACTACGCCGACGACATCCCGCAGCGCACCCCGGACCTGGACCGGGCCCGGTTCCTGATCGACCGGGCGGGCGCCCGGGGGCTCACCGTCAAGCTGGACACCGCCGCCGTGGCCAGCGGCTTCGTCGAGGCGGCCAGCACATTCGCCGAGCAGGCGAGCAAGGTCGGGCTGACCGTCGTGCCGACCACCGGCAACAAGGACACCTACTGGAAGGACATCCTCGACGGTGGGGTGCTGGCCTGCTACCGCTCCGGCGCGATGCCGATCGAGACGCACATCTCCCAGCGGCTGCTGACCAACAGCACCACCAACGCCACCGGGTGGGCCCGCCCCGACTTCGACGCCCTCTACGTCCGCGCGATCTCCAGCGCCGACGAGGGCACCCGCCGGCAGGCGTACGGCGACATGCAGCGGATGCTGCACGCCGAGGGCGGCTTCCTGATCTGGGGTTTCGCCGACTTCCTGGTCGCCAGCGCGCCGAGGGTCGGCGGGGTGGCCGCCGACGCCCCCGCCAACACACTGGACTGGGCCCGCTTCGACAAGGTCTGGCTGGGTTGAGCCTGCCCCGGTACGCGACCGGGCGGCTGCTGCTCGGCCTGGGCCAGGTGGTCGGCGTCGCCACCCTGGTCTTCGTGCTGACCGAGGCGCTGCCCGGGGACGCCGCCGTGGTGATCGCCGGGGACCAGCCCGACCCGGAGCGGATCGCCGCCGTCCGGACCGCCCTGGAGCTGGACCGGCCGGCCTGGCAGCGGTACCTGGACTGGCTGGCCGACCTGCTCCGGGGCGACCTGGGCGTCTCGCTGGTCTCCGGCCGCCCGGTCGCCGACGTGCTCACCGGCAACGCCGGCCCCACCGTGCTGCTCGCCGTGCTCACCCTGCTGCTGCTCGTCCCGCTGGCGCTCGGGGTGGGGATGCTCGCCGCCCGCCGCGAGGGCGGCCGGCTGGACCGGGCGCTGTCGGCCGTCGTGGTGGGCCTGTACGCGATCCCCGAGTTCGCCCTGGCGGTCCTGCTGGTCGCCCTCTTCGGGGTGCGCCTCGGCTGGTTCCCGCCGACCGCCGTCGGCACCGGCGGGAACCTGCTGGCCCAGCCGGCCGTCCTGGTCCTGCCGCTGGTGGTGCTGCTGGCCCGGCCGGTCTGCTCGCTCAGCCGGCTCACCCGGGCCGGGATGATCGAGGCGGCCGGCTCGGCGTACGTGGCGCACGCCCGGCGGCTCGGCGTGCCGGGCCACCGGCTCTGGCTGGGCCACGCGCTGCCCAACGCCCTCGCCCCGGTGGTGCAGCAGCTCGCCCGCACCACCGACTGGCTGCTCGGCGGGGTGATCGTGGTGGAGGCGGTCTTCGTCGTCCCCGGCCTGGGCACCGCCCTGGTCGACGCGGTCACCGCCCGGGACGTCCCCACGATCCAGGGCCTCTGCGTGCTGGTCGCCGTGGTCACCGTCACCGTGAACCTCGCCGCCGACCTGGTGGCGTTCCGGCTCGCGCCGGCTGCCCCGGTGGCCCGGTGAGCGCGGCGCGCGGGCGGGGCCGGGCGGCCACCGGCGGCCCGGTGAGCGCGGCACGCGGCCGGCGGCGGGCGGCCACCGGCACGGTGCTGCTCGCCGTGCCGCTGCTGGTCGCCCTGGTCGGGCCGGTGCTCGCCGGTGACCCGGCGGAGCGGGGCCGGCCGTTCACCGCCGACGGTCCCCTCGGGACGGACTTCGTCGGTCGGGACGTGCTGGACCAGCTCCTGCTCGGGGGACGGTCCGTGGTCGGGGTGGCGGTCGCCGCCACCGCCCTGGCGTACCTGCTCGGCGTACCCCTGGGGTGGTGGGCCGCGACCACCCGGCGGCGCTGGCTGGACGAGCTGCTGATGCGCCCGCTGGACCTGCTCCTCGCGGTACCGGCGCTGCTGCTGTTGATCCTGCTCTCCGCGACCGCGCCGCGCGGGCCGGTGACCCTGGTGCTGATCGTCGCCCTGATCGGCCTGCCCGAGGTGGCCCGGATCAGCCGGGCCGCCGCGCTGCCGCTGGCCCACGGGCCGGCGATGGAGGCGATGCGGCTGTACCGGGAGAGCTGGTGGCGTCGCGCGGTCGGGTACGTCGGTCGGGGGGTCCGGCGGGTGCTGCTGGCCGACGCCGGAGTCCGCTTCATCGGCGCGCTGTACCTGGTCGCCACCGCCAGCTTCCTCGGCATCGGGGTGGCCCCGGACGCCGCCGACTGGGCGGTGATGGTGGACCGCAACCGGGCCGGCCTGGCCCTGCAACCGTGGGCGGTGGTGGCGCCCGCGCTCCTCGTCGTCGCCCTCGCCGTCGGCGTCAACCTCCTCACCGACGAGCTGGTAAGGAAGGGCCCCCTGTTAACGCATACGGTAGAGAAGGGTCCCCTTCTTACCACCGCATCCGGTGGGGAGGCCGCACGGTGAGCGGGGTGCTGTTGCGGGTCGCCGCGCTGCGCGCCGAGGCCGGCGGCCGGCGGCTCGTCGACGACGTCTCGTTCACCCTGGCCGCCGGGCGGGTGCTCGCCCTGGTCGGGATGTCCGGCAGCGGCAAGACCACCATCGGCCGGGCGCTGCTCGGCGAGGTCGGGCCGGGGGTCCGGCTGACCGGCCGCATCGAGGTCGCCGGCCGCCCGGTCGACCCGGCGCACCCGCCACCGGCGGGCACCGTCGGGTACGTCCCCCAGCAGCCGTCGGCGGTGCTCAACCCGGTCCGCCGCATCGGTACCGTGCTGCACGAGATCGCCCGCCGGCACCTGCCGCCCGGCGGTACCCGGCGCGACCGCCGGGACCGGCCGCGCCGGGCGGTGCGCGAGGCCCTGCACCGGGTGGCCCTCCCCACCGACCGGGACCTGCTGCGCCGCTTCCCGCACCAGCTCTCCGGCGGCCAGCAGCAGCGGCTCGTCGTCGCGCACGCCCTGCTGGCCGGGGCCCACCTGCTCGTCGCCGACGAGCCCACCACCGGCCAGGACAGCCTCACCCGGCGGGACGTGGCGGCCGAACTGTCCGCGCTGGCCGGGGCCGGGATGGCCGTGCTGCTGCTCAGCCACGACCTGCACCTGGTCCGGGCGGTCGCCGACGAGATGCTGGTCCTGCACCGGGGGCGACGGGTCGAGGCCGGGCCGACCGCCGAGGTCTTCGCCGCGCCCCGCCACGAGTGGACCCGCCGGCTGCTCGCCGCACCGCCCGCCGAGACGCGCCCCGCCGCCCCGCCACGCCTGACCGACGGCCGGGACGGTGTCCGGGAGCGACCGGTCCTGCTCGCGGTCGCCGACCTGGTCGCCGAGCACACCGGGGACGGGCGGCGGCGGACCGTGCTGGCGGGGGTGGGCCTGACCCTCGCCGCCGGGGAGTGCCTCGCCCTGGTCGGCCGCTCCGGCAGCGGCAAGACCACCCTGGCCCGGTGCGTCGCCGGCCTGCACCGGCCGCGCGCCGGCACCGTCCGGCTGGCCGGCCGGCCGCTGGCCGCCACCCTGGACCGGCGGGACCGCGCCGACCTGGCCGCAGTGCAGTACGTCTTCCAGGACGCGCGGGCCAGCTTCGACCCCTGGCGGCCGGTCCTCGACCAGGTGGCCCGCCCGGCGGTACGGCTGGGTGGCCGGTCGGTCGGCGCGGCCCGCGAGGCGGCCCGCGCCGTGCTGGACCGGGTGGGGCTGGCCGGGCACCTGGTGACCCGCGACCCGGGGCGGCTCTCCGGCGGGGAACTGCACCGGGCCGCCCTGGCCCGCGCCCTGCTCGCCGGCCCCCGGGTGCTGATCTGCGACGAGATCACCGCCGGCCTCGACGCTGTCACCAGGGACCGGATCCTGACCCTCGTCGACGAGCTGCGCCGGGCGGACGGCCTCGCCCTGTTGGTGATCAGCCACGACCGGGAGGTGGTCGCCCGGCTCGCCGATTGGGTCGCTGTCCTGCACGACGGCCGGGTCGTCGAGGACGGCCCGGCCGTCGCCCTGCTCACCTCGGCCCGCCACTCGTTGAGCCGATCGTTGCTGCACGACGCCGCGCACCCGCACGGCGACGTCTCCCCGACCCCCGCCACCCCACGGCGACCCGCACCCGACCAGCACCGCCGCACCACGACGTGCCCCGACTAACACCGCCGCACGGCGACGTGCCCAGACCAGCACAGGAAAGAGTCAGCTCGAATGATCAGCACCACCGCCGGTGAGTACCGCGTCCAGCTCGCCGGGCGGCACCATCTCGACGGCGCACGCAGCGTCATGCTGGACACCTTCTACCAAGTCTTCGGGTACGGGTACCGGCCCGAATGGCACTTCGACGTGATCGACCTCGATGCCACGTACCTGCGGCCGGAGCGGCACGCGCTCTTCGTCGCGACCCTCGACGAGCAGGTGGTGGGCACCACCGCCGTCCGGGCCGCCGGCCCGAAGTGCCCGCCGCACCCGGGGTTCCTCGCCGAGCGGTACCCGGACGCCACCACCGCCCAGCTCTTCCGGGTGTACGTGCACCCGGGTCACCGGCGGCGTGGACTGGCCCGCGCCCTGGTGGACCTGGCCGTCGCGTTCGTCGCCGGGCAGCCCGGGTACCGGCGGCTGTACCTGCACACCGACACCGGGGTACCGGGGGCGGAGTCGTTCTGGCGGTCGGTCGCCGTCCCGGTCCACGACGCCCGCGACGACACCTGCCGGACGGTGCACTTCGAGATCCCGCTGCCGGGGCGCACCCCGGCCGTACCGGCGCTGGCCGAAGGCGTACCGGCGCTGGCCGGGCGGGCTCCCGGCCGGTCCTGAGCGCGCGGCGGGGTGACCCCGGCGTGCGGGGCCACCCCGCCGGCGACGCTCAGGCCGACGGGCCGAAGGGGTGACGGGCTCAGGCCGAGGCGTCGGCGAGCAGGAGGTCGACCTGCCCCAGGGCTTCCCGGAGGCCCTCAGCCGCCCCCATGTCCAGCAGTTGGTCGAGCTGGTCGGTGCTGACGAAGTGGCTGACCAGCGTCATCCGGGTGCCGGTGTCGGTCGCCTCCAGGGTGACGACGGCGTGGGTCGGCACGTCGGTGGGCAGCGGCTCGCCGTCCTCGCCGGCGAAGCCGTCGTCGAACTCCAGCCGGTGCGGCGGGTCGATCGCGGTGATCGTCCACCAGCCGCGCGACTTCTCCCCCTCCGGCCCGGTCATGTGGTAGCGGACCTGGCCGCCGGCCTCGAACTCGTACCGGTCAACGGTGGCCGGCCAGGTCGGCGGCCCCCACCACCGCTCCAACTGGCGTGGGTCCTGCCAGATCCGCCAGACGCGGTCGACGCTGGCGGGGAACTCCGAGACGACCGTCAGCGTCAACGCCTGGTCGTCGCGGTGGGTACTCACCACGGGCATGGAATGTCACCTCTCTGGGTCTTCGGCGAGAATCTGGTCGATGGCGTGGACGCGGTCCCGCCAGATCCGCTCGTACGCGTCGAGCAGGCGGGCCGCGCGGCGCAGCGCCGCCGGGTTCCCGTGCACCACCTGCTCCCTTCCGCGCCTCTCCTTGGTAACGAGGGCGGCTCGTTCCAGCACCGCCACGTGTTTCTGCACGGCGGCGAAGCTCATCGGGTAGTGCCGCGCGAGGGTGGAGACCGACTGCCCGTGGCGCAGCACCCGGGTGACGATGTCGCGGCGCGTGGCGTCGGCGAGGGCGTGGAAGATCCGGTCGACCTCCGCGCCGTCCACCTCATCTACAACCATGCGGTTGTACGTTAGCGACCTCGACGGCACGGCGCAAGCGACACCCCCAGGTCCACAGTTGCCAACAGTGGGCAAGAAGACTCTCGCCAACCCTGGACAGTCGACGGCGGTGTAACTACCTTCGCATTCATGACTCCTTACGAACTGGATGCTCGCGCCTGGCAGGAGAGCTGGGACCGGCAGCAGGAGGCGTACCTGCCGGACCGCGAGCACCGGCTCACCGCCCTGCTCGACGCGGTCGAGGCCGTGGTCGACTCCCCCACCCCGCTCCTGCTCGACCTGGCCGGCGGCACCGGCTCCATCAGCCTGCGTGCGCTGGAGCGCTTCCCGCAGGCCCGCCCCACCCTGGTCGACCTCGACCCGGTGCTGCTCGGCCTCGCCGAGGCGTCCCTGGCCGACCGGGCCACCATCGTCACCGCCGACCTGCTCGACCCGGCCTGGCCGGCGGCGCTCCCGCACACCGGGTACGACGCGGTGTTCACCGCCACCGCCCTGCACTGGCTCCCCGCCGACCGGCTCACCACCCTGTACGCCGAGGTCCGCGAGATCCTGCGCCCCGGCGGCCTCTTCGTCAACGCCGACCACATGCCCGACGACGGGCTGCCCGGCCTCAGCGACAAGCTCACCGCCCGGGCCACCGCCCGCCGGGACGCCCGGTACCGGGCCGGCGCGGTGCTCTCCTGGGAGAGCTGGTGGGCGCACGCCGCCGCCGACCCGACCCTCGGTCCGCTGGTCGAGAGGCGCCGGCAGGTCTACCCGAGCGGGCACAGCCAGGACTGGTTGCCGCCGGTCGGCTGGCACCTGGACGCCCTGCGGACCGCCGGGTTCAGCGAGGTCGGCACGATCTGGCGGGGCGGCACGGACGCCGCCGTGGCAGCCGTCCGCTGACGCGCCCCGGCCGGCACCGGACCGGCCGGCACCGCACCGGCCGGCACCGCACCGCACCACCAGCACCGCACCGCCAGCTCCGGACCCGCCAGCTCCGACACCGGACCGGCCCCGGTCAGCTCCCGCGCGGGATCGGGTCGTCGTACTGGCCGGACGGGCCGGTGAAGTGCCGGCCGGACACCTGCGGCCAGGCGTTGGGGCGGCACCCGTGCAGCCCCAACGTCTGCTGCTGCATCACCGGCGCCGGCCCGCCCCGGCGGGGACACAACTCGTGCCCCCGGCCGAGCCGGTGCCCCACCTCGTGGTTCACCAGGTACTGCCGGTAGGTCTCCAGGTCGCCGTCGAAGTGCGGCACCCCGTCGACCCAGCGGGCCACGTTGAGCACCACCCGGTCGCCGCTGCGGCAGGAGGTGTACCGGTCGGTGGGATCGTTGCAGAGCCGGCTGCGGGTGACCGGCGTGGTCAGGTGCACGGTGAAGTCGGCGGCGGTGTCCGGGCCGACCCGCTGCAACCGCCACCGCCCCTGCGCCGTCCAGCCCCGCTCGTCGGCGAGGATCGCGGCGACCTCCCGGCCGAACCGTTCCGCGTCGAGGTTCTCGATGCCCACCTCGACCGCGACCCGGTAGCGCAGCACCTGGCCGCCGCGCCCGGCGACCGCGCCGGTGGTCGTCGCGGTGACGAACCGGCCCGCGCCCCGCTGCGGGTAGCTGACCGCCGGGTCGGGGGGCGGGGCCGCCGGGGTCGGCTCGACCCGGACCGGCTCCACGGGTTCCGACGGCGGCGGGGGCGCCGCCGCCCGGACCGGGCTCCCGGTGGCGACCCCGTCGACCAGCAGCGCGTCGAAGCCGCCGGTGCCCGCCGTCCACACTCCACCGGCCACCAGGGCGACTGCGGCCACCACCGCCACCGGCAACGCACCGACCCGCTGCCGTCCCGGCCGCCGGTGCGACCGGGGCAGGCCGGTGACCCGCTCCCGCGCACGGGGCAGACCCGTCCCCTGATGACGACCGCCGCCCACCATCTCGTCCCGCCTCCGTCGACGCCCCACACCAGGGACACGGGCGCGGGGCGGAAAAGGTTGAGCCGCCCGGACGTGTCTTTCCCGGCCGGCACCGGACAGTACCGCCCCACCGGCCGGCACGGCGTCGGCGGGCTCCCCGCGTCCGTCCTCAGTGGACGGCAGCCGGTCGGGTCAGCCGTACCTCTCCCGGACCAGGTCCCACACCCGCTCGACGGCGGTCATGTCGACCGGATTGAACCGGTTCCTGGTGACCGCCACGCTGATCCCGGTCGCCCGGTCGGCCCAGGCCGCGCTGCCACCCATCCCGACCATCCCGAACACGGTCGGGTGCTCCCCGGGGGCGGCCCTGCCCGGTCGGCCCACCGAGTACCCCATCGCCCAGGTCGACGGGCCGGTGCCCAGCTCGTCCACCCGGCCGGCGGTGGCCAGGGTGGTCGCCGTCGACAGCCGCTGCGGCGACAGCAGCCGGACCCCGTCGACCTCGTCGAGCAGCGCCGCGTACATCCGGGCGATGCCCCGGGCGGTGAGCGTGCCACCGGCCGGGATGTCCGAGGTCAGCACGTCGGTGCGGTTGCCGTAGCCGGCGTCCGGCAGCACGCCCGGCGGCGCGGCCCGCAGCAGCGGGAAGTCGGCCGGCAGCGCGGCGAACGCCGCCCGCCCGACCGGGTCGTCGGTGAGCCGGGCCACCCGGGGCAGCTCCGCCGCCGGCACCCCGAGGTACAGCTCGTCGGCCACCCCCAGCGGCCCGGCGACCTCGTCGGCCAGCACCTGGGAGATCCGCCGACCGGTCGCCCGGCGGACGATCTCGCCGACCAGGTACCCGAAGGTCACCGCGTGGTAGCCGACCCGCTCCCCCGGGGTCCACCAGGGCCGCGCACCGGCCAGCAGGCGGCACATCCCGTCCCAGTCGCAGAGCCGCTCGGGGGTGATGTCCGCCGGCAGCCCCGGCAGGCCCACCGAGTGGGTCAGCACGTGCCGGACGGTCGCCGTCCCCTTGCCCTGCGCGGCGAACTCGGGCCACAGCTCGGCGACCGGCGTGTCGTACCCGAACACCCCCCGCTCGACCAGCACGTGCGCCACGGTCGACGTCGCGGCCTTCCCGGTGGACGCGGACCAGAACAGGGTGTCCCCGGTGACCGGCCGGCCGGTGGCCGGGTCGGCGACCCCGGCGACGGCGTCCACCAGCAGCTCGCCGTACCGGTAGACGGCGACCTGGAGGCCGTCCTCGGCGCCGGTGGCGACCAGCGCGTCGAGCAGCGCCCGTACCCGCTCCTGAGCATCACCCATGGTCCTGTTCTCCCGCCCTGCTCGTCCCGCCCCGGCGGGGCGGCCCACCCGGGGGTCGGAGCCGCCGGCCGCGATCCGACACTCCGACGTCCGGAGCGGCGGCGCGGCCCCAAAAAAAATTCCGGCGGGTCGGTAGGGTCCGCGCCCTCGGCTCCGACCCACCATCGAGAGCGCCGCCACCAGCGGGGGCGCGGGAACGGGAACCACAGGGCCGTGGCACACGGCGAACAGGGAGCAGAGATGCGCTACATGTTGTTGATCTGGAACCGGCCGGGCTTCGCGGAGGAGCTGTCCGAGCGGGAACGCACCGACCTCTTCGGCGAGGTCGACGCGCTGATGGCCGAGCTGACCGAGTCCGGCGAGCTGGTCGGGGGCGCGGCGCTGGCCGACCCGTCCACCGCCCGCACGGTCCGCCGGCACGGCGACCGGCCGGAGGTCACCGACGGGCCGTTCCTGGAGAGCAAGGAGCAGTTCGCCGGGTACGTCACCGTCGACTGCGACACCCCGGAGCGGGCCGCCGAGGTCGCCGCCCGCTGGCCCGACGTGCGCTGGGGCTTCGGCGCGCTGGAGGTACGGGCGCTGATGGACGAGGGCGGCCCGGCGCAGTGACCGGGCTGGACCGGGATGCCCAGGAGCTGTTGCGCGACCTGGCGCCGCAGGTGCTGGGCATCCTCGTCCGGCGACACGGGCAGTTCGACGCGTGCGAGGACGCGGTGCAGGAGGCCCTGCTCGCCGCCGCCGTGCAGTGGCCGGGGCAGGGGGTGCCGGAGCAGCCCCGGTCCTGGCTGTTGACCGTGGCGTCGCGCCGGTTGACCGACGAGTGGCGCAGCGAGCGGGCCCGCCGGGACCGCGAGGTCGCGGTGGCGGTCCGCCGCCCCGGGTACGCCGCCCCCGCCCCCGCCGCCGACGACGAGTCGGCGGCGACCGCCCGGGACGACACGCTCCGGCTGCTCTTCCTCTGCTGCCACCCGGCGCTGGCCCGGTCCGCCCAGGTCGCGCTGACCCTGCGGGCGGTGGGCGGTCTGACCACGGGGCAGATCGCCCACGCCTTCCTGGTCCCCGAGGCGACCATGAGCCAGCGGATCCGCCGGGCCAAGCAGCGGGTGGAGGCCGCCGGGGCCCGGTTCGTGATGCCCACCGGCGCGGAGTGGACCACGCGGCTCGGCGCGGTACGGCAGGTGCTGTACCTGGTCTTCAACGAGGGGTACACCGCCTCCGGCGGCGCCGACCTGCACCGCGCCGAGCTGACCGGGGAGGCGATCCGGCTGACCCGGGCCCTGCACCGCCTGCTGCCCGACGACGGGGAGGTGGCCGGCCTGCTCGCGCTGATGCTGCTCACCGACGCGCACCGGGCCGCCCGGACCGGGCCGGCGGGCGAGTTGGTCCCCCTCGCCGAGCAGGACCGCAGCCGGTGGGACCGGGCCGCCATCGCCGAGGGGACGAGGCTGGTCACCGAGGCGCTGACCTGGTCGCCGCCGGGGCCGTACCAGATCCAGGCGGCCATCGCCGCGGTGCACGCCGAGGCGGCGGAGGCGGCGGCGACCGACTGGCCGCAGATCGTCGCGTTGTACCGGCTGCTGTCCCACCTCGCCCCGAACCCGATGGTCACCCTGAACCAGGCGGCGGCGGTGGCGATGGTGGCGGGGCCACGCGCCGGGTTGGCCCTGCTGGAGCCGCTGCGCCACGACGACCGTACCGCCGGGCACCACCGCCTGGCCGCGGTCCGCGCCCACCTGTTGGAGCTGGCCGGCGACCCGGCCGGGGCCCGGACCGAGTACCTGCGCGCCGCGCGGCTGACCACCAGCCGGCCGGAGCAGCGCTACCTGGAGGTCCGGGCCGCCCGACTGGCGCCCCCGGCCGGCCGGCGCTGACCCGGGACCGGGTGGTCACCGGCGACCAGGTCACCCACCTGCGGTACCGGTTCCCGCGCTGACCCGTGACGCACCCGTCGGGCCGGCGAGAACCGGCCCGACGGGTGCGTGGTACGGACGCTCAGCTCTTGAAGGCGTCCTTGATCTTCTCGCCGGCCTGCTTGAGCTTGGCCCCGGCCTGGTCGTTGCGGCCCTCGGCCTCCAGTCGCTCGTTGTCGGTGGCCCGACCGGCCCCCTCCTTGAGCTTGCCCGAGGCGTTCTGTCCGGCGTTCTCCATCTTGTCGTCGAAGCCCATCGGAAAAACCTCCTACCGTCTGCCGGCGATCGTTTGCTACTTCTGGCTTACCCCCAGCCGCCGCCGCAAACCCTGATCAGCGGAACGAACAGCGGAAACGGCGGGCTCAGCCGGCGGCGGTGAAGCCGCGCAGGCGCAGGCTGTTGGCGACCACGAAGACCGACGAGAACGCCATCGCGGCTCCGGCGATCATCGGGTTCAGCAGGCCGGCGGCGGCCAGCGGCAGGGCCGCGACGTTGTAGGCGAAGGCCCAGAACAGGTTCCCCTTGATGATCCGCAGGGTCCGCCGGGCCAGCCGGATCGCGTCCGGGGCGGCGGCCAGGTCGCCCCGGACCAGGGTCAGGTCGCTGGCCTCGATCGCCACGTCGGTGCCGGTGCCCATGGCCAGCCCCAGGTCGGCCCGGGCCAGCGCGGCGGCGTCGTTGACGCCGTCCCCGACCATCGCCACCACCCGGCCCTCGCCCTGCAGGCGTTCGACCACGTCGACCTTGTCGGCCGGCAGCACCTCGGCGATCACCTCGTCGATGCCGACCTCGGCCGCGACCGCGCGGGCCACGGTGGCGTTGTCCCCGGTGAGCAGGACCGGCGTCAGGCCGAGCGCCCGCAGCCGCGCCACGGCGGCCCGGCTGGTGGGGCGCACCGCGTCGGCCACCGCCAGGACGCCCCGGGCCCGCCCGTCCCAGGCGGCCAGCACCGCCGTCCGCCCGTCGGCCTCCGCGCCGGTCGCCGCCCGCGCCACCTCCTCGGGTACGTCGACGTCCCGGTCCCGCAGCAGCCGGGGCCGGCCGACCAGCACGGCCCGACCGTCGATGGTCCCGGTCACGCCGAGGCCCTCGACGTTGGCGAAGCCGGTGACCGCCGGCAGCGGGCCGGCCCCGGTCGCGGCGGCGGCGATCGCGCGGGCGATCGGGTGCTCGGAGGCGGCCTCCAGGGCACCGGCCAGCCGGAGCAGCTCGGCGGCGTCCTGGCCGGCGGCGGGCAGCACGTCGACCAGGGTCATCGTGCCGGTGGTGACGGTGCCGGTCTTGTCCAGCACCACCGTGTCGACCTGCCGGGTCGACTCCAGCACCTCCGGCCCCTTGATCAGGATGCCGAGCTGGGCGCCCCGGCCGGTGCCGACCAGCAGGGCGGTCGGGGTGGCCAGGCCGAGCGCGCACGGGCAGGCGATGATCAGCACTGCCACCGCGGCGGTGAAGGCCGCCGCCGGCCCGGCACCGGCACCGAGCCACCAGCCGAGGGTGCCGGCGGCGAGCGCGATCACGATCGGTACGAAGACCCCGGAGATCCGGTCGGCGAGCCGCTGCACGGCGGCCTTGCCGCTCTGGGCCTGCTCGACCAGGCGGGCCATCTGGGCGAGCTGGGTGTCGGCGCCGATCCGGGTGGCGGTGACCACCAGCCGGCCGCCCGCGTTGACGGTGGCCCCGACCACCGGGTCGCCCGGCCCGACCTCCACCGGCACCGACTCGCCGGTGAGCAGGCTCGCGTCCACGGCGGAGGTGCCCTCGTCGACCACCCCGTCGGTGGCGATCTTCTCGCCGGGGCGGACCACGAACCGGTCCCCGACGGCGAGCTGGTCGACGGGTACCCGGGTCTCCACCCCGTCCCGCAGCACCGCGACGTCCCGGGCGCCCAGCTCCAGCAGGGCGCGCAGGGCCGCCCCGGCGTTCCGCTTCGCCCGGGCCTCGAAGTACCGCCCGGCGAGGATGAAGGCGGTGACCCCGGCCGCCGCCTCCAGGTAGATGTTGCCGGCCCCGTCGGTCCGGCTGATGGCCAGGCTGAACGGGTGGGTCATCCCCGGTTCCCCGGCGGTGCCCAGGAAGAGCGCCCAGAGCGACCAGCCGAACGCGGCCAGGGTGCCGAGCGAGACCAGGGTGTCCATGGTCGCCGCGCCGTGCCGCAGGTTGATCCAGGCGGCCCGGTGGAACGGCAGCCCGCCGTAGACCACCACCGGGGCGGCCAGGGTCAGCGACAGCCACTGCCAGTAGGTGAACTGCCAGGCCGGGACCATCGCCAGCAGGATCACCGGGACGCTGAGCGCCACCGAGACCCACAACCGGGTACGCAGCGCGCGGAACTCGTCCACCGGCTCGGCGGACTCCGGCGCGTCGGCCGGGGCGGGCGGGGGCGGGAGCGCGGCGGTGTAGCCGGTCTTCTCCACGGTGGCGATCAGGTCGGCCGGGCTGACCCCGTCGGGGTAGTCGACCGTGGCCTTCTCGGTGGCGTAGTTGACCGAGGCGGTCACCCCGTCCATCCGGTTCAGCTTCTTCTCGATCCGGGCGGCACAGGAGGCACAGGTCATCCCACCGATGGCCAGTTCGATCCGGTTCGGTGCGCTCTGCCGGGGCTGGTTGGTGGTCGTCATCGCCGCTCCTGTCAATTGTGCCCGTGACCAGGGGCGCCGTGCCCAGCCTCGGGGCTGGCCGGGCCGGTCGCGGTCGGGCCGCCGGTCGTCGGGCCGGCGGTCGGGGCACCGGCGACGACGGTGAACTCCGCCGTGCGGACCACGCCGCCGTGCCGGAAGTCGAGATGGAGCCGGTACGTCCCCGCCGACGGGACCTCGGCGTGGAAGCTGACCGTGGGGCCGGGGGTGGTCCGGCCGTCGCCGGGCGAGCCGTCCGGGTGCACGTGCAGGAACGCCAGGTCGCCCTGGCGCAGCACCACCAGGTGACCGTACGCCCCCAGGTAGGGCTCCAGGTCGTCGACGGGCGCCCCGCCCCGCGCGACGGTCAGCGTCAGCCCGGAGGCACGGCCGGGGTGCAGGTCCCCGTCGAGCGTGACGGTGTACCCGTCGACCGTGGTGGTGCGGGCCGGCGCCGGCAGTGGCCGGGGCTCGACCGCCCCGGGGACGGTCACGTCGACCCCGAGGGTCAGCGGGTCGGCCCCGGTGGGGACGAAGTCGGCGAAGACCCGCCAGGTGCCGGGGCCGGCCAGCGGGGTGGCGGTCCGCCAGGTGCCGTCCGCCGACATCTCCGGGTGCACGTGCCGGAAGCCGGAGAGGTCCCGCCGGACCACGATCAGGTGCATCGGCTTCTCGTGCGTGACGTCGTACCCGGTGACCGGACGCCCGTCGGGCCCGGTGATCCGGAACGCGAAGTCACCGGCCGGAGCCTCGACGGGGGTGAGCGTGTAGCCCCGGTCGGAGACCAGCATCCCGGCCGGCAGCGACGCCGGGGCCGGGCCGGCGCTGGTCTCGGGGCGGGTGCCGTGGTCGGCGTCGGTGCGGTGACCGCTCTCGGTGACCGGGCGGACCGGGTCGACCACCTGGCCGACCCCGTAGGCCGCACCGAACACCGTCACGACGGCGAGGGCGAACCCGGTCAGCTTCGTCGCCGTGTTCATGGGCTGTCCTTCCTCGTGCTGCCCGGATGGAGCGGGCACCCGGTCCCGACCGTGGGGGCGGTGGCGTCGCGGCGGCCCCCGAGGGGCGCGACGGTCGCGCCCTGCGCCCCGTCAGGCGTCGACGACCTCGTAGCCGGCCTCGTCGACGGCCGCGCGGACCGCCGCCGGATCGACGGGACGCTCACTGGTGACCGTGACCCGGCCGGTGGCCAGGTCGACCTGGACGTCGCTGACCCCGTCGACCGCGCCGACCTCGGTGCTGACCGCCTGTACGCAGTGTCCGCAGGTCATACCCTGCACCTGGTAGCTGGTGGTGACCATGCCCGTACTCCTCTCCACCCGCACCCCGTTACCCTCCGGAGCGCATCCTACTCATACCCGGTAGGGGTATCTGACGCCTGGAACCTAACATACCCGCTGGGGGTAGGGGTAACCTGGGGGCCATGACCGTTCCGACGCCCGCGCCCAGCCGTGGGTACACCGCCAGCAAGGACCAGCTCCTCGCCCGGCTACGCCGTGTCGAGGGCCAGGTCCGGGGCATCGAGAAGATGGTGGACGAGGACCGCTACTGCATCGACGTGCTGACCCAGATCTCCGCCATCCAGGCCGCGCTGGACAAGGTCGCCCTCGGGCTGCTCGACGGGCACGCGCGACACTGCATGCACGAGGGCATCGCCGAGGGCCGCACCGACGAGATGGCCACCGAGATGATGGCCGCCGTCGGCCGACTGATGAAGCGCGGCTGAGCCGCCCCACCCCAGCAGCACACGCCGCGAAAGGCGTGCATCTCATCGCGCGCGTCACCGTGCGCGACTCCACCAGCCCGAGAGCCAGGGGACGGCAGGCGACGGCGCGGGAACGGCCGCACCGGCGGGGCCGGACGGCCGGGACTGACGGCTACCGCCTGCGCGGGGCAGGTCGGGTGGCTACCATCTCCGCGACGGACCTCCGGGTGCCGCGCCCGCCACCGACCACCTCCGGTGACCGCCCGGCGCCCGACAGTGCCGGCCCCGGCGAGTCCACGGGCGGGGTGAACCAATCGGCGCATGGACACGTATTCCGCCGTGGATCGTTTGGAGAGTCGCAATGGGCGCCGACCACACCCGTCCCGCCCCGTCCGCCCCACCACAGGTGCGACGGGTCCTCGTCGCGACGGTCGTCCCCCTCTTCGTCGCCACGCTGATCGCCGCCCTGGTGCTCTGGCCGGACCGGACGCCGCAGGCCGACGATGGCGGGGACGTGCCCCGGTACCACGGCACGGTGACCCGGGTGGTGACCGAGCCGTGCCTGCCCACCGAGCCCGGCCCGGAGGGCACCCCGGCGGGGCCGGAGGGGCCGTGCGGCACCGTCACCGTCCGGGTGGAGCAGGGTCCGGACTCCGGGCAGCAGGTCGAGGTACCGATCCCGGACGGCCCCGGCGCGCCCCGCGTCCAGGTGGACGACGAGGTCGTCCTGGTGGAGCTGATCGACCCGGCCGATCCGGAGTCGAGCAGCTACAACATCGCCGAGCACCAGCGTGGCAAGCCCCTGCTCTGGCTGGTCGTGCTCTTCGCCGCCGCGATCGTGGCGTTCGGCAGGTGGCGCGGGCTCGCCGCGCTCGGCGGGCTGGCGGCCAGCTTCGCGATCCTGATCACCTTCGTCGTACCCGGCATCAGCGCCGGCCAGCCGCCACTGCTGGTGGCGGTGGTCGGGGCCGCGCTGATCATGTTCATCGTGCTGTACCTCACCCACGGGATCAGCGCCCAGACCTCGGTGGCCGTGCTCGGCACCCTGGGCAGCCTGGTGCTCACCGGCCTGCTCGGGGCGGCGGCGACGGCGGCCACCCACCTCACCGGGTTCGGCGACGAGAACGCCACCACCCTGTCGATGTTCCAGACCGACGTCGACCTGCACGGGCTGCTGCTGGCCGGGATCGTCATCGGTTCCCTCGGCGTCCTCGACGACGTCACGGTCACCCAGGCCGCCACGGTCACCGAGCTGGCCCACGCCAACCCGAACCTGACCCGCAGACAGCTCTACCGGGCCGGCACCCGGGTCGGTCGGGCGCACATCGCGTCCGTCGTCAACACCATCGTGCTCGCGTACGCGGGCGCGTCGCTGCCGCTGCTGCTCCTGCTGGTCGCCGACTCCCGGCCGGCCGGCCAGGTGCTGACCAGCGAGTTCCTCGCCCAGGAGATCGTCCGCAGCGTGGTCGCCACGCTCGGGCTGGTCGCCGCCGTACCGCTGACCACCGGTCTCGCCGCGGTGGTCACCGCCGCCGGCCGCCGCGCCGCCGCCGGGGCCGGAGCCGGCGCCCCGCCCGCCGACGGCTCCGGCTCGGCCCGTCCGCCGGCCCCACGGCACGACGCGCTCGAGGCCCTGAGCGCGCCCCGGGCCGCCAACCAGTCCCCCGACGCCCCCGCGAGGTGGCCTGACCGAGAAAGGAACACCGACCCCGCATGGTGACACTCCTCAGCGTGACCGCCACGGCTTCGCACCATGAGAAGCGCGTCACTGGTTACGCCCCGCCATGGCGAAATCACGCATTAAGTCGGCTTCCGGACGTAGATCCCAGGGGCGACTCTCGGGTAACCTCGCTGCCGGTCACCGCCGAAGGCGCGCAGCGGCGCCAGCGGTGCCGCCGCCCAATCGCCACTGCGCGAGCCGGGGAACCAGGTACCTGGGGTGAATCCGCGTCAGCGGTAGGGGCTACTTCCGTCCCGAACCCGTCAGCTAACCCGGTCGGCGGCCGACGGAAGGGAAGACTGTGACGGCACCCCTGCGCCGCTGGTTGGCCCCGGCGGCGGCGGTGATCACCGCGTTCGCCATCTTCGCCGGACCCGTGCCGGCGGTGGCCGAGCCCTCCCGGCCCTCGGGGCACGAGGACGGCGACTCGAAACTGCTCAACGAGGTCATCGAGACGACCAACCGGGGCTACGTTCAGGCCAAGGCCAAGCTGGAGAAGTCCAAGAAGCGGCAGCTCCAGCTCGACCTGGAGGTCCGCCGGGCGCAGACCGAGCTGGACGAGCTGGCCCCGCAGGTCGGGCAGATCGCGGCCCAGTCGTACCGCAGCGGTCGGATCGGCGCGATGGCCATGCTGCTGGACAGCGGCCAGCCCGACTCGTTCGTCAAGCGGGCCCAGGCCCTCGACGAGCTGAACATGGTCAACGCCCGGAAGCTGGCCGAGGTGCAGGCGGTCAAGGACAAGGCGGCCCAGGCCAAGCTGGAGCTCGACGCCGAGGTCGGTGAGCAGCAGAAGCAGACCGCCATCATGGCCAAGCAGAAGCGGGAGGCGGAGAAGTCGCTCGCCCTCGTCGGTGGGCAGGGCCTGACCGGCGGCCTGGTGGCGGCCGAGTCGCCGGTGGCACGGATGGGCCCGGGGCGGGACTCGGACGGCAACTGGCGACCGATGAGCTGCACCGAGAACGACCCGACCACGTCCGGCTGCATCACGCCCCGCACCCTCCACATGTACAAGGAGGTGAAGCGGGCCGGCTTCGACCGCTTCGTCGGCTGCTACCGGCCGGGCGGGCCGTGGGAGCACCCGAAGGGCCGGGCCTGCGACTGGTCGTTGCAGAACCGGGGGTTCGCCCCGTGGCACAACAACGACACCCGGATGTACGGCAACAACCTGACCGCGTTCCTGGTCCGCAACGCCGACCGGCTCGGCGTGTACTACGTCATCTGGAACCGGCAGATCTGGTTCCCGGCGAACGGCTGGAGTTCCTACAGCGGGCCGTCGAACCACACGGACCACGTGCACGTCTCGCTGCTGTAGCCGCACCGACCACCGGACCGGGCCGCCCCCCACACCTGCGGGGCGGCCCGGTCCGTCGTGTGCGGTCGGGTCGGGACGGGGTCAGAGGCTGCGGGGCACCGAGGCCACCGTGCGCACCCGACCGGCGTTGAGCTGGTACGACATCCCCACCACCGCGCACCGTCCGGCCGCGATCTCGGCGGCCAGCACGGCGGAGTTGCCCACCAGCTCGTTGACGGTCTGGGCGATGTGGACGTCGATGATCCCCTCCGGGTCACCGATGCCCTGGGCGGCGGCGTGCCGCAGGCTGGGCAGGACGGCGTCGACCACCGCCCCGAGGTGTCCGGCCGGCCGCAGGCCCCCGGCGGCCACCGCCCCGGCCGCCGCCACCGCCCCGCAGGAGTCGTGCCCCAGGACCACCACCAGGGGGGTCTGCAGCACCGTCACCGCGTACTCCACACTGCCGAGCACCTCCGGGCCGGTGGTGTGCCCGGCGGTCCGGACGACGAAGAGGTCCCCCAGGCCACGGTCAAAGATGATCTCGGCGGCGAGGCGGGAGTCGGAGCAGCCCACGATCACCGCGAAGGGGTGCTGCTCCCCGGCGACCGCCGCCCGGTGACCGGCGTCCTGGTTGGGGTGGCGGGGGGAGCCGGAGACGAACCGCTCGTTGCCCGCCTGCAACTCGGCGATGGCCTCGGCGGGCGTCTCCGGAGGGCGGGTCGGCGCCGGCACCCCGGCGGCGGTGGAGTCGGACGCCGACCGGGACCCGGTCGCGGCAGAAGGGCTCACGGTGCACCTCACCCTCGGAGGAACTGCCTGGTCACTCCCTGCGTCCGGACGGACACGGGGCCGCCACCACGGTCACACGCAGCGCAAGACACGTCAAGTAATACGTGATATGCATTTCAGGTGTCGAGGACGGTCCCGGTGGGTCGACGCCGGAACGACATCCGAGAGGCGGGTCATACCATGACGACCGTGGTGACGAGACCGGGCGGAAACGGGAACACACGGCACTGGACGTTCCTCACCAACCACGCACACGTCCTGCTCGCCATCGCCCGCAACCCCACCGCCCGACTGCGCGACGTCGCCGCCGAGGTGGGCGTGACGGAACGGGCCGCCCAGGCGATCGTCGCCGACCTGGAGGCCGGCGGTTACCTGCGGCGGACCCGGGTGGGCCGGCGCAACGAGTACACCCTGAACCCGGCGGGCCACTTCCGCCACCCCGCCGAGGCGGACCAGCAGGTCGGCGCCCTGCTCGCCCTCTTCACCACCGGACCGGCCACCCGGTCCCCCGTCGCCTGATCCACCCCGGACACCGCCGGGCGGCCGGCGGGGACGGCGCACCGGGGGCGGCGCACGCCCGTCGCCGTACCGGGCGGGGCCGGCGGTAGTCTCGGCGGGTGGGCAAGTCCTTGCGTCCGGAAGGGACGACGGTGACCGGGCGTACCCGGCGTGGCGCCGGCCTGGTCCTGCGCGGCGCGCTCGTGGCGTTGCTCGCCGTCACGGCGGCGCCCCCGGCGACGGCCACCGCCGCGCCGCGCTGCGGCCCCACCGGCGGGCCCGCCCCCACCGAGCAGCCCTGGCCGCTGCGCCGGCTCGACCCGGCGGCGGCCTGGCGGCTCACCCAGGGCGCGGGCGTCACCGTCGCGGTCATCGACTCCGGTGTCTCCGCGACCCATCCGCTGCTGCGTGGCCGGGTGCTCGCCGGCCGCGACTTCAACGGCCTGCCGGCCAACCAGGGGCAGTGCGACGAGGTCGGGCACGGCACCGTCGTGGCGGGCATCATCGCCGGCCGGGTCGGGGAGAGCACGCCGTACAGCGGGGTCGCGCCGGCCGCCCGGATCCTGCCGGTCCGGGTCCTGCGGGACAACCGCCGCACCACCGACGAGGCGCTACCCGGGCAGATCGCCCAGGCGATCCGGTGGGCCACCGACAACGGCGCACAGGTGATCAACCTGTCCCTGGTCACGCTGCCCCGCCCCGAACTGGCCGACGCGGTCGAGTACGCGCTGCGCCGGCAGGTCGTGGTGGTGGCCGCCGCCGGCAACCGGGGGGAGCAGCAGCAGGACCAGCCGGCGTACCCGGCCAGCTACCCCGGCGTGATCGCGGTCGCCGGGGTCGACGAGCAGGGCGGGCACGTCGACACCTCGGTCAGCGGCGACCACGTCGACATCGCCGCGCCGGGGCTGAACATCCTCGGACCCGCCCCGCAGGGTGGCGGCTACCTCGCCGAGCCGCAGGGCGGCACCAGTTTCGCCGCCGCGTACGTCTCCGGGGTGGCCGCCCTGGTCCGCGCCGCGCACCCCGACCTGACCCCGGCGGAGGTATCCCGCCGGTTGACCCGGACCGCCGACAACCCGCCCGAGGGGCGCAACGCCCAGGTCGGGTACGGCGTGGTGAACCCGTACCGGGCGGTGACGAGCGTGCTCGGCACCCGGAGCGATCCACCGCTCGGCGCGCTGCCGGCGCCGGCACCCGCCGACGACCCGTTGGCCGGGCAGCGAGTGGTGGCGATCTGGGCGGCGGTGGTGGGGGTGCTGCTGGCCGGCGTGCTGCTGACCGTCAAACCGGTGCTGGCCCGGGGCCGCCGCCGTGGCTGGCGGCCGGGCCGCCGGCAGGCCCCGGCCGAGAGCTGACCGGCCGGGCACCACGGCCGGATTGGGCACCACGGCCGGACCGGGCACCACGGCCGGACCGGGCACCACGGCCGGACCGGGCACCACGGCCGGACCGGGCACCACGGCCCGAACGGGCACCACGGCCCGACCGCCGGGGTCGGCGGGCTCAGCGCAGGATGCCCGGCGCGCCGCCGCCGCTGGTGCCCCAGACGTCCTCGTCCTCCTCCAGCCAGGTGTTGCGGGGGCCCTCGTCCTCCTCGCCGTAGCCCGCGCGGGTGGCGCCCGGAGCCATCCCGGCGACGCCACCCCGGGCCGTGGCACCGGCACCGGCACCGGCCCGGCCGGCACCCGCGCCGCCCCGCCCGGCACCCGCGCCGCCGCCCATCATCGGACCCATCCCGGCCGCGCCGAGCCGGCCACCGCCGGCCTTGCCACCGCCCCGGCCCGCCCCGGCGCCACCACCGCCGACCATCGGGGGCATGCCGGGGCTCACCGCCCGGCCGATCCCGGCGCCGGCCATCACGCCGCCACCGCCGCCCAGGCCGCCACCGGCCCCCACGCCGCCGGAGCCGAGGCCCGATCCGCCGGGCAACCCGCCCCCACCGGCGGAGCCGAGCCCGGGGGTGCTGGGCGCGCCCGCGCCGGCCAGCCCCGAACTCCACTCGTCGTCGTCCAGCCCGCCGGAGCCGGGGTAGTCGCCGGTGCCGGGGTACGTCCCGGGGCCGTCGTCGTACCCGCCACCGGAGCCCAGGTCGGGGTGGGTGGTCGGGGTGAACCCGTCGGTGCCGGGCGGTTTGACCCCGCTGACCCCGTCGACGGACGGCGTGGCGCCCAGGCCGGGAGTGTCGCCGGGCCCGCCCACCCCGGGCATCCCACCGGCGGGTACGCCCCCACCGCCGCCACCGGGGGTGAAGGGCGTCATGTCGTTCGGCGTCAGGCCGGTGACGTTCCCGCTCTCGCCGGTGTCCCGGACCCGGTCCCGGAAGTTGCCGTTGACCTCGTTGTAGACCTGCCGCGCCTCGCCCTCCTGGTCGGAGAACCAGCCGGTGAGCCAGTCGGTGAACTTGCCGATCTGCTCGACCGGCCAACTGCCCAGCACGTCGGCCTTGACCCGGGTCTCGAAGAGGCCGACACCGATGATCATTTCGCCGTTGCGGGCCGCCAGCACGTCACCCATGGCCGCCGCCGGGATGGGCATCTTCGCCTGCGCCTCTTCGAGCTGGCTCGCGGCCGTGTTCAGGGTGGCGATCAGGCTGACCTTGCCCCGTCCCGGGTTGTCGACGTCGTCGATGGTCTGCTCGACGTTCTTGGCCAGCTTCTCGATGTGGCCCTTGAACGCGTCGTACCCCGGGCCCTTCCAGGTGGCGTTGAGGTCCTTGACGTTGGTCTCCAGGCTCTCCTTGACCTCGCCCAGGTTCTTGATCAGTTCCTGCCAGCCGAGCGCCGCGCTGGCGATCTTGTCCGGACGGCCGTCGACGAGGACCTCCCGGGCCATGTCCTCCCAGCTCTTGTCACCCATCTCCCGCTCCCCCGTCAGCTCGCGTCGCCGCTGGCGGCGCTGTTCAACATCCGCGTCATCTCCTGCGCGGTCACCGCGTTCGCGCCCTCGGCGTCCTCGTAGTTCCGCTTGACCTCCCGCAGCGCGTCGGCGGCGGAGTACAGGTCGTCGGAGAGCGTGCGCAGGTTCCGCTCGGTGGAGGTGTAGAGCCCCGAGTGCCGCTGCGCCAGCTCCCGCGCGCCGTCGAAGCTGCCGAACGGGCTGTTCTGCCCGCCCGCCCCGGTGTCCCCGCCCAGGGTGTCCTTGATCTCCACCATGTTGTGCGAGAGCCGCCACAGGTAGCTGGCGTGCGTCTCCAGCCAGGTGATCGCCGAGTCGAGGGTGCCGGCGTCCCACTCGGTCTCGACGCCCCGCTCGCCGCTGCCGGCGACCAGCCCGCTGGGGGTCTCCGCCTGGTCGACGCCCTGCTGGTCCCAGCTCAGCCCGCGTACCTGCACCCCGTTGGGGGTGCCGGCGTTGAGCGGCAGGCCGGCCGGCAGCCGGACCTCGACGCGGTCCTCACCGTTCTCGTCGGTCATGGGTGTCCTTCCTCAGCGCCGGGACCACCCCGCGTACGCGGGACAGGGCCGGCCGGCGGTGTCGGGGTCAGCGCGGGTACGGGTCGGAGCCGGGCGGGGGCGGGGGTGCGGCGGCCGGCCAGGACGGCGGCTGCCCACCCGGTCCCGGCGGGGGAGCGTACGGATACGACGCCGGCGGGTGGCCCGCTGGCGGGGCGTGCGGGTACGGGGCCACCGGCGGCTGCGGACCGAGGTACCCGGCCGGCGGCGAGTCGGCCGGCGCGGCCACCGCCCGGCGACGGGCCCGCCGGTTGACCACCACGAGGACCACCACCACGGCGACCACGGCGAGCGCCGCCAGCAGGTAGAGCGCGAGCTGGAGGCCACCGACCCCGTCGGCGAGCCCGATCGACAGGGGCGGCCCCGGCTCGTCCCCGCTCCCGCCCGGGTCGGGGCGGGGGTCGTCGTCCGCGACGGTGGCGAGCAGCGGGTTGCTGTCGACCGGTGGCACGTCGCGGCGCACCGCCGCCACCGGGTTCACCACCCCGAAGCCGTACTCCGGGTCCCGGCCCGCCGGCCCCTCGTCCCGGGCCGTCCGGACCAGCCGGTTGATCACGTTGGGGGCGTCCAGGTCCGGGTGCGCCGCGCGGATCAGCGCCACCACCCCGGCGACGATGGCGGTGGCGCTGCTGGTGCCGCCGATGAAGCCGTACCCGCTCGGGACGTGGTCGGGCGGACCGATGGAGAGGATCCGCTCCAGCGGGGCGGAGACCGCCACCTCCCTGCCGGTCACCGACTCCGCCGAGGGGCGGCCCCGCCGGTCGACGCCGGCCACCGCGACCACGCCGGGGATGTTGGCCGGGGCGACCACGGTGGTCGAGCCGTCGGCACGGTTGCCGGCGGCGGCGACCAGCACCACGTCCTTGCCCTGGGCGTACCGGACGGCCTCGGCGAGTTCGTCCTCGGCGGCGTCGCTGCCGCCGACCGACAGGCTGATCACGTCGGCGCCGTTGTCGGCGGCCCACCGGATGCCCGCCGCCAGGTCCGCCTGCCGGGCCCGCTCCGGGGTGCCCACCGGCAGGATCCTGGCCTGCGGCGCGATCCCGAGCAGGCTGTTCGCGCCGGCGCCCCGGCCGGCGATCAGCCCCGCCATCGACGTGCCGTGGCCGTTGTCGCTGACGTCGCGGCGGCCGTCGCGGGCCGCGCCGGGGCCGAAGCCCCGGCCGGCGAGCACCTGGCCGCGCAGGTCCGGGTGGGCGGCGTGGATGCCGGAGTCGACCACGGCCACGGTGACGCCCCGCCCCCGGGTCGTCTCGTGGGCCTCCGGCACGCGCAGGGTGTCCAGGTACCACTGTGCCTCGCGGACCGTCTCGGCGGACGCCGGGGCCGGCGCGACCAGCAGGCCGGCGCCGGTGGCGACCAGCACCGTCAGCGCGGCGGCGGACCACCGCAGCGGTCGGAGACGGTTACGCATGACTCCCCCATGAGCCTGGACGGGCAGACGCACAGCGGCTCCGGCCCGGTCGAGCCGGACCGGAGCCGCGGGCGCGGTTAACTCAGCTCCACACCTTGGAGTTGCTCATCTCGGTGGTGACGTAGTTCTCCTTGGCGAGACCGACGGCGCCGCCGATGTCGTTCAGGATGCGGTTGATGTCGCGCACCGCCGTGTCCCACTGGGCCTGGTGCTGCTGGTAGGCGGCGCGGTCCTCGCCCTCCCAGTGCAGCTTGGTGAGCATGGACCGCAGCGTGTCCAGCTTCTCGTCGATCGTCCGCGAGATGGCCTGCATCTGCTGGTTGCTGCTCTCGAGAACGGCGTAGTCGACCTTGATGCTCATGGGTTCCTCCCCTGCTCGTCGCGGCGGATCACGGGTTGAGCGCAGCGTGGAACTTGTCCAGCATCTGCTGCTGCTCCTCGTCGTTGACCTGGTGCGTGGTGCCCGACTTGTCGAGCAGGTCGGCGATGTTGTCCATGGCCGTGAGCAGCTTGGCCGTGTCCTCGTTCCAGCGCGTCATGAGCTGCTGGAAGCCGCCGGAGGCCTGCCCCTTCCAGGCGATGGCCAGGTCGTCGACCACACCCCACAGCTTCTTCAGCTCGCCGTCGACCTCGCTGCGCGTGGACCGCACGTCACTCGCGGCGGTATGCAGAGTCGCAGCTTCGACCTCGAACGCCATGCTTCACATCCTTCCGTCATCGGTTGTGGCGGCGGATCAGCCGCGCCCCATCCCCCGCGGCAAGGCAGAACCACCCCACCGACGGACCGTTCGATAGAGACCGTAGCGGAGCCCGTCCAATCCTCGCAGCCCTGCTCGCGGCCGGTGGATCGGCGCGGCGTCCACGGTCACCGCCCGGCACCGGATCCACACCGGCCGAAGCCGGCCGCCGGCCGGGACACCGGTGACGAGCGCCGGGCCGGGGGCGGCGACGGGTGCCGGGCCGCGACGGAGGGCGACCGATGGGGACTCAGCCCGGGTCGGCCCAGGCCGTCTGGATCAACTGCTGGCCGTCGCGCCGCCGGACCAGGGTGCCCCGGCCGGGCGGCTGCGGGCTCGGCCGCAGCGTGCCGAAGACCGCACCCTCCTCCCGGTTGCCGGACATCAGCAGGCCGGGCGAGTCCAGCTCACGGAGCCGTTGCAGCACCGGCTCGTAGAGCGCCCGGGCCACCCCGCCGACCCGCCGGGCGACGATCAGGTGCAGGCCGATGTCCCGGGCCTGCGGCAACAGCTCGTGCAGCGCGCTGAGCGGGTTGTTGCCGCCGGAGGCCACCAGGTCGTAGTCGTCGACCAGGATGTACAGGTCGGGGCCCTTCCACCAGCTCCGGTCACGTAGCTGCGCGGTGGTCACGTCCGGGCCGGGCAGCCGGTTGGACAACGCGCTGCGGATCGAGGCCAGCCCCTGACCGAACACCTGGTTGGACGGTGCGTAGTCGAGCAGGTGGTCGCCCTCGACCGCGCCGAGCAGCCCGCGCCGGTAGTCGGCGATCACCAGTCGGGCCTGCGCCGGGGTGTACCGCTCGGTGATGCCCCGGGCGATCAGCCGCAGCAGGTTGGTCTTGCCGCACTCGGCGTCACCGAAGATCGTCAGGTGCGGCTCGTTGGCCAGGTCGAGGTGGACCGGGGCGAGCGCCGACTCGTTGACCCCGATCGGCAGGCCGGGCACCGACCGGTCGACGATCCGGGCCAGCTCGGCGACCGGGAGCCGGCGCGGCAGCAGCCGTACCTTCGGCGCGGGCCGGCCCGGCCACGCCGCCGCCACGTGCCGGGCCAGGTCGACCGAGGCCTCGGTCAGGTCCTCGACGCCCCGCCGGCCGTCGATCCGCGAGATCGCGGCGAGGAAGTGCAGCTTGTCCCGGGTGAGCCCGCGCCCCGGGGACTTCTCCGGCACGTTCGCGGCGGCCCGCCGGTCGATCTCCGACTCGTTCGGGTCGCCGAGCCGCAGCTCCAGTTTGGTGCCGAGCAGGTCCCGCATGTTGATCCGGATCTCCGCCCAGCGGACCGCGGTCAGCACCACGTGCACCCCGAAGCCGAGCCCCCGGTTGGCCAGGTTGGTGATCGTCTGTTCCAGCTCCTCGTACTCCTGGCGGAGCGTGTTCCAGCCGTCCACCACGAGGAAGACGTCGCCGAACGGGTCGTCGCCGAACTCGCCGGCCGCCCGTCGCCGCCGGTAGCCGGCCATCGAGTCGATGCCGTGCTGGGTGAAGCGCAGCTCCCGCTCGTCGATCAGGGCCACCACCTCGGCCACCGTCCGGCGGACCGCCTCGGTGTCCCGCCGCCCGGCCACCCCGGAGGTGTGCGGCAGCGCCTCCAGGCTGCGCAGCGCGCCGCCACCGAAGTCGAGGCAGAAGAACTGCACCTCACGCGGGGTGTGGGTGAGCGCCAGCGAGGCGAGCATCGAGCGCAGCATGGTGCTCTTGCCGCTGAGCGAGGCGCCCACGATGACCACGTTGCCGCCCGCCCCGGCCAGCTCCACCAGCATCGGGTCACGGCGCTGCTCGTACGGGCGGTCGACCACGCCGACCGGGACGACGAGCTTGCCCCGGCCCGGCCACCCGGCGGTGCAGAGCCCGTACGTCGGGTCCTTGCCCAGCGCGGGCAGCAGCTCGCCCAGGCCCGGCGGCTCGGCCAGCGGGGGCAGCCACACCTGGTGGGCGGGCTGGCCCCGGCCCTTGATCCGGTCGATCAGCACGTCCAGCATGGCCACGGTACGGCCCTCGGCGGCCTGCTCCGGCTCCGGCGCGGTCTCCACCTCCAGCTCGGGCGCGGGGGCGGGCACGAAGTCCACCCCGTACGGCACGATCCGGCGTCGTACCATCGCCCGCGACACCGGGGCGCTCTCCCCCGGCGCCCGGTACGGCCCGGAGACGTACGCGGCCCGGAACCGCAGCATCGTGCTGGTGTCGGTCTTCAGGTACCCGTGGCCGGGGGCGTTGGGCAGCTCGTACGCGTCCGGCACGCCGAGCACGATCCGGCTCTCCACGGCGGAGAAGGTGCGCAGGCCGATCCGGTACGACAGGTGGGTGTCCAGGCCGCGCAGCTTCCCCTCCTCCAGCCGCTGCGAGGCGAGGAGCAGGTGCACGCCGAGCGACCGGCCGAGCCGGCCGATCATCACGAACAGGTCGATGAAGTCCGGCTTGGCGGCGAGCAGCTCGCTGAACTCGTCACAGATGATCAGCAGGCTGGGCATCGGCTCCAGCGGCTCCCCGGCCGCCCGCGCCTTCTCGTAGTCGAACCGGGAGACGTAGTTGCCGGCCGCCCGCAGCACCTCCTGGCGGCGGGTCATCTCGCCGGCCAGGGCGTCGCGCATCCGGTCGACCAGGGGCAGCTCGTCGGCCAGGTTGGTGATCACGGCGCTGGTGTGCGGGAGCGCCTCCAGCGAGGCGAAGGTCGCGCCGCCCTTGAAGTCGACCAGGACGAAGTTCAGCTCCGCCGAGGAGTGGGTCACGGCGAGCGCGCCGACGATGGTGCGCAGCAGCTCGCTCTTGCCGGACCCGGTCGCGCCGATGACCAGGCCGTGCGGGCCCATGCCCTCGTGCGCGGACTCCTTGAAGTCCAGTTCGACCACGTTGCCGTCGGGCCCGACGCCGAGCGGGATGCGCAGCCGGTCCCGGTGGCCGCGCGGCTGCCAGGTCTGCCGCACGTCCACCGTGGCGGCGTCGCCGACCCCGAGCAGGTCCGGCAGCTCCGTGCTGCGGGCCAGCGGCTCCTCCGCGGTCGCCTGCTGCTGGGAGAGCCGGTACGGGGCGAGCTGCCGGGCCAGCCCCTCGGCCGCCGCCGCCCCGAGCCGGTCCGGGCGGCCCAGCCGGGACGAGGAGGTACCCCGGACCAGTTCCAGGCTGCTGCCGTCGCCGGTGTCGAGGCAGAGCAGCCACCGGCCGGCGTCCCGGGGCACCGTCCCGGAGAGGTCGACGACGGTGGTGCCGAGCAGGCCGTGCCCGGTGAGCTGGCAGGTCGCCGCGATCTCGCCGCCGTCGACCACCACCACCAGGTGCGGCGCGGTGGTCAGCGGCTTGGCCTCGGGGGTGAACCGGGGCCGGCCGGCCAGCAGGTCGGCGAGGGCCTCCTCGGCCTCGGCGAGGCTGCCGAAGACCAGCCGGCGGGCACCGGCGGCGTCGGTCCGCGAGGTGTGCTGGGTGTGCGGCAGCCACTTCACCCACTCCCAGGCCGCCTGCCGGTCGGGGGCGGCCACCACGACCACGACCAGGTCGTCGGGGGCGTGGAAGGTGGCGAGCTGGGCCAGCGCGGCCCGGGTCAGGTCGAGCACCGGCTCCCGCTCGCCGCGCAGCACCACCCGGCTGAACGCCCGGACGGAGAGCGCGGTGGGCAGGTCGGGCACCGTCGAGTGGGCCCGGACGAACCGGCGCAGCGCGATGGCGCTCATCGGTTCGAGGTCCTCGACCGGCTTCGTCTCCGGCGGCACGATCTCCACCGCCAGCCGCTGCGGCCCGGTGGCGACCCGCGCCTCACCGAAGTCGTCCTCGGTGACCCGGCGCTCCCACATCCGCCGCGACGCGGCGATCGACCAGAGCGCGTCCGGCTCGGGGTGCCGCCAGGCCATCGCCGCCCGCTGCTGCTCGGCCGCCCGCCGGGTGCGCCGGCGCATCTGGGCGAGGTACCGCATGTAGTCCCGGCGCTCGGCGTTCAGCTCCGCCTTGTCGTTGTTGCCGGTGGCCAGCGAACCGATCGCCATGCCCAGCATGGACACGCCGAAGAGACCACCCGCGACGTACGTCATCATGCCGCCGCCCCGCCCGGCGTAGAGGAAGGCCATCGCGCCGACCCCGCAGATCATCGGCAGGATCATCAGGAGCTGGCCCATCCCCCGGGGGGTCGGCTCGGGCAGCTCCGGAGGGGACTCCAGCAGCACCTCGCCGCGCGGCAGGGCGGGGCCCGGTTGGCGTGGAAGCCGGCGGAACACCACCGTGCTCACGGCTGTCTCCTCCCCCAGAAGCGGCCCGCCCACGATGCGCGGCGGCCGGGGCCGCGACCGGGGTGGCGGCGGCCCCCGGGTGGCGCGTGACCGGCCGGAGTCGTCGGGTGGGCATCGTACGTGCCCGCCATCGTAGGTAATCTCCCGTGGGCGTCGTGGACCCACGGGGGCGATGCCGCCGGTCACGGTGGATCGCAGGAGCGCACGAGGAGGCCGCAGTGGCGACGAGGACGCCGACCGGCGGGCTGAGCCGGATCACCGTCGTGGCGCCCAGGACCCGGATGGATCTGGCCCTGCCCTCCGACGTCCCGCTCGCCGACCTGCTGCCCACCCTGCTGCGGTACGCCGGTGAGGACCTGGCCGACGAGGGCGCCCGGCACGGCGGCTGGAGCCTGGCCCGGCTGGGCGGCCCGCCGCTGGACGGCGGCCGGACCGCCGCGCAGCTCGGCGTCCGCGACGGCGAGGTGCTCTACTTCAACCCCCGGATCTCGGCGGCCCCCGAGATCGTCTTCGACGACGTGGTGGACGCCGTCGCCACCGCCACCAACCAGCGCGCCGGCGCGTGGCAGGTCGGCACCACCCGGTCCTTCGGGCTGCTGCTCGCGGCGGCGGCGCTGGGCGCCGGGGCCCTCGTCGCGCTGACCGCCGGGCCGCCGCACCTGCCCGGCGCGGTGACCGGGCTGCTGCTCGCGGTCGTCCTGGTGGTCGGCGCGGCCGTGCTGTCGCGGGCCGCCGGGGACAGCCGTACCGGCGTCGTGCTGGCCACGGTGGGCCTCGGGTACGCGGCGGTCGGTGGCCTGCTGCTGCTCGCCGGGGACCGGCCGCTGCACGAGCTGGCCGCCCCGGACGTGCTGTTCGCCGGCACCGCGGTGGTGGTCTTCGGCGCGGTGGCGGCGCTGGCCGTCGGCGACCGGTTGCCGCTGTTCTTCGGCGCGGTGGCGATCGGCGCGGCGGTCGTCGGCGGGGCGCTGCTCGCCCTGCTCTTCGACATCGGGGCGCCGGCCGCCTCGGCGGTGGTCGCGGCGGTCGCGTTCGGCACCGTGCCGATGCTGCCGATGACGGCGTACCGGCTGGCCCGGCTGCCCATCCCGTCCATCCCGACCGGACCGGACGACCTGAAGAGCGACACCGAGTCCGTCGACGGCCGGCAGGTGCTCCAGCTCAGCGAGCGTGCCGACGAGTTCCTCACCGGCCTGCTCTGGACGGTGTCGCTGCTGGTGCTCGGCACCGAGGTCGTCCTCGCCCTGGACGGGCGGCTGCCGGCGGTGCTGCTCGGCCTGGTGCTGGCCCTGCTGTCGCTGCTGCGGGCCCGCCCGTTCCTCGGCCGGGCGCAGCGGATCCCGGTGCTGGTCGCCGGGACCGCCGGGCTGGGCCTGACCGCGTACGCCCTCTTCGCCGGGGGATCGCTCGCGGTCCGGCTGGGCCTGGTCGTCGGCGGGCTGGTGCTGGTGGCGGTGATCAGCCTGGTCTACGGGCTCACCGTGGCCGGCAAGCGGATCTCCCCGGTGTGGGGCCGCACCCTGGACATCGTCGAGATCCTGCTGATCGTGGCGTTGGTCCCGCTGGCCTGCTGGGTCTGCGGCGTCTACGAGTGGATCGTCCACCTGCGCCCGTGACCCGCCGCCACCCGCCGCGCCCGGCACCGGTCCGCTGCCGGCCCGCCGCGCCGGCTCAGGACGCGGCCCGCTGGTGTCAGGTGCCGGGGGCGATGGTGCCGGCGGCCGTGCCCACCGGCGCGGTGGCGTAGACGCCCGGCCCGTGCTGGCCGTCCAGCGGGCGGGCCGGGGTGCCGTGCCGCCGGGCCAGCTCCCGGACCACCTTCACCAGCGCCTCGACGTGGTTGTCCATGGCGGCCACCCGCAGCAGCGGGGGCACCGGCCGGCCGCCCGGGACGACCACGGTCGCCAGCGTGTGCGAGGGGGCCGAGGTCCCGGTCACCACGTCCACCAGGCCGGCCAGCGGTGCGCCGGAGCGGACCCGCAGGGTCAGGCAGCGCTGGCTCCACCCGCCGCCGGCCAGCCCGGTCCAGGTCTCCGTCGGCGGCTCGGCGGTCAGGTCCAGCCCGGCGGCGGCGAGCACGGCGGCCCGCAGCCCGTCCCGATCCAGCACCTGGTGGTGCAGGCCGGCCGCGGTGAGCGCCTTGCCGAGCCGGCCGATCCCGGCGGCCACCGTCCGGTGCACGCCGGCCACGCCCCCGCCCCGGCTCACCGCCTCGTTGCGGGCGTGCGGCACGGAGATCCGCAGCGCCACCCAGACCGTCCGGTGCGCGGCCGGCGGCGCACCCGGGGTCGGGTACCAGACCAGGGTGTGCGAGACCACCTGGGCCAGGGTGACCGGGCCGACGAAGTCGCGCAGCACCGCCAGGGCCCGGTCCACCACGGCCGCCGGCACCGAGCCGGCCGCCGCCTGCGGACCGGCGGTGAGGGCCACCGCCGCGAACCAGCCCCGGCCGTCCCGCCCGATACCCATCCGGGTGCCCCGCTCGGTCAGCTCGACGACCGACAGCTCCGGGGCGAGGGCGGCCAGCCGGGGATCGGCGGTGCCGTCGGCGACGGCGGCACGGGCGCTGCGGCGGCGGTTGCGCAGCCGGCGGCGCAGCATCACGTCCTCGTACCACCACCGGCCGCCCCGGCGGCCGAAGAGCGCGGCGAGCAGGAGCACCGCCAGGGTCGTCGCCACGCCGAACAACCAGCCCGGCCCGGTCGAGGCCACCCAGACGCCGAGGAGGCACAGCTCCAGCGCGACGAGCTGACCGACCACCACCGGGCCCATCCGGCCCTGGCGACGCCGGTCGCTCGGCGACACCGGCCGGTCGGGCGTAGCCGAGGGGGGCCCGGCGCTACGACCGGGGGGCGCCTGCACCTGCGTCATCGGCGAACGTCCCTTCTGGGGCTCGGGGTCGACGGTCGGATCCGGTCGGCGTCGACCCCCGTGGGGCCCGGGGTCCTGCCGACGGCCCCTTATCGTAGGGAAGCCCACGGCGGCCGACGGACCTGCTCGCCGTGGCTCGACCCCCGTCGGAGGTGTGCATGCGGACCCGCCGCGACCAGGTGCAGGCGTACCGGTTCGTCACCCGCCGGATCGTCTCCGCCCTGCTGGCCGGCGACCCGGAGACCCCCAACCTGCCGATGCGGCGGCTCGGCCTGGCGGTCTTCGGCAGCGTGATCGCCGCCGCCGTGGTGCTCGGCGGGGTCGGCGCGTACGGGCAGCTCACCGGCAACGCCGCCCCGCTGGAGTCGAACACGCTGGTGATCGAACGGGAGACCGGCGCGACGTACGTCTTCCTCGACGGGCGGCTGCACCCCACGCTCAACTACGCCTCCGCCCGGCTGATCCTCGGCGACGCGCAGCCGACGGTCCGGACCATGTCCCAGGCGTCCATCGCGGACCGGCCCCGGGGCAGGGCGGTCGGCATCGTCGGGGCTCCCGACGCGCTCCCCGGCCCGAAGGCGCTGACCGGACTGCCCTGGTCGGTCTGCGACGTGCCCGACCCGGCCAACCCGCGCCGGTCGTACACCCGGGTGGTGATCGACCGGCCGCTGGCCGGCGGCACGCCGCTGGCGGAGCGGGGCATGCTGGTCTCCGTCGACGACGAGCGGTACCTGCTCACCCGCGACACCCGGCTGCGGGTCTCCGGCGGTGACCAGGCGCTCACCGCGCTGCGGATGGCCAGCGCGCCCACCGTCCGGCTGAGCGAGCAACTGCTCAACGCCATCCCGGCCGGCCCGGTGCTGCGCAAGCCGTCGATCAGCGGGCAGGGCGACACCACCGGCACCCTGGTCGGCGACGGGCCGGGGCGGATCGGTCAGGTGTACCGGGCCGCCGGCGAGCACTACGTGCTGACCCGGGACGGGCTCGTCTCGATCAGCGAGATCAGCGCCCTGCTGCTGCTCAGCGACGGTGGCCGGGTCACCGACATCACCCCCGACCAGGCCGGTCGGCTGCTGGTCCGGCAGCAGGTGGACGCCGAGGGGCTGCCGCCGACCCTGCCGGAGCTGCACCCGGCCCGCAGCGGCGAGACGGTCGTCTGCGCGACGTACCGGCAGGGCGTCGACGGCGCTCCGGCGGGCACCCGGATCGAGGTGTTCGACCGGCCACCGGCCGAACTCGCCCCGGACGCGGCCGACGTCACGCAGGTCCGGCAGGGGGCGCGGGACGCGGTACGCACCGCCGAGAGCGTGCTGCTGCCCGGTGGCAAGGGGGTGCTCGTCCAGGCCGGACAGGGGGCCGGCGAGGGGGCCGGCGCGGCTCCGGGCGCGACCGTCTACCTGATCAACGAGCAGGGGCTGCGGTACCCGCTCGGCGCGGACGCGCTCACCGCCCTCGGGTACGAGGGGGTGACCCCGACGGTGGTGCCCGCCTCGTTGCTGGCCCTCGTGCCGACCGGCCCCGTCCTGGACCGGGAGCGGGCGTTGAGCTTCTTCGAGCCGGCCGCCGCCGAGCCCGGCCCGAGCGCCGGACCGGCGACGACCACCACCGGCGGCTGACCGGCCCTGGTGGAGCCCGGCCCGGCCCCGGCGGGGCCGGCTGCGGCGGGTCGGCGGGGCTGGCCGGGGTGGACTAACCTGTGGCTGGTCAGAGGTTGGCGACGAACGACGGGGATGCTGCCATGACCGGTCGCACGACAGTCGACGTACTGTCCTTGGAGGACTTCCACCGGCGGTTGGCCGGTCGCCTCGCCGAGGCCGAGAGCGTGCTGCGCAAGCTCAGCACCGAGTTGCAGTGCCGGCCGCCCGCGCTCGGCACCTTCACGGACGCGACCAGCAACGCCCGGCACTACTCCGAGGTGCAGTCCTCCTACCAGGAGCGGGCCGAGCGGCTCCGGGACGCGGTGCGGGCCGCCCAGACCGCGACCCAGACCATCCTGGCGAACTACCAGACCACCGAGGCACGCAACCGGGCCAACTCCCGGGACATCGCCGCCGTCCTCGACGGCGTCGAGGACGCCCTGGAGGAGAAGCGCGATGTCTGAGTACACCCAACGCTACGAGCCGGTCAGCCACCAGCAACTGTACGACGGCGTCCGGGCCGGCGACCCCGAGCAGATCGAGGGCCTCGCCACCGGGTGGAGCACGATGCGGGACACCCTCAACGACCTGAGCCGGAGCCTCGACGGCGACCTGGAGGGGCTCGCCGGCACCTGGAGCGGCGCGGCCGGGCAGGAGTTCCAGCGGCGGCTGACGCTGATCGTCCGGTACGCCGAGACACTGGCCGAGGGGATGGCCGACGTCCGGCAGGGGCTGTCCACGATGTCCGGCCAGCTCCGCACGGCCAAGCAGGACGCGGAGAGCCCCGAGGAGACCGACGACCACGACAAGGCCATCTCCGGCGCGGCCAAGGGCGCGATCTTCGGGCTGCCCGGCGCGGCGATCGGCGGGTTCCTCGGCCACCAGCAGGACAAGGCCGAGCGGGAGAAGGCGCACCAGCGGATGGTGCAGCTCGTGGCGGGCCTGGCCGCCAGCTACGACCTCACCGCCGCCACCCAGCTCGTCACCCCGCCGGTCCCGCCCACCGACCTGCCCGGCGGGGTGGACGGCGACCGGCCCACGCCGCGCGGCGGGCCGGGGGTGCAGACGCCGACGGCCGCCCCCACCACGGGCCTCGCCGGCCCCGGCGCGACGGCGACGACCGGGCCGGGCACCACCGCGCACGGTTTCGAGTCGACGGGCACGACCGGCTCCGGCGGGGGCGGCGTCACCACCGGCGGGACCACTCCGGTGACCGCGTTCGACCCCACCGGGCCGGGCAGTTCGCTGGCCGGCGCGGGGGCGTCGCCCGACGGCACCGTCCTGGCCGGCACCACCCCGGGCACCGGCGCCCCGGGCGCGGGCTCCGGCTCGGGCCTGCTGCTCGGCGCGGGTGCGGTCGCCGCCGGCGGGGTCCTCGGCACCGGCGCGCTCGCCGGCTCCGGGCGGGCCCCGGTGACGCCGGCGGCCCGACCGGCCGGTGCCGTCGCCGGCCTGGACAACCGTTCGGCGATGGGCACCGGCCGCCTGGCGGGCGGCCGGGCGGGCGCGGAGGGCGGTGCCCACCGGCCCGGCGCGACCGGTAACTCCCCGGCGCACCGCTCCGGCATGGTGGGCGGCACCGCCAACCGGGCCGGCGTGCTCGGCGGCCGGGGCAGCGGCGACCAGGAGGACCCGGACGGCCGGCTGACCTGGCTGACCGAGGACGAGATGGTGTGGCAGGACGCCCGGTCCACCGCCCCGGCGGTGCTCGACGGGAACTGAACCGTCACGACCTCACCGGCGGCGCTCCCGTGACCGGGGGCGCCGCCGGTCGTCGTCCGGCCTCCTCCGATCGTCCATGTCGGACAGTGGTACCGGTCACGTGATCCACTCCGTGCGTCCGGCTGCGGCGGTGGCGCCCGGGAGATAGGTTGGTCGGGTGCCGCCCATGACGTCCGCCCGCCCCCGTGGCCGGGCGACGCTGCGCGCGTTGCGGGATCTGACCCGCCTGGCGGTCACCCTCCTGGTGCTCGCCATCGGTCTCAGCGGCGCGACCGCCGCGCTGGCCGGTGCGCCCTCCGCCGCCACGGCCGCTCCGGGCGTGTCGACCGGCCGCGTCGCCGAGCTGCGGCCGGACACCTCGACGGTGGTGCGGGAGGCCGAGCCGGCCCCGCAGCCGCCGGCCACCACGGACGACACCGTCTCCGCCCCGCCGGCCGCCGTCCGCGCGCCGTCCCCCGTGACGGTCGCGGCCCCGCCCCCGGGTGTTCCCGGCCGGCGCGGCCCACCCTCGGCCTGACCGGCCGCCACCGCGCACGGCGGTACGCACCGGTGCCGACGGCGGACCCGCCGGGCACCAGGCACCGTCGCGGTGACCGTCGTCGCCGCCCCCGCGCCGGCCAACCCTCCCGCCGTCGGACCGACGGCCCCCGGCCCGCCACCGGGCCACCCGACCGTCCTCCCCTCCTTCGAGTCCGAGGTGCTGGTGATGCAGACCGTCCGCTCCGCCGTACTGATCGACGTCCCGCAGGCCGCCGTGATCTGGCTGGTCCTCCTCGCCGTGGTCGGGGTGACCGTCGCCGCGCTGCTCGTCGTCCGCCCGGGTCGGCGTCGGCTCGACGTCGCCGGCCGGATCCGCGAGGCCGCCATGCCGGGCCGCCTGGAGGAGGCCGAGGAGGAGCGGGAGCGGCAACGGTACGCGCAGGAGGTGGCGGTGGCCGCCGAGCGGGCGGGCACCACCGCCCAGCGGCGGCGTACCGAGTGGCTGGCCGCCCAGGAGGCGGTGGAGGCCGCCTGGCAGGCGTACCAGGAGGCGGAGGAGGACGTCCGCCGGTTGACCGCCGCCGCCGCGATGCCCCTGCCCCGGACCGCCCGCACCCCCGCCGAGTACGCCGACCGTGAGCGGTTCCTGCACCGGACGGCGCAGGAGGCGTACCGGCGGCAGGAGCTGTCGGCGGAACAGCTCGGTGACGCCCTCGCGTACCGCAACGGGTGGGACCCGCGCCGGCACCCGGTGGAGCAGGAGCTGTTCCTGCGCCGGGCGGTACGGGACAACCTGCTCGCCCGGCACGAGGCCGCCCGTGCGCAGGAGCAGGCCGCCTGGCGGGCCGCCGAGTTGGCCGTCGCCGCCGCGGGGAGCCTGCGTGCCGAGGCCTTCGCCGCCACCGAGCCGGCCCCGGCCACGGAGTCCTCGCTGCTGCCCGGCTCCGACACGGCGGAGTTCCCGGTGACCGTCCGGGAGAGCACGCCGCCCGCCCGGGGCGCCGCCGTTCCCGTCTACTGACCGTCCCGACACCGGTTCGGACACTGGCCGGTATCGGACGGGTCCGATGGGCGCGGGGTGTCGTCCGGTTCCGCTAGCGTGGGGAGCATGTCCCAGGAGACGTGGCTGCTGGTCGTGCTCGGCGGCATCGTGGCGCTCGCCACCCTCGCCGGTGCGGTGGTGTTGGCGGTGCGGGTGGTCCGCACCCGGCGGATGCTCGGCAGCCTGGGGGCCAGCGGAAAGGTCGCCTTCTACGGCGCGCTGGCCTACACGGTCCTCCCGGTGGACCTGCTCCCCGACCCGATCTACCTGGACGACATCGGGGTGCTGGCCGCCGCGCTGATCTACCTGACCCGGCTGGCCCGGCGGCGCGGGGTCACCGACCGGCCGGTCTCCGGCGTGCCGGACGCGGGCCGGGTGCAGCGACCCGTGCCATGATCGGGTCATGCCACGACGGGTCGACCACCGCCTGGAACCACACGACGACCGGGTCACCCGGTTCTGCCAGGAACGGCACCTGGCCACCCTGACCACACCGCGCCCGGACGGCACCCCGCACGTCGTGCCGGTCGGGGTCACCTACGACGCCGACGCCGGCCTGGCCCGGGTGATCACCTCACGGAGTTCCCGCAAGGCCCGGCACGTGGCCGCGACGCCCGACGCCCCGGTGGCCGTCTGCCACGTCGACGGGCGACGCTGGCTGACCATCGAGGGCCGCGCGGTGGTCCGCGCCGAGCCGGACGCGGTGGCCGAGGCCGAGCGCCGGTACACCGAGCGGTACGGGACGCCACGGCCGAACCCGGAGCGGGTGGTCATCGAGATCACCGTCACCCGGCTCCTCGGCAACCTGTAGGTGTAAGGAAGGGCCCCCTGTTAACGCATTCGGTATAGCAGGGGCCCCTTCCACACCACTGTGCCCGAACGGCCGCTGGGCCTGACGGCGCGCCGGCTCAGGGCTCGGGTGCCACCTGGACCCCGGTGACCACGTCGAACACCGTGATCGCCTCCATCGGGCAGGAGTCGGCCGCGTCCCGTACCGCCTCGTCCGGCTGGATCCGTTCGGCCAGCGGCTGGGACAGGCCGTCATCCAGCGCGAAGTGGGACGGCGCGGTGCTCGCGCAGATCCCGGCACCGATGCACAGGCTCCCGTCGACCCGTACCCGCCACCCGTTCTCCCCCATTCGGTACACCCCTCCTACCAGGACACCGGCAACGCGGTCAGCCCGCGTACCAGTAGGCCGGACTTCCAGGTCAACTCCGACTCCGGGACCGCCAACCGCAGCCCCGGGGCCCGCTCCAGCAACGTCTCCAGCACCACCTGAAGCTCCATCCGGGCGAGCTGCGCGCCGACGCAGTGGTGCGCCCCGTGCCCGAACCCCAGGTGCGGGTTGACCGCCCGGGTCAGGTCGAGGGTGTCCGGGTCGGTGAAGACGGTCTCGTCCCGGTTGGCCGAGGCGATCGAGACGAGCACCGGCTCACCGGCCCGCACCAGCACCCCGCCCAGCTCCACGTCCTCCAGGGCGTACCGGGCGAAGCCGGCGGTCGCGCCCAGCGGCACGTACCGCATCAGCTCCTCCACCGCGCTCGGCACCAGGCCCGGCTCGGCACGCAGCCGCGCCCACCCCTGCTCGGCGGTGAGCAGCACGTACACGAAGTTGGGGATCTGGGTCACGGTGGTCTCGTGGCCGGCGGCGAGCAGCCCTCCGGCGAGCTGGACCATCTCGTCCTCGGTGAGCCGGTCGGCGTCGGCGTCCCGGGCCTGCGCCATCGCGGTGAGCAGGTCGTCGGCCGGCTCCCGCCGACGCTGCTCGATCAGGCCGGTCATGTACCCGAAGAGGTTGTCCAGGTACCGCTGGACCTGCTCGCCGCTGAGCGAGGTGGTCGAGACGATCGCCTCCGACCAGGTGTGGAACTTGTCCTGGTCGGTCACGGGGACGCCGAGCAGGTCGCAGATCACCCGGATCGGCAGCGGGGTGGCGACGTGCGCCACCAGGTCCGCCGGGGGGCCGGCGGCGAGCATCCCGTCGACGAGTTCGTGCGCGGTCGCCCGGGTGCGGGTGCGGAGCTGCTCGACCCGGCGGGCGGTGAACGCCTTGGCGACCAGTCGGCGCAGCCGGGTGTGCTCCGGCGGGTCCATGCCGAGGATGCCGTTGTCCTGTCGCCGTTCGGTGTTGCGCGGCTCGTCGCGGCCGGCGGCTGCGGCCCGGCTGAACCGGGCGTCGCCGAGCACCGTCCGCACGTCGGCGTGCCGGGTGGCCAGCCAGACCGGCTCGCCGTACGGCAGGCGGACCCGGACCAGCGGCTCCTCCCGGCGCAGCCGGGCGTAGCGGGGGTCGAGGTCGAGGCGCTCGGGGGGACTGAAGGGGTAGCTGGGCGGGGTCGCCACGTGGGATGCACCGGTCAACGAGGACTCCCTGTCGTCTCCGGCACCGCGCGACGGTGGCGCCGGTCCGTCGTCATGACTCGACGGCGAGTCATGCCCCGACTGCGCATGGTAGCGACCCGCGTCGATCCTGACCAGGCCCCCGCCCCGTTCCGCGACCGCACGGTCACCGAACGGAAACCTCCGACGGGTGCCCGCACCGGGCCGACCGGGTGTCGGACCGGCACGGGCCGGGTAACCACCCGCCCGGACATCGAGGAGGTTCGGCGTGACGCAGGACGACTCTCCCGGCCGTACGCCCGAGCCGGTGGCGCACGGGGCGGGGCCCCGGCAGACCTGGGCGGCCCTGCCCTGGCTGGTCCGTACGGCGGTGGTGTGGAGCGCGTGCCTGGTGGTCGTGGCGGCCGGGCTCTACCTGGTGGGGAAGATCGCGGTCCTGCTGGCCCCGCTGGCGATCGCGCTGGCCGCCACCGTCTTCCTCACCGCCCTGCTCGACCCGGTGCTGTTGCTGCTGCGCCGGCTGCTGCTGCCGGCCGCGCTGGCCGCCCTGCTCACGGTGCTGTTCCTGCTCGGCATCCTGGTCGGCGTCGGCGCGCTGGTCTGGAACCTGACCGCGAACCAGTTCGGCGAGCTGAGCCGGGAACTGGGGCAGGGCCTGCAACGGTCCCGGGACTTCGTGACCTCCACCCTGCCGGTCACCGACGAGCAACTGGACCGGCTGATCGAGCAGGGCAGCCAGGCGTTCGGCCAGGGCACGGTGGACCCGCTCGCCGGGGCGCGGACCGTCGGCGAGGTGCTCGGCGCCGCGCTGCTCGCCCTGGTGCTGCTCTTCTTCCTGCTCAAGGACGGGCGGTCGATGTGGCAGTGGGTGCTGCGCCGCACGACCGGCCCGAACCGGGAGGTCGCCGCCGAGGCGGGCCGGACGGGCTGGCGGACGCTGGGCGCGTACAGCCGGGGCACGATGATGATCGCCGCGATCGACGCCGTCGGCATCGGGCTGGCCCTGGTGCTGCTCGGGGTGCCGCTGGCCCTCCCGCTGGCGCTGATCACGTTCTTCGGCGCGTTCGTCCCGATCATCGGGGCCACCGTGGCCGGGGCCGTCGCGGTCCTCGTCGCCCTCGCCGCCAACGGACCGACCAGCGCACTGCTCGCCCTGGGCGCGGTCATCCTGGTCCAGCAGACCGAGGGGAACCTGCTGGAGCCGCTGATCATGAAGCGCCAGGTCCGGCTGCACCCGGCGGTGATCCTGGTGGTGGTCACCGGCGGCACCCTGCTCGGCGGGATCGCCGGGGCGTTCGTCTCGGTGCCGATCGCGGCGGTGACCTACCGGGTCGTCGACACCGTGCAGCGCCACCGGGCGGAGGCCGCCCGCGCCGGGTCGGGCCGGTCCGAGGAGAGCCGCCCCCAGCCGGGCGGGTCCGAGGGCAGCCGCCCCCAGCCGGGCGGGTCCGAGGGTGGCCGCGCTCAGCCGAGCTGACCGGCGAACCAGTCGGCCGCGTGGTCGGCGACCTGCTCCAGGGTGCCGGGCTCCTCGAACAGGTGGGTCGCGCCGGGGACCACCCGCAGCTCACCCACCCCCTCGGGGAGCAGCGCCAGCGCCTCCTCGTTGAGCGTCCGCACCTGCTCGTCCAAGCCCCCGACCAGCAGCAACGTCCGGGCCCGCACCTGGGACAGGGCGGGGCCGGCCAGGTCCGGCCGGCCACCCCGGGAGACCACGGCGGCCACCCGGTCGGACCGGTTCGCCGCGGCGACCAGCGCGGCGGCGGCACCGGTACTGGCTCCGAAGAGCCCCACCCGGAGCCGGGCGAGGGTCGGTTCGGTCCGCATCCAGTCCACGATCGCGGTCAACCGGTCGCCGAGCAGACCGATGTCGAACCGCAGCTCGGCGGTGCGCTCGTCCACCCGCTCCTCCTCGGGGGTGAGCAGGTCGACCAGGACGGTGCCGAGCGACCGCCCGTTGAGCACCCGGGCGACGGCCGTGTTGCGCGGGCTGTGCCGGGAGCTGCCGCTGCCGTGCGCGAACAACACCACGCCGGTGGCATCGGCGGGTACCACCAGGTCGGCCGGCAGGCCGGCACCAGCCACCGGGATCGTCACCGCGCTGCTGAGCGTGTCCATCCGCGTCCTCCCGACCGCCGGTCCCGAGCCCGGCTGTGGCTGGGGCTTACCCGCCCGGAGCGCCGGATTCACCCGTTGCCTTGACGCCGACGACAAGGTCTAGCGTGGCGAACAGGCACTGTTGAGGGGGATCGGATGCGGATCGGCGAACTGGCTGAACGCGCCGGTACGAGCACCCGCGCGCTGCGTTACTACGAGGCGCACGGGCTGGTCCGGGCGGAGCGGGGTGCCAACGGCTACCGCCGGTACGACGAGGCGGAGCTGCGGGTGGTCCGCGAGATCCGGGCCCTGCTGGCCGTGGGGTTCGGCCTCGACGACATCCGTCCGTTCGTGGCCTGCCTGCGCGCGGGCAACGCGTCCGGGGACGTCTGTCCCGATTCGGTGGCCGTGCTGCGGCGCAAGCTCGCCGAGGTGGACGCGTACCTCGACCGGCTCGGCACGGTCCGGCGGCAGTTGCAGACCCAGCTCACCGAGGCGATCGCACACCGGGAGGAACAATGTCCGCACCGCCGACCCCAGCCCTGCCCGCGGTAACCGACGACACCTTCGCCACAGCCGTGCTGGCTGGCGACCGACCGGTGGTGGTCGACTTCTGGGCGCAGTGGTGCCCGCCCTGCCACGCGATCTCCCGCAGCCTCGCCGAACTCGCCGAGGAGTTCGCCGGCCGGCTGCGGGTGGTCACCCTGAACACCGACGAGAACCCGGACAGCACCCGGGCCTACCGGGTGCTGTCCCTGCCGACCCTGCTGGTCTTCGACCGGGGCGAGGTGGTCGGTTCGATCGTCGGCTCCCGCCCGAAGCAGCACCTGCGGTCAGCGCTGAGCCGCCACCTCCCGCCCGTGGTCGGGTAGCCGGCGGGCGGGCCGGTTTGCCCGGCAGCCGGACGGGTAGCCGGCAGGCGTCCAGGGAGCGCAGCGAGCAGAGCGCGGGGGATCTTTCGATGGCGAAGCAGCAGGGTAAGTCCAGGAAGCAGGACGACCGCAACCAGCGCGAGCCGGCCGAGAAGCCCGACCGGGACTGGGCGGACGAGGCCGCGCAGGCGCGGACCGCCGACGATCCCCGGGCGGTGGCGCCCCACGACGCCGCCGGCCGCCCCTCCATCGGCAAACCCTGACCCAGCGGTTAAGAAGGGGCCCCTGCTCTACCGGATGCGTTAACAGGGGGCCCTTCCTTACACCTACATGGGCGTCGGGGGCGGGTGCAGCAGCGGCGCCCGGCCGGCGGGCTGCTCCGGGACCGGCGCGATCGGCTCGGCCGGCGGGTTGGGCAGGGTGGTCGGCTCATCGCAGGTGACCGTCACGGTCCGGCCGTGGTGCCGCAGCTCCAGCACGGAATCCGGGCTGCCGGCCCGCAGCGCGTACGAGGTCTGGTGCGGGCGGACGTCCACCCGCAGCCGCAGGTGCCGCCACTGGAGGGAGAACTCCAACCGGGTCAGCCGGCTGGGCAGCCGGGGCGCGAAGGAGAGCGTCCCGTCGTGGTCACGCAGCCCACCGAAGCCGGCGACCAGGGCGATCCAGGCGCCGGCCAGGGACGCCATGTGCACCCCGTCGCGGGTGTTCTCGTTGAGGTCGTGCAGGTCCATCAGGGCCGCCTCGCGCAGGTAGCTGTGGGCCAGCTCTGGGTGGCCCACCTCGGCGGCGAGGACCGCCTGGGTGCAGGCGGAAAGGGACGAGTCCCGCACGGTACGGCGCTCGTAGTAGGCGAAGTTGCGCATCTTCTCCGGCCCGGTGAACGCGTCCCCGCGCCAGTGCATCGCCAGCACCAGGTCCGCCTGCTTCACCACCTGCTTGCGGTACAGGTCGAAGTACGGGTAGTGCAGCAGCAGCGGGTACTTCTCCGCCGGGGTGTGCTCGAAGTCCCACTCCTGCAACCGGGTGAAGCCCTCGACCTGCTCGTGCACCGCCGTCTCGTCGTCGTACGGGATGGTCATGGCCTGCGCGGCGTCCCGCCAGGCGGCGGCCTCCTCCTCGGTCACCCCGAGGTCGAGCGCCTCGTCGCGCAGCCGCATCGCCACCTCGGCGGCGGTGAGCAGGTTCCGCTGCGCCATCAGGTTGGTGTAGACGTTGTCGTTCTTCACCGCCGTGTACTCGTCGGGGCCGGTGACCCCGTCGACGTGGAACCCGCCGTGCCGGTCGTGGTGGCCCAGCGACAGCCACAGCCGGGCGGTCTCCACCAGCAGCTCCAGCCCGATCTCCCGCTCCAGCTCGGTGTCCCCGGTGGCCAGCACGTACCGGCGCAGCGCGTCGGCGACGTCGGCGGCGATGTGGAAGGCCGCCGTCCCCGCCGGCCAGTACGCCGACGACTCGGGCCCCTCGATGGTGCGCCAGGGGAAGGCCGCCCCGTGCAGGTTCAGCGTCCGGGCCCGGTCCCGGGCCTGTTCCAGGGTGGAGTGCCGCCAGAACAGGGCGTCCCGGACCGCGTGCGGCTGGGTGTAGGTGAGCACCGGCAGCACGAACATCTCGGTGTCCCAGAAGGCGTGCCCGTCGTACCCGGGCCCGGTCAGGCCCTTGGCGGCGATCGGCCGGCGCTCGGCCCGCGCGCCGGCCTGGAGCACGTGGAACATGCCGAAGCGGACCGCCTGCTGCACCTCCGGGTCGCCCTCGACCACCACGTCGGCGGCGTCCCAGAACTCGTCGAGGTACTCCCGCTGGGCCTGGCGCAGGCCGTCCCAACCGTCGAGCCGGGCCGCCGCGAGGGCCGCGCCGACCTGGTCGCGCAGCGCCGGCAGCGACCGCCGGCTGGACCAGCCGTAGGTCAGGTACTTCACCACCCGCAGCTTCTGGCCGGGGGCGAGCACGCAGCCGACCGTGGTCCGGACCCAGTCCTCGTACCCCTCGCTGTCGACGGTGGTGCGCTCCGGGCCGTCCACCTCGTGGGCCATGGCCGCGGCCACCCGCAGGCCGGAGACCTTGGTGCGGTGGATCAGCAGGCCACCGTCGGCGGTGGTCAGCTCCTCCTCGGCCTGCAGGGGCGATTCGAGTACGGCCGCCACCCGGGGGTCGCGGCTCTGCGCCGGCAACGTCTCGTTGGCCACCAGTTCGGACTGGAGGATCAGCCGCAGCGGGCTGTCCACCGCCTCCACCTCGTAGCTGATCGCGGCGACCGAGCGCTGGGTGAACGAGACCAGCCGGGTGCTGCGCACCTTCACCTCCCGGCCGGCCGGGGAGCGCCAGTGCAGCCGCCGGTGCAGGGTGCCGGCGCGCAGGTCGAGGATCCGCTCGTGGTCGATGAGTTCGCCGTACCGCACGTCGAGCGGTTCATCGTCGACGAGCAGCCGGATCAGCTTGCCGTTGGTGACGTTGACGATGGTCTGCCCGGACTCGGGGAACCCGAACCCCGCCTCGGCGTACGGCAGCGGGCGCAGTTCGTAGAAGGAGTTGAGGTAGGTGCCGGGCAGGCCGTGCGGCTCCCCCTCGTCCAGGTTGCCGCGCAGCCCGACGTGCCCGTTGGAGAGCGCGAAGACCGACTCGGACTGGGCGAGCACGTCCATGTCCAGCCGGACCTCCCGGACGTGCCACGGCTCGACCGGATACGCCCGTTCGCGGATCACGCGCTGGTCCCCCCGTCCACCGGGGCCGCGACCTCGCCGCCCAGCAGGTCCGCGAGGTCGTCGACGACGACGTCCGCGCCGTGCGCCCGCAGTTCGTCGGCCTGGCCGGCCCGGTCCACCCCGATGACGTACCCGAACCCGCCGGCCCGCCCGGCGGCCACCCCGGCCTGCGCGTCCTCGAAGACGGCGGCGTGGGCCGGCGCCACCCCGAGCAGTTCGGCGGCGCGCAGGAAGGTGTCCGGGTGGGGTTTGCCGCGCAGCCCCTCGGCCCGCGCGACGAGGCCGTCCACCCGTACCTCCAGCAGCGGGGCCAGGCCGGCGGCGGTGACCACCTCCCGGCAGTTGGCGCTGGCCGAGACGACCGCCCGGCGCAGCCCGGCGGCGGCCACCTGCTCCAGGTACGTCACCGAGCCCGGGTAGACGTCGACCCCGTCGCTGCGCAGCCGGTCGAGCAGCACGACGTTCTTGTGGTTGCCGACGCCGTGCACGGTCGCCGCGTCCGGCGGGTCGTCCGGCTCCCCCTCGGGCAGCACGATCCCCCGGGAGGCGAGGAAGGCGCGCACCCCGTCGGCGCGCGGCCGGCCGTCGACGTACCGGTGGTAGTCCGGGCCGGGGTCGAACGGCCGGAACGGCTCGCCGGTGGCCTCCGCGCGGGCGCGCAGCACCCCGTCGAAGGTCTGCTTCCAGGCCGCGTTGTGCACCCGGGCGGTCTGCGTCAGCACACCGTCGAGATCGAAGAGACAGGCGGTCACGTGAGCGGGTAGACCCAGCACGTCTCGACACTATCCATCCGGATCACCCCCCAAACACCGATGGTGCAAGGAAGGGCCCCCTATTAACGCTTACGGTATAGAAGGGCACCCCTCTCACACCCCGCACGGCAGGACCTGCCGCGTGGGCTCCCGGAGGAGCCACCGGGGAGGGCTACCCGGGGGTCGGGTGCACGAGGTGGTGGTACTGCACCTCGTACATGTGTCCGGCCTTCACCATCACGGTCGCCTCGATCGGGCGGCGGCCGTCGGCGTAGACGACCCGGAACGTCCGCATGATCGAGATGTCCGGCGGTAGCTCCAGGGTGGTGAACTCCTCGGGGGTCGGCGGGCGCGTCGAGAGCTGGTCGACGAACTCGTGGGGCGTGATCCCCAGGTCGGTGAGGGCGCGCGGCGTGCCGCCCTTGATGCGCCGCGTCTCGGCGAGCGCGGTCCCGCGCGCGATGTCGGCCGGATAGTAGGAGTGCACCAGCTCGGCGGGTTCGTCGTCGAGTCGCATGAGCTGCTTGCGCAGCACCGCCACCTCGCCGTCGCCGAGGCCGAACGCGAGTCGGACCTGGGCGGGTGGGACCACCTCGGCGACGTGCAGCAGGTCGACCGATCCGGTGAGCCCGCGCCGTTCGGCCTCACTGAGCCAGGGGTACGGCTGCCCGGCCGGCGCAGGGGTGATGAAGGCGGCTGGTGTGACGACGTGCTGCGGTCGTTCCCGGACGAACACGCCCTTGCCCGGCGCGCTGTCGGCGTAGCCCTCACGCTTGAGGACGGCGACGGCGTTCTGCACGGTCTGGTTGGGGACGCCGTACTCCTGCTGTAACTGCGCGGTGCTCGGCAGCCTGCTGCCCGGCGGCAGGTCCTTGGAAAGGATCATCGCCCGCAGGTCGGCGGCGATCTGCTGGTGACGGGAACGCGGGTCCTTGCCGGGTCGGGGCATGGTCACGCCCCGGTCTGGTACCGGAGGTGCCGGCCGGCGGCGATCATGGTCATGACGCTGTACTCGAACGGGGTGCCGGCCGCGTCGAACGTGAGCCGGGTGAGCACGATCACCGGGTCCCGCTCGGAGATGCGGAGTTCATGTCCCCGCTCGACGACACCACCCGGGCCGTACCCGACCGTCGGCGGCGGCGGTGACGGTGGTCACCGCCAGCCGACGTCGATCCGGTCGCCGCGCTCGTCGAAGAAGTGCACCGCGTCCATCCGTACCGAGACGGCCAGCGGGTGCCCGCCGGCCACCGCCGGGTACGGGGCCAGCCGGACCGCCAGTTCGGCCGGGCGGCGGTGGTGCCGGCCGGGGTCGCTGAGCACGCTGCCCCGGGCCCCGTCACCGGCGGCGGGGACCGTCGCCGTACCGACCGACCGCCCCGCGAGCCGCTGCACGACCTGCCCGAACCGGCGCAGTCCCCGCTCGCCGGGCAGGCCGGTGGCGACCGGACCGGCCATCTCGTCCACCACGATCGCGGTGGCCCCGATGTCGAGGTACGCCAGCGACTCGTGCCCGTGGTGCTCCAGGTAGCGGATGCGGCCCCGGAGCACCTCGCCGGGGGCGTCCGGGGCGACCGGGGTCAGCGCCTCGGCGCGCATTCCGACCACGATCCGCTCCCCGTGGTAGTGCGCGACGGTCCGGCTGCGGATGTCCGACCAGGGCAGGTACAGCGACTGCTCACCGAGCTTGAGCTGGACGTACCGGTCCAGGTGCACGTAGACGGAGGCCTCCAGCAGGTTCATCCGGGGGCTGCCGAGGAAGGCCGCGACGTAGAGGGTGGCCGGTCGGCCGTACACCTGGGTGGGGGTGCCGACGTCCTGGAGGACGCCGCGCCGCATGATCGCCACCCGGTCGGCCATGGTCAGCGCCTCGGCCTGGTCGTGCGTGACGTAGATGGTGGTGACGCCCAACTGCCGGGTGAGCGCGGAGATCTCGGCGCGCAGTTCGGCGCGGAGCCCGCTGTCCAGATTGGACAACGGCTCGTCCATCAGGAACAGGCCGGGCCGGCGGACGATCGCCCGGCCCATCGCCACCCGCTGCCGCTGGCCGCCGGAGAGCTGGCTCGGCCTGCGGCCCAGCACGTCACCGATGCCCAGCGCGCTGGCCACGTCGGCGACCCGCTCGTCGCGGGGGTTCGGCTCGATCCCGGCCAGCCGCAACGGGAAGGCGATGTTCTCCGCCACGGTCATGTGCGGGTAGAGCGCGAAGTCCTGGAAGACCATGGCGACCCGCCGCTCACCGGGCGGCAGGTCGTTGGCCAGTTCCCCGTCGAGCAGGACCGCGCCCGAGGTCGGTTCCTCCAGGCCGGCGACCATCCGGAGCACGGTGGACTTCCCGCACCCCGACGGGCCGAGCAGCACCATGAACTCGCCGTCGGTCACGTCGAGATTGACGTTGTCGACCGCGCGTGCTCCGCCCGGGAACACCTTGGTGACGTCCTTCAGCGCGACGGTGGTCACCGTCTCCTCCCAAAGCTGCTCGCCCGATTCGGAAATGACTGTGACCAGGATCATCCGTTCCGCACATCGGGTAAACGTGCCATGTTGGGCTCGTGACAGCTTTATTACCTGTTACCGACCGGTACCAGGGTGCGGCCGCTCGCCGAGGAAGACCCGGCGCACCACCCGCTCGGCCGCGTGCCCGTCGTCGAGGGCGCAGAACCGGGCCCGGAACCGGCGTCGCGCCGCCTCCGCCGCCGGTGACCGCACCGCCCCCGACCGGAACAGGTCGAGCAGCCCGGCGAAGTCCGTCGCCACCGCCCCCGGCGGCTCGGCGGTGACGTCGACGTAGACCCCCCGGGTCAGGCGGTACGCCGCCCAGTCCGGCGCGTAGACCACGATCGGACGGTCCAGCACGGCGTAGTCGAACATCGCCGACGAGTAGTCGGTGACCAGCACGTCGGCGGCCAGGTACACCTCCTCCACCCGGTCGTGGTCGGTGACGTCGAGCACCCGGCCGGACCCCGTCTCCACCTCCGACGCCCGGTCACCCGGCTCCCGGTCGTGGAAGTAGTGGCTGCGCAGCAGCACCCGGGCCCCGGGCCCGAGCACGTCGAGCAGCGCCGCCGGGCGGAACGGCGGGCGGTACCCGGGCAGGTGCTCCCGGTGCGTCGGGGCGTAGAGCACCACCGGCTCGTCCCCGGTCACCCCGAACCGCGCCCGGAGCCGGCGTACCTCCTCGGCGGTCGCGGTGACCAGCCGGTCGTTGCGCGGGTACCCGTACTCCAGGGTGGTGTACCCGGCCGGGTACGCCCGCTCCCACTGCTGGGTGGAGAAGCTGTTCGCGGTGACGCTGTAGTCCCAGCGGTCCACCCGGCGCAGCAGGGCGGCGAAGTCCATCCCGGGCGCCCCGAGCGGGTACCGCTGCTGGTCCAGCCCCATCACCTTGACCGGGGTGCCGTGGTGGGTCTGCACGTGCACCGAGCCGGGGCGCTTGCGCACGGCGTCGGGGAAGTTGACGTTGTTGACCAGCCAGCGGGCCCGCGCCAGCACCCGGTGGTACGCACGGCTGCCCGCCACCACGTACTCGACCCCGGCGGGCAGGGTGTGCACCCGGTCCCGCCGGACGATCCACACCCCCCGGACCTGCGGCGCGAGCCGGCGGGCCGCCTCGTACACGGCCGCCGGGTTGCAGGCGTACCCCCGGTACCAGTAGGCGGCGTAGACGGCCAGCGCCGGGTCGAGCGGCCGGCGCAGTTCGGCCCGGTAGTAGGCGTACCCGGCGGCGTCCCGGGCGGTACGGGCCAGCGGGACGGCCCGCCGGCCCGCCGCGCGCACCCCCCGGCCGGCGGTGTCCCGGACCCGCCCGGCCACCCGCAGGGCGGTGAAGGTCCGCCAGTGGCCGCCGGCCACCAGCCGCTGCTTGAGCCCCGGCACCCCGGGCGGCACCGGGTAGCCGGCCGGTGGCCGCCAGCGCCGCATCGCGGCGGTGATCCGGGCGAAGAAGACCGGGCGCAGGTGCGGGTCGATCCGCTCCCCGTTGCCGAGCACGGTCAGGCAGTGCCAGACCATCCGCTCGTAGACCGCCGGCCACAGGTCGTCCAGGGCGGGTCGCCGCGCGACCAGCCACCGGAACACCCGGTCCCACTGGTCGAAGACCTCGACGTGCCGCTCGTCGCGGGTCCGGGTGATCGCCCCGGCCCGCCGCTGGCGGTAGTTGACGCAGACCCGGTCCAGCGCCGCGATCCGCCCGGCGGCCAGCAGGGTCGGGTACGTGAACGACACGTCCTCGTACCAGCCGGGGGCGAAGCGCAGCCCCTGGTCGAGCAGGAGGTCCCGGCGCAGCACCCGGTTCCAGGCGACGTGCAGCAGCCGCAGCACCTCCGGCCGGTCCCGCAGGGCGAAGGTGCCCGTCCCCACCCCGCCGGGCAGCACCCGGGCCCACGCGCTGGGGCTGGCGGAGTCGTCCCAGTGCCGCCGGACGTGGTCGACCAGCAGCACGTCCGGGGTGCCGGCGCGCAGCCGGGCCGCCACCGCCGGTAGGCACTCCGGTGCCAGCCAGTCGTCGGAGTCGAGGAACCAGACGTACTCCCCGCCGGCCCGGTCCAGCCCGGCGTTGCGGGCCGGGCCGAGACCGACGTTCTCGGGCAGCCGGAGCACCCGGACCCGGGGGTCGCGCTCGGCGTACCCGGCGAGGATCTCCCCACCGGCGTCGGGCGAGCAGTCGTCGACCCCGATCACCTCGAGGTCGGTGAACGGCTGGTCGAGGATCGAGTCCAGGCACTCGCGCAGGTACGCCTGCACCCGGTAGGCCGGCACGACGAAACTGATCAGGGTCATCGGCCGGCCCCCTCACCTCAGCCGGGCGGGCGGCTCCCCACGGCCAGCGGACCGGCCGCCGGCCGGGTGGCGTGGGCCGGCCGGACCACCCAGGCCAGGACCACACTCGCGAAGAAGCCCACCAGAAGGTACACACCGAGTGTAGCCAGGCCAATGCTGGCAATTCCGGCTATCGCCGCCACCGTCAGCAGCGCAGAGCGCCCCTCCCAGCCCAGCGTCCCCCCGTGCAGCGGGGGCGCGGCCTGCCGCTTCTCCAACCGGGCGACCAGGTCGTAGTGGTGCAGGGTCAGCACGAAGACGTACCCGAAGACCAGCCAGGCGGGCGCACCGGCGACCACCCCGACCGCGATCGCGAACAGGTACTCCCCGGCCCGCAACGCCGCCGGCACCAGCCAGTCCAGCGGGCCGTTGTGCGCCGCCCCCGCGCCCAGCCCGGCGAGCAGCAGCACCAGCAGCACGGCCGGCACCACCCAGCGCAACCCGGCCGACCCGGTGACCAGCGCGGCCACCAGCAGCCCGGCCGACCCGAGCGCCCCGAGCACCGCCAGGGTCAGCGGCCCCACCGGGCGCAGCACCGGCAGCCGGGCCGCCAGCGGACCGTCGTCGCGGTGCAGCGTCGCGTCGACGGTGTCCAGCACCGGCACCCACATCCAGCGGGCCCGCAGGGTCCGCAGCGCGCCCGTGTAGGCGAACGCCAGCGTCCCCCAGACCAGCACGGCCAGCAGCGCCACCCGGGGGCTGAACAGCGCGGTGGCGAGCGCGATCAACGCCCACCGCTCGCCGATCGGGAAGACCACCGTCCGCTTCAACCAGTACGACACCGAGCCCGTGTCCGCCTGCACCCGGGTCGACGCGGCGTTCAGCTTGTCGCCGATCCCGCCCCCACCGCCGCCGACCGTCTTGGGCCGGCGGGCCGCCTCGTCGTGCAGCACCCCGTACCAGGCGTCGGTCATGTGCCGGACGGTCTGCAGGGTCATCGCGGCGATGGCCAGCGCCCAGCCGTACTCGACGCCGGCCGCCGTGGCGCCGTACCCGAGCCCGGCGTAGACCAGGTACTCCTTGGCGCGGTCGGCCATGGTGTCCAGCCAGCCGCCCCAGGCGCTGAAGTGCCGGGTGTAGCGGGCCAACTGCCCGTCCACGCAGTCCAGCACGAACCCGAGGTAGAGCAGCACCCCGCCGAGGACCAGCGCGGGGCGGTCCCCGGTGGCGAAGAGCAGCGCGGCGGCCGCCGCGAAGGCCACCGAGATCATGGTGACCGTGGTCGGGCCCAGCCCGAGCCGGGCACACGCCTTCGTCACGTACGGCGACCAGGTGCTGACGAAGTACGTGGTGAAGAAGTCGTCCTTCTCCTTCACCGACAGCCGCAGCTCGGCCCGGTCCTCGTCGACCGCCGCCACGGCGGCGTTGGCGGCGGCCAGCCCGGCGGCGTCGTCGACCCGGTGCGCGACGAGCAGGCGTACCCGGTGGGCGAAGGTCAGGGTGCCGAGCGCGGTGAGGCCGGCGAAGAGCCGGTCCACCGCGGGCCCGGCCGCCGGGCCGACCCCGGCGAGCCCGGTCGCGGCGGCACGGGCGGCGGCGGCCAGCGTCGGCAGGTCCCCGGCACCCACCCGGACCGCGCCACCGAAGATCCCGGTGGCCGCGCCGTCGAGCTGCGTCGGCGGCCCGGCGTCGACCACCTGGCCGCGCTCCTCCCGCACCGCCGTCCGGCCGGAGCCGGGCGGGTCGGTGAGGACCAGCGCCACGGTCGGCCCGACCGGACTGGTGGCCAGGTGCCGCAGGACGGCGGTGTGCGCGACCAGGTCGGCGCCGCTGACGATCACCGGCCCCCTCGCGTCGTCCACCAGGGCGGCCAGTTCCCCCAGGTCGGCGGCGAAGCGCACGTCGCGCGCCCCGGCGGCACGCCACTGCGTCGCCAGCCGGTCGGCGAGCCGCTGACCCGAGTCCGTGGGCAGGCCCGCCGCGGGCGCACCGGCGGCGAGCACGATCGCGAGGGTCACCGGGCAACCGCGTCGTGGTACGCGGCCAGCGCCTCGGCCACCGTGCCGTCCACGGTGAGCCGGCCGGCGTCGAGGTAGAGCCCTCGACGGCAGAACCGGGTCAGGTCCTTTTCGTTGTGTGACACCAGCACCAGTGTGCGTCCCTCCCCGAGAAGTCGGTCGATCGTCGCATAGCACCGCTGGCGGAACTCCGCGTCCCCGACCGCGGTCACCTCGTCCATCAACAGGATCGGATGCGGCAGGTGGGAGATGATGGCGAACCCGAGGCGGACCTTCATCCCCGACGAGTAGTGCCGTACCGCCGTGTCGATGGCCCGTTCCACCTGCTCACCGGCGAACGACACGATCTCGTCGAAGTGCCGCCGCAGGTAGCCGGTGGAGAGCCCGTGCAGCCCGCCGACCAGGTACAGGTTCTCCCGGCCGGTCAGGTCGTTGGAGAAGCCGGCGGAGAGTTCCAGCAGCGGGGCGACGTCCGCGCGGACCCGGATCCGCCCCTCGTCGGGGATCAGCACCCCGGCGATCAGCCGCAGCAGGGTGCTCTTGCCGGTGCCGTTGCGCCCGATCACCCCGACCGTGTCCCCGGGCGCGACCTGGAACGACACGTCCCGCAGCGGCCAGAACCGGCCGGTGCCCGCGCCCGCGTTCCGGCGGATGAGCAGGTCGCGCAGCCGCAGTTGCCGGCGACGGTTGCGGACGAACTGGATGCCGAGGTGCTCCGCCTCGATGATCGGCCCGCTCATCACAGTTCCTTGAGCACCGCGGGTTCGAGCCGGCGGAACGCCCACCAGCCGGCGACCAGCACCAGCAGGCTCACCGCCACCGTGGTCGCCAGCAGCCGGGCCGGGGGGAACTCGTCGGGGTACCAGACCGCGTGGTGCAGTTGGAAGATCCCCACCAGCGGGTTCAGCTCGTACCCGGTCTTGAGCCAGCCGGGCAGGTCGGAGTCGCGGACCAGGGCCAGCGGGTAGATGATCGGGGTGGCGTAGAAGAGCACCCGGATCACCAGCCGCATGAACCGCTCGATGTCGCGCATCAGCACGTTGAACGCCGACAGCAGCAGCGCCAGCCCGATCAGCAGGGTGGCCTGGACCAGCACCGCCAGCGGCAGCGCGAGCAGCGACCAGCCCGGGTCGATCTTGCCCTGGGCGGCGTAGAAGGCGGCGATCGCGGCCAGGATCGGCAGGCCGGCGGCGTACTCGGCGAACCGGCCGGTGACCCGGCCGATCGGGAACGCCTGCCGGGGCACGTTCATCGTGGTGATCAACCGCGCCTGGCCGGTCAGCGCGTTGGTCGCCTCGCTCAGCGCCGAACTGGTCCACATCCAGGCGAAGATCCCGGTGATCAGGAACAACGGGTACGAGTCGGCCGCCTCGCCGAGGTGCCGGCCGGTGTCCCGGGAGTAGAGCACGCCGAAGACGAACCAGTAGATCGCGCCCATGCCGAGCGGCTCGATCAGCGACCAGAAGTAGCCGAGGAGGGACTGCTGGTACTTCACCGCGAGGTCCCGCTTGACCAGGATGCGCAGCGCGTTGCGGTGCGACCACAACGCCCCGACGCCAGACGTCACCGTCGCCTCCTCGTTGACCGCGACACAGGCTAGCAGCAGGCCCGGGGGCCGAGCCGGGGCTTCGCCGAGATGCGGCGCGGGCGGGAGCCGGCCCGATGCGGCCGGGAGTCGGCCGGGCACGGCCGGGGTAAGCACCTACGGGTACCGGGGTGACGGCTCCACCCTGCGGCCGAGGGCGCGGCGGTGGCCCGTTCCTACCGTGGAACCAGAGGCGGCGTGACGCCGCAGAGTGGGAGACGACGATGAGTCGCAAACTGGTCCGGCCCCGGGAGGGGCGCATGTTCGCCGGTGTCTGCGCCGGCCTGGCCCAGCGGTTCGGCATGTCGGCCGGGATGGTCCGGCTGCTGTTCCTGCTGTCCCTGCTCCTGCCCGGCACCCAGGTGATCATCTATCTGGTGCTCTGGGTGCTGATGCCGAACGAGGACCGCTACGCCATGCGCGCCGGGTACTGACCGCCGGGCCGCCCCGGCCTGAAACCACCCGGTGTGCCCCCGTGACCCGAGCGCCCGCCCCGTCGTCGGGGCGGGCGCCGCCTGTCGGGCCGTCGCCGGTCAGGGCGCGGTGTACGTGATGGTCACCGTCTGGTAGCCGAGCGAGCGGAGCAGCCCTTCCAGCATCTTGCGGGTGTTCTCCTCGGCGCGGGCGCCGAGACCGCTGTCCCGGGCGGCGGCGGTGATCCGCTCCTCGGCCATCCGGTACACCTGCTGCTGCCGGTTGGGGTCGCCCTCGATCAGGTCACCGATCCGGTTGAGCAGCCCCCGCTCCTGGGCGACGACGTAGCTCTTCTCCATGTCGAGGTTGGTCTTGCCGAGCTGCGGGGCGGGCAGCTTGATCTCCACCGACGTGTTGTCCGCCGAGGTGACCACCGCCCCCTCACCGATCCGCCCGAAGTCGACGTACGCCTCGACGCTGCCGCTGCCCACGAAGAGGGTGCGCTCGTTGAGCAGGAAGTCCGGCACGTTGCGCCGGTCGTTCTGCAGGTCGACGACGACCTGGAAGTTGCCCTCGGCGGCCACGTACCGGCTGAGGTCCTGGATCGACTTGAGCAGCGGCGGCTGGGTGCGGTCGGTCTGCTCCTGCGCGAACGGGTTGCGGAAGTTCGGCAGGATGCCCGTGGTCTGCACGCCGAGCAGCACCACCACCGCCACCGCGGCGGCACCGAGCACCGCGAGCAGGCCACGCACCGGCCCGCGCGAGCCACCGGACGGGGCCGGTGGCGGACCGTCGTACCGGGCACCGGAGCCGGGCTCCGGGAACGTGCTGGTGGGCTCGTCGACACTGTCTCGTGGCATGCCCCTCACCGTCCTCCTGGCGAGTAACGTCACCTGAGGAGACGGTACGTCCCCGGTACGACACTCGCGCGCCGAGCGCCCGAACCGGACAGTCGCCCCTGGTCAGGCGAACGCGGAGAGCCCGGTGAGGCGCTGGCCGACGACCAGTTGGTGGATCTCCGAGGTGCCCTCGTAGGTGAGCACGCTCTCCAGGTTGTTGGCGTGCCGCATCACCGGGTACTCGCCGGAGACGCCGTTCGCGCCGAGGATGGTCCGGCACTGCCGGGCGATGGCCAGCGCCTCCCGCACGTTGTTCAGCTTGCCCACGCTGACCTGGTCGGGTCGGACCCCGGCCCCGTCGGCGAGCCGCCCCAGGTGCAGCGCCAGCAACTGGCCCTTCTGCAACTCCACCACCATGTCGGCGAGCTTGGCCTGGGTGAGCTGGAAACCGGCCAGCGGCCGGCCGAACTGGGTGCGGGTGGTCGCGTACGTCAGGGTGGTGGCCAGGCAGTCGCGGGCCGCGCCGAGCGCACCCCAGACGATGCCGTACCGGGCCTCGGTGAGGCAGCTCAACGGGGCCTTCAACCCCTCCGCGCCGGGCAGCCGCGCGTCCGCCGGCAGCCGCACGTCGTCGAGGACGATCTCCCCGGTCGACGAGGCGCGCAGGGACATCTTGCGGCGGATCTCCCGCGCCGTCACCCCCGGCGTGTCCATCGGCACGACGAACCCGCGGACGCCCTCCTCGGCCCGCGCCCAGACCACCGCGACCTCGGCGACCGGCGCGTTCGTGATCCACATCTTGCCGCCGGTGAGCACCCAGTCGTCGCCGTCGCGGCGGGCCCGGGTGGCCATCGAGGCCGGGTCGGAGCCGTGGTCCGGCTCGGTCAGCCCGAAACAGCCGATCGCCTCGCCGGCCGTCATCGCGGGCAGCCACCGCTGCTTCTGCTCCTCGCTGCCGTACCGCCAGATCGCGTACATGGCCAGCGAGCCCTGCACCGAGACCAGCGACCGGACACCCGAGTCGCCCGCCTCCAGCTCCAGGCAGGCCAGCCCGTACGCGACAGCGGAGGCCCCGGCGCAGCCGTACCCGGTCAGGTGCATGCCGAGCAGCCCCAGCCGGCCGAACTCGCGGGCCAGGTCGCGCACCGGCACCTCGCCCCGCTCGTACCAGTCGGCGACGGACGGGCGTACCCGGTCGTCGACGACCTGGCGCACGACGGCGCGGATCTGCCGCTCCTCGGTGTCGAGGGCGGAGTCCAGGGCCAGCAGGTCGAGCGGGTCGGTCACTCCGGCGCCCCGGCGAGGACGAACACCCGCGCGTGGATCTGGTTGCGCTGCTGGAGGGCGGCGCGCAGGGCGCGGTGCAGCCCGTCCTCCAGGTAGAGCCCGCCGTTCCACTGCACCACGTGCGGGAAGAGGTCGCCGTAGAAGGTGGAGTCCTCGGCGAGGAGCTTGTCCAGCGCCAACTCCCGCTTGGTGGTGATGAGCTGGTCCAGCCGCAGCGGCCGGGGTGGGATCTCCGCCCACTGCTTCAGGGTGAGGTTGTGCTCCGGGTAGGGCCGCCCGTCCCGGACCGCTCTGAAGATCACGACGGCACGCACCCCTCCCCGTGACCGGACCGACCCGCGACTCCGGGCCGGGTCGCGGGCTGGCACCGCGCGACGCGGCACCGATGACCCTGCCAGCCTAACCGGCCCTGCCACACCCCGTTCCGCTCCCTCACGCCGGGCCCGCCGGCCTCGGGCGACCGGACGGGCCCGGCCCGGCGGGCGGCAGCCCCGGCCCGGTGGAGCGCCACCGGCGGACGCCACCGGGTCACCGCCACCGCCCCCGGTGGACCACCTCGTCGACCGGCCGCCGCCCCCGCCGCAGCGACGGTGACCGGTGGTCGGGCGCCCGGTAACCGACGGTGATCGCGCCGACCGGGTCGTACTCCGCCGGCACGCCGAACGCCGCCCGGTACGCCCCGGTCCGCTGCGGCGGGATGCCGAAGAAGCACGCCCCCAGCCCCTCGTCGACGGCGGTCAGCAGCATCAGCAGCGCCGCGAAGCCGGTGTCGACGTACCAGTACGGCACCGGCCAGCGGGCCGTCGCGCGGTCCGTCCAGCCCTTGTCCGGCTCGGCGTACCGCTCCAGGTAGGCCGCGCGGTGGGCGTGCGGCACGACGATCAGCGGGGCCCGCCGCATCCCGGCCAGCCAGCGTTCCCGGCCGCCGCCCTCCGGGGTGGCCACCGACCAGAACCGGTCCCGGTCCGCCGGGGTCTCCAGCACCAGGAACCCCCAGCCCTGGGCGAACCCGGCCGACGGGGCACGGGTCGCGTGGTCGAGCAGCCGGTCCACCACCTCGGGCGGGACGGGCCGGTCCGGGTCGTAGTTGCGCACCATCCGGCGACGCCGGACGACCTCGGCGAACTCCATGTCGCTGCCGCCCCGGCCCGGTCAGGCTCCGGGGCGGATGCCCCAGACCCCGCGCCAGGTCGCGCCGGGCGCCAACTCGATCACGTCCCGGCCGGACCGGAACGCGTCGGGCGGGCAGGTCATCGGCTCGACCGCCACCGAGCGGCGGTGCCGCTTGCCGGTCAGGGCGTCCCCGGTGAACACCTGCCACCAGCCGAACTCCCGGTCGGCCCAGATCCGGACGCCGGCCGAGCCCTCCGGGCCGGCCAGGGTCACCGACGACCCGCCGTCGTCGTCCCGGACCAGCTCGCCGAAGGTCGTGTCGAGCTGGGCCCCGCCGATCCGGCGCGGCGCGGTGTAGTCGTGCTCGGTGCCGGCCACCAGGCTCGCGCCCACCGGCAGCAGCCGGCCGTCCACCACCAGGCGGCGGTGCGCCGGCACCCGCATGGTCAGGTCGTCCACGGCCACCCCGGGCAGTTGCAGGTACGGGTGGACGGAGAAGCCGAACGGGGCCGCCGTGGTGGCGAGGTTCGTCGCCTCGTGCTCGACCCGCAGCCCGTCCGCCCCGACGCTCCACCGGCCCCGGACCCGCAGCGCCCACGGGTACGCCGGGTGGGGCGGGAGGTCGTACTCCACGGTGACCGCGTCGTCGGCCTGCTCGACCAGCCGCCACCGCACCCAGTTGACCAGGCCGTGCAGGGCCACGTGCCGGGCCGGCTCGGTCAGCGGCAACTGGTACGTCTCGTCACCCACCGTGTAGACGCCGTCCCGGATCCGGTTCGGCCACGGGGCGAGCACCTGGCCGGCGCTGCCGGGGCAGATCTCGTCCGGCTCGTACCCGTCGAGATAGTCGGCCCCGTCGTGGCGGTACGCCCGCAGACCACCGCCCACCTCGACGATGACGGCCTCGTGACCGGCGGCGGCAATGGTCCACTGTGCCCCGGACGCAGGGCGCGGCTCGACGTTGTTCATGTCGGGGACCTTAACCGGTCGGTGCCGCTGCGCGCTCGGCACGTCACCTTCCGTCCCGACCACCGGGTCACCGGCGGTAGCGACGCAGCGGGTCACCGGCGGTAGCGGCGCAGCGGGTCACCGGCGGTAGCGACGCAGCGCCGGGAAGGCGACCGCCAGCAGCACGGTCAGCACCAGCGCCAGCAGTCCACCGCCGACCCAGGCCACCCCGGCGCCCAGGAACCCGGCCGTCGCGCCGGCCCGCAGTTCGCCGAGGCGCGGCCCGCCCGCGACCACCGCGAGGTTGACCCCCTGGAGCCGGCCGCGCAGCCGGTCCGGCGCGTAGACCAGCAGCATGGACTGTCGCAGCACCGCGCTGACCAGGTCGGCGAGGCCGGCGACGGCGAGCAGGACGACCATCAGCCACAGGTTCCGGGCCAGTCCGGCCAGGGCGATGGCCGTGGCCCAGCCGACCACGGCCAGCACCAGGGCGAGGCCCTGCCGGTGCAGCCGGCCGATCCAGCCGGAGGTGAGCCCGCCGAGCATCGCCCCGATCGCCATCGCGCTGTAGAGCCAGCCGACGGCCGCGCCGTCGCCGAACCGCTCCTGGGCCACCTCGGGGAAGAGCGCCCGGGGCATGGCCAGGATCATCGCGATCAGGTCGATGGCGAAGGAGAGCAGCAGGACCGGGGTGGTGGTCAGGTAGCGCAGGCCGTCAACGACCCCGCCCAGCCCGCCCCGGTGCGCCTCCCCCTCGGCGACCGGCTCCGGCGGCATCGCCGGCAGCCGCAGAGTGGCCGTGATCAGCCCGAGGAAGAGCAGGGCGTCCAGCCCGTACGCGATCGGCAGGCCGGTGTCGGTGCCCCAGACGGCGAAGACCAGCCCGGCGCCGAGCGGCCCGATCACCGCCGCGGCGGTGAAGGTGGTGAAGTTCAGCGTCATCGCCGCCGGCAGCAGTTCCGCCGGGAGGATCCGGGGCAGCGCCGCGCTGCGCGCCGGTGAGCTGATCGCGAAGGCGGTGGAGTGCACGGTGACCAGCGCCAGCAGCAGCGCCGGGCTGCCCACCCCGAGCAGGGCCTGGGCCAGCAGCGCCAGCACCGACGCCCAGAGCAGCACCGAGCCGACCAGCAGCACCCGCCGCCGGTCGCGGGCGTCGGCCACCGCGCCGGCCCAGAGCCCGAAGACCAGCAGCGGTACGAACGACGCCACGCCCAGCAGGCCGACCCAGAACGAGTCCTGGGTGAGCGCGTACATCTCCACCGGGACGGCCACCGCGGTCATCTGGAAGCCGAACATGGCGATCGCGTTGCCGAGCCACAGCCGCCGGTACGTCGGCACCCGCAGCGGGCTCAGGTCGATGGCCCAGCGCCGGGCGGTGCTCGACCGGCCCGGCTTGACGGCGGTCACGGGGCGAGCCGCTCGGTGACCCACTCCCCGGGCGCGGCCAGCCGGTAGCGCAGCCGGTCGTGCATCCGGTCGGGCCGGCCCTGCCAGAACTCCACCGCGTCGGGCCGCACCCGCAGCCCGCCCCAGTGCGGCGGGGCGGGGACCGGCTCGACGTCGGCGAACCGCCGCTGGACCTCCTGGTAGCGCTCCTCCAGCACCGACCGGTCGGCGACCACGCTCGACTGGGTGCTGGCCCAGGCGCCGAGTTGCGAGCCGCGCGGCCGGCTGGCGAAGTACGCCTCGGTCTCGGCCCGGTCCAGCCGGTCCACCCGGCCGGTGACCACCACCTGCCGCTGCATCCCGAACCACGGGAAGACCAGACTGGCGTACGGGTTGGCCGCGAGGTCGCCGCCCTTGCGGGAGGCGTAGTTGGTGAAGAACACGAAGCCCGCCGGGTCGTACCCCTTGAGCAGCACGGTCCGGCCGCTGGGCCGGCCGTCGGCGTCGGCGGTGCCGACCACCATCGCGTTCGGCTCGGGGAGCGCGGCGGCGACCGCGTCGTGGAACCAGCGGTCGAACTGGGTGTGCCAGTCGGCCGCCAGATCGCCCCAGGAAAGCGTTTTCTCCTCGGCATACTCGTTGCGCATCCCGGCTGGCCTCACTGTGTCCCCCGTCACATCGCCGCCCGTCCACCGCACCCGGATCGCCCCCCATCACGCTGACCAGCGCTTTCCGCCGTGTGTTACCGGGGCGTTGCCGAGTGGCACGGGCCCGGGTGTCGTACGTAGCACACTCGCCGTGGGTCGCAAACCCGGTTGTCCAGCAGGCAAGATGTCACGAACACATCCATGAGCCGCACCGGCGCCCGAGGGCGGGCGCACCGACGAAGCCGCGGGAGAGAGCACATGGCCGACTTCAAACCCGGACTGGAGGGCGTCGTCGCCTTCGAGACCGTGATCGCCGAACCCGACCGCGAGGGCGGTGCCCTGCGCTACCGCGGGGTCGACATCGAGGACCTGATCGGCCAGGTCTCCTTCGGCAACGTCTGGGCGCTGCTGGTCGACGGCCGGTTCGGCCCCGGCCTGCCGCCGGCCGAGCCGTTCCCGGTGCCGGTGCACTCCGGCGACATCCGGGTCGACGTGCAGTCCGCCGTGGCGATGCTCGCCCCGTACTGGGGGCTCGACCAGTTCCTCGACATCTCGAACGAGCAGGCCCGCGCGGACCTGGCCCGGGTCTCGGTGACGGCGCTGTCCTTCGTCGCCCAGTCCGCCCGGGGCCTCGGCCTGCCGGCCGTGCCGCAGAAGGAGATCGACAAGGCGGAGACCATCGTCGAGCGGTTCATGAAGCGCTGGCGGGGCGAGCCCGACCCCCGGCACGTCAAGGCCGTCGACGCGTACTTCATCTCCGCCGCCGAGCACGGCCTGAACGCCTCCACCTTCACCGCCCGGATCGTCGCCTCCACCGGCGCGGACGCCGCCGCCTGCATCTCGTCGGGCATCGGCGCGCTCTCCGGGCCGCTGCACGGCGGCGCCCCGTCGCGGGTGCTCAGCATGCTGGAGGCGGTGGAGCGCAGCGGCGACGCCGAGGGGTACGTGAAGAGCGTGCTGGACCGGGGCGAGCGGCTGATGGGCTTCGGGCACCGGGTCTACCGGGCCGAGGACCCGCGCGCCCGGGTGCTCCGGCGCACCGCCCGGGAGCTGGGCGCGCCCCGCTTCGAGGTGGCCGAGGCGCTGGAGCGGGCCGCGCTGGCCGAGTTGCAGGCCCGCCGCCCGGACCGGGTGCTCGCCACCAACGTCGAGTTCTGGTCCGCCGTGGTGCTGGACTTCGCCGAGGTGCCGGCGCACATGTTCACCTCGATGTTCACCTGCGCCCGGATGGGCGGCTGGAGCGCGCACATCCTGGAGCAGAAGAAGCTCGGCCGGCTGGTCCGCCCCTCCGCCCGGTACGTCGGCCCCGGCCCGCGCAAGCCGCAGGAGGTCGACGGCTGGGACGCCGTCCCGCACGGCGTGTAAGGAAGGGCCCCCTCCTAACGCCTACGGTCGAGAAGGGCACCCTTCTCACACCCCCGCAGGAACCCCCGCCCCACCTGCGGGGACAGCGCCCTGTGGCGCAGGACTCAGGGTGTGTTGGACACCTCAGCACCGGGGACGGGACCAGCCGCCGGCCGGCCCGTCCCGGGTGCGAGGATGGGGACTCGGCAGTGCCGCCAGACCTGGCCCGGATCCGGCCCACCGTGCGCCGAGGCGTACGTGCCGCCGACGGTCCGCGCCGGCCAGCTCACCCGGGCCCCCGCCCATGCGGAAGGATCTTCGATAACCGTGGCTGACGTTTCGACCATCCGGATTCCTGACGACATCAAGCCCGCCGACGGGCGGTTCGGCTGCGGGCCGTCCAAGGTCCGTCCGGCGGCCGTCTCCGCCCTCGCCGACGTGGCGACCAGCGTCCTGGGCACCTCGCACCGGCAGAAGACCGTCCGTGACCAGGTGGCCCGGCTGCGGTCCGGCATCGCCGAGTTCTTCTCCCTCCCCGAGGGGTACGAGGTCGTCATCGGCAACGGTGGCACCACCGCCTTCTGGGAGGTCGCCACCTTCGGGCTGGTCCGGGACCGGGCCCAGTTCGCCAGCTTCGGCGAGTTCGGCGCGAAGTTCGCCAAGTCGGTCAAGGACGCGCCCTTCCTCGGTGAGCCGACCGTCCGCAAGGCCGACCCGGGCAGCGCCCCGGCGCTGGCCGCCGAGGCCGGGGTGGACGTCTACGCCACCCCGCAGAACGAGACCTCGACCGGCGTCGCGGTGCCGATCAGCCGGGTGGCCGGCGCGGACCCGGGCTCGCTGCTGCTGGTCGACGCCACCTCCGGCGCGGGCGGGCTGGACGTCAACGTCGGCGAGACCGACGTCTACTACTTCGCCCCGCAGAAGTGCTTCGGCTCCGACGGTGGCCTCTGGCTGGCCCTGATGTCGCCGGCCGCGCTGGAGCGGGCCGCCGAGATCAAGGGCTCGGGTCGGTACATCCCGGCCTTCCTCGACCTGGTCACCGCGATCGACAACTCGCGGCTGGAGCAGACGTACAACACGCCGGCGCTGGCCACCATCTTCCTGGCCGCCGAGCAGACCGACTGGATGAACTCCCAGGGCGGGCTGGCCTGGGCGGCGAAGCGCACGGCGGAGAGCGCCGGGATCGTCTACGGCTGGGCCGAGCGCTCCACCGTGGCGACGCCCTTCGTCACCGACCCCGCCCTGCGGTCGAACGTGGTCGCCACCATCGACTTCGCCGACGGGGTGGACGCCGCCGCGATCGCCAAGGCGCTGCGCGCCAACGGCATCGTGGACACCGAGCCGTACCGGAAGCTGGGCCGCAACCAGCTCCGGGTGGCGCTCTTCCCGGCCGTCGAGCCGACCGACGTGGAGGCGCTCACCGCGTCGATCGACTACGTCGTCGAGCGCCTGTAGCGCCGCGCGGTCTCGTCACCCGGCATCGACGAGGCGTACCGTCGAAGGGGCCGCCGCCGACCGCCGGACGGCGGCCCCGACTGACTGATCAGGCTGGTCATCCACGACATGCGGGCGTGGCGTCCCACAACCTGACCCGGATGGGCGTACCGTGGGGCGAGACGCCCGGGTGGCCGACTCGTGGCGTGCGGCCAGCGAAGCGGGACGGAGGCAACGCTATGCGCCCAGTACGCTTCGTCGCCCTCTCCGAGGACGGCCAGGCTCTGGTGCTCGCCGACGAGGTCGGGCGACTGCTCGCCCTGCCCATCGACGAACGGGTCGCCACGGCGATGCACGCCGAGCCCGGCAGCACCCCGCCGCTGACCGTGGCGTCGGCCGGGCCCGCCGCCGACCCGGTGCCGTCGCTCTCCCCCCGGGACATCCAGGCCAAGATCCGGGCCGGCGAGTCCGCCGAGGACGTCGCCCGGATCGCCGGCGTGCCGGTCGACCGGGTCCTGCGCTACGCCGGGCCGGTGCTCCAGGAGCGGGCCATGCTCGCCCAGCACGCCCGTCGCACCCGGCTCAAGGGCGCGGAGAAGCCCACCCCGCTCGCCGAGGTGGTCAACGGCCGGCTGGCCCAGCACGGCATCGACACGGAGAAGATCTCCTGGGACGCCTGGCGGCGCGACGACGGCACCTGGCGGATCGTCGCCACCTGGCCGTCCGGCAAGGCCACCGCCCAGGCCGTCTGGGACCTGGACAAGACCCGCCAGCAGGTCGCCCCGCACGACGACATGGCACAGTACCTCTGCGCCGAGCGGCCCACCCCGATCCTCGGGCAGGAGCCGGCACCGGAGCGGGGCGGACACGCCCTGCCCGGCCCGTCGCGCGGCGAGCCGAGCCGGGGCGGTGGGCACGGCCTGCCGACGCCCGCCGAGCCGGGCCGCCCCGGGCGGGACCCGATCCGGGCCGGCCGGGACGCCCTGCTCGCCTCGCTCGACCGGCCGCTCGGCTCGACCTCCGGCCGGGGCCTGGAGCCGCGTACCCCGGCCGCGCTGGCCGGGCCGGACCAGTCCCGGCAGCGGGCCGTCAGCGGTGGGGCCGCCGCCCTGCTCGGCGGCGGCCAGGGTTCCGCGTTCGACGACGACTCCGACGCGCCGAAGGAGGTCCCGGCCGTGCCGTCGCTGGCGGTGCTCCGGCCCCGGCGCACGGGCGCGGCGACGGCGGCGACCGAGTCGACCGAGGGTGCCGGCAAGCCGCGCAAGCGCCTGCCGAGCTGGGACGACGTCCTGTTCGGCAGCGGCCCGGCGGCCCGCGAGTCCTCCTGACCCCTCGCCGGGCCCACCGCCGGCCCGGCGCACCGGGTCCCGCGCGCCCTCGCCCTGTCCGGCGTGCTCAGAGGGGCCAGGTGGCGAGCCGCCGGTAGCCCGGCTCGACGCCGGGCCGGCTCTGCACCAGCACCAGTTCGGCGGCCGGCCAGGGTGGCCCGAGGTAGCTGTCCAGGGCCGCCCGGTCGGCCTCGACGTCGGCGTGCGGCATCCGGTCGGCGGGGCGGGCGATGGTCAGGTGCGGCCGGAACGGCTTGTCGTCGGCGGGCACGCCGATCGCGGCCAGTCCGGTGCGGACCGTGCCGGCCAGGGTCACCAGGCGGGGCAGGTCACCACGCACGTCCACCCAGAGCACGGTGGTACGCCCCCAGCCGAACCGGCCGCCACCGCCCAGCCGCAGCACCGGCGGCCCCTGCGCCCCGCCCCGGGTCCGCTCGGCGGCGAGGCCGAGCGCGTGCTCCACCCCGGGCAGCCGCTCCGACCCGACGTCGCCGAGGAAGGCCAGGGTCAGGTGCGCCCGGGTCGGGTCGGCCAGCCGGACGTTCGTGCCCGCGGCGGCGGCCACGCCCACCCGGAGCCGGGCCACCTCGGCGACGAGATGCTCAACCGCGCCAGGGGGTGGGAAGACCCCGACGAAGAGCCTCAACCGGAGCCGCCCGTCGCCAGGACCAGCGCCGCCGGCGGGGTCACCGGTGCCGCTCGCCCTGCTCGGCCCGGGCGGCGGGCAGCGCGATCCCGGCCCGGTGCAGCAGGCCCTCCACCCGGACCCGCTCGATCTCCAGGTCGACGCCGGTCAGCTCGGTCAGGTGCTCGTCGATGCCGAGCGCCCGGCAGGCGGCCCGCAGCCGGCTGTCGTACGCCTCGACCGTGCCGCCCTTCCAGACGGCGGCCCGGCCGACGGCCGTGGTCCGGTGGGTGCCGAGGGTGCGCAGTTCGGCGACGATCTGTTCGAGTGGGAGGCGGTCCTCCCGGTCGAGTTCACGCAGGTCGATGTCGCGGGTGAGCGCGTCCGCCCCGACCGCCCGGTCCAGCCGGGCGATGGTCCGTCGTTCCCGGCGGCGTTCCCGCCACTCGGAGACCGCGCAGACCAGCCGGTCGAGGATCTCGTCGGCGCAGAAGACCAGGGCGATCAACACCGGCAGGCAGGCCGCCGCGAAGAGAGCCAGGATCACCCAGAGTGTTCGATCGACTCCCACGCATCGACGCTACGGCCCGCACGCGGCGACCGCTACCGCTTTCTTGCCATCCGCGACCTCCAGTTCCGCCGCCACCGCCCCATGCGCCCCAGCAGCACCATCCGCCCCACCAGCCCCTCGGCCCCACCGCAGCGACCTCAGCCGCCGGACCGGCAGCGACCTCAGTGGCGGGCCAGCAGCCCAGCAGCCTCACCGGTCCGGGAGACGACGTAGAAGCGCGGGATGGGCAGCATCCGTATCCGCAGCCGGGCTCCGTCGCGGCGGAGCTGCCAGGCCAACGCCAGCAGGGTGGCGGCCAGTGAGAGCAGGCCACCGGTCCAGATGCTCGCCCCGGCGCCGAAGGTCTCCGCGACCCAGCCGATCAGCGGGGCGCCGACCGGGTTGGTGCCGAGGAAGACGAGCACCCAGAGCGCCATCACCCGCCCCCGGAAGGCGGCGTCGACCCCGAGCTGGACCCGCTGGTTGGCGGCCTGCGCGAAGTAGACCATGAAGAAGCCGGTCGGCAGCAGCAGGAGCACCACCATCCAGTACGCCGGGGCCAGCCCGACCATGGTGCCGAAGACCGCGACCCCGACGGCCGCGCCGAGCACCACCCACACCGAGGGGCGGCTGCGCCGCCCGGTGCCGGCGAGCGCTCCCGCCAGCGCGCCGACCGCCAGGGCGGTGCTGAACAGGCCGAAGGTGGCGGCCCCGGTGTTGAAGACCGTCTTGGCCAGCGCCGCGAGGGTGAGCTGGAAGTTGAACAGCGTCATCCCGACCACCGACATCACCGCCATCGGCAACAGCAGGTCGGGACGGCGCCAGACGTACCGGAGCCCGTCGACCACCTTCGCCGAGTCGCGCTCCTCCAGGGGCGGCAGGGCCGGACGGTGCAGTTCGGCCGAACGCATCCGGACCACGTTGACCAGCGGGGCGATCGAGCTGAGCGCGGTGACCAGGAAGACCGGCCCGACGTCGACGGCGGCGATGGCCAGGCCGGCCACGGCGGGGCCGATGATCCGGGCCGAGTTGAACACGGCCGCGCTCAGCGACAGCGCGTTGGGCAGCAGCGAGGTGCCGACGAGTTCGGAGACGAACGCCTGCCGGACCGGCGTCTCCACCGCGTTCGCCACGCCGAGCAGGGCGGCGAAGGCGAAGACGTGCCAGAGCTGGACCAGGTCGGTGATGACCAGCAGGGCCATGGCCAGCGCCAGCACGCTCCAGAACGCGTTGGCGACGAAGAGCAGCATCCGCTTGTCGTACCGGTCGGCGAGCCGCCCGGAGAGGAGCGTGAGCAGGAGTACCGGGGTGAACTGGAGGGCCACCACCACGCCGAGCGCGGTGGCGGAGTCGTCCGAGAGCTCGAGCACGAGCCAGTCCTGGGCGACGAACATCATCCAGACGCCGATCAGCTTGATCAACTGCCCGGCGGCGAAGAGTCGGTAGTTACGGACCTGTAGGGACTGGAACATCGTGCTCAACCTGGCCTGCACTCTTGGTGCGCCTCCTCGGCTCGTACGCGTCATCGACGGCGGACGGCGCGGCGCGGTGGCGCGGGCGCGCGAGGGCACGCGCGGGCTCGGCCCGTCGGTACGGGCACGGCCCGGTGGTCCGGGCGCGGTCGGGCGCGGTCAGGCGCGGGCCAGCCCCTGGAGGATCTCGGCGGCCCGCCGTAGCGTGTCCCGGTCCTCCTCGGCGAGTGCGGCCAGCCGGTCGGCCAGCCACTCGTCACGGGCCCGTTCGAACTGGTCGAGCACCGTCTGACCCCCGTCGGTCACGGCCAGGATGACCTGCCGTCCGTCGGTCGGGTGGGGGGTACGCCGCACGAGGCCGCGTTCCTCCAACTTCCCGACGATCCTGGACATCGTGGGTGGTTGCACCCGTTCGATGTCGGCCAGTTCCCGAGGGGTCAGCGCGCCCGCCAGCCGGATGCTGGTGAGCGCGGAGAGCTGGGTGACCGTCAGGTCACCGACCGGCCGGGCCTGGCGGACCCGTCGATTCAGCCTGGTGATCGCATCACGCAACTGGGGAGCCAGTTGCGCCGGTGGCACGCGTCTCGCCGTCACCGTCCGCTCCGTCACGATAGTTAGCCTAACTAACAAGCATGGCCGAGGAGCCATGATGAGACCATGCTCACCCAGCGCCCGAAACGGGAACGGGCCGGGGCACCCCGTACGGAGCCCCGGCCCGGTCGATCCCTTACCGCGGCACCTCTTACAGCAGCACGGACTCGATCGGCCCGCGCAGGAAGTACAGGACGAAGAGCGCGGCCACCGCGTACAGCAGCGGGTGCACCTCCCGCGCCTTGCCCCGGGCCAGCTTCATGACCACGTACACGATCAGGCCGGCGCCGATGCCGTTGGAGATCGAGTAGGTGAACGGCATCAGCACGATGGTGAGGAAGGCCGGGATGGCGATCTCGTAGTCCGACCAGTCGATGGTCCGCACCGCCGTCATCATCAGGAAGCCGACCACCACCAGGGCGGTCGAGGCCGCCTCGAACGGCACGATCACCACCAGCGGGGCGAAGAACATCGCCAGCAGGAACAGCGCCCCGGTGACCAGGTTCGCCGCCCCGGTCCGGGCCCCCTCCGCGACCCCGGCCGCGCTCTCCACGTACGCCGTGTTGCTGGAGACGCTCGCCGTGCCACCGGCCACCGCGCCGATCGAGTCGACCAGCAGGATCTCCTTCGCCCGGGGCGGGGTGCCCTGCTCGTCGAGCATGCTCCCCTCCTGACCGACCGCGACCATCGTGCCCATGGTGTCGAAGAAGTCCGTGATCAACAGCGTGAAGACGAACATCAGCACGACCAGCCAGCCGGCCCGGCTCCACGAGTCGAGCACGTTGAAGTTGCCGAGCAGGGACAGGTCCGGCACGTCCACGACCGTCGTCGGGATCTCCGGCACGTTCAGCGACCAGCCCTTGGGGTTGGACACCCCGTCCACCACCGACGGGCCGATGTTGAACAGCGCCTGCATGACGATCGCCAACGCGGTCGCGGAGAGGATGCCGATCAGGATCGCCCCCCGGACCCGGCGGACCACCAGCACCAGGGTCAGCAGCAGCCCCACCACGAAGACCAGCATCGGCCAGCTCACCAGCTTGCCGCCGATGCCCAGCCCGACCGGCACGGTGGTGTTCGCCGCGTCCGGGATGCGCCGGACGAAACCGGAGTCGACCAGACCGATGATGGTCAGGAACAGCCCGATGCCGACCCCGATCGCGGTCTTCATCTGGGTGGGCACCGACCGGAACACCGCCGTCCGCAGGCCGGTGAGCACCAGCACCGCGATGATCACACCCTCGATCACCACCAGGCCCATCGCGTCCGCCCAGGTCATCTCCGGGGCGATCTCGTACGCGACCAGCGCGTTGACGCCGAGGCCGGCGGCGACCGCCAGCGGGAACCGGCCCACCACGCCCATCAGGATGGTCATCAGGCCGGCGACCAGCGCGGTCGCCGCCGCCAGCGCCGGCATGGCCAGCCGCTGACCGTCGCCGTCCACGGCCGCGCCGAGGATCAACGGGTTGAGCACCACGATGTACGCCATCGTGAAGAACGTCGCCAGGCCGCCGCGGACCTCCCGACCCAGCGTCGAGCCACGCGCGGTGATCTCGAAGTACCGGTCGAAGCCGTTGCGGGGATGAGCGGGATCGGGCGCGACGCCCTTGTCGGGCGGTGCTACTGCCATCGGGTCCTCACACTGATCATCGATTGGTCGCGCGCATCGTCGCAGATCGACGGCGGGCGGGAAAGGTGGATCGCGTACCCTCGGTGCCGTGGCACAGGATCAGATGCCGCGGCCCGAGCCGCTCGACCCGCCGATGGTCCCGTTCGCGGTCGCCGGGCTCGTCGCCTGGGCGGCGGCCGGTCTGGTCCTGCTCCTCTTCCGGGACTGGCTGGCCGAGCACGGGCACGAGAACTGGCTGTGGACCTGCCTGGCCGGTTTTCTGTGGGGCTTCCCCGGTTTGGCGGTGATGATGCGGCACGACGCGAAACGGCGTCGCCGCCGGGCCGCCGCCGGCCTGGACTAGCTCAGCACCGGCCAGCCCGCCGGCTGCCGGTCAGGAGTGCCCGTACGGCTCCGCCGGCTCGGCGGACTCCACTGAGCCGGGCGCCCGGCTCACCGACACCGGCTCCACGGCGCTGTCGTCGTACACCGTGGGCAGCTCGTCCACCGGGGTCTCCCCCGTCTCGACCAGCGTCTCCGAGTGCGCGCCGCACCCGTGGTCGGCGCTGACCACCCGGCCGTCGTCGGGGGCGTAGAAGTTGCCGCACGCCCCGAAGGACTGCCGCAGCGCACCGGCCAGCGGCAGGTAGAAGCCGCAACTGCCGCAGCGGGCGGCGGTCGGCGCGGCGACCGAGATCGGGGCGGCGGGACCGTGGTCACCGTCGTACCACCGCTGGGCCGCCTCGGACCGGCCCTCCCGGGAGAGCACCCGGGGACGCCCCAGACCCAGCTCCCAGGCGACCTCCTCGACCGCCGGGTCGTCGGAGAGGACGTACCCGGGGGCGAGCCGGTCGTCGTCCGCCGGGGTGGGGAGCAGGTCGCCGGGGCCGAGGTCACCGGGCTTGAGCCGCTCCTGCCAGGGCAGCCAGCCGGGGGCCAGCAGCGCGTCCGGGCCGGGCAGCAGCACCGTCTCGCAGATCGTCACCTTGCGGCTGCGCGGCACCCGGGTGACGGTCACCCCCCACTGCCAGCCCCGGTACCCGGCGAGCCGGCACTCGAAGTAGTGCGTGACGAGCCGTTCACCCTCGGCGACGGCCTTCAGGTGATCGCCGACGTCGTCGGGCCCCACCTCGGTGATGCCGGCACGGGCCGCCTCCACGGCGGCGGCGCAGACCTGGTCGAGGCGGGCGGCGCGGGTGCTGGCGGGCCTGGTCACCCGTCCATTGTTCCCCATGGGCGGTACCGGCTGACAGGGACTCCCCGGCAACGTTCTTGCGACGGTGGTGCGCACTCGGGGGGCGGATGGGCGAGGATGGTGCACATGCCGCTGTTCTCCCGCTCCGAGCGGTCCGTACTCGGGCGGACCGTCGGCACCGGCATCCGCGCCACCCGGCTGCTGTTCCGGGGCTCGGTCAGCTCCGGACGCTGGGTCACCCGGCAGGCCGGGCAGGCCCGCACGCGGGGCGCCGGGGGCGAGACCGGGATGGTCCGCCTGTTCGACCTGCACGCCGTCTCCTGCGCCGGGGACACCCTGATCGCGATCGGCCTGGCCGGCACGATCTTCTTCAACGTCCCGCTGGGCGAGGCCCGCAGCAAGGTCGCGCTCTACCTGCTGGTGACGATGGTGCCGTTCGCCATGCTGGCGCCCGTGGTCGGCCCCCTGCTCGACCACTTCCGGCACGGCCGACGGTACGCGCTGGCCGTCACCATGCTGGGGCGGGCCTTCCTGGCCTGGTTGATCTCCGACTACATCCACGGGTTCGGTCTCTACCCGGCGGCGTTCGGGGTCCTCGCGCTCTCCCGCGCCTACGGGGTGGCCCGGTCGGCGGCGGTGCCCCGGCTGCTGCCCGAGGGGCTCGGGCTCTCCCAGGTCGGCGCCCGCGCCAGCGTCTACGGCACGATCGCCGGCGCGCTGGTGGCCCCGATCGGGCTGGCCGCGTTCTGGTTCGGCCCGCAGTGGCCGCTCCGGGTCGCCTCGGTGATCTTCCTGGTCGGCATGGTCATCGCGTTGCGGCTGCCCCCGAAGGCGGACTCCGAGCCACCGGAACGGGTCCCCCGCCCGCTGCGGGCGCTGCGCAGCGACCGGGACCGGCCGCTGGGCCGGGGACGGCCGGCGGGCCGGCTGGTGATCGCCACCCTCGCCGGAGCCGCGACGCTGCGCGCGCTCTACGGCTTCCTGCTGCTCTTCCTGGCGTTCGCGCTCAAAAAGGGTGACCTGGACACCAGCGTCCTCGGCCGGGACCTAAGTCCGGAGGTCGCGCTCGGCCTGGTCGGTGGGGCGCTCGCCACCGGCACCTTCCTCGCCACCGCGATCGGGACCCGGCTGCGCATCCACCGGCCCGCCGCGATCCAGTCCAGCGGCATCATCGTCGTGGCCGGGGTGGCGATCCTCGCCACGCTGAGCTTCTCGCTCGCCATGGTCGCCCTGCTCTGCCTGGTCACCGCCATGATGAGCGGCATCGCCAAGCTCGCCGTGGACGCGTCGATCCAGGAACGCATCCCGGAGCGGCTCCGGGCGAGTTCGTTCGCCCACTCGGAGACCGCGCTGATGCTCGCCTTCGTCGCCGGTGGCGGGCTCGGCCTCGTACCCTTCGACGGCCGGACCGGAATCGCGGTGGTCGCCGCCGTCGGCGTGCTCGCCGCCGCCCGGGGCGTGGTGGTGGCCCGCCGGCTCCGCGCCGAACGGCTGCTCGGCCGTCCCCTGGCCGACGACGAACTCACCGCCGCCACCGAGACCGGCGGGACCGCCGCCACCGACGACACCGCCGGCGAGGGCACCGCCAGCGAGGGCACCGGCAGCGGCGGGGACACCGACGATCCCACCCCCACGTCACCCGCTCCGGCCGGCAGCCGGAGCGAGCCGGTGGACGACGACGCCCCGCTCGCCCCACCCGGCTACCACATCTACCGCCCGTCCTCCGCCGTCGGCGGCTCCGGCGGCGCCGACGACGGCAACCGCCGCGAGGCCCCGGGCCCGCTGGCGTGAGAGGGCCATCCCCCGCGAAGGCGGGTGCCACCGTGGCGGGAGCCGGTGCCGCCCTGGCGGGAGCCGGTGCTCACGTGACGGCCGGACTGCTCGTGGTGACGGCGGTTCCGGTGGAGGCGGAGGCCGTCCGGGCGGGCCTGACCGACCCGACGGTGACGGTCGCGCCGGTCGGCGTCGGCCCGGCCGCCGCCGGCGCCGCCACCGCCCGGCTCCTCGCGCTCGCCGAGGCCGCCGGCCGCCCCTACCGGGCGGTGATCAGTGCGGGAGTGGCCGGCGGCTTCACCGGCCGGGTGGCCGTCGGTGCCACCGTCCTCGGTGACCGCAGCATCGCGGCCGACCTGGGCGCCGAGTCGCCGGAGGGGTTCCTCCCGGTCGACGAGCTGGGCATGCCACCGGAGGTGCTCGGCGGCGGCAGCGACCTCCCCGCCGACCCGGCGCTCCTGGCCGGCCTGCGGGCCCGGCTACCCCGGGCGGCCGTCGGCCCGGTGCTGACGGTCAGCACGGTGACCGGCACCGCCGCCAGCACCGCGACGCTGACCGCCCGGCACCCGACCGCCGTGGCCGAGGCCATGGAGGGGTACGGCGTCGCCGTCGCCGCCGCCCACGCCGGTCTCCCCTTCGCCGAACTCCGCACCATCTCCAACCCGATCGGCCCGCGCGACCGGTCGGCGTGGCGGATGCGGGAGGCGCTCACCGCGCTGACGGCTGCCGGGGCGGCGCTGGGGGCGTCCTGAGCCGCATCTCCGCCGGCCGGCCCGCCTCGATCCGGAACCCGCAGGCGAGCAGGAGATCGATCCCGTTCCCGACCGCCAGCGCGTACGCGCCGCCGACGCCCCGGCGGACCATCTCGTCGGCCAGCGCCGTGACCAGACGCCGCCCGATCCCGAGCCTCCGGTGCTCCGCCACGACCAGACATCCGTCGAGCACCAACTCCCGCTCCGCCTCGGCACCGGAGCCGACGTCGAGGTAGGGGCTCCGCTCGTGCGCCCGCAACTCGCCGAGCAGCGTGCCGTCCGGAAGCTCTGCGACGAAACGCCAGGACGTGTCGGGCAAACCACCCCCGGTGACCCGACGCACCACCACCTCGCGGCGGACCTGCTCCGCCCGACGGCGCGCGTCCCGGTAACCCCGGTTTCGCTCGTACGTCGCCGCGGGCAGCCTCAACGGCCACCGCTTCGGGGGCAGGTTGTACCAGTGCGCCCACCACGCGCCGGGCCAGTCCTTCGGCTCCCGCACCGGCCAGACGTCCAGGTGCGCCGGATACCGGCGACCGGCCTCGTCCCGCAGTTCCTCGTGCGGCACCCGAGGCAGCGCCGGCGGACCGCCGGCTTCCCCGCGCTCACCGGGCAGGTCGATGGTCAGTTCCCCACCGACGGCCCGTACCAACCGTTCCACGGTGCGCAACCGGGGATCGGCGCCCTGTCCCGCCTCCAGCCGGGCGATGGTGCTCTTCGGCACCCCCGACCGCGCCGCCAGTTCCCGCTGGCTCAGGTCGGCCCGCCGGCGCAACGCGCGCAGGGCGGCACCGACATCCAACGCGCTCGTCGCCCCTATCACCCGTCGATGGTGCTGCCCCGGCCACCCGCCACGCCACCCCACACCGACAGCCTGTGGAAAACCTGTGGATAACCCGCTCCACCGCACGACGATGTCCTTGTGGGCATCCTTTCGAGCTGCCCCGTCTAGAGGACCGCCGGACCAACCGACGCCACCGACCACCAGGCGCGCCCCCGCCCAACCGACGGCCACCCGACCAGCCGGCGTCCTGACCACCAGACGCCCCGACCAACGGACGTTCCGGCCATCAGAAGCCCCGACCACCAGACGCCCGACCACCAGAGGCCCCGGCCAACCGACGCCCCGACCACCGACGCCCCGACCCACCGGACGCCCCGACCCACGGACGTCCCGACCACCAGACGCCCGGCCACCAGAGGCCACGACCAACGCACGTCCCGACCACCAGGTGCCCCGACCCACCGACGGCCCCCGGCGAGCCAGGCCACCCGACAATCCGCGAGCCTGGCTGCCCCGTCGTTAGGGGCAGTTCGAAAGGATGTCGGAACTACATGCCCGCCTTCCCCTTCCCCCGGTCCGGCGTCGGGCAGCCGCCGACAGCGGGGGGCGGGGGGCCGGGGGGTGGAGAGCGGGGCGTGAGCCTGGCGGGAGTTACCGTGGGGGCGTGGCGCTCTCCCTGGCGATCTCGCCCTGCCCCAACGACACGTTCGTCTTCCACGCGCTGGTGCACGGGCGGGTGCCCGGGGCGCCGCCGGTCGAGGTGACCTACGCGGACGTGGACGTGACCAACACGGCTGCCGAGCGGGGGGCGTTCGACCTGGTCAAGGTGAGTTACGCCGCGCTGCCCTGGCTGCTCGACGACTACCATCTGCTGCCCTGCGGCGGGGCGCTCGGGCGGGGCTGCGGGCCGTTGGTGCTCACCCGGGGCGACCGCCCGAGCACCGACCTCAGCGGGGCGACCGTCGCGGTGCCGGGTGACCGGACCACGGCGTACCTGCTGTTCCGGCTCTGGTCGGCGGAGCGGCCACCGGCGCGGATCGAGGTGGTGCCGTTCCACGAGATCATGCCGGGGGTGGCCGCCGGCCGGTACGACGCCGGGCTGGTGATCCACGAGGCGCGGTTCACGTACCCCCGGCACGGCCTGACCGCCCTGGTGGACCTGGGCGAGTGGTGGGAGGCCGACACCGGCCTCCCGATCCCGCTCGGCGCGATCCTGGCCCGGCGCGGCCGGGTCGACCCGGAGGCCGCCGCCGGGTGGATCCGCGAATCCGTCCGGCAGGCGTGGGCCGACCCGGCCGCCAGCCGTGGGTACGTCCTGACGCACGCCCAGGAGATGGAGCCGGACGTGGTGGACCGGCACATCGGCCTGTACGTCAACGAGTTCACCGCGGACCTGGGCGAGGCCGGACACGCCGCCGTGGCGGCGCTGCTGGATCGCGCCGCCGACGCCGGGCTGGTGCCTCAGACCTCCAGTTCGCGGGCCACCGCGTGGACGAGCTGAGCGATCTTCTGCGCCGTCTTGCGATCCGGGAACCGGCCCCGGCGCAGGTCCGGCTGGACCTTCGCCTCCAGCACCTTGATCATGTCCTCGACCAGGCCGTGCAGCTCCTCGGCCGGGCGGCGACGCAGCTCGGCCACCGACGGCGGGGCGTCGAGCAGCTTGACCCCCATCGCCTGGACGCCCCGACGGCTGTCCACCACGCTGAAGTCGACCCGCTGCCCGCCCTTGAGGTCGGTGACGCCCGCCGGCAGCGCAACCTTGGGCAGGAAGACGTCGCCACCTTCGTCACTGGTGACAAACCCGTATCCCTTGGTCGCGTCGTACCACTTCACTCGACCCGTCGGCACCTTCAGATCCCCTGCTTCGCTCGAACGACTACTCCTGCAAGGCTAGCCGGAGCACGTCTGCCAGCGCCGCCGGGAATCCGGTGAGATCATCCAGCACCAGTTCCGCCCCGGCGGCCCGCAACTCCTCCGCCGAGCAGGGCCCGGTGGCGACCGCGAGCCCCGGCACCCCGGCCGTCCGGGCGGCCACCATGTCGGCGACGTGGTCGCCCACGTAGTGGGTCGCCCCGTGGGTGCGTAGCGCGGTCGCCTTCTGCTCGGCGAACAGGTCACCGTCCACCTCGTCGACGGCCAGGCCGAGGTGGTCCAGGTGCAGCCGGGCGAGGCTGCCCATCTTCGCGGTGACCACCAGCACCCGGCCACCCTGGGCGTGCACCGCCTCGATCGCCGCGACCGCGCCGGGCATCGGCACGGTCGGCGTGATCGCGTACGCCGGGTACAGCTCCCGGTAGGCCAGCGCGGCGGCCTCCACCTGCTCGGCCGGGAACCAGTGGGCCAGTTCGGTACGCAGCGGGGGACCCAGGCGGGACACCACGGCGTCGACGTCGACGTACACGCCGGTACGGGCGCTCAACGCCCGGAACGTGGCGGCGATGCCGGGGCGCGAGTCGACCAGGGTCATGTCGAGGTCGAAGCCGACCGTCAGAAGGGGCATGCCGCGACGGTACCTCCCGGCACCGGTCCTCCCCGGATGTCCGAGGGGCGCGGGGGCCCTCCGGCGGGCTAGCGTGGAACGACGATGACCACCTCACTCGCGGACCACCTGCGGTCGCTGCCCGACGACTCCCTCGCCGCGCTCCTCCAGCAGCGGCCGGACCTGGTCGTACCGGTCCCGGCCGACCTCGGCGCGCTCGCCACCCGGGCCCGGTCGCGGGTGTCGGTGGCGCGTGCCCTCGACGGGCTGGACCAGTTCACCCTCCAGATCCTCGACGCCGCCCGACTGACCCGGCACCCCGACGAGGGCACCACCACCGTCGAGGCGGTGCTCGCCACGGCCACCGCCGGGCCGAACCCGCCCGCCCCCGACGCCGTCCGCGCCACGCTGCGCCGGCTGCGCGACCTGTTCCTGCTGTACGGCCCGGAGGGCGGCCTGCGGGTGGTCGAGTCGGTCGACGAGGTGTCGCCGTACCCGGCGGGTCTCGGCCGACCCGCGTCGGAGCTGGACCCGGCGACGGCGGCGCTCTGCGCGGACCCGGCGAAGCTGCGCCGGACGGTGCTGGCCGCGCCGGCCTCGGCGCGGGCGATCCTGGACCGGCTGGCCGCCGGACCGCCGGTGGGCAGCGTCCCGCCGGGCGCGTTGCAGGCCCCGGCGACCGGCACGGAGGGCAGCGTCCCGCCGGACCCCACCAACGGCGGCGCGCCCACCGGCTCCCCGGTGCGCTGGCTGGTCGACAACCGGCTGCTGGTGCTGGTCTCCGGCGGTCGGGCCGGCGCGACCGGCACCGTGGAGCTGCCCCGGGAGGTGGGGCTGCTGCTGCGGCGGGACACCGGCCCGCTCGGCCCGCTGCGGACCGCCCCGCCGCCGGTCGCCACCGCGCCGCGCGAGCCGAAGGCCGTCGACTCCGCCGGAGCCGGGCAGGCCATGGAGGTGGTCCGGCACACCGAGGCGCTGCTGGAGCAGCTCTCCGTCGAGCCGGTACCGCTGCTGCGCTCGGGTGGCCTGGGCGTCCGCGAGCTGCGCCGGCTGGCCCGCGCCGTCGGGCTGGACGAGCCGACCACCGCCCTGCTGCTGGAGGTGGCGTACGCGGCGGCGCTCCTCGGCGAGCTGGACCTGCCCGGGGCCACCGCCGGCCGGTACGGGGCCGACCAGCAGGTGCTGCCCACCGCCGGGTACGAGGTGTGGCGCACCGGCTCCCTGGCCCAGCGCTGGGAGCAGCTCGCCCGGGGCTGGCTGGCGATGTCCCGGCAGGCCGGGCTGGTCGGCCAGCGCGACGACCGGGACCGCCCGATCACGGTGCTCTCCGCCGAGGCGGAACGGGCCGGCGCGCCGGCCGCCCGGCGGGCCGTCCTCGGGGTGCTCGCCGACCTGACGCCGGCGACCGCCCCCACCGTCGACGAGGTGCTGGCGCTGCTGGAGTGGCACGCGCCCCGGCGCAGCCGGGGCCGGGAGGCCGCGCACCGGCAGGTGCTCACCGAGGCGGCCACGCTGGGCGTGACCGGGCTGGGGGCGCTCACCTCGTACGGCCGGCTGCTGCTGGCCGAGGTCACCGCCGCCGACGAGCGGGGTCAGGAGGACCCGTTGGGGCTGCTCGCCGAGGGGGCGGGCGGGGAGCCGTCGACCGCCGTGCGGGCGCTGGACGCGCTGCTGCCCGCCCCGGTGGACCACTTCCTCGTCCAGGCCGACCTGACCGTGGTGGTCCCCGGGCCGCCCGAGCCGGCGCTCGCCGGGGAGTTGGAGGCGGTCGCCGAGCCCGAGTCGGCCGGCGGGGCCAGCGTGCACCGGGTCACCACGGCGAGCGTCCGGCGGGCGCTGGACGCCGGGTACTCCGGTGACGACCTGCACGCCCTCTTCGCCCGCCGGTCCCGGACCCCGGTGCCGCAGGGGTTGACGTACCTGATCGACGACGTGGCCCGCCGGCACGGCGGACTGCGGGCCGGCTCGGCCGGCGGGTACCTGCGCAGCGACGACGAGGCGCTGCTGGCCGAGGTGCTCGCCGACCGCCGCCTGGAGTCACTGGCGCTGCGCCGGCTCGCCCCGACCGTGCTGGTCACCCCGTACCAGAGCAAGCTGCTGCTGACCACGCTGCGCGACGCCGGGTACGCACCGGTGCCGGAGGACGCCAGCGGCGCGGCGGTGTTGGCCCGGCCGAAGACCCGGCGCGCGCCGACCCGGGTGCCGGCGTCCCGGGCGGTGGACCCGCTGGCCACCCCGCGCCTGGCCATGCCCCGCCTGCTCGGTGTGGTGGAGCAGATCCGGCGCGGGGAGGCGGCGGCGCGGGCGGCCCGGCGGGCCCCCGCCTCGGTCCGCACCGCCGTCGGGGCGCGGACCGGACCGGTGCCGGTGCACAGCCACGCCGACGCGATCGCCGTGCTGCAACAGGCGGTCCGGGACAAGGCGCGGGTCTGGGTGGGGTACGTCGACGCACACGGGGCGACCGCGTCCCGGCTGGTCCGGCCGGTGTCGATCGGCGCCGGCTACCTGCGGGCGGAGGACGAGCGCACGGAGATGCTGCACACCTTCGCCCTGCACCGGATCACCGCCGCCGTGCGGGAGAAGTAGCGGCCCACGCCCCGGGCGGGACGACCGGGTCAGCGGCGGCTGCGCCGGTAGCTGCCGATGATGGTCACCGCCACCAGCAGGGCGGAACCGGCGCCGGCGGCCTCCCCGACCGACGCGACGAAGCCCTGTTGGAGCACCAGCCACCCGAAGAGGAACCAGCCGAACAGGACGACCGCGGCGCAGCCGTACGCGACCACGGTGGCGGTGGACACCTCGTCGGTGACGCGCCGGTCCTTGCCGGGGATCGCCTCGCGGTCGACCGTCATCGTCCCTGCCCTCCCCCGTCCGTCCGGCATCGACCCTTCCAGAGTGTCACCGGTGGGGCCGAAGTGACAGGGCAGGACGCGCGACGTGTCGGGACCCGGTCCGTCGACAGGTCGACCGGGGCGTGCCGTTCGCCCCCGTTGCCGTCGCGTGGCACCGGCCGGACCGGCGACCCCTGTCCCCCGGCCGGGCCGGTGCCGCGCGCGCGAACGTGCACGCCCCGGCCCGACCTGCCGCCCCGGCCAGCGACGCCGGGCGTCCTGGACCGCGGCCTTCGTCTTTCTAGACGCCTGCGGGACCACGCAGGTTGCCCCGCACGCGCGGTTTTCCCGGCCTCCCCCGGATCCGTGCAACACTGGTGGGTCGGCCTGAAGACCTGGCGAAAGGACCCCGGGGTGAGCGGTGGACCACTGATCGTGCAGTCGGACAAGACCCTGCTGCTGGAGATCGACCACCCCGACGCCCAGGCCTGCCGGATGGCGATCGCCCCCTTCGCGGAGCTGGAGCGCTCCCCCGAGCACGTGCACACGTACCGGCTGACCCCGCTGGGGCTGTGGAACGCCCGCGCCGCCGGGCACGACGCCGAGGGCGTGGTCGACGCCCTGATCACGTACTCCCGCTACCCGGTGCCGCACGCGCTGCTGGTCGACGTGGCGGAGACCATGGACCGGTACGGCCGGCTCCAGGTCGCCAACGACCCGGTGCACGGCCTCGTCCTGCGCGGCCTGGACCGGCTGGTGCTGATCGAGGTCGCCAAGAGCAAGAAGCTCGCCGGGATGCTCGGCGCGAAGATCGACGACGACACCATCGCGGTGCACCCGTCCGAGCGGGGGCGGCTCAAGCAGGCGCTGCTCAAGCTCGGCTGGCCGGCGGAGGACCTGGCCGGGTACGTCGACGGCGAGGCGCACCCGATCGAGCTGGCCGAGGCCGGCAAGGACGGCGGGAAGCCGTGGACCCTGCGGTCGTACCAGCGGGAGGCGGTGGAGGCGTTCTGGGCCGGCGGGTCGGGCGTGGTGGTGCTGCCGTGCGGCGCGGGCAAGACGCTGGTCGGGGCGGCGGCGATGGCCGAGGCGAAGGCGACCACGCTGATCCTGGTCACCAACACGGTCGCCGGCCGGCAGTGGAAGCGGGAGCTGATCGCGCGCACCTCGCTGACCGAGGACGAGATCGGCGAGTACTCGGGCGAGCGTAAGGAGATCCGCCCGGTGACCATCGCCACGTACCAGGTGCTCACCTCGCGCCGCAAGGGCGCCTTCACCCACCTGGACCTCTTCGGGGCCCGTGACTGGGGGCTGGTCGTCTACGACGAGGTGCACCTGCTCCCCGCGCCGATCTTCCGGTTCACCGCGGACCTGCAGGCCCGCCGCCGGCTCGGCCTGACCGCCACCCTGGTCCGGGAGGACGGCCGGGAGGGCGACGTGTTCAGCCTGATCGGCCCGAAGCGGTACGACGCGCCGTGGAAGGACATCGAGGCGCAGGGCTGGATCGCCCCGGCCGAGTGCACCGAGGTCCGGGTCACCCTGACCGACGCGGAGCGGCTGGCGTACGCGACGGCGGAGGCCGAGGAGCGGTACCGGATGGCGGCGACCGCCCGCACCAAACTCCCGGTGGTCCGCGCCCTGGTGCGGCGGCACGCCGACGACCAGGTGCTGGTGATCGGCGGCTACATCGACCAGCTCCACCAGCTCGGCGAGTACCTGGACGCCCCGATCGTGCAGGGCTCCACCACCAACAAGGAACGGGAACGGCTCTTCGACGCGTTCCGGGCCGGCGAGATCCGTACCCTGGTCATCTCGAAGGTGGGCAACTTCTCCATCGACCTGCCGGAGGCGGCGGTGGCGATCCAGGTCTCGGGGACCTTCGGTTCCCGGCAGGAGGAGGCGCAGCGTCTCGGCCGGGTGCTGCGCCCGAAGGCGGACCGCCGGCAGGCGCACTTCTACACGGTGGTCTCCCGGGACACCATCGACACCGAGTACGCCGCCCACCGGCAGCGCTTCCTCGCCGAGCAGGGGTACGCGTACACGATCGTCGACGCCGACGACGTCCTCGGCCCCTCCCTACCCACCGTCGACTGAACCTCCCGGCGGGCATCGCCGGTGCCGGCCGGGCGTCTTCGCCAACTGTTCACCGCCGCGACAGCCGGTGCTCGACCGTGCGTGTCAGCCTCCGTCCGAATCCGAACAGACGGAGGATCAGTGACAGCGAAACGATCGTTCCCCGCGATGGCGGTGGCCGGCGCCACGGTCGCCGCCCTCGCCGTCACGGGCACGGCCCAGGCCGGCACCGGCTCCGTGCCCCCGGGGCCGGCGAAGTTCTTCGACCGCACCGCCACCTACCCGGTCTTCGAGAACCGCCCCGCCGGTGAGGACCCGGCCACCGAGACGGTGGCCGAGATCTCGGCGGTCAGCGGCGACGGCCGTACCCTGGTCTACACCGACGCGGCGGCCCGCCGGATCGGCTTCCTCGACATCTCCCGGGCCGAGCGACCGCGCGGGCTCGGCACCCTCTCCCTGGCCGGGCTCGGCGACGCCGAGGACGAGCCCACCTCGGTCGCCGTGGTCGGCCGGCACGTCCTGGTCGTGGTGAACACCAGCGCGAGCTACACCGAGCCGTCCGGCCGGGTCGACGTGATCGACCTCGACACCCGGGAGCGGGTCCGCAGCCTCGACCTGGGCGGCCAGCCCGACTCGATCGCGGTCAGCGCGAACAAGCGGTACGCGGCGATCGCCATTGAGAACGAGCGGGACGAGGAGGCCACCCCGCCCGGCGGCGAGGAGGGCGACCTGCCCCAGGCCCCGGCCGGGTTCGTGCAGATCCTGGACCTGCCGGCCGGTGACCCGGCCGGGTGGGGGCTGCGGACCGTACCGCTGACCGCCGCCGACGGCAGCGCCCTGCCCGTGCTGGCCGCCGCCGGGATCACCGAGCCCACCGACCCGGAGCCGGAGTACGTCTCGATCAACCGGGGCAACCAGCTCGCGGTGACCCTCCAGGAGAACAACGGCATCGTCCTGGTGGACCTGCCCAGTGGCCGGATCACCGGGGCGTTCTCCGCCGGCACCGCCTCGGTGGACCGGATCGACACGGTCGAGGACGGGATCATCGACCTGACCGGCAGCATCACCGACGTGCCCCGGGAGCCGGACGCGGTGGCCTGGCTGGACAACCGGTACCTGGCGACCGCGAACGAGGGCGACTGGCGGGGCGGCACCCGGGGCTGGACGATCTTCGACAGCCGGACCGGTGAGGTGACCTGGGACGCCGGCAACAGCTTCGAGTGGCTGGCGGTCCGGCACGGCCTGCACAACGAGGACCGCTCGGAGAACAAGGGCACCGAGCCGGAAGGGCTCTCCGTCGCCGAGTACGGCGCGACCCGGTACGCCTTCGTCGGCTCGGAGCGGAGCAACTTCGTCGCCGTCTACGACGTGACCCGGCCGACCCGCCCGGTGTTCCGGCAGGTGCTGCCCACCACGAACGGGCCGGAGGGGCTGCTGCCGATCCCGTCGCGGGGCCTGCTCGCCATCTCCAGCGAGACCGACGAGGCGGCGGTGGGCGTACGCGCCTCGGTGTCGCTGTTCCGGCTCGGCGAGGACACTCCCGCCTTCCCGAGCCTCGTCTCCGCCCCGGACGCCACCGGCGCGCCGATCGGCTGGGGTGCCCTCGGTGCCCTCTCCGCCGTCCCGAAGCGCCCCCACCTGCTGTACAGCGTGACCGACGCGGCGTACGCCACCACCAGCATCGTCACCATCAACACCCGGCAGAGCCCGGCGGTGGTCAACGACGTGCTGCCGGTCCGCGACGAGCGGGGCGAGCCGGTCGGGTACGACGCGGAGGGGATCTTCGCCCGCCCGCAGGGCGGCTTCTGGCTGGCCGTCGAGGGGGCCACCGGCCCGGAGAACAAGCTGGTCCGGCTGGACGCCGACGGGGTGACCCGGCAGGTCGTCCCGCTCCCCGCCGACGTGGCCGCCGGGCTGGGCCGGCAGGGCTTCGAGGGGGTCACCGCCACCATGGAGCGCGGCCGGGAGATCGTCTGGGCGGTGCTCCAGCGCGAGGTCGCCACCGACCCGGCCGGCGTGGTCCGGATCGGCCGGTACGACGTGACCGCCGGGACGTGGAGCTGGTTCGGCTACCGGCTCGCCCGCACCGACGTACCCGGTGACTGGATCGGGCTGTCCGAGGTGACCGTGGTCGGCGACCGGCTCGCCGTCATCGAGCGGGACAAGCTGAACGGTCCGGCCGCCCGGGTCAAGCGGATCTACACGGTGGAGCTGCCCACCGGCCCGGCCACCCCCGGCCGGCTGCGGGTCCTGCCGAAGCAGCTCGCCGTGAACGTGCTGCCGGCGCTGCGCGCCACCAACGGCTGGACGCAGGAGAAACTGGAGGGGCTGGCCGTGGCCGGCAACGGCCAGGTGTACGCGGTCACCGACAACGACGGCGTCCAGGATGCCACCGGCGAGACGGTGCTGCTCCGCCTCGGCCCCGCCGGCACGGTCTTCGGGCCGCGCTGACCCGACCGTTCGCTGAACGGCCCGTCGGGCCTGACCCGTCGACGATCCGGCCGGCCCGGTGCGCTCCGCACCGGGCCGGCCGTCCTCGTTCAACGGACCCGGCTGACCTTGCTCGGCGGCGACCAGCGGCCGGTCAGAGGACCCGGGTGACCTGCTCGGCGGCGACCAGCGCGTCCCGGCGGGCCGGGTCGATGTCCGCGCAGAGCACCACCGACGCCCCCGCGAACAGCGGGGTCAGCAGCCACTTCACCGGATGCTCGTGCTCGGCGGCGTCGACCAGCAACCGGTCACCGGCCCGCAGGTCGAACTGGTCGGCCAGGGCATGCGCGAGCCGCCCCCACTCGCCGTAGCTGGTGCCGTCCGGGCTGGCCGGGTCGTCCGGGTGGATGGCGTGGTGCGCGGGCGGGGCGTCGGTGTGCCGGCGCACCTCGGCGGACCAGTCGAGCCAGCCCACCGGCACCTCGGACAGCGGCTGCGGCCCGGTGCCGACCAGGTACCGGTGCACCCCGTCGGGGACGTCCTCCAGCCAGTCGTCGAGGCGTTCCGGCGTGACGAAGACCGCGTCGTACGGCCGGTCGCCGCCCGGCTCCAGCACCGACAGGCCGGCGGTGGCCCGGGGGTGGAACGACACCGCCATTCCCACCGACCAGGCCCCGAGCAGCACCGCGGCGGTACGCCAGTGCGGCGGCAACAGCACCGCCACCCGGCTGCCCGGGGTCAGCCCGCACCCGTCCCGCAGCAGCCCGGCCGTCCGGGCCGCCCAGCCGCCCAGGTCGGCGGCGGTCAGGTCGACCCGTTCCCCGGTCCGGTCGTCGAGGTAGGTCAGCAGCGGCCGGTCGAGCCCGTCGACCGGACCGGCGGCGGTGAGCATGGGCGGTGCGGCGTTCATCCGGTACGTCCTCCCGACGGGCACCCAGGGTGCGGCCACGGTCACGGCCGGATCAGCCTACGCCGGGGCGTCGAGCGGATCGCGTGCGCCGAGCGGATCGCGCGACCCGGTGTCCAGCGCCTCGGCGAGGTTGCCGATCCCGGCGCGGATCATCGTCCCGTACCCGTCGTCCGGCAGGGCGTCGACCGTCTCCCGGGCCAGGTCCAGGTGCCGGCGGGCCGGCCCGACCTCGCCGAGCCGGCGGTACCCGTCGGCGAGGTTCAGGTGCAGCGACGGCAGCAGGCCCCGGACCTGCCACGATCCGTGGAAGCGTCGGGCCCGCTCGTCGGTCAGGTCGGTGACGGCGGCGAGGGCCCTCCGGTCCCAGGCCAGTTCCGCCGCCACGCTCTCCTGAAGGTCGGCCAGGTAGTGCGCGATGGTGCAGCGGTGCAGGGCGTCGCCGTCCGGGCCGACCCGGGTCCAGAGCGCGTCGAGCGCGTCGCGGGCCGCCGCCCGGTGGCCGGAGGTGCCGAGTTCGACGGCTTGGCGGACCGCCGTCATCGTCTCGTCGGACTCGTCGTGGGTAGCTGCTTCGTCCTGACTGGCTGCGCTGGTCATGTGGTCAGGGTGGCCCCTCGACCAGGACGAGGGTCAAGCCACCGGCGGGCGGTGACCTGACCCTCGTCCCGAGTCGCGGAGCGGGGCGCTAGTTGCGGAACCTGAAGTACGCCCACGCGCTGTTGGTGGGCTCGCTCGCGGTGTTGCCGCCGAACTTGGCCAGGATCCGGTAGTTGACGCCGACCTTCCGCTTCCCGGTCCAGGTGTACGTGCCCTGGCTGGACGAGTTCAGCTTGTGGCAGCCACTGGTCGTCACCGTGCGCCACGCGCCGGACCGGTACTCCTGCACCGTGTGGTACATGCAGGCGCTCTTGGCCGACGGCGAGACCCAACTCTTCGCCACCGGGTTGCCCTTGTAGTGGAAGATCCGGTAGTTGCCCGACTTCGTGTAGGAGGGGGAGACCAGGGCGACGTCCACCTTCGCCGGGGTCTTCACCACGGTGGTCACCGTGACGGGCGCGTGCCGGTGGTCCCCGGTGAAGGTCGCGGTGTACGTGGTCCGCTTGTGGATCAGGTCGGTGGCCGTCAGGTTGCCCGACGAGTTCACCGTGCCGCACTTGAGAGTCCTCCGCCCCTCGCCGTGGGACTGGGCGTACAGGCAGACCTGCCGGTTGGTGTACGTCTTGCCCAGGTTCGCGGTCACGGTGACCGTCGGCGCCCAGTTCTTCGGGTCCGCCTTGGTGGTCAGCTTCAGCGTGGTCGGGTCGTGCGTGACCCGCACGCCGGCCGACTTGCTGCTTCCCGTGGTCAGGCTGTCCCCGGCGTACGTCGCGGTGTAGGTGACGGTGCCTCCGACCGGCGGGGCGTCGGTGAACGAGAACGCCCCGGTGCTGGTGGAGGCGGTGACCGCAGGCAGCGTCCGGGTACCGGACGCGTCCTTGCGCGTCACCTGGACCGTCCACGGCGGCGGTACGGGCGCACCGGTGATCGTCAGCTTCCCGCTGACGGTGAGCTTCGCGGCGCGCTTGACCGTGCTCGGGGCGGTGAGCGTGAGCGCCGACGTGGCACCGGTCACCCAGAGCCGGGCGGACGTGCTGGCCGGGGCGAGGGTCTCACTGCCCGGGTAGGTGACGGTGTAGACGTTCTCGCCGGGGCGGGTCGGCCAGTCGTTCACCGTGAACCGACCGTTGGCGTCGGCGAGGACGTCGGGCAGGCCCCAGGTGCCCACGGCGTCCTTCCGCTTGACCTGTAGCCGCTGCGGCGTGAGTGGGTCGAGGTACTGCCGCGACAGCGATCCGGTGAGCTGCACCGTTCGCCCCTCGACAGTGGACGGGGCGTGCAGGGAGAGCCAGGTCGCGCCCCGGGTGTACTCCGACAGCACGTGCAGCGTCGGGTTCCGTCCGTACTGATCGGTCAGGACGGCGTGCAGCGTGGTGGTGCCGCCGCCGGCCGCGACGCCGGCCCGGATCACCCGGGCGGTTCGCGGGAACTCGTAGGTGCGGATGCCCCTGCCGTCAGCCCGCACGACGTGGACCCTCGGGTCGGTCTCGAGGACACTGTTGGCCCCGAGGATCACGTAGGCGCCGTCCGGGGAGGTCGTCACGCTGACCGGAGTGTCGCCGCCGTAGTAGCGGCGCACCGGGGACAGGTCCGCCGTCGAGTACGCCGGATGGTAGTCGGCGGGGTTGAGCAGGCCGTCGTCGTTGCGGATCGCGGAGCAGGCCAGGACGAACTGTCCGCCGTCGGGCGACAGCGAGGCGTCCTCCAGGCCGAGGCACTCCCGCCACGACTCGTCGGACCCGAGCCGTCGCGGGGTCTCCCACGAGACGTCCAGCAGCGTCACCTGGGTGGGCGCGAGGCTGGACCGTGGGCCGGTCCGGTCCACCGCCAGCAGCAGATAATCGCTGGACGTGCTGCCGCGCAGCACCGGCGGCGCGGTGTACTCCCCGCCGAGGGGCAGGCCCAGGCTCACGGTTCCGCCCGAGGGGCCCACCGCGAGCGAGCCCAGCCCGAACCCGGGAGCGGCGCAGCCGTACCCGAAGTAGATCTTCCCGAGCGCCCAGGCGAGCCGGGTCGGGCAGGTGTTCGCGCCGGTCGGGTACCGCCGCGTCTCGGTCAACGTCTTGGTGTCGAAGACGGCGACGGCGTCGGCGTCGGCCAGCGCGACGTAGAGCGTGGCACCGTCCGGGCTCAGCAGCAGCCCGCTGGCCCCCGGCAGCCCGCCGATGGTCCGCTGGTAGCCACCGGACAGGTCACTGACCCGCACCCCGGAGCGGCCCCGCCCGAGACTGAAGTACAGCCGGCGGTTCGTCGAGTCGACGACCATCTCGTCGACGGTCTCGACCCCGAGCCCGACCTGGCCCGCCGGCACCGGTGGCACGACCACCGGCGGCACCGCCGCCGCGGAGCCCGGCGACACAACGAACAGTGCGGCACCGAGTACCGCGATCATGAGGCGTGCGATCGGCTTCCGCCGCACGTCCCACCTCCCCACCCGTGCGATGGACGACCGGCATGAGCGCCGATCCTGGGGAAGCCTAGGGCTACCGGTGACCCGCACGGGGACCGGAGTGGATCACCGTTACCCGCTCGTGTTGCGTCATCCTCCACGTGCGACCCGATGCCTGGGCCCGACCACGATCAGTGTGCGTCTTCCGACGCGACACGCCGGTGAAGGCGTCGGAGAACGCGCGACGCTCGGCGGCTGTCACTCCTCGATCGCGCCGCCGACCGCGCGCAGGTGCTCCCGGAAGGTCAACGCGGGCCGGTCCCGCCGCGCGGCGAGGTAGTCGGCGAACCGTACCTGCGCGCGCAGGGTGTCCCCCGCACGGATCCGGTCCGCCTGCCGGCGCTCGGTGTCCCGGATCGACTCAGCCACGCTTAGCACCTCGTCGGCCCGGTCCGACGGCAGGAACAGCACCCCGTCGTCGTCGCCGAGCACCAGGTCGGCCCGGCCCACCGGCCAACCGCCGACCGTGGCGGTGTCGAGGGCGTCCGCCGGGCGGGGGTCGAGCCGCTGCGGACCGGCCGGGGTCGCGCCGAGACTGAACAGCGGCAGCCCGATCGCCCGCACGTCGGCGGTGTCCCGGTGCAGCCCCCACACGACCAACCCGGCCAGCCCCGCCCCCTGCGCCTCCAGCACCACCAGGTCACCCACGCAGGCCTCGTCGAGTCGGCCACCGTTGTCGACCACCAGCACGTCGCCCGGCTCCGCCGACTGGTACGCCTCCAGGAAGATGTCCACGCTGCCGACGTGCCGGGCGGGCAGCACCCGGCCGGCCAGCCGGTCACCCGGTTCGACGGCCCGCAGCGCGGCGGGCGCGCAGCGCAGCGGCACCCCGGCCCGCAGGCAGCCGTCCGCCACGTGCGCGGTGGTCAGCCCGGAAAATCGGGTACGAAGCTCGTGATTGTCCATCGGTGGCGGGCCCCTTCCGTCAGGCGATCGTCTTGGCGAACCACAGTTGGGCGTACGGGTCCTCGTTGAACGGCGCGACCTCCTGGTAGCCGGCCGACCGGTACAGCCGCGCCGCCTCGGGCAGCGCCGTGTTGGAGTCCAGCCGCAGCAGGTTCGCCCCGTGCTCGACGGCGGTGCTCTCCAACTCGGCCACCAGCCGCCGTCCCAGGCCCAGCCCGCGCATCGACGCGGCGACCCACACCCGCTTGATCTCCGCCACCCCCTCCCCCCGGAACACGAGCCCACCGCAGCCGACCGGCTCGCCGTGCAGCCGCGCGACCAGCAGCAGACCGGCCGGCGGTGAGAGGTGCGCGGGGTGCGCGGTGCCCAGGTCGAAGCCGCCCGGGAACCGCCGGTCCAGCTCGGCCGCGTACGCCCGCAGGCAGTGCCGGGCGTCGGCGTGCGCCGGATCCGTGGCGGTCACCTCCACCAGGGAGGCAACGAAGAGCCGTTCCACCTCGGCCATCGCCACGACCAGCCGGTCCCGCTGCCCGTCGTCGAGCGGGCGCAGAATCGAGGCGGCCAGCTCGTCGGAGCGTACGTCCAGCTCGGCGCGCTCGACGGCCCCGGCCGGGGTGAGCCGGATCCGGCGTACCCGGGCGTCGGTCCCGTCGGCCTCGACCACGACGAGGCCGTCGGTCTCCAGGGCGCGCAGCAGTCGGCTGAGGTACCCGGAGTCCAGGTCGAGCCGGGCCCGCAGGGCGCGCACCTCGATCCCCTCCGGGCCGATCTCCCACAGCACCCGGCTCTGCCCCAGCGACCGCTCCCGCGCCAGGTAGGCGTCGTTGAGGACGCCGATGCGCTGGGTCACCGTCCGATTGAACCGTCGGACCCGCCCGACCAGACCTGAATCCATTCCCTGACCTTAGTCAGATAATACGAAGCACGGAAGCCCCGCAAGCTCCCCGCGCACCCGGAGAGGAGTACTAGCGTCAGGGACACCCGGACCAGACCCGACGCCTCATGTCTCCGAGAAGCCCAGCGACAACAGCCCTCCGCGCCTGTCGAGCTGACTCGTTGACGACATCAGTTTCGACAGACTCGGAGGCTTTGACCGCCGGGGTCGACGACGAGAGGGCGACGACGGGCTGATCGCGAATCCCGCCCTAGTGCTCGGCGACGAAGACGCCTCGGCCGGGGCGCCCCACCAGAACGCCTTGCTTGCGCAGGGTGGCCCAGGCGCGGTTGATGGTCGACGGGGAGACGTCGTACCTGGCCGCAAGCACGCGCGCCGACGGAAGCTGAGTGCCCGGTGGCCACTCGCCTGTCTCGATGCAGTCCATCAGTTCGGCGAGTAGCTCGTCCATGGTGGGTGGGATAGGCACGGCAGCAGGCCCCTTGCGAGTCGGTTGGCCCCGCCAGTATCAATCAGCACTGGAGACATAGGCAAAGGCCATGGCCATCCCGATAGAGATGACAAAGGTTGTTATGAAGCAACCTTGACAGAGGTGGTGAGCGCCCGTACGGTCGCTTTCAGTGATGGGGTGCCTGCGGTCGGTTGGCGCTTTCCGTGGTGGTGGCCCGTCACGTCGGCACTACTCCCCCGCCCGGGGCGGCCGGACCATCCCCCGGCCCGGCCGCCCCGGGGTCCCGAGACGCGCCCTGCCGCCGTACCGCCGATCGAGGCTGCGTCGGCAGGTCCACCCCCACCGACCATGGAAGGCGGCACCGAGATGCGACTCCTGCGCCGACTCCTACCCGTACCCGATCCGGAGGTGCCGGACCGGCGCGGACCCGCCGGCCGGCACCGGGCGGCGACCCACCGGGTGCCGCTGCGGCCGTGGCAGGTCCGGCACCGGTGGTTCACGGTACGGCGGCGTGGGCTCGACCCGGCCGAGGTGCACGAGTTCCTGGACCGGGTGGCCGACGAGTTGAGCGTGGCGCAGGTCGCGGTGGCGGCGCTGCGGGAGGAGAACGCCCGGATCAAGGCGACGCTGCGGCGCTGGCAGTCCGCCCAGGCCGCCGGCCACTACGAGTTGGCGGGCGGGCGGTGAGTGGCCGGAACGGCGGCCGGTGGGTCATCCACCTGCCGATCGGCGTACCCGATCTGCTCCGGGCCCGGGTCTTCGCGCGGACCGCCACCCGGCTGCTGCTCCAGCTCAGCCGCACCGTGGACGTCGGCGAGGTAACCGTGTCCCGCGAGGACGAGCAGGGCGTACACCATCGGGTGTTCTGCGACCGGCTGCTGGCCGGCGGCGGCCGGTGCGCCCTGCCCACCGAGCACCGCGCGCCCTGCACCGCCCGCCGCAACCAGCGCCCCTACCGCGACGGTCGCGCCTGGTAGATGCGCGGCAGGGATCGACCGAAGACATCGACCTTGGTACGCCTGCCGTCGACCTCCGGCCGTTACCCGGGCGGTGGTCGGGGCTGGACAGTGAGGCGGTGACGCCACCCGGGAACCCGCAGACCGACCTCGACAGTTTGGCGGACGCACCGGCGCGGGGGCGGTTCCGCCGGGTCGCGCCGGTGCTCGCCCTGCTCGTGCTCGCCCCGTTCGCCGCCGAGTGCTCCTGGGGCGGCTTCACCGTGGTCGACTTTCCGCTCGTCGTGGCCTTCCTCGGCCCGCTGTACGGCGGTGCGGCGGTGCTGATCCGGGAGACCGCCCGCCGCACCGGTCGGGGCTGGCCGACGATCGCGCTGCTCGCCGCCGCGTTCGGGGTGGTCCAGGCCGGCCTGGTCGACCAGTCGCTGTTCAACCCGGGGTTCCTGGACGACACCGAGTTCGCCGGGGACCGGGCCGTCGCCGACCGGACCCGGGTACCGGTGCTCGACGTCAGCGTGCAGCAGGCGTTCAGCTTCCTCGGCAACCACGTGGCGCTGAGCATCTGCGCGCCGATCGCGATCGTCGAGTCCTTCGTCTCCCCGGACCGTCGGCACCAGCCCTGGCTACGCTGGCCCGGCCTGCTCGTCGTCGGCGTGCTCTACCTGCTCGGCAGCCTGATGATCTTCGCCGACGACACGGACGGCCGGAAGGGCTTCCAGCTCGGCACGGTTCAGCTCGTCGTCGCGGTGCTGGTGACGCTGGCGCTCGTCGCCGCCGCGCTGCTGCCCCGCTGGCGGCGCGACCGCCGCCGGCCGGCACTGGCCGGTGGTCTGTCGGGTGGGTGGGCGGTGGCTGCGGGTCCGCTGTGGGTCGGGGTGCTCGGCTGCGCGCTGCATTTGACCGCCGACCTGGTGCCCGGCTGGGCGGGCGTGGCGCTGCGGACGGTTCTCACCGGCGTGGTCGTCGCGGTGGTGGTCCGCTGGTCGCGGCGGCCCGGCTGGGACCAGCGGCACGTGCTGGCCGGCTGGTCGGCGGGGGTGGTCGCCGCTGCCACGTTCGCGTACCTCGTGCCGCCGTACAAGGCCGCGTCGCCGGCCCTGGCGCTGCTCAGCGACGTCGCCGTCAGCGTGGTCCTGGCCGCCGTCCTGCTCGGCGCGTGCCTCCGCCTCCGCGCGCCCCGCCCCCACCGGGCGGCCGGCTCCCTACGCTGAGTAGTGTTTGGAAGGGGCCCTTCCTATACAGAAAACGTTAATAGGGGGCCCCTCCTTACACCTCAGGGCCGGGGGTGAGGAGGTCGGCCAGGAGGTCGCCGTGGTGGTCGGCGCGGTCGAGGACCTCGGCGGGGGTGTACGGCCTCGTCGCGGGGCGCTTGCCGGCGGCCCCGGCCTCGACCTCGTCCCAGGTGAGCGGGGCGGAGACGGCGGGCGTGGGCTGGGCGCGGAGCGAATATGGGGCCACGGTCGTCTTCGCCGCGTTGTTCTGGCTCCAGTCGATGAAGATTTTTCCGGGGCGGAGGTTCTTCGCCATCCTGGACACGATCAACTGTGGATGCGCCTGTTCCAGCTCCTGGGCGACCCGTCGGGCGTAGCCGGAGACGACGTCGGCGGACTGGGTGCCGGCGACCGGGCAGCAGAGCTGCATGCCCTTCTTGCCGGAGGTCTTCGGGTACGCCTGCACCCCGTCGCGCGCCAGCCGGTCACGCAGCAGCAGCGCCACCCGGCAGCACTGACGCAGCGTCGCCGGGGAGCCCGGGTCCAGGTCGACGACGAGCAGGTCGGGGTGCTCGCCGATCCGCCACTGCGGGGTGTGCAGTTCCAGGGCGGCGAGGTTGGCCAGCCAGACCAGGGTGGGCAGGTCGTCGGCGACGACGTAGTCGATGGTCTCCCGCCCCTTGCTGGAGCCGGGCGCGGGCAGGGTCGCCACCCGTACCCAGTCGGGGGTGGCCGCCGGGGCGTTTTTCTCGAAGAAGGAGCCGCCGTCGACCCCGTTCGGGTACCGGATCCGGGTGAGCGCCCGGTCGGCCAGGTGCGGCAGGAGCACCGGGGCGATCCGGGTGTAGTAGTCGATCACCTCACCCTTGGTGAACCCGGCCGCCGGGTAGAGCACCTTGTCGAGGTTGGACAGGTCCAGTGACCGGCCCTGCACCTCGACCCGCAACCGCTCACCCGGCATCCGGCACCTCCCCGGCCGGCTTGTCGGGCCGCAGGCGCAGGACGCGGGGGAAGCGCAGCCGCCCGTCCGGGGTCCGCTGGCCGTACTTGACCTCGACGACCACGGTGGGGGTCACCCAGATCGCGCCCCGGGCGTCCTCCCGGGGTACGTCACCGGCGAAGGGTGAGGTGGTGGCGCGCAGCGGCTCCAGTTCGCGCAGGAGTTGGCGTTCCAGGGCCGCGCCGATGCCCCCGCCGACCCGGCCCCGGTAGGTGAGCCGCCCGTCGGGGCCGGGCACGCCGACCAGCAGCCCGCCGATCTTCCGCGCCCCCGGCCGCCAGCCGCCCACCACGAAGTCCCCGGTGACCTCCAGTTTGACCTTGACCCAGTCCGGCGAACGGAGCCCCGGCCGGTAGGGCGAGTCGACCCGCTTGGCGAGCACCCCCTCCAGCCCGTGCTCGCCCGCCGCGTGGAAGGTGGCCGGGCCGTCCGGGAAGTCCGGCGGCACCGCCCAGCGGCTGCCGGCCAGCCCCAACGCTTCCAGGGCCGCCCGCCGCTCCCGGTAGGGCCGCCCGGTCAGGTCCGCGCCCCGCAACCGCAGCAGATCAAAGATCATGTACGTGACCGGGGCGACCGCCGCGAGCCGGGCCGCCCGGCCCCGGTCCCGCACGTGCATCCGTTCCGCCAGGGCGGTGAACGAGGGTGCCCCGGACTCGCCGAAGAGCACCACCTCCCCGTCGAGGAGGGCGTCGTCGACCGGCTCGGTGAGCGCCGCCAACTGCTCGGGCAGGGTCGCCAACTCCGGGTACGCGATGGTGATCTCCGCTCCGGAGCGGGCGTACAGGTGTTGCCGGCCGCCCGCGACGTCGGCCAGCGCGCGTACCCCGTCCCACTTGAACTCGTACGCCCAGCCGGCGCCGGCCGGCAGCGGACCGGTCATCGCGAGCATCGGCTTGAGCGGCGCGCCGGGCACCTCTCGGACTGTAGTTACCTGCGGAAGTCCGCGCGTCACCTTCGATCATTTGCCATCCTGAGCAGGGCGTTTGCCATCCCGAGCAGGGGCGGCGAGCAGGGCGGGAGTGAAGGGGCGCGGCATGCGGGCCATCTGGAAGGGCGCGGTCTCGTTCGGGCTGGTGTCGATCGCCGTCAAGCTCTACTCGGCCACCGAGGAGAAGGACATCCGCTTCCACCAGGTGCACCGCGAGGACGGCGGCCGGATCCGGTACAAGCGCACCTGCCAAATCTGCGGCGAGGAGGTCAGCTACGACGACATCGCCAAGGGGTACGACATCGGTGGCGGCGAGATGGTCATTCTCACCGACGAGGATTTCGCCGACCTGCCGTTGGCCAGCTCCCGCGCCATCGACGTGCTGGAGTTCGTCCCGGCCGAGCAGGTCGACCCGATCCTCTACAACAAGGCGTACTTCCTGGAGCCGGAGGGGACGGCGACCAAGCCGTACGTGCTGCTGCGGGACGCGCTGACCGACTCGGAGCGGGTGGCCATCGTGAAGGTGGCGCTGCGCCAGCGGGAACAGCTCGCCACCCTGCGGGTACGTGAGGGGGTGCTGCTGCTCAACACGATGCTCTGGCCGGACGAGGTGCGTACCCCCGATTTCGGTTTCCTCGGCGAGGACCTGAAGGTCCGGCCGCCGGAGCTGGCGATGGCCAGCTCGCTGATCGACTCGATGGCCGGCGAGTTCCAGCCGGAGGTCTTCACCGACGACTACCGGGCCGCCTTGCAGGAGGTCATCGACGCCAAGGTGGAGGGGCGCGAGGTCGTCGCGCCGGAGGAGGTGGAGGAGGCCCCGGCCGCCGCCGTGGACCTTATGGCCGCGCTGAAGGCGTCCGTCGAGCGGGCCCGCGCCGCCCGGGGCGAGGGCGAGCCCGCCGGCCGGGCGGCCGGTGGTGGGGGTGCGGGCGGTGGTGGTGCGGGCGAGCCGACCCCGATCACCTCGGCCCGCTCGGCGCAGAAGAGCGCGGGTACCGCCAGGAAGGCCCCGGCGAAGAAGGCCGCCGAGAAGGAGACCCCGGCGAAGGAGGCCGGAGCCGCCGCGAAGAAGGCCGGTGGGCGCAAGGCCGCCGACGGGCAGGCGGGCGCCCCGAGGGGCACCGCCAAGAAGGCCCAGCCGGCGAAGAAGGCCGCCGAGAAGAAGGCGGCGAAGACCCCGGCGAAGAAGGCCCCCCGCAAGACCGCCTGACGGCGCCCTGCTGCCCGCCGCCCGCACGGTGATCGTGGTTAGGAAGGGGCCCTTCCTCTACCGAAAGCGTTAACAGGGGGCCCTTCCTTGCACCTCAGCCGCGGCCGAGTTTGTGGGTGGGGGTGATCCGGACGATCACCCGCTCCTCGCCGGCCTGCCGGAACGGGTAGCTGTCCTGACCGAGGTACTTCTGCGCCAGCTTGTCGATGTGCGCGTCGGCGCCCTCGGTGACGAGCTCGGCGGTGCCCTTGACCCAGAGGGTGCGGAAGTCGTCCGCCTTGTCCACCACCGAGACCGCGACCACCGGGTTGCGCGCGATGTTGTTGTACTTCTGTCGCCCCTTGGCGGTGTTGAACACGATGTGCTCCCCGTCGGTGTCCACCCAGACCGGGGTCACGTGCGGGCTTCCGTCCGGCTCGACGGTGGCCACGTGCGCGAGTTGCGGCTCGGTCAGCAGGGCGATATCGGCATCGGTGAGGATCGTCATGCCGGAAACCTACCCCCGACCCACCAGGATCATCGGCAAAACGGGCCTCACGGTCACCACCGGCCACGATCGATCGTCGGCAGTACGCCGCCCACCAGGTACCGTGTGTCGGCGACGGCGTCCGGCGCCCGGACGCACCCACCTTCTCAGCAGGGAGTCGACGACGTGAGCGAGCGGACGGCGGGCGGGCAGGAGAGCAAGGCACGGCGGCGGCTGGCCGAACAGCTTGCCGCGCAGAAGGCGGCCGAGGCCAAACGCCGCCGGCAGGCATGGCTGGGCGCGGGTGCCGGCCTGGCCGTGGTGGCGATCCTGATCGGTGTCTTCGTCGCCGTCGGCCAGGGTGGCGACGACGACGCCAGCAACCAGGCGGCGGACTCCCCGTCGGCCTCCGCCGACCCGGCCAACCCGGCCGATCCGGGGGCCCCGAGCGCCCCGCCCGCGCCCCAGCTTCCCGAGGGCGCCGACCCGGCGCTGGGCACCAAGCCGACGGTGACGGCGGGCGAGGGTGAGCTGAAGGAACTCAAGGTCACCCCGCTGATCGAGGGCACCGGCGCGGAGGTCAAGTCCGGCCAGAGCATCACCACCAACTACGTGGGCGTCTTCTACGCCGACGGCAAGGAGTTCGACTCCTCGTGGGAGCGGGGCGAGCCGGCCACCTTCGCCATCGGCGTGGGGCAGGTCATCAAGGGCTGGGACCAGGGCCTGGTCGGGGTGAAGGTGGGCAGCCGGGTGCAGCTCGACCTCCCCGCCGACCTGGCGTACGGCAACGACGCGTCGGGCGGCCGGCCGACCGGTCCGCTGCGCTTCGTGGTGGACGTCCTCGCCGCCCAGTGAGTGCGCGCCCGGGCGGCCGGGCAGGGACAACGGGGACCGGGCGGGACCAGGGCTAGTGCCCCGGTTCCGCCCGGTTTCGTCATCGGGGGTCGATGCTGTGGCCCACAATCCGCTTCCGGCACGTCACCCGGCGGCAGTAGGTTCGGCATCGACCGGGCGGTCCACCGCCCGTACCGACCGGCAGGTGGAGGTGCACGTGGTGGCGCTGGAGGAGACGAGGCGTACCGCCCGGCTGATGTGGACACACGTCGAGCCGGCACACGCGGTGACCTACTTCCACCCCCGGTCCCGGGCCGCGTACGAGGCGGTCGGGCTGCGCGGCTACTGGCGGGGCTACTTCGCCGGCCGGGCCGCCCCGCTCGGCGAGGTCGGGGCCGCCCCGGTGACCGCCGCGTTCTTCGTCTTCGCCCCGCACATGGTGTCCCGGGCGCTGCCGGCGGTCTGGTCGCTGGCCACTCCGCAGGAGGCGTTGCGGGCCCGGCTGACCGGGGCCGTGCAGGCGCTGGCCGAGCTGACCTACGAGCTGCCCGAGGCGCACCTCGCCGAGACCGCCGAGTTGCTGGAGGCAGCCGCCTCGGCGGTGGACGACGCCGGCCGGGTGCTCGGCGCGGCCAACGCCGCCCTCCCGGCGGCCGAGTACCCGCTGGCCCGGCTCTGGCAGGCGGCCACCACGCTGCGCGAGCACCGGGGCGGGGGGCACGTCGCGGCGCTGGTCGCCGCCGGTCTGGACCCGGTCGAGGCGCTCGCCTGGCGGGTCGCCCTGGACATGTCGGCGCAGAACCTGCTCCTGCGGGGCTGGTCCGAGCAGGAGTGCCGGGCGGCGCGGGAGCGGCTCGTCGCGCGGGGCTGGCTCACCCCGGACGGGCAGCCGACCGAGGCGGGGCGGGCCGGGTTCCGGGCCGTCGAGGACGCCACCGACCTGGCCGCCGCCCGGCCCTGGCAGGCGCTGGGCGCGGCGCGGACCGACCGGCTGCGGGAACTGCTCGACCCGATCGCCCACCGCTGCCACACCGTCATCCCGTCCGACAGCCCGATCGGCCTGCCGCCCCGGGCGGCCTGAGCACCACAGCCGGCCCCGCCGACCCGGCCCCCGCACCGGGCTGGGCGGATCGGGCACGGGTCGGGCAGGATGGGGGCGTGGTGGATGCGGTGATCTTCGACCTGGACGGCGTGATCGTGGACTCCGAGCCGGTCTGGGAGGAGGTCCGCCGGGAGTACGTGGCGACGCACGGGGGCACCTGGCAGCCGGACACCCAGCGCCGGCTGATGGGGATGAGCACCGGCGAGTGGGCCGCGTACCTCAGTGGTGAACTGGGCGTGGACCGGACCGCCGAGCAGGTCGCCACGGAGGTCGTCGACGAGATGGCCCGGCGGTACGCGACCCGGGTGCCGGTGATCGACGGCGCCGACCAGGTGGTCCGCCGGATCGCCGCGCGGTGGCCGTTGGGGTTGGCCAGCTCCTCGCCCACCCGGCTGATCGCGGCGGCGCTGGCCGCCACGGAGCTGACCGGCAGCTTCCGCACCACCCTCTCCACCGAGCGGACCGAGCGGGGCAAGCCCGCCCCGGACGTGTACCTCGCCGTCGCCGAGCGGCTCGGCGTCGACCCGGCCCGCTGCGCCGCGATCGAGGACTCCTCCAACGGGGTACGGTCGGCGGCTGCCGCCGGGATGCGGGTGGTGGCGGTGCCGCACGGGGCGTACCCGTTGGACCCGGACGCCGAGCGGCTCGCGGCGGTGGTCCTGTCGACGGTGGCCGACCTGACCCCGGAGGTCGTCGACCGGCTCGGGTGAGCCCGCCCCCGACGCGGGCTTCGGCCGCCGGTCCCGCCTGCGTGGGGGAACGTCGGCCGAACCGGGTACGCGGAGCCGCCCGCCCGCCTACCGTCGAGGTCATGAGGGCTGTGGTGTACAACGGGCCGCACAACGTCTCCGTCGACGAGGTCGAGGATCCGCGGATCCAGGATCCGAACGACGTCATCGTCAAGATCACGACCACCGCGATCTGCGGCTCGGATCTGCACATGTACGAGGGCCGGACGGATGCCGAGCCGGGCATCGTCTTCGGCCACGAGAACATGGGCACGATCGTGGAGACCGGTCCCGGCGTGGCCAGCCTGCGCAAGGGTGACCGGGTCTCCATGCCGTTCAACGTGGCCTGCGGGTTCTGCCGCAACTGCCGGGCCGGCAAGACCGGCTTCTGCCTGACCGTGAACCCCGGTTTCCCCGGGGGCGCGTACGGCTACGTGTCGATGGGCCCGTACCGGGGCGGGCAGGCCGAGTACCTGCGGGTGCCGTTCGCCGACTTCAACTGCCTGAAGCTGCCCCCGGGCACCGAGAACGAGAACGACTTCGCGATGCTCGCCGACATCTTCCCGACCGGGTACCACGGGGTCGCGATGAGCGAACTGCGGCCGGGCGAGAACATCACCGTCATGGGCGGCGGGCCGGTCGGGCTGATGGCCGCGTACTCGGCCATGCTGATGGGCGCGGCCGAGGTGTTCGTGGTCGACAAGGTGCCGGACCGGCTCCGGCTGGCCGAGTCCATCGGGGCCACCCCGATCGACTTCTCGACCGGTGACGCGGTGCAGCAGATCCTGGACCGCACCGACGGGGTCGGCACCGACCGGGGCGTGGACGCGGTCGGCTACCAGGCACACGGGCAGGGCGGGGAGGAGCATCCGGCGGCGGTGCTGAACAGCCTCGTCGACGTGGTCCGGGCGACCGGCATGATCGGCGTGATCGGCCTCTACCTGGCGCACGACCCGGGTGCGCCGGACGAGCACTCCGGCCGGGGCGAGCTGCTGTTCAAGATGGGCAAGTTCTTCGAGAAGGGCCTGCGGATGGGGACCGGGCAGGCCAACGTCAAGGCGTACAACGAGTACCTGCGCAACATGATCATCGCGGGGCGGGCCACGCCGAGCTTCGTGGTCAGCAAGGAGTTGCCGCTGGAGGCGGCGCCGGACGCGTACGAGCGCTTCGACCGCCGCGAGGCGGGCTACTCGAAGGTGGTGCTGAAGCCGGCCGCCTGACCCGGACCCCGGTCCCCCCGGGGTCGCGCCGGGCGGACGTCAGGTGGGCCGCCGGGCGGTGACGGCGCAGAGCGGGACGGTGGCGGCGGGCGGGGCGGCCGTCTCGACGGCCCAGCCGGCGGCGGTCAGCCGGCCGGTCAGCCGCCCGACGATCAGCGGGATCCGGTCCGCGTGCGGGGGCTGGTGGACCAGGTGCACCACGCCGCCGGGGGCCAGCAGGCGGGGCAGCAGAGCGTACTCCGGCCCGGCGGGCCGGGCCCAGAAGAGGTTGACGTCCACCGCGAGGATCCGGTCGAACGGCCCGTCGGCCGGGCCGAGGTCGGCCAGCTCGGCCACCCGGAAGGTCGCCCGGCCGTCGGCCACCTCCGCCGCGTTGCGGCGCCCGGCCTCGCGGACCGCGACCGGAGAGCGGTCGACGGCGAGCAGCCGCCCGGCGGTGAGCCGTCGGCAGATCAGCCCGGCGGCGACGCCCCGCCCGCAGCCGACCTCCAGCACCCGGTCGGCGGGGCGCAGGCCCAGCCCGGCCACCGCCCAGCTCAGCCGCTGCGGCACCGGTGCGTCCGTCACCCGCCCGACCCTAGCCGCCACCCCCGACACCCCCACCCCGCCGACGTCCGGCATGACCGGGGACGTTCCGGGTACCGCGATGCCGACGGGAGGTACGCCGATGAGAGCGATCGTGTACGAGCGCGGCGGTGACGTCTCGGTGCTCCGGCTGGTCGACCGGCCGGTGCCCGAGCCCGGACCGGGTGAGGTGCTGGTGCGCCTCGCCGTCGCCGGGGTCAACCCGACCGACTGGAAGTCCCGCCAACAGGGGCCCTCGGCGGGCGGCTGGCAGATCCCCGGGCAGGACGGCGCCGGGGTGGTGGAGGCGGTCGGCGAGGGCGTCGACCGGGCGCTGACCGGCGAACGGATGTGGGTGTGGGAGGCCGCCTGGCAGCGGCCGTGGGGCACCGCCGCCGAGTACACGGTGGTCCCGGTCCGGCAGGCGGTACCCCTCGGGGACGCCTCCTTCGACCTGGGGGCCTGCCTCGGTATCCCGTTCCTGACCGCGCACCGCTGCCTGACCGCCGGGGAGTTCGTGCCGGACGCGCTGCACGCGGGGGCGTTGGCCGACCACACGGTGCTGGTCCAGGGCGGTGCGGGGGCGGTGGGCAACGCCGCGATCCAGCTCGCCCGCTGGGCGGACGCCACCGTCGTCGCCACCGTCAGCAGCCCGGAGAAGGCGCAGCTCGCGGCGGCGGCCGGCGCCGACCACGTGATCAACTACCGGGAACAGGACGTGGTGGCCGAGGTCCGGGCCATCGCCCCCGAGGGGGTGCACACGGTCGTCGAGGTCTCCGCCGCGCGCAACGCCGCGACCGACGTCCAGGTGCTCCGCGGCGGCGGTGCGGTCTGCGTGTACGCCGACGACGGCGGCGACGAGGTGACCCTGCCGATCCGCCCGCTGATGGTGCCGAACGCCCGCTGGCAGTTCGTCCTGGTCTACACCGAGCCGAAGGCGGCCAAGGCGCAGGCGGTGACCGACGTGGCCGCGGCCGTGGCCCAGGGGGCGATCCGGGTCGGCGAGGCGGCCGGGCTGCCGCTGCACCACCACCCCCTCGACGCGACGGCCGCCGCGCACCGGGCGGTGGAGAACTCGGTGGTCGGCCGGGTGCTGCTCACCACCACCAGCGAGTGACCGACCTGGGGCTACGGCGACCCGGGAACCCGGGCGGGGCCGATTTCCCGGTCGGCCCGGCGAAAGTGAATGAGTTTCGCAACAATGGGACTGCGGGCACATCCCGCAGAAAACGGGCGGCCCCGGCGCGGTGCGAACGCCGGGGCCGCCCTTTCCGGGGAGGGGTGTCAGGAGTGCGCCCCTACCCGTCAAGGCGACGTGTCGCCTGAGAACGTTACGGCGCGGACAGCTCCCGTACGTCCAGCCCGCCGTCGGCGTACCTCGATCGGACGACCTTCTTGTCGAACTTGCCCACGCTGGTCCTCGGCACCGCGTCGACGAACGCCCACCGCTCGGGCACCTGCCAGCGGGCCACCTGCCCGGCGAGGAAGTCCCGCAGCTCCTCGACCGTGACCGTGACCCCCTCGCGGACGACCACGGTGGCCAGCGGCCGTTCGTCCCAGCGGGGATCCGGGACACCCACCACGCACGCCTCCCGCACGGCCGGGTGGGCCATCAGCGCGTTCTCCAGCTCCACCGACGAGATCCACTCCCCACCGGACTTGATCACGTCCTTGGCCCGGTCGGTGAGGGTGATGAAGCCGTCGGGCGTAAGGGTGCCCACGTCACCGGTGCGCAGCCAGAGACCTGGAGCGGGGCGTCCATCATCGTGCTACGCATGGGTAACAAGCTAGTGTCGCCGGTCACATCTTGGGAACCCCGGAATTCGCACCGGCACCGGGAACCCTTCGTAGATTGTCCGGGTGAGCATCTCCTGGGCCGACTCGTACGTCGGGCAACTACGCGCGCTGGCCGGTGACCGGACCCTGATGTTCGTCGGCGCCCGCGCCGTGGTCCGCGACAACGCGGGCCGGGTGCTGCTGATCCGTCGGTCGGACAACGCGCAGTGGGCCCTGCCGGCCGGCGCGATGGAACTGGGCGAGTCGATCGGCGACTGCGCCGTCCGCGAGGTCCGCGAGGAGACCGGGCTGCGCGCCCTGCGGGTCAGCGCCTTCGCCCTCTACACCGGACCGGACCGGATCCAGACCAACATGTACGGTCACACGTACCAGGTCCTCACCACCGCCTTCCGGGTGGACGAGTGGGACGGGCAGTTGGCCCGGGTCACCGACGAGACCACCGACGCCGGCTTCTTCCGGCCGGGGCAGTTCCCCGAGCCGCTGTCCCGTTCGGTCCCGGAGACCCTCGCCGACCTGGACGTCTTCGAGCAGACCAACCGCCTCATCCTCAAGTAGCCCCCGCTGGCGGCGGCGCGGGTCAAATCATGGTCTGGCTCTTGGACTCCATGTCGGCGGCGGCCTCGCCCCGGGACTCCGTCGCCAGCGGCTTGCCCCCGGCCGGCGGGGCCTCGCCGCCGAGCGGGCCGGTGCCGCCGGTCGCCCCCTCCGGCCCCGCGCCCCGCAACTGGTCGTCGGGCAGGGTCACGGTCACCAGCACCGCCACCACGGCCAGGATGGCGGCGGTCAGGAAGACCAGGTGCAACGACTCGACGAAGGCCGCCTGGATCGCCCCGCGCACCGGGCCGGGCAGCGCCAGGATGGCCTCCGGCGCGTTGATCGAGATGCCGGTGCCGCCCCGGGCCGCGACCTCGGCGGCCTGGTCCGGCGGAAGCTGGGCGATCGCGCCGGGCAGCCGGTCGGCGAGTTCGGTGCCGAGACGGGCGGAGAGCACCGCGCCGAGGATCGCCACCCCGAACGAGCCGCCCAGGGAGCGGAAGAAGGTCGCCGACGAGGTACCCGCGCCCAGGTCACGCGGGTCCACCGAGTTCTGCACGCCGAGGATCAGCGACTGCATGCAGAGCCCCAGCCCGACACCGATCACCACCATGAACCCGAAGGCCACCCAGAGCGAACTCTCCACCCGCAGCCGGGTGAAGAGCAGCATCCCGACCAGCAGCACCACCGCGCCGGCCACCGGGAACCACTTGTACCGGCCGAGCCGGCTCATCGCCCGCCCGGTGAGGACCGAGGTCACGATGATGCCGGCCATCATCGGCAGCATCAGCAGACCGCTGCGGGTCGGCGAGGCGCCCTTGACGATCTGGAGGTACAACGGGATGAAGATGATCGACCCGAACATCACCAGCCCGAGGACGAACCCGGCCGCGTTCGCCAGGCAGAAGGTCCGCCCCCGGAACAGCCGCAGCGGCAGGATCGGCTCGGCGGTCCGCGCCTCCTGGAGGACGAAGAGCACCGCCAGCACCGCGCCGGCCACGAAGAGCCCGACGATCACCGCGCTCCCCCAGGGGTACGAGGTCCCGCCCCAGCTCAACGCGAGCAGCAGGCAGCTCACCCCGGCCACCAGCAACGCCGCGCCCACCCAGTCGACGCGGTGCTCCCGCCGGGTGAACGGGACCAGCCGGAGCACCCGGGCGCAGACCGCGATCGCCAGGATCGCCAGGGGCACGTTCAGATAGAAGATCCACCGCCAGTTGGTCTCGGCGAAGTACCCCCCGACCAGTGGGCCGGCCACCGACGACACGCCGAAGACCGCCCCGAACAGACCCTGGTAACGGCCCCGCTCCCGGGGCGACACCACGTCCGAGATGATGGTGAAGGCGAGCGTCATCAACCCGCCCGCGCCCACGCCCTGCACGCCCCGGGTGACGATCAACTGGGTCATGTCCTGTGACAGTCCGGCCAGCAGCGAGCCGAGCAGGAACGTGCCGATGGAGAAGAGGAAGACCGGCCGGCGGCCGTACAGGTCGGCCATCTTGCCGTACAACGGGGTGGAGGCGGTGGAGGCGAGCAGGTAGGCGGTCACCACCCACGAGTAGTGGTCGATCCCGCCCAGTTCGCCGACGATGGTGGGCAGCGCCGTCCCGACGATCGTCTGGTCCAGCGCGGCCAGCAGCATCCCGGTCATCAACCCCGCCATGAGCAGGCGGATCTGCCGGTCGTTCAACACCGGATGAGCCTGGGTCGTCACCCCGCCCGGTTTCCCGGCTCACCAGGAGTATGCGTACCGCTGGTCCTCGCGCCCGTGGCGCTCGTGCCGGTGGCAGACGTCGGGGCGGGGACCGGCTGGTCCCCGCCCCGACGACATGTCAGCCCGCTCAGCGCCGGCCGTTCGGCTCAGTGCCGGCCCTCGGCGAACTCCTCGACGATCTTGGCGCAGAACGCCGGCAGGTCGTCCGGCTTCCGGCTGCTGACCAGGCCGTTGTCCGTCACGACCGCCTCGTCCACCCAGTTCGCCCCGGCGTTGGTGAGGTCGGTGCGCAGGCTCGGCCAGGAGGTCATCCGCCGGCCGGACACCACGCCGGCCTCGATCATGGTCCACGGGCCGTGGCAGATCACCCCGACCGGCTTGCCGGCGTCGAAGAACGCCTTGACGAAGCCGACCGCGTCCGGGTCGGTACGCAGGAAGTCCGGGTTCGCCACCCCGCCGGGCAACACCAGCCCGTCGAACCGGGCCGGGTCCGCGTCCGCGGCGGTCACGTCCACGTCGTACGTGCTGGACTGGTCCAGGTGGTTGAAGGCCTGGATCGAACCGGGCTTCAGGGAGACCAGTTCGACCGTGGCGCCCGCCTCCTCGACCGCCTCCCGGGGCCGGACGTACTCGACCTCCTCGACGCCGTCGGCGGCCAGGAACGCGATCCGCTTGCCCTGGAGTGTCGTCGCTGCCATCTCGGGTCTCCTCTCGTCTCGTCGGGAAACCGTTCCCTCCGCTCTCGGGAGAACCGTTCCCTCCGTCGGATGGCGGAAACCCGGCGCCCACGGTGGTCCCCGCCACGAGGCACCCACCGCGCACCGCCCGGTGAGAAACCGGTGAGGAAGGGGCCCTTCCTCTACCAGAAGCGTTAACAGGGTGCCCTTCCTTTCAGGTTTGAGTGGGGTGGGGCGGGGGACCCGGGCGGCATGGCGCACGCAGCAGCGGAACAGCACCGGCTCGCCACCGTCGTGCAGAGCTGGCTGGGACGGCCGGTACTCGTCATCGGGGACGCCATGCTCGACGACTGGCGGTTCGCCGACTCGGAGCGCCTCTGCCGCGAGGCACCCGCCCCGGTGCTCACCCTGCGGCGGCGGATCTCGGCGGCCGGCGGCGCGGCGAACACCGCCGTGAACGTCGCCGCCCTCGGCGGGCGGGCGGTGCTCGTCGCCCCGGTCGGGGCGGACGCCGCCGGGGACGAAGTGCACGACTGCCTGGACCGGGCGGGCGTGTGGGACCGTACCGTCAACGAGCCGGGCCGGCCGACGCCGGTGAAGCGGCGGATGCTCGCCGGCAACCAGATCCTGCTCCGGGAGGACTCCGGCGACCCCGAGGACGCGCTCACCGCCGACGGGGTGGCCCGGCTGCTCACCGCGCTGGACTGCGCCACCGAGGAGTTGCGGGCCGCCTCGGGTGGGGTGCAGCCCACCCTGGTCGTCTGCGACTACGGGCTGGGCGCCCTGCCCGCCCCGGTACGGGCCTGGCTGATCGCCGCCCGGGACCGGTACGCGACCGTCGCGCTGGACGCCCACGACCTGGCCGACTGGCACGGGCTCGCCCCCACGGTGGTGACCCCGAGCTTCGCCGAGGCGACCCGGCTGCTGGCCCGCGCCGGCACCACCGGCGGACGTGGCCCCGGTGGACGTGGCCCCGGTGGACCGGGCGGACCCGGCGGCGACGCAGCGGGCACCGGCGCCCACGGGGCCGGAATCCCCAACGACCTGCACCTGGACCACCCCGACCACGACCCGGCCGACGGCCCGTCGGAGCTGACCGTCGGGGCCGCCCCCGGCGGTGCCGGCACCCGGGACAGCGCCGCTGCCGGGGCACCCACCGGCGACGCCGGTCCCCGGGACAGCACCCTCGCCGGTGACACCGGCATCCCGGACACGGTTGCCACCGGGGCCGCCGGCCGTCGGGCCGCAGCCGCCGCGACGGTGCCGGAGCCGGGTGCCCGGGTCGCCGGCGCACCCCGGGGGGAGCCGGTGCCGGGTGAGGACCGGGTGGCGATGACCGGTGACGGGCTGAGCGTGACCGGTACCGGGGTGACGGTGAGCACCGGGGCCGGCGAGGGGGTCGACCGGGCCGTGCTGGCCGAGTCGCGGCTGGCCGAACTGCGCGCGCACACCGGGGCCGACGTGGTGGCGGTGACCCTGGACACCGAGGGCGCGATCGTCGGCGGGCCGGAGGGGACGTCCCGGCGCAGCCACAGCACGCCCGTGCCGGCCAGCCACGCGGTGGGGGCCGGGGACGTGTACCTGGCCGCGATGACCCTGGCCCTGGCCGCCGAGGCGCCGCTGCCGATCGCCGCGCAACTGGCCCAGCTCGCCGCCACGATCACCGTCTCCGAGACCGGCACCTGCGTCTGCCGCCGGGAGGACCTGCTCGGCGCGCTCGGCGACCAACCGGCGACCGACGTCCGGCCGGGGCTGGTCGAGCCGCGCGAGTTGGCGGAGATCGTCGCCGGGCACCGGGAGGCGGGGCGCTCGGTGGTCTTCACCAACGGCTGCTTCGACGTGCTGCACCCCGGGCACGTCCGCTACCTGGAACAGGCGCGGGCCCTCGGTGACCTGCTGGTGGTGGCGGTCAACTCGGACGACAGCGTCCGGCGGCTCAAGGGCGCGGACCGGCCGGTGAACCCGGTCGAGGACCGGGTCACCCTGCTCGCCGCGCTGTCCTGCGTGGACCACGTGGTGGTCTTCGAGGAGGACTCACCGGCCGGGCTGATCGGCCTGATCCGCCCCGACGTGTACGTCAAGGGCGGCGACTACCCGCCCGAGCTGGTCCCCGAGGCCCCGCTGGTCCGCCGGCTCGGCGGTCAGGTCCGCACCCTCGGGTACGTGCCGGACCGGTCCACGTCGGCGATCATCGAGCGGATCCGGGCGCACCACCGCAGTGCCGCCGGCCCGCCGACGGGCGAGGGTACGCCGGCGGCGGGGACCGTACCGAGCACCCCGTCGTGACCCGGCCCCTCGACCTGGGCACCGTCGACGGGTTCCGCCGGGAGCGACGGCTCGACGTGCTCGTCCCCACCCGCAACCGCCCCGCCGAACTGGCGGTCACCCTGGCCGGGCTGGCCGGCCAGGAGGACGTACCCGGGTTCGGGGTGGTGGTCAGCGACCAGTCCGACGACGAACCGGCGTACGCCCACCCGGCGGCGGCCACCATGGTCCGGGCGCTGCGGCACCGGGGCCACCCGGTGCTGCTCACCCGGCGGCTGCCCCGCCGGGGACTGGCCGAGCACCGGGCGTACCTGCTGGCCGCGTCGGCGGCCCGGTACGTGCTCTGCCTCGACGACGACGTCTGGCTGGAACCGGGCGCCCTGCGCCGGCTGGTCACCGCGCTCGACGAGCTGGGCTGCGGCTTCGTCGGCAACGCCGTGCACGGGCTCTCCTACCTCGACGACGTCCGCCCGCAGGCGCACCGCCACTACGAGGAGTGGACCGGGCGGCCGGTCCCGGAGCGGGTCCGCCCCGGCACCCCCGCCTGGGACCGGGCCCAGATCCACTCGGCGGCGAACCTGCTGCACGTCACCGCCGGGCTCGACCTGCCGGCGGGCACCTGGCGGGCGTACAAGGTCTCCTGGATCGGCGGCTGCGTGCTGTACGACCGGGCGAAGCTGGTCGACTCCGGCGGCTTCGAGTTCTGGCGACGGGTGCCGGCGAACCACCAGGGCGAGGACGTCGCCGCGCAGCTCACGATGTTGGCGCGGCACGGTGGCGCGGGCGTCCTGCCCAGCGGCGCGTACCACCTGGAGTCGCCCACCACCGTCACCGACCGCGACGTCGAAGCCTGGCAGGCCGTCCTGTAAGGAAGGGCCCCCTGTTAACCCATACGGTAGAGAAGGGAACCCTTCTCACCACCCCGCCCAGCGGGCGGCGCGGCGGGCGGGCGGCGCGGCGGGCGGGCGGCGGGGTTACGGGAGGAGTTCCCGGGCGGCTTCCAGCACCTCGGCGACCGGTACGTCGGTGACGAACGAGTCCCGGTGCGGGCAGTCCCCGCTGCCCTCCCGGTGCGGGTAGACGCCCCGGGTGCAGTCGACGCCGCAGACCGGGCAGTGCACGGTCCAGGAGACGATGGGCCGGTGCCGGCCGCGCTGGAGCTGACCGCCGTTGATCAGGTTGCCCACCCAGTAGACGCCGACCGTCGGGGTGCCCACCGCCGCCGCCAGGTGCAGCGGGCCGGTGTCGTTGGAGACCACCAGGGCGCAGTCGGCGTAACAGGCGGCCAGCGCGCCCAGGCCCAGGGTGCCGACCAGCGGCCGGACGGGGGCCCGCGCGGCGGTTACCAGCCGCTCCACCGTGTCCCGCTCGGCCGGCGTACCGGTGACCAGCACCTCGTACCCCTCGGTGGCCAACTCCCGGGCGACCTCGGCGAACCGGTCGGCGGGCCAGCGGCGGCGGGTGTCGGAGGCCCCGGGGTGCAGCGCCACCCGGGGGCGGCCCGCCGCACCGAGCGCGGCGTGCGCCTCGGCCCGGTCGGCGTCGGTCACCGCCAGGGTCGGTACGACCGTGGTCGCCGGGGCCCCGACCAGCGCCGCCACCTCCAGGTAGCGGAGCACCTCGTGCTGGTAGTAGACGTACCGTACCCAGCGGTCCAGCGGCGGCGCGTCCTCGGCGCGCAGCCCGGCGGTCACCCGGGCACCCAGCCCGGTCACCACCGGGTTGGAGTTGGCCCCGCCCCCGTGCAACTGCAACGCCAGGTCGAAGCGTTCCGCGCGGGCCGCCGCCAGGAAGTCGGTCATCCCGCCCTCGGGTTCGCCGGGGTCCGGCACCCGGATGCCGGGAGCCGGCGGCACCACCAGCACCCGGTCGACCGGGCCGGGCCGGTCGCGACAGAGCTCCGCGTGCCACGGCGCGCCGAGCAGCACGATCTCCGCCGCCGGGTACGCGGCCCGCAGCGCGTCGAGCGCGGGCAGGACGAAAATGAAGTCACCGAGCGCGTTGGCCCGCAGGACGGCGATCCGCTCCACGTCCGGCACGACGTCGCCGGCCGGACCGAGCAGGGACGGGCTGGCCATGCCGTCCGGTCACCGCCGGTCCGGGCCGGCGGCGAGCGTACCCGGTTGGTGCAGTTCGCGGTCGGCGGCCGGGTCGGCGGGCACGACCGGCGCGGCACGACCGGCCGGGGGCTGGTCGGCACGGGCGCGCGGGGAGCCGCCGACGATGATGGTGCGGGGCGTCGGGCGGGCGGCCCGGGGCAGCCGGACCCGCAGCAGGCCGTGGTCCATCACCGCGTCGATGCCGTCCGGGTCGATCCGGGCCGGCAGGTCGACCCGGTACTCGAAGCCGCGCGTCTCGAAGCCGCCCGGGATGCCCTGGTCGGCGTTGACCTCGGCCTCGGACCGGGCCCGGACGCACAGTTCGCGGTCGTCCAGCTCGACGGCGACCTCCTCGGGCGCCACCCCGGGCAGCCGGACGATCACCTCCCAGCCCTCGGGGACCTCGATCAGCTCGACCTCCGGCGGGCCGGACCGCCCGCCGACCAGGCGACTCAGCTCGGAGCGCAGCGACTGGAGTTCGCCCACCGGGTCCCAGCCCTGCTGGCGACGCCAGCCCGCTGCGCTCACCGGGACTCGCCGATCCGGGTGCCGGCCACGCCGCCCGCCCGCAGCGAGCTGGGCGCGTCCAGGTGCGCGTCCCGGTCCACCCCGACGCCGAGCCGGTCGACCAGTTCGCCGCCGAGCCAGGCGCTGACGCCGAGGATGCCCAGGCCGACCACCTCGATGGCGATCAACGCGCCACCGGCGGCCCGGGAGTCGGCGTTGAGCCGTACCGCCCAGACGGCGGCGAAGAGCAGGATCACCGCGACGTTCGCGGCGGCGTGGGTCAGCGCCACCCGCTTGGCCCGGGTACCGGAGGGGATCGCCAGCAGGTCGAACAGCCCGGCGCTGGCGGCGAGCAGCCCACCGACCAGGCCGACGGTGAGGTTCCAGTACGCGACCTCACCGAGGAAGTCCGGCCCGCCCACCGTGTCGATGACGTCGAAGAGCACGGTGGTGACGAGCAGGGCGACCGGGAACATCACCAGCATCGGGTGGACGGGGTGGCCCAGCACCTTCAGTCGGCTCTCCATCGGGGCCTCCAACCGCCTCGGGCGTCGCCTTGCCGCCCGTACCCCCGATCGTCGGGGGTAAACGTCGGGCCGGCCGGCGACCTGGACTGGACGACGGTGCGCCGAGCCGGACCGGGCGCGGACACCGCCACCGAGATCAACGCGCGTGGACCGGCCCCGTGACGCCTGCGCCGCCGCCCGCCGGGGGCCACCCGCTCGGCATCACCCGACCGGGGTCGTGGGACGGGTTTTCCGATATCCGAAGAACCTTCCGGCCCTACCGTGAGCTTACGCCAGGAAAGGGCGTTTTATCCCTTGGCCGAAGGCTGGCGTGACCCGATCGAGAGGCTACGACCATGCACGACCTTTCCCGTCGAAAACTGCTCACCACGACGGCCGCCGTCGGTGCCGGGGCGCTCGTGCCGGCCATCGTCTCCGGGGGCGTCCCGGGTGCCGCCGCCGACAGCGGCCCGGTGTCACCCCCCGGCCGGGACCGCCCGACCCCCGGCTGGGACGGCCCGCCGGCCGAACTCACCGGCCGTGTCGTCCGCCCCGGCGACCCCGACTACCCGAGCGCCAGCCTCGGCTGGGACGAGTTGTTCGAGCACTATCCGCTGGTCATCGTCTTCGCCCAGGAGACCCGGGACGTCGTCAACGCCCTCGCCTGGTCGCGGCAGAACGACGTCGCGCTGCGGGTGCGCAGCGGCCGGCACAGCCTGGAAGGCTGGTCGAACGTCGACAACGGCATCGTGATCGACGTCAGCGAACTGAAGTCGACCGAGATCGACGCCGCCGCCCGTACCGCGAAGGTCGGCGCCGGGCTCAACCAGCTGGAGGCGGTGACCGCGCTCGGGCAGCAGAACCTCGCGGTGACGACGGGTACCGAGGGCAGCGTGGGCCTCTCCGGCGCGACCCTCGGCGGCGGCTTCGGCTTCCTCACCCGGTACCTCGGCATGGCCTGCGACAGCCTGATCGGGGCGGAGATCGTCGTCGCGTCCGGCACACACGGCGCGAAGGCGATCGAGGTGGACCTGGACGACCACGAGGACCTGCTCTGGGCGCTGCGCGGCGCGGGCAACGGCAACTTCGGGATCGTCACCTCCCTCACCTACCGGGTGACACCACTGCAGAGCGTCGCCTACCTCCAGGCCACCTGGACGGGCCTCGGCGACCTGCGGGGGGTCTTCGACACCTGGCAGCGCACGGCACCCTTCGCCGACCACCGCCTCGGCACCCAGGTGGAGATCCACAAATCCCAGATCCTGCTGTTCGCGGTTCTCGCCGAGGGGTCGGCGGTCGAGGTGAAGGAGTTGCTGAAGCCGGTGCTGTCGGTCGGCAGCCCACAGGTCACGGTGCAGACCGGCGGGTGGGGCGAGATCTACGCCGGATTCCAGATCCCGACCTCGGACGAGCCCGCGAACTGGAAGTTCTTCTCGCAGTTCACCAACAAGCCGTTCCCGAGGGAGGCGATCGAGGTGATCAGCGCGTTCATGGCGGACGCCCCCACGGAGGACAGCAACTTCTTCACCCAGGCGTTCGGCACCGGGGCGCAGGCACGCGCCCCGCGCGGTGGCTCGGCCTTCCCCCACCGCGACGCGCTCTTCTACTCCGAGCCGGGCGCCGGCTGGGGTACCCGGGGCGTGCCGAACAGCGGGGACGCCCTCACCCCGGTCGCCCAGGCGTGGATCGCCGAGTTCAGCCAGGCCCTGCGCCCGTACGTGCACGGCGCGTACGTCAACGTGCCGAACATCGGGATGCAGGACTGGGAGACCGCCTACTGGGGCCGCAACGTCGACCGGCTCCGCCGGATCAAGGCGAAGTACGACCCGCACAACATCTTCCAGTACGAGCAGAGCATCCCACCCGCGACCTGCTGACCTGCCTGTCGAGCCGTTCACCCTCGACAAGAAAACACCCCATACTGCTGCAATACACCCCTCACCTGCTGCCGTCGGAACCCGCGAAACAGATGTTGGAAGATTTCGGCCCCCAGAGGGGCCACGCGGCTCCAAGATCTCGCCGAGCCAGATCGGCGAGGGAGCAGTAGCGCACGGTTCGGGGCACTGTTGATCGTTGCGGGACCCGGAATGCCCTCTGACCACCGGTCGTTCGCCGGAGGCCAGGGGGCCTTCCCGCACCGGGCCGCCGGACGGAATCGACCGTGGAGAGAAGCCGGATCAGGCGAATCACCCGTCGCCACGGATGCGGGCGTGCAGGTGCATGTCGTGCCGGCCGTCGGAGTGGATGGCGTCGCTACGCTTGGTGCCCTCCAAGAGGAACCCGGCTTTGGCGGCGACCCGGCAGGACACCTGGTTGCGGGTCGAGTGCTCCAGGTAAAAACGATGGAAACCGGCCTCGCCGAGTGCCCAGGCGCTCAGGGCCGTCAGCGCCCGGGAGGCCACGCCGGCTCCGCGAGCGGCCGGCAGCACCCAGTACATGCACCCTGTGACACCGTCATCGAGGTTCATGCCGCCCATGGCGATGCGCCCCAGCACCTCACCGCCGCCGCGCGTCACCGCCCAACTCGCGCCCGTCTCCTGCTCCCAGGCCCGGCGATACCGTTCGAACCACTCACGCACCTGATCCTCGGATGCGGGTTGGCGAGTGTGCCAGTGCTGGATCTCGGGGTCCCGGTACGCGGCGAAGAAGACCGATGCATCGGAAGGCTCCCACGGTCGCAACAGCAGGCCGCCCTGGGCAGGAAGCACCGGTTGCGGACCTGCGGCGAGGGTGCCGGCGGGAATGGCAGGTGGCGTCGAAAGAGGGAAACGCACCCGCAGAGCATCCCACCTGCTACCTGCTGACCCGGTCCCCCTGATGCGCGGCGAAGACGTCGCCGTGGTGCGTCTGCTAGGCAGGGCGTTGCGGAGACGACCGGCGCGGGTCGCCACGTTCGGTGATGTGGGCGTACCGTTCGGTGTGGCGGTCCCGCCGGTTGTAGCGGTCGGCGGGCCGCCGCCCAGACCGTTACCTGGGAGATGACCATGACTCGACCGACCACCGGCGAGCACCTCGCCCGGCTCCGCCGCCAAGCCAGCCTCACTCAGGAGCAGCTCGCCGAGCGCTCCGGAATTGGCGTTGAGACCATCCGCAAGCTGGAGCAGGGTGTCCGCCAGTCATCGCGCCTGGACACCCTGCACGCACTCGCCCGCGCCCTCGCCGTACCCACCAGCACGCTGGTGGGCGACCAGGCCGAGGCCGCCGCACGTGCCGAGCCGGATCACCGTCCGCTGTCCCTCGCTGAGATCCGCCGCGCAGTCGCCCCGGTCCGAGGGCTCGGCGGCGCTGCGCTGGCCGCGCCCGTCGACGAGCCGCCCACGGTGGATGTGCTGCGGGCGCGGCTGCACCACGCCGACCGGGCGTACCAGGCCGACGACTACGCCACCGCGCTCAGCGCCCTACCGGGACTGCTGCTCGACGCCCGCGCCCGCGCCGGCCTGGCTGATGACACCGACAGGCCCGCCGCGTACGTGCTCCTCGCCCGCACCCAGCACCTCGCGGGGAACCTGCTCATCCAGTTGCGGGCCGGGGACCTGGCGCAGACCGCCCTCTCGGGTGCCCTGGACGCCGCCGAACGGGCTGGCGACAAGGTCGTGGCGGCCACCGTGATGCAGGGGCAGTGCTGGTTGCTGATGAGACAGGGTCGGCTGGGCGAGGCCGCCGAGCTGGCCGTCCTGACCGCCGACCAGATCGAACCAAAGTTCAGCCGGGCCACGCCGGCCGAGCTGGCCGCATGGGGCTGGCTGGTGATGTCCGCCGCCGCCGCGTACGCCCGCGACAACGAACCGGGCACCGCCACCGAGCTGGTCGACGCCGCAGCCGCAGCCGCGGCCCGGCTTGGTGACCGCACCCCGGCCAGCGAACACCTGATGATGGTCTCCGGGTTCACTGCCGGCAAGGTCCAGATGCAGCGGGCGGAGAACGCGGTCGTCGCCGGCGATCCGGTCCGGGCGCTGGAGCTGGCCGCTCTGGTGCCGCACGGACCGACGCCGGTCGGGTCGAGCTGGCAGCGTCACCGCCTGGACGTCGCGTGGTCCCACGCCCAGCGGCGGCAGTACGGCGAGGCGACCGCCGTGCTGTCGGAGCTGCGGGCGCTCGCTCCTGCCTGGCTACGGCACCAGCGGTACGCGCGGGACATCGTGCAGTCGATCTCGAATGGCCGGCGGCGGGCGATGTCGACGGAGCTGGCCGACCTGGCGTCGTTGGTGGGGTACACAGGCTGACCGGGTGACTAGTACGTCGCGTACCAGTTAGGGCGGGGCGGGCTGGTTCTGGTTGATACGCACCCTGGTCGCGGGCCAGCGGTGTTGACAGCCTGTGCATGGGCTGTTCACCGGCTGTACCACCTGTCAGCCGGGGCCCGGTGGCGGCGGGTCTCTGTGTCCCAGCGATGTGTGCGACCCGCCGCCACCCCCGATCCCTGGGGTGCGGGCCGTCTCGGAGCCGCCCCCGGCTATCAGTCACAGGGGATGGCGATGATCAGACGTACCCGCGAGAAAGCTGAACCGCCGGCTCCCGGGCCGGACGGTCAGGCCGAGACCGAACGCTCTCAAGCCGACGACCGGCCCCCGGCCGAGTCCGCACCCGCCGGACGCCGGATCGGCCGGAGGTCTCTTTGATGAGCATCGACGAAGAGGTCGACCCGTTCTCCGTGGCCATCGTCGCCCGCCGCGTGCTGTCCACACACGAGGCGGGACGGCCCTGCTGGCGGTGCACCGGGGACACCGTCGCCGACTGTACGGAGCTTGCCTGGTTCCGGGACCAGGTGGCAGCACGGTGAGCGAGGTCCCGATAGGCCGGCGGGTGGCGTACTGGCGGAGCCGGCGGAACATGTCACAGCAGCAGTTCGCCGACCGGCTCGGCAAGTCCAAGAGCTGGGTGGACAAGGTCGAACGCGGCGTGCGGTCCCTCGACCGGGTGTCGGTGATCCACGACGTCGCCCAGATACTCGCCCTCGACCCCGAGATCCTGCTCGCCGGTGACCACCGCCCCGAGCCAACGCAGTCTCCTGCCGAGGCGGCGGACGGCGTCCAGGCCGTCCGGGCGGCGCTGACCCGGCACCCCGCCCTGACGGCCCGCCCGACCGCACCGGCACCCGAACCCGACCGGTACCGGACACGCATCGCACACGCCGACGCGGTGTACGGACACGGCCGGTACGAGGTGCTGCTCGAACTCCTGCCCGGCCTGCTCCACGACAGCCACCGGATGGCGGTCGACCAACAGGTCCAGGCGTACCGGCTCACCACCCTGGCCCTGGTGAAACTCGGCGTGGTCGACCTGGCATGGCTGGCCGCCGACCGGGGCCTGGCCGTCGCCGCCAGCACGGATGATCCGCTACTGGCGGCCGTCGCCGCCGCGCCACTCGGCCAGGCCCTGCGCGCCGCCGGCCGCCACCGCCAGGCCTTCGAGACAGCGATCGTCAGCGCACACCAGATCGCACCACTCACTGACGAAGCCGGCACGCCCGCCGAACGGGCCGCGTGCGTGATGCTGCTGCTCCAGGCCGCGCTCGCCGCCGCCGAACACCGCGACCGGCCGACGGTGACCGAACTCCTGGACGACGCACACGGGATGACCGAGCCGTCCGGGGCAGAGCGCGCGGCCGTCGCGGCCGCCCGAATCGCCGCAGCGGCAGCGCTGGGCGAGGGTCGGAGCGCTGTCGACCTGCACGAAGACCTCACGGCCGGCCCCGGATGGCCGCTGCTGCCCCTCGAACACCGGGCCGCGCACCTCGTCGACGTCGCACCGGCTTACGTGCTGGCCGGTGACCTGGTCGCCGCCGGCCGGGCACTGCTGGACGCGGACCGGCTCGCGCCCGCAGAGGTTCGGGTCCGGCCGACTGGTCGCACGACCCTGGCCAGGATGCTGGCCCGCACCGACCGGCCGGATCCGCTCCTGCTGGCGCTCGCGGATGCCGCCGGCGTGGGCGCTGCCCGATGAGCGTGCTGAGGGTGCCGGCCGGCACCCGGCTGTCGCTCGCCGCCGGCGAGTGGGCGAGCCACCTGGGTCTGCCCGGAGCGACGCCGCTGGAGGTGCGGACCGTGGCGGTGCAGGGGGTGGCCGACCCACCGGCACCGGTCGGCATGCTGTGGGTGCGCGGGCATCTGCCGGAGTGCTCAGGGCCGGGCGCGTGTGCGCGGTCATGGTGCGTGCGGGTCGCCGTACGCCTGGACGTGCTCTACGACGCGGTGGCCGGTGGCCCAGATCAGGCGGTTGTCCACCCGCCGGTTCCCGACCGGTAGTGCACCGGTTCGTACACTGTTGATCTCTGCGAGACACGGAAAGACCCTCTGACCTTTGGGTGTTTACCCAGGTCAGAGGGTCTTCCCTCACCGAGCCGCCTGACGGAATCGAACCGTCGACCTACGCATTACGAGTGCGTCGCTCTAGCCGACTGAGCTAAGGCGGCAACGATCGTCAAGTGTACGGCACGGAGCGCCCCCGGGCCGAGCGGGATCCCCGTATCCACGGCGGGCCGGACAGCGGACCCGCCGGGCGTCGGTCGGCGGACAGCGGTTCCCAGGAAGCGGCACTACGCTGCGCCGGGTGAGCGACGATTCCACCCCCGTCGTCGACCCGGACGACCCGCACGCCAGCGAGGCGGCCGGTGGCCGGCCGGCGCACCGGCCGCGTACCACCGACCCGCGTGAGCTGGGGTTCACGCCCCGCAAGCCGGTGCCGTGGCTCGCGCCGCTGCTGCTGATCAGCACCGGGCTGCGGACCCTGCTGGCCATGCTGTTCGGGGCGTACCTGGACAAGCGGGAACTGCAACGGGCCTTCGGCGACGGGGTGTCCCGGCAGGTGGGGCCGGACGGCGGGCTCTGGCTCGACTACGTCGCCGACCTGGGCGACGGCTTCAACGCCACGTACTCGGTGGCCTACCTGCTCGCCCAGCGGGAGCTGACCGTCGACGGGCACCGGCTGCCCCGGGCGCAGACCCTGGTGATGGGCGGTGACCAGGTCTACCCGTCGGCCGGCTACGAGGCGTACGAGGACCGGTGCAAGGGGCCGTACCAGGCCGCCCTGCCGGCCACCCCGCCCGAGCGGCCCACCCTCTTCGCGGTCCCCGGCAACCACGACTGGTACGACGGGCTGACCGCGTTCCTGCGCCTGTTCGTGCGGACCCGGGACCGGCACTTCGGCGGCTGGGGCACCGGCCAGACCCGGTCGTACTTCGCCGTCCAGCTACCGGCCGACTGGTGGCTGCTGGGGCTGGACGACCAGTCCGGCTCCTACCTGGACGACCCGCAGCTCACCTACTTCCACCAGGTGGCCGGGCGGCTCGGCCCGCACTCCCGGGTGATCCTGGCCGTGCCCGCGCCGACCTGGGTCAAGGCCGTGCAGGACCGGACCGCGTACGACTCGATCGACTACTTCATCCGCACGGTGATCGCGCCGACCGGGGCCCGGGTCCGCCTGATCCTCACCGGCGACTCGCACCACTATGCCCGGTACTCCGGCCCGGACCGGCAGTTGATCACCTGCGGCGGCGGTGGGGCGTACCTCTCCCCCACCCACCGGCTGCCCGAGCGGATCGAGGTGCCGCCCCGGGACACCTTCTCCCGCCGGGCCAGCAAGACCCGTGAGTACGAGCTGGCCGGCCGGTACCCGGAGGCGGCCCGGTCCCGGCGGTACGGCTGGGGCGTCTTCGCCCGGCTGCCCCGCCGCAACCCGGGTTTCGCCACCCTGCTCGGCATCCTGCACACGCTGCTGATGCTCGCCATGGCCGGGGTCGCGGCCAACGACGTGGACAGCACCGACCAGCGGCTGTTCAGCGTCCCGCTGGTGATCATGCTGGTGGTGACCCTGCTCGGGGCGGCCCTCTTCGCCAAGCCGCCGACCGCCAGCGGCAACCGGCAGGCCCGGCACTGGATCCTCGGCACCGGCCACGGCCTGGCGCACATCGGGCTGGCCGCCGCCGGCACCTGGGCCTGGCTGAGCCTGCCCGTCCACGACTGGGTCTGGCCGCTGCCCGCGCTCGCCGCGGCGGTGCTGTACGGCCCGGTCGCCGGGCTGGTGGCCACCCAGGTCGTGGCCGGGTACCTGCTGCTCGCCGGGACGTTCGGGGTGAACCTGAACGAGCTCTTCGCCGGGCAGGGCATCGAGGACGCCAAGGCGTTCCTGCGGATCAGGATCGACCCGGACGGGACGCTGACCGTGTACCCGATCGCCGTCGACCGGGTGGCCCGGCGCTGGCGGGTCAACCCCGACCCCGACCCCGAGTCGTCCTGGCTGGTCCCCGCCGGCCCGCTGCGGCCCCGGCTGGCCGAACCGCCGGTCGTCGTCGCCCCGACGGCCACCCCGGCAGCGGCCCACCCGACGGGCGGGGGTCAGGACAGGTAGTTCCGTACGCCGGTCAGCGGGCCACGCTCTGCGGGCCCGACTGGTCCCGGCTGTCGTAGGCGCGACGGGAGCCGCAGACGTCGGCACGGGAGCACATGGAGCGCGAGCCGTCGGCGTCCAGACGCACGGTGACGGCGTCGCGGGGGACGCTGTGGCCGACCACCTTGCCCTCGCCCTCCGGAGTGGAGACCCGGGCACCGATCGCCGGGGCGGACTCCTGGAACTTCGCGTACAGCGGGTGCTCGTACTTGAGGCAGCACATCAGCCGGCCGCACGCCCCGGAGATCCGCAGCGGGTTCAGCGGGAGGTCCTGGTCCTTGGCCATCCGGATGGTCACCGGCTCGAAGTCGTTGAGGAAGGTCGCGCAGCACAGGTCCCGGCCGCAGGATCCGATCCCGCCCTGCACCCGGGCCGAGTCCCGGGCGGAGAGCTGGCGCAGCTCCACCCGGCAGTGCAGGGTGGCGCCCAGGTCCCGGACGAGGGAGCGGAAGTCCACCCGGTGCGGCGCGGTGAAGTAGATCGTGGTCCGGTCGCTGCCGCCCTCCCCGGTGGAGAGGACGTGGTCGACCGCCACCACCTTCATCGGCAGGCCGTGCTCCCGGATCAGCCGCTTCGCGGCGACCTTCGCCTCGGCCTTGCGCCGCCGCAGCGTCTCGTCCCGGCGCAGGTCCTCCTCGCGGGCCAGCCCGGCCAGCCGGGGGAAGCCGTCGGTGTCGTCGGTGACCCACTGGGCGGCCCAGACGCACTCGGCCACCTCGGGCCCGTCGTCGGTCGGCACCAGCACCTTGTCGCCGACCTGCGGGCGCAGCTCCCCCGGGTCGAGGTAGTACAGCCGCCCGTACCGGTTGAAGCTGACCGCGCAGAGCATGCCCATGCCCCCACCCTACGACGCGCCGACCCGACCCGTCCGGACAGGTGTGGCCGGACGGTCACCCCCCGCGACGATCCACGGTGATCGAATCGACCGACCCGAGTGTCGAGCCGCCGTCCGGCACCGGCCCGCTCGACCCGACGGCCGGTCCCGGCTCGCCCGGACGGCTGAATCATGGTGCGGCGGGGAGACAGCGGACCGTCGGCGGCGTTGAGTGGAGGCAGGCCTGCGGGGAATGCAGGAAAGGGCCGCGGCGTCGCGCCCCGTCCACCGGGAACCTCGGACGGGCTGCGCGACGCCGCGCCACTCCACCGTGGACGGGCCGGGTCACCAGCCCAGCCGGGTCGGGGTGTCGGGGCGCACCGGACGCTCGACCGGCGGACGCCAGGGCGCGGGGCCGAGGCTCGGCGACCACTCCCGCAGCAGCGTCTCCGCGCCGTCGTAGGCCACCGAGAGCACCGCGAGCACCCGGCGGGCGATCTCGGCCGCCTCGGCGGCACCGGCCCGACCCGACCCCGGCTCCCGTTCGGCCGCCCGGGGCGAGGTGGCCGCCACCACCGCCACCGCCTCGGTCGAGCCCAGCACCTCGGCGAGGGTCCGGGCCAGCGCGGCCCGGCTGCCGTCCACCCAGTCGGCGAGCGCGTCGGCGTACCCGGCGGTGGACTCCAGCCTGCCGACCAGGCTGTCCGGCCCCTCGTCGAGATGCCGCAGCAGGGCGGACCGGGACTGCCCGTACGCCGAGGCGGCCGGACCGGACCAGGCGACCGGGTCGGTGAGCGTGGCGCTGGCCTGGTCGTACCCCCGGACGAGCCGGCGCACCGCGTGGCCGGCGGTGGTCAGCGGCGCCGGGTGCAGGTCGAGGAAGCCACGGACCGCCTCCCCCGGCAGCACCTGGAGCCGGCGCAGCAGCGGCCAGACGGGGTGCCCCTCCGGCGCTCCGGCGGCGAGCAGTGTGTCGACCCGGCGCAGCAGGTCCAGCCCCGGCTCGGCGAGGCGGTCCAGGGCGTCCATCACCGCTCCCCGCGCCACCGGTGGCCGACGGCGTCGACGCCGGCCAGCCGGTGCCCCGGGACGTCCACGCCGGCCGGGCGGTGCGCCGGGCCGGTCGGGCGGAACCCGGTGACCTCCGCGCCGGGCGAGTGGCCCGGGCCGGTCAACCGGTCCCGGGCGGCGGCGTCGGTGTCGGCGTACCGCTCGGCGGCCTCCCGCACCGCGATGGCGGCGGCGGCCAGCCGGGCGGCGGCGGCCTCGGCCTCCCGGGCCCGCTCGTCGGTCGCGGCGGTCCACCGGCGGTGCAGGGCCCGGCCGATCTCGCCGGGGCGACCGGCGGCGTCCGCACCGAAGGCCGGGTGGGCCGGGTCGGTGGCGGTCACCCGGCGGGCCAGGTCGGTCAGGGTGACGCTCGCCTCGTCGAGGCGGGCCGCGAGGGCGCGCAGCGGCTCCATCTCAGGCCCCCGCGAGCGGCCGGTAGGCGGCGAAGGTCTCGTTGTGCAGCTTCTCCCGGGCCCACTGGGCGGCGTCGGCGGCGGCGGTGATGGCGGACCGCACGGAGGCGGCGACGGCACGCGGGTCCCGGGAGTGCAGCGGGCCGAGGAAGCGCACGTCGGTGATCCGGCCGTCGGCGGCCACCACCACCTCGACCAGCCCGTCCGGCGACCGGACGGTGACCTCGACCGTCGCCACCGCCTGGTCGAACTCGGCCTGGAGGGTCTCGATCCGGCGGTACCGCCGCACCGCCTCCTCGATCCAGGCCTCGTCGATCTCCCCCCGCGGCATCGGCGACCCCTCCCCGGCACTGCCTCACGCAGCGTGCCACCGCCGTCACGGCGACATCACCGGGGACCGTACCGCACACCAATTGCACCTGTCGATGCCTGTGGACAGCCGGGCGGCCGGCCCGGACCGAGGGGTCACCGCCGCCGGCCCGAGGAGTCATCCCTTCCTGACCGAGCAGTCAGCTTTCGGGGGCGGTGGGCGGCCGTCCGGGACGGCCCGCGCGGGACGTCAGCCCTTCCAGAGGGCGAGCATCATCGCCTCCACCGCGATCCGCGGCTTGACGTTCGCCGCGATCGCCGTCCGGCAGGTCAGGACCGCCTCCAGCCGGCGCAACGCGCCCTCGGCCGCCCACTTGCGCGCCCCCGCCCCGGCCAGCTCGGCGGTGTCGGCGTGCACCGGCGCGACGGGCGCGCCGACCGCGGCGGTCAGCGCGTCCCGGTAGAACCCGGCCAGGTCGACCAGGGCCCGGTCCAGGGCGTCCCGCTGGGCCCGGGTGGCCCGCGACTTCTGCCGCTTCTCCAGCTCCTTGATCTGCCCGGCGCTGCCGCGGGCCGCCCCGGCCGCGCCCCGCCCGGTGCCGCCCGCGCCGAGCGCGGTCTGCAACGCGGCCTTCTCGGCGGCGTCGACCTCGGCCACCGCCGCCTCGGCCTCCGCCTCGGCGGCCTCGATCAGCGCCGACGCCGCGTCGAGGGCCGCGCCGACCCCGGTCAGCCGGCGGGGCACCGCCAGCACCGCCGCCCGCCGCTGCTGGGCCTGCGGGTCCCGGGCCAGCAGCCGGGCCCGCTCGACGTCCCCCTGCGCGGCGGCAGCCGCCCACCCGGCCGCCTCCGGGTCGATGCCGTCCCGGGCGACCAGCACCTCGGCCACCGCGCCGGACGGCGGCTGCCGCAGCGGCACCAGCCGGCACCGCGACCGGATGGTCACCGAGACGTCCTCCGGGTGGGTGGACGGGGCGCAGAGCAGGAAGACCGTCCGGGGCGGCGGCTCCTCGATCGCCTTGAGCAGGGCGTTCCCGGCCGCCTCGGTGAGCCGGTCGGCGTCGGTCACCACGACCACCTGCCACCGCCCGCCGGACGGGGTGCTGGCCGCGCGCAGCACCAGGGCCCGCATCTCGGTGACCCCGATGGAGAGCCCCTCCGGCACCACCAGCCGGACGTCGGCGTGGGTGCCGGCCAGGGTGGTGTGGCAGCCGGGGCACTCGCCGCACCCGGTGCCGTGCACGCACTGGAGGGCGGCGGCGAAGGCGCGGGCGGCGACCGACCGGCCCGACCCCGGGGGCCCGGTGAAGATCCAGGCGTGGGTCATCCCGGCCCCGGGGGCGGCGGTGCCCTGGAGCACACCGGCGGCGGCCGTGGCGGCCCGACGCAGGGTGTCGACCGCCTCGTCCTGCCCGACCAGCTCGGCGAAGACGTCGGGCATCAGGTCCGGTGCCTCACGGTCACCAACTCCTCGTCGGATAACTCCGGCCGCCCGGGGGTCTCCGGCGGCTCGGTCGGGCGGGGCCTGACCAGGCCCTCCGGCTCGGCCAGCAGCTCGTCGACGCGGCGGGCGACCAGCTCGGCGATCTCCTCGGCCGGGCGGGACGCGTCCAGCACCAGGTACCGCTTCGGGTCGGCGGCGGCCAGGTCGAGGAAGGCGTACCGGACCCGCTCGTGGAAGGCGACCGACTCGGCCTCCAGCCGGTCGGCGTCCGCGCTGCGCGCGGCGACCCGGGACAGGCCGGTCCGCGGATCGACGTCGAGGAGCACCACCAGGTCGGGCTTGAGCCCGCCGGTGGCCCAGGAGGAGAGCCAGGAGACCTCGTCCACCGGCAGGGTCCGCCCGGCCCCCTGGTACGCCAGGGACGAGTCGACGTACCGGTCGCTGATCACCACCGCGCCCCGGACCAGGGCGGGCCGGACCACGGTCGCCACGTGGTGCGCCCGGTCGGCGGCGTAGAGCAGCGCCTCGGCGCGCGGTGACGGCGCGTCGGCCGAGGTGGTGCCCAGCAGCAGGGCGCGGATCCGCTCGCCGACCCCGGTGGCGCCCGGCTCCCGGGTCACCAGCACCTCCCGGCCCTGCCCGTCGAGCCGCCCGGCCAGCTGGCTGACCTGGGTCGACTTGCCGGCGCCCTCGCCGCCCTCGAAGACCACGAAGAGCCCGGCGGAGACGAACGGCTCGGCCGGCATCAGCGGGCGGCCCCGGATCGAGCCCCACAGGTCGGCGAGGACCGGCACCCCCTTCTTGTCGTCCATCTGGCCGAACGCGCTGATCCCGGCGAAGATCCCGGCCGCACCGGCGGCGAGCAGCAGCAGGCGGGTCGAGGAGACGGAGATGCCCAGGTCGACGATGTTCAGCTCGCGCGAGCCGCCGACCCCGGCGAGCAGGCTGCTCAGGCCGATCGCCAGGATCAGCACCATCCGGGTGCCGATCTGGACCACCGCGAAGACCCGGCCGCGCACCTCGTCGGCGATCTCCCCGCCGAGCAGGGTGGTGCCGGCGAGGAAGGCCATCCCCGCGCCCGCGCCGACCAGGACCGCCCCGACCATCGCCATCGACAGGTGGATGGCGAACGCCAGGGTCATCACGGACGCGCTGGCCAGCACGATGCTCATGCCGAACCACCGGCGGCGGGACATGTCCCGCACGATCATCGGGCCGAGCCCGATGCCGAGCGCCAGCCCGATGAAGATCGCCCCGAAGAGCAGGAAGAACGCGGCGTCACCGGCGCCCAGCGAGTTGGCGAAGAAGCGGGCGGTACCGATCACGATGCCGCCGCCGGCGAAGGCGCCGAAGATGCCCAGCACCAGACCCCGGACCAGCGGCGTCTGCCCGATGAACCGCCAGCCGTCGAGGAACTGGCGCACCATGGTCTGCTCGGTGCGTTCCTGCTCGCTGGCGCGGCTCTGGCTGATCTCCTTGATGCCGAAGGCGACCACCAGCGCGGTGGCCAGCCGGGAGAGGGCGTTGAACCAGAGCGCCAACTGCGCCGGCTCGGCCCAGTCGGGCAGGTCGCCGCCGCTCAGCCCCCGGACGCTGGCGTCGAGCACCGCGATCACCAGCGCGGCGAGCACCGGGGTGAGACCGTACGTGGTGATCAGGGTGAGCTGGTTCGCCGCCTCCAGCCGGGCCCGGGGGATCAGGTTGGGGACCGCGGCCTCCTTGGCCGGGATCCAGAGCAGGGTGACCGTCTCGATCAGGAAGGTCGCCACGGTGGCCCAGCCGACCACCACCGGCCCGCTGGCGCCGAGCAGGGCGACCAGCGGGATCGAGGCGAACAGCAGGAACCGCAGCACGTCGCAGATGACCATCGTCCAGCGCCGGTCGAACCGGTCGGCGAAGACGCCCGCGATCGGCCCGAGCACCAGCGCGGGGAGCAGCCGGATGGCGATGACGATGCCGAACGCCGCACCCTGGGCGGTGCTGCCCTGCACCTGGGCGGCGGCGAAGACCGAGGTGGCGAGCAGGCCCAGCCAGTCACCGAAGGAGGCCGCGCCGAGCACGATCCAGAGCCGGCGGAACGGCCGGATCCGCAGCACCGAGCGGATGCCCGCGTACCCGGAGAGGTCGGCCTTGCCGGCGGCCGGCGCACCGCCGGGCTGCCGGGTCGACTCGCCGGTGGGCTGGTCGGTGGCTCCGGCGTCGCTGGTCGGCGACACGCCGGACGGCTCGCCGTGCTGCTGGCTGTCGATGGCCGTACCTCCGCGTGCCGGCCCATCGCTGGGCGCCCCGGTGGAACACTCTAGTCCCGGTGGGGAGTCGCCCCGCCGCGACATTGCCTGCTCGCCGCAGCCTAGGTGGCCGCCGCCACCACCCGCAGCCCGGCAGAGGTGAGGGTATTTCGCATTACCGTCTCGACAGTTAGCGTGCACCAGTGACCACTGAACGTGACAAACTTCGCGAGCGACTCGAACGGGCGACGGCCCATCTCGACCCGCCGTACGCGGTGGTCGACCTCGCGGCCTTCGACGCGAACGCGGTCGCCCTGACCGACCGGGCGGCGGGCAAGCCGCTCCGGCTGGCCAGCAAGTCGATCCGCAGCCGGGCGCTGGTTGGCCGGGCCCTGGGGCGGCCCGGCTGGCGGGGCGTGATGGCGTTCACCCTGGCCGAGGCGATCTGGCTGGCCCGCAGCGGGGTGACCGACGACGTGCTGGTGGCGTACCCCACCGTCGACCGGGCGGCGCTGGCCGAGCTGACCGGCGACGCCACGCTCGCCCGGACCGTCACCCTGATGGTGGACGACCCCGGGCAGCTCGACCTGGTCGACGCCGTCCGCGCCCCGGCCGGTCGCCCCGAGGTACGGGTCTGCCTCGACCTGGACGCCTCCTGGCGGCCCCTCGGCGCACGGGTGCACATCGGGGTCCGCCGGTCCCCCGTGCACTCCGCGCGGGCGGCCGGCGCGTTCGCCGCCGCCGTCACCCGGCGGCCCGGGTTCACGCTGGTCGGGCTGATGGCGTACGAGGCGCAGATCGCCGGCCTCGGCGACGCGCCCCCCGGGCAGGCCGCGCTGGGCGCCGCGATCCGGGCCGTGCAGCGCCGGTCGTACCGGGAACTGCTGGCCCGCCGGGGCGCGGCGGTGCGCGCCGTCCGCGAACACGCCGACCTGGAGTTCGTCAACGGCGGCGGCACCGGCAGCGTGGCGGCCACCAGCGCCGATCCCGCGGTCACCGAGGTCACCGCGGGGTCCGGCCTGTACGGGCCGGCGCTGTTCGACGGGTACCGGGGCTGGCGTCCCACCCCGGCGGCCTACTTCGCCTGCGCGGTGGTCCGTCGCCCGACGCCCGGGATGGTCACCGTGCACGGCGGTGGGTGGGTCGCCTCCGGCCCGCCCGCCACCAGCCGGCTGCCCACCCCGTGGCTGCCGGCGGGGCTGCGGATGGTCGGATCCGAGGGCGCCGGGGAGGTGCAGACCCCGCTCACCGGCCCCGGGGCGGTGGGGCTACGGGTGGGCGACCGGGTCTGGTTCCGCCACGCCAAGGCCGGTGAGCTGTGCGAACGGGTCAACGAGCTGCACCTGGTCGTGGGCGACGAGGTGGTCGACACCGTGCCCACCTACCGGGGCGAGGGGCGGGCGTTCCTCTGACCGGCGGTGGAACACTCGGGACCGGCCTACCCGGTGCCGGCGGGTGGTCAGCCGGGCGGGGTGCGCTCGGCCGGGGCGTCGACCTGCCGGTGCAGGTACTCCCGGATCAGCGCCTTGGCCTCGGTCAGCACCCGCTCGTCCCCGTCCGGCGACCGGCGGAAGGCCAGCTTGATCAGGGCGTCCGCGGCCTCGACGGCGATCTCCAGGATGAAGCGCAGCCGGGGCTCGTCGGCGATGCCGAAGCGCTCGATCAGCACCCGGGCGAGCTGGTCGGCGATCACACCGTTGTTGTCCCGCTTCTCGTCGAGCAGGTGCAGGTCCACCACGTCGCCGAAGTGGAGGGTACGGAACCCCGGGACCGTCCGGTGCATCGTGATGTACTCGTCGATCCCCGCGTCGACCCCGTCCCACCAGTGGGTGAGGTCGTCGGAGGCGAAGCGCTCGTCGAGCCGCTGGAGGTAGGACTCGATGGTCCGCAGGGTCAGCGCCTGCACGATCGCCCGCTTGTCCGGGAAGAACTGGTAGACGGAACCGATCGCCACCTCGGCACGCTCGGCGAGCAGGGTCGTGGTCAGGCCCTCGTACCCCACCTCGTCGACCAGCTCGGCGCAGGCGTCCAGCATCCGCTGGACCCGAGCGACGCTTCGACCCTGCACCGGTACCCGGCGCAGCGGCCCGGTCGTGGCGGCTGGTGTGGACACTCGGCGCCACCCCCCTTCGACGGATGAACATATCTGCACGTCACGACTGTGTGACTACCGGTTCTAACGAGCCGACCTCGATTGCGGTATTTACCAGGCACAACGTTCCTGTTATGAAGACGGTTCATATTCACTTCGAGGAGTTCCGATGGCCGGTACCGCCGCACCGCGTGTCGACTGGTCGAACTGGGCGGGCAACCAGCGGGCCACCGCCGCCGCCGTGCTGCGCCCCGGCTCCGCCGAGGAGGTCGCCGAGGCCGTCCGGACCGCCGTCGCCCGGGGCCACCGGATCCGCCCGGTCGGCAGCGGCCACTCCTTCACCGCCCTCGCCACCACCGACGGGTACCGCCTGGAACCGTCCCGCCCCGGCGCTGGCGGCACCGGCGGCCCGGACGCCGACCCGCCCCGTGCCGGGATTGAGATCGACGCCGCACGGCGGCAGGTCACCGTACCGGCCGGGCTCACCCTACGGGAGTTGAACGGTCTGCTCGCCCGGCACGGCCTGGCCATGCCGAACCTGGGCGACATCGACGCGCAGACCGTCGCCGGGGCGATCTCCACGGGCACCCACGGCACCGGGGCGGCACTCGGCTGCCTGTCCACCACCGTCACGGCGCTGACCCTGGTCACCGGCACCGGCGAGGTGCTGCGCTGTTCCGCCGACGAGCACCCGGACGCCTTCGCCGCCGCCCGGGTCTCCCTCGGCGCGCTGGGCGTCCTGGTCGACGTGACCCTCCAGTGCGTCGACGCCTTCGTGCTGCACGCCCACGACCGCCCCGACCGGCTCACCACCGTCCTGGCCGACCTGCCGGCGCTGGTCGAGGCGCACGACCACGTCGAGTTCTTCTGGTTCCCCTACACCGACCGGGTGCAGGTCAAGACCAACGACCGGGTACCGGCCGACGACCGGCCGCTGCCCCGGTGGCGCGGCTGGCTGGACGACGACTTCCTCGCCAACACCGTCTTCGGCGGGGCCTGCCGGCTCGGCCGGGCGCTGCCGGCGCTGGCCCCGACGCTCAGCGCGGTCACCACCCGCGCGCTGGGCGAACGCCACTACACCGGCCGGTCCGACCGGGTCTTCTGCAGCCCGCGCCGGATCCGCTTCACCGAAATGGAGTACGCGCTCCCGCGCGCCGCCCTCCCCGAGGCGCTCGACGCGCTCCGGCGCATCGTCGACGGCCTGCCCTTCCGGGTGCTCTTCCCCGCCGAGGTACGGTTCACCGCCGCCGACGACATCTGGCTGTCGCACAGCCACGGCCGGGACTCGGCGTACGTCGCCGTGCACCAGTACGTCGGCATGCCGTACGAGCCGTACTTCCGCGCCTTCGAGCAGGTGGCGACCGGTCTCGGTGGCCGGCCGCACTGGGGCAAGCTGCACTGGCGCGACGCCGCCTCGCTCGCCGGGGCGTACCCCCGGTTCGCCGACTTCCAACGCCTCCGCGACCGCCTCGACCCGCACCGCGTCCTCGCCAACCCCCACCTGGAGCACATCCTCGGCCCCTGACAACCGGAGAGCGAGCCGGAGCCGGAGCCGGAGCCGGGAAGATCTTGGAGGAAAACGGCCCTTGCGGGGGCCGTTTCCAAGGTCCTCACACGGGAGGGGGTCAGGCGGACCAGCCGGCTTGGCGGAGGGCGGCGCGGAGTTGGGTGAGGACCTGGTCGGGGTGGGCTCGGAGCGCCCAGACCGGGAAGCGGAGCACCCGGTCGCCGTCGATCCAGAGGTCGTTCTGGCGACGCATGTCCGACCATGCCGTCTGCGGGTCGAGGTGCTGCCCACCGTCGATCTCCACGTGCACCCGCCACTGCTCGAAGTACGCGTCAAGGTAGCGGCGGCGGCCAGCCGAGTCCCGGCGTACCCATTGCCGGGTCGGCTCGGGCAGCCCGGCCCGCCGGACCAGGCCGAGGAAGTCCAACTCGGCCAGGGAGTGCGCGCCACCGGCCGCGTCGGTGGCGATCTCCAGGATCGGCCTCCGACGGTTGGCCCGGGGCAGACGGTCGAGCACCCGGTGCAGATCGTCCCCGCCCACCAGGCGTTGCTGGAAGCCGGCGGCGATCACGGCCCGCGCCCGGGCGTCGCTGTCGGCCCACTGTGCCGCGTCGATGAGCGACCGGGCCGGCCTGGTCCGACGGGGCGTACCGATGTCGAGCACATCCTCGGCCGGCAGCCGGGTCGTGCGGTGGAGCCGCACACCCGGCGGCAGCGGGCCGCGCCGACGGTCGGCGGGCAGCAGCAGGTGAACGACCTTAGTCGAGAAGCCGCGCAGGCCACCCGCCTCGGCGGCGGTCAGCCCGCCGAGCACCGCCTCCGGCCCGGCCGCCAGCACCGCGATCCAGCGGAGTTGGGCCGCACTGACCGGGCCGCTGTGCGTGACGAAGACCGCTCGGTGGACCTGCCGCCAGCGGCGGGTGGCCACCCGGTGCCGGATCGCCTTGCGGGACAGGTACCGACCGGCCTGGTCGAGAGCGATCACGTCCTCCTGCTGACAGAGCAGCCAGGTCAACTCGTCGGCGGTGTCACCGGGCAAGGCCCGCCCCCACCCCGCACCTGTCCAGCCAGCACCCGCACCGGTCGCCACCGGCCCACCCTGCCCAACCGCGCCCGTTCTCCGCTGCCCCTGTGGACAACGCACCGCCCAGCAAGAAGACCTTGGAAGAATGTGGCCCTTCGAGGGGCCGATTCCTTCCAAGGTCTTCCGCTGGGACAGGGTCAGTCGGTGGGGGTGGTGGCCTTCCTGGGGGCGGCCTTCTTGGCGGGGGTGGCCTTCTTGGCGGCCTTCGTCGGGGTGGCCTTGCCGGCGGTCGCCCCGGTCACCTTCGCGGTGGTCGTCTTCGTGGTGGTGGACTTGGCGGCCGTGGTCTTCTTGGCGACGGTGGTCTTCTTGGCCGCGGCCTTCTTGACGGCCTTCTTCTTCGGCGCCGGCCCCTTCGCCCGCTTCTCGGCGAGCATCTCGGCGGCCTCCTCGATGGTCAGCGCCTCCGGGGTCTGCCCGCGCCGCAGCGAGACGTTGGTCTCCCCGTCGGTGACGTACGGGCCGAACCGGCCGTCCTTGATGACCAGTGGCTTCTCGGTGGCCGGGTCGACGCCCATCTCCCGCAGCGGGGGCGCGGCGGCCCGACGCTGGCGGGTCTTCGGGGCGGCCAGCAGCGCCAGCGCCTCGTCCAGCGTGACGGTGAACATCTTGTCTTCCGAGTCCAGCGAGCGGAACTCGTCACCACGCTTGACGTACGGGCCGTAGCGACCGTTGTTGGCGAACACCTCCGCGCCGTCCGGCGCGACCCCGACCAGCCGGGGCAGGCTGAGCAACTGCAACGCCTGGTCGAAGGTGAGCGAGTCCGGCGACTGCGAGCGCAGCAGCGACGACTTCCGCTCGCCGCTGGAGACGTACGGGCCGTACCGGCCGGACTTGAGCACGATCGGCTCCCCGGTCGCCGGGTCGTCGCCGAGCTTGCGCTCGCCCCCACCGCCGAGGAACAGCTCGTGCACCTTCTCCGGGGTCAACTCGTCCGGGGCCAGCCCCTCGGGGATCGGGGCCCGGTCGCCCTGGGCGCCGCCCTCCTCGCCCTCCGCCGGGGCCGCCGGCTCCCCGCCGGGCAGCTCCCGCTGGAGGTACGGCCCGTACCGGCCGACCCGGACGACGACCTCGCGCCCCTCCTCGTCGGTGTGCAGCGGGATCGAGTTGACGCTGCGCGCGTCGATCTCGCTGAGGTTCTCGGTGACCAGCTTCTTCAGCCCGCCCGAGCGGGCGATGGTCTGGTCCCCGGCCCCGTTGGTGCTGCCGAAGTAGAACGAGGTCAGGAAGTCGACGGCGGCGTGGTCGCCCCCGGCGATCTCGTCCAGCTCGTTCTCCATGCTGGCGGTGAAGTCGTAGTCGATCAGGCGCGGGTAGTGCCGCTCCATCAGCCCGATCACCGCGAACGCGAGGAACGACGGGATCATCGCCTGGCCGCGCTTGACCACGTACCCCCGGTCCTGGATGGTCTGCATGATCGAGGCGTACGTGGACGGACGCCCGATGCCCAGCTCCTCCAGGGCCTTGACCAGCGACGCCTCGGTGTACCGCGACGGCGGCTGGGTGTGGTGCTCCTGCGCGGCCAGCTCGTCGGCGGTGAGCGGCTGGTCCTTGACCAGGTTCGGCAGCCGGCGCTCGGCGTCCTCCGCCTCGGCGTTCTCGTCGTCGCTGGACTCGACGTAGGCGCGCAGGAAGCCCGGGTCGGTGATGGTCTTGCCGGTGGCGCCGAAGTCGGCCTCCTCCTGGGCGGAGGAGACCGCGCGGATGCGCACCGAGACGCTGGAGCCGACCGCGTCGGTCATCTGCGAGGCGATGGTCCGCCGCCAGATCAGCTCGTAGAGCTTGAACTCCTCGGTGGAGAGTTCGTTGGCGACCTCGCCCGGGGTGCGGAAGTTGTCCCCGGCGGGGCGGATCGCCTCGTGCGCCTCCTGGGCGTTCTTCACCTTGCCGGTGTAGCGGCGCGGCTCCGGCGGCACGCTGCGCTCGCCGTACAGCTCGACAATCTGCCGGCGGGCCGCCGCGATGGCGGTCTCCGACAGGTTCACCGAGTCGGTCCGCATGTAGGTGATGTAGCCGTTCTCGTAGAGCCGCTGCGCGGTGCGCATCGTCTGCTGCGACGAGAACCGCAGCTTACGGGCCGCCTCCTGCTGCAAGGTGGAGGTGATGAACGGCGCGTACGGCCGGCGGCGGTACGGCTTCTCCTCGACCCGGGTGACGGTGAACGGCCGGCCCTCCAGCCGGGCGGCCAGCCCCCGGGCGCCCCCGGCGTCCAGGTGCACCACCCCGGCGCCCGGCCGGACCCGGCCCGTGGTCGGCTCGAAGTCCTTGCCGGCGGCGATCCGGTCGCCGTTCAGCGCGACCAGGGTCGCGTTGAAGGTACGCGGCCCGTCCCCGGGCTGGACCACCGCGAGGGTGGCCAGGATGTCCCAGTACTCGGCGGAGCGGAACGCCATCCGCTGCCGCTCCCGCTCGACCACGATCCGGGTCGCCACGGACTGCACCCGGCCCGCCGAGAGCTTCGGCATGACCTTCTTCCACAGCACCGGGGAGACCTCGTAGCCGTAGAGGCGGTCGAGGATGCGCCGGGCCTCCTGGGCGTCGACCAGGTCCCGGTCGATCTCCCGGGGGTTGGCGACGGCGGCCTGGATCGCCGGCTTGGTGATCTCGTGGAAGACCATCCGCTTGACCGGCACCTTGGGCTTGAGGGTCTCCACCAGGTGCCAGGCGATCGCCTCGCCCTCGCGGTCCTCGTCCGTGGCCAGGAGGATCTCGTCGACCTCCTTGGCGAGCTTGGTCAGCTTGCTGATCTGCTGCCGGCGGTCCGGGGAGACCACGTAGAGGGCGTGGAAACCGTTGTCGACGTCGACCCCGAGCCGGGCCCACGGCTCGCCCTTGTACTTGGCGGGCACGTCGGCGGCGTTGCGCGGCAGGTCGCGGACGTGACCGAAGCTGGCCTCCACGACGTACCCCGGGCCGAGGTAGCCCGAGATCGTCTTGGCCTTCGCCGGTGACTCGACGATGACCAGACGGGTGGTCCTGGCGTTGCTCGGCACGTTACTCCCCGACCTCACTCCTGCTCGTGGCCCATCGACTGATCATGATGATCAGGCGCGGACCGCCTCCGGGCCACCGGCGGTCCGGACGTCCAACGTAACGCGTTGTCCGCGTTTCGGGTTTCGCGGGCGGTGACCCGTCCCGCCACGGTGGTGGCGGCCGACGTCACCGGGGCCCGCCCGTCCCGAACGGCGCCACCGTACACCGTGAGTAGGGCACGCAGTGGGTGAGCGCGACGAAACCGGGCCCCCGGCTGAGCCACGACCTGCCCATCTTCTGTCGCAAACCAGCCTCCCGGCTGTCCCCCATCGGACACCCCCACCCTCGTTCGACCCGGTTGATCAGGATTTGTGCGACACCCGGTCCGGTCTGCCCGAGGCGAACTTCGTCATCACCGCTCCGGGGCGGGGACCGGGGTGGGTGGCGGGCCGGGCGGTGGCGTGGGCCAGTGCGTGGGCGGCACGGTGGGCGGGGGGTCGCCGACCAGTTCGGCCAGGCGGGCCACGCGACGACGACCGGTGATCCGGTACGCCGGGCCGCCGGCCGCCGCGTCGAGGAGCACCCCGGGCAGGCCGACGGCGGCCAGCGCGGCACCGACCGGCGCCCAGCCGCCCTCGTCGGCGCCGAGCCCGAGCCGGAACCCCGCCGGGTCGGCGCTGCCCGCCGCCGCCAGCCAGAGGCGCAGCCGCCGGCCGTTGAGGTGGAACCCGGCGGGCGGGCGCTGGACGCCGCCGCGCAGCCAGGCCACCGCGAGCGGAGCCAGGGTGCTGGCGTACGAGGTGCGGACGGCGTACTGCCCGCCGACCGGTTCCCAGGTGGCGGAGATCCCACGGCGGGCAAGCTCGGCCACCAGGACGTGCACCCGCCAGGCGTCGTCCAGCACGATCGCCAGTCGGGCCGTACCGCCCATCCGGACCACCTCACCCGGCCCGGCGAGCAGGCCGGCGAGATCGGCCACGGCGGGCTCGGCCGCCTCCGCGCCGAACAGCGAGAGCTGCCGCCCGCCGGCCTCGGTCCCGGCGGGCGGGCGGTGGGACCCGGGGGCCGACTGCCGGGGCGACGGAGGTGCGACGGGCCGGACGGGCTCAGCCGGGAGCGGCCCGGCCGGGTCTAGCGGAAGCTCCGGGGCCGGACCGGCTACGGGTTCGGGCTGCGTCAGCGACACTCCGGGACCTCGTCGAAGGCCTGCTTGAGCTCTGTCGAGTGCAACCGGCTGGTGTCCAGGGCACTCGCGTCGTACTCCTCGTTGAGCGTCGCCACGGCGGACCGGACCCCCTCGTAGAACGCCTCGGGTTCGCTGGTGCTCAGCCCGTCGATGGTGTCCCGGGCCCGACCGTACGCGTCCCGCACCTTGCCGAGCGAGGCGCGGAAGCCGGTGGAGACCTCCTCGCCCTGGTCGGCCCGGGGCACCCCGGCCTCCGCCACCTTGCGGCGGGCGGTCTCGCTCGCCTCGGCCGCGCCGGCGAAGAGTCGAACCAGATTCTCCTTCGCCTGCGCGGGGGTGGTCTGCGCGGTCATCTGCTGCTGGGTGCTGCTGGTCAACTTGCTGATCTCCGCCCGCCAGGGCGCGAGCGCCTCGCAGACCGAGGCGGCCCAGGCCCGGGGGGCGGGACCGCTGGCACAGCCGGCGAGCGCCAGGAGCGTGGCCAGGAGCACCGTCAGCTTTCCGGCGGCTGTCGCCCGGCAGGTACGCATGCGTTGCAGGGTACGGCCTCCGGCGGCACCCGCCACCCGTCAGGTTTGCCGGGGTACCCCGGCGACCCGTCCGTCCCGGGGCCCGGCCGGGGCCCGGTGGAGCCCGGTCGGGCCCCGGCCGGTGCTGGTCGGCCGGGGCCCGGCACGGGTGCCGTGCTCCGCGGGGTGCCGGAGTCAGGCGGTGACCGTCTCCGGCCGCTGGTCGGAGTGGCCGGCACCGGCGTCGTCGGCGTCGGACATCGCCACCCCCTTGCGCTTGCTGAAGACCACCGCCGCGACGACGATCAGCGTCGCCACCACGGCGATGCCGATCCGCAGCGCGGTGTTGCGGTCGTCGCCGACGCTCCAGGCCACCACGGCCGGGGCGATCAGCAGCGAGACCAGGTTCATCACCTTGATCAGCGGGTTGATCGCCGGCCCGGCGGTGTCCTTGAACGGGTCACCGACGGTGTCCCCGATGACCGTCGCGGAGTGCGCCTCGGAGCCCTTGCCGCCGTACGCGCCGTCCTCGACCATCTTCTTGGCGTTGTCCCAGGCCCCGCCCGAGTTGGCCAGGAAGACCGCCATCAGCGTGCCCGCGCCGATCGCGCCGGCCAGGTACGCGGCCAGCGCACCCGGGCCGAGGCCGAAGCCGACCGCGATCGGGGCGAGGATGGCGAGCAGGCCCGGGGTCATCAGCTCGCGCTGCGCGTCCCGGGTGCAGATGTCGACCACCTTGCCGTACTCGGGGCGCTGGCTGCGGTCCATGATCCCGGGCAGTTCGCGGAACTGCCGGCGGACCTCCATCACCACGGCCCCGGCCGAGCGGGACACCGCGTTGACGGCGAGCCCGGAGAAGAGGAACACCACCGCCGCGCCGATGATCAGGCCGACCAGGTTGCGTGGGTTCGCCACGTTCAGCGAGTTGAGGATCTCCGCGCCGACGTCCCCGACCCCCGCGTCGGCGTACGCGGTGCGCAGGGTGTCGGTGTACGACCCGAACAGCGCGGTCGCGGCGAGCACGGCGGTGGCGATGGCGATGCCCTTGGTGATCGCCTTGGTGGTGTTGCCGACCGCGTCGAGCTCGGTGAGCGTCCGGGCACCGTGCTCGTCGATGTCACCGGACATCTCGGCCACGCCCTGGGCGTTGTCGGAGATCGGGCCGAAGGTGTCCATCGCGACGATCACGCCGACGGTGGTGAGCAGCCCGGTGCCGGCCAGCGCGACGGCGAACAGGGACAGCGTGATCGACCCGCCGCCGAGCAGGAACGCGCCGAAGACCCCGGCGCCGATCAGCAGCGCGGAGTAGACCGCCGACTCCAGGCCGACGCTGATACCGGCGAGGATGACGGTGGCCGGGCCGGTCTGCGAGCTCTTGCCGATGTCCTGCACCGGCCGCCGGTTGGTCTCGGTGAAGTAGCCGGTCAGCGCCTGGATCGCGGCGGCCAGCACGATGCCGATGACCACGGCGGCGATGACGGTGCCGCGCGGGCCGAGCGGCGGGTCGCCGCCGTCGACGCCCAGCGTCGTGCGCCACTGCTCGCCGAGCTGGTCGGCCCAGGCCGGCTGGAGGTACACGAAGGAGGCGACGGCCACCAGCACGGCGGAGATCACGGCGGAGGAGTAGAAGGCCCGGTTGATCGCGGTCAGGCCGTTGCGGTCCGAGGCGCGCAGCCGGGTGATGAAGACGCCGACGATCGCGACCAGCACGCCGATGGTGGAGATGATCAGCGGGAGGACCAGGCCCTCGTTGCCGAACGCCGCACGGCCCAGGATCAGCGCGGCGACCAGGGTGACCGCGTACGACTCGAAGAGGTCGGCGGCCATGCCGGCGCAGTCGCCGACGTTGTCGCCCACGTTGTCGGCGATGGTGGCCGCGTTACGCGGGTCGTCCTCCGGGATGCCCTGCTCGACCTTGCCGACCAGGTCCGCGCCGACGTCGGCGGCCTTGGTGAAGATGCCGCCGCCGACCCGCATGAACATGGCGAGCAGGGCGGCGCCGAAGCCGAAGCCCTCCAGCACGGTGGGCGCGTCGCCCCGGTACAGCAGGACCACCACGGCCGCGCCGACCAGGCCGAGCCCGACGGTGAGGAAGCCCACCACCCCGCCGGTCCGGAACGCGATCTTCATGGCCGCCTCGCGGCCCCCTTCGCGTTCCCGGGCGGCGGCGGCGACCCGCAGGTTCGCCCGCGTGGCCAGCCACATCCCGGCGCCGCCGATGAACGCGCTGAACAGCGCGCCGACCACGAAGAACGCCGACCGTCCGATCTTGACGAGCGTCTCGCTGCCGGCGGTGTCGTGCACCGGCAGCAGGAAGAGCAACACCACGGCGATGACCACGAAGATCGCCAGCGTCCGGAACTGTCGCAGCAGGTACGCCGAGGCGCCCTCCTGGACGGCTCCGGAGATCTCCTGCATGTTGGTGGTGCCCGTGCCCGCTGCCAGGACGGTCCTGGTCAAAGTGGCGGCGAAGACGAGCGCCACCAACGCGACAACCGCGGCGATGACGACGTACGTCAGATTGGCACCGGTGAGGGAGAGCTCGCCACCTTGGGCGGCCAGAGTCCCGGACATCTATGTCCTCCTGTACCGTGCACTCGCGCCGACGGTGGAGACGCACCGACCGACGCCCGGATGCGAAAGTGCAAGCGCGCCGGCCTGCCCTGGCGGACCAGCGACCGGCACCGATACCCGCTGGTTGCGGGTCGGATCACTTGCTGACAACCCGGGTACTGTAGCCCCACATCGTGTTGGAGGTCACACCGAGGGGGCGCGCGGCGGCGATGATCTTCATCGCTGTGTTAGATGAGAAAATCTGATATAGCGGTGACCGCGACGACACGGACCGTGTTCGCCGGTCCGGCGGGTGGATCAGCGAGGCGCACCCCGACCGGCCAGGCGTGGGTCAGCGGCCGACCGGCCAGGCGTGGGTCAGCGGCCGACCGGCCAGGCGTGGGTCAGCGGCCGACCGGGCGAACGTGGGTCAGCGGCCGACCGGCCAGACCATCCGGACCTCGGTGCCGATGCCCTCGTCGACCGGGCGCACCTGAAGATCCTCGACGAAGCCGGCGAGCAGGGCGAACCCGACGCCGGTGGTGAGCGCCTCGTCGGTCAGCGACTCGTTGGCCAGTTCGTCCGGCGGGAGCGCGGTCAGGCCGATGCTCGCCTCGATCGGGGCCCGGTCCACCACCCGGACCGCGTACGCCGCGCCGTCGGACATCTCCACCAGCACCGGATCGGGCAGGCCGTACTGGCGGTGCAGGGCGACCGCCCGGGTGCACGCCTCACCGATCGCCAGGCGCACCTCGTCGAGCAGGTCCTCGCGGACCCCGGCCCGTCGCGCCACGGCGACCCCGACCAGGCGGGCGGTGCGGACGTGCACCGGTGCGGGCGAAAAGGAGAGCCGGACCGTCGCCATCACGCGCCGGTGCCGGTCGGGTCGGCGTCGACCGCCGCGTCGACCGTGGCATGCAACGGGAAGACCTGGTCCAGCGCGGTGATCCGGAAGATCTTGAGCAGCGGCTCCTTGTCGCAGACCAGGGCGAACGTACCGCCGATCGAGCGGAGCCGCTTGAGCGCGCCGACCAGGACCCCGAGGCCGGTCGAGTCGAGGAAGTCCACCCGGCCGAGGTCGACCACGATCCGGTGCGCCCCACCGTCGATCAGCTCCAGGAGCCGTTCCCGCAGGCGGGGCGCGGTGTAGACGTCCACCTCGCCGCCGACGGAGAGCACCGTGTGCTCCCCCACGGTGTGGGTCGCCAGCGACAGCTCCATCGGTCCTCCTCGCATGCGCCGTAAACTCTCCTGGGCATCTAACCATCCCGCGCCGCACCCGCCCCGGCGAGCGTCGGCCGCTCCTCCATACCCAGGGCCCCAGCTTTCAACTCCGAACGCCAGTGCGAGAGTGCAGGACGTGACCTCCGCAGCCACCCGAGCCGGCAGCGAGCGGGCGCCGGTGGCGCCGCCCGTCGACCTGCTGCGCCGACTCCGCGCCCGGGGCGCCGGCGACCCGGTCACCCACGTCGAGCGGGTGCCGGCCCGGCCCGGCGTACCCGTACCCTGGCCCGACTGGACGCCCGAGGAGCTGCGGGCGGCCTTCGCGGGGCGCGGCGTGGTCGAGCCGTGGCGGCACCAGGCCGAGGCGGCGGACCTGGCGTACGGCGGACGGCACGTGGTGGTCGCCACCGGCACCGCCTCCGGCAAGTCGCTGGCGTACCTGCTGCCCGCGCTGGCCACCCTGCTCACCGACCCCCGGGCCACGGTGCTCTACCTGGCCCCGACCAAGGCCCTCGCCGCCGACCAGTTGCGCGCCGTCGCCGCCCTGGACCTGCCCGGGGTACGCCCGGCCTGTTACGACGGCGACACCCCGCGCGCCGAGCGGGAGTGGATCCGCCGGCACTCCCGGTTCGTGCTGACCAACCCGGACATGCTGCACCACGGCATCCTGCCCGGGCACGCCCAGTGGTCCGGCTTCCTGCGCCGGCTGACGTACGTGATCGTCGACGAGTGCCACACCTACCGGGGCGTCTTCGGCTCGCACGTGGCGCACGTGCTGCGCCGGTTGCGCCGCCGGTGCGCCGCGCCGCCCCGCTCGGCGGCCCGACCGGTCGTGGCACCCCGGCCACCGGTGGTGGCCGACCGGTCGTCGCTGCCGACCGGCGTTCCCCGCCAGGGCGGCACCGCCGCCGTTGGCGTCGGGTCGGCCGGCGGGCCGGTCTTCGTGCTGGCGTCGGCCACCTCGGGCGATCCGGCGACCACGGCCGGGCGGCTCACCGGGCTGCCGGTGACCGCGGTGACCGAGGACGCCTCACCGCGCGGCGGGGTCACCTTCGCGCTCTGGGAGCCGCCCCTGCTGCCGCCGGACGCCGCCGTCGAGCCGGCCGGGGCGGACCTCACCCAGGTCCGCCGGTCGGCGCTGCGGGAGACCGCCGACCTGCTCGCCGACACGGTCGCCGAGGGGGTACGCACGCTCGCCTTCGTCCGGTCCCGGCGCGGCGCCGAGGTGGTCGCGGCCAACGCCCGCCGGGCACTCGACGAGGCGGTACCCGGGCTCGGCGGCCGGGTCGCCGCCTACCGCGCCGGGTACCTGCGCGAGGAGCGGCGCGAGTTGGAGCGGGCCCTGCTCGACGGGGAGCTGCTCGGGCTCGCCTCCACCAACGCGCTGGAGCTCGGCGTCGACCTGGTCGGGCTGGACGCGGTGCTGATCTGCGGCTGGCCGGGCACCCGGGCGTCGCTCTGGCAGCAGGCCGGGCGGGCCGGCCGCTCCGGTGGGGAGGCCCTGGCCGTGCTGGTGGCCCGGGACGACCCGCTCGACACGTACCTGGTGCACCACCCCGACGCGCTGTTCGGGCGGCCCGTCGAGGCGACCGTGCTCGACCCGGCCAACCCGTACGTGCTCGGCCCGCAGCTCGCCTGCGCGGCGGCCGAGGCTCCGCTGACCCCGGCCGACCTGGATCTCTTCGGCGCGGGCGCGAAGGAGGCGGTGGACGCGCTGGTCGAGACGGGGGCGCTGCGGGCCCGCCCGACCGGCTGGTACTGGCGGCACCGGGAACGTCCCGAGGTGGACCTGCGGGGCGAGGGCGGCGCGCCGGTAGACGTGGTGGAGGCGGCGACCGGCCGGCTGCTCGGCACCGTCGACAGCGGCTCGTCGCACTTCCTGCTCCACCCCGGCGCGGTCTACCTGCACCAGGGCGTCTCGTACGTGGTCGACGAGCTGGACCTCGCCGACGGGTGCGCGCTGGTGCACCCGGAGGAGCCGGACTGGTCCACCCACGCGCGGGACGTCACCTCGCTGTCGGTGGTCTCCGTCCGGTCGTACGTGGACGCCGGCCCGGTCGGGCTCTTCCTCGGCGAGGTGGACGTGACCAGCCAGGTGGTGTCGTACCAGCGTCGCCGGATCGCCTCCGGCGAGGTGATCGACACCCGCCCGCTGGACCTGCCCACCCGGGAACTGCGGACCGTCGCGGTCTGGTTCACCGTGTCGCCGCAGGCGCTGGCCGCCGCCGGGGTGGACCCGCCGGACGTCCCGGGTGCGCTGCACGCCGCCGAGCACGCCGCGATCGGGTTGCTGCCGCTGATGGCCACCTGCGACCGGTGGGACATCGGCGGGCTCTCCACGGCCGTGCACGCCGACACCGAGGCGCCGACGGTCTTCGTGTACGACGGGCACCCGGGCGGGGCGGGCTTCGCCGAGCGGGCGTACGGGACGGCCGGGGACTGGCTGCGGGCCACCCGGGACGCGATCGCGGAGTGCGGGTGCGAGTCGGGGTGCCCGTCCTGCGTCCAGTCGCCGAAGTGCGGCAACGGCAACAACCCGCTGGGCAAGGCGGAGGCCGTCCGGGTCCTGGACGTGGTCCTGGCGCACCTCGGGGCCGCCGCCCCGGCCGGGGCTGACCGGCCGGGCCGGGGGGCCGGGGCCGCAGGGCCGGCGGGAACGGACGGCGTGCCGCAGGCATAGATCGACCCCGGGATGGGCATTGGGGGCATGGGAGCGCTTCCATCGACGGTGGCGCACCCCTGACCACCGCCGAGCTCGCCGTGTTTCCCGGAGGAGGAGTCGTGGCCGACACCATCGCCGAGACCGTTGACCTGCTGTACACGATCGACCAGGAACACCTCACCCCCGACCAGCAGATCGCGCTCGGGGCCGCGTTGGCCGCCCTGGCCCAGGCGGAACGGCTGGACCAGATCAGCGAACGGCTGCGCAGCATCCACCAGGTGCTCAACACCTGGCTGATGCGGTCGGCGGTCGACGGCGGACGCTGACCACCGGTGTGACCCCACCAGCCGCCGCCCCGGCGGCCCACAGCCCCGCCGCCCTGCCGCCCGGCGGCCCATAGTTCCGCCGTCCTGCCGCCCACAGCAGTCCCGGCGGCCCGGCCCGGCCGTCGGCGACCACGGGGGCTGGCGGGCGGTGCGCCGGGACCTGTGCGAGACTCCGGCGCACCATTCCTGAGGAGACTTCGATGCAGCCAGACCCCCTGCAGAGCCTGCACCAGTTCCACATCCGGCAGCGCATCCGGATGATGGTCAACCAGTACGAGGTGCACGCCGTGGCCCCGGACGGCAGCGAGGGCGGGCTGCTGGCGTTCGCCCAGCAGAAGCGGCTCGCCTTCAAGGAGCAGGTGACCATCTACACCGACGACTCCAAGCAGCAGCCCCTGCTCGGGTTCAAGGCGCGGCAGCGGCTCGACCTCGCCGCCACGTACGACGTCACCGACGCCGCCGGCAACCCGATCGGCCTGTTCCGCAAGGACTTCGCCCAGTCGCTGCTGCGCTCGACCTGGCACCTGGAGCAGCCCGGCCTGCCGGCGGTCAGCGGCCAGGAGCGGAGCATGCCGGTGGCGGTGCTGCGGCGGTTCGTCGACTCGCTGTCCTGGCTGCCGTACCACTTCGACTTCGTCGCCGGGGGCCAGCCGGTCTTCTCGGTGGTCAAGAAGTGGGGGTTGCGCGACCGGTACGTGGTGGAGATCCAGCACCCGCAGGTCGACCGGCGGATGGTGATCGCCATGGCGATCGCGTTGGACGCCCTGCAGGGACGCTGACCAACCCGGCCCGGCCCGCCGCCGGACCGGCTCCGGCGGTGGCGGGTCACCGGGGGTGGCGGGTCACCGGGGGGTGGTTTGCCGCCAGCCGCGCGACCGGGCCGTCACCCGCTCCGCCTCGGCGCTGTCCCGGACGGCACCGAGCCAGCGCCACGAGGGGTCGTCGGGCACCGAACCGTCCTCGATCATCCGGGCGAGCGGGGGCAGGCCGGTGGGCTCCACGTGGGCCCGCAACCGGGCCCCGACCATCCCGCCCCGCCCCTTGGCGTCGGGAAAGACCCGCAGGTCGGCCACGTCCGACCAGGGCAACAGTCGGCCCGCCGGGCCGCCGTGGGGCAGCCCGACGCCGTGCGGACAGAGCCGGGCGGCCGACCCGGCCGCCGGGCCACCGGCGGACCGCAGTCCGCCCCGGGCCACGCCGCGCGACCCGCGCCGGGTCAGCGCCGGCAGCAGCAGCACCGCGACGATGACGACGGGCCAGAGCACGGCGACCACCTTGCCGGCCGTGCTCAGCTCCCGGAAGCCGCCCCACAGCGTGGGCGCCCACAGGGCGGCCACGCCGACCACGAAGGCCAGCAGCAACAGCAGCCACCACGGTTTCCTCGGGTCGCGGTACTCGCGCAGTCCGATCACTTCGTCACAGTCGTGCATGGGCCCGCCTCCGATCCGCAGCCGACGGTAACCGATGCCCGCCCACGATGGGGACCACCCACGGTTCCCTTCCATGGGAAACCCAGCATGGAGGGCCGGTGGTGACGACCCGGTACATTGGCGCGGACTCGAAGACGGGCGGTCCCGGACCGTCCACACGCGGCGGGGGATGTGACTTGTACCCGGACAGCTCTCACGAACTCGACCGAGCGTTGCGGATCTCGGCGGATCTCCAGCGCAAGGCGGAGGATTTCCAGTCCCGCCTGGCCGACGTGACCGGCCAGGGCGGCGACGACAGTGGCCTGGTCCAGTTGACCGTCGGCCTCGGCGGGTCGTTGACCGACGTCTACGTCGACCCCCGGGCGATGCGCTTCGCCTCGCAGGACCTGGCGGACGCGTTCCGGCAGGCCCACCAGGTGGCGACGCAGAACCTCCAGGAGCGGATGGCGCAGGCGCAGCGCGAGGCGTTCGGCGACGAGCTGCTCACCGGGCTGCTCGACGGCAGCCGTACGCCCGACTCGGTGTTCGGGGAGATGCGCCGGACCGCCGAGACCGGCATCGACGGCTCCCTGGACGAGATTGAGCGGCTGCGCCGCCGCCTCGGCTGATCCCCTCGACGGCTGCGCTGATCCTCGGCGGCGGCTGATCCTCGGCGGTCACTGAATGTCAACGGTCACTGACTGTCGACGGTCGCTGGTTGTCGGCGGCGGACGGTGGAGCCGGGCGGGTCGCCCGGCTCCACCGCACGTCAGTTGCCGGGCTGGTCGGGCGCGTTGGCATCGTCGTAGCTGACCGGCTCTTCCTTCTTCGGGGAGATGAACTGGTTGGGCGCGCTCCAGTTGATCTCCACCTGCTCCAGTTTCGCGCTCTTGTCGTCGATGTTGAGCACCATCGGGCCGCCCACCATGCCGAGCAGTGCGGCACCCGCGAAGGTGCCGAACGCCGCGTTCGCGGTGGCCAGCTTGGTCAGCCACGTCTGGAGCACGGTGGCCAGCCCGTTCACGATGCTCTCGGCAGAGATCCGGATGGCGGGACCGGCCGGCGTGAACTGCGCGGCGAGCACCATGACGGCGAGCGCCAGGGTGAGCGCGGCGACCACGGCGGCGTACGCCCAGAACAAGGCGTACGCGCCGGCCACCGCGACCATCCCCCCGCCGACCAGTCCGGCGCTGGCCTGCACGTTGGCCAACTCCTTGCCGATCTCCTTGAGCTTGTTCTCCAGGGCGTCGAAGTCGTCGGCCGTCCAGCCCTCCTTGGCCTTGTTCATCGCGTCGTCCAGCTTGGCCTGGATCTGCGACAACTCGGTGCCCACCTCGGTCGACCAGGTCACCCCGGCCCGGAACATCGCTGGTACGTCGGCGACCGCCACGCTGAGGATGAGCGCCAGGCGGATGCCGTTGACCAGGGTGAAGGAGGCGGCCCGCGCCTCGCCGACGGCCAGCGTCATGGCGGCGACGGCCGCCGGGTTCGGTGAAGTCATCTGTCGGTCCCCCGGTCCGTCACTTGTCGCCGTAGCGGACGGTGTTGTTGAGTTCGGCCTCCTGCCACGCGGGCGCGACCCGGGTCCGCAGGGTGACCGCCACGTCGGTCATGGTCTCGGAGTACGTGTCGAGGAAGCCCATGAAGTCGTCGATGATCCCGTTGTAGGCGATCTGGAGCGGGATCCCCGCCAGCCCGAAGCCGGGAAAACCGTCGACCCGGCACTCCTCGATCTTCCGCTTCGCCGTGGTGACCTGTTCTTTGACGTCCTTGTCGAGGTCACCGGCCAGCCCGGTGATCGCCTCGGATGTGACGTGTCGCTGGATACCCACGCGTTGTCGTCCTCCCCGCAGTTCGATGACGATGACCGAGGTGAGCGTAGCGACCGCCCGCCCCGCCGGCGGTCAGGAGCGCACCGGGCCGGCGCGGGCGGTCACCACGGCGATCCGGGTCAGGCCGGGCAACGGGGTGACGCTCACCTGCACGGTCACCTGGACGTCCAGCCCGTCGACCCGGCACGCGGTCAGCCGTCCGCCGTTCGCGGCGGCGACGGTCTCGGCCCACCGGCACGCGTCCGAGGGGCCCTGGGCCACGACACCGGCACCCGCCAGCGCACCGACGTCCGCCGCCACCCCGGCCCGCTGCCGGGCCACCCCGGCCGCACCGACGGCCGCACCGAACGTTCCGAACAGGACGAAGACCAGCCCCACCGCCAGCAGGCAGACGCTGGCGCCACCCCGCTCACCGCAGCGGGCCAGCGCGGTGACCGGCCCGGCGGGGGCGGGCCCCGGGCCCCCGGTCACGGGACCGCCCCCGGTACGCCCGGTTCCACCGCAGCGACCACGGTGGCCGTCACGGTGAGCCGGGGCAACCGGGCGCCGAGCGCCCGTACCGGCGCGCGTACCGTCGCGGTGACCTGGTCGCCCTCGACGCTGACGGCGATGTCGGCGCCGACGGGCGCCGTCCGTGCTCCGGCCTGCGGCCCGTCCGCGCCCCGGGAGGCGGCCAGCGCCGCCTCCCGGGCCGCGCCGAGGCTGGCCGCCTTCGTGGTCACCGCGTCGACGGCGGTCAGCCCGGCCAGGAGCAGCAGCAGGAGCGCCGGCAGGCCGGCCGCCAATTCGGCGGTGAACGAGCCCCGGTCGTCCCCGGCCCACCGGCGCCGAATCACTGCAGGGCCCGGTCGATCACCCCGGTCAGCGCGGTCTGCACGCTGTCGGAGGTGAGCACCTTGAGCAGGAGCCCGGCGAAGGCCACGGCGGCCAGCGTGCCCACCGCGTACTCGGCGGTGTTCATCCCGGCGTCGCCGCGCAGGCGGGCGAAGAGCTTGCGCACGTCTTTCCCCTCTCTCGAAACGGTTTCAGAGCACGTCGCCGAGGACGGCGACGATCACCGGCACCAGACCGGCGAGAATGAAGGCCGGCAGGAAGCACAGCCCCAGCGGCAGCACGATCAGGACTCCGGCCCGGCGCGCCGACTCCTCCATGGCGGTGGACCGGTCGGCGCGCAGGTCGTCGGCGAGCCGGGTCAACGCACCGGTCAGGGCCGCGCCGCTGCTCGACGACCGGAGGGCCGCCGACACCAACCGGTCCGCCCCGGACACCGGGGTCAGGTACGCCCAGGCCTCGTCGGGCTCGCCACCGAGGGTCAACGTCCGGCCGACCCGCCCGAGCCGGTCACCGAGCGGGCCGCCGAGCGCCTCGGCGACGGCCAGGACAGAGCGGTCCACCGGCGCGCCCGCCCGCATCGCCGCCGCCAGGAGATCCGCCGCGAGTGGCAGGTCGGCGACTTCCCGAAGCCGCCGTTCGCGGGCGGCCGGCGTCTCGATCCGGCGGAGCAGCCGGTCGAGCAGTACCGCCGTGGGCAGCGCGCCGACCGGCCCGAGCCAGCCGCCGACGAGCACCGCCACGGCCAGCCCGCCGAGGCCCGCCGCCAGACGGATCCGGTCCGGCGGCCAGCGGACGGCACGGGTACCGACGCCCGCTGCGATGTCGGGCGGCTCCGGCTGGCTCGGTGCGGGCACCGCGCTGCCGGCCGGCGGGTGCCGGAGACGACGCAGGCGGCGCAGCGGACGCCGCGAGACACCGACCGCCACCACGAGTCCGGCCAGCACGGCGAGACCGCCGACGAGCAGCGTCCCCCGGGACATCACGCGGCCCGGCCCGGCATCGCGGTGAGCTTGTCCGCCCAGATCAACCCGATGGCCTGGAGGGCGACGGTGAGGAGGGTGCAGGCGGCGCCGACCGGGGTGTGCAGCAGGATCGCGACCGGGTCGACGCCGATCCCGTACCCCAGTCCGATCCCGCCGAGGGGCAGCGCGGCGAGCAGCCACGCGGTGGCCCGGGCGCCGGCCGCCTGCGCCGCCGCAGCGGCCAACCCCCGGTCGCCGAGTCGGGTGTCCGCCTCGATGCGTTCCAGCAACTCGGCCAGGGGCGCACCGGTCCGTTCGGCGAGGTGCACGGCGGCGGTGGTCAACCGGTCCACCCGGTCGGCATCGCCGCCCGCCGCACCAGTGGGATCGGGCAGCGCGGCCACCGGTACCGGGAGACCGGCCCGCAGGTCCGCCGCGAGGCCGCAGAGCTGGTCCAGACGACGCCGTCGGGCCTGATCGGCCTGCCGGGCGGCCCGCCGTCGCAGCAGGGCACGCGCTCCCAGCAGGCCGTACCCGGCGAGGGCCACCGCCGCGACGGGACCGGCCAGCACCCCGCCGACCACCGCACCGGTGAGCCCGGTCAGCAGCAGCGCCCGTCTCGGTGCGCCGGCGAGCGTGGCACCCCACCGACCCGCCCACGCTGCCCAGCCGGTGCCGTTGGGTGCCTGCGGCGGGCCCGACCGGTTGTCCGCCCCCGCCCGCCTGGCACCGGCGGCCCACTGACGGGAACCCGCCGGGGGCGCTGCGATCCGCACGTCGTCGGCGGGCGGCCGGCTCCCGGCGACGTTGCCCGGCTCCGCCGCCGACGGACCGCCCCGGAGCAGACCGACCACCGGCGGTCGACCGTCGGTACGTGGACGACGCGGGTCGTGCCGACCGGGTGGCCGGACCGGCCCGGCACCGCCGGGCGGCCGAACGGCACCGGCGGCAGCGGTCGACCGGGCGGACGCGGGAGTACCGGTGACGGCAGCGTGGCCCGGCCGGGCGGACGCGGAGGTGCCGGTGACGACAGCGTGGTTGGACCGGGCGGACACGGGCACACCGGCAGCCCGGGAGGGCGTGGGCAGGTCGGCAGCCCGGGAGGGCGTGGGCAGGTCGGCAGCCTGGGACGGCGTGGCGGCACCGGCGGCGCGGGAGGGCGCGGGAATGCCGGCCGATTGGGCCGGGGCGGGAGGATCGAGGTGGGCGTCGGGGATCCGGCGCAGCTCGGCGACCCAGTGCACGAGCGGGTCGGTGGCGTTGTCCCGGCGGGCCCACCGGAGCAGGCGGCCCACCCGACGGGCCGCCGGACGACGGGCCGGGTCGACCGACGCCTGGCCGGCGCGGCGGCCGGACCAGGCCAGGCGTACGGGCCACGTCAGCAGGGCGGCCGCCAGGACGGCACCGGCGACGAGCCAGACCGTGTTGGTCATGCGGCACCCGACCGACCGGCCGGACCCAGCACCGGGGGCACCGGCACCTCGCGGGCCCGTAGCAACGCGGCCAGGGTGCCGGCGGCCGGACCGGGGCCCTGCCCTCGGGTCCAGGCCGGAACGGCGACGACCAGCCGGTCCGGCCCCTGCGGCAGCAGCAGGCAGACCGACTCCAGCAGCCGCCCTCGGGCGCCCCGACGGACCTGGAGCAGCACCTGCAACGCGGCGGCCACCTGGGCGTGCAGCGCCGCCCGGGGCAGCCCGCCCAACAGCCCGAGCGCCTCCAGCCGGGCCGGCACGTCGGCCGGCGCGTTGGCGTGCAGGGTTCCCGCGCCGCCGTCGTGGCCGGTGTTCAGGGCGGCGAGCAGGTCGACCACCTCGGCACCCCGGCACTCCCCCACCACGAGCCGGTCCGGTCGCATCCGCAGGGCCTGCCGGACCAGGTCGTTGAGCCCGACCGCGCCGGAACCCTCCACGTTGGAGGTGCGGGCCTGGAGCCCCACGACGTGCGGGTGCACCGGGTACAGCTCCGCCGCGTCCTCCACCAGCACGATCCGTTCGGTCGGCGGCACCAAACCGAGCAGGGTGTTGAGCAGAGTCGTCTTGCCCGAACCGGTGCCACCGGTGACCAGGTAGGCGAGCCGGGCGGCCACCACGGCGGCGAGCACCGGCCCCACCGGGGCGGGGACCGTCCCCTGCCGGACCAACTCGTCGAGGGTGAACGGCCGTTGCCGGAAGGTCCGCAGCGACAGGTACGGCCCGTCGGTCGCCACCGGCGGCAGGACCGCGTGCAGCCGGGTGCCGTCGGGCAGCCGGGCGTCCGCGTACGGGACGCCGTCGTCCAGGCGCCGACCCGCGCCGGCCGCGAGCCGCTGCGCCAGCCGGCGTACGTCGTCGACGGTGCCCATCGGCACGGCCACCTGGTGCAGGCCCCGACCCCGGTCGACCCACACCCGGGTTCCATTCACGAGTACGTCGGTGACCTCGGCGTCGTGGAGCAGCGGGGCGAGCGGGCCGGCGCCCACCAGGTCGTCGTGCACCCGGTCGGCCATCCGGAGCACCGCCGTGTCGCCGAGGACGGCGGCGGTGGGCTCGGCGCGTACCGCGGAGACGATCGCGGCGGCGGTGACCGGGGTGGCCTCGGCGGCGAACCGTTGCCGGACCCGCGCGGAGAGCGCCCGAGGGTCGGCCGGGCCGCTCATCAGGCCGCCCCCGTCGCCGACCGGCCGGTCACCTCGGCGACGAGACGCTGGCAGAGCACGGCGAGCGGGCCCCGCCCGGCGGCAGCCGGCGCCTCGCCCCGTTCCAGGCCACGACACAGGGCCGGCTCGGGGCGCAGCGTGCCGGCCAGCGGCAGGCCCAGTACCCGGGCGATCTCGGCGGCCTTGAGCCGCCCCGGCGCGGGCCCCCGCACGATCACCGACAGGTGCGCGCAGTGCGGGGCCGCGACGGCGACCACCCGGGCCGCCGCCGCGGTGGCCCGCAGCTCGGCCGGGACGACCAGGTACGCCTGGTCGGCGGCCTGGAGGGCGATCACGGCGGCGTCGTCGAACTGGCGGGGCAGGTCGACGACGACGAAGTCCCGCCCCCGGCGGGCGGCGTCCAGCGCGGCGGCCATCGCCGGCGCGGGCAGGTTGAGCAGCTCGCCCCGGTCCCAGGAGAGCACCACCAGGTCACCGCGACTGGGCAGGGCACCCACCAGCGCCGGTGGGTCGACCCGGCCGTCGGCGTCACTGAGCGCCGGCCAGCGCAGCCCTTCCAGTTGCTCCCAGCCGAGCACCAGGTCCAGCCCGCCGCCGAGCGGATCGGCGTCGACGAGGAGGGTGCGCTGCCGGGCGCGGGCGGCGGTGACCGCCAGGCCACCGGCGAGCACGCTGGCCCCGGCGCCGCCGCGTCCGCCGAGCACGGCGACCATCCGGGCGGCCCCGGTCGGCTGGCCCGGAGCGCACTCGGCGAGCCGGTCGACCAGCCACGGCTCGGCGGCGGGCAGGGTGGCGACGTGTTCGGCCCCGACGAGTTCGGCGACCTCCCAGCCCGGATCCGGCTCCCTGGTCCGGCCGACCAGGACCAGCCGGGGCCGGCGCGGCAGCCGGGCCCGCAGGCAGGACTGCGCCTGGTCGCTGCCGACCAGCACCAGGGGCGCCGGCAGCCAACGGGCCCGCGCGGCGGCCGGGTCCGCGGCCACGTCGACCTCGGTCCCCCCGGCGGCGGCGAGGCGGAGCAGGTCGTCGAGCAAATCCTCGTCGGCGGTCACCACCAACGGCCGTCGTGGGGTCGGTGTGACGGAGGTACGGGGCGGCATCGCGGCCTCCAGGGGTACGGCTGGCAGAGGGCCCACCCTCCCGCCGGACCCGGACACTCCGCCGCCCCGCGGCCCTCGCCTGTGGATAACTCAGTCGGCTGTGGATGAAGCCCGCAGCGGCAGTGGATCTGGTATGGCAGCGAGGGATTGCATAGGATCCCCGGGCCGGGTCCGCCGAAGCCCCTGCTTCCGGCCGGACGGTTCAGCGCTCCTTGCCGACCTGCCACGACAGGTCGCACCGCTCACTCGGGATCGGGGTTCATGGCGCACGCACCGGACGACGCACACGGCGTTCCGCATCCAGCACCCGACGCTCGACCTCCCCGGACCGACCCCGCCGTCCGACCGGCGACACTGCCCGGCAACGGTGCCGGCGAGGGCGACCGGTGGACGTCCGACGCGACGGTGGACCAACCGGCTCCGGCCACCGAACGGAGCGGCCTGGACCTGGTACCCGCCCTGGTGGCGGTCGGCCTGCTCGCGGCGCTGGCGATCGGGGTGCTGCCGTTCGTCACCGGCCCGAAGCAGTCGGACTTCCAGCCGCTGGCCGACCCGCCGATCGCCATCGTCGGCGCGGACGGCGTCGAGCCCACATCCGCACCGACGTACTCGCCGGGTCCGGCGTCCGCGTCCGGTCGGGCGACCCCGGCCCCGAGCCAGTCCGTGCCCCCGGCCGACCGGTCCGCGTCACCCGCGCCGTCCGGGTCGGCTCCCGCCCCCTCGACCCGGGCGACGTCCGCCGCACCGACCGCGTCACGGCAGCAGCCGCCCCTCGACCCGCCTCCGAGCGGGCCCGGCGCACAGACCTCGCCCACCCCGTCACGGCAGGCGACCACCCCGCCGACGACCCCGGAACTCGCCGCCCTGCCGCCGCACCGGGAGGTTCTGCTCCGGTCGGTCGACGGCGGAACGGAGACGTACGTCGAGTTCGTGAACGCCCGGTCGGAGCCGGTGGTGGTCCACTGGCTGGACCACCGGGGCCACCGCCAGCGGTACCGGACCCTGGATCCGGGGCAGCGGTACCGGCAGCGCACGTACGTCGGTCACCCGTGGCTGGTCACCACCGCCCGGGGCTGGGGGCTGGCCTGTTTCCAGCCGCAGGCCGGGACGGCCACCGCCGTCGTCCGGTGAGCCGGACACGACTGCGGTGGGCGCGTTCGGATCCGACCTGACACCTCGCTTACAAGCTCTGTGCAGCGTGTCCGCGCCCGTACGCGAGCGGTCGCACGCTCGGAGTCCCGTCCGTCTCCGCGTCGGGGGTCTGTCATGGCTGCTCGCTGGTTGATGACGTCTCACGGCGTCTCGTGCCCCGTGTGTGCCCCACACCGCAGGGAACGACCCGCCGTCCGACCTCTGGCAGACTGCCGCTATGCCTTCCGCCCCGGAGTCGTGGACCATCCAGCACTTCTCACAGGCCAACCCGGCAGGCTTCGGTCAAGACAGCGTCCCGGCGCTGCTGCGTCGCATCGCAGACAGCATTGAAGAACGGCCTGGCATCGAGGTCCAGGACGTCATCCTGCACAGCGAGGTGACGGCTGACGGCAACTGGTGGTCGGCCACCGTCTACTTCCATGAACCGTCGCTCTAGCGGAATCCGGCGTACAGGTCGACTCGTCCGTCGCCCACCAGGCCAGCCACTGCCACAAGGCGGCTGAAGTTGAAGCGGAACTAACAGGGGTCTTCCCATGACCTGCGAGGACGTGCCTGCGGCGCTGGCCAGGACCGTCCAGGGCTTCACATCGTTGGTCGCTCCCTGACGTCGTTTCACGCTGTCGTGTGCCCCCTGTGTGCCCCAGCCCCGTCGGCCGCCCAACTACCACCGGCTCCGCGACAATGGCCGCGTGCTCACGTACGTCCGTTGGTACCGGCCCGATGACGACCTTGGAACTACGACGAGCTGGATGCTGATCGGTGGGCGCTGCGCCACGTTGAGCTACGCGGATCGGACGGGATCTCCGGACGCACGTCCTGCCCAAATGGGGTGACTGGCCGCTCGGCAAGGTCGACTTCGATGATCCTCCGGACGGCGGTTCAGGCGCGGCTGATCGCCGAGAACCCCGCCGAAGGCGTCCGGCTGCCCCGCGACCGGTCTGCCGCCGGTGCCGGGCTCCGCTGGGGTGAGTGCGCCGGGCTGACCTGGTCGTCGGTGGATCTCGACCGGGCCTCGTTGCGGGTCGTCCAGGTCGCCGAGGAGACCCACGGCGGGATCGTGCTGCGCCCGTACCCGAAGAGTCGCGCCGGCGTGCGGACCGTGCCGCTGCCCGGCTTCCTCCTGGCCGCGCTCCGCGACCTGCTCGCCGCCGCCGACGACCCGGACCCGCGCACCCTGGTCTTCCGCGACCGGGTCGGGCGTCCCCTGCGGCGGTCGAACTTCCGGCGTCGGGTCTGGCGGCCCTCCCTCGTCCGCGCCGGCCTGCTCGGCCAGGTCGTCGACGCCGGTCCGTACCGGTACCGCGCCGTCTGGGCCGACGAGGACGGCGTCGAGTGGTCCGCCGAGTTCACCACCGAACAACCGGTACACCCACACGCCGGACGACTACGCGGCGCGCGTCCTGGAGGCGTTCGACGGCTCTGCTGCCTCCCTGCCGCCTCCGGCAGGCGGAAAGCCCCCTACGAGCCTTCTCGACGGGGCGAAGGACGACCTGTGAGCTGCGGTGGCGCGCTCCCAGCGCAAAGGGACGACCCCCGTCGGGGGGAGACGGGGGTCGTCGGGTGGTTCGGCTCCGGGGGGGTTGAGCCGAACCCACTCAGCGGTTACGGGGGGTGCAACCGCCGAGGGTCTGATTCCGAAGCGGAAAATCTAGAAACTTGCTTTGAGGACTAGCATGCCTGAGCACACAGGCGCACGTCGAGTGGTGTTACCTCCACTCCCTGCAAATTCCCGCTCGCAGAGTGTGACGACGATCACTGGTATGCGTGATATTGTGGGCCCTTCCCCGCAGATCGGCGTAACCATCGGGCCCCGGGCACCCGCCGACCATAGACCATCGGGCTAGACTTTCGCGCCGTGGGCCGAAGTGCCGCTTTTTTCGATCTGGACAAGACCGTCATCGCCAAGTCGAGCGCCCTGGCGTTCGGTCGGCCGTTCTACCGGGACGGGCTGATCACCCGGCGTGACGTGGTCAAGTCTGCGTACGCGCAGTTGATGTTCCGGCTGGGCGGGACGGACGAGCAGACCATGGCCCGCACCCGGGACTACCTGGCCACCCTCTGCAAGGGCTGGCAGGTGGAACAGGTCCGCCAGATCGTCGCGGAGACGCTGCACGAGCTGATCAACCCCTACGTGTACGCCGAGGCCGCGGTGCTGATCGAGGAGCACCGGGCGGCCGGGCGGGACGTGGTGCTGGTCTCCGCCTCCGGCGAGGAGATGGTCCGGCCGATCGGCGAACTGCTGGGCATCACCGACGTGATCGCCACCCGGATGGCGGTCGAGGACGGCCGGTACAGCGGCGAGGTCGAGTTCTACGCGGCCGGTCCGAGCAAGGTCGACGGGGTCCGTGAGCTGGCCACCGAGCGGGGGTACGACCTCGCCGACTCGTACGCCTACTCCGACTCGTACAGCGACCGGCCGCTGCTGGAGTGCGTCGGCCATCCGACCGTGGTCAACCCGGACCGGGCGCTGCGCAAGCTGGCCACCGAGAACGCCTGGCCGGTGCTGGAGTTCCGCAACCCGGTCCCGCTCGGCCGGCGGCTGCGGGAACGGCCCGCCGTGCCGGTCGCCGCCGCCGCGCTCGGCGTCGGGGTGGGCGTGGCCATCGGGATCGCCTGGTACGGCCGGCACCGGCGCACCCGGGTAGCGGCCGGCACCTGAGGCACCGACGGGGCGGACCGCAGCCAGGCGGGCCCGCGCGATCCTGCCGGCGGACGAAACGCGGGCCGGGACCGGTCGGCGGCAGAGGCGGTCGGGTGGCGCGGTCAGGTGGCGGCGAGGATCTCGTCGCCGATCGCGGTGAGCTGGTCGACCCCGATCTCGACGGCGGTCGCGTAGTGCCGCAGCCAGGAGCGCAGCCCGTCCGGGGTGCCGGTGGCGAAGGCACCGGCCGCGCCGACGTACTCCGGTTCCCGCTCGTGGTGGCCGACGTCGACGGCGAGCAGGCCGCGCGGGTCGAAGCCGGTGGACATCAGCACCAGCCGCGCGGCGCCCCGCGCCACCACCGGGGAGGGCCCGGCGAACGGCCGCAGCGCCAGCAGCTCGCCGTGCACCACGGCGGCCAGCACCAGCGGGGAGACCGTCGTGCCGCCCGCGACCAGGCCGGCCAGCGCGTCCAGGCGCGCGCCGACCACCGGATCGGCGACCGGCCGCCCCAGCTCCCCCTCGGGTACGACCTCGCGGGCGGCGAGCACGTGCAGCCGGGCCAGCACCTGTCGGGGCGCCTTCGACCAGCGTTCGGTCAGGCCGGGCAGCGCTCCGGCCACCCGCAGCGCCCCCTGGAGCACCGGGTCGGTGACCGTGCCGGCCCGGACCGTCTCCCGGTCGTGGGCGTACCCCTGCAGCGCGGTGCTGGCCACGGCGGACCGCAGGCTGACCTCGGCCGCGACCTGGCCACCGTGCCGGCGCAACGCGCGGTGCCGCAGCGCCTGGTCGAACCGTTCGCGGGCCCGGTCGACGGCGGGTGCGATGTCGGCGAGCGCGAGCAGCGGGGCGAGCGGGTCGGCGGTCACCCCGCCACGCTAGCGAACCCCCGGCGACCGCCCCCGCCTCCGGGGTGAGAAGGGGACCCTTCTCTACCGTATGCGTTAACAGGGGGCCCCTCCTTACAGCTCGGCGCGTGGTGTCGGCCGCTCGGCGCGGTCCGGGCCGCACCGGTCGCCTGGGCGGGGCCGCCCGGCTAACCTCAGCGTCAGTGAGACGCAGGTCACGTGAGCGGAGAAGGAGCATGGCATGAGTGGTGAGGCACTGGCCAACCTGCTGAACGAGACGAGGCAGTTTCCGCCGCCGGCCGAACTCGCCGCGAACGCCAACGTGACCGCCGAGGCGTACGAGGAGGCGGCGGCGGACCGGCTGGGTTTCTGGGCGCGGCAGGCCGAGCGGCTGACCTGGAACACGCCCTGGGAGCAGGTGCTGGACTGGTCGAACCCGCCGTTCGCGAAGTGGTTCGTCGGCGGTCGGTTGAACGTGGCGTACAACTGCCTGGACCGGCACGTCGAGGCAGGCCGGGGTGACAAGGTGGCGATCCACTGGGAGGGCGAGCCGGGGGACACCCGTACCGTCACCTACGCCGACCTGCACAAGCTCACCTGCCAGGCGGCCAACGCGCTGACCGACCTCGGGGTGCGCGCGGGCGACCGGGTGGCGATCTACCTGCCGATGGTGCCGGAGGCGGCGGTCGCGATGCTGGCCTGTGCCCGGATCGGCGCCACGCACAGCGTGGTCTTCGGCGGGTTCTCGGCCGACTCGCTGAGCAACCGGATCCAGGACGCCAGCGCCAAGGTGGTGATCACGGCGGACGGCGGCTACCGGCGGGGCAAGCCGTCGGCGCTGAAGCCGACCGTGGACGAGGCGGTGGCGAACTGCCCGTCGGTGGAGCACGTGCTGGTGCTGCGCCGCACCGGCGAGGAGGTGGCCTGGACGGCGAAGGACCACTGGTGGCACGAGACGGTGGAGACCGCGTCGGCCGAGCACACGGCGCAGCCGTTCGACGCCGAGCACCCGCTGTTCATCCTGTACACCAGCGGGACCACCGCCCGTCCCAAGGGCATCCTGCACACCACCGGGGGCTACCTGACCCAGGCGGCGTACACCACGCACGCGGTCTTCGACCTGAAGCCGGAGACCGACGTGTACTGGTGCACCGCCGACATCGGCTGGGTCACCGGGCACTCCTACATCGTGTACGGCCCGCTGGCCAACGGCGCGACCCAGGTGATGTACGAGGGCACCCCGGACACCCCGCACAAGGGCCGGTTCTGGGAGATCGTCGACCGGTACGGGGTGAGCATCCTGTACACCGCTCCGACGCTGATCCGGACCATGATGAAGTGGGGCGACGAGATCCCCGCCGGGTACGACCTCTCCTCGCTGCGCCTGCTCGGCAGCGTCGGCGAGCCGATCAACCCCGAGGCGTGGATGTGGTACCGGCAGCACGTCGGCCGGGGTGAACTGCCGATCGTGGACACCTGGTGGCAGACCGAGACCGGGGCGATGATGATCACCCCGTTGCCGGGGGTGACCGCCGCGAAGCCGGGCAGCGCGATGTCCCCGCTGCCCGGGGTGGTCGCCGACGTGGTGGACGACCAGGGCGCGTCGGTGCCCAACGGCGGTGGCGGCTACCTGGTGCTGCGTGACCCGTGGCCGTCGATGCTGCGCACCATCTGGGGCGACGACGACCGGTTCGTCGACACGTACTGGTCCCGGTTCGGGGCCGGGGCGGGCAGTGGCGACGAGTGGATCTACTTCGCCGGGGACGGCGCGAAGAAGGACGACGACGGGCACATCTGGCTGCTCGGCCGGGTGGACGACGTGATGCTGGTGTCCGGGCACAACATCTCCACCACCGAGGTGGAGTCGGCCCTGGTCAGCCACCCGTCGGTGGCGGAGGCGGCGGTGGTCGGCGCGACCGACCCGACGACCGGCCAGGCGATCGTCGCGTTCGCCATCCCGCGCGGCAACGCGGACGCCCAGGGCGAGGCGGGCGAGCGGCTCATCGCCGACCTGCGCACCCACGTGGCGAAGACGCTCGGCCCGATCGCCAAGCCCCGGCAGATCATGCTGGTGCCGGAGTTGCCGAAGACCCGGTCCGGAAAGATCATGCGCCGGCTGCTGCGGGACGTGGCGGAGAACCGGTCGCTCGGCGACGTCACCACGTTGCAGGACTCCTCGGTGATGGAGCTGATCTCCTCCGGGATGCAGGGCGGCAAGTCCGACGAGGACTGACGAACGGAAGAATCCCGGTCGTACCGGTAAATGAGTGGCGGTCCGCACGCGGGCCGCCACTCACCGTTTTTGGGTGAATACGCAAATCCCAGCAATGGGAAGCAGAGAGTCGTGAGAGCGACACAGAACGTCAATCCGGCCTGCTGCCTGGGGTGATGTGACGGACATCGACGAGGCTCACAAAATCTTGCAACAAATCGACGTGTCCTTCTTCCCACCCGTCCCACCAGTGTCTATGTTCACCATGTGTCCCACGAGTGGGATCAATTTCCGCCGGCTCGTACAACCCCCGTAGGGCCGGTTCCCTCACACCGGAGGTACCACGTGCGCAAAGTCGCAGTGGGTCTGCTCGGGCTCTCGCTGACAGCGACGGGACTGGTCGCGGCCTCGTCCGCCACCGCCGCGCCCCAGCCGGACTCGCCGGTGGCCGCCCCGTCGGCCGCTGAGTCCGCTCACGCCGAGCACGACCTGCCCAACCCGCTGGAGGACAAGCGGCGCGCGCTGCGCCAGAAGGGGCTCAGCGACGTCCTTTCCGGCCGGCTCGAGACCCAGCGGATCAACGGCAGCACCGTCGTGAAGGTCGGCGAGGCCGCCGGCAGCCCGACCGGGGCCGCGACCGCCCGGTCCGCCCGGGTGGGTGCCGGCAAGCAGAAGGACCAGTACGTCGAGCTGTCCCGCGAGCAGACCGACGAGATCTTCGTGATCCTGGCCGAGTTCGGCAACGAACGGCACCCGGACTACCCGGACAAGGACACCAACCCGAGCGTCCCGGGGCCGACCAAGTTCGACGGGCCGCTGCACAACGAGATCCCGGAGCCGAACCGCGCGGTGGACAACTCCACCGTCTGGCAGCCGGACTACAGCCGTGAGTACTTCGAGAAGCTCTACTTCGGCACCGGACGCGGCGACGAGTCGGTCAAGCAGTACTACGAGGCCCAGTCGTCGGGTCGCTACAGCGTCGACGGCACGGTCACCAACTGGGTCAAGGTCAAGTACAACGAGGCCCGCTACGGCCGGTCCAGCGACCCGAAGGGCGACGACGACCCGACAGGCGATCCCGCCGTCTGCTCCGACAACGTCTGCGACAACGTCTGGGACCTGGTCCGCGACGCGGCCAACCAGTGGGTCGTCGACCAGAAGGCCCAGGGCCGGACCGACGCCCAGATCGCCGCGGACGTCAAGGCGATGGACAAGTGGGACCGGTACGACCACGACGGCGACGGTGACTTCAACGAGCCGGACGGGTACATCGACCACTTCCAGATCGTGCACGCCGGTGGCGACATGGCCGACGGCGACCCGATCCAGGGCGAGGACGCCATCTGGAGCCACCGGTGGTACGCCTACAACACGCAGATCGGCCAGACCGGCCCGCCGAGCTTCCCGGCCGGTGGCACGCAGATCGGCAACACCGGCGTCTGGATCGGTGACTACACCATCCAGCCGGAGAACGGTGGCCGCAGCGTCTTCTACCACGAGTACGCGCACGACCTCGGCCTGCCGGACGACTACAACATCCTCAGCGGCGGGGACAACAACAACGAGCACTGGACCCTGATGGCCCAGAGCCGCCTCGGTGGCAAGAACGACGGCGGCATCGGTGAGCGCGGCGGCGACCTCGGCGCCTGGAACAAGCTCCAGCTCGGTTGGCTCGACTACGAGGTGGTCGTCGCCGGCCAGAAGAAGACCCTGAACCTCGGCCCGCAGGAGTACAACTCCGACAAGCCGCAGGCCGCGGTGGTCGTCCTGCCGCAGCGGGAGTACACCTTCGACAACGGCGCGCCGTTCGAGGGGACCAAGCAGTTCTTCTCGGGCAACGACGACGACCTCAACAACACGCTCACCAAGACGGTCGACCTGACCGGCAAGTCGTCGGCGGCGCTGACCCTCAAGGGCCGCTACGACATCGAGGAGAACTACGACTACCTGTTCTTCGAGGCGTCGGTGGACGGCGGCACGACCTGGACGTCCCTGGCCGGCACGGTGAACGGGGCGCCCATCCCGCCGATCTCCAACTCTGACCCGCGGCCGGCCCTGGACGGTAGCAGCGGCGGCGAGTGGGTCGACATCAACCTCCCGCTGGACTTCGCCGCCGGCCAGGTGACGCAGGTCCGGCTCCGGTACCAGACCGACGGCGGGGTCTCCAGCGGTGGCTTCTTCGGTGACGCCCTGACGGTGACCGCCGACGGGACGGCCGTCTCCGTCGACGGCGGCGAGAGCGGCCCGGGTGACTGGACCCTGCGCGGGTGGAGCATCGTCGAGGAGACCTACACCCGGCTCTTCGACAACTACTACATCGCGGGGCACCGGTCGTACGTCTCGTACGACAAGTACCTCAAGACCGGCCCGTACTTCTTCGGGTACGCGAACACCAAGCCCGACTACGTGGACCACTACGCGTACCAGGAGGGCCTGCTGATCTCGTACTGGAACACCCGCTGGGCGGACAACGACACCTTCGCCCACCCGGGTGAGGGCCGGAACCTGATCATCGACTCCCGGCCCCAGCCGATCTACAACCTGACCGGGCAGCCGTGGCGGTCCCGGATCCAGGTGTACGACGCCCCGTTCAGCCTGCGCAAGGCGGACTCGTTCACCCTGCACCTGAACAGCCAGCCGCAGTACATCCGTGGCCAGGCGGCCCAGCCGCTGTTCGACGACACCAAGAAGTACTGGTACGCGGAGCTGCCGAACCACGGCGTCAAGCTCCCCGCCACCGGTACCAAGATCCGGGTCGTCGAGGAGAACGGCACCTCCCTGAAGGTCCGCTTCTCCTGAGTCACTGATCGGTCGCACGACCAGCGCTGCCCGGGCGGGTTCAACCGCCCGGGCAGCGCCCGTTCAGGGCCGGTCAGCGGCCCTCCGGGGGGCGGTCCCGGCCACCACCGGGGTTGGCGCGTGGGCGGGGCTGCGCGGGGGTCCTAGGCTGTCAACCATGACCGAGCAGCGTCGCGGCCCCGTCGACGAGTCCTGCGTGCTGACCGACGGGCCGTGGACGCACCGGTTCGTCGGCGCGAACGGCAGTCGGTTCCACGTCGTCGAGGCGGGGACCGGCCCCCTGGTGCTCTTCCTGCACGGCTTCCCCGAGCACTGGTGGGCGTGGCACGAGATGCTGCCGGCGGTGGCCGACGCGGGTTTCCGGGCGGTCGCCGTCGACCTGCGGGGCTACGGCGCCAGCGACAAGCCACCCCGGGGGTACGACGGGTACACCCTCGCCGCCGACATCGCCGGCCTGATCCGGGCGATGGGCGAGCGCTCCGCGACCGTGGTCGGCACCGGGGCCGGCGGCATGGTGGCCTGGACGGTGGCGTCGTTCCACCCGTCCCTGGTCCGGCGGCTGGTGGTGCTCGGCGCGCCACACCCGCTGCGGCTGCGCGCGGCGATCTTCGCCGACCCGCGCGGGCAGTTCGCCGCCTCCACCCCGGCCCTGAAGTTCCAGATCCCCCGGTACGAACACGTGCTGACCCGCGACGACGCCGCCGCGGTGGAGGAGATGCTGCGCCGCTGGGGCGGCCCCCGCTGGGTGGCCGGGCCGGACTTCGCCGGGTACGCCCGGCACTACCGGGACGCGATGCAGATCCCGCAGGCCGCGTTCTGCGCGCTGGAGGGCTACCGCTGGGCGTTCCGCTCGGTGCTGCGACTGCACGGGTACCGCTTCGTCAAGCTGATGCAGCGGCCCCTGGTCACCCCGACGCTGCACCTGCACGGCGCGCTGGACCTCGCCTCGCTGCCGCGTACCGCCCAGGGCTCCGGCCGGTACGTCACCGCCCCGTACGAGTGGCGGCTCCTTGACGACGTGGGCCACTTCCCGCACCTGGAGGCCCGCGAGGTGGTGCTCGGCGAGGTCCTGCGCTGGACGAAGTCCTGACCCGGCCGGCCCCGGCCGGGCTGGCTCAGAGCCGTTGCTCGCGCAGGTCGGCGACGTCGCTGCGGGGCGCCCAGCCCTGGTAGACGCCGAAGTCGAAGACCTCCAGGCCCATCGCCCGGGCCACCGGCCACCGTCCACCGGTGTACTCGACCCGCAGCCAGCCGTCGTGCTCGGCCAGCACGATGAAGGGCTGTCCCTGCCAGGTGCACGTCGTCCGCACGTACGCCAGGTCCTCGACGTCGCGGGCGGGCAGCACCCGCACGTACCGGCCCGGCCGGACCTCCTCGAACCCGTCCCCGGGCTCGGGCTGGTACAGCCGGACGTCGTCGCCGTCCGGGCTGGCCTGGTACTCCCGCCCGCGCCACCGGGCGACGTAACCGTCGCGCATCAGCCGTCACCGCCCCTGATCACAGCACCGACCCGGGTCACGAGGCACCGGCCCGGCGCCAGAGCAGGGCGTCGGTGTCCAGGACGGCGACCACCCGTTCGGTGCCGTCCGCGCCGATCCGGCAGAGCTGGGCCCCGTGCGGGAGCCGCGCGCTGTCCACCTTGAACTCGGCGACCACGTCGCTGCTCTCCCCCGGCGCGAAGCCGTTGCCCCGGAACGGGGGCCGCTCGATCACCCAGCCCTCCATCGCCCGCATGGCGTCCTCGTTCTGCCCCCCGTACGGGATGCGGTAGAGGCTCGGCCGGTGCGCCGGCCACCGCAGCACGTAGATCTCGTCCGCGTCCCGGGCGAAGGGCGATTCGGGGTACGCCAGCCCGAGCGCGTCGTGCAGGTGCGCCGGGGTGGTCAGGTGGGCCAGTTCGCTGGCCCGGTGCACGAAGCCGGACACCCGGTCGTAGCCGCGCTCCAGGTAGTAGGCGAGCTGGCTCGGGGCCACCGCCTTCTGCATGACCACCGGCCGGTTGGGGTCGTCGGACGGGGCGGGACGCGGCCGGCTCACCGGCTCGTCGGCCCCGACCCGCTCCGGCTGCTCCGGCTCGGGTCCGGTGTCGTCGCCCAGCCCCACCTCGGCGGCCCAGTTGGCCAGCCCGACGATCTGCTCGCCGGGCAGCTTCGCGCCGATCGGCGTGCCGGGGTTGACCGCGAACGACCAGTCCTCGTCGGGCCAGCGCCGGATCAACTGGACGAACTTCACCAGCACCGTCTCGACCGTCACCGTGTGGTGGTCGGTGAGCCGCTCCGGCGAGGTGTGCACCACCACGTACGGTTCGCCGTCGAGCCGCTCGGTACGCCACACGAAGCCCGGCTCACCGGGCCGGCTGCCGGGCGCGGAGTCCGGCGCGACCGGCAGCAGCACCCGGGCCAGCAACAGGGTGGAGAGGAAGCTGTCGGTGCTGCCACTACCGGCGGCGGCCAGCAGCTCCTCCTCGACGTCGTTCGCCGGCTGGAACGCCGCCGCCTCCGCAGCCGCAGCCTCCGCAGCCGCCACCTCCGCAGCCGCAGCCTCCGCAGCCTCCGCCTCCGCGGCTGCCGTCTCTGCGGCTGCCGTCTCCGCGGCCCGCACGTCTGCTCCGGCCCCGTCCCCGCCGGTCACCGGGCCTGCCGCCGAAGCGGGCGCGACGGCCGGCTCGACCGGCTCGGGCGGGGCGGCCAGGTCGACGGCCCCCGCCAGCGGCTGGTCGGTCGCCTCGTCGGCCAGAGAGTCCGGGTGGGACGGTGACACCGGGTGGAACGGTGACACCGGGTGGAACGGTGACACCGGGTGGGACGGTGGCACCGGGTGGGACGGTGGCACCGGGGCGGCTGGGGCCGCCGGATCGGCCGGGGGCGCCGGCTCCGTCCCGAGGGCCGGATCGAGGTTCCCGACGCCGGGCCAGGCACCGGTCGCCGCTGCGGATCCGTCCGCCGGGACGTCCCGGGCCTCGACGATCGTGCCCTCGATCACGATGGGGGTGAAGGTCCGACCGGACGCGGGTGCCCCGGAGACCGGCGCGGCGGCCGACCCGCCCAGCTCCTGGGTCGGCTCCGCCGGTTGCCCCGGGGTCGGCTCCGGAGCAGCGCTCCGCTCCGGGCCCGCCGGGTCGATCGACTGCCGCCGCGCCGCCGCCGGTTCCCACAGGCTGCCCGCCCCGGCACCGGTGTCCGGTGCCCCGGCGGCGGCCCGCTCCGGGCCGGTGGCCGACGTGCCGACGCCGCCGGTGGTCACGCCCGGCACGGCCGACGGCGACGTGGCCACCGTGCCCGATGCCACCGTGCCCGATGCCGACGTGGCCGGTGGCGACGTGCCGAGTGCCGACGTGTCCGATGGCGAGGTGCCCGACGGCGAGGTGCCCGGTGCGGGCGTGACCGACGTGGACGGTGCCGACGCGGCCGGTGCCGACGCGGACGGTGCCGACGCGGACGGTGCCGACGCGGACGGTGCTGGTGGAGCCGCCGTGCCGAGCCAGGCCGTCCGTTCGCCGGCACTGCCCGGCCCGCCACCGGCCGTCCCGGCCCCGCCGACCGGGCTCGTCGGAGCGGCCGGGCTCGTCGGGCTGATGGGGGCGTCCGCCGCCGGTGCGCCGGACGAGGGTTGCCAGGCCGCGAAGGGGCGGGTGACCTCCGCCATCGGCGAGGACTCGGCCCGCGACACGGTCAGCGGGCGGGTGACCTCCTCCGGCGGGGTACCCGGCCGGAAAGCCCGGCCGGTCTCCTGCTCCGTCGGTCGACGGGCGGGCAGCGGCAGGGCCCGGGTCGCCTCCTCGGCCGCCACGTCGGGCCGCGACGCCCGGGTCGGCTCCGCCGGGGTACCGGGCCGCAACGCCCTCGTGGCCTCCTCGTCCGCCGGCCCGGACGGGACCGCGCGGGTGGGCTTTCCGACCGCCGGCCCGAACGGCATCGCCCGGGTCGGCTCCTCCGCCGTCGGTCCGGCGTGGAACGCGCGGGTCGGTTCGCCGGCCGACCCGGCCGCGAAGGGCCTGGTGGCCTCCTCGTCGGCCGGACCGAACTGGAAGGCCCGGGTCGGCTCGTCGCCACCGGCCGGCCCGGCGGGTCGACGTCGGGGGAACGGCTGGCCGCCGAGACCGCTGCGGGACGGTGGGTTGGCCCGCTGGGTGGGGCGGGGCGGCTCGACCGCCGGGGCACGTCGGGGCGACGGCTCGAACAGCGACGGTTCGCCGCCGGGACGCCGGGGGTCGGGGCGCGGCTCCGCCGGTGCGGGCCGGCTGCTCGCCGCCGAACTGCTCGGCCTGGTCAGCCAGCCGTTGACCGGCGGCGGGGCGGCGCGGCCGGGGTCGGTCGCCGGGGTGCCCGGGGCCGGCGCGGCGGCGGAGCCCCGCGACGGCCCGTCGGGGTACGGCACGGCCTCCGGCTCGCGACGCTCACCCCCGTGCGGAGCGGAGCTGCCGTACCGTGGCGGGCCGGCACCCCCGGCGGCCGTGGGCTGGCCGGGATTCCCGGTCAGGGGATGGGCGGGGCTCTCCATGGGTGGGCCGTAGCGCGACGGCGGGGGCGGCTCACCGGCCCCCCGCGTCGGCAGGTGCGGCCGGGCCGACGCCGTCGCGGGTCCGGCGTCCACCGGGACCGACGCGCTCGACGGGTACGGCCCGACGGTGGCCGCAGGTCGGGGCATCGCCGTCGTCGGCGGCTCCTCGGGCCGGTCGGTGGGGGCCGGCGGAACGGCCGGGTTACGCGCGGCCGGCGCGACCGGGGTGTCCCGGCCGGCGGGGTTGACGCCGGCCCGGGCGCGGGCCAGCGACTCCACCCGTTCCAGCCGGGCCCGGGCGCCCATGGTGCGGCCGGGCAACCGGACGTCGCCCCGGGAGAGCTGGGCCACGAACCAGGCGGGCAGGTACCCCTCGATGGGCAGGCCCGGGTTCACCGCGAGCCACCACTCGTGGTTGGGCCAGCCGGTGGCCAGTTCGGCGTAGCCGGAGCGACGGCTGGCGCCGGCGTTCTCCCCAAGGGACGCCCGCAGGGCGGCGGCGGAGGTGAACGCGAGCACGTGGGTCCGACCGCCGGTGGTCCAGGTGCCCCAGCCGGCCGCCGGGCCGGCGGTCGTCTGGGAGACGGGCAGCAGCAGGTCGGTCCGGGCGAGGATCTGGAAGTACAGCTCCTGGTCGCTGGCGCGCAACGCGTCGCGCATCGCCACCTCGGCCTCGGTGGCCGGCTCCCATCCGGTCACGGCCACCTCTCCTCCCGCGCGCGAGCCATAGGCATCGCCTAACAACCTACAAGGTAGTAACAAGATCACAATGGCAAGGCCGGCAGCGGTCCGTGCACCGACCACACAGGCGATAACATCCTGTTCCGGAGCCGACACGAGGCGGAGGCGATCGATGTTCCGGTGCGCCGTGCGGCCGGTTCTGACCGCCCTGGCCGCGCTGGCCACGGCCGTCCCGGGCACCGCACCACCGGCCCACGCCGACGCCCCGCCGGCCGCCGCTGCGAGCCCCGTCACCATCCTCGCCGACGGCCCGTCGGGCCTCGCGGGCGGGCCGGTGCCGGCGGGCCGCGCCGCGCCGGGGTGCGCCAGCCCGGTCGCCCCGGCCCGACCGGTCGCCGAGGCCCCGTGGCCCCAGCGACGGTACGCGCCGGACCGGTTGTCGCCACTGGCCACCGGGGACGGGGTGACCGTGGCCGTGGTGGATTCCGGAGTCGACCGGCGGCACCCCCAGTTGGCCGGGCGGGTCCTCGACGGCACCGACCTGCTCGACCCGGGCGGCGACGGCACCCGCGACTGCGCCGGGCACGGCACCGGCGTGGCGAGCATCATCGCCGCCGCCCCGCACCCCGGGGTGGCCTTCCGGGGGCTCGCGCCCCGCGCCCGGATCCTGCCGGTACGGGTCAGCGAGCAGCAGGTGGTCGAGGGCCGGGAGTCGGGGCGTACGGTCGGCGCGGCGGAGTTCGCCCGGGCGATCCGGTGGGCGGTGGACCGGGGCGCCGACGTGATCAACCTGTCCGTGGTGCTGTACGTCGACGACCCGGCGGTCCGCTCGGCGGTCGGGTACGCCGTCGACCGGAACGTGGTCGTGGTGGCCGCCGCCGGGAACCTGCACGACAGCGGCGACCCGGTGCCGTACCCGGCCGCGTACGACGGGGTGCTCGGGGTGGGCGCGATCGACCCCTCGGGGACCCGCGCCGACTTCTCGCAGACCGGGTCGTACGTGGACCTGGTCGCCCCGGGCAGCGACGTGCTGCTCGCCGCGCCCGGCCAGGGCCACCGGCGGGCCGAGGGGACCAGCTACGCGGCCCCCTTCGTGGCGGCCACCGCCGCGCTGGTGCGGCAGTACCGGCCCCGGCTGAGCGCCGCCGAGGTGGCGCGCCGCCTGCTCGCCACCGCCGATCCCGCCCCGGGCGGCGGAGCCGGGTACGGGGTGGGGGTGCTGAACCCGTACCGGGCCGTGGTGGAGACCGCCGGGGCGCCGGACGCCCGGCCCGCGCCGGCACTGGCCCTGGCCGACGACGAACCCGACCCGGCGCTGGTGGCCCGGCAGGCCCGCCGGGCGGCGGCCCGGGACCGGGCGGTGCTGGTCGCCACGGTCACGGCGGCGGGTGTGGCCGGCGTCGTGCTGCTCGCCGTGGTGCTGCCGCGCGGCCTGCGTCGCCGGTGGCGGCCCGCCGGGCCGACCTGAGCCGCCTCCGCCCGAGGTCCCCGGCCCGGCCCGCAGCCGGAGGGCCGCCGGACCGGCGGCCAGCCCACCGGGGCGACCCCGGCGGGCTCGTTCTGGTCATTCGGATGGGGGTGGGGTGGTGGCACCGGGCGGCACCACCACCGCCGTCACTGGAACAGGCCGACGTTGCGCTTCTCCGTGTTGAGGTAGTCCGCCGCGGAGTCGTCCACGGCGACCTTGATGTCGCGCAGCATGGCCTGGAGGTCCTGCGAGGCCGAGCGCCACCGCGACTGCCGGACCTGGTAGGCCTGCTGGGCCTCGCCGGCCCAACTGGCGACCAGCGGCGCGGCGTCCCGTTCCAACTGCCCGAGCTGCGAGTCGAGCGTGTTCAACGCCCGCTGGATGTCCGCGCTGGCCTGTTGCAGCGCGGCGAAGTTGACGACCAGCACACCATTGTCCATCGGGTGGTTCCCCTTTTCGGTCCGGGCGAGACTCCCGTGGCGGGAGGGCACCTCGCGGCGACTAGAGCGGAAGCTGGATGCCGCCCCGGTTGGTGCCGGCGACCCGGCCGGCGGCCTCGGAGTCGGAGACGTCGTACTGCTGGCCGGCGGTGCGGATCGCCTGCGCGGTCTCCCGCAGGGCCCGCTGCAACGCGGCCTGGTCCTGCGACCACTGCTGCTTGACCTGCGCGAAGGACCTGCCGCCGGCACCACGCCAGGCCTGCTGGAGCACCTCCAGCTCGGCCATCAGGCCGCTGAGCATGCTCTGCAACGACTGGTCCACCTGGTCGAACTTCGCGGCGGTCGTCTGCATCACCGCGGCTTCCGCCTGGGTCTGGGACACCCGGAGGTCACCTCTCCTTCTCGGTCCTGGTCGGCCGGGCGGCGCGTCCACGGGCGGACCCACCGGTCGCACCCGCGGCGGGTACGGGTCGGCACGAGTTCGTCGCTGACGGTAGCCGGCCGATCGCGGTTGTGCTACCCCGGGTGCTCTCCTGTGGACAACGGACCGGCCGTCCGGGCCCTACGATGGGCCGCATCGACAGACGCCACCGGACGATCGGCACAGGAGGCGCGGTGACGGCGACCACGACCGGCCCGCCGACCCAGGCGGTTCGGCAGCCCCTCCCCGCACAGTGGATGCCCGGCGGTCACCGGCCGGACGCGCGGATCCGCGCGGGTCAACTCGTCGCCGTCCAGGTGGCGCTGGCGGTGCCGGTCGCCGCGCTGGGACGGGGCACCGGGCCGGTGCTGGCCGCCCTGGCCGGGGCCGGCCTGCTGGTCGGCGGTGCCTGGATCCGGCTGCGGGGCCGGTGGCTCTTCGAGTGGCTGGTCGTCGGGCTCGGGTACGCCACCCGCCGGCGGGCGCTGCCCGCCACCTCCGGCCCGGCCGACCTGCTGGACCTGGTCTCCCCCGGCGCGCGGCTGCGCTCGGTGGAACTGGGTGGCGGCCCGGCCGCCGTGGTGGACGACGCGACCGGGCTGAGCGTCCTGCTGGACGTGGGCGACCCGGGCGACCTGCTCGGCGGCGGCCGGCAACGGCTGCCCGCCCCGGTGAGCCTGCTGCCCCCGGCCACCGTCGACAGCCCACCGGTCCGGATCCAACTGCTGCTCAGCGGCGTTGCGGCACCGACCGCGACCGCCGGGGGCGCGACGGCGGCGACGTCGTACCGGCAGCTCACCGACGGGCGGCTGCCCGCCCAGGGCCGGGCGGTGCTGGCGGTCCGGGTGTTGCGGGCCGACGGGTGGTCCGACGAGGACCTGCGCCGGGCGCTGGCCGGGGTGCTCCGGCGGATCGTCCGCCGGCTCGGCCCGGTGCCCGCCCGACCGCTCGGGGAGCACGCCGCGCTGCGCGTCCTCGCCGAGTGCGCCCACCTCGACGACGGCCAGCCGACGCAGGAGACCTGGCAGGCGGTCCGGACCGGCCCGCTGGTGCAGGCCACCTTCCGGCTGCGCCGCTGGCCGGACCTGCGGGCCGACGGCGGGCGTCGGCTGGTCTCCCGGATGCTCGCCCTGCCGGCGGCGGCGACCACCGTCACGCTCTCCGCCGGCCCCCGCGCGGCCACCACCCGCACCCAGCTCACCGTGCGGGTGGCCGGGTGGACGACGGCCGAGTTGGAGACGGCCGGGGCCGCGCTGCGACGGCTGGTGACGACGCTCGGGGGCGAGGTACGCCGGCTCGACGGGGAGCACCTGACCGGGCTGGCCGGGACGCTCCCGATCGCGGTCTCCGGGTTCGGCCCGCCGACCGGTGGGCCCGGCACCGGGGAGCCGGAGCAGGAGTTGGAGCTGACCCTGGACGACGCGGGTCTGATGATGGGCGCCAACCGGCACGGCGGCGCGTTGACCGTCCGGGTCTTCCGGCCCGAGCCCACCCGGATCGTGCTGGTCGGCGGGGTCCGCGCGGCCCAACTGATGGCCCTGCGGGCGATGGCGCTGGGCGCCCGGGTGGCGGTCCAGACCAGCCGGCCCCGGGCGTGGGAGTCGTTCGTCCGGGGCGTGGGCTCGCCCGGCGGCGCCATCCCGGTGCTGCCGCCGGGCCGGGCGCCGGGCGGGCCGCCGGGCTCGCCGCTGCGACCGCTGCTGCTGGTGGTCGACGCCGGCCCGGTGCCGGCCGACCCCGGGCCCGGTCCGGCCTGGCAGACCAGCCTCGTCGTCCGGGACGAGTTGACCGTCGCGGACGTCGACTCGCTGGGTCGCGCCGACCTGGCGGTGCTGCAACCGCTCGACGCCGGCGAGGCGGCGCTGGCCGGCACCGCGCTGGGGCTCGGCGGGTCGGCGGGGTGGCTGACCCGGATCCGGGAGGACATGGTCGCCGTGGTCAACCGGCGTGCGCTGCGCTGGGCGCTGCTCTCCCCGACCCCGATCGAGTCGCAGGTGGTCGGCCGGCCCGCCCGCCGCTGAGTTAGAGATCGTTCGCAGGTCCGTGGCACCATCCCGGCCATGGATTCGTTGAAAGGTCTTCTGATCAGGCTCGGTTCGACAGTCGTGGCCCTGTGGCTGGCCACCCTGGTGATCCCGGGCATCGACCTGCCGGCGGCGTCGACCACCGAGACGGTCGTCACGCTGGTCCTCGTGTCGGTCATCTTCGGGGTGGTCAACGCGGTGCTCCAGCCGATCATCAAGGTGGTGGGCTGCGGCTTCTACCTGCTGACGCTCGGCCTGATCGCGCTGGTGGTGAACGGTCTGCTCTTCCTGCTCACCGGGTGGATCGCCGGTCAGGTCGGGCTGCCGTTCGAGGTGGACGGCTTCTGGCCGGCGGCGGTGCTCGGCGCGCTCTTCGTCGGCGTGGTCACCTGGGTGCTGGGCGCCCTGCTGGACCGGGACTGATCCGCCGCCCCGCCCCGGCCACCTGACGGAAATTGACTGGTGGCCGGGGACGGGGCGCGGGCTAGCGTGACCGGGTGACCGACCTGACCCGCGACGACGGCTACCTGCTCAGCACCGACCCGCAGCGCCTCGACCTGGACCTGGTGCACCACTGGCTCAGCACCGACGCGTACTGGGCGTTGGGGCGGGACCGGGAGACGACGCGGCGGGCCTTCGCCGGCTCGATCCCCTTCGGCGTCTACCGCCCGGGGGACGGCCGGCAGGTGGCGGTGGGGCGGGTGATCAGCGACGGGGCCCTCTTCGCCTACCTCTGCGACGTGTACGTCGACCGCGCCGAGCGGGGTCGCGGCCTGGGCACCTGGCTGGCCGGTACGGTCCGGGACCACCTGGCCTGCCTCGGCGTACGGCGGATCCTGCTGGCCACCGTCGACGCGCACGGGTTGTACGCGAAGCTCGGCTTCGCCCCGGTGCACCCGGAGCACTGGATGGAGTACGACCAGCGGGTGAGCCCGGTCACCGGAAAGGAACAGGACCCCGGCTCACCCCTTACGGTGTCGACGTGACCGAGCTTCGCCTGGGCTACCTGTACGGGATCGCCGCCTACCTGTGCTGGGGTTTCTTCCCGCTGTACTGGCGGCTGCTGCGCCCGACCAGCCCGCTGGAGGTCCTCGCCCACCGGATCGTCTGGTCGGTGGTCTTCGTCGCGCTGCTGCTGGCCGCCCTGCGCAACCTCGGCTTCCTGCGGTCGCTGCTGCGCCGGCCCCGGACCCTCGCCGGGATCTTCCTGGCCGCCGTGCTGATCGCGGTCAACTGGGGCACCTACATCTACGGTGTCGACTCCGAGCGGGTGGTGGAGACCGCCCTCGGGTACTTCATCACCCCGCTGGTGGCGGTGCTGCTCGGCGTGACGGCGCTCGGGGAGCGGCTGCGGGTCGCCCAGTGGGTGGCGCTCGGCCTCGGCGGCGTGGCCGTGGTGGTGCTCACCGTGGACTACGGCCGGCTGCCGTACCTGGCCCTGCTGCTGGCCGCCAGCTTCGCCACGTACAGCCTGGTGAAGAAGCAGCTCAAGCTGCCGGCCGCCGAGGGGCTGCTGGTCGAGTCGGCCGCCCTGGCGCTGCCCGCGGCGGGGTACCTGGGCTGGCTGGCCTGGTCGTCGGAGCTGACCCTGGGGCAGGTCTCCACCGGGCACACCGTGCTGCTGATCCTGGCCGGCGCGGTCACCGCCATCCCGCTGCTGCTCTTCGCCGGGGCGGCGAACCGGCTGCCGCTGAGCACCCTCGGGCTGTTGCAGTACCTGGCCCCGATCCTCCAGCTCGCCTGCGGGGTACTGATCTTCCACGAGCCGATGCCGCCGGCCCGGATCGCCGGTTTCGTGCTGGTCTGGCTGGCGCTGATCGCCTTCACCCTGGACGCGCTGCGGCAGACCCGCCGCCGCGCCACCCGCCCGACGGCGTCGGCCGTCGTCGAGGTCCCCGCCCCCCGCTGACCAGGGTGCCCGCCGCACGCGTCGGCCGCGCGGCCGACCAGCACGGGGCCGCTCAGCGGACGTCGTAGCCGAGCACCGGGGTACCGTCGGCGCGGAGCAGTTCGAGCCGGACCAGTTCCGCCCCGGTGAACCGGGTCGTGCCGGTCAGCCGCAGGTCGTCCCCGGGGGCGGCCAGCCAGGAGCCGATCTGCTCCGTGGCGCCGTCCGGGCCGTGCGCCACCAGCCGGAAGGTGTACGCCTTGCCGTGACCGGCACCCGCGTCGTACCCGCAGCGCATGGTCACCTCGGTACCCCAGCCGGTGGCGGTCAGCCCGATCTCGGCGGAGACCGGTACCGCCCCGGCCACCGGCTGCATCGCCACCATCCGGATCTCCGGCGGCGGTGGGCCGGCCCCCCCGTCCGGCAGCAGGGTCGCCGCACCGAAGCCGACGACCAGGGCGACGGCGGCGGCGACCAGCCCCGTGCCGAGGTACCGGCGTCGGTGACGCCGCCGCTCGACCTGCCGGCGGTCCCGCGCGGCGTCCAGCAGCACGGGCACCCGGGAGGGCTCCACCGGTGGCGGCAGGAACTGGTCCAGGGCGTTCGGGTCGAGCCGGCTGAGCAGGCCGGGCAGCACGGCGATCTCCGCCACCGCCTCCCGGCAGGCCGCGCAGCCGGACAGGTGCCGCTCGTACGCGGCCCGCTCCCCCGGCGGCAGCGCCCCCAGCACGTACGCGCCGTCGTCGAACGCGAACTCGCACCCGGTCATCCCGTGACTCCCATCTCGGCCAGGACCAACCGTAGTGAGCGCAGCGCGTAGTGGGTGCGGGACTTCACGGTGCCCGGCGGCACGCCCAGCCGGGTGGCCGCCTCGGTCACCGAGCGGCCCTGGTAGAAGCACTCGACCAGCACCTCGCGGTGGGTCGGGCTGAGCCGGTTCAGAGCCTCGGCGACGGTCCAGGCTTCCACCGCACGCTCCGTCTCGTCGACCGCCGGGGGCGGTTCGGGCAGCTCGTCGGTGTAGACCTCACCGACCCGGCTGGACCGCCGCCGCCAGGCGTCGATGGCCAGGTTCCGGGCGGTGGTGAAGAGCCAGGCCCGGACCGAGCCGCGCCGGGGGTCCAGCGACGCCGGGTGTCGCCAGGCCCGCAGCAGGGTCTCCTGCACCAGGTCCTCGGCGCGTTGCCGGTCCCCGTTGACCAGACGCAGAGCGTGCGCGAAGAGCGCCTCCGCGTGCTCGTCGTGGAGCGCGCGGAGCAGGTGGGCGTCGTGGTCGCTGATGGCGGTCTCCTGACTCCGACGAGTCCTGCCGGTGCGTTCCCCGGGAGATACGTACCGCGACCCGCAACGGTTCAGCCCAGCTCAGCCCGGCTGCCCCGGAACAGGTGTTCACATCCGGTTCACGTCGAGGCTGACGACCGCTCACCGCGCCCTGGCAACGTCCGGCCGGTGCACGACGGATGTTGATCCGGCGCGTCTCGACCCCTTCTCCAGGAGGCTCTTCCATGAGCGACCGCCCTCGGCTGCTCCCCCTGCTGGGCACCCCCCGCCACGGCAGCCGCGATGCGATGACCTGCCTGTACCGATGCGGCAACGCCTGTGACCACCCGGTGCCCAACCAGTCCGACAACCCGTACTTCGGGGACCTGGTCCAGGCCGAGGTCTCCCGGCGCAACGTGGTCCGGGCCGGCGCGGTCGGCGCGCTGGTCCTCGGCTTCGGTGGCGCCGCCGCGGCGGGCGCGGCCCCGGCCGCCGCCGCGCCGGCCGCCCCGGCGACCCCGGTGCTGCCCGAGGTCAGCGACTTCGCCGCCCCCGCGCGGAACACCGGCAGCGGCGCGTTGACCTTCAAGTCGATCCCGCCGAACCGGCTCGACACCCTGGTCGTGCCGAACGGGTACGACCACTCGGTGGTCCTGCGCTGGGGTGACCCGGTGGTGCCCGACGCCCCGGCCTTCGACCTGCACCGGCAGACCGCCGCGCGGCAGTCGAAGCAGTTCGGCTACAACAACGACTACGTCGGGGTGCTCCCGCTGGACCGGCAGGGCCGGCGGGCGCTGCTCGTGGTCAACCACGAGTACACCAACGAGGACCTGATGTTCCCCGGCTTCACCACCTTCGACGCCATGACGGTGGAGCAGGTCCGGGTGGCGATGGCCGCGCACGGCATGTCCGTGGTGGAGATCGAGCGGGTCGACGGCACCGGCGAGTGGCAGGTGGTCACCAAGGGCCGCCGCCCGTACAACCGGCGGGTCACCGCGCACAACACCCGGTTCGACGTGACCGGCCCGGCGGCCGGCTCCCCGTGGCTGAAGACCGCCGCCGACCAGCGTGGCAAGGTGGTCATCGGCACGCTGAACAACTGCGCCGGCGGGATGACCCCGTGGGGCACGATCCTCTCCGGCGAGGAGAACTTCAACCAGTACTTCGTCGGCGGCGACGCGGTGGCCGACGACGTCAAGCCGAAGCTGGCCCGGTACGGCATCTCCACCACCGCCCGGTACCCGAGTGGCAGCCGCAAGTGGGAGCGCGCCGACGAGCGGTTCGACCTGGCGAAGCACCCGAACGAGGCGAACCGGTTCGGCTGGATCGTCGAGATCGACCCGTTCGACCCGGAGAGCCGGCCGCGCAAGCACACCGCGCTGGGCCGGTTCAAGCACGAGGGCGCGAACGTGATCGTCGCCGGCGACGGGCGCGTCGTGGCGTACATGGGTGACGACGAGCGCTTCGACTACCTGTACAAGTTCGTCTCCGACAAGAAGTACCGCCGGGGCGACTCCTGGGCCGCCCGGCAGCACAACCTGAGTCTGCTGGAGTCCGGCACCCTCTACGTGGCCAAGCTGGAGCAGACCAGCGCCGCCGAGATCGACGGTTCCGGCAGGCTCCCCGCCGACGGGGCGTTCGACGGCCGGGGCCGGTGGATCAAGCTGGTCAGCGGCACCCGCTCGTTCGTGCCCGGGATGACCGCCGCCGAGGTGCTGGTCTTCACCCGGCTCGCCGCCGACACGGTCGGGGCGACCAAGATGGACCGCCCGGAGGACGTCGAGCCGAGCCTGCGCACCGGCAAGGTGTACGTGGCGCTGACCAACAACAGCGAGCGCGGCGCGGCCGGGCGGCCCCCGGCGGACGAGGCCAACCCGCGCAACAGCAACCGGCACGGTCAGATCCTGGAGCTGGTCGAGGACGGCAACGACAACACCTCGGACACCTTCGCCTGGTCGCTGCCGATCGTCTGCGGTGACCCGGCCGACCCGTCGACCTACTTCGGCGGGTACGACAAGACGAAGGTCTCCCCGATCTCCTGCCCGGACAACGTCGCCTTCGACGCCGCCGGCAACCTCTGGATCTCCACCGACGGCAACGCGCTGGGCAGCAACGACGGCCTCTTCGCCACCGCCGTGGAGGGACCGGAGCGGGGTCACCTCAAGCAGTTCCTCACCGTGCCGATCGGCGCGGAGACCTGCGGCCCGTTCATCACCGGCGACAACCGTTCGGTCTTCGTGGCCGTGCAGCACCCGGGCGAGCTGACCGGGGCCTCCGTGGAGAACCCGGCCTCCAACTGGCCCGACGGCGACATCGCCAAGCCGGGCGTGGTGGTCGCCTGGCGGCTCGACGGCGGTCCGATCGGAAGCTGAACCCGCCCGCACGGTAAGGAGGGGCCCCTTCTTAACACCCAGGTGTTAACAAGGGGCCCCTCCTTACGTCCTCACTGGTCGGTGGCGAGGCCTTCGGCGATCGCGCGGGCCACGGTGAGCAGCTTGGCGCGGACCACCCGGGCCGAGGTCATCATCTCGCTGGCCGGCAGCGCGCAGGCCAGCACCGTCCGGCGTTCCATGTCCTTGTCCGGGGCGATCAGCACCGCCGCACAGGCCACCCCCTGCCGGAACTGCCCCAACTCCAACTGCATCCCGCGCCGGTCACCGGCGGCCACGTCCACCTCGAACGCCTCCGGGCTGGTCAGCGTCGCCGAGGTGAACGCCCGCATGCCGTACTCGCGCAGGTACCGCTGGCGCTGTTCGGTGGTGAGCGTGGCCAGCAACGCCTTGCCGAGCGCGGTGGCGTGCGCCCCCTCGTCGAACCCGGGGACCAGGTCCTCCAGGTACGGCGAGCGGGGGCCCTCGGCGACCGCGGTGACCGCCACCTGACCGCCGACGAACCGGCCCAGGTAGTGGCTGTAGCCGGTGTCGAGCGCCGCCCGGCGCAGGCACTCGCCCACCACGGGCGGGCCCCGGAACGCGGTCACCAACTCGCGGTACCGGTCGGCGACCTCCAACCCCACGATGTACGTACCGTCCTCGCGCCGGATCACGTAGCCCTCGTAGGCCAGGGTCCGAACCAGGTGGTACGTGGTCGCCACGGTCAACTCGCAGCGCCGGGCGATCTGCTTGACGGTCAGTCCGCGCGGGGCACGGCCGACCGCTTCGAGCACTCGTAGCGCGCGGGACACACTCCGGATGAGGTCCGAAGGCTCCGCCAGGGGGTCGCGCACAACCACCTCCGCCGCCGGGGGACTTACACCATATGAAAAACCGGCCCTCTGCGAAATGCCTGTTCGGGTCGAGGATGCCAGATCGATATCGACAGCGCGTACACCGGTGGCGACGATCCGTGGTCCGAACGTCGTTCACGTAGGTTGGCCTGCATCATGACCGCCACCGTGTCGCACCCCGCCCCCGTCCGGCCGGTCCGGGCCAGCCTCGGCGCCACCGCCGTCACGATCGCCTGTGTCCTGCCGGTCTTCCTGGTCGGCGGGCTCGCCGTGCAGATGGGCGCCGACCTCGGGTTCTCCCCCGCCGGGCTGGGGCTGGCCGTCTCGGCGTACTTCGGGATCAGCGCCCTGGCGTCGGTGCCCACCGGCGCGCTGGTCGAGCGGTACGGCCCGGCCGTGGTCTCCCGGTGCGGCATCCTGCTCTCCGCCGGTTCGCTGCTGGCGATCGCGGCCCTGGCCCTGTCGTACCCGGCGCTGGTGGTGCTGCTCGGGCTCAGCGCCACGGCGAACGCCCTCGGCCAACTGGCCAGCAACTCCGCGCTGGCCCGGCACGTGCCGCCCCGCCGGCAGGGGCTGTCGTTCGGGGTGAAGCAGGCCGCCATCCCGATCTCCACGCTGCTGGCCGGCGTGGCGGTGCCGACGGTCGCGCTGACCGCCGGCTGGCGGTGGGCGTTCGTGGTGGCCGCCGGGGCGGCGCTGGCCGCCCTGCCCGCCGTCACCACCGAACGGGCTCCCGCACGTCGGGCCGGCGTCACCCGCGCCGGTCCGGTCAGCACCGGCCTGGTGATGGTCGGGGTGGCGGCCACCCTCGCGGCGGGCGCCGCCAACGCCCTGGGCACGTTCGTGGTGGACGCCTCGGTCACCCGGGGGCTCGATCCGGGGCTCGCCGGGCTGACCCTCACCCTCGGCAGCGCGGTCTGCGTGGCCGCCCGGATCGGCGCCGGCTGGCTCGCCGACCGCCGCGCCAGCGGCCACCTCGTGCTGATCGCCGGCATGCTCGTGGTCGGCGCGGGCGGGCTGGGCCTGCTCGCCGTGACCGGCCCGGTCCCCCTGGTGGTCGGCGTGGTACTCGGCTTCGGGCTCGGCTGGGCCTGGCCGGGGCTGATGACCTTCGCGGTGGTCCGGCTCCATCCGCAGGCCCCGGCCGCCGCCACCTCGATCACCCAGACCGGGGTGTACGCCGGCGGCGGCCTCGGTCCGCTCGTCTTCGGCACGGTCGCCCACCAGTGGGGTTACCCGACCATGTGGAGCGGCGCGGCGGCGGCCATGCTCCTGGCCACCCTGCTCATGCTCGTCGCCCACCGCCTCCTGGCCGCCCGCAGCGGCGCAGCCGCCGATGCCGGGGTGGTCGGGTAGCCCTCCGCCCCCGCCCGGGCGCTCGCCGGCCGCTGGGGCCACCCGGGCGCACGTGTCTTCTTCGACACACATACCTGGCAGGAATATTTATACCGCTCAGGTATGTGGCTCAATCGGGCAGTCGCCCCGGCCGGGCAACGACGGCCCGGCGGGCGGGCAGCGCGGGTGGGGTCAGCTCGTCCGGTCGGCGACGAAGTCGCAGAGCGACTCCAGGGCCTGCCGGGCCGGTGTCTCCGGCAGCGGGGCCAGCCGGGTACGAGCCTCCTCGGCGTAGCTGCGGACGGTCTCCCGGGCCCGCTTGAGCGCCGGGCTCTCCCGCAGCAGGCCGAGCGCCTCGGCGTGCAGGGCGTCGTCGGTGACCGGGCCGGTGGCGAGGATCTCCCGGAGCCGGACCGAGGCCGCGTCGGAGTCGTCGGCGGCGAGCGCGTAGAGCACCGGCAACGTCGGGACGCCCTCCCGCAGGTCCGTCCCCGGTGTCTTGCCCGACTGGATCGACTCCGAGGCGATGTCCAGCAGGTCGTCGGAGAGCTGGAAGGCCACCCCGATGGTCTCGCCGTACCCGGCGAGGGCCTCGATGTGCTCCGGGGCCGCGCCGCCGAACATCCCGCCGAAGCGGGCCGAGGTGGCGATCAGGGAGCCGGTCTTGTCGCCGATCACCTGGAGGTAGTGCCCGACCGGGTCGTCGCCCTCGCGGGGGCCGACGGTCTCGGCGATCTGCCCGTGCACCAGGCGGGCGAAGGTGCGGGCCTGCAGGCGTACCGCCTCGGGGCCCAGGTCGGCCGCGATGTCGGCGGCGCGGGCGAAGAGGTAGTCGCCGACCAGGATGGCGACCGAGTTCGTCCACCGGGAGTTGGCGCTCGGCGCGCCCCGGCGGACGGCGGCCTCGTCCATCACGTCGTCGTGGTACAGCGTGGCCAGGTGGGTGAGCTCCATCACCACGGCGGCCGGCACGACCTCCGGGCCGGCCGGATCGCCGAACTGCGCGCCGAGCGCCACCAGCAGCGGCCGGAACCGCTTACCCCCGGCCTCCACCAGGTGCCGGGCCGCCTCCGTGACGAACGGGTCGGCGCTGGCCACGCTCGCCCGTAGGTCCGCCTCGACGGTGTCGAGCACACCCAGCACGGACGACTCGACGCGGGGATCGGCGATGCTGAGCCCGAGCGCGCCGAACTGACCCGTGCCCGACCGACTCCGACGACCGCCGGAGCCGGTGGCACCTGAACGCTCGCCAGCCGGATTCACCACGTCTCCCACCATGCCACATTGGCTCTACCTGCTCCGGTCCGGGGAGCCCGCTCGTGGCCCGCGCGACTCCCCCCGGGTACCGGCCCGGACCGCGTCCCGAGCGCCTCACCTGCACGGTGCGGCGACGGCGACGGCGACGGGGCCGGGCGCGCTGGCGCCCGGCCCCGTCGCCGTCGGTCGTCGCGTCAGCGGACGAACTCGGCCGCCCCGTTCGCCAGGTCGAGCAGCGGACCGGGCGCCACCCCGAGGACCAGGGTGGCGGCCACCCCGATCGTCAGGGCCGCCGCGGTCAGGCCGCCCGGCACGGTGACCGTCGGGGTGGCGTCACCCGGCTCGGAGAGCCACATCATCACCACGACCCGCAGGTACGGGAAGGCCAGCACCATGCTGGTCAGCACACCGGCGATCACCAGCCACGCCTGGTCGGCGTCGAGCGCCGGGGCGAAGACCGCGAACTTGCTGACGAAACCGCTGGTCAGCGGGATACCGGCGAAGGCCAGCAGGATGAAGGTGAAGATCCCGGCGTAGAACGGCGAGCGCTTGCCCAGCCCGGCCCAGCGGGACAGGTGGGTCGCCTCCCCGTCGGCGTCCCGGACCAGGGTCACCACGGCGAACGCCGCCAGCACCGAGAAGCCGTACGCGACGAGGTAGAACATCGTCCCCGACAGGCCGTCGCGGGTCGGGGCCAGCACGCCCACCAGCAGGTACCCGGCGTTGGCGATGGACGAGTACGCCAGCAGCCGCTTGATGTCGGTCTGGGTCACCGCCAGCACCGCGCCCACCAGCATGGTGAGCACCGCCACCGCACCGAGCACCGGGGTGAAGTCCCAGGCGGCGTCGGCGAAGGCGACGTGGAAGACCCGCAGCAGGGCGCCGAAGGCGGCGACCTTGGTGCAGGCGGCCATGAAGCCGGTGATCGGCGTCGGGGCGCCCTGGTACACGTCCGGGGTCCAGACGTGGAACGGGGCCGCCGCCGCCTTGAACAGCAGGCCGATCGCGATCAGCGCCATCCCGGCGAAGAGCAGCAGGTCGCTGGCGGGCGACTCGCTCACCGCGGCGTGGATGGTGGCGAAGTCGACGTTCGCCGGCCGGCCCGGGATGCCGGCGGTGAAGCCGTACACCAGGGCGACGCCGAACAGGAAGAACGCCGAGGCGTACGCGCCGAGCAGGAAGTACTTCATCGCCGCTTCCTGGCTCAGCAGCCGCCGGCGACGGGCCAGCGCGCAGAGCAGGTACAGCGGCAGGGAGAAGACCTCCAGCGCGATGAACATGGTCAGCAGGTCGTTCGCCGCCACGAAGATCAGCATGCCGCCGATGGCGAAGGTGGTCAGCGGGTACACCTCGGTCGCCCCGGCGCGCCCCTCGGCCTGCCGGCGGTCCTCCGGGGACTCGGCGGTGACGGCGGCCTGGGCGACGAACGCCCCGCCCCGCTCCACCGACCGCTCACCGATCAGCAGCAGCGCCATCGCCGCCAGGACCAGGATCGCGCCCTGGAGGAAGAGCGTCGGCCCGTCCACGGCGATCGTCCAGCCGGCGGTGATCACCCGCTCCTCGGACCCGTCGATGATCCGCAGGTTCGCGTTGCGGATCACCATCAGCAGCGCCAGCAGCACCGAGCCCAGGGCCAGCACGAGCTGGGTCACGTGCCGGTACACCCGGGGCACGAAGGCCTCGACCAGCACGCCGATGACGGCGGCCCCCATCAGGATCAGGATCGGAGCCAGCGCCGTGTAGTCGATCGACGGCAGCGTGAGCTCGTTCATCGGGCAGTCCTTTCATCCGCGACTGCGGAGCTCGCCAGCTCGGTCCGCACGCTCACCGGGAGGCCTCCTGGACGCCGCCGACCGTCGGAGCGGGGTCGGTCCTGCCGATGTCGGTCATGGTCGCCTGGACGGCGGGGTTGATCACGTCGGTGACCGGCTTCGGGTAGAAGCCGAGCACGATGATCAGGACGATCAGCGGAGCGACGACGACCTTCTCCCGCAGGTTCAGGTCCTTGCGCATCCCCTCGATCTCGGTCAGCGCCGGGTTGAGCGTGCCCTGCGTGGTGCGCTGCACCATCCACAGCACGTACGCCGCCGCCAGGATGATGCCCAGCGTGGCGATCACCGCGACCGGCTTGTTCACCGTGAAGGTGCCGATCAGCACCAGGAACTCGGAGACGAACGGCGCGGTGCCGGGCAGCGCCAGCGAGGCCAGACCGGCGAAGAAGAGCACCCCGGCCAGCACCGGGACCAGCTTGCCGGCCCCGCCGAAGTCGCTGATCAGCGCCGAGCCGCGCCGGGCCACCAGCATCCCCACCACCAGGAAGAGCAGACCGGTGGCGAGGCCGTGGTTGAGCATGTAGAGCACCGCGCCGGTGCCGGCCTGGGTGGTGAAGGCGAAGATGCCGACCCCGATGAAGCCGAAGTGGGCGATCGAGGTGTACGACACCAACCGCTTGAGATCGTTCTGCCCGACCGCCAGCAGCGCGGCGTAGATGATGCCGATCACGCCCAGCGCCAGCGCGTACGGGGCGAACCACTTCGCCGCCTCGGGGAACAGCGGCAGGCAGTACCGCAGGATGCCGAACGTGCCGACCTTGTCCAGCACGCCGACCAGCAGCGCGGCGGCCCCGGCCGGGGCGGCCCCACCGGCGTCCGGCAGCCAGGTGTGGAACGGGAAGAACGGCGCCTTGATCGCGAAGGCGACGAAGAAGCCCAGGAAGAGCCAGCGCTCGGTGCCGGTGGTGATGTCCACCTGGCTCAGCGCCACCCAGTCGAAGGTCTTGCCGCCGACCACCCAGAGGCCGATCACGGCGGCGAGCATGAACAGACCGCCGACCAGCGAGTACAGGAAGAACTTCACCGCCGCGTACTGCCGCTGGTGGCCGCCGTAGCTGCCGATCAGGAAGTACATCGGCACCAGCATGACCTCGAAGAACACGTAGAACAGGAAGATGTCGGCGGCGGCGAAGACGCCGATCATCGTGGTTTCGAGGACGAGCAGCAGCGCGAAGTAGACCGGCACGGAGCGCTTCGAGGTCTCCGCGTCGTGCCAGGAGGCCAGGATCACCAGCGGCACCAGGATCGCGATCAGCATCAGCATGACCAGCGCGATGCCGTCGGCGGCGAAGGTGAAGTTCACCCCCCAGTTCGGGATCCACGGGTACGACTCGCGGAACTGGAACCGGTCACCGTCGACCTGGAAGGTGACCCACATGGCCACCGAGAGCGCCAGCACGAGCAGCGACCAGCCCAGCGCGACCTGCTTGGCCAGGACCGGGCGGCTGCGTGGCAGGAGAACCACGACCAGGGCACCGACCAGCGGTGCCACGGTCAGCACCGAGAGGAACGGGAAGTTGGACATTATGCGGCCTTACCTCCGTCGTCACAGCGTGGTCCGCCGGCGGGGGCCGCCGGGAAGAGGTCGATCACGCCAGCCACCCCGCCTGTACGGCCAGGAACGCCGCCACCACCAGCAACGCGCCGGTGAGGATGGACGTCGCGTACGACCGGACGAAGCCGGTCTGGAGTCGCCGGAGCCGACCCGAGCCGCCCCCGATCCCGGCGGCGAGCCCGTTGACCAGACCGTCGATGCCCCGGTTGTCCAGGTACACCAGGGCCCGGGTGAGGAAGATGCCGGGCTTCTCGAAGACCGCCACGTTGAAGGCGTCGGTGTACAGGTTCTTCCGGGCCGCGGTGACCACGACCCCGGCGGGCTGCGGGCTGGTCGCGGTGCCGTTGCGGAACAGGTACCAGGCCAGCAGGACACCCAGTGCGGTGACCAGCAGCGAGATCACGGTGACCGCGGTGTGCGACAGGACGGCGTCGTGGTGCTCCTCCGCGCCGCCCAGCCCGGCGGTGGCGGTCAGCCAGTCCGGCACCGAGGTGGCGAGCAGGAAACCGGCCCCGAGCGACCCGATCCCGAGCAGGATCAGCGGCACCGTCATCAGCAGCGGGGACTCGTGCGGGTGGTCGATGTCCTCGGTCCACCGCTTCGGCCCGTGGAAGGTGAGCCAGTACAGCCGGGTCATGTAGAAGGCGGTCAGCCCGGCGCCGAGCACCGCCGCCCCGCCGAAGAGCCAGGACGTCCAGTCACCCCGGGCGAAGGCCGCCGCGATGATCGGCTCCTTCGAGAAGAAGCCGGAGAACGGGAACATGCCGATGATGGCCAGCCAGCCCGCCATGAAGGTCAACCAGGTGATCTTCATGTACTTGGAGAGCCCGCCGAAGCGGCGGATGTCCACCTGGTCCTTCATGCCGTGCATCACCGAGCCGGCACCGAGGAACATGTTGGCCTTGAAGAAGCCGTGCGCCAGCAGGTGCACGATGGCCAGCGCGTACGCCGCGCCGCCGAGGCCGACACCGAGGAACATGTAGCCGATCTGGCTGACCGTGGACCAGGCCAGCACCCGCTTGATGTCGTCCTTCGCCGCGCCGATGATGCAGCCGATCAGCAGGGTCAGCGCACCGACGCTGACCACCACGAGCTGGAGCGTCGAGTTCGCCGAGAAGACCGGGTTGGAGCGGGCGATCAGGTAGACGCCGGCGGTGACCATGGTGGCCGCGTGGATCAGGGCCGACACCGGGGTCGGGCCCTCCATCGCGTCGGGCAGCCAGGCCTGGAGCGGGAACTGACCGGACTTGCCGGCCGCGCCGAGCAGCAGGAGCAGCCCCATCACCAGCACGGTGGTCGCGGTCAGGCCGCCCACCGAGTTGAACACCTCGTCGTACTGGGTGGTGCCCAGGGTGGCGAACATGATGAAGATCGCGATGGCCAGGCCGGCGTCGCCGACCCGGTTCATCAGGAACGCCTTCTTGCCGGCCGTGGCGGCGGCGGGCCGCTCGGTCCAGAAGGAGATCAGCAGGTACGACGCCAGACCGACGCCCTCCCAGCCGAAGTAGAGCATCACGTAGTTGTTGCCGAGCACCAGCAGCAGCATGGCGGCGACGAAGAGGTTGAAGTACGCGAAGAACCGTCGCCGGCCCTCGTCGTGCGCCATGTACTCGACCGCGTACAGGTGGATCAGGAAGCCGACCCCGGTGATCAGCAGGACGAACACCGCGGCGAGCGGGTCGTAGAGCAGACCGAAGTCGACCCGGAAGTCACCGACCGCGATGAAGTCCCAGAGGCTCAGCTCGACGGACCTGTTCTCCAGCCCACGGAGCTGGAAGAAGAAGCTGAGGCCGAGCACGAAGGCGGCGCCGACGGCGGCCACCCCGAGCCAGTGCCCCCACCGGTCGGCGCGCTTCCCGAGCAGCAGCAGGATCGCCGCGCTGAGCAGCGGGATCGCCACCAGCAACCACACGTTGCCCAGCAGCCCGTCCGCCGGGGCGTAGGCGACGGTTCCGGCCGGCTCGGCGGCCTGGGCGTACGTCAGAATGTGCTCCACCGGTGGGCCCCTCAGTACTTCAGCAGGTTGGCGTCGTCGACGCTGGCCGAGCGACGGGTCCGGAAGATCGACATGATGATCGCGAGACCGACCACGACCTCGGCCGCCGCCACCACCATCACGAAGAACGCCATGATCTGGCCGTTCAGGTCACCGTTGATCCGGCTGAAGGTGACCAGCGCGAGGTTGGCCGCGTTCAGCATCAGCTCGACGCACATGAACAGCACGATCGCGTTGCGTCGGACCAGCACCCCGACCGCGCCGATGGTGAAGAGGATCGAGGCGAGGACCAGGTAGTAGTTCGGCTCGACCGAGAAGAAGCCTTCCATCAGCCGGCCGCCCTTCCGTTCGCGACTGCGGGGCTGCGCTCCGCTGCACTCCTCGCGCTCACCGTTCGGTCCCCTTCAACGTGGTCTCCTCGGCGGTCAGCTCACGCAGCGGCAGGATGTCGGGCGTGCTCTGGTCGCTCAGCTTGCCGTCCGGCAGCCGGGCCGGGGTGGCCACCGAGGAGGAGGTGGCGAAGACACCGGGGCCGGGCTTCGGGCCGGGGTAGTTGCCCGGTGCGAAGCGCGCCTTCATGGTGGCCACCTGGTCGCGCTTGTCCTCCTTGCGCCGCTCCAGGTGGGCCAGGAGCATCCCGCCGATGGTCGCGGTGATCAGCAGCGCGGCGGTCAGCTCGAAGGCGAAGACGTAGTCGGTGTAGAGCAGGCTGCCGATGGCGTGCACGTTGCCGATCTCGTTGGCCTCTTCCAGCCCGACCGGCACACCGCCCTCGGTGGCCCGGTAGACCCCGCTGCCGAGCAGCAGGGCGAACCCGATGCCCAGCCCGATCGCGGCGACCCGCTGGCCGCGCAGCACCTCGATCAGCGAGTCGGAGGCGTCCCGGCCGACCAGCATCAGCACGAACAGGAAGAGCATCATGATCGCGCCGGTGTAGACGATGATCTGCGTCATCCCGATGAACGGCCCCGCCTGGAGCACGTAGAACACGCCCAGGCTCAGCATCGTCAGCACCAGCCAGAGCGCCGAGTGCACGGCGTTGCGGGCCAGCACCATCCCGAACGCGCCGAGCAGCGCCAGCGGGGCGAGGATCCAGAAGGTCACCGCCTCGCCGCCGGAGACCGCGGCCGAGGCGGCGAGCGCCGTCTGCGTGGTCATGCCTTCTCTCCCTTGCCGGACGCGGCGCGGTCGGCAGCCTGCTCAGCACCGGGGAAGGTGACCCCGGGGTGCTCCTCGACGCGGTACCGGCCCGGCCCCATCGGGGAGGTCTCCGCACCGGCGGAGGTACCCGGGTTGGTCAGCGCCCCGACGTAGTAGTCCTTCTCGCTGTCACCCAGGTGCATCGGGTGCGGCGGCTGCTCCATCCCGGGCAGCAGCGGCGCGAGCAGCTGCTCCTTGGTGAAGATCAGGTCCTGCCGGTTGTCCCGGGCCAGCTCGTACTCGTTGCTCATGGTGAGCGACCGGGTCGGGCAGGCCTCGATGCAGAGTCCGCAGAAGATGCACCGGGCGTAGTTGATCTGGTAGACGCTGGCGTACCGCTCACCCGGCGAGAAGCGCTGCTCGTCGGTGTTGTCGCCACCCTCCACGAAGATCGCGTCGGCCGGGCAGGCCCAGGCGCACAACTCGCAGCCGATGCACTTCTCCAGCCCGTCCGGGTGCCGGTTGAGGATGTGCCGCCCGTGGTAGCGCGGCGCCGGGGTCGGCGGCTTGAAGGGGTAGTCGGTGGTGACGACCTTCCTGAACATGTGCGAGAAGGTGACCCCGAAGCCCTTGAACGTTCCGGTGATCGCGCCCACGTCACACCTCCCTGGAGTCCTGGCCGGCGGCGACGTTGGCCGGCTCCCGCTCGGCGACCACGCGCTTGGTGCGCGGGCTCGGTGGTACCTGCAGGTCCATCGGGGGCAGCGGGAAGCTGCCGTGCGGCCGGCTGTCGACCTGCTCCTGGACCGTCGGCTTCGGCTGCGGCCGGCGGCTCGGCCAGAACAGCGCCGCCAGCATCAGCACCCCGGCCACGAGGCCGTACGCGATCAGCCGGTCGGTGCGCTCCCAGCCCTGGGTCTTGAGGAAGCCGGCCAGGCCCACGATGTAGACCAGGTTGACCGGGATCAGGACCTTCCAGCCGAGGCGCATGAACTGGTCGTAGCGCATCCGGGGGAGCGTGCCGCGCAGCCAGACGAAGACGAAGACCAGCGCGATCACCTTGCCGAGGAACCAGAGCATCGGCCACCAGCCGGAGTTGGCGCCCTCCCAGATGGTGATCGGCCACGGGGCGTGCCAGCCGCCGAGGAAGAGCGTCACGGTGAAGGCCGACATGGTGACCATCGCGACGTACTCGCTGAGCATGAAGAGCGCGAACTTCAGCGAGCTGTACTCGGTCATGAAGCCCGCGACCAGCTCCGACTCCGCCTCGGGCAGGTCGAACGGCGCGCGGTTGGTCTCCCCGACGATCGAGATGAAGAAGATCACGAAGCTCGGGAAGAGCAGGATCGCGTACCAGCCGGGCATCGGCACCGCGAGACCGAAGAGTTCCACCTCCGGGCCGCTGCCCTGCGCGGAGACGATCTCGCTCGTCGACATCGTGCCGGAGAGCATGAACACGGCCACGATCGACAGGCCCAGCGCCACCTCGTACGAGATGAGCTGGGCGCTGGAGCGCAGGCCGCCCAGCACCGGGTACGTGGAGCCGGAGGCCCAGCCGCCGAGCACGATGCCGTACACGGCCAGCGAGGAGAAGGCCAGCACCACCAGCACCGCCACCGGGACGTCGGTCACCTGCAACGGCGTCTGGTGGCCGAAGATGCTCACCATCGGCCCGAACGGGATGACCGAGAGCGCGGTGACCGCGCAGACCACCGAGATGACCGGCGCGAAGAAGTAGACGACCTTGTCCGCCGACTTCGGGAGGATGTCCTCCTTGAAGGCCATCTTCAGGCCGTCGGCGAGGGTCTGCAGCAGACCGAACGGGCCGACCTGGTTGGGGCCGGGCCGTACCGCCATGCGGGCCACGACCCGGCGCTCGAACCAGACGCCGAGCAGGGTGGCGAGCACCGCGAAGACGAAGGCGAAGAGGATCTTGATGAGCACCAGCCACCAGGGGTCCTGGCCGAAGTCGGCCAGCGACGGATCCTGCGCCAGGACGATCGGACTCACTGCACGCCCCCTTCGGCGGCCGGTACGGAGATCCGCACCACGGTGCCGGACGTCGCGCCGAGGCTGCGCCGCACCGTCGAACCGGGTGAGTTGGTCGGCAGCCAGACGACCCCGTCCGGCATCTCGGTGATCGCCGCCGGCAGGGTGACCGCCCCGCGCTCGGTGCCCACCGTGACCGCGTCGCCGTCGGCGACCCCGAGCGACTCGGCGGTGCCCTTGCCCAGCCGGACCACCGGCGGGCGGGCGGTGCCACCCAGGTGCTCGTCACCGTCGGTGAGGCTGCCCAGGTCGAGGAGCTGGTGCCAGGTGGCCAGCACGGCCTCGCCAGCACCGGGCTCCGGCACCGTGGCGGGCTCCACCAGCGGCGAGCCGGGCCGGGCGATCCGGGTCTGCGGCAGCCCGCCGAGCTCCCGGCGGACGCTGGGCACGTCGGCGGTGCCGAGCCGGACGTCGAGCTGGGCGGCGAGCGCGTCCAGCACCCGACCGTCGGTCATCGCCGTGGTGCTCAGCACCGCGTCGAAGGGGCGCAGCCGGCCCTCCCAGTCCAGGAAGCTGCCGGCCTTCTCCACCACCGGGGCGACCGGGAAGACCACGTCCGCCCGCCGGGCCACCGCGCTGAGCCGCAGCTCCAGGCTGACCAGGAAGGGCACCGCGTCGAGGGCCTGCTCGGCCAGGCGCGGGTCGGCCAGGTCGGCCGGGTCGACCCCGGCCACCACCAGCGCGCCGAGCTGACCGTTGGCCGCCGCGGTGAGGATGCCGTCGGTGTCCCGCCCGGCCTGGCTGGGGATCACGCCGGCCGGGATGTCCCAGGCCTCGCCCAGTTCGGCGCGGGCGCCGGGCTCGGTGACCAGCCGGCCACCGGGGAGCAGGTTGGGCAGGCAGCCGGTGTCGACCGCGCCCCGGTCCCCGGCGCGGCGCGGCACCCAGGCCAGCTTCGCCCCGGTCCGCCGGGCGACGTCCGCCGCCGCCGACAGGCCGCCGGGCACCTGGCCCAGCCGCTCGCCGACGATCAGGATCGCGCCCGGGGTGCCGAGGGCCTCGGCGACCGTGGCGTGCTCGGCGAGCACGCTGGCCTCCTCGCCCGGCACCACCCGGGCCAGCTTGGCACCGAGCTTCTCCAGGCCCCGGGTGGCGAACGGCGCGATCGCGTAGAGCTTGATCTTCTTCTTCAGGTACGCCTTGCGCAGCCGCAGGAAGAGGATCGGGCACTCCTCCTCCGGCTCCAGGCCGACCAGGACCACCGCCGGGGCGTTCTCGACGTCGGCGTAGGTGACGTCGGTGATCCCGGCGACGTTGCTGGCCAGGAAGTCGGCCTCCTCGCGGGAGACCGGCCGGGCCCGGAAGTCGATGTCGTTGGTGTTCAGGGCGACCCGGGCGAACTTGGCGTACGCGTAGGCGTCCTCGACGGTGAGCCGGCCACCGGTCAGCACCGCCGTGCCCCGGGCGCCGTCCCGGGCGGCCCGCAGCCCCTCGGCGGCCACCGAGAAGGCCTCGCTCCAGGACGCCTCGCGCAGCTCACCGGTCTGCCGGTCGCGGACCAGCGGGGTGGTGAGCCGGTCGTTGGCGCGGGCGTACTGGAAGCCCCAGCGGCCCTTGTCGCAGTTCCACTCCTCGTTGACCTGCGCGTCGTCGCCGGCCAGCCGGCGCAGCACCTTGCCCCGCCGCCAGTCGGTGCGCTGGGCGCAGCCGGCCGAGCAGTGCTCGCAGACGCTCGGGCTGGAGACCAGGTCGAACGGCCGGGCCCGGAAGCGGTACTGCGCGCCGGTGAGGGCGCCCACCGGGCAGATCTGCACGGTGTTGCCGGAGAAGTACGAGTTGAACGGGACGTCCCCCTCGGTGCCCTCCTCGCCGTACGCCTCGTCCCGGTAGATGTTGATCTCCTCGGCGGACGACCGGCCCATCAGGTCGATGAACTTGTCGCCGGCGATCTCCTCGGAGAACCGGGTGCAGCGCTGGCAGAGCACGCACCGCTCGCGGTCGAGCAGCACCTGGGTGCTGATCGGCAGCGGCTTCGGGTACTCCCGCTTGTGCTCGTGGAACCGGGAGTCGGTCCGCCCGGTGGACATCGCCTGGTTCTGCAGGGGGCACTCGCCGCCCTTGTCGCACATCGGGCAGTCCAGCGGGTGGTTGAGCAGGAGCAGCTCCATCACCCCCTCCTGCGCCTTCTTGGCGACCGGGGAGGTGAGCTGGGTCTTCACCACCATGCCCTCGGCGACCGTCTGGGTGCAGGAGGCCACCGGCTTGCGCTGGCCCTCCACGTCGACCAGGCACTGCCGGCAGGCGCCGGCCGGGGCCAGCAGCGGGTGGTCGCAGAACCGGGGGATCGCGATCCCCATCTGCTCGGCGACCCGGATCAGCAGCGCCCCCTTCGGCGCGGTGACCTCGACCCCGTCGATCGTGAGCGTGACGGTCTCGACCTGCTTCGCTACGTCCGTCATTAGTGGGCTCCCACCAACTGCTTGTCGGACAGCCTCGGCGCGGTCCGGCCCTCGATGTAGTCGAGGTAGTCCTGCTTGAAGTACTTCAACGAGGACGTGACCGAGCTGGTCGCACCGTCGCCCAGACCGCAGAACGACCGGCCGAGGACGTTGTCGCAGGTGTCCAGCAGGGTGTCCAGGTCCTCGTGGGTGCCCTGGCCGGCGAGGATCCGCCGGTACACCCGGACCATCCAGTAGTTGCCCTCGCGGCACGGGGTGCACTTGCCGCACGACTCGTGGTGGTAGAACTCCAGCCACCGGTACGTCGCGTAGACCGGGCAGTCCTGGTCGGAGAAGATCTGGGTGGCCGTGGTGCCCAGGATCGAGCCGGCCGCCGCCACCCCCTCGAAGTCCATCGGCACGTCCAGGTGCTCGGCGGTGAGCAGCGGCGTGGACGAGCCACCCGGGGTCCAGAACTTCAGGTTGTGCCCCGGCTGCATCCCGCCGGCCAGCTCGATCAGCTCGCGCAGCGTGATGCCGAGCCCGCACTCGAACTGGCCGGGGTTGGCGATCCGGCCGGAGAGCGAGTAGATCATCGGGCCGGCGGACTTCTCCGTGCCCATCGACTTCCACCAGGCCGCGCCGCCCGCCACGATGTACGGCACGCTGGCGATGGTGCCGACGTTGTTCACCACCGTCGGGCTGGCGTACAGGCCGTGGGTCGCCGGGAACGGCGGGCGGAGCCGGGGCTGACCCCGGAAGCCCTCCAGCGAGTCCAGCAGCGCGGTCTCCTCACCGCAGATGTACGCCCCGGCGCCGGAGTGCACCACCAGGTCCAGGTCGAACCCGGAGCGGAGGATGTTCTTGCCGAGGTACCCCTTGGCGTACGCCTCCTGGACGGCGTTGCGCAGCCGCCGGGCGGCGTGCACCGCCTCGCCCCGGATGTAGATGTACGCCCGGTTGGCCCGGATCGCGTACGAGGCGATGATGACCCCCTCGACCAGCGAGTGCGGGTCGTGGGTCATCAGCGGCAGGTCCTTGCAGGTGCCCGGCTCCCCCTCGTCGGCGTTGACCACGAGGTAGTGCGGCTTGCCGTCGCCCTGCGGGATGAAGCCCCACTTGAGACCGGTCGGGAAGCCGGCGCCGCCCCGGCCCCGCAGGCCGGAGTCCTTGACGAGCTGGATCAGGTCGTCCGGGTGGGCCTTGAGCGCCTTGCGCAGCGCCGCGTAGCCGTCCAGCCGCTCGTAGGTGCCGATCCGCCAGGCGTCCGGCGAGAGCCAGCGCTTGGTCAGCACCGGAGTGAGCTTGGCCAGCGTCTCCGGTCGCGGAGAAGTCACTTCTGGGACCCCCTGTCGCTGCTGGCGGCGGCGCCGGTGGCCGACTCCGCCTCCCTGAGGTTGCGGTCCTGGGCCTCGGTGGAGTCACCGGCCGGCTTGCCGTCCCCGGCGGGGGCGTTCGACGCCGCACCGGCGGCCTCCGCCTCCCGTGCGTCCCGGGGCGCCGGGGGTGCCCCGTCCACCGGCACCTTCGTGCCGGGCGCGTCCGGCACCGCGGTCCGGGCGTCCGGCTGCCGGGTCTCGGCGGCGCGGACCTCCGGTGACTTGTCGTCCGGGGCCTTGACGTCGGGGGCGGTGCTGCCGGTCGCCTCGGCGGAGCGGGCCGGCTGCCCCGCACCCGTGGCCGGGGCGGGCTGCGCGGACGCCTTGGCCGGCTCGGCGGCCTTGGCCTTCGCCGCCGCCCGGTCGGCCTCCGCCTTGCTCGGGATCGGCGTGTTCGGGTCGAAGCCCGGCACCGAGATGCCGTGCTGCTGCGCCAGCCGCAGCCCACGCAGGGTCGGCTCCCCCGGTACGCCGTCGGCGACCGCGCCGTCGCGCTCGTCGGCGAAACCGGCGAGCTGGACCGCCATCTCCTTCAGCGTGCAGAGCCGGGCGCCCCGGCTCGGCTGGGGCCGGCCACCGGCGCGCAGCTCGTCGACCACGCCCAGCGCGGTCTGCGGGTCCACACCGTCGAAGAAGTCGTAGTTGACGGTCATCACCGGGCCGTAGTCGCAGGCCGCGAGACACTCGGCGTGCTCCAGGGTGATCTTCCCGTCGGCGGTGGTCTCGTCGTGCCCGACGCCGAGGTGCTCGGTGAGGGTGTCGTAGACCTCCTGCCCGCCGAGCACGTTGCACATGGTGTTGGTGCAGACGCTGACCAGGTAGTCACCGGTCGGCCGGCGCTTGTACATGGTGTAGAAGGTGGCGACCGCACCGACCTGGGCCTTGTTCAGGCCGAGCACCTCGGCGCAGAACTCCACGCCGGCCGGGGAGACGTACCCCTCCTCCGACTGCACCAGGTGCAGCAGCGGCAGCAGCGCGGACCGGGAACGGTCGGCCGGATAGCGCGCGATGATCTCCCGCGCCCGAGCCCGCGTCTCGTCAGTGAACGTCGTCGTCATCGGTGTCGCCTTCCGTTCGCGACTGCGCCATCCTCAGCCCGCGACTGCGGGGCTCGCTCCGCTCGCTCCTCGCGCGAGCGGATGGGGCTCGCAAGCTCACTCCTCGCGCTCACCGGTCACAACCACCCATCACGGGGTCCAGCGAGGCGCCGCCGGCGATCACGTCGGCGATCAGACCGCCCTCGGCCATCGCCGGCAGGGCCTGGAGATTGACGAAGCTCGGCTCCCGGTAGTGCACCCGGTACGGGCGGGTGCCGCCGTCGGAGACCGCGTGCACGCCCAGCTCGCCCCGGGGTGCCTCGATCCCGACGTACACCTGGCCCGGCGGGACCCGGAAGCCCTCGGTGACCAGCTTGAAGTGGTGGATCAGCGACTCCATCGACTGGCCCATGATCTTGGCGACGTGCTCCAGCGAGTTGCCCATGCCGTCGACACCGATGGCGAGCTGCGCCGGCCAGGCGATCTTCTTGTCGGCGACCATCACCGGGCCCGGCTTGAGCCGGTCCACGGCCTGTTCGATGAGCTTCAACGACTCCCGGATCTCGGCCAGCCGGACCAGGTACCGGCCCCAGACGTCGCCGTCGGAGTGGGTCGGCACGTCGAACTCGTACGTCTCGTAGCCGCAGTACGGCATGGTCTTGCGCAGGTCCCAGGCGAGGCCGGCGGAGCGCAGCACCGGACCGGTGACGCCCAGCGCCAGGCAACCGGTGACGTCCAGCACCGCGACGTTCTTCGTCCGCTCCAGCCAGATCGGCTGCCCGGAGAGCAGGTCCTCGTACTCCTTGAGCCGCTTGGGCATCATGGCGAGGAACTCGCGGATCTTGACGACCGCCTCGTCCGGCACGTCCTGCGCCACGCCGCCCGGCCGGACGTACGCGTGGTTCATCCGCAGGCCGGTGACCATCTCGAAGATGTCGAGGATGTACTCCCGCTCGCGGAAGCCGTACAGCATCATCGACAGCGCGCCGAGCTCCATGCCGGTGGTGGCCAGCCAGATCAGGTGCGAGGAGATCCGGTTGAGCTCCATCATCAGGACCCGGATCGTGGTGGCCCGCTCGGTGATCTGCTCCTCAATGCCGAGCAGCTTCTCCACCGCCAGGCTGTACGCCGTCTCGTTGAAGATCGGCGCGAGGTAGTCCATCCGGGTCACGAAGGTCGAGCCCTGGACCCAGTTGCGGTACTCCAGGTTCTTCTCGATGCCGGTGTGCAGGTAGCCGACGACGGTACGGGCCTCGCGGACCGTCTCACCCTCCAGCTCCAGGATGATCCGGAGCACGCCGTGCGTCGACGGGTGCTGCGGCCCCATGTTGACGACGATCCGGCCCTCGGTGATCGGGTCGACGGCCGAGACCAGCTCGTCCCAGTCCCCGCCGGTGACGGTGAAGACCCGCCCCTCGGTGGTCTCGCGCTCGGTGGCGTAACTCACTGGTAGGACCTCCTCTGGTCCGGCGGGGGGATCTCGGCGCCCTTGTACTCCACGGGCACGCCGCCCAGCGGGTAGTCCTTGCGCTGCGGGTGGCCCTCCCAGTCGTCCGGCATGAGGATGCGGGTCAGGGCGGGGTGACCGTCGAAGAGGACGCCGAACATGTCGTACGTCTCGCGCTCCTGCCAGTCGGCCGTCGGGTAGACGCCGGTCACGCTGGGCACGTGCGGGTCCTCGGCGCTCACCGCGACCTCCAGCCGCACCATCCGGCGGTAGGTCATCGAGGTGAGGTGGTAGACCACGTGCAGCCGGCGGGCGTCGGCACCGAGGTAGTCGACCCCGGAGACCGACGAGCACAGCTCGAAGCGCAGCGCCAGGTCGTCCCGCATCACCTGGCAGACCTCGGCGATCCGCTCGGCGCGCACGTGCAGGGTCAGCTCGCCCCGGTCGACCACGACCTTCTCGATCGCGTCGTTGAACTCCGGGTACGCCTCCTCCAGCGCGTCGCGGACCTCGTCGAAGTAGCCGCCGTACGGCCGGGGCGACTCCTCGATCGGGTTGCGCGGGCGGACCAGGCCGCCGAAGCCGGAGGTGTCCCCGGTGCCCTGGATGCCGAACATGCCCTGACCGGCCGGGCTGGCCGGCGGGTACTCGGCCGGCGCGGTGCCGCTCGCCCCGGCCGGGGTGACCGGCACGGGCACGTTGGCCGCACCGGGCTTCTTGTCCTCGGGCATCAAGCTCACTTCCCGTTCCCGTACCGGAGGTGGTTCTGCGCCTTCATCCAGTTCTCGATCCGCAACTGCTCCTCGCGGCCCTCCTGGACCGCCTTGGTCCACTCGGCACGGCGGGCCTTGTCGCTGCGGTACGACGAGGGCATCGAGCCGTACGGCACGACCGGGACGTCACCGCGCGCCCGGCGGGCCTCCAGCATCTTGCGGCCGTTCGGGCCCAGCGGCTCCTGGCCGATCTTCTCGCGCAGCTTGAGGATGGCGTCGATGAGCATCTCCGGCCGGGGCGGGCAGCCCGGCAGGTACATGTCGACCGGGACGACGTGGTCGACGCCCTGCACGATGGCGTAGTTGTTGAACATGCCGCCGCTGCTGGCGCAGACGCCCATCGAGAGCACCCACCGGGGCTCGGCCATCTGGTCGTAGATCTGGCGCAGCACCGGGGCCATCTTCTGGCTTACCCGGCCGGCGACGATCATCAGGTCGGCCTGGCGGGGCGAGGCGCGGAAGACCTCCATGCCCCAGCGGCCGAGGTCGTAGTGCGGCGCACCGGCGGCCATCATCTCGATGGCGCAGCAGGCCAGGCCGAACGTGGCGCCCCAGACCGACGACTTGCGCGACCAGTTGACCAGCTTCTCCACCGAGGTGAGCAGGACACCGGCGGGAAGTTTCTCCTCGATACCCATTGCCGTTCCTCCCTCAGTCCCAGTCCAGGCCGCCGCGCCGCCACTCGTAGGCGTACGCGACGAAGATCGCTCCGATGAAGACGGACATGACCATGAAGCCGAACATCGGCAGCATGTCGAAGGAGACCGCCCAGGGGTACAGGAAGATCATTTCGACGTCGAAGACGATGAAGAGCATCGCGGTCAGGTAGAACTTGATCGGGAAGCGGCTGCCCCCGACCGGCTGGGGGCTGGGCTCGATGCCGCACTCGTACGCCTCGAGTTTGGCCTTGTTGAGACGCCGGGGGCCGGCGAGACGGGCGCCGGCCACGGAGAACAGCGCGAACGCCGCGGCGAGGGCGAACAGCCCGATGATGGGTGCGTAAGGCGAGAGCGACATGATTTTCTCCTGCTCGTCCTTCCCTGCCCTCGGTGGTTGGCGAAATCACACTATTCACGTCCCGCGCGGCGTCCGTCGCCGGGGGTCGGCCCTGCGGCCCGTTGCGGGACTGACCCGCAGGTCAGGCGGTCACACGGCGGGTGCCGCGCGGGTCATCGCGTTGATGACCCGGTCCATCGCGTCCCCGCCGCGCGGGTCGGTCAGGTTGGCCAGCAGCTTCAGCACGAAGCGCATCAGCAGCGGGTGCGGCATCCCGTGCTTGGTCGCCAACCGCATGATCTCCGGCCGGCCGATCAGCTTCACGAAGATGCCACCGAGCCGGTAGTAGCCGCCGAACCGGTCCTTGAGCACCTGCGGGTACGCCAGCAGCGCCCGCTCCCGCTCGGCAGCGGCCGACCGGGCCAGCGCCTGCACCGCGACCTCCGCGGCCAGTTCGCCGGACTCCATCGCGTACGCGATGCCTTCGCCGTTGAAGGGGTTGACCATCCCGCCGGAGTCGCCGACCAGCAGCACCCCACGGGTGTAGTGCGGGACCCGGTTGAAGCCCATCGGCAGGGCCGCACCGAGGATCGGCCCCTCGGCGTTCGCCTCGTCGGCCAGCCCCCAGTCCGCCGGGGTGTTCGCCAGCCACTCGGTGAGCAGCCGGCGGTAGTTCGTCTTGCCGAAGGCCTTGGAGGAGTTGAGGATGCCGAGGCCGACGTTGACCCGGCCGTCCCCGAGGCCGAAGATCCAGCCGTACCCGGGCAGCAGCGCCTCGTTGCCCTTGGCCCGCAGCTCGAGCCAGGACTCCAGGTAGTCGTCGTCGTGCCGGGCCGGCGAGCGGTAGTAGCGGCGCACGGCCACGCCGATCGGGCGGTCCTCCCGCTTGGCCAGGCCGAGGGCGAGCGGGAACCGGCCGGAGACGCCGTCGGCGGCCACCACCAGGGGCGCGTGGAAGGTGGCGGGCTCCTTGTCCGGGCCCACCTCGGCCGTCACGCCGATCACCCGGTCGTTCGCGCCGAGCACCGGACCGACCACGTTGACGCCGGTGCGCAGCTTGGCGCCGGCCGCGACCGCCCGCTGGGCGAGCAGGTCGTCGAAGTCGAGCCGGGTCCGCACCAGGCCGTAGTTGGGGTAGCTGGCCAGGTCCGGCCAGTCGAGTTCGAGGCGTACGCCGCCGCCGATGACCCGCAGGCCCCGGTTCTGCAACCAGCCCGCCTCGGGCGAGGTGTCCACGCCCATCCGGATCAACTGCCGCACGGCCCGGGGCGTCAGCCCGTCCCCGCAGACCTTCTCCCGGGGGAACTCGGTCTTCTCCAGCAGCAGCACCCGGACGCCGTGGCGGGCCAGGTGGTACGCGGTCGCCGAGCCACCGGGGCCGGCGCCCACGACGATCACGTCGGCGTCGTTCTCCACCGCGGTCATCTCGCACCTCCTCCCGCACGCTCGTGAAATGCTTCACAAGCCCAGACGGGGGAAAGTCTATGACCGCCACGACACGCGGGACGGGTTAGGCATACCTAAGTAACCGAGGTGACGGCGGGTGACAAGGCCCGGCACCCCGATTTCTCCCCGATTTCCGCGCGGTTTCGGGTGGCAGCAGCGCGAGACAGCGACCTCCGCCGATACGGTCCGGGTCGCCGACGAGGGGTCAGTGGTGACCGCCGGTGACGATGTCGGCGTCCACGTCCCGCCGGATCGCCTCCGGCAGATGCTCGCGGAGCCCGCCCCCGGCAGCCCGGTCGAGGGCGGCCAGCACCTCGGAGACGACCTGACGGACCTCCACCGGGTCGGCCCCGGCCAACTCCCTGAGCTGAGCCACCAGCTCGGCGGCGTCGTCCTCGGTGGCCGGCTCACCGGCCGACGGGTCTACTCCGGTCATGTCACCCACTTTATCGAACAAAATGGACAATTTCCCCATATGTCGATAATCAGCAGCACACCGTCGGCGCGCGCCCCGGCTCGACCGGCTCGGCCACCGTGGTGCCCTGCGCGCGGTGACCGCGACAAGAGGGCGACGACGAGCTACCCGCCGACGACCGGAAGCGTCGGGCCGGCCAGGGCGCTCAGGGCCGGGTCGCGCGGTGCAGGGCGACGATCCCGCCGCTCAGGTTCCGCCACGCCACCCGCCGCCACCCGGCCCCACCGATCCGGTCGGCCAGACCGGCCTGGTCTGGCCAGGCCCGGATCGACTCGGCCAGGTAGACGTACGCCTCCGGGTTGCTGGCGACCGCGCGGGCCACCGCCGGCAGCGACCGCATCAGGTACGACAGGTACACCGTGCGGAACGCCGGGTTGACCGGGGTGCTGAACTCGCAGACCACCAGGCGGCCACCGGGCCGGGTCACCCGGGCCAGTTCCCGCAGCGCGGCGTCGGTGTCCGTGACGTTGCGCAACGCGAAGGAGATGGTCACCGCGTCGAAGCTGGCGTCGGCGAAGGGCAGCCGCAGGGCGTCCCCGGCCAGCAGCGGCACCTCCGGGCGGGCCTGCCGGCCGGCGGCCAGCATGCCGAGGGAGAGGTCGAGCCCGACGGCGTGCGCCCCGGACTGGGCCAGCTCCTGCGTGGAGACCCCGGTGCCGGCACCCACGTCGAGCACCCGCTCGCCGGGGAGCAACCCCAGGGCGGCCCGGGTGGCCCGCCGCCAGAAGCGGTCCTGACCGAAGGAGAGCACCGTGTTGGTCAGGTCGTAACGTGCCGCCACCCCGTCGAACATCGCGGCGACCTCGTGCGGCTGCTTGTCCAGGCTGGCGCGCTGGCCCTGCGGGGTACGGCTCACCCCTCCACTCTGCCAGCCCCGCCCCCACCCCGCCCACGGGGGGCGGTAAGGAAGGGCCCCCTGTTAACGCTTTCTGTATAGGAAGGGCCCCTTCCAAACACCTCGGCGGCGCGCAGACAGTCGGGGCGGGATGGTCACCCATCCCGCCCCGACTGCGGTGCGTTATGTGAACGGCCCGCGCGGGCCGATGGAGGACGAACCTCAGTTGCTGGACTTCTCGTCGGCGGGGGCCACCATGACCACCCGACGACGCCGGGCGACCAGGAACATCGCCCCACCGGCGAGCAGGACCGCCCCGCCGATGCCGCCGATCAGGCCGGCCTGCGGGCCGGTCACCGGCAGACCCGGCTCCTCACCGCCACCGCCACTGCCACCACGGGCAGCGACGATGACAGCGTAACCATCGGTGTTGTCGCTCGGGTCGACGTCCTCGGCGTTGATGCCGACGGCGTTCTTCGGCACCGCCTTCGCCGCGGTGCGCAGGGGCATCGGCTTGCCGGCGATCGGCTCGACGGTCACCGTGCCACCGGTCAGGCTGCCGGCCTTCACGTCCTCGCCGACGCTGAGCAGGTGGAAGAACTCGTACCCGGAGTAGACCTTGTCGTCCTCGTCCTCGTCCTGCTCCAGCGGGACCAGGGGGAGGTTGTCGTAGGTGCAGACGGCCGAGGCCCGGTCCGCACCGTACTCGCAGGCCTCCTCGGTCTCGGTGAAGGTCACGCCCTTGGGCAGCTTGACCGAGACGGTGATCCCACCGGCGGTGCGGTCACCCTGGTTGACGGTGACGTACTCCAGCCGGCCGGTCTCCCCGGCGTGCAGGTCGCCGACCACCCGGATCTCGCCGCCCTCGACCGTGACCGCCTGCTTGACGTCAGCGGCGAGCACGGTCAGGTCCGGCCCGTTCTGGTCGGTCAGCTCGACGGTGGCGGAGGCGCGGTTGTTCTCCTTGTTGGTGTCGTCCGGCGAGGAGACGGTCACCGAGATGGGCGCCGAGTAGGTCCCCTCCAGCTCCTCGAACTTGAACAGCGCGAGCGGGACCTCCAGGGTCTCCCCGGGGCCGGGCAGCTCGTCGCGCGGGACGTCACAGGTCCACAGGGTCGGCTTGTCGAGGTCACCCTCCAGCTCGCACTCCTCCAGGAACGGAAGCGCGAGGACCCGGTTGAAGTCCACCTTCGACACGTCGGTGGTCACCGAGGCCGAACCGGGGGTGTTCGTGCCCAGGTTGGTGATCTTGGCGAACGCGACCTTGCCCTGGGTGTTCGCGGCGACCCGGGTACCGACCAGCTCGATGGAGAGGTCCGTCTCGCTGCCGGAGGCGTAGGCCGGCGCGCCGAGCGCGGTGAACGTGCCGGAGGCGAGCAGGACGGCAGCGCCGAGCCGCGCCAACGGGCGGTTACGGAAGATCATGAAGGATTTCCCCCGGGGGGTGGGAAGATAAGGTATGCGCGGCACGCTAGCGGCCGGCGATCACCTTCGCCACCCCGCTCGGCCAGGGTTCACCACCTGCCCGCTTAAGGATCACTTAAGGATTGTCCGGTATTGACGGAGATGCTGCCGACCGCCGGGGTGACTGGTCCCCCGAACGGTCAGCAGGAAAGCTATCTTCGACCGGCCAACCCTACCGGTACGCATGATCATCCGGGTGGTCAGTTCACCGGGGTCAGCGGGAGCGACCGGCCGGCCCCACCGCCGGGCAGGGCGATCGAGGAGAAGTGCGACACCACCCGCTCGTCGACCGGGTCGTCGGCGGGGGTGTGGTGCACGGCCAGCCGACGGTAGAGGGTGTCACGCTGGGCCGGGATCCGGTCGGCGGTGCGGATCATGGAGATCAGCTCGTGCAGGTTCGACCGGTGCCGGGCACCGGCCGAGGAGATGACGTTCTCCTCCAGCATGATCGACCCGAGGTCGTCGACCCCCATGTGCAGGCTGAGCTGCCCGACGTCCTTGCCGGTGGTGAGCCAGGACGCCTGCAGGTGCGGCACGGTCTCGAAGAAGAGCCGGGCCACCGCGACCAGCCGCAGGTACTCCAGGGTCGTCGCCTGGGTACGGCCCTTCAGGTGGTTGTTCTCCGGCTGGTACGTCCACGGGATGAACGCCCGGAACCCGCCCGTCCGGTCCTGCACGTCGCGGATCATCCGCAGGTGCTCGATCCGCTCGGCGTTGGTCTCGCCGGTGCCCATCATCATCGTCGCGGTCGACTCCAGGCCCTGCCGGTGCGCCAACTCCATGACCTCCAGCCAGCGCTCACCGGACTCCTTGAGCGGCGCGATCGCCCTGCGGGGCCGCTCGGGGAGCATCTCCGCGCCGGCCCCGGCGATCGAGTCCAGCCCGGCCGTCCTGATCCGGGCGATCGCCTCGTCCAGGCTCACGCCGGAGACCTTGGCCATGTGCAGGATCTCGCTCGGCCCGATCGAGTGGATGGCGAGCTGCGGGTACGCCTGCTTGACCGAGGAGAAGAGCGCCTCGTAGTACTCCACGCCGTAGTCCGGGTGGTGCCCGCCCTGGAGCATCACCTGCGTGGCGCCCAGCTCGACCGCCTCGCCGCAGCGGCGCAGGATCTCCTCGGTGGAGTGGGTCCACCCGTCCTTGTGCTTCGGCGCCCGGTAGAAGGCACAGAACTTGCACGCCGTCACGCAGACGTTGGTGTAGTTGATGTTGCGATCGATCAGGTACGTGACAACGTTGTCCGGGTACCGCCGCCGCCGGACCGCGTCCGCCGCCTCCCCCAGGGCGTGGAAGGGCGCCTCGGTGTAGAGCAGCAGCGCCTCCTCGGGCGTGATCCGCCCACCGTCCGCGCCGCGCTGCAGGATGTCGTCGATCTCCCGGCTCCTCGTCACGCCTCCGAGCGTACGCCGACGGCCCGCCACCGCCGTAGCGGGCGCTGCCAGCTGTGACCCAGGTCGGGCGGTGCGGGTGGCCGGGCCCGTGGAACGGTCGCGGCGGCTCGCCGGACACCTGTTCGCGTCCTGTCGAGCTGCCCCATCCGTAGGACCGCCCCGGCGGTGGCACCCGCCCGCGTGCCCCGTCTGTGCGGGCAGTTCGACAGGGCGTACGACGCATCACCCAGCCCCGAAGCGCGAGCGCCGCAGGCCGGGATCAGGCGTCGTAGTCGACGGTGAGGGTGTCGGTGGTGGGGGTGGACTGGCAGGTCAGCACGTACCCGGCGGCCACCTCGTCGGGCTCCAGGGCGTAGTTGCGGGCCATCGTCACGGCCCCGTCGACGACCTTCGCCCGGCAGGTCGAGCAGACCCCGCCCTTGCAGGCGTAGGGCAGCTCGCCGCGGACCTTCAGCGCCGCGTCCAGCACCCGCTCGTCGCGGCCCATGGTGAACGTGGACGAGCGCCCGTCCAGCACGATCGTGACCTCGGCGCCGGTGCCCGGCTGGTCGGCGGGGCGGCGGACCGGCTCCGGCGGGGTGTCGACGAAGAACAGCTCGCTGTGCACCGCCGACTCGGGCACCCCGCGCGCGGCCAGCACCGCCTTGGCGTCCACCACCAGCCCGTACGGGCCGCAGAGGAACCACTCGGCGATCTCGTCGGCGGGGACGAGCGTGTCCAGCAGCCGGGTCAGCCGGTCGGCGTCGACCCGCCCGGACAGCAGCGGCGACTCGCCCGGCTCCCGGGACAGCACGTGCACCAGGTGCAGCCGGGTCGGGTACCGGTCCTTCAGGTCGGCCAGCTCCTCGGCGAACATCACGGTGTTCGCCGTGCGGTTGCCGTACACCAGGGTGAAGGTGCTGGCCGGCTCGACGGCCAGCGCGGTGGCGACCAGCGCGAGCACCGGCGTGATCCCGGAACCGGCGACCACCGCGCCGTAGCGGCGCACCCGGTCCGGGGCGAACGCCGTGGTGAAGTGCCCCAGCGGGGGCAGCACCTCGACGGTGTCGCCGCTGCGCAGCACGCCGCAGGCGTAGGCGGAGAAGGCGCCGCCGGGCACCTCCCGCACCCCGATCCGCAACCGGCCGTGCCGGGCCAGCTCCTCCGGCGTGGAGCAGATCGAGTACGACCGGCGCACGTCCCCGCCGGCCGCGTCGCCGGCCCCGGCGGGACGCCGCACGGTCAGGTGCTGACCGGCGGCGAAGGCGAAGACGGCCCGCAACTCCTCGGGTACGGCGAAGGTGACCGCCACGGCGTCGGCGGTGAGCCGGTCGACGGCGGCCACGGGCAGCGGGTGGAAGACCGGCCGGCGGCGGACCGGGCGGGTGATGGTGACAGTCACAGCGCCTTCACATGGTCGAAGGGTTCCCGGCAGGAGCGGCACCGCCACAACGCCTTGCAGGCGGTGGAGCCGAACCGGCTGACCTGCTCGGTCTCCGGCGCACCGCAGTGCGGGCAGCGGACCGCGAGGGTCAGCGGCACCACCGCGCGCCCGGTCCCGCCGGCCGGCGGGGGTGGGGCGATCCCGGCGGCGGCGAGCTTGGCCCGGCCGGCGTCGGAGATCCAGTCGGTGCTCCAGGCCGGGCTGTGCACCGTCCGCACCTCGACGTCCGGGTGCCCGGCGGCGGTGAGCGCGTGGCGGATGTCGGCCCGGATCACGTCCATCGCCGGGCAGCCGGTGTAGGTCGGCGTGATCGTCACGGTGACCCGGCCGGTGGCCGCGTCCTGCTCCACCGACCGCAGGATGCCGAGGTCGTCGATGGTGACCACCCGGATCTCGGGGTCCACCACCGCCGCCACGGCCGCCCGCACGTCTACCATCGGGCGCCCGGGTGGGCCCGGTGCAGCACCTGCATCTCGGCGAGCAGGTACGACAGGTGTTCGGTGTGCACCCCGTCGCGCCCGCCGCCCGGGGCCCAGCCGTCCGCCGGGCGGGTCAGCGTCGCCGTGGCGAGCACCGGCTCGACCGCGCCCAGCCACTCCTCCCGCAGCGTCGACGGGGCCGCCGCGATCCCCCGCTCGGCCACGCGGGCGGCCAGCTCGTCGGTGGCGAACAGCTCGTGGGTGTACGGCCAGACCTCGTCCACCGCCGCCTGCATCCGGCGGTGCGACTCCTCGGTGCCGTCGCCGAGCCGCCGCACCCAGAGGGCGGCGTGGTCGACGTGGTACGCCGACTCCTTGCGGGCCTTGGCCGCGATCGCGGCGAGCCGCTCGTCGGTGGAGGTGACCAGCCGGTCGTACCGGATGCGCTGGTACGCGGCGAGGCAGAACAGCTTCGCCATGGTGACGGCGAAGTCGCCGTTGGGCAGTTCGACCAGGAGACAGTTGCGGAACTCGCGGTCACCCCGCAGGTACGCCAGCGCGTCCTCGTCCCGGCCGGCACCCTCCAGCTCACCCGCGTACGACAGCAGCAGGCGGGCCGCGCCGAGCTGGTCCAGCGCGATGTTGGCCAGCGCGACGTCCTCCTCCATCTCCGGGGCGCGGGAGGTCCACTCGGCCAGCCGCTGCGCGGCGACCAGCGCGTCGTCACCGAGCCGCAGGACGAACTCGAACAGGTCGCTCACAGGTGGGCCACCCCGTCCGGCACCTCGTAGAAGGTCGGGTGCCGGTACACCTTGTCGGCCGCCGGGTCGAAGAAGGCGTCCTTCTCGTCCGGGCTGGAGGCGGTGATCGCCCCGGCCGGCACCACCCAGATCGACACCCCCTCCTGACGGCGGGTGTAGAGGTCCCGGGCGTTGCGCAGGGCCAGCTCGGCGTCGGGGGCGTGCAGGCTGCCGACGTGGTTGTGGGACAACCCGCGCCGGGCCCGGACGAATACCTCCCAGAGCGGCACCGCCCGCTCGCTGCGCTCGCTCATGCCGCCACCTCGCCGTGCTCGCTCATGCCGCCACCCTCTCCTGCTCCTCGGCGCGCTTGGCGGCGTACGCCGTGGCGGCCTCGCGGACCCAGGCGCCGTCGGCGTGGGCCCGCCGCCGGTGCTCGATCCGCTGCCGGTTGCACGGCCCGTTGCCCTTGATCACCCGCATCAGCTCGTCGTAGTCGGGCTGGGTGTAGTCGTACGCCTGGCGCTCGTCGTTCCAGCGCAGGTCGGGATCGGGGAGCCGGACCCCCAGGATCTCCGCCTGCTGCACGCACATGTCCACGAAGCGCTGCCGCAGCTCGTCGTTGGAGAACCGCTTGATCTTCCAGGCCATGGACTGCTCCGAGTGGGTGGAGTCGGAGTCCGGCGGGCCGAACATCGCCAGCGACGGGTACCACCAGCGGTCCACCGCGTCCTGGGCCATCGCCCGCTGGGCCTCGGTGCCGTGCGCCAGCGTGTGCAGGATCTCGTACCCCTGCCGCTGGTGGAACGACTCCTCCTTGCAGACCCGGATCATCGCCCGCGCGTACGGCCCGTAGGAGCAGCGGCACAGCGGCACCTGGTTGACGATCGCGGCCCCGTCCACCAGCCAGCCGATCGCGCCGACGTCGGCCCAGGTCAGGGTGGGGTAGTTGAAGATCGAGCTGTACTTCTGCCGGCCGGCGAGGAGCAGGTCGACCAGCTCCTCCCGGGTCACCCCGAGGGTCTCCGCCGCCGCGTACAGGTAGAGGCCGTGGCCGGCCTCGTCCTGGACCTTGGCGAGCAGGATCGCCTTGCGTTTGAGCGAGGGGGCGCGGCTGATCCAGTTCCCCTCCGGCTGCATCCCGATGATCTCGGAGTGGGCGTGCTGGGCGATCTGCCGGATCAGCGTCCGGCGGTACGCCTCCGGCATCCAGTCGCGTGGCTCGATCTTCTGGTCCGCCTCGATGACCCCGGCGAAGTACGTCGGGAGATCCTCGGCGGACTCCGCGACGACACCCCGCCGGTCGCGCGTGGCGGCCCGACGCAGGGCCTCCTCCGCCGCCTCGACCTCACCGAGCAGGCCACCGCCGGGCGCGTCCGCCGGACCGAAGTCGTTGCCATACATGCCGACAAGTGTTACAGCTCGCACCTCGGAGCACCAGAGGGTGTAACAGAATTCCGAAGAGCCTTTCCGTCTCAGGGCGACCGACGCAGCGCGCGACGACGGCGCAAACCTATGAAGTAGGTCACGGAACGAAGGTGAATCCGCGCAAGCGCCGCAAACCGGTCCGATCTCCCGAGCTCCGGGCGCGTCGCCGACCGCCGGGCACTGCCGCCGGACCGGTCCGGACGTAAGCTTTGCCGGTCACACCGAGCGGCTGACGACAACCGTCGGCACGACCCAGGCCATCCCCCGGCCAGGAGGCGCGACCTGCCGTTCGGCAAGCCCGTCCGGTCTCCCCCGGCCCTGACCACAGGGAGTTCACCCACTCATGCGATCTCGCGTGATCATGGTGCTCGCCGTCGTGTTCGCCCTGCTCGGCGGCGTCCTGGTGGTGCCGACCGCGTACGCCCGCCTCACCGGCGACACCGGCAGCCCCGGCGACGGTGGCGTGGCGTGGACTCCGCCGGAGCCGACCGCCCCACCCCCGCCGACCCTCGCGGCCGGGCCGGTGTCGGTGGACTTCAAGGGGGAGTTCTTCTCCTGGGCCCTGCTGGACCGGGCCACCGGTGAGATCGCCGGGGCGGAGAACATGGCGAAGACCAACTCGACCGAGTCCATGATCAAGGCATGGTTCGCCGCCGAATACCTGCGCGAACTCGGGGACGCCCCGGTCCCGGAGCGGGGCCGGCGGAACATCTCCGCGGCCATCCGGGACAGCGACGACGACGCCGCCAACCGGCTGTACGACGCAGCCGGGCGGCAGGCCACCATTCGCCGGATGGTCCAGACCTGCGACCTGACCGACACCCGCCCCGGCCGGGTTCCGGGCTACATCGGCTGGTGGAGCTTCACCGAGATGTCCGCCCGGGACGCCGTCCGGCTCGGGAACTGCCTCGCCGACGGACGGGCCGCCGGGCCGACGCACACCGGGTTCCTGCTCGACGAGATGAGCAAGGTCCGGGGCAGCACCGACCCGGCGGACCAGCAGGCCCGGCAGGGCGGCGGGCGCTGGGGGATCATCGACGGTCTGCCCGAGTCGATCGTTGAGCAGGGCAGGGTCAGCATCAAGAACGGCTGGACCCCGTTGAACTACGACGGCAACTGGCACGTGAACTGTCTTGCCGTCACCGAGAAGTGGAGCCTCGCCGTGCTGCTGCGCTACCCCCAGTCACGAGGGCTGGACTACGGCGCCGACGTCTGCGCCAGCGTCGCCACCCAACTGGTCACCCCGCAGCCCGGCGCCGCGCTCAAGATCCCGCAGCAGCCGGTGGGCAAGCTCTGATGGCCGGCGACCGGCGCTCCCGCCGCCGCGACGGCGGCACCTCGCCGCTGCAACTCTTCGCCATCGCCGCCGTGCTGCTGGGCCTGGTCCTGGTCTCGCTGCGGCTGTTGCCGGGCTCCCCGCTGGCCTCCACCGCCGTCGCCCGCTGGGGCGACAGCCCCGAGAGCGCCACCCGCGCCGACGAGGCCCCCACCACCCGCAGCACGCGCCCCACGCCGAAGCCCAGCCCCTCCCTGGAGCCGCTGCCGTTCGACCTCAGCACCACCGAGGTCGACCTCGACCTGGACGGCTGGTGGAGCTGGAGCGTCATGGACACCCGGACCGGCACGATCACCGGCTCCGAGAACATGTCCGAGACCAGCACCACCGCGTCGCTGATCAAGGCCTGGATCGTGGCCGACTACCTGCGGCGCACCGACGACGACGGCCGTACCCCCACCGACGCCAAGCTCGCCGACCTCACGCTGATCATCCGGGACAGCGACAACACCCGGACCGAGCGGCTCTACACCGAGGTCGGCCGCTCCGCCTCGATCAAGCGGATGGTCTCCATCTGCGACATGACCGACAGCAGCCCCGCCGCCGACAGGGGCTGGAGCCGGACCAACCTCTCCACCCGGGACACCACCCGGCTGGGCAAGTGCATCGCCGACGGTGACGCCGCCGGGCCGGAGTGGACCGACTGGCTGCTCAAGGAGATGCGCCTGGTCCGGGGGGTCGGCGACTTCGGCATCCGCAAGGCGTTCCCCACCAGCGAGCGCAAGCAGATCGCGATCAAGAACGGCTGGGTCGACCGTACCCAGGAGCAGGAGATCCACGTCAACTGCCTCGCCGTCGCCGACGACTGGACCATGGGCGTGATGGTCCGGTACCCGATCAACCGGGGCTACGAGTACGGCATGGACAACTGCCAGAAGATCACCGAAGCCCTGCTCCGCGTGTAAGGAAGGGCCCCTTGTTAACGCCTGCGGTAGAGAAGGGAACCCTTCTCACACCGTGAGGCGGCGGGCGCGGCGGCAGCGGGCACCGAAGGCAGTGGCGGGCGCGGCTCAGCCGGTGAAGAAGGCCGGGCCGCCGGAGGGCAGCGGCGGGGCGGCACCCAGCGCCGCCGCCCGGCCGGCGAACTCGCGCAACCCGGCCACCTGCCGGTCGCCGAGGGAGAAGTCCAGCACCCGGAAGTACGACGCCAGCGTCGCCGCGTCGAACGGCTCCCAGCGGGCGGCGGCCTCGGCGACCTGGTCCAGCTCGGCCAGGCAGAGGTCCCGGGAGCGCAGGAACGCCTCGTGCACCTCCTTGACCAGGCCCGGGTGGGCGGCGGCGAACTCCCGGCGGACCGCCCAGACGGCGAAGACCATCGGCAGGCCGGTCCACTCCCGCCAGGCCTGCCCCAGGTCGGTGACCTCCAGCCCGCGCCGGGGCGCCTCGTAGAGCGCCCGCAGCGCCACGTCACCGATCAGCACCCCGGCGTCGGCCTCCAGCAGCATCTGGGTCAGGTCCGGCGGGCAGCGGAAGTACTCCGGGCGCACCCCGTACCGCTCGCCGAGCAGCAACTGGGCCAGCAGGACCCCGGTGCGGGAGGTGGAGCCGAGCGCGACCTTGCCGTTGTCGAGGTCGGCCAGCGGCCGGGTGGAGACGACGTTCACCGAGAGCACCGGGCCGTCGCTGCCGACCGCGAGGTCCGGCAGGAGCAGCAGGTCGTCGGCGTGCCGCAGGTACTCGACGTGGGAGATCGGCCCGATGTCCAGGTCCCCGGCGACGAGCGCGGCACTGAGCCGGTCCGGGGAGTCCTTGTGCAGGTCGACGTCGATCAGCGCACCGGACCGCATGAGCCCCCAGTAGATCGGCAGGCAGTTGAGGAACTGGATGTGTCCGACCCGTGGGCGGGCGATGCGCTCAGCCATGCCCCGACCGTAACCCCGCCGGTCCCGGCGGGCCCGACCGGCGGGTACCGGAGTGGCCCACCCCGCACCCGACCCGCCAGCGGCCCGCGCTCCGGGGCGAGGCCGACGCGGCCGGCGCGGAGGCGCACCGCCGGCCGTCCGGGCGAGCACCACGGCGATCCGGGGCGGCACCGCGCCGCAGGGGTAGCGGTACCCGGGTGGGGCTCTTAACACCGACATCGACGACACCGGTCGGTCACCCGGTTACTGAGCAGCCACGACATATCTTCGTCATTTGTCGATAACAACTGTCACGACCACCCGAAATGGTGGACGAACAGGCCGGAAACCGGAGCCCGTCCGACACGCCGTGGAAATTGCGCGCAGGCAACTCGGGTGAGCTAACGCACAGCGCCCGCCACCACCCCGTCCATGCTGGTCAGAACGATATCGACGTTAATCGAGAAACGATCCGGCTTGACACCGCACCACCCCGCGAGCAGGCTTGCAAACGTCACCGGTGGGAGCGCTTCCACACATTTGTCACAAGCCCCGGTGACGCGCAGGTTAATTGCACCCCACGGCCACGAGCAGGGGCCCACCGACCGACCCGAAACGACGACCGACCCGGGCAATCCGGCCTGGACGATCCGACCAGCAGCCGTCGCCTACCCGACACCCACGCAGGTCAACTAGCAGACACAGCCTTCAGAACCGATGGACCACGGTGTGCGGCCCGCAGCCTCACCCGCCGCTCACCGCTGCCCAAAAACGGCGCGGAAAGGATCGTAGATTGACTTCCAGCGTGACCGAGGCCCCTTCGTCAGGATTAAGCGAGTACACCGGTCGGGGCATCTATCTGCACGCCCACGGAAAGCAGTACATCGACTGCGCCTCGGGGACCTTCAATCTCTCTCTCGGCTATTCCGCGAAAGAGGTCGTCGACGCGCTGCACGCCCAGCTCGACCGGTGCCTGCACCTCTCCTCGGACTTCACCAGGGAGAAGTCTCTGGAGATATTCGAGATGATGCGTGAGTTCCTGCCGCCGCACATCGGCGCGTTCTGGTTCCGCGACATCACCGGGTCCGGCGCCACCGAGGGCGCGATCCGGATCGCGCAGAAGGCCACCGGCAAGTCGGACATCTTCTCGCTGTTCCTGTCCCACCACGGGCAGACCGTCGGCGCGACCGGCGTCTCCGGCAACGCCTTCCGGCACCGCAGCTTCTCGTTGCCCTTCGCCAACTCCGTCAAGATCCCTGCCCCGGACTGCGCGAACTGCTTCTACTCGCAGCGCCCCGACCGGTGCGGGATGCTCTGCGCGACCCGCCTGGAGGACTTCGTCGAGTACGCCTCCAGCGGGCAGGTCGCCGCGCTGATCGTCGAGCCGGTGCTCGGCAACGGCGGCAACATCGTGCCCCCGCCCGGATACTTCCGGGTGCTCCGGGAGACCTGTGACAAGCTCGGTGTCCTGATCATCGCCGACGAGGTGCAGACCGGCTTCGGCCGTACCGGATCGTTCTTCGCCTCGACCGGGTTCGCCCAGGAGCTGCGGCCGGACATCATCACCTTCGCCAAGGGCGCCGGCGGGGTCGGCATTCCGGTCGCCGGGGTGCTGATGCGACCGGAACTCGACGTCCTCGAACCGTGGGAGCACTCGACCACCTCGGGGGCGAACCCGCTCGCCCTGGTGGCGTTGGAGGAGACCGTCCGGTACCTGCGCGACCACCGGGTCCTGGAGAACGTCGCCACGGTCGGCGGCCCGCTGCACCAGGGCCTGACCGACCTGGCCCGCCGGTTCCCGAACGTGTCGAACGTCCGGGGGGTCGGCCTCATGCAGGCCTTCGACCTGCCGACCAGCCTGGACGTCCAGTCCTTCATCCGGGTGGCCCGGGAGCACGGCCTCATCGTGCGCGGCAGCCGGTACGGCTTCGGCCGGACCGTCAAGATCCGGCCCCCACTGATCATCACCCCGGACGAGGTACGGGAACTCCTCGTCCGGCTCAGCGACGCGCTCCGCACCTACGAGAGGGAGGGTCGGCCGTGAAGGCGCTCACCTACCACGCCGCCTGGGACGTCGAACTGCGCGACGTACCCGATCTGCACGCCGTCGCCGACGACGACGTGGTGGTCGACATCCGGTACTGCGGGATCTGCGGCACCGACCTCGGCATCGTCTCCGGCAGCTACCCGGTGGCGGTGAGCGGGGTGACCCTCGGCCACGAGGCGAGCGGGATCGTGGCCGAGGTCGGCCCGGCGGTGACCGAGGTCGCCGTCGGCGACCGGGTGGTGATCAACCCGACGCCGTACTGCGGGCGGTGCCGGATGTGCCGGACCCAGCGCATCAACCACTGCGTCAACAAGCACGGCACGGAGAGCGGGGTCAGCTACGACGGGGCGTTCGCCGGCCGGTACCGGACCACCTCCGCCTTCGTGCACCGGCTGCCCGACCACGTCTCGCTGAAGGCGGCGGCGCTGACCGAGCCGCTGAGCTGCGTCCTGGCCGGGGTCCGGAAGATCCAGCCACCGTCGCTGGCCGCGAACACGTACGTCTTCGGGGCCGGGCCGCTCGGGCTGCTCTACGCCTGGGCGCTGTCGCTGCGGGGCCTGACCCCGGTGGTGGTCGAGCACTCCCCGGCCCGGCTCGCCTTCGCCCAGGACCGGCTCCCCGAGGGGGTACGGGCGTACGCCTCGCTCGACGCGGCCCGGACGGACTTCTTCGGTGACCCGTTGGCCCCGCTGGACGTGGTGGTCGACACCACCTCGGTCCTGCTGGAGCAGTTGTTCCCGGAGCTGGCCTGCGGCGGGACGTACATGTCGATCGGGTTGAAGCGGCAGCTCGCCTCGATCGACACCATGTTGCTGGCCGACCGGAGCCTGTCGGTGATCGGCTCGATCGACTCCCTGCACGGGTCCTTCGTGGAGGCGTTCCACCTGGTCACCTCCGGCCGGATCCCGACCGGGCGGCTGGTCAGCCACGTGGTGCCGCTGGCCGACTACCCGAAGGGCTTCGCCGCGCTGGGCTGCGACCTCGACGCCCGCCGCTTCGGCCCGACCGACGAGAGCAGTTGCAAGGTGCTGCTCGCCCCGGGAGACCTCGGTGAGTGACCCGCAGCGCGCCGCTCCCGGACCCGCCGGCCCGAAGGTCAGCGTGGTGGTGCCGTACCGGGACCGGCTGGACAACCTGCGGCTCGCCCTGGCCGCGCTCGCCGACCAGACCCTGCCCACCGACGAGTTCGAGGTTGTCCTCGGCGTCCTCGAACTCGACGACGCCTACCTGGCGCTGTGCCGGGAGTACACCGACCGGCTGCGGATCGTCTCGGTGCTCGCCGACCGCCCGTGGCAGGTCGGTTACGCCCGCAACCTCGCGCTGCGGGCGGCCACCGGCGAGGTGCTGGTGCTGATGGACGTGGACATGGCGCTGCCCGCGCACTGCCTGGCCGACCTGTACGACCGGCACTTCGCCGCCGGGCAGCGGATCTGCCTGGTCGGGCAGATGATCGACTACGACAACAACACCGGGGACGTGGTCGAGGTCGACGTCCGGCCGTACGAGCACTACCGGACGGTGCTCGACGACCTGGCCGCCGGTGGCCCGGTCGAGGCCGACCCCCGGCTCACCGCCCGGCACGTGATCCCCTGGTCGTTCGCCTGGACCGCGCTGATCGCGCTGCCCCGGGCCCTGGTCACCGCGCACGACCTCACCTTCGACCCGAACTTCCACGGGTACGGGGTGGAGGACCTGGAGTGGGCGTACCGGGTGGCCCGGACCGGGACGCCGATCACGGTGGGCCGGGACTTCTGGGGCGTGCACCTGCCGCACCTGCGCAGCGTCGCGGCGAACCGGCGCACCGAGGGCCCCAACTACCGGTACTTCCTCGGCAAGTGGCCGGCGCACGACGTCGAGCTCGCCTGCGCGCTGGGCGACTTCGAGGCCAACGAGGCGTACCCGGAGTTCCGCCGGGCAATCGAGGACGCCGCCGGCATCCCGGGCGGCTCCCTGGCGGTGGTGCGGGCCACCGCCGCCGGGGAGCACCACCTGGTCGTCGGGGTACCCGTCGACGCCGCCGGCCGGTGGGCCGAGGTCTCCGCTCTGGTCGGGCCGGACTCGGCGGTCGAGGTGCTGCCGATCGCCGGGGTGGCCCTGCCGTACGCCGACGACACCGTGCACCGCTGCACGGTGCTGCCGGCGGCGGCCCGCCTGCCCGGGGCGTACCGGAAACGGGTGTTCGCCGAGGCGGAGCGGGTCAGCGCCACGCCGGTCCGGCTGCTGGCGAGCCGGCCGTGACCGCCGCGACGACCGCGACCAGCACGACCACCGGAACCGGGTTGGCGCGGCACCTGCTCGCGGTCGCCGTCCGGGCCGCCGAGGCCGGTGGCGCGGAGTTGCGCCGCCGGGCCGGCCGGACCCGGCTGCTCGGGCACAAGTCCACCGGCACCGACCCGGTCACCGAGGCGGACCTGGCCAGCGAGGACGCCGTGATCCGGGTGCTCGGCGCGGAACGGCCGGCGGACGGCCTGCTCGGCGAGGAGGGCACCGTCCGGGCCGGCACCAGCGGCCTGCGCTGGGTGGTCGACCCGCTCGACGGCACCACCAACTACCTGTACGGCCTGCCGGACTTCGCGGTCAGCGTCGCCTGCGAACGGCGGACCGGCCGGCCGGACGGCCCCGGGCACTGGCTGGCGGTGGCCGGGGTGGTGCACGACCCGGTACGCGGCGAGACGTTCACCGCCGTGCGCGGCGAGGGTGCCCGGCTCGACGGGGCACCGATCGCCGTCACCGACCCGGTCGACCTGGCCGGGGCGCTGGTCGCCACCGGTTTCGGCTACGGCTCGGCGTCCCGGGCCCGACAGGCGGCCACCGCGCACCGGCTGCTCCCGGCGGTCCGGGACATCCGCAGCAACGGCAGCGCCGCGCTGACCCTCTGCTGGGTCGCCGCCGGCCGCTACGACGCGTACTACGAGGACGAGTTGGCCCGCTGGGACTGGGCCGCCGGGGCGCTCGTCGCCCGCGAGGCGGGGGCCCGGGTCACCGCCCTGGGCAGCGGGGTGCTGGTCGCCGCGCCCGCCCTGCACCACGACCTGTCCCGGCTCGTCGCCGCCCCGCCCGGCACCTCCAACGTCGACCAGGAAGCAGGTACCCGATGACCTCCTACCGGCTCCAACAGACCACCGACCGGGACCCCTGGTACCTCCCGGTGCTCTACGTCGCCTTCCTCACCCTGGCCGTGGTCTTCGCCGTCTGGCGGACCGTGGTGGCCAACTGGGGGGTCTGGTTCGGGCCGCTGGCCTGGGCGGCGGAGATGTTCGGCCTGTTCACCTCGATCCTCTTCGTGGTCAGCCTGCGCCGCGCCGTCCGGCCGGTGCCCCGGGTGGTGACCGGGACGACGAAGACGGTCGACATCCTCATCCCCACCCTCAACGAACCCCTCTCCGTGCTGGAGCCCACGGTCATCGGGGCGACCCGGGTCCGGGGCGTCCGCCGGGTCCTCGTCCTCGACGACGCGGCCCGCGACGAGGTACGCGAGCTGGCCGACCGGTACGGCGCGGGGTACCTGGCCCGCACCGAGCGCGGCGGGGCCAAGGCCGGCAACCTGAACGCCGGGCTCACCGCGACCGACGCCGAGTTCGTCGTCACCCTCGACGCGGACCACGTGCCGCTGCCGGAGCTGATCGAGCAGACCATCGGGTACTTCGACGACCCGCAGGTGGCGGTCGTGCAGTCCCCGCAGTCGTTCTACAACACCGAGTCGTTCACCTTCCGCCGCCGGCGCGGCGACGACGCCGGCTGGCACGAGCAGGCCATGTTCTACGGGGGCATCCAGCCCACCAAGAACCGCACCAACAGCGCGATCTACACCGGTACCTCGGCGATGCTGCGGCGCAGCGCGCTCGACACCACCGGCGGCTTCGCCCCGGACACCCCCACCGAAGACATCCACACCTCGCTGCGGCTGCACGCCCGGGGCTGGCGCTCGGTCTACCTGCGTACCCCGCTGGCGTACGGGCTGGAGGTGGAGAACCTGGAGGAGTACTACCGGACCCGCCGCCGGTGGGCCTCGGGGAGCCTGCGCCTGCTGTTCCGCAACCCGGACTCGCCCCTGTGGGTACGCGGTCTCACCCTCTCCCAGCGGCTGAACTACCTCAGCGCCCTGGTCACCCACCTCCAGGGGCTGAACCGGGTGGCGTACCTGGTCGCGCCGATCGCGGCGGTCCTGACCGGGGTGGCCCCGGTCTCCGGCCCGTACGCCGTGTACGGCTTCGCCTTCCTGACCTTCATGGTGCTGTCGATCGTCACCGTCGTGCTGTTCGGCCGGGGCAACTACCACCTGGTGCACAGCGAGGCGTTCGGCGTCGCCGACACCCTGCCCATGATCGACGCCCTGCGGGACCTGGCCGGTGGGGAACGCGGGTTCGGGGTGAGCCGCAAGCGCACCGGCCGCGCCAGCGGCACCGGGCTGACCTGGGCGTACCGCGCCTTCGCCGCGGTCAACCTGGGCGGACTCGGGCTCGCGGTGACCCGGCTGGCGCAGGGCGAGCACGTGGTCATCGCCGCCTGGTCGGCCGCGTTCCTCACGCTCAGCTCGGCGTACGCCCTGGCCTTCCTGGTGACCATGGAACGGTACGAGCGGCGGATCGGGGCACCGGCGTACCTCCGGCTCACCCCGGAGGAGCTGTACCAGCACGTGGTGGGCCTGTCCACCACCGCCGCCGGCGGCCCGGTCCGGTCGGCGCCGGCTCCCACGGCCCCCGCCCCGCAACCGCTGGCCGCCGCGTAACCGCCTGCCCGCCCGCCCACCCCGGTTTGGAAGGGCCCCCTCCTCTACCGAATGCGTTAACAGGGGGCCCTTCCTTGCACAGCATCCATGATGGAGAGAGGCTGCTGACATGACCACGCTCGGTGCCGTCTTCCTGCCCCAACTTCCGCCCGAACGGCTGCGTGCCGTGGTGCGCGCCGCCGACGAGGCGGGCCTCGACGAGTTGTGGCTCTGGGAGGACTGCTTCCTCGCCAGCGGCATCGCCAGCGCGGCGGCGGCGCTGGCCTGGTCGGACCGGCTCCGGGTGGGGGTGGGGCTGCTGCCCGTACCGCTGCGCAACGTGGCGCTGACCGCGATGGAGACGGCGACCCTGCACCGGCTCTTCCCCGACCGGGTGCACGTCGGGGTCGGGCACGGGGTACAGGAGTGGATGGGGCAGGTGGGGGCCCGGGTGGAGTCCCCGGTCACCCTGCTCCGGGAGTACGTGACGGCGCTGCGCGGCCTGCTCGCCGGCCGCCGGCTCACCCGCAACGGCCGGTACGTCCGCCTCGACGAGGTGGCCCTGGACTGGCCGCCGGCCGCACCCGTACCGATCCGGGTCGGCGCGGTGGGGCCGCGCACCCTGCGCCTGGCCGGGGAGATCGCCGACGGCACCATCCTCACCGGCGGTACCACCCCGGACCGGCTCCGTGCCGCCCGCGCCCTGGTCGAGGAGGGTCGCCGCGCCGTGGGGCGGACCGACCCGCACCCGGTCACCGTCTACCTGCACGCGGCGACCGGCCCGGACGCCGACGCGCGGATGGAGCGGGAACGGGCCCGCTGGGGGTACGACTCGACCACCCACCGGGCGGCCACCGGCGACGCGGCGACGATCGCGGCCGAGGTACGGCGCTGGGCGGCCGCCGGGGCCGACACGGTGGTGCTGCAACCCACCCCCGACGACCCCGACCCGGAGGGTTTCGTCCGGTTCGTCGCCCAGGAGGTCCGCCCCCTGGTCACCGCGACCCCCGACGGTTCCACTGGCCGGACTTGTCCCCGACCACCAGAAGAATCGCCGACCGCCACGGATTGAAGACGAACAGGATTCTGATCTCGGTCCGCCCGGCGGTGCGTCGACCGGTGGACCTGACAGCGGCGACAACAGCCCGGGACGGGCACCCCGGAGCCCGCCCCTTTCGAACTGCCCCATCTGTGCGACCACGTTTACGCCCGACAGCACACCGCACTACCGCCCGCCCCCCGCCACCGCCCCTCGCCCCTGCGGAGAAGGTCCGACCAGGGGCACCGAACGCCGGCAGGGCCGCCCCAGGACCGTCGCGGCGGCCACCAGCCACAGGTCGTGATCGTTTCAGCACCGCGGCCGGCAGTGGGTACCGGATCCGACGCCCACACCCGCGGACGTCGTACGCTCTCCGCTCTCACCGGGTTGCCGCGCCCTGCCCCGTCTGTGAGGGCAGCTCTACAGGAGGACGAGGGTCACCACACCGACAAGCCCGAGGCGAGGCGCCACCGCCGACCTTGACCACCGGTTAGTTCGAAGCAAGCAGGACGACCGGGGCGAGAGGGGAGCAAATCTCCGGTACCGGAAATCGGTCGCCGGGGGCGTGCGCTGCGCGTACCATCGACGGCCGCGCGGCAACGCCGCGTCCACCTGCACGGGCACAGCCGACACCACCTGAGATGGAGCGCCGGGCGGCCACCTCGATCGACGGACCCTCCGGCCGCAGGTCGGGGGGCGTCAGCGTCTGCGAAAGGTCCGCCCGATGGCCCAGTCAGTCGAACCGACCGCCCCGCCCCCGCACACCGCCGACCGCGCGGGGAGCCGGCACACCGCCGACCGCCCGGAGCGCGGGCTCGCCACGGCCCTCGCCGCCGAGCAGGCGCACCTGGCGACCTCCCGCGCCGCGCTGGCTCGGATGCGCGAGCGGGCCGAGGCGCTCTTCTCCACCGGCCAGCACGTCGCCGGTGACCCCTACGCGGCGGAGACGCTGGGCCGGACACTGTCCCGCCGGGTCGCCGAACTGGCCGACCAGCCCGACACCCCGCTCTTCTTCGGTCGGCTCACCTTCGCCGACGCGGAGCACCACGTGGGGCGGCGGCACGTCACCGACGACCTCGGTGAGCCGCTGGTGCTGGACTGGCGGGCGCCGCTGTCCCGGCTCTTCTACCGGGCCAGCGCCCGGGACCCGCAGGGGGTGACGGTCCGCCGCCGGTTCGGCTTCGACCGGGGCGAGCTGACCAGCTTCGAGGACGAGCACCTGGGCCGGGGCGAGGAGCTGGGCACGGCCAGCCGGATCCTCACCGGCGAGATCGAACGGCCCCGGGTCGGGCCGATGCGGGACATCGTCGCCACCATCCAGCCCGAGCAGGACGAGCTGGTCCGGGCCGACCTGGAGACCTCGCTCTGCGTGCAGGGCGCGCCGGGCACCGGGAAGACGGCGGTCGGGCTGCACCGGGCCGCGTACCTGCTCTACCTGCACCGGGAACGGCTGCGCCGGTCGGGGGTGCTGGTGGTCGGGCCGAACCGGGCCTTCCTGGCGTACATCGCCGCCGTGCTGCCCGCCCTCGGCGAGGTCGAGGTCGCCCAGACCACGGTGGAGGAGCTGGTCGCCCGGGTGCCGGTACGCGCGGTCGACGCCCCGGAGGTGGCCGCGCTCAAGCACGACGTCCGGCTGGCCGAGGTGCTCCGCCGGGCGGTCGAGGCGCGGGTCAGCGGGGCGACCGAGCCGATCGTGGTCTCCGACGGGTCGTTCCGCTGGCGGATCGGGGTGGACCCGCTGCGCCGGATCGTCGAGGAGACCCGTCGGGAGGGGCTGCCGTACGCCACCGGTCGGGAGCGGGTCCGGGCCCGGGTGGTGGCGCTGCTCCAGTTGCAGGCCGAGTCCCGGCGGGCGGAGTCACCCGGCGACGCCTGGCTGCGCCGAATGGGCCGGTGCCGACCGGTGACCGACTTCCTGGACGCGGCCTGGCCGGCGCTCACCCCGGAGGGGCTGCTGCACCTGCTCTACACCGACCCGCAGGTGCTGGCCACGGCGGCCGACGGGCTGCTCACCCCGGCCGAGCAGGAGCTGCTCCGCGCGGGCCGGCCAGGCCGGACGCCGAAGGCGACCCGCTGGACGGCCGCCGACGCGGTCCTCGTCGACGAGGCCGCCGGGCTGCTGGAACGGCCGGCCGGGTTCGGGCACGTGGTGGTCGACGAGGCACAGGATCTCTCCCCGATGCAGTGCCGGGCCATCGCCCGGCGCAGCGAGCACGGGTCGCTCACCCTCCTCGGCGACCTGGCCCAGGGCACCGCCCCGTGGTCCGCCACCGACTGGCGGGAGTCCCTGGCCCACCTGGGCAAGCCGGACGCGGCGGTGGTGCCGCTGACCGTCGGGTTCCGGGTACCCGCCGCCGTGGTCGCGCTGGCGAACCGGCTGCTCCCGGCGCTCGCCGTCGACGTACCGCCGGCCGAGTCGCTGCGCCGCGACGGCGCGCTCGACGTGCGTACCGTGCCGGACCTGGTGGCGGCGACGGTGGCCGAGGTGCGGGCGGCGCTGACGCACGACGGGTCGGTCGGGGTGGTCGCCGCCGACGACGCGGTGGACCGGCTCCGCGCGGCGCTCGCCGCCGCCGGGGTCGAGACCGCGACCGCCGACGACGTCGAGGCCGCCACGCGGGTCACCGTGGTCGGCGCGACCGCCGTCAAGGGCCTGGAGTACGACCAGGTGGTGGCCGTCGAACCGGCCGCGATCGTGGCGGCCGAGCCGCGCGGACTGCACCGGCTGTACGTGGTGCTGACCCGGGCGGTCTCCCGGCTGACCGTGCTGCACACCGCGCCGCTGCCCGGCCCGCTCGTCGACGCACCGACCGCCCCGACCCGCTGAGCCGCCCCGGACCGCTGTACGGCGGGACGACGTCGCAACGGGGGGTGGTCCGGCGTCCGCCGGTCGGGCCGGTCGCCCGCCGTACCCGAACGAACTGCGCGGTTCGCCTGCGGCGGACCACGCGGCGATGCCACGATGCCGGCAAGGGGCGGGGCCACCGGGCACCGCCCGCCGGGAGGGGGCAGCGTGCAGACCGTACCGCCGGGAACCCCCTGCTGGGCGGACCTGGCCACACCCGACCTGGCGGACGCGAAGCGGTTCTACGCCGCGCTGTTCGACTGGACCGGCCGGGTCGCGCCGCAACCGGAGGCGGGCGGGTACACCACCTTCCTCCGGGAGGGGCTGGCCGCCGCCGGGGCCGGGCCGCCGGCCACCCCGGACCAGGTGCCGATCTGGTCCACCTACGTGGCCACCGACGACGCCGACCTGGTCGCCACCCGGGTCACGGAGGCCGGCGGGCAGGTGGTGGTCCCCCCGCTGGAGATCTTCGACCAGGGGCGGATGGCGGTCTTCGCCGATCCGGCCGGCGCGGCGTTCAGCGTCTGGCAGCCGATGGCGATGCGCGGCGCCGAGGTGTTCAACGTCCCCGGCGCGCTGAGCTGGACCGAGCTGGTCACCCCCGACCCGGAGGGCGCGAAGACCTTCTACGAGCTGGTCTTCGGCTGGCAGCCGGAGGAGCACCCGACGGACCCGACCAACTACACCGGCTGGCGGCTCGGGGACCGGGTGGTCGCCGGGATGATGCCGCCGCTGGGCGACGGGTTCCCGGCCGACCTGCCGGCGTACTGGGCGGTCTACTTCGCCGTGGCCGACGCCGACGACGCCGCGAGGCGCGCCACCGAGCTGGGCGGTGACGTCCTGGTGCCGGCCCGGGACATCCAGACCGGCCGGATCGCCGCCCTCCGCGACCCGCAGGGCGCCCTCTTCTCGGTGGTCGCCCTCCGCGAGTGAAAGGAGGGGCCCCTTATTAACGCTTACGGTAGAGAAGGGAACCCCTCTCACCACCGGACTGTTAATAAGGGGCCCTTCCTTACCCTCGGCGGCGGACCGGGACCACCAGGGGGCCGTGCTCTCCCTGGACGACCCGGACGGTGGCCCGGTAGTGCGCGGCCAGCAACTCCTCGGTGAGCACCGCCCGGGGCGGCCCGACGGCGGCCACCCGGCCGGCGGAGAACAGCACCAACCGGTCGGCGTACTCCCCGGCGATGGAGAGGTCGTGCATGGTGGCCAGGACGGTCAGCCCGTGCTCCCGGCGGAGCTGGTCGACCAGCTCCAGCACCTCCTGCTGGTGACCGATGTCCAGGGCGCTGGTCGGCTCGTCGAGCAGCAGCAGGGTGGCGCCCTGGGCCAGCGCCCGGGCCAGGAAGACCCGCTGCCGTTCCCCGCCGGAGAGGGTGGCCAACTCCCGGTCGGCGAAGCCGCGCAGGTCCAGCCGGCCCAGCACGTCGTCCACCGCTGCCAGGTCGGCGGCGGTCTCCCGCCCCAGCGGCGGGATGTACGGGGTCCGGCCGAGCAGGACGTAGTCCAGCACCGCCATCCCGGGCGGGACGACCGGGGACTGCGGCACGGTCGCCACCACCCGGGCCCGCTCCCGGCGCCGCAGCGCCTCGCTGGGCGTACCGAAGAGGGAGATGGCGCCGGGCGCGGGCAGCAGGCCGCCGACGGCGCGCAGCAGGGTCGACTTGCCGGCGCCGTTCGGGCCGATCACGGTGACCCACTCGCCGGCCGCGACGGTCAGCTCCACCCCGGTCAGCACCGGCACCCCACCGAGGGCCACCTGCAACCCCCGCACCTCGACGGCCGGCGGCCCGCCGGGCGACGGGGGCGGCCCGCCGGGGGCGGTGGGGGCGGTGGGGTCGTCGGTCATGCCAGCATCCGGCGGGCGGTCCGCAGCACCAGGACGAAGAAGGGGCCGCCGAGCAACGCGGTGACCACTCCGATCGGGACCTCGCCCGGGGCGGCGGCGGTCCGGGCGACCACGTCGGTCAGCGCCAGGAAGGCCCCGCCGAAGAGCAACGAGAGCGGCAGGATCACCCGGTAGCTCGCGCCGGCGAGCAGCCGGACGGTGTGCGGGACGATGATCCCGACGAAGCCGATCAGGCCGGTGGCGGAGACCGCCGCGGCGGTGCCCAGCGAGGCGGCGGCGATGAGCAGGTACCGGGAGCGTTGCGGGTGCAGCCCGAGGCTGCCGGCCTCGTCGTCGCCGAGGGAGAGCACGTCCAACTCCCGCCGGTGCAGCAGCACCACCACCACGGTCACCACGAAGTACGGCAGGACCAGCCGCACGTCGCCCCAGCCTGCGGTGGCCAGCCGCCCGAGCAGCCAGGAGTACACCTGCTGGATGCTGTCGGCGTTGCGTTGCAGCAGGTACGTCTGACCGGCGGAGAGGAACGCGGAGACCGCCACCCCGGCGAGGATCAACGTCGCCGGGGACCGCCCACGCCCCCCGGCGGAGCCGAGCAGGTACGTCATCAGCACCGCACCGAGCGCGCCGACGAAGGCGGCCAGCGGGATGGTCATCGGCAGCCGGCCGGGCTCACCGCCGGCGCCCAGGGCGATCGCCGCGGTGACCGCCAGCCCGGCCCCGGCCGCCACCCCCAGCAGGTACGGGTCGGCCAGCGGGTTGCGGAACACGCCCTGGTAGCAGCCGCCGGCCAGGGCGAGCAGCCCGCCGACGAGCAGCCCGAGCACCACCCGGGGCAGCCGCAGCTCGGTGACGATGGCGATCTCGCGCTCGGTCAGCCCGCTCTCCAGGCGCACCCCGGGCAGGAGGTTGAGCAGTTCCAGGGCGACGCTCCCGGGCGGGAGGCTGACCGGGCCGAGGGCGACCCCGGCGACGAGTGTGACGCCGACCGCGACGAGGCCGGCGACCAGCCAGCGCGCCCGGAGTCCGGCGGGTGCGGCGGCCGGGCGCGCGGGGCGGTCCGCCGACGCGACCCGGCCGGGCCGGAGCCGGTTCAAGGTCGGTTCGGCCCGGCGTCCCACGACCACCTCGACGGCGACCGTCCGGCCCCGGCGGACGGTGCCCTCCTCCCGGCGGGACGGGGGGCCCCGCCGAGCCGGCCGGAGGCTGTCAGGATCACGCCGGGACCTTGGCGACCGCGCCGACGATCGCCCGCAGCAGCTCCACCACGCGCGGTCCCCAGCGGGAGGCGATGTCGTCGTCGAGCGCAACGACCTGGTTGTTCTTCACCGCCGAGAGGCTGGACCAGCCGCTGCGCGCCGCGACCGTCTGCGGCGACTGCTGGCAGCACCTGGTGTCGGCGAGGAAGATGAAGTCCGGGTCGGCCTTGACGATCATCTCCTGGGAGAGCTGCGGGTAGCCGCCCTTGTTGCCGTCCGGGTCCGCCGGGTCGGCGATGTTCTCCAGCCCGAGCTGCGTGTACAGCGAGCCGATGTAGGTCCTGCTGGTCACGCTGTACAGCTCCGGGCCCAGCTCGTGGTAGTAGGTGAGCTTTCCGGACCGCTGCGGCAGGTCCTTGAGCAGGGCGGCGATCTCGTCCTGCATCCGCTTGGTGACCTCGGCGGCGGCCTCGGTGTGGCCGGTGAGCCGGCCCAGGTCGGTGATCTGCTGGTACGTGTCGTCGAGGGTGGCCGCCGCCGGGGTCATGAAGACCGGGACCTTCAGCCGGGTGAGCTGGTCCACGATCTTGTTCATGTCGTTGGAGAGGACCACCAGGTCGGGGTTCTTCGCGACGATCGCCTCGGCGTTCGGCTGGAACCCGGACAGGTCGGTCCTCGGCGCCTCCGGCGGGTGGTTCGACTGCTCGTCGACGGCGGTGACCTGCGCGCCCGCGCCGATCGCGAAGAGCATCTCGGTGGCGGTGGCGGCGAGCGAGACGATCCGCTCGGGCCGCTGCTCCAGGGTGAGGTCGCCGATCGTGACCGGGTAGGCGGCGGCACCGCCGGGGCTCGCGCCGCCCGCCGGCTCCTCGGCGGTGTCCTGCGCGCAGGCACCGAGGGCGAGCGCGGCGACCGCGATCACCGCGGTGAACAACCGGGGGGTACGTCTGGACATCCGATGCCTCCTGTCGGTCGAGGAGTGGTGGTGCTTCGCCGACAGGGAGGGGGCCCGCCCGTCCGCGAGGCGCCCTTCCTCGAGAGCGCGGTTCGCGACCGCGCCGCAGGCGACCTGGCTCGTCCCCGGGGCGCGGGGCGGACGGGGGTGTCCGCGGGGCAGCGGGGCATCGCAGTTGCGGGACAGCGCCGGTTTCGCACCGGCTTCGCTGCGCACGATCGGTAGCACGGTAGCGCACCCGGTACCGAGATCGTCACCGCAGGTTCCGGCGGGTGACCTGAGCTGCCGCCGGGCGCGGGGCGGTGGGGGTCCCGCCGGCACGGGACCCCCACCGGTGTCGGGTCACGGCGTCCGGCCGGACGCCACCACGGTCAGCAGTACTGCGCCTGCTTGCCGATGACCCGGTACGCGCAGTCGGCGTACTCGCTGATCAGCAGCACCGCCTCCCGGTTGCGGGAGGTCTGCGCCGGGATCACCTCGTCGGGCGGGTAGAAGCCGCCGCCGGAGGCCGAGCCGGGGTACATCTCGAAGGTGTACGCCCAGATCCCGTGCTGCCCCCACATCCAGTCGATGCTGTCGCCGTCGGTGATGTAGAGGTCGCTGGACTGCTGCGGGGTGTAGCCGTTGGTGGCGGCCATCTGCCGGCCCAGCGTGGCGAAGGTGTTGTACTGGTCGGCCGTCATCCCGGTGGTGGTGTTGCTGTACGTGTAGCCGAACGGCCAGAGCACCAGCTGGGAGTAGGTGTGGAAGTCGATGTTCGCCTTGATCTGCTGCACCCCGCCGACGACGCGGCTGTTGACGAAGGTGCGCAGCGCGGCGGTCTCCGGCGCGGAGAAGGCGGCCGGGCCCCGGTACGTGTCCGAGGAGGGCGAGCCCGACGAGCCGCCGCAGCAGCCCCAGCGGTACGACCAGTTGCGGTTCAGGTCGGTGCCGACGAAGGACGAGCCGCTGTTCGGCTGCCGGTTCTTCCGCCAGGAGCGGTACGAGCCGGTGGCGATGTCGTACTCGCTGCCGTCCGGGTTGACCGTCGGCACGATCCAGAGCTCACGGGTGTTGACGATGTTGGTGACCCGGGAGTCGGTGCCGTACGAGTCGGTGAAGAGGTTCAGCAGGTAGATCGCCATCTCGACGGTGAGGTGCTCGCGGGCGTGCTGCTGGGAGTTGAACAGGACCTCCGGCTCGTTCTCGTCGGTGCCGACGTTGTCGGAGATCTTCACCGCCATCAGGTCCCGGCCCTCGTACGAGCGGCCGATGCTGATCTTGCGGGCGATGGTCGGGTGGTCCGCGACGACCTTGTTCACGACGGCGGTCAGCTCCGCGTAGTCGTGGTAGTTGCTGTCGGCCGGCGGGAAACCCATGATGCTGACGCCGTCCGTGCCGTGGTCGTGGCCGGGCGCGGCGGGAGCCTCCTCCAGCCGGAAGCCCAGCCGGGTGATCGCGGCGGCCTCGGCCCGGGTGGCGGAGACGTGCAGCACCCCGTGCTCGACGTAGTCGATCGCCGCGCCGGTGCCGGACACGGCGGTGCGGTCGGCGACCGTGCGCGGACCGAGCACCCGGTACTGGACCGGGGCCGAGCCGGCGTCCCGGTCCGGGGCGGGGCGGGCGGAGACCGGCGCGGTCAGGGTGGTCACCAGGGCCAGCCCGGTGACCACGGCCAGCGTCAGCCGGCGACGGAGGGGGATACGGATCATGCGAGCCTCCTCGGGCGCCGGGTGCCGCGGTGTGCGGCAACCTCCGGCATCCACTCACATGGTCATATCAACATCTGTCACTGGAGCAATCATCCCGACCGCATCCTCATTCCGGCAACAACCTTCGCCGCGAAGGGTCGGACGCGAAAATAAGTGACGAACCGGCTACCCTCGGTCAGCGGTCCCGTCTCCGCTGCCGGACTTGCCGGCCGCGTCGTCACCGGCACGCCCGTCAGCCGCGCCGCCACCGGCGCCGGGCTCGTCGTCGCCGGCCAGGGCGGAGCGGAGTCGCTCCTTCTCGCTCCGGCGGCGCTCCGCCGCGCCGGCCATCTCCTCGGCCATCTCGTCCCGCCAGCCCCGCAGCAGGAAGAAGGAGAGCGCGGCCGAGAAGAGCAACGCCAGCAGCAACCTCAGGAACAGGCTCATCTCGACGAACCAGAGCGCCGCGAGCACCACGACGAACAGCCCGATCCGGCCCAGCGTGTACTTCGCCGCCGCGCTCACGTTGCCACTCCTTCGTCACGCCGCCGGGCCCACGCCCGACGCCACCTCCACCGCCCGGCCCGCGCCCGGCGCAACCCCCACGCCGCCGGGCCCGCGCCCGGCGCGACGGTCAGCCGGTCCGGTTGGCCAACCAGCGCACGCCGGGGAACCAGACCAGGGCGAACACCACGGTCCAGGCCGCCGCCCCCAGCGCGCCGGAGGCCAGCGGCGGGAGCCCGGCGGAGAGCCCGGCCACCAGCAACCCGCTGACCACGGCGGTCGCCACGGCCACCAGCGCCGCGGTCACCCGGGCCGCGCCGAACTCCCAGGCCCGGAAGTCGTCCCAGAACAACCAGGCCGGCAGGATGACCGCCAGCCACCCGTTGGCCCGGCCGAACTCCGCCGCGCCGATGCTGGCGAAGACGGCGTCGAACAGGACCAACGCCAGCACACCGATCACCACGCCGGCGAGACTCACCCCGAGCAGGTCGCCCAGGGTGAGGATGCGCCCCTGGTCGTCCCGTCGGGGAAATCCGCTCCGCTCACTCATACCGAGGTTCAGGGTACGCGGCCGTCAGGCCCAGACCTGCTGCGGCTCGGCCCGCCGCTGCGCGAGCGAGGGCGCCGGGTCGTACTCCCGGACCACCTCGTAGCGGGTGTTGCGCTCCACCGGCTGGAAACCGGCGTCCCAGATCAGGTGCAGCAGGTCGTCCCGGTGCATCGTGTTCGGGGTGCCGTACGAGTCGGCGTCATGGGTGATCTTGTATTCCACCACCGAGCCGTCCAGGTCGTCGACGCCGAAGTTCAGCGACATCTGGGCCACCGACAGCCCGTGCATGACCCAGAAGCACTTCACGTGCGGAACGTTGTCGAAGAGCAGCCGGGAGACGGCGAAGGTCTTCAGCGACTCGGCCGGCGCGGCCATCGTGGTCCGGGCCTGGATCCGGTTACGGATCTTGCCGTCCGCAGAGTCGACGAAGTCGTGCTGGTAGCGCAGCGGGATGAAGACCACGAAACCACCGGTCTCGTCCTGGAGCTCACGCAGTCGCAGCACGTGGTCGACCCGGTGCCGGGGCTCCTCGATGTGGCCGTAGAGCATCGTCGACGGGGTCTTCATGCCCTTGGCGTGGGCCAGCCGGTGGATCCGCGACCAGTCCTCCCAGTGGCAGGCGTGGTCCACGATGTGCTGGCGGACCTCCCAGTCGAAGATCTCCGCGCCGCCACCGGTCAGCGACTCCAGGCCGGCGTCCATCAGCTCGTCGAGGATCTCGTCGGCGGTCAGCCCGCTGATCTTCTCGAACCACTGCACCTCGGTCGCGGTGAACGCCTTCAACTTCACCTTCGGCAGGGCGGCCTTCAGCTCGCGCAGCACCTTGGGGTAGTACCGCCAGGGCAGGGTGGGGTGCAGGCCGTTGACGATGTGCAGCTCGGTGAGCTGCTCGTCCTCCATCTCCTTGGCCTTGCGGACCGCCTCGTCGATGCGCATCGTGTACGCGTCCTTCTCGCCCGGCTTGCGCTGGAACGAGCAGTACGCGCAGGAGGCGGAGCAGACGTTGGTCAGGTTCAGGTGCCGGTTCACGTTGAACATGACCCGTTCGCCGTTGCGCTCGGTGCGCCGGTGCTGCGCCAGCCGCCCGAGCCAGGCGAGGTCGTCGCTGTCGTAGAGGGCGACACCGTCCTCCCGGCTCAGCCGCTCCCCGGCGTACACCTTCGCTTCCAGCTCACGCTTGAGTCCGGCGTCCATCGCAAGCCACGTCCTTCCACCTGGGTCCCGGTCGAGCCTACGTCGACCGGCCGAACACGTCTCGGCACGGTCGGGCACATCACCGGTTCTCAGGTTCCTGTAACCCGCTCGCATATCGACATCGCCGTTCCGGTGCGGTAGGACAGGTTGGGGGACGACACAACACCGGCGACGTCCCCAGCCGTCGCGTCACCATGCGCGACCAGCGGGACGAGGAGCAGGATGGTCGACAGCGGGCACGGGCGGCGACGGACACGACGGCGCCCGGTGGTCTCCCCGGTACTCCGACCGAGGCTCTGGGCCGCGCTCCTCGGCGCGGTCGCCACGGCGGTGCTGACCGCCCCGGCGTACGCGGACCCCTCACTGCCCAGCACCGTGCCCGACAGCGGGTCGCGGCCGGTCGTCACCGGTGGCCTGCACCTGCCGGGCGGATTGACCGCGCCGGGGGTGCCGACCCTGCCGGGGACGCCGACCACGGTCCAGCCCGCCAACCTGATCTCCGGCCCGCTGGCCGCCCAGATCACCGCCGCGCAGACCCAGCTCGGCCTGCTCGGTGACCAACTGCTCGGCCTGGAACAGCAGCGCACCGAGGCCGAGGCGCAGCTCGCCACCGCCAAGCAGAACCGGGAACTCGCCCAGCAGGCGCTCGCCCAGGCCCAGCAGAAGGCCGACCAGGCCGCGGCGGACACCCTCAAGGCCGCCGCCGCGCTGCCCGCCGGTGAGTTCGGCCAGGACCTGCACCACCTCAGCCAGCTCCAGCGGATCTCCCGGGGTGACAAGGCGCCCGGCGCCACCACCGCCACCGGCGGTGAGCTGACCCGGGCCCGCGCCGGTGACCAGGCGACCGCGCAGGCGCTGGTCGCGGCCGAGTCGCGGGCCCAGGGCATCCGCGAGCAGTACGCCGCCATCGACAAGGAGCGGCGCACCCAGGAGACGAAGCTCCTCCAGCTCCGCAGGGACAACTCCACGCAGCTCGTCGAGCTGGAACGGCAGCAGGACGCCGCCGAGCAGCAGCTCGGCTCGGAGTACGTCAACGGTGGCAGCGCCGCCGGGATGACCGCCCACCCGCGCGCCATGGCCGCAGTCCGGTACGCCCTGGCCCAGCGGGGCGACCCGTACGTCTGGGCGGCCGAGGGGCCGGACGCCTTCGACTGCTCCGGCCTGGTCTGGGCCGCGTACCGGTCGAAGGGCGCCGACTACCGCGACCTGCCCCGGGTCTCCCGGGACCAGTACTACGCCACCCGCTCCCGCACCGTGGCGCGCACCGCCCTGCTCCCCGGCGACCTGGTCTTCTTCGCCTCGGGCAGCAGTTGGCGGACGATCCACCACATGGGCATGTACATCGGTGACGGGAAGATGGTCCACGCGCCCACCACCGGCGACGTGGTGAAGATCTCCCCGGTGCGGTGGTCGCGGCTGTTCGCGGCGACCCGGGTCATCGGCGCGGTGCCGGCCGCCGACCGGCCGGACACCACCCCGCCGACGCCGAAGCCGACCCCCAAGCCGACGCCGAAGCCCACCCCGAAGCCGTCCACGTCGCCGAAGCCGATCCCCACCCCGAAGCCGACGAGCCCGAGCCCCACGCCGAAGCCCACCAGCCCGAGTCCGACCCCGAAGCCGACGAGCCCCAGCCCGACGCCGAAGCCCAGCGAGTCGAGCAGCCCGCCGCCGTCGCCGACGGTCACGCCGAGCACGTCGGTCGAGGCCTCGCCCTCGGACCCGGCCGACGAGGCGGCCACGCCGGAGCCGAGCACCAGCGGCGACTGAACGCCGGCCGAGCCGACCGGGCACCGGCCCGCGCCGACCGGGCCCGGCCCACCCCGACGGGGCACCGGCCGGGAGACTGGGCCGGCTGGTCGGACGCAACGGTCCACTCCGGCTGTGCTGTCGGGCGGGAGTATGGCACCGTGACACCCAGGCACTCCCGGCTCCGCTGTCCAGGAGCCGGGTGCGGGATCGGTGCGGAGGACGAGCATGGGCGAGCAGCAGGTTCCGGTGGAGACGGCCGACCCCGGATCCGCGCCCGAACCGGACGACCGGGCCGGCAAAGTGGCACCGACCGGGCGCGCGTCCGTGCCGGCGCCGGCCCTGGTGACCGGGGTCGCGTCCGACCGGCCCGCCGACCCGTCCGGTGAGCCGCCGGCCGCCGCCGGCACCGCTGCGGAGGCCGGGGCCGGCCCGGGTGGCGGCAGCTTCCCGGGTGCCGGCGTCGCCGCTAGTGGTGTGGCCCGCGCCCGGGTCAGTGTCGTGAATCGGACAGGCCCCTCACCGGATTCCCCCACCGCCCGCCCGGGTGGCGGAACCACGTACCGGGCGACGGCCTCCGCGCCGGACTCCCGTGCCACGGCCCCGGCGGGCGATGCCGCCACCCCCGACGGCACGGCCGAGGCCCCAGGACCGGCCGACCACCCCGCCGGGCCGACCCCGCCGGCCGGCACCGGACCGGCCCGCGCCACCGCGTCCGCCGCCGTACCGGGCCAGCGGACCGGGCGGCCCGAGGGCGGCGCGGCCCGCGCCAGTGCCTCGGTCCCCGGCGCGCAGCGGGTCTCGGCCACCGAGGCGGCGGCCGGCACCCCGGTCAGCGGGGCCAAGGTGTACCGGTCGGCCCCGGTCGACCCGGAGCCGGCCCCGCCGACCCCCGCACCCGCCCCGACTCCGAAACCCGAACCAGCCCCGGCACCGGAGCCGACACCGACTCCGGCACCCGGGCCGGTCCCGACCCCCGAGCCGGTGGAACCGCCGACGCCCGGCAGGCCGGCACCGGCCCCGACGCCCGTCCCGAGCCCCGTTCCGCCGGTCCCCACTCCACCGGTCCCCACTCCACCGGGGCCGACCCCACCGGGTCCGGTACCGCCGGTGCCCGGCCCGCCGGTCCCCCCACCCGGTCCGGCGATCCCACCGCCACCACCGCCGCCCGGTCCGATGCCGGCACCGCCCTTCCCACCCCCGCCCGCCACGGCGGCGGCCGTCGCCCGCGCCAGCGTCCCGACCGCCGGGCCGCCGGCCGCCCCGCCACCGGTCTCCGGAGCGCCCACCTCGACGCCACCCGCCGCCCCGGCGCTCCCGAGCACCCCGTGGGGAGACCCGCCCCCCACCACCCCGATCCCGGCCGCCCCGACCTCCGGCGCTCCGGCCTCCGCCGCTCCGGCCTCCGGAGCCGCGACCTCCGGCGCTCCGACCTCCGGCACTCCGGGCTTCGGTGCCCCGACTTCCGGTGCCGCGACCTTCGGCGGGCCGGGCTTCGGTGCCCCGACTTCCGGTGCTCCGGCCTTCGGCGCCCCGGTGCCCGGCGCTCCCGGCTTCGGGGCGTCGGTCCCCGGCGCTCCGGCCCCGACCGTCTCCTGGGGCGGGCACACGTCCACCGCACCGGCGGCTCCGGGTGGTGGGGTCACCGGCCCGGCCGGCGTGCCCCCGCCCACCCCGGTCACCGGCGCGGCCAGCATCCCCCCGCCCACCCCGGTCAGCGGCCCGGCGGCGAACCCCGCCTGGTCGGCGTCGCCCGGCGCCGGCGGCCGGTACGACGGCGGGCCGGACCTGGCCACCGCCGCGTACGGCAGCGTCACCGACGGGCCCGGGTTCAACACGGTCGCGTTCCCGGTGGGCAACCCGGTGGAGAACTCCGGCTCGCTGACCGGGCACATCCTCTCCCAGGGCTGGTCCGACCCGCCGAACCAGCGGTCCCGCAACACCCGGGTGGTGGTCGTGCTGACCGTCTCCCTCGCCCTGCTGGTCGGGGTCAGCGTGCTGGTGTTCCTGCTCGCCAGCGACCTGATGAGCGGACTCTTCGACGGCCTGCTGGGCTGACCGGGGGCGCGGTCGGGCGGTGAGTCCGCCCACTACCGCCCGACGGCCTCGTGGCGTATCTGCGACACCGCCGTACACTTGTCGTGATCACTGACCCGGCGCGCCCGTGCGCGCCCCTGGGCGATCTTGCTGGCGAACCGGCGGCGCTGTCAGCCGCAGCGGGCCATCGCGAAGATGCGCCCCGCTCGAAAGGCATTACTTGACCACCTTTGCTGATCCCAGCACGCTCCCGTCCGCCTTCGACCGCCCGGCGACCCCGGACGACAGCACCGACTTCGCCACCCTGGGGCTGCCGCAGCCGTTGGTCCGGGCCCTGGCCCGGCAGGACATCACCACCCCGTTCGAAATCCAGCGGGCCACCCTGCCGGACGCCCTCGCCGGCCGTGACGTCCTCGGCCGGGGGCAGACCGGCTCCGGCAAGACCCTCGCCTTCGGCCTGCCGGTGCTCGCCCGGGTCGCCGCCGGGGAGCGGGCCCGGCCGCTGCACCCCCGGGCCCTCGTGCTGGTCCCCACCCGGGAACTCGCCATGCAGGTCAACGACGCCCTGGTCCCGCTCGGCAAGGCGGTCGGGGTGTTCCTCAAGACCGCCGTCGGCGGGGTGCCGTACGACCGGCAGATCGACGCGCTGCGGCGCGGCGTGGAGGTCGTCGTGGCCACCCCGGGCCGGCTCGCCGACCTGATCGCCCGGCAGGTCTGCCGCCTGGACGACGTCGAGGTGACCGTCCTCGACGAGGCCGACCAGATGGCCGACATGGGCTTCCTGCCCGAGGTCACCGACCTGCTGGCGAAGACCCCGGCCACGGCCCAGCGACTGCTCTTCTCGGCCACCCTGGACGGCGACGTCGACGCCCTCGTCCAGCGGTTCATGACCGATCCGGTGACGCACTCCACCGCCCCGCCCACCGCGACCGTGTCCACCATGGACCACCACATGCTGCTGATCCCGCCGCACGACAAGTTCGCGGTGGCCGCGTCGATCGCCGCCCGGGACGGCCGGACCATGGTCTTCGCTCGTACCCAGCTCGGCGTCGACCGGCTGGTCGAGCAGCTCGCGGCGGTCGGCGTACGGGCCGGCGGGCTGCACGGCGGCAAGACCCAGCGGATGCGTACCCGTACCCTGGCCGAGTTCCGCGAGGGCCGGATGAACGTCCTGGTCGCCACCGACGTGGCCGCCCGGGGCATCCACGTGGACGGGGTCTCGCTGGTCCTGCACGTCGACCCGCCGAAGGACCCGAAGGACTACCTGCACCGGGCCGGGCGGACCGCCCGCGCCGGCGAGTCGGGCGCGGTGGCCACCCTGGTCCTGCCCAAGCAGCGCCGGACCACCCTCGCCATGCTGGAGAAGGCCGGGGTCGACCCGGAGCAGACCAAGGTACGGGCCGGTGACCCGGCGTTGGCCGAGCTGATCGGCGCCCGCGAGCCGAGCGGCGTACCGGTCCGCGACGAGCCCTCGCCCCGCCGGCCCGGCGGCCGGCGCTTCGGCGACCCGGCCGACGGCCGACGTCACGGCGAGTCGGGCGGTCGTCGCTACGGCGGCCCGGAGGCCCGGCCCGGACGGCAGTACGACGGCCCCGGCCAGCGCGGCCACCAGGGCCCCGGCCAGGACGGCCGGCACGAGTACCGCTCGGGGGACCGGCCGGGACGGCGGTTCGACGACCGGGGTGCCGGCGACCGGCCGTGGCGCGACCGTACCCCGGTGGACCGCCCCCGCGACGAGCGCCGCCACGGCGACGCGCCCCAGGGCGAACGGCGCTACGGCGACGCGCCCCAGCGTGAACGGCGCTACGGCGACGCGCCCCAGCGTGAACGGCGTTACGGCGACGCGCCCCAGGGTGAGCGCCGCTACGGCGATCGCGCCCACGGGGAGCGCCACTTCGGCGACCGGTCGCAGGGCGAGCGGCGTTACGGCGACCGGCCCCGGGATGAGCGCCGCTTCACCGACCGCCCGCAGGGCGAGCGGCGCTACGGCGACCGGGCCGAACGGGCGGGCGACCCCCGGGGTGAGCGGCGGAGCGGCTTCCGACCGGAGGGTCGTGGCCGGGACGACCGGCCCCGTGACGACCGGCGCGGCTTCGGCGGGCGACCGCCGGCGCGTACCCACTGACACCGGCCAGCGCACGACCGGCCGACTCCCGGGCCGCCCCAGGGTGGGCGCCCGGGGGCGGCCCGACGCCGTCGCGGAGACGCCTCCGCGACGGCGTTCGCGCATCACCTGCCGGCGGCGGCCAGGTGGCGTAACGTCCGGAACCATGGCGAAGTCGCTCTTCTGGCGCCGGACGGACACCGCCGGTGCCGAGCACGCCCTCGTCGGCGACGACCAGGGCCTGGCCGCGCGCGGCACCCAACTGGCCGTGGACCCGCTCCCCTACACCTGCCGGTACACGCTCACCACCGGTGCCGACTGGGGCACCGAACGGGTCGAGGTGGAGACGCAGGGCGCGGACTGGCTGCGCAGCCTGCGGCTGGACCGGTCCGCCGACGGGTGGCGGGTGACCACCCACGAGGAGGGCGACCTGGACCGGGTCCTCGCCGCCGCCGGTCACCCGACCGCCGGTCTGCCCGGCACCGACGACCCGGATCGGCTGGCCGACGCGGTCGACGTCGACCTGGGTGGCTCCGCACTCTTCAACATCCTGCCGGTACGCCGGCTCGGGCTGACCGAAGCCCCGGCCGGCACCGAGCACCGGATCACGGTCGCCTGGGTACTCGTGCCGGGCCTGCTGGTGATCCCCGCCGAGCAGGTCTACACCGCCGCCGGTCCGGGGCGGGTCCGGTTCGCCAGCGAGTCGTTCACCGCCGACCTGGACGTCGACCCGGCCGGCTACGTGCTGCGCTACCCCGGCCTGGCCGAACGCGTCACCACCGACTGAGCCGGCCGCCACCACGCGACACCACCGGCTGAGCCGGCCGCCCACCCACCGGCCGCCCGCCGGCCCGCCGCGCGGCACTCAACGGGGTGTGTGAGAAGGGTTCCCTTCTCGACCGTATGCGTTAAGAAGGGGCCCTTCCTTTCACCCCGGCCAGGTGCCGGTGTGCAGGAAGCGGTCGAGGGTGGCCAGGTGCGGGGCGAGGTCGAGGCCCTGGGCGGCGACCCAGTCGTCGGCGTAGTAGCTGTCCGCGTACCGGTCACCGGCGTCGCAGATCAGGGTCACCACCGAGCCGGTACGGCCGGCGGCCAGCATCTCGGCGATCAGCCCGAAGGCGCCCCAGAGGTTGGTACCGGTCGAGCCGCCCACCCGCCGGCCGAGGACGGTCGAGCCGGCGCGCATCGCCGCCAGCGAGGCCGCGTCGGGGACCTGGACCATCCGGTCCACCACGGCGGGGAGGAAGGACGCCTCCACGGTGGGCCGGCCGATGCCCTCGATGCGGGAGCCCCGGCCGGTGCGCAGCGACCAGTCCCCGGCCTGCCAGGCCGGGTAGAACGCGGAGTTCTCCGGGTCGACCACGCAGAGTTTGGTCGGCAGCCGCCGGAACCGGGCGTACCGGCCGATGGTGGCGCTGGTCCCTCCGGTGCCGGCCCCGACCACGATCCAGTCCGGTACGGGGTGCCGCTCCAGCGCCAACTGGGCGTAGATCGATTCGGCGATGTTGTTGTTGCCCCGCCAGTCGGTGGCCCGCTCGGCGTAGGTGAACTGGTCCATGAAGTGCCCGCCGGAGTCCTCGGCCAGCCAGCGGGCCTCCAGCACCACCCGCGCCGGGTCCTGCACCAGGTGGCACCGGCCGCCCTGGAACTCGATCTGGGCGATCTTCTCCGGCGAGGTGGAGGCCGGCATCACCGCGATGAACGGCAGCCCCAGCATCCGCGCGAAGTACGCCTCCGAGACGGCGGTCGACCCGGAGGAGGCCTCGACGATGGTGGTGCCGGAGCCGATCCAGCCGTTGCAGAGCCCGTACAGGAACAGGGAGCGGGCGAGCCGGTGCTTGAGCGAGCCGGTCGGGTGCACCGACTCGTCCTTGAGGTACAGGTCGATCCCCCAGGCCCGGGGGAGCGGGAAGGGCAGCAGGTGGGTGTCGGCGGACCGGTTGGCGTCGGCCTCGACGGCGGCGATGGCCTCGGTGACCCACGCTCGGCTGGCCTCGCCGCCCCGGTCCAGATGTGTCACCCGGAAAACGTAACAAGTATTTGAGTTCTACTCACCTTCGGCCACGGCCGGGGGCGGGTCAGGCGGGTGGCGCGGGCACCGGCTGGGGGCGGTTCTCCCACTTGGTGGAGAGGGCGACGGCGGTCCGGGTGGAGGCCACCCCGGGGGTCCGGTTCAGCCGGACGATGAGCTGCTCCAGCTCGGCGATGGTGCCCACCCGCGCCTTGAGCAGGAAGGACTCGACGCCGGCCATGAAGTAGCAGGACTCGATCTCGGGCATCGCCCGGAACGCCTCCAGCACGTCGTCGGTGTCACCGCCGGAGTCCTCGACGATCCCGATCAGGGCGGTCACACCCAGCCCGATCGCCTCCGGTGACACCTCGGCCCGGTACCCCCGGACCACGCCGCTGGCCTCCAGCTTGCCGACGCGCTCGTGCACCGCCGGGGCGGAGAGCCCGACCTGACGGGCCAGCTCGGCGTAGGAGAGCCGGGCGTTGCCGCGCAGCAGTTCGAGAAGGCTCTGGTCGATCGCGTCCACGGCCTACAGACCCTAACGGTACGGGCGGACCGGCCGGCACGCGGCTGCCGGCGCGGCTGACCGCGAGTCGCCGCCCGCCGACCTTCGGTGAGCAGGAGATGCGGTCGGTACCATTGACGAACTTCCCACTCCGTGCATTTTTCACGTTTGGCGGACAGGCCTGGTCGCCGGTGCTGTAATTGCCATACGTCCCTCATGACGGCTCTGGGCTCGCACCAGCCGGGGGCAGTGTGTTCAGCCGAGGGCTTCGTCGACGCGAGGAGGGGGCTGTGGACACTGGAGATCGCCTGCTGACACCGGGTGAGGTCGCCGCGCTGTTTCGGGTGGACCCGAAGACTGTGACGAGATGGGCGGCGGCCGGCCGGATAGGCAGCATCCGGACTCCAGGTGGGCATCGTCGGTTTCGGGAATCCGAGGTACGAGCCCTGCTGGAAGGCGAGGGCATGCTGGACGAGGCGGAGGACGTCGGCAAGCCACGCAACGTGGGCCCGGCGACCTCGACCGGGCCGGGGCCGGCCAACGCCGGCATGTACTGACACCGGCGCGGAGCCGGGTCCGTGGTCGGGCCGGTCGTGGGGCCGGGCCCGGCCCCGCTTCCGGCGGGACCGCTCTGCGGGCCGGGTCGTCCGTCGCGGGACGTTGGCCAGGTCCGCCTTCCCGACAGCCATCGTCGGGGCACCGGCCGCCGGGGGCAGCGCGCTCAGGCGCGGGCCGCGCCCAGCTCGCCGGACCAGCGCCGGAAGAGGGTGTGCGGCACCCCGAGCGCGTCCAGCACCTTGCCCGCCACGAAGTCGACCAGTTGCGCGGCCGACGCCGCCGCCCCGGCTCCGTAGAAGCCGGGGCTGGCCGGGAGCACCACCGCACCGGCGTCGTGCAGCGCGATCAGGTGCTCCAGGTGGCTGCGGGTCACCGGGGTCTCCCGGGGCACCACCACCACCGGGCGGCGCTCCTTGAGGTTGACCTCGGCGGCCCGCTGCAACAGGTCCTTGGAGAGCCCGATGGCGATGCCGGCGCAGGCGGCGGTGCTGGCCGGGACGACCGCCATGCCGCGTACCCGGTAGGAGCCGCTGCTCGGCCCGGCCGCCAGGTCACCGGCGGGCCAGTGCCGGACGTCGGCGTCGGCCAGGTCCCGGTCGAGCCAGGTGGCGAGGTCGGTGGCCCAGTGCCCGTCCCGGAACGGCCGACCGGTCTCGTCGAGAATGGTCAGTCGGGCCGCCCGGGAGACGATCAGGTCCACCGGCGCACCGGCGTCGAGCAGTCCGCGTACGACGGCCGCCGCGTACGGGGTGCCGGACGCACCGGAGACCCCGACCACCCATGGTTCGCGCATACCGTCAAGCCTGCCTGGTGCCGTCGGCCGCCCGGCGGCCACCCCCCGTCGACCCGTACCCGTATCCGCTGGTCATCGTGGGGCTCATGTGCCCGCATGTCCGGCTCCGCCGGGCGCCTGGCATGCTGCGGGGGCGATCGGGGCCGTACGGGGAGGACACCCATGGTCGACGAGATCCTCCGGAAGCTGGCGGCCGACTGCCCCCTGCCGTCCCGCTGCGCGACCCAGGTGGACGACGTGCAGCGGTGGTCGACCGGCCGGCTCGGCGAGCTGGGGTTGCCGCTGGACGCCACCGCCCTGCGCCGGCTGGACCGGGCCCGGTTCGCCGGGTACGCCTGCCGGCTCTACCCGGACGCCAGCGTCGCCGACCTCCGGGTGATCACCGTCCTCTTCACCTGGTTCTTCCTGGTGGACGACGCCTGCGACGGGCCGGCCGCGCTGCCGCCGGAGCGGATCCGCGCCCTGCGCGACGGGACGCTGTACCTGCTGCGCCACGGTCCCCGGCTGCCGCACCCGGGCGTCCCCGGCCCGCTGCGCCGGCTCCTGGTGCAGGCGTGGCGGGAGCCCCGACGCCGGATGCCGTACCACTGGCGGGTGCGGTTCGCCGACGCGGTCGCGCACCACCTCGACGGCGTCTGGCGGGAGGCGGTGAACCGGACCGAGGGGCACACCCCCGGTGTCGACGAGTACGTGCGCCTGCGTCGGGCCACCTCGGCGGCGTACGTGTCGTACCCGCTGGTCGAGTTCGTCGCCGGCCGGCCGCTACCGGAGCCGGTGTACCACCACCCGGCCCTGCGTCGGGTCGGCGACCTCGGCAACGACCTGCTCTCCTGGTACAACGACCTGGCCTCGCTGGAGCGGGACCGGCTCACCTCCGGCGGGCAGAACCTGGTCCTTGCGGTCGCCGCCGAGCGGCGGGTGCCGGTCGCCGCCGCCGTGGAGCTGGTCGCCGAGCGGTGGCGGGCGGCCATGGACCGGTTCCTCACCCTGCGCGCCGAGGTGCCGTCGTTCGGGCCGGCGCTGGACGCGGCGGTCACCGCCCACCTCGACGGGGTCGGGCACGCCGTCCGGGGCACCATCGACTGGACCCTCGAAAGCGCCCGCTACGGCAAGGAAGGGCCCCCTGTTAACGCTTCCGGTAGAGCAGGGGCCCCTTCCTAACACCGGCACCGGGCACACCGGCACGGGCCGGGGGCGACCGGGCATTCCGGCACCGGCCGGGGGCGACCGGGCCGGCGGACCGTCAGGGGCGCAGGCCGAGCCGGACCACCAGGTCCAGCAGGGCGAAGACGAACAGCGCGATGCCGACGAACCCGTTGGCGGTGAAGAACGCCCGGTTGACCCGGCTCAGGTCGGTCGGGGTGACCACCACGTGCTGGTACCCGAAGGCGACCGCGGTGAGCGCCAGGCCGACCCACCAGAGCCAGCCGAAGCCGACCAGGATCCCGAACCAGACGAAGAGCCCGAACGTCACCACGTGCGCCACGGTGGAGGCGTGCAGCGCGAACCGCTTGCCGTACCGGGCCGGCACGCTGTGCACGCCGATCTCCCGGTCCACCTCGGTGTCCTGGCAGGCGTAGATCAGGTCGAACCCGCCGATCCACAGGCCGACGGCCGCGCCGAGCAGCCAGGCCGGCCAGGAGCCGGCGAAGGTGCCGGTGACCGCGAGCCACGCGCCGACCGGGCCGACCGCCTGGGCGACCGCCAGGATCGCGTGCGGCCAGTTGGTGAACCGCTTGCCGTAGGGGTAGACGACCAGCGGGACCACGGCGAGCGGCGCGAGCACCAGGCAGAGCGGGTTGAGCAGGGCGGCGGCGGCGAGGAAGACCACCAGCGCGACCGCCGCGCCGGTCCAGGCCGTGCGCACGCTCACCGCCCCGGTGACCAGTTCCCGGTTCGCGGTACGCGGATTCCGGGCGTCGATCTGCCGGTCGAGGATCCGGTTGGCGGCCATCGCGAAGGTCCGCGCCCCGACCATCGCCACGGTGATCAGCAGCAGGTCCAGCCAGCGGACCCGCCCCCCGTCGACCTGCATCGCGGTCAGCGCCGACAGGTACGCGAAGGGCAGCGCGAAGACGGAGTGCTCGATCGCCACCAGGTTCAGGAAGGCCCGTACCCGCCCGGGTGCCTCGACGGTGGCGGCCATCAGAGGCCGTACTCCTGCCAGCGCTTGTCGACCAGGCTGACCACCTCGGGCGCCATGGTCATCTCCTCCGGCCAGCCCCGGTGGTACCCCTCCTCGGGCAGCTTGCGGGTGGCGTCGACGCCCGCCTTGCCACCCCAGAACTGCTGGTACGAGGCGTGGTCGAGGTGGTCCACCGGCCCCTCGGTGAGCAGCAGGTCGCGGGCGTAGTCGACGTTGCCGAAGGCGCGGAAGGCGACCTCGTTGTAGTCGTGCACGTCGCAGTCCTCGTCGACGATCACGATCAGCTTGGTCAGCGACATCATGTGCGCGCCCCAGATCGCGTTCATCACCTTCTGCGCGTGCTTGGGGTACCGCTTGCGGATGGAGACGATCGCGCAGTTGTGGAAGACCCCGGCGGCGGGGAGGTTGTAGTCGACGATGTCCGGGATCAGGAAGCGCAGCAGCGGGGCGAAGATCCGCTCGGTGGCCTTGCCGAGGCCGTGGTCCTCCTGCGGCGGCTGCGAGGTGACGATCGAGTGGTACACCGGGTCACGCTGCATGGTCATGGCCTCGATGTGCATCACCGGGAAGGGCTCGACCGGGGTGTAGAAGCCGGTGTGGTCGCCGAACGGGCCCTCCGGCAGCCGCTCGCCCGGCTCGATGTAGCCCTCCAGCACGATCTGGGCGTGCGCCGGCACCTGGAGCGGCACGGTCAGGCAGTCGACCATCTCGACCCGCTCCCCGCGCAGGAACCCGGCGAAGAGGTACTCGTCGATGTCGGCCGGCAGCGGCGCGCTGGCCGAGTAGGCGACCGCGGGGTCGGCGCCGATGGCGATCGCGATCGGCAGCCGCTGCCCGAGCCGCTCGGCGACCGCGTGGTGCGCGGTGGAGTTCTTGTGGATCTGCCAGTGCAGGCCGATCGTGTTCGCCGAGTGCTGCTGGAGCCGGTAGAGCCCGAGGTTGCGCTTGCCGCTCTCCGGGTGCTTCGTGTGGGTCAGGCCGAAGTTGTGGAAGATCCCGCCGTCGCCCGGCCACACCTTCAGCCCCGGGAGCCGGTTCAGGTCGACGTCGTCGCCCCGGTACACCACCTGCTGGCAGGGGGCGGTCCTGACCTTCTTCGGCGGCATCGACTTGAGCTGCATGACCTTGCCGAGACCGCCCATCATGCCCGAGAAGCCCTGCGGCAGCTCCGGCTTGAGCATCTCGCCGATCCGCGCGCCGATCTCGTCGAGGTTCTCCACCCCGAGCGCCATCGCCATCCGCTTCTCGGTGCCGAACAGGTTGATCGCCACCGGCATCTCGCCCCGGGTCGGCCGCTCGAAGAGCAGCGCCGGCCCGTCCGCCCGTACGGTCCGGGTGACGATCTCGCTGATCTCCAGCGTCGGGTCGACCGGGACGCTCACCCGGCGCAGCTCCCCCGCCTTCTCCAACGCCGCGAGGAAGTCCTTCAGATCGGTGTACGGGAACCCACGAGCCGCCATGCCCGCCAGTCTCCCCCACCACCCTGGACGTGCAAGGAAGGGCCCCCTGTTAACGCTTCCGGTAGAGCAGGGGCCCCCTGTTAACACGTGGCCACGAGGACGGAAGCCGAGCGGGTAGTCCGAGCACCCGGCGAGAAGGGTCGGGCACCCGGCGAGGCGGGAGCGCCCGGCGGGGCGGAGGGCGACGATGGGTGGCGGACGGGTCCCGGCGGGGTTCTCCGAACAGCGGACGCAGGTCGGCGAGGTCGCCGTCAACTACGTCCGGGGCGGCAGCGGCCCCCCGTTGGTCCTGCTGCACGGGTACCCGCAGTCCTGGTACATGTGGCGGCACGTGCTGCCGGAGCTGGCACGGTCGTTCGAGGTGATCGCGCCGGACCTGCGGGGCTTCGGCGGCAGCGACGCCCCGCCCGACGGCTACGCCAAGAAGACCCTCGCCAACGACCTGCACGGCCTGCTCACCAGCCTGGGCCTGGACCGCGACCTCCGGCTGGTCGGCCACGACGTCGGGACCATGGTCGCGTACGCGTACGCCGCGGCCCACCCGGACCGGGTGAGCCGACTGGTGCTCAGCGAGGCGCCGATCCCCGACGAGAGCATCTACACCTTCCCGGCGCTGACCGCCGCCGGCCCGGCGGTGTGGAACTTCGGCTTCTTCAGCCTGACCAACGGGCTGCCGGAGCAGCTCGTCGCCGGCCGCGAGGCACTCTGGGTCGACCGGTTCACCGACTCGCTGATGGTCCGCAAGGGCAGCCTGGACGCGGCGGACATCGAGGAGTACGCCCGGCACCTGCGCGACGACGCCCACCTGCGGGCGAGCTTCGAGTGCTTCCGCGCGTTCGGGCAGGACGTCACGGACAACGCCGGGTACCGGACGACGATGCTGCCCATGCCGGTGCTGGCCGTCGGCGCGCAGGCGAGCCTCGGCGGCCAGGTGGCCGACCAGGTCCGCCGGTACGCCAGCTCGGTGACCGGCGAGGTCGTCGCGGACAGCGGCCACTGGCTCTTCGAGGAGCAGCCGGCCGAGCTGACCGCCCTGCTGCTGCCCTTCCTCCGCGCCTGACGGACCGACGGGCGGCTCCCGGAGGGCCGAGGCGCTGCACCGGGGCCGACATGCCGATCTGGGTCCGGTCGGACCGACGGCAGCTATCAGCTACCTGGGCTTCCTGGGCGAGGAGGGTTGGCGTTGATTGGGTTGACGGCGCGGGCGGTTCGGGGTGGGCGGCGACGGTGGCGACATCCGGCGGAGACCGGCCCACTGGACGAAGACGCTGCGCCGGGCGGTCGCGTTGCCCTGCTCGTCCAACTCGTACCCGTTTAGCGGCCCGCCCGCCGAGCCGATACGCTGGAGTGATGTCCGACGCGTACGTCTGCGGGGAGCCGGACGGCCTCTCGCCGCTGCTGGTCAGGGTCCGCGACGCGGTGGCCCGGGAACTGCACGCCCAACTCGCGCTCCGGGCCGAGCGGATCGAGCTGGCCGACGTACCAGAAGTCGCCTACCAGGTCACCCGCCAGGTCGAGCAGGTCCTCACCACTCCCCGGCACTGACCCTGCGGGTCGACACCGCACCCCGGGCAGCCGCCTCCGAGGCGTCGGCCAGAGCGTAGGGCCGTCCTCGCTGACGGCTGGTCACACTTCCGGTGCCACCCTGGCCTGTTGCCAGTGCCGGCGCACGATCTTGTGGGCCTCATCGGCGGTAGTGATCGCAAGACCGACCTCTCCGGCCAGAAGCGCGTACCGCTCAGCCCAAGCGGGCGGTGGCGCCGGAAGGTCATCCGGTACGAGGTGGGTCTGTCGGATGGTGAAGACGTGACGAACCCGCCGAACGAGCAGGGCATCTGCCGGCACCCCATCCTCCACCAGCAGTACCAGGTCGACCAGGTCTCTGACCCGGGTCGACTCTCCCGTCTCATACAACCTGGTCAAGGCGTGCAGCTTCTCGGCGTACTGCTGACGCAGGTCGGCGACCCAGACGGAGCGGGTCGGGATCTGCGCGAAGGAGAGTTCGTCCGGCAACTCCCGCCGCTCTACGCCACCAATCTCTTCGGCACGCGCCACGACGTCGAGCTTGAGTTTGGCGAACAGCTGGCCAGCGAGCCGACACTCGACCGGAAATCGCCAGGCCGGTCGCCCGTACGCGTCGTCGCGCAGCCGGGCCGGTAGCTCGACCGAGTACCTGAAGCCGTCACCGTCCGGATCGGTAAGCAGGGAGTCGGCGAGGGCCTCGTGGAGCGCCACGCCGTCGGCTGGATCGACCACGAGCCCTGGCCGCAGCACCAGATCGAGGTCCCGCGTCGATCGGGCGAGCCCCGGCCGTCGCAGCTCGACCGCCATCCCGCCTTTGAGCACCCAGACATCGGCATTCTCGTTGACCAGCCGGACGAGGAGGCGGGTGAAGGCCAGTCGGCGACGGAGCCAGTTCGGGTCCCGGCCCAGCATCCGCGCACGTTCGAGGAGCCGGCGGTCCAGCGCAGCACGCAGCGCAGATGCGTTCGAGTATGTCCTGTTCATCGGCCCGAGGCTGCCAACGCCAGATGAACGCCGAACTCTGCTGTCGGGCCCAGCTCGGAAGCGGCGTCGCGCAGACGACGTGGCGTGGTCACCCCGCGGTCCAGCGCCTCGCTGACCGCACTGTTCAGCCAGTGCTGCTCGATCTTGGCCTCGGCGCACTCGGCGAGCGCTCTGCTTGGTGTCGTCACGCGGTAACCATCTCGATCGTCGATGTGCTCCTCGGGTGGAAGCGGTCGGTGCAGGACGACCCCGGGCGCCGAACGGCGGAAGCGCTCCGGTACGGACAGGTGCACCAACGCCGGATCAACCTCCCCAAGGTCCTGTGCCGCGAGCGAGCTGGCGTGGCTCACCACACCCGCCCCGCCGCTCCACAGTGTCCAACGGACCAGGTGGTCGAACTGATGCGCTGGCCACTCAGGAAAGCGAAAAACTCCTCGGTCGACCCGCAGCCAGTTGCCCGAGTCGACATGGTGCTTCTGCGCCTGGTGGGAGTATCCGATCTCCACAGCCTGCGCGGCGGTGAAGAACCCGTGCTGACGGTGAGCGAGACGGGAGAGCCTGCGCCGGAGCGCCTGTCGGTCCGAGAGCACAAGGCAGGCTAGCAAACTACGGTAAATCTTTAGTTTCAAGTACGGCGGTTCCCACAAACTAAAGATTTACTATAGTTAGGCGCACAAGAAGCTGTCGGACCATCTCCTCGGAGCTGGGCCCCAGCACGGCACTGAGGTAGCGCCGCTGCGGTAGAAGCCGCTCAGAGGCCGCCGTACGAGTGCAGGCCCTCGAAGAAGATGTTCACGCCGAACAGGTTCATCAGCACGGTGAGGAAGCCGAGCACGGCCAGCCAGGCGGCCACGTTGCGCTTGACGCTCGGCGTGGCGCGGGCGTGCAGGTACCCGGCGTAGACCACCCAGGAGATGAAGGACCAGACCTCCTTGGGGTCCCACCCCCACGGCCGGCCCCACGCCGCCTCGGCCCAGATCGCCCCGGCGATCACCGCGAAGGTGAAGACCGGGAAGGCGAAGGCGTGCAGGCCGAAGGTGAGCCGCTCCAGGCTGGCCGCCGCCGGCAGCCGCTTCGCCAGGGTGTACGGGAAACTGCGCCGGCCCTGCTCGTACCCGTTGCGCATGAGGAACGCGACCGCCGGGACCGCCCCGAGCAGGAACAGCCCGGAGGCGAAGACGACGGTGGAGACGTGCACGATGAACCAGTACGAGTTCAGCGCCGGGACCAGCGGCACGATCGGCACGTAGAGCACCAGCTCGGCGGTGGCCAGCAGCAGCACCATGACCAGGGTGAGGAAGAGCCCGAGTCCGCGCAGCGCGGGGAGCTTCCAGAGCACCGCCAGCCAGGCGGCGGCCCCGATGAACGAGACCGTCAGCACGAACTCGTACATGTTGCCCCAGGGCATCCGGTTCGCGGCGAGGCCGTGGGTGATCAGCGCGACCAGGTGCAGCACAGCGGCGAGCCCGGTGAGGGCGACCGCGATCCGGCCGGCCAGCCGCGCCCGCTGCCCCGGCGGCCTCTTCCGGCCGGCCCCGGCCGGCGCATCGCCGGTCGTCACGCCCGCGTCGCCGGTCGCCGGCTCCTTCCCGATGCCGGCCCCGGTCGCGGTGGTCGGGCCACCGGCCGCGACGCCCGCGCCGACCAGTTCCCGGGCGGGGGCCGCACGACGGGTGATGGCACGCCCGTTGCCGAGCGCGTACTCGACCGCGTGGGAGATCATCGCGGCCAGGTACAGCAGGATCGCGATCGACACCAGTTGGTCGGAGAGCGCAGCCATCACTCGGTCCCTTCTCGCGTCCGGGCCCGGTCCTGGTCGGCCCGGCCCGTGCCGGCCCCGGTGTCGCCGTCCACGCCGGTCGGCGTGCCCGCCCGACCGCCGTCGCCGATCGCGGCGACGAGAGCGGCGAACTCGTCGGCGAACCCGGGGTGGTCGGTGCGCGGAAGGCCACCGGCCTCGACCAAACTACTACTGCCCGTCGGAGATCCACTCGCGGGGGCGGCGCCGACCCGGAAGAACACCCGGCGGCGCCGGCCGAACAGCGAGCCCAGCAGCCCGACCAGCAGGAAGCCGCAGCTCACCAGCATCATCGTCGAGCCGGGATCGTGCCGGACGGAGAGCGTGACGTAGCGCCGGGTGCCGAGGAACTCCACCGACGTGCCGTCGTCCAGGGTCCACTTCTCGCCGGGGCGCAGCAGCTTCGCCTCACCGAGCTGGGTGAGCTTGCCGGTGGTCACCTGCCGCTGGTCGAGCCGGTAGATCGAGCCGGGGATGCCGGCGTCCAACCCCAGGTTGCCCCGGTACCCGATGAGGAACACGGCCGGGTTCCGCTCGGTCGGGTACTCGGAGCGGACGTACGGCGGCTCCTGCGGCGCGGTGGGCAGGTAGATCCCCTCGAAGGCCATCTGGAGTTCCGGGTTGCGCTCCCCGGTGGCCGGGTCGACGTTGACGTCCGGGAAGGCGGCCAGCCCCTCGCTGGTCAGCCCCATGTCCCCGGTGGTCAGGAAGGGCACGACGCTGGTCTGGGCCCGCCCGTTGCGGTCGGTGTACCTGATCTCCGGCGCGTACCCGTGGCCGAGCAGGTAGACGTTGGCCCCGTCCAGCCGCAGCGGCGAGTTCACCGAGAAGTCGGCGCTGCGCAGCTCCCGGCCCGGTTCCTCCACGCCCACCCGGGCGTTGAAGAACTCCGGCTGGCCGTCGGCGAGGAAGCGGGCCTCGAACTCATCCAGGGTCAGGCAGAACCCGGGCAGGTCGGCGTCGGCGACCCGGGGGCCGATGTCCGTCTCGGCGTACTGCTGCCGGGTGTTGCAGAACGCCTTGTCCTCGCCGGCCACCAGCAGCCGGTTGCCGCTCCAGCCGTACCACGACCCGAGCGCGAAGGCGATCAGCACCGCCACCAGGGACAGGTGGAAGAGCAGGTTGCCGGTCTCCTTCAGGTACCCCTTCTCGGCGGAGACCTCGTCGCCGCGCACCGCGACCCGCCAGCGGCGCTTGCGCAGGGTGGCGGCGATCGCCTCGGCGCCGCCGGCCGGGGCGGCGAGGACCGCGTGCTGGGGGAGCCGGTCCAGCCGCTTCGGCGCGGCCGGCGGGGTCATCCGCAGGGCGCGGACGTGGTCGCGCAGCCGGGGCAGGATGCAGCCGACCAGCGAGGTGAAGAGCAGCAGGTAGATCGCGGAGAACCAGACCGAGCCGAAGGCGTCGAACGCGCCGATCCGGTCCAGCACCGGGGCGAGATCCGGGTACGCGGCGTAGTAGTCGCGCACGTCCTCCGGGTTCACCCCGCGCTGCGGCAGCACCGAGCCGGGGATGGCCGCCACCGCGAGCAGGAAGAGCAACAACAACGCGGTACGCATGCTGGTGATCTGCCGCCACGAGTTGCGCAGCAGCGCCAGCACCGGGTTGGGCCGGCGCCGGGGTGCCGGTGCCGGGGTGCCGGTGCGGTCCTGCACGGCGGTCATCAGATGCTCACCTCGCCCACCCCGAAGGTGGTCTGCAACCAGATCACGAAGTCCTGCCAGCCGCCGGTGACCAGGGCCAGGCCGATCAGGATCAGCAGGGCGCCCCCGGCGCGGGTGACCCACCGGCTGTTACGCCGGATCGCCGCGAACAGCCCGAGCAGCCGCTCGAAGCCCAGCCCGAAGATGACGAAGGGCAGCCCCAGCCCCAGGCAGTACGCCACCGCGAGGACCACCGCGCGGTCGGTCTGCCCGCCGACCATGCCCATCCCGATCACCGCGCTCAGCGTCGGGCCGACGCAGGGCACCCAACTCAGCGCGAAGACCGCGCCGAAGACCGGGGCGCCGAGCAGCCCGGCGGAGGGGAGCCGGCTGATCCGGAACTGTCGTTGCAGGCTGGGCAGCACGCCGAGGTAGCCGAGGCCGAGCAGCACGATCAGCGAGCCGACGCTGATCTCCACGATCCGGTCGTACTCGAAGAGCAGCCGGCCGAACTGGGACACCACGACCGCGGTGGAGACGAAGACCACGGTGAACCCGGCGATGAAGAGCAGCGTCCCGGCGAGCACCCGGCCCTTGACCGCCATCCACCGCCCCCGCGTCGGGGGCTCCGCCCCTGACTCTGCGGCGTCCCCGGCCCGGTCGTCCCCGGCCCGTTCCCGCACGGCGACTCCGCCGCCCGCCGCTGCGGCGGGCGCACCGGGTGCACCGGGTGCCGGGGTGTTAGCAGGGGGCCCTTTTACTACCGAAGGCGTTAACAGGGGGCCCTTCCTTGCACCCCGGCGGCCCTCCAGGTCGGCGCCGGCCAGGCCGGTGACGTACGAGAGGTAGCCGGGCACGAGGGGCAGCACGCACGGGGAGAGGAAGCTGACCAGCCCGGCCAGCGCCGCCGCGCCGACGGCGAGCAGCAGCGGGCCGCTCTGGGCGAGCTCCCGGAACGTCTCGCCCATCAGCCCGGACCGGCCAGCGCCGCCTGCTCGGCGGCGACCTTCCGGACGGCGGGCAGGATCCGCTCCTCGGTGACCGCCATCCGGATCACCGTGGCGATCCGGCCCTGCCGGTCCAGGATGAAGGTGGCCGGGATGCTGTTCGGCGCGATGTCGAAGCGCAGCGCCAGCCGGCTCGCCGGGTCGAAGAGGCTCGGGTACGTGACCTTGAAGCTCTCCTCGAACGCGACGGCCTTGTCCCGGTCGTCCTGCACGTTGATGCCGAGGAAGGTGACCCCGGAGTCCTTGGTGGCCTGGTACGTGTTCTCCAGGTCGTCGGCCTCGGCCCGGCACGGGTTGCACCAGGAGCCCCAGAAGTTGACCACCACCACCTGACCCCGGGTGTCGGCCAGGTCGTACGAGGTGCCGTCGAGCAGCTCACCGGTCACCTCGGGGACCGTGGACCGGTCCTCGGGGGCGCACTCGATGATGCCGTCGGTGTTGGTGCACCGCTGCTCACCCTGCTCGGCGGAGCAGCCGACCAGGCCCGCCGTGACGGTCACGGCGGCGAGCAGCGCGGTGATCCACCTGCGGGCGCGCATCAGGCCCCCTTGGCCGTCCGCGCGGTCGGCGACATCGCGATCAGGTGGGCGGCCGGCTCGGTGTACCCGATGCCGACCACCTTGGCGCCGTCGAAGTGGAACGAGGTGAGGCTGGCCAGCCCGCACTGCCGCCGGCGTGGGTCGTGCCAGAGCCGCTTGCGCTCGACGTACCGGCGCAGGGTCCAGATCGGCAGTTGGTGCGAGACGAGCACCGCCTCCCGCCCCTCGGCGGCGACCCGGGCGGCGTGCAGGGCGGCGAACATGCGTTCCGCGATGACCACGTACGCCTCGCCCCAGGAGGGGGTGACCGGGTCGCGCAGCACCCACCAGTTGCGCGGGTCGCGGAACGAGCCGTCGCCCGGGGAGACCTTCTTGCCCTCGAACCAGTTCGCGCTCTCGATCAGCCGCTCGTCGACCCCGACCGGCAGCCCGAACTGCGCGGCGATCGGCTCGGCGGTCTGCTGGGCCCGTTCCAGCGGGCTGGCCACCACGTGCACCACGTCACGTTCGGCCAGGCCCTGAGCGGCGGCCTTGGCCATCTGCACGCCCAGTTCGGAGAGGCGGAAACCGGGTAGCCGGCCGTAGAGGATCTGGCCGGGGTTGTACACCTCACCGTGCCGGAGCACGTGGACGACCGTACTGCTCACGCTGTCTACCCCCCGGTGCCTGCCGCTGCCGCTGCCGTCGCTGCCGCCGGGAGGGCCCCGGCGATCTGTTCCAGGGCGGCGTCGTCGAGCGCCGCCGACACGAACCACGCCTCGAACGCGCTCGGCGGAAGGTACACCCCGGCGGCGAGCATGGCGTGGAAGAACGCCTTGAACGCCGGCACCTGCTGGGTGCGGGCGGTGTCGTAGTCCACGACGTCGGCGTCGGTGAAGAAGATCGAGAACATGTTGCCGGCGGTGGAGAGCCGGTGCGGCACCCCGGCGGCGGCGAGCGCCTCGGTGGCCAGCCCGCTCACCACGGCGGCGGTGTCGTCCAGCTTCCGGTAGAGCGCCGCGTCGGCGAGCCGGAGGGTGGCCAGGCCGGCGGCGCAGGCCAGCGGGTTACCGGAGAGGGTGCCGGCCTGGTAGACCGGACCGGCCGGGGCGAGCTTCGCCATGATCTCCGCCCGCCCGCCGAACGCCGCGGCGGGCAGCCCACCCCCCATGACCTTCCCGTACGTCCACAGGTCGGCGTCGCACGGGTCGACGCCGTGCCAGCCTGCGCGGGAGACCCGGAACCCGGTCATCACCTCGTCGACGATGAGCAGCGCGCCGTGCTCGTGGGCGATCCGGGCGAGCGCCTGGTTGAACCCGTCCCGGGGGGCGACGACGCCCATGTTCCCGGCGGCGGCCTCGGTGATGATCGCGGCGATCCGGGGCCCCTCGGCGGCGAACACCTCCGCCACGGCGGCGACGTCGTTGTACGGCAGCACGATGGTGTCCCCGGCCGCCGCCCCGGTGACGCCGGGCGAGTCGGGCAGGCCGAAGGTCGCCACGCCGGAGCCGGCGGCGGCGAGCAGCCCGTCGGAGTGCCCGTGGTAGCAGCCGGCGAACTTGACGATCTTGGAGCGCCCGGTGAAACCCCGGGCCAGGCGGATCGCCGACATGGTCGCCTCGGTGCCCGAGTTGACCAGCCGGACCTGCTCCAGCGGGGTCCGCTCGACGATCTCGGCGGCCAACTCCACCTCACCGGGGGTGGGCGCGCCGAAGCTGGTGCCCCGCGCGGCGGCGGCCTGCACGGCGGCCACCACCTCGGGGTGGGCGTGCCCGAGGATCAACGGCCCCCAGGAGCAGACCAGGTCGACGTAGCGCCGGTCGTCGGCGTCGTAGAGCCAGGGCCCCTCCCCCCGGACCATGAAGCGCGGGGTGCCGCCCACCGCGCGGAAGGCGCGCACGGGCGAGTTCACCCCGCCCGGCACCAGGGCGCGGGCGCGGTCGAACAGGGCCTCGGAGGCCGGCGCGTCGGCCGGGTAACGGCCGGATCCGGCGGGCAGGAATTCGGTCACGATGCCGCCATTGTGTCAGCGTCGAAAGGCGAATCCACAGCCACCCCGGATCGGGGTTACCGGGCTCACCCCGCCGACCGTTCCCGACCACCGCTGTGGCGGGCACCTGGTGAGGGGTGGGCCGGCCGGTCGGGGCAGGCCGCCACCGGCACCGGATCACCGGCGAACCCGGCTCGGCGTACACGCCTGAGCCGCCTCAGCGGGCCGGGGCTGACGGATCGCGCTAGGCTGACCGGGTGGATCGTGCCGAACTGTCCATCACGCTACACCGGACGGGAGACGAAGTCGTCCTTCGCCTCGCCGGTGAGATCGACATGCTCACGGCAGCCCAGTTGTCGACCGTCGTCAACGAGGCCCTCACCGAGCCGCCACCCCGGCTGGTGCTCGACCTCGGCGGGGTGACCTTCTGCGACTCGCAGGGTCTGGGCACCCTCGTCGTCCTCAGCCGCAAGGCCAGTCACGCCCAGAGCCTGCTGGTCCTCACCAACGTGGGCGACTTCCTGCTCCGCGTCCTGGACATCACCGGCCTCCGCTCCGCCCTGATGATCCGCAACAACCAGTCCACCCCCTGACCCACCCGCGCCGCCCCTCCTCCGCCCTGCGGGGTGATCAAGGGGTTCACGTCGCCCGGCGGCCGGATGCTGACGCAAACCCCTTGATCAACGCACGGGTCGGGGGTCAGGGGGTGGGACCCCAGCGGGCTTGTTCGAGGATCTCCACGGCCTGGGTACGGCTGTCGGGGGTGGCGGCGCGGAGCAGGGCGGTGGCCTCGTCGACGGCCTCGGTCAGGGTGCGCCACTGGGCCTCGCGCTCCCGGACCAGGTCCGACTGGGCGGCGAGCTGCCGGCTCTTGACCCACAGCTCCACGAAGACGGAGACCTTGGCCCGCAGCACCCAGGGGTCGAAGGGCTTGGTCAGGTAGTCCACCGCCCCGGCCGCGTAGCCGCGCAGGGCGAGCTGCGCGTCCCGGTCCGCGGCGGTGAGGAAGATGATCGGTACGTGCCGGGTGCGCTCGCGCCGCTTGATGTGGCCGGCGGTCTCGAAGCCGTCCATGTCCGGCATCTGGGCGTCCAGCAGGATCACCGCGAAGTCGTCGACCAGGAGCTGCTTCAGCGCCGCCTCCCCGCTCTCCACGGCCACCGACTGGACCGGCAGGCCCTGGAGGATCGCCTCCAGGGCCATCAGGTTCTCCCGGCGGTCGTCGACCAGCAGCGCCTTCGCCATCTGGGTCACGAACTCTCCTTGCCTCGACTGCTACCGATCCAGGTCGACATCAGCTCGATCAACTCGTCCAGGTCGACCGGCTTGGTGATGTAGTCGCTGCCGCCCGCCGCGAGCGCGGACTCGCGGTCGCCCGGCATCGCCTTGGCGGTCAGGAAGACCACCGGCAGGTCGGCGAAGCGGTGGTTGCGCCGGATCTGCCTGGTCGTCTCGTACCCGTCCTGGTCCGGCATCATGGCGTCCATCAGCACGATGTCCACCTCCGGATGTTCTGCCAGGACCCGTACGCCGTCGGCGCCGTTGTCCGAGTACAACACGGTCATCCCGTGCAGTTCCAACGCACTGGTCAGCGCGAAGACGTTTCGGACGTCGTCGTCGACGATCAGCACCGTGGCGCCCTCCAACTGCCGGGTCGCCGGGGTCTCCGGCGCCGGCGGCAACTCCAACGGCGGCATCAGCAGCGAGGACGGCAGTCCGGCCCGGGCCGGCGACGGCGGCAGCGGCGCCACCACCGCGTCCGGCGCCAGCACGTCCGGCACGAAGAGGGTGAACGTCGACCCCTGGCCGGGCGCCGAGGCCACGGTGATCGTGCCGCCGAGCAGGCGGGCCAGGTCCCGGCTGATCGACAGCCCGAGACCGGTGCCGCCGTAGCGGCGGCTGGTGGTCCCGTCGGCCTGCTGGAACGCCTCGAAGATCAGCGACAGCTTGTCGTCGGAGATGCCGATCCCGGTGTCGATCACGGTGAACGCGATCACCTGCCGGGCGTTGGTCAGCGCCGGCACGTCGAACACCGCGTTCTCCGCGGCCGGCCCGATCCGCAGCGTCACCGCCCCGTTGTCGGTGAACTTGACCGCGTTGGAGAGCAGGTTGCGCAGGATCTGCTGGAGTCGCTGCGCGTCGGTGACCAGCGCCGGCGGCAGTTCCTGGGCGACCCGTACCTGGAAGTCCAGGCCCTTCTCCTCGGCCTGCGGCGCGAACGCCTGCTCGACGTAGGTGCGGATCTCGGCGAACCGGATCTCGGTCGGCTCGACGTCCATCCGGCCCGCCTCGATCTTGGACAGGTCGAGGATGTCGTCGATCAGGCGCAGCAGGTCCGACCCGGAGCCGTGGATGGTCCGGGCGAACTCGATCTGCTTCGGGGTGAGGTTCTGCTCCGAGTTCTCCATCAGCAGCCGGGCCAGCAGCAGCAGCGAGTTCAGCGGCGTGCGCAGCTCGTGGCTCATGTTGGCCAGGAACTCCGACTTGTACGCCGAGGCCCGGGTGAGCTGCTGCGCCTTGTCCTCCAGGCCGAGCCGGGCCAACTCGATCTCCCGGTTCTGGGTCTCGATGTTGGCCTTCTGCTCGCTGAGCAGCTTCGCCTTGTCCTCCAGTTCGGCGTTGGTGCGCTGCAACTCCGCCGACTGCTCCTGGAGTTCGTGGGCGAGCCGCTGCGACTGGGCGAGCAGCTCCTCGGTACGCCGGTTGGCCTGGATGGTGTTGACCGCGATGCCGATGGTGAGCACCAGCCGCTCCAGGAACGACAGGTGCAGCTCGGAGAAGGGGGTCACGCTGGCGAACTCGATCACGCCGAGCAGTTCGCCCTCGAAGAGGACGGGGAGCACGACCAGGTCGGCCGGGGGCGTCTCGGCCAGGCCGGAGCGGAGCATGAGCCGCCCGTCCGGCACGGCGCCGACCCGGATGGTCCGGCGGGACAGCGCGGTCTGCCCGACCAGCCCCTCCCCCGGCCCGAAGGTGACGTCGTGGCCCCGGGAGACGTACCCGTACGAGGCGGTCAGCCGCAGCCGGACCACCCCCTCGGAGTTGTCGACCAGGAAGAACGCGCCGAGCTGCGCGTCCACCAGCGGGGTGACCTCCATCATGATCATCCGGCAGACCTCGCCGAGGTCCCGCTGGCCCTGGAGCAGACCGCCGATCCGGGCCAGGTTGGAGTCGAGCCAGCCCTGCTCGGCGTTCTTGTGGGTCGTCTCCCGCAGGGTGACGATCATCTGGTTGATGTTGTCCTTCAGCTCGGCGACCTCGCCCTGCGCCTTCACCGCGATCCGCTGGGTCAGGTCGCCCCGGGTCACCGACGTCGACACCCGCGCGATCGCCCGGAGCTGGGTGGTCAGCGTCGAGGCGAGCTGGTTGACGTTCTCGGTCAGGTCCCGCCAGGTGCCGGAGACCCCCTTGACCTGCGCCTGACCGCCGAGCTTGCCCTCGATGCCGACCTCGCGGGCCACCCGCGTGACCTCGTCGGCGAACGACGAGAGCTGGTCGACCATCGTGTTGACGGTGTTCTTCAGCTCCAGAATCTCGCCCTGCGCGTCGACGGTGATCTTCTGGCTCAGGTCACCCTTGGCGACCGCGGTGGTGACCGAGGCGATGTTGCGTACCTGGCTGGTCAGGTTCGACGCCATCGAGTTCACGTTGTCCGTCAGGTCCCGCCACGTACCCGAGACGCCCTTGACCTGGGCCTGACCACCCAGCTTGCCCTCGGTGCCCACCTCCCGGGCCACCCGCGTGACCTCGTCGGCGAACGACGAGAGCTGGTCGACCATCGTGTTGACCGTCGACTTCAGCTCCAGGATCTCGCCCCGGGCATCCACCGTGATCTTCTGCGACAGGTCACCCTTCGCCACGGCGGTGGAGACCTGGGCGATGTTGCGCACCTGGGCGGTCAGGTTGGAGGCCATCGAGTTGACGTTGTCGGTCAGGTCCCGCCAGGTGCCGGCGACGCCGCGCACCTGGGCCTGGCCGCCCAGCTTGCCCTCGGTGCCCACCTCGCGGGCCACCCGGGTCACCTCGTCGGCGAACGACGAGAGCTGGTCGACCATCGTGTTGACCGTCGACTTCAGCTCCAGGATCTCGCCCCGGGCATCCACCGTGATCTTCTGCGACAGGTCACCCTTCGCCACCGCCGTGGTGACCGAGGCGATGTTCCGCACCTGGCTGGTCAGGTTCGACGCCATCGAGTTCACGTTGTCCGTCAGGTCCCGCCACGTACCCGAGACGCCCTTGACCTGGGCCTGACCACCCAGCTTGCCCTCGGTGCCCACCTCCCGGGCCACCCGCGTCACCTCATCGGCGAACGACGACAACTGGTCCACCATCGTGTTGACGGTGTTCTTCAGCTCCAGGATCTCGCCCCGGGCGTCCACGGTGATCTTCTGCGACAGGTCACCCTTGGCGACCGCCGTGGAGACCTGCGAGATGTTCCGTACCTGGCTGGTCAGGTTGCCGGCGAGCTGGTTGACGTTCTCGGTCAGGTCCCGCCAGGTGCCGGAGACCCCGCGCACCTGGGCCTGACCACCCAGCTTGCCCTCGGTACCCACCTCGCGGGCCACCCGGGTCACCTCGTCGGCGAACGACGACAACTGGTCCACCATCGTGTTGACGGTGTCCTTGAGCTCCAGGATCTCGCCCTGCGCGGCGACCGTGATCTTCTGCGACAGGTCACCCCGGGCGACCGCCGTGGAGACCTGGGCGATGTTGCGCACCTGGGCGGTCAGGTTGGACGCCATCGAGTTGACGCTGTCGGTCAGGTCCTTCCAGGTGCCGGCGACGTTCGGCACCTCCGCCTGACCGCCGAGCTTGCCCTCGGTGCCCACCTCGCGGGCCACCCGGGTCACCTGCTCGGCGAAGAGCCGCAGGGTGTCGGTGAGCGAGTTGAAGGTGTGCGCCAACTCGGCGACCTCGCCCTTCGCCGACACGGTGATCTTCTGCGACAGGTCGCCCTTGGCCACCGCCGTGGCCACCTGTGAGATCGACCGCACCTGGTGGGTCAGGTTCGACGCCATGGTGTTGACCGAGTCGGTGAGGTCCTTCCAGGTGCCGGCCGCGCCCCGGACGTCGGCCTGCCCGCCCAGCTCACCCTCGGTACCCACCTCCCGGGCCACCCGGGTCACCTCGGAGGAGAAGGAGGAGAGCTGGTCGACCATGGTGTTGACGGTCCGCCCGATGCGCAGGTACTCACCGCGCAGCGGCCGACCGTCGATCTCCAGCGCCATGTGCTGGGACAGGTCACCGTCGGCCACCGCCACGATCACCCGGGCGATCTCCGTGGTGGGCCGGCCCAGGTCGTCGATGAGCGAGTTGACCGCCCGCTGCCCCTCGGCCCAGGCGCCCTCCAACCCCTCCTCGTCGAGCCGCTCGGTGAGCCGACCGTCCCGGCCGACGATCCGGCTGATCCGGCGCAGGTCCAGGTTCTGCCGCTCCTGGAGCGCCACCACCTCGTTGAACGCCTCGGCAACCTCACCGGCCGCGCCCGACCGGCGGGGCAGCCGGACCTTGAGGTCACCGTGCCGGATTCGCCGCAACGCCGTCACCAGCTCGTCGAGCACCGCGTCACGATCCTGCGCGGCCGGGTCCGTGGTGACGGACTGTTTCGCCGTGGTCATCATTCCTCGCAAAGCTCGGGGCTCCGGGCGCAGGCCGGCAGGCCGGCCATCCCATCATTGTGCCCGCGACCGCGTCGGTGCCATTCGACGTGCCAGGTCGCCACGCTGGGTACGCGCCATCCGACATGCCGGCCGCCGTGGGCGGGGGTGCGCCGGGCCGGTGCAGGTCGGGCGGCGGCCCGACGCGGTCGGATCGGCTTGGCACCCGGCTTCCGGCGGGGCAGGATACGAAGGGTGTCAGCGGAGGCGGGGGCCGCGATCGACGGTGGCCCGGACGAGCACGTCCGGCGGGTCCGGCTGCCCGCGGACCGGCGTACCCCGGCCGCCGCCCGCGCCGTGGTCCGCTCGGTGCTCGCCGAGGCCGACCTCAACGAGCTGGTCAACGAGGCACTGCTGCTGACCACCGAGCTGTCCACCAACGCGGTGGAGCACGCGGGCACCGAACTGGACATCGAGGTCGTCGCGGACGAGGTCGGGCTCACCGTCACCGTGTCGGACTTCGCCTCCGGGCCGGTGGACGACCTGATCGTCGGGGTCCGCAACGACGCCACCGAGATCACCGAGGTCGCGGAGCGCGGCCGGGGCCTGCTGCTGGTGGACCACTTCGCCAGCCGCTGGGGCACCACGTACCTGCCCACCGGCAAGGGTGTCTGGTTCCGGCTGGAACGCCCGGCCGGCGAGCCGGCGGGACCGGAGCCCCCGGATCGGCGGGAGTCCTCCGCCCGCTCCGCCACGGCCGGCAACCGGGCCGGCCCGGACGGCTCGACGCCGAGCGCCGCGGCGATGAGCGAACTGATGCAGACCTCCCCCGACCCGTACGCCGACGACCCGCTGCCCGAGTTCGCCACCGACCTGCTGACCCGGGTCGGGGAGATGATCGGCGCGGCCGGTGGCGTGTTCCGGCTGGACCGGGGGGACGGGCACGGCGCTCAGGTGCTCGCCCGGTACGGCCGGCACCCCCGGACCGGGCACGACCTGCTCCGGGTACCGCTGGCCGTGCACCGGCCGTACGTCGGGGAGCTGGAGCTGGACGCCGCGCCCTCCGGGTACGCCCGGCCGCTGGCCGTCCTCGCCGCCGAGCGTCTCTCGCTGCACCTGGAGAACGACCGGCTGCGCCGGGCGGACGTACGCCGGCAGGCCTGGCTGACCTTCCTGGCCGAGGCGAGCGAACTGCTCGCGCAGTCCCTCGACGTCGAGCTGACCATGGCGCTCATCCCGCAACTGGTGGTCCCCCGGCTCGGCCAGTGGTGCGCGGTGCACACCACCGACGAGTGGGGGCGGCTCAAGCTCGCGGCGGCCAGCCACGCCGACGAGTCGGTCCTGCCCCAACTGCACCAGGTGCTCCGCGAGACCGGGCCGGACTCGATCCAGGCGCGGCTGCGGGAGGCCTCCCGCAACGGCTCGCAGATCCCGCTCGGCGCCCCGACCGAGGGTTTCGCGGTCCCGCTGATCGCCCGGGGCCAGCGCCTCGGCACCCTGGCGGTGGGCCGGCACCAGCGGCACCGGCACGACCCGGACGAGGTCGCCGTCCTGGAGGACGTCGCCCGGCGGGCGGCCCTGGCGATCGAGAACGCGCGGATCCACGCCGAGCGGCGTCGGGTGGCGCAGGCCCTCCAGCAGTCCCTGCTGCCGCCGGTCCTGCCCGTGGTCGAGGGCATCGGCTTCGCCGCCGAGTACGTGCCCACCGGCGACGACGCCGACGTCGGGGGCGACTTCTACGACGTCCTGCCGCTGCCGGACGGGCGGTGGCTGGTGGTGATCGGCGACGTGTCGGGCAAGGGGGTGCAGGCGGCGACGGTCACCGGGCTGGTCCGGGACGTCATCCGGGTGCTGGTCGGCGACGGCAAGCCCCTCTCCGAGGCGCTGTCCCGGCTCAACGAGACGCTTGTCGAGCGGGGCGGCGGCCGGTACTGCACGCTCGCCATGGCGGCGGTCGGGCCGGGCGAGGGCGACCAGTTGGAGGTCTCCCTGCACCTGGCCGGGCACGACCGCCCGGTGCTGCTGCGCGCCGCCGGTGGCGCGAGCTTCGTCGGCACCACGGGCACCGCGCTGGGTCTGCTCGACTCGATCGCCTCCCCGGCGGCCGAGATCCTGCTCGACCCCGGCGACTCCCTGATCTTCTACACCGACGGGGTGACCGAACGCCGCCGGGGCCGGGAACTCTTCGGCACCGAGCGTCTCCGGGACGCCGCCGCCCCGCTGGGCGGATACTCGGCCGACGTGGTCGCCGCCCGACTGCGCTCCACCGCGATCAACTTCTCGGTGGAGACGCCCCGGGACGACATCGCCATCCTGGTCCTGCGCAACGACGCGCTCTGAGCCCCCGACCACGCCGGCACGACGGCCGGCCCCGGGGCGGCCGGCCCGGCCGCCGCGTCAGAGACCGCCGGGGAGGCGGCCGGGAGCGAGCCGGCGGTGCGGGTCCACGCGCTCCTTGGCCTCGGGCAGCCCGGCCGGGACCGGCACACCGGCCCGGAAGTCGACGGCGGCGCGGACCTGCGGCGGGGCGGCCACGACGACGCACCGGCCCCCGCGTGGTAGCAGCGTCTGTCGCAGGCTGTCGACGATCCGGGTCACCCGATCACCGGCGGCGAGCGGGCCGGCGAGCGCGGCGTACAGCACCCCGGCGGCGAGGGAGCCCCGGGCCGGGACCGGCACGCCGGACGCCTCCGGGTACACCGCGCGGGCGACGTCCTGGAGCACGTAGAGAGGCGAGTGCAGGTGGTCCGGTGGCGCCTCGATCCGCAGGGCCACGTCGCCGGGGCCGAACGGGTACCGCCCCCACCAGGGCGGCGGCTGGAAGGCTCCGCTCGCGGTCGGGCCGAGCAGGGCCGTGAGCTGCCGGGCCCGCTCGGCGACGTCGGCGGGGTCACCCTCCAGCAGCACCACCAGGCTGCCGGTCCAGACGCCCCGACCGGCGACCGAGGGGTGGGCGGGATGGACGAACGGGGAGAGCGCGGGGGCAGCGGGCAGGTCCGCCTCGATCGCCGCCGGGTCGAGGTCGGCGGTCGTCACCACCTGCACCAGGTCGCGGGCCTCCGCCGGGTGCCGCACCGGGCAGGTCACCCAGTACCGGCAGGCGGGGACGGCCTGCACCCGCAGCGTCGCGGCGACCAGCAGGCCGAGCCCGCCCTGTGATCCGCAGAGCAGCCGGACCGGGTCACCCCCGGCGGCTGCCGCCCCGTCAACCGGCACCGTGGCCAACTCGCCGTCGGCGTCCAGGTAGCTCAGCCGGACCAGGTGACTCGCCGGCCCGCCGTGCCGGTGCCGCAGCGGGCCGGGCTCGTTCGCCGCGATCACGCCGCCGAGGGTCGCGCCGGGTGAGGGCGGGTCCAGCGGCAACCACTGCCCGCCGCGCCCGAGCCGGGCCTGGACCGCCCGCATCGGGGTGCCCGCGCCGACCTCGACCTCGGGCGCGTCGTCCGGGCGGTGGCCGAAACCGGCGAGCCGCCCGGTGTCCAGCACGATGTCGACCCGGTCCGGGGCGGCCCCCCAGTCGATCTTCGTCCCCGCCCCGCGCGGCACCACGGCCAGTTCGTGGTCGGCGGCGAGGCGGAGCACGCGGCCCGCCGCCGGCGCGTCGCCGGGGACCGCCACCCACCGGGCCGGGCGGCCCGCCACCTCGTCGGCCGGACCGGCCAGCCGGGCGAAGGAGGAACCACAGATCTCCGCCAGCCGGCGGGTGATGTCGGAGGCTCCGGGTCGACCCATCGAGGAACTCCTTGCTCCCACCATGCCGGCTATCGTACAGGTGTTCGATAGATAGATGGCTGGGAGTATCGATCAACTGACGGAGAGTACCCCTCAACGGTCCCGCCGCACCATGCCCACTCGGGCAGGAGTCCACACTGGAGGCCGGTGGCGACCGCCGCCGTCGTACCCTCCCTCCCCGCGCCGGAAGCCGGACGCCGGGCCCCGTCCGGGCCCCGACGCCGCTCGCCGTGCCCGGTCCCGGCGCCGCTCGGCCGGTAACGTGGCGCCGTGACCACCGAGACCTCCGCGCCCGTCGCCAAGCGGGTCCCCAGCGAACGCACCCACCACGGCGACACCGTCGTCGACGAGTACGCCTGGCTCACCGACAAGGAAGACCCGGACACCGTCGCCTACCTGAAGGCCGAGAACGCCTTCACCGAGGCGCGCACGACCCACCTCGACGGGCTGCGGACGGAGCTGTTCGAGGAGACCCGGCGGCGCACCCAGGAAACCGACCTGTCGGTGCCGGCCCGCAAGGGCGACCACTGGTACTACACCCGCACGGTCGAGGGCCAGCAGTACGGCGTGCAGTGCCGCCGGGCGGTCCGCGACGGCGAGACCGACCCGCCGATCAGCGTGGCGGGTGCCCCGCTCGACGGCGAGGAGGTGCTGCTCGACGGGAACCTGCTCGCCGAGGGGCACGACTTCTTCTCGCTCGGCGCGTTCGACGTCAGCCCGGACGGCCGCTGGCTGGCGTACTCCACCGACTTCTCCGGCGACGAGCGGTTCACCCTGCGGGTGAAGGACCTGGTCACCGGCGAGGTGCTCGCCGACGAGATCCCCGGGACGTTCTACGGCACCGCCTGGTCGGCCGACGCCTCGGTGCTCTTCTACGTCACGGTGGACGAGGCGTGGCGGCCCAACCGGGTCTGGCGGCACGTGATCGGCACCCCGGCCGGCGACGACGTGGTGGTCCACGAGGAGCCCGACGAGCGGTTCTGGGTGGGGGTCGAGCTGACCCGGTCGGAGCGGTTCATCCTGATCGACATCCACAGCAAGATCACCAGCGAGGTACGGGTGATCCCGGCGAGCAACCCGACCGGCGAGCCGGCCGTCGTCGCCCCGCGTCGGCAGGGCGTCGAGTACGCCGTCGAGCACCACGGGCACCGCTTCCTGATCCTGCACAACGACGGGGCGGAGGACTTCGCCCTGGCGTACACCTCGGCGGACGCCCCCGGGGAGTGGGCTCCGCTGATCGAGCACTCCCCCGGCACCCGGCTGGAGGCGGTCGACGCCTTCGAGAACCACCTGGTCGTCTCGCTACGCAGCAACGGGCTGACCGGGCTGCGGGTGCTGCCCTCGGGCACCTCCGACTCGTACGACATCGACTTCCCGGAGCCGATCTACAGCGTCGGCCTGGACGCCAACCCGGAGTACCGCACCGGCGTCGTCCGGCTGCGCTACACCTCCCTGGTCACCCCCGACTCGGTCTACGACTACGACCTGGTCACCCGGGCACTGACGCTGCGTCGGCGCAAGCCGATCCGGCCCGGCCCGGACGGGCGCGAGTTCGACCCGGCCGACTACGAGCAGCACCGCGACTGGGCGGTCGCCGACGACGGCACCCGCATCCCGATCTCCCTGGTCAGCCGGGTCGGCACCCCGCGCGACGGCTCCGCGCCCTGCGTCATCTACGGGTACGGCTCGTACGAGGCGAGCATGGACCCGTGGTTCTCGATCACCCGGCTCTCCCTGCTGGACCGGGGCGTGATCTTCGCGGTGGCGCACATCCGGGGCGGCGGTGAGCTGGGCCGGCGCTGGTACGAAGAGGGCAAGCTGCTGGCCAAGAAGAACACCTTCACCGACTTCGTCGCCTGCGCCCGGCACCTGGTCAAGGCCAACTGGACCAGCACCGACCGGCTGGTGGCCCGGGGCGGCTCGGCCGGCGGCCTGCTGATGGGCGCGGTGGTGAACCTTGCCCCCGACGCGTTCGCCGGGATCGTCGCCCAGGTGCCGTTCGTGGACGCGCTGAACACCATCCTCGACCCGTCGCTGCCGCTGACCGTCACCGAGTGGGAGGAGTGGGGCAACCCGCTGGCCGACCCCGAGGTGTACGCGTACATGAAGTCGTACACCCCGTACGAGAACGTGGCCCCGGTCGCGTACCCGGCGATCCTCGCGGTGACCAGCCTGAACGACACCCGGGTCTTCTACCACGAGCCGGCGAAGTGGATCGCCCGGCTGCGCGCGGTGGCCCCGCAGGGCGACTACCTGCTCAAGACCGAGATGGGGGCCGGGCACGGCGGGCCCAGCGGTCGGTACGACGCCTGGAAGGAGGAGGCGTTCATCAACGCCTGGACCCTGGACCGCTTCCAGCGGTAACGGTGTAAGGAAGGGCCCCCTGTTAACGCATCCGGTAGAGGAAGGGCCCCTTCCTAACCGGTCGGCCGCTCCTCCTCGTCGGCCGAGGGATCGGCGGCGGTGAGCAGCGCCGGGTCGGCCGGGTCGTCGGCGGCGGTGAGCAGGCCGGCGAGCAGCGCCGGGTCGACGTTGCCGCCGGTCACCACGGCCACGGTACGGCCGGGCGGCAGTTCGTCGGAGTGGAAGAGCCGGGCGGCCAGCGCCACCGCGCCGCTCGGCTCGGCCACCAGCCGTACGTCCCGGGCCAGGCGTCCAGTGGCGGCGAGGATCTCCGCCTCGCTCACCGTGACCACCGTGTCGAGGCGTTCCCGCAGGTGGGCGAAGGTGAGCGCGGAGAGGTTGGTACGCAGGCCGTCGGCGACCGTGCGGTAGGTCAGCGCCGGCTCCCAGCTCGTCAGGGCACCGGTGGCCAGCGACTCGTGGGCGTCGGCGGCGAGCGCCGGCTCGACCCCGACGACGGTGGCCGCCGGCCGGAGCGCACGGATCGCGGTGGCCACCCCGGAGGCGAGGCCGCCACCGCCCACCGGCACCAGCACCACGTCGACGTCGGGCAGGTCCTGCGCGATCTCCAGGCCGACGGTGCCCTGGCCGGCGATGACACGCCGGTCGTCGAAGGGTGGCACCAGTGCCGCCCCGGTGTCGGCGACGACCCGCTCGGCCTCGGCCAGCCGCCGGGCCGGGGGTACCAGCAGGACGGTGGCACCGAGGGCCCGGATCCGGTCCACCTTCACCGTCGGCGCCCCCTCCGGCACCACCACCGTGCACGGGATGCCGGCGGTTCGTGCGGCGTACGCCAGCGCCTGCCCGTGGTTGCCGGACGAGTGGGTGACCACGCCCCGCCGTCGTGCCCCGGGGTCGAGCCGGGCGACCGCGTGCGTCGCGCCGCGCAGCTTGAACGAGCCGACCGGCTGGAGGCTCTCCGGCTTCACCCACAGCCGGTCGTGCCACGGCGTGGGGAGCAGCGGGGTACGCAGGACGGTCCGGGCGAGGTCGGCGGCGGCGGCCCGGACCTCCGCCAGCGAGACGAGCTCCATCGGACCATCCTCCCGCCCCGCCCCGGTTAGGAAGGGGCCCTTCCTATACCGAATGCGTTAACAGGGGGCCCTTCCTTACCCAGGGCGGCGGCCAGCGACCGCACCACCACCAGGCACATCAGGTACCGGTACGCGAGTTGCTGCGCCGGCAGGTGCCACAGTGGCCGGAGCCGTTCCCCGTCCAGCCACAGCGCGTACCCGGCGGTGAGGGTCTGGGCCAGCAGCAGGCCCACCCAGGCCAGCAGGTACCCGGCCCCGGGCCGGTGGAGCAGCGCGGACAGGGCGAGCACGTCGACCACCGGCGCGGCCAGTGGCAACAGGAACCGGCAGAGCAGCAGGGACGGCAGCGCCCGCCGGCCCAGCCTCCCGCCGGGGCCCGACTCGCGCACCGCGTACCGGTGCTTCCAGATCGCCCGCAGGGTGTCGTGGGAGTGCCGGTACCGCTGCCGCCAGAGCCCGCCCGGGGTGGCGGGCACCGGGGTCCAGGCGATCGCGTCCGGCTCGTACTCCACCCGCCAGCCGGCCCGGAGCACCGTCATGGTCAGGTCGGTCGCCTCAGCCGGGGTGTCCGCCGGTGCCCCAGCGACGGCGACGAGCACCTGCCGGCGGTAGGCGCCGAGCGCACCGGGGACGGTGGGCAGGCAGCCGAGCACGTCGTACATCCGCCGGTCGAGGTTGCGGCCCAGCGCGTACTCCAGGTGTTGCCACCGGCCGAGCAGCCGCCGCCGGTCGGCGACCCTGGTGTTGCCGCAGACCGCGCCGACGGTGGCGTCGGCGAAGCGTTGCACCAGCCGCAGGACGGTGTCCGCCTCGACCACCGTGTCCCCCTCGACCAGGACCAGCAGCTCCGTCCGGGCCGCCCGGACGCCGGTGTCCAGCGCGGCCGGCCGGCCCGCGTGGGCCTGCCGGACCACCCGCACCCCCCGCAGGCGCATCCGTGCCACCAGCTCGGCGGTACCGTCGGTGGAGCCGTCGTCACGACGATCACCTCCACCGCCGGGTACGCGCTGGCGACCAGGGACCGCACCGTCGCCCCGATGGTGGCCACCTCGTTGTACGCCGGCACGATCACCGACACCGGCGCGTCGATCACCGGGCGCGGCCCGCGCGGCTGCCAGCGCCGACGACCGTGGACGTGGGCGCCGATCGCCTGCGCCGCCAGCCGGCCGGTCCCGAGCAGCAGGACCAGGCCGAGCAGCAGCTCCAGCGCCGCCGCCGCACCGCCGGCGCCGACCCGGGCCCACCGGACCCCGGTACCGTCGGGCGCCGCCACCGCGCCGACGTGGTGGTCGGTGAGCCACGCCAGCAGCACGACCAGCCCGGACAGCGGCACGACCAGCCCGGACACCAACAGGGCCCAGCGGGCCGGCGGGGCGGCCGGTCGGCTCACCCGGGGCGGCCGGGACGGCGGGAACCAGCAGGGCGGTCGGCGATGGCCGGTGCCGTGCCGCGCGGCTGGTCCCGCATCCGCTGCTCTCCCCGCCGTCCGCTCCGCGCCCGTCCCGGGGCCCTACGCAACGATCAGCGTGACTGCGCCGCACGGTGTTACATCACCGCCGGCCGGCCGGTCGCCGAAGAGCTGTTAACAAGGGGCCCTTCCTCTACCGGAGGCGTTAAGAGGGGGCCCTTCCTTACGCCGAGCGGCGGACGGCGACCACGGCGACGTCGTCGTGGATCTCCGGCGGGGCCAGTTCGTCCAGCAGCCGCTGGCAGAACGCGTCCAGGTCGCTGTCGACCCTGGTCGCGGCGGCGGCCAGCGCGGCCAGGCCCTCGTCGATGGTGACGTCCCGCCGCTCGATCAGCCCGTCGGTGTAGAGCACCAGCGTCGCCCCGGGCGGCAGCTCGAACTCCAGGTCGTCCGGGCGCTGCGCCCGGACGCCGAGCAGCGGGGCGGGCCGCTCGACGAACTCGACCTTGCCGTCCAGGCTGATCAACGCCGGCAGGTGCCCGGCGCTGGCCAGCCGGATCCGGCCGCTCTGCGGGTGCAGCAGCAGGACGCAGAGGGTCGCCAACTCGGCCGGGAGCAGCGTCCGCATCATCTCGTTGACCCGGTACAGGATCTGGCTCGGCTGGTGCCCCTCGACGGCGTACGCCCGGACGGCGTGCCGCAGCTCGGCCATCACGGTGGCCGCGTGCAGCGAGTGGCCGGCCACGTCGCCGATCGCCATCAGCAGGTGCCCGTCGAGCATGACCAGCTCGTAGAAGTCCCCGCCGACCTCGGTCTGCGCGCTCGCCGGCTCGTACCGCACGGCGAGGTCGAGCCCGGCGATCTCCGGGATCCGGCGGGGCAGCAGGCTGCGTTGCAGGGTGACCGCGATCCGGTGCTCCTCGTCGAAGGAGCGCTGCGCCTCGACCGCCGCCGCCACCGCCTGGGAGAGCTGCACCAGCACCGGGGTCCGCCGGGTCTGGGTGGCGGTGGGCACCACCACGTACAGCGGGGGGCGGTCCTCCCGCAGCTTCGCCGCGGCGACCGTCACCGTGTCCCCGGCCGGCCAGTCGACCAGCCCCCAGTGCGCCGAGTCGTCCACCCGGACGGTGGAGCCGGTGGGGATGCCGGTGTCGTCGACCGCCCACGGCACCACGGTCGCCCCGGCTCCCGGCCCGGCCGAGACCCCGGCGACGCAGTCGCCGTCGAAGGTCTCCGCCACCACGATGGCGGGACACTTGAAGATCTGGGCCGCACCGGCCGCCGCTTCCTCCAGCAGCCGGGTGAAGTTCGGCGCGGCGTGCACCGCGACGGTGGTGTCGGCCAGCCCGGTGAGCCGCTCGGCGAGCAGTTCGGCGCGCTGCCGGGCCTGGTAGTAGCGGAGCACCGCGTGGGCGGTGGCGACCAGCTCCTCCGGCTCGATCGGCTCGGCCAGGTACGCGTCGGCGCCCCGGGTCAGCCCCTGCGCCCGGTCCACCACGTCGACCGCGTGCGCCGACACGTGGATCACCGGCAGCGCCGGATGGTCCGCCTTGATCCGTTCGCAGACCTCGAACCCGCTCAGGTCGGGCAACCGGACGTCGAGCACGACCAGGTCGACCGGCTCCACCGCGACCCGGCTCAGCGCCTCGGCCCCGGTCTCCGCCTCGACGACCGCGAAGCCGGCCCGGGTCAGCCAGCTCACCAGCAGGTACCGCTTGGTGCGGCTGTCGTCGACCACCAGCACGGTCGCCGGGGGGCCGTCCACGGTCACGCTCTGCCCGTGGGCAGCACGACGGTGAACCGGCTGCCCCGGCCGGGCTCGCTGACCAGCTCCAGCGTGCCGCCGAGCAGCGTGACCAACCGCCGGGCGTACGGCAGGCCGAGGCCGGTGCCGCCCACCCGGGTCCGCCCGGGTACCTGGTAGAACTCTTCGAAGATCCGCTCGTGCAGCTCCGGCGCGATGCCCATGCCGGTGTCGGTGACCGACAGCTCCCAGCGGTCCTCCCGTCGCTCCGCCCGCATCCGCACCTCACCCCGTTCGGTGAACTTGAGCGCGTTGTGCAACAGGTTACGCAGTACCTGGGCCAGCAGGACCTCGTCCGAGCGGATGACCGCCGGATGCGGCGGCTCCTCGACGACCAGTTCCACCTCCGAGGGGGTGGCGAGCGCCCGCAGGGTGCCCCGGAGCTGCCCGAAGACCGCCCGCAGGTCCACCTCCGCCCAGGCCGGCTCGATCCGCCCGGATTCCGCCTTGGCCAGGTCCAGCAGCTCGTTGACCAGGGTGAGCAGGTCGGCCGCCGAGGACCGGATCCACTCCACCTGGCGGGTCTGCTCGGCGGTGAGCGGGTCGGAGCCCTCGTCGGCCAGGAGCCGGCCCAGCCCGATGATCGCGGTGACCGGGGCCCGCAGCTCGTGGCTGACGTTGGCCAGGAAGCGGCTCTTGGACTCGCTGGCCGCCCGCAACTGGGCGGACTTCTCGTCCAGCTCGGCGTAGAGCGCCACCACGCCCCGGTTGGTCTCCTCCAGCTCCTCGGTGAGCTGGTTGTAGAGGGCCATCACCCCCCGGTTGGTCTCCTGGAGCTCCTCGTTGAGCACGGCCAGCTCGTCCCGCTGGCTGCGGACCTCGTTCAGGGCGGAGATCAACTGCTGGTTCTGGGTGGCCAGCTCGTCCAGGGCACTGCCCGGGACGGCACGCTCCAGCTCGGCGCGCAGCTCGGTCAGGCGCTGCGCGGTGGGCTGGGCGGCGTTGGAGGGTGCGCGTCGGGACATCCTCACGACCGTAACCCCGTCGACGCTCGTCACGCCCAGCGCGTCCACCAGTCGCGCCACCGCGCCGGACTGCGGCTGGTACGTCCCGGCCGGCAGCGGACCCACCGGGGCGAGGTCGATCTGCAGCCCGAACCGGCCCTCCGGGTACGCGACGACGGCGAAGGTGACGTCGGCTCCGTCGCAGGTGGCGAGCAGGTCCCGGGCCACCTCGCTGAGCGCGGTGGCGATCCGGACCTGGTCCTGGTGTTCCAGGCCGACGGCGACGGCCGCCTCCCGGCCCCGCTGCCTGACCAGGAAGATGTCCTGCTCCACCCGCAGCGCCAGGCGCAGCAGCGTGGTGTCCTCGCCGCCGGTCACGACCAGCCCTGGGCGACCAGGACGCACGCGTCGTCCCGCCGGATCCCGGCGTCGCGCAGCAGGGTGGCGGCCACCACGGTCGGGGTCCGCCCGGCCAGGCCGGGGTAGTCCTCCAGCGACCAGCGGTCGACCACGCCGTCGCTGTGCATGACCAGCAGGGCGCCCGGGTCGAACGGGTAGTCGTACTCCCGCACGACGGGACGCTGGTGTCCGGCGATCCCGGGCAGCGAGACGAGGCCCCGACGCCGTCCGCCCTCCACCACCACCACGGCGGAGATGTTGCCCAGTCCGGCGTACCGGAGCAAGCCGGCCGTCGAGTCCAGCTCGGCGACGGCCAGCGCGGCACCCCGGGTGTGCGACATCGCCCGGTGCAGGTGCTGCACCACCGAGCCCGGGGACGCGGCGGGCGCGGCGCGGAAGGCGGCCAGCGCGGCGTCGCTGGCCGCCGAGGCGAGCGGCCCGTGTCCGAGCCCGTCGCAGACCAGGACCTGGTGCCGCCCCTCGATCACCCGGACGGCGCACCCGTCGCCGCTGACCGACTCACCGGTGAGCGGCCGGGTGATGCCGTCCGCCCACCTCGTCGGCGGGGCGACCGACGGCCAGACCTGGACGGCGAAGACGGTGCCCCGACCCGGCCGGGAGTACCCGTCCGACCAGCTCGCCTGCCGGACGATGGCACCGAGCCCGATGCCCAGGGTGCCGGCGGTGGAGTGGCCGTCCCGGGAGGAGACGGTGAGGTCGGCCATGCCCGGCCCCGAGTCGACCGCGATCAGCTCCACCCCGGCCTGCCCGTCCTGACGGGCCGGACGCAGCAGCAGGAGGCCCTCGTCGGCGTGCTTGACGAGGTTGCTGGTCAGCTCGGCGGCGACGATGGCCAGGTCGGCGGTGCGGGCGGCCCCCAGGTCGAGCTGCGCGCCCAGCCGCTCGGCCGCCCGGCGGACCGCGCTGGCGGCGCTGCTGCTCTCCACCCGGAACCAGGTGCCCCGGTCGGGAACCCCGTCGGCGATCACCGGGACCACTTGGTGACGGTGATCCGGGTGCCCTGCCCCGCCGCGGTGTCGATCTCGAACTCGTCGACCAGCCGACGGGCCCCGCTCAGCCCGAGGCCGAGCCCCCCACCGGTGGTGTACCCGTCGGTCAGCGCCAGGTCCAGGTCGGCGATGCCCGGCCCGGTGTCGGCGAAGACGATCCGCACGCCCCGCCGCCGGCCGTTGTCGACGGTCATCACGTCGACGGTCCCGCCACCGCCGTAGACCAGGGTGTTACGGGCCAGTTCGCTGGCCGCCGTGACCAGCTTGGTCTGGTCGACCAGGGAGAGCTTGACGGCCACCGCGACGGCCCGGACGAGCTGACGGACCCGGACCACGTCCTCGTCGGCGCGGACCTCCTGGGTCTGCGGCTGCCCCAGGTCGACGCCGACGGTCATCTGGAGGCCGTCGTCTCGGCGGCGGGATCGCCGTCCGGCCCGGCGTCGTCCTCGTCCTCGTCGGGTTCCTGGTCGTCGTCGCGGGCGGCGGCGATGAGTTCCATGCCCCGTTCGACGTTGAGCGCGGTCCGGATGCCGTTGAGCGACAGGCCCAGCTCGACCAGGGTGATCGCGACGGCGGGACGCATCCCGACCACCACCGTCTCGGCGTCGAGCACCTTGGAGATCGAGGCGATGGTGGAGAGCATCCGGCCGACGAACGAGTCGACGATGTCGAGCGCGGTGATGTCGATCAGGACGCCGTGCGCGCCGGTGGCGACGATCCGCTCGGCGAGGTCCTCCTGGAGCTGCACGGCGGTCTGGTCGGACATGTCCACCTGGATGGAGACCAGCAGGATACTGCCGATCTTGAGGATCGGTACCCGGTCCATCACTGCCCCCGACGTGCCCGGCGGCCCATCTCGACGCCGGTGCTGCGCAGCACGTGCCGCAGCGCGTCGGCCAGGCTCGCCTTGGTGGCGATGTCGCCGAACTCGATGCCGAGGGCGACGATGGTCTGGGCGATCTGCGGGCGGATGCCGGAGATGATGCAGTCCGCACCCATCAGCCGGGCGGCCACCACGGTCTTCAGGATGTGCTGGGCGACCTGGGTGTCCACCGCCGGAACCCCGGTGATGTCGATGATCGCGTACGGCGAGCCGGTGTCCACCAGCGTCTGGAGCAGCCGCTCCATCACCACCTGGGCGCGGGCCGAGTCCAGGGTGCCGACCAGCGGCACCGCGACGACGCCCTCCCAGAGCTTGACCACCGGGGTGGAGAGTTCGAGCAACTGCTCGGCCTGGTCGGCGATCAGGCTCTCCCGGGTCCGGACGTAGCTCTCGAAGGTGAACAGCCCCATCTGGTCGATCAGCGCGGAGTAGGCCACGTAGTCGCGGAGCGCCTCCGCGCCGCCCTTGACCTCCAGCATCTCCAGCAGGACGTCCTTGAGCGCGAAGACGCTGATCGCCGTCTCGGTGGCCGAGAAGCCCTGCCGGGCCCTCCCCCGGGACAGCTCGGCGAGCTCGGCGCGGAGTTCGCCGGCGCCTTCGTCGGCCAGGTCGGCGACGCCCTGCTCACCGAAACCGACCATGATGCGGTGCAGGTCCTGCACCTGGCGGAGCAGCTCGGCGTGGCTCAGCCGGCCCCGCATCTGGGCCGCCACGGTCTCGGTCCACCGCAGCGTGATCCGCTCACCGTGCTCCCTGAGCAGACCTGCCAACCGGCCGCTCTGTTCGGCGGTCAATGCCATGGCTTCCCTCCTTGACCTGGACCGCCGGACTCTATCACCGGCACCTTGGCAACTAGTTGCCCCGTGGCAAAGAAATGACCTCGGGCACCCTGGCGGCTCCCGCTCTGCACACCCCCCGTCGGTGGGATACCGTTCCCCCGATAACAGGAGGTCTCCGAATGTCCCTGACGGTGCACACGGAACAGCGCGGCGACGTCGTCGTCGTGTCGGTCGCGGGCGAACTGGACATGGCGACGGCACCGCAGCTCCAGGACCAGATCACCGACCTGCTCGACAAGGGCCGCAACCGCCTCGTGTTCGACCTGGCGGAGGTGTCGTTCTGCGACTCGACCGGTCTGTCGGTCTTCGTCCGCGCCAAGAACAGCTGCGACGAGGCCGGCGGCGAGGTCCGGTTGGCCGCCCCGCAGCGTGGCGTGCTGCGCATCCTCGAGGTCAGTGGGCTGGTCGAGGTGCTGCACACCTATCCGACGGTGGAGCAGGCGGTGGCCGGCGACCCCACGCCGACCTCGTCCTCCTGACCACCGCCGCTCACCGCTCGTCCTCGACGAACCGGGGGCGAGCGATCACCATGCCCGCCGCCGTCTGCACCGCCAGCGCGGCCAGCAGGAACCCGATCGGCACGGTCCAGCCGCCGGTGGCCCCGTAGAGGACGCCGACCAGCAGCGGGCCGAGCGCCGCGATGAGGTACCCGACGCTCTGGGTGAACGCCGACAGCGCGACGGTCCCCTCCGCCGTCCGGGCCCGCAGCCCGATCACCGCGAGCACCAGCGGGAACGAACTCTGCCCGACGGCCAGCAGCGCCGCCCACAGCAGCGCCCCGTCGTGCGGGGCCACGGCGAGCCCGAGGTAGGCCAGCAGCATCGCCGTGGAGAGCGCCAGGATCAACGGACGCAGCGAGCGCAGCCGGCCGGCCAGGGTCGGCATCAGCATCGCGATCGGCACCCCCAGCGCGGTGACCGCCGCCAGCAGCAGGCCGGCGTCCCCGGCCCGGAAGCCGGCATCCCGGAAGAGCTGGGCCAGCCACCCCATGATCGCGTAGGCGCCGAGCGCCTGGGTGCCGAAGTAGAGCCCCATGGCCCAGCCGAGCCGGGTGCGACCGGGCCTGATCCGGGGCGGGTCGGGCGCGTCCGCCGCCGGGGCCGGGCGCGGCCCCGCCCTGCGGGCCCGCCGGGCCAGCGGCACCCACGGGAGTACGGCCGCCAGCGCCAGCCCGGCCCAGACGGCCAGCCCGGCCCGCCAGGAGCCGAAGGTGTGCGCGACCGGCACCGCCGCCGCGGCAGCCGCCGTCGCGCCGACGGTCATCGTCATCGAGTACGCGCCGGTGACCAGGCCGATCCGGTGCGGGAAGTGCTGTTTCACCAGCATCGGCAGCAGGATGTTGCCCACCGCGATCCCGCCCAGCGCCAGGGCGCTGTGGAGCAGGAAGACGACGCCCGAGCCGGTGGTGACCCGGAGCAGTTGCCCGACGGCGAGCGCCAGCATCGCCGCGACCAGCACCCGGGGCGCCGCGTACCGGCGGACCAGCCGGGGGGTCAGCGCCCCGAAGAGCGCGAACGCGAGGGCGGGCAGGGTGGTGACGAGGCCGGCCACCACCCCGGAGAGCGCCAGGCCGGTACGGACCTCGTCGAGCAGGGCGCCCAGGCCGGTGATCGCGGCACGCAGGTTCACCGCGACGAGCAGGATGCCGGCCAGCACCAGGAATCCGCCCGTGACCGGGGACCGGGGCGTCGGGTCGGGGCCCCGGGTGGGGGCGGCGGTACCGTGCGGGTCCGCGATCACGGTCGTCGACGGGGTCATGACCTCGAACCTACAATCATGGGATGAATTCTGGACGGGAGTTGTAACGGGTGACACCGTCGGTTGATTCCGCCCCGGTACCCCCGCGCGGGCGCCGGGTGCAGCAGACCATCGCCTCGCTCCGGGACCGGATCCTGCGCGGCGAGTGGCCGGTGGGCGGCCGGATCCCGACCGAGCCGCAACTGGTCACCGCGCTCGGGGTGGGCCGCAACACCGTCCGGGAGGCGGTCCGCGCCCTGGTGCACGCCGGGGTGCTGGAGTGCCGCCAGGGCTCCGGCACGTACGTGGTGTCCACCGACGAGCTGGCCCCGGTGGTGGCCCGCCGGATCACCGACGACCAGCGGGCCGAGCTGCGGATGGCCGAGGTGGTGGAGGTACGCCGGGCCTTCGAGGTGGAGGCGGCCCGGCTCGCCGCGCTGAGGCGAACCCCCGAGGACCTGGCGGCGCTCGACGGCGCGCTCGCCGCCCGGGAGGCCGCGTGGCACGGCGGTCGGGTCGCGGAGTTCGTGGAGGCCGACGCGGCCCTGCACACCGCGGTGGTGGCCGCCGCGCACAACGACATGCTCGCCGAGCTGTACGCCTCGGTCGGTACCGCCCTGCGCAGCACCATCGCCCGGACGATGGGGGACGAACTGGCCCCCGAGCGGTACGTGGACCACGGCCGACTGGTCGACGCGATCCGGGCCGGCGACCCGGCGCGGGCGGCCCGGGAGGCCGGTGCTTTCCTGGAGCCTCCCCCGGGGGGATAGGTTGCCCCCGATGGAAGACCGGACACCACGGGAGTAACCGATGCTCAAGGGCTTCAAAGACTTCATCATGCGCGGCAACGTCATCGACCTGGCGGTCGGTGTCGTCATCGGGGCCGCGTTCACCGGCGTGGTCACCCAACTGACCAAGTCGTTCCTGGAACCGTTGATCCGGGTGTTCGTGCTGCTGATCACGGGCAGCGAGAAGGGCATCGCCGGCACCGCCCCGGAGTTCCGGGGCATCCCCTTCGACTGGGTCGCCTTCGTCAACGCGCTGATCACGTTCCTGCTCACCGCGGCGGCGCTGTACTTCCTCGTCGTCTTCCCGATGAACAAGCTGGCCGAGCGGCGGCAGCGGGGCGAGGAGCCGCCGCCCACCGCGCCGAGCGAGGAGATCAAGCTGCTCACCGAGATCCGGGACGCCCTGGTCGCCGCCGGCCACGGCACGCCGGGACAGCAGCGCGGCGCGCTGGACGACGTCCTCGGCCGGCGTACCGACCCGCCCGTGCCGCCCGCCCAGCGCTGAGCCGGCCCCCGCACATCGGCCCCTGTGGGAATCCCGCAGGGGCCGACTCTTTTCGTACGCATGTTCGATAGAGTCCCGGCCATGGAGCAGCGGAAACACTGGTGGAACGGCAAGTGGGGCCGACTCGCCCGGCGGGACGTCTTCCTCCGGGTGGACGCCGACCGCTGGCACGTGGAGCAACGGGCCGGCGGCGCCGAGGGCGTCTCCCGGTTCTACGAGTACGGCAGCGCGGACGAGGCCGAGGAGACGGTCCGCGCCCTGCTCGACGGCCCGGACACCTGGCGGGAGCTGTCCCCGCGCCCACCCGACGGCTGGGCCCCGCCGGCAACGGGCGTTTAGCGGCGTACCGGACAGGGAACCGCGCCACCATGAGCCAGCAGGACACCGAGCAGCAGGCGACCATCTCCCGGGTCACCACCGGCATGCGGGTGGTCGACTCCACCGGCGCCGATGTCGGCACCGTCGACCTGGTCCAGCGGGGTGACCCGAACGCGGTGACCGTCCAGGGCACCCCGAACGCCGACCCCGGCAGCAGCCTGGACGAGCTGATCGAGTCGACAGCGGTCGAGGAGCCGGACGTCCCCGCCGACCTCGCCGCCCGGCTGCTGCACAGCGGCTACCTCAAGGTCTCCACCGAACTGGTCCCCACCGGCGCGGTGTACGTGCTGGCCGACCGGATCGCCGCCGTGGCCGACGGCGAACTCCGACTCACTGTCCCCGCCGCAGACCTCCCCTCGGAGGAGTAGCGCCCGCCGACGCTGCCCCCGGCGGTCGCGTGGCGCGCCGGTGGACACCTGCTGTTCGACGTCCTTTCGAGCTGCCCCCACGAACGGGGCAGGCCGCGCGGTCCGGATCAGGTCGGACCGAGGAAGAGATCAGGTCGGACCGAGGGGCGGATCAGGTCGGACCGAGGGGCGGATCAGGTGGGGCCAGGGCCGAAGCTGGGCTGGGCCGGCTCCCGGTGCCCCGCCTGCGGGGGCAGTTCGACAGGCTCCGCCCGGTCGGATGCCGGCCCCGCCGCCTGGCCGGATGCCGGCCCCGCCGCCCGGCCGGATGCCGGCCCCGCCGCCCGGTCGGATGCCGGCTCCGGTCCGCCGGAGCGGCGGCGGAAGAGGAGCAGCATCAGCCAGCCGGCGAGCAGGCCCCAGAACGCGCCGCCCACGCCCAGCAGGGTCACCCCGGAGGCGGTCACCACGAAGGTGACCACGGCGGCCTCGCGGGAGTCGGCCTCGGCGACCGCCGAGGAGACCGCGGTGGCCAGGGCGCCGAGCAGGGCCAGGCCGGCGACCGCCTCGATCAGCACCGGGGGCGAGAGCGCGACCAGGGCGGTGGCGACCCCGGCACCCAGGCCGAGCAGGGCCAGCCCGGTGCCGGCGGTGACCGAGGCGATCCACCGGCGGTCCGGGTCCGGGTGGGCGTCCGGGCCGGCGGCGAGGGCGGCGCTGATCGCGGCGAGGTTGACCGCGTGCCCACCGGCGGGGGCGGCGGCCAGGCTGGCCAACCCGGTCGCCCGCAGGCCGGCGCCGAAGGGTGGACGGTAGCCGTAGCCGACCAGGACCGCCATCCCCGGTACGTTCTGCGCGGCCATGGTGACCAGGAAGAGCGGCAGCGCCAGCCCGACCACCGCCGAGACCGTCCAGGCCGGCGCGGTCAGCTCGAACACCGGCCGGAAGCCGGGTCCACCGGCGGCACCCGTACCCGGGGTGGTGAGGGCGATCGCCACCACCGCCACGGCCAGCGCGGCGGGCACCGCCCAGCGGCGGGCGTACCGGTGCAGCAGCAGCCAGGTGAGGACGACGGGGGCGGCGAGCGCGGGTACCTCGACCAGGGCCCGCACCGGCGCCGTACACAACGGGAGCAGTACCCCGGCGAGCATCGCGCCGGCGATCGGCCTGGGGATCGCCGCGACGGCCCGGCTCAGCGCGGGGAAGAGCCCAGCGGCCACGATCAGCGCGCCGGAGACGAGGAACGCGCCGACCGCCGCCGGCCAGCCGCCGGGGATCGGGCCGGTCGCCACCAGCAGCGCCGCCCCGGGGGTGGACCAGGCGACGCTCATCGGGATCCGGTACCGCAGCCCGAGCCAGGCGGCGGCCAGCCCGGAGGTGACGCAGAGCGCGAGCAGGCCCGAGGCGGCCTGCGCGTCGGTCGCGCCGGCCGCGCGCAGCCCGGCGAGAACGACGGTGAACGAGCTGGCGAAGCCGACCAGGGCGGTCACCACCCCGGCCACCAGCGGTTGAGTCCGTCCCGCCATGACCACCCTCTCCATCCGCTGTTCCGTAAACGGAACGGCGATCGTGTAGCACCATAGCGGCATGGACCAGCCGCCACCACAGCGCCGTCGGACCTCCGATCCCGGAGCCGGGGAGGTCGGCGAGCGGGTCCGCGCGCTACGGACGGAACGGGGGTTCTCCCTGTCGCACCTGGCCCGGCTGGCCGGGGTGGGCAAGGCCACCCTCTCCGGGCTGGAGAACGGCACCCGCAACCCGACCCTGGAGACGCTCTACGCGATCACCGCGCAACTCGGCGTACCGCTCACCGCCGTGCTCTCCGGGCCGGCGCACGAGCCGGTGGTCCGGGGGGCGGCGGTCACCGCCACCCTGCTGGAGGTGTTCACCGAGGCCGAGGCGACGTTCGAGCTGTACCGGATGCGGGTCGCCCCCGGGCCGGGGCAGCTCTCCCCGGCGCACCAGCCCGGCGTCACCGAGCACGTCACCGTCTTCAGTGGGGTGTTGCGGGCGGGGCCGGCGGACGCCCCGTCGACCGCCACCCCCGGCGGGCACCTGCGCTGGGTCTCCGACGTGCCGCACAGTTACGCCGCGCTCGGCGACGAGGAGGTCCAGGCCACCCTCCTGCTGCGCTATCCGGGACGTACCCGGCTTTTTCCGAACCTCGACGGTAGTGCGTAGAGACGGCGGCGGGGTGTTCTTGGCAAGCTTGACCCATGACGCTGATCCTCCGCTCGGCCATCATCAATGACGTCGGCCTGGTCCGGACGAACAACGAGGACTCCGCCCTCGCCGGGGACCGCCTGGTGGCGGTGGCCGACGGCATGGGCGGGCTGCCCGCCGGCGAGCTGGCCAGCGAGATCGTCATCCGGATCCTGGACGAGCTGACCCCGCCGGTCGGGACCGCCGAGGCAGCCGACGCGCTCGCCGCCGTGGTGAGCACCGCCAACCAGCGCATCCGGGCCGCCATCACCGCCGACCCGGCGCGCGAGGGCATGGGTACGACGCTGACCGCCGGCCTGCTCGCCGGGGACACCCTGGTCCTGGCGCAGGTCGGCGACTCGCGGTGCTATTTGCTGCGGGACACCGAGCTGACCCAGCTGACCCGGGACGACACCTTCGTCCAGGCGCTGGTCGACCAGGGCACGCTCACCCGGGCGCAGGCCCGGCAGCACCCGCAGCGGTCCCTGGTGACCCGGGCGGTGCAGGGCGTCGACGCCCCACCGGCGATCGGCACGGTCACCGTGTACCCCGGGGACCGGCTGCTGCTGTGCAGCGACGGGCTCTCCGACTACGTCGACGACCAGGCGATCTCGGCCGCCCTCGGGACGTACTACGACCGCCAGCACTGCGGCGAGCAACTGGTGAAGCTGGCCCACCAGGCCGGCGCCCCGGACAACGTCACCGTCGTGGTCACCGACGTCGCCACCGGCTGACCGCCCCGCCACCCGCGCCCCGGCCGGGACGCAGGGCGGCGGTGCCCGGTCACACCTTGTACGGCCGCGCGGCCCGGCCCTCCGACAACGCCCGGGCCCACCAGACGAGCCGGTCCAGCAGCACGTGGGCGGCGGCGGTGCAGTCGTCCCGCTCGACCGGGAGCCCGTGCTCGTCGAACAGCCGCGACGCGCCGTGGAAGCTGACCGTGTCCCGGATGGTCGTCGCGTGCACCTCCGCGAAGACGGCGCGCAGGTGCTCGACCGCGCGCAGCCCACCGGAGACCCCGCCGTACGAGACGAAGGCGACGGGCTTCGTCTGCCACTCGTCGTAGAACCAGTCGACGGCGTTCTTCAGCGGGGCGGGGTAGCTGTGGTTGTACTCGGGCGTCACCACGACGAACGCCTCGGCCTCCGCCAACTGGGCCCGCATCCTGGCGAGGTCGGTGGCCGTCCGGGTGGCCGAGGCGTCCAGCGTGGCCGGCAGGTCGACGTCGGCCAGGTCGACGACCGTCACGGCGACGTCGTTCCGCGTGGCGGCCTCCCGGACGAACCACGTCGACACGGTCGGCGCGAAGCGGCCGACCCGGGTGCTGCCGACGATGACGGCGACCTTGACTGGCTGATCAGACATGAGCGATCCCTGAGGGTCGAGGACATTGGTGTGTGCCTGTGTGACCGTATGTACTCAACCCGGGTTGAGGGCAAGCCGCTCCCCCGTACCGGACGAGACGGCGGGGCGGCCCCACCGGGCCGCCCCGCCGTACGACAGGCCGCCGTCAGCTGGTGGGGAAGTTGTCCGGGGTACGGATCCGGTCCCGGATCCAGACGCCGGCCGGCTTGAGCACGCCGGTCCCCGCGTACGAGGTGCCGTTGCAGGTGCCGGTGGTGAAGACCGCGCCACTGCGGAAGTCGTCGGAGAAGTTCCAGTTGACCCAACTGATCTTCTTCGTCGCCATCAGGTCGAGGTACTGCTGGGCCCGGGTGAAGTCGTTCGCCCCGTCACCGGAGGCGGTCTGGGTGCCGAACTCGGTGACGAAGATCGGCAGCCGGTCGGCGGCCCGGGACAGCGCGTTCAGGTACGTAGTGCCGTGCGAGGCGGCGTAGAAGTGGAAGGTGTACATGATGTTCGTCGCGTTGACCGGGTTGTTGATGATCTCGGTCTCCGACGAGCCCTCGGAGAGGCCGAGCGACGACCAGGCGCGGGTGCCCACCAGCACCACCCCGTCCGGGTCCTGCGCCCGGATCACCGGGATGACCTGCTCGGCGTAGCTCTTGATCGACGACCAGCTCACGCCGTTCGGCTCGTTGGCGATCTCGTACAGGATGTTGGTCTTGTCCTTGTGCCGCTGGGCGATCTCGGTGAAGAAGGTCCGGGCCCGCGCCAGGTTGTGGTTCGGGTCGCCCGGGGTGAGCATGTGCCAGTCGACGATGGCGTACATGCCCCGGGCGGTGGCCCGCTCGATGTAGTCGTGCACCCGGTCGGTGAACAGGCGCGGGTTGGTCTCGTAGCCGTCCTCCTGGATGTACATCGAGATGCGCAGCACGTCGGCGTTCCAGTCGGTGGCGAGCGCGTCGAGCGAGGCGTTGTTGACACACTGGGCGTACCACTGGATGCCGTGGGTGCTCACGCCGCGCAACTGGATCGGCTGGCCGTACCGGTTGCAGAGCTGGACGCCGCAGACCCGGAGCTGGCCGTTGACCGCGGCGGGGGTGCCGACGACCCCGCTGCCCGGCGCGGTGGTGACGGTCAGCGCGCCGGTCTGGGCGGAGGTGTTGCCGGCCGCGTCACGGGCCCGCACGGAGAAGCTGTACCCGGTCGAGGGGCTCAGGCCGCCGACGGTGGCGGTGGTGCCGGTGACGGTGGCGGCGAGCGCGCCGCCCCGGTACACGTCGTAGCCGGTGACGCCGACGTTGTCGGTCGAGGCGTTCCAGGCCAACGACACGCTCGACGAGGTCGTACCGGTGGCCCGCAGGTTGCCCGGCACGCTGGGCGGCTGGGTGTCGCCGCCCCCGGCGCAGGGCCCACCGTTGACGGTGCAGTTCGTGGGCGTCCCGCTGCCGGTCACGACGAACCCGAAGGTGGTGGACGCGCCGGCGGCCAGCGTGCCGTTCCAGGAACGGTTGGTGAAGGTGTGCCGGTTGCCGCCGCTGGCGTGCAGGGCGTCCCAGGAGCTGCCCAGGGTCGACCCGGCCGGCAGGTCGAACTCGACCCGCCAACTGGTGATGGTCGCACCGGTGTCGTTACGGACGGTGAACCGTGCCTCGTAGCCGCCGCCCCAGTCCTGGACCTTGGCGAAGCTGGCGGTCGCGGCGCTCGCGCTGCCGGGCGTGACCAGCAGGCCACCGGCGATGGCGAGCGCGGCGGCGCAGATCCCGGCCACCGTCGTGCGCAGTCTGGACATTCCACTCCCTCTGTCGTCGCGGGGTAGGTGCAGACACGCGTCGAAACAGAAAGGTAAAGAACATTTACAGTACGGTCAACCCACCGGCCGCACGCCACCGCATCGACAGGCCTCTTCGCCAAGGGATGCCGGAGCTGGGATCGGGAGCGCCACCGGCAGCGTCGACGGACGGGATCGGTACGCTCGGTCGTCGGCGTCGACCTTGTCGCGGCCCACCCCCGCGCCCGCCTCCCGGGCCGGCTCAGGGCTGGCGTCAACCGGACAGCGGCGCGCCGCGCCGCCACGGTTCGGGTAGCCTAATGGATCAACGGGCCGTTAGCTCAATCGGCAGAGCTGGGGACTTTTAATCCCTAGGTTCAGGGTTCGAGTCCCTGGCGGCCCACTCTCCACCGCCTCTGAGCCGCCAGAACGCCGACCGAAGATCATCGGGCACAACCAGGGCACAACTCAGTCCCGATCTTGACCGGTAGAAGGCTCCCGCCCCGTACCGCTCGCCTGCCGCAGCAGGTCACCGACCAGGCCGCGCGGACGGTCCCTCTTCGGCAGCCAGTGCACGTAGGTCTCCAGCGTGATCCGCAGGTTGGCGTGCCGTAGCGCCTTCTGTACCTCTTGGGGCTCCACCCCGTTGCTCATCAGCGTGGTGGCGAAGAAGTGACGCAGGGAGTGGAACGTGCCCGCCTTGGGCCAACCTGCGGCCTCACGCCAGTCCGCCCACAACTCTGACCAGTAGGTATCGGTCAGCAGCCTTCCCCGCGACGAGGTGAACAGGACAGCCACCGAACGGGTCAGCCGCTCCCCCGTGGTGATGTCGGGAAGCTCGAACTCGACCGGGCCGACCTCACTCAGGTGGGCGGTCAGTTCCTCAGCCACCACCGCGTCCAGGTCCACGGTGCCGACAGACCCACTCTTCGGAGTCGAGAGGTAGAAGCCACCGAAGTGCTCCGGCGAGTGCCGCAACTGCTGGACGACGTGTAGGTCCCCCCGGTCGTAGTCGACACAGCGGGGCCCGGCCTCCATGCCCAGCACCTCACCGAGGCGAAGCCCTTCCCCGGCCCCCAGCCAGATGGCGGCCCGGTATCGGCGCGGCACCACCTCAACGAGCCTGAGCACCTGGTCGCTGGTCGGAACCCACTTCGGTGCCCGGGAAAGACCCCGCAGGATCTGCGCGAGCTTCACCCCGTTGCAGGGGTTGTCGGGAATCACCCTGTCGACAACAGCGGCGTTCATGACGGTCTTGAACAGCCCGAAGTACAGGCTTACCGACGATTTCGGCGTTCCGTCATCGAGGAGCCGACTCAGCCAGGCCAGCACGTCAGTGAGGTTGATGGAGCGGATGAGCCTCACACCGAAGACGGGCAGCAGGTGCTTCCGCAGGTTCTGCGGGATACGCCGTCGCGTCTCCGTGGCCCAACCCGACTCACGCGCTTCCCTCCACCGCTGCGCGTACTCAGCGAAGGTCAGCCGATCCGTCTCACGCTTGGCCCTCACCTCTACAGCGACGCCCGACCGGCATTCAAGGTCGAAGGCGTCAGCGTCGACCTTGCGCTCAAAGAGCTTTTCGCGGGATTCACCAGCGGCGTCGGTGTAGCGGACCCGCCAGCGTTTGCCCCGGCCGTGTCGCTTGGAGGGAAGGCGCTTCTTGTCCGGTCCGCGTTGGGTGAGGTACCACAGGTCATCGATGGGCATGTCAGGCCGCCTTCTGGTCGAGCCAGGCCCGCACGTCGGCGGGGTCGTATCGGAGATGCCGGCCGACGCGGGACGCGCGGGGACCGATCCGGCGGTGCCGCCACTGGTAGAGGGTGCCGACCGGGATGCCGAGGAACGCCGACACGTCGGTGACGCTCCACAGCCGGGGGACGGCGGTGGGGGTGGTCATTCGGGGTCCTTCCTGGTCTGGCGTGCGGACCGGATGCGGTCCCCGATCGCGGCGGCGAGTTCGAGTTGCTCGGGGGTGTCGTAGCCCATGCCGACGACCGTCCAGTCGTTGACGACCAGGACGTTGGTGTCATCCGGCAGGCCCGCGTCGGTGAGCGCGGTGCGGAGCTGGTGGGCCTGACGCTCCGCCCGCAGCTCCTTGAAGGTCGTGGAGTAGATCCGCGACTTGGTCAGGAAGTGGCCCCGGAAGCCGAGCATGTGCGCCCAGTGCCGCAGCCGCAGATCGGCGTACTGGCCGAGGCCGCCCAGGTCCCACGCGGCTTGGATCATGGCGCGGTGGTGGTCGGAGACGGTCAGCCGGTCGATGTGCATCTGTGAGCGGATGCGCCGGTCTCCGGTCTCGGTGGCCTCGGTGCCCTTGGTGGCGTACTTGGCGATGTAGCCGGCTAGCCGGGTGTCGGCCACCGCCTGGCCCTCGTCGTCATCCTGGTTGTCGGCTACGTCGATGTCGGTGGCGGTGATGTCCTTCACGTCGACCTGTGCGCCCCAGCCGAGGGGCAGAGGGGTGCCGTCCGGTCGGGTGGTGTCGACCCGCACCGAGGCAGCCGCCGACCGGACCGCGTCGGCCAGCACGTCGGGGGTGAGCCAGGCCGGGGGCGGGGAGTCCGGCCCGCTCGGTCCGTCGACCCGGATCACGGCGTGGAAGTGCACCAGGCCGCGCCGCTGGTACTCCGCGACCTTGGCGTAGGAGATGCGCAGGTGAGCACCGGCCGCCCGGACGGTGAGGCCACCAGCGGCGGCGGCAGCCCGACGAAGCGCGATGGTGAACCGGTGCCACAGCTTCCCGGAGTGCGCCTGCCACAGCACCGCCCCGGTGTAGTCGTACGAGTCCGGGGCGATCGGGCTACCCAGGAGCGGGTACCCGTCGGGGTGCCAGCGTCCGCAGGAGCAGGGCCGCCGCCCGGGGCGGTTGTGGACCGCGCCGAAGCCCGGAGCGGTCAGGGTGACGAACAGTCGAGTCGACTGGGCCACGGTGTTGGGGACGCCCTTGCCGCCGGACATGCCCGCGTGGATCAGGTGCCAGGCGTCGGCGGCGTACCGGTCGGCGCAGGTCGGGCAGACAGCGGCGCGGCGGGTGCCGCAGGAGGCCCACACCCGGCCCTGCCGAGACGCGATCAGGTCCCCGGACCCGAGGTGCCGAACCTCCCACTTGCCACTGAGGCGAACGGGCTGGAGACAGCCCTTGACACTCTCGACGCCGGCCCGCCATTCCCGGTAGGCCGGGGACCGCATCCACCGGGTCAGCACGGCCTCAGCGTCGTAGCCGACCGGCGCGGGGCGAGGAGAACGAGGAGGTGAAGACATGGAATCCCTCCAGGGACAGGGCCCGCCGCGCCCCGGAGAGAAGCACGGCGGGCCAGGACAAGTCAGAGAAGGTCAGCGCTCGGGGCCGGGATGGCGGGGCTGGTGACCGTGACGGGGGTGAGGTCGCGGACCCGGACGGCGGGCCGGGTGTCCGGGGCCGGGGTGGTGTGGTCATCACGACGGGGGTCGAACACCACCACGTCGACCCGGGTCGTCTTGGCCCGGTACATGGCCGCGTCGGCGTCCGCGAGAGCGGCGGGAAGGTCACCGGCGGACGGGGCCAGGCCGATGCTGGCCGTGACCGTGACCGTGGTGCCGGTGGGGAGCGGGATCGGGGCGGCGATGACCTGGGCGATCCGGTGAGCGACAGCGGTCGGGTCGGGACCGTCGATCAGGGCGGCGAACTCGTCTCCACCGAGGCGGGCCGCCGTGTCGCTGATGGTGCGGAGGCGGGCGGCGATGGTGGTCAGCACGATGTCCCCGGCGGCGTGGCCGTGGGTGTCGTTGACGGGCTTGAACCCGTCGAGGTCGATCACCGCCACCCAGGGCCGGGCGGGGGCGACCCGCGTCCACGCCTGGGTGAGTCCGGGCCGGTTCGCCAGGCCGGTCAACGGGTCCCGCAGCAGAGCCCGCCGCAGGGCGGTCAGCTCACTGTGCAGGGTGGTCACGCAAACCACCGACCGCCGGTAGCGGGTGAGGACCAGGACGAGCGCGACGACCAGGAGCAGGCCGACCGCGAGAGCGAGCGGCGAGAGGTAGGACACGGCATGTCTCCGATCAGGGGAGCCGGGGGCCCTGCCGCGCCCGCGAGAAGGCAGCGCGGCAGGACCAGGGGGAACCGGTGGGAGATGTGCTCAGTGCGCGTAGCCGTTGGCGGTGACCGGGGTGAGCCGGTCGACCACCCGTGCCGCGATCGGCAGCGGTAGGCGCGTGGCGCGTTGGATGTCGGCAGCGGTCACCGTCGTGGTTGAGTCCGCGATGAGCTGCCGGATCTGCGCCTGCATCGGCATGGGGATGCCCAGCCCGTCCAGCTCCACCGCCGGAGTCGGGGGCTCCACCGAGGCGACCGGGGTCGGGGTGGAGGTCTCCGAGGGCCGGGCCGCCGGAGCTTCGACCCGAGCAGCCGGGGTGACCGGTGGCGGGGACGTCGAGACAGCCAGCACCGAGGCGACCGGGGTCGACGCGGCAGGTTCGGGCGCGGTGGGCTCAGTCTTGGTCAGCGTGATGGCCCGGCGTGCCTGGGTGCAGCGTGCCTGCACGATCGGCATGACTTCGGCGAGGAAGAACACCAGGACCGGCACCATGATGTGCGCGGCGAGCATTCCCGCGTTGATCTCGCCCTCACGGGGCCACAACGCCGGCACCACGTTCATGATCAGGGTGCAGGTGAGGAGGAACCGCTTGAGCCAGTCGACGGCCTTGGAGTCGATGTCGATGCCCCGCGCGATCATCGCCGCTTCCCATCGGAGAACGGTGATGAGGATGCCGACCAGGCACGGTTCCACTCCCCAGGTGCCCCACCAGACCGGATCGGCCGGGGTGAGGTGACCGGCGAGGAAGTCCTGAACGCCGGTCGTGGTGAACACCGACCCGACGGCCAGGAAGACCCACAGCGACCGGGTCACGGACACCCGAAGCCGCTCGATGTCCACGATGTCGAGCGCGGCATCCTGCTCCAGGTCGTGAAGCTGCCGCGCCACATCGAGACGTTTCGTGAGCCGGCGAACCGGCCGAGGCACCCGAGGCTGCTTGGTGTCTGCGGTGTCGCTCATGCCTGCCCCGCCCGCGCCAGTTCGGACACCGGCCAGCCGGCGACCCGCACCAGGTCGGCAATGTCGGTGTCGTCGCAGTACGCGGCCCGGACCCGCACCGGGGTACGGGAGCGCTGCCGGACCACGAAGCCGATGCCGGCCGTTGACGGGTCGTTCGGGATCTCGTCGGCCAGAGCACCCCGACGGCGCATGTCCTCACCGAGGACCATGTCGACGTGCCCGGCCGACGTCGCCCGCAGGCACACCCGCAGGGAGAACAGGTCACGCTGCGGGATCACGTCCTTGGTGGGCTCCTGGAGCGCGCCGATCACGCTGCCGCCCAGCGCCCGAGCCTGCGACAGGATCAGCGGCAACACCGACTGGACGCCCTTGGTCAGGGACCGATCCCCGTACCCGGTCACCGCGCCCAGCTCGTCCACGACCAGGACGTCCAGCGGGGTTTCCCGCGACATGGCGAAGGTCCGCCGGCCCTGCTCCGCCAAGACCCGCTTACGGTCCTGCATCGTGGCCCAGAAGCCCTGGACGACCTCCACGATGTCGGCATCCTGCTCGGCGTACCGGTGGGAGACCGGCCGCAGTGCGTTGAGTTCGGTTCCCTTGGGGTTGACCACGTGCAGGCGCACCAGGCCGTCACGGATCAGCGGCGCGCACGCCCGCAACGCCATCCAGGTCACCGAGTTCTTCCCCGAGCCGGTGGCCCCGCCGACCAGCCAGTGTTGCCCGACCAGCGGCGCGTACCAGTCGGTCCCGTGCTCGGTCTCACCCAGGTACACCCGGCCCAGGTCCACCGCCTCAGAGTCGCCCAGCAGGTCCGGCGGGATGATCGCCTCAGTGAACGGCTCCGACCGCTGCACGATCAGCGCGATCACCTGCGGACGGACCCGCTCGACACCGACCCGCTCAGCCCGCAGCGCGACGGCCAGGGCGTCAGCGGCTTCCTCCCACATCGTCGGCGTCTGCCCGAGCAGGAGCCGCACGTACACCGTCTCCGTCGACGGAGAGTGCGACCGGACCCGGATGATCCGAGGCACGTTGACCACGCCGGTCGTCCGGTGAACCGTCACCAGGTTGCACGCCTCGGTCACCCGACCCCACCACGGCCCCAGGTACGCCCGCGACAGCCACCGACGGCGCACCGCCCGCAACTGCGGAGCCGCCCACCGCGACCAGGACTCCGGGTGACCCCGGTACCAGCCGACACCGGCCGCCACAGCACCCGCCATCACACTGCCCGCCGTCACCGGCCCGAACTGGACCACGCCGGTAGCGATAGCAGCCGGAGCCGCCACGAAACCCGGATGCCGCGCAGCCCAACCCGCCACCCGCCATTCCCACCCCTGAATACGCTGCTTCCCCATCGATTACACCCACTCTCAGCCATTCGAAGATTTCTGTAGACGACGAAAGGCCCGGATCGGAAAACCAACCCGGACCTTTCGGCAACGTGCGTTTGTCGTTAGCGTGCCGTAACCATCATTTTCTTGGCGAGCGCCGTTGCCCGCTTCGCCTTCTCCGTCTCCTCCATCCACGGGGCCGCCTCTTCGAGGAGGATCAGCAGGACCGCCACCGCCCGACGAAGCTCGTCGTAGTGCTTCATGTAGCGGTACCGCTCCGGCATCCCCTTCATCGACTTCCGCAGCAACCGCATTGCCTGGTCGACAGCGTCGTAGGTGTCACCGACCCGATACGACATCAGCTCACCTTCCACGGCTTGGCCACGAGATCGGCCTCATACGTCTTGACCCGCGTGTGGAACGCCCGAAGCGACTCCACCGCCTGCCGGTGCGCGTCCTCCAGGTCTTCGATCCGCGCGGCGAACTGGTACAGCGTCCCCGGCGGCGGCTCACACGAGTTGATCAGGCTCTTTACGCCATCGAGCAGCATTGCCAAGCTCTGCACGTTGCCCACCAACGCCTCGTACCGTGTCCTGCCGGTCCACGACTTCACCAACTCCGGCACCAAATCCATCCACTACCCCTCTCCGGTCGCCGACCCAGCCGAGTCGGTAGACACCACCCACCCCCGGCGACAACGTCCCCCAAGGGCGGATAGAGACCACCGCTCAGCGGGCTACTCCCGGCCGGTCAACCGCCACAAGCGCCGCCAGCGTCGACCCTCACGACGGATCAAGCCAACGTTGATCGACACCGACAGCAACAGCAATCCAGAAACGACCAAGTCAAAATCCGACACAACAACCTCCCTCCGCATCTGGAAAATGCACAATTGTCAGCAATAGGCAAGGTTCTAGCCACTGTGGAATTCTCAAGAAACAATCTGCCGAAGGATGCGAACTCACCGAGCCCGCATACCGTCGACATAAGCGCCCCGACCCGACTCGAACGGGTCACCCACCAGAAAGGGGCGGGGCGTGCTCGACGGCCTGGACCGTCAGTGCCCAACTCCGGCGGCGAGGATCGCGGCCACCCGGTCGCGGTCGGCGGCGGCGAGCCCCAGCGTGCCGTTCGTCTGCTCGCGCAAGGCCACCTGTCCGTCCGCCCACGTCCGCCACCGCTCGGCCACCTGGTCAACGGCGACCCCGGCGGCGGCGGCCACCTGGTCGACGGTCGCGCCGGCGGTCAACGCCTGGTGCATCGTGATGGGCATCCAACTGGTGAGCCAGTGCGCCAGCGCCGACATCACGGCCAGTTCCTCCAGGCCCCGGGAGGGCTGCTGTTCGCCCCACTTCCGGGCGAGCGCGTACGGGTTCTCCCCTCGTGCGGCGACGAAGGTCGTCAGTTGATCCCCCATCGGGGACTCCTTCCGTTTGGGCAAAAACCCCGAAGGTGCCTACCTCAGGCAGGCTTGAGGCTCTGCGCCTTCCACGTCAGACCCGAACGGCCGTCCCGCTCCCAGTGCGAGACCGTGGCCCCGATCAGCTCCACCAGGTCGCCCTCCTCGATCCCCTGCGGGTTCACCGACAGCGTCACCTTCAACTCCTCGCCCTTGCCCCGGTGCCCGTCCTCCGTCGCCACCGGCTTGGCGAACACCCCCACCACGTACAGGGGGTCATCCGACCCGTACGCCGTCAGCACCCGACCCTCCATGTCCGTCTTGATCGCAGGCTCCTCCACCACGCGCAGCTTGAAGCCAGTCAGGTTCACAGGGATGTTCCGCATCTCGCTCGCTCTCCTTCGGTCGTTTTTCTCCATACGCATGTAGCCCACCGGGCAAGTCTGGGGCGTACTGACCTGTCTGACCGGTTCGTAGGTACTGTACGTACAAAGACCGGACGGTGCAAGCGTTCTGTACGATCTGTACTGACAAACCTTGGAGGAGGCCCCGAGTGGCAAGAAGTCGAGCCCGGTGGGAGGTCGTCTATGACGATCTCCGAACCCAGATTGACCAGGGAAAACTCAACCCGGGTGACCGGGTGCCAACGGAAATTGACCTTGCATCCCAGTACGGGTTCAGTCGAGCAACGATCCGCTCAGCGCTGGCCCGACTGGAGCAAGACGGGTTGATCACGGCAGGGGCCGGAAGTCTGGGCAGGCAGGTTCGCCGCCGAGAGTTGGTGTCGTGGAACCTGACCCGGTTCGAGCTGGGTGCGTACTCCGACGATCCGACCAACCGCGTTGACCAGTGGGAGTCGGACGCCCAGGCAGAAGGGTGGTCAACCCGGCAGGTTGTTGCCGGAGTCACCGAGTTGGCCGCTCCGGACGAGGTGGCGCGCTACCTCGACTGTGCCCCAGGCACGCGACTCATCCGACGCAGGCGACTGCGGTACGTTTCGCGGCAAGGCATCCCCGAACAACTCGCAATGATTGCGGACACCTGGACGCCAGTAGACATCGCCAGAATGGAAATCGACGGCGTTGCGCCGCTTCTTCAGGAGACTAACGTCGTGTATCCGGGTGGGATTTATCGCGCCTTGGGTTTTCGGCAGGTGCACTACAAGGATGAGATTCAAGTCAGGATGCCGACACCGGACGAAGCTGCCTTGCTTGACGTGCAGCCGGGAACGCCGGTTGGCCAGCATGCCCGAGTCGGTATTGATTCAACCGGTCGGCGAGTGCGCGTACTCGTAAGCACTTTTGCAGGCGACAGGCAGTTGCTTCGGTATGAGCTGGACGTTCCTGAGCGGCGACCAACACAGGCCGAGGAGGAATAGTGCTTCTCCGCTTCGAGCAAGCAAGGACTAGCGACCTCTCGACCGTTCTAGACATTCTTGACGAAGCGGCAGCGTGGCTAGTGTCCAGGGCTATAAGCCAATGGCCCGCCCGCTTCAGCAGCTCTGAGGATTGGCGAATTGACCGAATAGCCAAGTATGTAGCTGAGGGCAATAGTTGGCTGGTCAAAGTCGATGACGAGGACGTTGCTACGTTCAGCTTGACAAGCAAGGCTGATCCGGATTACGCCGAAGGTTGGCCAGACGGACCAGACCATGCCTTGTATATCTTTCGCATGGCAGTACGTCGAGCGTGGTCCGGCCGGGACTTCGGGGCAAAGATTCTTGACTGGTCAAGCGTCCGGGCAGGGGTTGCCGGTGATTCCTGGCTACGCCTTGACTGCCATCGGCACAATTTGCAGCTTCAGCACTATTACGAGAATCGCGGCTTTGACCGTGTTAATACTCTGGTCAAGACTATTGACGACAGCGGGCGACCTTACACCCGTGGCTCTGGTGCCCTTTATCAGCGGCCAGCCGGAACCGTGTACGTCCCTGAAACTAGCCCGGCGCGGTAGAAGGAGTCCGGAGTGACCAGCCCGAGAGAGCGTGACGAGTTCGAGCGGATGAGGCTCGTTGCCCAGATTGAGCGTGCTCGCGACTTCATCAAGCAGTACGAGGAGCACCAAGAGTTTTACCGACAGCAGGTCGAGGACAGCCGGTACGAGCTTGGTAGGCTCGATGAGCGGCTAGGAGGTGCGGACCATGACCGTTGATCAGCACATGCAGGCTCTTCGCGATCTGCTGCGCGCCGACCATGAGGCATGGATCGCTGAGGTTCAGGGCTGGGCCGATGAGGCCGAAGCCGCTGGTGACATGGAGCGGCATCGACGCCATGCCGAGCACGTAGCAAGGCTCAAGGCAATGCCCTATCCGTGGGAGCAGTCGCGCGCCGCGTAGACGGGTCCGCTGTAGCCGAAGCGTAGTGTGTTCAGACTTTCTTTACTTGTTCAAGGGCGGGCCTGCGGCCCGCCGCCGTGCCACGCCGGGGCGCGCGTGCGGCCTGGCGGCCGGTCACGCCCCGGCGCGCACGGCGCAGCATGGAGCAGGAACAGGGACGGCCAGGGCGTCAGCCGCAGGCTCGGAGCCCCGAGGCGGGCCCTCAGCGCCAAGGACCGGCCACCGTCCAGGCAGGACCCCGAGAATGCCCCGCGAGGCGCGACCGGCAAGCCCCGAGCATGGGGGCGGTGTCCGCAGCGGCCGGGCAGACGACCCCCCGTGCCAGCCGTGACCCGAGGCCAGGTCAGATCAGAACCGGCACCTGGGAGGGGGAGGTGTCCGCTGGTGGCTGGGCCCGTCGACCGGGGGCCGGCTCCCTGGCCGGTCTGGGTCAGGTCAAGAGCGCCGCTGTGGCGGTGTCCGCCGGGGGCCGGGCCGTAACACGAAAGCCGAGTCCGACCCCTGGCACCCTCAGGTCAACCGGAAGGACTGTCGATCTATCGTGCCCGGATGACCTTGGGGGAGGCCGCACAGTCGATCCGTCCGCGCCGACGTTGGCCGATGGTGGCCGCCGCAGCGTGCGCCGTTCTGGCGACCCTGGCAGCCGTGGTGGTGTGTCGGGTCCAGGCGCACGCGGAACGAGGAGAGCCGGCCCCCGAGGCGGCAGCGACCGTGTGGATGCTCCAGCTCAGCGCCGGGGAACGCCTCGGGGTGTCACGGGTGCTGGCCCCTGATCGGCACGACGAGCTGCGCCAGCAGTGGCAGGAGTACCGAACTGCGATGGAGAGCACCGGACGGCCGCCCTTCAAGCTGGAAACGGTCGGCCGCCTGGTCGTCGACGACCGTGCCGAGGATCGCGCCCTGGTCGTGGCGCAGGTACGGGGAATCTGGTGGGACGGACCCACCGTCATGGCCGGCACGGCTCACCCATGGCGGTGGGAGACGCGACGAGACGCGGGCGGATGGCGTGTCTGGTCGACCGAGCTGCCGCCATGGTGCGGCACCCATGTCCGGGCCGAACTCTGCGAGGAGCGACCCCGGTAGTAGGGCCGGCCCACCAAGATCATCGGGCACAGATCCGGCACAACTGAGCCCGAAAACCCCTGTAAAACGCCGGAAGTCGATGAGGGTTCCCGACCTGGTCCGAGGCCGGATCTGCCCGAATGCGGATGATCTAGCGGCAGCGTTCTGCACTTAGGGTTCGAGTCCCTGGCGGCCCACTCTCTCCTCCAGGTCAACGGCCCTTCCTCCGGCCGTCCGTCCGAGCCCTGATCCCGGCTCGCACAGCAGTTAGGTACAGCAGCGCGGCAACCCCGCTGGCCTGCTTCGGAAGGCTCCGCCCCCGAAACCTGCTCATCCGTCCAGGGTTCGGCCGAGGCGCTTGAGTGCCTGGCGGGTGGCCGCCGAGGAAACCACCGTGTAGATCGATCTTCATGGTGATGGCGAACTGGGCGTGCCGGAGGATCTGCATCGCCACCCGGGGATACACGTCCGGGTGGGCCAGAAGCGAGGCCCAGGTTCGCCGGGCATCCGAGCTGATGCCGCCGACCGGTGCGGCGTCTAAAAGATCGAGCAGCAACAACCGAGGTGGCCTCCGCAGGCCCTGCTCGTAAGGAGGTGACACCCTACGACGCATCGGCCGACGATCGTGCCCAACTCGGCTTGGCTGGAACCGTGCTCGTGCCGGAACCAAGCCATGAACGCACCGACGCTCGGCCGCGGCGGTGCCAAGATCGGTGAACCTGGGCGACAAGGGGTAACGGAGCGAGGCCGGACAGCCACGGTCCTCGGATGGCCACAATTACGACCGGTCGCTAAAATGGTCGACATGGAGACCATTCCGATCACGGAAGCCAAGGCCCGGATCGCCGAGCTCGCCGACCGGGTCGCCCGGGAGCATGACCACTTCACGATCACCCGCAACGGCCGGGCCGACGTGATGCTGATCTCGGTGGCCGAGTACGAGTCGATGCGGGAAACGCTCGACCTGCTGTCCGACGACGAGACCCTCGCAGACCTGCGCCAGTCGCGGGAGGATTTCGCAGCCGGCGACACGTTCTCGGTGGACGAGGTTCGTGCCGAGTTGGAGCGGCGCCGAAGCAGAGCGGCGTGATGCCTCCAGGGGGCAAGCGGTTTGACGACCGCACCGAGGAACCGCTCAGCCCGTACACGGTGATGTTCTCCCGGCAGGCTCGCCGCAACCTGCACGAGGACCTGCCGCTGGAGGTGGCGATCGCTGCGACGGAAACCATCCAGCGTGCGATCGCGATCAACCCGTACCGGGTGGGCAAGCCTCTCGACGAACCCTTCGACGGCTTCCACTCCGCCCGGCGCGGCACCTACCGGATCGTCTACCGGATCAACGAGGCGAAACGAGTCGTGGAGATCCACTCGATCCGCCACCGACGCGACGCCTACCGCTGGTAGGTCACCTACCAGGTCGGGTCAGGTCCGGCATGCCGCAGCCGGGGCCACGACGGCATGACACCCCTTAGCTGTGCTACAGAGATTGAAAGGTTGATGTCTGTCGGCGTGGCGGCGTGATGTGGGTCGGTGGGTTCGGTAGGCCGGGGTGATGAGGTATCCGACTGGTGGTGGGTTGAACGCGGCGGCCAGGGCTCGGCGTGAGGCGGTCCGGGAGCGGGCCGCGGTCATGTTCAAGGAGTCCAAAACGACTACACAGATCGCTTCTGAGCTGCGGGTTTCGGAGAAGTCGGTGCGGCAGTGGCGGCGTCGGTGGGCTGCTGGTGGGACGGCGGCTCTGGCGTCGTCGGGGCCTGGCGGCTCGGACTGCAAACTCGACGGTGGGCAGCGTAAACAGTTGGCTGTCGTGCTGGATGAAGGCCCGGTCGCTCAGGGCTGGGCCGATGCCCGCTGGACCCTGGCTCGGGTTGCTGAGGTGATCGAGCGGCGGTTCGGCGTCGGGTACACGTTGCGCGGGGTGTCGTATCTGCTGCACCGGATGGGCTACAGCCTGCAGGTTCCCGCCCGGCGTGCGGTTGAGCGGGACCCGGAGGCGATCGCGGGTTGGCAGCGCAGGCGGTGGCCGGCGGTAAAAGGTTAGCGGCGGCGCGGGGCGCCTGGATCTGCTTCCAGGACGAGGCGGGTCAGACCCTGCGACCGCCGAAGAGCAGGACCTGGGCACGTCGAGGGCGCACGCCGGTGGTCACGGTGTCGGGCAAGGGCTCCGGCCGAGTCTCGATCGCCGGGCTGGTCTGCCTCAGGCCGGGTGAACGAGGGCGGCTGATGTGGCGCACCCGGCCGCACCGCGGTCGTGCCGGGGAACGGGGCAGTTTCAGCGAGGACGACCACATCGCGTTCCTGGACCAGGCCCACCACCGACTGGACGCGCCGATCGTGCTGGTCTGGGACAACCTCAACACCCACGTCAGCGTGCGGATGCGCACCCTGATCGCCGCCCGGGACTGGCTGACCGTGGTGCGGCTGCCGGCCTACGCACCCGATCTCAACCCGACCGAGGGCGTCTGGGCCTGGATGAAACGCGGCATCACCAACATCGCCGTCCACGGCGTCGACCACCTCGCCCACCTGGTCAGGCAACGGCTACGCGCCTGCCAGAACCAGACCGACCTCATCGCCGGCTTCCTCGCCCAGACCGGCATGACCCTCGACCCCGAACCACCCTGACAACACAGACCTCGAACTTTCAACCTCTGTAGCAGCGCTGCGAACCGCGCCAATTCAGTGGCAGGGGGTCGCCGTCGATGGTGGCGGTGTGGTTCATGGCGGTGCCTCCGGCCCACTCCTGACGCACATCTCCGCAGAAGCGCCCGCGCGGCGAGTCCGCAGGCCAGCGCGATACCACGACCCCGTTGCCGGACGGCGACGGTTTGCCGTCCGAAGGCCGCCGGCACTCCGATCAAGGCTTGCGGGGCGGGCGTTCCTCATCCCGCAGCACGGCAAGGGATGCGGCCACGTCCACATCCTCGGCACCGAGCTTCGGGGGAAGCGGGACAGGCCCGCCGCCGGTTGGGGCGACAGCCCGCCCGGTGGCTACCAGCCTGGCCAGCGTCGACTTGTCGTCACCTACCGGCACGAGTCGGGCGATTGGGTGCCCACGATCGGTGATCTCCAGGGTTTCCCCGCCACTCACCCGCGCCAGCACCTGGCTCGTGCTCTGGTTCAACTCCCGAACACCGATCTGTTCCATAACACGATTGTCGGACAGCATGTTCTCCGCATCCCACCACTCGCGTCGTCCGGGCTCTTGTCCAGCGGGTCCACGGACCTTGTCCACGGTTCGATGGCTGCTGAGCTACCGCCTCGAGCGACGATCCCGGCCGGTACGGGGCAGCGCGGCGGGGGCCCGAACCGTAGCGTCCTCGTCATGTCCGGAAGCGACGTCGGCACGCCGTCCCGCCCCGGTCGCCTGGACCGGCGTCGGGATCTCGCTGGTTGGCTGGTGACACCACTGGCCACGCTCGTGGCGGCGCCCGTGCTGGTCTGCGTCGCCGCGATGGTGTCGACGATGATGGGCAACTTCGACCGGCCACCACGGCTCTGCGACACCGGGCTGGAGAACCGCTGCGAGGAGATCACCCTCGGGATGCTGGCGGGGCACGTGGTGGCCTTCGCCGCAGGGTGGCTCCTGCTCTGGGCGGTGCCGTGGTGGCGTGGCCTGCGCACGGTACGGATCGTGCTGGCCGTGGTCGCCTGTGTCGTCCTGGCCGCCGCGCCGATGCGGATGGGCTGAGGCGCGCCGCTGCGGAGGGTGCGGTGTGCCGTCCGCCGGACCACGCGGACGGCACACCTGTTCAGGAGGCGATCTGGATCTTGCGGCCGACGCCCGCCCGGAACTGGGCCATCGCCTCGGCGTACCGGTCCAGGGGGAGGCGGTGGCTGATGAAGACAGCCGGGTCCAGGACGCCGGCCGCGAACAACTCGCCGGCCCGCTCGAAGCTGTGCAGCACCGCCATCGAGCCGGTCACGGTGATCTCCTGGTTGTAGACCCGGTACGGCTCGACGGTGGCCCGGGTCCTGTACTCCGCGACGCCGAACTGGAGGAACGTGCCGGCCGGAGCGACCCGGCGCAGACCGTCGTCGATGGCCGCCCGCACCCCCGTACAGTCGATCACCACGTCCCAGCCGCGCGGCCGGGTCAGCTCGTCGGCGCTGGCGGCGTGGGCCGAGCAGCCCAGTTTCACCGCCGTGGCCAGCCGGTCCGGGTTGGGGTCCAGCACGCTGACGCTCGCCGCGCCGCAGCGCTTGGCCAACTCCAGCATCATCAGGCCCATGGTGCCGGCACCGTAGATCAGGTAGTGGTCGGCGAGCCGTCGGGGCAGCACGTCGAAGCCGCGTACGGCGCAGGAGAGCGGCTCGATCAGCGCGGCGTCGGCCGGGGCGACCCCCTCGGGAAGGGTGACGCAGTTGCGGACCGGGGCGACCGCGTACTCGGCGGCCCCGCCGGGGACGGTGACCCCGATGGCGTTCCACCGTTCGCAGAGGTTGCCCCGACCGCGCCGGCACTGGTAGCACTCCTGGCAGTGCAGGGACGGGTCGACGGCGACCGGGTCGCCGACCCGGACCTCGGTGACGTCCTGCCCGACGGCGACGACCGTGCCGGCGAACTCGTGCCCCGGCACGATCGGGTACGCGGGCGCGAACTCGCCGTCCATGATGTGCAGGTCGGTGCCGCAGATCCCGCACCCGGCCACCTCGACGACCACGTCACGGGGGCCGGGGGTGGGGTCCGGCACGGACTCGACGCTGATCTGTCCCGGCGTGACGATGACTGCTGCCTTCACTTGACCGCCCCCATGGAGAGTCCTCGGACGAGTTGTTTCTGGGCGATCCAGCCGGCCAGCACGACCGGCAGCGACACGATGGTGGCCGCCGCGCAGAGCCGGGCGAGGAACAGCCCTTCGGAGGTGACGAAGCCGACCAGGAAGATCGGCGCGGTGCCGGCCCGGGTGGCGGTCAGATTGACCGCGAAGAAGAACTCGTTCCAACTGAAGATGAAGCAGATCAGCGCGGTGGCGGCCAGGCCGGGCGCGACGATCGGCAGCAGGATCCGCCGGATCGTGACCAGCAGGCTGGCGCCGTCCATCGCCGCCGCCTCGATCAGCGCCGTCGGCACCTCCAGCAGGAACGAGCGCATCATCCACACCGCGAGCGGCAGGTTCATGGCCGTGTAGAGCACGACCATGGTCCAGATGTTGTCCAGCATGCCGACCTGCTTGACCAGCAGGTAGATCGGCAGCAGCGCGGCGACCACCGGCAGCATCTTCGTGCTGATGAAGAAGAACAGCACGTCGCGCCAGCGTTCGACCGGCCGGATCGACAGCGCGTACGCCGCCGGGGTGGCCAGCACCAGCACCAGGAGGGTGGAGACCACGCTGGCGGTCATCGAGTTGAGCAGGTACGGCAGCAGGTCCCGGTCGAAGACCTGCCGGTAGCCGTCGAGGGCCGGGCTGAAGAACCAGGACGGCGGGTTGCTGGCGGCGTCCACCTCCCGCTTGAACCCGGTCAGCACCATCCACAGCACCGGCAGGAAGAACAGCAGCCCGGCGAGCCAGGCCAGCACGGTCCAGAGCGCCCCGGCCGCGTCCGTGCCGCGCCGCTTCGAGCCGACGGTACGAAGGCGTGAGGTGGTCATCGCGGGTCCTCCATCCGGAACAGGCTGGAGAGCACCCGCAGCGCGAGGGTGGCGACGACGATGGTGCCGATCACCGCCACGACGCCGGCTGCGGCGGCCTCGCCGTACTCGAACTTTCGGAAGGTGGTCAGGTAGATCTCGTACGGCAGGTTGGTGGTGGCCGAGCCGGGCCCGCCCTGGGTGATGGTGAAGACGGCGTCGAAGGTCTGCACCAGGTAGATCGAGCCGAGCAGGGCACCCAGTTCCAGGTACGGCCGCAGGTAGGGCAGGGTCACCCGGGTGAAGATCTGCCACGGGCCGGCCCCGTCGACCCGGGCCGCCTCCAGGGTCTCCAGGGACTGGCCCTGCAACCCGGCCAGGATGATCAGCATCATGAACGGGGTCCACTGCCAGACCAGCGCGGTGACCACCGAGGTCATCGGGTACGCCGAGACCCAGTCGGTGCTGCCGCCGAGGATCCCGTTGAGCAGGCCGTACGACGGGTTGTAGATGGCGTGTTTCCAGAGCAGCGCCGCCGCCATCGGCATCACCAGGAACGGGGTGATGAGCAGGGTACGGACGATGCCGCGCCCCGGGAACCGCCGGTCCAGCAGGACGGCCAGGCCGAGGCCGAGCAGCACGGAGAGGACCACCGACGAGGCGGTGAGCACCACCGTGTTGACCAGTGCGGCGCGCAGCCGGTCGTCGGTGAGCACCTGCCCGTAGTTGGCGAGCCCGGTGAACTCGCGGCTGCCGGGCCGCAGCGCGTTCCAGCTCTGCGTGGACAGGTAGAGGGTGAACAGGAACGGAAGCTGCGTCACCACGATGGCGAAGACCAGGGCGGGCAGCAGCGGGGCGCGGCGGGCCCAGCGTTGGGCCCGGTCGGGCCGGGTGGGACGGACGGTGGGGCGCGGTGCCGCGCCCGTACCGGTGGTGATGGTCGTGGTCATCGGTCCACCTCGGGGCAGGGCCGGGGCCGGCCGGTGGTGGCCGGCCCCGGCGCGCGGCTAGCGGTGTTTGCTGGCGACGTCCTCGGCCAGCCGCTGTCCGTTGGCCAGCGCCCGGTCGACGGTGACCTGACCGGCGATGGCGGCCGACACCTCCTGGGACACCTTCGTGCCGAGGTCGGCGAACTCCGGGATGCCGACGAACTGCACGCCGAGCGCGGGCCTCGGCTGCACCCCGGGGTTGACCGGGTCGGCCTCCTGGATGGACTTCAGGGTCAGGTCGGCGAAGGGCTGGGCGGACTGCCGGTACTCGGGCAGTTGGTAGGTGGACTGGCGCTTGCCGGCCGGCACCCGGGACCAGCCGAGCGAGGAGCCGATCAGCTTCTCGTACTCCTTGCCGGTCGCCCACGAGATGAACGTCCAGGCGGCGTCGGCGTTCTTGGTGGTCTTCGGCATGGCCAGCGCCCAGGTCCAGAGCCAGCCCGAGGAGTCCGTCCGGTGGATCGGCGCGTACGCGTAGCCGACCTTGCCGGCGACGGTGCTGGAGTTGGCATCCTCCAGGGTGCCGGCGGCGGAGGTGGCGTCGTACCACATGGCGGCCTTGCCCTGGCCGAACGTGTTGAGGCACTCGGTGAACCCGGCCTGCGGCGCGCCCGGCTGCCCGTGCTTACGGACCAGGTCGACGTAGAACGTCGTCGCCTCGGTGAACTCGGGCGCGTTCACCTTCGGCGTCCAGTCCTGCTCGAACCAGGTGCCGCCGAAGGTGTTGACCACGGTGGTCAACGGTGCGAACAGCTCACCCCAGCCGGGCAGGCCGCGCAGGCAGATGCCGGCGACGCCGGCCTGCTTGTCGTCGAGTTGGGCGGCGAACTGGGCCACCTGCGGCCAGGTCGGCCGCTCCGGCATGGTCAGCCCCTTGGCGGCGAAGAGGTCCTTGTTGTACATGAGGAACGACGACTCGCCGTAGAACGGCGCGGCGTAGAGCTTGTCGTCGGAGCCGGAGAGCGAGGCGACCACCGGCGCGATCAGGTCACCCTTGTCGTACCCGGTGTCCGCGTCGGCGTACGTGCTGAGTTCGTGCAGCCAGCCGTTCCCGGCCCAGATCGGGGCCTCGTACGCGCCGATCGTCGCCACGTCGTACTGCCCGCCCTGGGTGGCGACGTCCTGGGTGACCTTGTCGCGCAGTTCGTTCTCCGGCAGGATCGTGAACCGCACGGTGATGCCGGTGTCCTTGGTGAAGGTGTCGGCGGTGACCTTGGCCAGGTCCTCCATCTGCGGGTTGCCGACCATCAGGACGGTGATGGTCTTTCCCTCGCCGTCGCCGGACGAGCCGCCACCGGCTCCGGAGCAGGCGGTCGTGGCGAGTCCGACCGCGAGGGCGGCGGCGAGCGGGCCGCGCCATCGGCGGGGAGTTCGTGTTCTGGGCACAGCGAACCTCCATGGTGGTGGTGTGGTGGGTGAAGGAAGGTCGGCCGGGGCGCTCAGACGCGCAGCACCACCGGGCCGAGCAGGGAGTAGCGGTGCGCCTCGGAGGCCGGCAGCGCGGTGTCGGTGACGATGGTGTCGAGGTCCGCGACGTCGGCGAAGCGGCAGAAGCTGTTCCCGCCGAACTTGGTGTGCACCCCGGTGAAGACCACCCGCCGGGACACCGCCATCACCTGGGCCTTGACGGCCGCCACGGCGGGGTCGGGGGTGGTCAGCCCGTGCTTGCGGGAGATGCCGTTCGCCCCGACGTAGGCCAGGTCGATGACGAAGCCGGCGAGCATCCGGGTGGCCCAGTGGTCGACGGTGGCCAGCGTCCGCCCGCGGACCCGGCCGCCGAGCAGCAGCACGGTGATGCTCGGGTACGCGGCCAGCGCCGCCGCGGTGTGCAGCGAGGCGGTCACCACGGTCAGCGGACGGTGGGTGGGCAGCGCCTCGGCGATCAGTTGCGGGGTGTACCCCTCGTCGATGAAGACCGACTCGGCGTCGCCGAGGTGCTCCACGGCGGCGGTGGCGATCCGCCGCTTCTCCACGACCATCCGGGTGGCCCGGGTCTCCAGGGTCGTCTCGAAGCGGGCGGTCTCGGTCGGGTACGCGCCGCCGTGGGTCCGGCGGACGAGGCCCTGCTGCGCCAGCAGGCTCAGGTCACGGCGGATCGTCTCCGGCGCGACGCCCAGGTCGACGGCCAGCTTCCGCACGTCGACGTCACCCTGGCGGCGGGCCAGCGTCAGGATGTGGTGTCGACGCCGAACTGCGTCCACTGTGCACCTCCCGTCGGCCCGTGCGTCTTTTGTAACATCGACGACTGCGGGTGACCCCGGTCACATCCGGGGCAATCTGGTGGGTTTGGTGCCCGTCACCGGCCCCGAACGGGCAGCACAGAACGGGCAAAGGCCGCAACACTTACCAGCAGGAGCGCCCGTTCGCGGTGGATGCCTGCCCGATGTCCACCCGGCGTGCCCGGTCGGGCCTCCGGACCACGCGACGGACGGGGCAGCTCGACAGGACGCGCCACCACACCCCGCCGGTCGTCCGGACCGCCGCCCCGGCCCCGCTAGCATGAGCCGTCGCGACCTCGGCGGGCCTGCGGACCGTACGGGCTGAAACGTCGACCCCACCCGAGAGGACGACGTTTCGTGCATCCCGTGCTGCGCCGCCTGGACGACCTCGCCGCCCACCTCGCCACCCGGCCCGACGTGCTCGCCGTCCTCGGCCTCGGCTCCGCCGGGACCGCGCGCGACCGGCTCGACGAGCACTCCGACCTGGACTTCTTCGTCGTCGTCGAGGACGGTGCCGCAGCCCGGTACCGAAAGTCGACCGACTGGCTCCGGGCACCCTGCGCGGTGGCGTTCAGCTTCGCCAACGACCCCCACGGCCGCAAGGCGCTCTACGCCGACGGCATCTTCGTCGAGTACGCCGTCTTCACCGTCGCGGAGCTGGCCCGGCTGCCGCGCGTGGGAGCCCGGGTGGTCTGGCGGCGCGCCGACGTCCCCGCCGCCCTCGTCGAGCGGGGGCCGGAGCCGGGCGGGCCGCCGTACGACACGGTCGGGTTCCACCTCAACGAGGCGTTGACCAACCTCTACGTCGGCCTGCACCGGGAACTGCGCGGCGAGCGGCTGAGCGCCACCCGGTTCATCCAGTCGTACGCCGTGGACCGGGTGCTCGCGCTGCTCGACCTGACCGGTCCCGGCGGGGTACGGGCCGGCCGTGACCCGTTCGACCCGAGCCGGCGGGCGGAGCGGGCGTACCCCCCGGAGGTGGTGCCGCTGGCGGCGATGGTGCCCGGCTACCGGCACAACCGGGCGGCGGCCGGGACGGTGCTGGCCTGGCTGGCGGCCCGGTTCCCGGTGGACCCGGCCCTCGGGGCCGCGATCCGCCGGCTGCTCGACGACCCGTCGCCGGAATCCCCGGAGGGGACACCCGCCGACCTGCCCTGTCGTTGATCCGGTTGCGCCCGTGAGGCGGCGGGCCGACCGTGACGACGAGCAGAGGAGGTACGCCGTGACCGGTACCCGCAGGACGGTGGAGGTGGACCCGGTCCTCTTCCGCGCCGTGTACGACTCGCCCGCCAGCCTGCCCGGCCGGCACCGCTGGCAGACCTGCGAGTCCGACGTACGCCGGATCGAGAAGCAGCTCGGCATGCCGCCGCGCACCATCGGCGCCCCGCTCTGGGTCAGCGGCGACGAGCCGGACTGCCCGAAGTGCGGCCGGCGGGTCAACTGGCTCGACATCGTCTCGTCGGCGCTGGCCGGGGTGCACGACCGGATGATGATCGCCACGGTGATCCTCGGCGAGCGTCGGTACGTCAACACCGAGGTGCCGGACGCGATCCCGGGCGTGCACTGCGTCGACTGCCGTACCCCGATCCTCGGGCTGCGCAGCTTCAAGTGCCACAACTGGGCGTACGCCTTCGAGGCGCTGGACGAGGTACGCGCCCGGATGACCGGCCTGCCCGCCCCGGCCGTCCCCGCCGACTAGCCGGCATACGGAAGCCGGTGTTAAGAAGGGGCCCCTGCTCTACTGGAAGCGTTAACAGGGGGCCCTTCCTTACCGGCGGGCGGGGCGGCGGCCGGGTGGGGCGGTCGGCTCGGGGCCGGGGTCGGGCACGGCGGGCAGCGGACGGGCGACCGGCTCGGCGGGGGTGACCCGCAGGCGTTCCCCGCAGTGGTCGATCTCCACCACGGCGTCGGGGTCGGCGTCGGGCAGGTCGTAGCGGGCCCCGTCGGGGGTGAGGGTGACCCGGAGCCGGTGCCCGTACCAGCGCAGGCTGAAGGCGAGCCGGGTGATCCGGGCGGGCAGCCGGGGGGCGAAGGCGAGGACGCCCCGGTCGTCGCGCATCCCGCCGAAGCCCTGCACCACGGCCAGCCAGGCGCCCGCCAGCGAGGCCAGGTGCAGCCCGTCGCCGGTCTTGTCGCCCAGGTCGGCGAGGTCCTGCAGGACCGTCTCGGCGAAGTAGTCGTAGGCCAGGTCGAGGTGGCCCAGTTCGGCGGCGAGCACCGCCTGCGCGGAGGCGGAGAGGGAGGAGTCGCGGACGGTCCGCGCCTCGTAGTAGGCGAAGTTGCGGGCCTTCTCCTCGGCGGTGAAGTCGCCGGGGAAGCGTTGCATGGCCAGCACCAGGTCGGCCTGCTTCACCACCTGCCTGCGGTACAGCTCCAGGTACGGGAAGTGCAGCAGCAGCGGGTAGTCGTCCTCGCCGGTGCCGGCGAAGTCCCACTCCGGCAGCTCGGTGAAGCCGGCCGACTGCTGGTGCACCCCGCGCTCGCGGTCGTACGGGACGGCCATCGCGTCGGCGGCGGACCGCCAGCCGGCGATCTCCTCCGGCGTCACGCCGAGCCGGGCCGCCACGTCGGGGTAGCGCTGCGCCGCGTCGGCCGCGCCCCGCAGGTTCCGCCGGGCCATCAGGTTGGTGAAGACGTTGTCGTCGACCAGGGCGGTGTACTCGTCCGGGCCGGTCACCCCGGCCAGGTGGAAGGTGCCGTCGGCGCAGCGGTGCCCGAAGCCGTGCCAGAGCCGTGCGGTCTCGACCAGCATCTCCAGCCCCGCCCCGGCGAGGAACTCCTGGTCGTCGGTGGCGGCGACGTACCGCAGCACCGCGTCGGCGACGTCGGCGTTGACGTGCATCCCGGCGGTCCCGGCCGGCCAGTAGCCGGAGCACTCCCGGCCGCCGATGGTCCGCCACGGGAAGGTGGCCCCGGTGAGCCGCAGTTCGGCGGCGCGCTCCCGGGCCTCGGGCAGGTGCGTGTGCCGCCAGCGCAGCGCCGAGCGGACCATCGCCGGCGCCAGGTAGGTGAGCACCGGCAGCACGTACCCCTCGGTGTCCCAGAGCACGTGCCCGTCGTAGCCGTTGCCGGTCAGCCCCTTCGCGGGGATGGTCCGGTCGACGTCCGGGCGGCCGGCCTGGAGCAGGTGGAACACCGCGAACCGGACGGCCTGCTGGAGTTCCGGGTCGCCGTCGAGCAGCACGTCGGCGGTCTGCCAGGCGACGTCCAGCGCGGCCCGCTGGTCGGCGAGGAGTCCGTCGAACCCCTCCGCGCGGGCCGCCTGTGCCGCCTCGGCGACGAGGTCGGCCAGTTCCGGCGCGGGGGTGCCGTCCACCGACGTCCAGTCGTACGCGGCGAACCTGGTCACCCGGACCCGCTCGCCGGGGTGCAGCGTGCCGGTGACCGCGACCCGCAGCCGGTCGGGGGTGAGGTCGGTGTCGGTGGCGAACAGGTCCGGGGCGTCGACCTGGTGGGTCACCGCGACGGCGACCCGCTGCCGGCTGTGCTCGGTGCGGTGCACCAGCACCCCGTCGGTGCCGACGCCCCGCCGGTACTCGGCGGTCAGCGGGTCACTGATCACCGAGGCGGCCCGGGGGTCGTCGGAGCGTTCCGGCACCCGCTCGTTGGCCTGGAGGTCGGCGCAGATCCGCAGCTCGACCGGCCCGTCCAGGGGTTCCACCTCGTACCGGACGGCGGCGATCGGGTGCCGGGAGAGCGAGACGAGCCGGGTGCTGCGGATCCGCACCCCGTGACCGGCCGGTGAGACCCACTCGGTGTGCCGTTCGACCACGCCGCCCCGCAGGTCCAGCACCCGTTCGTGGTGGCGCAGCGTGCCGGTGCGGACGTCGAGCTGCTCGTCGCCGACCCAGAGCCGGACCAGGGCGGCGTTCGGCACGCTGATCACGGTGTCGCTGCGCTGCGGGAAGGCGTACCCGTCCTCGGGGTAGTCGAGTTTCCGCTGCTCGTGGAAGCCGCTGAGGTAGGTGCCCGGCATCCCGTACGGCTCGCCCTCGTCGAGGGTGCCGCGCCAGCCGATCCACCCGTTGCTCAGGGCGAAGATCGACTCGGTCTCGGCGAGCCGGTTCAGGTCCGCCTCGGTCCGCCGGATCCGCCAGGCCGGATCGTCCGCCGCCCCGGACCGGACCGGCTGCCCCTCGACGGTGGGGATGGTGTGCACGTCGCCTCCCAGGCCTCGAACCCTCACCGACCAGACAACCAGAGCCCGGCTGAGAGGGCACTGAGACGAAAGTCGTGGTTTGGGATTCACCAATGAACAGTGCGGTGAACGGTGCTGGTTTCCTACGGTGCTTACTGGTAAACGAAGGATGAACGATTGGTGAGGTGGGGCATGCTTCAGGCCGGCATGACGGATGTTCCGGAGATCAGCGACGAGTGGTACCGGCACGTCGTCGAGTTCGCGGACGCCAATCCCCCACCGGTGCAGTGGTTCATGGGTCACTTCACCGAGGCGTCGATCATCCTGCTCGGCCTGCTCTGGCTCCTCGCCGCCTGGCGCCGGCTGGGCGGCGGCCCCCGGGACCGGGCCCTCGTCCTGGTCACACCGGTCCTGGTGGTCCTCGCCTACGGGGGCAGCGAGGGGCTGAAGGTCCTGGCGGACCAGGACCGCCCCTGCCGGCTCCTCACCGACCTCGCCATCGTCGCCGACCACTGCCCACCGACGGGCGACTGGTCGTTCCCGAGCAACCACTCGACGATCGCCGGGGCGCTGGCCGCCGCCACCCTGCTGCTGCACCGCCGCCTCGGGTGGTACGCGGTGCCGCTGGCGGCGCTGGCCGCCTTCTCCCGGGTCTACGTCGGCGTGCACTACCCGCACGACGTCGTCGCCGGTGTCCTGCTCGGCGCGGTGGTCGTCACGGCGTTCACCCCGCTGCTCACCATCCCCGTCGCCGACGTCCTGCGCCGCCGTACCCGCCGCACCGAACAACCGGTCCCCACCCGCACCGACCCCGCCCGCCCCTCGGGGCGTTGATCAAGGGCCTTCCGTCACCGGCGTCCCGCGACCCCCTTGGTCGACACCGGTCCCCCGGCGGGGGTGCGGGCGGGGCAGGGGGTCAGGAGGCGAGCAGGAGGGCGGCGGGGGTGGCGAGGAGGAGGAAGGGGCCGAAGGGGAGGTGGCTGGTCCAGCGGACCCGGCGGGCCGCCAGCAGGGCGAGGCTGACCAGGGCGGAGAGACCGAACGCCAACAGCAGCCCGGTGACCAGGGTCGACCAGCCGGACCAGCCGAGCAGCAGGCCGACGCCGAGCGCCAGTTTGGCGTCCCCGAGACCGAACCCGCGCCGGCCGAGCAGCAGGGTGGTGGCCGCGAAGAACAGGCCCAGCCCGAGGCCGGCGGCGGTGGCCCGGAGCCAGGGCGTCGCCCCCGCGCCGGTCAGCGCGGCGAGCCCGAGCAGCGCCCAGGCGCCGGCCGCCGCCGGCCAGGTGAGCCGGTCGGGCAGCCGGTGCACGGCCAGGTCGACCAGGGCCGCCGGCAGCACCCACCCGAGCCACCAGAGCAGGGCCGCCACCACCGGCGGCGCGCCGCCGACCAGCACCGCCACGACGAGCGCCGCGACCAGGGCGACCTCCACCGTGCCGGGGGCCGCCCCGACCCGCGCCCCGCAGTCGCCGCAGCGCGCCGCCGGCCCCAGCGCCGGCCAGGGCCGGCCCAGGTCGATCGGGGCGCCGCAGGCGTCACAGCCGGTCCGCCAGCCCACGTCCGGCGGTACGGCGTGCCGCGCCACCGCCAGCCGGAGCAGGGGTACCACGGCGAGGCCGGCCAGCAGCCGTACGCCGAGGGGGCCGGTCGGGGTACGGGGCCGGGTCAGCGCCATGTGGACCGCGTCGATCGGGCGGCCGGAGCCGGACCTGCCGGCACGGACAGTAGTGGCACCCGGGCTGGATTGTCGCGCATGGCGCGAGAAGCGACCTCCCGCCGGCTGCCCCCGCCCGCCGATTTCCGGGCCGGCCGGGGCGCTTTTCGGCGTACCTGAGGCGGGCTCGGCATCATCGACGCCCATGCCGCCGTTCGCATCCGGAGCCACCGCCATTCATCACTGAGCGTATTCAGATGAATTGCCTCTGTTGTATCGGGGGGCGTCAGCTTATGCTCGCCACCTGGGTACGACGCAACCCCGCAGCACCTCGGCACCGAGGCCGAGCAGGACAAACACCCCGGCAATTCGCAAGATCCGTACAGGTAAATGCGGAAGCAGACGCATCGGAACCGAATGTCAGGATCCGGGCGCGTTTCCGACCGCCCGGAGGCCGCCGGCGACCCCGGCCACCCGGGTCGCATCGAGGAGGCACCCGCGTTGCGCGCACGGCAGTTCAGGCGACGGAGCGCCGGCCTGGTCGTGATCGTGGCGGTCGGCGCCACCGTCGGTTGCGGCGGCGCGGCCCCGGAGGTCGCCGACGCGCCGCCACCGGCGCGACCCTCCGCCACCGCCACCGTCTCCGCCGCGGACGAGGAGGCGGCCCGCGAGGCGGCGCTCGCCGCCTACGCCGGTTATCTCGACGCCACCCGCGCGGCGAGCCGGGAAAGTGATCCACGACATCCGGAGCTGACCAGATATCTGGGCGATCCGTTGCTGACCCGGGTCCGGGTGACAATTCGCCAAGCCAAGGAGAACGGCGCGATGCGTACCGGGAAACTGGTTTCCGATCCCACCGTCACCAGCGTCAGCCTGGAGACCGACCCACCCACCGTGGACATCCAGGACTGCCTGGACACCACCGGGTACCGGCTGGTCTACACGCACAACAAGAAGGTCGTCCCCGGCTCCCGTGGCAGCCGGCACCTGGCCACCGCCACCGCCACCCGCTACCCGGACGGGAAGTGGCGGATCAACGCCGGCGCCGCGCACCAGGACCAGCCGTGCTGACCCGCGCCGGCCGGGCCCGGCTGCTGGCCCGGACGCTGGGCGCGGCGGTCGCGCTGCTGCTCGCCGGCACCGTCGTGCCGGCCGCACCCGGCGAGCCGGCCGCGGCGGCCGGCCGGGCCGACCCGGGCGCGGAGTGCCCGCCCGGCCAGGACGACTGCAACGTCTGGGACGACGACCCGCCCACCCCCGGCAACCCCGGCAACGGCGGCAACCCGGGCAACGGCGGCGACCCCGGCAACGGCGGTGACGGCCCGGCGGCCAAGTGCCAGTGGGAGGGCCGGGAGGTGGCCTGCTACTCCGATGACCTGGGCTGGTTCGACAACGGCACCGGGTGCTACACCAAGCTCGCCGAGCCGCAGCCCAGCGTCGTCGAGGGCCACCTCTGGTACGCCGTCACCTGCGACGGCGGTCTCGCGTCGACCCGCAACGAGTTGTACGACAGTCCGCCGCCCGGCTTCGGCGCCCCGCCCGACCCGGAGGAGCTGGCCCGTCGGGCGCTCGCCTCGATCAGCCTCCGGGCGCCCCGGATCGCGATGGCGCCCCGCCGCAGCACCGGCCCCGGGCTGGTCGGGCTGCCGGTCTGGATGTGGGCCAGCCGGGGCCCCAACTACTTCGGCCCGCTGAGCGCCTCCGCCTCCGACCGGGGGCTGACCGTCACGATCACCGCCACCGTCGACCGGATCGTCTGGGACATGGGCAACGGCGACACGGTCGAGTGCACCGGCCCCGGCACCCGGTACGACCCCGACGGCCCGTACGCCGGCCAGCGCTCGCCCGACTGCGGCTACGACGGCGGGTACTCGAAGGCCGGCACCTACCGGGTCAGCGCCACCACCTTCTGGACCGTGAGCTGGACCGCCAGCAGCGGCGGGGCGGGCGACTCCTTCCCGCTCACCCGGACCAGCGGCACGAACACGATCGAGATCGACGAACTTCAGGTGGTGACCAGGTGAGTGTGGTGACGCGCAGCGGTACCGGCCCGGTGGACGCGCCGGTGGTACCCCCGAAGGTGGTCCGGCAGCGCCGGATGCGCCCGGGGCTGCTCGGCCTGGCGGTGCTGCTGATCGCCCTCGGCGGGCTGGGCTCGGCGTTCGCGGTCACCTCGGTCCGCGCCACCGGCAGCTACCTGGCGGTCGCGCGGGCGGTCGAGGTGGGCCGGGAGATCCGGGCCGACGACCTGGTCACCGTGCAAATGGCCGGTGGGCAGGGGCTGTCACCGGTGGCCGCGAGCCAACTCGACGAGGTGGTCGGCAAGCGGGCGGCGGTGGCGCTGACCCCCGGCACCCTGCTCACCATGGCCCAGCTCACCGACGACCCGCTGCTCGGCCCCGGGCAGCAGCAGATCTCGCTGGCCCTCACCCCCGGCGAGGTGCCGGCGCGCACCCTCAGCCCCGGCGACAAGGTCCTGCTGGTCACTACCCCGGACCGCAACTCCGACAGCCGGGGCCCCGGCACCCGGTTCGAGGCCACCGTGATCGAGACCGCCACCCCGGAGGCCACCAGCGTGGTGGTCTACCTGGCGCTGCCCAGCCGGGACGTGCCGGCGGTGGTGGTGCTGGCGGCGCAGAAGCGGATCGCGCTCGTGCTGACGAAAGCGGCCTGACATGGCGATCGTCGCGCTGGTCTCCGCGAAGGGCTCGCCGGGCGTCACCTCGTCCGCCCTGGCCTGCGCGTTGACCTGGCACCGACGGCTGGTCCTCGCCGAGTGCGACCCGGCGGGCGGCTCGATCATGGCCGGGTACCTGCGCGGGACCCTGGACGGCCCCCGGGGCATCGGCGAGCTGGCCGTCGGTGAACTGCGCGACGGCAACCTGGAGCAGGCGTTCTGGTCCCAGCTCGTCGACCTGGACGCGCCGAAACGGGAGCGGCTGCTGCTGCCCGGCGTGGTCGACCCCGCCCAGGCCGGCAGCGTCACCCCGCTCTGGCAGCGGTTCGCCGACTTCTTCACCGACCTGGAACGGGGCCAACCGCCGTACGACGTGCTGGTCGACTGTGGTCGGCTGAACGTCGCCGGCCCACCCTGGCCGATCCTGCGGGCGGCCACCGTGGTCCTCCTGGTCACCCGGGCCAACCTGCCCGACCTCTCGGTCACCCGGTCGACGGTCCGGGCCATCGAGCGGGACCTCGTCGAGCACCGGGTACCCCCCGGCACGTTGCGCCTGCTGCTGGTCGGCGACGGGCACGGCACCGGCGAGATCAGCAAGGCACTACGGGTACCGGTGATCGCCCGGTTGCCGCACGACCCGCGTACCGCCGAGGTGCTCACCCTGGGCGGCACCGTACGGGGCAACCGGCCGCTGATGCGCGCGGCCGGCGCGCTGGAGGCGCCGGTGCGCGCCCTGCTGGACCAGCGCCTGGCCCGACTGGCCTGGCCGGCCGGCGAGGAGGTGCCGGGTGCGGTTTGAGCCGGTCCAGCACGACCCGCGCGGCCCGCAGCCCGGGGCGGTCACCTCCACGGTCCCGCCCCTGGCCGTGGCGAACGGTCATCCGCCGCAGGGCGGGCAGCGCCCGCAGCCGGCCCCGGCTCCGGTCGTGACACCCCCGCCACCGGAGGCCCCGCCGCGCCGGGCCGACTTCGCCGTGGTCCGGGAACTGCGCCGGCAGCTCAGCGAACGGCTCACCCTGTGGCAGCGCGGCCGGGAGTTCACCGTCGAGGAGGAGGACGTCGAGCGGGCCCGGCTCGCGGTGACCGTGGTCGCCGAGTACGCCGACGCGGTCCGCCGGGCGGGCACCCCGATGCCGGCCGGCGAGGAGCGGCTGCTGCTCGACCAGGTGACCGCCGAGCTGGTCGGGCTGGGCCGGTTGCAGACCCTGCTCGTCGACACCTCCATCGAGGAGGTGCACATCCTCGGCTGCGACCGGGTGCGCATCACCCGGCACGGCGGCGGCGTCGACTGGGGCGAGCCGATCGCCGACAGCGACGCCGAACTGGTGGAGATCCTCCAGGCGGCGGCCCGCCGGGCGGGTGCCACCGAACGGTCCCTCTCCACCTCCAAGCCCACCCTGGACCTGCAACTCCCCGACGGCAGCCGGCTCGCCGCGGTGTTCCTGGTCAGCCAGCGCCCGTACGCGGTGATCCGCAAGCACAACACCCTCGACGTCAGCCTGGACGACCTGGCCGGGGCGCGGGCCGACCTGGACGAGATGATCGACCCGCTGCTGCGCGACTTCCTCCGCGCCTCCATGCGGGCCGGGCTGAACATCATGGTGGCCGGGCTCGCCGGGGCCGGGAAGACCACGGTGATCCGGGCGCTGATGGGCGAGATCCCGCCGGACGAGCCGTTCGTGCTGCTGGAGGAGAGCCGGGAACTGCTGCCCACCCAGCACGGCGGCCGGCACCGCGCGGTGATGAGCTTCGAGGCCCGGGAGGGCCACGGCGAACGCGGGCTCGACGGCCGCCCGGCGGGCGAGGTGAGCATCGCCGACCTGATCCCGGTGTCGCTGCGGATGGGCGTGCTGCGGATCATCGTCGGCGAGGTGCGGTCCCGGGAGATCGTGCCGATGCTCCAGGCGATGACCACCAGCCGGGGCTCGATGTGCACCATCCACGCCCGTACCCCGGCGGGGGTGGGCGAGCGGATCATCGAGCTGGCGCTCTCGCACGGCCGGGAGATGACGGTGGACCAGGCCCGCCGGATGGCCGGCAACGCCCTCGACCTGATCGTCTACGTCACCGTCGAGGACGAGACCGCGATCGGTGGGCGCAAGCACCGCTTCGTCTCGCACGTCGAGGAGGTGATCGGCGTGGGCGACGGCAACCGGATCACCACCACCGCCGTCTTCGGGCCCGGCCCGGACGGCCGCGCCGTCCCCCGGCACCTGCCCGAACGGATCCGCGACCAGTTGCTCCGGGTCGGCTACGACGCCCGCCTGCTGAGCCGCTGGGTCGAGGCCGGGGCCGGGGCCTGGCGTCGGCCCCGCAACAGCCGACTGGCCCGGCGGTGATCCCGGTGCCGGTCCCGCCCGCCCCCGAGGTGCCCCGATGACCGCGAACATCGAACTGATCGCCGTCGTCTCGGGGGCGGCCTGCGTCGCCGGGCTGATCCTCGCCGTCGTCGCCGTGGTCGGCACCCGCCGGCCCCGCTCCCGCCCCGGCTCCGGGCCCGGCCTGCGCCGGCTCTGGCTCGGCTCCGGCACCGGTCGCCGCGAGCAGCGCCGCTACCAGAGCCAGTTGCTCGGCGCGGTGCTCGGCGGCGCGTTGGTGTTCCTGCTGACCGGGTTGCCGGTGGCCGGCCTGCTGGTCGCCGTCGCGGTGCCGGGGGTGCCGTGGCTGTTCGCCGTCGGCCGGGCCGAGCAGCGGGCCATCGCCCGGATCGAGGCGGTCGGCGAGTGGACCCGCCGGCTGAAGGACGTCTCCGCCATCGGCCAGGGCCTCCAGCAGGCCATCGTCAGCACCGTCACCACCGCGCCCGAGGAGATCGAGGAGGAGGTGCGGGTGCTCGCCGCCCGGCTCCAGGCCGGCTGGGCGGCGCGGGCCGCCCTGCTCGCCTTCGCCGACGAGATCGGCGACCCGGTCTGCGACCAGGTGGTGGCCGCGCTGATCCTGCACCTGACCGACCGGGGCGAGCGTCTCGGCGACGTGCTCGGCGCGATCGCGACCGCCGCCTCGGCCGAGGTGGCCACCCGGCGGGAGATCGAGGCCAAGCGGACCCAGCCCCGGTTCGCGGTCCGGTTCCTCACCGGGATGACGCTGGCCAGCCTGGCGTACGGGCTGCTCAACGCGGAGTACATGCGCCCGTACGGCACCCCCACCGGGCAGTTGGTGATGATCGTCCTCGGGTCCGCCTTCATCGGCCTGCTGGTCTGGGTGCGCAACCTGAGTCAGCCGCCCCGGCCGGCCCGCTTCCTGCCCGCCCCCGATCCGGAGGAGGCGCTGCGGTGATCCTCAGTTGGCAGCTCACCCTCGCCGTGCTCGGTGGCGGCGCGATCGGGTTGGGCCTCTTCCTCCTCGTGCAGGAGGCACTGCCGGCCACCCCGGCGCTCGGCCCGGCGCTGCAACGGCTGCACCAGCCGCCGGGCGCCGCCCGGTCCACCACCGGCCGCCGGCTGGACTGGCTCGGCGGGTTCGCCCGGTGGGTCCGCCCACCGCACCAGGAACTGGCCCTGATCGACCGGACCCCGGAGCAGTACACCCTCTCCCTGCTGCTCTCCGCCCTGGTCGGGCTGGCCGCGCCGACGCTGCTCGGGGCGGTGCTCTTCCTGTCCGGCACCAGCCTGCCGCTGGTGGTACCGGTCTTCGGCGGGATCGGCGCGGCGGCGCTCTGCGCCCTGACCGCCCACCGGGACGTGCTCGCCAAAGCCGAGGCGGCCCGCGCCGAGTTCCGCCAGGCCGTCTGCGCCTACCTGGACCTGGTCGCGCTGCAACTCTCCGCCGCGCACGGGCCGGTGCAGTCCCTGGAGCGGGCCGCCCAGGTCTGCGACGGCTGGGTCTTCGACCGGATCCGGGAGTCGCTGCGGATGGCCCAGATGCAGATGCACTCCCCCTGGGACGAGTTGCGCGACCTCGCCGAGAAGCTGGGCACCCCGGAACTCGGCGACGTGGGCGCGATCATGCGCTCCTCCGGCAGCGAGGGCGCGCAGGTGCACGAGACCCTGCGCAACCGGGCCGACGCGCTGCGCGACCAGATCCGCACCGACAACCTGGCCCGCGCCGAGGGGGTGACCAGCCGGCTCGACATCCCCGGCGCGCTGCTGGTCTTCGTCCTGCTCGGCTTCGCCGTCTACCCCTTCGTCGCCCGCCTGTAATCCCTCCCCGTTTATAGGAGTACGTCATGCGTCTCGTCGCCTACCTGCACATCCTGGTGCTCGACCGGCTCGCCGAGCTGCGCCGCGCCGGTGACCGGGGCGACAGCCCGGTCCCCACCGCCGTGATCATCTTCGGCCTGGTGGCCGCCGCGATCGCGGTCACCGCCCTGGTCAGCACCAAGGCCCAGGAGTGGATGAACAAGATCCCGGGCCCGGGTGGGAGCTGACGACTCAGATGTGGTGCCCGACCCTGACAGCAGCCCACCGGGTGGCGACGGCCATCCGGTGGCCCCGGCCCGCCCGCCGCCCGGCGACGACCGGGGCCCTGCGGTCCCGGCTGCTCGCCCACGGCGCGGACCGGGGGGCCAACCCGGTCGAGCTGGCGGTGGTCATGCCGGTGGTCCTGCTGCTGTTGTTCGCCTCGATCCAGGCCGCGGTCTGGTTCGTCGCCCGGGCCACCGCGTTGAACGCCGCGCAGAGCGCGGTCACCGCCCAACGGGTCCACCAGGCCCCCGCCGGAGCCGGCGAGGCCCGCGCCGCCGCCTTCCTCACCGCCGCCGGGGACTGGCTGGTCGGCTGGAACCAGCCGGGGCCGGACTGCGTCGTCACCGCCACCGAGGTCACCTGCACGGTCACCGGCCGTTCCCTGTCGGTGATCCCCGGGGTCAGCTTCCCGGTCCGGCAGACCGCGCACGGCACCGTCGAGCGCTGGACCACCGCCGGAGGCCCCCCGTGACCCCGCCGGCACCGACCAGCCGGGCGGGCACACTCCACCGGCCGAACGCCCCCGACCAGCCGCACGCGGCGAGCCGAACGGGCACGGCGAGCCGAGCGGACGCGGCGGGTCGGGGGCGGGTCGAGCGCGGGTCGGTCTCCGTCGAGGTGGCGATCCTGACGCCCGCCTTCCTCGCGTTGCTCGTGCTGGCCGGGGTCGCGGGACGGACCGCGATCGCCGCCGAGGCGATCGAGTCCGCCGCCCACGACGCGGCCCGCGCCGCGTCGATCTCGCGGGACCCGGCGACCGCGCGGGCGGCGGCGACCGACGCGGCCCGGACCCAGTTGGACTGGCAGCGGCTCAACTGCGCCGGAGCGCCCGCGCTCACCTTCACCGGCTCGGTCGGTGGCCAGACGGTCAGCTTCGACACCGCCTTCGACACCACCGCCGGCCAGCCCAGCGCCGTATCGGTCCGGGTCACCTGCACCGTCTCCTTCGCCGACATCCGCCTGCCGGCGGTGCCCGGCATGCCGACCGAGCGGACCGTCACGGCCGTCTTCACCTCGCCGCTGGACCGCTACCGGAGCCGGCCGTGACCGGCCACCGGCACCCGTCCCCCGGTACGCCGGGCAGCCGGGCACGCCCGGCCGGGCCGGGGCGTCGTCGGGGCGACGACGGCCGGGTGAGCCTCTTCCTGGCGGTCGCCATGGCCGGCGTACTCGTGATCATCGGGCTGGCCTTCGACGGCGCCGGCCAACTCCGGTCGACGCAGCGGGCCGGGAACCTCGCCGCCGAGGCGGCGCGGGCCGGCGGCCAGTCCATCGACCGGGCCCGCGCCATCGCCGGGGGCAGCAAGGAGATCGACGAGGGCGACGCCCGGGTGGCCGTCAACAGCTACCTCGCCGCCGCCGGGGTCACCAGCCACACGGTCACCTTCCCGGTCATCGACGGGGAGAAGCACATCCGGGTCCGGGTCAGCGTCGCCTACGACCGGTTACTGCTCGGCCTCTTCGGCTTCGGGGACAGCGTCACCGTCTCCGGCGAGGCCACCGCCCGCACCCTCACCGAGGGTCCGTAGGAAGGAAGGCAGCCATGGCCGCACCGCGTGGCACCGCCGTACGGCGGACGGGACAGGTCCTCACCGGGCTCGGCGCGCTCGTCGTGCTCTGCGCGGTACTGGCCGGCGGGCCGGTGGCGCTCATCGCCCTGGCCGGGAACCCGCTCCCCGACCACGTACCCACCCTGGCCGAGATCGGCACCACCCTGACCAGCCGCGACGACGGTCGACTCTTCCTGCGGGCGCTGGCCGTGGTGGGCTGGTTCGGCTGGGCGACGTTCGCCTTCTCGGTCGTGGTGGAGCTCTCCGCGCAGATCTTCCGCCGCCGGGCTCCCCGGCTGCCGGGGATGCGCCACCAGCAGCGGGCCGCCGCCGCGCTGGTCGGGTCGATCGCGCTGATCATCGCGGCGAGCCCGGCGGCGACCGCCGCCACCACCCTGGCCGGCCCGTACCCGGTGGCAGCCGCCCCCGTCACCCAGCAGGTCACCCTCGCCCAGCAGGCCACGCTGGCGCAGCAGCCGACCGCCGCGCAGCAGGTCGGCCTGACCCGGCAGGCCGCCGAGACCGAGCCGGCCGTCAACCCGGTGTACCGGGTGGCGAAGGGCGACTACCTCGGCGCGGTCGCCGACCGGTACCTGGACGACTTCGGCGACTACCGCGAGGTGGCGAAGCTCAACCGGCTGAAGGACCCGGACCGGATCCGCCCCGGCCAGTTGCTGAAGCTGCCCACCGAGGCCGACGACGCGGGTGCCCGCGCGCACGCCAACGGGCGGCTGGTGGCCCGGCCGGCCGACCCGGCCCCGCCCGGCCACGACACCCCGGCCACGTCGCCCGTCCCGGATGCGGGCACCCCGGGCGGGCCGGGCGTCGCCCCGCCGCCCCCGCCGGCCGACATGCCGGTACCGGAGCCGCCGACGTCGCAGAAGTCGTCCGGTACGCCCCCGGTGATGGCGGTCGGCGCGTCCCGGGCCGGTGACGGCGACGGGGTGAACCGCCCGCTCGCGGTCTCCGCGGTGCTCACCGTGGCCAGCATCGTCGGCGCGCAGATCGGCGCCGTCCTGGGCCTGCGCCGCCGGCAGGCCGCTCCCCGGGCGGCGGCCCGGCCCGGCATCCTCCCCGGCGGCCGGCACCGCCGCGAATGAGCCCCCCCGGCACCGCCCGATGGTTCCCGGCTGGTACCCCCAGCCGGGAGCCGGGCGTGGTGAACGAGGTTCTCCGACCCCGAGATCCGGCCGGCCAAAAACCCTCTTTGTTCCCTATGCCCCGAATATTGTCGCCATCGAGACGAGCGCCGAGAGACCTTGGAGCCAAATGGCCCTCAGAGGGGCCGAAATCTTCCAAGGTCCGCTGCTGAGAGTTGGCGGTCCGCCACGTCGATGCCTGTCGCGACTTTCGAGCAGTCACCGCAGTACGTCGGAACGCTGTGCGGTTACCTGTAGCCACCAACGGGCGAGGTCTTGCTGTCGAGCATGGCAGCAGCGCGCTGGTCAAGACTCCTGGCGAAACGCGGCATTCGGGGGCCGAGGCTGCTCAGACACTTACGAATGTTCTGCACAGCGCCGTACGCTCTGCCGGACTTGACGTTGGACATCGAATCCATCGCCAGACCCCAGTTCTCGTTTGCCTGCCAGAGGCGCCCCTGCGCGTACTGCACGTCGGCAAGATTCGCCAGGGTGAGGGTGTGGATTCTTCGGTAGGCGTCCGCGTTCCGGGTCGAGACAGACCTCTTGAACTGCGCTTCTGCCCCCGACAGATCTCCCAGGTCGCGGAGGGCCTGTCCGGCCTGACTGGCCAGGGACGTCTCCGTGAAACCGCTCGTCCGGATCCAGGACGGCTCCCCGCCGGGTGCGGCCTTGACCAAGTGTTTCTCGGCTTCGACGATCGCGGAAGTCGCCCGGAACTTGTCGCGTGTCGCAGCGTGCCCGCGCGCCACGAGGATGGTGAAAAGTGCGGTGGCGGCAGGTGTCGCAAAGCCGTTCGACCATTCGAGCGCCGAACTCGCCAATTGGAGGGCCTGCCGACCGTGGCCGAGGTCGACAGCCTGATGAGCCATTGCTCGAAGGGTGAATCCGGCAAGCGCTCGGTCGTCTGCTTCGTTGGCCAACCTGAGGGCCTGGACATAGTAGCGTTGAGCCAGACCGTGCAGAGCCGAGTCGAAAGACTTCCAGCCGGCTAGATAGGCGAGCTCCGCAGCCACGCCGAACATTTCTCTGCGGCTTTCGTCGGACGCGAAGCGCCCACGAAGATATCCCTCTACATCTGACGTCAGGTACTGCACCACTGCGAGACGCGCGTGGCCGCCCCCGAATCTCTCGTCTGCCTTGCTGAACACCGAGAGCATGTCTCGTACGGCATCGATCTCACCACGCCCCACGGCGACAGCTCCAGCTTGCGCCCGCTGACCCCGCTCTGCGAACTCCTGCCAGGAGTCCAAGGGCACGGCGAGTGCGGCCAGCGAATACAAGGCGGAGAGCGCGAACGTTCGTCGTTCCAAGTCGGCCCTCCCGACCGTCACGAGGTCGGCGATTATGTCACGCGTCAACCAGTCCAGGCCACCTAGATCAGCATCCAGGCTACCTGTCGAGAGTAGACCTAGTGCCTCGTCTTGGAACGTCGAACGGGTAATCCGTCGGTTTCTGAGGATGGATCGGGCAGGCTGTCTCCCAGCACTCGTGGTGGGAGGTGATGGCCGGTGGGCAGACGGCCGGAGGTGTTCGTCCGACAGGTGTCGATGGCCGAGGGTCAGCGGTTGCAGAAGATCACCAGGACCGCAAGGGACCCGGTGAAGCTGCGGCGGGCGATCGTGGTGCTGATGTCCGCCCAGGGGTAGCCAGCCCCGGACATCGCCCACCTGCTGACGGTGACCGACGACTACGTGCGCGATGTGATCCACGCGTTCAACGAGCGGGGGTTCGACGCCCTGTCCCCAAAATGGAGCGGGGGCGCACCGAGACGGATCGATGAGCAGACCCGCGACTGGATCTGTGTCATCGCCCGGTGCGACCCCCGCTTCCTCGGCCAACCGTTCTCCTGCTGGTCGTTGGCCAAGCTGCGCGACTACCTCATCGCCGCCGGCTATGTCACGACGATCAGCGTCGAGACCGTGCGCCGTGTCCTGCACGAACGCGGGGTGACGTGGCAGGCCACCAAGACGTGGAAGGCCAGCACCGACCCCGACTTCACCTCGAAGATGCGCCGGATTCTGGACCTCTACGACCATCCACCCGCCGACGGCAGGGTGCTCTGCGTTGACGAGTTCGGGCCGTTGAATCTGCAACCCCGCCCCGGACGGGCCTGGCGACCCGTCGCACACCCGGTGCGACTACGGGCCACCTACACCCGCGACCAGGGCGTACGGCACATGATCGCCGCCCTGGACCTGGCTACCGGCAAGCTGCACTACCGCATCCGCGACCGCAAACGCTGGCGGGAGTTCCTGGCCTTCCTCAAGACCCTGCGCGCCCGCTGGCCCGACCAGAAGCTGTATCTCATCCTGGACAACTTCTCGCCGCACAAGCACCCCGAGGTCCGCGCCTGGTGCGCCGCCAACCGCGTCGACCTGGTGTTCCTACCCACGTATGCCTCGTGGCTGAACTGGATCGAGGCCGAGTTCGCCGCCGTGCGGTACTTCGCCCTCAACGGCACCGACCATCGCACCCACGCCGAGCAGGACGCCGCCCTCGGCGACTACATCCGCTGGCGCAACCAACGCGCCCGACCCAAGACCGGATTCGCCACCGGCTCCAAGATCCGCCACCCGGATTACCCGTTAAAGGCTGCATGACGAGGCACTAGATCCGTTGGATGCACCACATGGCCAAGTCGACGCGAGATCGCCTCGGCCAGGTAGTGCGGGGTTTGTCCGCTGGGCTGGACGCCGGCGATCCAGTGCGCGACGGTGGAGCGGTCACACGATGAAAGATCATCCTGATTTTCACGGGCGACAACTCGGATGGCCAAGGCGCAGGCCTCATAGGACCATCGGCACGCCTTGATCGCCGTCAACAGTCTGTCGTTACGCGGTCTGGGCGCTCGCGCCATTCCTGGCCTTCCCCACCGGCTCTGTGTTCAACGCGTTCAACATGTCCGTGAAGCCGTGAGGCTACCTAACACTACCGCGTTCTTGTTGACTGCATGTGATCCAAGCAGCACCGGAGGATGAGCGCGTCGTGGCAATAGATCACGGCCACGGCCAGCGACGGTGCCTTTGGCCCGCCGAAGTCAGCGCCACCGATGTTGCCGAGCGCAATCTCTTGGGAGGTCCCGTGGCCCCGCATACGAAGCACCGCCTCGGCCTGCGGAGGCTCTGGCCTTTCACGCGCCGCCGGGCGAGTCCACTCGACCGCCTCCGCACGGCGACGACCTGTCCCCAGCAAACGGGTGTCTACCGGGCCGTAGGGGTGGCGTGGGTGACCCTCCTGCCGGAACAGCCGTTGCCGCCCCTCGCCGGGAAGTATCGGAAGGAGTGCTCGTGAGAACGCGGCGGATGCCCCACCTCATCCAGCACGCCTGGTACGTCCTGGAGTACCACCGCCACCACCGCTGCCCGCACTGCACGGCCAACGACTGGTGTCCCGACGTCAGGGTCGCGCGCACCCGGATCACGGCATGGCGTCGCTACCGCCAGCAGTAGCCGGGCTCCGGGCCGGGGACCTGCTCCACCTCACCCGCGCCGCCAGCGTCCAGTTCGGCACCCCGATCATGTTCCGGCTGATCCGGGTCCTCGACCAGCCCACCTACCACGGGTGGCTATGGCTCGACGGCTACCAGGTCAACGACCACGGCGACGCGGTCGCCCGACGAGAACTCTTCGTCCGGCACGCCGGCATCCGACACCTCTCCACCCCGAACAGACCAGCACCGTCCACCACCGCATCCGCAAAGGAACCGGCGATGACCAGACGTACCCGCACCGACCCCGACCGGCCCACCGGCGCGGAGATCCAGGCCGCCGAACACGAGGCCGCGAAACAACGGATCCTCGCCCAGGCCGACGCCGAACGGACCCCACTGGACGACACCACCCGGGCCGTACCCGACCGCCCGCGACGGCAGCGGTGACAGAGGTGGGCGACGACCTGCCGGTCGGCCGGCGGGTGGCGTACTGGCGGGCACGGCGCAACATGTCCCAGCAGATGTTCGCCGACCGGCTCGGCAAGTCCAAGTCCTGGGTCGACAAGATCGAACGTGGCGTACGCCGCCTCGACAAGTGGTCCGTCCTGCAGGAGGTCGCCGACGCCCTCAACGTCAACCCCGACCATCTGCTGGGCGACGCTGCCGCAGCCCCACCCGATCGGCCGGCCGACGAGCGGGCCGCCGAGATCGGCACACTCCGGGCCGCGCTCACCCGCCATCCTGGACTGCTGCCGTCGGCAGTCGCACAGGTCGAACCATGCCGGTATCAGGCCCGACTCGACCACGCCGAGGCGGTCTACCAGCACGCTGAGTATCCCTCGCTGGTGCGGCTGCTGCCCGACCTGCTCGACGGAAGTCACACCCGTGAGATGCCCGCCGACCTGCGGGTCCGGGTGTACCGGCTCACCGCACGCATCGCGGTGAAACTGGCCGCGACGGAGTTGGCGTGGCTGGCGGCGGATCGAGGACTGGCCGTTGCCACGGCTGCTGACGATCCGCTGCTGGAAGCGGTCGCGGCCCTGCCCTTCGGTCAGGCGCTGCGGGCCGCCGGCCGGCCACGCTCCGCGTTCGAGACGACGGTCGTCGCCGCGCACCGGGTCACCCCGCTCACCGACGATCCGGGTACGCCGGACGAACGCTCAGCCTGCGCGGCGCTGCTCGTCCAGGCCGCCCTCGCCGCCGCCGAACACAGCGACCCGCAGACCGCGCGGGACCTCCTCGACGACGCCACGAGACTGACCGAGCCCGACGGGCCGGAGCGGGCCGCGGTCGACGCGGCGCGGGTCACCACCACCGCCGCCCTCGGCGATCATCGGGGCGCCGTCGACCTGCACGAAGCGCTGGCCGCCCGCTCGGTATGGCGGACGCTGTCGATCGAACACCGGGCCGCGTACCTGCTCGACGTCGCCGGGGCGTACCTGGCGGCCGGCGACGCCCCCGGCGCGTCGCGGATGCTGCGGGACGTCGACCGGATCGCAGCGCCGGAGGTGCGGGTACGTCCAGCCGGACGAACGATGCTGGCCCACGTGCTCGCCGGGTCGGCATTCCCGGACCCCTACCTGGTGGCGGTCGCCGAAGCCGCCGGGGTGCCCGGCGCATGGTGATGGAGCCACCGAGGCACCTCGCCCCTGACCGCGCCGGAGTCGACCAGGGCAGGCGGGGCCGGTCAGGGCAGGCGGGTCTGGAGGATGCCGTCGACCACCCGCGTCGGCAGGACCTGCTGGTCGTTGCCGGACGGGCCGTGCACCACCTCGCCGCCGTTGAGGCGGAACGCGCTGCCGTGCCAGGGGCAGACCACACAGGCGTGCCCGTCGATCTGCTGCACCTCGCCCTCGCCGAGCGGGCCGCTCTGGTGCGGGCAGCGCTCCAGCATCACGGTGACCTCGTCGCCGTGCCGGTAGAGGATCACCGAGACGTCGTCGATCGACCGGGTGATCAGCTTCCGCTGCGGCAGCGCGGCCAGGTCCGCCAGCGGATGCCAGCCGTCGCTGATCCGGTGCAGTTCGGAGATGCTCTGGTTGACCTGGGCACCCTGCTTGTACGCCAGGTGGCCACCGAGGTACGCCCCGGCGCTGGCGGCGCTCAGGCCGAGGTAGCTCAGGGCCCGGCCGAGGTTGTGCCGGCCGTTCAGCCGGGCGACCAGCGACCCGCCGTACAGCGCCAGCCCGACCAGGTTGGCGGTGGCGTGGACCAGGCCGACCCGGCGCTGGTCCGGGGCGAGGGCGGCCCAGTCGTTCAAGCCGGCCACGGCCGCCGGTACGGCCCCGGCGGTGCCGAGGGCGACCAGCGCGGTGGCGGACCGGCGCTGCCCCGGCAACAGGTCGACGGCGGCGGCGCTGAGCCAGGCGCCCACCGGAACCTGGACCAGCGCCGGATGCAGGGGATGGCCCAGCCAGACGCCGTGCAGGAAGTCCCGGACCCGCTGCGGGCGCAGGGTGGCCTGGACGGCGTGCTGCATCCGGTCGCCCACCCGGTCCAGCCCTCTGGCCTGTTCGATTCTCGTCAACAGTGCTCGCACGAGGGACGACTTCCCGGCAGCGGCGGCGGCAAACCGGTCACCGGCCACCAAAATGGCCGGGTCGCCGTTTCGGACCACGTGCCGCGCTCGCCGGAGGCCGAAAGCCCACCGGTGACCGGCCGGTCGGTCACCAGGTGCGCTTGCCGCCGCCGACCTGGACGACCTGCCCGGAGACCCAGCGGGCCTGCTCGGAGCAGAGGAAGACGACGACGTCGGCGATGTCGGCCGGCTCGCCCACCCGCCCGAGCGGGCTGAGCGCCGCCACCTGCCCCACCGCGTCGGCGTCCAGCCAGCCGGTCTGCACCGGCCCCGGCGCGACGACGTTGACCGTGACACCGGCCGGCCCGAACTCCCGGGCGGCCGTCCGGCTGAGGCTCTCCAGGGCGTGCTTGCTGGCCCCGTACGACACCTCGCCGGGGAACTCGGGGGCGGCGTCGGTGGAGATGTTGACCACCCGGCCCCAGGTGGCACCGCGGTCCACGTACCGGCGGTGGAAGTCGGCCATCAGCAGCGCCGGTGCGCGGGTGTTCACCGCCAGGTGGGCGTCCAGCCCGGCCGCGTCGAGGAGCGGGGCGGCCCGGTCCAGCGCGCGGGCGCCACCGGCCAGCAGGGTGTCCGGGCGGGCGTACGCGGCGTTGTTGACCAGGATCTGCACCGGACCGGCCGCCGCCTCGGCCCGGTCCAGGACCGTCCGGTACGCGGACGGGTCGGCCAGGTCGGCGGTGACCAGGGCGACCGTCGCCCCGGTGGCGCGCAGGTCGTCGAGCACCGCCGTGCCGTCGACGCCGGTCACGTCGGCGTACAGGTCGGCGCCGGGTGACCGGGTGAGGTCCGGCCGACCGGGGCGGCCGGGGGCGCAGACCAGGGTCACCGTCGCACCCTGCGCCGCCAGGGCACGCGCGGTGGCGGCGCCGATGCCAAGCGGACTGTTCGCCCCGGTGACCACCGCGTGCCGGCCGGCGAGCCCGGTATCGATCATGTCTGTCCCTCTGCCACTCGATGCTGCCGTCGGGCGGTCACCGCAGGGCGCGCAGGGCCTCCTCGACGGCCCGGTGGAAGGTGGGGTACGCGTAGATCATGTGCCGGAGCTGGCTGATCGGCACCGCCGCGTGCACCGCCACCGCCAGCCCGGAGAGCACCTCGCCGCCGGCCGGGCCGACCGAGGTGGCCCCGACCAGCACCCCCCGGTCGGCGTCGGCGACCAGCTTGATCAGCCCGTCGCCCCGGTGGATCCAGCCCCGGGTCGACGATTCGAGCGGGCTGACCCCGACCTGCACGTTGAGGCCGCGGTCGCGGGCCTGCCGCTCGGTGAGGCCGACCGCGCCGACCTCCGGGTCGGTGAAGGTGACCCGGGGCAGCGCCCGGTAGTCGGCCCGGGGCACACCGCCGGAGACTCCGGCCGGGCCGGTGCCGCCGGACGCCGCGCCGAGGGCGCCCACCGCGCCCCCCACCGCGCTGGCGGTACCGCTGGCGTCCGGCCCCGCCTCGGTGTGCCGGACGTGGTCGAGCAGGTCGGCGACGACGATCGCCGCCTGGTACATGGCGACGTGCGTGAAGGCGCCCTCACCGGTCAGGTCGCCGACCGCCCAGATCCCGGCGGCGGCGCGCAGCCGGTCGTCCACCGGCAGGTACCGCTGGTCGGCGGCCACGCCGACCGTGTCCAGGCCCAACTCGTCCAGGTGCGCCCGGCGGCCGGTCACCACCAGGAGCCGGTCACCGGTGAACTCCGCCCCGCCGGGGGCCCGGACGGTGAACCGCCCGCCGTCGTGGTCGACCCGCTCGGCGCGTACCCCGGTCCGGATCTCCACGCCGTCGGCGCGCAGCGCGGCGGCGGCCACCTCGGAGGCCTCCGGTTCCTCGACGGCGAGGACCCGGTCCGACGCCTCCAGCACGGTGACCGCGACCCCGAACCGGGCGAAGACCTGCGCCAGCTCCAGCCCGATCGCCCCTGCGCCCAGCACGAGCAGGCTGGCCGGCAACTCCTCGACCTCGATGGCCTGGCGGTTCGTCCAGTACGGGGTGTCGGCGAGGCCGTCGAGCGGCGGGATCGACGGCCGGGTACCGGTGCCGAGCACGATCCCGTGCCGGGCCTGGAACACCTGCTCGCCGACGCGGACCCGACCGGGCCCGTCGAGCCGGCCACTGCCCCGCACGAACCGCCCGCCCCGGCCCACGAAACGGTCCACCGCGGCGCGGTCGTCCCAGGTGTCGGTCGCCTCCTCGCGGATCCGCCGCGCCACCGGCGCCCAGTCCGGCCGGACCTGTGCCGTCCCGGCCAACCCGTCGACGCGGCGGGCCTCGGCGAGGGCGTTCGCCGCCCGGATCATCATCTTGCTGGGGATGCACCCCCAGTAGGGGCACTCCCCGCCGACCAGGTCACGCTCGATCCCGACCACGCTCAGCCCGGCCTCGGCGAGCTTGCCGGCGACCTCCTCGCCGCCCACACCCAACCCGACCACGACCACGTCGACAAGCTCCGGCTCCGCCACCCCGACAGCATCGCCGATCGCCCGACGCCCGGCCACCGCTGGACCGAATTCCTGGTTCGACCGGACAGCTCAGCCCGCCGGCGACCGGACAGCTCACGTCCCCCCGGCGACCGGGCGGCCGGGCGGGCCGCGCTCCGGCGGCGATGGGACCGACTCAGCGGAGCCAGGGCGGGGTGGGGCCGGCCGGCGGCAACGGCGGCGGGTAGTCGAGGGTACGGCGCAGCGGGTCGGGCAGTCGCCACGGCCGGTGCACGGCCGGCCCCCCGACCGCCGCCAGTTCCGGCACCCAGCGGCGCACGTACCGGCCGTCGGGGTCGTACCGCTCGGCCTGGCGGATCGGGTTGAAGCCCCGGTACGGCCGGGTGTCGTGGCCGGTGCCGGCCACCCACTGCCAGTTGCCGGCGTTGTTCGCCACGTCCCCGTCGAGCAGCCAGCGGCCGAAGACGGCCAGCCCGGCCCGCCAGTCCAGCCGGAGCTGCTTGGTCAGGTGGCCGGCGGTGATCAGCCGGGCCCGGTTGTGCATCCAGCCCTCGGCGCGCAGTTGCCGCATGCCGGCGTCCACGATCGGCACCCCGGTCCGCCCCTCGGTCCAGGCGTCCAGCGCCTCGGTGTCGTACCGCCAGTCCTCGGTGACCCCGGCGCGGTACGCGGTCCGGGCGAGCTGCGGGAAGGCGGCGGTGACCTGGTAGTAGAAGTCCCGCCAGCAGAGCTGCCGGACGAACGGGTGCGCCCGGTCGCCGGCCCGGTCGGCCACCTCCAGCGGGGAGAGACAGCCGAACCGCAGGTACGGGCTGAGCCGCGAGGTGCCGTCGCCGGCCAGGTCGTCGTGCAGGTCGGGGTACCGGTCGAGGACGGGCAGCCAGCCACGCAGCCGCTCCCGGCCGACGCTCTCGCCCCCGGCGACGGCGTCGGGCGACTCGCCGGCGGGGCGGGCCGGCAGCCGGCCCACCGGCACCCCGGCGGGCAGCTCGACCCGCTCCGGGGCGGCCAGCGCGGTCCGCCGGTCGGCGGCCTGCCAGGCCCGGAAGTACGGGCTGAACACCCGGTAGTGGTCCCCGCCGCCGGGGCGCAGCGCGCCCGGCTCGACCACGGTCAGCCCGGGAAAGGCGCGCAGGTGCAGCCGGTGCCGTTCGCACTCGGCGCGCAGCCGCCGCTCCCGCCGCCGGGCGTACCGGCTGACGTCGGCGGAGAGCGCCACCGCCTCGGCGCCCACCTGCCCGGCCAGCCGGATCGTCTCGGCCACCGGGTCGCCGTGCCGGAGCACCAGGTCACCGCCGCGTTCCCGCAGGCTGCCCCGCAGGTCGGCGAGACACTCGTGGAGGAAGCGGGTCCGGTTCGGCGACCGGTCGGCCAGCGCCGGGTCGAGCACGTGCAGCGGGACCACCCGGTCGAACGCCGCGCAGGTGGTGGCGAGCGCCGGGTGGTCGTGCACCCGCAGGTCGCGGGTGAACAGCACGATCGCGGTCCGCACGGGATCAGCCGAGCGCCGCCCGGTACGCCGCGCGGCTGTCGACGCCGTGGACCGGCGGCAGGTCGCCGGCGGGTGGTGGGCCGGGGACCACCACCGGGGTACCGGTCGGGGTGAGCAGGGCCCGTGCGGCCACCGCCATCCGACGACGCCGCGGCACGGTCGCCCGGCGGACGAAGACGTCGTACCCCTGGGCGGCGACCTCGTCGAGGATCCCGCCGTAGAGGGCGTACGCGGTCCGCATGCAGGACTGCGACGCGGGGTCGAGCAGGGTGATGCCGGGGGCGGCGGCCACGTAGTGCGCCTGGGCCCGGGTCACCTCGTACCGGACCAGGTCCCGGATCGGTTCGCTGGTCCGGCCCCGGCGGCGGGCGGCGAGCAGGTCCGCCCGGGTGACCCCGAAGGCGGCGAGGTCCTCGTCGGGCAGGTACGTCCGGCCCCGGTCCAGGTCCTCGGCGACGTCCCGGATGAAGTTGGTGAGCTGGAAGGCGAAGCCGAGGTGGCGGGCGGACTCCCGGGCCGCCGCCGGGTCGGCGCTGCCGAGGATCGGCAGCATCATCGTGCCGATCACCGCGGCCGAGCCCTCCATGTAGTCGAGCAGGGCGTCGTAGGTGCGGTACGAGGTGACGGTCAGGTCCATCGCCATGCTCTTGAGAAACGACGCGAAGTCGTCCCGGTCGAGGTCGAAGACGGCGATGGTGTGCAGCACGGCGGGGAGCAGCGGGTCGTGGACCGGCTGGCCGTGCAGGCCGGCGAGGAAACGGCCGGCCCAGTCGTCGAGGCGGGCGGCCCGCTCGGTCGGGGGCAGGTCCTCGGTGCGGTCGACGATCTCGTCGGCATACCGGGTGAAACCGTACAAGGCGTGCACATGCCGCCGTTTCCATGCGGGCAGCAGTCTGGTGGCGAGATAGTAGGTACGGCCGTGACGTCGGTGCAGCTCACGGCAGCGGTCATAGGCAGCGGTGAGGTCAGTGTCCACCGGCCCTCCTCAGATTCGACGCACCAATCGACGCAACTCGTAACCCTAGGGTACGCTCGCCCGCATGGCCAACGACGCAGTTGCGGGTAACGCGCTCCGCCTGGCGCCGGCCGGGCCGGCCGAGGGCGACGATCCGGTCCGCGCGGTCCTGGCCGCGTACACCCGGGACCTGGTCACGGCGGTGGACGAGACGCTGGCCGAGTTCCTCAGCACGGAAGTCGACGCACTGACCCGGATCGACGCGGCCATGGGCGGCTTCGCCGCCACCGCGCGGGACTGCGTCCTCGCCGGCGGCAAGCGGGTCCGGCCGACCTTCGCGTACTGGGGGTGGCGCGGCGCGGCCGGCGGCGACGAGCCGCTGTCCCCCGTCCTGCCGGCGCTGGCCGCGCTGGAGCTGCTGCACACCTTCGCCCTGGTCCACGACGACGTGATGGACGCCTCGGCGACCCGGCGCGGGCGGCCCACCGCCCACGTGGCGCTGGCCGCGCAGCACGCCGCCGCCGGGCACCGGGGCGACTCCGGCCGGTTCGGCGAGGCGGTCGCGGTGCTCGTCGGCGACCTCTGCATGGTCTGGGCCGACCGGCTCATGTCGTACGCCACCGTCGCCCCGGCCCGGCTCCTCGACGTGCGTCGCTGCTACGACCAGATGCGGGTGGAGACCGTCGCCGGGCAGTACCTCGACGTCCTCGGCGAGAGCGACGCGGGCAACTGGTCGGTGGACCGGGCGCTACGGGTGGCCCGCTACAAGACCGCCAGCTACACCGTCCAGCGTCCCCTGCTGTTCGGGGCCCGTCTGGCCGGCGTCCCCGCCGACGATCCGCTGGTCACCGCGTACACCCGCTACGGCCTGGCGGTGGGCGAGGCGTTCCAGCTCCGGGACGACCTGCTCGGCGTCTACGGCGATCCGGCGGCCACCGGCAAGCCGGCCGGCGACGACCTGCGCACCGGCAAGCCCACCGCGCTGCTGATGCTGGCCCGGCAGCTCGCCACCCCGGCGCAGCGCCGGGCGCTGGAGCGGGCCGTCGGCCCGGGTGCCGGGGCCGGGGCCGACGACCGGGAGATCGCCGGGCTGGCCGACCTGGTCGCCGCCACCGGGGCGGTCGACCGGATCGAGCAGATGATCACCGCCCGGGTGGCCGAGGCGCTGGCCGCGCTGGAGACGACGTCGATCGACCGGACCGCGCGGTTCGCGCTGATCGGCCTCGCCACGGCCGCCACCCGGCGGCAGGCATGATGAGCAGTCTTCCGAGGAGGTGGTCGGCGTGCGGACGGTGAGCGGACGGACGGACCGGGTGGTGGTCGTCGGCGCCGGTCTGGGTGGGCTGGCCGCCGCCCTGCACCTGGCCGGCAGCGGCCGGCAGGTGACCGTGCTGGAGCGGGAGCCGGTGCCGGGCGGCCGGGCCGGGCGGCTCGGCGTCGACGGGTACGAGTTCGACACCGGCCCGACCGTGCTCACCATGCCCGACCTGATCGCCGAGGCGCTCGGCGCGGTCGGCGAGGAGTTGGCCGACTGGCTCGACCTCACGCCCCTGGACCCGGCCTACCGGGCGTACTACCCGGACGGCTCCACGCTGGACGTGATCACCGACACCACCCGGATGGCCGCCGAGATCTCGAAGGTCTGCGGCCCCCGGGAGGCCGACGGGTACCTGCGCTTCGTCGACTACGCCCGGGAGCTGTGGCGGCTGGAACGGGCCGACTTCATCGAGCGCAACCTCGACGCCCCGACCGACCTGCTCACCGGCAACCTGCTGAAACTGCTCGCCAACGGGGCGTTCCGGCGACTCCAGACCAAGATCGGCCAGTTCTTCCGCGACCCGCGTACCCAACGGATCTTCTCCTTCCAGGCGATGTACGCCGGCCTCGCCCCGCACGACGCGCTGGCCATCTACGCGGTCATCGCGTACCTGGACTCGGTGGCCGGGGTGTACTTCCCGCGCGGCGGCATCCACGCGGTCTCCAAGGCGATGGCCGGCGCCGCCGAGAAGCACGGCGTGCAGGTGCGCTACGGCACCACGGTGACCCGGGTGCAGACCGCGCACGGCCGGGCGACCGGGGTGGTCACCGCCGACGGCGAACTGGTCCCGGCCGACGTGGTGGTGCTCAACCCGGACCTGCCGGTGGCCTACCGCGACCTGCTGCCGCCGTCGCGGCCCCGCCGGCTCGACCACTCCCCCTCCTGCGTGGTGCTGCACGTCGGCTCCCGACAGGAGTACCGCCGGATCGCCCACCACAACATCCACTTCGGTCGCGCCTGGAAGGGCACCTTCGACCAGGTGATCCGACGCGGCGAACTGATGACCGACCCGTCGTTGCTGGTCACCAACCCGAGCCGGACCGACCCCTCGGTCGCCCCCGCCGGCCGGCACACCTACTACGTGCTGGCCCCGGTGCCGAACCTGGACCGGGCCCCCTTCGAGTGGCGCGGCGACCTCACCCGCCGCTACTCCGACCAGCTCATCGGGACCCTGGAGGAACGCGGGTACGTCGGCTTCGGCGACGGCGTCGAGGTGCTGCGAGCGGTCACCCCGGCCGAGTGGGCCGAGCAGGGGATGGCCGCCGGCACCCCGTTCGCCGCAGCGCACAGCCTTTTCCAGACCGGGCCGTTCCGCCCGTCGAACCTGCACCGCACACTGTCCAACGTGGTTTTCGTAGGCTCGGGTACCCAACCGGGGGTCGGCGTACCGATGGTGCTCATCTCCGGCAAGCTCGCCGCCGCCCGCGTCACAGGAGGTACCGCATGACGTCCCGGGAGGGACATCTTGTGGAGTTGGTCGACCACACCGGCCGGGCGCTCGGCAAGACGACCGTGTCGGCCGCCCACCAGCCTCCCGGCCAGTTGCACCGGGCGTTCTCGGTGCTGCTGACCGACGCCGCCGGCCGGGTGCTGCTGCAACGGCGGGCCGAGGTGAAGACCCGGTTCCCGCTGCGCTGGGCGAACTCCTGCTGCGGCCACCCGGAGCCGGGCGAGGCACCGGCGACGGCCGCCAACCGCCGGCTCGGCGAGGAACTGGGCGTCGGTCCGGTCGAACTGACCGAGGTCGGGGTCTACGTCTACTACGCCGAGGACCCGGTCACCGGCCGGGTCGAGTACGAGTACGACCACGTCCTGCGCGGGGAACTGCCGGCCGACGCACCGGTACGCCCCGACCCGGCCGAGGTGGCCGAGCTGCGCTGGGCGGACCCGGCCGCCGTGGCGGCCGACCTGGCGGCCGACCCGCAGCCGTACGCGCCCTGGCTGGGCGGCGTGCTCGACCCGCTGCTCCGGCCGACGGCCGACCACGGTCCGACGGCCGACCACGGTCCGGCGCGGTCGGCGGGCGCGACGGACGACGGTGCGGAGCCGTCGGGTGGTCGATGAGGCGCTGAGCGCGGGGGCGGTCGCCCGCCGACTGGGGGTGGCCGTCACCACGCTGCGTACCTGGCACCAGCGGTACGGCCTCGGGCCGAGCCAGCACACCCCCGGACACCACCGGCGCTACACCCCCGCCGACCTGGCCCGCCTGGAGATCATGCGGCGGCTCACCGCCGAGGGGATCAGCCCGGCCGAGGCGGCCCGCTGGGCCCGCCAGGCCCCCGACCTGGCCCCGACCCCCGACCCGGGCCCGCCTCGGCTGGCCACCGGCACCCGGATCGACGGCCCCGGCCCTGGCACCGGCACCGGGGCCGGTGGCACCAGAACCGACGGCACCGGGCGGGACGGTGGCGGGGCCACCATCCCGGTCGGCCGGGCCGGGCCGGCCGCGCGCGGGCTGGCCCGCGCCGCCATGCGCCTCGACGCGGTGTCGATCGCCACCACCATCGCCCGTTCGCTGGCCGCCGACGGGGTGATCGCCACCTGGGACCGGCTGCTCCGGCCGGTGCTCGTCGGGATCGGCGAACGGCACGCGGCCACCTCCCGGCTGATCGAGGTGGAGCACCTCTTCTCCCGGTGCGTGTCGGAGGCGTTCGCCATGGTGACCCGGTCCGGCACGACCACCGGCCCGGCCCGGATCCTGCTCTCCTGCGCCGACGAGGAGCAGCACAGCCTGCCGCTGGAGGCGCTGGCCGCCGCGCTCACCGAGGCCGGCACCGCGTACCGGATGCTCGGTGCCCGGGTGCCCCCGGCCGCGCTGGTCGAAGCCGTGGACCGGACCGGCCCGGCGGGGGTGGTGATCTGGTCGCACACCCGGGCCACCGCCGACCCGCACCAGCTCACCACCCTGCTCGCCGTCCCCCGCCGGCCGCTGCTGGTGCTCGCCGCCGGGCCGGGCTGGCGGGCCGACACGCTGCCGGCCGGGGTGGTCCGCCCCGTCGACCTGGCCGAGGCGGTCTCGCTCGCCGTCGCCGTCCGTGACGCCCTGGAACAGTCGGCGTAACCGGCCCTGCCGCGATCAGGGGGCCTCCACTAGCGTCGGGGAGTCCGTGTACCCCCTCACCCGGAGCGAGAATGCCCTTTCGCGCCCCCCTCGCGCTCGTCCTCGGTCTGCTGCTGCTGGTCACCGGCTGTGGTCGGGCCGGTAGCCGACCCGGCTCCGGCACCGCCGCCCCCGCCTGGTCCACCGCCCCGTCGCCCACCCCGACACCGGTCGCCACGCCGAGCCCGAAGCGCACCGGCCCGCCCCCGCCGGTGCGCCCCCGCCCCACCGGGCTCCCCGCCGGGCTGCGCAAGACCACCGGGGTACGCGGGGTGGCGCTGACCTTCGACGACGGGCCCGACCCGGTCTACACCCCCCAGGTGCTCGACCAGCTCCGGGCGGCCCGGGTGAAGGCGACCTTCTGCGTGATCGGCAGCCGGGCCCGCCGTTACCCGGAGCTGGTCGCCCGGATCGCCCGGGAGGGACACCAGCTCTGCAACCACAGCTGGAACCACGACATCGAGCTGGGCCGGCGGCCCAAGGCCGCGATCCGGGCCGACCTGAGGCGGACCAGCGCGGCGATCCGGGACGCCGTGCCGGACGCCAGGATCCCGTTCTACCGCCAGCCGGGCGGCCGGTGGACCGCCGAGGTGGTGGCGGTCGCCAAGGAGCTGGGGATGCGCTCGCTGCACTGGACCGTCGACCCGCAGGACTGGGCGAAGCCCACCGGCCCCACCATCACCAAGCGGGTGACCACCGCCGCCCGCCCCGGCGCGGTGGTGCTGCTGCACGACGGGGGTGGTGACCGTCGCGCCACGATGAGTGCCTGCCGGCACGTGATCAAGGACCTCAAACGCCGGTACGGCATCGTCAAACTGCGTTGACCTGCGGTTTCATGGGCCGGGACCCCCTGCGCCATACCGGTTTGGTCGACCGGTCGGCCATCACGTATGCTTTGCAAGCCTCCGGCGGGGCCGGATGGGAGCAAGTCCGCTAGAAGTTGCGAGTGTGCAATGATGGCGGGGCCGCCCTCATCGTCTAGCGGCCCAGGACGCCGCCCTTTCAAGGCGGTAGCACGGGTTCGAATCCCGTTGGGGGCACGGTCCGGCTTCGGCCGGAGGCAACACGCAAGGTCCTGTGGAGCAGTTGGAGTGCTCGCCGCCCTGTCAAGGCGGAGGTCGCGGGTTCAAGTCCCGTCAGGACCGCAAACGCTGACGCCGCGTGCACATCGCGCGGCGTTCTGCGTATCGGCCCATGTGCCCCTCGGGCGGCGACCCCGTCCACCGGGTACGATGAGCCGAGACCCGGCCAGGTAGCTCAGTTGGTACGAGCGTCCGACTGAAAATCGGAAGGTCGGCGGTTCGACCCCGCCCCTGGCCACCTAGCCTTTCGCCGGGCTACCAAGATCCCCACCAGCGGAAACGCCGGTGGGGATCTTTGCGTACCCCCCCCGCCCGCCGTCCCCACCCCACCCCTCGCCCCCGCGATCTTGCAGTTGCCGCCCGGACATAAGCCGCATGAGGCGCGTCCGAGGGGCCCGAAGTGCACGATCGTGCAGGAAGGGGCGGGTGCGAGGGGGCCTACCAGCGGGTATGGTCCGGGCGTATGGGGCAGGGGAGCACGGACATCCGGCAGGAGACGGCGCGGTACTCGCTGCACAGCATGCTCCTCGTGGCGGCGTCGCCGGAGCGGGCGTTCGCCGTCTTCACCGGCGAGCTGGCGGACTGGTGGGTGCGGGAGTACACCTGGTCCGGGCCGGTCGCCCTGGTCGAACTGGGCGTCGAGCCGCGCGCCGGCGGGATGCTCTACGAGATCGGCCCGTACGGGTTCCGGTCCGACTGGGGCCGGGTGCTCACCTGGGACCCGCCCCGGCGGTTCGTCTTCACCTGGCAGATCGGCCCCGACCGGGTGCCGGTGCCCGATCCGGCGCTCGCCAGCGAGGTGGAGGTCCTCTTCCTGCCCGACGACGACTCCGGGGGCACCCGGGTGGAGGTCGAGCACCGGCACTTCGACCGGCACGGCACGGCGGCCGAGGGGTACCGGGAGGCGCTGACCGCCGGCTGGCAGGAGTTGCTGACCCGGTACCGGTCCTCCCTCACCGGCGGGCCCACCGCACCGGTCTAGCCCGACGGCGGCAGTCGGCGGGGTTCCTGGTGCCCGGGCATCCGGCGACCACCGAGGTCGGCCCGCCGCCCCGCCTCGGCGCCGGAGCCGAACCCGCGCCCGGCCAGCCGACGCCGGGGGGCGGTCCGCAGCCGGGGGTAGACCTCGGCGAGCCGACGCCGCACCCGGTCCGACCGGTCGGCCAGCACCAGGGCGTACGAGGGCCCGCTGCTGGCCGCCCCGCCGTGCGCGGCGGCGTCCGCCTCGGCCGTCCGCAGCCGCTCGGTCACCACCTGCGCGAACCCGGCCAGCCAGGAGCGGCGGAACGCGGCCGGGTGCTCGCCGGGCGGTACGGCCGCCGCCGCGAGCCCGTGCGCGGCCTGCACCAGCAGTGACGTGAAGAGCAGGTCGACCCGTTCCAGGTCGCTGGCGAAGCCGAACAGGTGCATCGCGAAGCCGCTGCCCTGCTGGCGGCGCACACTGCGACAGCGCATCGGCTCGGCGACTGCGGCGAGCAGCCCGGCCTTGTCCCGGGCGTACGGGGCGGGCACGTCGACCACCCGGTCGCCCACCGGGTCCACCGCCGGGTCACGGGCGGCGAGCAGAGCCTGGTCGACGCCGTACCGGGCGATCAACTCGGTCGCCTTGGCGGTGAACGCGGCGGACTCGGCCGGGGTGCAGGCCGGGTCCTCGGCCTTGGCGAGCAGCTTGCGCACCTTGCTCAGGATGGCCTCCGACATGCACCAGAGCTATCACACCGGCCGGGCCGAGCAGGGGGGCGACAGTCAACACATCGACGCGTACCATCATCGCGTTATGTCATCCGTCCAATACGGACGGTCTGCCACGGAGGTACGCATGTCAGTCAGGGTCGCCCGGGTGCTGGCCGGGGCAGTCGCGGTGACGGCAACCGCCGTCGGCGCCCCGGCCGGGGCCGCACCGAGCGGGACCCCGGTGGTGGCACCGGGCGCGGTCGGTGCCGTCGAGGGGCCGGCCACCGGGGCCGCCGTCGCCGGCAACGGCTTCAGCACCACCGCCACCTGCTACGGCGGGGCCGTCCGGTCGTACTTCGAGCGGGCCGGGTGGGGCGGTGACGCCGGCCCCTACCGCACCACCAGCCGGTGCCGCGACGTCAACGTGCGCAACGCGAGCCCGTTCCCGGTCGACGCGTGCGTGATCTTCGTGGACCGGACCAGCAAGTGCAACTACTGGACCTACCTGCCCGCCAAGAGCGGGTGGATCGTGGTCGCCACCAACGTCAAGGACGGCGTCAACTTCCGGGTCCGCTTCGAGACCCAGCGGTACGAGTACGAGTCGCTCACCGCCCACCACGCCTTCTGACCGCCCCGCGACGACGGTGGTCGCCCCGGGACGGCGGTGGTCATCAGGTGCGGGTGCGCAGGGTGGCCACCGTCGAGCCGGCCAGGGTGAGCAGGCAGTCCGGCAACTGGCCGTCGGCCACCGCCGCGCCGAACAGCGCCTCCCCGGTGTCCAGGTCCTGGTTGGCGTACGCGCTGACGAAGCGGGCGACCCAGCGGGTGTCGTACCCGGCCTGGTCGATGCCGGGGAATTCGAGCGCGCACCCCCCGGCGGGCAGTTCGTCGCCCACCATGGTGGCGGCCAGGCACCAGGCCACCCCGTACGCGCCGGCGAGTCCGGACCGGTCGACGACCGTGTCGATCGCCTTGGCAACGGCGGCGCCGTCCCCGTCGAGGGCCGAGTCGAGGATGGCGGTCGCGTCGTCCAACATCTGTTGTGATAGGTCCGTCACGCGCCGCACAGTAGGACGACTCGTCAAGTGATCACAAGATGACCCACAGTAAAACACGCTGAGTAACCGGGTTGCCGGCGTGTCCGATCGACCCGCCTCCACGCTCCCGCCTGCACCGCAGGCACGCTAGTGTGCGCAGCGGACCTTCGCCGGAGGAAGGACGACCATGCTCCCACCACGCGTCCCGCGCGCCGCCGCACTGGCGGTCGCCGCGGCGCTCCTGCTCGCCACCAGCGCCTGCGGGACGGACGAGCCCGAGGAGGCAACCACCCAACAGGTGCGCCTCTACGGCACCGACGGCAACATGCAGAACTCCTTCCCCGCGGAGTTGAAGGAGCGCTCGACGCTGGTCGACGGGATGAAGGGCACCACACCGCTCACCCCGCTTCCGGACAGGTTCACGAACCGTCTCCGGTCGATCGACCCGAAGATCTCCGACTACCTCTACGCCGCCGAGTCGTACGACGCGGTGGTGATCAGCGCGCTGGCCGCCCAGCTCGCCGGCACCACCCAGCCGAGAGCCGTCGCCCGGCAGATCGTCGGCGTCACCAACGGCGGCCAGCGCTGCGACGACGTCGCCGAGTGCCTGGAACTGGCGCGCGCCGGGGAGGACGTCGAGTACCGGGGGGTCTCCCTGAACCGGTCCGGCTTCACCGACGCCGGTGAGCCCGCCACCGCCAGCTACGCGACCCTGCACTTCGACCACCAGAAGATCGACGACGGCAAGACGGAGTTCGTCGGTGCGGGTGACGAGTCGGCGGCGAGCACCAAGGCGCCGCCGAAGGCGAAGCGGCAGACCTCGGCCACCGCCCGGGGCAGCGGCGCCCCGCTCGTCTTCGGCGGGTTGCTGCCGCGCACCGGCGACCTGGCCATCGCGTACCCGCCGATGGCCGCCGCCGTGGACCTGGCGATCAAGGAGATCAACGAGGCCGGCGGGGTGCTCGGTGAGCCGGTGCGGTGGATCGAGGGGGACGACGGCACCAACCCCTCCGTCGCCAAGACCACCGTGGCCTCGCACATCCGCGAGGGCGTACACGTGATCATCGGAGCCGGTGCGTCGGGCATCTCCCGCGAGGTGCTGCCGGACGTGGTCAAGGCCGGCCGGATCCTGTTCTCCCCGTCCAACACCGACGCCTCGCTGAGCAAGGTCGACGATCAGGGCCTCTACTTCCGTACCGCGCCGCCGGACAGCCTCCAGGGGCGGGCGCTGGCCGACGTGATCCTGCGCGACGGCCCGACCAGGATCGTGCTGCTGGCCCGCAAGGACTCGTACGGCGAGGGCCTGCAGGGCTACGTCCGGGCCGAGCTGGAGCGGGCCGGCATCGGCGACGACCGGGTGAAGCTGCTGACGTACCAGCCGCCGGCCGGGCCGGACAGCCCGATCGACTTCGCCGCCGGGGCCCGCGAGGTCAAGGAGTTCGGTGCCGAGGCGGTCCTGGTGATCGGCTACGCGGAGTCGGCCCAGGTGATCCGGGCGCTGGCCGACGCCGGGGTGCCCCTCGCCGCCGACTGACCACACGAGAGCCGCCAGGAGCGGCGGAGACCGTCCTCGGGCGGGCCGGCACCCCGCCGGCCCGCCCGAGCTGTCAGGAGGGGACCGAACCGCCCCCGCCGGCACCGCCGCCCGGCGACGGCCCCCCGTCCGGGGGCCCGCCAGCGGACGCCGCGCCCCCGGCCGCTGGGGTCGCGCGGCGGGACCGGCCGCGCTCCAGGAACTCGGTCATCCGCCGGCGCTTCTCCTCGTCCTCGAAGAGCACCGCCTGACTGACCAGGTCCAGGTGCGGGTGGGCGGCCGGCGGGGCGTCCACCGCCAGCTTGGTCAGCCGCAGCGCCAGCGCCGAGCCCTTCGCCATCTCGTCGAGCAGGCCGTGCGCGGTGGGCAGCAGCTCGGCCGGCTCGTCGACCACCCGGTTGACCAACCCGATCCGCAGCGCCTCGGCGGCGTCCACCCGGCGGCCCGTGAAGAGCAGTTCCTTGGCCCGTGCCTCGCCGACCAGCGCCGGCAGCCGGTGGGTCGCCCCGGCCCCGGCCAGGATGCCCAGCCGGACCTCCGGCTGGCCGAAGACCGCGCGGGCGGTGCAGACCCGAAGATCGCAGGCGTACGCCAACTCGGCGCCGCCGCCCAGCGCCGGCCCGTCCACGGCCGCCACGGTCGGCAACGGCAGGGCCCGTACCCGGGCGAAGGCGGCCGAGTTGATCGCGGCGAGCGCGTCGAGGCGACCCCGCTCGCGGAGCTGCCCGATGTCCGCCCCGCCGGCGAAGATGCCCTCGCTGCCGCCGGTGAGCAGCAGCAGGCGGGGCCGGGCCTCCAACTCGGCGCAGACCGCGTGCAGCGCGGCGATCAGGTCGGCGTCGATGGCGTTACGCTTCTCCGGCCGGTCCAGCGTCACCACCAGCCGGTCCGGGTGCTCCTCGACCCGCAGCCCGCCGCTCACCGGGCCACCGCCGCGTCCGGGCCCCCGGAGCCGTCGACGGCCGTCGGGTCGGCGGGAGCCTCCACCTTCGACCCGTCGACCCAACGGTAGAACCCGTGGCCGGACTTCTTGCCCAGCCGGCCGGCGGCCACCAGCTCCACCAGCAGCGGGGGCGGCGCGAACCGGTCGCCGTACGCGGCCTGGAGGGTCCGGGCGATGTCCAGCCGTACGTCCAGGCCGACCAGGTCGGTCAACTCCAGCGGGCCGACCGGGTGCCGGTACCCGAGCACCATCGCCTTGTCGATGTCCGCCGCGCTGGCCACCCCGTCGGCGAGCATCCGGATCGCCTCCAGCCCCAGGGTCACCCCGAGCCGCGAGGTGGCGAAGCCGGGCAGGTCGCGTACCACGACGGGGTCCTTGCCCAGCCGGCGTGCCAGCGCCACGGCCGCCGTGGTGGTCTCCCCGGCGGTGGCCGGGCCGACCACGATCTCCAGCAGCGCCATCGCCCAGACGGGGTTGAAGAAGTGCAGCCCGAGGAAGCGCTCCGGCCCCTCCAGGCCCTCGGCCAGTTCGGCGATGGGAATGCTGGACGTGTTGCTGCCCAGCAGCACCGGTCGCCGGGCGGCGGCCTCGCGCAGCACGGCCCGCTTGAGGTCCAGCCGTTCCGGCACCGCCTCGACGATGACGTCCGGCCCGTCGGCGACCTCGCCGAGCCCACCGACCACGGTCAGCCGGGCCCGGTTCGCCGCCGCCGCGTCGGCGGTCAGCCTGCCGCGCCCCACCGCCCGGTCCCAGAGGTCGACCAGCCGGCCCCGGGCCGCCCCGGCACGCGCCGGGTCCACCTCGACCAGTTCCACCGTGTACCCGGCACCGGCCGCCACGTACGCGATGCCGAGGCCCATCGTGCCGGCCCCGACGACGACACAACGATCGCCGGTGTCACCACGGGGATCGCCCGGGTCCGGCCGCTCGCTCCACTCGCTCATGCCGCGACCCTATGCAGCCGCGCCCGGCCCGGCATGCCCGGGGCGGCCCAGCAGGCACGATGGCCACCCGGGGGACGACCTGGCATGCTCGGGGGCCACCGCCCGCCGGGCCCGGGGGCCGGCGGCAGGCGTGCGGGTGGGCCGGACCGGGTACAGACGGCGGTCAACCAAGGGAAGGACGAGTCGACATGAGCCAGGCACCGGAGACGCTGCCGAACACGGACCCGGCGGAGCACACCGAGACCGTGGACACCCGGGGCGACGAGCGGATCGAACTGCTGCGGGCGGACACCAACAACGACGGGCGGACCGACGTCTGGGTGGTGGACACCGACGGCGACGGCAAGGCCGACCTGTTCCAGTTCGACACCGACGGCGACGGCAAGGTCGACGTCACCATGGTCGACCTCGACGAGGACGGCACCCCGGACGAGGTGGTCGACGGCGACGGCGGCCTCCCCCCACAGCAACTCCCGCCCACCGTCAACCTCTGATCCCCACCGGCCCCACCCCGATCCGCCCTGCCCCCGCGATCCGCGGGGGTCAGGGGGTGAGGTGGAGGGTGGCCAGGTAGTAGGGGGCGTCTCGGGTGTCGAGGTCCGTGAGGCGCCAGGGGGAGCCGTGGACCAGGGCGGCGAACTCCTCGGGTGAGCAGACCAGGTAGTCGAACCAGTGGGTGGCCAGTTCCCGGTACCGCAGGCGCAGGCGCAACTGGCCGCCGAGCCGGCCCCGCCGCCGGTTGCGCTCGTGGTAGCCGGTGTGCACCGGGTCGGTGGTGCCGTACGGGTCGGTGCCGTGCGCGATGATCTGCGCGCCCGGCCGGGCGAGGGCCGCCAGCGCGGCCAGCAGCGCGGGGGCCCGTTCCCGCCCCTCGAACAGCCCGAGGTTGTTGCCGAGCAGCAGGAACGTGTCGTACCGGCGGCCGTCGGCGACGTGGTCGTCCACGGTCGCGTGGACCAGGTCGCGGACGCCCCGACGCCGGGCGACCGCCAGCGCGCCGGGGGAGGTGTCCAGCCCGGTCACCGGTACGCCGCGGTCCTGGAGCAGCAGCGCGATCCGGCCGGCCCCCACCCCGACGTCCAGGGTGGCGCCCCGGACCCGGTCCACCGCCCGGTGGTCGTACGGCTGCCAGTCCGCCGGAGGGTCCAGGTAGTGCGCGGCGGGAGCGCCGTTGATCAGCCCGTCGTCGCGTTCGATGATCTCGATGACCGGGCGGGGCAGCCGTCCGCCGACCAGTGGCCGGGGGCCGATCCCGGTGGCCACCGCGAGGGCGTCGCGCAGCACCTCCCCGTACACGTCGCCGATGCGGGGTTCCGTCACGGCTTCACGCTATCCGGCCGGCCACCCGCCGCTCCGGCCCGTACCCTGGGCGGCATGACCACGTTGGACCGTTTGGCGGCAGAGAAGTACGTCCTGGTGACGACGTTCCGGAAGGACGGTCGGGCGGTGCCGACCCCGGTCTGGGCGGTACGGGACGGCGACGCGCTGGCGGTGTGGTCGGCGGCGGACGCGGGGAAGGTGAAACGGATCCGGCGCAGCGGCGACGTCACCGTGGCCCCCTGCGACGTGCGGGGTCGGCCGCACGGACCGGCCTCGCCGGGGCACGCGACCATCTGCGACGCCGACGCCAGCAGCCGGATCCGACAGTTGATCAAAGAGAAGTACCGGCTGCTCGGCCGGCTCACCCTGCTCGGCAGCCGGGTACGCCGGGGCACCGGTGGCACGGTGGGCATCCGGATCACGTTCCCGGAGTGAGGCCCACCGGGGGCGGACACGAATCAGGGGCGGCGGATCGCCCTCCGCTGCCCCTGAATGGCACCACTTGGTGGAACTTTTTCCGTCAGTCGCCCTGACGCTGCTGGGGGATCTGACCCTGTAGCAGGGCTCGAACCTCCGACTCGCGGTACCGGCGGTGGCCACCCAGCGTTCGGATGGCGCTGAGCTTGCCGGCCTTGGCCCACCGGGTCACGGTCTTCGGGTCGACACGGAACATCGACGCCACCTCGGCCGGTGTGAGCAGCGGCTCTGGTTCGTGCGTTCGCGATGCCATCGGTCACTCCTCCACATGTAGAGACATCGGCCGGGGTCCCGCCGGCCGACGCGTCTCCCATGGTCCGGCTAGTCCCCGATGTCCGACATGGGCCGAACGGCCGAAGGTCCCTAGACGGACGGATGAACCATGCCCGATTTATACGACTTTTACACGGCAGAAAGTATCTTATTCGGACTCATAATCACGGTTCGTGATGCGCCAGCTACGAACATGCCTCACTTTGGGAGCGCTCCACCCGATTTTTGGTGCTAATTGCACCTTTCCAGGAGCTGCACCGCGCGCCATCGGGCGACCAACCGGTCGTACGCCGCCGACGCCTCGTCGGCCTCCCCCTTGGCGAGTCCGGTGAGGCCCGTCGCGACCAGTTGGGGCGAGTCGTCGGCGGCCAGGGTCTCGTCCGAGAGGAGGTCCACCAGCCCGCCGTAGTCCAGTTCGACCATCGAGCGGGGGTGGAACTCCTCCAGCCACCGGGCCGCCTCCTCGACCGCCTCGGTGATCGGCACCTCCCCCACCGTCTTGCGCAACACCGACAGCGCCCGCGACGCCCGCCGCCGGGACTTGGAGATCTCGGTCCGGTACCGCAGCGCCCGGCGCCCGGGGACGGTGACGTGATCCCGCTCCTCGGCCTCGAAGAGCACGAACCACCGCAGCGGCACACCCCAGGTGGCGATCTGCTCGTGCACCCGGGGCACCCCGTGCTCCAGCACCCGGGCACCGCTGCGCCACTCGTCGACCACCGCCTTGGCCTGACCGGCCAGGATCGGGGGCACGAACGCGTCGGCGAGCACCGGCGGCACCCCCTCGCGGGCGCTGAGCGCCGCCTCGGCCACCCGGATCCGCAGGTTCCACGGGCAGACCAGCAGCGTGTCGTCGGTCTCCAGCACGTACGCCTCATCGGGCAGGTCGGGCAGCCGGGTCCAGCCGGCACCGAGCGCCTCGATCACCGCCGTCCGCTGCCGACCGGGCCCCTCCAGCGGGGCGACCGCCCGCCCCTCCGCGACGTACCGGCGCCAGAAGTCCTGACGATCCCGGTCGAAGGCGGTCAGCGGTTCGTACACGCGCAGGTATGAGGCGAAGAGCGACGGCACGGCGCCGATCCTCCCACGAGACCCGGATCGCGCCGACGTCAGCGCCCGGATACCCCGCGTCGACACCCGCAGGTCGGGCGGCCCGGCGCGACCCCGGCGCACGGTCGCGCCGTGCGGTGGGAGGCGGGAGCGGGCCCGCCGATACTAGGCTCGGCAGCACCGGCAGCACCCCGCCGGCGTCCGCCAGGCCCGCGTCCCACAAGGACGCACCGCGACACAGGAGCACGTCATGGGCGTATTCGCGAGTACCGACGACCCCGGTTCGACCGGGCATGAGCAGGTCGTGTTCTGCCAGGACAAACAGACCGGCCTCCGCGCGATCATCGGCATCCACTCCACCGCGCTGGGCCCCGCGCTCGGCGGGACCCGTTTCTACCCGTACGCCAGCGAGGAGGCCGCGCTGGCCGACGTGCTGGACCTGTCCCGGGGCATGGCGTACAAGAACGCCCTGGCCGGGCTGGACCACGGCGGCGGGAAGGCTGTCATCTGGGGCGACCCGGACAAGGTCAAGAGCGAGGCGCTGCTGCGCGCGTACGGGCGGTTCGTCGAGTCGCTGGGCGGGCGCTACTACACCGCCTGCGACGTCGGCACCTACGTCGCCGACATGGACGTGGTCGCCCGGGAGACCCGGTACGTCACCGGGCGCAGCGTGGAGCACGGCGGGGCCGGTGACTCGTCGGTCCTCACCGCCTGGGGGGTATTCCAGGGGATGCGGGCCGCAGCCGAGCACGTCTGGGGCGCCCCGACCCTGCGCGGCCGGCGGGTCGGCGTGGCCGGCCTGGGCAAGGTCGGCAAGCACCTCACCGGGCACCTGCTCGACGACGGCGCCGAGGTGGTGGCGACCGACGTGAGCCCCCGCGCCCTGGACTGGGCCCGCAGCACCTACCCGCAGGTGACGCTGGTCTCCGACGCCGCCGCGTTGGTCGCCGCCGACATCGACGTGTACGCCCCCTGCGCGCTCGGTGGCGCGCTGGACGACGACACCGTGCCGGCGCTGCGGGCGAAGGTGGTCGCGGGCGCGGCCAACAACCAGCTCGCCCACCCGGGGATCGACAAGCTCCTGGCCGAGCGGGGCATCCTGTACGCCCCGGACTACGTGGTCAACGCGGGCGGTGTGATCCAGGTCGCGGACGAGATCGAGGGCTTCAACTTCGACCGGGCGAAGCTGCGGGCCACCCGGATCTACGACACCACCCGGGAGATCCTCCAGCTCGCCGACGCCGAGGGCGTGCCGCCGGCGGTGGCCGCCGACCGGTTGGCCGAGCGCCGGATGGCCGAGGTCGGCCGGCTCCGGATGATCCACCTCCGCTGACCGGGGCGCGGGCCCGGTCTCGTCCCGGGCCCGGGTGGCCACCGTCACGTGTCGTCGGGACGTCACGTCCGGGCGCCCCGGACCCCGCGCCGGACGCCCGGCGTGGGGTTTTTGGCCCCGGTTGACCGGCGTCACGGCCGCCAACGAGTTGACTCCTTACCGGGTACGATGTGTAACGGCTGGGCAACTGCGACGCGCTGACCCGGCCGACGGTAACCCGAGGTGCCGAACGGTGGCATCCCCATGTACCGTAAGAGCCACGAGAGATGCCTGACGTCATCGGGGCCCGCCTTCGGGCTGCCCCGAATTCTGTGCGAGGGGGTCGAGCCATGGGGCGCGGCCGTGCTAAGGCCAAGCAGACAAAGGTGGCCCGGGAGTTGAAGTACAACACCCCGAACACCGACCTCGCCGCCTTGCAGCGAGAACTCGGCGGCAGCGGCAAGTCGGACCGAGACTTCGACGACGACTACAAAGAGTATGTCGACGACGATGACGAGGACCAAGCGGACGACGACCCGGACAACTGGGCCCGTCCGACCCGCTGACCTCCGGTCACATCTGAGCACGCGGGTGAGCCCCGCGTGCTCACGCATGTGCCGACCTGAAGCCGGCGAAGCAGACCGACGATTCGGGGACCTGCCACATCGAGCAGGTCCCCGACCCACGGCCGCCCTCAGCGGGGGCGGTTGTTCCAGTTGTAGAACGTCGGGATGTTCTCGAAGTGGTTCCAGGCGCACACCGCACTGGCTCCGTCGGTGCCCGCCACCTCCGCCCGCAGTCGGCGCGCGGCCTCGGCCTCGTGCAGCAGCGCGGTGAGGCCACCGGCTGCCTCCTGGACCCGCTCGGCGATCGGATCGGTCGGGTCCGCCTCAACGCGCTCAGGCTGCCGGTTCCTGGTGGTCTCGGGCATGCTCCAACACTCCCTCCAGTAGGCGGATCTTGCTGTTGCGGCAGTGCTCGGTCTCCGTACCGTCGAAACGCCCGTGCTCGAAGTAACGGTTGGCCGCGTGGCCACCGCCGCAGAACCCGAAGTACGCGCACGAGGAACGGCAGGCCTCCACGCCGGTGAGGAACTCGCCCACCCAGGACGTGTCGGACGCGGTGGCCAGGATCTCGGCGAGTGGGGTGCGCAACACGTTGCCGCTGCTGAAGTCGCCGTACCGGGGATCGGTGAAGCCGGCCAGCTCCGGCGAGAGGACGGTCACCGAGCCGTCGTACCCGACCGTCGGGATCGGGTCGAGCCGCCGGGGCAGCACCGCGTCGGCCTCCCCGCCCAGGGTCGCCGCCACGTACCGCAGCGACCACTCGACCTCCCGCAGGTGGATCCGGGGGTCCCGACGCCAGGCCGCCACCAGCTCCGCCCAGAAGGCGGTGACCACCGCCGGGTCGTGGGAGTTGTCCCGGAGGTTGACCCCCTCGGTCTCCTCGATGTTGATCCCGAGCACGTCGCAGCCGAGCGAGAGAAAGTACTCGTACAGCTCGGTCGCGAGGCCGGGAGCGGGGCGACTGACCACCGCCAGCGCCGAGAAGGGCAGGCCGTGCCGGCGCAGCGCCGCCACGCCGCGCAGGATCCGGTCGTACGCCGGCCGCCCGCCCCGGCTGGTCCGCTCCTGGTTGCGCTCCCGGGGCCCGTCCACGCTCACGCTGACCCGCACCTGGTGCGTGGCGAAGAACTCGCACCAGGCGTCGTCGATCAGCGTGGCGTTGGTCTGCACGTGGTGCTCGACGCCCGCGTCGAAGGGGGCGAGCAGGGCGGCGAAGTGCTCCCGCCCGGCGGCCAGCGGCTCCCCGCCGTGCCACACCACGGAGAAGCGGCCCTGGGCGGCCCAGGGGTTCACCGACCCGGCGACCGCCTCGGCCACCGGCACCGACATCCGTCGATCCGCCGCCCGCAACGGGAGGTAACAGTAGGTGCAGTCGAGATTGCAGAGGGTGGTCGGCTGCATCACCACGTACGACGGAACCGCGGCGATCCCGCGCATCCCGCTGAACGCTCGCCCCCGAGCAGCCATCATCCACCTCCGGGAACCCTGAGGATGCCCCCAGGCTAGGCGGCGACGGCTACTCGGGTGAACCCCCGACGAGGTGCCCGTACGGTCACCGACCGGAATCAGCCCCGGGTGTGCTGGCCGATCATCTGCACGTTGCCCGTACCCTCGATGATCTCGCCGGCCTGCCAGGCGTCGACGCCCCGGCCGGTCAGGGTGGCCAGCGCCCGGTCGGCGTCCTCGGCCGACACGATGGCGAACATGCCGACGCCCATGTTGAACGTCGCCTCCATCTCCGGGTCCTCGATCCGCCCCTTGGACTGGATCAGGTCGAAGATCGGCTGCGGCTTCCAGGTGGCCCGGTCGACGATCGCGTCGACGTGCTCGGGCAGGATCCGCACCAGGTTGCCCGGGATGCCGCCACCGGTGACGTGGGCGAGGGCCCGCACCTCCGCCTCGGCGATCAGCTTGAGGCAGTCCTGCGCGTAGATCTTGGTCGGGGTGAGCAGCTCCTCGCCGAGGGTCCGCTGCCGGCCGAAGTCCTCGATCACCACGTCCAGCCGCATCCGGCCGGCGCCGAGCAGCACGTGCCGCACCAGCGAGTAGCCGTTGGAGTGCAGGCCCGAGGAGCGCATGGCGATCACCACGTCGCCCACCTCGACCCGCTCCGAACTGAGGATGTCGCTCTCCTCCACCACACCGACGCCGGTGGCGGAGATGTCGTACTCGTCCGGCCGGAGCACCCCGGGGTGCTCGGCGGTCTCCCCACCGAGCAGCGCGCAGCCGGCGTACCGGCAGCCGTCGGCGATGCCGGCGCCGATCTCGGCGACCTTGTCCGGCACCACCTCGCCGGTGGCGATGTAGTCGAGCAGGAACAGCGGCTCGGCGCCGCAGGCCACCAGGTCGTCGACGACCATGGCGACCAGGTCGATGCCGACCGTGTCGTGGATGTCGAGCTGCTGGGCGATGACCAGCTTGGTGCCGACCCCGTCGGTGGAGGAGGCGAGGATCGGGTTCTTGTACTTCGCCGTGTCCAGTCGGAACAGGCCGGCGAAACCGCCCAGGTCGCCCATCACCTCCGGCCGACGGGTCTCGCGCACCTTGGACTTGAGCAGTTCGACCGCGCGGTCACCCGCCTCGATCGACACCCCGGCGTCCGCGTAGGAGACCGTACGTTTGCGGCCGGGGCGGCCGGTGCCGGCCGTCCAGGGCTGGCGGTCGCCGCCGGCGCCGGTCGGGCTGCTTCCTGCGCCGCTGCGCTCGGACACGTGCGTCACGGTTCTCCCCTTTGTGGTTCTCGCGGTGCCGGTCGGCGGCGGTCGGGCCGGTCGGCCCGAGGTCACCGTCGCCGTCGCGGTGTGTCGCGCCGGGTGATGCTATGGGCGATGTGCTGTCCCGCCGCCGGGGGTGGCGACGAGTTCTTCGGTGGGGTGGTGCGGGGCGTCGACGGTCGAGTTGGCGACCCGCCGCCCGATACCTTCGAGCATGTGCTTGCCGATCTGGTTCCCGGTTGGCAGCTCGATTGGATACTCACCATCGAAACACGCCCGGCAGAGCCGGGTCTTCGGCTGCTCGGTCGCCGCGATCAGACCGGGTAGCGAAACGTAACCCAGTGTGTCGGCCCCGATGGACCGCCGGATGCCGTCGGTGTCCAGCCCGTTGGCCAGCAACTCGGCGCGGGTGGCGAAGTCGATGCCGTAGAAGCAGGGCCAGGTGACCGGTGGGGAGGAGATCCGCACGTGCACCTCCAGCGCGCCGGCCTCGCGCAGCATCCGGACGATGGCCCGCTGGGTGTTGCCCCGCACGATCGAGTCGTCCACCACGACCAGCCGCTTGCCCCGCACGTTCTCCCGCAGCGGGTTGAGCTTGAGCCGGATGCCGAGCTGACGCAGCGTCTGGGAGGGCTGGATGAAGGTCCGACCCACGTACGGGTTCTTCATCAGGCCGGCGCCGTAGGTGATCCCGGAGGCCTCCGCGTACCCGATGGCGGCCGGGGTGCCGGACTCCGGCACCGGGATGACCAGGTCGGCCTCGACCGGGTGCTCCTTGGCGAGCTGCCGGCCGATCTGCACCCGGGCGGCGTGCACGTTGCGCCCGGCGATGGTGGCGTCCGGGCGGGCGATGTAGACGTACTCGAAAAGACAGCCCTTGGGCTCGGGCGCGGCGAACCGCGCGGAGCGCAGGCCGTCGGCGTCGATGGCGATCAGCTCGCCCGGCTCGACCTCGCGGACCACGCTCGCGCCCACGATGTCCAGCGCGGCGGTCTCGCTGGCCACCACCCAGCCCCGCTCCAGCCGGCCGAGGACCAGCGGGCGGACCCCGTGCGCGTCCCGGGCGGCGTAGAGGGTCGACTCGTCCATGAACACGAAGCTGAACGCCCCCCGGAGCTGGGGCAGCACCTCCAGCGCGGCGGCCTCCACGGAGAGGTCCGGGCGGCTGGCCAGCAGCATGGTGACCAGCGAGGTGTCGTTGGTGGCACCGTCGGAGTCGATGCCCCGTTCCAGCACCTCACGCTGCAACTCGGCGGTGTTGACCAGGTTGCCGTTGTGCGCCAGCGCGATGGTGGTGCCGGAATTGGTCGACCGGATGGTCGGCTGGGCGTTCTCCCAGTTCGAGGCGCCGGTGGTCGAGTAGCGGGCGTGCCCGATCGCCAGGTGGCCGCGCAGGCTGGCCAGGGTGGGCTCGTCGAAGACCTGGGCGACCAGGCCGAGGTCCTTGTAGACCACGACGCCGGAGCCGTCGCTGACCGCCATACCGGCGGCCTCCTGGCCGCGGTGCTGCAACGCGTACAGCCCGAAATAGGTGAGATTGGCAACCTCTTCCCCCGGCGCCCAGACGCCGAAGACGCCACACGCGTCCTGGGGTCCGGGTCGTTGGGGGTCAAGGTCGTGGCTCAGCCGGCCGTCGCCTCGGGGCACCTGCCGCTCCCTCATGCTGGTCTGGGACTGGCCTCGCGGGGCGGCTGCGCGCCATCCGCACTTCTAGGCCTGGACCACTGTCGTCGACTGACAGTGTACGCGAATCGGTGTCGATACAGAAAGTCACGATTCGGCTGCACGTAGTGACATTTGCGGTGTTCGTTGCTGCTCGGCGCGGCCCGCCGCCCTGCTCAGACCGGCAGGTACGCGGACAGGTCCGCGCGCGCTCCACTCACCCGTACCCGTCCGTCGGCCACCGCATGCGCCCAGTCGAGGCGTCCGGCGGCCACCCTGAGCCAGGTGTCCGGATCCATCTCCACCACGTTCGGTGGCGTACCCCGGGTGTGCCGGGGGCCCGGCACACACTGAACTGCACCGTAAGGTGGGACGCGCACCTCCACCGATCGGCCGGGGACACGGTCCGCAAGGGCAGCCAACAGGGCACGGACCGCCGCCCGGTAGACCGGACGCTCGGGCGTACGATCCGCGTCGAGCGCCGCGAGCGCCGCCGCTACCGCGGCGGACTTACTGTGCGGAGAGGACACGACGGGACGATACGGCTTCGGTGCCGCACGCCTGACGCTGGCCCTGGGTCGCGCCGATCCGGTCAGACAAGGCATAGTTGCCGACGGTGTATTCGTACCGTGATGATCCTCGGCCCGGTTACCGCAGGCCGGGGAGTTCGGACCGGAAGGCGGTGGACGTGTCAACACACCGACGTGCCTGGAAGCGGGCCGGTGTGGTCGTAGCGCTGGTTGCCGGCGCCCTGTTCGCCGTTCCCGCCACACCCGCGCTGGCCGCCGACGTCGTCGGCATCGATCCCGGCCAGGTCAGCCTCCGGGCCGGGAGCGAGGCCAGCTTCACCGTGCAGCTACGCGGCGAGGAGGGCGAGAACGCCACCATCTCGGTCAACGGGCTCCCCAACGGGGTGAGCTGCGCCAGCGGCTGCGGCCAGATCACCCTCGGCGGTGACGGCAACGGCAGCCAGCAGGTCGTGCTCCGGGCCGACGGCAACGCCCGCGACGGGAACGGCTCCGCCACGGTCTCCGCCGGCGGGCAGGGCCGCAACGTCCAGGTCCGGGTCCAGGGCCGGCAGGAGCCGGAGCCCGAGCCGACGCGGGAAGAGGTGCAGACCGTCCGGTCCGTCTCCGGCAAGGTCGTCGCCCAGGCCAACGGCGACGCGGTGGCGAACGCCATCGTCATCCTGCTCGACGGCAACGGCCGCCGGCACGAGACCAACAGCGACGGCAGCGGCAACTTCCGGTTCGGCGGCAGCTCCTCGAACCCGATCGTGCCCGGCCAGCTCCAGTTGGGCGCCAGCTTCGACACCGCCCGCGCCACCGCGACGATCAGCGGACGCGCCGGGCAGAGCGTGACCGGCCAGCGGATCCGGCTGCCCATCCGGGTCGAGACGACCCCGAGCCCCACCCCGTCGGCGACCGAGGAACCGGCACCGACCGTGGAGGCCACCGAGGAGGCCACCGAGCCGGAGGACGCCGAGGAGACCGACGCCGCGCCGGCCCCGCAGGCCGCCTCCAACGAGGAGTCCGGGGGCATGGGCTCCTGGCTGCTGATCCTGCTGGGCGGCCTGTTCGTGGCGATCGGCGTCGGCACCATCGTGCTGCTCTGGATGAAGCGCCGGGAGAACGCCGACGACGGCACCGACGACGACGAGCCGGCCGGAGCCGCCGCCGGGGCGACCCCGAACGCGCGGGGCTCCTTCCGGGGCGCCGACGACCAGACCCGGGTGGTCAACCGGATCGACGCCGGGCCCGACCCGACCATGGTCGGTGGTACCGCGCTCAGCGACGCGCCGACGATGATGCACCGCCCCGTGGTCGACGACGTGCCGCCGGACCCGTACGGCGCACCCCCGCAGCCGTACAACGCCGCCGGTCAGGGCGGTTGGTCCGGCAGCGGGTACGGCGACGAGCAGCCCGGCCAGGGCGCCGGGTACGGCGGCTACGGCACCGCGCCGGCCTCGGGTGGCGGCGGCTACGGCACCGCCCCGGCCTCCGGTGGCGGCGGCTACGGCACCCGGGACTACGGGGCGCAGGGCGGCGGTTCCGACTATCCGCCCACCCAGGCCGGAGCCGGTTCGGGTGGCTACGGCGAGCGGTACGACGAGCCGACCGGCCGGTACCAGGGTGAGGGGACGACCTCCTACCCGCCGCCGGCCGACCCGTACGCGACGGGCCTCTACCAGCCCGCCAGTGAACAGGGTCACAACTACGGGCAGTCGGACTCCCCGCAGTACGGCCGGGGTCCGGAGCCCACCGGCACCTACCCGGCGGGCGGCGGCTACGGCAACGCCCCGGCGGGCGGCGGCTACGGCGGTGACCAGGCCGGCGGCGGCTACGGCGGGTACGACCAGCGCGGCGGTGGCTACGACCAGCAGCGCGGCTCCGACGCGCAGGGCGGATACGACCAGCGCAGCGACGGCCCCGGCGGCGGCTACGGCCAGCGGGGTGACGCACCCGGCGGGTACGACCAGCGCGGCGACAACCCCGGCGGTGGCTACGGCCAGTCCGGCGGGTACGACCAGCGCGGTGGCTACGACCAGGGCGGGTACGGCCAGCAGGGTGGGCACGGCCAGCAGGGTGGCTACGGCCAGTCCGGCGGGTACGACAGTCCCTCCGGCGGGTACGACGGCCAGGGCGGCTACGGCGGCCAGCAGGGCGGGTACGACCAGCGCGGCTACGGGCAGGAGCAGCCGCCGCAGCAACGCGGCGGCGGGTACGACCAGCAGGGCTACGACCAGCAGGGCGGCTACTACGGCGAGCAGGGCCAGGGCACGCCCGGCCGGGACCGGTCCGACGGACCGCCCCCGGAGCGGGGTGGCCGCCGCCTCGACTGGCTGGACGACTGAGCCGCCCGGCCGGCCCGGTTCCGGGGACCGCACCCCGGAACCGGCTGAGCCCGGCCACACGGCACCGCGAAGGCCGCCCCGCACGCCGGGGCGGCCTTCGCGTTACGTGACCCCTGATCGGCGGGGACCGCCCTCGCCTGACAAGCCTCGCCTGACAAGGGCGCGAGACAACCCCGCGCGGCACAAACCGCGCGGGCGGGACAACCCGTCTACACGCACATACCTCACGGGAATAATTATACCTGTCAGGTATTTCCGTCCACGGGGTCATCTGCCCGGCCGCCCGCCGCGCCCGGCCGCCCCGCCCGGCCGGCAGGGAGCCGGAGGGGCCGGGCCGTGGCAGGTTCAGGGCCGTCGGAGACTCAGGCCGGGACGAAGACGCCCTGGCGGAGCACCGGTACGACCTCCGAGACGCCGACCGGCAGAGCCAGTTCCACGTCTCCGGCGAAGCCCAGTTCGACGAGTTCCCGCCCGGACACGCAGCCCCGGATCGCCGCCGCGACGTCGGGGGTGCTGGCCAGCGCGGCGAGCGCCATGGCCGCCTCCACGGAGAGTCCACCCGACACGCCGGAGACGGCGTCCAGCACGCTGGCCGCCCCGAGCTGATCCTCCACCGACGGCCGCAGCGACCCGTCCGGCCACCGCTCACCGGCGGCGATCACTCCGATCGGGGCGGTCGTCGAGCCGTACCCCTGGGTGTGGAGCCAGCGCCCGACGGCGGGCGCGTTGCGCAGGCAGGCCGCGACCACCGGTCGGCCGGTGGCGCTGGCGGCGGCGCTGATCGCCGACCCGTTCGGGGACGGCAGCACCAGGTCGGCCACGACGGGGGCGGTGCTCAGCGCCGCCGGGGAGAGCGACCACGGGTGGTCCGGCATGGTCGCGCTGCGACCCACGGCGGCGACCGCGCCGACCCGGCGGGCGTACTCGCCGGCCTGCGCGCCCCAGGGGAACGGATGCACCCGCATGCCCCGGCCGACCGCGACGTCCACCGCCGTGGTGAAGGAGAGCACGTCCACCACCACGAGGACGGCGCAGACGCGGCTGAGCTCGGCCGCCCCGGCCAGTCCCCAGTCGAACCGGGCACCGGATCCGGGCTGGACCTGGACGGCCGAGCTCACCGCCTAGCGCTCGTCGGTGGCCGGCGGCTGACCGCCACCGGCCGGGCCCGCCGGCCCGTCGACCGGCGGTGCCGGCTCGACCCGGGCCTCCGGCCCGGCCGCGGGGCCGCCTGGCACGTCGTCGCCCACCGGCCCGCCGGTCGGCGCGTCCGCCGCACCGGCCCCGGCCCCGACGCCCTCCCCGGCCTGTGCCGGGTGCTCCGGCAGAGCCGTGGCGGCGGTCGGGCCGGACGCGGCACCGGTGGAGGGGCCGTCCCCGGCCCCGTCCTGCCCCGCGTCGGCCGGCTCGACGGCCACGACCGCACCGACCGGGGCGGTCGCCAGCCCGGACGGCGTGGCGGCCTGGGCCGCCTCGACCGCGCCCGGACCGCCGAAGAGCCGGGGCAGCGTGCCGGTGTGGGCGGTACGCAGCTCGTCCAGGCCGATCTGGAACTGCTCGTGCACGTCGAGCGCGCCCAGCGCCGGATCGGTGACCCCGATCAGCTCCCACGGCACGTCCCGCTCGGCGCAGAGCGCGGTGAACGCCTTCTCGTGCCCGCGCGGAACCGAGACCAGCGCCCGACCGGCGGACTCGCTGAACAGGAAGACGAACGGCATCGAGGAGCCGGCGAAACGCTCCGGCACACCGATCCGGGCGCCGACCCCGTTACGCAGGCAGGACTCGACCAGCCCCTGGACCAGACCGCCGTCGGAGAGGTCGTGCGCGGAGCTGAGGTGACCGACCCGCGCGGCCTCCGCCAGCAGCTCGGCCAGCGCCCGCTCCCGGCCCAGGTCGACCTGCGGGGGCACGCCGCCCAGGTGCTGGTGGGTGACCCAGGCCCACTCGGAGCCGGAGAGCTCCACGTGGGTCTCGCCGAGCAGGTAGATCTGGTCGTGCTCGCCGGCGGCCCGGGGCAGGAAGCCCATCGGCACCCGGTCGGCCACGTTGTCGATCAGGCCGAGCACCCCGACCACCGGGGTCGGGTGGATCGCCGCCGCACCGGTCTGGTTGTAGAAGCTGACGTTGCCGCCGGTCACCGGGATACCCAGCTCGGCGCAGCCGTCCGCCAGGCCGCGTACCGCCTCGGCGAACTGCCACATCACGCCCGGGTCCTCGGGCGAACCGAAGTTGAGGCAGTTGGTGACGGCGATCGGCTTCGCGCCGGTCACGGCCACGTTCCGGTACGCCTCGGCGAGCGCGAGCCGGGTGCCGTGGTACGGGTCGAGCCGGGCGTACCGGCCGTTGCCGTCGACGGAGAGGGCGACCCCGAGGCCGGTCCGCTCGTCGATCCGGATCACCCCGCCGTCCTCCGGCTGGGCGAGCACGGTGTTGCCCAGCACGTACCGGTCGTACTGCTCGGTGACCCAGGTCTTGTCGGCCAGGTTCGGCGACGCGATCATGCGCAGCACGGTCTCCCGCAGCGCCTCCGGGGTCGACGGCCGGGGCAGCGTCTCGGCCCGGTCGGCCTGGAGCAGGATCAGGTCGGCCGGCTCCCGCATCGGCCGTGCGTAGACCGGCCCGTCGTCGACCAGCGAGCCCGGCGGCACGTCCACCACCAGGTGGTCCCGCCAGGTGACCAGCAGGCGGCCCGGCTGCCCGTCGGCCGAGGGCGGGGTGACCTCGCCGATCGCGGTGGCCCAGACGCCCCACTTCTCGGCGGTCTTGAGCACCGCCTCCAGCTTGTCCGGGGCGACGACCAGCAGCATCCGCTCCTGGGACTCGCTGGCCAGGATCTCGTGCGGCTCCATCGAGGGCTCGCGCAGCGGCACCCGCTCCAGCCAGACCCGCATGCCGGTGCCGGCCGCCGCGGCGGTCTCGGTGAGCGCGCAGGTCAGCCCCGCGCCGCCGAGGTCCTGGATGCCGACGACCAGCTCGGCGTCGTACAGCTCCAGGCACGCCTCGATCAGGAGCTTCTCCATGAACGGGTCGCCCACCTGCACCGAGGGACGGCGCTGCTCGCTGCCCTCGTCGAAGGTGGCGCTGGCCAGTACGGAGACGCCGCCGATGCCGTCCCGGCCGGTCCTGGCGCCCATCAGCACCACGACGTTGCCGGGGCCGGCGGCCTCCTTCTTCTGCAGCCGGTCGACCGGCAGCACGCCGAGGCAGAGCGCGTTGACCAGGGGGTTGCCCTGGTAGCAGGGGTCGAAGACGACCTCGCCGCCGATGTTCGGCAGGCCGAGGCAGTTGCCGTACCCGCCGACGCCGGCCACCACGCCGGGCAGCACCCGGGCGGTGTCGGGGTGGTCGGCCGCGCCGAAGCGCAGCGGGTCCATCACCGCGACCGGACGGGCGCCCATCGCGAGGATGTCCCGGACGATCCCGCCGACGCCGGTCGCCGCGCCCTGGTACGGCTCGACGAAGCTCGGGTGGTTGTGCGACTCGACCTTGAAGGTCACCGCCAGCTCGTCGGAGACCTGCACCACACCGGCGTTCTCGCCGATGCCGGCGAGCAGCCGGTCGCTCGGCGGGGCCTTCTCACCGAACTGGCGCAGGTGCACCTTGCTGGACTTGTAGGAGCAGTGCTCGCTCCACATGATCGAGTACATGGCCAGCTCGGCCTGGGTGGGCCGCCGGCCGAGGATGTGCCGGATCCGCTCGTACTCGTCGTCACGCAGCCCCAACTCGGCGTAGGGCTGGAGCTCCTCCGGGGTGCCGGTGGCGCGCGGCACGGTGTCCACGGCGTCCGCCCAGCTCCCGGCCGACCGGGCCACGCCCTGCGGGGCGGCCTGCGGGGCGCTCGGGTCCACCGACGCCTGGGGGGCCACCGGCCCCGGCGTCGCGGGCGCGGCGGGCCCCGGCGGCACGCCGTCACCCTCCGGCGCGACGGCCTGCGGCCCGGGGTACGGCGGCGGAGCGCCGGGGCCGACGGCCGGCGGGGTGCCGTTGGGCACAGCGGCCGGCGGCACGCCGGTCGACCCGGTGGGCGGCGGCGCGCCGTCCTGGTGCGCCGGCCCGGCGGCCGGCGCGTTCGCGGGCGCGGGTACCGGGGCGGTGCCCACGGTGGGCGGGCCCTGCGGCGGCGCGACGTCGGCGGGGCGCACCGGGCCACCGCCCTGGGACGCCACGGGGCCGGTCGGCGGCTCCGTGGGGGCCGCCGGGAATCCGCCCGGGGTCTGGCGTACCGCCGGGTCCGGATGGGTGGTCATGACTTCTCCTCGCTGCGCCCGCGGTCGCCCAGCGGGCGGTAGAGCCGACCGTTGATCCCGACGTGACCGGTCACGCCGGCGCCCCCACCAGGTGCTTGAGGACCGAGGTGAAGAAGCCGAGGCCGTCCAGGGAGGGGCCGGTGAGGGCCTCCACCGCGTGCTCGGGATGCGGCATGATGCCGACGACGTTGCCGGCCTGGTTGGTGATCGCGGCGATGTCCCGCTGCGAGCCGTTCGGGTTGCCGCCGACGTACCGGGCGACGACCCGCCCCTCCGCTTCGAGCTGGTCCAGCGTCGCGGGGTCGGCGACGTAGCAGCCCTCGCCGTTCTTGACCGGGATCAGGATCTCCTGGTCGGCCTGGAAGGCGTTCGTCCAGGCGGTGGCGGTCGTGGCGACCTGGAGCCGCTGGTCACGGTTGCGGAAGTGCAGGTGCTGGTTGCGGGTGAGCGCGCCGGGCAGCAGGTGCGCCTCGCAGAGGATCTGGAACCCGTTGCAGATGCCCAGGACCGGCAGGCCGCCCCGGGCGGCGTCCACGATCGTCCCCATCACCGGGGCGAACCGGGCGATGGCCCCGCAGCGCAGGTAGTCGCCGTAGGAGAAGCCGCCGGGCAGGACGACGGCGTCCACCCCGTGCAGGTCCGGGTCGCCGTGCCAGAGCCGGACCGGCTCGGCCCCGGCGATCCGGACGGCGCGCGCCGCGTCCCCGTCGTCGAGCGAACCGGGGAACGTCACCACACCGATCCGGGCGGTCACGGGCGCGCGTCCACGGGCTCGTCGGCCTCGACGGCGTGGATGGTGAAGTCCTCGATGACCGGGTTGGCGAGCAGCTTGTCGGCGATCTCGCGAGCCCGCTCCAGGTCCGGCTCACCGGCGAACTCGATCTCGATTCGCCTGCCGATCCGGACCGAGGCGACGTCGGTGACGCCGAGCCGGGGCAGCGCGTTTGCGACGGCCTGGCCCTGCGGATCGAGGATCTCGGGCTTGAGCATGACGTCGACGACGACGCGAGGCACTGGGCACTCCTGACTGTGTACGCAGTTGGGTGCCGGCCCACTACGGGCGAGCTCAGCCAGCCTACCTGGCAGATACGTCCCCGGACGCACCGGCCGGCAGCAGTCCGGACAGTGATCCACATAACCGGAGCCGGTCACCCGCGCGAACCGCCGAAACACCTACGACACGTACCCGGAGCAGGAGTTTTACCGGTCACCCGGGTCGCCGAATTGTTACATCGGCTAACCTCGATTGAGTCCTTGCCTTCACAGCCGCCGGAGCCTAGGGTACATCGATATACATCGATCAACACGGCAGGCGCACCCGCCCGCCGGCCCGCACGGCCACCCGGTGACCCCGGGTGCCCTCCCCTGGCAAGGAGTCCCCCAGATGCGTATCCGTACCCTGCTCGCAGTCGTCGGCACGGCGCTGGTCGGCGTCCTCGGCGCCGCCTCCGGTGCCGTCGCCGCGCCGGCCGGTCCGAACCCGATCATCGGTGGCGGCACCGTCTCGTCCGCCCCGTGGGCCGCCGCCGTGCTCAGCAACGGCTCGTTCACCTGCTCCGGGAGCGTCATCGCCCCGCAGTGGGTGCTCACCGCCCGGCACTGCGTCAGCGGCACCATGTCCGTCCGGATCGGCAGCGTCAACCGCACCTCGGGCGGCGTCACCCGCACGGTGAGCGCCACCTACGGCCGGTACGACCTGGCCCTGCTGCGCCTGTCGAGCTCGGTCACGAACACCCCGGTGACGCTCTCCAGCTCCTACCCGCCGGTCAACTCCACCAACACGATCTTCGGTTGGGGCATGACCTGCTACAGCGGCTGCTCGGCCTCCACCGTCCTGAAGACCGCCAGTGTCCGGGTGACCAGCACCAACGTCACCGACGCGTACGGCGGCCGGGCGATCCGCAGCACCGCCGTCAACGGCAACGCCTGGCGCGGTGACTCGGGCGGCCCGCAGTTCTACAACGGCGCGCAGGTCGGGGTCGCCTCCACCGCCGACGGCGTCAGCATCCAGAACTACGGCAGCGTCGCGTTCAACCGGGCCTGGATCACCTCGGTGGCCGGTGTCTGACGGTTAGCGCCGCGACGCACGGTTGACCCGTGGCGGCGCGGATGGCCGGCCGAACGCCGACCGTCCGCGCCGCGCGGTTTTGCAGCATCCGGCCAGCCGCACACGGCTCCCGAACACGCCTGTGCCCGCTCTGCCAGCATCGAACCGTGCTGGTCGTGACGACGGATCAACTCCCCGGCTACGAGATCCGCCAGATCCTCGGCGAGGTGGTCTCCTCGATGGCCCGGACCCGCAACCCGTACCGCGAGGGGGTGAAGAACCTCCGGGGCGGCGCGTACGACCCGATGGCGCCGGACAACCTCACCCGCTGGCGTACCGACTCGGTGGCCCGGCTCGCCGAGGAGGCCCGCCGGCTCGGCGCGAACGCCGTGGTGGGGATGCGCTTCGACAGCCGCGACTGCGGCGAACTCTGGATGGAGATCTGCGCGTACGGCACGGCGGTGATCGTCGCCGACCGGACCCCCGACGTGATGCCCCCCGACCAGCCGCTGATCGCGGCCGACACCGCCCAGGACGGCAGCATCGCCTCGGCGCCGGGCGCCATCGCGGAGCCGGCGAGCGCGCCGAACCTCACCTCCGCCCCGGACACCCCCACCCGGGGGTAAGGAAGGGCCCCCTGTTAACGCCTCCGGTAGAGAAGGGAACCCTTCTCACCCCCGCTGCCCGCCGCGGCTGCCCACGGGGCAGCGCGGCGGGCACCGGCTCAGAGGATGGGCGGCGGGGTGTAGGTGGCGGCCTGCGGGTGGGCGGCGACGATCGGGGCGATGCGGTCGGCGACCGCCTGGACCTGGGCGGGGGCCGCGCCGACGAAGGCCCGGCGGTCGGCGACCAGGCTGTCGATCTCGGCCCGGGACAGGCCCAGCCGGCTGTCCGCGCCGAGCCGGTCGAAGAGGTCGTTCTCGGCGGCGCCCTTCTCCCGCATGTCCAGCGCGACCGCCACCGCGTGCTCCTTGATCGCCTCGTGCGCGGCCTCCCGGCCGACGCCCCGGCGGACCGCCGCGACCAGGATCTTCGTGGTGGCCAGGAAGGGCAGGAAGCGCTCCAGCTCCCGGTTGACCACCGCCGGGTACGCGCCGAACTCGTCCAGCACGGTGAGGAAGGTCTGGAACAGCCCGTCGGCGGCGAAGAACGCGTCCGGCAGGGCCACCCGGCGGACCACCGAGCAGGAGACGTCCCCCTCGTTCCACTGGTCCCCGGCCAGCTCGCCGACCATCGACAGGTACCCCCGGATGATTACCGCGAAGCCGTTGACCCGCTCCGAGGACCGGGTGTTCATCTTGTGCGGCATCGCGCTGGAGCCGACCTGCCCCGGCTTGAACCCCTCGGTCGCCAGCTCCTGGCCGACCATCAGCCGGATCGTGGTGGCCAGCGACGACGGGGCGGCGGCCACCTGGGCGAGCGCGGCGAGCACCGCCAGGTCGATCGAGCGCGGGTACACCTGACCGACGCTGTCCAGCACCCGGCTGAACCCGAGGTGCTCGGCGACCCGCCGCTCCAGCTCGGCGACCTTGTCGGCGTCCCCGTCGAAGAGGTCGAGCTGGTCGGCGGCGGTGCCGACCGGGCCCTTGACGCCGCGCAGCGGGTACCACTCGATCAGGTCGACCAGCCGCTCGTACGCGATCAACAGCTCCTCCGCCGCCGAGGCGAAGCGCTTGCCCAGCGTGGTGGCCTGCGCGGCGACGTTGTGCGACCGGCCGGTGAGCACCAGGTCGGAGTGCTCGACGGCGAGCCGGGCGAGTCGGGCGAGGGTGGCCACCACCCGGTCCCGGACCAGCTCCAACGAGGCGCGGACCTGGAGCTGCTCCACGTTCTCGGTGAGGTCCCGGGAGGTCATCCCCTTGTGCACGTGCTCGTGCCCGGCGAGCGCGCTGAACTCCTCGATCCGTGCCTTCACGTCGTGCCGGGTGACCCGCTCCCGCTCGGCGATCGAGGCGAGGTCGACGTCGTCGAGGACCCGCTCGTACGCCTCGACCACGCCGTCCGGGACGGCCACCCCGAGGTCGCGCTGGGCCCGCAGGACGGCGAGCCAGAGCCGCCGCTCCATCCGTACCTTCTCCTCCGGGGACCAGAGGGCGACCAGTTCGGGCGAGGCGTACCGGTTGGCGAGCACGTTCGGGATCGTCGTCACGCCGTCATTGTCCGGCACCGCCGGCCCGGCCCCGACGGGTGCCCCGCCCGGCGAGCCGCACGTCACCCGCCGTGCCCGCCCCGGCCCGGCGGCGGGTCGCCGGTGAGGGCCCGGAACAGGAAGTCGCAGGCGTCCGCCTCGCTGCCGGTGCGCAGGCGTACGTCGTACTCGCCGCGTTCGTACGCGCCGACCTCCCACCCGCCGGCCGGGCCACGGCGCAGGAACCAGTAGTCCGGCGCGGCCGGTACGGGTGCGTGGACCCCCTCGATGTCGAAGGCGGCCGGGGGCAACCCGTGCGCCACCAGGGCGGCCCGTACCTCGTACCGGTCCACGCCGGCCTCCTTCCGACCCGGTGACCGCAGCCCGGCACCCCGTCCCGGTCGTCTCCCGATCTCAGCAGACCGGGGCGGTCGTCGCCGACCGGTTCTGCTGCTGCGGCACGGCGCGCGGCACGCAGGGCAGATCCGCCGCCGCCGTGAGATCCTCCTCGACCAGGAACCTGTGCTTGAGCAGCCAGGTGATGGTCAGCGTCCCGCCGGCCTCCGGCAGGTACGCCGGGTTGAGCTGGAACTGGGTGCCCATCCCGGGCTGGGCGAACCAGGGCGCGACCGGGCCGGTGTCGACGGCGAACGGCTTGAGCACGCAGTACACGTGGTAGTTGGCCAGCGGGGCGTTCTCCGGGGTGGTCAGGTTCAGCGGCGGCAGCGCCCGGGAGCTGTACGGGGTGCCGAGCGGGGACAGGAAGCCACCGCCGGGCGAGCCGAAGCGGTCGAGCCGGTACCCGGGCAGCAGGGTCTGCGTGGTCTTGACCGGCCGCCCGTCCGGGCCGAGGACGTACCCGCTCGACGGCGGGTACCGCAGCACCGTCCGGTCGTCGTTGAGGAAGTCCGCGGCCCAGGCGTCCCCGGTCAGGCCACCGAAGCGCTGGTACCCGGTGAGCAGCGGGCCGACCGGTGACGCGGTGGGCAGCACGGCCGGGCCGAGCCGGACGTTGCCGTCGTGGTACTCCGTGGTGGCCGGGGCGTTGGGCGGCGTCCCGGCCCGGCACAGGCCGGCACCCGGTACCGGCTCCGTCGTCGGTTGGGGCGCGGGGGCGTCCGGGGCGGCTCCGCCGGGAGCCGTGGGGACGGCCGGTGCGGGAGCCGCCGGGACGGTCGGGCCGGGATCGGCCGGGGCCACACCGGGCGCCGCCGGGACCGGAGCCGCCGGCCGGCCCGAGGCGTTCCCGTCCGGCTCGGCCACCGAGGGGGCGCTGGTGGAGAAGAGGACCAGCGCCGCGCCGGACAGGACGGTCAACGCCCATCGACTAACTTTCATCACAAACCTTCCGAAGACGGACAAGATGCCCTCATCGTCGGAAGATCTCCGGAAGAAACGTGAGGTTTGCACCTTCCGCTACCGGAAAGGGGGAGGTGTCGCGCACACCTGCGGGCCGGGTTCCGTTCCCGCGCCGGTCACTTTCCGGCTCCTGCCCGGTCACCCGGGGCCGCTAGCTTGACAACCTCTCTGACCCAACCTGCCCTCGTAACGCCCGGTTCCTCACCCGGCACGAAGAGACCCCGGGCACGACGACAAGCCCCCCGGCGAACGGAAAGGCGGCGCCAGCGTGTGGCTCAAGGCGCAACCCACGGAGCTGCAGTGGTTCCTCGATGCGGCGACGACCTACTGGGAGAAGCACCTGCCACCGCAGGACCACGCCGAGACGATCGTCGTCGAGGCGTTCCACCAGGACATCCGGGTCACCCTGCGCAACCTGGTCTTCGCCAACGCGATCCGTCGGATCCGGCCGGCGCACCTGGTGGTGCTCACCGGCGTCGAGGAGGACTGGCGACGCACGCTGTGGAGCGGGTTCGACGTCGCCCTGGTGGAACGGATCAGCCGGGCCTTCGGCGCCAGTGACGTCATCGACGTGTACGACCTGCTCGAACAGCGCCGCAAGGACCCGAACGCCGGGCCCACCGTCGCCGGCCGGCGACTGCCGGTGGCCGCGCCGCTCGACGAGCAGACCCTGACCGCGTACGCCGACGCGACGTACTGCCGGCTGGCGAAGGTGCCCCGGCTCCCCGCCGATCACGCCACCCGCCCCGACTACCGGCGACGGCGGGACCTCGGCGCCGGGCTCTCCGCGCTGTACGAGACCCTGTTCCGCACCGGTACGGTCGCCGCGCTGGTCACCAGCCACGTCGACTACGACCAGTGGGGGCTGTCGGTCGAGTCCGCCCGCCGTGCCCGGGTACCGGTCATCCACACCCAGCAGACCGGCTGCCTCAAGGCGTACGGTCTCTTCCCCGAGCACGACAGCGGCACCGGCACCTTCCGGGCCGAGCTGACCCGGCAGATCGGCCAGGTCTTCGAGGAGCGGCTCTGGCCCCGCCGCGACGACCTGCGCTCCGCCGCCGAGCTGATCGCCTGGCGGGCCAAGGTCAACCTGGGTCGCCCGAGCTGGTGGCGGGGCGGGGTCACCGCCGCCGTCGACCTGAGCAACCCGGCCGAGCGGGACCGGCTGCGCAGCCACGTCGCCGCCCGGTTCGGCTTCGACCCGGCCAAGCCGGTGATCGCGGTCTTCAACCACGCCGTCTCCGACGCGCTCGGCACCAACAAGGAACTCTTCCCGAGCCTCGCCGACTGGTTCGCCGACACCGCCGCGTACGCGGCCCGGCGCACCGACGCGCAGTGGCTCTTCCTGGACCATCCCAGCCAGGCGCTGTACGACTCGACCGGGTTCTTCGCCTCGGTCGCCCAGGAGCACAAGCGGCACCGGCACATCGCCTTCCACCCGAGCGCCAAGCTCAGCAAGAACGCCCTGTGGAGCCTCGTGGACCTCGGCGTCACCGTGCGCGGCAGCGTCAGCAACGAGCTGCCCGCGTACGGCATCCCGGTGATCCAGGCCGGGCACTCCGAGTGGAGTTCCTGCGGCGTCTCCACGGTCGTCGAGGACGCCGGTGACTACTGGCGGACCCTGGACGAGTCGATCGCGGCGGCGCACCGGGGCGAGTTGACCGTCACCGAGGAGCAGGTCCGCCGGGCCCGGCTCTGGCTCTGGCTGTACCGCAGCGGCAGCGACCTGGTCACCCCGCTGGTGCCGCAGTGGGACGTCTGGCCCGCCACCCACCTGCTCAAGTCGATGGGGGCCGCGTTCCGGCACATCGAGAGTGACGCCGACCCGCTCTACCCGGCGGTGGAGCGGATGTGGCACAACCGGGAGCCGATGCTGACCCGGACCGACCTGGCCGCGCCGCCGGCCGGCCCGTCGTTCGCCGCCGCGCCCCCGGGCCGGGCGACGGCCGTCGGCCCGACCGCGACCATCGGGTCCCCGCCGTCGGCGGCGGGCACCGACCCGGCCCTGCCGACGGGGGCGCGCTGATGCCGGTCGGCGCCTGGTTCACCACCGACTTCGACGTCCCGCACCCGGTCGGCGACCTGCCCGCCGTGGTCACCGGCGGGCAGGAGCCCACGGTCTGCGTGGTCGACCAGATGGTGCGCGGCCACGAGATCATCGGGCGCGCGGTGGGTGACCCGGCCACCGTCGGGCTCAAGGTACGGCCGGCCCACCGACCGCTGCGGGTGGCGGTGAGCCTGCAACTCGACGACGCCGGTACCCGGTGGTGGGGCAGCCGGGTCAAACCCGACCCGAACCAGCCGGAACGGCCCCGCCTGGTCGTGCTCAGCTCGCAGGGGCGGATCCGGGGGGCCGCCGTGCTGGCCCGCAAGCAGGGCTGGCTGCGGGCCGGCGGCAGCCGGGAGACGGTGGTGTTCCAGCTCGCCGCCGACGAACTCGGCGACGACGACCTGCTCCTGGTGGAGATGAGCGAACCCCGCGTCGACCTGCCCGAGTGGGCGGCCGACCGGTTCTCGGTGAGCAGCGCGATCGGGATGCGGATCGACCGCATCCAACTGGACCCGCTCCCCTCCACCGTGCCGGTGCCCTCCCCGGCGGCCAGCACCGGATGCCCGTTCCTCGTGCTGCCGGCGGACGGCCCGGACACCCTGCGGGTCGACGTCTCGACCGTGCCGCCGGCCCCGCCGGTACCCCGCAACCCGACCCGGTCGTACACCAGCCGCAAGCCGGCCCGCGCGGTCTTCAAGGTGCTCCGCACCGCCCGCCGGGCGGCCGGCCGGGCGAGCGCCGAGGCCACCGGCGACCGGGTACGCACCGACGACCTCACGGTCCACGGCGTCGACCTGGCCAGCGGGGCCGCCGTCCCGGTGCAGCTCGCCGGGCGCGGCACCCAGACCCTGGACCTGCGGCTGCCCGGCGACCGTACCGGCCCGGTGCTGCTCGGCGTGACGGAGCAGGGCGGACACCGTCGGGAACGTACCGCCCGGCAGTTGAGCTGCCGGATCGTGGCCGGGCCGGCATGACGGGGCCCGAGCACGTCCCGGTGCCGCTCGGCACGGACGCCGAGCTGAACCGGGCCCACCTGCAGAAACTGCTGGACTCGGCACCCGGGGGCACGCTGCTCCTGCCGGCCGGGACGTACCCGCTCGCCCACGGCCTGACCGTTCCGGCCGGCTGGACCGTACGCGGCGCCCCACCCGGCCCGATCCCGACCGGCACGATCCCGGCTGGGCCGGTGACCTGGCTGACCGTCGAGACGCCGGGCGACCGGCCCGTCCTGCACGTGGTCGGCAGCGGGGTGTCCATCCTGGACCTCGGACTACGCCCCGCGCCGAGCCGACCCGGCGAGCACGACGGCGACCGGGGCACCGGCCTCACCGTCGGCCGCTACCTCTACCCCGACGCGCCGGAGTGGATCGACGGCATCGAGGTCCGTCGGGTCCACGTGGACCACGGCACGAACCGGGCCGCCAACGCGGTGGCGGTCATGGGCGCCGTCCGGGACACGACGGTCGCGGACGTCACCGTCACCGGCGGCCACACCGGTGTCGCGGTGCACTGGGGCGCGATCGGGGCCGGCGTCGACACCATCGTCGGCCCGTCGTACCACCCGCACCGGCTGCGCCTGTCCGGCCTGCGGGTCCGGGACGCGGTCGAGGGGTTCTACCTCAGCGCGGTGCACGACGTCGAGGTGGCCGGGGCCTGCCTGCGCGGGGTCGACATGGGCTTCCGGCTGCTCGCCGGCGACAACACCGACCGGTTCCACCGGGACCCGCAGGCCCGGATCTGCGAACGGATCGAGATCCGCGACGCCTGCGTCACCTGGACCGGCCCGCTGTACGGGGTACGGGTCGCCGGCTGGGGCCGCAGCGAGGTCGACGGCCTGGTCAGCCGAGTGGAGTACGTCGACACCACGATCCGGGACACCGTCCTCCGGCGGCTGCCCGACAAGCCCGCCGCGACGACCGGTACCGCCCGGCGTGGCTGGTCCCCGGTGCTGATGGAGCACGCCGACACCGTCGTCCTCGACGACGTCCGCCTCACCTCCACCCCACCCGCCCCACCCTGCTGCCCCCTCTCCACCCCCTGACCCACCCCGCCCCCTCGCTCCCCGCCCCCTCCTCCCCCGCGATCTTGCACTTCGCGCCCCGACAAATGCCGCAGGTACCGCATCACACGGGCGGCAACCGCAAGATCGCGGAAGCGGGGGCGGGGGCGAGGGGGGCGAGGGAGAGGGGGCGGGGGTCAGGGGAGTTCGTGGATGGTGACGGGGCCGGCGGTGAAGCGGATCGGGGCCAGTCGGGACAGGTCCGGGGAGACCGTGCCGGCCCGGGTGTCGGCGAAGAGCCAGCGGACGCCGTACCCGTGGCGCAGCCGGGCCAGGTCCCCGGCGGCCGGGGCGGTGAAGACCCGCTGGTTCAGGGCGTACACCTCCGGGTCGGGGGCCGGTTGCAGCGGGTAGGAGCGCCCGTCGCGGCCGTGCTCGGCGACCACCGCGTCGCTGTACCCCCAGCTCTCCAGCAGGGCCCGCCGCCCACCGAGCCCGGTCACCCAGAACGCCCGCGCGTCACAGTTCTCGTAGGTGCGTACCGGCTGGCAGTGCACGTTCGTCGCGACCAGGTCGTCGGCACCGGCGTGCCCGTCCAGCCAGAGGGCCGCCCGCATCTCGTCGGCGGTGACCAGCCGCTCGGCGGCGGCCGGGGGGCGGGGCTCGTCGACGATCCACTGGACGGTCAGGTCCACGCCCTCGGCGACACTCGCCCCGAGCAGCGCCGCGGCCACCCCGGCGTTCGCCACCGCCGCCCACCGGCCCCGAACCCGCGCCGGCCGAACCGCCCCGGAACCAGCCGACCCAGGACCGGCCGGCGCGGAGCCGGCGGCCACCGGGTGGGCCGGTGCGGATCGGCGCTGGAGGCGGCGCAGGGGCCAGGTGAGCAGGACGGCGAGCAGGGCGGCGGCCCCGACGAGGGCGAGTACCCGCCAGGCGGTGTCGGCCATCGCCGACTGCCAGGCCGGTACCGTCTCGGCCGGTTCGGCGAGCGGGGGGACGAGCAGTTGCGCGGCGGCCCCACCGGCGGCGGCGGTGAGCAGCACCGGCCACGGTGGCCGGGCCACCGCCAGCAGCCAGCCGGTCAGCACCGCCCCGAAGGGCATCACCGCGGCGAAGAAGTAGAGCTGGCTGGCCGACGGGTGGAACAGGGTCCAGCAGGCGGTGGTACCGGCGACGACCGCCCCGCCGAGCAGCCAGGCCGCCGGGTCGCCCCGCCCGCCCCGGCTCACCGTGACGAGCAGCCCGGCCAGCCGGGGCAGTTGCAGCACCAGCCAGAACCCGAGGATGCCGAGGGCGACGTGCCAGCCGGTGGACCCGTCGGCGGCGGCCACCCCGGGCGGCAGCAGCCCGCCGATCTCGATCGGGTCGTCCACGCCGAGCGTCTCCCGGTACGGGTCCATGTGCCGGACCAGCCCGAAGAACTGGAGTACCAGCACCCCCGCGCCCCCACCGGCGAAGAGCCGGTACCCCGCCGCCATCGCCGCCATCAGCGTGACCAGGGCCAGCAGCACCCGCCACGGGAACCGGCGGGCCCGCCCCCAGGCCACCAGGCCGGCCAGGCCGAGGCCGGCGATCAACGGCGGCAGCGCGCTGGACTTCGCCCCCGTGCAGGCCAGCGCGAGCACGGGTGGCAGCACCCAGGCCGGCCCGAGGCCCCGGCCCCGCACGAGGTCCACGCAGAGCCCGGTGAGCAGCATGAGCAGCGGCAACATGTACGTCTGCGACGGGCTGGCGAACGACAGCGCCAGGCCGCCGCCGGCGCTCACCGGCGAGCCGAGGGTGAGCGGCACCCCCACGTACGCGGCTCCGGCGCCGACCGGCCCGACCCACCACCGTCCGGCGAGGTCCCGGGCCAGCCCGGCGGTCACCACGGCCGCCGTCGCCGCGACCGGTACCAGCCACAACCGCAGCAGGACGGTCGCCGGGTGGCTGCCGGTGACCAGGCTGGCGCTGGCCATGTGCGCGTCGGAGAGGTAGTGGTACCGCAGCGTCTCCCCGGCCACCTGGGGCAGCTCGAAGGGCATGCTGCGGGTCAACTCCTGCACCAGCCCCAGGTGGTACATCAGGTCCTGGTAGTACGCGAAGTCGGCCGGCGGGAGCGGGAGGTCCTCCCACTGCGCCGCCGCCCAGCAGATGATCAGGCCCAGCAGGACCGCCATCGCCAGGTGCCAGCGCAGCGGGAGCGGGCGCGGCTCCCGGACCCGCCAGTGCCGCCGGAGCCGGGGCACGACGAGGAAGAGCAGCACCACCGGTACCGACCACCAGCGCAGCGCCGACTGTGCCCCGGTGGCGGTGGCGAGCGCCCAGGCGGCCAACTCCAGCACGAGCCCGACCGCCGCGCCGTACCCGAGGTCCTCGGGCAGGTTGCCCCGGCTGCCGCGCAGCGCGCGGTGCACCAGCGTGCCCGGCAGCACCAGCCCCGCCAGCCAGTACACCAGGTACGCCCGGATGTCGTCGGTCGGCGTGTCGGTCCACCACCAGGCGTACACCAGACCGGCGAGGACGGCCGCCCACAGGCCCGCCGCCGCCACCCGGCGCAGGACCCCGACGACGCGACGGCCCACCCCGGGAACGCCCGGCGGCCGGTCGGTCGGCGGCCGGTCCGCCTGGGGTGCGGCGCCCTGGCCCGGCGGCGGGTCCGGTGCGAGGGCCTGGTCAACCATTGGCCGGTACGGCCGCACGCTGTCCGGGGGTGTCGGACCGGACGCGACCGTCGGGGGTCTGCACCGGGTCGATCGAGTCGGAGCCGACGAGGAAGGCCGGCCGGTCCTGCACGGTCCGGTAGATCCGGCCCACGTACTCGCCGAGCAGGCCGAGGCAGATCAGTTGGACGGCGCTGAACAGCAGCACCGCGACGAAGAGCGACGTCCAGCCGGGGATGGTGGCGCCACCGAGGTACGCGGCGACGCCGAACACCGTCAGCAGCAGGCTGCCGGCGAAGCTCAGCAGCCCCAGCCAGGTGGCGAGCCGCAACGGGGCGGCGGAGAAGTTCGCCGTGCTGTCCCAGGCCAGCCCGACCATCCGGCGCAGCGGGTACTTCGTCCGGCCGGCGGCGCGGACCTCGCGGGTGTAGTGGACCTCGGCGCTGGCGAAGCCGAGCGACGGGACCAGCAGCCGGTAGACCGGGGTACGTTCGGGCAGCCGGCGCAGCACCTCGATGACGTCCCGGCTGAGCAGCCGGAAGTCACCGGCCTGGGCGGGCAGGTCGACGCCGACGACCCGGCGCATCGTCCAGTAGTAGAGCCCGGCCGTCCGGCGCTTGAAGACGGTGTCGGTGCTGCGGTCGGCGCGGACGCCGTAGACGACGTCGACGCCGTCCTCGCGGGCCAGCCGCAGCATGTCGGCGATGACCTCGGGCGGGTCCTGGAGGTCCGCGTCGATGCTGACCACCCACCGCCCGCGCGCGCGGTGCAGCCCGGCGGTCAGCGCGGCCTGGTGGCCGCTGTTGCGGCGCAGCCGCACGATCCGCAGGTGTGACCAGGAGCGGGCCTCGTCGGCGAGGACCCGGGCGGTGCCGTCACCGCTGCCGTCGTCGACCGCGACGACCTCGTAGTCGACGGCCAGGGCGTCGAGGACCGGCCGGAGCCGGGCGACGAGCCCGGGTACCACGTCCTCCTCGTTGAACATGGGGATGACCACGGAGAGGGTCAGCGCCCCGGCTGAGCTGATCTCCATCGACCTGTCGGCCCCGTTCCGGCGATGAGGTTCCGGCGGACGGCGCACGGTTCACGCGCGCCACACCGTCAGCCTCCCGTCCGCAACCCAACAGCAGCCCGCCCTCACCTGAACCGCCGGTGAACGCGCCCCGACCCCTCCGGGCGGGCGGGTCAGCGTTCGAGGATGGCGGTGACGGCTTGGCCGCCGGCGGCGCAGATGGAGATCAGGCCGCGGCCGGTGCCCTTCTCGGCGAGGAGTGTGGCCAGGGTGGCGACGATGCGACCGCCGGTGGCGGCGAACGGGTGACCGGCGGCGAGGCTGGAGCCGGTGACGTTGAGCTTGTCCCGGTCGACCGGGCCGAGCGGGGCGGACAGGCCGAGCCGGTCGGCGCAGAACTCCGGGGACTCCCAGGCGGCGAGGGTGGCCAGCACCTGCGACGCGAACGCCTCGTGGATCTCGTAGAAGTCGAAGTCCTGGAGGGTCAGCCCGGCTCGCGCCAGCATCCGGGGCACCGCGTACGCCGGTGCCATCAACAGTCCCTCGTCGCCGTGCACGAAGTCGACGGCGGCCGTCTCCGAGAAGGAGAACCAGGCCAGGACCGGCAGGTTGCGCTCGGCCGCCCACTCCTCGCTGGCCAGCAGCACCGTCGACGCGCCGTCGGTGAGCGGGGACGAGTTGCCGGCGGTCATGGTGGCCCGCTCGGCGTCCGGGCCCCGGTGACCGAAGACCGGCTTGAGCGCGCCGAGCTTCTCCAGGCTGGTGTCCGGGCGCAGGTTCTGGTCCCGGGTCAGCCCCAGGTACGGGGTCATCAGGTCGTCGAAGAACCCCCGGTCGTACGCGGCGGCGAGCCGCTGGTGGGAGCGGAGCGCCAACTCGTCCTGGGCCGCCCGGTCGATGTTCCAGCGCAGCGCGGTCCGGGCGGCGTGCTCCCCCATGGAGAGCCCGGTACGCGGCTCGGCGTTGCGCGGCAGTTCCGGCCGGAACGGCTGGTGCGGACGCAGCCGCGCGGCGATCTTCAGCCGCTCGCCGAGGGTCCGGGCGGAGTTGAGCCGCAGCAGGGTGCGCCGCAGTTCCTCGTTGAGCGCGAGCGGGGCGTCCGAGGTGGTGTCGACGCCACCGGCGATGCCGACGTCGAGCTGCCCGAGGGCGATCTTGTTGGCGACCAGGACGGCCGCCTCCAGACCGGTGCCGCAGGCCTGCTGGATGTCGTAGGCGGGGGTGTGCGGGTCGAGGGTCGAGCCGAGCACCACCTCGCGGGCGAGGTTGAAGTCCCGGGAGTGCTTGAGCACCGCCCCGGCGACCACCTCGCCGACCCGCTGCCCGGCGAGCCCGAACCGGGCCACCAGACCGTCCAGCGCCGCGCCGAGCAGGTCGGCGTTGGACGCGCTGGCGTACCGCGAGCTGGACCGGGCGAAGGGGATCCTGTTGCCGCCGATTACCGCGACCCGCCGGACGCTCTGCACGATCCCGCCTCCTCGTAGGGCTTGCCCTGTACTTACTCGCCAGTAGGCTACGCCTATGACCGACAGGTACGCGAGTTTCGTCCGATCGGCGGCCGGTCGCACGCTGGTGAGGCGTCTCGGGCTGCCCGACCCGCCCCGGCTGCGCCGGCACACCCCCGGCGACCCGCTCCTGCCCGGCCCCGCCCTGCTCGGCGCGGCCACCGGGGGACGGCTCGCCGAGCCGGTCGGCGCGCTCCTGACCGCCGCCGGGGTCGAGGTCCGCGACCCGGCCGCCGGTTCCGCCGCCGGGGCCCGCGTGGGGGCCCTGGTGTACGACGCCACCGGCGTCACCGACTCCACCGCCCTGCGCCAGCTCTACGACTTCTTCCACCCGTACGCCCGCTCGGTGCTGCCCGGCGGCCGGGTGGTGGTGCTCGGCACCCCGCCCGAGGAGTGCGCCACGCCCCGGGAGGCGACCGCCCAGCGGGCGGTCGAGGGGCTGATCCGCAGCATCGGCAAGGAGTTCGGCCGGGGCGTCACCGCGCAACTGGTGTACGTCACCCCGGACGGCGACGACAGCACCCGCACCGGCCTGGAGTCCACCCTGCGGTTCCTGCTCTCCGGCCGCTCGGCGTACGTCTCCGGGCAGGTGCTCCGGGTCGGCACCGGGCGGGCGTCCGCCCCGACGGACTGGGACCGGCCGCTGGACGGGCAGGTCGCGCTGGTCACCGGGGCGGCCCGGGGCATCGGGGCGGCGCTGGCCCGGCTGCTGGCCCGCGACGGCGCCCGGGTGGTGGCCCTGGACGTGCCGGCCGCCGGGGACGCCCTCGCCGAGGTCGCCAACGAGATCGGCGGTACCGCCGTGCAGCTCGACCTGACCGCCCCGGACGCGCCGGACCGGCTGGCCCGGCACCTCGCCGACCGGCACGGCCGGGTCGACGTGGTGGTGCACAACGCCGGCATCACCCGGGACAAGACCCTCGGCCGGATGGACCCCGACCGGTGGGACCAGGTGATCGACGTGAACCTCTCCAGCCCGGAGCGGATCAACGACGTGCTGGTGGGGCGGGAGCTGATCGGCGACGGCGGGCGGATCGTCGCGGTCTCCTCGATCGCCGGGATCGCCGGCAACCGGGGCCAGACCAACTACGCCACCAGCAAGGCCGGCGTGATCGGCCTGGTCCGGTCGACCGCCCCGGTGCTGGGCGGGCGGGGGATCAGCCTGAACGCGGTCGCCCCGGGGTTCATCGAGACCCGGCTGACCGCCCGGATCCCGCTGGTGGTCCGCGAGGCGGGCCGCCGGATGAACAGCATGGCGCAGGGCGGGCTGCCGGTGGACGTGGCCGAGACGATCGGGTGGCTCGCCTGGCCGGCCTCCGGGGCGCTGCGCGGCAACGTCGTCCGGGTCTGCGGCCAGAGCCTGCTGGGGGCGTGATGGGCGACCGGCGTGACGGTGGGCGGAAGCGGGTGGAGCTGGGGCGGCTGCCGGCGGCCGGGCCGTTGTACCGGCGGGCCCTGCTCGGGACGCTGCCCGGTCGCGGTGGCCGGGGCGACGGCACGCTGCCGGCGGTGGAGTTGGCCGTCGGCGGGGTCACCGTCGACCGCGCCCACCTGGCCGGGTACGACCGGGTCTGCGGGTTCCGGCTGACCGACCGGCTGCCGGCGACGTACCCGCACGTGCTGGGCTTCCCGCTGGGGCTGCGGCTGATGACCGGGCCGGGGTTCCCGCTGCCCCTGGTCGGCCTGGTGCACGTGGCGAACCGGATCACCATGCACCGCCCCGTCGACGCCGGCGAGCCGCTGGACCTCGTCGGGTACGCCGAACACCTGCGCCCGCACGCGCGGGGCCGCCAGGTCGACGTGGTGCTGGTCGCCTCGGTCGGCGGCACGGAGGTGTGGCGCGGCGTCTCGACGTACCTGCGCCGGGAGCGGACCCCCGACGGCGGTGCCGGGCGCGACCCGGCCGAGCGGCCCGCGCCGCCGGCCGCCTCGGCGCGGTGGCGGGTGGACCGCCAGGTGGGTACGGACTACGCCCGGGTCTCCGGTGACCACAACCCGATCCACACCTCCCGGCTGGGGGCGCGGCTGTTCGGCTTCCCCCGCCCGATCGCGCACGGGATGTGGAGCCTGGCCCGCTGCCTGGCCGCCCTGGCGAACCGGGTGCCCGAGGCGTACACCGTGGAGGTGGCGTTCAAGCTGCCCGTGCCGTTGCCGTCGACCGTCGACTTCAGCGCCACGCCGGAGGGCGGCTTCGCCCTGCACGACGCCCGCACCGGCCGTCCCCATCTCACCGGCGCCCTGACGCAGGCCGCGCCGGCCTGACCGCCGTGCCCGGCCACGGCGGCGTCGCGGGCCGGCGGGGCACCCTTGCGGCGGCTCCTTTCGAGCTGCCCGCATGGACGGGGCACGGCACGCGGACCTGACGGGGTCGCCCCACGGACGCCGGGCCACCCGCGCGGGTACCGGGAAACCGGAGCCGCCCCGTTCGCGAGCCGCCCTGTCCGCAAGCCACCCTGCCTGTGAGCCGCCCCGTTCGTGAGGGCAGCTCGAAAGGGCGCGTCGTGCCGGGCCGCCCGCCCAGCGCGGGGCGCACGGGATGCCACGACCGCTCCGGACTTGCCGTTCACCCGATCGTGGGATAAGTTGTTCTCAGATTGAGTCGTTCTCAATCAGAGAAGATCGAGTGGAGAGAGTCGACGTGAACGAGCAGGAGTTCCTCGCCAGCTACGACCCCCGGGCGTACCCGGCGGTCGCCGTCACCGTGGACGTGGTCGCCCTGACCATCCGCGAGGGCGCGCTGCACCTGCTGCTCATCCGCCGGGGCGAGCCGCCGTTCGCGGGTCACTGGGCGCTGCCGGGCGGCTTCGTCCGCCCCGACGAGGACCTGATCACCGGGGCCCGCCGGGAGCTGGCCGAGGAGACCGGGCTCGGCGGTGAGCGGCTGCACCGGATCCACCTGGAGCAGCTCGGCAGCTACGGCGACCCCGACCGGGACCCCCGGATGCGGATCGTCTCGGTGGCGCACCTGGCCTTCGCCCCCGACCTGCCCGACGCCGCCGCCGGCAGCGACGCCGAGGAGGCCGGCTGGCTGCCGGTGACCGCGCTGCCCGGCCGGCAGCTCGCCTTCGACCACGCCCGGGTCATCGACGACGGGGTGGAGCGGGCCCGGTCCAAGCTGGAGTACACCCCGCTGGCCACCCGCTTCCTGGCCCCCGAGTTCACCATCACCGAGCTGCGCGCCGTCTACGAGACGGTCTGGGGGCAACCGCTGCACGCCGGCAACTTCCACCGCAAGGTGCTCTCCGTGCCGGGCTTCGTGGAGAGCACCGGCGTCAGCACCGAACGCGGCGGGGCGCGCGGCGGTCCCCGGGCCAAGCTCTACCGGGCCGGCGACGCCCGCCTGTTGCACCCGGCGCTGCTGCGCCCCGCCCGGGAGGAGGCGGTGCGGTGAGGACCGACGAGGCGATCCGGCTGGTCGCCACCGCGCGTACCGACGCCGACCTGTTCGGGGTGGACGCCCCGGCCCGCCGCTACCGGGAACTCTGCGCGGCCCTGCACCCGGACCGGCTGGGCACGGCCGACGAGCGGGTACGCGCCCAGGCCACCGAGGCGTTCGTCCGGGTCACCACCCGGTGGCGGGCCGGCCACCCCGGCGGTACGGGCTCCCCGGTCGTCCTCGGCGACCACCGGCTCGGCGCGCTGCGGTACGCCGGTGACCTGGCCGACCTGTACGAGGTCGGGGCGGACACGCTGCTCAAGCTGCCCCGCAACCCGAGCGACAACGACCTGATGGCCCGCGAGGTGCACGCCCTGCGCACCATCGAGGAACGGGGCGACCCCCGGTACCTGCCGTACGTGCCCCGGCTGGTGGACAGCTTCCGGCACCGGGAGCCCGGCACCGGGGCGGAACGGCGGATCAACGTGCTGGCCACCGTACCCGGGCTGCACAGCCTGGACGAGGTGCGCCGGGCGTACCCGGACGGGCTGGACGCCCGCGACGCGGCCTGGATGTGGCGACGGCTGCTGGTCGCCCTCGGCCTGGCCCACCGGGCCGGGGTGGTGCACGGCGCGGTGCTCCCCCGGCACGTGCTGATCGAGCCGGACGGGCACGGTGTGGTGCTGGTCGACTGGTGTTTCTCCACCCCGGTCGGCGGCACCGTCCCGGCGCTGGTCCCCGGCCACGAGGACTGGTACCCGCCGGAGGTCACCGGGAAGCGACCGGCCGGGCCGGGCACCGACCTCTGGCTCGCCACCGGCTGCCTGACCTGGCTCATGGGCGACCGGGCCCCGCGCGAGCTGCGCGCCTTCGCCCGGGGTTGCCGGCAGGCGGCGCTGCGGTCCCGCGCCGACGACGCCTGGCGGCTGCTCGGCGAACTCGACCAGGTGCTGGAGCGGCTCTACGGCCCCCGCACCTTCCGACCCTTCACCCTCAACCCCTAAGGAGGCTGCCATGGGCAGCGGAGTCTGGTCCACCGACGTCTACGACGCCGCGAAGCGGTACCGCCGGACCACCGGCAAGAGCGCCTTCTCGTACAGCGACAGCGGGGCGCGCACCGTGCACGCCGCCCTCGACCCCCGGGGGGCGACCCGGGAGAGCCGGGACTCGGCCGAGCACCCGCAGTCGACCCCGATCGCCGTGCTCTTCGACGTGACCGGCTCGATGGGGCACGTCCCGCGCACCCTCCAGGCCAAGCTGCCGCAACTGCTCGGGCTGCTGCAACGCCAGGGGTACGCCAGCGACCCGCAGATCATGTTCGGCGCGATCGGCGACGCCACCTGCGACCGGGTGCCGTTGCAGGTCGGGCAGTTCGAGTCGGACAACCGGATGGACGACGACCTCGGCCGGATCGTGCTGGAGGGCGGCGGGGGCGGCCAGATGCGGGAGTCGTACGAACTGGCCATGTACTTCATGGCCCGGCACACGACGACCGACAGCTGGGAGAAGCGGGGCCGGCGCGGCTACCTCTTCATCATCGGCGACGAGCTGGCGTACGCCGGGGTGAAGCGGTCGGAGGTCCGCAAGCTGATCGGCGCCGAGCTGGGTGAGGACGTGCCGCTGCGGCAGATGGTCGACGAGCTGACCCAGCGCTGGGACACGTACTACCTGCTCCCCGCCGGCAGCCACTACGCGGGCAACGGGAAGGTCCTCGCCTTCTGGCGTGACCTGCTCGGGCAGAACGCCGTCGAGCTGGACGACCTGGAGGCGACCTGCGAGACCATCGCGCTCACCGTCGGCCTCGGCGAGCAGGCCATCGACCTGGAGGAGGGGCTGCGGGACCTCCAGCGGGCCGGGTCGGCGGCGACCGGTACCGTCTCGAAGGCGCTGGCCCGGCTGGACCGGGGCACCCGGAACCAGGTCAGCGCCCTGCCGACGGCCACCGCACTGCCCGCGCCGCAGGGCCGGCCCGGCGGGGTGACCCGGCTGTGACCGGCGGCGCGGCCCACCTCGGCGGGGCCGACGCCCACGGCGTCGGCCCCGCCCGGGGCGGGATCGGGGCCGGGGGGCGGCACGTGGTGGTGGTCGACCTCGGGTACGGCGACGCCGGGAAGGGCACCGTCGTGGACTGGCTCTGCACCACCCGGCCGGTGCACACGGTGGTCCGGTTCAACGGGGGCGCGCAGGCGGCGCACAACGTCGTCCTGCGCGACGGTCGGCACCACACGTTCGCGCAGTTCGGGGCGGGCACGTTCCGCCCCGGGGTGCGGACCCACCTGTCCCGGCACGTGGTGGTGGACCCGCTGGCGCTGGCCGCCGAGGCCGACCACCTCGCCGAGGTGGGGGTGCCGGACGCGCTCGACCGGCTCACCGTCGACGGGGAGGCCCTGCTGGGCACGCCGTACCACCGGGCCGCCAACCGGGCCCGGGAGCTGGCCCGGGGCGCCGACCGGCACGGCTCCTGCGGGCTGGGGGTGGGTGAGGCCGTCGCGTACGGCCTCACCCACCCCGACGAGGCGCCCCGGGTGGCGGACTGCCGGAACCCGGTGCTGCTGCGCCGGCGGCTCACCGCGCTGCGGGACCGGCTCACCGCCGAACTGGGCCCGTTGGACGCCCCGCCGGTGGCGGACTGCCTGCCCGCGTTCACCGCCTTCGCCGACCGGGTGGCGATCGTCGACCGGTCGTACCTGAGCGGCGTGCTGCGCACCGGGACCTGCGTCTTCGAGGGGGCGCAGGGGGTGCTGCTGGACGAGTGGCACGGGTTCCACCCGTACACCACCTGGAGCACCACCACCGTCGCCAACGCCGAGACGCTGCTCGCCGAGGGGGGACTGGCCGGTCAGGCGGAACGGCTGGGCGTGCTGCGTACCGTCACCACCCGGCACGGGCCGGGCCCGCTGGTCACCGAGGACCCGACGCTGCCGCTGGCCGACCCGCGCAACCCGACCAACCCGTGGCAGGGACGGTTCCGCTTCGGTCACTTCGACGCGGTCGCCCACCGGTACGCCCTGGCGGTGGCCGGCGGGGTGGACGGGCTCGCGCTGACCCACCTCGACCTCGCCGACCGGGGCGTCGACCTGCGGATCTGCCAACGGTACGACACCATCGACGAACTGACCCCCGGCCCGCCCGGCGACCTGGACCGGCAGGCCGCCCTCACCGCGCGCCTGCTCGCCGCCCGACCGGTGTACGACGCCGGGCCCCCGGTCGACTGGCCGGACGCGGTGGCGGCGGCGCTCGGCGTACCCGTGGTGCTCACCTCCCACTCCCCCACGGCCGAGGGCAAGGTGGAGTGGGCGCGCACCCCGGCGAGCCCGGTCGTCTAGGACAGCCCTGGTCCGGGCGGGGCGTTTGCGCAGGAAGGGCCCCGGCCGGGCCGCCGGGCGGTCGAGCATGGGGACATGCAGTCGCTGCTCGACCTGCTCCGGGAGACGGTCGCCTCACCCTGGGTGTACCTGGTGATCTTCCTGATCACGGCGGTGGACGCGGTGTTCCCGGCGGTACCCGGGGAGACGGTGGTGGTCACCGCCGGGGTCTTCGCGGCCACCGGGCCACCCAGCCTGGCCGGGGTGATCGTGGTGGCTGCCGTCGGCGCGTTCACCGGCGACCACCTCTCGTACGCCCTCGGCCGCTCCGGCGGCAGCCACCGCCTGGCCCGGCTGCCGATGAACAGCCGCCGCCGGGCCGGCTCGCAGTGGGCCCGCCGGGCGGTGGACCGGCGCGGCGGCATGATCCTCGCCACCGCCCGGTACGTCCCCGGCGGGCGTACCGCGGTGACCCTGACCATGGGCGCGGTCCGCTACCCGCTGCGCTCCTTCCTCGGCTACGACGCGCTCGCCGTCACGACCTGGGCCGGGTACTGCGCGCTGCTCGGCTACTTCGGTGGGCTGGCCTTCGAACGCGACCCGATCCGGGGTGTGCTGGCCGGCATCGGGCTCTCGGTCGCGATCACCGGCCTGCTGGAGGCGGCCCGCTGGACCCGCCGACGGATCCGCCGCCGCGCCGCCGTCCGCGCCGGCCCCACCGGGGCCCGCCGCCGGTGACCGCGCAGCCCTACCGGTGCCCCTGTCGTCGGCGTCGGGGTGGCCCGGCCAGGTCTCCTTCCCGGTCGTGCGTCCTGCCGGGGACCGCCGTCGTCGGCCGGGCCGGTCGTCGGTCAGGTCGTCTGCCGCGCCGCCGGATGCGGTGACGGCGGCTGGTCGGACAGGTAGGCGAGCATCCCCTGCCGGGTGCCGGGCAACCCGTGGTCGGTCAGCAAACTGGCGACGTTGCCGAAGAGGTTGCCGCCGAACAGCCAGGCCTCGGGCGACCGGGCCAGCACCTCGACCAGCCGCCGCTGCCGGGGTGGCAGCTCCGCCGCGGGTGTCCCGGCCACCGGGCCGTCCGGAAACGCGAGCCGCAGCGCCTCGGTCGTCACCGTCAACGCCTCGATGCCGGTGACGGCGGACAACCGGACGAGCAACGCGTCGAACGCCCGGTCCTCGTGCCCGGGACCGAGCTGCCGGAGCGCGAGCCCGGCGTACCCACCCAGGTCACCGCTGAGGAACGGCATCTCCTCCTCGACCGTCGCCCGACCGCCAGCCCGGCCCGACGGCCCGTCCTCGTCCGGATCGTCGGACGTGTCGGACGGCCCCGGCGATCCGGTCGGTGATCCGGACGAGGACGGCACCGACGTTGCGGTCGTCCAGGTCAGCAGCTCGCCGACCGTGGCCGGGTCCGCCTGCGCGCCGAGCACCCGGGCCCGTGCGACCGCGGCGGCCCACCGCACCAACGGGCGCGGGTCGGCCAGCATCCCGACCTCCGGCGCGGCCCCGAGCAGTCCGGCCGCCACCACGGCGGTCGCCACCTCGACGGGCTCCCGGACCAGCCCGGCGGCACCGCCGTCGGGGGCCACCACGGCGGCCAGCACGGGCAGGCTGCCGGCCGCCTCCTCGGGGAACCAGGCGAGGGCGTACGCCGCGCCGACCCGTACCCCCGGGTCGGGGTGGTCGAGCAGGGTACGGAACAGCGGCACCCCGGCCCGGACCGCGTCGTACACGGCCAGCCCGAGGTACGTCCACAGCCGGCCCTGGTCCGCCTCGGTCAGCGACTCGACGTAGTGGTACTCGACGTACTCCTTCTCGTCCTCGTCGTCGCCGGTCCACGGCGGGGGCTTGGCGGCGAGCAGTTCCCGCCCGCCCTCGGCCGCGCGGCGGTACTCGGCGACCGGTACGCCGTCGGGCAGGAAGCTCTCGTCGTAGCCGACCGCCAGCGAGGTCAGCAGCGCGAGCACCCATTCCGGCTCCGGGGTGTCCGGGTGGGCGAGCAGTTCGAGCAGGAAGGGCACCGCGTACGCGCTCGCCTCGTACCGGATGCCCTGGTGGAAGATGTTGCTGTACAGCGCGCCGAGCGCCCGCTCCCGCACCTCGGGGTCGGGCGAGCGGAGGGCGCGGATCTGGTCGGGCACGTCGCCGGCCGACCCGTAGGCGTGTCCGAGCCGGGCCCAGTCGACCGTGTCAAGTCCGTCAAGCACGCGGGCATCCTCACCCACCCCCCTGACATCCCTCCGTGTGGCGGGGTGCCCGGGTGTTTGGAAGGGGCCCCTCCTCTACCGGAAGCGTTAACAGGGGGCCCTTCCTTACACCTCGGGTGGGGGCCAGGTGGTGCCGGCGAGGAGTTGGGCGGCGCCGAGCCAGGCGACGCTCATCATCCGGGTGGCGGTCTGCTCCGGGTCGGCCTCCGGGTGGTCGGCGAGCCAGTCGGCGAGCGACTCGCTCGCCCCGACCAGGGCGTACGCGACGACCTCCAGGTCGGTCTCGCCGACCTCGCGGCCGTCGGCGCGCAGGGCGTGGGCGAGCATCCCGGCGACCACCTCCACCATCCGGGTACGCATGGCGGCCAGTTCCCCGGCGAACGGCTGCGAGCCACGGGCCTGCCGGTAGAGCACGGCCCAGCCGTCCCGGTGCGCCCCGACGAAGCCGAAGAACGCCCGCAGCCCTCGCCAGAGCCGCTCGTCGGTGGGCAGGTCGGGGGCGGCGGCCCCGGCGATGGCCTCCAGCATCCGGGTGCCCTCGCGGTGCAGACAGGCGACGAAGAGCTCCTCCTTGGTGCCCAGGTACGCGTACACCATGGGCTTGGAGATGCCGGCCAGCTCGGCGATCTCGTCCATGCTGGCCGCGTGGTAGCCGCGCCGGGAGAAGACCCGGACGGCGGCGTCGAGCATCTGCTGCTCGCGTACGGCTCGGGGGAGGCGGCGGAACGTCGGCGAGCTGGACACCTTGCGAGCATACCTACTCGTGCGTAAGGTTACGCTAGAGTAACTAAAGTCGGCCCCATCGCGAGAGGTGCTTACCCTGATGACTGACTTCGACCCGGCCGCCTTCGCCAACTACGGCCCGAAGGAGTTCGCCACGCTGGTCAAGTCCACGCCGGACGCGAAGATCGCCGAGGTGATGTCCGGCGAGCTGCGCGGCAAGGTCCTGGACGAGGTCTTCGGCCGGATGCCGTCGCTGTTCCGCCCCGAGAAGGCCGGCACCACCAACGCCGTCATCCACTGGGGCATCACCGGCCGGCCCGACGGCGGCACGGACACCTACGAGGTGGTCATCGCCGACGGCGCCTGCACCGTCAACAACCCCCCGCAGCACGACCCGAAGCTCAGCCTGACCATGGGTCCGGTCGAGTTCATCAGGATCGTCTCGGGCGGCGCCAACCCGGTGATGATGTTCATGACCGGCAAGCTGAAGGCCAAGGGCGACCTGGGCCTGGCCGCCAACATCGCGAACCTGTTCGACATCCCCAAGGCCTGACGCCCCCGGCCTGACGGGCCGGCCCGTCTCGCACCCGGCCCTTCCCGTATCAGGTCCGGCCCGGGAGGCGACCGCTCGGGCGAAGGTCCCGGCCGGTCCGGGCGACCACGGAACCCGCCGGGCGTGCCACCTCGCGGTGCGGTGGCACGCCCGGCGCGGCCCGTCACGCACCACCGCCCCGGCGGCGTCCGGCGCGCCCGCCATCCTCGCCCGTCGGCGGTACCGGTGACCCGGCCGGCATCGGGACGCTAGGCGCGGGCCTTCTCGACGATCGGCTCGTCCCAGTCGACCCGGTAGCGGTAGACCGGCTCGTTGGCGCGCACGCCGAGCCGGAGGAAGAGGGGCAGCACCACGTCCCGCGCCGCCCGGCCGAGCGCGGTGGCCGGGACCTTCTGGTTGCCGGTCCGCTGGGCGGCCTTGACCAGCCGCTCCACCCGTCCCCGGCGCAGGCTCTCGAAGGCGGCGAAGGCGGCCCCGGTCTCCGGCACGTCCCGCAGGCACTTGGCCAGGACGACGGCGTCCTCCATGGCCAGCGAGGCGCCCTGCCCGACGTGCGGCGAGGTCGCATGGGCGGCGTCGCCGACCAGGCAGACCCGACCGTGGTGCCACCGGGGCAGGCTCGGCAGGTCGTGGATCGGCCAGCGGCCGATCGGTCCCGTGGTGGACCGGAGGATCTCGGCGATCGGCGCGTGGTCCCGGTCGTGCCGGGCGAGCAACTCGTCGCGCCACTGCCGGTCGGGGACGGCCGCCAGGCGGTCCCGGTCGGGCTCCTCCCGCTCGGCCTGGTTGGCGAACCAGTAGACCTCGCCCGAGTCGGCCACCTGGTACCCGAAGAAGCCCCGGCGGCCGAAGGTCATCCGCATCACCCCGTCGGGCGGGCCGGCGGCCGGGGTGCGGGTGAAGCCGCCGCAGTCGACGACGCCGGTGTACCGGGCCTCCGGCGCGCCGGCCTGCCCTCGTGGATCACGGGTACGTGGCCGGCCCGCTTGAGGAACATGGCCAGCACCGGGCCGGCGATGCCGCAGCCGATGATCAGGACGCGCTTGGGATCTGCCCGATGACGGTGGGTCATACCAATATTCTGACAAGAATACTCGAACTAGAGCAATCGTCGGTCGACGGCGGGCGCCGCAGGGCGGGGCCGGCGGCTTTGGTACGTGGCTGGCCGGGGTGGAACACTCAGCCGGGAGGTTCCTGATGCCACGACGCAAGGTGGGCAACCCGCTGGCCCTGGCCGTCCTGTCCTGCCTCTGCCAGCGCCCGATGCATCCGTACGAGATGTCGCTGACCATGCGGGAGCAGCACCACGACTCGGCCGTCAAACTCAACTTCGGCTCGCTCTACGCCGTCGTCGAGGCACTGGCCAAGGCCGGCTTCATCGTGCCCATCGGGGAGAGTCGCCAGGGCGGCCGACCGCAGCGGACGGTGTACGGGATCACCGACGCCGGCCGCGCCGAGCTGCACGACTGGCTCCGCGAACTGCTCAGCCAGCCGGCCAAGGAGTACCCGCTGCTCAGCGCCGGGCTGACCTTCATGACCGCGCTGCCACCCGGGGAGGTGCTGGCGCACCTGCGGCTGCGCATCGGGCACCTGGAGGAGTCCGTCGAGCAGGCCCGCGCGCAGCTACGGACCTTCCGGGAACAGCCCGGCACGGCGACGGTGGCCGAGGTGTTCCTGGTGGAGGACGAGTACCAGCTCGCGATCCAGGAGGCCGAGCTGACCTTCGTCCGCCGGCTCGCCGACCGGATCGCCGACGGCTCGTTGCCGGGTGTGGCCGAGTGGGCGGCCTTCCGCACCCGGTGAGTCACCTGAGTCACCCACCCGGCGGCAGCTCCGCCTCCCCGATCCCGCCGTCAGGCGGAAACGCGGATGGCGGTGCGTCGGGGTGCGGGGTTCGCCCCGGTGTCCCCTGCGGCGTTCGTCGACGCGCTGCCGCATCCGCGGACAGGCGCACACGGAGCGGGGGGTACACACGGAGGGGGGTGCACGCGGAGCGGGGGGCCGGGCACGACAGGCGGCTGCCCCGTCGGGGCTCAACCCGGGATCGTGATCCGCCCCTCGACCGCGCCGGTGGCGATGTCGCTCCGGTGGTGCGCCCCGGCCAGCGTCACCCCGTCGACCAGGGCGTACGCCGCGTCGCGGGCAGCGGCCAGATCCGCGCCGGTGGCCGTGGCGCAGAGGACCCGACCGCCGGAGGAGAGCAGTTCCCCGTCCGGCCCCCGCCGGGTGCCGGCGTGGATGATCCCCGGCTGGTCGGCACCGGTGATCACGTCACCGGTACGCGGCGTACCCGGGTAGTTCTGCGCGGCGAGGACGACGGTGACCGCTGCGCCGCCGCGCCAGCGCAGCGGCGGGTGGTCGGCGAGGGTGCCGGTGGCGGCGGCGTGCAGCAGCCCGCCCAGCGGGGTCTCCAGCAGCGCGAGCACCACCTGCGTCTCCGGGTCGCCGAACCGGGCGTTGAACTCGATCACCCGGGGGCCGGCGGCGGTGATCGCCAGCCCGACGTAGAGCAGCCCGGCGAACGGCGTACCCCGGCGGCGCATCTCGGCGAGCGTCGGGTGCACGGTGTTCGCCATCACCTCGTCCACCAGGCCGGTCGGCGCCCACGGCAACGGCGTGTACGCCCCCATGCCGCCGGTGTTCGGCCCGGTGTCGCCGTCACCGACCCGCTTGAAGTCCTGTGCCGGGAGCAGCGGTACCGCCGCCTCGCCGTCGGTCACCACGAAGAGCGACACCTCCGGGCCGGCGAGGTACTCCTCGACCACCACCCGGCCGCACTCCCGCGCGTGTGCCAGCGCGGCGGCCCGGTCCTCGGTGACCACCACCCCCTTGCCGGCGGCCAGCCCGTCGTTCTTCACCACGTACGGCGCGCCGAACTCGTCCAGCGCCCGCGCCGTGCTCTCCGCGTCCTCGCAGGTGTACGCGCGGGCGGTCGGCACACCGGCGGCTGCCATCACCTCCTTGGCGAACGCCTTGGAGCCCTCCAGCCGGGCCGCCTCGGCGCTCGGCCCGAAGGCCGGGATGCCCTTGGCGCGTACCGCGTCGGCGACCCCGGCGACCAGCGGCGCCTCCGGGCCGATCACGACCAGGTCCGCGCCGACCTCCACGGCCAGCGCGGCGACGGCCGCCGGATCGGTGGCGTCGACCTGCCGCAACTCGGCGACATCGGCGATCCCCGGGTTACCCGGCGCCGCGATCAGCCCCTCGACCCCCGGATCACCGGCAAGCCCCAGGGCGAGCGCATGCTCCCGCCCCCCACCACCAAGAAGAAGTACCCGCACGCCGACGCATCCTACCCACCCCCCAACCCCACCCCCCTCCCCCTCACCCTCCCCACCTCCCCTCCCTCCCCCCGCCCCGCGCGGCGCGCCCCGCGCGGCGATCATGGAGTTGGCGTGCATCCCGTGGCGGGAGAGCTCCGCCAACTCCATGATCAACGGAGTCGGGCGGCGGCGATGGCGGCCCGGACGGTGTGCGGGATGTAGTCGGGGGAGAGCGTGTCGGACCAGGTGAAGCGCAGGACGGTGTAGCCCGCGCCGACGAGGCGGTTCTGACGCTGCCGGTCCGCGAAGATCGCCCGTGGCGTGTCGTGCGGCCCTCTGCCGTCCGCTTCGGCGATCACCCTGGCCCGACGCCAACCCAGATCACCGATGCCGAGCAGGTAGCCGTCGACGTCGCGGACCGCCAGTTGCAGGACGTCCGGTGGGACCCGGCCGTCCACGCAGCGCAGCCGGGCACGGGTCTCCAGTGGCGACTGTGCCCGGCCGTCCGCCTGGGCCAGGTACCGCCGTGCCGCCACGGCGCCCCGCCGGCCCCTGAGCAGCGCGCCGACCGCCCCCAGGTCGTCATCGGTGATCAACCGCTGGTTCAGCGCCGAGTCGAGGACGCAGACCGCCGGGAAGCGGGGAACCCTCAGGATGACGTCGGCCACCGTACGCAGGGGTACCGTGGCCGGGATTCCGGCCACCGACAGCACCGAGCCCGGCGGGTGTTCGAGCTGGTGGAGGACGATGGCCGGGTCACTGACCCGGGCGATCCGGGCGTGCCGACCGGGCAGGCCGACGTGGATCTCGTCGCTGCGCGGCAGCCCCGCGATCCCGTGCAACTCGGCTGCCGTGTCGAACACCAGCCGCGCGTGCGGCCCCAGCGACAGCACGGCGGCCCGGACTCGGCACCGCCGCGACACCGCACCCCGGTCCCGTGCGTCGGTCAGGTAGACCGCCCGCGCCACGAGCCGCCACCTGCCGGACGAGACCAGATTGTCCACGTCGTGCCGACTGAGCCCCGCCCGCCGGGCCTGGGCCCGCGTGACGAGCCCGTCCTGCCGTCCCGCGAACCCCCTGATCCCATCCTCGACCCCCATGGCCCACCACGCTGACCCACCACCCCCACCCTCCGCACCCCCTGTGGATAACCCTGTGGACAACCAGCCGGGCACAGGTGTTGATCATGGAGTTGGCGGCACCTCCCGGGCCGGGAGGTGCCGCCAACTCCATGATCAACGGTGCGGGAGGGGGAGGGCGGGAGGGCGGGAGGGGGCGGGGGGGCGGGGGTGGGGGGGTGGGGGGGTGGGGGGGTGGGGGGTTAGGGGAGGAGGGGGTGGAGGGTGACGTTTTCCTGGCGGCCGGGGCCGACGCCGACGACGCTGATCCGGGTACGGCACAGTTCCTCGACGCGCTGGATGTAGCGCTGGGCGTTCTCCGGCAGGTCGTCCCAGGTACGCGCCTTGCTGATGTCCTCCCACCAGCCGTCCAGCTCCTCGTAGACCGGAGTGGCGTGGTGGAAGTCGGTCTGCGTCATCGGCATGTCGTCGAAGCGCTCGCCGTTGATCTCGTACCCGACGCAGATCGGCACCTTGGCCAGGCCGGTGAGCACGTCGAGCTTGGTGATCACCAGGTCCGTGACGCCGTTGAGCCGGCAGGCGTACCGGGCGACGACGGCGTCGAACCAGCCGCAGCGCCGCTCCCGGCCGGTGGTGGTGCCGTACTCGTGGCCGATCGTGCGCAGGTGCTGGCCGTTGTCGTCGAACAGCTCTGTGGGGAACGGGCCGGAGCCGACCCGGGTGGTGTACGCCTTGCTCACCGCGATCACCCGGTTGATCGCGGTCGGCGGGATGCCGGCGCCCACGCACGCCCCGCCCGCCGTCGGGTTCGACGAGGTGACGAAGGGGTACGTGCCGTGGTCCATGTCGAGCATGGTGGCCTGGGCACCCTCCAGCAGGACGATCTCGTCCCGGTCCAGGGCGTCCCAGAGCATCGCCCGGGTCTCCGCGATGTACGGCTTGAGCCGCTCGGCGTACTCCAGGTACTCCTCCAGCACCGCGTCGACGTCCAGCGCCTTGCGGTTGTACACCTTGAACAGGAGCTGGTTCTTCTCGCGCAGCGCCAGTTCCAGCTTCTTGCGCAGGATGCCCGGGTCGAGCAGGTCCTGGAGCCGGATGCCCATCCGGGCGACCTTGTCGCCGTAGGCCGGGCCGATGCCCCGGCCGGTGGTGCCGATCCGGGACGAGCCGAGGTACCGCTCGACCACCCGGTCCAGCGCCCGGTGGTGCGGCATGATCAGGTGCGCGTCGCCGGAGATCCGCAGCCGGGAGACGTCGACCCCCCGCTCGGCGAGCCCGTCGATCTCGGAGAGCAGGACCTTCGGGTCCACCACCACCCCGTTGCCGATGACGATCATCGCGCCGGGCGACAGCGCCCCGGAGGGCATGAGGTGCAGCGCGTACTTCTGCCCGTCAGGGGTGATCACGGTGTGGCCGGCGTTGTTGCCGCCGGAGTACCGCACGACGTAGTCGACCCGCTCACCCAGCAGGTCGGTAACCTTGCCCTTGCCCTCGTCGCCCCACTGAGCACCGATGAGCACGATCGCTGGCATCTTTTCCGCCTCCAGAAGGCTCGGGTGCCAGGTGGCGACCGGTTGGCGAGCCCGGGGGATCAGGTTAACAAGTAATAACGGCGTGGCCGGCAGGGGTCGCGACGGGAAGCGGGAGGCTCCTACCGTGTACGACGTGGTGTTGCTCACCCTCGACTCGGAGCGGAAGGCTCCGGGCGGGTGCGGCAGCGACGGAGCCTGCTGCGGTGGCCGCCCCGACGCCCCCGACCCGGACACCGGAACGACGCCCCCCGCCGACGCGGGGGCGGGCACCGGTGGGGTGGCCGGGGAGGAGCACTGCGCGACCCCCCGGGTGCCCGTGCTGGCCTGCACGGACGCGCTCACCGCCCGGGGCGCCCGGGTGGAGACGGTCACCGCCCGCTCGGACGCCGAGATCGACGCGGTCCTCGCCCGGTTCGACGGCCCGCCCCGCCCCGACGGGCTCACCTGGCCCGACCCGGACGGCAAGACCAGGCTCGTGGTCGCGGTCGCCAGTGACGCACAGTTGCGCGCCGTGCTGCGCCGGCTGGTCCGCCGGTACGCTCCGCCGCCGAGTCGCCGCCCCGACGACCTGGCCGGGAACCGTACCGTGCCGGACCTGCCGCCGGTGGGCGTACTCCCGCTCGACCCGGCCCGGAGCACCACGCACCGTGACCTGGCCGCGCAGCTCGGGCTGCCCCGCGACCCGGCGGCGGTGGCGGCGGCGGTGCTCGACGGCACCCCGCGCCGGCTCGACCTGCTACGCAACGACGGCGGCTCGGTGACCCTGGACGGCGCGCTGCTCGGCGCCGCCGACGACACGGGCCGCCCGCTGCCGTGGCGCGGCCGGGTCGAGGTGGACGACATCGTCCTCAGCACCGGGGACGAGCCGCTGACCGCCTGCGCGATCGGCAACAGCGGCGGGTACGCGCGGCTCGGCGACGTGGCACTGCTCAGCACGCCCGACCCGGCCGACGGGATGGTCGAGGTGGCCGTGGCCGTTCCCGTGGTCACCCGACGCGCGTTGGGCAGGAAGCGGGTCAGGCTGGAGGTACGCCGGGCACGGGGGCGGGCCGTGGCCGTGCACCCACGCGACGAACGCGTTCCCTACCTCGACGACGGCGTCGAGGCCGAACTGAGCCGGAAGCGGTCCTGGTGGGTCGAGCCCGGTGCCTGGGCGGTCTGGGTGAGCTGACCGGGGGCGTCCACGCCGGCTTCCGTCGGCGGGCCCGGTACCGCCCGGCAGCCTATCCTCGGGCAGGAGGAGTGGGGGAGGAACCGTGGCTGACGACAACGCCGACCGGATCCGTGGCTCGGCCCAGCATCCGGCGCCGGAACGGGACATCGAGCCGCTCTGGCCCCCGGAGCCCGACGGCCCGGTGCCGCCCGACGGACACTGGCCCGGCGGGGGTCCGGAGCTGCCGCCCACGGTCGACACGACCGCGTACCCGTCGCTCAGTTATCTGCCACCGCCGCCGGGGCCACCGGTCGTCCCCGGCCACGACACCGCCGGGGACGGCACGACGGCCGGCACGGCCGGCGGCGGTGCGCCGCCCGGGGGCACCGGTGGTCGGACCGACACGCAGGCCGCCGCCGTCGGGACGCCCGGGGAGTGGGCGATGACCGGGCCACCGAACGCGGGCTGGACGCCGATACCGCACAACGGTGGGGCGCACCCGTATCCCGCCACCCAGGCCGACCCGCCGGCACCGCCCCATGCCGCACAGGCTGACCCGGTGGTACCGGCTGACCCGGTGGTACCGGCGAGCGGCGCGGCGGCGGGGGCGGCCGGCGGGCACCCGGCAGGCGACGGGGCACCGGGGCCGCAGGCCACGCAGCGGGTGCCGGTCGACCTGAACGCTCCCTTCACGCTCGACGAGCCCAGCGCGGCGGCGCCGCCGGCCGGGGACGCGGTCGCCGCACAGGCGGCGGAGCAGGGCCCGGCGCGGGTGGCGGAGCAGAGCCCGGCGCGAGGTGGCGAGCAGGGCCCGATGCGGGCGGCCGAGCAGGGTCCGGCGCGAGGTGGCGAGCAGGGCACGGGGGGCGGCGGGCGGGCGCAGCCCGAGTCCCCCTGGGCGCAGCCGCCGCAGCGGGCGGGCACGGCGGCCGGCGACGGGCGCGGTGAGGCCGCTGCCGCCACCACCGAGCCGGTACGCGACGGCAGTGCCCCGCAGCCACCACACCCGCAGCCGCAGCCGCAGTTGCCGGGCCACCAGCAGGCGGCGTCGGGTCAGCAGGCGACGGCCGACCCGCAGCTGACGGTCGACGCGCCGGCGGTGCCAGCGGTGCCGCAGGAACCACGGGCTGGCCGGCACCGCCCGGTGATCCCGCAGCAGCCGGTCGCGCCGCAGCAGGGTGGAGCGGAGCCGGTCGCGGCGCACCCCGCACAACAGCACCCGGAGCAACAGCACGCCGCGCACCAGCACGCCGCGCACCAGCACCCAACACACCTGCACGCCGCGCACCAGCATCCGGGGCAGCACCCGCCCTACGGTTCCGGACCGGAGCAGCAGCCACCCGGACCGGTACCGCAGCAGCCGTCACCGGGGCCCTGGGCCGCGCAGGCTGCCGGCGGGTGGGCGGGTCCAGCACCGTCGTCGGCCAGCGGGTGGGCGGGGGCGGTGCCGCCGCAGCCGGCCGCCCCGGGGCCGGTGCCGCCGACTGCCGAGGCGGGAGCCACCGAGGCAGGAGCCGCCGAGGCGGGAGCCACCGAGGCAGGAGCCGCCGAGGCGGGAGGCCGGCGACCCGGTCCCCTGCCCCCGACGTTCAACCCGCCCGGCCCGGTGCCCACCGTGCCGCCGCCCGGCCCGGTGCCGCCGGTACCGGGCCCTGGGCCGGCGACCGCTGTCGCGCCACCCGGCCCGGTTCCCCCGGTGCCGCCCGGTCCGGTCCCGCAGCAGGGGGGCGGGTGGTACCCGCCGCCGTGGCAGCCGGGCGTCGGGCAGCCGGGTATGCCGGTGGGACAGCCGGGCATGCCACCGGTACCGGGGCAGCAGGCGTACCCGGAGCCCGCCTGGACGCCGGAGACGGGGGCCCCGCCGACGGCCGAGGACTTCGCCCGGCGGCGGCAGATCCGGCCGCCCGAGCCGGTGGCGACCGTCGGCTTCCGTGCGGTGATCAACAAGACCGGTCTGGTCAAGTTGCCGCCGGGCCGGCACGAGCAGGAACTGCGGCGGGACATCGAGATGGTGCGGCGCAACTTCGGTGGCCTGCGTCAGGTGACCGTGGTCAACCCGAAGGGGGGCGCGGGCAAGACGGTGGCCATCCTGCTGCTCGCCATGACCTTCGGGCAGAAGCGCGGCGGGTACGTGCTCGCCTGGGACAACAACGAGACCCAGGGCACCCTCGGGATGCGGGCCCAGCAGGACTTCCACTCCCGGACGGTGCGCGACATGCTGCGCGACCTCGGGCAGTTCCAGGGTGCCCACGGCCGGGTCGGCGACCTGTCGCAGTACGTCCGCTCCCAGGGTGAGGGCATGTTCGACGTGCTCGCCTCGGACGAGTCGGCCACCGGCGGCGAGATGCTGACCGCCTCGGCGTTCGCCGAACTCCGGGAGGTGGTCAGCCGGTTCTACAAGCTGATCTTCGTGGACACCGGCAACAACGTCCGGGCGCAGAACTGGCAGGCCGCCATGGACGCGACCGACCAGTTGGTGGTCACCATGTCGGCGCGCAACGACTCGGCGGAGACCGCCGCCCGGATGCTCGACCACCTGGAGCAGAGCGGCCGGCAGCGGCTGGTACGGCAGGCGGTGACGGTGGTGTCGATGCCGCCGTCCCGCAAGGAGATCGACCTTCCGGCGATCCAGCAGCACTTCGCGGCGCGGACCCGGGCGGTACTGCTCGCGCCGTACGAGCGGCTGATCGACTCGGGGGAACCGATCCGGTACAGCGGGCTCTCCTCGGCCACCCGGGACGCCTGGCTCAAGATCGCCGCTTCGGTCGCCGAAGGGCTGTGACCTGCCGGCCCGGACCGGTCCCGGGCCGGGTGGACCTGCCGGCCGGGCCGGTGCCGGGCGGTGACCTGCCGGCCCGGACCGGCCCCGGCCGAGTGGCACGGGCCGGTCCGAGGGGCACGGGCCGTCCGGTCCGGCGGGTCGGTCAGTTGCTGGCCAGGGCGTCCCCGGCGGCGGGGTCGCAGTCGCGGAGGAACTGCGCGCAGCGGGCCGCCTCGTCCGCCTCGCCGATCTCACCGGCGGCCCGGGAGAGCACGTACAGGCAGCGGAGGAAGCCCCGGTTCGGCTGGTGCGACCAGGGCACCGGGCCGTGCCCCTTCCAGCCGCTCCGGCGCAGTTGGTCGAGGCCCCGGTGGTACCCGGTCCGCGCGTACGCGTACGCGGTGACGGCCTGGCCGGCGTCGAGGGCCCGGCTGCCCAGCACCGCCCACGCCGCGCTGTGCGTCGGGAAGCGGGCCGCTACCTCCGCGTACGCCTCCTCGCTGGCCGCCTGCTCGGCGGCGGCCAGGGCGGCGTCGGCCTCGGCGTGGGCGGGGAGAAGAGTGGCCGGGGGCTCCGGCAACAGGTTCTGCATCGCCCCATTCAACCCGCTTCGCGGCCAGGGGCGCGAGGGGGGTTGGCCGGGTCGCCCCACCTGAACGGCTGATCGGCCCGCGACCGGTGACCAATGCCGCTGGTCGGCGCCGTCGACTACAAAAGGAGGTCCGGAGCCTCCCCAGGAACCGGAACACCCAGGAGCCCGGCGGTGGCCACCGCCGGGCTCCTGCCGGCCCGGGTCCGCCGGGCCCGTTCCGGGGGTGCCGGGGGCACGCGGTGGACCGGGCCGGGAGAGGCGCGGCGCGGGTACCGGCGGCGGGTTGACCCGTCCGGGCAGGATGGCCTGGTGCCGACCCCACCACCCGCGGACATCATCGAGCCGCACACCGCCCCCGCCGAGATCGAGACCCGGGCCGCCTTCGACGAACGGCTCACCACCGGCAGCCTGACCGGGCTGACCGTGCAGGGCCTGCGCCTGGACGTGGACCCGGTGCCCGACCTGACCCGGATCGAGGTCGCCGGGACGCTCTTCATCGGCTGCAAGTTCGCCTCCCGGGAGGTCGGGGCGGACCTGGTCCGGCGCGGGGCGAACGTGGTGCCGCCCTTCTCCGACCTGCCCTACCCGACCCAGCCCTCGCACCTCTACACCCCGGAGGAGTTGGCGGCCGGGTTCGCCGAGGGCGGCTTCGCCGGGATGTACGACACCCGGGTGTACGAGCACTTCCGGGCGCACGGGGGCGCGCTGCCGGAGGTGAAGGAGGCGCTGGCCCAGCGGCTGCACGACCACGGGGTGGACAACGCGCTGGCCGACGCGACCCGGTCCTGGCTGGCCACCCACGGGCCGCAGTCGGTGGTGGGGATCATGGGCGGGCACGCGGTGCCGCGCGGCAGCGTGCCGTACCGGATGGCGGCCACGCTCGGGTGGGAGTTGGCGCGGGCCGACCGGCTGGTGGTGACCGGCGGCGGCCCCGGGGTGATGGAGGCGGCGAACCTCGGCGCCTACCTGGCCCCGCACCCGGTGGAGGAGCTGACCACCGCGATCGACCTGCTCGCCGGGGCGCCCGACTTCACCGACCACGACCGGTACACGGCGGCGGCGCTGGCGGTCCGCGAGCGGTACGGCCACCGGGCCGGCGTCGGCGCGCAGCCGGCGGGCGGGGCGGTGGCCCCCCGGCAGCGGCCGGCCGGCCCGGACCTGGACTGGGCGCGCAGCGGGGGCCTGGCCATCCCCACCTGGCTGTACGGGCACGAGCCGGCGAACCTCTTCGCCGGGCGGATCGCCAAGTACTTCTCGAACGCGATCCGGGAGGACACCATCCTGCGGCTGTCCCGGGGCGGGATCGTCTTCGCCCCCGGTCGCGCCGGGACGGTGCAGGAGGTGTTCCAGGCGGCGACCAAGACGTTCTACGGCACCGACGGCGACAGCGGGGCGTACGTCTTCCTCGACCGCACCTACTGGACCCGGGAGCTGCCGGTGGAGGCGCTGCTGCGCCCGCTGCTGGCCGCCTCCCCGTTCGGGGACCTGGCGAAGACCATCCACCTCACCGACGACGTCCACGAGGCGGTCCGGGTACTCACCCGCTGAGGTGCAAGGAAGGGCCCCTTCTTAACGCCCCGGTGGTGAGAAGGGTGCCCTTCTCTACCGTAGGCGTTAATAGGGGGCCCTTCCTTACAGCCAGGTCACTTCAGCTTGGTGCCGGTGGAGCGCAGGTGCTCGCAGGCCTCGACGACCCGGGCCGCGAGACCCGCCTCGGCGAGCTTGCCCCAGGTGCGCGGGTCGTACTGCTTCTTGTTGCCGACCTCGCCGTCGACCTTCAGCACCCCGTCGTAGTTGCGGAACATGTGGTCCGCGACCGGGCGGGTGAAGGCGTACTGGGTGTCGGTGTCGATGTTCATCTTCACCACGCCGTAGTCCAGCGCCTCGCGGATCTCCTCCAGCAGCGAGCCGGAGCCGCCGTGGAAGACCAGGCTGAGCGGCTTCTCCTTGCCGTACTTGGCGCCGACCGCCTCCTGGATCTGGTTCAGGATCTCCGGGCGGAGCTTCACGTTGCCCGGCTTGTAGACGCCGTGCACGTTGCCGAAGGTCAGCGCCGCCATGTAGCGGCCCTTCTCACCGAGGCCGAGCGCCTCGACCATGGCCAGACCGTCCTCGACGGTGGTGTAGAGCTTGTCGTTGATGGCGTTCTCGACGCCGTCCTCCTCACCACCGACCACGCCGACCTCGATCTCCAGGACGATCTTGCCCTCGGCGGCCCGGTCGAGCAGCTCGGCGGCGATCTGGAGGTTCTCCGCGACCGGCACGGCGGAGCCGTCCCACATGTGCGACTGGTACAGCGGGTCCTCGCCCCGGGCGACCCGCTCCTTGGAGATGGCCATCAGCGGGCGGACGAACTTCTCCAGCTTGTCCTTGGGACAGTGGTCGGTGTGCAGGGCGATGTTGACCGGGTAGTGCTTCGCCACCTCGCGGGCGTACGCCGCGAAGGCCACCGCGCCGGTGACCATGTCCTTGACCGAGGGGCCGGAGAGGTACTCGGCGCCACCGGTGGAAACCTGGATGATGCCGTCGCTCTCGGCGTCGGCGAAGCCCTTCAGGGCGGCGTTCAGCGTCTGCGAGGAGGTGACGTTGATCGCGGGGTACGCGAACCGGCCGGCCTTGGCGCGGTCCAGCATCTCCGCGTAGACCTCGGGGGAAGCGATGGGCATGTCGAACGCTCCTTACTTACCGCTCTCGGCCGTCAGGCCGCTGTCTTCCATGGGTGCGCCGGACCGCACTGTCCACCGCCGGAAGTATCCCGCAGCAACCGCGGTCGGACACAACCGGCCCGTCACCGCCGACCCAGGCGGTCCGGTACCACGATGCTGATCAGCCAGCTCACCACCGCCACCACGATCGCGCCCCAGAACGCCGGCCAGAAGCCGTCCACCCGGAACGGCAGGTCCAGCACGCTGGCGATCCAGTCGGTGAGCAGGAACAGCAGCGCGTTCACCACCAGCGCGAACAGACCGAGGGTGAGCAGGTAGAACACGCAGCCGACCACCTTGATGACCGGCTTGAGGACGGCATTGACCACGCCGAAGATCAGCGCCACGACGACCAGGGTGAGCGCCGTGTTCGTCCCGGACCGGCCGCCCACCTCCACCCCGGGCACGACGAGGGTGGTGACCCACAACGCGATCGCGGTGGTCGCCAGCCGGATCAGGAAGCCCACGGCCTCATCCTGGCACCGGCACCCCTGGTCGGGGGCGGCAATCGGCCGACCGGTACCCCGCCCGGCGAGCGGAGACCCGGCCCACCCCGTACGGTGTGGGTAGGTTTCCGCCGTTATCAGGGAGGGACGATGGCTCAACCCGACGAGGACTTCGCCCCGAGCGACCACCTCACGCCGGACGAACGCGACCCCGAGGCCCCGGCCGCCGACGCCGTCGAGCAGGCCACCTCCACCGATCCGGCGGACGCCGACAGCGAGCCGCACCGGGGCCTGGAGGTCGGCGACTGGGACGCCGTGGAGCAGGCCCGGGTGGTCGCCGGCGACGAGGACGACTACCGCTGACGGCAGCGGGCCGGCGAGCCGTTGCGGCAGATGTGGTGGGCCGTTCGGTTCATTGACCGGTGTCGCGTCCCACGAGGGCAGCCGTCCCGGCCGCGAACGCCTACGATCCACGGGCCACCCACCGAGGAGCCCGTGATGCGCAAGCACTCGACCCGGCGGCTGCTGGCCGGGCTCGGCGTCGCCGCCGCCCTGGTCACCACCGCAGCCGCCCCCGTCGCCGCCGCGCCGGAGCCGGCCGACGTCCGCCCGGCCGTGGAGTTCGGCCTGTACGCCAACAGCGTGCTGCTCGCTCCCGGTGGCCCGGCGAAGCACGTCACGCTCACCGCGCTGGCCGACCGGCCGCTGCCCGAGTTCACGGTCACCGTGGACCGCAGCGGTGTCGACGGGTTCGCCGAGGTGACCGTCCCGACGGCCGACTGCACGGCGGACGGCGCCGTGCTGACCTGCACCGTCAACAACGAGGAGGAGCCGGTGATGAGCCTGCTCCACCTCGCCGTGACGCTGCGGCCGGACGCCGGGGCGGGTCAGCGGGGCGAGTTGGCCTTCACGGTCGCCGAGCGGGGCGGGGGCCGGGCCGGTTACCGGTCGACGGTCGCCGTCGGCGAGGGCGTCGACCTGGTCTCGCCCGCCCAGGTGGCGCTGAGCGGTCGGCCCGGCGCCACCGTGCCGGCCCCGCTGACCGTCACCAACCAGGGCGAGCAGGCCGTCGGGCAGCTCGTCCTCTACGTCGTCGGCAACTACGGTCTCGCCCCCGCCACGCGGTACCGCAACTGCGAGTACGCGACCGGGGGGCCGCACCACTCCACGCCGGTGATGTTCGCCTGCACCTTCGAGCGGACGCTGGCGCCGGGCGAGACCGTCCGGGTCGACACCGGGTTCGGCTTCGCCCTGCCCGGCGACTCCTGGGCGCCGAACACCCAGCACGGCTCCGCTCTCTGGCTCACCCCGGCCGACTGGGCGGCGCTCCGCTCGCAGCACGCGCCGGTCGACCGGATCGGCGAGAACGGCACCGACGGGGTGCTGGGGCTGGGGCCGGTGACCCGGTCGCAGCAGCGGGAGCGGGCGGCGGGTGACCCGCAGTCGGACGTCGACCCGGAGGACAACGCGACCGCGATCACGATCACCGTCCAGGGCGACCAGCGGGCCGACGCGGTCGCCGCCGGGGCCCGGGTCGACACCTCGGTCGGCCGGACCGTCCCGGTCACCGTCGGGTTCACCAACGCGGGGCCGGCGGCCCTGGCCACCTGGGGTACGCGCGGCTTCTACACGATGGTCGACGTGGCCGTACCCGAGGGCACCACGGCGGTCCGGGCCAGCGAGCACTGCCGTACCGACGACGACCAGGGCGAGGAGCCCGGCCGGCCCGGGGGACGGCGCTACACCTGTTACCTGCCCGGGGTGCTGCGCGTCGGCGAGCGGGCCGAGTTCCCGTTCTCGCTGCGTGTCGACACGGCGGGCCGGCACACCAGCACGGTCGAGCTGCTGCACCTCGGTGTGGCCGACGAGTTCGCCCGGGACCTGGACCCGAGCAACGACACCGCGACGATCGTGGTCGACACGACCGGCCCGGACGGCGGTGACGACGGTGACGGCGGTGACGGCGGCGGACTGCCGATCACCGGTGCCCCGGTCGCCACCATCGCCGGGGTCGGCCTCGCGCTCGTCGTCGTCGGGGCCGTCATCTTCCTGGTCACCCGACGTCGGGGCACCGGCGGCTGAGCGCCGGGCCGACGTGCGGTACCGGCGACCGGGCGCCGGCCGGGGCGCGGCGTCGGCGCGGAGACACCCGGGGCCGGGCGGCGGCGCGCCTAGACTACGGACGAGCCGCCGCCGGGGCAGCGGGACCGTCGACCCACCCGGCGGACGTCGCACTCCCACCTGGCCCGACTCGGAGGTCGCCTCGTGCCGACGCCCACCACTCTCGCCCTGGGCCCGGACTGGCTCGATCCGGAGTTCCTGATCTCGACCTTCGGGCTGCTCGGCATCCTCGCCATCGTCTTCGCCGAGTCCGGCCTGCTGATCGGCTTCTTCCTGCCCGGTGACTCGCTGCTGTTCACCGCCGGCCTGCTCACCGCCGACGGGCAGTACATCACCTATCCGCTGTGGCTGGTCTGCCTGCTGATCACCATCGCCGCGGTCGTCGGCGACCAGGTCGGGTACGCCTTCGGCCGCAAGGTCGGGCCGGCGTTGTTCCGGCGGCCGAACTCACGGTTCTTCAAGCAGGAGAACGTGGTCAAGGCACACGACTTCTTCGAGAAGTACGGTGCCCGCTCGATCGTGCTCGCCCGGTTCGTGCCGATCGTACGGACGTTCACGCCGATCGTGGCCGGGGTGAGCCGGATGAACTACCGCACCTTCGTCACCTACAACGTGGTCGGCGGCATCCTGTGGGGCACCGGGGTGACGGTGCTCGGGTACTTCCTCGGCCAGATCCCGTTCGTGAAGGCGAACATCGAGGCGATTCTGATCGCGATCGTGCTGATCTCGGTCCTGCCGATCGTGGTCGAGGTGCTCCGGGCCCGGACGGCCGCCCGCCGCGCCTGAGTAAAGACTCAGCGAATTCACCATCGTCGCAGCCCAGGGCCACCGAGGTTCCAGATCGATCACCGGTAGCCTGGTTGGCCACGTCACCGGGCCGCGTCCGGCGGTCCGGGCGTACGACGAACGGATGCTCCATGGCACTGGGTGAACGGATCGGTCATGTCTTCCGGGGGGCCGCCATCGGCGTGGCCGAGGCCGTACCCGGCATCAGCGGAGGCACGATCGCACTCGTCACCGGCGTGTACGAACGGCTCATCACCTCCGCCGGGCACGTGGTGAACGCCGTCCGCTACGCGGTGTCGGACGTACCCCGGGGCCGGGGCTGGCGGCGCGCGGGCCAGCAGATCGGCTACGTGCACTGGTCGGTGGTGCTGCCGGTCTTCTTCGGCATGGTGCCGGGCCTGCTGCTCGCCGCCAAGCTGCTCGAACCCGTGCTGACGGAGTACCCGGAACACACCCGGGGTCTCTTCCTCGGCCTGGTGCTCGCCTCGGTGGCGGTACCCGTCTCGATGGCGGGCCGACCGTGGCGGCTCGGGCACGTGGTGGCCCTGGCCCTCGCCGCGGTGGGCGCCTTCCTGCTGACCGGCCTGCCGCAGGCGGAACTCACGCCGCACCCGCTCGTGGTGCTGGTGGTGGCGGCGGTGGCGGTCTGCGCGCTGGTCCTGCCCGGGGTCTCCGGGTCGTTCCTGCTGCTCACCGTGGGCCTGTACGAGCCGACGATCACCGCGCTCAACGACCGGGACCTCGGCTACCTCGCGGTCTTCGCCACCGGCCTGGTGATCGGCCTGGCCTCGTTCGTGAAGCTGCTCCAGTGGCTGCTGGACCGGCACCGGCGCATGACGCTGGCGGTGATGGCCGGCGCACTGCTGGGCAGCCTCCGCGCCCTGTGGCCGTGGCAGACCGAGGAGCGGTCGCTGAGCGCGCCCGGCGACAACCTGCTGCCGATCCTCGGGCTCTTCCTGCTCGGCCTGGCCGTCGTCGGCACGATGTTCGTCGCCGAGCAGCGTCGGCTGCGCCGGGCCGCCCAGGAACTGACCACGCAGGAGTCCACCTACCAGCCGCCGGAGTCCTACCGGACGCCGGTCAACCGCTGACCCACCGGCGGACACCGCCCACCCCGGTGGCCGGTACGAGCCGGCCACCGGAGGTGACGGATACCGTCAGCGGGCCTTCTTGGTGGCCCGCTTGCGCGGCGGGGTGAGCAGATCGGCGATCGTGGCGATCGCCGACGGCACCAGCCGGTAGTAGGCCCACACGCCGCGCTTCTCCCGCTCCAGCAAGCCGGCCTCGGTGAGGATACGCAGGTGGTGGCTGACCGTCGGCTGGGAGAGGCCGAGCGGCGCGGTCAGATCGCAGACGCACGCCTCCCCCTCCGGTGCCGACTGGATCAGGCTGAGCAGCCGCAGCCGGGCGGGGTCGGCAAGGGCCTTGAGGACCCCGGCCAGCCGCTCGGCGTCGGCACGTTCGATCGGCTCGCCGGCAAGCGGCGAGATCTGAGGCATGGTCATTTCAGCCAACGCAGTTCCCACGTATTCCATCCTTCCACCAGCAGCATCGATCCGCCTGCATATCAGCAGATCCGAATCGGCAAACTTTTACGCCAGAAGGCCGAGGTCAGCCAACGTATAGGCGGCTCGATACGGCAGCCCGGCGGCTCGCACCGCGTCGCCAGCGCCTCGATCAACAATAACCGCCACACCCACCACCTCGGCCCCCGCCTCACGCAACGCCTCGACGGCGGTCAACACGCTGCCGCCCGTCGTCGAGGTGTCCTCCACCGCCAGGACCCGCCGCCCGGCCACGTCGGGTCCTTCGATCCGACGCTGAAGGCCGTGTGCCTTGCCCGCTTTGCGGACCACGAACGCGTCCAGCGACCGGTCGGTCGCCGAGGCGGCGTGCAGCATCGAGAGCGCGATCGGGTCCGCGCCCAGGGTGAGCCCGCCGACTGCGTCGTACTGCCAGTCAGCGGTCAGGTCGAGCAGCACCCGACCGACCAACGGCGCCGCCTGGTGATGGAGCGTGACGCGCCGCAGATCGACGTACCAGTCCGCCTCCCGGCCGGAGGAGAGCACGACCCGGCCGTGGACGACAGCCAGGTCAGTGATGAATTTACGCAGGTCGTCGTGGTCCCCCATGGGGGTAGAGGGTACTGCGCAAGTCTGGGAGCCGGGTGTGGGCCCCGCACGGGTCAGCCGAGCGGGCGACCGACGGTTGGCGATGCCTGGCTACTCTGTGCAACTGCAAACTGTCTCCAGTCGGACCGGGCCGGGCAGCCGGTGGCGACCGGCGGGCTCATCCGGGGTCGCGGGCGACCCGACCCCGGGCGTCCCGGGTGAGAGCGTGCAGCAGTCGCCGCGGGGCGTGCCGCAGCCCGGCCACGGCGAGCTTGTACCGCCACGCAGGGACAGAGACGATCTTCCCTTTATGCAGGTCACGGAGGGCTTCGGCGGCCACGTCGTCGGCCTTGAGCCACATCCAGCCGGGCAGCGCCGAGGTGTTGATACCGGCGCGTTCGTGGAATTCGGTACGGGTGTAGCCGGGACAGACGGCTAACACTCGGACGCCGAACGGACGGACCGACTGGCCGACCGATTCACTGAAACTGGTCACCCACGCCTTGCTCGCCGGGTACGTCGAACCCGGCATCACCGGACCGAATCCGGCAACCGAAGAGACATTTATCACTGCCCCATGGTGCCGCTCGGTCATCGGCCGCAGTGCCGCCTGGGTCAGCCGCAACACCGCGTGCACGTTGAGGCGTAACAGCCGCTCCTCGTCCGCCGGGGTGGAGTGGACGAACGACCGGTTGAGGCTGTACCCGGCGTTGTTGACCAGCAGGTCGACCGGGGGATCCGCGGCGATCCGCCGCTCGACGGCGGCACAACCGTCCCCGGTGGACAGATCGGCGGCCAGCGGCTCGACCCGTCGCCCGTGCCGCCCGGCCAACTCCGTGGCGACCGTGTCGAGCCGATCGGCGTCCCGGGCCACCAGGACCAGGTGCCACCCGTCGGCGGCGAGCCGGCGCGCGAAGGCGGCCCCGATCCCGGCGGTCGCTCCGGTGATCAGGGCCCACCGCTCGGTCGGGCTCGGGTCGGACGGCACGGAACGGACCTCACGGGACGGGCTGGTCGGGGGTCGCCGGGTGGACCAGGCGTTCGCCGCCGGCACACCGGCAGCGTGGTTACCACAAGGTAACCGAGGAGCCGCCCGACCGAAACCCCTGCGTCGACCGGAATCCATTCAGACCGGTTCCGCGTCCGGCACGGCGACGGCGTGCCGCACGGCACTGATCCCCCGGGCAGGCCTGACGGCTGATCCCCCGGGCAGTCCTACACGGCTGATCCCTCCGCCCAGGTCCCGGGTGCGACCTGTGCGGAGGGATCAGTCGAGGGTGCCGTGACGTGGGCGCGGCGGTCAGGAGGGACGGTCGGACGGCCCCTGGTCACCGGAGGCCGGCGGCTGGCCCGGCGGCGGCGTGGACTGGCCGGGGTACTGCGGGTAGCCCGGAGCACCGGGCGTCGGCGGGTAGCCCGGCGCGCCCGGGGCCTGCGGGTAACCCGGCTCGCCGGGGTGCTGCGGGTAGCCGGGGGTCGGCGGGTAGCCCGGCTGGCCCTGCGGGTACCCGCCGCCGGGGCCCGCCTGCGGCTTGCGGAAGAACTCGTTGGCCGCCGGCAGCGCCAGCAGGATCAGCGCCGCGAGCAGGGCGAGCAGCCCGATCACGTTGAGGGTCAGGGTGAGGCCGTTGTACCAGGACGGCAGTTCCGCCTCCAGGCGGCGCTGCAACTCCTCGGTGTCCAGGTCCGGGCTGCTGCCCTGGCTGCCGGTCACCCCGGCCGCGCCGCTGATCAGCCCGCCACCGGTACAGCAGACCAACAGGCCGCCGACCACCCAGGTGGTGATCCGGGACCAGTTCTTGCCCCGGTTGTTCAGCAGGGCCAGCACGAGCAGGCCGACTGCGAGCAGCACCGTGAAGACACTGGCGGCGATGGCGAACGCCACGCCCACCCCGGCGAGAGTGTCGGCGCCCTGGGGGTCCGCGCCCTGGTACGCGGACCGGAACGCCTCCCGGGTCGCGCTGATGGTGGTGAAGGACAGCAGCAGGTTGATCACCTGGGTGACGACGAACAGGATGATCAGATAGCTGGACACGGTGACGACGCTCGGGCGGGTACGCGCCGGCGGCGAGTTCTGCGGATCGACCACGGTTCTCCTCTCCTAGATCACTACACACCGTATCGAGTGGCAGCCAATCCGGCACGGCAAGCGGTTCGGCGACCCGCCGGAGCGGTCAGTAACCGCGCCACTCCGTACGGGCGTATTCCAGCACGTGCGGGTGGAGCAGGGTGGACGGTGGCACCTCGACCCGACCCCGGTCGGCCGGGAAGGTCGCCGCCGCGCGCAGCGTCGCCGCGTCGAGGAAGCGCAGGTCCGGCGCGTCGGAGGGCAGCCCCAGGGCCGGGGTACGGGTGCCGGGCACGGCGAGGTGGAAACCCCAGTCGCCGAAGGACGGCACGTCCACGTGGTACGGCACGGTGGTGAACCCGGCCTCCCGGATCGCCGCCTCGATCGACCAGTACGACCGGGGCGCGAAGTACGGCGAGCCGCTCTGCACCACGATCCGCCCGCCGTCGGCCAGCACCGCCCGGACCAGCGTGTAGAACTCGACGGTGTAGAGCTTGGCGGTGGCCGTCTCGTTCGGGTCGGGCAGGTCCACCACGATCGCGTCGAACCGGTCGGCGGCGTCGCGCAGCCAGGTGAAGGCGTCGGCGTGCAGCACCCGTACCCGGGGGTCGTCGAAGGCGTCCCCGTTGAGCCGGCGCAGTTGCGGGTCGCGGCGGGCCAGCGCCACCACCGCCGGGTCGAGGTCCACCACGGTCACCCGGTCCACGTCGGGGTAGCGCAGCACCTCCCGCACCGCGAGGCCGTCCCCGGCGCCGAGCACCAGCACCTCGCCCCGGCTGCCGGCCAGCGCCGGATGCACCAGCGCCTCGTGGTAGCGGTACTCGTCCAGGGAGCTGAACTGGAGGTCGCCGTTGAGGAAGAGCCGCAGGTCGGTGACGCCCCTGCCCGGCTCCGGCACCGACCGGGTCAGCACGATCTCCTGGTACCGGCTGCGTTCGGCGTGCACCACCGGGTCCCGGTAGAGCTGCTGCCGGGCGGTCACCTCGAAGTCCCTGGCGGTGACCCAGGCGTAGGAGAGGCAGAGGAAGACCACGACGGTGCCGGCGGTGAGCGCGCCCAGCGCCCGCCGGCTCAGGTCCCGCCGGAACACCGTGAAGACCAGCGCCACCCCGGCCACCGCGTTCACCGCGCCGACCACCAGCGCGCCCTTGAGCTGCCCGAACATCGGCAGCAGCAGGAACGGGAAGGCCAGCCCGCCGAGCAGCGCACCGACGTAGTCGGCGGCGAACAGGTCGGCGACCGCGCTGCCGGCCGCCTGTTCCCGGATCCGTTGCAGCAGCACCATCAGCAGCGGGATCTCGGCGCCGATCAGCAGGCCGAGCACGAACGCGGTGCCGACCAGCGCCGGGCCGTACAGGTCCAGCCAGGCGAAGGCGGCGTACAGGCCGAGCACGGAGAGCCCGCCGAGCAGCGCCAGCGCCAACTCGATCGCCGCGAAGGCGGCGGCGGCCCGGTGCTGGAACGGCTTGGCGGCCAGCGCCCCGACGCCCATGGCGAAGACCATCACGCCGAGCACGATCGACGCCTGCCCGACGCTGTCCCCGATCAGGTAGCTGCCGAGGGCGACCAGGGCCAACTCGTACACCAGGCCGCAGGCCGCACAGACGAAGACCGCGAGCAGCACGCTGGCGCGGGCCAGCCGCCAGTACGGCCGGGTCGGGGTCTCCGGCCCGGCCGCCAGCGGTGCGTCGGCGACGCTCATCGTCGCCTCCGCGGCGCGACGCGACCACGCGCGGGTGGCCGCCGACCCGGGCCGGGCGGGCGGTGCCCCGGCGCGGGCGGCCCCTGCCCCGGTGCGGTCCGGTCCGCCGGGCCGGCCGCCGCCCGCCGCTGCCGGCTGCGCTGCACCAGACCGACCACGACCAGCAGTACGGCCACCAGCAGCAGCCCGGCGACGGTGAGCAACTGCCCCCACCGGTCCCGCCACAGGTCGCTGCCGGCGGCGGCCAGCGGGGGCACCTGGTCGGCCGGTACGGGTGCGGTGGTCGCCAGCGGCTCCACCACGCCGGCCTCGGCGACCAGCAGGGGCAGCACGGTCGCCGCCCGGGTCACCGCCCAGCCCGGGTCGTCGACGAAGACCTCCCGGGTCAGCCCGAACCGCTCCAGCCGGGTCCGGAGCCCGACCAGCCGGGTGCGGTCCAGGTCCGGTGAAGTGGTCACCGTGACGAACGCCGAGTCGTCGAGTTCACTGCTGGCCGAGGTGTAGGTCACCCGCGCCTCGACCTGCACCCAGCGCGGGCACTGCGGGTTCTCCTCGACGCCGATCCCGACGCCGACGTTCGACCCGACGCTGACGACCTCGGTCGAGCTGTCGCTGAGCCGCCAGCCGTAGCAGAGGCCGTGCTGCTCGGCGGCGCGGGCCAGGATCGGCACCGTGTCGTCCCGCTCGGCGGCGGTGGGCGCCGGGACCCGGGTGGAGCCGTCGTCCCGGCGCACGATGCCGACCACGCAGGCACCGACGACCAGCACGGTCACCAGGGCCAGCCCCACCGTCGTCAGGCCGCTGTGCGCCGGTTTGGTCGCCGGCCGGCGGGCCTGGCCGGACCGCTTGCCGGCGGCCATCAGATGATCGCGGCTGCGATGATCGCGCCGGTGGCGAGGTGGACGGTGGCCGAGACCCAGACCGCCGGGTGCGGCTCCGGGTCGACCAGGATCTCGCCGAGCTTGCCGGGGGTCACCGCGTCCAGCAGCAGGAACGCCGCCGACATGATGACCAGGCCGAGGACGCCGTACGCGCCGGCCCCGATCAGGCCGATGGTGACGTCGTGCGAACTGGCCACGATCGCGGCGACCACGATGGTGCCGACCCCGAGCAGGTTCGAGGCGAGCAGCACGGCGGCGTTGCGGTTGCGGTGGGTCCAGATCAGCTCGTTGAGCCGGCCGGGGGTGGCCACGTCGACCAGGACGTAGCCGATGGCCATCAGCACGATGCCGACCGCACCGTAGGCGAGGCTGACCAGCAGGTCGTTCAGGAGGTTCTGCACAGGGGGCTCCAGGATGAGGGGGTCGTCTCGGTACTTGCCAGGCTCACTTGCCGCTGCCGGGGCCGCCGCCCCGGACGGTGCCGCCGCCGCCCCAGCCCCAGCCCCGGCCGACCGTGGAGTGGTAACGCGGGTAGGCGGTGGTCATCCGCTCCAGCAGGATCACCGAGCCGGCGGCGAGCGGCAGGATGACCACCGAGTCGTCGTCGTAGCGCAGGTAGACGCCGCTGCCGTCGACGTACTGGTCGGCCGGCTGCCAGGCGTCGGTGACCTCCTTCGCCACCTGGCTGGGCGGCCGGCTGGAGGTGTACGCGAGGGCTTGCCGGCCGATGTCCCGGCTGGCCGCCCGGGTGTAGCGGTCCTCGACGAAACCCCGGGGCGAGAAGTTGCCGTAGAACAGGGCGAAGGCCGCGATCACCGCGCCCACCAGCGCGACGGCCACGCCCACCACGAACCAGCGCCGGTACGTCATCGCAGGGTCACCACCGTCTCGGTCAGGACCAGCTCGCCGGTCTGGGGATACGCGTGCCAGGTACGCCAGCCGACCGCCCCGTCCGGCGGGTCGGTCCGGACGTGCAGCGCGGTCACCGCGTCGACGTCCCCGCCGAAGACCCCCACCAGGGCGTACCGGTCGTCGGCGAGTTCCGCCCGCAGCCCGGCCACCCGGTCGGTCAGCTCGGCCGGGGCGAGCCGCAGCACGGAGGCGGTGAACCGGTGCCCGGCCGCCTCGTCGTACGCCACCGGCGGCAGTTCCGGCGGACGGCCGGGCAGGCAGGCGACGGTCTCGGTCAGCTCGGTGCCGGGCGCGCGCAGGAGCACCTGGTGCGAGGCGCCGAGCAGGCGCAGCCGCAGCTCGACCGGGCCGGGCAGGGCGAGGTCGAGCACGTGCAGCGCGGGCCGTTCGGCGTCGCCGAGGACGAGACTGAGGTCGGCCGCGCGGGTGTCCACGTAGGGCGTGTCGAGCGTGACCAGCACCGGTCAGCCCACCTTCCCCGGGCCCTGCGGGTAGATCATGACCTCGCCCCGGTGCAGCAGCTCGCCCTGGGCGACCTCCCAGTTCGCCGAGCCGAACGCCTCGAAGGAGAGCCGCGCCCCGCCGGGGCCCCGGTAGTCGTGGTACCGCATGGTGCCGTTCGGGTCCAGCCCGGTGGTGCCGACGGCGGTGTACCGGGCCTGGCCGGTCTCCTCCCAGGAGTACCGGCGGCCGGCGAAGTCGATGGTCGGCGCGCCCGGGGTGACGGTGGCGCCCGGCTCGGCCGCCCAGAGCACCAGTTCCAGGTCGGGATCCTCCTCGACGGAGATCCACCGCTTCGTGCCCTGCGCGTCGTCGATCAGGTGCTCGGCCCAGCTCCACCCGCCCTCGACGAGCTGGATCGAGCCCCGGACGGCGTACGAGACGCCCCGGATCTCGACGATGTCACCGGGGGTCAGCCGGCGTGGATCGCCGCGCAGCGCGTCGGAGTCCCGGTCCCGGAACGGGTCACCGCCCGCCCGCTGCTGCGCCTTCGGCTTCTGCTTGGACCGTTGTACCGCGACGATCGCGATGACCACACCGGCCACGCCGATCAGACATCCTGCCGCCGTCAGCAGGTACGCCACGGAACCGTTCATTGCGACCACCTCCCCAGGTGCACCGGCGGTGACGGTAACAACCCCGGGCCACCAGGAGAAACAGCCCCCGTTGTCGAGTGACAGCTCAGGTGAGCGGCGTCGACTGCGGAGGCTCCCCGGCGGCCCCTCCCGCTGGCTCCGCCTCCGCAGCCGGCGGGGCGGTGGCCAGGGGCTCCGCCGCCGGGGTCGGCGGGGCGGGTGGCCGGGCGAGGTGCAACGCCGGGTCGGGACAGATCAGGTACCCCGGCGGCACCGGGTACCCGGGCGGCACGGTGGCGCCGGCCAGCGGCACGGCGCCGTACCCGGGCGGGCCGTAGCCGGCCACCGGCGCGGGGGCGGCCGGTGCGCCGTACCCGGACGGGAACGCGTACCCGCCGGGCGCGGTGGGCAGGCCGTGTCCGGCACCGGGGAAGGGGTGCCCGGGCAGCGGGTACGGCACCGGGGCGACGGCGGGCCGCGCGGTGCCGAAGTAGCGCCCCGCCGGGGGCAGGGTCAGCAGCAGCACGACCACGATGGTAAGGACCAGGAGCAGGCCGAAGCCCGCCGCACCGAGACCGAAGAACAGGTCGTCGGCCGGGTCCACCCGGCCGTACAACTCGTCGCTGAACCGCGAGGACGTCCACTCGGTCCCGTCGAACGGTGGCCCCTCCTCCTCCCCCTCCACGCCGAGCCCCACGAGGATGAACGGCAGGAAGAGCAGCCCGCTGCAGGGCATCCCGAGGCAGGCCACGAACTGGAGGCCGCCGGCCACGAGGACGGTGATCCGCGCGCCGTTGCGGCCCCGGCGGACCCGGGGCGCGGTGACCGCCAGGACGATGGCCACGAGCAGCGCGGGCAGGGCGAACGCGCTGGACGTCACGACGTTGTTGATCCGCTCCCCGGACACCTCGTCCGGGTCGGCGTCCGGAACCAGCCGCACCGCCCGGTCGATCTGCCCGTTCCAGTGCACCGCGTACCAGACGACCAGGCCGACCAGCAGCAGCAGGACGGCGACCTGCGCGAGCTGTACCCAGAACGCGGCGGTCACCGTGGCGGGCCGGGCCGGGCGAGCCGGCTCGGCCGGTTCCACCGGGGATTCGATCATGGCTGGCACGGTAACCAGGAGGCTTCGACAGCGGCAGATCCGTTCGGCCGGACCTCCGGACGGATCAGCCTTACCGGCGGACCGGCTCTTGCGGCGGATCAGCCTTCCGCGAGCCGGCGGGCGGCGTACTCGCCGAGCGTGACCTGCTCCAGCAGGCAGCCGGTGGCGCTGGTGAGCACGGCGTCGTCGGCCCGCAGCGCGGTCCAGGCGGCTCGGGCCGCCGCCGGGTCGACCTGCTCCAGCAGGGTCGCCGCGTACGCCCGGCCGGTCGGTGAGCCGTTCGCCAGCAGCCAGTCCAGCCTGGCCCGGACCTCGCCGGCCCGGCTGGGCAGGGCCTGCTCCAGCCGGCGGTACGCCTCGGTGTCGGGCAGCACCGCCCCGGCCAGGCCGACCCCGCCGAAGGCGAGCGTCCCCGCCTCGGCCAACACCCCGACCGCCGCGTCCAGACCGTTCGCCGCATCCGGATCGCTCGCCGCGTCCGGCGGTCCGTCCGCCACGTCCCCGGCCTCGGTGCTCGTGTCCCGGTGCTCGTCCCGCCCACGGTGCTGCGCCATGGACACATTGTTCCCCCGGCCGTCGACCACCAACCGGCCCGCCGGACGACGGGTGACGCCTCCGGGGGCCACCGGGCCGGCACGGTGACCGGGGCAGACACAGCAGCCGGTGACTGGCGGCGGCTCAGCCGGCGGCCGGGGCCTGCCGGTAGGAGGCGATCTCGATCAGGTTGTCGTCCGGGTCCCGGACGTAGAGGCTGGTCATCGGCCCCATCGCCCCGGTCCGGCGGACCGGCCCGAGTTCGACGGCGATCCCCGCGCCGCGCAGGTGCTCCTGTACCTGCGTCAGGGGCAGGTCGGTGACCAGGCAGAGGTCGCCGCTGCCCGGGGTGGGGCTGGCCGCCTTCGGCTCGGCCTCGTGCCCGGCCTGGTGCAGGTTGATCTTCTGACCACCGAACCGGAGCGCCCGGCGGTCCCCGTCGAAGGTCTCCGCCCGCATGCCCAGCCCACGGGTGTAGAAGTCGACCGTCCGGTCGAGGTCCGCCACGGTGAGCACGAGATGGTCGAGCCGCTGGATCCGCATAACGGTATGCGTACTCCATTTGTCCCGCTCACGGGCGGCAACCCGGGTTACCGGCGCTTTCGTCCATGCCGATCTTGTCCGGAGAACGCCGTCGCCCCTCACCCGTTCGGGTGAGGGGCAACGGTGGCGGTGGCGCGGGTCGCCACCGGCCGGACCGCAGTGGTCGAGGTCGTCGCCGGTCAGGCCGGGGCGACGGTCAGCCCGTCCTTGCTGTCGGCCAGGTCGACGGCGACCGTGTCGCCGTCCCGGATCTGGCCGGCGAGCAGGGCCTTCGCCAGCTTGTCGCCGATCGCGGACTGGACCAGCCGGCGCAGCGGCCGGGCGCCGTAGATCGGGTCGTACCCGTGCTCGGCGAGCCACGTCCGGGCGGCCTCGGTGACGTCCAGCGACAACCGACGGTCCGCGAGACGACCTCGCAGCCGCGCCAACTGGATGTCCACGATGTCGCGCAGATCGTCCCCGGCGAGCGCGGCGAAGACCACGATGTCGTCGAGACGGTTGAGGAACTCCGGCTTGAAGTGCGACCGGACCACCGCGAGGACCCCCTCCCGGCGCTGCTCCTCGGCCAGCGTCAGGTCACTGATCACCGCCGACCCGAGGTTCGAGGTGAGGATCAGGATCGCGTTGCGGAAGTCCACGGTACGGCCCTGACCGTCGGTGAGCCGGCCGTCGTCGAGCACCTGGAGCAGCACGTCGAAGACGTCCGGGTGGGCCTTCTCCACCTCGTCGAGCAGGATCACCGAGTACGGCCGGCGGCGGACCGCCTCGGTGAGCTGGCCGCCCTCCTCGTAGCCGACGTACCCGGGCGGGGCACCGACCAGGCGGGCCACGGAGTGCTTCTCGCCGTACTCGCTCATGTCGATGCGGACCATCGCCCGCTCGTCGTCGAAGAGGAACTCGGCGAGCGCCTTGGCCAGCTCGGTCTTGCCGACCCCGGTCGGGCCGAGGAAGAGGAAGCTGCCGGTCGGGCGGTCCGGGTCGGCGACCCCGGCACGGGCCCGGCGGACCGCGTCGGAGACGGCGCCGACCGCCTCGCCCTGGCCGACCACGCGGGCCCGCAGCGACTCCTCCATCCGCAGCAGCTTGGCGGTCTCGCCCTCCAGCAGCCGGCCGGCCGGGATGCCGGTCCAGGAGGCGACCACAGCGGCGATGTCGTCCGCGCCTACCTCCTCCTTCAGCATCGCCCCGTCGGCCTGGAGCCGGGCCAGTTCCTCCTCCGCCCGGGCCAGGTCGGCCTTGAGCGCCGGGATCCGGCCGTACCGCAGCTCGGCGGCGCGTTCCAGCTCGCCGTCGCGCTCGGCCCGCTCGGCCTCGCCGCCGAGCCGCTCCAGCTCCTCCTTGGCGGTGGAGAGCTTGGTGATGTGGTCCTTCTCCAGCTTCCAGCGGTCGGAGAGGGCGGTGAGCTGTTCCCGCTTGTCGGCCAGCTCCTTGCGCAGCCGCTCCAGCCGCTCGACGGAGGCGGCGTCCGGCTCCTTGGCCAACGCCATCTCCTCGATCTCCAGCCGGCGTACCGCCCGCTCGATCTCGTCCACCTCGACCGGCCGGGAGTCGATCTCCATCCGGAGCCGGGACGCGGACTCGTCGACCAGGTCGATCGCCTTGTCCGGCAGGAACCGGTCGGTGATGTACCGGTCCGAGAGACCGGCGGCGGCGACCAGCGCGGCGTCGGTGATCCGGACGCCGTGGTGCACCTCGTACCGCTCCTTGAGGCCGCGCAGGATGCCGATGGTGTCCTCGATGGTCGGCTCGCCGACCAGCACCGGCTGGAAGCGGCGCTCCAGCGCCGGGTCCTTCTCGATGTGCTCGCGGTACTCGTCCAGGGTGGTCGCGCCGACCATCCGCAGCTCGCCCCGGGCCAGCATCGGCTTGAGCATGTTGCCGGCGTCCATCGAGCCCTCGCCCTTGCCGGCGCCGACCACGGTGTGCAGCTCGTCGAGGAAGGTGATCACCTGCCCGTTGGAGCCCCTGATCTCCTCCAGCACGGACTTCAGCCGCTCCTCGAACTGCCCCCGGTACTGCGCGCCGGCCACCATCGCGCCGAGGTCGAGCGAGACCAGCTTCTTGTCCCGCAGCGACTCGGGGACGTCCCCGGCGACGATCCGCTGGGCCAGCCCCTCGACGATGGCGGTCTTGCCGACGCCCGGCTCACCGATCAGCACCGGGTTGTTCTTGGTACGCCGGGACAGCACCTGGATGACCCGGCGGATCTCGGAGTCCCGGCCGATCACCGGGTCGATCTTCCCGTCCCGGGCGCTGGCCGTCAGGTCGACGCCGTACTTCGCCAGGGCCTGGTACGTCTGCTCCGGGTCGGCGCTGGTCACCCGCCGGTCCCCGCCCCGTACCGTCGGGAAGGCCGCGACCAGGGTCTCCTCGGTGGCACCGGCCTTGCGCAGCGCGGTCGACACCGCGCCCCCGACCCGGGCCAGGCCGGCGAGCAGGTGCTCGGTGGAGGTGTACTCGTCGCCGAGCGGCCGGGCGATCTGCTCGGCGGCGCCGATGGCGTTGACGAACTCGCGGGCCAGGGTGGGCTCGGCGATGCTGGACCCGCGCGCGGCGGGCAGGGCGTCGACCGACCGCTGGGCGGCCCGGCGCAGCTCGGCCGGGTCGGCCCCGACGGCGCGCAGCAGGCCGGCGGCGGTCGACCCGTCGGTGTCCAGCAGGGACAGCAGCAGGTGCCAGGGTTCGACGGTGGCGTGCCCGCGCTGGTTGGCCTGGGCAACGGCACCGGTGATGCTCTCGCGGCTCTTGGTGGTGAGACGTTCCGTGTTCATGGGCTCCCCCGGATCGGCGTGTCCACTCACTAGTACGCAACCAGAGTTGAGCGTATTCCACTCAACTCTAGCCGGTGACCCACGTCACACCGAGGGAAGGAAGGGCCCCCTGTTAACGCATACGGTAGAGAAGGGTCCCCTTCTCACCGCCCGGACAGGGATCCAGCCCGGCGGCGAGGATTCAGTGGGGAACTCGGGGCGTGCCGGGTTCACGCGATCTTGCACTTGCGGCCCCTGCATTTGCCGCATAAGCCCCGTCTCGGGGGCTGGAAGTGCAAGATCGCGGGGGCGAGAGCGGGGCGGGGGAACGGCGGGGCAGGGCGGGGGGCGCGGGCGCGGGGCGGTCGGGCGGGGCGCGCGGGAGTAGCGTGGGTTGGTGCGAGTACGTGTCGAACAGACCGCCCTGCCGGGCATCGGCATGCGTCACGAACTGATGACGGAGTCCGGTCGCCGGCTCGGCGTGGTCTCCCACCGCAACGGCCGCCGCGACCTGGTGCTGTACGACCCCGAGGACCCCGACGCCTGCCAGGCGGACATCCCGCTCACCGACGACGAGGCCGAGGCGCTGGCCGACATCCTCGGCGCGTCGCTGATGCTCGGCCAACTGTCCGGCCTCCGGGACCAGGCCGCCGGGCTGCTCACCGAGCAGATCGCCATCCCGGCCGGCTCGACGTACGTCAACAGGCGGCTCGGCGACACCAAGGCGCGTACCCGGACCAGCGCCTCCATCGTCGCCGTCCTGCGCCACGGCGAGGTGATCGCCTCCCCGGACCCCTCCTTCCGCTTCGCCGCCGGTGACGTGGTGGTCGTGGTCGGTACCCGCAAGGGTCTCGACGGCGTGACCGCCATCTTCGCCGACGGTGGCCCGGACGGCTGAGGCGGATGCACGAGAGCACCCTGCTCCTCATCGAGGTCGGTGCGCTGCTGTTCGGTCTCGGCCTGCTCGGGCGGCTCAGCCGCCGGATCGGTCTCTCCCCGATCCCCCTGTACCTGCTCGCGGGCCTGGCCTTCGGTCACGGCGGCATCCTGTCGCTGAGCGCGAGCGAGGAGTTCATCGCCGTCGGCTCCGAGATCGGCGTGATCCTGCTGCTGGTCATGCTCGGGCTGGAGTACTCGGCCGGTGAGCTGGTCGGCAACCTGCGCTCGGCCGCCCCGGCCGGGCTGCTCGACGCGGTGCTCAACGCCCTGCCCGGGGCCGGCTTCGCCCTGCTGCTCGGCTGGGGCTGGCTGGCGGCGGCGGTCCTGGCCGGCGTCACCTGGGTCTCCTCCTCCGGTGTGGTCGCCAAGGTGCTCGCCGACCTGGGCCGGCTCGGCAACCGGGAGACCCCCGTGATCCTCTCGGTCCTCGTCATCGAGGACCTGGCGATGGCGCTGTACCTGCCGTTGGTCACCGCGCTGCTGGCCGGCGTCGGGCTGCTGCGGGGCGGGGTCGCCCTCGGGGTGGCCGTGCTGACCGTGGTCGTCGTCCTGGTGGTCGCGATCCGGTTCGGCAACCTGATCTCCTCCGCCCTCTCCGCCAACGACCCGGAGGCGCTGCTGCTCGGCGTACTCGGGCTGACCCTGCTGGTCGCCGGCGTGGCGGCGAAGCTGCAGGTGTCGGCGGCGGTCGGGGCGTTCCTGGTCGGCATCGCGCTCTCCGGGCCGGTGGCGCACCACGCGACCGAACTGCTCTCCCCGCTGCGGGACCTCTTCGCCGCCGTCTTCTTCGTCTTCTTCGGGCTGGTCACCGATCCCCGGGACATGCCGCCGGTGCTGCTGCCCGCGCTCGTGTTGGCCCTGGTCACCATGGGGACCAAACTGCTCACCGGGTACCTCGCCGCGCGGCGGGTCGGCATCGGCGAGCCGGGCCGGTGGCGGGCCGGTCTCGCGCTGATGCCCCGGGGGGAGTTCTCCATCGTCATCGCGGGGCTCGCCGTCGCCGCCGGCACCGTGGAGCCGAGGCTCACGGCGCTCGCCACCGCGTACGTGCTGATCACGGTGGTGACCGGGCCGATGCTGGCCCGCCTGCCCGATCTGCCCTGGTTCAAGCAGTGGCTGCGGCGGCGGGCGACGGCCCCGGTACCCGAACCGCTGCCCCTGCCCGACTGAGCACGCCGCCCGGGTCCGACTGAGCACAGCGCCCGGCTCCGACTGGTCACGGTGCCGGTGTCCGATTGATCACCGGCGCCGGGCCGGCCGGGTCGGCCGTACGGTCGGATCCGGCCGGCCCGACGGCCTCGGAATTCTTCCCACCCGGGGGCTTACGCAGGTCATCGGTACCGCGCTACCGTGTCGCCCCAGCAGCCAGGGTCCGCGGACGGCCGGTGCCGCCGTGGGCGACACGCGGGAGGTCGGGCCGGTTGAGCGTGCAGGAATCGACCTTTCCCGGCTTCGCCAACCCCGTCGACCCCTCCCCGGCGGAGCTGCGGGCGTGGGCGTACCAACCCGACTCGGTGCCGTTGACCTCGATGCCGCCGGACTGGGACCTGCTGGTCGCCGGGGACCGGCTGGTGATGACGCTCTTCGACCTGGCGATGGACCCGTCCTGCCCGGCGCGGCGGTTCGCCCTGCACTGCCTCTACATCTACGCCGCCGACGGCATCCGGACGAACTTCCGGGCGCACCCGCGACGACGCTTCCGCAAGCTGGTCGACCAGGCCGAACGCCGTGGCGACGAGTTGATGCGTACCTGGGTGCACAACGCCCGGGTGCTGCTGGCCCGGCCGGAGCTCTTCGTCTACCGGGACTGGTGCGAGGGTGGCCTCGTCCGGGAGAACCGCCGGCTCGACTGACCGGGAGAACCGCCGGCTCGACTGACCGGACACGGCGAGCGGGCCGGAACCCCCCGTGGTTCCCGGCCCGCTCGCGGTCCCTGGCCGGCGGTCAGCCGCCCGGCTGTCCCCGCCGTTCGGGCGCGACGTCCGCCCGGTTCCGGTCCCCGCCCCGGTCGGCCCGGGGCCGGTTGGCGGCCCTGTCGGCCCGCCGGTTGGCACCCGCGTCGGCCTGCGGTCGGGTGTTCGTCCGGGGCCGGTCAACGGGCTGCTGCGCCCGGGGCCGGGTGTCGGCCCGGCCCTGGTCGAGGCCCTTGTCGACCTGGTCGGTGAACCTGCCCTGGATGATCTCGGCGAACTTCCGCCGGACCGTCTCGGCGACCTTGTCGAAACGCTCCTCCGCCGCCTGCGCCACCTTCCGGGCCGGCTCCGACGGATGTTGGACCGGCCCGGACGCCGCCTTCCCGCCCGCTTCCGCCGACCTGACCGCCGGTTCCCCCGGCTTCGCCACCGGCGCCGCCGGCCTCGCCACCGATTCCGCCGGCACCGCCGGCTTCGCCGCCGGTTTGGTGCCTGGTCCGGTTGCCGTGCGGGTCGGTTCTGCTGCCGTGCCGGCCGGTTCAGCCATCGCTCCCCCTCGCCAGCTCGGCAGCCCGGATTGGGCGGATAACGTGTGATTCACAGCCTAGTCGGGCCGACCCGGGTCGCGCTGGAGAACCGACGGACCACGGCTCAGCGTTCGGGGTTGCGGCGGGGACGCCAGACCACCAGCGCGGTGGAGGGCCGGGTGGAGCGGACCAGGTCGCGGCCGGGGAAGGGGGTCAGCGACTCCAACTCGGCCACCCGGCGGTACGCGGCCTCCAACTCCGCCTCCAGCCGGGCCACCCGCTGCTGCGCCTGCTCCAGCAACTGCTCCAGGCCGATGATCCGCTTGATCCCGGCCAGGTTCACCCCGTCGTCCTGGCTGAGCCGCTGCACCTCGCGCAGCAGCACCACGTCCCGGACGCTGTACCGCCGCCCGCCGCCGGCGGCCCGGCCCGCCTGGACCAGGCCCAGCCGGTCGTACTGGCGCAGCGTCTGGGGGTGCATCCCCGCCATCCGCGCCGCGACCGAGATCATCAGTACCTTGGCCTCGTAGGCAGGGTCACCCGAACCGGCGAACTCGTCCGACATCACCGCTCACCTCCGCATGAACTCCACCGGTCACCCGAAGCGACGTACCCGGGCGTCGAGATGTTCCCGGCTGGCCGGCGGGGTCTGCTCGGCGAACGTCCGCAGCGCCTCGCGCGCGGTGTCCGAGAGCGTCGCCGGTACCACCACGTCCAGCGTGACCAACAGGTCGCCGACCTGCCCGTCCCGGCGGGCGACGCCCTTGCCCCGGGCCCGCAGCACCCGCCCGCTCGGGGTACCCGCCGGCACCCGCAGGGTCACCGCCCCGTCCAGGGTCGGCACCCGCAGGTCCGTCCCCAGCGCCGCCTCGGCGAAGGTGATCGGGACGCTCAGCGTCAGGTCGTCCCCGGTACGCCCGAACAGCTCGTCCGGGCGGACCTTCACCTGCACGAAGAGGTCGCCGGGCGGGCCACCCCGCTCGCCGGGTTCACCCCGCCCCGCCAGGCGGATCCGCTGCCCGTCGGCGACGCCGGCCGGGAAGCGGACGTTCAGCGTCCGGGTCTTCGTCACCCCGCCGGTACCCCGGCACTCCGGGCACTTCTCGTCGACCACCGTGCCCACGCCCTGACAGGTGCGGCACGGCTCGGAGAAGGCGAACGCCCCCTGGTTCCGGGTGGTCACCCCGGCGCCGTGGCACACCTGACAGGTCCGGGGCTGGGTGCCGGGCTTGGCCCCGTTGCCGCCGCAGGTGTCACAGACCCCGGGCGCGCGCAGCGTCAGCGGGATGGTCACCCCGCGTACCGCGTCGGCGAAGTCCAGGGCGACCTCGGCCTCGACGTCGCGGCCCCGGCCCGGACCGGCCGGTCGGGCCGCGCCTCCACCGCCACCGCCGGAGAAGATCGAACTGAACAGGTCGGAGAAGCCGGCCCCGCCGCCACCGCCGCCGAAGCGCCGGTCGCCGCCGCCCGCCCCACCGAACAGGTCGGAGACGTCGAACGGCATCCCGCCGCCCTGCCCGGCACGGGCCCCGCGCCGGAACGCGCCCGAGCCGAAGAGCGAGCGCATCTCGTCGTACTCCCGGCGCCGGGTGTCGTCGGAGAGCACGTTGTACGCCTCGGAGACGGCCTTGAACCGTTCCTCGGCCTTCGGGTCACCCGGGTTGTGGTCCGGGTGCGACTCCCGGGCCAGCTTCCGGTACGCCTTCTTGATCTCGTCGGAGGAGGCGGACTTGTCCACACCGAGCACGGCGTAGAAGTCCTTCTCGATCCAGTCCTTGGAACTCACCGGTCCACCCCCTGCCAGACGCGACCCGGTCGCCCCACCCGTCGGTCGACGACGGGCGGGGCGACCCGGCCACTGGTTCGCACTATTCCGGGTCCGCGACCGCGACGAGCGCGGGCCGCAGCAGCCGCTCACTGAGCAGATAGCCCCGGCGCATGACCTGGACGCAGGTCGGCTCGGTCACGTCGGCGGAGGTCTGGTGCGCCACCGCCTCGTGCCGGGTCGGGTCGAACGGGTCACCCTGCTCGCCGAACGGGGTGAGCCCGAACTTGCCGAGCGCCGTGGTGAGCTGCTCCGCCACCGAGCCGAACGGCCCGACCAGGTCACCGTGTTCCCGGGCCCGGTCCAGGTCGTCCAGGATCGGCAGCAGCGCGGCGAGCACCGAGCCGGTGGCCTGCTCCTGCACCACGCCCCGGTCCCGGTCCACCCGCTTGCGGTAGTTGGCGTACTCTGCCGTCACCCGTTGCAGGTCCCGGGTCCGCTCGTCGAGGTCGGCGCGCAGCGCCGACAACTCGGCGCCGAGCGGCGCGGCGGGCTCCGCCTTCCCGGCCGGCTCGACCGCCTCGGCGGCCGGCTCCGCCGGGGCGTCCACCACCGGCGGGCCGGCCGGGGCCGCCTCGACCTCGATCTCGTCGACGACGACCTCGGCCTCCTCGACGAGCCCCTCGGCCGGGGTGTCGGCGCCCGCGTCGGTCGCCGCCGGCTCACCGGGGTCGTTGACCCTGCCGTCGTCCTGGGTGGCGGTCGGCGGCCCGTCCTCGGCGGTGTGCCGGCCGGGCGCGGAGCCACCCGGCGTCGACCCGGTCTCCTCCGGGTCGACGGCTCGTGGCTTCTCCGTCATGCGGGGTACCTCGATCCCTCTGTGCTACGGACGTGTCGGGGACGGACCGTCACTTCTTGTCCTTGTCCTCGTCCACGATCTCCGCGTCGACGACGTCGTCCGGGCCACCGGCCGGCTTGGCGCCACCGGTCGCGCCGGTGTCGGCGCCACCCGCGCCACCCGCCGCGCCCGCCCCCGGCTGGGGCTGCTCGGCCTGCTGCGCGTAGAGCAGGGAGCCGGCCTGCTGGGAGACCTGCGCCAGCCGCTCGTGCGCCGACTTGATCTTCTCGATGTCGGTGCCGCCGAGCGCGCCACGCAGCTCGCCGAGCGCCTCGTTGAGCTGGTCGCGGTTCTCCGAGGGGAGCTTGTCGCCGCTCTCGGCGAGAAACTTCTCGGTCTGCCACTGGAGCGCCTCGGCCACGTTGCGGGTCTCGGCCTCCTCGCGGCGGCGCTTGTCCTCCTCCGCGTGCTCCTCGGCGTCCCGGCGCATCCGCTCGATGTCGTCCTTCGGCAGCGAGGAGCCGCCGGTGATCGTCATCTTCTGTTCCTTGCCGGTGCCCAGGTCCTTGGCGTGCACGTTGACGATGCCGTTGGCGTCGATGTCGAAGGTGACCTCGATCTGCGGCACGCCGCGCGGCGCCGGGGGGAGACCGGTCAGCTCGAAGGTGCCGAGCTTCTTGTTGTACGCCGCGATGTCCCGCTCGCCCTGGAAGACCTGGATCAGCACGGACGGCTGGTTGTCGTCGGCGGTGCTGAAGACCTCGGAGCGCTTGGTCGGGATGGTGGTGTTGCGCTCGATCAGCTTGGTGAAGATGCCGCCCTTGGTCTCGATGCCCAGGCTCAGCGGGGTCACGTCGAGCAGCAGGACGTCCTTGACCTCGCCCTTGAGCACACCGGCCTGGAGGGCGGCGCCGACGGCGACGACCTCGTCCGGGTTGACGCCCTTGTTGGGTTCCTTGCCGGTGAGCTGCTTGACCAGCTCGGTGACGGCCGGCATCCGGGTCGAGCCGCCGACCAGGATGACGTGGTCGACCGCGGCCAGCTTGATGCCGGCGTCCTTGATCGCCTGCTCGAACGGGCCCTTGCAGCGGTCCAGCAGGTCCTGCGTCATCCGCTGGAACTCGGCCCGGCTGAGGGTCACGTCCAGGTGCAGCGGACCGGCCGACCCGGCGGTGATGTACGGCAGGTTGATGTTGGTGGTGGTGGCGGCGGACAGCTCGATCTTGGCCTTCTCGGCGGCCTCCCGGAGCCGCTGGAGCGCCATCTTGTCCTGACCCAGGTCGATGCCGTGCTCGCCCCGGAAGGTCTTCACCAGGTGGTCGATGATCCGCTGGTCCCAGTCGTCGCCACCGAGGTTGTTGTCACCGCTGGTCGACTTGACCTCGATGACCCCCTCCGCCAGCTCCAGCAGGGAGACGTCGAAGGTGCCGCCGCCCAGGTCGAAGACCAGGACGGTCTGCTCCTTGGAGCCCTTGTCCAGCCCGTACGCCAGGGCGGCGGCGGTCGGCTCGTTGACGATCCGCAGCACGTTGAAGCCGGCGATCTCGCCGGCCTCCTTGGTGGCCTGACGCTGGCCGTCGTTGAAGTAGGCGGGGACGGTGATCACCGCGTCGGTGATCTGCTCGCCCAGGTACGCCTCGGCGTCCCGCTTGAGCTTCATCAGCGTCCGCGCCGAGATCTCCTGGGGGGTGTACTTCTTGCCGTCGATGTCGACGGTCCAGTTGGTGCCGATCTCCCGCTTGACCGACCGGATCGTCCGGTCCGGGTTGGTCACCGCCTGGCGCTTGGCGACCTCGCCGACGAGAACCTCACCGTTGCGGGCGAACGCGACGATCGACGGGGTCGTCCGCGAGCCCTCAGCGTTGGCGATGACGGTGGGCTCACCGCCCTCGAGAACGCTGACGCAGGAGTTCGTCGTGCCGAGGTCGATACCGACCGCACGTGCCATCTTCGCTTCCTCGCTTCTTACCGTTGGACCGGGTGACGGGCACCGCCCGGAGCGCACCCACCACAAGTTGAGTGACTGTGACTCAATAGTGCCACGCCACCGCCGATCGTCAAATCCAGGTTGAGCCGACCCGACGCAACCTGTTGGTGATCTGCTGCCGGTTGTCTTCTGTTGCGTCGGTCGGGCACGCTTTAGCGGTGATCCCGCACGGCGATTCCGCCACCCCGTCCGGCGTGCCCACCGTCGTGGCCCGCACGGGGCAACCGGACGGCGGGCCGGATCCGACCGCCCCTGGTGAGGACGCCGGGCCGCCCCTGCCGGCCGACGCCGTGCCGCCCCCGCCCGCCCCTCCCGCCCCGACGGAGGACGGCCTGCCGCCCGCGCTCGCCGGCCTGCGGGCCGTGCTCGGGGCCGCCCGTTTCCCCCTGGAGCTACCCACCGCGGAGCCGGCCCGGCGGACCACCGCCGCCCTCACCGACCAACTCGACGACTACCTGCTGCCCCGGCTCGCCCAGCTCGACGCCCCGCTGCTCGTGGTCGTCGGCGGCTCCACCGGAGCCGGCAAGTCGACCCTGGTCAACAGCCTCGTCCAGGCCCGGGTGAGCGCGGCCGGCGTGCTCCGCCCGACCACCCGCTCGCCGGTGCTGGTCTGCAACCCCGCCGACGCCGCCTGGTTCCGCCAGGGCGACCTGCTGCCCGGCCTGACCCGCACCACCGAGCCCAGCGAGGACCCGGGCACGCTGCAACTGGTCAACGCCCCGGCCCTGCCCCCCGGGCTGGCCTTCCTCGACGCCCCGGACATCGACTCGGTGGTCGACGCCAACCGGGCCCTGGCCGGTCAGCTCCTCTCCGCGGCCGACCTCTGGCTCTTCGTCACCACCGCCGCCCGGTACGCCGACGCGGTCCCCTGGGAGCTGCTGCGGACCGCCCGGGGGCGGGGCACGGTGATCGCCATGGTGCTCGACCGGGTGCCGCCGGAGGCCACCGACGAGGTCGCCGCCCACCTGGCGGAGATGCTCGCCGAGCAGGACCTCGGCGCCGCGCCGCTGTTCGTGCTGCCGGAGACCCAGGTCGACGGGCAGGGCCTGCTGCCGGACTGGGCCACCGCGCCCCTGGCCACCTGGTTCCACCAGCTCGCCGCCGACGCCGACGCCCGCTCGGCGGTGATCCGGCAGACCCTGGACGGGGCGCTGGCCGCGCTGCTGCCGACCGTCGAGGCGCTGGCCGCCGCCGCCGACGAGCAGAGCGCCGCCGCCGACGCGCTCGACGAGCGGGTCCGGGCGGCGTACCGGGGCGCCCACCGCACCGTCGAGCAGGGGCTGCGGGACGGCCGGCTGCTCCGGGGCGAGGTACTGGCCCGCTGGCAGGAGTTCGTCGGCACGGGGGAGTTCCTCCGCTCCCTGGAGGCCCGGATCGGCCGGCTGCGGGACCGGTTGGTGGCGATGGTCACCGGTCGGCCGGCGCCCGCCGCCGAGCTGCGGACCGCCATCGAGTCGCAGTTGGTCACGCTGCTGCGCGGGGTGGCCGCCGAGGCCGCCGAGAACGCGCACACCGGGTGGAAGGCGCACCCGGCCGGGGCCGAACTGCTCACGGACGGGCTCGCCCACCCCTCCGACGACCTGCCCGAACGCGCCGAACGGCTGGTCCGGGACTGGCAGCGGGCGGTGCTGGAGCTGGTCCGCACCGAGGGCGGCGACAAGCGGTTCGTGGCCCGGACGGCCGCGTACGCGGTGAACGCCACCGGGCTGGCGGTGATGATCGCGGTCTTCGCCTCGACCGCCTTCATCCCGACCGGGGCCGAGGTCGCCACCGGCGCCGGCACCACGGTCGCCGCCCAGGCGGTGCTCCAGGCGATCTTCGGCGACCAGGCGGTCCGTACCCTCGCCAACAAGGCGCGGGCCGACCTGCTCAAGCGGGTCCGTACCCTGCTCGACGAGGAGGCCGCCCGCTACCTCGCCCGGACCGGGCAGGCCCGACCCGACGCGGCCACCGCCGCGGAGCTTCGCGGGGCCGCCGCCTGGGTGGAGGTCAGCCGCCAGCACAGCGGGCTGACCGAGACGCCCGGGTCGGCCCTGACCCCGGCGACGAACGAAGGTGGAGGCCGTTGAGCACAGCCAGCAGGCCCGGGTGGCACGGGCCCGCCGACCGCGCGCCCGTGAGGCCGGCCCCGTGACGGGCCTGGTGGGTCGGGTACGCCAGGCGTTCCGGGGCGAGCAGCGGGTCGACGCCGACGACCTGGTCGCCCGGCTGGACGCGGTACGCCGCTTCCTCCAGGTGGTCGACGGCCACCTGCCGGACACCCAACTCGTCCCGGCGCACACCCTGGTCGAGCGGGCCGGTGCCCGGCTGGCGCTGTCCCGGGACCACACCGTGGTCGCCCTGGCCGGCGCCACCGGCAGCGGCAAGTCCAGCCTGTTCAACGCCCTCGCCCGGATGGACCTCTCCCCGGTCGGGGTCCGCCGGCCCACCACCGGCGTCGCGCACGCCTGCGTCTGGGGGCCGCTGGACGGCGCCAACCGGCTGCTCGACTGGGTGGGTGTGCTGCCCCGGCACCGGTTCGTCCGGGAGAGCGCGCTGGACGGTGACGACGAGTCCGCCCTGCGCGGCCTGGTCCTGCTCGACCTGCCCGACTTCGACTCGGTGCAGCGGTCGCACCAGTTGGAGGTGGACCGCCTCCTCGGCCTGGTCGACCTGGTGGTCTGGGTGGTCGACCCGCAGAAGTACGCCGACCGGCTGATCCACACCAACTACCTGCGCGAGTTCCACCGGCACAAGGACGTCACCCTGGTCGTGCTCAACCAGGCCGACCGGCTGGCCCCCGCCGAGCTGCCCCGGGTCCTCGACGACCTGCGCCGGCTCCTCGACGACGACGGGCTGGGCGGGGTGCCGCTGCTGGCCACCGCCGCGCTCGACCCGAGCGGGATGGGCGAGCTGCGCGAGGCGCTGGAGCGGACGGTCGCCGAACGGCAGGCCGTCCTGCGCCGGCTCGCCGGGGACGCCGACAGCGTGGTCGCCGGGCTGGCCGAGCTGGTCGGCCCGGACACCCCCCGGGCCGGCCCGGACGACGCCACGGTCCGGTCGCTGACCGGCGCGCTGGCGGAGACCGCCGGGGTGCCGGCGGCGGCCGACGCGGTCGGGCAGGCGTACCGGCACCGGGCGGGGGCGGCGACCGGCTGGCCGCTGGTCCGGGGCTGGCGACGGCTGCGCCCCGACCCGCTGCGCCGGCTGCACCTGGCCGGGCCGGACGGGGCGGGTGCCGACAGCGGGTCGGCCCTGCCGCCCCCCGACGCCGGCCGGAAGCCGGTCGCCGCCACCTCACTGCCGGACCCGACCGCCGCCCAGCGGTCGGCGCTGGGGCTGGCCGTCCGGGCGGTGGCCGACCGGTCCGCCGCGGACCTGCCGGCCGCCTGGCCGACCGCGGTCACCACGGCCGCCCGGTCACGGCTGGTGGACCTGCCGGACGCCCTGGACCGCGCGGTCGCCGGTACCGACCTGGGGGTGACCGGCCGCCCGCTCTGGTGGCGGCTGGTCGGTGCCCTCCAGTGGCTGGTCACCGTCGCGGCGGTGGCCGGGCTGGGCTGGCTGGTCCTCGGGTACGGCCTGCGGGCGCTCGGCCTGCCGCCCCTGGACGGGCCGCTGGTCGGCCAGGTGCCGCTGCCGACGGTGCTGCTGCTGGGCGGTCTGCTCGCCGGGCTGCTCCTGGCGGCGGTGACCCGGCCGGTGATCCGCTGGGCCGCCGGTCGGGCCCGACGGCAGGCCGAACGACGGCTGGCCGACGCGGTCGCCGGGGTCGGCGACGAGTACGTGGTCGCCCCGGTCCGCACCGTGCTGCGCGCGTACGTCGAGGCGGGCACGGCCCTGCGGGCCGCCACCCGGGACTGAGACCGCCACCCGGACGGCCCAGGCGGTCGCCACCGGGGCCCTGAGGTCGGGGCACGGCGGACGGGCCCGGTGGTGCCGGACGCAATCGTGGTGGATGTCACCGGGCGTGCGGCGGCGTAGGGTCGGACCATGGCCACGCCACACACCCCCTACGACGCGGTGCTGCACGCCGCCCGCGACGTGACCAGGCTGGACTGTGCCCTCGACGCCGAGATGCTCGGCACCGCCCTGCTGGGCAGCGTCTACGCGATCGCCGAGACAGACCGGAACACCGCCGTCCGGGAGTTCGTGACCGGTTTCCTGGCGGCCACCTCACGGCGGCGGACCGCCGCCGCCCTCACCATCCGTTCCGTCTTCGCCGCGCTGGTGCCCGACGCCACCGGGGCGGCCCGGATCCGCCCCGGCTCGACCGCGCCGGCCTGGGCCGGCCAGCTCGGGCGGGTCCACCTCACCGGCACCTGGGCCTACGGCGACGTGTACGGCGACCAGACCTCGTACCTGGCCACCTTCGCGTACGACGAGGCGGCCGGTGGGCCGGAGCACGCCCTGGTCGCGCTGGTCGACCACAACATCGGGATCACCAAGGACGTCTTCGTCGGCAGCCCCGCCGCGCCGATCCTGGAACAGGTCCGGCAGATGTGCGCCAGCGACGAGCTGACCTGGTTCCGGGCGGAGGACCCGGCCCGGATGCGCGACGAGGTGACCCGGCACCTCACGGTCACCGACGACCTGGGTGACCTGCCCGCCGAGGGTTCCCTCGCCACCGACCGGGCGCTGGTGGGCGCCCGGCTGGCCCTGCTGCCCGCCCGGCCCGCCGGGTCGGCGACGCCGGAGCCGCCGATCGACCCGCTGCCGGCCGGGATGCGTACCGAGCTGGTCCGGCGGTTCCTCGCCGGCCCGGACGCCGCCCGGTTCGGCCTGCACACCGTGGACGGCGACGAGCTGGCCTCGCTGCACTTCTGCCTGAGCCTGCTGCTGGACCACGCGGCGAGCTTCCCGGACGCCGACCCGATGCGGTGGAGCCCGGCCGTCGCCGGGCTGTTCCTGCTCGACTGGGTGCACCGCCGGGCGGTGCTGGACATGGACGACGCCGCCATGCTGCCCCGGGTGCTGCGCGCCTGGGCCGGTCACGCGGCCCGGCAGCGGGGGCTGCCGGAGCTGGCGACGACGCAGACCGACACGGCGATCGAGGAGATGGTGCCGGAGTTCGCCCGGCTCTACTCGACCGGTGAACGGCGCAGCCCGGCCACCGCCGCCGTCGCGCAACTGATGGCCGACGGGGTGGACCCGGACGACCCGGCCGCCCTGGACGCCTGGATCGAGGCGAACCGGCACCGCCTCGCCGACGAGGGCGCCTGACCGCCCGGGGCGGTCAGCCGAACGCGGCGTAGACCGCCCCGGCGACCAGCCCGCCGACCATGCCGCCGGCCACCACCTGGGGCACCGTGTGGTCGCGTAACCGGACCCGGGACCAGCCGACCAGCGCCGGCAGCGGCACGGTGGCCAGCAGCGGTACGCCGAAGGTGAGCACCAGCACCACGACCACGCCGGCGGCCACCGCCGTGTGGATCGACATCTTCCACCAGGGGCTCACCGTCACCGCCACCACCAGCCCCACCCCCCCGGCCGCCACCAGGGCGAGCAGCGGTCGGGGCGCGCCGAAGGCGGCCAGCAGCACCCAGCCCACCGCCGACGAGGCCAGCCCGAACAGCAGCGGCAGCCGGCGCTGCTCCGGTACGCCCACGTGGTGGTCGGTGAACCGGCCGCGCCGGACCCCGCCGACGATGTAGGCGAGCGGGAGGCCGGTGGCGAAGAGGGTGGCCAGCAGTCCCCAGGCGAGCCCGTGCACCCCGCCGCCGGTGCTGTGCCACCCGACGATCCCGGTCAGCAGGGTCACCAGGACGACGGGCGCGGTCACCTCGGTCACCAGGCGGGCGAGCCGGGCCGCGCTCACCTCGCCCGGCGCGGACGCCGACGGACCGGCGGCCGGCCGCCGCAGCCCCGCCCACCGGACCGGCCGCAGCCGGGGCGCCCTGCCCGGGGACACCCGGAGCCGCCCGACCGGCCGCACGAACCGGGGCGGTCGCTCGTCACCGGAGCGCGCCGGCGGGTTCGGGGCCGTCCGGCGGCGGGCCGGCGGTCGCGGTCGGCCCGTCGGCGGTCGCGATCGGCTCGACACCGGCGCCGTGGGTCGGCCCGGTGCCGGGCGCGACGGTGGGATCGACCTCGCGGGAGACGTCCGGGGTGGGCGTCGAGGCGGTCGGGGTCGGCTCCGTCGTGGGGGTCGGGCCGGGCGACGGGGTGGGGCTCGGAGCCGGGCTGGGACGCGGGGTCGGCGGGGTGGGGCGCGGGACCGGAGTGGGCCGGGGCGGGGCGGCCGGCGGGCTGGTGGAGGCGGACGGTACCGGCGCGTGGGGGGCGGGCCGGGTCGAGGCGGCGGCGTCCGCCTCCCCGTCGGGCCGGGCCGGCGGGTCGGCGGGGGCCGGTTCGGCCGGGTCGGGCACGAGCGGCGTGGGGGTGGCCGTCGGGCCGGACGGCCGGTACGCGGCCGGCTGGCTGCCCACCGGCATCGGGATCACCACCGGGCCGACCGACGGCGTCGGGATGAACGGCGTGCCGCTGTCCGGCACGGCGGTGCTGCCGATCGTGGCGGAACCGGTGCTGACGGCGGCGAGGATCGGCATCGTCGCGGTGCCGGCCAGCAGGGCGACGGTGAGCAGGTAGCCCCGGCTCGGGCCGCTCGGGCCGGCCGCCCGGTGGGCACCCACCACCCGGCGGTACCCGGCCGGACGGTGGCGGACGGACAGCGACGCACCGGATCTTCCCCCGCGTTCGGACACCGTTTCCCCCTCGTGGACCAGCGGTGCGGCGACGACAACCCGGCGACCGGTGAACCCGAACACCGCGAAACCGGAAAATTACTCGGATCAGTGTCATCCCGCATCAATCAGCGTGAACCAGTGACGCTCGGTTGACCAGCCCCGTACAGCGTGTCGACACGCCGAGGATGTCAAGCCCGTTCCGCAAGCCGGCAATGGGCGTTAAGGCACTGGTAAATGCCTCGTGGGACGGCCGTACTGTGGGCCCGCTCACCTCTCTGCGAATATGGACCTCGACGGCAACGCAGCCGTGGCCTCCGCGCACCCTCGCGACAGGCACGGCTGGGACGCCGGCTCCCGAGCCAGGCTCGTCACCCGAGCCTGGTTCACGCCGCGCGGCAACCCCACCCGGGCCAGGCGCGGCAGCCAGGACCCGGACCGGCGCCAGCCGGGCCGGCGCACGAGTTGCGTGGCCGGGTGACCCCCCGTTGCCGACGCAGACACGACAGGGGAGAGACGCATGGCAAAGGGCGATCCCGGGGTCACCACCCGCGGTACGCGGGCCGCACCGCGGTCCAGGAAGAGCACCGGCACCAGGAAGCACGCCGCCGGCACGACAGATCTCGTACAACTGCTCACCCCCACCGGGGAGCGGATCGACGCCGTGACCGGACCGGACGGCGTCGAGTACCGGGTCGACTTCACCGACGAGGAGTACCGCGGCCTGTACCGCGACCTCGTGCTGGTGCGCAAGCTCGACGCCGAGGCGACGGCCCTGCAACGGCAGGGCGAGCTGGGCCTGTGGGCGAGCCTGCTCGGTCAGGAGGCGGCGCAGGTCGGCTCCGGGCGGGCGCTGCGCACGCAGGACATGGCCTTCCCGACCTACCGCGAGCACGGGGTGCTCTACTGCCGGGGCATCGACCCGATCATGCCGCTCGGCCTGTTCCGCGGCGTCGACCAGGGCGGCTGGGACCCGAACGAGTTCAAGTTCAACATGTACACGATCGTGATCGGGGCGCAGACCCTGCACGCGACGGGCTACGCCATGGGCGTCACCATGGACGGCAAGACCGGGACCGAGGACGGCGAGGCGGTGATCGCCTACTTCGGTGACGGCGCCAGCAGCCAGGGCGACGTCAACGAGGCGTTCGTCTGGGCCAGCGTCTTCAACGCCCCGCTGGTCTTCTTCTGCCAGAACAACCAGTACGCCATCTCCGAGCCGCTGGAGCGGCAGACCCGGGTGCCGCTGTACCAGCGGGCCGCCGGGTTCGGCTTCCCCGGCATCCGGGTGGACGGCAACGACGTGCTGGCCACGTACGCGGTGACCCGGCACGCGCTGGACAACGCCCGGCTCGGCCAGGGCCCCAGCATGATCGAGGCGTACACGTACCGGATGGGAGCGCACACCACCTCCGACGACCCGACCCGGTACCGGATCGCCAGCGAGGTCGAGGCCTGGCAGGCCAAGGACCCGATCGCCCGGATGAAGGCGTTCCTGGAGCAGCAGCAGATCGCCGACGAGGGCTTCTTCGCCGAGATCGACGAGCAGGCCCGCACCGAGGCGGTGGACCTGCGGGAGCGGGTGCTCGCCATGCCCGACCCGGAACCGGTGACGATGTTCGACCACGTCTACCCCACCGGCTCGCCGGAACTCGACGCGCAGCGTGCCCAGTTCACCCGGTACCTGGACTCGTTCGAGGGGAGTGCCCACTGATGGCCACGGAGACGCTCACCCTCGGCAAGGCCCTCAACACCGGCCTGCGCCGGGCCCTGGAGAACGACCCGAAGGTCGTCATCATGGGCGAGGACGTCGGCAAGCTCGGCGGCGTCTTCCGGATCACCGACGGCCTCCAGAAGGACTTCGGCGACCAGCGGGTGATCGACACCCCGCTGGCCGAGTCCGGCATCATCGGCACCGCGGTCGGCCTGGCCGTCCGGGGGTACCGGCCGGTCTGCGAGATCCAGTTCGACGGCTTCGTCTACCCGGCGTACGACCAGATCGTGTCCCAGGTGGCGAAGATGCACTACCGCTCCCGGGGCAAGCTGAACATCCCCATGGTGATCCGGATCCCCTTCGGAGGCGGGATCGGGGCGGTGGAGCACCACTCCGAGTCGCCGGAGGCGTACTTCGCGCACACCGCCGGCCTGAAGGTGGTGAGCTGCGCCAACCCGCAGGACGCGTACGTGATGATCCAGCAGGCGATCGCCTCGGACGACCCGATCGTCTTCCTGGAGCCGAAGCGGCGCTACTGGGAGAAGGGCCCGGTCGACCTGGACGCCCCGCTGGCCGAGGCGTACCCGCTGCACTCCGCCCGGGTCGCGCGGGCCGGCACGCACGCCACCCTGCTGGCGTACGGGCCGATGGTGCGGACCTGCCTGGACGCGGCGACCGCCGCCGCCGAGGACGGCCGGGAGCTGGAGGTCGTCGACCTGCGTACCCTCTCCCCGCTGGACCTGACCGCCGCGTACGAGTCGGTGCGGCGCACCGGCCGCGCGGTGGTGGTGCACGAGGCGCCGGGCAACCTGGGCCTGGGCGCGGAGATCGCGGCCCGGATCACCGAGGAGTGCTTCTACTCGCTGGAGTCCCCGGTGCTGCGGGTGACCGGCTTCGACACCCCCTACCCGGCCGCCCGGGTGGAGGAGGAGTACCTGCCCGACCTCGACCGCGTCCTCGACGCCGTCGACCGCACCTTCGGCTGGTGAGCGGCGTGTCCCGGATCAAGGAGTTCAACCTGCCCGACCTGGGTGAGGGGCTGACCGAGGGAGAGATCCTCGCCTGGTTGGTCAAGGTCGGCGACGTCATCGAGCTGAACCAGCCGATCGTCGAGGTGGAGACGGCCAAGGCGGCCGTGGAGATCCCGGCGAAGTGGGCCGGGCGGGTGCAGTCGATCTTCCACGGCGAGGGCACCACGGTGGAGGTCGGTACCCCGATCATCGCGATCGACACCGACCCCGACGCCGGCCCCATCGAGGAGTCGACCACCGGCGCGCCCGACGCCGCGCTGCCCACCCCGTCGCCGGCCTCGCTGGCGGCGGTCGAGGTGGCCCCGAGCGAGGGCGCGGTCGAGCCGGGCATCATCGGCGGCCCCGCCCCGGGCGGGCGGACCGCCGTGCTGGTCGGCTACGGCCCGCGCACCACGGCGGCCAAGCGCCGCCCGCGCAAGCCCACCCCCGTCGGGGCCACCGGCACCGGAGCCACCCCGACGTCGACCGCACCCGCCCCGGCCCAGGCCACGCCGGTCCGGACCCCGGTCGCGCCGGCGGTGCCGGCACCGGTCGCCACCCCGGCGGCGGCCCCCGCGGCCCCGGCGGTCGCGGCGGCCCCGGCGGTTCCGGTGGTGACCGCGCCGGCCAACGGCAACGGCGGCCTGGTGCTGGCCAAGCCGCCGGTGCGCAAGCTCGCCCGCGACCTCGGCGTCGACCTGGCCACGCTGACCGGTTCGGGCCCGCTGGGCTCGATCACCCGGGCGGACGTACAGCAGGCGGCGACGGCCCCGGCGGTGGAGCCGGCGGTCGCGGCACCGCCGGTGGCGGGCCCCGGCGCGGAGCGCGAGCAGCGCATCCCGGTCAAGGGGGTACGCAGGCTCACCGCCGAGAACATGGTCCGCTCGGCGTTCACCGCCCCGCACGTCACGGAGTTCCTCACCGTCGACGTGACCCGGTCGATGAAGGCGCTGGACCGGCTGCGTACCCGGCGGGAGTGGCGTGACGTCCGGGTGTCGCCGCTGCTGCTGGTGGCGAAGGCGGTCCTGCTCGGGGTCCGGCGGTACCCGATGGTCAACTCGACGTGGGCCGGGGACGAGATCGTCGTCAAGGACTACGTCAACCTGGGCATCGCGGCGGCCACCGAGCGTGGGCTGATCGTGCCGAACGTCAAGGACGCCGGGCGGCTCACCCTGCGCGAGCTGGCCGACGCGCTGACCGACCTGGTGCAGACGGCGAAGGCCGGGAAGACCTCCCCGGCGGACATGGCCGGTGGCACGTTGACCATCACCAACGTCGGGGTCTTCGGCGTGGACACCGGTACGCCGATCCTGCCCCCGGGCGAGTCGGCCATCCTCGCCTTCGGCGCGGTCCGGGAGATGCCCTGGGTGCACAAGGGCAAGGTCCGGCCGCGTCAGGTGACCACCCTGGGGCTCTCCTTCGACCACCGGATCATCGATGGTGAACTGGGCTCGAAGTTCCTGCGGGACGTGGGTGAATTCCTCGCCGACCCGGAGGCGGCACTGCTCGCCTGGACCTGACGCTCGACCACCGCGACGGCCGGTGTGCCCGGGGCTCCACCCCGGCACACCGGCCGTCGCCGTTCACCGACTGAACGTCGGCTAAGCAACCAGCGAACCTTTGATTTTTCGGCAGGTGTCCCACCTCACCTAATAATCGATGGCAATGACCGGCGCTCTGCGCTTCAATGGAAGCAACGACGGGACGACAACCGAATAAGCCTGGAGGAGAGCCCCGATGAGCATGATCAAGCGAATCCGTGACCGCCGTGACGCCAACCGCCGCGCCCGCGCCATCGAGCACGCGCTGCGCAAGGCCAGTTCGCCCTCGGTGCGCAACGAGATCATCGCGATCGCCCAGCGGCACGTGAGCTGACGCCGAGACCTTCCGCTCCCTCCTCCCAGTCCGACGACCCGCCCGACCACCGGGCGGGTCGTCGGCGTTTCAACCGCTTGAGACCGGGATTCCACCCCGCCGCACCGCCCGGTACGGTGGGGCACGGTCGTCACCGCAGCCGGCGATCCGGATCGATCGGGCCGATAGAAGCTCCTCGAATCGGCCCGGCGACGCGGAGTGACGGCCGGATGCTCCCCGGCTGCCACGGGCGGCCACCGGTTAGGGTGCGAGAGAGTCCGCACGGCCGGACCGCTGGCGACGCCGGCAGCCACGCCGACGAGACCCGATCCGGCACCGGCGGCCGACATGATTGAGGAGGCGCACCGATGACGTCCGAGGGCTCACACCACCCCGGCCGGGAGCCGGACGAGGTGTCGCCGGGCGCCGGCGGACCGGCGCCGTACGGCGACCGGCCAGCGCAGCAGCAGAACAGCGGCTACGGGAACAACCCCGACCTGGGCTGGGCGCCCCCGCCACCGGCCAACCGGCCGGACCAGCCGGCACCGGCCTGGGCCGGGCAGCAGGGTGACCCGGCACCGACCACGAACTGGGCCGCCACCGCCGAGCCGACGCCCTGGGGCAACCAGGGCGGGCCGCCGCAGCCGGCCTGGGCCGCCAGTCAGCCCGAACCGGCCGCCCCCGGCTGGGCCGCCGCGCCGGCCCCGACCCCGCCGCACCCCGAGCCGGGGCAGCCGGCCTGGGCGCAGGCCGCGCCGCCCGCGCCCGACTGGGCGCAGCAGCAGCCCCAGCCACAGGCCCGGGGCGCCGCCTCGGTGCCTCAGCAGCCGGCACCGAGCCACGACACCTGGTCCCCACCGGAGAACCCCGCCCAGTCGGGCGGCTGGTCCGGTGGCGCACCGTCCCCGTCAAAGGATCCGGCCCGCTCCGGCGGCTGGGGTACGCCCGCACCGGAGCCCGGCCCGGCCGGCGGCGGCTGGCCCGGCGCCGAGCAGGCCCCCCGGCCCGGCTGGAACGGCCCGGCCCCGGAGAGCCAGTCCCCGCCGGCCTGGGGCCCGCCGCCGAACCAGTCTCCCGCCGGTTGGGACCAGCCGGCCCGCGACGACCAGCACCCGGCCGGTGGCTGGGCCCCGGCCGCCCCGCACCAGACCGACCGCCCGCAGCCCGACCAGCGGTCCACCCCGGACGAGTCGGCGCAGTCCGGCGGCTGGCCCCGCCCGTCCACCCCGGACGAGCGCCCGGAGGCCGCCGGCTGGGCCGCGAACGCCGCCGCCCCGAGCCGGGGTACGGCGTCCGTGCCGGGCAGCGACGGGCCGCACGCCTGGGGCGGCTCCCCGCAGGACGCCAACCCGGCACAGTGGACGGGACCCGAGCGCGCCGAGCGGCCGGCCATCCCGGCGGGTGAGCCGTGGGCCGCCGAGGAGGCGTGGGGCCGTAACGACCCGACGCCGGAGCGGTCCGCCCCCGCCGAGGAGTGGCCGGGCAACCGCCCCGGCGACGCCGCGATGTACCAGCCGGCCCCCGGGCCGGGCATCTCGCCCGCCAACGCGGTGCCGCTGCCCCCGCAGGAGCAGCGCATCCCGGGCGCGAGCCTGGCCGCCGCGCCGCCGGCCGACTACGCACCACCCGCCGACTACCCGGCGCCGGCCGCGTACGCCGCCTCCGGTCAGCCGGGCTTCCCCGAGCCGGCCGGCCGCGAGGGTGCCGCACCGCAGGCGTACGGGCAGGCAGGCGGGTGGGCGCCCGCCGACGCGCCGCACGAGCAGCCGCAGGCTCCGGGCAGCCCGGTGGTGCCGTCGCCGCGTACCTCGCCGGAGACCGGCGAGGCCGCCGGCCCCGTCTCGGCCAGCGCCGCCGTGCCGGCGGCCAGCAAGGTACCCCCCACCGACCAGTCCCTGCCGCCGGGTGGCCCGCCCGCCCCGCAGCCCCGGGTGTACGGCCGGCCCTCCCGACCCGAGCCGGTGGACGAGCCGGACGCCGCCGAGCCGGTCGGGTACCGGGCCGAGCCCACGCCGGAGCCCCGCTTCGACCAGGGTGGCGCTCGTCCCGACCAGTACGACCGGGGCTTTCCGCCCGCACCCGAGCGCCCCGACCAGGGCGGTGACCGGTTCGGCCCGGCACCGGACCAGTACGACCGGGGGCCCGACCAGTACGACCGGGGGCCGGAGCGGTTCGACCAGCGGCCCGCCTCGTTCGACCAGGGGCCCAACCCGTTCGACCAGGGGCCGAAGCCCTTCGAGCAGGGGGCGGACCGGTTCGGGCCGGGGCCGGAGCAGCGCTTCGACGACCACGACCGGACGACCGCCCACCCGGGTGGCTTCGGCGAGGCCCCGCCACGCTCGGCCACGCCGCCGGGCTTCCCGTCGACCATGCCCGCCTTCGGCGAGCCCAACAGCACCAACCGCCCGGTCAACGGCGTCCGGCCGCACGACGCCCCGCTCGACCGGGGTGACCCGTTCGGTGGGCCGCCCACCCCGGGCAGCGGGGGCGCCCAGAGCGCGGTGCCGGGCGGCGCCCCGGGCTTCGGCCCGATCGGCGAGCCGGGGCAGGGCGGCTTCCCGTCCGCCTTCCCGCCCGGCGGCCAGCAGTCCGGCCCGGGATGGCCGCAGAACGGTGCCGGCGAGTCGGACCAGGGCCGCTTCGACGCGTTCAAGCCGGAGGCCGAGGAGTCGAAGCCCGAGCAGCCCGCGCCGAAGGTCCGCAACGGGCGGGTCCTGGCGGCCGTGCTGGTGGCGGCGGTGCTGATCCTCGCCGTACCGCTCGGTCTGCTCCTCCTGCTCGGCAAGGTCGGCAACGACGACCCGGCGGCCTTCGACCCGGCGGTGAACTCCTGCGTCAAGCAGTCCGGCGAGGGCGCGGCGGAGGCCGACTGCGGCGACTCCGGTGCCTTCACCGTGGTCTCCAAGGTCGACAACAAGGACAAGTGCGACGATCCGGGCCAGCCGCACGTCGTGCTGCGCGGCGACGTCCCCAACCCGGTGCTCTGCCTCAAGCCGGCCCAGGAGTGACCCGGGGTGGCCTCCGCCACCCCACCCGACCGCCCCGGCGGGGCCACGGTTGTCCGTGGCCCCGCCGTCGTCGTCCCACCCGGCACCACCGTCCGGGCTGACCGGGCGTGCAGCCGGCGGGCACCGGGGAGACCCCGGTCGCGGTCGGGACCGACGTGAAAGGCTGGCCCCATGAGCGAGTTCAGCGAGCGGACCATCGTCGTCGAGAGCCGGGGCGGCACCGGACACGGCGAGGTGGCGGCATGAGCACCACGCCCCGCGTCCGGGCGCCCGAGCTTCGGGGGCGGGCCTGGCTCAACACCGGCGGGCGGGAGCTGTCCCTCGCCGACCTGCGTGGGCGGATCATCCTGCTGGACTTCTGGACCTTCTGCTGCATCAACTGCCTGCACGTCCTCGACGAGCTGCGCCCGTTGGAGGAGAAGTACGCCGACGTGCTGGTGGTCGTCGGGGTCCACTCGCCCAAGTTCGAGCACGAGAAGGACCCGGACGCCCTGGCGGCGGCGGTCGAGCGGTACGGGGTGCACCACCCGGTGCTCGACGACCCCGAGCTGGACATGTGGCAGCAGTACGCGGCCCGCGCCTGGCCGACCCTGGCGGTCGTCGACCCCGAGGGGTACGTGGTGGCGACGATGGCCGGGGAGGGGCACGCCGACGGGCTGGCCCGGCTGCTGGACCAGCTCGTCGCCGAGCACGAGGCGAAGGGCACCCTGCGCCGGGGCGACGGCCCGTACGTGCCGCCCGCCGAGCCGGAGACCACGCTGCGCTTCCCCGGCAAGGCGGTGGCGCTGCCCGGCGGGAACCTGCTGGTCTCCGACTCGGCGCGGCACTCACTGGTGGAGCTGGAGCCGGACGGGGAGACCGTGGTCCGCCGGATCGGCGCCGGGCACCGGGGGCGGGTCGACGGCCCGGCCGAGGCGGCCACCTTCTCCGAACCGCAGGGGCTCTGCCTGCTCCCCCCGCAGGTCGCCGAGATCGCCGGGTACGACCTGGTCGTCGCGGACACCGTCAACCACCTGCTGCGCGGGGTACGCCTGGCCACCGGCGAGGTGGTCACGGTCGCCGGTACGGGACGGCAGTGGCGTTCCACGGTGGACGACCACGCCCACGACGCGCTCTCCGTCGACCTCTCCTCCCCCTGGGACCTGGCCTGGTACGACGGCCGGGTGATCGTGGCGATGGCCGGCATCCACCAGCTCTGGTGGTTCGACCCGGTCAAGCGGACCGCCGGGGTGTACGCCGGCACGACGGTGGAGGCGCTGCGGGACGGGCCGCTGCCGGACGTGTGGATGGCGCAGCCCTCCGGGCTCTCCGTCTCCGCCGACGGCCGCCGGCTCTGGATCGCCGACAGCGAGACCAGCGCCGTCCGGTACGTCGAGGACGGCACCATGGGCACCGCCGTCGGGCAGGGGTTGTTCGACTTCGGGCACGTGGACGGGCCGGCCGGGCAGGCGCTGCTGCAACACCCGCTCGGGGTGTGCGCGCTGCCCGACGGCTCGGTGCTGGTCGCCGACACGTACAACGGGGCGGTCCGCCGGTACGACCCGGCGACCGGGCTGGTCGCCACGGTGGCCGACGGCCTCGCCGAGCCGAGCGACCTGGTGCTGACCGACGGCGGGGCGGTCCTCGTGGTCGAGTCGGCGGCGCACCGGCTGACCCAGGTGGCACCGGGGGCGCTCACCGCCACCGGCGCGACCACCGTGGCCGGCCCCCGGCACCGCACCGAACGCCGCCCGACCGACCTGGCCGCCGGCGAGGTCACCCTGGACATCGTCTTCACCCCGGCACCCGGGCAGAAACTCGACGAGACGTACGGCCCGTCGACCCGGCTGGTGGTCTCCGCCTCCCCGCCGGAGCTGCTGCTCGACGGCGCCGGTACCGGTACCGAGCTGTCCCGCCGGCTGGTGATCGACGGCACGGTACCCGGGGGTGTGCTCCAGGTGACCGCGCAGGCGGCCACCTGCGACGCGGACGCCGAGCACGCGGCCTGCCACCTGACCCGGCAGGACTGGGGCGTCCCGGTACGGGTGGTCGACGGCGCTCCCGCCCGGCTCCCACTGGTGCTGCGCGGCCTCGACACGTAGCCGACGCCCGCCGCCCTGGCCCGCCGGCCACCGCCGACCCCGGCCGTCCCGGCGAGCCGGGGTGTTAGGAGGGGCCCCCTCCTATACAGAAAGCGTTAACAGGGGGCCCTTCCTTTCACGCGAACGCAGTGAGCGTGACCCCCGCCGCCGTCAGCGCCTCCCGCACCCGCCCCGCCGAGGCGACCGCCCCGGGCGTGTCCCCGTGCAGGCAGATGGACTCGACCGGGCAGGAGACGACGGTGCCGTCCACGGCGACGACGGTCTGGTCGGTGGCCATCCGGACGGCCCGCGCGGCGATCTCGTCGGGGTCGGTGACCAGGGCGCCGGGGGCACCGCGCGGGGTGAGCCGGCCGTTGGGCAGGTACCCCCGGTCGGCGAAGCCCTCGGCGACCACGCGCAGTCCGGCGCCGACCGCGAGCTGGGCCAGCACCGAGCCGGGCGAGCAGAGCAGCGGCAGCTCGTGGTTGACGTCGTTGACGGCGGCGACCACGGCGGCGGCCTGCGTCTCGTCGGTCGCCGCCGCGTGGTACAGCGCCCCGTGCGGCTTGACGTACCGCACCCGGGTCCGGAACAGCCGGCAGAACGCGTCCAGCGCGCCGAGCTGGTACGTCACCTCGTCGCGCAGCTCGGCGTGGTCGTAGGCGATGTAGCGGCGGCCGAAGCCGGCGAGGTCGCGGTAGCCCACCTGCGCGCCGACGGTGACACCGCGTCGGGCCGCGGCGGCGCAGACCCGGCGCATGGTCGACGCGTCACCGGCGTGGAAGCCGCAGGCCACGTTGGCGGAGGTGATCACGTCCAGCAGCGCCTCGTCGTCGCCGAGCTGCCAGATGCCGAATCCCTCGCCGAGGTCAGCGTTGAGGTCCATAAAATCTCACCGTAGTCCCCGGCCGGGCCTGCGCGAGCGCGGTCACGTCGGTCACCACCCCGACGACCGGGTACCCGCCGGTGGTCGGATGGTCGGCGAGGAAGATCAACGGCTGCCCGTCCGCCGGCACCTGCACCGCGCCGAGCACGAGCCCCTCGCTGGGCAGTTCCCCGGCGACCGCGCGGGGCAGCGCCGCGCCGGTGAGCCGCGCGCCGATCCGGTTGCTGTCCGGGCTCACCGTGTACGGGGTGCTCAGCAGCAGCCGTACCGCCTCCGGGGTGAACCAGTCGTCGCGGGGGCCGAGCCGCACCGCGAGCCGCAGTTCGGTGGGGAACGGGCCGCCGACGGTGACGTCCACCCCGGCGGGTACCCCGGCCGGGGTGCCCAGGGGCAGCCGGTCGCCGTCGCGGACCGGGGGCGGGCCGAGGCCGGAGAGCAGGTCGGTGGCGCGGCTGCCGAGCACCGGCTCGACGGCGACGCCCCCGGCGACGGCCACGTAGCTGCGTACCCCGTGCAGGGCCGGGCCGATCCGGACCGGGGTGCCGGCCGGCACCGCGATGGGCCGGCCCACGTCCGCCGGCCGGTCCCCCACCCGGACCCGCGCCTGCGCCCCGGTGACGGCGACCGTGCCGGCCCGGTCGAGCCGGAGGTCGCAGCCGGCCAGCGTGGTCTCCAGGCCGGCGGCGGTCTCCGGGTTGCCGACCAGCCGGTTCGCCAGGCGCAGGGCCGCCGGGTCGAGCGCACCGGAGCGGGGTACGCCCAGGTGCGCCCAGCCGGGGCGGCCCAGGTCCTGCACGGTGGTGAGCGCCCCGGCCCGGAGCACCTCGACGGTTCCGGCCGGGCAGACGCCCGTCGCCCCGGTCACGCGGGTACCAGCCGTACCCGGGTGCCGGGGGTGAGCCGGGCCGGCGGGTCGGCGTGCACGTCGAACAGGGGCAGGCTGGTACGGCCGACCAGCCGCCACCCGCCCGGCGACTCGGTCGGGTAGATCCCGGCGTACCGCCCGGCGAGGGCCACCGACCCGGCCGGCACCCGGGTACGCGGGCTGGACAGCCGGGGGACCGCCCACCGCTCGGGCAGCCCGGTCAGGTACGCGAACCCGGGCGCGAAGCCGCAGAAGGCGACCCGGAACCGCAGGTCGGTGAGGCGGCGCAGCACCTCCCGCACGTCGGTGCCCCAGTGCTCGGCGACGGCGGCCAGGTCGGGCCCGTCGAACTCGGTGAGCACCCGCACCTCGCCGGCACCCCCGGCACCGGCGGACCCGCCGACGGCCCCGGCACCGGCAGCGGCCGTAGGTCCGGCAGTGGTTTCGGCACCGGCCGTGGGTTCGGCGGGGCTCACGGGGTCGGGGGTCCAGCGGGCGAGCAGGGTCGCGGTCCGCGCCGGATCGGGTACCCCGTCGAGCAGGACGGTCTCGGCTCCCGGCACGATCTCGACGGCGCTGAGTTCGCCGCGTTCCCGCCGCCGCCACAGCTCGGCGCGCCACGCCTCGACCTGGTCCGGGCCGGCGCAGTCGAGCAGCAGGGCGTGCTCACCGGCGGGTCGGATGCGCATCCCGACATCCTGCCGTATCAGCGGGCGTCGGCACCGTGACCAGTTGCACTACCTACAAGTAACCTACGGTGTCGTAACCTCTAGTCGTGACCACCTCGGCACCGCTTCGCCTGAAGCCGGTCGACATCGGCAAACCCCGGATGCGCGGCTGGCTGCACACCTACGCGTTCTTCGTCGCCCTCGTCTGCGGCATCGTGCTCTGCTCGATCGCGGCCAGCCGTCCCGGCTGGGCGCCCCTGGTCAGTTGCGCGATCTACAGCCTGACCGTCTGCGGGCTCTTCGGCACCAGCGCGCTGTACCACCGTCGGGTGTGGTCACCGCGCGGGTACCAGGTCATGCGCCGGATGGACCACTCGATGATCTTCCTGTTCATCGCCGGCACGTACACCCCGTTCTGCGCGCTGCTGCTGGAACCCCGGCCGGCGACCGGGATGCTCGTCCTGGTCTGGGGTGGGGCGCTCGGCGGCGTCGGGGTGAAACTGATCTGGCCGCACGCGCCCCGCTGGGTCTCTGCCCCGCTCTACCTGGCGCTCGGCTGGGTCTCGGTGGCGATGCTGCCGGAGATCCTGCACGTCGGCGGGGTCACCACGCTGGTCCTGCTCGCCGTCGGCGGGGCGATCTACAGCGTCGGTGCGGTCTTCTACGCGCTGCGCCGCCCCAACCCGTGGCCCACCGTCTTCGGCCACCACGAGTTCTTCCACGCCTGCACCCTGGTAGCCGCAATCTGCCACCACATCGCCATCTACTTCGCCCTCTTCGCCTAACCCCCCACTCCCACCCCCTCCCTCCCTCTCCCTCCCCCCTCCCCCTAGATCGGGTCGATCATGGGGTTGGCGGCACTTCTGATCTCTGCGAGTGCCGTCAACCCCATGATCGACGGAAGGGGTGGGGGGGAGGGGGAGGGGTTGGGGGGTTGGGGGGTTGGGGGGTTAGACGGTGCGGCCGGGGCCGCGGACCTCGCGGTACTCCTGGACCACGCGGTCGTCGCGGACCGGGACCGTCCGGTCGGCGACGACCCGCGCCTCACGGACCGGGGTGGCGACCACGGTCCGACGCCGGGAGTTCCAGAAGTAGAGGGTGGTGACCAGACCGGCGAGCCCGGCGAACATCAGCACCCAGCCGACGACGCTCACGTTGAGCCACCCGAGGTTGGCCTCCACGGCGAACGCGAAGATCGCGCCGACCGCGATGAGGAAGATACTGCCACCGATGCCCATCTTGTCGCCTCCTTGGCGTCCTGCTGGCGTTTCCTACCCGCTGCGGCCACGGATGAGGTTGCGGCATCCATCGACATACCCCGGCACTCGGAGCGCCAATCCGGCAAGCTGGCCCCATGACGGACGACAGGGGACGGGGCCGCACGCTGATCCTGCTGCGGCACGCCAAGGCCGAGCCACCCGGGGAGATCCCCGACGTCGACCGGCCACTGACCGCCCGGGGATACACCGACGCACAGGCGGCCGGAGCCTGGCTGGCCCGGCACGGGTACCTGCCCGACGTGGTGCTCTGCTCACCGGCGAGACGTACCCGGGAGACCTGGCACGGGGTGGCGGCCGGCATGACCGGAAGCCCGCCGGAGGGTGGGCCGGCGGGCTCCGCACCGGTCGTACGCTACGAACCGGGCATCTACGAGGCCCTTCCCGAGGGCCTGCTGGCGCTGGTCAGGACGGTGTCACCGGAGGCGCGCACGGTGCTCCTGGTGGCCCACAACCCGGGCGTGTCACTGCTGTCCAACCTGCTGGACCGGGCCCGACCGGTACCGGACGGCCTGCGCACCGCCGACCTGGTGGCGCACCGCGCCCCGGTACCGTGGCCGGACCTCACCCTTGGCCACGCCCTGCTGACCGACCAACGCCTGCGGTGAAGGAAGGGCCCCCTGTTAACGCATTCGGTAGAGGAGGGGCCCCCTCTCAACACCCCGCACCGCGCCGACGCGGGCACTGGGCGCGGGGCGGAGGTGGACCCGGCCGGCACCGGGCTGGGCGGGTACCGGGCCGGGCGGGGCGTCAGGACGGCGGTGCGGTGGGCGGGGGCGGGTCCGGCGGGGGCGGCATCATCGCGGTCGGATGCGACAGCCGGTTCTCCTCGACGATGAGGGTGCGGGCCCGCTTGCGCCGGTCCTGCCAGAACCAGAGCGTGGTGAGCAGCACGGCCAGCCCGGCCAGGATGAACACCCAGCCGACCGCCCGCAGGTCGACCCACCAGACGTTCGCCCGCACGGCGAACGTGAGGATCGCGCCGATGGCGATCAGGAAGATACCGCTACCAACACCCATGTGCGCTGCACTCCCCCGTGTGGTGACCTCCGGGCGTGCTCCGCCGACAGCCGCTGCCGGCCCTCCTCCTCAGCCGGCCCCGTCCCGCCGACGTCTCTCAGCGCCCCCGCTTACCCGCCAACCCCGCCCCCTACCCCGGACACTCCCCCCACCCCGGCCACCCCCGGCACGCTCCCCCCACCCGCCCAGTCCCAGGGACGATCAAGGGGTTTGCGTCACCAGCGGTGCTGGTCGGTGACACAAACCCCTTGATCAACGCGCCGGGCACGGGCGGACGGCGGTGCGAGGCCGCTGGGCCGGGCCGGGCGGTGGAAGCAGAGAGCGAGGACGGGTGGAGGGTCAGAAGGCTTCTTCGGGGAGGTCCATGAGGTCGAGGTCGGTGGACTCGATGATGCGGCGGTCGGCGCCGATGCGGGGCAGCACCTCGCGGGCGAAGAACCGGCTGGCGGCCACCTTGCCGGTGTAGAACGCCTGGTCGGTGGCGGAGACCTCGCCGGCCAGGGCCTTCAGGGCGACGTCGGCCTGCCGCTGGAGCAGCCAGCCGACGATCACGTCGCCGAGCGCGAGCAGGAAGCGACGGCTGCTCAGCCCGACCTTGTACAGGGCGCGGGCGTCGCCGGCCTGCGCCTCGCCGAGCCAGCCGGTGAGCACCCCGAGGATGCTCTGTACCTCGGTGAGGGCCTTGCCGAGCGCCAGCCGCTCCTGCTTGAGCTGGCCGTTGCCGCCCTCGGAGGCGATGAACTCCTGGATCTCGCCGGCCACGGTGAGCAGGGCCTTGCCCTTGTCCCGGACGATCTTCCGGAAGACCAGGTCGAGGCTCTGGATCGCGGTGGTGCCCTCGTACAGGGTGTCGATTTTGGCGTCCCGGACGTACTGCTCCAGGGGGTAGTCCTGGAGGAAGCCGGAGCCACCGAAGGTCTGCAACGACTCGTGCCCGAGGATCTCGTACGCCCGCTCCGAGCCGACGCCCTTGACCAGCGGCAGCAGCAGGTCGTTGACCCGCTTGGCGAGCGCGGTCGCCGGCTCGTCGCCGGCCGCCTCGGCGATGGCCACCTTGTCCTGCCAGGAGGCGGTGTAGCAGACCAGCGCCCGCAGCCCCTCGGCGTACGACTTCTGGAGCATCAGCGAGCGGCGGACGTCCGGGTGGTGGGTGATGGTGACCCGGGGCGCGGCCTTGTCGGTCTGCTGGAGCAGGTCGGCGCCCTGCACCCGGTTCTTCGCGTACTCCAGGGCGTTGAGGTAGCCGGTGGAGAGGGTGGCGATGGCCTTGGTGCCGACCATCATCCGGGCGTACTCGATGATCATGAACATCTGCCGGATGCCGTCGTGCTTGTCGCCGAGCAGCCAGCCCTTGGCCGGTACGCCGTGCTCGCCGAAGGTCACCTCGCAGGTGTTGGAGACCTTCAGGCCCATCTTGTGCTCGACGTTGGTGGCGTAGACGCCGTTGCGCTCGCCCAGCTCGCCGGACTCCTCGTCGAAGTGGAACTTCGGCACCACGAAGAGGGAGAGGCCCTTGGTGCCGGGGCCGCCGACGCCCTCGACGCCGACCGGGCGGGCCAGCACGTAGTGCACGATGTTGTCGCTGAGGTCGTGCTCACCGGAGGTGATGAAGCGCTTCACGCCCTCGATGTGCCACGAGCCGTCCGGCTGCGGGACGGCCCGGGTGCGACCCGCGCCGACGTCCGAGCCGGCGTCCGGCTCGGTGAGCACCATCGTGGAGCCCCACTGCTTGTCGATGAAGAGCTTGGCCCACTTCTGCTGCCGCTCGGTCCCCTCGACGTGCAGGACGTGGGCGAAGGACGGGCCGGAGGCGTACATCCAGACCGGGGCGTTCGAGCCGAGGACCATCTCGGCGAGCGACCACCAGAGGGTACGCGGGGCGGGGGTGCCGTCCAGCGCGGGCGGCAGGTCGAGGCGCCAGAACTCGGAGTCCATGAACGCCTGGTACGACTTCTTGAACGACTCCGGCAGCGGCGCGGTGTGCGTGGCCGGGTCGAAGACCGGGGGGTTGCGGTCGCCGTCCAGGTAGCTGGCCGCGAGGTCCTCGCGGGCGAGGCGGTCGACCTCGGCGAGGAAGCTCCGCGCGGTGTCGACGTCGAGATCCGTGTACGGCTCCTGGCCGAACGCCTGATCCGCCCCGAAGACCTCGAACAGGTTGAACTCAAGGTCCCGAAGGTTGCTCTTGTAGTGGGTCATGCTCGCTGGCCCCGCTTCCGGACAGGTGTTACCGATCAGTAACACCAATGTATTACTCACCGGTAGGCAACGACAACCCACAAGCAGGAGTGACCAGGATCACGCCCCGCGTCCGGCTCACGACTCGGTGGCGCCGACCTCCCAGCTCGGCACGGCCACGGCCGGGTCGGTACGCGGTCCGGCGTACTCCATCAGCACCAGCGCGATATCGTCGTCGAGCTGGCCGTGCACCCACTCGACCAGCGCGGTCTCCAGGGAGGCCAGGCCGTCGCCGACCGTCCCGTGGCCGAGCAGCCGCCAGGCCCGGTCGGCGGTCGGGAAGAACTCGCCGTCCCGGCGGGCCTCGCCGAGCCCGTCGGTGAAGAGCAGCAGCCGGTCCCCCGGTTCGAGGCGCTCCACCCGGGGCCGGACCTCCGGCATGAACCCCAGGGGCGGGGCGGGGGCGGGCGGCTCCAGCGGGATCACCGCGCCCCGGCGCAGCAGCAGCGGCGGCGGGTGGCCGCAGTTGACGATGGTGAGCGTGCCGCCCCGCTCCTCCACCAGAGCGGCCGTGACGAAGTCCTCGTCACCCACGTTGCGGGCCACCGCCCGGTCCAGGTCGGCCACGATCGCCCGCAGGTCGGCCCGCTCGTACGCGACGTGCCGGTACGAGCCGAGCACGATGCTGGCCAGCCGGACCGCGTCCAGCCCCTTGCCCCGGACGTCCCCGATCAGCATCCGCACCCCGTACGGGGTGTCGATCGCCTCGTACAGGTCGCCGCCGATCTCGGCGGTGGCGGTCGACGAGATGTACCGGCCGGCGACGGCGAGCGTCCCCACCTGCGGCCCGAGCGGTCGCAGCACCGCCTGCTGGGCGACCGTGGCGAGCTTCGACAACTCGACCAGCCGGTCGGCCTGCCGTTGCCGGACCGACGCCAGCGCCGCGGCGAGCCCCGTCACCACCGCGACCGTGCCCAGGCCGGTGGCGGTGGCCAGCGACGGGGTCGGCTCGGCGAAGGCGAAGCAGACGCCCAGCAAAGTCGCGGCGGCGCCCAGGCCGAGCACCAGTCGCCACGATCCGGCCAGCGCGACGAGCAGCGGGGCGGCGGAGAAGAGGGGCACGTAGTGCACGTCCCGCCCGTCGGCCACCTCCACCGCGCAGCCGATCGCGAGCAGAGCGAGGGCCGCGCCGAGACCGGCGCGGGATCCGGGGGTCAGCGGGCCACGGCCCGGCTGGGAGGGATGCGTGCGTACGAGGGACAGCATGCCTGATCCTCGGGAACGGGTGAATGAACCTGGCCCGTCGACCGACGAGGTTCTGGCCGCCCGGACCCCGGGGCCGATCCGATCGCCGTGCCCCTGATCAGGCACGGGACCACCGGGGGCCGGCCACCCGGCCGGCACGGCCGGGCGGCTCAGCCGAGCACGTCGTAGCGCACGGTGAGCGCGCCGATCTCCAGCGGAGCGATCACCGCGAAGGCGGCGCGGGAGAGGTCGAGGCAGCGACCGGCGATGAACGGGCCCCGGTCGTTGATCCGGACGGTGACCGACGCGCCGGTGTCCGGGTTGGTCACCCGGACCCGGGTGTCGAACGGCAGGGTCTTGTGCGCGGCGGTCAACTCGTTCGGGTCGAACGCCTCCCCGTTGGCGGTGACCTGCCCGGAGGCGTAGAAGGACGCCCCGCAGGAGCCGCTGTCGACCACGGTCGGGGCGGGCTTCTTCGCCGGGCTGGGCTTCGCGGTGGTCGGCGTGGCCGCCGGCTTCGCGGTGGTCGGTTTCGGCGCGGCGGTCCGGGGCCGGCTCCGGGAGGCCGCCTCGGTCCGGCTCGGGCTGGGCTGCGCGGTCGGCGACGCGGTCGGGCTCGGGGAGGTGGTCACGCTCGGCGACGCGGCCGGCGGACCGGGCACGGCGGTGGTGGGCAGCGGGTCGACCACGGCCGGCGGCGGCGTCGACCCGGTCGCGCCGGCGGTCAGGCGTACGGTGCCGACGGTCCCGCCGACGGCCAGGGCGACGCCGACCACGGCGGTGGCCGCGACGCCGGCCGGCGAGGAGAAGATGCGGGTACGCAGGGGGCTGTCGGTCACCGGCCGGTCCTTTCACCTTCACTACAAACCGGGTCGGACCGTAACGAGAGAAGCACTTCCGAAGTCAACGTGATCATGGCATTAAGTCCGCATTTGCAGTGATACGTGTAGCCGATCATCCGACCCGCGCTGGCCCGCTCGTACCCGTACCGCAGGATGGTGGCGTGCCCGCGCCCCGTGACGACGACGCGCCCCCCGGCTCAGCCACCGCCGCCCCCGCCGAGCTGGTCGCGCGGCTGGTCGAGCTGTTCCGCTGGGTCGACCCCGGCCCGGAGAGCGGCCACCTGGTCAGCGACGTCGCCGGCTGGTGGCGCGACCCGGAGGTGCTGGCCGGGTTGGGCCCGGCCCTGGTCGCCCCGTTCCGGGTCGAGCGGCCCACGGTCGTCGTCGCCCCCGCCGTGACCGGCCTGCTCCTCGGGCCGCTCGCCGCGACCGCGCTGGGCGTCGGCTTCGTGCCGGCGCTCAAACCGGGCGACGGCCGCCGGCCCCCCGGCGCGGTGACCTGGGCGCAGAGCCCACCGGACTTCCGGGGCCGGCGGGTCACCCTCGGCATCCGGGACCGCCACCTCGGCCCCGGCGACCGGGTGCTGGTGGTGGACGACTGGGTGGCGACCGGCGCCCAGGTCCGCGCGATCGACGAGGTCTGCGCCGCCCGGGGGGCCACCGTGGTCGGGGTCGCCGCAGTGGCCGCCGACTGCCCGCCCGAGGTGGCGCGCGAGCTGCGGATCCGCGCCCTGGTGGACGCGACCCGCCTCACCTGACCCGGCCGCCTCTCCTCACCCCGGCCGCGGTGACGCGACCCGCCTCGCTGGCTGGCTGGGCCGCCGGGTGGGCGTCAGGCGTTGCGCAGCTCCGGCAGCAGACCGGTCGCCACCTCGGCCAGCACCGCCTCGTCCCCGGCGTACCAGCTCTCGGCGCGCGGCCAGTGCGTGATCACGTCGGTGAAGCCGAGGTCGGCGGCGCGGCCCACCTGGTCGGCGAAGAAGTCGGGACTGCTGAGCGAGAAGAGCGGGGCCGAGTCCAGCGAGAGGTACCGGTCGACCGTCGCCGGGTCCCGGTCGTTCGCCGCCAGCGCCCGGTCGAACTGCGCGCTGAGGTCGGTCACGCTCTGCCACCAACTCGGCAGGTCGTCCCCGCCGAGCCCGGTGGTGACCCAGCCCTGGCCGTACGTCGCCGCCAGCCGCATCGAGCGCGGGCCGTTCGCGGCGACCACGAACGGCACCCGGGGCCGCTGCACGCAGCCCGGGTTGTTGCGCGCGTCCACCGCCGCGTACCACTCGCCGCGCCAGGTCGTACCGTCCTCGGTGAGCACCCGGTCGAGCAGTTCGGTGAACTCGGTGAACCGGTCCACCCGTACGCGCGGCGGCAGCGTCTCCCCACCCAGGACGGTGGCGTCGAACCCGATCCCGCCCGCGCCGATGCCGAGCAGCACCCGGCCGTCGGAGATGTCGTCGAGCGCGGTCACCTGTCGGGCGAAGGAGACCGGGTGCCGGAAGTTCGGCGAGGCCACCAGCGTGCCCAGCCGGATCCGCGAGGTCACCGTCGCGGCGGCGGTGAGGGTGGGCACCGAGTCGAACCACGGCCCGTCGACCAGGTCCCGCCAGCCCAGGTGGTCGTATGTCCAGGCGTGGTCGAAGCCCCACTCCTCGGCCTGCGTCCAGCGGTGCCGGGACTGCGCCCAGCGCTGGTCGCCAAGAATCACGATGCCGATCCGCATGGCCGCCACCCTACGCACTCCGGCGGTCTCGCGCTGAACGCCGCAGTAAGTTAGGTTACCCTTCCCTAACTCCTTCGCTCCGCACCGGGAGTGTTCGTGAAGCCACCTCGGCAGCGCGCCGAATCGGGCCGGCTCGGCACGCTGACCGCGCTCTACGTCACCCAGTACCTCGGCATCGGGTTCATCACCGTCGGGCTGACCGCCATCCTCCGCGACGGGGGCACCTCGCTGGACACCCTGGCCCTGCTCCAGGCCATCGGCCTGATCTGGCCGGTCAAGTTCCTCTGGGCCCCGCTCCTCGACCGGTACGGCTCCCGCCGGCACGGCCACTACCGCTCCTGGTTGCTGGTGCTCCAGAGCGGACTGGTGCTGGCCCTGCTCGCCCTGCTGCCCTTCCCCCGCCCGGCCGAGCAGTTGGGCCCGATCGTCGCCATCTGCGCCGTGTACGTGCTGCTCTCCGCGACCCAGGACGTCGCTGCGGACGCCGTCGCCGTCCGACTGCTGTCGACCCGGGCCCGGGGTACCGGAAACGGCATCCAGGTCGCCGCCAGCTACCTCGGCAACCTGCTCGGCGGCGGCGCCTGCGTGATCGTCTACGACCGGTACGGCTGGGCGGCGGCGATCCTGCTGCTGGCCGCGCTGACCGCCGTCGGGCTGGTCGTGGTGTGGCGGTTCCGGGAGCCGCCCCGCACCGACCGGGTACCCGGCGTCGGCAGCGCGTACCGGGCACTGTGGTCGGCGTTCGGCCAGCCGGGCTGCCGGTGGTGGACCTTCGTCGTGGTACCCCTGGTCTACGTCGGCTCCGGCGCGGCGTACGCCCTGGTCACCCCGGCCCTGGTCGACGCCGGCTGGTCGCTGGCGCGGATCGGCGTGGTGACCGGCGTCGTGATCAGCGTGCCGGCGATCGTGGCCGGTCTCGTCGCCGGGGCCGGGATCGGCCGGTCCAGCCGCAGCGCCGTCCTCGTTTTCGGCGGCGCGCTGTTGACGCTCTCCGTCGTCCTGCTGTTGCCGCTGCTGCGCGGCGATGCCCCGCTCACCGGCACCGTCGTCGCGCTGAGCTGCTTCATGGCCGCGTACACGGTCCTGAACGTGGTCGTCTACACGGTGAACATGGACTACTCCCGACCGGCGACCGGGGGCAGCGACTTCACCCTCTTCTCGTCGTTCGGGCTGATCTGCTCCTTCGTCGCCGCCTCGCTCGGCCTCGCCGCCGCCGGCCAGGTCGGGTACCCGGCGGTCGGCGTCGGCTCGGCCGTCCTGGTCGCCGCCGGGGTGCTCGCGGGCATCCGGCACCAGCGCCGGTACGGCCACCAGCGGCGGGGCGACGGCGCACCGGCGACCATCCCCGGAACCGGCCCGGTACCCCCGCCGGACGCGGCCCGGGAAGCCGCAGGCTCCCGCGCCTGAGCAGTCCCCGGTGTCGAGGCCGGTCGACGTCCGGCCGCGCCGCGCGGCCGGGTGGTAGCGCCGTGTTGCCGGTCGGTGGCATATTGGTGGGCAGCGACGTCGGGGCTGGTCCCGTTCGACCGGTGCCCCGCACGTCGACGCCGGCACACGTCACGCGCCGGTGGGCAGAGTCGGTCACGAGGTGGGGGAAGAAAGGACGGCCCCCGCGGCCTCGGCTGGCCGCTCCGCAGGTCGATCCGGCAGCAGCACGCCACGGACCTGCGTACCCATCGGCAGTGACGCTCCTCCGCCCCGAAGGACTCCGGCGCCGTGAACCCTGACCTCCTGCACGCCCTCGGCGTGTTCCTCCTGCTCCTCGCCGCCCTGGTCTACCTGGCCTTCGCCAGTTGGCTGATCTTCTGCTACGCGCTCGCCCGCCTCCCCGACGGGGCCCGCCTGGTCGAACGGGCTCCCGCGATGCTCGCCTCGTTCGACGTCCGGGGCTGGGGTGACGCGCTCCTGCCCTGGCGCACCATCGCCCGCGCCCTGCACCGGCTACCCCTGCCCGCCGCCGGGACTCCGACCCCCGACCTCGGTGCCGGTGTGCACCAGCCGCCCCCGGCGACCTCGCCGGAGGCCGACCGCACCGCCCTGCCGACCGGGTAGGCGGCGACCGGCCCCGGTCACCGCGCGCGACCGGGGCCGGGTGCGGCGGTACCGTCAGCGCCCGCCGTCCGCCGCCGCGACCGACGTCCGTGCTGGTCGGGGGCGGTTCGGGGCGAATAGCCATCCACCTGGCCCGGCTGTGGACGGGCGCTACTCCTCGTCGAAGGGTTCGTCGTGCCAGCGGAAGCTGGCCTCGTCACCCTCGATGCCGAGCATGAACTCGGCGACCGGACGACCGTCCGGGTACGTCATCGTGACGACGGCCCGGATCGCCTGGTACGCGTGCTCCATGCCCAGGTGGTCCTCCGCGTCGACGGCGGCGTTCCAGGCCGCGAAGAGCGACGCAACGGCTCGAACCCGGGCCGCGCGTGGAGGCGGCCGTGGATCCAGTGAACCTAAAACAAAGATCCACATAACGCAGGAGTTGTACGTGGGCTACAGTGAAGGTGCGGGCGAGTGGCGGATCGACTCCACCGATGAGGTCGACGAGTGGCTCATCCACCTCAGCAAGGAGGACCCGGAATCCGCCAACCAGGTAGCCGCTGCCATTGACATCCTCGCCAGGGAAGGGCCGACCTTGGGTCGTCCCCTCGTCGATCGGATCAAGGGTTCGGACTACAAGAACATGAAGGAGCTCAGACCCGGCTCCTCGGGTGACACCGAGATCCGCATCCTGTTCGCCTTCGACCCAACCCGGACAGCCATCCTGCTGGTAGCAGGAAACAAAGCCGGCAACTGGAAGGGCTGGTACGAGACCAACATCCTCATGGCCGACACACTCTTCGCCGAACACCTTCGGACGTTGAAGGGACAGCGCTGATGGCACGCAGTTGGCGGGACACCCGCTCCCGTATGAACCTTGATGAGGCCAAGGTCGCCGAGCACAAGGAGCGCATGCTCGCTGGGGTCCGAGCTAATCGACTGCGTGAGATGCGCGAGCGTCGCGGCCTGACCCAGCGGGAGGTCGCCGACCGGATGCAGGTCTCCCAACCACGGGTGGCCGCGATCGAGAAGGGCGAGGTGCCGACGACCGAGGTCGGCACCATCGAGCGGTACGTGTCCGCGCTCGGCGGCAGACTGGAAATCGTCGCTGACTTTGACGGCGATCGGCTCACACTGAGCTGACTCTTGACACGACAGAAGGATGCGGCAACCAGAGGCTCAGCCTCGATCCACCGATGCGGTTGCCGCTGATGGCCAATTGATCTTTTTGTGATTGGTGATTCGGCAGGGTGTGTGGGAGCCGCCGATTACGTGATCGGCTTGCTCCGGTTGGGTGGTTCGGGGCGGGTAGCGGGGGTTGTGGCCTGTGGTCGGGCCGCCTGGTTCCGGCTGGTGGGTCGTGGTCAGCCGGGTGCCGGCCCGACGGCGGTGTAGAGGTTGTCGAGCGCTGCTTGCCAGGGCCAGTGCTCGGGTAGGTGCACGATGATGGTGCGGGCCCGGTGGGCGAGGCGGGCGGCGACGTTGATGATCCGGGTGCGGATGGTGGCCGGGCGGGCGGTCGCCCAGGCGCCGGCGGCGAGGTGTCCGGCGGCGCGGGTGAGGTTGTGGGCGATGCCGGCGCAGGTCAGCCAGGTGTCGTTCGCGCTGAACCGGCCCGAGGGCAGGTGCGCGAGGGGTCCGGCGATCAGGTCGGCGTTGACCTGCTCGATGATCGCGTGTTGGCGGTGCTGGGCTTCGGCCTGCACGAGCGTGTAGGGGCTGTCGGTGAACACCGCGTGATACCGGTAGGTGGGCAGCAGTTCTTCCTGGCCCGGGGCCTGGGCGGGGTCGTCGCGGCGGACGCGGCGCACGATCAGCCGGGCGGTGATCTGGTGGCGGGTGCCGGCGAACGCGGTGTACTCGGTCTCGGCGATCTGCGCGTCGGAGATCCACCTTCCGGCGTCGTCGTCCCAGACGGCCTGCGGATACTTGATGTCGATCCACTGGGCGTCCGTGATGCTCTCGCAGGCGGTGCGGATCTTCGCGTCGATCCGGGTGGTGAGTGAGAACCGCACCTTGCGGCGGCGGCAGGCGGCGATGACGGTCTTGGCGTAGAACGCCGAGTCGGCGCGCACCACGATCTCCCCCGTTGCGCCGCACGAGCGGGCCGTGGTGATCGCCTCGGCGATCATGCTGGCCGCACCGCGGGCCGAGCCGGCGTTACCGGCGCGCAGTCGGGTGGCGGCGATCACCGGCACCGACAACGGCGTGGACAACGTCGCCACCACAGGGTTGTAGCCGCGCAGCCAGACGTTGTAGCCGCCGACCTTGGCGTGGCCGAACCCGATGCCCTGCTTGCGCTTGCCGAACACCCGCCGCAGCATCGAATCGATGTCCACAAAACACAGCGTGTCGGCGCCGGCCAGCAGTGGTGCCCGCCGAGCCAGGCCGATCAACGTGTCTCGGGCGGCGGCCTGCAACTGCCGCACATGCCCATGGGTGAACGTGCGCAGGAACGAGCCGAGTGTCGAGGGCGCGTACACGCTGGTGAACAGCGACCGCATGCCGCCGTGCCGGGTCACGTCGAGGTCGTCGATGCTGTCCGCACCGGCGAGCATCCCCGCGATGATCGTGGCGACCTTCCCGGCCGGGTTCGCGCCCTTGTCCGTCGGCAGGCTCAACCGGTCGGTGACCGCGTCATGCAGACCGGCCCGCTCGGCCAGCCGCATCACCGGCACCAGCCCGGCACACGACACCAGATTCGGATCATCAAACGTCGCGCGCACCACCGGCGCGTCATGGCGTAATCTCACCTGCGAGGTGCCCTTTCGAGCCGAACGATAGAAGCGTGAGAACTCCTATCCTTCCAGCTCAAGGGGCACCTTCTGTCTACGGGGTCTCGCCAACCCAGCCTTCATCGGTGGATCGAGGCTCAGGCGCCGCACCGGGCGGTACTCGCCGACCAGAAGCAGGCCACGAAGGCAACCGAAGGCAAGGACAAGGCGTAAGACGTGCCGGCCGACCGGAACGAGGCCAATGGTGTGCAGGGCCAACGGCACGTCACGTGATCTTTGAACTTGGGAAATCGAAGGCCCTGACCGGGGCTCGCGTCCCGGTCAGGGCCTTCGTGCGTGGAGCGGGTGACGGGAATCGAACCCGCACTGTCAGCTTGGGAAGCTGATGTTCTGCCATTGAACTACACCCGCAGGCGGCACCACTGTACCTGAGTCTGCGCCCACCCGCACCAGACCCCCCGCCCGACCCGCCGCACCGCCCGTCGCCGACCCCGCCCCTCACGGGGCCGGCGACGGGTGCCTGGTGGTCAGGCCGCCACGGTGCACTGCGGGTCGTGCTCGCGGTTCGGCGGCCACGGGTCGGACACGGCGGTGTCGTCGGCCCGGGTGCGCGAGCCGCCCTCGCCGCGCGGGTCCAGCCACACCTGCACGGTCGGCCGGCGGGGTGCCTCGCCGGGGACGTCCAGCCCGAAGTCGCGCCGGGTGAGCATGGCGACGTCGACGCTGAACTCGAAGAGCCGCCAGTCGACCGCCGGTGCCGCCCGCCCGATCTCGGCCAGCCGGGCGACCCGGGCCCGGTCGGTCACCGGCCGGGCGTGCCCGGCCACGTACGCCTCGTCGTCGCTGTCCTCCGGTGGGAAGGAGTGCAGCGCGTACCGCCCGTCGCGTTCGAGGTCGCGCCGCTTCGGCGAGTCGATGACGAAGCAGAACAGCCCCTCGTCGGTGATCACCGGGGAGACCGGGTGCACCCGGGGCCCACCGTCGGCGCGGACCGTGGCCAGGTAGCCGAAGCCCGGCCCGTACTGCTGCATGAGGAGGCGGATGCCGTCGGCGAGGCGGGGCTCGTCAGCGGCGAAATCGGACCAGGAAGCCATGCCCCGCATTCTATCGAACACGTGTACGACAAGCGACCCAACACGCTGGTCACCGGTACCGGATAACGGGCCCGCACCGCTCGCTCGATAGGGTGACCCGATGCTGCTCTCCGACCGTGACCTCCTGATCGAGATCAAGGCGGGCACGCTCGCGTTGGAGCCGTTCGAGCCCGCCCTGGTGCAGCCGTCCAGCATCGACGTACGCCTGGACCGGCTCTTCCGGGTCTTCAACAACCACCTGTACACGCACATCGACCCGTCGGTGCAGCAGGACGACCTGACCTCCCCGGTCGAGGTGCCGGAGGGCGAGCCGTACGTGCTGCACCCGGGCGAGTTCGTGCTCGCCTCGACGCTTGAGGTGATCTCCCTCGGCGAGCAGCTCGCCGGCCGGCTGGAGGGCAAGAGTTCGCTGGGCCGGCTCGGCCTGCTGACCCACTCGACCGCCGGCTTCATCGACCCGGGCTTCTCCGGCCACGTCACGCTGGAGCTGTCGAACGTGGCGAACCTGCCGATCACCCTCTGGCCGGGGATGAAGATCGGCCAGCTCTGCATCTTCCGGCTCTCCTCGCCCTCGGAGCACCCGTACGGCTCGGCCGTCTACGGCTCCCGGTACCAGGGTCAGCGCGGGCCGACGCCCAGCCGGTCCTGGCAGCAGTGGCGGACCTGGCCCACCCGCTGACGAGCAGCACAACGTCGTACCGCGGAAGGGCGGCCACCGGGGCGGAAACCCGGCGCCGCCCCCGCGGGACCGGCGGGGGCGGCGCTGACGGTCCCGTCGGAGAACGGGACCACGGGTCCGCCGGTGCGCGGGTGGACGGCGGCCCCCGACCGGACCGCCGAGCCCACCGCCGCCGGCGGCAGGAGGTCGCGTGCTAGCCGGGGCGACCGAAGCTGTGGATCGGGCTGTCGCCGAGGCGCTTCATCTTCACCGGCACCCCGGCGCGGGCGGCGTGCACCACCCAGCCGCCGCCCACGTACATGCCGACGTGGTGCAGGTCGCGGTAGTAGAAGACGAGGTCACCGGGGCGCAGCTCGGAACGGCTCACCGAGGGGGTCACCTTGCGCTGCCGGGCCGCGTTGTGCGGAAGCCGGACGCCGGCCGTCGCCCAGGCGGCGAGCATCAGCCCGGAGCAGTCGTACGCGTGCGGGCCCTCGGCGCCCCAGACGTACGGCTTGCCGATCTGGGCGCAGGCGAACCGGACCGCCTCGCCGGCCGCGCCACCGGGGTACGAGACCGGGCAGGGCGCCGGGCGCAGCGGACCGCCGGCACCCTTGCCGTACGCCCGCAGCCGCAGCTTCTGGAGCCGGTCGATCTCGGCGTCGATCTGCCGGCGGCTGGCGGCCAGGCCCTTCTCGGTCCGGTCGAGGAGGCCGACCAGCCGGTCCAGCGGGGCCTTGCGGGCGGCCAGTTCGTCGCGCAGTTCCCGGGCCGCCCGGACGTCCTCGTGCTGCCGGTGGGCGACCCGGTCGATCAGCTCGATCCGGCTGATCAGCTCCCCCGGGGTACGGCCGGCCAGCATGGCGTTGACCGCCGAGACGCTCTCGCCCTTGTAGGCCCGCACCGCGAGTCGGCTGACCCGCAGCATGGCCTCGTCGACCTGGCGCTGCAACGGCTCGATGCGGGCGGCCAGGGCGGCGACCTCGCGCCGCCGGGCGGCGAGGTCCTGCCGGACGGCGTTGTGCCGTTCGATGATCGGTTCGAGCCGGTTCCAGTCCTGGTCGATCCGGCGCTCGATCTCGGCGACCGACGGCTCGGCGTGGGCCGCACCGGGCAGGCCGACCAGGAGGCCGGCGGCCACGGCCAGCGCGACGAGACCGGCGGCCCCTCGCGAAGCGGTGCCGCCACGAGGCGCGGTGCGGCCGTGGGACGGAGCGACGTGCCGGAGTGCGGTGGTGCGGCGGGACGAGCGTGGGCGCGGCGCAGCCGGCACCGGGTCGGCGGGTGCCGACCGGGTGGACGGTGGCCGCGGGGCATGGTGTGCCACCGGGCTCGGTACTCCTTCTCCGGAACCGCCTACCGGGTTAGCTGACGGGTTCGGGCGGAAGGGGACGCCCTACCGCAGTGGACTGCGGATTCACCCCGGCGTACCTGGGTCCCCGGCTCGCCCTGGGTGGGCGACTCGGCGGCGTCGGCCGTTACCGCCCGGGTTGGGCGGACCTGCTGCCGGCCGACGGTTCATCAGCGTAGAGAGGCACCTGTCGATCCGCAACGGAGTGACCCGTGACACTCCGTCTCACGTTCGCTCACTCGCCTGAGATGAGGCGAGTCCTGTTCGGATTCCACCGGGGACCCGGGCGACACGACGACCGAGGCCCCCGGCGGTGCCGGGGGCCTCGGTGCGGGGGTACCGGAGGGGTCAGCCGGGTCGACGGAACCCGGCGACCGGCATGTGGTTGATGCTGGACACGTTGACCGGTTTTCCGGCCCGGGGCGCGTGCACCATCAGGTCGTTGCCGATGTACAGGCCGACATGGGACAGGTCGCTGAAGAAGAAGACCAGGTCACCGGGGCGGGCCTCGCTGCGCGGGATCGCCCGGCCCTGGTTCCACTGGGCACCGGTGAAGTGGGTCAGGCTGATCCCGGCGGCCCGGTACGCGTACTGGGTCAGGCCGGAGCAGTCGAAGGAGTTCGGCCCGGTGGCCCCGAACACGTACGGCTTGCCGACCTGGGCACAGGCCGTCCGGATGGCGATCCGGGCCGCCTCGGTGACCACCCCGTTGACGGTGGGGCAGTTCGTGGCCTTCACGACGGTCTTCGGCATGGCCGCCTGGAGCCGCTTGATCTCGGCCTCGATGCTCTTGCGCTTCTCGGCGAGTTCCTTCTGCTGCTTGCTCTGCGTGGTGACGAGCGTGTCGAACTTTTCCTTCTCGGTGTTGTACTTGGCCTGGACGGCCAGCACGCCCTCGATCTGGCGGCGCTGCTCGGAGGCGACCCGGTCGAGCATGGTGAGCTGCTCGCCGAGCTGGCCGGGGCGGCTGTTCACCAGCACCGCGCCCAGCTCGTAGGAGGGGCCGATGATGTAGTACCGGGAAGCCAGCTCACTGATCCGGTTGAGCGCCAGCTCACTCTCCAACTGCAGGGGCTGGATCTTCTTCTCCAGCTCCGCCGACTTGCGGCGGTTGACCCTCAGTTCGGAGCGGACCTTGTTGTACTGCTCGATGGTCGGTTCGAGCTTCCGCCACTCCTTGTCGATCTTGGCTTCGATCTCGTCGACCGTGGGCTCCGCGTGGGCCGGGACGGCGAACACCCCGACGCCGACGAGCACCGCCGCGCAGAGTGTGAGCAGACGGGTCAACGCCCGGCGCGCGCCACGGGTGCGGGCGGGCAGTTCCGGGACACGACGATGAGGGGGCAGGCTCGCCACCGGCACCGACTCCTTTGCCGACGACCGCCGGGCGCCTCGCGAGGAGGGGAGGGCGAGACAGAGGATCCACAAACGGCCGGTGCCCAACATTAGGGAAAGCAAGCGGCCTCGGCAAGGCGAGGTTTTTCACCATTACCGGTCCGCTGTCGCTTGCGTACCAACGGTATTCGAATTCTGTGGAGCGACGCACATCGATAGGGAGAATTCGGTCGAGCCGGCCGCCCCGCCGATCCGGTCCCGGACCCGCGACGGCGGTGGCGCCCCGCGCGGGGTGCCACCGCCGTCGTCCGTCCCGGCGGTTCTCCGGGTACGCGCTCAGCCCGCGACGGGCTCGTTCTCCCGGCCCGTGGCCGGCTGCTCGGGCTTGACCGAACGGAGCAGGACGCTGGCCACGTCGACCACCTCGACCTGCTCGCCGGCCCCCTTGCCGTTCACGCCGTCGGTGAGCATCGTCGAGCAGAACGGGCAGCCGACGGCGACCGTCTTCGCCCCGGTGGACATGGCCTCCTCGACCCGGTCCACGTTGATCCGCTTGCCGATCCGCTCCTCCATCCACATCCGGGCACCACCGGCGCCGCAGCAGAACGAGCGCTCGCTGTTGCGCGGCATCTCGATCAGCCCACCGTCGCCGGTGCCGGCCGCGCCGCCGCCGATGGCGCTGCCCAGCACCTCGCGGGGCGGGGCGAAGACCCGGTTGTGCCGGCCCAGGTAGCACGGGTCGTGGTACGTGACGCCGCCGTCGACCGGCTGGACCGGGGTCAGCTTGCCGGTGGCGACCAGGTGCGCCAGGAGCTGGGTGTGGTGCACCACCTCGAACTCACCACCGAGCTGGCCGTACTCGTTGCCCAGGGTGTTGAAGCAGTGCGGGCAGGTGGCGACGATCTTGCGCTTGGCCTTCTCCCGACCCTCGAACGCCTCGTTCAGGGTCTCCACGTTCTGCTGGGCCAGCATCTGGAAGACGAACTCGTTGCCGATCCGGCGGGCCGGGTCGCCCGAGCAGGTCTCCCCCTCGCCGAGGATGGCGAAGGAGACGCCGGCCTCGTTCAGCAGGGTGGCGACCGCCCGGGTGGTCTTCTTGGCCCGGTCCTCGAACGCGCCGGCACAACCGACCCAGAACAGGTACTCGAAGTCCTCGACCTCACCGACCCGGGGCACCTCGAAGTCCAGGCCCTTGGTCCAGTCCTCCCGGGTGTTCTGCGGGGCGCCCCACGGGTTGCCCTTGTTCTCCAGGTTGCGCAGCATCACGCCGGCCTCCGAGGGGAAGCTCGACTCGATCAGCACCTGGTATCGGCGCATGTCGACGATGTGGTCGACGTGCTCGATGTCGACCGGGCACTGCTCGACGCAGGCCCCGCAGGTGGTGCAGGACCAGAGCACGTCCGGGTCGATCACGCCACCGGCCTCGGCGTCACCGATCAGCGGCTTCTCCGCCTCGGCCAGCGCCAGCACGTCGACGTGCGCGAGCTGGGCGGCGGTGGCCTTCTCCTCGCCGGTCAGGTCCTTGCCACCGCCGGCCAGCAGGTACGGCGCCTTGGCGTACGCGTGGTCGCGCAGGCTCAGGATCAGCAGCTTCGGCGACAGCGGCTTGCCGGTGTTCCAGGCGGGGCACTGCGACTGGCAGCGACCGCACTCGGTGCAGGTGCTGAAGTCGAGCAGGCCCTTCCAGGTGAACTGCTCGACCTGGGCGACCCCGAACTGGTCCTTCTCGGGGTCCGCCTCCTCGAAGTCGAGCGGCTTGCCCTCGCTCGTCATCGGGCGCAGCGCGCCGAGGCCGGAGCCGGCGCCGACGGGGTCGCGCTTGAAGAAGATGTTGGGGAACGCCAGGAAGCGGTGCCAGGCGACGCCCATGGTGACGTTCAGGGAGATCACGATGACCCAGATCATCGAGATCGAGATCTTGACGAGGGCGGCGACGCTGACGCCGGTCTCCCAGCCGGGCAGGGCGGCGCCGACGGCGTGGCTGAGCGGGGTCGCCCAGGCCGGGTACTCGAAGTGGTCGGTGGCGACCTTGAAGCCCCGGATGACGAAGCCCATGATCAGGACGCCGAGGACGACCGCCTCGACGAAGTACCCCTGCCACATGGTCGATCCGGTGAACCGGGACCGCGCGCCGGGCCGGTTCGGCCGGTTCCGCAGCCGGATGCCGATCAGCACCACGATGCTGACCAGGCCGAAGATGCCGATCCACTCGGTGACCAGGCCGTAGACCGCCCAGCCGCCGATCAGCGGCAGGCCGCCGGTCGGGGAGACAACCTCGAAGTACGCCTCCAGCACCAGCAGCGACAGGACGATGAAGCCCAGCATCACGAACCAGTGCGCCGCGCCCACCACGCTCCAGCGGAGCATCCGGGTGTGGCCGGCGGTCTCCAGGAGCATCGCCCTGGTCCGGGCGCCCTTGTCGGTGGAGCGCGACGGGTCGGGCTGACCCAGCCGGATGACGGCCGTCATCTGCTTGACCGCGCGTACCGCAAGCCACACCGCGACGGCGGTGATGGCGGCCGCGAGGATCGTGGTGACGATCTGGACGCTGCCCATCGAGTTGGCCTCCCGGGTCTGCTGCCTGTCGAGCGGCTCGGCGACCGGTGGGACAGGTCAGCGGGGGACCAGCGGCGGCACGCCGCTCCCGCAGATCCGACCCGTTCGGCCGATGACCTCGCTCCGCTCGGTCATGCAGTGCAGCCTACGCGCAAGGTTACTCATCGGTAACGTGAGGCTCCTCGCACCTGACGGGCCGCGCCGCCCTGCACACACCTTAAGGCGCGTTCAGCCTTCGTCGCTGGGCAGGGGTTACGTGGCCGGGATGCACCCGGCGGGCCGGTGCCGCCGCCGTCCCCCGACGGCCGGCACCAGAGGTCCCGAGGGGCGTCAGCGCCAGCGGGAGAGCACGATCAACGACGCGACCATGGCGCCGAACCCGACCGCGAGGTTCCAGTACCCCCACGACATGACCGGGTACTCCTGCTCGGAGAGGTAGTACACGACCAGCCAGCCGATGCCGAAGACGATCAGCGAGACCGCCGTGACCGGCAGCCAGACCGGGCTAGGCTTGCTCCGCGCCGCAGCCGTCGCCGCCGTCGGACGGACGTCCGTCGGCGGGGTGTACACCTTCTTCTTGCGAACCTGAGACTTGGGCACGACGCTCTCCAGAGGGGGTGACGACCTCGTCCGGCCTGACAACCGGGCGCGAGGGCGACGGTCCATGGCCAATAATGTTTCGACAGCTAGCGTAGTGCCGAAGACCCGTCCAAGCCACGAATGGGGCCACTCCACTGCTAAGAGTGACCGAATTATGGGGGACTGTTCGGGTCGACAGGCCGACCAGCGGCCCGCGTCCCGGCGGGCACGACCGATCGATCACGGGGAAGGTGGGGCTCGGTGGAGTACACATCCGGCGCGGCCTCCTGGCAGAAGGTGCTCCGGCGCGCCGTCGTCGGGCTGCTGCCACGACGGCCACGGCAGCGACGGCCGGGCTGGTCCATCGGCGTACCCGTGATCGCCGCCGCGGCCGGGCTGCTCTTCACCACCACCGCCACCACGGCCGGCGGCACCGCGCTGCGGGAGGACCGCCGCCCCGAGCTGACGCAGGTCATCGAGGAGCGCCGCGAGCAGGTCGCGGCGAGCGAGCGGCGGGCCGCGGAGCTGCGCGCCGACGTGGAGAACACCACCGGTGCCCTGGCCGGGTCGGACACGCCGATCGCGGAGCAGCGTAACCGCGCCGAGGCCAGCCGGGAGACCGCCGGCTTCACCGCGCTCACCGGCCCCGGGATGACGGTCGAGCTGAACGACGCCCAGCGGCTGGGCGACCAGAGTCTGCCCGATGGGGTGAGCAACGACGAGCTGGTCGTCCACCAGCAGGACGTCCAGGCGGTGGTGAACGCGCTGTGGGCCGGGGGCGCCGAGGCCATGTCAATCATGAATGTCCGCGTGCTGGCTACCAGCGCGGTACGCTGCGTCGGTAACACCCTGCTGTTGCACGGCCGGGTGTACTCCCCACCGTTCAAGATCGTAGCAATCGGCGATCCGGCCGCACTCCAGCAGGCCCTCGCCGGCTCCAAGGGAGTCCGGTTGTTCAAGGAAGCGGTCGACGACTACCAGCTCGGCTACTCGGAGACCGTCTCCACGGTCACCGTGCCGGCCTTCGAGGACTCGACCGCGCTACGCTCGGCCCAGGTCGACCGGTGAGCCGCCTGCCGGACGACTGGCGGGACGAGCGCGACCCCCGCCAGCACGGGCCACGCGAGGACTCCACCGCGTTCCTGCCCCCGGTGAACCGTCCCGACCCGCAGCCGACGGCCCGCGTACCGTCCGGCCCCTGGCCCGCCCCGGTCCCGCAGGGCTCCGCCGGCCCGTGGCCGGCTCCGGTCCCCCCGTCCCGCCCGACCGGCCCCCAGCAGGGCCCCCGCCCGGCCGGCCCGCACCAGGACACCCGGTCGACCGGTCCTCAGCAGGGCAACCGCCCGGCCGGCCCCGGATCGGGCACACCCACGCCCGAGCTGCGGCCGGGCGCGCAGACCGCCGACCCCCGGCACGTCACCGCCGCCGGCCCCCGGAGCGTGACCGCCGCCGACCCTCGGCAGACGGCCGGCGACTCTCGGGGCGCGGCCGCCGATCCCCGGCCGGGGCCGGGCGTGGCCGACCCGCGCCAGGGTAACGGCCTCTGGGCTGGGCCGGCGGCCCCGCCGGAGCCCAGCCGCCCCGGCAGCCAGCACGGCCGCCCCGCCGACCAACTCCGTCCCCCGACTCCCCACCTGCCCGACGGGCGGCCCGCCGGTAACGGAGCCTGGCCGGGTGCCGCCCCGGGCGGGCCGGCTGGCGACGCTGGCGGCCACCCCGGCGCGCCGGCCGCTCCCGGCGCCGGAAGCCACGGCAACGATACTTACGGCAGCGGAACCCACGGCCGAGCCGAGGCCGCCGGCCGCCCCGAAGCCCCCGGCCGAAGCGATCTCCACGGTCGCCCTGAGGCCCGCAGCCACTCGGAGGCGCACAACCGGCCCGAGCCGCAAGCCCGGCCCGAGCCGCAAGGCTGGCCGCAGGGACCCGGCCAGGCCCCGCAGCACGGCCAGGCCCCGCAGCACGGCCAGGCCCCGCAGCACGGCCAGGCCCCGCAGCACGGCCAGCATGAGCCCCACCGGCAGCCCGAGCCGTCGAGCCGACGGGAGACCCAGGGCACGACCGCGGGCCCCGGCCGGGCCGGTGGGCCTGCCGGGGCGGGTGCCCCGCCCCCCTGGTCCGGTCAGCAACGCTCCGAGCAGCCGGCCGCGCCGCGTCACCCCGCCGCCCCGGCGACCGGCGGGCCCGGGTACGCCGCCGGCGGCTACCCGGACGGGGGCGGTCAGGGCGGAACCCCGCAGTCAGCGACCGGGGCGGGCCAGCGGCACGGTCCCGAGGGCCCCGGTCCGACCGGGCCGGGGAACATGGCGAACGGCGCGCAGGCCCACCAGTCCGACCGGGGCGCGCCGCCCTGGGGCGGCGACCCGCGTTCCGACCGTTCCGCCCCGAACGGCCAGCACACCGACCGCGCCGGCTGGCGTACCGCCCCCGGCACCGACCGGACCGCCCCGGGCACGGACCGGACCGGCTGGGCCGAGGGCCGGGAAGGCGACCAGCCCGCCTGGGCCGGCGGCACGGGCACCGACCGCCCGGTACGGCACGGGGGTCCGGAGACGGAGCAGCCCACCTGGGCCGGCGGGTCGAACGCGGACCGGGCCGGCTGGCCGGCTGGCCGGGACGGCGACCGGGCCGACCGGCGCGGCGGCCCGCACGAGGGCGGGTGGAGCCAGCGCGAGGACGGCCGGTCGACCGCGCCGGCCTGGCCGACCGCCCACCGGAACACCCCGGACGCGGGCCGGACCAGCCTGGAGGCGGGCCGGGCGGTAGACCCGGGGCGTACCGGTGGACCGGCCGGCCCCAGCGACGGGCCGACCGCCTTCATCACGCCTCTCGACAGCCGCGACCGGCAGCCGGGAGAGCGACCTGCGGCGACCGGCAACATTCCCGGCCACTCCGGCCCAGCCGGATTCGACGCACCCCAGGCCGCCCCCGGCGGCGGTGCGCGACCGACCGCCCCCGGCGGAGGTGACCGACCAGCCGGCCCCGGCCCCGGCGGCGGTGACCGGCCGGCCGACCCGGCGGCCACCGCGGTCATCCCGGCGGTCGCCAAGGCCGGGACGCACGGTTCCGGACGTACGCCGGGGCACGGCCCGCAGCGCGAGCCGGCCCTCGACGCGACCGCCCTGATGGGGGCGGTGCCCCGGGTGGAGCGCAGCGGTGACCCGGTCGGCTCCGACGCCGATGGCCCGGCCGAGGAGCCCCGCAGCCGCCGGGGCGAGCGGGTCGTCCAGCTCCGCCCCGAGCAGACCGGGGACAGCTACAAGAGCGTCTACTCCGAGCTGACCCGACCCACCTTCGGCTCCCGACTGCGGACCGGCATCCGCTTCTCCGGTGAAGTCCTGATCACCTTCGGCCTGGTGGTGCTCCTCTTCGCCGGGTACGAGATCTGGGGCAAGTCGGCGATCGTGGACGCCCACCAGAACGACCTCTCCGCGCAGCTCGCGCAGGAGTGGGGCCCCAGCGGGGACCCGACGGTCGCCCCGTCGGCCAGCCCGTCGAGCGGCCCGTCGGCCGCCGCCACCCCGAAGCCACCGGTGCAGGGCCGGCCCATCGCCGGCCTCTACATCCCGAAGCTGGACAAGAGCTGGATCGTGGTCGAGGGGGTGGGCCAGAAGGACATCCGGTACGCCCCGGGCCACTACCCGGACACCGCCCTGCCCGGCCAGGTGGGGAACTTCTCGGTCGCCGGGCACCGCAACCGGGCCACCTTCTGGCGGCTGGACGAGCTGAACAACGGTGACGTGATCGTGGCGGAGTCGAAGACCAACTGGTACGTCTACCGGGTCTCCCGCAACCACATCGTGAAGCCCTCGCAGGTCGAGGTGGTGGCCGCGGTTCCCGGCCGGCCGGACGCCAAGCCGACCAAGGCGATGCTCACCCTGACCACCTGCAACCCCAAGTTCGACAACTACGAGCGACTCATCGTCCACGCCGAACTCGACCGTACGATGGCCAAGTCGGAAGGGCGCCCGGCGGAGCTGGGAGGCTGACCGGTGTACGCGTGGATCTGGCGCAGGCTCCCGTTCGGGCTGCCGGGGAAGCTGATCGGCAGCCTGATGCTCGCCACGGCGACCGTCGCTCTGCTCTGGTACGTGGTGTTCCCCTGGGCCGAGCCGTTGCTGCCCTTCGACGACGTGCAGGTCGAGCAGCCCGCCGGGGAGCCCGGTGGTGGCCCGGCCGGCGGTGACCCGGACCTGCCCGGCGACGACGACGCGCCGGCCGGCGACGAGCACGACCTGCCGTACGACACCGATCGCAACAACACCCCGCCCCCCACTCCGGACCGGTGACGACGATGCGTGTACTGGTGATCGACAACTACGACTCGTTCGTCTTCAACCTCGTGCAGTACCTCGGCCAGCTCGGGGTGGAGTGCGAGGTGCGCCGCAACGACGAGATCGACGTCGCCGAGGTGGGGCGGCTCGGGGCGGGCGGGATCCTGCTCTCTCCCGGGCCGGGCAGCCCGGACCGGGCCGGCATCTGCCTGGACGTCATCCGCCGGTACGCGGGCGAGCTGCCGATCTTCGGGGTGTGCCTGGGGCACCAGGCGATCGGGGAGGCGTTCGGCGCCACCGTGGCCCGCGCACCGGAGCTGCTGCACGGCAAGACCTCGCAGGTCGAGCACCGCTCGGTCGGGGTGCTGGCCGGGCTGCCGGACCCCTTCACCGCGACCCGGTACCACTCGCTGGCCGTCCTGCCGGAGACCCTGCCGGAGGAGCTGGAGGTCACCGGCTGGACCGGATCCGGGGTGGTGATGGCGATGCGGCACCGGACGCTGCCGATCGAGGGCGTGCAGTTCCACCCCGAGTCGGTGCTCACCGAGGGCGGGCACCTGATGCTGGCCAACTGGCTGGCGAGCTGCGGTCACCGGGACGCCCTCGACCGGGCCCCGGAACTCGCCGCCGAGGTCGACGCCCGCCGACTGGCCGCCTTCGCCACCGTCTGAGCCCGACCCCTCACCCGACCGCCGGAACCGGCACCGCCGGCCCGGCGGTGCCGGGTCGCCGACACCGGCCGTCGCGCCGACCGCCGGTGTCGGCGACTGGCGGGCCCGACACCGGTCGGTCGGCTCAGTCGGTGAAGCGCACCGCCGGGGAGATCGGCGACGGCCGGCCGCCGCCCTCACCACCGCCCCCACCGTCGCCGTCACCGGGATCGTCCGGGCTGCCGGTCGGGTCCGGCGGCTCCGGGCTCTGCGAGGACGGCTCGGGTTCGGGCTCCTCCGGCACACTGATCTCGATGGTCACCCGGCTGCCCGTCTTCAGGTTCTGGCCGGCCGCCGGGCTCTGCCCGCTGACCCGGCCCGCCTGGTCCGCCGGGACCTCCTCGCCGTCGACGGCCCTGACCTCGTAGCCGGCGCGTTCCAGCTCCCGCTCGGCCTGTTCCCGGGTCAGCCCGTTGACGTTCGGCACCTGCCGGATGTTGCCCCGGGAGACCTCGACCACGACCTCGGTGCCCTCGGCGACCTTCGTCCCCTCGGTCGGGGTGACCTTGACGACCGTCCCCTCCCGCTCGCCGCTGTCGACCTTCTTCTCCTCGACCTCCAGGCCGCGCTCGTCGAGCTGCTGCTCGACGTTCTCGAAGGTCGAGCCGACCAGGCCGTTCGGGATGGTCACCTCGGGCTTGCCGCCGCAGACCCGGACGGTCACCGTCTGGTCCCGCTCCAGCCGGGTGCCCGGCGGGGGGGCCTGCTCGGCGACGGTGTTCTCGTTGCAGGTGCTGTTGAAGACCGGCTCGCCGACCACCGGGTTGAACCCGGCGTTGCGCAGCTCGGCGACCGCCTCGGCCTGCGCTTTCCCGGTCAGGGTCGGCACCGCGATCCGGGGGTCCTCCACCTCGCGGTTCTGCATGAGGGCGGCGACCAGGGCGATCACCGCCAGCACCCCGACCGCGGCGAAGACCGCGATCAACCAGGACGAGGTCCGCCGCCGCTGCGGGTCGCCGACCCGGGCGGCCGGCGCCTGCCGGGTCGCGGCGGGGCCGACGGCCGTCGGGTACCCGGCCGCGGCGCCGTGCGGCACGACGTGGGTGGCCTCCTCCTCCCGGAGCACGGGAGTGGCCAGCACCGGCCGGCCGGCCGCCGCGCGGAGCAGGTCCGCCCGCATCTCCCCGGCACTCTGGTACCGGTTGAGCGGGTTCTTCGACAGCGCCTTGAGCACGATCGCGTCGACCGCCGGGGTCACGTCCGGGTTGATGTCGCTCGGCGTCGGCGGCGTCTCCCGTACGTGCTGGTACGCGACGCTGACCGGGCTGTCCCCGACGAACGGCGGGTGCCCGCAGACCAGCTCGAAGAGCACGCAACCGGCCGCGTACACGTCGGAGCGGGCGTCGACGGCCTCGCCGCGCGCCTGCTCCGGGGAGAGGTACTGCGCGGTGCCGATGACCGCGCTGGTCTGCGTCATCGTGGTGGCACCGCTGGCCAGGGCGCGGGCGATGCCGAAGTCCATCACCTTGACCTGCCCGGTCAGGGTGAGCATCACGTTGCCCGGCTTGATGTCCCGGTGGATGATGCCGTGCCGGTGGCTGAACTCCAGCGCGGCGCACATGTCGGCGCAGATCTCCAGCGCCCGGCGCGGCTGGAGCCGGCCCTCGGCGCCGAGCACCTCCTTGAGGGTCCGCCCGTTGACGAACTCCATCACGATGAACGGCAGGGTCTCGCCGGTCGGGGCGGTCTCCTCCCCGGTGTCGTAGACCGCGACGATCGCCGGGTGGTTGAGCGACGCGGCGTTCTGCGCCTCCCGGCGGAACCGCATCTGGAACGTCGCGTCCCGGGCCAGATCGGTACGGAGCATCTTGATCGCGACATCCCGACCGAGCCGCAGGTCACGACCGCGGTGGACCTCAGCCATGCCGCCGTAGCCGAGCAGCTCGCCGACCTGGTACCGGCCACCGAGCAGGCGGGCCTGCGCTGTCATCGCGTCTGTCGTCCTTCGCTCGTCGTCGTCTCGCCGAAGCTGGCCGGCAGGAGCCCTTGCACCCGACGGTACGGCGTCGGGACCAGATCGTCGCGTTCCCCGACGACGGCCACACCGGATGTCACGCCCGGTGTCCCCGGCCCCACCGGCAACGCCTGGTTACGAATGTAGGAAACCATGCCGGAGCAGAGCAGGACCAGCGCGGCCAACAGGATGACGATCAGTACGCTCGCCGAGTGGGACCGGCGGGGCTCCGGCGGGGCCGGCGGCCGGGCGTACCCGAGCGGACGGCCGGGCGGCACGGCGGAGGCGCCGCGCGGACCCGGCTGGAGCACCTGCGGGTGGGGCGGGGGCAGGGCGACCGGCGGACGCGGCGCCGAGACCGGCGGCGGGGCGGAGATCGGCGGGCGGGGTGGCTGCGCGACCGCCGGTGGGTGCGCCGGCGGGGCCGGCGGCCGGGCCACGATCGGCGGCCGGGGCTGCGGCAGCGCGGCCGGTGGGCGGGGCGGCCGGGCGACGGGCGGCCGGGCGACGGCGGGCGGCCGGGCCACCGTCGGCGGACGGGGATGCTGGCGGGGCGGTGCGGGCACCTGGGCCCGCCCCGGGCCGGCCGGCGAGGCCGGCACCCCGGAGATCGGGCCGGCCGACCCACCGCCCCGGTTCTGCTGGGAGAGCGCCTGCTTGGCCTGCCGGGCCACCCCGGCGAGGGCGGCGGCGCTGGACCACCGGGCGGCCGGGTCCTTGGCCATGGCCCGTTCGACGATCGACCGGACCGGGGGCGGGATGTCGCCGGGCAGCGGCCGGGGGGTGTCCCGGACGTGCTTCATGGCGATCTCCAGCGGGTTGTCCCCCTCGAACGGCCGCCGCCCGGCCAGGCACTGGTACGCGACCACGCCGAGGGCGTACACGTCGGAGGCGGCCGTGGCGACCGCGCCGGTGGCCTGCTCCGGCGAGATGTACGAGGCGGTGCCGAGCACCGAGCCGGCGGCGGTGAGCTGCCCCACCAACTCGGAACGGGCGATGCCGAAATCGGTCAGCACCAGCGTGCCGTTCGGGCGGACCAGCAGGTTGCCCGGCTTCACGTCCCGGTGCACGATGCCCTTCTCGTGGGCGGCGTGCAGCGCGTCGGCGGCCTGCGCGACCAGGGCCATCGTCCGGGCCGGGGTGAGCCGGCCGACCCGGTTCAGGGTGGCGGAGAGCGCGTCGCCCTCGACGTACTCCATGACCAGGAAGGCGATCTGCTGGTCGCTGCCGAAGTCGTAGACGTCCACCACGCCGGGGTGGTTGATGGTCGCCATGGTGCGCGCCTCGCCCCGGAACCGCTCGGCGAAGCCCGGCTCGTCCAGCAGGGCGGGGAGCAGGCTCTTCACCGCGACCGTACGGCCGAGGACCTGGTCGATGCCGCGCCAGACGTCGCCCATGCCGCCGCTGGCGATCCGCTCGTCGAGACGGTAGCGGTTGCCGAGCTGGACGCCGGGGCTGAGCATGTCAGCGGCCCCCCGCGTCGGTCACCGCGGCGCGCATGATCTGGCCCGCGATCCGGGCCGCCTCGGCGCTGCCGCCGTCGCCGGCCTCCTCCAGCACCACGCAGACCGCAGAGACCGGGTTGCCGTCGCGGTCCAGGGCGAAGCCGATGAACCAGCCGTGGTCCTGCCGGTCCTCGGCGGACTGGGCGGTGCCGGTCTTCCCGCCGACGGTGTAGCCGTTGAAGGCGGCGTTGCGGCCGGTGCCCTCCCGGACCACGTTCACCATCATGTCCCGCAGGTCGCCGGCGACCTGGGAACTCACCGGCTGGCGCAGCTCGCGCGGCTTGGCGGTGTAGTAGGTGGTGGTGCGGTCCGGGGCGAGGAGCTGACGGACCAGGTACGGCCGCATCTGGGCGCCGCCGTTGGCGATCGCCCCCGCGATCAACGCGCCCTGCAACGGGGTCATCCGGACGTCCCGCTGCCCGATCGCGGACTGGCCGAGGGCGGCCTCGTCGGTGCTGCCGTCCGGGTTCTGGATGTCGCCGGTGCGGCTCGCCGCCACCCGGTGGCCGCCCTCGCCGAGCTGGCCGACGGTGAGGTCGTCCTGCTCGAAGCCGAACTGGCGGGCCTTCTCCTTGATGGTGTCCGCGCCGAGCCGGACCCCGAGCTGGGCGAAGCCGGTGTTGCACGACTCGGTGACCGCGTTGAGCAGGGTGACCTGCGGCTCGGGACAGATCGACGGCGCGGCGTTGGTGATCGTGTTGCCGCCGCTGGCGGCCCGCCAGCTCGACCCGGCCGGGATCCGGGTCTGCGGGGTCACCCCGTCCTCCAGTGCGGCGGCGGCCACCACCATCTTGAAGGTGGAGCCCGGCGGGAGGGTCTCGGAGAGCGCCCGGTTCTTCAACGGGCCCTCCGGGTCCTGCTCGTACTTGTTGTACGCCGCGCTGGCCTCCCGGCTGTCGTGGCTGGCCAGCGGGTTCGGGTCGAAGCTGGGCATGGAGACCAGCGCCTGGACCGCCCCGGTACGCGGGTCGAGGGCGATCGCCGCGCCCCGGCTCGCCCCGTTGCGGTTGTTGCGCAGCCCGTCGTACGCCGCCTTCTGCGCCTGCCGGGAGAGGCTGAGCAGCACGTTCCCGCCGCCGCTCTCGTCGCCGGTGAACATGTCCTTGACCCGGTTGGCGATCAACTGGTCGCTGGTCCCGGCCAGGAACTCGTTCTCCAGCCGCTCGATCCCGGTGTCGCCCAGGTTGACCGGCTTGTACCCGATGGCGTGGGCGTACTGGGCCCCGGCCGGGTAGGTGCGCAGGTACTTGAGGTTTCCCTCGGTGGCCTTGCTGGTCGCCAGGGCGGTGCCCCCGGCCTCGATGTTGCCCCGCCGCCGGTCGTACTCGGCGACCTGGACGCGGCCGTTGTAGTCGCTGGTCCGGTACTCGTCGGCCTTGTACGCCTGGACCCAATTCAGGTTGGCGAAGAGCAGGCCGAACAGGACCATGACCACCACACCGACGCGGCGCAGGGGTGCGTTCACGGGCGAATCACCTCCGTGGGGGCACCGTGCAACTGCTGCGGCGGGCCGCCGCCGGGGCGGGCCGCCGGGCCGCCGCCACTGGCGACCGGGCGGCGGGCCGCGTCGGAGACCCGGAGCAGCACCGCGATGATCAGCCAGTTCGCCATCAGGGACGACCCACCGGCGGAGAGGAACGGGGTGGTCTGACCGGTGAGCGGGATGAGCCCGCTGATCCCGCCGACGATCACGAAGACCTGGAGGCCGATGGTGAAGGAGAGGCCACCGGCGAGCAGCTTGCCGAAGGAGTCCCGGACCGCCAGCGCGGCCCGCAGCCCCCGCTCGACGATCAGCAGGTAGACGATGAGCAGCGCGGAGAGCCCGAACAGGCCGATCTCCTCGCCGATACCGGCGAAGATGAAGTCGTTCTGCACCTCGGGGAGGATGCCCGGCTCACCGCCACCCGGCCCCGCCCCGAACAGCCCGCCGGTGCCGAGCGCGAGCAGCCCTTGGACGAGTTGGTAACCCTTGTCGGTGGGGTCGGCGAACGGATCGAGCCAGATCTCCGCCCGGACGTAGAAGTTGGCGAACGGCCCCCCGACCGTGCTGCCGAGGACGTACGCCATGTAGGCCCCGACGAAGAACAGCATCAGGCCGATGAGCAGCCAACTGACCCGTTCGGTGGCGATGTAGAGGGTCACCACGAACATGCCGAAGTACAGCAGCGAGGTGCCCAGGTCCTTCTGGAAGATGAGGACCATGAGGCTGATCGCCCAGACCACGAGGACCGGGCCGAGGTCCCGGCCCCGGGGGAAGTCGATGCCGAGGAACCGGCGGCTGGCCAGGGAGAGCACCTCGCGCTTGCGCACGAGGTAGTAGGCGAAGAAGACCAGCAGGGCCAGCTTGGCGAACTCACCCGGCTGGATGGAGAAGCTGCCGACCCGGATCCACAGCTTCGCGCCGTTGATCTCGGAGAACCGCGCGGGCAGCACCGCCGGGATCATCACCAGCACGATGCCGGCCAGCCCCAGGGTGTACGCGTACCGGGAGACCGACCGGTGGTCGCGCATCAGCACCAGCAGCCCGGCGGCGAGCAGCACCGAGATCAGCGTCCAGAGCAACTGGCGGCCACCGATCCCGGCGAAGGTGGCCAGGTCGGCCCGGTCCGCCGGGGCGGCGTCGTCGAGGTCGAGGCGGCGCAGGAAGCCCACCCCGATCCCGTTGAGCAGGGCCACCGCCGGCAGCAGGGCCGGATCGGCGAACGGGGCGAGGAACCGGACCACCACGTGCACGCCGAGGAAGACGGCGGTCAGCGCGGCGGCCGGCACCCAGAAGTCCGAGGTGACCGTGTCGAGCAGGGTCGCCTCGATGGTCGCCTGGTACGCGGCGACCAGCACCATGGCCAGCAGCAGCAGCGACAGCTCGGAGTTGCGCCGGGACCGGGCCAGGCGCACGCCGGACTGCTCGCCCGTGGGGGGCGAGATAGCCGGGGTGGCCGCTGCGGTCACGCGTCGTCCCTCGGGTTCGAGCCGGCGCTCACTCGGCCGACCGGCAGCCCGCCGGGTCGAACACCGGCGGAACCGTGTCGGTGGGGAGCACGTCGGGCGTGGTGGTCGGGGTGGGCGTGGCGGACGCCTCCGGCCGGGGGCTGCGCCCCTCGGCGCTGGCCGCCGCGCTGGCCCGGGGGCTCGGCGGGGCCGACGCCTCCGGCGACTCCGGCGCGCTCGGCGACGGGCTCGGCGGGCAGAGCGGCTTCAGGTTCGGGTTGGTCGGGTCGTCGCTGGTCAGGTCGGCCAGCCGACGTGCCGCGTCGGTCTCGCTGCGCGCCTGGATGCCCTGCTTGACCTGCTCCTGGGCGGCCAGGGTGAGGTCGTCCAGCAGCACCGGGCTGGTGGAGTGCAGGGTGGAGAGGTCCATCCCGGCGACCTGGCCGGGCACCCCCCGGAAGACGGCGAGCTGCCCGGCGTCGGTGGCGCCGACGTAGTACTGCCGCTGGGTGTAGCTCCACCCGGCGAAGAGGCCACCGCCGATGATGACCAGCAGCCCCACCAGCATGGCGGCGGTCCGGACCGGACGACGCCTCGGCTGGTCCGGCTCGTCGTCGCGGCCGGCGGGCGGCTCCTCGGGAGCCGGCGGGCGGGGCGCGGAGAGGGCCGAGGCGCGGGCCGCCGGGGTGGAGACGTCGGCGGAGGTCGCCATGCCCCGGTCCCGGGCGGCGGCGCCCCCGACGATCGGGGACGACTCCACGATGTCCCGGTCGGTGGCGTCCGCGATGATCACGGTGATGTTGTCCGGGCCACCGCCGCGCAGGGCGAGCTGCACCAGACGCTCGACGCACTGCTGCGGGTCGGTGTACTCCCGCATGGTGTCCGCGATGGTCTCGGCACTGACCACCCCGGAGAGCCCGTCGCTGCAGATCAGGTACCGGTCGCCGGGGAGCACCTGGCGGACGCTGTACTCGGGGTCGATGTCGCGGCCGTCCAGCGCCCGGGTGAGCAACGACCGCTGCGGGTGGCTGCTCGCCTCCTCGGCGCTGATCCGGCCCTCGTCGACGAGCATCTGGACGTACGTGTCGTCCTTGGTGATCTGCGCGAACTCACCGTTGCGCAGCAGGTAGGCCCGGGAGTCCCCGATGTGGACCATACCGATCTTGCTGCCGGAGAAGAGTGTCGCGGTGAGGGTGGTGCCCATCCCCTCCAGTTGGGGGTTGGCGTCCACGGTGTCGCGGAGTTGTTGGTTGGCGGTGCCGACGGCTGAGCGCAACGCGTCGACGAGCGCGTCACCAGGGACGTCCTCGTCGAGCGGCGCCAGGGCACCGATCACGATGTTGCTGGCGACGTCACCGGCGGCCATGCCGCCCATACCGTCGGCAACGGCGAGAAGCCGCGGCCCGGCGTAGACGGAGTCTTGGTTGCCGTCTCGGATCAGACCGCGGTCGCTGTGGGCCGCATAGCGCAGGGTCAGAGTCATGGCCGTAATTCGAGGGAAGTGCGGCCGATCCGGATCGGCACGCCGAGGGGGACGGGGGTTGGTCCGGTGACCTTAGCGCGATCGAGGTACGTGCCGTTAGTCGAACCGAGGTCCTCGACGAACCACTGCCCGTCACGCGGCACCAACCGGGCGTGCCGTGCCGAGGCGTAGTCGTCGGTGATGACCAGGGTGGAGTCCTCGGCCCGCCCGATGGTGATCTGCGCTTCGCCGAGGGTGATCCGGGTGCCGGCGAGCTGACCGGCGGTGACCACCAGCTGGTGCGCGGCCCGCCCCCGCTTGACCTTCGCCGGTTTCGCCGGCTGCTGCCCGGCCGGGGCGCCCACCGCGCGTGGGGCGGCCACCAGCCGACCGGACCGGGCCCCCGCGAAGAGGTCCCGGCGGATCACGCCGACCACCGTGAAGACGAAGATCCACAACAGGATCAGGAACCCGAACCGGGCGACGGTGATGACGAGTTCCGGCAAGGCGGGTCAGCCGTCCACGCGGAAGGTCAGGGTGGTGGTGCCGAGCTGGATCATGTCACCGGGGTTGAGCGCGACGGCGGAGACCCGCTGGCCGTTGACCATGGTGCCGTTGGTCGACCCCAGGTCGGTCAGCACGACCTGACCACCGTCGAAGTCCAGCCGGGCGTGCCGGCGGGAGATGCCGACGTCGGGCAGGCGCAGGTTGGCCTGGTCGCCACGGCCGATCACGGTCGAACCCATCTGGAGGGGGTACGTCCGCCCGTCGCCGGAGACCAGCCGGACGTTGCGCCCACCGCCGTGGCCGGGCGGAGGGCCGTAGCCGCCGCCCTGGTCGTAGGAGGGGTACCCGGGCGGGCCCTGGTCGTAGCCGCCCTGGTCGTAGCCGGGCGCGGAGACCGGGGCGACGTCGCCACCGGTGTAGACCTCGGCGGTGACCCGGAACATGCCGGTGTCGAGGCCCTCACCACGCTCGATCTCGACGATCACGTCGCCGTAGACCGTCCAGGCCTGCTCGCCGATGAACTCCGCCTGCGACTGGGCCAGCTCCTGGGCCAGCGCGGCGGCGTACGGCGCCAGCCGACTGTGGTCGTACGGCGAGAGATCGATCACGTAGCGGTTGGGCACCAACGTGCGCCCACCGGCCAGGATCGCCTTGTGCGCCTCGGCCTCCCGCTGCATGGCGTTGAGGATCTCCACGGGGTGGACCACCCCTTTGAAGACCTTGGCGAAGGCCCCTTCAACCAGGCCTTCCAGTCGCTTCTCGAAGCGTTGCAGCACGCTCACCGGCTCCTCCTCGGGTCCCGAGGACATGATGGTATCCGGCCGGCGCGCGTGCAGCTCACACGCCGCTCGACCGCCTGTCGTCGGCCCGCTCGGACGGGCCGCTGCTGTCGTGCTACTCTTTCGTCCGCCACGAACGGTAACCGATCAACAGGCACGTTAACCGATCACTGGAACGGTGTCCGAGCCTGGGACGGTATCCGATCGCGGCAATGGTCAGGCTCAGCGTAGTATGTGCCGGGCCCGCTGGAGACAGCGGGATCGGGGCCGCTACAGTGATCCCGGCAAGCCACGGGGAAGTGGCGGAATGGCAGACGCGCACGGTTCAGGTCCGTGTACCCGAAAGGGTGTGGGGGTTCAACTCCCCCCTTCCCCACCACCAGACGAGGGCCTCGCACGATGCGGGGCCCTCGCTTCATGTCAGGGCGTGCCGGGCGTCACGCTATGCTCCGATGGTTTTTCTGCCTCCCATGGACCAGGAGTGGCGTGTGACTGTCGCGTTGGTGACCGGATCAGGCGGTCTGATCGGATCGGAGGCGGTACGGCACTTCGCCGGTCTCGGGCTCGACGTCGTCGGGATCGACAACGACATGCGGCAGGAGTTCTTCGGCGCCGAGGCGTCGACCGCGTGGAACGTCCGCCGGCTCGCCGACGACCTGGGCGACGCGTACGCGCACCACAGCATCGACATCCGGGACCGGGACGCGCTGGGCCGGCTCTTCGCCCGCTACGGCCGGGACATCGCCGTGGTGATCCACACCGCCGCGCAGCCCTCCCACGACTGGGCCGTCCGGGACCCGTTCACCGACTTCGACGTCAACGCCGCCGGCACCCTCAACGTGTTGCAGAACGTGCGCGAGCACTGCATCGAGGCACCGGTGATCCACTGCTCCACCAACAAGGTCTACGGCGACCGCCCCAACAGCCTGCCGTTGGTGGAGTTGGCGACCCGCTGGGAGATCGAGCCGGGGCACCCGTACGAGCAGGGCATCCGGGAGGACATGTCGATCGACGCCTGCCTCCACTCGATCTTCGGCGCCTCGAAGGTCGCCGCCGACGTGATGGTGCAGGAGTACGGCCGCTACTTCGACATGCGGACCGCCTGCTTCCGGGGCGGCACGCTGACCGGCCCGGCGCACTCGGCGACCGAGCTGCACGGCTTCCTCGGGTACGTGATGCGGGCGAACATGGAACGCCGGACGTACAAGATCTTCGGATACCAGGGCAAGCAGGTGCGCGACGCGATCCACAGCTCGGACGTGGTCTCGGCGTTCGAGGCGTTCTTCCGCAACCCCCGCTCGGCGGCGGTCTACAACCTCGGCGGCGGCCGGCACTCCAACGTCTCCAACCGGGAGGCGTTCGCGCTGGCCGAGCAGATCACCGGCCAGGAGATGGTGACCGAGTACGTCGAGGCCAACCGGATCGGCGACCACAAGTGGTGGATCGGCTCGAACGAGGCCTTCCAGGCCGACTACCCCGACTGGAAGCAGGTGTACGACGTACCCATGATCATGCGGGAGATCCACGAGGCCAACATCGACAAGTGGGTGTCGGCCGGATGAGCGGGCACACCGGCGACGACCGCCCGGCGACGGGCGTGCGGGAGGTGCGGCGGTGACGGCGCAGGGCAAAAGGAACGTCCTCGGCGTCCTGGTCGACGCCACCGACTACGCCTCGGCCACCGAGCAGGTGGTGGCCGCCGCGTGGGAGCGGCGACCGCTGGCGCTGACCGCGCTGGCCGTGCACGGGGTGATGACCGGGGTGCTCGACCCGGCGCACAACGCCCGGCTGAACTCCTTCGACGTGGTCACCCCGGACGGGCAGCCGGTGCGCTGGGCGCTCAACCTGCTGCACCGGGCCAACCTGTCGGACCGGGTCTACGGCCCGCTGCTCACCCTGCACGTGCTGCGCCGCTTCGCCGAGGAGGGGCTGCCGGTCTACCTCTACGGCTCCACGGAGGCGACGCTGTCCCGGCTGATCCCGGAGCTGGGCCGGAAGTTCCCGGCTCTCAAGATCGCCGGGGTGGAGCCGTCGAAGTTCCGCCAGGTGCAGCCGGGCGAGGACGTCGAGATCGCCAACCGGATCCGGGCCAGCGGGGCCCGGCTGGTGCTGGTCGGGCTCGGCTGCCCCCGCCAGGAGGTCTTCACGTACGCGATGCGTCCGCTGCTGGACATGCCGATGATGGCGGTCGGGGCGGCCTTCGACTACCACGCCGGACTGCTGAAGAACCCCCCGCCGTGGATGCAGAAGGTGGGGCTGGAGTGGTTCTGGCGGCTGGGGCTGGAGCCGAAGCGGCTCTGGCGTCGGTACGTGATCCTCAACCCGGCGTACCTGGGCCGGCTGGCGGCGCAGAAGACCGGGCTGTGGAAGGCCCCGGCCCCGGCCCCGGCCACCGAACGCCCCCGTACCTTCGCCGTCTGAGCCCGACCCGGGGGGCCGGCAGCGGCTGAGCCCGACCCGGGGGCCGACGCACGAGCGCGTCCCCTCCGGGTTGTCGTGGCCACCCTCTCGACCGGGCCACGACAACCGGGACGGAACGCGCTCGGCGGCCCGACCCGGCCCCGTGGACGGGGCCGGGCGGGACGCGGTCGATCAGAGGGTCAGGCTCCAGGTGTCGAGGTGGCCGGTGTCACCGGAGAAGACGTCGCGCACCCGAAGCTGCCAGGTGCCGTCCGCCGCCTCCGACGACAGGTTCACGGTGTACGTCGCGTTCACGTTGTCCGCACCGTCGAGGATGCTGCTGTTCTTCAGCCGGTACGCCGAGCCGTCCGGGGCGAGCAGGTCGATGACCAGGTCACCCCGGTAGGTGTGGACGATCTGCACGGCGACCGAGGCGGACGCCGACGCGGCCCGGCCACAGCCGGCGATCACGATCGGGCTGGTCGCCCCGGCCAGGGCGGCGTCCGGGATCGCCACGTCGGTGCCGTTGCTGCCGGAGCAGCCACCGCCGGGGCCGGTCACCGTCAGGCGGTACGTCGCCGTCCGGGTACCCGACGCGGCGGTGCCGGTCACGGTCACCGGGTACGTCCCGGCGGGGGTGCCGGCGGCGGTGGCCACGGTCAGCGTCGACGACCCGCCCGAGGTGACGCTCGCCGGGCTGAACGTGGCGGTCGCCCCGCTGGGCAGCCCGCTGGCCGAGAGGGCGACCGTCTGGGCGGAGCCGTTGGTGGTGGCGGTGGCCACCGTCGCGGTGACCGAGCCGCCCGGCGCGGTCGAGCCGCTGGTCGGCGACACCGCCACCGAGAAGTCGTCGGTCGGCGGCGGGGTGTCCCCGTTGACCACGTAGAGCAGCTTGTTGGGCGAGCCGGTGCCCGGGTTGGGGATCACCCCGTCGGTGGCGTTGTTCACCAGGTAGTCGCGGACCTGCTGCGGCGTCCAGGACGGGTTGACGCTGGCCACCAGGGCCGCCGCGCCGACCACGTGCGGGGTCGCCATCGAGGTGCCGTTGATGGTGTTGGTCGCCGTGTCGTTGGTGTGCCAGGCGGACGTGATCGCCGAGCCGGGCGCGAAGATGTCCACGCAGGTGCCGATGTTGGAGAACGACGACCGGCTGTCGGTGTTGGTGGTCGAGCCGACCGTGATCCCCTCGGTGGTGCGCGCCGGCGAGACGTTGCAGGCGTTGGCGCCGCTGTCGTTGCCGGCGGCCAGGCCGTACGTCACCCCGGAGTTGATCGAGTTCCGGACGGCGGTGTCGAGAGAGGCGTTCGCCCCACCGCCGAGGCTCATGTTCGCCACGGCCGGCTTGACCGCGTTCGCGGTGACCCAGTCCACCCCGCCGATCACCCCGGCGTTGGTGCCGCTGCCGGCGCAGTTCAGCACCCGGACGCCGACCAGGGTGACGCCCTTGGCCACGCCGTACGCGCCGCCGCCGACGGTGCCCGCCACGTGCGTACCGTGGCCGTTGCAGTCGTCCGCCGCGCCGCCGTCCACCGCGTCGAACCCGGAGACGGCCCGGCCACCGAAGTCGCTGTGGCTGAACCGGATCCCGGTGTCGATGATGTACGCGTGCACGTTCCCGGCGGTGTTCGGGTAGGTGTAGGAGCTGTCCAGCGGCAGTGCCCGCTGGTCGACGCGGTCCAGGCCCCAGGAGGGCGGGTTGGGTTGCGTCCCGGCGATGGAGACGGTGTGGTTCTGCTCGACGTACGCGACGGCCGGGTCCGCCGCGATCCGCGCGGCGGCCTTCGCGTCGACCGTGACCTCGAAGCCGCGCAGGGCGGCCGAGTAGGTGCGGGCCACCGCCCCGCCGTGCCGGCCGGCCAGCCGGCCGGCGGTGTCCCGGACCTTGCCGCGCTCGACGGCGGTGTCCTTGAACACGACGATGTAGCTGTCCGCCACGGCGGTGGCCCCGCCGGCGGCCCGGATCGGGCCGACCGGCTCGGCTGCCATGGCGGGGGTAGCGGCCGCGAGCATGGCGAGCGCGGCGACTCCGACGAGGACGGACCTGTGTGGGATACCCATTTCCCTACCTCCCTCCGACCGGCCACGGTCGAACCGAACCAGTGACTACGGAACGACGTCGGCCGATCACGCTGAGGCTAGGGGAGATCACAAGAGATTTAAACATGTCGAACCTTCCATCACGCCGGCACGATGACCCCTACGGGGTGCGGTACGGGAGAGGCGGGGTGGCGTCCCGGATTCGGTCGGCCCGCGAATGGGCAAGGGTAGAGACATGGACAGCCATCTCACCGTTCTGCTGACGGTCGCCGCCGTCTGGCTCGCCGCCGGGATCGTCGCGGAGGGGATGCCCCGGCTTCACCGGGCCCGTACCCTCCGGCGGCGGGTGCACTGGCTGTTCGGCCTCACCCTGACCGGCCTCGGGTTGACCGGGGCGGTGCTGATGGCCGGGTTGCAGAGCCCCGGGGCGGCCCCGGCCGACCGGGCCGCGGCGGGCCTCGCCCTCGCCACCGGGCCGGCGCTGCTGGTCGCGGTCTGCACCCTCCGTCGGCTGCGCCGGCTCTCCGCCGGTGCGGGGGCCTTCGCCTCGGCCCCGCGGACGCCCGCGCCGCACGGCCTCCGGGCCGCCGCCGCGCACCCGCTGATCGGGCTGCCGCTCCAGGTCACCGGCGTGGCCACGGTGGTGGGGGTGCTCTCGGCCAACGGTTTCGGCGTGCTCGACGGCCCGGGGATCACCGGCCCGGCGGTCACCGTCGCGGTGCTCGCCATGACCGCCGTCGCGGTCCGGCACGCGCTGCGGCACAACCGGCTCGCCGAGCGGGCGCTGTCGGAGCCGGCCGCCGCGCTGCGGGAGCCGACCGGCGACCTACCGCGTACGACCGCCGGAGCCCTGCACGTATAGCAGTTCCAGGATCGCCCGGGTCGCCTCGAACCAGCGGTCCAGCCAGCCCGGGGGCGGCACGCTGCCCTTGGGCGGCAACTCCAGCAGCAGACCGCGCAGGAGCGGGTGGTCCACCAGCGACTCGCTCGACTCCCCGGCCCACCGGGACGGCGGGAACGAGGGCTCGGTGAGCGGGTTCGGGTCCAGCGACGGCAGGGACAGTGGCGACGGCACCTGCTCCGGCGCGGACGGCATCCCGGTGCGCCCGTCGAGGTCGCCGTCGGTGGAGACCACCTCCGTCAGGACGGTGTCCCGGCGGGCGCCACGGTACTTGCCACCGAACCGTTCCGGCTTGCCCGGACCGTTGGTGTGGTTGTCTGACCCGATCGTCGTCATCCGTCTCGCCTGCCTCGCTCGGTTCCGGATTGCTGTGGCGGGCTGTCGACCAGCGCCGTAACGAGGGGTACAACGAGACGGACCGGAAGTGGCGACGGCCTCGGCCACGCCGTCGCCGCCGACGGCCGCCGAGCACGCCGAGGGACGCGGCCCCGGCCCGGCCACGCTGCCGGAACGGTTCCGCGCCCCTCGGTCTCCGCCGGTTCGTCAGTCCCGGCCGAACACACCCTTCCTGGCACCGGCGACGAAGGCGTGCCAGTCACCCGGAGCGAACATCAACGCCGGCCCGGACCGGTCCTTCGAGTCCCGGACCCCGACGGCGCTGCTCGCGTACGCCACCTCCACGCAGTTGTCACAGTTCGGCCCGCTCTTCGAGCTCTTGAACCAGAACGCCTGCGTCAGGTCCGCGGGGAACCCCTTCGCCACTTCCACAACGGCTCCTCTGCCAGTGTCGCGATGTGTGCAATGGACTCCTCCGGTCCGATGGCCGCTGCTCGAACGTGGTCGAAGATGAAGTTGTACTTCTGCAGTTCGTCGCTCTTCTCCAGGAAGAGCCCACCCGTGGCGTTCTCCGCGTACACGACATCCGGGTCACCGGGCTCGGGGAAACCGAGGATGGTGAACGTGCCGTCCATGCCGGCGTGCGCGCCCGCCGCGAACGGCAATAACTGGAGTGTCACGTTCGGCAATTGCGCCGCCTCCACCAGCCGCCTGAGCTGACCACGCATCACCGCGTCGCCGCCCACCGGCCGGCTCACCACCGCCTCATCGAGCACCGCCCACAGATTGACCGGGTCGTCCTGGGTCAACAACGACTGACGTCCCATTCGGACACGCACCCGTTGGCGTACCTCCTCGGCGGGCAGGTCCGGCCGGGCGAGCCGGATCATCGCGTCGGCGTACTCCTCGGTCTGCAACAGGCCCGAGACCACCTGCTGCTCGTACGTCTTGATCACCCGGGCGGCGTCCTCCAGCCCGACGTACGCGCCGGCCAGGACGTTGTTGTACGGATGCCACCAGCCCTTCTGCCGCGCCTCCCGCGCGAACTGCACCAACTCGTCGCTCTCCGCGCCGTCCACGCCGTAGATCCTGAGCATGTCCCGCACGTCCCGCGGGGTGGCGGTGGTGTGGCCGGTCTCGATCCGGGAGACCTTCGAGGCCGAGCACTCCAGTTGCTCGGCGACCACCTCTATGGTGATGCCCGCCTGCTCCCGCCGGCGGCGGAGTTCCGCGCCGAGCCGGCGGCGTCGGATCGTGGGGCTGCGCCGTTCACTCACGGCCCACCCCGGGGTCTACTGGTCCGAAACCCGGGACACTCGCGCTCACCCGCGCTACCTCCGGTAGATCGCGCCTACGTCGACGCCCGCCGCGGGCGCGCAGGGTCGAACGGCGGGCGATCGTTCGCGGCATGGGGGTGGTGCCGTTCGTCGGCCGGCCGCGACGGCGAAACGGGCGTCCAGTGTGCCGTCATGGATCGAGAGCTTCAAGCGGGCTCGTGTGGTGTGTTCACGTCCGCAAATTCGTTGGGCGTTCACGCATCGGCAAAAGTCGACGTGCAACTTGCATGAATCGCGTCACTCATGCAGTCTGTCCGTGTGGCTCGGGTTACTGACCGTCCCGGTCGACCACCGGACCGGTTCGCTCCGAACGCCCCGCACCAGGGCGATGTGAGCGGCCCTGAGCTGCGGCAACAGATGACGGACTCGCCCCGGGAATGACCCCGCGACCGTAGGCCTGAAGGCTACGGCGGCGGGAGCGGTAGCCGGGTGCGGTCGAGTGATGGTCGGGTGTCGGCACGCCACCAGCGAGCCCGCCCGACCACCACGATCTGCCCACACAGCCGGCCGAAGAGGCACGAGCCTTTGCCGTGCTGTGACCTTCCCTGTCCAGCTTCCCGCCGGCGTGCCCGTCGGCGGATCACTTCTCCAGGAGCCCATGTGCTTCCCCGCTCTGGTGACGTTCTGCACGTGACTCGCGCGGCGAGTGTCCAGTTCCTCCGCCGCCCCATCATGTTCCGGGTGATCCGGGTACACGACTGGCCGACGTACGACGGCTGGCTCTGGCTCGACGGGTACGAGCTGGACGCGACCGGGGACGCGGTCAGCCGCCGGCAGATCTACGTCCAGGCGGTGGGACTGCGCCAGCTCCGGGCCGCGCCGGAGCCGCGTCAGCACACCGTACGGGCCCGCCGGCCGATCGCGCGGACCCCCGTGCGAGTGGGCCTGACCTCGTAGTTCCCGCCCCCGGGGTGGGCCCACCGCCATAGACTCGGTACGCCCACCCCGGCACGCTCCACCCCGCGCGGCCTCAGACCCCGAACCTGGGATGGCCATGCTCAGTCTGCCCGCCACGCCACGACACCGGCTCCGGATCGGCTACGCCCTCGGGCTGCTGGCGGTCCTCGGCGCCGCGACCACCCTGGCGGTCGAGGCGCGGGACCCCGCTCTCTCGGCGACCCGCCTGGAGACCCCGGTACCCGCCCCGGAGATCCCCGTCGTCGAGGAGCCCGGGGCGACCGTCGACCGGTACCCCGATCCGTGGGCGACGAGCCCGGACGGTCCGGCCCGGGGCGGCGCCCCGCTCGGCCCGCCGGAGCAGCCGGTCGCCGGAGCACCCGCCGACCGGGCACCCGCCCCCGGGACCCGGTCCGGCACCGGCGGCGGTACCGCCGTCGGGGCGGCCCGCCCCGAGCCGGGCGGTCGGGCGGACGACGGGCGGTCCCTGTTCTGGTCCGGCGTCGGCGGTCTGGTGATCTCCCTGACCGGCATCGGGTTGCTCGGGGCCAGACGCCGGATGTGGTGAGAGCCGGTCAGGTCACGGTGTGACGGTGGCCGGCGGACCGCTGGTCGGCGCGGTCGTCGGCGCCGAGGCCGGCCCCTCGGAGATCACCAGGGTCACCTCCTGCCCCACCGGTACCGGGGTACCGGCCGCCGGGTCCGTCTCGATCACCGTGCCCGGCCGGGCCGGGGCGCTCCGGTACGTCAGCCGGTACCGCACCCCCAGCCGGTCCAGGATCGTCTCCGCCGTGCCCTGGGCGAGCCCCACCAGCGGCGGCACCGGCACCGTGGCCGAGCCGGTGGTGGGCGCGGTGGTGGCCGGGGTGGTCGTCGGCGGGGTGGTCGCGGGGGTGCTGCCGGGAGTCGCCGAGGTCCGCGTGCCCGTCGTCGGCGCGAGGCTGGGAGCGGCCGTCGGCGACGACTCCGGTTCGGTGTCCCCCGTCGGCTGACTGGCGAGCCACAACCCGGTGCCCACCAGCCCGAGCAGCGCCAACGCGACCAGGCCGAGCAGGATCGGGGTCCACCAGCGGCGGCCGGTGGGCTCGTCGCCGTACCACTCGGCCTCCGGCTCCGGGTAGCCCGGCGGTCGGGGCGGTGGCACGCCGGCCCGGCCCGACCAGGCCGCCGGGGTGCTGCGCTCAGGCGGAAACTGCCGGGTACGGTCGTCGTCTTCTCCGGTGGGTGGCTCCTGGCGGTCGTCGCTCATCGCACGTTCCCTCCGTGCGGGCACCCTGGCCCTCGTGGCCCCACGCTAACCGGCAGGACGGCCCCCGGCCCGGATCAGCGCACACCACCGCGCGTCACGACCCGAACCCGACCCGTGATCAGCGCTCCGCCACGACTCGCCGCGGTCGCCCGGGGCGGTTACGCTCCCCGGCATGGCCAGGGGCTGGGGAGGATCCATCGCCACCGCGACCGGCGTCGCCGCCGGGGCGGGCGCGGCTCAACTGGGCTTCGGCTACGGGCTGGGCATCATCACCTGGGCGCCGGCCGGCACCGCGCCGGAGGAGGCGGCCTGGGTGGCCAGCCTGGCCTGGGCCACCTGGATCGCCGCCACCTCGACCGTCGTCGGCGCGATCGGCGCCCAACGACTGCGGGAGCGACCCGCCGGGCCCGCCACCGACCGCCCGGAGCCGGCCACCGACCCGACCCCGCCGCCCGACGCCGACCGGACCAGCCCCACCGCCACCGGACGGGCCGTCCCCGCTGCTGGCGGGCAGGCCGTTCCCACCACCATCGAACGGGCCGTCCCCGCTGGCGGCGGGCAGGCCGTCCCCGCTGGCGGCGACGGGAGCCCGGTCGGGGCCACCGGGTCGGGCACGGCACCGGCCACCGGAGCGGCGCACACCGCCGACCCGGCCGCCGACGCGACGGGCACCGCCCCGGCCACCGAGCGGGCCGGCACCGCCCCGACCGGTCGGGACACGCCACCGGTCCTCGGCGAGCCCGGTCAGGACCCGGCCCGGGGCGGCACCCTGGGCCGCCTCACGCTGGCCGTCGCCGCCGCGATCGGCGCCCTGACCACCGTCCTGCTGGTGGCCGTACCGGCCCGGGTGGCGGAACTGCCGGGGACCAGCGCCCCGCAGGCCGTCGCCGCCGGGTACGCGGGCGCCGGGGTGCTGCTCGGGTTCCTGGTCGCACTCTGGGCGCTGCACTCTCCCGCCGCCCGGGCCAACCTGGTCGCCACCGTGGCCTGGCTGTGGCTGCTCGCCGTGGCGGCGGTGGTGGACGGGGTGCTCGCCGGGCGTGGACTGAGCACCGCCCAACTCGGCATCTGGCAGCTCAGTGCGGACAACGCCGGTTTCTGGCTGCGGGACTACTTCTACTGGCCCGGTGCCGCGCTGGCGCTGGGCTCCGCCCTGGTCATCGGGGTGTCCGCCGCTCGGCGGTACGCCCGCGACCCCCTGCGCCGGGTCGGCGCGGCGGTCTCCGGGGCGGCCGGGCCGCTGCTGGTCGCGGTGGCGTACTTCCTGGTCGTACCCCGGCTGGGAACGCTCGGCGCCGAGCAGGTGTCGGCCCACCTCGTCGCCCCGTACGCGGTCATCGTCGGGGCGGGCGCGTCGGCACTGGTGGCCGCCCTGGGCCAACGGTCCGCCACCCGCGCCGCCGGACGACGGGCCCGCGCACAGCGCACCGGGTCGGCACGCCCCTCCCCGGCCGCCTTCGCCCCCGATCCGCTGCCCGCCGCCGTACCCTCGACGGCACCCGCACCGCGCCTGACCGCCGGTCCCACCGACCCGCCGCGCCCCGACACCGCCCCGACCGCCCCGGCACCGGATGAACCCGCCCCGGCTGCGCACGGGACCGGCCCGGTGTCACGCGGGTCCGCCCTGGAGGGCCCCGATCCGGTCAGCCCGGCCGATCCGGTCAGCCCCGCCGAACCGGTCAGCCCCGCCGAACCGGTCAGCCCCGCCGAACCGGTCGGCCCCGCCGGCCGCCCGGCCACCCGCCCGGCCGCCCCGAGACCGCGCACCCGTACCGCGTCGACGCCGGGCCGGACCGCGAGCGACCCGGCGACGGGCGGCCGGGCCACCGGGGCCGGTGACGCCTCGGCGGCCGGGTCGGGCGGTCAGCCGGACGCCGCGCCACCGGACGGATCGACGGTCACCCCGGAGCCGACCGCCGAGGCACCCACCGGCCCCGCCGACGCAGCGGCGCCCAAGCCCCGCACACCCCGCGCCGGCCGCCGAACCCGCTGAGCCGACCCCCTGCTCGGCGGGCCGACCACCGGCCGGCCCCCAGCACCAGAGCGGGCCCGCCACCGGCCCCCTGGACCGGGCACCGGACCCCAGCGACCGGTGGTGGGGCCGCCCGCGCGGCGGCCCCACGGCGGGACGGTCAGTCCACCGGCCAGGTGTGCACGGGCTCGTTGCCGCCCTGCAGCTCCGCGTACCGCTGCACCATGTGGTGCAGGGCGGCGTCCCGGTCCAGGCCCCGGTTCCGCTCGGCGGACAGCACCGTCTCGGTCTGCCAGACCGCGCCGTTGCGTCCCGTCCGGCAGCGCTGCTCGATGATGCCGAGCAACCGGTCCCGCTCGGCCGGGGCGACGCCGAACCGGTCCAGCCCCGCGGCGGCCTGCGGCAGCAGCACGTCGAGCACGAGGGTGGTGACCGGCACCTCGCCGAGCCGGGGCCAGTGCAGGGTCGCCCCGATGCCGCGCCGGGCTGCGGCGTGGAAGTTCTCCTCGGCGGAGCTGAACGGGAGCTGGCTCCAGATCGGCCGGTCCGCCTCGGCCAGCCCCCGGGCCAGCCCGAAGTAGAAGGCGGCGTTGGCGAGCATGTCCACCACGGTCGGCCCGGCCGGCAGCACCCGGTTCTCCACCCGCAGGTGCGGGCGGCCGTCCATGATGTCGTAGACCGGCCGGTTCCAGCGGTAGACGGTGCCGTTGTGCAGCCGGAGTTCGGCCAGCTCGGGTACGCCACCGGCGTGCAGCACCTCGACCGGGTCCTCGTCCTCGACGATGGGCAGCAACGGCGGGAAGTACCGGACGTTCTCCTCGAAGAGGTCGAAGATCGAGGTGATCCACTGCTCGCCGAACCACACCCGGGGCCGTACCCCCTGGGCCTTCAGCTCGTCGGGCCGGGTGTCGGTGGCCTGCTGGAAGAGGGCGATCCGGGTCTCCGCCCAGAGCTGCCGGCCGTACAGGTAGGGCGAGTTGGCCCCGACCGCGACCTGGACGCCGGCGATGGCCTGGGAGGCGTTCCAGTAGTCGGGGAAGCTGTCCGGCGCGACCTGGAGGTGGACCTGGAGGCTGGTGCAGGCCGATTCCGGGGCGATCGAGTCGGTGTGCGTCTGGAGCCGTTCCACGCCCCGGATGTCCAGCTCGATGTCCTCGCCCCGGGCCCCCACGATCTGGTCGTTGAGCACCCGGTACCGCTCGGCGGTGGAGAGGTTGTCGGCCACCAGGTGCCGCTCGGTGAGGGTGGGCAGGATACCGACCAGGAGGATCCGCGCGTCCGACTTCGCCGCCCGCTCGTCGGCCCGGCTGAGGCTGCTGCGCAGGTCCTTCTCGTAGTCGGTGAAGCCGGTGCCCTCGATCAGCCGGGGCAGCGCGTTCAGCTCCAGGTTGAACTGGCCCAGCTCGGTCTGGAACAGCGGGTCGGCGATCTCGGCCAGGATCTCGTCGTTGCGCATCGCGGGCTCGGCGGCCGGGTCCGCCAGGTTGAGTTCGATCTCCAGGCCGGTCATCGGCCGGTCGGCGTCGAACCCGAAGTCGTCGAGCATCAACGCGAAGACGTCCAGGCACCGACGGACCTTCTGCCGGTAGCGGACCCGGTCCTCCCGGGAGTAGGCGCGTTGCGCGACATCCTTGCCCATCTGTTCCTCCCGGCGGGTGGCGCGACCGGAACGCACCGTCCCGAGAGCGCATTGTGAAGCATCCACCGTATGAGCGGCAGCGTGCCCCGGCCACCGGTGACGGGCGGCTCCGCCCCGCCTGACGTCGATCGGGAGAGAATCGTCACCCGCCCGCATGGCAGCGGCGCGAGCTGGGAAAACAACCGGGCCCGCGCGTCGTCGACGACGCGCGGGCCCGGTGCCGGTCGCGGGTCAGGCCTGCCGGATGGCCTCGCCCTCGATCTCGATCTTGACCTTCTTGCCGACCAGCACGCCGCCGCCCTCCAGGGCCACGTTCCAGGTCAGACCGAAGTCCTCCCGGTCGATCTCGGTGCTGGCGGTGAAGCCGAAGATGTCCTGTCCGAACGGGCTGCGGCCGACGCCCTCGAACTCGACGGCCAGGTCGACCGGGCGGGTGACGCCCCGGATGGTCAGCTCGCCGGAGAGCACGAACTCGTTGCCGTTCTGGGACTTCACGCCGGTGCTGCGGTACTCCAGCGTGGGGTGGGTCTCCACGTCGAGGAACTCGGGGCTGCACAGGTGCGCGTCCCGGTCGCCCTGGGCGGTGGTCAGGCTGGCCGCCTGGATGGTGGCGCTGACCGAGGAGGCCAGCGGGTCCTCGGCGACGGTGATCGTGGCGGTGGCCTCGGTGAACTCACCGCGCACCTTGCTGACCATCATGTGCCGGGCGACGAACCCGACGCGCTTGTGCGCCGCGTCCAGCAGGTAGGTGCCGGGGGTGGGGATGGTGAGGCCGTTCCAGTCGCGGGTGACCGCGTCGGTGTTGACGGTCATGGCACTGCCCTCCAAGAGAGGTGTACGAGCGAATCAACGTTTGCGTCAGCAACTATAGCTACAGCAATATTCCTCGTGTCAAGTACTGCTATGCTGGACCGGTGAACCAGAACGTCTTCGACGACCCCCGCATCACGGCCGTCGGCCTGCTCGTCGAGGCGCACGCCGGGCTGTCGGCCCGGTTCGCCGCCCAGTTGGAGGAGCACGGCCTCTCGTCGGTCGAGTTCGAGGTGCTGACCCGCCTCGCCCGCTCGCCGGGCAACCAACTGCGGATGACCGATCTTGCCGCGCAGACCTCCCTCTCCACCAGTGGCGTGACCCGGGTGGTCGACCGGATGGAGCGCGACGCCCTGCTCTGCCGGCGCGCCTGCCCCAACGACCGGCGCAGTTCGTACGCGGTGGTCACCCAGGCCGGGCTGGAGCGGCTGGACGACGTCCTCCCCGGCCACCTGCGGATCATCGAGCAGTGGTTCACCGGCCAGCTCGACCCGGCGGCCCTGGCGGCCCTGCTCGACGGCCTGCGTCAGGTACGGGACGCGGTGCACCCGGGGGCGACCGCCGGCAGCACCGAGCTGCCACCCCACCTCGCCCGACCACGGGACGAGGGCTCCGCCACCTGACCGACCCGACAGCGGGGCCGGGGCCGGGCACCGGCAGAAAGACCGGCAGAACTAACGGGGAGCGACGGAATAGGCCCACAAAAGGGGCGTAAAGGCTTTACAGCGGTGGCTAGTCTTCACCATGCGGGGGAGCACCGGGGGATGCCGGCGCGAGCGATGGGCGAGGACATATCAGGGGGCATATCGCTCGCGCCACCCTCCGGAGGAGGTTACCCGACTCCGGTGAGGACCAACGTACCGCGTCACCGTCAACGCGTACAGTAACCCCTCCTCGTGCGGCAGCAGTCGGATGCCACTCTCCTGACAGACCTGGTCGAGCCGGTCCAGCACCCCGACGTCCGTCGTGCTCGCGGCCAGCCCCACCAGCGCCTCCACCACGTCCCGACGGTCCTGGCCGTCACCACCTGCGTCGGCGGCCACGGCGAACCACTCCGCCGCCAGGTCCCGGTCACCCCGCAGCAGCGCGATGGTGCCCTCGACCAACGCGCCCACGCCGTCCTCCGGAGGGCCCGTTGACCCCACCGGGTCCGCCCGACCGGCCGACGGCGACCCGGACGGGCCGGCCCGGGTACGCAGTTCGCGGAGCACGTCGGTCGCCTCGGCCGCCCGGCCGTCCTGCGCCAGCGCCAGGCCGACCGTGCCGAGCACCCGCCGGTGGTACCCCGGGTCGCCCAGGTCGGCCAGCGCCGCCGCGACCTGCCGGCCCTGCTCCACCGCGTCGGCGTACCGGCCCTCCAGCCGGGCCACCTCGGCCAGGTTGGCCCGCGTCAGCAGGCGCAGCCGCTGGTCGGCGCACTGCGCGGCGAGCCGCCCCGCGGCGGCCAACCGGCGCCGGGCCCCGGACAGGTCACCGACCCGGATGTCGTGCCAGGTGAGGTTGTTCTGCGCCACCGCCATGTCCCGGATCCGCCCGGTCCGGGCGGCGAGGACCAGCACCTTCTCCGCCTGCTCCCGGGCCTCGTCGTGGGCGCCGGTGGCGATGAGCAGCGAACAGAGCACCGTCCGGGCCGCCAACTCCCCGCCGACGTCCCCGGCGACCCGGAAGGCGGCCAGGGCGGTACGGGCGTGGGCCACCTCCTCGACGCCGGCCCGGCGACCGGCGGTCAGTTCCGCCGCCCCGAGCAACGCCCAGGCACGCAGGACCGGATCGACGTCGGCGGTGCGGGGGTCGGCCAGCAACCGGCACAGCCACTGCCGCCCGGCCGCCTCCCGCCCCCGGAACCGCCACCACCCGGACAGGCCGGCCGCCAGCAGGAGCGCGGTCTCCGGCTCGTCGGCCGCCGCGTGTTCCAGCGCCGAGGCGATGTCGGCGGCGACCTCGTCCAGCCGGCGGGCCGCCCCCGGGAGGCCCGGCCCGACCAGATCGGGCGCGGTACGCCCGACGAGGCGGGCGACCACCTGGGCGTGCCGGCGGCGGATCGCCCGCGCCTCGCCGGCCTGGTCGGCCTGCTCGGCGGCGAACGCCCGGACCAGGCCGACCAGCCGGAACCGGAACGGGCCGCTGGCGGAGACGTCGAGCAGGCCCAGGTCGTGCAGCCGGTCCAGCACCGGGACCGGATCGACCGTCACGGTGCCGTCCGCGTCGGCCTCGTCGGCGAGCAGTTCCTCGGCCAGGTCCACGGACCACCGGTGGTGGAACGCGGCGAGCCGGCGCAGCGCCTCCCGCTCCGGCGGAGTGAGCAGCCGGTAGCTGTCCGCCAGCGCCTCCCGCAGGGTCACCACCGCCGGGCCGGTGGCGTCCCGCCCGGCGGCTGCCTGACCCGGCGGCGGCCATCCCGTCCGCTGCGCCGGCCCGGCCAGGTCGAGCACCCGGTCGCCGTACCGGGCGAGCAGTTCGGTGAGGTCGAGGATCCGGGTCCGGGCGGCCATCAGCTCGATGGCCAGTGGCAGGCCGCCGAGCCGCCGGGCGAGGGCGGCCAGGGCCGGCAGCTCCGCCGGGGTCGGCGGCTCCCGCCGGACCTGGGCCAGGCGGGTGGTGAAGAGCGCCACCGCCGGGTACGCCGCGAGCGCCACCGCCCCCTCCCCGTCGGCCTCCGGCGGCGGTACGCCGAGCGGGGCGACCGGCCGGACCCGTTCCCCCGGCACCCCGACCGGTTGCCGGCCGGTGACCAGCAGCCGGATCTGCGGAACGAGCGACGGGAGCCGGAACAGCGCCTCGGCCACCCCCTCCGGTGCCCCGTGCGCGCCGTCGAGCAGCAGCACCGCCGGGCGGCCCGCGAGCCGGGTGGCGAGGTCGTCGACGTGGTCCGCCCCGAACGCCGCCGCCACGGCCGCCAGGACGTCGTCGGCGTCCGCGCCCGCGCCGACCGGCACTCCGGCGGCCCCGGCCGGGTACCGCGTCGCCACCGCGTGCGCGACCGTCAGGGCCAGCGCGGTCTTCCCCACCCCGGCCAGCCCGACCAGGCCGACCAGCCGGGGGCCGTACGGGTCGATCAGGAGCTGGACCAGCTCGGCGACCTCCCGGTCCCGGCCGACCAGCACGGGCCCGGCGGGCAGCGCCGGAGGACCGTCGGAGCCGGCGGCCGGCGCGACGCGCTCGGGCCCGGCGGCGGCTCCCCGGGCGACGGCCATGAAGGCCGTCCGGGCCGGGCCGGTCAGCGCCAGCGCACCGACGAGCAGCTCGACGGTGGTGCGCTGCGGGCGCGACGAGTGCCCCCGCTCCAGGTCCCGTACCGTGCGGACGCCGACGCCGGCCCGGGTGGCCAGCTCGGCCTGGGTCAGACCGGCGGCCAGCCGGTGCCGCCGCAGCAGGTCCGGCAGGTGGACACCACCGGCCGCGCCCACCCCTTGATCATGGCCCGGAGTCATGGCCCCCGACCCTACGGGCCGCTGTCGACAGCGGGCAGGGCAGCGTCGGGCACCCGACCCTGACCTGCCGAAACCCGACAGCCGGCCGGCTCGTCGCATTGATCACGATCTGCCCGGTCGGATTGATCAGGATTTTCGGAGCAGGCAGGATGCCGGCATGGTGGACGACGACCTGCCCGGTGGCCTGGGTGTCTGGCGGGCCCGCTGGCTGGTGCTGCGCCACGGCGGGGCACTCGGGCCGGTGGTGTACGGCGCGGTCGCGGTGGCCCTCGCCCCGCTGTTCCTGCTCTGGCTCGCCGTGCTGGCCCTGGTCGACCAGGTGACCGTCCGGTGGGGCAACCGGGACGGGGTGCCGGTCACCCCGGAGACCCACCCCGAACTGTCCGCCCTGGTGGCGGAGGTCGCCCGGCACCTCGGCACCGAGCCGCCCGACCGGGTGCTGTTGTCCGCCGAGCCGGTGATCGAGGCCGAGGTGACACACGGGCAGCGGTGCCTGCGGATCGGTCTTCCGGTGCTGGCCTGTCTCAGCCGGACCGAACTGCGGGCCGTCCTGGGCCACCGGCTCGCCCTGCTGCGAAACCGGCGGGCGGGACTCGTCGTACCGCTGGTCACCGTCTGGACGGACGCGGTGCGCGACAGCACGGACGAGACCGGGCGGAAGCTGCGCCGGGCCACCCGGCTCCGCCGGGAACTGGACGCCTTCGCCGCGCAGGTGCAGCGGGACGCGGACGCGGCGGCGGCCACCGTGGCCGGTGGCGGCGAGCCGGCCGCCCGCGCGACCGCGCTGGCGCACGTGGTGGCGCAGACGTACCTCGACGACTTCCTGGACCTGCTCGGCGTGCCCGAACGGAACCTGTGGCGGCGGGGCGTGGGCGTCCGTGACCTGGACGACGGGTGGCGTCGGGTGGTGCACCGGGGCCTCGGCGAGTCCGACTGGGACGAGGAGACGGCCGACCTGCTGGCGACGATCCACCCCGGCCTGGCCGGGCCGGTACGGGCACTGGGCACCACGCCCCTGACGGTACGGCCGAGCCCGGACCCGGTGCCGGTCCCGCCGCTCACCCCACGCCAGCAGCGCCGGCTCGTCCGCCGGTTGCTCGGCATCCCGTTCCCGGAGTCCCTGCGGTGGACCACCTTCGCCGAGGCCCCGGACGCCTGGTGGCGGCGGCGGGCGACCCGGGACGCCGACTCGGTCCGCGCCGACGTGGCCACCGTCCTCGGTCGGGAGCCGGTCGACGACCTGGAGGTCTACCAGGTGGTCCGGACCCGGACCCGGGAGGTGCTGGCCGCCGCCTTCGACATCCCGGTGGCGGACCTGGCGGACGAGCAGCCGTACGACGACGATGACCCGCCCGGCGCCCTGGTGTTCCTGGTCGAGGACGCCCTGCTGCGGCGCGGGTGGCGGCTGGAGCACCCGGCCGTCCGGGGCGTCCTGGTCGACCCGGCCCGCGACCGGGTGGACGCCCGGCAGGTGCTCGTCGCCGCCGCCGGTGACCCCTCGGCCCTGCGCCACTGGCTGACCGCCAGCCCCTCCACCTGACCCGTCCCCGCCGGCTCCCCGCCCTGGCCGGGGTCCGCCACCGGCTGGCCGCCGGCCCCTCACCCTGGCCGGGGTCTGCGGCAGCCCTTCGGCCTGACCGGGGGCCGCGTCGGCCCTCAGGCTGACCGGGCCGCGTCGGCCCCTCAGCCTGACCCGGCCCGGCGGGCCCCGGCGGGCTCTCGCCCCTCAGGTCCCGCCGTGCCGATGCCCGGCGGCGTCCCTCGCTCCGGTCCTCGTCCAGCGCAGGGTGACGGTGAGAAGGGGCACCTTCTCTACCGAAGGCGTTAATAAGGGGCCCTTCCTTTCACAGCCCCAGGTCGCGGGCGATGATCATGCGCTGGACCTCGGAGGTGCCCTCGCCGATCTCCAGGATCTTGGAGTCCCGCCAGAACCGGGCCACCGGGTACTCGTTCATGAAGCCGTACCCGCCGTGGATCTGGGTGGCCTCCCGGGCGTTGTCCACCGCGATCGTGCTGGCGTGCAGCTTGGCGATGGCCGCCTGCCGCTTGAACGGCTCACCGGCGAGCATCCGGGCCGCCGCGTCGTAGTACGCCAGGCGGGCGGTGTGCGCCTTCGCCTCCATGTCGGCGATCTTGAACTGGATGGCCTGGTAGTTGCCGATCGGCTGGCCGAAGGCGTGGCGCTCCCGGGCGTACTTGATCGACTCGTCGACGCAGCCCTGGGCGAGTCCGACCGCGAGGGCGGCGATGGCGATCCGCCCCTCGTCGAGGATCCGCAGGAACTGGGCGAAGCCCCGCCCCCGCTCACCGAGCAGGTTCGCCGCCGGCACCCGGCAGTCGTCGAAGGTCAGCTCGTGGGTGTCCGAGGCGTTCCAGCCCACCTTGGAGTACCCGGGCGCGACGGTGAAGCCGGGGGTGCCGGAGGGGACGATGATGGTGGACAATTCCTTGGCCCCGTCCGGCCGGGTGCCGGTGACCGCGGTGACGGTGACCAGACTGGTGATGTCGGTACCCGAGTTGGTGATGAACGCCTTCGAGCCGTTGATCACCCACTCGCCGGTCCGCTCGTCCAGCACCGCGCGGGTCTGGGTGCCCCCGGCGTCCGAGCCGAACCCGGGCTCGGTGAGACCGAACGCGGCCAGCGCCTCGCCGCTGGTCAGCTTCGGCAGCCAGCGCGCCTTCTGCTCGTCGGTGCCGAAGCGGTAGATGGGCATCGCGCCGAGGGAGACCGCCGCCTCCAGGGTGATCGCCACACTGGAATCGACCCGGGCCAGTTCCTCCAGGGCGAGGCAGAGCGCGAAGTAGTCGCCGCCCATGCCGCCGTGCTCCTCGGGGAAGGGCAGCCCGAACAGCCCCATCTTCCCCATCTGCCGGACGACCTCGTACGGGAAGGTGTGCTGCTCGTAGTGCTCGGCGATCACCGGGGCGACCACCTCGCGGGCGAAGTCCCGGACGCTGTCCCGCAGCGCCTCCTGCTCCTCGGTGAGCCGGAAGTCCATCTGATCCTCCTGTGTGGCTGAGCCGCCGGGCGCTCGTGACGCCGGGACGGGTGGTCCGTGCCACTCGACCCCGACCATCGGTGGGATCGGGCCGAGCTGCTCGTTGGCGGGGCCGACCGGGTGCGGCCGACGGGGGGTGCGGGCGGCCGGGGTGCCGACCGTCGGGCCGGGTGGCGGGCCCTCCGATGCGGGCGACCGGGGTGCCGGCCCTCGGGAGGGGGCGGGCTGGGTGCCGGGTGCGGCCGGGCGGCGGGGTGGGCCCGGCCGGGGGTCAGACCGGGGTGACGCCGTGCCGGCGACGGGAGAAGGACCGGTCCTTGCCCCGGGCGGCGGCGAACCGCCGGACCAGCTCGGCGCGCAGGTCGTGCGGCTCGACGACCGTGTCGATGACCAGTTCACTGGCGAGCCGGACCAGGTCGATGTCCCGCTCGTACTCCTCGCGCTTCACGGCGACGAAGGCGGCCCGCTCGGCCTCGTCGCCGATCGCCGCGATCTTGTTGGCGTAGACCGCGTTCACTGCGGCCTCCGCCCCCATCACCGCGATCTTCGCGGTGGGCAGCGCGATCGTCGCGTCCGGTTCGAAGCCGGGGCCGGCCATCGCGTACAACCCCGCGCCGTACGCCTTGCGCACCACCACGCAGATCTTGGGTACCGTCGCCTCGGAGATCGCCGTGATCATCTTGGCGCCGTGCCGGATGATGCCCTGCTTCTCCACCGCGCTGCCCACCATGAACCCGGGCACGTCGGACAGGAACAGCAGCGGCACGTTGAACGCGTCGCAGAGCTGCACGAACCGGCTGGCCTTGTCGGCCGAGTCGACGAAGAGCACCCCGCCCTTGAACATCGAGTTGTTCCCGACCACGCCGACGACCTCGCCGTTCAGCCGGCCGAAGCCGATGGTCAGCTCCTTGGCCCAGAGCGCCTGGATCTCGAAGAAGCTGCCCTCGTCGAGCAGGCCCTTGACGTACCGCCGCATGTCGAAGGCCTGCCGCTCGCTCACCGGCACCAGCGCGGCCAGGTCGACCTTCGCGGGCGCCTCGGCGGCCGGCGCGACCGGCGGGGCCTGGGTCCAGTTCGCCGGCAGGTACGACAGGTAGCGCCGGACCACGTCGAGCGCCTCGGCCTCGGTCTTGCAGAGGAAGTGCCCGACGCCGGACTCGGCGCAGTGCACCTTCGCCCCGCCCATCGCCTCCAGCGTGGTCTTCTCGCCGGTGACCATCTCGACCATCCGGTCCGAGCCGAGGTACATGCTGGCGTTGCCGTCCACCATGGCCACCACGTCGCAGAACGCCGGAATGTACGCCCCACCGGCGGCGCTCGGCCCGAACAGCGCGCAGACCTGCGGGATCGAGCCGGAGGCGCGGACCTGGTTCCAGAAGATCTTGCCGGCACCGCGCCGACCGGGGAACAGGTCGACCTGGTCGGTGATCCGGGCCCCGGCCGAGTCGACCAGGTAGACCATCGGCACGCCGGTCGAGTACGCCCGCTCGATGACCCGGATGATCTTCTCGACGGTCCGCGCGCCCCAGCTTCCCGCCTTGACCGTCGAGTCGTTGGCCATCAGGCAGACCTGCCGACCGTCGATGGTGGCGGTGCCGGTGACCACACCGTCGGCGGGCAACCCGTCGGCCAGCGCGTTGGCGTAGAGGCCGTCCTCCACGAAGGAACCCTCGTCGACCAGGTACGCCACCCGCTCCCGGGCGAACAGTTTGCCCTTGGCCGCGTTCGCCGCATGGTACTTGTCCGCGCCGCCGGCCCGAGCCCGCTTGCGGAGCTGCTCCAGTGCCTCACCGTCGAGCGTCACGCCGACCCCCTACCCCGCCACACCGACCTGAACGATCGTTAGGCTATCCCATCCCCACCCCCTCCGGCGACCCCCGCCCCACCCCACCCCCACCCCACCCCGCCCCGCCCCCGGCGGTCGATCATGGAGTTGGCGGCGTTTTCCGGCCGGGAAGTGCCGCCAACTCCATGATCAACGGGGTGGGCGGGGGGTGGGGGCGGGACCGGGGTGGGTGGGGTGGGGGGCAGGGGCAGGGGTGGGGGTGGGGTTAGTGGGGGGTTAGGCGGGTGCGGGGGCCGGCTCGGAGGACGCCGGAGGGGAGGGGCTTGCCGACCAGGCGTTCGGCGAGTTCGGCGGCCTCGATCAGGGCGTCCAGGTCGATGCCGGTGTCGATGCCCAGGTCGTGCAGCATGTGCACGGCCTCCTCGGTGGCCAGGTTGCCGCTCGCCCCGGGGGCGTACGGGCAGCCGCCGAGCCCGCCGACGCTGGCGTCGAACTCGGTCACCCCGAACTCCAGCGCGGTCAACAGGTTCGCCAGGGCGGTACCCCGGGTGTTGTGGAAGTGCAGCAGCACCGGTACGTGCGCGTTGCGGTCGCGGACCGCGGTGAGCAGGTCACGGACCCGACGTGGGGTACCCATGCCGGTGGTGTCGCCGAACGCGACCCGGTCCGCGCCGTCGCGGACCACCCGGTCGACGATGCCGGCGACCCGCGCCGGGTCGACGTCCCCCTCGTATGGGCAGCCGAAGCTGGTCGCCACGATCACCTCGACGGTGGCGCTGGCGCCGTGCAGCAGGTCGATCAGCTCGGCGATGTCGTCCAGCGACTCGTCGGTGGAGCGGTTCACGTTGCGCCGGTTGTGCGTGTCGCTGGCCGAGACGACCACCTCGATCTCGGTGAAGCCGGCGGCCAGGGCGCGCTGCGCGCCCCGGGTGTTCGGCACCAGCGCCGAGTAGCGCACCCCGTCGACCCGGGTGGCCCGCTGCCACACCTCGTCGGCGTCGGCCATCTGCGGGATCGCCTTCGGGTGCACGAAGGAGACCGCCTCGATCCGCCGGACGCCGGTGCCGGAGAGGGTGTCCAGCAGCCGTACCTTGGCCTCGGTCGGGATCGGGTCCTCGTTCTGGAGCCCGTCGCGCGGCCCGACCTCACGGATCGACACGAAATCTGGCATCTCGGTCATGCGTCACCTCACTGTGACCCGGTGGCCACCCGCCGACGAGTGGCCGCGTAGCTGGTGGTGCTGCCTACAGGGAAGCAGAGCCGACCCGGCCGCCGCCACCGTCGGGCGTTCCCGGCTACCAGTGGCGGAACCCGACCAGCCGGACAGCCGGTGCGACCCACGCCGCGCCGGGGTCGTCCGTCCGGCCGACGCTCGTGGACCCTCCGCCGGATCGACCGGCCGGAAGGCCGGAAACGCCTCCGCCCACAGGTGCCCTGACGGCTCGGATCGATACCTTGGTGCCGGCGCGACGAGGGGGCAGGTGGACACCCACCCCCTCGGCGGCCCGCCTCCGGAGTCAGCGCTGGGACGGTCCTTCCAAGAGCTCCGCAGCGCACCGGAGTACGGCCGGGAGGACGCCGACGTACGCGGCGACGTCCTCCTGGCCTACGACAAGCGCCACCATCAGCGCGCCCTCGACGCACACGGCGAATGCGCGTAGCCTTTCGCCCCCGCGTCGGCCGTGGGGCGACCCACACGGCTCGATGTGGCTCATTTCGTAGTCACTCGCTATCCCCGTCTCACCGACGGCCGGGATCCGTGGAATTTCCACGAACCATTCGTGGGGTCGCCCGGAGTCCCGGTTCCGGCACCGGGTGACGGCCGCACACGTGACCCAACGAGGCGGTCGGCGTGGCGCGTCTTGGTTGTGGCCGGCTTGCGCGAGCCCGCCCGGCCAAAGTGGAGCATCGCGCGGTCGATCTGCCGCGACGGGAGGGCCGTACGGCCACCGCGAGTGCGCGCAGGGCCCGGGGACGGACCGTCCCGACCGGACAACCACCCGGCCAGAAATTGACTGACGACGCAGCCACGGGGTGTGCACCCTTGACCCGGGACGGTAAGAATGTTTCCGCGTCATGTGCTCTTGGAAGGACCGACATGACAGTGGAAAATTCTGTGCCGTCTCACCGAAAGGGTCGCCCGACTGGTACCGGCGGAAGCCATCAGCGGCACCGACTCGCCGACCGGGCCAGCCTGGCCGAGGCGTACACGAGTCGGCACGGGCTGGAGGTGGCGGCGTACGCCCTGGCGGCACGGGATCTCGTGGAGGGCTGCGGGGCGATTCGCCCGGTCGACACCTGGAGTCAGGTCGCCAACGAGATCTGTGCCGGGAGACCGAAGCGGGATCGGGAGCGCTTCCGCAAGCGGCTGTCCCGGCACTTCACGCCGGAGACGAAGGGTCCGCCGTGGCAGACCGTCGAGCTCGTGGCCGGGGTGACCGTACCGGACCGCTCGCAGCGGGAAGCCAAGCTGAAGCACCTGGCCCTGCTGCACAGGAAGGCCCGGGGTGACTGGCCGTCGGACTGGCGTCCCAGGCACGCGGACGGCTCACGGCCACCGCAGAACCAGCCACCGCAGAACCGGCCCCCACAGACGACCGGTCCGGCCCGGTCCGGTGCCGGTCCGGGCCAGGGATCCGAAGGCGACGAGCTGTCCTGGTGGAAACGCCGGTGCGCCGGGCTGGAGCAACAGCTCACGGAGAGCCGGGCGGCGCTGGCGACCAGCCAGGGGCAGGTGACGGCCCTCCGGGTGGAGGTCGAACGGTTACGGGGCAGGCAGGTCAACGCCGGGTCCGAGGAGCCACCACGACATCGGGGGGCGGCGGGCCGACGCGACGCCCGCAACGAGGGGCACTTCCCAGCCGGCCAACCCGCCGGCGGACCGCACACGGGACGGGATCCCGCGCGCCTGGACACCGCGACACCCCAGCCGCCGATCGCCGTCGAGGCCGACTACTGGACACGGACGGTCCCACCACCGGACCGGGCCCCGGCCCCGGTCCCGAGGCGCTCGGCCGACGCCCGACGGTTCGGGCCGGGCACCCCGCGACCGGGTCTTCCGTTGCCCCGCCCCTGACCGTCCCCGTCGGCCCGGCCGGACCGGCGGGGACGGTGGTGGCCACCCCGCCTGTCGACCTGTCAGGGGCGGAACCGGGTCAGCGCATCCGGCCGACGATGCCGGTGTCGTAGTCGCCGGAGCGGAACTCGTCGTTGTCGAGCAGTTCGGCGAAGAAAGGTAGGTTGCACTTCGGTCCGGCGACCTCGAACCCTGCCACGGCGGCGCGGGCCCGCGCGATCGCCTCGTCCCGGGTGTCGGCGTGCACGACCAGCTTGGCCAGCAGGCTGTCGTAGAACGGGGTCACGGTGTTGCCCGCGACGTACCCGGAGTCGACCCGGACCCCCTCGCCGGCCGGCTCGTTCCAGGTGGCGATCGTCCCGGGGCCGGGCAGGAAGCGCTTCGGGTCCTCGGCGTTGATCCGCAGCTCGATGGCGTGCCCGCGCGGGGTGAGCGTGGCCGGGTCGACGGTGGGGGCCAGGCCGGCGGCCACCCGCAACTGCTCCTCGACCAGGTCGACGCCGTACACCAGCTCGGTCACCGGGTGCTCGACCTGGAGCCGGGTGTTCATCTCCAGGAAGAAGAACTCGCCGGTGGCGGGGTCGAGCAGGCACTCGACGGTACCGGCGTTGCGGTAGCCGACCGCCTCCCCGGCCCGGACCGCCGCCGCCAGGAGGCGTTCGCGCAGCTCCGGGTCGACCGCCGGGGAGGGGGACTCCTCGACCAGCTTCTGGTTGCGCCGCTGCACCGAGCACTCCCGCTCGCCGAGGGCCACCACCCGGCCGTCGGCCAGGCCGAGGATCTGCACCTCGACGTGGCGTACCCGGGGGAAGTACCGCTCGATCAGCACCGAGCCGTCGCCGAACATCCGCTCGGCGAAGGCCCGCACCTTGTCGTACTCGGTGCGCAGCGCGGCCTCGTCGGTCGCCACGCCCATGCCCATGCCGCCGCCACCGGCGGCGGCCTTCACCATCACCGGGTAGCCGATCCCGGCGGCGGCCGCCACCGCCGCGTCCAGGTCGGCCGCCGGCTCGGTGGTGCCGGCCGCGACCGGGACCCCGGCCGCCGCCATCAGGTTCCGGGCGTTGATCTTGTCGCCCATCGCGGTGATCGCGTCCGCGCCGGGCCCGACCCAGATCAGGCCGTTCGCCTCGACGGTACGGGCGAAGTCGGCGTTCTCCGACAGGAAGCCGTACCCGGGGTGGATCGCCTGCGCGCCGGTGGACTTCGCGGCGGCGAGGATCGCGTCGGTGTTGCGGTAGCTCTGGGCCGGGTTCGCCGGCCCCACGCAGACCGCCTCGTCCGCCTCGGTGACGAACGGCAGCGCGGCGTCGGCCTCGGAGTGCACCGCGATGGTCCGGATCCCGAGCCGTCGTGCGGTCCGGATGATCCGACGAGCGATCTCGCCACGGTTGGCGACGAGCAACGACTCGATCATGTATTCCTCCAGCGTCCAGGGGTGGGGACGGGAGTCAGGGAACCACGACCCGGCGGTCGTCCACCAGCCGTCAGGACTGCGGGCTGGCGAGCAGGGCGGCGAGGGTGGCGGCGCGCAGCAGCTCGGCGCGGCGCCGACGGTCCACCTCACCGCCGAGGAACGGGGTCGAGTTCATCAGGCCGAAGGCGGCGTGTGCGAGCACCCGGGCCTCCTCGGCGGGGAGCCCGGCGTGCAGCGCGGTCAGCACCGTCACCCACTCCTCCACGTAGAGCCGCTGCAACCGGCGGATCTCCCGCCGGGGCTCCTCGGGCAGCCGGTCCAGCTCGTGCAGGTGCAGGGCGATCACGGCCGGGTTGGCCAGGGCGAATTCGACATGGAAGGTGATCAGGGACTCGACCGCCGCCCGGGGGTCCTCCGCGTGCCGCAGGGCCCGCTCCCGGCCACCGGCGAGCAGCCCCTCGCTGACCGGCACGAGGGCGGCGACCAGCATCGCCTCCTTGCCGGCGAAGTGGTGGTATAGGGCCGGGCCGGTCACCCCGGCGGCGGCACCGATGTCGTCCATCGACACGCCGTGGTAACCCCGCGAGGCGAAGAGCCCGACCGCGATCCCGAGGATCTCGTCGCGTCGCGAGCGTCGCCTACTCCGCCCCGGGGCCGCCCGGGTCTGCTGCTCGACCGTCACTCGATCAGCGTAGTCCCCGATCGACCCTTCGTGGTGGACCGGACGCGGGCCGAGACCGGACCGTACCCCGCGCGGATCGGACTGCTCGCCGGACATGTCGGATACAACCCTCCTAACCTGAGACGGTGACGCAGCGCAGCGACGGTCCGGTGGTGACCATCGGCACGCCGGGCCGACCGGGACGACCCCTGCCGCTGGCCGGCGCGTTGCTCTGCGGGGCGGCCGTCATCGACATCGTGGCGAGCCTCGGCGACCTCACCACGACCCAGTACGGCAGCCTCAGCCGGGAGGGGGTGGTGCTGCACGACATCTCCGGTTGGCTCCGGGCGCACCTGGTGGTCGGGGTGCTCCTCGGGTTGGCCGGGATGGTCGCCCCGCTCGGCCGGGTCTGGTCGACCTGGGCGGCCCTCGTCGCGGTGGCGCTCGGGGTGCTGACGGACCTGGTGACCGGGCCGTTCCACCCGGTGCAGGCGCTGATGACGACCGGGCTCACGCTGGCCGCCGGCCGACTGCTGGTCAAGCACGGCCGGCTCAGGTGTTAGGAGGGGTCCCTTTCAAGCGCGTACGCGCTTGAAAGGGACCCCTCCTAACCACTCGGCTCAGCCGGTGAGGCCGCCGGGCTGGTCGCCCTTGACGACGGGGGCCCGGACCAGGTTGCCCCACTCGGTCCACGAGCCGTCGTAGTTGCGCACCTGCGGGTACCCGAGCAGGTGCCGCAGGACGAACCAGGTGTGGCTGGACCGCTCACCGATCCGGCAGTACGCCACCACGTCGTCGGACGGGCTCAACCCGAGCTGGTCGGTGTAGATGGCGCGCAGCTCGTCGGCGGCCTTGAAGGTGCCGTCCTCGTTCGCCGCCGACTTCCACGGCTTGCTCACCGCGCCCGGGATGTGCCCGCCGCGCAGCGCGCCCTCCTGCGGGTAGTCCGGCATGTGCAGCATCTCGCCGGTGTACTCGCCCGGCGAGCGGACGTCGACCAGCGGCCGACCGGCGGCGATGTGCGCCATCACCTGCTCCCGGTACGCCCGGATCGGCGCGTCGTTGCGCGCCGGCACCGGGTACTCGGCGCGGGGCCGGGTGACCTTCTCCCGGGTCACCTCCCGCCCCTCGGCGATCCACTTCTGCCGGCCGCCGTCGAGCAGCCGGACGTCGGCGTGGCCGAAGAGCGAGAAGACCCAGAGGGCGTACGCGGCCCACCAGTTGAAGTTGTCGCCGTAGAAGACGACCGTGTCACCCCGGCCGATGCCCTTCGCGGCGCACAGTTCGGCGAAGTCGGCCGCGTCCAGGTAGTCCCGGGTCACCTGGTCGTTCAGCTCGGTGTGCCAGTCGACCTTGACGGCACCCGGGATGTGCCCGGTGTCGTAGAGCAGCACGTCCTCGTCGGACTCGACGACGACGAGCCCGTCGTCGCCCAGGTGCTCGGCCAGCCACTCCGTGCTGACCAGCCGCTGCGGGTCGGCGTACGACTGGAAACGGGGATTCGGATCACTCGGCACAGGCATGGGCCCCAACCTACGCCCGTCGCCCCGGGTCAGGTGGTGCGATGCAGGAGGCGGCCGGCGACGACGGTGGCCAGGCAGGTGCCGTCGGGGGTGAAGACGGCCAGGTCGGCGCGGACGCCGACGGCGAGGACCCGGGGAGCGGGGGTGGCCGGAACGGCCACGTGGCTGCGCAGCGCCGCCGCCCGCAGGTCGGGATCGGTGAGCCGGGCGGCGGGCACGGCGGCCACGCCCAGCCGGAACAGCGCGTGCACCCGCTCCCGTGGGGTCGGGGCCGCCGGCAGGGGCCCGTCGTGCACCAGCGCCGGCCCGAGGGTGCCGGCCCAGTGCCGCACCCGCACCTGCGGATACGCCTCGGTCAACTCGTCGAGCGGGCCGACGGCCTCGACCCGGTCACCGGAGACCAGCACCCCCTGACCGGGGCGCGGCTCGGCGTCCGGGGCGGTCCGCAGCAGCGTGCCGGCGTGGATCGTCCGCACGTCAGTCGGCGTCGACCGGGCCGAGCAGCGGGCGCTTGGCGGTCACCAGGTCGCCGGAGGAGCGGCCGGTGAGCCGACGCCGGATCCACGGGGCCAGGTGCTGCCCGGCCCAGCGCAGGTCGGCGGCGCGGGCGGCGAGCCACGGCGACGGCTCCGGGCGCGGCGGCACCAGCAGCCACTCCTCGTCGCAGCCGACGCCGAGCGCGGTGAGCACCTGGGCGGCCACCCGGCGGTGCCCGGCCGCGGAGAGGTGCAGCCGGTCGGTGCTCCAGAGCAGCGGGTTGAGGTACGTGTCGTCGGCGTACAGGTCGACCAGGATCGCCCCGTGCCGCTCTGCGGTCTCCCCGACGGCCTGGTTGAGCAGGGCCACCCGGGGCGCGACGAGCCGCTGGCCGGGCAGCCGGGCCATCAGGTCGGCGAACCGGAACAGCACCACGTCGGCCCCGCTCGCCCGCAGCTCACGGACCACGTCGTCGAAGCGGGAGACCAGCGTCTCCGGGTCGAAGCTGCGGCGCAGCACGTCGTTGCCGCCGGCCGCGAAGCTGATCAGGTCGGGCTTCATGGCCAGCGCGGCGGGCACCTGCTCGGCCACCACGTTCGGGAAGAGACGCCCCCGGATCGCCAGGTTGGCGTACCCGAAGTCCGGGCCGGCCTCGACGGCCAGCCGGGTGGCGACCAGGTCCGCCCAGCCCCGGTACGTCCCGTCCGGGTACGCGTCGTCCATGCCCTCGGTGAAGCTGTCCCCGACCGCCACGTAACTGCGCCAGCGCACTGAAACCCTCCGCTTCGCGGGTGTAAGGAGGGGCCCCCTGTTAACGCCTACGGTAGTAAAAGGGGCCCTTCCTAACGCCAGGGACAGTCTGGCACCCGCCGCGCCGGGGACGCCGGCACCGCCCCGGGAACGTGAGGGAGTTCATCGGCGGCGATCCCCGGCCGGACCCGACCGACGGTACGGGGCCCAGGAGACGAAACGTTCGAACAGGTCGCGTGGGGTCGGCCCGTCGTGCGGGTTGAGCCGGAACAGGTCGTGCGAGGCCTCGTGGTACAGCCCCGAGAGGTAGACCGCCAGGTTCACCGGCTGCTCCGCGTACTCGATGGTGAGCAGCAGCCGGGCCTCGGCGCACGGCCACGGCCCACCGCAGGCCCGGCACAGCCACAACGGCCGCAGCGGCAGGTGCGGCGGCCGGTCCGCCGGGCAGGCGCGGGGCCGGTCGGGGTAGGGCCCGAGCCGGGGTACCGGCCACCCGTCGCGCGTCACCACCCGCGTCCCCGGGCGGCCCGCCAACGACGGAACGGGTTGGGCATGTCGACCTCCTCGCATCGTGACCACTGTGTGACAGTCTGCTGACGGCGGCGCTACCGCCGGAAGCCGTCGAGGCCGGTCGGGGCGGGAGGCGGGACGCCGACAGGCACCCGGCGCGGCCCGCCGGGACGGACGCGGACCGATCGTGGAGGGACTGTGGAAGGTGAACCGACCTCGGAGCTGATCCGGGCGCAGCTTCGCCGGTACCGGCTGAACGCCGAGCTGAGTCAGGAGGAGTTCGGGAAACTGGTGCACTACTCGGGCTCCCAGGTCTCCGCCGTCGAGTTGGGACACCGCCCGCTCGACCGGCTGTTCCTCAAGCGCGCCGACGAGGTGCTCAAGACGGACGGGCTGCTGGTCTCCCTGCTCAAGATGGCCGAGCGTGACGGCCAACCGAGCTGGCTGCGCCCCTGGCTGGAGGCGGAGCAGAACGCCCGGCAGTTGCGCTGCTACCACCCCACGCTCGTCCCCGGCCTGCTGCAGACCGAGCACTACGCCCGCGCGGTCCTGCGCGCCGACGACATGCTCAGCGACGAGGAGGTGGAGAAACGCCTGGCCGTACGGATGGACCGGCAGGCGATCCTGACCGGGCCGACCCCGCCCAAGCTCGTCGTGGTGGTCGAGGAGATGGCGTTGCGCCGGGCCGACGAGGGGTTCCGGGGCATCATGACCCAGCAGATCACCCACCTGGTCGACGCCAGCGGACGCGCGACCATCAGCGTGCACGTCGTCCCGGCGGAGGTCAGCGGGCACGTCGGGCTCGCCGGCCCGTTCACCCTGGCCCGGGACGCCGAGGGCGGCTGGGTCGGGCACCTGGAGAACCAACTCGGCGGCACGACCATCGACAACGATGAGCAGGTCGCTATCCTGCTGGCGAGGTGGGAGAGCGTCCGCAGCGAGGCCCTGCCTCACGGGCAGTCGGTGCTGCTGATGAAGGAAGTGATGAGATCGTGGACGATCTGACCCACGCGCTGACCGGCGCGACCTGGCGCAAGTCCACCCGCAGTGGCAACGGCGAGTGCGTGGAGGTCGCCGTCGACCTGCCCGGCGTCGTCGCCGTCCGCGACAGCAAGGACCCGCACGGCCCGGTCCTCGCCTTCACCCGCGTTGCCTGGCGCTCCTTCGCCCACGCCACCCCCCGGAGCTGACCCCGGTCACGGATGGTGGGCCCCGGCGAGGTCATCCAGCATCCGACCAGCTCCGATCACGTCGACACAGGCCGGTTTTCGTAGATTCCTGACGGGATTGGACCTATCCTTGCGTCAGACGTGAGGGGACGGCTGTGCTAATCCGCTTCGAGGCAGCGAACTTCCGCTCGATCCTCGATCCTGTGGAGCTGACGATGGTCGCGGTCGACAAGGACCGCGCCGAGGCTCGGCCCGCCCCCAACATCAACGAGAGCCTGGTGGCGGTCGCCGCGATCTTCGGCCCGAACGCCTCCGGCAAGTCCAACGTCGTCGCCGCGATGACATGGCTCCGTGATGCGGTCCTGGAGTCGCTTCGCTTCTGGGACGACGGCATCCCGGTCGAGCCGTTCGCCTTCGCCGGAGGTCAGCACCGTGCCTCCGAATTCACCTTGGAGGCGGTCATCGGCGGCGTCCGCTTCGAGTACGTCGTCGAGGTCGACCAGGACACGGTGCACTACGAGGCGCTGTTCCACTACCCGGAGAAGAAGCGACGGCGGGTGTTCGAACGCGAGGGGACGGGCCTGACGCTCCAACGCGGCCTCGGGCGGCTCTCCGGCACCCGCGAGTTGCTGACCGAGCGCGCGTTGGTGCTGTCCATCGCCCGCCGGTTCGAGGAGCCCCTCGTCTCGGACTTCGCATCGTACGTCCTGTCGACCCAGACCTTCGGGCAGCGCGTCATGCGCGCTCGCCACCCGTCACCGAGCCTCGGAAGGCCGACCCGCCGGTGGTTCGAACGACCGGAAGCGACGAATCAGATGGTCCTGCCCGGATTCACCGACCCGCATGGGGAGTTCGAGAAGGATCGCGCCCAGGCCCTGGCGCTGCTACGGATGGCCGACCTCGGCATCGATGACGTGGTCATCGACGATCAGGAAGGCCCGCCCCCTCACACCGAAGTGGGTGGCGGGCGGTTGTTCAGACGGAAGCGGGTCCGGCTCGTGCACCGGACGGGCACCGAGCGGGTTCCCTTCGACTTCGCCAACGAGTCCGAGGGGACTCGTACCTGGTTCCAGCTCATCGGTCCGGTGCTGAGCGCGCTGAGGACGGGTTCCCTCCTGCTGTTCGACGAGTTGGACGCCAGCCTGCATCCGACCCTCTCCGCCGAGGTGCTTCGCCTGTTTTGCGATCCCGTCACCAATCCTTCGGGTGCCCAACTGGTCTTCACCTCGCATGACACGAGTCTGCTCGACCACCTGAACCGGGACGAGGTGTGGCTGACCGAGAAGCGCGAAGACGGTTCGACCCGCCTCGGTGCACTCGCCGAGTTCGCCGGTGAGCGGGTCCGCCGCTCCCAGAACCTGGAGAAGGCGTACCTGCACGGCAGGTTTGGTGCCCTTCCCGAGGTGGATCGCACCGAGATGCTCCGCGCACTCGGCCTGATCGGCTGACGGGATGTCACCGAGGCGGACCAAGGCCAAGGATCTGCGGCGATCGGTCGCCCGCCGCCCGGAGCGCAGGACGATCGTCATCTTCTGCGAGGGCGAGGCTTCGGAGCCCGACTACATCAACGCCCTCAAGCGCCTGCCGGAGGTACGTGACAACACCGCGATCAGGATCGAGGTCGACCCGGAGCAGGGGGCGCCGATCACGCTCGTCGAGCGCGCGGTGGCTCGCGGCGAGGACGACGAGGTGGACGAGTGCTGGTGCGTGTTCGACGTCGAGTGGCCGCAGAATCACCCACGCCTTGATGAGGCGATCCGGTTGGCAGAGCGCCATGGCGTCAAAGTTGCCGTCTCCAACCCTTGCTTCGAGCTGTGGCTCATCCTCCATTTCACGGAACAGACAGCCTTCCTGAACACCTCGGAGGCGGAACGGCGTAGCCGGAGGATCGACGGACGCCCCGGCAAGCGCATCGACGGACCGCGCTACGTGCAACTCCGCAGGGAGGCGGCACGTCGGGCGAGGGCCCTCGACAAGCGCCACGAGGGCAACCGAACCACATTTCCAGCCAACAACCCCTCATCGAGCTTCCCCGACCTACTCGCGGCCATCGAACCCGATTTCAGCGCCGACTGACAGCCGGGCGGGCTCGACCCGAGAGCCCGAGGTCTGCCGACCGCACAGCGGCGCGCCAACTGCCGGCCGGCCCAAAAGACCCCACGGTTGGCCCCTCCAGGTACGCCAGGAGTGTGAACGGACACCCGGGGAGCACCCGGACCGGGTGTAGCGATCGTATGACTGGGTATCGGTGCCCGATCGGGTTGTCTGTGCATCAGGAGGCTCTCATGGCCGGATATCGGGTCGGTGACGTGATGACCAGGCAGGTGGTCTACCTGCCGGCGGAGACCACCCTGGACGAGGCGGCCAGGGTGATGAAGGAGGCGGACATCGGCGACGTGGTGGTGACCGACGGCGCCACCCTCGCCGGCCTCGTCACCGACCGGGACATCGTGGTCCGGTCGGTGGCCGAGTGCAGCGACCCCAAGGTCACCACCATCGGCTCCATCACCACCCGCGAGGTGGTGATGATCGAGCAGAACGCCAGCGCCGGTGAGGCGGCGGCGCTGATGCGGGAACGGGGCATCCGCCGGATCCTGGTCTGCGACGCCGAGCGCAAGCTCGTCGGCATCGTCTCCCTCGGCGACCTGGCGATGCAGCTCGATCCCACCTCGGCCCTCAGCGAAATCGCCGAGCACGCCCCGAACTACTGAAAGGAAGGGCCCCCTCTTAACGCTTCCGGTAGAGAAAGGGCCCCTTCTCAACACCCGCGGAAGGGGCCCTGCCGGCGACGGTAACCTGACCTGATGCCCGAGATGCCGACCAAGCTGGCCGAGATCGTCGACGAGTTCGCCGCCGCGCCCCGGGACGTGGTGCTGGAGATGCTGCTGGAGTACGCCGACGTCATCCCACCCCTGCCGGCCGACCTCGCCGACCGGGAGGGCATGGAGCAGGTGCCGGAGTGTCAGACCGCCTTCTTCCTGCGCGCCGAGGTGACCCCGGACGGCACGGTGACCACCTGGTTCGACTGCCCGCCGGAGGCGCCGACCACCCGCGCCTTCGCCGGCATCCTGGCCGAGGGGCTGGCCGGGGCGAGCGCCGCCGAGGTCCTGGCCGTGCCGGACGACCTGTACCAGCGGATGGGGCTGGCCCAGGCGATCAGCCCGCTGCGGGTCCGGGGCGGCACCGCGATCCTGGCCCGCCTCAAGCGCCAGGTCCGGGAACAGACCGCCTGAAGCCCGCCACGACTGGAAACAGCAGGCCGGGGCCGGGAACAGAGCGTCCGGGTGGCGCGTTGTCCGGGGGCATGGAGATCGAGATCTACTCCGACGTGGTCTGCCCGTGGTGCTGGATCGGCAAGCGCCGGCTGGAGCAGGCGCTGTCGTCGTACGACGGTGCGGTGACCCTGCGGTACCGCCCGTTCCAGCTCGACCCGACGCCGGTCGCCCGGCCGGTACCGCTGATCGAGGCGCTGGCCGCGAAGTTCGGTGGCCGGGAGCGGGCCGAGCAGATGGCCACCCAGGTCACCCGGGTCGGGGCGGAGGTCGGCCTGAGCATGGACTTCGAGCGGGCGATCGCCGCGAACACGTTCGACGCACACCGACTGATCCGGTACGCCGACGAGCGGGGGCAGGGCGTCGAGGCGGTGGAGGCGCTGCACCGGGCGCACTTCGCCGACGGGGTGGACATCGGCTCGCGTGCGGCGCTGGCCACCGTCGCCGCCGGGCTCGGCCTGGACGCCGAGGCCGTCCGCGCCCACCTGGACTCCGACGCCGGTACCGCCGAGGTGACCGCCGACCTGACCACCGCGCGGCAGATCGGGGTGAGCAGCGTGCCGACCTTCGTGCTCGCCGGCAAGTACGCGGTGACCGGCGCCCAGGAGCCGGAGACCCTGCTCGCCGCCCTGGTCGAGGTGGAAGACCGGGAGTCGGCACCGCGCTGACCTGCGCCGGGTCGATGTTTCACGTGCAACGACATCAACGACGATGCATCGGGACGGGGTCGGCCGGCCGGTCAGGCGGCGGGCTTGGCCAGGCCCTCGACCACCTGCGCCCCGGGCAGCGCGCCGAGCGCCGGGCCGGGCAGCGCGATCTTGCTGTGCCGTACGCCGGAGCCGATGATCACGTGCGGCGTGGCGACGACCCGGGAGTCGACCAGGATCGGCCACTCCTCCGGGAGCCCGATCGGGGTGATCCCGCCGTACTCCATCCCGGTCGACTCGACCGCGTCGGCCATCGGGGCGAAGCTCGCCTTGCGGACCTCCAGCAGCCGGCGGACCACGCCGTTGACGTCGGCGCGGGTGGTGGCGAGCACGATGCAGGCCGCGTACCGGACCTGCCCCTCCCGCTTGCCGGCGACCACCACGCAGTTGGCCGACTCGTCCAGCCCCACCCCGTACGCCGCGCAGAAGGCCGCCGTGTCGGCCAGGTCGGCGTCGATCGGCGCGACCAGCACCTCGTCGACGTCGACCGGGGCGTCGGCCGGCCACTGGCCGATCGCGGCGGCGACCGGCGCGGCGAGCAGGTCGAGGCGGGTCCGGGCAGGCTCGGTCTTCAACGTCCCCATCACGGGTCCGATCCTCGCACCCGCAGGTCAGCCCCCGCGACCGGCACCCCGACGGGAGTCACCGGGCCGACGCCGGGACGCCACCACCGGGCCGGTGGTCAGCCGTTGGCGAGGAAGGCGTTCTGCTGCATGAAGTCCCGGTCCCGCTCGGCGGCCATCCGCTCCATCCGGAGCGCCTCCGCCCGCCGGACCTCCAGGTCCTCCATCGCGTGCCGGACCGACACCCGGATCACGGCATAGAGGAAGACGAAGCCGAAGACGTACAGGATCACCATCGCCGCAAGTGTGAACATGGCGTCACGTTAGGCGGAACGTGAGCCCGCCACGGCTGCGTCGCCGACCCCGTCCCCCGGACGGATGACCGCCGGCGGCACCACCCGACCGGCGAGCAGCGCGCCGAGCAGGGCGCAGCCGACCGCCACGGCCAGCATCGCCAGGTACGTCCCCGGACCGGGCGTGGCGCCGACGGCGAGCACCGAACCGGTCAGCGCCAGTACGACGGCGGTGCACAGGTTGTCGCCCAGTTGCAGCGACGAGCTGTTGCGGCCCTGCTCACCGGGGGCGGACAGGGCCAGGGTGAGCACCGACAGCGACGGGTACGTCAGGCCCATGCCGAGCCCGGCCACCGCCCAGCCGACCACCCCGACCGTCACCGGCACGGCGGGCAGGACGCCGAGCATCACCGTCGCCGTACCGACCGTCAGGCAGGTCAGCCCCACCCGGGGCAGGGTCGCCAGGGACCGGGGTGCGACCCGGCCCTGCACCCACGCGCCCAGCGACCAGGAGAGGGCACCGGTGGTGAGGACCAGCCCGGCGGCGGTCGGCGAGAAGCCCCGCTCCCGGGAGAGCATCAGCGGGATGACCACCTCGGCGCTGGCGAACGCGGCGGCGGCCAGCCCGCGCAGCCCGACCACCGTGGGCAGGCCCCGCGCCGCCCGCAGGAACCCCGCCGGCAGCAGCCGGGGCACCGAGCCGGCCAGGCCGACCAGGGCGGCACCGACGAGGACCACGGCGAGCACGCCGCGCTGCTGCCCGCCGTAGTGCAGCAGGGCGGCGCTCACCCCCGCCGCGCAGGCCCAGGCGATCCGTGTCCGGGCGCCCGGGGCGGGACGGCTCGCGGCCGGCGTCCCGATCCGCCGTACGCCGGAGTGCACCAGCAGCGCCGCCGGCACCGCGACCACCGGCACGGCGAGGAAGACCCACCGCCACCCGAGGTGCTCGACGACCAGCCCGGCCACCGCCGGGCCGACCAGCGAGGGTACGACCCAGGCCGCGGCGAAGGCGGCGAAGACCTTACGCCGCAGGTGCTCGGGGTACGCCTGCCCGACGACGACGTACAGCGCCACCGTGAGCAGGCCCGAGCCGAAGCCCTGCACCATCCGGCCGACGACGAGCAGCTCCATCACCGGGGCGCTCCCGGCGACGAGCAGCCCGACCACGAACCAGCCCACGCCGTGCCACATCGGTCGCCGTGGCCCCCGCGCGCCGGTCGCCGGCCGGCGGTTCGGTCACCATGACCCCGAGCCTGCTCCTTGAACCCGGCTTCAGGTCAAGCCGGATTCCAGGTCACGCCGGGTTCCAGGTCACGGCCGGTGACGGCGGGCGCGGCGTCAGGCGTTCTCCAGGGCCTCGCCGATCCCCTTGGCCAGACCGGAGAGGTGCTGGTCGGCGAGGAGGTGACCGGCGGTGATGACCAACGCCAACGGCCACTCGATCACCCCGACGGCGGCGAGCACGCCCAGCCCCGCGTAGTAGGCGACCTTGTCCGGCGGCGGCACGGCCACCTCGCCGACCATCGGGATCTCCACCCGACGGTCGTACGTGTGCACCATCTTCCGCGTGTCGCTGAGCTGACCCAGCACCCATCCCATCCTGGCCTCCCCGATGTCGGACGACCACCCCCGGATTCCACCGACGCCCCGGTCCATGCGCCCGGCCAGGGCCGAACCGCAGGCGGGCAGGTGGGCGGGCAGGCGAAAACCGTAGGCATAACGGACGCGACGGCGGGAAGGCAGGCCGCCGGAGCAAACGGCGCGGGAGGCGAGATGGGGCAGCTCACGGGCGTGGACGCCGGTACCGGTAGCGGCGGACGTACCCCTTCATGACCCCGCTGGGCCGCCTCGCCGGCCTGCTCCGCGCGCCGGTGGGGGTGCCACCACTGGCGGGCATGCCGTCGCTGCCCGCGGTACCCCGGGTGGTCGACGACGCGACCCGGACCGTCGGGACGGCCGCGACCAGGCTCGCCCGGATGGCCGGGCTCAGCCGGCGACGGGTCTGGTCCACCGACGGGCGGCACCACATCGAGGTGCACGGGGTCTGCCAGGACGGCGGGGACGTGCTGGCCCGGCAGGTCGAGACGGCGCTGGAGCGGCTGCCCGGGGTGACCTGGGCCCGGGTCAACGCCCCGTCCGGCCGGGTGGTGGTCGCCGTCGGGGAACCCGCGCCCCGGCTGAAGGACCTGATCTCCACGGTCGTCCGGGCCGAACGCCGGTGCGAGCACGAACCCGACCCGGACATCCCGCCGCCGCACCCACCGGAGGAGGGCCCCCGAACGGCCCGCACCCTGGGCGCGCTGGTCTCCGACGGCCTGGGCCTGACCATCTCCGCCGCCACCCGGATCCTGCCGCTCGCCCCGGTCCCCGGCGAGGTGGCCGGGCTGCTCACCGCCATCGACCTGCACCCCCGCCTGCACGCGCTGGCCAGCCGGGGCCTGCACGCCGACCCCCGTAGCGACGTGCTCTTCCCGCTCGCCGAGGCGGTGGTGCAGGGGTTGACCGGCGGGTGGGCCGGGATCGTCCTCGACGGGGCCCAGCGGGTGGTCCAGTGGGGCGAGGCCCGCGCCCAACTCCACACCTGGGAGAAGGCGGAGCCCCGGCTGACCGGCACGCCGGACCGGGCCAAGGCGCGGGCCCCGCAGGACGGCCGGCCCCGACCGAAGCCGGACGGCGTCGCCGAGCGGTACGTGATGCGGGCGCTCGCCGCCGGGGCCGCCGTCGGGGCCGCCGCGCTGCCGACGCTCGGCGGCAAGCGGGCCGCCGCCCTCGCCCTGTCCAGCCTCCCCAAGGCCCCCGGCAGCGGCCGGGAGGGGTACGCCGCCCAACTCGGCGCCCTGCTGGCCCGGCGCGGGGTGATCGCCATGGACCGCAGCGTGCTGCGGGAACTGGACCGGATCGACACGGTGCTGGTGGACGCCGCCGTGCTCGGGTCGGACCGCAGTGTCCTCGCCGACCTCGCCCCGCTGGCCGGGGCGGAGACCGGGCAGGTGGCGGCCCGTGCCTTCGAACTGTTCGACCCGAACGCCGCCGACCAGGTCCGGCACGCCGACGGGTGGCGGCTCGGCCCACTGGACCGGCTGACCGTCACCGACCCCGGCGACACCGAACGCAGCCGGGAACTGCGCGCCACCGGCGGCCACCTGCTCGGGCTGGCCCGCCACGACACGCTCACCGCCGTCCTGCGGGTCGAGGCGGAACCCGCGCCCGGCACGGACGCCCTGCCCACCGCCGCCCGGCAGGCCGGGCTGCGGCTGGTCGTCGCCGCGCCGGACGCCGACCGGTACGGCTTCGCCGACGCCGTCCTGCCCGCCGGGGAGCGGCTCGCCGAGTCGGTACGGCACCTGCAACGCGACGGGGCCGTGGTGCTGGTGGTCTCCGGGGACCGGGCGGCGCTGGCCGCCGCGGACTGCGGGCTCGGCGTGGCCGGGCCGGACGACCCGCCGCCCTGGGGGGCGCACCTGCTCGTCGGCACCGACCTGCGGGTGGCCGCGCTGATCGTGGAGGCGGTCGGGGTGGCCCGCCGGATGACCGGGCAGAACGTCCGCATCGCCATGGCCGGCAGCGGACTGGGCGCGCTGGGCGCGTTCACCGCCCCACCCGAGCACCTGCCGGGACGTACCCTGGCCTCGGTCAACGCGGCCGGCGCGCTGGCCTTCGTGCACGGGGTCTGGCGGGCCCACCAGCTCCCCGCTCCCGCCGACACCCCCACCGCGCCCACCACGGCGTGGCACCTGATGCCGACGGCGGCGGCGCTGCGCCTGCTCGACACCGGCCGGGACGGGCTGACCTCGGCGGAGGCCGCCCGGCGGCACGGTGCCGGGGCGGGGCCGCAGCCGGGGCCGGCCGGCCTGCTGCGGGCCTTCGTCGACGAGTTGAACAATCCGCTCACCCCGGTCCTCGCCGCCGGGGCGGTGCTCTCCGCCTCCTTCGGCTCGCTGGTCGACGCCGCCCTGGTCGGCGGGGTGGTCGGTGGATCGGCCCTGGTCGGCGCGGTGCACCGGCGTCGGACCGAACGGTCCCTGGCCGAGTTGCTGTCCCGTTCGGCGGTCACCGCCCGGGTCCGCCGCGACGGCGACGAGCAGGTGGTACCCGCCGACGACCTGGTCCCCGGGGACGTGGTCGTGCTGGCCCCCGGGGACGCGGTACCGGCCGACTGCCGGGTGCTGGACGCGGTCGGGCTGGAGGCCGACGAGTCGTCGCTGACCGGGGAGTCGCTGCCGGTGACGAAGACCTCCGAGCCGGTGGTCGCCGGGGCGATCGCCGAGCGTCGGTCCATGGTGTACGAGGGCACCACCGTCGCCACCGGCCACGGCGTCGCCCTGGTCGTCGCCGTCGGCGCCGACACCGAGGCGGGACGCAGCATGGCGCTGGCCCGGCAGGGCGCGCCCACCGGCGGGGTGGAGGCCCGACTGGAGCGGCTGACCAGCAAGTCCGTACCGCTCGCCATCGCCTCGGCGGTCGCGGTCGCCGGGGCCGGGCTGGTCCGGGGCGTACCGCTGGCCGAGACGGCCGCCACCGCCGCGAACCTCGCCGTCGCCTCGGTGCCGGAGGGGCTGCCCTTCATGGTCAGCGCCGCGCAGCTCGCGGCGGCCCGGCGGCTGGCCGAGCACGGGGCGCTGGTGCGCAACCCGCGCACCATCGAGGCGTTGGGCCGGGTCGACGTGCTCTGCTTCGACAAGACGGGCACCCTCACCGAGGGGCGGCTGGTGCTCTCCGGGGTCGGCGACGGCGACCGGTACGCCCCGACCGACCGGTTGGACGGGCACTTGCGGCGGGTGCTGGCGGTGGGCCTGCGCGCCACCCCCGCCGCCGACGACCCGGAGGAACTGCCCGAGCAGACCGACCGGGCGGTACGCCGGGGCGCCCGCACGGCGGAGGTGACCGAGCAGACCGGGGCGCGGGGGTGGCGGCCGGCGGGGAGCCTGCCGTTCGAGCCGTCCCGGGGGTACCACGCCACCGCCGGCACCTGCGACGGTGGCCTGCTGCTCAGCGTGAAGGGCGCCCCGGAGAGGGTGCTGCCCCGGTGCACCACCCGCCGGACCCGTGCCGGTGTGGAGCCGCTGGACGACGCGGGCCGGCAGCGGGTGCAGGAGGAGCTGGTCCGGCACGCCACCGCCGGCCAGCGGATCCTCGCCGTGGCCGAGCGCCCGGTCGACGCCGGGGACCTCGACGACGACCAGGTGCGGGAGCTGACCTTCGTCGGCCTGCTCGCCCTCGCCGACGGGGTACGCGCCAGCGCCGCCCCGGCGGTGGCCGACATCCGCCGCGCCGGGGTGCACACCATCATGATCACCGGGGACCATCCGGCCACCGCCGCGGCGATCGCCGGGCGGATCAGCCCCGGCGACGGGCAGCGGGTGGTGACCGCCACCGAACTCGACGACCTGGACGACGCGGCGGTCGCGCAGCGGCTGGCCGCCACCGACGTGGTCGCCCGGTGCACCCCCACCCACAAGGTACGGATCATCCAGGCGCTGCGGGCGGCGGGCCGGACGGTGGCGATGACCGGGGACGGCGCGAACGACGCCCCGGCGATCCGGCTGGCCGACGTCGGCATCGCGCTGGGCCAGCGCGGCACCCCGGCCGCCCGCGCCGCCGCCGACCTGGTGGTCACCGACGACCGGCTGGAGACGATCATCGCCACCCTGGCCGAGGGGCGGGCCATGTGGTCCTCGGTGCGGCACGGGCTGAGCATCCTGGTCGGCGGCAACCTCGGGGAGATCGCGTTCAGCATCGTCAGCGCCGCCGCGACCGGCCGGTCCGCCCTCAACGGCCGCCAACTGCTGCTGGTGAACCTGCTCACCGATCTGGCCCCGGCGCTGGCCATCGCGGTCCGGCCGCCTGATGCGGGGCACAGCGAGAGCCTGCTCCGGGAGGGCCCGGACACCTCGTTGGGCCGCACCCTGGACCGGGAGATCACGCTCCGCGCCACCTCCACCGCGCTGGGCGCGACGGTCGGCTGGACCCTGGCCCGGTGGACCGGCACCCAGCGCCGGGCCGGAACGGTCGCGCTGGCCGCCCTGGTCGGCACCCAGCTCGGGCAGACCGTCCTGGCCGGCGGTACCAGCCCCGGGGTGCTGCTCTCCACCGCCGCCTCGGTCGGCGTCCTGGTGGCGGTGGTGCAGACCCCCGGCCTGAGCCAGTTCTTCGGCTGCACCCCGCTGGGCCCGGTGGGGTGGGGCATCGCCGCCGGGTCGGCGGCCGGGGCGACCCTCGCCAACGGCGCGTTGACCCGCCTGGTCGAGCGCCTGCCGCAGCCCTCCGGCGACCTGGGCGACGCCGCCCTGTCCAGAATCGCCGAACAGCTACGCCGACCATCGGCCCACCCGTCGACGCCGTAGCCCGGACCGGGACGGCTGTCGGCGTGTCCCCGCCGGTCCAGGCGCCCTCGCCGCGGCCGGCTGGGCGACGAAGTGCGTGCGTTCCGTCCGGTCGCCGGGCGGCATGCGGTGTCCGCGTCCTTTCGAGCTGCCCTCATGGTCGGGGCAGCCGCCCCGCCCCGCGCGGCTGACCGGCCCCGGACGACCTCCTCGGACACGCAGGCTGGCCCATCCTCGGACACCCGGTTCGACGGGCAGCCTCGGACACGCCGGGTGGCGGGCATCCTCGGACGCACCGGGTGGCGGGCAGCCTCGGACACGCCGGGTGGCGGCCATCCTCGGACGCACCGGGCAGCCTCGGACACGCGGGGTGACGGGCCGAGGGTCGCCGGCGGCCGGCGGCCGCATGGACGGGGCAGTTCGAAAGGACGCGCGGCAACTGTCCGTTGAGGTGGCCCCGGGTCGGCGGACCGGGATCAGTCCAGGGGGTTTTCCCTGGTCCGGGAGAGGGTACCGAGGCCAGCAACCCAGGCGGCCCGGCTCATCCCAAGGCGCGGTCGCCGAGACGAAGACGGGATCGTCTCGACCGACTCACCTGGGAGGACCGGATGCAGGTGCTGGGAGGCCGCTACCAGCTCGTCGAGCCGGTGGGCGAGGGCGGGATGGCGGTCGTCTGGCGGGCCACCGACCGGGTGCTACGCCGGACCGTCGCGGTCAAGCTGCTCGCGTCGCGGCTGGCCACCGAGGAACGGTTCCGGGCCCGGGTACGCCAGGAGGCGTACGCGGCGGCCCAGCTCAACCACCCGCACATCGCCGGCGTGTACGACTACGGCGAGACCCGGCACGGCCGCCAGCGCAAGGTGCCGTACCTCGTCCTGGAGTTCGTCGACGGCGGGACGCTGGCCGAACGGCTGCGGGGTACGGGCGCGCTGGACTGGCCGGAGACCGTCCGGGTCGGTGCGGACGTCGCCGCCGCGCTGGCCGCCGCGCACGCCGCCGGGCTGGTCCACCGGGACGTGAAGCCCGCCAACGTCATGCTCTCCCCGGCCGGGGTGAAGGTGGTGGACCTCGGCATCGCCGAGTCGGTCGGCCAGCCCACCGACCTGGGCACCGGCGAGGTGCTGGGCACGCCCCGGTACATGGCACCGGAGCAGGCGCGCGGCGAGGCGGCGGTCCCCGCCAGCGACCTGTACGCGCTGGGCCTGCTGCTGATCGAGTGCCTCACCGGCCGGCCCCCGGCGCACGGCTCGACCCCGACCGAGCTGATCCGCCAGCGCCAGAAGGGCATCGGCCCGGCGGTACCGGACGTGCCGGGCCTGCCCGAGGCGGTCACCGAGTTGTGCCGGCGCTGCCTGGCACCGGATCCGGCCGACCGGCCCAGCGCCGTGGCGGCGGCCGAGATCCTGGCCCGGGTAGCCGGCCCCCGTCCCCTGACCACGCCCGGCACACCGCCCGACCTCGTCCCCGTCCCCGTCCCCGTCCCGACGAGCACACCCGGCCCCGCCGCCCTGACCGAAACCGGCCCACTGACCGGCACCGGCGCGCTGGCCGACACCGGCCCGGATCGACGGGGCACCCGGGCCGGGGAGGGTTCGAGCCGGCGGGGTGCTGACGAGCGGCGGCGTCGCCGCCCGCTGCTGCTCGCGGCGGCCCCGGCGGCGGTCCTGGTGGCCGTTCTCGGTACCCAACTGCCGGGGGTCGGTACGGCCGACGACTCGGGTGACGGCGTCCGGGCCGACGCCGCCCCGGTGGCGCCCGTCCCCGGCTGCGCGGCCCGGTACGTGGCCCGGCACGACCTCGACGGCACCTTCGTCGCCGAGGTGGTGGTCACCAACTCCGGCACCGCCGTGCTGCCCTCGTGGCAGCTCGGCTTCACCCTGCCCGCCGGGCAGCGGCTGGTCGGCAGCCCGGACGACGTCGAGGTCCGCCAGCAGGGCCAGGGCATCACGGTCCGGGCCGGGCAGGCCCTCACCCCGGGCGGCACCACCACGCTGTCGGTACGCGGCACGCACGACGTGACGGGAGCCGAGGCGCCCGGCGAGTTCACCCTCAACGGCACCCGCTGCGACCAGGCCTTCGCCACCGTCACCTCGGCCTCGGGGCCGACCTCGGTGCCGTCGACCGGGGGTACGGGTGGCATCGGTGCCGCCGACGGCGAGCCGTCGGCGGCACCGACCCCGACCCCGACCGGGGAGGAGCGCCCGGGGCGCCCGCTGCCGATACCCAGCGAGGTGCCGTCGCCGGGCACCGGCGGCGAGACGCCCGATCCGGAGCCGACCAGCCCCAGCCCGTCGCCCTCGATTGGTACGCCCTCGCCGGAGCCGAGCGGTACGCCCTCTCCGGAGCCGACCGGGCCGTCGGAACCCCCGAGCCCCGGCGAGGACGACGACACCGGCGCCTCCCCACCGGCCAGCACTCCCGCCCCCTCCGCCGACCGGTGACCGGCGCGGGGCACCGGCCGGGTCAGTCCCCGGCGGGTGGTGTGGTGGGCGGTGCGGTGAGCACGCCGTTCAGGTAGAGGGACTCCCGGCAGGTGGTGGCGCGGGGCGCGTTGGCCGGCTGGCCGGCGCGGCGGCAGACCACGGTGAGCGTCACCCGGGCCCGCTCGGGCACCCGGATCGGGGTGACCGAGTGGTAGTCCTGGTTGCGGAAGTTCTCCAGGGCGTAGGTGACCACCCGGACGCCGTTCGCGGTGACGGTGAGGGTGCCCTCGTCGCCCTGCACGTTGTCCACGAGGAAGTCGGTGAGCAGGAAGGTCCGGCCCTCGGGGACGGTGTAGCTGCGCTCCGCCGAGCCGTTCGGGCTGGTGCGGAAGGTGATGGCGACGGAGAACTGCTCCCCGCCGAGGCCACCGGCCGGGCCGCCGACGCCACCCGGCCCGACGCCCCCGTCCGTACCCTGGCCGTCGCCGGCGCCCGGGGCACCGCCCGGCGCCTCCGGTGAGGCCGCCGGGGGGACCGGCTCCGGGCTCGGCGGCTGCGGGCCGTCCTGCGCGACCCGCCGGGCGTTCTCCGCCTCGACCGCCTCCCGGGCGGCCGTCTCCACCTGCGGCCGGAGCAGGCCGAACCAGAGCGCGAGCAGCACCAGGAGCAGGGCCAGCAGCGCGGCGAGGAGCTTCAGCAGCCCCGCCGAGATCACCGGACGCTGGACGAAGATGGCGTCGAGGGTGCGGACCCGGCCGTCGCCGGGGGTCAGCTCGACGGTGAACGGGTACTGCTTCGGCTCGCCCCACCAGAGCAGCCGGCGGGCGCGGACCCGCAGCCGGGTCTCCGCGCGGGTGCCGTTGGGCACCGCCACCGGCGCGGCGGGCAGCGTGAAGGTCACCTGGTCGGTGCCCTCGGCGACGGCGAAGGAGACCTGCTCGGTGACGTTGCCGAGGTTGTCGGTGTCGATCCGGTACCGGGCCGTCCGCACCGCGCTCCGCGACGGCGGCTGCACCTGGGCGGCGACCTCGTAGAACGGCTCGACGGTGAGGACGCCCTCCTCCACCAGCGCCGAGTCCGGGTACTCGGCGGGCACGACCCGTACCCCGAAGGTCCGGTTCCCGGCGTCCACCCGGGACGACCGGGGTGGGCGGAAGGTCACCACGACGGTGTCGGAGCCGGCCGGGTAGAGCGTGAGCGTCGGCGGCTCCACGGTCACCCACTCGTCCGGCACGCCCAGGATCTCGATTTGGTACGCCTCGACCGTGTCGCCGGCGTTGCGCACCGTCACCGGAACCTCGGCCTCGCCGCCCGGGGCGACGCTCACCGCGGTGCTGCCCAGATTCGCCGATGCCCGCATCTGGTCGAGCGTAGGCACGCTTCCCGGTGCCGCCAGGGGCCATCGGGGTACGGCGGCGGGCAGACCGTGGTGCCCCTGTGGACGACGTTAAGTGAACGCGAAGACGCCCTGCGCATACTGCGCGGGCGGTCGGCCGCGCCGGGCGGCGGCACGGTGAGTGAGGAGACGAGAATGCACCGGGTACCGGTCTACGTGCACGCCACCGATCCGATCTCGTGGACGGGTGTGACGGGACAGCTCACGGCCCGACCCGAGGTCAGGGTGCTGACCGACGCGGAGGCCGCCCACGCGGCGGTGACCCTGGTCGTCGCGGACACCCTGACCGCGCAGACCGCCCAGACCCTGCGCCGGCTGCGCCGGGAGCAGAACCGGCTGGTCCTGGTCCCGGCCAGCATCGACGACGCGCAGCTCTCCACGGCCGTCGAGTGTGGCGTGGTCGGGGTGGTACGACGCGGCGAGGCGTCCGCCGGTCGTCTGGTCGAGGTGATCCTCGCGGCGGCCCGGGGCGAGGGCAGTGTCCCCGCCGACCTGCTCGGCCGGCTGCTCGGGCAGATGCGCCGGCTCCAGCGGGAGGTGCTCGACCCCCGGGGTCTGACCCTGGGCGGACTGAGCACCCGGGAGGTCGACGTGCTGCGGCTGGTCGCCGACGGTTTCGAGACCCGGGAGATCGCCACCAAGCTGTCGTACTCGGAGCGGACCGTGAAGAACGTCATGCACGGCATGACCACCCGGCTGCACCTGCGCAACCGCGCCCACGCCGTCGCGTACGCCCTCCGGCACGACCTGATCTGAAAGGAAGGGCCCCCTGTTAACGCCTCCGGTAGAGAGGGGAACCCTTCTCACCACCGCCCCGTCGGGGCGGAGGCGGGGGCGGGGTGCCCGTACCGGCGGTGGATCGTGCCCGCTTCCCTGCCCCGGGGGTCCTGTTCCGGCCGCCGGCCGGCGTCGATGATGGGCGCCACCTGATCCTGTCGAGGTGCCGATTGCGTCCCACCCGAAGGTCCCCGCTCGTCGTCGCCGTGGCCGGGCTGGTCGCGGCGCTGGCCGGCTGGGCGCTGGTCGTCCCGCCCAGCGGGGTGTCGTACGCCGAGCCGGCCGCGCTCGCCGACCCGGACCCGCCGGGCGAGCTGCGGGTGGCGTACCTGGGCACCGGGCACCGCAGCGTCGGGCTGGTCGAGGGCACCGGGGCCGAGGCTGTCTCCGTACCCTTCTTCGGGGCCGGGCCGGCGCACTTCGACGACGAGGTGTCGGCGACCGGTGCCGTGGTCGCCTGGGTGAGCCGGCGCGAGTCGGAGCTGGCCCAGCTCTGGATCAGCCTGGCCGGCGGTGAGCCGGCGCGGCTCACCGACGACCCGACGCAGGTGGCCGGCCGGCCCGCCGTCTCGCCCGACGGCACCCGGATCGCCTTCGAGCAGACCCGGGAGGGCGTGGGGAGCTGGCGGGACATCTTCGTGATCGGCACCGACGGCAGCGGGCTGCGTCAGGTCACCGACGGTACCGGTGACAACCGCCGGCCCACCTGGTCACCGGACGGCACGGCGCTGGCCTTCCAGCGCGGTGACGGCGGGGTGCCGCAGGTCTGGCGGGTGCCGGTCGACGGCGGCGGGCCGGCGGTCGCGCTCACCGCCCGCACGGACGGGGCCGGCGAGCCGGCCTGGGACCCGGACCCGGCGAACGACCGGATCGCGTACACGGCCGCGCCGGACAGCCCGACCGACCGCAAGGTCTGGCTGATGAACAGCGTCGGCGGGGACCAGCGGCTGCTGCTGGACCAGCTCTGGGAGAGCCACGCGCCGGCCTGGTCCCCGGACGGCACCACCCTGGTCTTCCTGAGTCGGACCACCGGCACCGACGGGGCGCGGGGCGAGATCGACCTGGTCTACACCGGGGTGCCGCGCGACGACTGGTGCCCGTGCGAGGCGGTGCTGCGCCTCGCCGAGGACCGGCTGGTCGGCCACCCCACCTGGTACCTCCCGCCGACCGGCGGCGAGCCCCGGCTGCTGGTCAGCCGCACCTCCGCGCCGGACCGGCTCACGGTGACGGTGCAGGACGTCCGCCCGGACGCCACCGACCCCCGGGACCTGGGGGTGACGGTGCTGCGCGAGGACCCGGGCGCGGCCACCGACCCGGACCTGCTCTGGCGACCGGTGAACGGCGACCCGTGGACCGCCCGCCCCGACTACTCGCCGGACGGCCAACGGATCGTGGTGAACCGGTTCGAGACGGTGGACGGCCAGCGGGTCTCCCGGCTCTATGTGACCGGGGCCGACGGCAGCGACCTGCAGCTCCTGCCGCTGGCTGGCCGGACCGGCACCGAGCGGGAGACCGACCCGGCGTGGTCGCCGGACGGGACCCGGGTGGCGTACACCCGGGCCGTCGACGGCCTGCCCAGCCGGGTCGTGGTGGCGGACGCGACGACCGGGGAGCATCTGCTGACCGTGCCCCCGGCGGCGGGCGGGGAGTTCGCCGACAGCCAGCCCGCCTGGTCGCCGGACGGCCTGACGCTGGCCTTCGTCCGGGGCCGACCGGACGGGGCGGGAGCGGACAGCCACGTCTGGACGGCCGACGCCCTCGACGGCAGCGCGCAACTGGACCTGACCGACGTGAGCTGCCCGGAGTGCGACACCGCCGACTACGGGCCGAGCTTCGCCCCGGACGGCACCCGGATCGCCTTCGGACGCGGGCCGGACGGGCTGCTGGTGACCGACCTCGCCGGGGAGGACTGCCAGGTGCTGGCGCCGCAGCTTCCGACGGCGACCTGCACCGAGCCGCTGACCGCCCCGGACGACGGGCCGCACCGCCCCCGCGACGTGGCCTGGTCGCCGGAGGGCGGCCGGCTCGCGTACAGCTCCCGCCGGTACACCGACCCGACCAGCACCGAGTACGTCAAGACGTACGACTTCGACACCGTCGTACACGACGGGTTGACCTGGGAGTTCCCGGGGCGGCACCGGAAGCCGACCTGGCAGCGCTTCGTGGACGTGGCCACGGCGGTGCTGGAGCCACCGGCCCCGGTGCGGGTGGGCGAGCGGACCTCGCTGACCCTGACCGTCACCGACCGGGGGCCGACCCCGGCCGTCGAGGTCCGGCTCGACCTGCGGGTACCCGACGGGGTGCGGGTCACCGCGCTGGAGCCGGAGGTGGGCTCCTGCCAGCTCGACCCGCCCGACTGCGAGCTGGGCTCGATCGGGCTGGGCAACACGGTGCGGGTCCGGGTCGAGCTGACCGGGGTGACCCCCGGGACGCACCCGTTGGAGTGGACGGTCGGCGGCTGGACGGTGGACGCCCGTCCCTCGGACAACACCGCGTCGGTGCCGGTGGTCGTCACCCCGGCTCCCCAACCGACCACCCCACCCCCGCCCACCACGCCACCACCGACCACCCCACCGCCGACCACCACGCCACCACCGACCACCCCGCCGCCGACCACGCCGCCACCGACGACCCCACCGACCCTCTCGCCGTCGCCCCCGCCGCCGGTCCCGACCGGCCTGCGCATCTCGGTGCGGGTCAACCCCACCCCCGGGTACGTGGGCGGCCGGGTCACCGTGACCTACACCGTCCGCAACGTCGGCCGGGTACGGATCACCGGCGTCCGGATCACCCCGAGCCTGCCGGCGGGGGTACCGGTGCGGACCCGTCCGGCCGGCTGCGCCGCGACCTCCTGCCCGGTGCCGGACCTGACCCCGGGGGCCAGCCGGACGCTGACCTTCCTGCTGGTGCCGAGGGCGGCGACGAGCACGACGGTACGCGGCACCGTGGTCGCCGACGGGAACCTCGACGACACCGACCGCGCCCCGTTCCGGGTGCTCCAGCCCCGGATCGAGGCGGTGCCGGAGATCGGGCCGCCGGGCTTCGTCACCTCGATCCGGGGCACCGACTTCCCGCCGGGCGTCCGGGTGCGGCTGGCCTGGGACGTCGGGATCACCGTCGCCGCCAACCCGGCCGTACCGTCGGCCGACGGCACCTTCGCCCACCAATTGCTGGTGGTGCCGCGCGACCAGCTCGGCCCCCGGGAGGTGCTGGCCACCGGCCCCGGGTTCGGCCCGGTCCGCACCGACTTCCGGGTGGTGCTGCCCGCCCAGCAGCCCCCCGGCCTGGTCCGGCGCGGCTGGTGAGGGGACGATCGACGTGATCCACGAGGTGGACGAGGTGCTGCACGCGCTGCTGACCGAGGAGGTCCTCGCCGGCACCGACGTGCAACTGGCCTTCGACGCGCCGACCAAGGAGTGGGAGGCCCGGCGCAACGCGCCGACGGTCAACCTGTTCCTCTACGACATCCGGGAGCAGATGGCCCGCCGCCGGGAGGGCCGGATCGAGGAGTACGACCCGGCGGGGCTGGTCGTCGCCGAACACCGCCCGCCCCGGTACTTCACCCTGTCGTACCTGGTCACCGCGTGGACGGCCCGGCCGCAGGACGAGCACCGGCTGCTCTCGGTGCTGCTCGCCGGCCTGGTCACGTACGACGTGCTGCCGGCGGAACGCCTGGTCGGCAGCCTCGCCGGGCTGGGGCTGACGGTGCCGCTGAGTGTGGCGGTGCCGCCGGCCCGGGACCGGGGACTGGCCGACATCTGGTCCGCCCTCGGCGGCTCGCTGAAACCGTCGCTGGACCTGGTGGTGACCGCGCCGATCGCGGCCTCCACGGTCTTCGCCGTCCAGCCGGTCACCGACGGCCTGCGGCTGCGTACCGGCCGGCGGCCGGTCGCCGGGACCGGTGCCGGTGGGGGGCGGGACGACCGGGGTGGCGAGCCGGAGACCCGGCGGTTGCGGTACCCCGACCCGGCGGCCGGGGAGACCGCCGGCCCGGTGGGGATCCGCCGGGCCCGGGGCACCGCCGCCGACCGCCAGCGCCGCCCGGGGACCGGTGGCCCGATCCGGGACGACCGCCGGTGAGCGCCCCGGCGCAGACCGGCCCCCGCCCGACCGACGCCGGGTCCGGTGCCGGGCCGGACGGGTCGGGTGCCGCCGAGACGCCGGGCACCACGTACCTGCGGGCCCGGCTCTTCCTGGTCGAGCAGCGGGTCCGGCGGGCGGTCGCCACCGCCCGCGCGGCGGACCCGACCCCGGACGACCCGCTGCGCGGGCTGCACGTCTCCGACGAGGACGCCTGGCGGCTGGTGGACACCCCGGAGCCGCCCGCCCCGGACGAGATCGCGGCGGACGCGGTCGAGACCGCCGACCGGTGGGCCGAGGCGTCCCGGGCGGCGGGTGCCCGGATCCCGCTGTGGGACCTGGCCGGGGCGTTCGCGCTGGCCCCGCTGGACGTGGAGGTGCTGCTCGTCGCGCTCCTGCCCGACCTCGACCAGCGGTACGAGAAGCTGTACGGGTACCTCAACGATGACGTGACCCGCCGCCGGCCGACCATCGGGCTGGCGCTACGGCTCTGCGGTCTCGCCCCGGTCGCCGGCCCCGCCCGCGCCCGGCTCACCCCCGCCGGCCCCCTGGTCGCCGGCGGGCTGCTCCTCGTCGAGGAGGACGACCGGCCGTTCCTGACCCGCACCCTGCGGGTGCCGGACCGGGTCGCCGGGCACCTGCTCGGCGACGACACCCCGGATCCCCGCCTCGCCGGCCTGACCCCGCCGCCGCCCGGCGGCCAGCCGCCCACCGCGGACCCGGCCGGCGTCGTCGCCGGGCTGGCGGCGGCGGTCCGGGCCGGTGACCGCCTGGTCTACCTGCGCGAGGCGACGGGCGCGTCCGCCGCCGAACTGGCCGCCGAGGCGCTCGTCGCGGCCGGACGCGCGGTCCTCGCCCTCGACCTGGACGCGGTGCGCGCCGACCCGGCGCCGGAGGAGGCTCTCGCCGTCGCCGTCCGGGAGGCCCGGCTGCGCCGGGCCGGCCTGGTGGTCGGCCCGGTCGAGGCGCCGGACCCGGCGGCCGGGCCGGGCCCCGCCCGGCTGCTGCGCCGGCTCACCACCCTGCCGGTGCCGGTGCTGCTCACCGGGCAACCCTGCTGGGATCCCCAGTGGAGTGACGTGGCCCCGCTGCTGGTGACCACCCCGCCGATCGGGCCGGCCGACCGGGTCCGGCTGTGGCGGGACACCCTGGCCGGACGGTCGGCGGTGCTGGCCGACGACGTCGACCCCGAGCGCGAACTGTCCGCGTACGTCCTCACGCCCGGCCAGGTACGGCGGGCGGCGGTGGGCGCGGCGCAGCAGGCGGTGCTGGCCGGGTCCGCCCGGGTCACCACCCGGCACGTCCGGGCCGGGGTATGCGCACAGAACGCGGCGGGGCTGGAGAAGCTGGCCCGCCGGGTGGAGCCCGCCGTCGGCTGGGACGACCTGGTGCTCCCCGCCCCCGCCCGGCAGCAGCTCGCCGAGTTGGCGCTGCGGGTCCGGCACCGGGAGCAGGTGCTGGGCGGCTGGCGGCTGCGCCCCGGCGGTGGGCGGGGTCGCGGGGTGACCGCCCTGTTCGCCGGGGACTCCGGCACCGGCAAGACGATGTCCGCCGAGGTGGTCGCCGCCGACCTGGGCCTCGACCTGTACGTGGTGGACCTCTCCACCGTCGTCGACAAGTACGTCGGGCAGACCGAGAAGAACCTGGAGCGGATCTTCACCGAGGCGGCCGGGGTGAACGGGGTGCTGCTCTTCGACGAGGCGGACGCCATCTTCGGCAAGCGGTCCGAGGTCAGCGACGCGCACGACCGGTACGCCAACCTGGAGAGCGCGTACCTGCTGCAACGGATGGAGTCGTTCGACGGCATCGCGGTGCTCACCACGAACCTGCGGGCGAACCTGGACGAGGCGTTCCTGCGCCGGCTCGACGTGATCGTGGACTTCCCGGTGCCCGACGTGACGCAGCGGCGGGCCCTCTGGGACCGCTGCCTCGGCACCGACCTGCCCCGCGCCGACGACCTGGACCTGGATCGCTGCGCCGAGACCTTCGAGCTGAGCGGGGGCGGCATCCGGGCCTGCGCGGTCAGCGCCGGGTACCTCGCCGCCGAGGCGGGTGGCCCGGTCACCATGGCGATGGTCGTCGCCGCCGCCCAGGCCGAGTACCGCAAACTCGGCCGGCTCGTGCTGCCCGGCGGTACGTCCATGGAGACCCGACGCCGGGCGTGACGGCGGCGGGCGTGCCGGCGCGCCTCGCCGACCGGAGATATGTGGGCACACCCGCTGTCGAGCTGCCCCGTAGGTGGGACCACACCGGGGTCGAGCACGGCCCCGCATCCGGTGCCCCGTCTGTGCGGGCAGTTCGACAGGACCTCGACCCCGGACACCGCCGGCTCGACCGGCAGCAGGAGCCGCGCCTAGGGAAGGGTCACGTCCCAGTTGCGGTTGCCGATCGGGGTGACCTGCACCGGCCCCGACTCCGCCGGGTCCCGCCGGTCGAAGGGGGAGGTGAAGGTGTGACTGACCTCGTCGCTCACCCAGGGAGCATCCCGTGATCCGGCGAGCTTGATCTCCCACCGGAAGCTGACCGTGTACGAGGCGAGCCAGGACCCCGGTGTCATCGCCACGTCCCGGGACCAGCCCGGATGGTCGCGGAACGCGATGGTGGTCGGCGTGGTGGCGATCTCGGTGTCGTCGTACGGCGGCAGGTAGGGCCGGTCCAGCCGCCAGGCGGTCGAGGTCCGCTGGGTCTTCTTGTACGACTCGTCCTCCTGCCGCTCCCAGTAGACGTACTGGTCGGCGGCGTACTGCCGGAAGTCGTAGATGTGCTCCGCGTTGCGGGGCAGGTTGTCCGGGGCGATCAGGGTGGCGACCTGCGCGTAGCCGATGTCCTGCTTGGTCTCCAACTCCTGGACGTCCGGGCCGTCGTACTGGGACCGGAACTGGAGCCGGAGCCGCTTGGGGTCGGCCGGCGGCAGCTTGGCGCGCTCCTCCTCCTTGACCTTGCCCCGGGTCCGGCGCGTCGAGGTCTCGGTCGGATACGGCTCCCGGCGGCTGCTGGTCGACTCCACGTCCGCCTTCGGCACCCGCTGCACGGCGGTCTGCACGTCCGCACCGGCGGCCGGCGGGGCGGCGACGGGCTGCTGCGTCGCCGACCGCGGGTCGGTGGCGAGGGCCCGCCGGGCGTTGGCCTCGGCCTCCCGCTCGAACCGGTCGCCCGGGTCGCTGATCCGCAGCCCGGCTCCGTTGTCGGTGCCGGCGACCGGGCCCAGCCGCTGCTGGATGACGTGGGTCAGCTCGTGCGCCAGGGTGTGCCGGTCGCCGCCGTCCGCGCCGAGCACGACGTGGTTGCCCGAGGTGTACGCCCGCGCCCCGATGCCGGCCGCCGACTCCCGGGCCGCCGCGTCGTCGTGGACCCGCACGTCGGAGAAGTCCGCCCCGAGCCGGGTCTCCATGTCGGTGCGGGTGGCGTCGTCCAGCGCGCGCCCGCCGCTGCCGAGCACCGAGGCGACCGACCGCTGCACCTGCTCGGCGGGCTGGTGGCCGCACCCGGCCCCGTGCTCGTGCCGCTCCTGCGTCTCCCGGTCCTGCTCGACCGCCCGCGCGACCGCCCGGTTTCCCACCGTGCGTTGCAGGGCGAGGAGCGCACCCGGGCTGCGGCCGGAGCCGACCCGCCCCGCACCGGTCGCCGGCCCGTGTCGGCCGGTGGCCGGGGCGGTCGTGGCCGGCTCACGGCCCTCCTGGGTGCTGGACGTCCGATCGGACCGCTGCAACCGCACCTGCGGGCACCTCCTCGGCATCGACGCCCATGGTATCGCCGTCCGGGGTGGCCGGCCGAGGTTCGTCCGGCCAGGATCCGGGACCGACCTGCCCCTGTGGTGCCGGACTCTGCCCGGGGGTAGGTCCGTACGGACCTTCCCGGTGACTGGCCGCAGTACCAGGCTGGCCAGCGTCCGCCGAGCTGGCAGAGGAGCTTGCATGCCGACGTACCTGTCCCCAGGCGTGTACGTGGAGGAGGTCCAGAGCGGTTCGCGTCCCATCGAGGGCGTCGGGACCGCCGTCACCGCCTTCGTCGGGTTCGCCGAGAAGGGGCCCTTCCACACGCCGACCCTGGTCACCAACTGGAGCCAGTACGTCCAGCTCTTCGGCGGCATGGTCGAGGGCGCCTACCTGGCGCACGCCGTCTACGGGTACTTCGCCAACGGCGGCGGCATCTGCTACATCGTCCGGATCGGCGACTCCTCGTCGAGCCGCAAGGGCGGCCGGGGCGCGCAGAAGGCGCTGCCCGCCGGGGAGCCGTCGACGCTGGGTACCTTCCGGGTGGCCGCCCTGCCCACGGCCGGCGGCGAGGTCACCGTGGAGGTCGCCGACGTCGAGGGCGAGGGGGTCGCCGAGGACCGGTTCCGGTTGGTCGTGCACGTCGACGGCAAGCCCACCGAGGAGTACGACGGCTCGTTCCGCAAGAGCAACAAGAGCTACGTGGTCAGCCAGGTCCGGGAGCGGTCCAAGCTGATAACGATGGAGGAGGCCACGGCGGCCAACGCGCTGGCCCGTCCGGCCAAGCAGACGGTCACCCTGGCACCGCCCACCGCCCCCGGCGACGTCGTGCCGGCCAGCCTCTCCGCCGACGAGTTCAGCGGGGACGTCGACGCCCGGACCGGCCTGGCCGGGCTGGAGGCGATCGACGAGATCACCATGGTCGCCGCCCCGGACCTGATGGGCGCCTACCAGGCCGGGGTCATCGACCGGGAGGCGGTGAAGGCCGCCCAGCTCGCGCTGATCTCGCACTGCGAGCAGATGGGTGACCGGATGGCTTTGCTCGACCCGCCGCCGGAGCTGACCGCGCAGCAGGTCCGCGCCTGGCGGCAGGACGAGGCCGGCTACGACTCCCGGTACGCGGCGCTCTACTACCCGTGGGTCAAGGTCTTCGACCCGAGCACCGGACGGGGCGTGTTCCTGCCGCCCAGCGGCCACCTGGCCGGGCTCTGGTCCCGCAACGACGCCGAGCGGGGCGTGCACAAGGCCCCCGCCAACGAGGTGCTCCGGGGCGTCGTCGAGCTCCAGAACAACGTCACCAAGGGCGAGCAGGATCTGCTCAACCCGATCGGGGTGAACTGCATCCGGGCCTTCCCCGGGCGCGGCATCCGGGTCTGGGGCGCGCGGACCCTCTCCTCCGACCCGGCCTGGCGCTACATCAACGTGCGGCGGCTGTTCAACTACGTCGAGGAGTCCATCCTGCTCGGTACCCAGTGGGTGGTCTTCGAGCCGAACGACCAGCGGCTGTGGGGCACGATCCGGCGCAACATCACCGCCTTCCTCACCGAGGAGTGGCGGCGGGGCGCCCTGTTCGGGGCGACCGCGGCGGAGGCGTTCTACGTCAAGTGCGACCGCGAGACCAACCCCCCGGAGGTGGTCGACCGGGGTCAGGTGGTGTGCGAGATCGGCATCTGCCCGGTCAAGCCGGCCGAGTTCGTCGTCTTCCGCCTGTCGCAGTTCTCCGACAGCACCAGCCTGGTCAGCGACTGACCCGCGCGGGCGGCGCCGACCCGACGAACGAACCGACGATGACGAAAGGCGGCCACGATGGCCACTGGTGACAGCTTTGTCGTGCACACCTTCCAGGTGGAGCTGGGCGGCATCCAGGTGGAGCTGGTGGAGGAGGTCAGCGGCCTGACCGTCGAGCTGGACTCGATCGAGGTCAAGCAGGTCACCCCCACCGGCGAGCTGATCATCCGCAAGATCCCCGGGGCCCGGAAGGCCGGCGAGGTGACCATCACCCGGGGGCTGGACCAGAGCAGCTCCTTCACCGAGTGGATCAAGGAGACCTTCCTCAAGGGCTCGGTCGACGCCGCCCGGCAGAACATCAGCATCATCATCACCAACGCCGACAAGTCGCAGACCCGGCGGTTCGACCTGACCAACGCGTGGGTGAGCAAGTGGGAGGGTCCGTCGCTGAAGGCCGGTGACACCAGCCCGGCGACCGAGAAGGTCACCGTCGTGTACGAGGAGATCAGCACGTCATGAGGCGGCGTGGAGTCTCGGCCGGGGCCCTCGACCACCTCGGCGAGCAGCCGGCCGGCCCGGCGGACGACGCGACCGGGCCGGCCGCCACGGTGGTCGCCCCGCCCGCGCCGGTCCGGCTCCAGACGGAGTTCACCTTCCACCTCCCCCGGGGGTACGTCGACGAGGACGGCACCGTGCACCGGGAGGGCGCGATGCGGCTGGCCACCGCCCGCGACGAACTGGCTCCGCTGGTCGACCTGCGGGTCAAGCAGAACCCGGCGTACCTGTCGATCGTCCTGCTCAGCCTGGTGGTGACCCGACTGGGCACGATCACCCAGGTCCGCGCCGAGGTGATCGAACGGCTCTTCGCCTCCGACCTGGCCTTCCTCCAGGACCTGTACCGGCGGATCAACGCCGAGGGGCACACCCTCGCCGAGGTCACCTGCCCCTCCTGCGAGACGGTCTTCGAGGTGGACCTGGCCGGTGGTCGCCCGGGGGAATCGTGACGTACGGGGCCGACCGGCTCCACGAGGAGGTCTCGTACGTCGCCTACCACTTCCACTGGCCGCGCGGGGAGATCCTCGACCTGACCCACGCCGAGCGGGCCCGGTACGTGACGGAGATCGCCCGCATCAACACCAGGATGAACGAAGGTCAGTGAGGCGCGATGGGGCTACGCGACAGGATGCGGCGGCTGGCGGCCGACACCCGCGCCCGGGTGGCCGGCCGGTCCGACGGCACCGCCCCGCCCCGTCCGGACGCGACGTCGACCGCCCCGGATCCGTCGGCGGGCGGCCCGGCGGTCGCCGCGCCCACCCGTCCCCCCGCCGAGCCCGGCTGGCGGTCGCTGCCGCCGATCCAGCGGGCCCTGGCCGACGGTTCGGTACTGGTCAGCGACCTGCCCCGGTTCACCGACCGGCTGTCCACCTTCCAGGACCCCACCCTGCGTACCCCGCTCGACCACCTGGTCAGTGACCGGGCCCCGCTCGGCGTGGTCCGGGACCTCGTCCGACCCCGACCGGCAGCCGCACCCGGTCGGCCGTCGACCGCACGGGAACCGGTGCCGCACCTGCCGACCGTCCAGCGCCGCACCGCCGTCGGCGGGCAGTCCGACGCCCCGGAGGCCGTCCCCGCGCCGGCCGACACCACCGGCACCGGGTCGTCGCAGGGCCGGGCACGACCGAGGGCGACGGTCCACAGCGGTACCCGGCCGCCGGCAGCCACCCCGACCGGGGTCCTGGTGACCGCCCGGCCCGCCGCACCGACCCGCCGGTTGACCGGCACCCCGGTCGCCGCTGCCCCGAGTGCGGCACCCGTCCAACGGTCCGTCCCCCCCGACGGTGGCCCGGTCGGGGATGCCGGTGGCCCGGTCGGCGGCGATCCGGTCAGCCGGACCACGCAGCCGCGCGCCGCCGGTGCCGGCAGGCCGCCGGTCGGCCCCGCCCCACGCCCCGCCCCGCGCCCCGCCGACGCGCGGTCCCGGCCCACCGTGCCGTCCGCAGCGGGCGACGACGGTAGCTCTCCGGGCCCGGCCCGCAGTCCGGCGTCCGCCGGCACCGACCCGCCCCCGGTACGCCGGACCGCCCGGCTCGGGTTGGGCGAGCCGCTGCCGGGCCTACCCGACACCGCGCGCGGCAGCGCCCCCGGCCGTCGCGGCGGTGGGCCGACGCCGAGCGGGACGCCGGGACGGCCCGGCCCGCCCGGCCCACCCCCGATCGTGCAGCGGGCCCCGACGTCAGCCGGACCGGACCGCGCCACGCCGCCGGGCCGCGCCACGCCGCCGGACCGGACCGGACCGCCGGACCGCGCCACGCCGCCCGACCCGGCACCCGGTCGGCCGGTCACCCCACCTGCGGGCGGTGGCGTCCACCCGCCCGCCGCGCCGCCGGCCCGACCCCGCGCGAGCAGCTCCACGCCCGGCCCGGACCGGCCCGTGGACCCGGTGCTGCGGACCGCGCCCGGTCGCCCCGCTGACGGCCCGGCGGCCGCCGGCCGGCCGCCCCGCGCCGGTCTCGGCGCGCCGTTCCCGGCCGACGCGCCCCCACCCCTGGCCCGGCCCACCCCACCGGCCCGACCCGGTACCCCGGCAGCCCGGCCGTCGACCGGCGGTTCCGCCGCCCCGCCGGTCCAGCGGCGCACCGCGCAGCCCTCGGCCGGGGCCCCCTCCACCGAGCCCGCCGGACCGGACAGCACCACCCCGCCGGTCGGCACCGCCCCGCCGGGCGGCACCGCCCCGCCGGGCGGCACCGCCCCGCTGGCCGGCACCACCCCGCTGGCCGGCACCACCCCGCTGGCCGGCACCAGCCGGCCGGGCGGCACCACGACACCGGGCAGCACCGCGACACCGGGCGGCACCGCGACACCGGGCGGCACCGGCCCGTCGGCCGGCCGGGCCACCGGGGCGGACGGCGACCCGGGCGGCCGGGCGCCGGCCCCACCGGTCGTTGCCCGGACCCCGGCAACCCCGGCGGCCCCCTCGGCCGGTGACCCGGCCGGATCCCCGACGGCTCCGCCGGCACCCGGCGCGGGCGGGAGGACCGGGCCACCCGGACCCGTACCGCTGCGCGCACCGGCCCGCCCGCCGACGGTCCACCGGGCAGTCGGCGGGCAGCAACGCGCCGGGCAGCCGGCCGGGCCGGTGGTCCAGCGGCTCCGCTGGCGACCGACCAGCCCGCCCACCGCCCCCGCCACCGGGCCGACGGCCGGGTACCGGCGCACCGGCCCCGCGCCAGCCTCGCCGGGCGGCCCCACGCCGGCCCCACCCGACGGTCCGGCACCGGCCGTGGCCGGCGCTCCGGCCGGCGGGGGCGGGGGTGCAGCGGAGGCGGTCGGTCGACCCGGCAACCGCCCGGTCCCGGCGGCGATCTCCAGCCCGCCGGAGCCCGCCGGTCCCCGGCACCCCTTGGTCCTCCCGGCGGCCCCGGTCACCCCGTCCGGTTCCGGTGCGGCGACGGCGGACCCGGCGACGGCCACCGGGGCGGGGCCGCTGGCCGACCCGTCCCGCCCCGCTCCGGTGCAACGCCGGGTACCGCTGCTGGCCGAGCGTGGGGTGCCCCGGCTGACGGGCGTACCGGTCGACGCCGCGCCGGCCGCCGCGAGCCGGTCCCCCGCCACGGTGCCGGTGACCTGGCGTACCCGGGGCAACGCCCCGGACTCGACCTCCGGTGGGCGGCGTACCAAGGCCGGCACGCCCCCCAGCCGTCCGGCCGCCGCCCACCGGAGCCCCGCCGGGGGTACGCCCCCCGTCCAGCGGGACGCGGCCCCCCGTCCGGGGTCGCCGCAGACCGGCCCGTCCCCGGCGAGCGCGGCCCAGCCCGGCGGCCGGTACCCGGCCGTGCAGCGTCGCGCCGACGGACCGGGCCGACCCCCGCCACCCTTCGCCGGCACCGGGCGGCCCGCTGGACCGGCCGGCGGAGCCGGCTCCCCGTACCGGTCGGTCGGCCCCGCCGTCGGGCCGGTGCCCCTGCTCCAGCGGGCCAGCCAGTCGGCCGGGGCGGCGGGCGTACCCCTGCCGACGCTGCGGCGGGCGGCGCCGACGGCGGCCGACGGAGCGGCCCCGACGGCGGGCACCGCGCCGTCACCACCGCCCACGGCGACCCGCCGGGCTGGCGCGACCACCCCACCGGGCGCGGCGGCGCAGCGGGCGGGGGTGGGCCGGTGGGGTGGCGGCGCGCAGGCCACGGCGACGGTTCAGCGCAGCCCGGCCGGTGGCGACGCCGGCCACCCGGCGACGACCGCCACGGCGACGACGACAACGCGGGCCGGGGCCAGCGTGCAGCGGGTCGCCGGGGCGAGCGGTGGGCCGGTGCAGCGCCGGGCGGTCGCCGGGGCCGGGGAGCCGGCGGTGGAGACGGACGTGGAGGCGCTGATCAAGAGCTTCGACCGGCGGCACCTGGACGCCCTGGCCCACCGGCTGGTCGAGCCGATCAGCCGGCTGGTCCGGGCCGACCTGCGGGCCGGCCGGGAACGCTCCGGCCGGTGGCGGGACGGTGCCCGGTGAGCCGCCCGGACCACCCGGCGGGGCCGGGGCGGGGGCCGGGCCGGGGCAGCCGGCACGAGGAGGGAGACGGTGATGGCCAGCGGTGATCCGGGGACGAGCGTCCACTTCCGGCTCCAGATCGACGGGATCGACCTGGGCGACTGGAACACCTGCGACGGGCTCGGCTGCGAGGTGGAGGTGGAGCAGTACGAGGAGGGGGGCAACAACGAGTTCGTCTGGCAGTTGCCGTCCCGGCTGAAGTACTCGAACGTCACGTTGAGCCGGCCGCTGACCCGGGACACCGCGAAGGTCTCCAGCTACCTGGCCCAGTTGCCGAGGGGCGTACGCCGGGGCACCGCACAGATCGCGGCGCTCCGCCCCGACCTGGCCCTGCTGGTCCAGTGGGGACTGGCCGACGTGGTGCTGGTCCGCTGGTCCGGCCCCTCCTTCGACCCGAACCGGTCCGAGGTGGCCAGCGAGAGCATCGAGTTGGCGTACCACGGTTTCCTGGAGGTGGGCTGATGCCCCGGGCGCAGAAGGTCGCCGCGCACCTCCAGCGGTACCAGCCGCCCACCTCGGGCGGGAGCCAGCCGGGCGGCGCGCTCGGCGGGCCGATCACGTTCATGTTCAACCCGCAGCAGCTCGCGCTGACCAAGTCGGCGAACTGGATCCCGCACGTGGTGCGGGGCGCGGCGGACGTCGGCGTCGCCGAGTTCAGCGGCTCCGGACCCCGGACGCTGAGCCTGGAGATCTTCCTCGACGCCACCGACACCCACTCGCGGACCGTACAGGAACGGGTCGACGCCCTGCTCACCTGCTGCGTCCCGACGAAGGCGAGCATCGCGGCGAAGGCACCCTCCCCGCCGTGGGTGAAGTTCGCCTGGGGGCAGTTCCAGACCGTGTCGTTCTACTCGTACGTCAGCCAGATCAACGCCACGTACAGCCTCTTCGACCCGGACGGCACCCCGCTGCGGGCGACATGCTCGCTGACCCTGAACGAGATCAGCGGCGCGACCCCGGGGCAGAACCCCACCTCGGGCAGCCGGACCGCCCGGCGGGTGCACCGGCTGGTCGCCGGGGACTCGCTGGAGCTGCTGGCCCACCGCGAGTACGGCGACGCCACCGCGTGGCGGGTGATCGCCGAGGCCAACGACATCGACGATCCCGTCCGGCTGACGGCGGGGCGGCAGGTGCTGCTGCCCGCCCCGGAGGAGCTGCGCACCGAGGAGGACCGGCATGTCCAGCGGTGACCACACCAACAACCTGGTCGTCGGCCTGCCCGGAGAGCTGCCCAAGCTCTGGGCCGACCGGCTGGTCTCGGCGGTGGTGGAGGACAGCACCAACCTGGCCGCCACCGCCACGCTGCGCTACCGGGACCAGCAGAGCCGACTCCTGAAGGACAACTCGGTCACCATCGGCACCGAGCTGACCGTCCGGGTCCGCACCGGATCGGACGCCGCCCCGCTGCCGCTCTTCACCGGCGAGGTGGTGACGCTGGAGTCCGAGTACGACGGGGTGGGCACCTTCACCACCGTCCGCGCCCTGGACCGGTCGCACCGGCTGATGCGCGGCCAGCGGGTCCGCAGCTTCGTCAACCGCAAGGCCTCGGACATCGCCCGCGAGGTCGCCGCCGCCGCCGGCATCCCGGTCGGCCGGATCGACCCCACCCCGACCGTGTACGAGATGGTCACCCAGCCGAACGTCACCGACTGGGAGTTCCTCAAGCTGCTGGCGGTCGACAACGACGCCGAGGTGGTGGTGGTCGACGGCAGGTTCGAGTTCCGCCGCTCGGTGCGGGCGGCCAGCGCCCCGGGCGCCGGGGTCACCGCCGAGCAGAGCCCGTACGTGGTGGAGATGAACGAGAACCTGCTCTCGGTCCGCTCCACCGTCACCTCGGTCGGTCAGGTCGCCGGGGTGACCGTCCGGGGCTGGGACGTCCGCGCCAAGCAGCCGGTGCGGACCGAGGTACGCACCGACGCCAGCGACGAGGTGCAGATCGGCACCAGCCCGGAGAAGGTGGCCGCGCCCTTCGCCGCCGCCCGGCTCTGCGTGGCCGACGTGCCGTACCGGACGGCGGCGGAGACCCGGGCGGTGGCCGGGGCGGTGGCCGCCGACGTGACCGCCGCCTTCGCCGAACTGGAGGTCGGCATCCGGGGCAACCCCCGGCTCCGGGCCGGCGTGCCGCTGTCGTTGCAGCAGGTGGGGAAGCCGTTCGAGGGGAAGTACACGACCACCGCCAGTCGGCACGTCATCGTCCCCGGCCAGCTCTACGAGACGTGGCTGACGGTCAGCGGCCGGCAGGACCGCTCGACGTGGGGGCTCGCCGCAGCCGCCGCCGCGCCGGCCCGCGCCGCCCGGATCCCGGGGCTGGCCGTCGGGATCGTCACCAACACCAAGGCCGACACCGACCGCCGGCACCCGGAACGGGTCGGCCAGGGCTGGGTGAAGCTGCGCTTCCCCTGGCTGACCGACCCCGCCGACTACGAGACGGACTGGGTCCGGACCGTGCAGCTCGGCGGCGTCGGCGGGGGCGGGGTGTTCTGCCCGGAGGTCAACGACGAGGTGCTGGTCGGCTTCGAGCAGGGGCTGCTGGACCGGCCGTACGTCCTGGGCGGGCTCTACAACGGGGTGGACAAGCCGTCGACGCACGAGGGCGCGCTGATCGACGCCGCGTCCGGGCGGGTGAACCGGCGCTCGTTCGCCTCGCGCAGCGGGGACCGGATCGAGTTCCTGGAGTCCCAGCTCCCCGCCGGCCCCCGGGGGATCCGGCTGACCACCGCCCGGGACCGGCTCACCGTGCACCTGGACGAGCGGAAGACCTCGGTGGTGATCCGCAGCGACGGCACCGTCGAGATCGAGGCCCAGAAGCAGGTCACCGTGAAGGGCCAGGGGATCACCCTCGACGCCGGCGCCGGCAGGCTGACCCTCAAGGGCCAGGCGGTCGAGGTCGCCGGCCAGAGCCTGGTCGACATCCACGCCACGCTGGTCAAGCTCAACTGACGGGAGACACGATCATGCCAGCGGCTGCCCGGATCGGGGACCAGCACAGTCACCTCGCCGCCCGCCTGCCCTCCGCTCCCCCCGTGCCCGCCCGCGGGGGTACCGGCCCGGCCACCCCGCCCGTCGCGCTCCCCTCGGGCCCGCCCACCGGGACCGTCGGGCCGCCCGCCGGCCGCGCCCTGCCCCCGGGTACGCCGACGGTGACCCCGATGCTCGGGGTCGCCAGCGTGCTCGTCGCCGGGCAGCCGGCCGCCGTGGTCGGCACCGTCTGCGTCTGCCCCCTGCACGTCGCCCTGCTGATGACCAACGTGATCGTGCCGGCCGTGCCGCCGCCGCTGCGCCGGGTGCTGATCGGCGGCTTCCCGGCGGCCCGCCAGGGCGACCAGCTCACCTGCCGGGCCACGGTCAGCAGCGGCGCGGCGTCCGTGCAGATCGGGGGCTGACCCCGGTGGCCGAGCAGTTCATCGGGCGGGGCTGGGCGTTCCCGCTGCGGACCGACGCGACCGGCGGAATCGCCCTGGTCGACCGGGAACGGGAGATCGTCGAGGCGATCCGGTTGATCCTCGGCACCGCGCCCGGAGAACGGCCGATGCGGCCGGAGTTCGGCTGCGGGGTGCACGACTACGTCTTCGCCCCGGCCGACGAGAACACCGCCGGGCGGATCGCCTTCGAGGTACGCCGGGCGCTGGACCGCTGGGAGCCGCGCATCGACGTGACCGACGTGGTGGTCAGCTTCGACGCCGAGGAGGCGGGGGTGCTCTACATCGACATCCGGTACTCGATCCGGGGCACCAACGACCCGCGCAACCTGGTCTTCCCGTTCTACGTCATCCCGTCCCACGAGGACGGTCCCGAGGAAAGCGTCGCCTGATGCCGCTGCCCGCACCGAACCTGGACGACCGCCGTTTCCAACAGCTCGTCGACGAGGCGAAACGGTTCATCCAGCAGCGCTGCCCCGAGTGGAGCGACCACAACGTCTCCGACCCCGGGGTGACCCTGGTGGAGACGTTCGCGCACATGGTCGACCAGTTGCTCTACCGGCTCAACCGGGTGCCGGAGAAGAACTACCTGGCCTTCCTCGACCTGATCGGGATCCGGCCGTTCCCGCCCACCGCCGCCCGGGGGGACGTCACGTTCTGGCTCTCCGGCCCGCAGACCCAGCCGGTGGTGCTGCGCGCCGGCACCGAGGTCGGCACCGAACGGACCCAGACCGACGAGGCGATCGTCTTCACCACCGGGGCCGACCTGACCGTGGTCCCCTGCGAGCTGAGCCGGCTGCGCAGCCACCCGGCGCAGGGGCCGCCGGTGGACCGGACCGAGGAGCTGCTCGACGGCCGGGACGTGCCCTGCTTCCCGGCCAGCCCGTCGGTCGGCGACGCCATGCTGCTCGGCCTCACCGCCGCCGTACCGTCCTGCGCGGTGCTGCTGGTGCTGGACAGCCGGGTGGAGGGCGTCGGCGTCGACCCGCGCCAGCCTCCGCTGGTCTGGGAGGCGTGGACCGGCGAGGGCTGGTCGCCCTGCGTCGTCGACCACGACGACACCGGCGGGCTGAACCGGCCGGGCGAGGTGGTGCTGCACGTGCCGGCCGGCCACGTCAGCTCCGTGGTGGGCGGGCAGCGGGCCGGCTGGCTGCGCTGCCGGCTGGTCGAGGCCCGCCCCGACCAGCCGTTCTACGCCGCCTCGCCGACGGTACGGGCGATCGAGGCGGCCACCATCGGCGGCACGGTCACCGCCGTGCACGCCGAGACGATCCTCGGTGAGCAGGTCGGGGAGGCCGAGGGGGTGCCCGGCCAGCGGTTCACGGTGGCCCGGCCGCCGATCGTCCCCGACGACCACCCGCTGGTGGTGGAGAGCGCCGACGGCGGCGGCTGGTTGGCGTGGACCGAGGTCGACACGTTCAGCGACTCCGGGCCGGACGACCGGCACGTGGTGCTGGACCGCACCGCCGGGGAGATCCTGTTCGGGCCGGCGGTCCGGCAACCCGACGGCACGCTGCGCCGCTACGGTGCCGTACCGGCGGCCGGGGCGCGGGTCCGGGTGCGCCGGTACCGGACCGGGGGCGGGCGCAGCGGCAACGTGGCCCGGGGCGCGCTGGCCGTGCTGCGCAGCTCGATGCCGTACGTGGCCCGGGTGGAGAACCGCGAACCCGCCACCGGCGGGGTGGACGGGGAGAGCGTGGCCGAGGCCCGGCTGCGCGGGCCGGTGCAGTTGCGCGCCCAGGACCGGGCCGTCACCGCCCGGGACTACGAACTGCTGGCCCGGCAGGCGTGCCCGGCCGCCGCCCGGGTCCGCTGCCTGCCCGCCGGGGACGGCAGCGCGGCCGGCGGGGTACGCCTGCTGGTGGTGCCGGAGGTGGTCGCCGACGCCGACGGCCGGCTGCACTTCGAGGACCTGGTCCCCCCGGACGCGATGCTCGCCACCATCGCCGAACACCTGGACGCCCGCCGCCCGGTGGGCACCCGGCTGGTCGTGGAACCGCCGTTCTACCAGGGGGTGACCGTGGTGGCGCGGCTGATCGCGCGCCCCGACGTCGCCGCCGCGCAGGTCCGCGCCGAGGCCACCGCCACCCTGTACCGCTTCCTCGACCCGGTGCACGGCGGGCCGGAGGGCACCGGCTGGCCGTTCGGTCGGCAGGTGCACTCCGGGGAGATCTTCGGGGTGCTGCAACGGCTGCCCGGCGTGGAGGTGGTGGAGGAGGTCCGGATGTTCCCCGCCGACCCGATCAGCGGCCGCCGGGGGGACCAGGTGAACCGGATCGACCTGGACCGGCACGCGCTGGTCTTCTCCCACCAGCACCAGGTCCGGGCCGAGCAGCGCCCGTCGGGCGTGTAGAGCGGAAGGGGTACGCCGATGCGCGCCGCCATCGAAGGACTGGCCTCCCCCGACCCACTGGGTCGACGGCTGCCCGGGGTGTACGCCACCGACGACCTGGCCCAGCGCCTCACCAGCGCGTACGACCAGGTCATCGCGCCGGTGCAGGCCACCCTGGACAACCTCTGGGCGTACTTCGACCCGGCGCTGGCCCCGCCCGACTTCGTCGACTGGCTGGGTACCTGGGTGGCCGCCGGTGGCAGCCGGGACCGACCGGAGGACGAACGCCGCCGGCTGGTCGGCGACGCGGTCTCCCGGCACCGGGTACGCGGCACCGCCGCCGGGATCGCCGAGGAGGTACGCCTCGCCACCGGTGTCACCCCGGAGATCCTGGAGAGCGGCGGGACCATCTGGTCGGCCACCCCCGGCGCCGACCTGCCCGGCTCCGCCGAGCCCGCCCTGACCGTCCGGGTCCGCGTACCGGAGCCCACCCCGGCCCTGACGGAGCGGATCCGGGCGGTGATCGAGGCGAACCGGCCGGCGCACGTGCCGTACACCGTGGAGGTGCTGGCGTCCGACGGCGGCGAGCCGGCGACGGGCGGGCCCCGATGAGGTTCTGCGACAACTGCGGCGCCGAGGTCGTACCGGGGGACGACTTCTGCGGCAACTGCGGCGCCTTCCTGGCCTGGGACGCCGCCGACGACACCACCCCGCAGGCCCGCCCGGCCCCGGCCGGGACCGGGCGACCCCCGACCGGCACGGACGACGCGCCCACCGGCACCCGGCACCCCGACCCGGCACCCGGCACGGACCCGGCACCCGCCCCCGACCCGGAACCACAGCCCGACCCCGGACCACAGCCCGACCCCGACCCGCAGCCCGACCCCGGACCACAGCCCGACCCCGACCCGCAGCCCGACCCCGGACCACAGCCGGTCCCCGGTCAACGGGCCGGGGCCGCTGCCGACCGGACCGGGTGGGCCGATGACGCGGACGATTCAGCTCCACCGGAAGCTCAGCCGGACCCGCCACCCCCACCGGCTCCCGACAGTCGGCGGGCGGCGGCGCTCGTGGTCCCGGTGCGCCCCGCCACGGCCGGGGACGACGCGCCCGCCGACCCGACCGCCACCGTGCCGACGCCGGTCGACCGGCCCGCCGCCGACCAGCCGCGTGCGGTGCAGCCCGGCCGGCCGGTGGCCCCCGCGCCGGTGGTACGGGACTTCGCCGGTGACCGGCCCGGCGGTCCCGACGACGTCGTCTGCCCGCACTGCGGCACCGGCAACGCCCGGGGCCGGTCGTTCTGCCGGCGCTGCGGCCGGCCGCTGGACGCGACGGCGCAACCGGCCGCGACCGTGCCCTGGTGGCGCCGGCTCCGGTGGCCACGTCGCCGCTCCGGTGGCGGCTGGCTGCGCCGGCTGCTGGCGGTCCTGCTCGTGCTGGCCCTGATCGCCGCGCTGGCCCTGGTGGCGGTCCGGTTCGGCCGGCCCGTCCTGGACACGATCCGGGACCGGACGGCGACGCCCGAGGCGATCCTGCCGACCGAGGTGACCGCCTCCAGCGAGGCGCGCGGGCATCCGGCCCGGTCCACCGTGGACGGCCTCAACAACCGGTACTGGGCACCCGCCACCGACCAGCCCGCCGCCGGCCAGTACGTGGAACTGACCTTCGACCCGCCGATCCGGCTGCTGGACCTGATCGTGCACACCGGTGCCTCGCCCCAACAGGACGACTTCGTCCGTCAGGCGCGGCCGGCCGAGCTGACCATGACCCTGTGGACCCGGGACGGTACCCGCACGACGACCCCGCTACGGCTGACCGACCGGCCGGGACCGCAGACCTTCCACCACGTGGCGGGGGACGTCACCCGGCTCCGCCTCACCATCGGCGCGGTCTACGGGCAGGAACGCGGCCGGCGGGTGGCGCTGGCCGAGGTCGAGGTGTTCAGGCGGCCGTGACGTGCACCGGGCGGGGCACGCCGGCCCGGCCGACGCCGAGCGAGCAGAGCACCCGCTCGTACGTCTGCTGGCTGCGCCGGGCCGCCGCCACGTCGCCGGCCCGGCGCTGCGCGGTGATCAGCAACCGCCACCCGTCGTCGTGGTACCCGTCCAGTTCCAGTGCCCGGCGGGCCGCCGTGATCGCGACCCGGGACCGGCCCCGGGCCAGTTCCAGGCCGGCGAGCAGCACCGCCGCCTCGGTGGCCCGGGACCGGTGCCGCTCCCGGTCGGCGAGCACCCACTCGGCGGAGCCGTCCTCGGGCAGCAGGTCGCCGGCGTACTCGTCGAGGGCGTTGCGCAGCGCCCGGACCGCCGCCGGGCCGTCCCCGGTCGACCGGGCCCGGCGGACGGCGGCCAGCGCCGCGTCGAACGCCGCCACGTCACTGCCCCCGCCGACCCCCACCTCCAGCCGGTACGACGAGCCGTCGCGGACGATGAACCGGGACGCCCCGCGTGCCACCCCGGGCTCCAGGAAGGTCCGCAGCGTCGAGACCCCGACGTGCAGGTTGTTGACCGCCGACCGCTCCGGTAGCTCCGGCCAGAGCGCGGCGGTGATCCGCTCCCGGTGCACCGGCTGCCCGGCGTGCGCCGCGAGGTAGCGCAGCAGCGTCCGGACCCGGGGACGGACACCCGACCAGTCGACCGGGCTGCCGTCCACCTCCACCCGGAAGCCGCCGAAGCACCACAGTCGGAGGTACCGGTGGCCCGCCGACGCCGACGCCGACACCGGACGATCGCTGGAAATCATGTGATCTGTCTCCCTTGTCGCCAAGACCACGCGGACCGGTCCGGTCCACGACCAAACGGCCCGCACTCGGGGCGCGCCGGCGGCATCGACGCCAGCCGGCGCAGGCGGGACGGCCTGTGCTGGGAGAGGTGGGCGACAGGGTCGTCGCGTCGCAGATTCTGCTCGCCTGATGGGGGACACCGACAGCCGTCATTTCGGGGACTCCGAGGGGAATTACTATTCGTTGGCGCTCGATGCACGAACCGGAGCGCCTTTTCCCCTCAGGAGCCAATGCGATGCCGTCCTCCGATCCGTCCGAAACCGGCGCGCCGGCGCCGGTGGTGGTGCGGTGGGACCGCCTGACCGGTGACCGCTGGCCGCACCTGGCCGAGCTCACCGCCGGGCGGCTGGTGCTGCTGGTGCTGCCCCGGCACGTGACGGTCGACCCGTTGGCGCTGCTGGTGGCCGGGGTACGGGCCGTGATGCGGGACGGCGACGGCGCCGAGGAACTGGAGCTGGCCCGCGCGGCGGTGCTCTCCGGCGGCTCGTACCTGTCACCGAGCGTGGCGGCGCTGGTCGGCGGCGTACCGGCCGGTCCCGGTCGGCGGGCCCCGGCCTCGCTGGGTCCGCGCGAGGTGGAGACGCTGCGCTGCATCGCGCAGGGCCTCACCCACCGGCAGGCCGCCCACCGGCTCGGCGTCACCGAACAGACCGTCAACACGTACGCGAAACGGCTGCGCCGCAAGCTCGGCGCGGCGAACAAGGCGGAGCTGACCCAACGCGCGGTGGAACTCGGCTACCTGTCGGTGTGACCGGTTACCGGCACATCGGTGTGACGCCGTTCTTGCCGGTCTTCTTGCCTCGCCTTTCCGCGCATGCGGTAGTTGACTACTCACCGAGAGGTGGGCGATGTTCGACGTGTGTGTGGTGGTGGCCGAGCCACTGGCCCGGCGCGGTGTGCACCAACTGATCGGAGGCAACGAACGGGTACGACGCCGCGTCACCGTCGACGCGGTGCACCAGGTGACCGAGAACGGGGTCGGGCCGGAGACGGTCGTGATCCTCGTCGATCCACTGCTGCACGCCGTGCGGTGGTCCTGTGCCCGGTACCCGACCCTGGTCCTGGTGCCGGAGACGGCGACCGCCGCGACGGTGGACGCGATCCGGGCCGGCGCCCGGTCGGTGGTGAGCACCGCCACCGAGCAGACCCAGTTGCGGATCGCGCTGGACGTCGCCGCCGCCGGCGGTTTCTACCTCTGCCCGATGCTCTCCGCCAGACTGCGCGGCGGAGCGACCGGTGCCGGGTCCGGCGTGGGCCGTGGTGGGGCCACGCGCGGACCCGGCCCGGGTGGCCCCGTCGACGCGCCCGGCGGTGGGTTGACGCCGTCCTGCGCGCCGGACCTCGGCCCGGGGCGGGACCGCGCGCGGGCGCGGGCGGCCCGCCGGCCGCCGCTGGCACCCCGCGAGGCGGAGACCCTGGGGTTGATCGCGCACGGCCTCACCCACGCCCAGGCGGCCCGTCGGCTGGGCATCTCCGAGGCCACGGTGAACACCTACCTGACCCGGATCAGGTCCAAACTGGACGTCGGGAACAAGGCCGAGCTGACCCGGCAGGCGATCACCCTCGGGCTGGTGCAGCGGCGGGGCACCGCCACCGATCCGGTCACCTGAGCTGAGCCTCCAACTGGGCCCGGAGCTGGTCGGCGTGGCGCAGCGACGGGACGTCGTTGACCGCTTCGAGCAGGCTCGTGGCCCGGTCGAGCAGGTCCCGCGCCCGGTCCGGCTCGCCGGCCCGCAGCAGCACCTCGGCGAGGCTCAGGTGGACCCGGCCGTTGCCGTTCGGATCGTCCCCGGCGACGAAGTCCTCGATCGCCGCGAGCAGGGTGGCCTCCGCGTCGGCGAACCGGTCGCAGTCCGCCTGGAGCAACCCCAGCCGCAGCCGCATCCAGCCGCGCAGCGGCCGGCTGGAGAGCCGGTCCGGCAGGGCGCTCGCCCAGGCGTCGTGGGCGTCCTGCACCATCCGCAACGCCTCGTCGAGCTGCCCCGTCGAACGGAGCAGGTCCGACAGCGAGTACGACGCGACGATCCAGCCGAGCTTGTCGTCCACCTCCAGCAGCAGCTCCCGGCCGGCACGGAAGTGCTCCACCGCCTGGGCGGTCGCCACCGGGTCGTCGCGCTTGCGCAGCAGCCCCGCCAGGTAGCACCGGGACCAGCCGACGGTGCGCCGGTCACCGGCCGCCTCGGCGAGCGCCAGCGCGGTGCTGTGCTGCGCGTACGCGGCGTCGAGTTCGTCGTTGACCAGGTGCAGCGCCCAGCCGAGGTTGTTGCGCTGGGCTGCCTCGGCGACCGGGTCGCCGATCGCCTGGGCGGCCCGTACCCCCAGGGCGAACAGCTCGTCCCAGGGCACCGCCAGGTGCCGCCGGTCCGAGTACCAGTACAGGTGCCGGGCGGCGGCGAGCACGTCGTGGTGGCGACCCCGCGCGGCCACGTACCGGACCGCCCACCACCAGGCCGGGCGTTCGGTGTCCAGCCAGCTCACCGCAGCCGTCGCGGTGGGGAAGCCGGGTCCCGGCCCCGGGCAGGCCGGGTCGAGCCAGCCCTCCGCCGCCGCCGTCCGGCCCAGCAGGTGCGCGGCGAGGCGTTCCCGGGCCGCCTCCCGGTCGGTGGCGGTCTCCTCCTCGTCGATCCGTTCGGCGGCGAAGATCGCCAGCAGGTCGTGCAGGGCGTACCGGCCGGGGGTGGCGGCGGCGGTGAGCAGGCCCGCGTCGACCAGGGCGTCGAGGCGGTCCTCGGTGACCGGCACCGGCTCGTCGGTCAGCGCCGCCACCACCGGGGCCGAGTACCCGGGCAGCCGCACCGCCCCCAGTAGCCGGAACGCGCGCCGCGCCGGGCCGTCGAGCAGCCGGTACGACAGCTCGAACGCGCTGCGGACCTCGATGTCCCCGGCGCGCAGCAGGTCCAGCCGCCGCTGTTCGTCGCGGAGCCGTTCCACCAGGGCCTGGACACTCCACTCGGGCCGGACGGCGAGCCGGTTGGCGGCCACCCGCAGGGCCAGTGGCAACCCGCCGCAGAGCCGGCCCAGCTCCACCGCCGCCGCGCTCTCCTCGGCGATCCGCCCCCCGCCCACCGCCTCGGTGAGCAGGGTGTGCGTCTCGGCGTCGGTGAGTTCGCGCAACGGCACCCGGTGCGCCCCGGCCAGCCCGGCCAGCGCGTTGCGGCTGGAGACCAGCACCAGCCAGCCCGGCCCGCTGGGCAGCAGCGGGCGTACCTGGGCCTCGTCGCGGGCGTTGTCCAGCACCAGCAGGCCACGCCGGTCGGCGCTGAGGGTGCGGTACAGCGTCAGCCGGGCGTCCGTCGACGGGGGGAGCTGCGCCACCCCGAGCGCGGTGAGCAGTTGGTCGAGGGCCTGCGCCAGGGTGGTCGGCTCGTCGTCCATGCCCCGGAGGTCGACGAAGAACGACCCGCGCGGGAACCGGCGGGCCTGCTCGTAGGCGGCGTGCACGACCAGACTGGTCTTGCCCACTCCGGGCGGGCCGCTGACCACGACGATCCGCACCGCCCCGGCCCGACCGGCGGACTCCGCCTCCTCGGCGAGCCGACCCAGCTCCTCGGCCCGGCCGGTGAAGTCGGCGAGGTCGCCGGGGAGCGAACCGGCCTGCTCGTCGTCGACGTCCTCGACGTCCTCGACGTCACCGCCGCGCGCGACGGCGACCAGCCGGGACCGGTCCGACTCCGACAGGCCGAGCCGGTCGGCCAGTTCCTCCACGGTCCGGCGCTGCGGCCGGGCCACCCGGCCCAGCTCCAGGTTGCGCACGGTACGCACCGCGACGCCCGCGAGGTCGGCCAGCTCCTCCTGGGTGAGCCCGGCGGCCGTCCGGTGCCGCCGCAGGAGCGTGCCGAGCCGCCCGGTCATTCCCGTACCTCCAGGCCGTCGTCTCGAATTGTCAACAGCACGACACGGATGGTTACAGACCCACGGCTCGATACCCAAACGCCGAGCCGAAGGCGATTTCGGTTCATCTCCCGCCGTCGACCGCCGCGCGGGTGACCCGCCCCGCCGGGCCTCACCACCGGCGGCCCCGCCACGGTGGTCGCCACCCGCGCCCGCTCCCTGACCTGACGGCGGCGGGCGCGTCGGTCGGCCGGCGCGCCCGCACGCTACTCCGCCAGGTACCCGGTGGCCGGGTCGATGTCGGCGAGGAAGTCACGGATGGCCTGCTCCATCTCGGCCCGGCTCATCCCCGCCCCGGAACTGCCGAACCCGTACTCGTGCGGCCCGCTGAGCCAGTCGAAGTCGTAGCCCCACGCGCCGGACGGCGTGCGGTACGCACGAACCCGGAAGTCCTCCCCGTCGACGGTGATCAGGACCGGGTCGCCGACCCAGTTCCGTTCCCACGTCTCGTCGGGCGCGACACCCGGCTCCGGCTCCGAGGACATGCCGGCTCCTCCTGCCTGCTCGCAAGGCGCGGAAGCCGTAGGTCCTTTCCCCGCCCGATCTTGCATTTACGGCCCCCACATATACCGCAGAAGCCCCATCGCGTGGGCCGCTACCGCACGATCGCCGGGTTCTCAGACCGGGCACAGGCTCAGACCGGGCAGCACCAGGCAGGACGGAGGCGGGCAGAGCAGCTCGTACCGCCACCCGCCCTCACCAACGCCTGAGCCACGTCCCTCATCGACGTCACGACCACATCCGCCCCTGCGGCCACGAACGCCTGAACCTTGGGCGGCTTGTTGGCGTACCCGACGACCTTCGTTCCGGCCGCGTGGGCCCCCTCGATGTCCGTCACTGAGTCACCCACCAGGACACACCGCGCGGGTTCGATGCCAAGGCGCTGGGCGGCGTCGAGGATCGGCGCGGGATTGGGCTTCATCCGGGCCGGATCGGCGTACGGCCGGCCTACCACCACGGCAACGCCGCCCGACAGACGGTGTGCCCGCAGGTATGCCGTAACCGCCTCGGCGGAGTTGTTGCTCACCACCGCGACCGGCCACCGAAGGTGCGTGGCAGCCACGATCGTCTCGCGCGCGTACGCGGTCGGCTCGGCGGTCCCAACCGCACGTACCTCCGCTGCGATGAGAGCGTCCTCGACCGCAGCCGTCACCGCCTGGCCCCGGTCCGCACCGACCTGGCGGAGGACTTCGAGCGGGTCCGGCTCGCCGCAGAGCCGTTCGGCAACTGCGGCTGCCCGCCCCCGGAGCAGGTCAAGGAGCTCGCCGGCCACCTGTGAAGCTGGATAGCCAGCGAAGATGCCACAGACCGGGCCGTCGAAGTCGAGCAGCAGCGCATCCACGTCGCCGCACAACTGCTCCAGGGCGATGCTCATCCGTCACACCGGAGGCGATGGTCGTCCACAGGAGGTTGAAACCCTGGTGGTAAGCCGCAAAGTCGCAGGTGAGGAGCTGGTTGGTGGAGCCCAGGGGACTCGAACCCCTAACCCCTGCCTTGCAAAGGCAGTGCTCTGCCAGTTGAGCTAGGGCCCCGAGCGGACGGCGGTCACGCCGCCATGGTCACCGCAGGTCGGGAGCGGTCGTCGCCTCGTGCCAGAGGGCGCGCTCGTCGCTGGCGTCCTTGACCTTCTTGGCCACCAGGGCCGCCACACCGACGATGCCGACCAGCAACAGAATCTTCTTCACCATGGGGCGACCCCTAGCGCTCGACTGATGTCGGACGACGTGCGGTGGGGCTAGCTGGAATCGAACCAGCGACCTCAGAGTTATCAGCTCTGCGCTCTAACCGACTGAGCTATAGCCCCGCAAGCGACGAGCAAGGTTAACCCATCCGCCCACCGCGCCCCAAACCGGGGTCGCCGTGCACCCGTCACCCCTGACGCTACCCGCACCCGGAACACCGGGGCGACCGCTTTTGGCACCGGCCGACGTCGCCGTGCGCGAGGTCAGCGGGCCGGCACCGGGCCTGCCACGCTCCGGGCCCGTGCCGAGACCGGGCCCGGAACGCGGAACGCCGGGGGCCGCAGGATGCGGCACCCCGGCGTCCGGAGGTCGGAAGCTCAGTCGCGCTCGGCGAGCGTCAGCTCCACCCCGCCGACCAGGTCGGCGCAGACGTTGTAGACGAACGCCCCGAGCGTGGCGAGCGCCGTGAACAGGACCACGTTGACCAGACCGACCAGCGCCGAGGTGAGGATCACACCCCGTGCGGTGATCTGGAAGCCACCGCTCTGCCCACCGCTGGCGCTGACCAGGTCGGTGAGGCTGTCGTTGACACTCTGGAACACGCCCATCGCGTCCAAGGCCAGGTAGAGCACCGAGGTGGCGACCACCACGACGATGAAGAGCACCACGGAGACCGCGAAGGCGAACTTCATCACCGACCACGGGTCGATCCGCTTCAGGTTCAGCCGGGCCCGGCGCGGCCCGCGCGAGGCGGCCGAGCTGACCGAGGTACGCGCGGAACGGACCGCCTCACCCACCCGCGCGGCACCGACGGCGGCGGCGCCGCCGACGCCCGGCGGGAGGCCCCCGCCGTTGGCCGGACGGCCGGCACCGGACAGGCGTGCCTCCCCGGGCTTCGCGCCGGCGCCGGGGGCCCCCACCCGGGGCAGCGTGCCGGTGGCCGCCGTCGAGGCGGGCCGGGCCGTCGTGCCGGTGGCACCCGTCTGACCCGTACCCGTCTTGATCGGCTGTGTGGTGTTCGGACGTGCCGACGCGACGGCCGGGGCGGCAGCGGTCGCCTCGGCCCCGGCTGTCTCCTTCTTGCCGGTCGCCCCGGCCTCGTCGGGCTTGTCCGGCGGCGGTGCCATGCCCGGGGCCCGGGTGAACTTCGGGGCAGGCGCGTCGGCGGGGACCGTTGCCCGGCCCACGGCCGCGCGGCCGGCCGCCGGTGCCCCGCTCTTCGCGGACTCCTCGTCGACCGGTTTGGCCGAGGTCCCCTTGTTCCCCGACTTCGCCTGTGTCTCCGTCATTCAACTAGTCCTGTTCGTCAGGCTCGTCGGCATTGCGAGCAATCGCCACGATAGTCACGCCGTCCGGAAGGTCCATCAGCTTGACCCCCATTGTGTTCCGGTCACGGGTACGGCGTACAGGCTTCACCGGAGTCCGGATGACGCCACCGTTACTGGTGATCGCGAACAGCTCGTCGTCCGGGTCGATCACCACAGCGCCGACCAGACCACCCCGACGCTCGGTGATCTTCGCGGTCAGCACCCCCTTACCTCCCCGGCCCTGGACCGGATATTCCTCGATCGGGGTGCGTTTCGCGTATCCACCGTTCGTCGCCACCAGAACGTCCAGGCCCTCCCGAACCACCTCGACGGCGAGCAGGGCGTCGTCGTCGGTGAAGCGCATGCCGATCACGCCGGAGGTGGCCCGGCCCATCGGACGCAGCGCCTCGTCGGTGGCGTTGAACCGGATCGCCTGGGCGTTGCGCGACACCAGCAGCAGGTCGTTCTCCGGCGCGCAGAGCACCGCACCGACCAGTTCGTCCTCGTCGCGCAGGTTGATCGCGATGATGCCGCCGGACCGGTTGGAGTCGAACTCCTCAAGCCGCGTCTTCTTCACCAGGCCGTTCTTCGTGGCCAGTACCAGATAGGGGGCCACCTGGTAGTTCGGGATCTCGATGATCTGTGCGATCTGCTCGTCGGGCTGGAACGCGAGCAGGTTGGCCACGTGCTGGCCCTTGGCCACCCTACTGGCCTCCGGAAGCTCGTACGCCTTGGCCCGGTACACCCGTCCCTTGTTGGTGAAGAACAGGATCCAGTCGTGCGTCGAGCAGACGAAGAAGTGGCTGACGATGTCGTCCTGCCGCAGTGTCGCCCCGCTGACGCCCTTGCCGCCCCGCCGCTGCGAGCGGTACAGGTCGACCTTGGTCCGCTTGGCGTACCCGGTGCGGGTGATGGTGACCACGACGTCCTCGCGGGCGATCAGGTCCTCCATCGAGACCTCGCCGTCGAAGGGCACGATCTTCGTCCGCCGGTCGTCGCCCCACTTGGCGACGATCTCGCCCAGCTCCTCGGAGACGATCCGGCGCTGCCGCTCCGGCTTGGCCAGGATGTCCTTGAGGTCGGCGATCTCCAGCTCCAGCTTGGCCAGATCGTCGAGGATCCGCTGCCGCTCCAGGGCGGCCAGCCGGCGTAGCTGCATGTCCAGGATCGCGGTGGCCTGGATCTCGTCGATCTCCAGCAGCCGGATCAGGCCCTGCCGGGCGTCCTCGACCGTGGGCGAGCGCCGGATCAGCGCGATCACCTCGTCGAGGGCGTCCAGCGCCTTCGACAGACCGCGCAGGATGTGCGCCCGCTCCTCGGCCTTGCGCAGCCGGAACGCGGTCCGCCGCCGGATCACCTCGATCTGGTGCTCGACGTAGTACCGGATGAACTGCGCCAGGTTCAGCGTGCGCGGCACCCCGTCGACCAGGGCCAGCATGTTGGCGCCGAAGGTCTCCTGGAGCTGGGTGTGCTTGTAGAGGTTGTTCAGCACCACCTTGGCGACCGCGTCGCGCTTGAGCACCAGCACGATCCGCATACCGGTACGCCCGGAGGACTCGTCCCGGATGTCGGCGATGCCGGCGAGCTTGCCCTCCTTGATCAGCTCGGCGATCCGCTCGGCGAGGTTGTCCGGGTTCACCTGGTACGGCAGTTCGCTGACCACCAGCGCCGGGCGGCCCCGCTTGTCCTCCTCGACCTCCACCACGGCGCGCATCCGGATCGAGCCGCGCCCGGTGCGGTACGCGTCCTGGATGGCGGCCTGGCCCACGATGAGGCCGTGGGTCGGGAAGTCCGGCCCCTTGACGATCTCCAGCAGCGCTTCGAGGGTGGTGGCCTCGTCGGCCTCCGGGTTCTCCAGGCACCACTGCACCGCCGCGCCGATCTCGCGCAGGTTGTGCGGCGGGATCTTGGTGGCCATGCCGACCGCGATGCCCTCGGAGCCGTTGATCAGCAGGTTCGGGATCCGCGACGGCAGGATGGTGGGCTCCTTGGCCCGGCCGTCGTAGTTGTCCTGGAGGTCGACGGTGTCCTCGTCGATGTCCCGCAGCATCTCCATCGCCAGCGGGTCGAGCTTGCACTCGGTGTAGCGCATGGCGGCGGCCGGGTCGTTGCCGGGCGAGCCGAAGTTGCCGTTGCCGTCGACCAGCGGGTAGCGCAGCGACCAGGGCTGGGCCATCCGGACCAGGGCGTCGTAGATGGCCGAGTCGCCGTGCGGGTGGAACTGCCCCATCACGTCGCCGACCACCCGGGAGCACTTCACGTACCCCCGGTCCGGCCGGTAGCCGGAGTCGAACATGGCGTACAGGATCTTGCGGTGGACCGGCTTGAGACCGTCCCGGACGTCCGGCAGCGCCCGCCCGACGATCACGCTCATCGCGTAGTCGAGGTAGGAGCGCTGCATCTCCACCTCGAGACCGACCGGCTCGATCCGGTCGTGCGCCACCACGGCCGCGGTGGTCTCCGGGGTCTCCGGCTCGCTCGGTGTGGACTCGGGAGTATCGGTCACTGTTAACCCTTATCAGACTCAGAGTCGTTTTCGTGCTGTGGATAACCGCTGTGGATACCGGCCCAGCTGTGGATAACTCTGTGGACCGGTGACCGGCCGGTGAACCCCGGCCGGTCCGGCGGGGGCGATCAGATGTCGAGGAACCGTACGTCCTTGGCGTTGCGCTGGATGAACGACCGGCGTGCCTCGACGTCCTCACCCATCAGCACGCTGAAGAGTTCGTCGGCGGTGGCGGCGTCGTCGAGGGTGACCTGGCGCAGGGTCCGGGTCGCCGGGTTCATGGTGGTCTCCCACAACTCGGGATAGTTCATCTCGCCGAGGCCCTTGAACCGCTGGATGTCGTCCGGCTTGGCGTTCGGCTTCTTCTGCTGGCGCAGCGCGATCAGGCCGTCCCGCTCCCGGTCGGAGTAGGCGTACTGGGCGTCGTCGCCCTTCTTGTTCCACTTGATCTTGTAGAGCGGCGGGGCGGCCAGGTAGACGTGCCCCAACTCGACCAGCGGACGCATGAAGCGGAACAGCAGGGTGAGCAGCAGGGTCTGGATGTGCTGACCGTCGACGTCGGCGTCGGCCATCAGCACGATCTTGTGGTACCGCAGCTTCTCGATGTCGAAGTCGTCGTGGATGCCGGTGCCCAGCGCGGTGATCAGCGCCTGGACCTCGTTGTTCTTCAGGACCCGGTCGATCCGGGCCTTCTCCACGTTGAGGATCTTGCCCCGGATCGGCAGGATCGCCTGGGTCCGCGGGTCCCGCCCCTGCTTGGCCGAGCCGCCGGCGGAGTCGCCCTCGACGATGAACACCTCGGACTCGCGCGGGTCGGTGGACTGGCAGTCGGCCAGCTTGCCCGGCATCGAGCCGGACTCCAGCAGCGACTTGCGTCGGGCCAGCTTGCGGGCCTGCTGGGCGGCGATCCGGGCGCGGGCGGCCTGGGACGCCTTGGTGATGATGATCTTCGCCTCGGCCGGGTTGCGGTCGAACCAGTCGACCAGCCACTCGTTGCAGACCCGCTGCACGAAGCTCTTCACCGGGGTGTTGCCCAGCTTGGTCTTGGTCTGCCCCTCGAACTGCGGGTTGGCCAGCTTGACCGAGATGATCGCGGCCAGCCCCTCGCGGATGTCCTCGCCGGAGAGCTTCTCGTCCCCCTTGAGCAGCTTCTTGTCCGCCCCGTACCGGTTGACGATGCCGGTCAGCGCGGCCCGGAAGCCCTCCTCGTGGGTACCGCCCTCGTGGGTGTTGATGGTGTTGGCGAAGGTGTAGACCGACTCGCCGTACGACTCGTTCCACTGCATGGCGATCTCGACCGACATGCCCTCCTCCTCGGCGCCGAACTCGACCACCGACTTGTGGATCGGGTTCTTCGAGGCGTTGAGGTGCCGGACGAAGTCGGCGATACCGCCCTTGTAGCAGAAGGTGACCTCGCGCTGCTTGCCGTCCTCGTCCTCGGCCACCCGCTCGTCGAGCAGGTGGATGGTGAGGCCCCGGTTGAGGAAGGCCATCTCCTGCAGGCGCCGGTAGATGGTCTGGAAGTCCAGGTCGACGGTCTCGAAGACGTCCGGGTCCGGCCAGAAGGAGACCGCCGAACCGGTCCGGTCGGTGGTCTCGCCCTTCTCCAGCGGGCTCGGCTTGGAGTTGGTGTACTGCTGCCGCCACACGAAGCCGGCCTTGTGGATCTCCACCGCCATCCGGGTGGAGAGCGCGTTCACCACCGAGACGCCCACGCCGTGCAGGCCGCCGGAGACCGCGTACGCCTTGCCGTCGAACTTGCCGCCCGCGTGCAGCACCGTCAGCGCCACCTCGACGCCCGGCTTCTTGAGCTTCGGGTGCAGGTCGACCGGGAAGCCCCGGCCGTTGTCGGTGACCCGGACGCCGCCGTCGGCCAGCAGCACCACGTCGATGGTGTCGCAGTGGCCGGCGAGCGCCTCGTCCACCGCGTTGTCCACGACCTCCCAGACGAGGTGGTGCAGACCACGCTCACCGGTCGACCCGATGTACATACCGGGGCGCTTCCGGACCGCCTCCAGCCCTTCGAGGACGGTGATCGACTCGGCGCCGTACTCCTGCTTGTCTGCCACCCTCGGCCACTTTCTCGCGCCGTCCGCGCCGCAGGGCGCGTCGGGCGCGGGTTCGGCGGGACAGGACGCGACGTCGACGCGCGGACCGGTGCCGGGATTCTCCGGGGTACGGGCCGAACGCGCCGGTCGCCGCGGTCGCCCGCGGATCGCGATCGGCTCGACTCGACGTGGACAATGACCACGGGCCGTCGGGGCCCGCATCCGTCGCACCGCATCGGGTCTTCGTCTCACTGTCAATCCTACTGTGCGCGGCCGACAGAACCACCACTCGGCACCCCTGCGCGGCGGCTGAGAACTCCGTAGCCGGCCGAACCCCGCTGCCCGCGACCCCCCTTACACGCCAAGGGGGGTCGCGGGCAGCCGCCGGCCATCGGGTCGGATTCGGCACCGAGCGGGGCGGGCACCGGACACCGGGCGTCGTACCGTACGTTTGCCACACCGGTGGACCGGTCTTGATCTTTCCAGGCCGAAAACGGACGATCGACACGATCGGCTCGACACGTGCGGTGAGGAGTGACGCCCGATGGGGCTGGACAACGTCGCGGTGCACTGGCCGCGGACCGGTCGCTTCTACGACCCGGTGGCACCTGCGGAGTTCGTCGATTTCGGCGAGATCGTGGACATGCCACGGGTCTCCGCGCCGACAGCGGCCCTCGCCGAACTGATCGCCAAGACCGGCACGGTGCGGGCGACCGCGTACACCGAACTGGTCGACCTGATCCTCGGCCTGGAAAATGTGCTCTACGCCACGGAGGCGGCGGCCGAGGACGAGGACCCGGTGATCGACCCGGACGGCTGCTCCTGGGTGGCCGGCGGCATCGAGCGGTTCGTCGCGGCGCACCGCCCGCACGGCGAGGCGGTGACCTTCGAGTCGGTGAGCGCCGTGCTGCGGTCCCTGCTCGCCGACGGCCGCCTGGCCGAGCAGCAGCTCCGCTGGCTGGACAGCCGCCTCGACGGGCTCCGGGACGAGGCGGGCGCCCCGCCGCAGTGGAGCTTCACCTGCCCGGAGCTGAGCGTGCTGGCCGCCTTCTACCGCCGCTGTGCCGACCGGGGCTACGCCGTCTACGCCGACGCCTGACCGCCCGCCTGACCGGTCGACCGTGCCGCCGAGCCCGTGCCGGCGGGGCAGGCGGGGACCCGTCCGCAACCGGTCAGCCGTAGGTGTCGCGGGGGCCCCGGCCCCGGACCCGGCGCGGGCCGCGCGACCACGAGGGCGCGGCCGGCCCATGGATGTGCAACTTGCGGACGACGTTGTGGCCGACCTCGCGGGCGATCTGCTGCAACAGCGACCCGGCGAGCAGCCGGAGCTGGGTGGCCCAGGCCGTGGAGCGGGCCTCCACGGTCAGTTCGCCGTTCTCCAGCTTCACCGGTCGGCTGTGCTGGGCGACGTCCGGCCCGACCACCCGTTCCCAGGCGCCGAAGACGGTCGCCTCGGCGGCCGGTTGGGCCCAGCCGCGCGCCTTGACCAGCCGGGCCAGCACCGCGCCGAGCGACTGGGGGTCGCGCGGGTCCGGCCCCGGACCGGAGTAGCCCCGCAGCCGCCGCTGACCGCCCTCGCCCTCCGGGCTGCCCGGGTTGCGCCGCCGGGTCCGGGCCGCCGCCTCCCGCTTGGCCCGCGCCGCGTCCAGCACCGCCCGGGCCAGTTCCGGGCCGCTGGGCCCGGCACCGCCCGACCCGCTCCCGACGGCGGCACCCTCGCCCGCACCGGCGGGGCTGCCCCCGCCGGACGCGCCACCGCCCGGCCCGGACCGGCCCGCGCCGCCGCTCGCCCCACCGGTGGCCGGTCCGCCCGCACCGGGGCCGGTCGCCGCCGCGCCGTCCGCGCGACCGCCGGGCGGGACGGGGGTACCGGATGCGGGGCGGCCCCGCCGCCCCCGGCCGCCGGGCGTACCGGTGGCGGGGGTGCCGGGCAGGTCATCCGACACGGCGCACCGTCCCCTCGCCGACCTCGTACCGGGCGCCGCGCAGGGCCGCCGGCACGTCCTCCGGTACCGCGCAGGTCACGATCAGTTGGCTGGCGCCGCCGACCAGTTCGGCCAGGCGTTCCCGGCGGCCGGCGTCGAGCTCGGCGAAGACGTCGTCCAGCGCCAGCACCGGCTCGATGCCGTCGGCGCGCAGCAGGTCGTACCCGGCCAGCCGCAGCGCCAGCGCGTACGACCAGGACTCGCCGTGGCTGGCGTACCCCTTGGCGGGCAGCGGGCCGAGGGTGAGCGACAGGTCGTCGCGGTGCGGGCCGACCAGGGTGGTGCCCCGCTCGACCTCGGCGCTGCGGGACTCGGCGAGCGCGGCGGTGAGCGCCTCGGCCAGGGCGGCACGGTCGACGGTGGGGTCGGCCAGCTCCACCGAGGGCCGGTACGTGATCCCCGCCGCCCCGCGACCGGCTGCCACCGCGTCGTACGCCTTGGTCACGTGCGGGGCGAGCGCGGCGACCAGTTCCAGCCGGCCGGCGAGCAGTTCCGCGCCGTGCCGGGCCAGGTGGGTGTCCCAGACGGCCAGGGTGGAGAGGTCCCCGCCCCGGGTGCCGCCGGTCTTGCGGGCCAGGTACGCGGTGCGCAGCAGGGCGTTGCGCTGCTTGACCACCCGGTCGTAGTCGGCCCGCACCCCGGCGTACCGGGGCTGGCGCAGCACCAGCAGGTCGTCGAGGTACCGGCGACGTTCGGCCGGGTCGCCCCGGACGAGTTCCAGGTCCTCCGGGGCGAAGAGCACCAGGCGCAGGGCGCCGAGCACGTCCCGCGCCCGGCGGGCCGGCGAGCGGCCCAGTCTCGCCCGGTTCGCCTTGCCGGGGACGATCTCCAACTCGACCAGGAGTTCCCGGCCGTCGTGCAGCACCGCGCAGCGGATCACCGCGGCGGTGGCACCCATCCGGACCAGCGGGGCGTCGGTGGCGACCCGGTGCGAGTCCAGGGTCGCCACGTAGCCGAGCGCCTCGACCAGGTTGGTCTTGCCGACGCCGTTCGCGCCGACCAGGACGTTCGGGCCGGGCTCCAGGTCCACGCCGACCCGCTCGTACGAGCGGAAGTCGACGAGTTCGAGCCGGCGCACGTGCACGGGTGGGCTACGCCGCTCAGGGCTTACGGACGGTGTGCCCGCCGAACTGCTGGCGCAGCGCGGAGACGGCCTTCATCGCCGGGGAGTCGTCCTGCCGGGAGGCGAACCGGGCGAAGAGGGACGCGGTGATGACGTTCAGCGGCACGCCGAGCCGGACCGCCTCGTCGACGGTCCACCGACCCTCGCCGGTGTCCTCGGTCCAGCCGCTCAGCTCGGCCAGCTCCGGATCCTCGTCGAGGGCCCGGTCCAGCAGGTCCAGCAGCCAGGACTGCACCACCGTGCCCTCGCGCCAGGACTTGATCACGCCGGGCACGTTGGTCACCAGTTCGGCGGCGGAGAGCAGCTCGAAGCCCTCGGCGTAGGCGTGCATCAGGCCGTACTCGATGCCGTTGTGCACCATCTTCGCGTAGTGCCCGGCGCCGACCGGGCCGGCGTGCACGAAGCCGTACTCGCCGGCCGGTTTGAGCGCCTCGAAGACCGGCATCAGCCGCTCGACGTGCTCGTCGGCACCGCCGACCATCAGGCCGTACCCGTTCTGCCGGCCCCAGACGCCGCCGGAGACCCCGACGTCGACGTAGCCGATGCCCTGCCCGGCGAGGCGCTCGGCCCGGGGGGCGTCGTCGCTGAACCGGGAGTTGCCGCCGTCGATCACGATGTCGCCCGCGTCGAGCACGGCGGCGAGGTCGTCGATGGTGGCGTCGGTGACCCCGGCGGGGACCATGACCCACACCGCACGCGGGGCCTGGAGCTTGCCAGCCAGGTCGGCCAGGCTCGCGACGTCGCTCAGCGCGGGATCGCGGTCGTAGCCGACGACCTCGTGCCCGGCGGCCCGCAGCCGCTCGCGCATGTTGCCGCCCATCCGGCCGAGTCCTACCAGGCCGAGCTGCATGGGTTCCTACCTCCGGTGGGTCGAGGTCGAGGGGTACGGCACGCGATCAGCGGGACACGCGGATCGGCATGATGAGGTAGCGGTACCCGGGAACGACCTCGCCATCCTCGCCGGCGGGGGAGATCACCGCCGGCTTGAAGGCGTCGACGAACTGGAAGACGGCGGTCTGGGCGCCCAGGTTGGACAGGCCGTCGATGAGGTACTGCGGGTTGAAGCCGATGGTGAGGTCGTCACCGGTGAAGGTGGCGTCCATCGCCTCGCTGGCCCGCGCCTCCTCGGTGCCGCCGGCCTCGACCACCAGCCCGTCGGCGCTGAAGCTGAGCAGCACCGGGGTGGTCCGCTCGGCGACCAGCGCGACGCGCTTGACGACCTCGATCAGCGTGCTGACCGAGAGCCGGGCCTCGGCGTTGTGGCTGGCCGGGAAGAGCGAACGCACCGGCGGGTAGTTCGCGCCGTCGAGCAGTCGGCTGGTGGTGCGCCGGGTGCCACCGGCGAATCCGATCATGCCCTCGCCGGCCGCGCCCTGGGAGAGCGCCATGGTCACCTGGCCACCGAGCGGGCCGAGGGCCTTCGCGGTGTCGTTCAGGGTCCGGGCCGGTACCAGGGCGTTGATGCTCACCTCGGGGTCGTCCGGGTTCCACTCCATCTCGCGCAGGGCGAGCCGGTACCGGTCGGTGGCGAGCATGGCCAGGGTGCTGCCGGAGAGCTCGATCCGGACGCCGGTCATCATCGGCAGGGTCTCGTCCCGGCCGGCGGCCACGGCGACCTGGGCGACGGCGGCGGCGAACGCGGCGGCGTCCACGGTGCCGGCGCTCTCCGGCATGTCCGGCAGGCTCGGGTAGTCCTCCACGGGCATGGTGGGCAGGGTGAACCGGGCGCTGCCGCAGACCAGTTCCAGGTGGGCGCCGACTGCGGCGATGTCCACCGGCTTGGCCGGCAGCGCCTTGGTGATCTCGGCGAGCAGCCGTCCGGAGACGAGCGCGGCGCCGTCGGAGTCACCCTGCACCTCGACGGTGACCTGGCTGGAGACCTCGTAGTCGAACCCGGAGACCTGCAGGTTGCCGTCGGTGACCCGCAGCAGCACACCGGCGAGCACGGGTACGGACGGCCGGTTGGGCAGGCTCTTCGCGGTCCACGCCACAGCCTCGGCGAGCGCGTCGCGCTCCACTCGGAACTTCATCAATGCCTCCGCGTCGACGTCGACGACAACTCTCTCATGCCGACCGCTGCCTACCGACCCGCCTGACCGTGCGGGTACCCATCGCACCTTAGGGCGCGGGGGCATCGGCTGTGCGCCCGACCCCGGGCTTCCTGCTGATGCGGTCCGACGGTCCACGGCCCGTTCGGGCTGCGATCCACAGGAAGCTCAACGGTGATGATTGGTTTTTGTTGTCTTAGAAGATCTAACTCATCGTCTTCATCGCACCTGTGCAAACTGGGGATAACCCGCGTTTGGGCAGCTCAGCACCGTTATCCACCGGTGGTTTTGCTGTGGAGAACCCGGGGTAAAACTCGCGTTCGTGTCCACAGGCCTCGCAGGATGCCTGGTTTTCCACCGTCGTCCACCGGTTATCCACCGGTAATCCACCGACTTTCTCCCCAGTGCTGTGGATGACGGCGGACGATCCACACCCTGTTTTCCCCAGAACCTTCAACAGCTCATGCACAGGCCGGTCCGTACCGGTGGACAACGGGAGCCGTCGTCCCCAGCCGTCCACAGCTCGTCCCCAGGGTTTCTCCACAGGCTGTGGGTAACCGAGGTGGGACGGAGCGTGGTTTTCCACCGACCGTGGACAACCGGCTGTGGACAACCTGTGGACGCTGTGGACAGACACTCCCCGATCGTGGGGCCTGAACCTGGTGGAGACACAACCCTGGGGACGACGGAAGTCGTCTCCGGAGCGGCCGAAGGGCCCCGCGGGAGGGCTCGGCGGAGCTACCGGACGGCGGGTACCGACCGGGACAGCCCGACGGGAGCCGGGCGGTGGACGACCCCGACGCGAGCCGCTGCGCGTTCCCGCGCGAGCCGGGAGCAGCCGACGTGGACCGGGGTAGACAGACACGGGCCGGGAAAACAGGCGCGAGGCTCGGGCTCAGACGCGCGACTGCGGATCAGCCGCGCGGCTGGGGATCAGACGACGTGAGCCCGGCCTCGGATGGCCGGGCGCGGACGTGTGACGACGACTCAGACGTGTCACGACGACCCGGTGGTCCCCTGGCGGGCCGCCGCCGGGAAGCTCAGCGGGCCGGAAGGCTCAGGGGACCGGGAGTCCGCCGGGGCCGAGGTCCAGCGTCTGAGGCTGGCGACGTGAGGCCGGGGTGCGGCTCAGGTGGTCTGCTTGATCCGGTTGGTCAGCTCGGCGATCTGGTTGTAGAGCGACCGGCGCTCGGCCATCTGCTGCCGGATCTTGCGGTCGGCGTGCATGACCGTGGTGTGGTCCCGGCCGCCGAACGCCTGCCCGATCCGGGGCAGCGACAGGTCGGTCAGCTCCCGGCACAGGTACATGGCCACCTGGCGGGCGTTGACCAGCACCCGCGAGCGGGAGTGGCCGCGCAGGTCCTCCAGGCTGACCCCGAAGTAGTCGGCGGTGGCGACCATGATCTGGTCGGCGGTGATCTCCGGGCCGGCACCGTCCGGGATGAAGTCCCGCAGCACCTCCTCGGCCAGCGCCAGCTCGACCGTGGAGCGGGTCAGGCTGGCGAACGCGGTGACCCGGATCAGCGCCCCCTCCAGTTCCCGGATCGAGTTCGACACCCGGGAGGCGATGAACTCCAGCACGTCCGGCGGGGCGTAGAGGCGTTCCTGCGCCGCCTTCTTCTGCAGGATCGCGATCCGGGTCTCCAGGTCCGGCGGCTGGATGTCGGCGAGCAGCCCCCACTCGAACCGGGTACGCAGCCGGTCCTCCAGGGTGGCGAGCTGCTTCGGCGACCGGTCGGAGGTGATCACGATCTGCTTGTTGGCGTTGTGCAGCGTGTTGAAGGTGTGGAAGAACTCCTCCTGGGTCCGCTCGCGGTTCTCCAGGAACTGGATGTCGTCGATCAGGAGGATGTCGACGTCGCGGTAGCGGCGCTGGAAGGCGCTGGTCTTGTCGTCCCGCAGCGAGTTGATGAAGTCGTTGGTGAACTCCTCGGTCGAGACGTACCGGACCGAGCGGGCGTTGCCCAGCGTGGTGGCGTAGTGCCCGATGGCGTGCAGCAGGTGGGTCTTGCCCAGCCCCGAACTGCCGTAGATGAACAGCGGGTTGTACGCCTTGGCCGGCGACTCGGCGACCGCGACGGACGCGGCGTGCGCGAACCGGTTGGACGAGCCGATGACGAACGTCTCGAACATGTACTTCGGGTTGAGCCGGTTCCCGCCGGTGTCGGCGCCGCCGGGGAGCCGCCGGTCGTCCCGTACGCCCGGCCGGTGATCTGCGCCACTACGCCCCGGTCCGTTGTCCGTGGCCCCGCCCAACCCCCGCAGGTGGTCGGCCCGGCCGGCGGTGGCGTCCTGCCGGTACCGGGGCTCGAAGCCCCGCATGTCGTCGGCCGGGCCGAGGCCGCCGCGCTCCCCGAACCCGGGCCGGTCCGGGCCGGCCCGGTCGAGGCGGAGCTGCTCGCCGAAGGCCGTACCGAACAGCGGCTCCTGACCGTCCCGGCTGGCCGGGATCGAGCCGGGCCGGTGACCGTCCGGGGCCGGGCCCGAACGGATGGCGTCCGGCGGCTGCCCGGTGTCGAAGCGGAGTCGGTGCTCGTCGGCACCCCGACGCTGGTCGGGGTCGTCGGGCTGGTCGGACCGGGTGCCGTGGTCAGGGTGGTCGTGGTGGTCCGGGCTCGGGAACAGCGGGGTCTCCGCCAGCGGTCGCCGGGCGTCGGAGCCGAACCGCCCGTCCGGTACGGCGTCGAAGTCCCCGGTGTCGGCGCTGCGGTAGACGGTGCCGGCCGGACGCGTGGCGGACTCCTCGGCGATCCGGACGGTGACCGCCACCTGGATCTGTCGGCCGAGCCGGCGGCTCAGCGCCTCGGTGATGGCCGGCCGGAGGCGGGACTCGATGACGTCCCGGGTGAAGGCGTCCGGGACGGAGAGCAGGACGGTGTCCTCGACGATCGCGCGGAGCCGGGTGAGCCGCAGGTAGGCGCGCTGCTGAGCGGAAATGATCTCGTCGGCGAGTTCGTCGGTCGTCGCCGTCCACACCGCGGCAAGGTCGGTCGTTCCGGCCACCGTCGTGCCACCCCCTCGCCTCTGCTCCCGACCACCGCCGCCACCCGGGTCGACCGCCGTCGGCTCGGGACCACCCTGAGCTGGCGGAACGTCAACCGACCGACCGTCGTCCACAAGTTATCCACACCCTGTGTACCGACTGATTGTGGCCGTCCGCCGGATGCGGGTCGAACCTGGCCCCCCACATCCGCCACGGCTGCTGAAGCGGACCCACCGTGCCGAACGATCCACTACCTTGTCCGGTCTTGCCCTCCGGCGACAAGCCGGACGTATCCTCTCCGCCGGCTCCTGTCGTCCGGCGCGGCACCGGACCCCGAAAGACACTGACCGCAAACGGGCACGCTAACAGCGTCATCCACAGGCCTACAACCGACCCGGCCCCGGCATCGTTGTCGGTATGAGTGAAAACCGCCGCATCGGTCGTGGTCAGCGCCGGGATCACGGAGTCGATCTTGTTTGACGGTCGTTGCCTGCCTGCGTAGGCTGGAGCGGCTGCTCTGTCGCCCTCTGCTAGGGTGATGGGTGCTTGCTGTCCGCGGTCGCAGCCTCGCGCCGTTGGGGGTCGTCGACCGCAGCCCTGCGCCGCCGGGTCGTCGGTCACGGCCCGCCCGGCCCGGGGTCCGTGATGTCGGACAGCATCGATCGGAGGCCACCCGCCGTGGTGGCCTGGACCACCACACGACCCCGTGGCCCTCGTGCCCCGGGGCGCACGGAAGACGGAGCCTGACGTGAGCAAGCGCACCTACCAGCCGAACAACCGCCGGCGCGCGAAGACCCACGGCTTCCGGCTGCGCATGCGCACCCGGGCCGGCCGCGCCATCCTCTCGACCCGCCGCGCCAAGGGCCGCACCCGCCTGTCGGCCTGAGGCTGACAGGTCCGGGGGACGTGGGCAGTCGTGCTGGCGGCCGCGCAACGACTGCGGCGCAGCACAGACTTCGCCGCAGCGGTCCGCGCTGGCCGTAGGGCCGGTCGGGGTGCTGTCGTCGTCCACCTGGCCACGCCGGTGATCACCTCGTCGAAGCCGGCGCGGGAGATCGGTACCGAGGACTCCTCGACACCGACCCGCGCCGGCTTCGTGGTGTCCAAGGCCGTCGGTCCGGCGGTGGTCCGCAACCGGGTCCGCCGCCGGCTGCGGCACCTGGTCCGCGAGCGCCTGGCCGGGCTGCCCTCCGGCAGCACCCTCGTCGTCCGTGCGCTGCCACCAGCGGCCGAGGCGTCGTACCACCGGCTCGGCGCGGACCTCGACGCCGCGATCGACGCCGCGCGTACGGCCCGGGGCCGGCGGTCGCGGTGACCGGCGGGTCGGCTACTCCCCGGTACCCCTCAGCGGGTGCCAGGGTGCTGAGCGGCCCGATCGTCGCGTACCGTCGGTGGATAAGCCCGGCGTTGCCGGCCCGCTGTCGGTTCTACCCGTCGTGCAGCGCGTACGCCCTCGAGGCGATCGCCCGGCACGGCGCGATCCGGGGAGCCTGGCTGACGGTCCGGCGACTCCTCCGCTGCCACCCATTTCACCCAGGTGGGCACGACCCGGTTCCGGAGCCGGGTGCCCGCCGCCGTGCCGATGTGACTGGAGCCTGAGAATTGAGTCTCGACTGGATCTACTACGCGATCTCGTGGATCCTGCTGGCCTGGCACTCGGCCTGGGACGCCATCGGGGTGCCGGTCGGCGAGGTCATCGGCACGAACTGGGCCTGGATCCTGGCCATCGTCTTCCTGGTGGTCACCGTCCGGGTGATCCTCTTCCCGGTCTTCGTCAAGCAGATCAAGTCGCAGCGTGCCATGCAGGCGCTTCAGCCGCAGGTCAAGGCGCTGCAGGAGAAGCACAAGGGTGACCGGGAGACGCTCCAGAAGGAGATGATGGAGCTCTACCGGAAGGAGAAGGCCAATCCGTTGATGGGCTGCCTTCCGATGTTCCTCCAGATCCCGGTGTTCCTCGGCCTGTTCCACGTGCTCCGCCGGCTCAACCCGGACAAGAGCGAGGCCGGCAAGACGCTCTACGGCTGGACGGTCGGGCAGTTCGACAGCGCCTCCCACGCGACGCTCTTCACCGCCCCGATCGCCGGCAAGTTCGGCTCGACCGCCGAGGAACTCGCGAACCTCAACGCGAACGGCACCACGGTCAAGGTCATCGCCGGTGTGCTGGTGCTGATCATGATGCTGACCACCTACCTGACCAGCCGTCAGATGATCCTCAAGACCGGCTGGGCCGAGGACCCGCAGCAGAAGATGATCCAGCGGCTGATGCTCTACGGCATCCCGGCCTCGCTGCTCATCTCCGGCGCGATCTTCCCGATCGGTGTGATCATCTACTGGGTCACGAACAACCTCGTCACGCTGGGCCAGCAGCAGTGGGTGCTGCGCAAGTTCCCGCCGCCGCCCACCGCTGGCGGCGCGACCAAGTCGACCTCGGCCGGCAAGCCGGCGCAGCCGGCCAAGACCGGTGGCCTGTTCAACCGGAGCAAGCCGGTCGAGGCGCCGGTCAAGCCGGCCGCGCCGAAGGTCGCCGGCCCGAAGCCGGGCGCCAAGCCGACCACCGCGAAGAAGAACCGCCCCGCCAAGCGGCGCGGTTGACCCCCACCGGCCGTCGCCCCCTCGGGCGGCGGCCGGTTCCGACCCGTGCAGCCGCCGTAAGGCCGGCGCCGGTCGGAACGCACCGCGCGGAGCGCGGCCACGGGCGGGACCGCCCGGAAGACGTGCCCGTGGGCATCGGCGACCTCCTGCCGAACCCCGGGAGATCAACGGACCCGACGGTCCGGCCGAGCGAGTACGGAGATGAGACCGTGACCGACACCAGCATCCCCCACGCCGAGCAGTCCTCGGAGACCGAGTCCGGGCCGATCGTGGCGAAGGGTGCCGACGGACCCGACGAGACCGAGGTCGAGGCGGGGCCGCGGGAGAAGAAGGCCCCGGCGGAGAGCGAGCTGTTCCGGCAGAGCGAGATCGCCGCCGACTACGTCGAGGGACTGCTCGACATCCTCGACTACGACGGCGACATCGACGAGCTGGTCTCGGGCGGCCGACCGGTGGTCGAGGTGGTCGGCGGCCGGTTGCAGAACCTGGTCGGGCAGCGCGGTGCCACCCTGGAGGCCCTGCAGGAGCTGACCCGCCTGGCGGTCTTCCGGCAGACGGGTACGCCCAGCCGGCTGCTGCTCGACGTCGGTGGCTACCGGGCGAACCGTCGCAAGGAACTCGCCGCGGTGGCGAAGAACGCCGTGGAGAAGGTCAAGGAGTACGGCGAGCCGATCCGGCTGGAGCCGATGTCCGCGTTCGAGCGCAAGTGCGTGCACGACGTGGTGAACGCGGCGGCCGGTGTGGAGAGCGAGTCCGAGGGCGTCGAGCCGAATCGGCGCATCGTCGTCCGGCCGGCGGACTGACCGGGTGGTCCGCGACGATCGGACGGTCGACACCGTCTTCGGCCCGGGTGGCACGCCGCCCGGGCCGTTCCGTGTCACCCCTGCCGTCCCACCCGGAGCCCCCGACGCCGCCGCACCCGGTGCCGCCGCACCCGGTGCCGCCGCACCCGGTGCCGGCGCCGAGCCGTCCGGCGCTGAGCTGTCTGGTGCCGAGCCGTCCGGCGCTGAGTCTTCTGGCCCTGAGTCGTCCGGTGGTGAGCCGGCGGGTGGCGCACCGGCCCAGCCGGCCGACGCGGCGCCGGGGCGGCACCCGCCGGCGGCGGACGCGGTGCTGCCGCCGTCGCTGGCCGGATCCGCCGCGACGCTCTTCGCTGACCGGCTCGACCTGGCCGCCGCGTACGCGGAACTGCTCGTCACCGACGGCGTGGTGCGGGGGCTGATCGGCCCCCGGGAGGCACCCCGGATCTGGGACCGGCACCTGCTCAACTGCGCCGTCGTGGCGGAGCGGATTCCGGCGGAGGCCGTCGTGTTCGACGTCGGCTCCGGAGCCGGGCTCCCCGGCCTGGTCCTGGCGATCGCCCGTCCCGACCTCACGGTGACCCTGATCGAGCCGCTGGCGCGTCGCACCGCCTTCCTCATCGAGGCCGTGCAGCACCTGGGGTTGACCCGGCAGGTACGGGTGTTCCGGGGACGGGCGGAGGAGGCGGCAGCAGGGGCCGCCGGTACCGAGCCGATGCGCGCCGACGTCGTCACCGCGCGGGCGGTGGCGCCCTTGGACCGGCTCTCCGCGTGGTGCCTGCCGCTGGTCGGTCAGGGCGGCCGGCTGGTCGCCATGAAGGGCGCCTCGGCGGCGGAGGAGATCGCCGAGCACGCCGAGGCGGTGCAACGGCTCGGCGGTGGCGTGCCCGAACTGCACCGGTGCGGCATCGGGCTGATCGATCCACCGACGACGGTGGTGGAGATCGTCCAGGAACGGGCCCGGGCGACGCGCCCCGCCCGACGGGCTCGGACCGGTCGGCGAGGCGGCCGGGCGGCGCGACGCTGACCCGGGCACCGCCCTTTCCGAGCGGGTCGGGCGGTCGTTGAACCAGTGCGGCGGGTCTGTCCAGCCAAACCGGCATGGACCCGCCGCGCCCGTCCGCCGTAGGCTGACCGCGCGTCGATAGTGTGGAGCGGACGGTGTCGGATGCCTCGGATCCCGGCCGCTCCCGCCGGGCCTGTGCTCCGTGGTGTGTACGCGCGAGGCCAATTGACGGGATGCGGACCGACCATCCGAAGCGGGTAGGGATGACAGGTGCATGACGACGGCAGGTACGACGATCCACAGGTGACCGGTTTCGGGGGGCGTCGCTCTGCGGGCGGCGACGTTTCACGTGAAACTGACCACTCAACCTGGTCCGGAGACAGTTCCCACCCGTCGCCCGTGGTCGGCCGGGCGCCTGCGGTGCGAGGTGAGGCGGCAGCGGCACCCGGCGTGGGGCCCCGTGGCGACGCGGGGCGCGCGGCTCCGCACGCCGACAGCGTGTCGCCGCCCCCGGGCAGCGGCGGGGGCGCAGGAACGACCGACCCGACAGCGACACCGGCCGGAGAGTACGGGGCGACGGAAGTCGCCGAGACCGCGTACGTTTCACGTGAAACCCCGACGCGCGAAGAGGATGATCCACCGTTGGCTATGGAGGCGATGCGCGCCGTGCAGATCCTGAATCCGAGTGGCGAGGTGACGATGCCCCGCCCGGAACGGACCCGGGTGATGTGCGTCGCGAACCAGAAGGGCGGCGTGGGCAAGACCACGACCACGGTGAACCTCGCGGTGGCCTTGGCCCTGCACGGTAACCGGGTACTGGTCATCGACCTCGATCCGCAGGGCAATGCGTCGACCGGGCTGAACGTCCCGCACCACACCGGGGTTCCGGACGTCTACGACTGCCTGATCGACAGCGTTCCCCTGGCCGAGGTGGCCCAGGGGGTGGAGGGCATCCCGAACCTGTGGTGCGTGCCGGCCACCATAGACCTGGCCGGTGCCGAGATCGAGTTGGTCTCGGTGGTCGCCCGGGAGTCCCGGCTGGCGCGGGCCATCGCCGCGTACCCCGGTCACTTCGACTACGTCTTCATCGACTGCCCGCCCTCGCTCGGACTGCTCACGGTGAACGCGCTCGTGGCAGCCCAGGAGGTGCTCATCCCGATCCAGTGCGAGTACTACGCGCTGGAGGGGCTGAACCAGCTCATCAACAACATCAACCTGGTGCGGCAGCACCTGAACCCCTCGCTCGACGTCTCCACGATCCTGCTCACCATGTACGACCGTCGTACCCGGCTCGCCGACGCGGTGGAGCAGGACGTCCGGAACCACTTCGGCGACAAGGTCCTCCAGGCGGTCATCCCCCGCAACGTGCGCGTCTCCGAGGCACCCAGCTACGGCCAGTCGGTGATGACCTACGATCCCGGATCACGAGGGGCGACGAGTTACTTCGAAGCCGCTCAGGAGATCGCCGAGCGAGGGGTCAAGGAGAGCCGGTGAGCCGGAATGTGTAGTGCGGACAGGTCGCTGGGAGGCGTCGTATGAAGAATCGTCCTCGTGGCGGGTTGGGCCGTGGGCTCGGGGCACTCATCCCCACCGGGCCGGCGCAGACCACTGCGGTCGTACCGCCGGAGGCGGACACTGCCCCGGCCACCGGCCCGGTCGACAGCACCGTCCCGGCCGAGCCGACCGTACCGGTCAACGGCGCCGCCGCGCCGGCGGAGGCCGTACCGCCGGCCGTCGTGGCGAGCCCGGTGCCGCCGGCCGAACCCGAGCTGGCGCTCAGCCCGGTGCCCGGCGCACGGTTCGCGGAGATCCCGGTCGACTCGATCCTGCCGAATCCCAAGCAGCCGCGGCAGGTCTTCGACGAGGAGGCCCTGGAGGAGCTGAAGACCTCGATCGAGGAGGTCGGCTTCCTCCAGCCCATCGTCGTCCGGCAGCTCGACGAGGAGAAGTTCGAACTCGTCATGGGCGAGCGGCGGTGGCGCGCAGCGCAGGCCGTGGGCCGGGAGAACATCCCCGCCATCGTCCGGGACACCCGGGACGACGCGATGCTCCGGGACGCGCTGCTGGAGAACATCCACCGGGCGAACCTGAACCCGCTGGAAGAGGCCGCCGCCTACCAGCAACTGCTGGAAGAGTTCGGTGCCACGCACGAGGAGTTGGCCCGGCGGATCGGCCGGAGCCGTCCGCAGATCTCCAACACCATCCGCCTGCTGAACCTGCCCGCCCAGGTCCAGCGCCGGGTGGCTGCCGGGGTGCTCTCGGCGGGACACGCCCGTGCCCTGCTGAGCCTCGACGAGCCGGAGGCACAGGAACAGTTGGCCCTGCGGATCGTGGCGGAGGGGCTCTCCGTCAGGGCGACCGAGGAGATCGTCGCCCTGGCGCTCAGCGACGGCACCGCGCAGAGTGCCACCCCGAAGCGCCGTCCCAAGGCACACGCGCCGGCGCTGACCGACCTGGCCGACCGCCTCTCGGACCGGTTCGACACCCGGGTGAAGGTCGACATCGGCCGGAGCAAGGGGAAGATCACCATCGAGTTCGCCACGGTGGACGACCTGGAACGGATCGTCGGCATCATCGGGGTCGAACCGGAGGAGAGCCAGGAGAACTGAACTACACGAGTCCCGTCGGGTGGGGCGTGCGATTCCAGACCGGATCGCACGCCCCACCCGCTTTTCGGGGTGGGGGGCCTTCGCCGCCGCCGGTGGGACTTCTCCCGTCAGGATCTCGCCGACGGTCTCCGTCTGCCGGCGGTCGTCCCCCACGCGGCGCGGACAGCACCAACCGTCCGCCGGACGACGCGCCGCAGTGCGGTGCCGGGCACCGGCCCAGGGCAGCGTGCGGCGGGCAAGAGTGCCGAAGGCACGTTCCGGCGCAGGCCGGCCGTGGCGAGCGGGGACGGCGAGCGGGGACGGCGAGCGGCGGATTGAGCCGTCGGGACGCGGGCCCAGCGGCGTCCTGGGCGCGGTTTCACGTGAAACGCCGGCCAAGGGATACCCCCGCCAGTTTTTCGTCCGTAGACCACGACAGCCCGCTCGCCGTCCCCACACCAGCGAGGGCAGGCACCAAGCCTGTACCGGGACGACCCCGAGCGTCGCCGACCTCGGAGTACCTGACGGACATCCCGCCCCTGGGCCGGGGCGTGACGGCTCAGCCTCGATCCACCGATGCGGTTGCCGCTGATGGCCAATTGATCTTTTTGTGATTGGTGATTCGGCAGGGTGTGTGGGAGCCGCCGATTACGTGATCGGCTTGCTCCGGTTGGGTGGTTCGGGGCGGGTAGCGGGGGTTGTGGCCTGTGGTCGGGCCGCCTGGTTCCGGCTGGTGGGTCGTGGTCAGCCGGGTGCCGGCCCGACGGCGGTGTAGAGGTTGTCGAGCGCTGCTTGCCAGGGCCAGTGCTCGGGTAGGTGCACGATGATGGTGCGGGCCCGGTGGGCGAGGCGGGCGGCGACGTTGATGATCCGGGTGCGGATGGTGGCCGGGCGGGCGGTCGCCCAGGCGCCGGCGGCGAGGTGTCCGGCGGCGCGGGTGAGGTTGTGGGCGATGCCGGCGCAGGTCAGCCAGGTGTCGTTCGCGCTGAACCGGCCCGAGGGCAGGTGCGCGAGGGGTCCGGCGATCAGGTCGGCGTTGACCTGCTCGATGATCGCGTGTTGGCGGTGCTGGGCTTCGGCCTGCACGAGCGTGTAGGGGCTGTCGGTGAACACCGCGTGATACCGGTAGGTGGGCAGCAGTTCTTCCTGGCCCGGGGCCTGGGCGGGGTCGTCGCGGCGGACGCGGCGCACGATCAGCCGGGCGGTGATCTGGTGGCGGGTGCCGGCGAACGCGGTGTACTCGGTCTCGGCGATCTGCGCGTCGGAGATCCACCTTCCGGCGTCGTCGTCCCAGACGGCCTGCGGATACTTGATGTCGATCCACTGGGCGTCCGTGATGCTCTCGCAGGCGGTGCGGATCTTCGCGTCGATCCGGGTGGTGAGTGAGAACCGCACCTTGCGGCGGCGGCAGGCGGCGATGACGGTCTTGGCGTAGAACGCCGAGTCGGCGCGCACCACGATCTCCCCCGTTGCGCCGCACGAGCGGGCCGTGGTGATCGCCTCGGCGATCATGCTGGCCGCACCGCGGGCCGAGCCGGCGTTACCGGCGCGCAGTCGGGTGGCGGCGATCACCGGCACCGACAACGGCGTGGACAACGTCGCCACCACAGGGTTGTAGCCGCGCAGCCAGACGTTGTAGCCGCCGACCTTGGCGTGGCCGAACCCGATGCCCTGCTTGCGCTTGCCGAACACCCGCCGCAGCATCGAATCGATGTCCACAAAACACAGCGTGTCGGCGCCGGCCAGCAGTGGTGCCCGCCGAGCCAGGCCGATCAACGTGTCTCGGGCGGCGGCCTGCAACTGCCGCACATGCCCATGGGTGAACGTGCGCAGGAACGAGCCGAGTGTCGAGGGCGCGTACACGCTGGTGAACAGCGACCGCATGCCGCCGTGCCGGGTCACGTCGAGGTCGTCGATGCTGTCCGCACCGGCGAGCATCCCCGCGATGATCGTGGCGACCTTCCCGGCCGGGTTCGCGCCCTTGTCCGTCGGCAGGCTCAACCGGTCGGTGACCGCGTCATGCAGACCGGCCCGCTCGGCCAGCCGCATCACCGGCACCAGCCCGGCACACGACACCAGATTCGGATCATCAAACGTCGCGCGCACCACCGGCGCGTCATGGCGTAATCTCACCTGCGAGGTGCCCTTTCGAGCCGAACGATAGAAGCGTGAGAACTCCTATCCTTCCAGCTCAAGGGGCACCTTCTGTCTACGGGGTCTCGCCAACCCAGCCTTCATCGGTGGATCGAGGCTCAGAGGGTGCGAGACGAGGAAGCAGAGAAGACTGCGGGCGGACAGGGACGAGCGACCTGCCGTCGGCGGAGCGGCCAGGGCCTGGCGGTCAGCCGCCGTACGCGAGCCGGCTCGGGAGAAGGCCTGTGGATAACCGGGGACGCCTCGTACGCGGCGGACGGGCGGATGCCGTGCCGTCGAGCATCTGTCGGGGCCCGGCTGCGCTCCTCACCGACCGCACCACTCGGACACCAGCCTCGCTTCACCGGCCAAGGGATACCGAGTCGGACCGCCTGGACCCCTCGGCAAGGACTGGCTCGCCGCAGACTCGGCGAGTCCGGGTCGAGCACCCGGAGTCCGCCCGGAGGCTCCCATGCCGTCCCTACCGGCCTCGCTCTCGGCCGGCTGTGCCGGGCACGAGCGGCATCCACAGGCCGGACCGCCCGCGAGGCCGAGGTATCCGAGGGTCATCAGGAGGGATGGCTCGAAGGGGCGCTGGCCGGGCGGTGGACACCGTCGTCCCTCGACAGGGAGCACAGCCGGGCCGGTAGGACCAGGGCCGGGGCGACGGACCCATCCGGGTGGTCCGCTGCGCGGCCATCCCCAAGATCAGCAAACGGGACGGCTGTCCACAGCCGGTGCTTCCTCCGCGAAGTTATCCACAGCGGTTTTCCACAGGCTCACTCGTTTCACGTGAAACAGCGCGTCAATCGGGGTGCGAGCCTGTGGATGACGGCGTGTGTTGAAGGATCACCATGCTGTGGACAACGCTCGGTCGGCCGCCCCCGGTGCCCGGATGAAGATCCGGTTGCCCGGGGTAGGGACAGCGCCCCCGGACTCGGTTAGGGTCAGCGTCGTGCACGAAACCCCTCCCGCAGTGCCGGATTTCACTCAGTGGCCGTCATTCCCCTTCGAGGGGGAGCTGCGGGTCAAGCAGCTCGAAGACCCCGTCCCGGTGGAACCTCCCCGCAAGGGTGAAGGGCAGCGGGAGTGCACCGCGTGCAGCGCGCCGGACGACGCGTACATCTGGGTGGGTGAGCGGTGGCGGGTACGGGCCATGGACCGGCCGACCGGCCTGCCGATGGTCCTCATCCTGGAGTCCCGGTCCCACCTCGACCTCGGGGACCTGCCGAACCTGCTCGCCGCCGAGTTGGGGGTGATGACGGTACGGCTGGAGCGGGCCATCCGGTCGCTGGACGGGGTGGCCCGGGTTCACGTGAACCGGTGGGGTGACGGCTCGTCCCACTTCCACATGTGGTTCCTCGCCCGCCCGTACGGGCGGCTCCAGCTTCGCGGGACCTTCCTCTCCCTCTGGGACTCGATCCTGCCCCCCATCTCCGAGGGGCAGTGGCGGGAGAACCTCGCCATGGTCGCCGCGTGGCTCGCCGAGTTCGAGGGACGGCCACTGGCCGAGCCGCCCCGGATCCAGTGGCAGGCGCCGTCGAGTCTGGGCACCGCAGCCGCCGCCGACACCGGCGCCAAGGAGGAAGACGAAGGCTCCTCGGTTATCGAGGCGGCCGACGAACTGCCCTGACCGGCACCCGACCGCACCGAACCCGCTCAGGAGACGAACGGGTACGGCGGACGGCAGCGCCAGCCGGGAACTGCGGCGGGGATCGGCCTCAGGGGCGGCGGGCGGCGGCCCGCGCGACCAGCGACCCGAGGACCCGACCGAAGTCCAGCCCGGCCGCCTGCACCGCCAGCGGCAGCAGCGAGGTTTCGGTCATCCCCGGTGAGACGCTGACCTCCAGCACGTTCGGCCGGCCGTCGGCGTCCACGATCAGGTCCACCCGGGAGAGGTCGCGCAGCCCGAGGGCGGTGTGGGCGGCCAGTGCCACCTCGGCGACCTCCCGGGTCACCGCCGGGTCGAGCCGGGCGGGCGCGTGCCAGGTGGTCCGGCCGGCGGTGTACCGGGCCGCGTAGTCGTACACCCCGTTGCGGGGGACGATCTCGACCGGCGGCAGCGCCTGCGGGCCGTCGCCCAGGTCGACCACGGACACCGCCACGTCCATTCCGGTGACGTACCGCTCGACCAGCGCCGTGGAGTCGTACGCGAAACAACCGACCATCGCGGCCGGCAGGGACGCGGAGTCGCGGACCACCGCGGCGCCGAGCCCGGAGCCGCCCTGCGCGGGCTTGACCATCAGCGGCAGGCCGAGCCGGTCCACGATCCGGTCGAGCACCGCCACCGCGCCCAGTTCGGAGAAGCGGTCGTGCGGCAGCGCCACCCAGTCCGGGGTGGGGATGCCGGCCTCGCGCAGCACCGCCTTCGCCGAGGGCTTGTCCCAGGCCAGTCGGGCGGCCCGGGCGTCGCACCCGACGTAGGGGATGCCGCAGAGGTCGAGGACGCCCCGCAGCGAGCCGTCCTCACCGGTGGCCCCGTGCAGCGCGATGACCACCGCGTCCGGCGGGTCGGCGGTCACCGCCGGCAGGAGCGCGACGTCGGCGTCCCGCAACTCCGCCTCCAGCCCGGCGGCGCGCAGCGCGTCCAGGACCCGGCGGCCGGAGCGCAGCGACACGTCCCGCTCGTAGGAGAGACCCCCGGCCAGGACCAGCACGTGCAGGTCGGTGGCGTCGGCACGGTCGTCCGAGCTGATGGTGGAACCGGTCACGACGGATCGTTCGGCAGCGGTGGCACCCATGCCGGAATCATGCCAAGTCAGGTCCGGGGGTGTCCGCACCGGTCTGCCTGCGGCGCGGGGCGGGGTCGCCGACCGCGCCGAAGACCCGGCGCATCGCGATGTCCTGCTCCATCACCGAGGCCAGCCGGCGGACCCCCTCCCGGATCCGCTCCGGCGACGGGAAGGAGAAGTTCAGCCGCATGTTCCCGGCGCCCGTGCCGTCGGCGAAGAAGCCGGTACCCGGGACGTACGCGACCCGGGCGGCGATCGCCCGGGGCATCATCGCCTTGGCGTCGAGGCCCTCGGGCAGGGTGGCCCAGACGAAGAGCCCGCCGGCCGGCCGGGTCCAGGTGGTACCGGCCGGCATCAGGTCCGTCAGCGCGCCCAGCAGCGCGTCCCGGCGTTCCCGGTAGACCTCCCGGTAGACCTTGAGCTGCTCCCGCCACGGCATGGTGCCCAGGTAGGTGGCGACGGCGCTCTGCGCGTACGCGCTGGGGCAGAGGATCTGCGCCTCGCTGGCGATGACCAGCTTGTCGCGGACCGCGTGCGGGGCGAGGATCCAGCCCACCCGCAGGCCCGGGGCGAAGGTCTTGGAGAAGGTGCTGAGGTAGAAGACGCCGTCCCGGCGGCGGGCCCGCAGCGGTCGCGGCGCGTCCCCCTCGAAGCCGAGCTGGCCGTACGGGTCGTCCTCGACCACCAGCAGGCCGGCCCGCTCGCAGATGTCGAGCACCCGCTCCCGGCGCTCCTCGCTCAGCGTCACGCCGGCCGGGTTCTGGTACGTCGGGATGGTGTAGAGGAACTTCGCCCGGCGGCCGGAGCGGGCCACGTCGGCGATGGCCACCTCCAGGGCCTCGGGGACCAGCCCCTGGTCGTCCATGGGGACGTGCACGACCTGGGCCTGGGCGGCCTGGAACACCCCGAGTGCGCCGACGTAGGTCGGCCCCTCGGCGAGCACCACGTCACCCGGGTCCAGGAAGAGCCGGGCCACCAGGTCGAGCGCCTGCTGACCGCCGACGGTCACCACCACGTCCTCCGGGGAGGCGCCGCAGGCGGCGTCGATGCCGGAGAGCGCCATCACCTCGCATATCCGTTCCCGCAGCTCCAGGGTGCCCTGGCCGATGCCGTACTGGAGGGTGGTGGTGCCGTGCTCCGCGCCGAGCTTGCCGAGCATCTCGCCGACCGCGTCCAGCGGCAGCGCGGCGATGTAGGGGGCGCCACCGGCGAGGGAGACCACCTCGGGGCGGCTGGCGACGGCGAAGAGTGCCCGGATCTCCGAGGCGGTCATGCCTCGGACCCGCCGGGCGTACCGGTCGGTGTAGTCGTCGAGCGTCGTGCCGGTCATGACATCACCTCGATCGCGTCTCGGGAGGCTCCCCGCCCCGGGTACCCGGGGGACCGGCGGCCATGGCGGCGCGGACACCGGTTGGTCGATCCTAGTCCCGTCCGACCAGGTCCGTCGGCACGGCGGACAGATCGTCCACATCCCGGACCTCCGGTGGGGCCGGCGCGTCCGGGCCGGCCCGGCGGGCGGGGCACCGGCGGCGGGTTTGCGCGTCGGCTCCCGTACGGGCCGTGGACGGCGTACCATCGCCTGTCGGAGGCAGACGAGTGCGGCGGCGTCCCGTCGTCGCCGGGCGGGGGTCCGTTGCCGCCGGGCGGGGCGATGTCGGCTTGGTCGTCCCGTGCCGGACCCACCTCCGAGCCTACTGTGGGGATGCGCCAATGTCGCGACGCCTGGTCAGCCTGACTCTCGACACCCTGGAGGACCTGCCCACCCGGTGCCGGCAGTGCGTCCACTGGGAGCTGGACCCGGTCTCCGCCGAGCGGGCCTGCGCGGCCGGTGACCCCGGGCTGGAGAAGGAGGCGTGGGTCTCGCAGACCCTCCTGGAGTGGGGCTCCTGCGGCAAGCTCGTCTACGTCGACGGGATGCCGGCCGGCTTCGTCATGTACGCCCCACCGGCGTACGTCCCCCGCTCGATGGCCTTCCCCACCTCCCCGGTCTCCGCCGACGCGGCGCTGCTGACCATGGCGCACGTGGTGCCCAACTTCGCCGGGGGCGGGTTGGGCCGGATGCTGGTGCAGGGCGTCGCCCGGGACCTGACCAAGCGGGGCATCAAGGCGATCGAGGCGTTCGGGGACGCCAAGTTCGGTGACTCCGACGACCGGACGGGCGGCTGCCTGGCCCCGGCGGACTTCTTCCTCTCCGTGGGTTTCAAGACGGTCCGGCCGCACCCGCGCTACCCCCGCCTGCGGCTGGAGCTGCGGACGGCGCTGAGCTGGAAGTCCGACGTCGAGTACGCGTTGGAGAAGCTGCTCGGGTCGATGAGCCCGGAGACGCTGCTGCGCCCGGTCCGCCCGGCGCCGGCCACCCGTTCCACCCCGGGCTGACCGGCCGTCCGGTGGCACCCTGGTCAGTTCGGCACCCGGCCGGCGGCCACCGCCGCCCGCAGTTCGCTGACGTCGATCGAGCCGGTCGGCACGTCCCGCTCGATGGGCAGGTACATCCGCTGGACCGCGGCGACGATCGCCTCGGCCACCCGGTCGCGGAACCGGGGGTCGACCAGCCGTCCCCGGTCCGCCGGCGAGGTGAGGTACCCGACCTCCACCCGTACCGCCGGCATCCGGGTCAGTCGCAGCAGGTCCCACGCCTTGGCGTGGGAACGGCAGTCCCGTAGCCCGGTGCGGGCGACGATCTCCCGCTGCACCAGGCCGGCGAGGCGTTCCCCGGTGGCCGAGGTGACCCCGTTGTCGGTGCCGTAGTGGTAGGTGGCGACCCCCTCGGCGGCCGGGTTGGCGTGCCGGTCGGCGTGCAGCGAGATGAACACGTCCGCGCCGAGGGAGTTGGCGAGCTGCGCCCGGTCGGTGTCCGGCAGGCAGGTACGCGGGGCGGGCCCCCGGGTGAGCTGGACCCTTACCCCGGCGGCGGCGAGCCGGCCCTCCAGCCGGCTGGCCAGGTCGTGCACCAGGTCCGCCTCGGTCCAGCGGAGCAGGCCGTCCGGTACCACCACGCCGGGGTCGGTGCCGCCGTGCCCGGGGTCGACGACCACGGTCCGGCCGACCAGGGTGGGACCGGACTGGCGGATGGCGTCGGACTCGCGCAGCCACTGGGGGCGTCCGCCGACCACCTTGCGGCCGAGCCGGCGCAGCGCGCCCATGGTGTGCGGCCCGCACGAGCCGTCCGGTTTCAGCCCCACCTCCCGCTGGAACTGGGCCACCGCGCGGGAGGTGCGGATGCCGTAGATGGCGTCCGCCCGGCCCACGTCGTACCCCATCTCCAGCAGCCGTTCCTGCAACGAGCGGACGTCCTCGCCGATCAGCGGCTCGGGTACGGCGTGGTAGAGGGTGCGGGCACCGAACCGCCAGCGCGCCGCGTCCAGCGCCCGCCAGGTCTCCTCCCCGACCCGGCCGTCCGCGCTGAGCCCCCGGGACTGCTGGAAGGCCCGGACCGCCCGTTCGGTGTCGGCGTCGAACTCGTCGCAGGAGGTGCGCCCGTCGGCGGGGGCGAGCAGGTCCAGGCCGGTCAGGACGGCGCGGATCTCCCGTACCGCGGTGCCCTGGTCGCCGGGTCGGATCGGACGCACGCACGACCCCCTCTTCGCGGATGCTGGCTGGCCGGACGTCGTGGCCGAACGGACCGGAGGCAGCCGAAATGCCCTGGTTTCGACTGCCTAGGGAGCGTATCCCGGCGGCTGGCGACGCGCGGTGCGTTGCCACGATGCGTCGGTCGCCGGAATCTTCCCGCCCGGCCGCCCCCGGAAACCTCGCCGCCCCGGCGGACTGCCCCGGCCGGGGCGCAAGCGGCGGAGGCGGGCGCCGGGGAAGACCAGAGACCCCCGTCACCCGGAGTGGGCGACGGGGGTCTCTGGGTGTGGCGGGTCAGAGCGCGGACTGGATCAGCTTGACCAGGTCGCCCTTGGGCTTGGCACCGGCGATCGACTGCACCGGCTCGCCGTCCTTGAACACGGTGAGGGTCGGCACCGACATCACCCGGTACGCCCGCGCCGTCTCCGGGTTCTCGTCGATGTTGAGCTTGACGATGGTGACCTGGTCCCCCATCTCGCCCGCGATCTCCTCCAGCAGTGGCGAGACCTTGCGGCACGGCGCGCACCACTCGGCCCAGAAGTCCACCAGCACCGGCTTGTCGGACTTCAGCACGTCACTGGCGAAACTGGCGTCGGTGACCGCTCTCGTTGCTCCCACTATGCCCCTCCTCCGGGTGTGTGTCGGTTTGGTCAGCCCAGGGTGGCGATGAACCGCTCGGCGTCGAGCGCGGCGGCGCAGCCGGTCCCGGCGGCGGTGATCGCCTGTCGGTAGGTGTGGTCGACCAGGTCACCGGCGGCGAAGACACCGGGCACGCTGGTCCGGGTGCTCGGCGAGTCGACCTTGACGTACCCCTCGTCGTCGAGGTCGACCTGACCCCGGAAGAGTTCGCTGCGCGGGTCGTGGCCGATGGCGACGAAGACGCCGGTGACGTCGAGAACCTTGCTCTCGCCGGTGTGCACGTTGCGCACCCGGGCACCGGTGACCTTGCCGTCGGCGCCGAGGATCTCCTCGACCACGGTGTTCCACTCGACCTTGATCTTCTCGTTGCCGAGCGCCCGCTCGGCCATGATCTTGCTGGCCCGGAACGAGTCCCGGCGGTGCACGATGGTCACCGACTCGGCGAACCGGGTCAGGAAGCTGGCCTCCTCCATCGCCGAGTCGCCCCCACCGACCACGATGATGTGCTGGTTGCGGAAGAAGAAGCCGTCGCAGGTGGCGCAGGACGACACGCCGTGTCCGAGGTACTCCTGCTCGCCCGGCACGCCCAGCGGACGCCAGGCGGAGCCGGTGGCCAGGATGACGGCGCGGGCCCGGTACGCGGTCTCGCCCACCCAGACGGTGCTGACGGCGTCGGAGCCGGTCGCGCCGGTGTCCACCAGCTCGACCCGGGTCACGTCGTCGGTGAGGAACTCCGCGCCGAAGCGCTCGGCCTGCTTGCGCATGTTGTCCATCAGCTCGGGGCCGAGGATGCCGTCGGCGAAGCCGGGGAAGTTCTCCACCTCGGTGGTCGTCATCAGCGCACCGCCGGACTGCACGCCCTCGATGACCAGGGGCTTCAGGTTGGCGCGGGCGGCGTAGACCGCCGCCGTGTAACCCGTCGGCCCGGAGCCGATGATGATGAGGTTACGGACGTCTTCCACTGCCGTCTCCCGATGTGTGTCGTCGCCACCGCCTCCGGCGGGGGGACGCCGGGTGAGGTGCCGATCCGTGTGCCGACGGTTCAGCGACGCCGGCGGCTGACTTGCAGAACGTCATGGTAAGAGCGGGGATTCCCGAACCGGTCAGCCGGTGGGTCACGTCACGTGGACGGTCACCGCCGGATGACCGCGACCTCACCCTACCCGCGTCCGGTAGCGGGTGTCCGCGTCGGAGCCGTCGAGGCCACACTGCGGACCGCTGGCCCAGGCCCACCGGGCGCCGGTGGCGTCCACGAACTCGACGACCAGCGCCGGCCGTCCCTCGAAGGTGGCGTAGTCGAGCACTTCGACGGTGACCGGGGCCCCGCCGTGCTCGGCGACGATCCCGGCGAGGCACCGCTCCAGCGCGGGCCGCCCGGTGAGCCGGTCCAGCGCGTCGGGCAGCGCCCTCGACGGCTCCCCGGTCGTGGTGTCGTCCGGCGTCGACGCGGACGCCGCCGACCCCTTCGGCGCGACGACGCCCTCGCCGGCCAGGACCGTCGGGGTGTAGTCGCGCCCGCTGCCCTGGCCCGGCACGGCGGTCAGGACGAACGGCAGGGCGGACATCGGGGCGGCGGCCTCCGGGGCACCGGGTGCCGCCTCGGTCATCGCCGTGTCGGCCACCTGGCTGTCCTGGCTCTGCGGCCACCACTGGTGCACGCCGAGCCCGACGGCCGCGAGCGACACCGCCGCGACCGCGACCGGACCGGCACCGCGCAGCCAGCGGCGTCGCCGCCGGCCCGGACCGGTCTGCCCGCCCGGACCCTCCGCCGGCCGCCGGGTGCCCGGCCGGGCGGCGGGGACCGTGGTGGTGGCCCCGGCCGCGGCCGGCTCGTCGGCCGGGGTGTGCCGGGCGCCGGCCACCACCGGATCGCTGCGGTGCTGCTCGACGGTGGGGGCGGACGGCTGCGCGGCGAGGGCGGCGGTGATCCGGTCGACCACGGCGGGCGGGGCCACGGGCGGGGGCGTACCCCAGTCGGCCAGGTCGGCCCGGACCGCCGCGAACGCGGGCACCAGCGCCGCGTGGGCGTCGGCCCAGGCGGGGTCGTCGGCGACCAGGCGCGCGACGACGGCCTCCTCCGGCGTGCCGTCCAGCGCTCCGCCCAGGTAGTCGGCGAGCAGGTCGAGATCGACCTCCCGGAACTCCCCGGCCGTCACGGTTCCTCCCCGATGGCGTCCTGCCGGGAAAGCCCCGACGCTGATCCGACGCCCTCCGCCGGCTGTGGGTTCCCACCGGTGACCGACGGCACGTCCGGCGCGGCGGGCCGGCCGGCGCCGGTGGTCGGCCGGAGGTGCCCGAGCATGATCGCCAGCCGGGCCCGTCCCCGGGCGCACCGGCTCTTGACCGTGCCCTCGGCGACGCCCAGGATCCGGGCCACCTCGGCGACGGGGTACCCCTGCACGTCGACCAGGACGAGGGCGGCCCGCTGCTCCACCGGCAGCTCCGCCAGGGCCTGCCGGACGACCAGGGCGGTGTCGTGGTCCCGGGCGGGGGCCACCGGCTCGACGCCGCCGGTCGCCCGGTCGCCGTCCCCGGCGCGCCCGCCGTCGGGCAGCGGCACCGTCGGGTGGGCCTGCCGACGCCTGATCCGGTCCAGGCAGGCGTTCACCACGATCCGGTGCAGCCAGGTCGTCACGGCCGCGTCACCCCGGAACCGGGCGGCGGCCCGGTGGGCCGACAGCATGGCGTCCTGGAGCGCGTCGGCGGCCTCCTCGCGGTCGCCGACGGTCCGCAGCGCCACCGCCCAGAGCCGGTCCCGGTGCCGGTGGAACAGCTCGGCGAAGGCGCCCCGGTCCCCGGCGGCGTGTGCGCGGAGCAGGTCGAGATCCGACGCCTCGGGCGTCAGGCCGGGCTGGGCCGGCACGGACGACCCGGTGCCGGCGTACGAGGTGGCGCCGGTCGGCGACCCGTTCGCCACCGGGCCGGGAGTACGGTCACCGCCGGTCATCACCATGCCCGGCCGGTGCCGCGACGAGCCCCACTCACGACCCCTGGACCGTGATCTCCTGGACGCCGACCTTGTACCCGCCGTCGCTCGGCGGCAGCTCGATCAGCCAGAACATCAGGTAGCGGTACTTCTTGTCGGCGTCGAAGCCGTTGAAGGTCATGGTGGTGCCGTCGTGCTCCTCGAACGGCTGGCCGATCGGGTTCTTCTCGTACGACGTCAGCAACTGGTCGTCGGCCTGGTTCGAGGAGCCGCTGACCGGCGCGGTGCCGGCGTAGAGCGCGGCGGAGGCACCGACGGCGGAGAGGTTCACCTGCACCGACTTGACGGTCCGCTCGGCGCCGAGATCGATCCAGACCCCCATGCCCCGCTTGTAGTTGCCGAACCGCCCGGAGCCCCGGTACGTCTGGGTGGCCCAGCCCTCGTCCTGGTCGCCGTCGTACACCTTCTCGGCGCCGTCGAGGCCGACCCGGTCCCGGCTGTCCGGGTCGATGATCTGGGCGCGGGCGATGTCGAGCTTGCGGACCTGCGGCGCGGGCGCGGTGGTGTCCTCGGCGGCCGGCGCGCTGGCCGACGGCGCGGCGGCGGGGAGGTTCTGCGTCGGCGTGTCCTCGTCCCCACCCAGCACGCTGATCCCGACGAGGAGCGCGACCAGGGCGACCGCGAGCACGCCGGCGATGCCGAAGGCGACCTTCCGGCCGCCGGCGGCGGCCAGCGGAGAGGGCTCGTCACCGGTGTCGGCGGTGAACCGCAGCGGCCCGGTCGGCTCCAGGAACTGCTCCTCGCCGGGGATGTCCAGGCGGGACAGTTCGGCCGTGAGCACGTCCGCCGAGGTCGGGGTGATCGCCGGGTCGAGCAGGTCCATGGTCAGGTCGTCGAGGTACGCCGGGATCCCGGCGCGGATCTGGCGGGGCGCGGCGAGGACGCCGCTGGTGTCGCGCAGCGCGTCCGGGATGGCGGCCCGGCCGTGCCCGGCGGTGGCTCCGCGCAGCGGCACCTCGGTGTGCGGCCAGTGCCCGGTCATGGCGAAGTAGAGGATGCCGCCGATCGCCCGGATGTCGTTCTCCTGGCTGTCCGCGCCGTCGGTCCGCGCGTCGGCCAGCACCACCCGGCCGTCGTCGCTGATCATGACGGTGCCCGGGTGCACGTTGCCGTGCACCATGCCGGTGGCGTGGACGGCGGCCAGGGCGCTGGCCACGGCGTTGCCGACCGCGGTGGCGCGGGCCGGGTCGAGCGGGCCGTCGGCGACCATCTCCCGCAGCGACAGCCCGTCCACCCACTCGCGGACCACGTACGCCCGGTCGGCCTCGTCGATCGCGTCGTAGACGCCGACCAGGTTGGGGTGGATGACCCGGCTCGCGGCGACGGCGGCCTGGAGCATCTCGGTGGCGGAGTCGCCACCCGGGTAGCGCAGCACGACCGCGACGGGGCGGCGCAGGATGACGTCGACCCCGCGCCAGACCTGCCGGCCCGCGCTGTCGTTGTTGATGTGCTCGACCAGCTCGTACCGTTCGGCGAGGATCTCACCGACTGTGGGAGCACCGAAGGTGGCGACCGGCGGCGCGCTCTCCGCCGTCTCCTGACCCTCGCCGACCTGGGTCACCCGTCCTCCCTTGGTGATCGTGTCGATCGATGGACCCGCGCTGCTGGGCATGTGGCTGTCCGCTCTGCCTTGCTGGAACCGGTCGCCCGGTCGACGCGGGGCGTCGGCGGTGCCGTATCCGTCGACAGCGACCTTACCCGGCTGGGTCGTCCCACCGACATGTCATCTTTCCGCCGTACCCGGCGGGGTGTCAGAACTCAGGCATTCTGTCCGGTTCCGACCGTTGTCAGCCGCGTTGCTGGCACATGTACTGGCCAATCTAGAGGTTCTCCGCACGTCGCCGGTGCGCGCCCCGCCCCGACCACGCCGACCGGATTCCCACCGCCGGACCCCCCAACCTCAGCCGTACGGCTGGTTATCCACAGGCCGAAATGGTGGCTCACCCGCGAAACGCTGGGTTATCCACAGGCTCATCCCCAGGCTGGTGATCGTCGCTCACGTTCCGTGCGCGGCCGGCGGCCACCCTTCGTGCGGCTTCCCGTCACCCTGCGTGTGGTCGCCGGTCACCCGCGCCGGCTCAGCGGCCGAGCTTGCGGCGGACCATGCCGACCACCTCGGTGATCTCGCCGATCCGCAGCACCATGGCCAGGCCCAGGTACGTCCCGCCGATCGCCGCGCCGCCGACCAGGAGCTGCACCGCCGCCGCCGCCCAGCCCAGGCTCTCCCGGTCGCCGGGGAGCAGGTTGACCACCAGCAGACCGACCAGCGCCGCGCCCAGGGCCGCGACGACCACCTTGCCCATCGTCCGGGTGATCGCACCGAGCCCGATCCGCCCCACCCGGGGCCGGAGCAGCATGGCCGAGAAGATCGCCGCGGCCACGTACGAGACCGCGTTGCCGACCATCATGCCGGCCGCCGCGAAGGTGGCCGAGAAGGCGATGTAGAGCCCGACCTGGAGCAGCACCCGCAGCGCCACCACCGGGATGTTCACCAGCGCCGGGGTGCGGGTGTCCGGCAGCGCGTAGAAGGCGAAGATGAAGAGCTGGCTGATCGCGAAGGGCACCAGACCGATCGCCGCCACCAGCAGCACGGTCGAGGTGGCGACCGCGTTCTCGCCGGTGAACGCGCCGTACCGGAAAACCACCACGGAGATCGGGGCGGCCAGCACCGCGTAGCAGACCGCGATCGGGGCGAGGACGGCGGTGACCATCCGGGTGCCCCGGGACAGGTCGGCGGTGAGGTCGTGGAACCGGCCGTCGGCGGCGGCGGCGCTCATCCGGGGCATCAGCGCGGTGATGATCGAGACGGCGATGATGCCGTGCGCCATCATCAGCAACAGGAAGACGTTGTTGTAGATCAGCAGACCGGCGCTGTCCTCGCCGGCCGCCCGGGTGAGCAGGTTGACCACCACGAAGAGGCCGAGCTGGTTGACCGCGACGTAGCAGAACATCCAGCCGCCGAGCCGGGCCAGCTCGGCGAGCCCCAGCTTGCCGAAGTCGAACCGGGGCTTCCACCGGAAGCCCACCTTGCGCAGCGCCGGCAGCAGGCCGATCGCCTGCACCGCGACCCCGGCCAGGGTGCCGCCACCGACCAGCAGGATCTGCCCCCAGCCCAGGTCGCCCGGGGTGAGCGCCTCCGCCCCGAAGATCACGATGTAGAGGCCGAAGACGCCGATGACCACCAGGTTGTTCAGGATCGGCGCCCACATCGGCGCGGCGAAGTGCCCCCGGGTGTTCAGCACCGCGGCGATCAGCGCGCTCAAACCGGTGAAGAACAGCATCGGCAGCATCAGCCAGGAGAGCTTGGTGACCAGGCCGGTGTAGTCGTCGTCGTTGCCGCCCGCGTAGAGGGTGGTCAGCACCGGTGCCGCGACCACCGCGATCAGCACGGCGGCGGCGAGCGCGAGCACCGCCAGGGTGAGCAGCCGCTGGGCGTACGCCTGGCCCCGGTCCGGGTCGGTCTTGCTGCGCCGGACCAGCACCGGGATCAGCACGCTGGTGAGCACCCCGCCGAGGAGGAACTCGTACACCTGGTTGGGCAGGAACTGCGCGGTGGTGTAGACGTTGCCGACGAGGTTGCCCAGCGCGGCGCCGATCATCAGGTTGCGGATGAAGCCGGTACCCCGGCTGACCAGGCTGCCCAGCGCCATGATCGCGCTGTTCGCCGCCGCGCTGGACTCGGCGACCTGCTCCTGGGGCGGCGCGGTGGCCTCGACGGCGGGCTGGTTGAGCGGCTCGGCGGAGATGAAGGTGGCCCCGTCGTCCGGCGGCGGCCAGCCACCCTGCGCGGCGTTCGCGCTGCGGTAGAGCCCGCCGCTCATCTGTCGCCTCCCGGAGGTAGGTCGGGCCGGGTCGCGGCCTGCACGCCACAGACCTTAGTCAACCCCCGCCGCTTACCCACGCCCGGCGGACATCAGCGCGGAACCGCCCGATAGGCTGGCGATCCGATGTCCGAAGCCTCCGTACCCCCTGTCGCCGACCGCCGCGAACTCACCGCCGCGCAGCGCAACGCCGTCGCCGAACTGCTCCGGGTCTCGCCGGTCGCCGACGAGCTGGGCCGCCGGTTCGCGCACGCCGGCCACGAGCTGCATCTGGTGGGGGGTTCCGTCCGGGACGCCCTGCTCGGTCGCCTCGGCGACGACCTCGACTTCTGCACCGACGCCCACCCCGACCAGACGCTGCGGATCATCCGGGGCTGGGCCGAGTCGGTCTGGGAGACCGGGCGGGAGTTCGGCACCATCGGCTGCCAGCGCGACGGGCTGCGGCTGGAGATCACCACCTTCCGGGCCGAGGCGTACGACCAGGTCAGCCGGAACCCGGTGGTGCGGTACGGCAGTAGCCTCGTGGAGGATCTCAAGCGGCGGGACTTCACCGTCAACGCGATGGCGGTGAGCCTGCCGGAGCACCGCTTCACCGACCCGTACGGTGGGCTGGACGACCTGGCCGCCAAGATCATTCGTACCCCGGGTACGCCGGCGGAGTCCTTCGGCGACGACCCGCTGCGGATGCTGCGCGCGGCCCGGTTCGCCGCGCAGCTCCGCTTCGCCGTCCACCCGGACGTCCGCTCGGCGATGACCCGGATGGCCGCCGACCTGGACCGGATCACCGCCGAGCGGATCCGGGACGAGTTCACCAAGCTGCTCTGCGGGGCCGACCCGGTGACCGGGCTGCGGCTGCTGGTCGACACCGGGCTCGCCGACCGGTTCCTGCCGGAGCTGACCGGGCTCAAGCTGGAGATCGACGAGCACGCCCAGCACAAGGACGTCTACGAGCACACCCTCACCGTGGTCGACAACGCGGTCGCCCTGGAGGAGGACGGCTGCGACGTCGTCCTGCGGCTGGCCGCGCTGCTGCACGACGTGGGCAAGCCGGCGACCAAGGCGGTCGGGTCGGACGGCCGGGTCAGCTTCCACCACCACGAGGTGGTCGGCGCCCGGCTGACCAAGGCCCGGATGAAGGCGCTGCGCTACCCGAAGGACGTCACCGCGCAGGTGGTCAAGCTGGTCGGCCTGCACCTGCGCTTCTACGGGTACGGCCGGGGCGAGTGGACCGACTCGGCGGTGCGCCGGTACGTCACCGACGCCGGGGACCTGCTGCCCCGGCTGCACAAGCTGACCCGCTCGGACTGCACCACCCGCAACCGGCGCAAGGCGGCCCAGCTCGCCAGCGACTACGACGCGCTGGAGGAGCGGATCGCCCGGATCGCGGCCGAGGAGGACCTCGCCCGGGTCCGCCCCGACCTCGACGGCAACGCCATCATGGAGCTGCTCGGCGTGCCGCCCGGGCCGATCGTCGGGCAGGCCTGGAAGCACCTCAAGGAACTGCGCCTGGAGCGGGGCCCGCTGGACCGCGACGCCGCCGAGGCGGAGCTGCTGCGCTGGGCCCGCGAGCAGGGCGTACGCGACTGATCCCCGGCGGCTGGCTCGGTCAGCCGACCCGCTCTCCCCACCCCGGACCGGGCCGCGGCCCGGCGGTGTGCGCAGGGTGTGCCGTCAGTCGGGAACCTGACGACGAAACGCCGGCGTATCGACCGATCGGATGAGGGAAATTCCGTCGACCACCATCCATGATGGTGCAGGATCTACTCGGCCCGCCGGAGTCGCCGCGCGGCCGGTGGACCCATCTCCCGCCGTCCAGTCAGGACGGCGATGACCAACGGGGAGTCACTGAGTGATAAATCGTGGCGTGCTGCGCCGCTCCGCGGTGGCCGGGCTGGCGCTCGTCTCCGCAACCTCCTTCGCCTGCGTCGCCACCGGCGGTGCCGCGCTGGCCGATCCGGCCGGCCCGAAGCGGGCACCGGTGCGCGGCGCGGAGAACCCGGGCGCCGTGCCCGACCGGTACATCGTCGTCCTCAAGGACAAGGCGAGTGCCAGCGCGACCCGCGCCACCGCGTCCGCGCTGACCAAGGCCCACGGCGGCAAGGTCCGCCAGGTCTACACCAAGGCCCTCAACGGCTACTCGGCCGCCATGACCCGGGCCCAGGCGCAGCGGCTGGCCGCCGACCCGTCGGTGGCCTACGTCGAGCAGGTCCAGAAGGCCACCGCCAGCGCCACCCAGACCAGCCCGCCCTGGGGGCTGGACCGGGTCGACCAGGTCACCCCGAAGACCAACAACACCTACACGTACCCGAACACCGCCAGCAACGTGACGGTGTACGTCCTGGACAGCGGCATCGACGTCAACCACAGCGACTTCGGTGGCCGGGCGGTCGACGGCTGGGACTTCATCGACAACGACCCGGTCGCCGAGGACTGCGACGGTCACGGCACCCACGTCGCCGGCACCGTCGGTGGCACCAAGTACGGCGTGGCCAAGGGTGTCAAGCTGGTCGGGGTCCGGGTGCTCGACTGCTACGGCGGGGGCACCAGCGAGCAGATCCTCGCCGGCATCGACTGGGTGACCGCGAACGCGGCCAAGTCGTCGGTGGCGAACATGAGCCTCGGCTTCGGCGGCATCAACCAGGCGGTCGACGACGCGGTCAAGCGCTCCATCGCGGCCGGCATCACCTACGTGCTGGCCGCCGGCAACAGCCTGCAGGACGCCTGCCAGATCTCCCCGGCGAACGTGCCGGCGGCGATCACCGTCGGGGCGACGGACAAGATCGACTTCCGGGCCTGGTTCTCCAACTACGGCCGCTGCCTCGACATCTTCGCCCCGGGCGTGAGCATCGTCTCGGCGAAGGCGGGCACCACCTCCGGGTCGGTGGCCTTCAACGGCACCTCGATGGCCGCCCCGCACGTGGCGGGCGCGGCGGCGCTGCTGCTGCAGAGCAACCCGGGCTGGACCCCGAAGCAGGTCCGTGACTCGATCGTCACCAACGGTTCCGCCGGTGCCGTGCACGACACCCTCGGCTCGGTCGACCGGATGCTGCGGGTCGGCAAGAACTCCGTGGCGCGGAGCTCCTTCGCGTTCAAGGCCCGCTCCAACGGCCTCTACGTCACCGCGCAGAACGCGGGCAAGGACGCGCTGCTCGCCAAGGGCGCCGCCATCGGTGGCTGGGAGAAGTTCGACATCGTCGACGCCGGCTCCGGCCTGGTGGCCCTGCGCGCCAAGGCCAACGGCAAGTACGTGTCCGCGCAGAGCTCGGGCACCAAGCCGCTGCTGGCCCGGGCGAGTGCGATCGGTGGCTGGGAGAGGTTCCAGCTCGTGCACAACATCGACGGTACGGTCAGCCTGAAGGCCCAGGTCAACGGCAAGTACGTGACCACCCCCAGCACCGGCAAGTCCGCGCTGATCGCCAGCAAGACCACCATCAGCACCTGGGAGAAGTTCGACCTGGACGCCCCGGCGCCGGTGGTCAGCATCAAGTCGAAGGCGAGCAACAAGTTCGTCACGACGCCCAGCACCGGCAAGTCCCCGCTGATCGCGACCAAGACGAGCGTCGGCAGCTGGGAGAAGTTCGAGGTGGTCAACCTCGACGGCGGCTTCTTCGCCCTCAAGGCCCTCTCCAACGGCAAGTACGTCACCGCGGAGAGCTCGGGCACCAAGCCGCTGATCGCCCGGAGCGCCTCGATCGGTAGCTGGCAGGTGTTCGACTTCCTGGAGTACAACCAGGACGGCACGATCTACCTGCGGGCCCTGGTCGACGACCAGGCCGTCACCGCCGGCAGCGCCGGCACCAGCCAGTTGATCTCCAGCAAGAACATCAACTGGGGCAGCGAGACCCTCGGCCTCGGCAACGGCGAGAAGTTCTTCGTCGCCGCCGTCTGAGCCACCCGTGACACCGGCGCCCGCCGGTACCGCCCCTCGACGGGGGTGGTACCGGCGGGCGCCGCCCGTTTCCGGGCCGGGGACGGGACCGGACCGCCGTCCCGGTCAGCGGGCCACGGTGCTGCCGTCCACCGTGGCCCGGCCGGTGTCGCCGTTCGCCGTCGTGGGGACGACGCTCTGCGACGCGCCGAGCTTGGCCAGCAGGCTCGTCAGGTCGATACCGGTCAGGTCGCTGCCGAGCTGGAGGCCCTGGGCGACGTTGCCGGCGACCGACTTGGTCAGCGAGGAGGCGCCGTCGGTGGAGATGACCGTCATCTTGTCGATCGCGCCGATCGGGGCGCTGGCCGCCTCGACCACCTGCGGCAGCACCTTGACCAGCAGGTCCAGCACGGCTGCCTCGCCGTACGCGCCGAACGCCTCGGCCTTGCGGGCCATCGCCTCGGCCTCGGCCTGGCCCTTGGCCAGGATCGCGGCGGCCTCGGCCTGACCCTCCCGCTCGATCGCCTCGGCGATCGCGGTCCGGCGCCGCTGCTCGGCCTCACCCTCCTTGGCACCCTCGATCGCGTTCGCCTCGGCCAGCGCCGCCCGGCGGGCCCGCTCACCCTCGCCGGTGAGCCGGGACTGCTCGGCGGAGGCCTGCGCGGCGGCGATGGTGGCCTGCCGCTGCGCGTCGGCGTTGAGCACCGCCGCGTTGCGGGCCGCCTCGGCCTCCTGCTCGACCTTGTACCGGGCCGCGTCGGCCGGCTTGCGGACCTCGGTGTCGAGCTGGCGCTCCTTCAGCTCGGCGTTGCGCTCGGCCACCTTCTGCTGCTCGGTGAGGATCGCCTGGTCCCGCTCGGCCTGGGCCAGCGGGCCGGCGGCGGCCGACTTGGCCTTCGCGGCGTCGATCTCGGACTGGATCGCGGCCTGCTTCAACGAGAGGTTCCGGTTCGCCTCGGCGATCGCCTCCTCGGCGAGCAGGCGCTCCTGCTCGGCGTGCTGGCGGGCGCGGGCCTCGGCGATCGCCGCGTCCTTGAGCACCCGGGCCGCCTCCGGCCGCCCCAGGTCCTGCAGGTACGACCCCTCGGCCAGGATGTCCTGGAGCTGGAAGGTGTCCAGCACCAGACCCTGGTTGGTCATCGAGTGCTCGGCCTCCTCGGCGACCGCGCTGGCGAACGCCGCCCGGTCCCGGATGACCTCCTCGACGGTGAGCCGGCCGACGATCGAGCGGAGCGCACCGGCCAGCACCTCGCGGGTGAAGTCCTCGATCTCGTCCTGCTGGTGCAGGAACCGCTGGGCGGCGGCGCGGATGGCGTCCTCGGTGCCGCCGACCTTGACGATCGCCACGCCCTGGAGGTCGGCCCGGATGCCCTGCTTGCTGACCGCGCCCTTGATGCTGACGTCGATCCGGCGGCTGGACAGGTCGAGCGTCTGGATCTTCTGCACCACGGGCAGGACGAAGACCGAGGCGCCGAGCACGACCTTCTGCCCGGAGTTGTCGGTGGACCGGCTACCGTCGGCACCCTGGGTGGTCCGCCCCTTGCGACCGGTGACGATGAACGCCTCGTTCGGGCCGGCGACCTTGATCCGGGAGAGGACGAACAGGACCAGGATGAGGACGAGGAGGACCGCGCCCCCGATGGCGATGAGTAGTGGCATGGGGCTCCCTAGCTAGGTTTTTCAGTAGGTCTCGACGTGCACACTGGTCTCGCTGAGCGTCTGCACCACGAAGATCTGCGTGCCGACCGGGATCGGTCGGTCGGCGCGGGCGTTGAGCTTGACCGGCTGGCCGGCGACCCGGACCCGCACCTCGCCGTACCCGTCGGCGGGAACCGGCGTGACCACCAGCCCGAGCGCGCCGACCAGGTGGTCGCGGGTGGGGGTGGGGTCGGTCCGCATGTTCCGCGCCGCCCGGCTGAGCCGGGACGCGAGCCAGGCGGTGGGGATGGCCGCGGCCGCCCCGCCGCCCGCCGCCGCGGCGATCAGCGCGGGACTGCCCGCGCCGAGCAACTCGTTGACGATCGCCCCACCGAAGCCGAAGGCGCCGGTGAAGCCGGCGACCACCTCGACGGAGACCGGGCCGTCGACGTCGCCGCCGAGCGCGTCGAACAACTCGGTGCCGAGCAGCGCGAGCGCCAGCACCACGACGCCGACCGCGCCGATGATGAGGAAGATCAGAGTCCCGTTCGCCACGCCCCGCAGGGTATCGACGCTGCGCAAACATGCGGCAGTGTGAGATGTGCCGCAGCCCCGTCGACGGGTGGTGCGACCGACCGGGCGGCGGGCCCACCGGAGGTCCGGGCGGGGCGGTGGCGGACAATGGCCGGATGCGCTGGACCGTGCTCGACTCCCCGATCGGCGAGTTCTCGGTGGCCACCGACGGGACCGCGGTGTGCGCGACGCACTTCGGCCGGATCGGTTCGGCCGTCGACGCGGCGGCGACTTCCCAGCCCGGTGCCGAGCCGGCGGACGAGGTGGACGCGCGGGTGGTCGCGGAGCTGCGGGCGTACTTCGCGGGTGAGCTGACCGAATTCACCGTACCGCTGGTGGTGCGCCAGGGGTCGGAGTTCGAGCGGGCGGTCTGGCGGGAGATGACCCGCATCCCGTACGGGGAGACGCTCACCTACGGCGAGGTGGCGCGGACGCTCGGCGACCCGGGGGCGGCCCGCGCGGTCGGCGTGGCGTGCAACCGGAACCCGATCCCGGTGATCGTGCCGTGCCACCGGATCGTGGGTGCGGGCGGGAAACTGGTCGGCTTCGGCGGCGGCCTGCCCCGCAAGGTCACCCTGCTGGAGCTGGAGGCCGGGGTGGCCCTGCGCCGGGCCTGGTCCTGACCTGTCGCGCGCCGAGCGGCTGGGCCGCCTGCCACCCGCCCCACCGCCCCCACCGCTCAGACGGCCGTGGGGCCGGATCCACCGGGACCCGGCCCCACGGCCGTACTGCTGGTGTCGCTGGTCAGCGGGTCAGCGCTCGACCTCACCGGCGATGAACGCCTCGACGGCGGCGTGCGCGTCGTGGTCGGCGTACTGCACGGGCGGGGACTTCATGAAGTACGACGAGGCCGACAGGATCGGGCCGCCGATCTTCCGGTCCAGGGCGATCTTCGCGGCGCGGACCGCGTCGATGATCACGCCGGCCGAGTTCGGCGAGTCCCACACCTCGAGCTTCAGCTCGGCGTTGAGCGGGGTGTCACCGAAGGAACGGCCCTCCAGGCGGATGTACGCCCACTTGCGGTCGTCCAGCCACGGCACGTGGTCCGACGGGCCGATGTGCACATCGCTCTTGGCCATCTCGTGCGGCACCTGGGAGGTCACCGACTGGGTCTTCGAGATCTTCTTCGAGACCAGGCGGTTGCGCTCCAGCATGTTCATGAAGTCCATGTTGCCGCCGAAGTTGAGCTGGTACGTGCGCAGCAGCTCGACACCCCGGTCCTCGAAGAGCTTCGCCAGGGCCCGGTGCACGATGGTCGCCCCGACCTGGCTCTTGATGTCGTCGCCGACGATCGGCAGCCCGGCGTCGGTGAACTTCTGCGCCCACTCGGGGTCGGAGGCGATGAAGACCGGCAGGGCGTTGACGAAGGCGCAGCCCGCGTCGATCGCCGCCTGGGCGTAGAACTTGTCGGCCTGCTCGGAACCGACCGGCAGGTAGGAGACGACCACGTCGACCTGGGCGTCGCGCAGCGCCTGCGCCACGTCGACCGGCTCGGCGCCGGACTCCTGGACGATCTCCCGGTAGTACTGGCCCAGACCGTCGAAGGTCGGGCCGCGCTGCACGGTGACGCCGGTCGGCGGTACGTCGCAGAGCTTGATGGTGTTGTTCTCGCTGGCGACGATCGCCTCCGCGAGGTCCATGCCCACCTTCTTGGCGTCCACGTCGAACGCCGCCACGAACTCCACGTCCGAGACGTGGTAGTCGCCGAAGGTGACGTGCATGAGACCCGGGACGCGGTCGTTCGGGTCGGCGTTCCGGTAGTACTCCACGCCCTGGACCAGGGACGAGGCGCAGTTACCCACACCGACGATGGCGACGCGGACGGAGCCCATAGCGTCTGCCTCCTTCTTCTTCATCACGGCCGCTCTGTCCTGGACTCTCCAGGCGGGGGCGGGCTGGTGTCATCTCGTGGGCCGCCGGCCGTCCCGGTGTGCGGGGCGGCCGGGGCGCGGCCGGAGCGCTCGTTGGCGATGAGCTCCTCCAGCCAGCGGACCTCGCGCTCACAGGCCTCCAGGCCGTGACGCTGCAGCTCCAGGGTGTACGCGTCGAGGCGTTCGGCCGCCCGGCCGAGCACGTCGCGAAGGCCCTCGCGGCGTTCCTCGACCTTGCGTCGCCGACCCTCCAGGATCCGGAGCCGGGTGGCCCGGTCGGTGCGGGCGAAGAACGCGAAGTGCACGCCGAATCCCGTGTCCTCGTACGTCTCGGGACCGGCCTGCCCGATGAGCTCGGCGAACCGTTCCTTGCCCTCCGCAGTGATCTTGTAGACCACCCGACCACGTCGGCTGGTCAGCGCGGGCACCTCCGGATCGGTCGCGGGTGTCTCGTCGGCCTCGGTGATCAGTCCCGCCGCCTGCAACCGCCGCAGCGTCGGGTAGAGCGACCCGTAGCTGATGGCCGCCCGGATGGCCCCCAGCTTGGCGGTCAGCTCCTTGCGCAGCTCGTAGCCGTGCATCGGGGCCTCCTGGAGGAGACCCAGGATGGCGAGTTCGAGCACTGACCACCCCTCACTCACCAAACGAACGTGTCGCGGTGGCGTCGCCCGGCGGCGTGGCACCACGATGTATCGGACCGATACATCGCACCGTAGCGGCTCCCCGGGGCGAGGGCAAACCCCCGATTTCGGCGCGCCGCCCTCACGGATCGTGACGGCGGTCGCCTCGCCGTCGGAGACCGCGTACCCTTTGCCGCATGCGTGGGTCTCGCCAGGTGGTCGACTACTCGCTCCAGAAGCGGGCGGTGCTGCGTGAGCTCCTCGCCGGCCGGGTCGGCACGTACGACGTCTGTGACGCCTCGCCGTATCTGAAGAACGCCGCGCGATTCCATGGTGAGCCCACCGAGGAGCGCTGCCCGATCTGCCGCAGCGAGAATCTGACCCACGTCCACTACATTTACGGTGACGAGCTCAAGCAGTCCGCCGGCCAGGCCCGGACCCGGGCCGAGTTGCCCGCCCTGGCGATGACGCTGCGTGAGTTCCAGGTCTTCGTGGTGGAGGTGTGCCTCGGTTGTGACTGGAACCATCTCGTCGAGCAGTACCTGCTCGGCCGGGACGGGCCGACCGACGGCGCGGAGGACGGGCCGGAGCAGGACACTGTGGGCGGCTCGGGGGTCCCCGGCGCGGGCACCGGCCCGGCCCCTCGGCGAAGGCGAGAGGCGCAACGGTGAAGCTGGCTGACTCGATCGGCTCCGGCGGCCTGACCGGCGGGCGGGGTGGTCGACAGCTCCTTGACGCAATTGGTCCCGTTATTTCGGAAACACCCCCCTCGCCCCGGCGACTGCCGGCCGTGGTGACAGGTGTTTCAACTCACGGCAAACCGGTGGCGGCGTTCCCACGCCCCACCGCGACCGGCAGGGTGTGAGGAATGAACTCGTACGGCGATCCCAGTTCCCCATACGGGCGGGCGCAGTTCCCCGACGCGGACGACGCGTACCGCCCGCAGGGGGGCGGCAGGTCACCTGTGCAGGACGGTACGGCGTCGGCCGGGCGGGCTTCGGTGGCGCCCCGGGCCGCCGCCGGCGGTCGTGCCTCGGTGGGCGGGTCCGCGCCGGCGCCGCGTGGCGCCGCCGCCCCGCCGTCCGGTAGCGCGTCGGTGGGCCGGGCCGGGCCGGGCCGGGCCTCCGTGCCGGTCTCGCCGGCCGGCGGTGTGCCGCCGGCCGGGCGCTCCGGCCGGGCCTCGGTGCCGGTCTCCCCGGCCCCCGGTGCCGGGCCGGCCGGCCGGGCCAGCGTCGGTGGCGGGCAGGCGGGTCGGGCGAGCGTCGGCTCCCCCGGCCGGGCCGGCGTCGGTGGCGGCACGGGGCGGGCGAGCGTCGGCTCGGCGGCGGTGGGCGGTGCCGCTGTCGGCTCCGCCGGCCGTGCCTCGGTGGCGCGGGCCGCGGTCTCCCCGGTCTCCGGTGGCCCGGGTGGGCCGGGTGGCCCCGGCGGGCCGAACGGCCCCGGCCGGGGTGGCCGGCGCGGCGCGGGTGACGGTGACCCGGCGGCGGCGCGCCGGGCGAAGAAGCGGAAACGGATCAACATCCTGATCGCCAGCTTCGCGGTCTTCATCATGCTGGCCGGGCTCGGCGTGGTGGGCTTCACCTACTACTCGACCACGGTGGTGCTCCCCAACGAGGTGCCGATTCCGCTCTCCACGACCGTCTACGCCAGCGACAACAAGACCATCGTGGCGAAGCTCGGCAACGAGAACCGCACCATCGTCAACATCAAGGACATCCCGGAGCACGTGCAGCACGCGGTGGCCGCCGCCGAGGACCGGAACTTCTACCGGCACTCCGGCGTGGACTACAAGGGCATCGCCCGCGCCGCGTGGAACAACCTCTCCGGCGGCAGCAAGCAGGGTGCCTCCACGATCACCCAGCAGTACGCCCGCAACGCGTTCGAGAACCTGCGGGACGACACGTACGCCCGGAAGGTGAAGGAGGCGATCCTCGCCTCCAAGCTGAACGACAGCATGACCAAGCCCGAGATCATGCAGCACTACCTGAACGTGATCTACTTCGGGCGCGGCGCGTACGGCATCGAGGCGGCGGCCGGCGCGTACTTCAAGAAGAAGGCCAAGGACCTCACCGTCGCCGAGGGCGCGGTGCTCGCCGCGGTGATCAAGCAGCCGGTGGCCAGCACGACCCACAAGGGGTTCGACCCGGCGGTCAACCTCCCCGAGGCCCAGGCCCGCTGGACCTACGTGCTGGACGGCATGCAGGCCGAGGGGTGGATCACCGCCGCCGAGCGTCCCGCCGAGTACCCGAAGGTGCAGAAGCCGGCCAAGGACAACGGGTTCGGCGTCAAGACCCCCCGGGGCAACGTGATCAACTACGTCCGGGCCGAGCTGGAGCAGTGGGGCATCTGCACCAACAGCGGCGCGGAGGGGAAGCCGAACTGCGTCGACGAGCTGCGCGACGGCGGGTACCGGATCCGCACCACCATCGACCCGAAGATGCAGACCGCCCTGGAGAAGGCCGCCCAGCCGGACCGCAAGGGCTCGGTGCTGGACGGCGAGCCGGACAACCTCCAGTCCGCGGTGGTCTCCATCGACCCGCGCAACGGCCGGGTGCTCGCCTACTACGGCGGTGACGACGGCACCGGCCACGACTACGCCGGCAAGAACACCAACCAGAACGGCGACATCATCGGCGGTCACCCGCCGGGCTCGTCGTTCAAGGTCTACACCCTGGCCGCCGCCGTGGACGCCGGCATCTCGGTCAAGTCCCGCTGGGACGCCACCCCGTTCAAGCCCGAGGGGTACGAGAACCAGATCCAGAACGCGAACCGGGGCGCCGGCATCTGTGGCAAGAACTGCACCCTGGAGGTCTCCACCGTCGAGTCGTACAACGTGCCGTTCTTCCACCTGACCGAGAAGATCGGCTCGGACAAGGTCGTCAACATGGCCCGCCAGGCCGGCGTCGGCACCATGTGGACCGTCGACCCTCCGAAGCCGTACGACCTGATGAAGAACAAGCCCGAGGATCTCGCCCCGAAGCGGTTCGACCGGGTCGTCGGGTACGGGCAGTTCCCCGTGACCGTGCTGGATCACGCCAACGGCCTGGCCACCCTGGCCAGCGGCGGCATCTACAACAAGGCGCACTTCGTGCTGTCGGTGGAGCGGCAGAACAAGGACACCGGCAAGTGGGAGAAGGTCACCGGCACCGGGGAGAAGCTCGACCCGGAGCGGCGGATCCGCAAGGACGTCGCCGACGAGGTGACCGCGGTGCTCAAGGAGATCCACCAGCGCAGCAGCAACGGCCGGCTGGACAACCGGCAGGCCGCCGCCAAGACCGGTACCTGGGAGTGGAACAGCACCAGCAAGAACGCGCACGCCTGGATGGTCGGTTACACGCCGCAACTGGCCACGGCGGTCTGGATCGGCAGCCGGGACCCGGAAAAGCCCACCATCGTCGACCGGAACCGCGACAACATCGGTGGTGGCAGCATCCCGGCCAAGCTGTTCAAGCGGTACATGGACGACGCGCTGAAGGGCAAGGACGCCGAGCCGCTGCCGAGCATCACCGGCATGGGTGACCAGGAGGCCGGCAACGGCGTGGCACCGCCTCCGCCGCCCCCGCCGACCAACCCCGAGACGCCCGACAACCCCAACTGCAACCCGCTCACCGACATCTTCTGCCGGGGTGGCGGGAACAACGGTGGCGGGAACAACGGCGGGGGCAACCCCGGCGACGGGGGGAACAACCCCGGCGGGGGTGGTCCCGGCCCCGGAGGGGACAACCCACCGAATCCCGGCCGGTTCCTCCCGGGCGGACCGACCAGAGGTAGCGACCAGGATTGATTTCACAGTCGGCGGCCGGAGAACTCCGGCCGCCGACGGCGTTCTCCGCCCGATGACCTTCTGTCGCGGTTGTCGATACGGCAGGATGACTGGTCATGAGCACCCAGCCCACGGCAGGCGTCGATGACGAGTCCGCGACGCGCGACCACCCGTCCCGCTCCGACGGTTTCGTCCACGGCCTCTCCCAGGTGATCGGCGGACCGCTCGGCGACCACGCGACGTCGCTCGACCGCCCGGCCCGGGCCGAGCAACGGTTCTGGACGGTGGCCCGGGTCGTGCTCGCCCTGGTCTGCCTGACCCTCGTCCTGCACTGGGTGCAGAAGTCGCCCTGTCACAGCGGCGCCTGGCAGAACAACGTGCAGTACACCCGGTTCTGCTACTCCGACGTGCTGGCGCTCTACTACGCCGAGGGCCTCAACGAGGGCAAGGTTCCCTACCGGGACCACCCGGTCGAGTACCCGGTGCTCACCGGCGCCTTCATGGGCGTGCTCGGCCTGCCGGTGTACTACCTCGGGCGGGACAACCCGGAGATCAACCAGGGGCAGTGGGCGTACAACGCGAACGCCCTGGTGCTCAGCGCGCTCGCGGTGGCCACCGTCGCGGTGATCCTCTCCCTGCGCCGCCGACGACCCTGGGACGCGGCGCTCTTCGCGCTCTCACCCGCCCTGCTGCTCACCGCCACCGTCAACTGGGACCTGCTCGCGATCGGGCTGGCCGCCTTCGGCGTGCTCGCCTGGGCCCGGCGGAAACCGGTGGTCGCCGGGGTCGTGCTGGGCCTGGCCGGCGCGGCCAAGATGTTCCCCATCTTCATCCTCGGCCCGATCCTGGTGCTCGGGCTGCGATCCGGGCGGGTCCGGGCCGCGCTGACCGCCCTCGGTACCGGCCTGGCCACGCTGGTCGCGGTGAACCTGCCGGTGGCGTTGCTCTACCCGGACGGCTGGGGCCGGTTCTTCGAGCTGAACAGCACCCGGCCGATCGACTGGGGCACCCTCTGGTACATCGGCCGGTACCTGGACGGCCGGGTCAACCTGGGCGGCCCGGGGTCGATGGGGCCGTTCGAGTGGCTCAGCGCCAACGTCCACACCCTCAACTACCTGTCGTACGCCCTGTTCGGCCTGGCCTGCCTCGGCGTGGCGGTGCTGGCCGTGCGGGCGCCCGTGCGGCCCCGGCTGGCCCCGCTCGCCTTCCTCGTCGTCGCCGCCTTCCTGCTCACCAGCAAGGTGTGGTCGCAGCAGTTCGTGCTCTGGCTGCTGCCGCTGCTGGTGCTGGCCCGGCCGAAGTGGGGTGCCTTCCTCGCCTGGCAACTCGCCGAGGTCGGCTACTTCGTCGCCTTCTACGGCGAGCTGCTCGGCACCTCCACCGGCACGCCCGTCTTCCCCGAGGGTGTCTTCGTGCTCGCCGCGTCGTTGCGCTGGGTCACGGTCCTGGTGCTCTGCATCATGATCATCCGAGAGGTCCTCAACCCCGAGCTGGACGCCGTCCGGAAGAACTACCCGGACGATCCGGACGGCGGCCCACTCGACGGGGCCGAGGACGCACCCTGGGTGGCCCGGTGGCGTCGGTCCGCGCCGCCCGTCGAGCGCCCACAGGAACCGGTGCCGGCCTGACCGGAGACGCCGGTGTGTGCCGCGGTGCCCACCGGGCACTGCGGCACACCGGCGCGACGCCGACGTCATTCGATTCCGGTGATGTGGGTGGTGGCTGTCACAGGCGGTAGACGACGGTGTCGCCGACCTCCTCCCGGGTGATCCCGAACTGTTCGACCGGCAGGTCGACGGTCGCCTCCCAGGGCGTACCGGCGAGCTGGTCGCGGACCAGCACGACGTTGTTGACGCCGAGGGTGCGCAGGTAGTCGACGCTGACCTGGTCCGGGAAGTTCAGCGTGACCCGCCGGACGTCCGCCAACTGGGCCGGGGTGAAGCCACTGCCCCCGTTGACCACGTCCTGGAACTTCGTGGTCGTCCAGATCATCACCGGCTGGTCGTGGTTCTGGCTGCTCGGCAGCACCAGCAACGGGCCGTCCACGGTCCGCAGCACGGCGGGTTGCGGCGGCACCACCGGGTGCGGGGTGGTGTTCAGGCCCTCCACGATCACCAGGAGTAGCGGCAGCAGGGTGGCCAGCCGCAGCCACGGCCCCGGCCAGGACGGGATGCGCTGCGCGGCGAGTTCGCGGACCCGCTGGCAGAAGGCGGTGACCGCGCCGGCGGCGAGCAGGCCGAGCAGCAGTGTCGTCCAGAGCATCAGCCGCCCCGGCGTGCGCAGCCCGTTCCAGCCCGGCAGGTGCTCGAAGAGCGGCGCGTAGGTGAACGTGCCGTCGAAGAACTGCGTGCCCATCGCCAGGATCACGGTCACCAGCACCCCGGCCAGCAGGTACAGCCGGTGCCGTAGCTTCCAGACCGAGAAGAAGAGGCCACCGGCGGCGAGCGCGTACAGCACGAAGCCCGGCAGCAGGGTCATCTCCGGCGGCCACGGCAGCGCCGCCCGCGCCCCCTCGTGCAGGGCACCCCAGATGCGGGACTCGCCGGGCGCGGTGAAGAAGCCCGACAGCGGCGGCGAGTAGATGTCGATGTCGCCGAGGGTCCGCTCCGCGTTCGGGTGCAGCTCGGCCACCTTGAAGTACGGGATGGCCAGCAGCACGCCGACCGCCGCGAAGAGCAGCCCGCCGACCACGTCGGCGACGAGGAGCCGGGTGCCGAACGGGCGCTTCACCGGCCGGATCAGGTACCGCCGCAGGAACCAGACGACCGCCGTGACCAGCACCGTGCCACCGAGGAAGTACGCGAACGGCAGCCCGATGCCGAAGCCGAGGCTGAGCTGCCACGCGGCGACCAGCCAACCGGCGTACACCCAGGCCTCGTGCCGCCGTCGGGGCCGGTACCCGTACCGCAACGACCAGCCGTGTCCCCGGGCCAGCATGGCCAGGGCCAGCGGGATGCCGCCGTTGGAGATCACGTGCAGGTGGCCGGCCTGGGCGAGCAGCCACGGCGCGTACGCGAAGCCGACCCCGGCCACCGCGCCGCCGATCCGGCCCGCACCGAGCTGCCGGGCCAGCGCGTACGCCCCCAGCGTGGCCAGCGCGTGGGCCAGCACGAACACGATGTTGTACCGGAGGATCGCCGCCTCCGGCCCGGTACCGATCATCCCGGCCGGCGCGTACCCGAGCAGGGTGTCCGAGAAGGCGAAGCTCCACGACTCGGGGAAGAACGTGTTGGCGTGCCACAACTGACCCGGGTTGGTCAGCAGGATGTGCCCCGACCAGGCCATCTGCCAGGCCTGGAGGCTCGGGTCCCAGTAGTCCTGGGGCAGCGTGTGCAGCGGGTAGCGCAGCGTCGGCCAGGTCATCGCCACCGCGAGCGCCAGCGCCCCGACCACGGCCAGCGTCCACTCGTGGACCAGCAGGCGACCCACGGCCCGGACCGCCCGGCCCACCCGGGTGGGTACCGGCGCCGGGGCCGGCCCGAACGCCTCCCACCGTTCCGGCTCCGGCTTCTTCTCCCCGGCCGCCTTGCCGTCCTTGGCGTCGCCCTTGCTGTCCTTGCCATCCTTCGGACCCGCCGCGCCGGCCTTGGCACCGGCCTTGCCGTCCTTCGGGTCCGCCGTGCTGTCCTTGGTGCCGGCCGTGCTGTCCTTCGGGCCTGCCGTGCCGTCCTTGGTGCCGGCCGTGCCGTCCCCGGCGGCCGCGCTGTCCTTGGTGCCTGCCTTGCCGCCCTCGGCCGTCGTGCCGGCCGCGCTCGCCGGGGCCCCGGTCAGGCCGTCCTTGGCCGTGCTGCCCCCGACGGGGGTCTCGCTTCCGTCGGCGGTGCTCGTGGCCCCCACCGCCTTGCCGGCACCACCGACGCTCTTGTCGGCCCCAGCGGCGCCCTTGTCGGTCGCTGCCTTGTCGGTCGCTGCCTTGTCCGGCGCTGCCTTGTCGGCTCCGGCGGCGGTGTCGGCTCCCGGGGCGGTGTCGGCTCCCGTGGTGGCCCTACTGTCCCCGGCTCCGGCTGTGTCACCCCTGGCAGTGGCCTTGTCGCCGGCGGCCGTGGCCTGGCCGGCTCCGGCCTTCTCGTCCGAGGCGGCCGGCTGATCTGCCGTTCCCGGCTTGCCCGCCGCGACAGGAGCGCTTGGCTCACCCGCCACGGCAGGAGTACCCGGCTTGCTCGGCGCGCCGGGATCAGCCGGCCTGCCGGGCCCGTCCGGCGTACCGGTGCTGTCGGCCCGGCTGCTGGGCGTCGCCGTCGGCTTTCCGGGCTCGGTGTCTGTGGCGGGGCGGCGGCCGCCCGTCGCGTCGGACTGCTCGGTGGTCATGCGGCCGGAGCCTCCGCGCCGAGCTGGTCCCGCAGGAAGGTGATGTCCTCGCCCTGCCGGACCGCGCCGCCGGGGGTCTCCACGATGACCGGCGCACCGGCCGCCCGGATCACCGCGACCACCAGGTCCGGGTCGATCGTGCCGCCGGCGAGGTTGTCGTGCCGGTCCCGGCCGGAACCGAAGGCGTCCTTCGAGTTGTTCGCGTGCACCAGGTCGATCCGCCCGGTGATCGCCTTGATCCGGTCCACCAGCCCGAGCAGTTCCTCGCCGCCGGCGTGCGCGTGACAGGTGTCCAGGCAGAAGCCCACCCCGTACTCGCCGATCGCGTCCCAGAGCCGGGCCAGCGCGTCGAGCCGCCGGGCGCAGGCGTTGTCCCCACCGGCGGTGTTCTCGATCAGGACGGGCACCTGGAACCCACCTGATTCGGCCGCGTACGCGAAGGTCTTGCGCCAGTTGTCGAAGCCGACCGCCAGGTCGTCACCGGCGTTGACGTGACCACCGTGCACGATCAGCCCCGTGGCGCCGATGGTCGCCGCCGCCGTGGCGTGCGCCAGCAGCAGCTTGCGGCTGGGGATGCGGATCCGGTTGTTGAGCGTGGCCACGTTGATCACGTACGGCGCGTGCACGTAGAGGTCGACCTCGGCGGCCCGCAACCGTTCCGCGTCCGGTCGCGGCACCGGCGCCTTCCAGCCCTGCGGGTCGGCGAGGAAGAACTGCACGGCCTCCGCGGCGCGGCTGGCCGCCTCCGCCAGTGGATCGGCCGGATCGACGTGGGCTCCGATGCGCATGCAGGCGAGCCTACGTCGCGTCACCCAGCCACGGGATGACGGCGGTGTCGGTTTCGGGTCGCGCGCCGGGCGGTTGTGCGGGGTGCGCGTCACCGGCGGAGCGTGCCGTCGTTGAACGACGAGAGAGATCGATGCCGGCTGCGCCGGCCGACTCGGGGGGCCGGCGCAGCCGCCCGGCCGTGGGCCGCGCCGCCGTGAGACGCGGGCCTCGAACCGACCAGAACGGGTCTACCAGAAAATTACCGCATTTACCCATCAAGGTGACGAGACCCGTTGTACCGTTGGATAACAACGCAATAAAGCTCCGCGGGGCGTCTTCGGTCCAACCTCATCGGTGTGGTCGTTCCTCCCCAGGTCCCACCCAAGGAATGCGGACGGGACGCCCCGCGGTCCCGTCGACAGGGGCCCGCCCGCACTTCGGTGCCGGAGGCGGGCCCCTGTCGCCGTCGGGCCGGCGACGCTCGGGCCGGGCCCCGACGGGCCGCCATGACCGGGCCTGCCGCCCCCGGCTGCCGGCGGCCATCGCGGTCGGGCCGCCGTCGCGGTCGAGGGTCGCTCGGGAGGGCTCGCCGGAGAGGCGTCGTGCGGGTCGGGCGGGCACCTCGGAGAGTGATCGTCCGCACCGGGTATCCTGGTCCGGTTGTCCGCGTCCGGTCAGGATCCCCTGGCCCCGGAGCGGGCCGCGACGCACGACCTCCTGCCACGGAAGGACCGTGGCCGCATAGCCCACAGGAGGTGAGCACGTCTTGCGTCATTACGAAGTCATGGTGATCCTCGACTCCAGCCTCGAGGAGCGCACCGTCGCCCCGTCGCTCGACACGTACCTGAACGTGATCCGGACCGCGGGTGGCTCGGTCGAGAAGACCGACGTCTGGGGCCGCCGGCGCCTCGCGTACGAGATCGACAAGAAGACCGAGGGCATCTACGCCGTCATCGACCTGCAGGCGACGCCGGCGGCGGTGGCCGAGCTGGACCGTCAGCTCCGGCTCAACGAGTCCGTGCTGCGCACCAAGGTCATCCGGCCGGAGATGCGCTAGCAGTCAATCCCGTAAACGCCCGGATCAGCCTCGTCGGCGCTGTCGTACGCCTCTGCGAGCCTGTACGACGAACTGACGAGTGCGCGAGGAGATGGTCATGGCAGGAGACACCACCATCACGGTCATCGGCAACCTGACCGATGACCCCGAGTTGCGGTTCACCCCCTCCGGGGCTGCGGTCGCCAAGTTCCGGGTCGCCTCGACGCCCCGGTTCATGGACCGCGCGTCGAACGAGTGGAAGGACGGCGAGCCGTTGTTCCTCTCGTGCACGGTCTGGCGGCAGGCCGCCGAGCACGTCGCCGAGTCGCTGCAGCGCGGCGCCCGGGTGATCGTGTCCGGCCGGCTCAAGCAGCGGTCGTACGAGACCCGCGAGGGTGAGAAGCGCACGGTCATCGAGCTGGAGGTCGACGAGATCGGCCCGTCGCTGCGCTACGCCACGGCGAAGGTGCAGAAGATGTCCCGCTCCGGCGGCGGTGGCGGCGGCTTCGGTGGTGGCGGTGGTGGCCAGGGTGGCGGCGGAGGCAACTTCGACGACCCCTGGGCCTCGGCTGCCCCGGCTCCCTCGCGCGGTGGTTCGGGCGGCGGCAACTTCGACGAGGAGCCCCCGTTCTAATGGCGCCGAGCGCCCGCGATCGCAAACCAGGAGCCCGAGCAATGGCCAAGGCCGCTGCACTTCGCAAACCGAAGAAGAAGGTGAACCCGCTCGACAAGGACGGGATCACGTACATCGACTACAAGGACACCGCGCTGCTGCGCAAGTTCATCTCCGACCGCGGCAAGATCCGCGCTCGGCGGGTGACCGGCGTGACCTCGCAGCAGCAGCGGCAGATCGCCCGTGCGGTCAAGAACGCCCGTGAGATGGCGCTCCTGCCGTACACGGCCACCACCCGCTGAGAGGAGGCACCGAAATGAAGATCATCCTGACCCAGGAGGTTTCCGGCCTCGGTGCCCCCGGCGATGTCGTCGAGGTCAAGAACGGCTACGGCCGTAACTACCTGCTTCCGCAGGGCTTCGCCATCGCCTGGACCAAGGGTGCGGAGAAGCAGGTCACGGTCATCAAGCGGGCCCGCGCGGCGCGCGAGATCCGCGACCTGGGCCACGCCACCGAGGTGAAGACCCAGCTCGAGGGTCTGAAGGTCACCCTGAAGGCCCGTGCCGGCGACGGCGGGCGGCTCTTCGGCTCGGTCACCCCGGCCGAGATCGTCGAGGCCGTCAAGGCCGCCGGTGGTCCGACCCTCGACCGGCGTCGGCTGGAGCTGGCCGGTCACATCAAGTCGACCGGCTCCTACCCGGTGCGGATCAAGCTGCACCCCGAGGTGACGGCCAAGTTCGACCTGAACGTCCAGCAGGGCTGACACCGAGCCGTACGACGACCGGGCCCGCACCCCACGGTGCGGGCCCGGTCGCGTCGGGGGTGGAACCGACGCCGGGACGGGCCGGGAGCCGGGATGGGCCGGGACGACCGAGCCCCGCCGGTCCGGGCTGGTCCCGCTCGAACCGGACCGGCCTCCGCCGGTCCTGTGGTCAACCGATCGGCTGCCCGGTCACCACGCTGATCATCACCGTGGACAGGCCACCGCCCATCACCGCGGCGGCCAGCGCGATCGTCGCCGGACGCCAGGTCGTGCCGACCCGACGCAGCAACTCCGCGACCACCAGGCTGCTGGCCAGCGCCAGACCGAAGCGCGGGGTGCCCGACACCAGCGAGCCGAACGCCTGCGACCGGGGCGAGGCGCAGCCGCCACCGGTGATGTCCGTGACGCAGCCGGCCGGCGCCTGCCCGTCGAGGGTCAACAGCCACAGGAAGACCAGGAGCGCCGGGACCAGGTAGCAGGCGACCGTGTAGACCAGCGGACGGAACGGCCCGGACTGGTCCGGGTCGAGCAGGTCCTCCTCGATCCGCCGCGACCACGACGGGGCCGCCGCCGCAGCGGCCTGCCGACCGGCCGCCGCCCGGGTCTCCCCCGCAGCGGCCCGCCGCCGGGGGGTCGTGGCCGGCCGGGACGCGGGGTAGCCGACCACCGGCGACTGCGGCGCGGACGGCGGCGGCTCCGCCCAGCGGGGGTCGTCCCCCGACAGCCGGGTACCCGACCAGAAACCGGTGCCCCGCTCCGCCGGCCCGACCCGGTTACGGTCGACCGACCGGGGCCGGACCGGATCCGCCCGGTCGGCACGGTCCTCGCGCGCACCGCGATCCGCACCGGACCAGCCGCCGTCGACACCGCCGGGGCGGAGCGGATCGTCCCAGCCACCACTGACCGGCGAACCGGTCCCGCTGGTGGGTGCCACGGTGAACTCGTCGGCCTCCGCCCAGCCGTCCGGGCCGGGCAGCCGTGCCCAGCGGTTCGCCGCCCGCCGCGCCAACTGGCCGGTGTCGTCGTCCAGGTCCCACCGGCCGGTGTCCGCCGCGTTCCACTGGCCGGTGTCGGTCAACCGGTCCCACTGGCCGGTGCTGTCGACACGGTCGTCGCCGGCCCCGGACCGCTGCCAGGTGTGCAGGCCGGACACGTCCCACGGGTCGACCGGTGGCTGGTCGGCCGGATCACCGGCCGCCCTCCGCCGGCCCGTCCCGTCCCGGCCCGACTCCGCCGACCGCGACCGGATCCCCGATCCCGGCCAGGTCCTCGACCCGGACCGGGGCACCGACCCCGATTCCGTCGTGGCCCGCCGGCTGCGCCGGCTCCGGCGTGGGGGCTCGGCCACGTCCTCGGTGGGGGTCGGGGGCTCGCCCCCACCGGACTCCGTCAGGCCGCTCCAGACCACCTCGGGCCGGCGGGACGTCGCCCGGCGCGGGCGGCTGCGCGGCGTCACCCCCGACACCGGGTCGTCCCCGGCGGACTCGGCCCGCCGGCTCCCGACGTACCCGTCCTGCTGGGGGCGGTCGAAGGTCCACTCCCGGGTGTGCTCGGAGCCCGTCGGGACCCCCGAGACCGGCTCGTCCCGCAGGGCCGGCTCGGCCGCCCGGCGTCGCCCGCCCACGGACCCGGTCGTCGGCCGCCGACCATCCGGCTCCTCCGCCGCCCGGCGTCGCCCGCCCCGGGGGCGTACCGGCTCGTCGTCGGGGGCCGCCGCGTGCCGGCCACCGCCGTCGGCGCGCTCGACGCCGGACTCCAGCGCCCACCGGGGCAGGTACGTGTCGACCGGCTCGTCCTGGCCCCGCTCGATCGCCCGGCGCCGGCTCGGCGTGCGGTACCGTTCCGAGGCGTCGGAGGCGGCCGGGCGCGGATCGTCGGAGTCGGCCCACCCAGCGATCGGCTCGCGGGGGCTGCCCTCCCCACGTCCCCAGTCCCGGTAGCTCACGGCCGGAGCGTGACCCTTCTCAACCGAAAGTGCAACCCGCTGTCCAGGTGTCGCCTTTGCAGGAATAGTACGGGACGATCCGGCCCCCGACCTGAGCGGAAAATCCTCGTCCACAGGGTGGGGATCGGGTCGCAACAGGTCACGGGCGTGCGGCGGCGAATTCCCCAACGGTTGTCCACAGGCTGTGCACACCCTGCGCACATCTAGGTCCCCGCTGTCCACAGGTTGTCCCGAGACTCGTCCACCGGCCATGTTGAGTCCCTGACCTCGGGTTCCGTATGGTTACCCCCCGGACCGGCCGTGCGATGGCCCCCGATCGAGCGGGCCGGTCGGTCGGGAGTTGCCACACCCCGGTGTCGAGCCGGGGACCGATCCGACGCTGCGGAGGGGGGACCCGTGTCGGTCACCGACGACATGCGGACGGAACCACGGGTCAACGGGCCGGCCCCGGCACAGCGCGAGGGCCAGTTCGAGAAGACGCCGCCCCAGGACATCGCCGCCGAGCAGTGCGTCCTCGGCGGCATGCTGCTGTCCAAGGACGCCGTCGCCGACGTGGTCGAGATCCTCAAGGCCACCGACTTCTACCGGCCGGTGCACGCCACCATCTTCGACACCATCCTGGAGATCTACGGCCGGGGCGAACCGGCGGACGCGATCACCGTCGCCGCCGCCCTGGCCGACTCCGGCGACCTGGGCCGGATCGGTGGAGCGCCCTACCTGCACACCTGCATGGCAGCCGTGCCGACCGCCGCGAACGCCGGCTACTACGCCCGCATCGTCAGCGAACGCGCCGTGCTGCGGCGGCTCGTCGAGGCCGGCACCCGCATCGTCCAGCTCGGCTACGGTACGGCCGCCGGGGGCAGCCGGGACGTCGACGACGTGGTGGACCTCGCCCAGCAGGCCGTCTACGACATCACCGAGAAGCGGGTCAGCGAGGACTTCGCCGTCCTCGCCGACATGCTCCAGCCGACCCTGGACGAGATCGAGGCGGTCGGTGCCCAGGGCGGGGTGATGACCGGCGTACCGACCGGCTTCACCGACCTGGACCGGCTCCTCAACGGCCTGCACCCCGGTCAGTTGATCATCGTGGCCGGGCGCCCCGGTCTGGGCAAGGCGCTCGCGCTCGACACGCCGCTGCCCACGCCCGACGGCTGGACCACGATGGGCGAGGTCGCCGTCGGGGACCGGCTGCTCGCCGCCGACGGGACCCCGACCACGGTCACCCACGCCTTCGCGGTCCGGCACGGCCGCCCCTGTTACGAGGTGGAGTTCTCCGACGGCAGCATCGTCGTGGCCGACGCCGAACACCTGTGGCTGACGAGCACCGTCCAGGACCGCCGCCCGGACCTGGTGCTCTCCGCCCCGGCCGGAAGCGGCAAGGCCGCCCTCGGCGCCGGGCTCCTGGTGGGCCCGGCGACTGCCCTGGTCGACGCCGGTGACCAGCACGGGTCGGTGGTCACCACCGCCGAGATCGCCGCGACCCTGCGGACCGCCGACGGCCGGCCCAACCACATGGTGCGTACCTGCGCTCCGCTCCAGCTTCCGGAGCGGAACCTCGTGGTGCCGCCGTACCTGCTGGGGGCCTGCCTCGGCGACGGCGCGGCCGGCGGGCGCATCCCCCCCGACTACCTGCGGGCCGCCGAGACGCAGCGGCGGGACCTGCTCGCCGGCCTGCTGGACACCGCCGGCGCGGTCGTCGCGACCGGGGAGGTGCGGTACGCCGGCACCACGCCCGACCTGGTCGAGGACGTCCGGGAACTGCTGGTCGGGCTCGGCTACCGGGCCACGCTCGACCTGCGGCCGGACGACCCGAAGCCGTACCGGCTGATCTTCGCCACCGGGGACGTCGTGTTCCGGGCGGACGGGAAGCGGGCGGCGCACGCCGCCACCGGCACCGCCCGGGGCCCCGCCGACGTCGACCCGGCGACCATCCGGCACGTCGTGGCCGTCCGGCCGGTGCCCAGCGTGCCGGTCCGCTGCGTCACCGTGGACAACCCGGACCACCTGTACCTGGCGGGCCGGGGCATGGTGCCGACGCACAACAGCACCGCCTCGATGGACTTCGCCCGTAACGCCGCCATCCGGGCCAACCAGGCCGCCGCGATCTTTTCGCTGGAGATGAGCAAGGTCGAGATCGTCATGCGGCTGCTCTCGGCCGAGGCGCGGGTGCCGCTGCACGTGCTGCGCAGCGGCCAGCTCTCCGACGACGACTGGACCAAGCTGGCCCGGTGCATGGGCGAGATCAGCGAGGCCCCGCTCTTCGTCGACGACACCCCGAGCATGAACCTCATGGAGATCCGGTCCAAGGCCCGGCGGCTCAAGCAGAAGCACGACCTCAAGATGATCGTGGTCGACTATCTCCAGCTCATGACCTCGCCGAAGCGGACGGAGAGCCGGCAGCAGGAGGTCGCGGACCTCTCCCGGGGGTTGAAGCTGCTGGCCAAGGAGGTCGAGTGCCCGGTCATCGCGGTCAGCCAGCTCAACCGTGGCCCCGAGCAGCGCACCGACAAGCGGCCGCAGTTGTCCGACCTGCGGGAGTCCGGCTGCCTGACGGCCGACACGCGGCTGATCCGGGCGGACAACAACGCCGAGGTCACCCTCGGTGAGCTGCTGACCGCCGGGGCGAAGGACATTCCCGTCTGGGCGCTCGACGAGTCGCTCCGCTACACGCCGCGCACCATGACCCACGTCTTCCCGAGCGGTCACCGTGAGGTTTTCCGGATGACCCTGGCCTCGGGCAAGCGGATCGACGCCACCGCCAACCACCCGTTCCTGACCTTCGCCGGCTGGCAGCCGCTGGGTGAGCTGGCGGCGGGCGCCCGGATCGCGGCGCCCCGCCACATCCCGCCGCCACTGGCGATCCGGCCGTGGCCCGAGGAGGAGGTCATCCTCCTGGCCCATCTGCTCGGCGACGGCTCGTTCGTACGCCGGCAGCCGATCAGGTACGCCAGCTGTGACGAGGAGAACCTGACGGCCGTCGCGGAGGCCGCGAAGCACTTCGGTATCTCGGCGATCAGGGACGACTACCCCGCCGCCCGGGTGACCACGCTGCGGCTGCCCGCGCCGTACCGGCTCGCCCGCGGTCGGCGCAATCCGATCGCCGAGTGGCTCGACGACCTCGGCTTGTTCGGCCTGCGGTCACACGAGAAGTTCCTGCCCCAGCGGATCTTCGCGCTGCCCAAGGAACAGGTCACCCTCTTCCTGCGGCACATCTGGGCAACGGACGGCTCGGTGGTCGTCAACAAGTCCGGGCGCGGTGGCCGGGTCTACTTCAGCTCGACCAGCCGTCGACTGCTGGAGGACCTCTCCCGGCTGCTGCTCAGGTACTGCATCACCGCCCGACTGCGGACCGTGCCCGTGACCCGGCACCGCCCGCAGTACACGCTCGACATCTCCGGGCGCGACGACCAGTTGCGTTTCCTCCGCGAGATCGGTGTCCACGGCGAGCGCTCGGCCAACTGCGCCGACCTGCTGGCGATCCTGGAGCAGTCGACCAGCAACACGAATGTCGACACGGTGCCGAAGGAAGTGTGGACGAGAGTTCGCGAGCTCCTGGTGGAGCGTGGGATGAGCCATCGGGAATTCGCGGCAGCCATCGACACGCAGTTCTGTGGCAGCGCCCTGTGGAAGCGTTCGCCGAGCCGGTCCAGGCTGGCGAAGATCGCCAAGGTGCTGGATGCCGTCGACCTCGATCTGCACGCCACCAACGACATCTTCTGGGACGAGATCACCTCGATCGAGTCGCTCGGCACCCAGGACGTCTACGACGCCACCGTGCTCGGCACGCACAACTTCATCGCCAACGGGATCGCCACCCACAACTCGATCGAGCAGGACGCGGACGTCGTCATTCTGCTGCACCGGGACGACTACTACGACAAGGAATCCCCCCGGGCCGGCGAGGCGGATTTTATCGTCGCAAAACACAGAAATGGTCCGACGGACTCCATCACCGTGGCGGCGCAGTTGCACCTGTCCCGTTTCGTGGACATGGCGATCGTCTGACCGGAGGCCGGTCGAGAGGGGCGAGGGCACGGCGATCGGGCCGGTGGGGTGCCGGCCCGATCGCGGCGAGGCTCAGCCGAACATCTCGTCGAGGAAGCCCTTGTGCTTCTTGCGCCGGTAGTGGCCGTGGTAGCCGTAGTGCTGCTGCCCGTGCCCGCCGTACGCGGGGGCCGGCGGGTACCCGTGGGCGGGTGCCGGCGGGTAGCCGTGCGCCGGGGGCGGCGGGGGTACGGCACCGTGGCCGGGCTGGTGGTGCTGCGGGTGGACGCCGTGGGCCGGCGGGGGTGGCGGCGGGGGCGGGTAGCCGCCCGGCGCGGTCGGCTGCTGCGGCGCGGCGGCACCCTGCTGCCGGTTCCAGTTCGCCTCCGCCTCGAACAGCTTCTCCAGTTCGCCGCGGTCGAGGAAGATCCCCCGGCATTCGCCGCACTGGTCGATGACGACTCCGCTGCGCTCGTACTGGCGCATTTCTCCGTGACACTTGGGACAGGTGAGCATGAACCGAAGGTACCCGCTCGGGTCACCTGTCCGCCGCCAGCGCGTCGGTCACCTCGCCGTCGGAGACCTCGTGGAAGTCCGTGTAGTAGGTGCTGACCGCGCCGAAGTCCGGTGGCCGCTGGGCGCAGACCAGCTCGTCGGACTCGGTCGCCAGCAGGTCGCACGCCTCCACCGAGCCGACCGGCACCGCGACCACGACCCGCCGCGCGCCCAGCCGACGGGCCACCGCGACGGCGGCGCGGGCGGTGGCGCCGGTGGCGAGGCCGTCGTCGACGACGACGGCGGTCCGGCCGGCCAGGTCCAGCGGCGGCCGGGCGGACCGGTACAGCCGTTCGCGGCGGTCCAGTTCGGCCTGTTCGCGCTGGCTGACCTCGGTGACGTCGGCCTGGTCGAGCCCCGCCGCCACCTGCTCGTTGAGCACCTGCACCCCGCCGGGGCCGAGCGCCCCGAAGGCCACCTCCGGGGCCCACGGCATACCGAGCTTGCGGACCACCAGGATGTCGAGCGGGGCGCCGAGCCGGTCGGCGACCACCCGGGCCACCGGCACCCCGCCCCGGACCAGCCCGAGCACGATGACGTCCGGTTGGCCGGCCAGCCCGGAGAGCTGTCCGGCGAGGGCGGCGCCCGCCTCGGCCCGGTTGCGGTAGGTCGTCATGTTCTCAGGTCTACGCCCTGCCGCCGTGCCGTGCGAGCCGGTTGCGGGAAAGAGCCCGCCGACCGGTACGTGGTCAGGGCGGGGGCCCAGGCCAGCAGGGCGAGCGGGTACAGCAGGTACCCGAAGCGGGTGGAGGGCATCAGGGCGATCGCGGCGAGCAGGCCGTACCCGCAGATCAGAGCGGTGGCGGCGGCGGTGCGGGGCGGGTGGCGGACGAGGTGGACGGCGATCGCCAAGCCGGCGGCGAGCAGGAGCGCGGCGGCGACCGCGCGCCCGGCGGGCAGCGCGGTGGCGATCAGGTACCCCGGAAAGGGCGACTGCGCGGGGCTGGTGACCAGGCCGTGGCCGAGGGGGAAGCGGAGCACGTTCTCCGCCAGGGCGGCCCGGTCGACCAGCAGCACGGGCAGCAGGGCGAGCGCCGGCAGGCCGAGCGCCCCGGCGGCGACCCGCAGGCCGGCGCGGCGGGTGGCGCCCCAGAAGATCAGGACGAGGGCGATCGGCCAGGCGAGCAGTTTCAGCGCGCCGGCCACGCCGACCGCGACGCCGGCCGCGCCGGGGCGGCCGGTGCCGGCGAGGGTCAGCGCGAGCAGGCAGAGCGCGAGTACGGGCAGGTCGTCGCCGCCGGTGGCGAGGGTGAGGGCGCAGATCGGCAGGACGGTCGCCATCTGGACCGCGCGCAGCAGAAGGCTGGCCGGGTGCCCGGTGGGGTCGGTGGGGCGGCCGGGTCGCCACAGGGCCCGGACGGCCAGCGCGAGGGCGGCGACGGTGGCCAGGGCGAACCAGACCCGGGCGTCGGTCCACCAGGTGTCGACGGCCGCCCGGGGCAGCCCGAACAGGGCCATTCCCGGCTGGTACGGGGTGTAGCCGAGCAGTCGTTCGTCGGCGGGGAGCGACGCGATGGCGTCCCGGGACAGGTACGGGGTGCCGTTCTCGGCGAGCCGGATGCCGGAGTCCTCGATGACCAGCACCTCCTCCTGTGCCCGGTCGGGGTCTCCGGCGGCCCGTTCGACGCTCTGCAGGACGAGCGGCAGCAGGGCGGCGCCGACCCAGGCGGCGGTGGTGACCGCCCAGCGGGCGGCGGTACCGGCGAGCGGGGTGGTGGGCCGGTGGTGGCGGGCGAGGAGTTGACCGGCGACGGCGAGCGTGGCGCAGAGGTACGCGACGACGGCGACCGCCCCCCAGGCCCGGTGCGGCGGCAGGGTGGAGGTGCCGGCGGTGACCGCCGCGAACACGGCCGAGCCGGTGTGGAGCAGGAGGTCGAGGTGGAGCCCGCCGCCGGAGCGGTCCAGTGTCCGCCAGCGACTGCGGGAGCCCTGCTCGGCGGCGACGGTCACACCGGCCAGTCTGGCAGACCCCCCGGTCACCCGCCCGTCGTGCCGGCTCGGCCTGCCCGCGTCCCGGTGGTCAGCCCTGGGCGGGCAGGTGGGGCTGGCGGTCGGCGCGGGCGCGGGCGGGGTGGCGGCGGCCGGGGGCGAGGCGGATGACCGCGCCGGCGTCGTGCAGGGGTGGGGCGAGGGTGCCGGGGCGCCCGCCGGAGCCGCGCCGGAACGCGGCGAGGAGCGCGCCCGCCGGCATCGGTCGGGCGAACAGGTGGCCCTGGCCGGCGGTGCAGCCCAGTTCCCAGAGGGCGCGGCGTTGCGGTTCGCTCTCCACCCCCTCGGCCACGACGGTGAGGTCGAGACTTCGGCCGAGGTCGAGGGTGGAGCGGATGACCGCCGCGGCCTCGGCCGAGGTCTCCATGGCGGTGACGAAACTGCGGTCGATCTTCAGCTCGTGGACCGGGATCCGGGAGAGCAGGGAGAGCGAGGAGTAGCCGGTGCCGAAGTCGTCGAGGGCCAGTTGGATGCCGGACTCGCGCAGCCGGCTGAGCACCTGGTCGACCACGTCGAGCTGGCTGAGCGTCAGGGTCTCGGTCAGTTCCAGGATCAGCCGGTCCGGTGGCAGGTCGTGGGCGCGCAGCCGGGCCAGGACCGAGGTGGGGAAGTGCGGGTCGAGCAGGCTGCGGGGGGAGACGTTCACCGCGACCGGCAGGTCGAAGCCGGCGCTGCGCCAGCCGGTGACGGCGAGCAGCGCCTGGTCGAGGATGGCGTCGGCGAAGGCCGGGAGCAGCCCGGAGCGTTCCACCGCCTCCAGGAAGCGCAGCGGGTCGATGAGGCCGTGCGTGGGGTGGTGCCAGCGGGCCAGCGCCTCCGCGCCGAGCACCTCGCCGGTGCCCAGGTCGACGATGGGCTGGAAGTTGACGGTGAACTCCTGGTCGGCCACGGCGCGGGGCAGTTCGCCGCCGAGGGTGAGCCGGCCGAGGTCGGCGGTGTCGCTGGTGGCCGCGTACGTGGAGATCCGTTGGCCGTTGCGTTTGGCCTGGTACATGGCGACGTCGGCGCGGCGCAGCAGTTCGGGCATCCCGCCGCTGGTGCCGGGTGCCGCGATGCCGCCGCTGGCCTCGACGCTGATCCGCATGCCGTCCAGTTCGAAGGGTTCGTTGAGTGTGGCCAGCAGCCCTTCGGCGCGGTGCGCGGCGACCGCCGGGGCGGGCAGGCCGCGCAGCAGGACCGCGAACTCGTCGCCGCCGAGCCGGGCCACCAGGTCGTCCGGGCGGGCGGCGGCCCGGAGCCGGTCGGCGACCTGGACGAGGACCCGGTCCCCGGCGGCGTGCCCGAGGGTGTCGTTGACCTCCTTGAAGTGGTTGAGGTCGATCAGCACCAGGGCGGTCACCCCGTCGGCGTGGCGGTTGCTGAGCTGTTCGGTGCCCTGGTCGAGCAGGTGCCGCCGGTTGGCCAGCCCGGTGAGCGCGTCGTGGCTGGCGGCGTAGGCGTGCTCTTCGGAGATCCGGGCCAGTTCGGCGTACGCCTGGGCGTTGCGGACCGCCGTGCAGAGCGCGGAGGCGAAGGTACGGAGGGTGTACTGCTCCCGTTCGGAGAGCCGTACCGGACCCCGGAACCGGAGTCGGAGCACGCCGATGTCGTCGGTGCGGTCGTGGCCCTCCAGGGTGATCGGCACCGTGGTGCCGGTGCCGGCGCTGGTCTCCTCGGGCGGGCCGTCGTGGCTGATTCCGCTGGTGCTGCCGCGCACGGTCCGGCCGCTGGGGTGCAGGTGGATCTCGACCTCGTCGGCGGAGAAGAGTTCGGCGGCCTGGGTGACGGCGGTGGTCAGGACCCGGTCCACCTCGACCACGTTGAGGGCGTCGGTGGCGCGGGCCAGGTGCTGCCAGGCCTGCTGCTCGGTCCGGGCCCGGACCCGGGCGGAGTAGGCCAGGTGCAGGCTCAGCACCAGCGGGGGGACGGCGAGCAGCAGCCGGGGGTCGGCCCAGAGGAGCATCAGGGTGCAGACCGCCACCACGAAGCGGGCGACGAATCCGGCGATGCGCAGGTCGAGGTCGGTGCGGAACTGGCGGGTGATCCGGTTGCCGGCGGCCAGGGCGATGACGGGGATCGCCAGGAGGTCGTCGAGCAGCGCCGCGACCAGGTAGGCCACCGAGAGGGGGGCCACCAGGTCGAGGGCGTGCTCGGGTGGCCAGCGCCAGTCCAGGGCGGTCAGCACGGCGGCGGCGCCGAACGCCACCAGGACGTTCTTGCCGACGCCGAAGGCCAGCTTGATCCGGGGCATTCGGTGGTAGGCGAGGGCGATGCCGACCGCCGTGCAGAGGATGACCCACGGCGCGGGGGCGATCGCCACCCCGATGATGATCGCCGTCTCGCTCCAGTTGATGAGCTGGTTGGTCGAGCGGATCCGGATCCGGATGGTGACCAGGGTCCCGACGACGATCAGGAAGGTCAGCATCACCAGGGTCGCCCCGTCGACGGTCGACGTCGGGAAGGGCGAGCCCAGGGCGAGCAGGACGGCGGCGGCGAGGACGACGAGGGCGAGACCGACGACGAGACCGACGAGCAGCCGTAGCCGCTTATCGGTCTCGTTGCCTCGTCGCTGGGAAAGTGTCACGCCACTCCCAGAGGTGCCACGTCGATGGGCACGCAAGTCTAACGGCTCGATCGGCCGCTTTTCCGGATCAGCCCCAGTCGGTGCCACGCATCGTGTCGCTCCCTTCACGCCCAGCGCCAATTCGGGATGTTCGAAGAAAGAGGGCGCCTCTGTCTTGGGAGCAGATTAGGGGAAGTTCTTCCCGGTTAGAAGAAATAAATGTCGTTATGGGCAACATTAGCCAAGATGGGCTTTATTTGTCACGTTCTGTCCATGTGTGCGGAACGGAGCGCGGTGGCAGATGTCGCTCCGCGGACCAGCCCGTGGCGGAATGTCCGACGTCGCCGCCGGAGGTCGACCCCGATCGCCATTCTTTCGGGTGGCCGGCCCATGTTCGCATCCTGCCCACCTGGTGATCACCTCCGCCACTCGGGGTGTTCGGGTGCTCTGCTCAGCGAGACATGGGATTGATCCCTGTTGAATTGCCGGGAAACGGTTGGCGGCCGAACAATGCGCCGGGGAGGCAGTCTTTACGTACTGGTGAAATGCCGTCGCGCCGGGTGGTGTGGGCCGGACGGTGCCGGGGTGCCCGCCGTACCGTTAGGCTTGCCGACCGTGACCGATCCCGCGCAGCTCACCCATGTGGACCAGGCGGGCGCGGCCCGCATGGTCGATGTCACCGCCAAGCCGGTCACCGGCCGGGAGGCGGTCGCCGCCGGCCGGCTGCGGACCACGCCCGAGGTGGTCGACCTGCTCCGTCGGGACGGGTTGCCCAAGGGGGACGCGCTCGCCGTCGGGCGGCTCGCCGGCATCATGGGTGCCAAGCGCACCCCCGACCTGATCCCGCTCTGTCACCCGATCGCCCTGCACGGCGTCACGGTCGACCTGCGGCTCACCACCGACAGCGTGGAGATCACCGCCACCGCCCGCACGGCGGACCGGACCGGGGTGGAGATGGAGGCGCTCACCGCCGTGGCCGTGGCCGGGCTCGCCCTGGTCGACATGGTCAAGGCGGTCGACCCGGCGGCCTCGGTCGACGCCGTCCGGGTGCTGAGCAAGAGCGGTGGCAAGACCGGCGCGTGGCGGCGGCCGGAGGGCCGGCCGTGATCCGCGCCCGGGTGGTCGTGGCCTCCAACCGGGCCGCCGCCGGGGTGTACCCGGACACCAGCGGCCCGCTGCTCGTCGCCGGGCTGCGGGACCTCGGCTGCACGGTGGACGACCCGATCGTGGTACCCGACGGCGAGCCGGTCGGCGCCGCGCTGCGCGCGGCCCGGGCCGACGGGGTGCAGGTGGTGCTGACCAGCGGAGGTACCGGCGTCACCCCGACCGACCGGACCCCGGAGGTCACCCGGGCGCTGCTCGACTACGAGATCCCCGGCATCGCCGAGGCGATCCGCGCGCACAGCCGGGCGCAGGTGCCGACCGCTGCGCTCTCCCGGGGGCTGGCCGGGGTGGTCGGCCGGATGCTCGTGGTGAACCTGCCGGGCTCGACCGGCGGCGCCCGGGACGGCCTGGCCGTGCTCGGCCCGATTCTCGCCCACACCGTGGACCAGCTCCGGGGCGGCGACCACTGACTCTCCCCGCGCGTGTCCCACCCCGCGCCGCAGCCGGGTAAGGTCGCGGCTCCGGTGTCAGCTCGCGGCTCCCGGTGTGAGGAAGGGGCCCCTGTACAACAGAATGCGTTAAGAAGGGGCCCTTCCTTACCTCGAAAGGTGTGCGTATGCAGTCCGCATCGGCGACCGACCCGCTCGTCGCCCCGCCGCCGGCCGGCTGGACGGAGGCCCGCTCCCGGGTGTACGCGGTCGGGCTGGCCGGCGCGCTCCCGGCGACCCTGCGGCCGTTGGCCGAGGTGGACGGGCACACCCTCGCCGAGCCGCTGACCACCCGGACGGACCTGCCCGCCTTCCCGACCTCCAGCGTGGACGGCTGGGCGGTGCGCGGCGAAGGTCCGTGGCGGGTGGTGGGCCGGGTCCTCGCCGGCAGCGCCCCGCCACCGCTGTCCGACGACGGCAGCACCGTCGAGATCGCGACCGGCGCGATGGTCCCGGCGGGGGCGACCGCGATCGTGCGTGTCGAGGAGTCGACCCGTACCCCGGAGGGGCTGGTCACCGGCACGCCCCGGCCGAATCCGGAGTGGCGGTTGCCCGGTGAGGAGGCCGGTGCCGGGGAGGAACTCGTGCCGGCCGGTACCCCGGTGGACCCGGCCCTGGTCGGGCTGGCGGCCTCCTGCGGCCAGGACAGCCTGCGGGTCCGCCGGCCACCCCGCGCGGCGCTGCTGGTCTTCGGCGACGAACTGCTCACCGCCGGCCCGCCGGGCGCCGGCCGGGTCCGCGACGCGCTGGGCCCGTCGGTGCCGGCCTGGCTGCGCCGGTACGGCTGCCAGGTACGCGCCGCCGACGTGGTGGGCCCGGTCGCCGACACGTTGCCGGCGCACGTGGCGGCGCTGCGTACCGCGTTGGGCACCGCCGACCTGGTCTGCACCACCGGCGGCACGATGAACGGGCCGGTCGACCACCTCCACCCGGCGCTGGCGGCGCTCGGCGCGGACTACGTGGTGAACACGGTCGCGGTCCGGCCCGGTTTCCCGATGCTGCTGGCCCGGGTGACCTCCGACGACGGTCGGGTCCGCTTCGTGGCCGGCCTGCCGGGCAACCCGCAGTCCGCCGTCGTCGCGCTGGTCTCGCTGGTCGCGCCGCTGCTCGCCGGCCTTCAGGGCCGTCCGTTGCCGGTGCTGCCGCACACCACGCTCGCCGAGCCGGTACCCGGCCGGGGGCGGTACACCCACCTGGCCCTGGCCCGGTTGGACCGGGTGGCCGGGACGGCGTACCCGGTGCGGCACGTCGGGTCGGCGATGCTGCGCGGGCTGGCCACGGCCGACGGGTTCGTGGTGATCGCGCCGGACACCTCGGGCGAGCCGGGCGACCGGGTACCGTTCGTGCCGTTGCCACTGCTGCCCGGGGAGCGTGCCACGTGACCGGCTCCATGACGTCGACCGTCTCCGTGGCGGTGACCACCGACCCGCTCGACCCGGCCGCCCACGAGGCGGCGGTCGCCGATCACCGGGCCGGCGCGGTCGTCTCCTTCCAGGGCGTGGTCCGCGACCACGACCACGGCCGGGCGGTGGTGAGCCTGGAGTACGAGGGCCACCCGAGCGCCGCCGAGGTGCTCCACGAGGTCGCCGCGGAGATCGGCGCGGACCCCGAGGTGTACGCGGTCGCCGTGTCGCACCGGATCGGGCAGCTCGCCATCGGGGACGTGGCGCTGGTCGCGGCGGTCAGCACCGCCCACCGGGCCGCCGCGTTCACCGCCTGTGCCCGGCTGGTCGACGAGGTCAAGGCGCGGCTGCCGATCTGGAAACGGCAGGTCTTCGCCGACGGCACCGAGGAGTGGGTGAACTGCCCCTGACCACCCGCCCGCCCGGTGGCCCGAGGTCGCCCCGGTCGGGGCGGCCCAGGCGCGGGACGCCCCGCGTCGGGGTGACCCGATGGGGTCAGCGGCGGATGGTGGTCCGCCGGGCGGTGGTCAGCGTCGGGCGGCCGGCCCGGTCGGTGTAGAACGTCGGCTCGGCCCCCGGCCGCCAGGGCAGCGCGGCGACCAGCACGATCAGGGCCAGCGCCAGCGAGTTCTCCATCAGCGCGCCGAACAGGCCGTCCTGGTAGTGCGACACCTCGGGGAGCTGGTGCTCGTACGGCCAGATCGGCGAGACCAGGAAGAGCAGGTACAACACGACCGCCGCGACGCCGTGGCGCAGCCCGGTCAGCGCCGGGTACCAGATCGGCGGGCGGAGCCCGTTCACCCCCGGCAGCCCGCCGTACGAGGACGGTGGGGTGGCCCGTTGGGCCAGCCCCCGGCTCGCCTCGCGGCGGCGGACCGCGGCGTCGGCCAGCACGATGATCGCCGGGATCACCCAGACCAGGTGGTGGGTCCAGGAGATCGGGCTGATCACGTTGGCGGTCAGCCCGACCAGGGTGAACGCGGTCAACTCGTCGCCGTCGGCCCGGGAGTTGGCGGCCCTCGACAGCCCCAGCGCCAGCATCAGCACCGAGAAGGCCAGCCAGAGCAGGCCGGGGGTCTCGATCGAGTCGTAGAGCCGGGCCAGCAGCCCGGCCAGGGACTGGTTCGGGGTCATGTCGGCGGCCCCGACCCGCTCGGTCTGCCAGAGCACCCCGCCGAAGTACGCGCGTGCCTCCGGGCCGACCAGGCCGAAGCTGCCGATGGTGACGCCGATCGTGGTGCCGATCGCGGTCGCCGCCACCCGCCACTGCCGGGTGATCACCAGGTAGACGATGAAGAGGGCGGGGGTCAGCTTGATCGCGGTGGCCAGCCCGATGCCGGCCCCGGCCCAGGCGCCGCTGTAGACGAACCGGTGCAGCGGGCCGGCGGCGGGATCGAGTCGGGTACCGCGCCGCGACCGCCAGCGCAGGCCGATCAGGTCGGCCATGATCAGTGCGAAGAGCAGCAGGTTGACCTGGCCGTACCCGAGGGTCTCGCGGCCCGGCTCGATGGCGACCGCGAGCGGGACGGCGACGCCGACGGTGAACCAGAGCGGCCAGCCCAGCCGGTCCACGATCGGGCGGAGCAGCCCGGCCAGCACCACGGTCAGCGCGGCGATGCTGGCCGCCGCGTTGAGCAGGCCGGCCACCCCGATCGGGATCCGGGCCATCGGCAGCATGAGCAGCCCGGCGAAGGGCGGGTAGGTGAACCCCAGGGTCGTCCCCGGGGAGATGAACTCGTACAGCTCACGGCCGCTGGCCCACCACACCACGGCGCCGTGGTAGATCTTCATGTCGAAGAAGTTGTACGGCCGGCCGAAGAGGCCGACGGCCACCCAGGCGGCGTACGCCACGAGGCCCACGATCCCGGCGCGCACGACCGTACGCCGGTCGATCCGTCGGGCCAGCCGCTGGACGTGGGCGAGGCGGTCCGCCCGTCTCCCGACGGTCGCCGGCATGCCGTCGCCACCCCCGTACCACGATCGATCCTGCCGTCCAGGTCCTGAGCGGAGCCTAGAACGGTGCCTCACGTCTCTGCCTCCCGCGTTATGCGACCGTGTCCGATCCCACACATGTTTGCGACATTTCCGCCGCGTTAACGCCTAAGGGTTGGTTCAGGTGTTTCGCGGCCTTGTGGGGGTGGTGGTCCGGGAGGGGTGGCGTATGGGCAGGTGAGAGGGGTGAGGGGTGGCCCCGGCGGTGCGCCGGGGCGCCGCGCGGGGTCAGCCCGGCAGTCGTCGGGCGGCGGCGGCCGAGCGTACGGCGATCCGGGCCTCCCGGCGCGCGGTGCGCACCGCGCGCTGCACCGACCGGCGTGAGTGGCCGATCCGGTGTCCGGTCCGCCAGCGCAGCCCCGGCTTGCCCTCGGTGTCGGCGGCGGCCAGCAGCAACCCGCCGAAGAGGCCGAGGTTCTTCAGGAAGTGGATCTGGTTCTGGGTGCGCTCGGCCGGGTCGTCGTTGCTCCAGAAGGGATGACCCGCAGCGGTCGTGGGCACCAGTGTGCCGGCGAGCAGGAGCGCGGCCGGCCGGGTGAACCGGCCGGTGGCCAGCATCAGGCCGGCACCGAGCTGCACCGCCGAGTTGACCCGGACCAGGGTCTCGGTGTCCGTCGGGACAGCCGACCAGGTCCGCTCGATCAGCGGGGCGACCCGGTCGGTGACCGGCTTCGCCGCCGGCACCAGCCGGCTCGGGTTCTGCAGGTTGCGGGCGCCGCTGACCACGAAGATTCCGCTCAACATGACGCGGGCGAGGGTGCGCACGGGCTTCATGGATCAGTCATACCCCGTCGCGGCGTCGGTCACCCCTCCAACCGCCGATCCGGCGGACGTGGCCACCCGGCCGGCGTCCAGGTGCGGGCTCGCCACGCCGAAAGAGGTCACCGTCGCGGTTGGACCGGCAGCAGAGAGTACCGTCAGGAGGTGACCAGCCTGCGGCTCCGACCGGAGGGCCCGGCCGACGCCGGCCCGGTCCGGCGGGTACTGGCCGCCGCGTTCGCCCGGCCCGACGTGGCCGTCCCGCCCGAGGTCCGGCTCGTCGACGAGCTGCGCGGCAGCGACGCCTGGGTGCCGGAAGCGGCCATGGTCGCCGAGCACGGCGGCGAAGTGGTCGGCTACGCGCTGCTCAGCCGGGTCCGGGTGCGTACCGGTGGCGGTTTCTTCCCGGCCCTCGCCCTCGGCCCGGTGGCCGTGGCCCCGCACCGGCAACGGACCGGGCACGGCACGGCGGTGGTGCAGGCCGCCCTGGACGCCGCCACCGAGCTGGGGGAACGGATCGTGGTGGTGCTCGGCGACCCGGCCTTCTACCGCCGCTTCGGCTTCGAGGCCGCCGACCGGCTGGGGCTGACCAGCCCGTGGTCCGGGCTCGGTGAGCCCTGGCAGGCCCTGGTGCTGCCGCCGACGACCAGCGGCGAGCCACCGCCACCCCGGGGCGAGGTGCTCTTCCCGCCGCCCTGGTCCAAGGTCTGACCCCGCGCTCGGCGACGTCGGCTCCCGTGCCCGGCGGTCTCGGCGCGGTGCCGGTGCCGCCGGGTCGGCCCGTCAGGCCGGCTGGGTGCGCAGGTACCGGCCGAAGTGCGGGACGGTGAAGGCGACCGTGCCGCGTTCGCCCGAGTAGATCAGTCCCTTCTTGATCAGCGTGTCCCGGGCCGGGGAGAGGCTGGCCGGCTTCCGGCCGAGGGAACGGGCGATCTCGGCGGTCGGCACCGCCGCGTCCATGTCGTCCCGGTGCCCCTCGCCGGTCTCCCCGGACGTCCCGGAGAGCGTGGCCATCGCCCGCATGTACTCCCGTTCGGCCGGGGTGGCCCGCTCGAAGCGGGAGCCGAAGAAGCCCACCGCCAACTCGGCCTCCGCCTCCGGAGCGGCGACCCGGACGTCGGCGGCGGTGATCGGCGAGCGCGGGGCGTGGTCCCAGGTCGCCTTGCCGTACGCCTGCACGAAGTACGGGTACCCGCCGGAGGACTCGTAGAGCAGGTCGAGCGCCTTCTGCTCGTACTCGACCTCCTCGCGCTCTGCCGGGGCGCAGAGCGCCTGGTCGGCGGCGATCCGGTCGAGCCGGTCGATGCGCTGGTACCGGAAGAGCCGCTCGGAGTACGACTTGGCGGCGCTGAGCACGGCCGGCAGGTGCGGCAGGCCGGCGCCGACGACGATCAGGGGCGCGCCGAGCTGGGAGAGCTCGTGGCACGCGGCGCAGAGCGCCGAGACGTCCTCCGCGCCGAGGTCCTGCATCTCGTCGATGAAGAGGGCGATGCCGGTGCCGACGTCGGTGGCCACCGCCGCCGCGTCGGTGAACAGTTCCACGAGGTCGATCTCGATGTCGCCGGAGTCGGCCCGCCCGCTGGCGGCCGGCACGTCGATCCCGGGCTGCCAGCGGTCCCGCAGCTTCGGCGGGGTGCCGCCGCGCCCGGTCGGGGCGCTGCGCTGGGCGAACGCCTTCAACACGCCGAGGAAGCCGTCGATGCGCTCCGGTGCCCGGTGACGCGGGGCGAGTTCACGGACCGCCATGTGCAGCGCGGCGGCGATCGGCCGGCGCAACGACTGGTCCGGCCGGGCCTCGATCTTGCCACTGCCCCAGAGCCGCCCGATCGCCTGGGAGCGGAGGGTGTTCAGCAGGACCGTCTTGCCGACGCCCCGCAGCCCGGTGAGCACCAGGCTCCGCTCCGGGCGGCCCCGGGCGACGCGTTCCAGCACCACCTCGAAGACGTCGAGTTCGCGCCCGCGCCCGGCGAGTTCGGGCGGACGCTGCCCGGCGCCGGGTGCGTACGGGTTGCGGACCGGATCCACGTCTCGCACCGTATCGAGCCGTCTAGCCGCGACGGTAGATGTGGCTAGAAGCTCCGATCGGCGTGTCGGCGGCTCGGCCCGGCGGGATGGTCGGCGACCGGTGGCCGGCCCGGCGTACTCGACCCGAAACTAGGGCTGTCTAGGCTTTTCGCTAGACATCCCTAGTTTCGGTTACCGGTGGCCTGAACGGCCTCTCCTGCTTGTCATCGCTGCCGGTCCCTCCTGCTGGCCGACCAGGCCCGGTCGCTGGCGGTGGTCATCGCTGGCGGTGGTCCTCGTCGGCGGAGGTCATCGTCGGCGGAGGCAGAGCACGTAGTCGAGGAAGTCCACCGGGTTGTCGTGGACGTAGTTCGCGGTCGACTCCGGCGCCGCCCGCCGGCACTGCTCGCCCTCCGTGGTGGCCGGGATCCGCAGCAGCACCTCGTAGGTGTTCGGCCCACAGGGCACCGTGCGCAGGTCGGCGTTGCGGTCCGTACCGTCGTTGACGACGCAGTCGCCCCGCTCGAACCGCTCGCCCGCGTCCGTGGTCGGGCGGGTCGTGGTCGCGCTCGGCTCTCCGGTCGGCTCCCCGGTCGGCGGGACGTCCGGGTCGGGGCTCGCCGGTGCGCCGGGGGCCGGCAGGCTGGCCGTCGGCACGGGAGCCGCCGCAGGCTCACCGTCGTCCAGTGCCTGCCGCACCCCCCAGGCGGCGAGCCCGAGGCAGGGACAGAGCACCAGCAGCACGATCAGGGCGACGACCAGAAACACCTGTCGACCGTTCCCCCGGGCCGGTGGTGCAGCCGACCCCGGCCCGTAGCCGCCGGGCGGCGCAGCCCCGTAGCCCCCGGGCGGCGGCGGTTCCCACGCCCCGGGTGGGCCACCAAACGGCCCCGGCACCCCGCCGGGCGGCGGGCCCCAGGTCCCCGCCGGGTCACCGGGCGGCGTCGGCACTCCGCCGGGTGGCACGGCTCCGACACCCGGCGGGTACGGGCCACCGGGCGGGTACGGCCCGGCCGGCTGCCCCGGCCCCGGCGGCGGGTACCCGGCCCCCGAGCCCGGCGGCGGATACGCCCCACCGGCTGCCGGCGGCGGGTGACCCGCTCCGGAGGCCGGCGGTGGGTGACCCGCTCCGGAGACGGGCGGCAGCGGCGGCGGACCGCCGGCCTGCGGCAGGTTCCACAGCGGCGCGGTGGGTGGCTCGCCGTCCCCCGTGGCGGGCCGGCCGTCCCCGGTGGGCGGTTGCCCCCACTGCGGCAGCGTGGGGTCCAGCGGTGGCTCCTGCCGGCCGGCCGACGGCTGCTGGTGCGGATCCTCTGGCTGGCCGGGGCCGGGTGGTCCGAAGGATGACATCGCGTCCTCAAGAGGTGTCGGAGGGGTGGGCAGCCGGTGGCCCCGGCGGAGCGGCCGGCTCAGCGGAGCTTCAGGCAGAGCACGAAGTCGAGGGTGTCCAACTCGCTGTCGAAGAAGTACCAGTTGGTGTAGCCCTCGACCCGGGCACACTTGGCCTCGGCGTCCTTCTCACCACTGGTCGCCCCGTCGAAACGGCGCAGCACCTCGTACGTCTTCGGGCCGCACTCGGTGATCGCCAACTTGGGTTGACCACCGAGCGGCCCGTCGTTGCGGACGCACTGGCCCACCTTGACGAACCGTGGGTCGGCCGACGATTCCGGCGCGGCACCGCCCGGCTCCGGTGTGCCGGTGGGCGGCGCGGGGGAGGGGGGTGCCTCGGTCGCGGTGGCGACCGACGCCTCCTCGGCCCGCTGACGCAGGAGGAAGAGCGTCGAGACGCCACCGACGACGAGAGCCGTGAAGATCACCGCGACCGCGATCAGCGGGCCCCGGCTCCGGTGCCGCCGGGGCGGCCCCGGCTCCGGCCCCGGGTCGCCGGACTGGTACGGGATCACCGGGTACGACGGGATGCCGGGCTGGCCCGCTCCGGTCGGGTACCCGCTGGTGGGGGCAGCCGCGTCCGGGTACGCGGCACCGGGGCGGCCCGGGTTCCGCTCGTCCCCGGGGTACGGGTACCCCGGCCACGGGCCGCCCGGTCCCGTCGCCTGCTCCGGCGGGCCGTACGCGTCGCCGGAGCGCCAGGCGTCGGGACCGCCGCCGGCCGGTGGCCCGTGGTTCGCCATGCGCGTCCTCCCGGGTGGGTAGGGGCCGGCATGCGGAAAGTGACGCCGACGCCGTGGTCACCGTAGCGTGACCCACTGATCAGCTCACGTCTCTCCGGCCACGACACCGCACTGGCGTGGCAATGCCGGCCCGACGAGTCGGTGGACGTGGACAGGTCGGCGGGGGCCGACGGGCGGACCGACGGGGCGGCGGGAACCGACGGGACGGTGGTGGCCGGGGGAGGCCGGTAGCATCCCGCCCATGTCGCTGGGCGTGCCGGTCGCCGCCCTGCCGCCCACCCTGTTGGACACCGGGTCACCCGCCGGGCGAGGCACGCCGCTCCCTGCCCTGCTGGGCAGCAGCGTCTCCCCAGCCCTGCTGGACAGCCTGTCCCCCGCCCTGCCAGCCGCGCTGTTGCCCGCCCTGCCAGGCGCGTTCCTGCCTGCCCTGGTGGGCGCGGTGGCCGGGGCGCTGGCCGGGGCCGTCGTACCCGGCCTCGCCCACCGGATGGCCACGCCCGTCGACGGGCCGCCCCGGTCGGCGTGCCGGGCCTGCGGGCAGCCCCCACCGTCCGGTGCCGCCGGCTGGGTGGCGACCCGGTGCACCCACTGCGAAATCCGGCGCGGCCCCCCGGTCGTGGTGACCGTCGTGATCGGGGCGATCGTGCTCGGCGGGCTCGCGGCGGCGCGGCACCATGATCCCGCGCTGCCCGCCCTGCTCGGGATGGCCGTCGTCGGGCTGGTGCTCGGCGCGGTGGACCTGGCCTGCCTGCGGCTGCCGGACCCGCTGGTGGCGACGGCCGGGCTGGTCGGCGCGGTCGGGCTGACCGCCGCCGCGCTGCTCACCGGTACGCCCGGTCGGCTGCTCACCGTCCTGGCCGGGGCGGCCGGCTCCGCGCTGCTGTACGTGGTGCTGGCCCTGCTGCCCGGCTCCCGGCTCGGCTTCGGCGACGTCAAGCTCGGCGCGGTGCTGGGCCTGCCGCTCGGGTGGCTGGGCTGGCCGTCGGTACTGCTCGGCCTGGCCCTGCCGCACCTGCTCAACGGCCTGGTCGTGCTCGTCCTGCTGGCCCTGCGGCGGGTCCGCCGGGACACCGTGCTGCCCCTCGGCCCGGCCCTGCTCGCCGGCGCCTGGCTGGCCGCCCTGCTCGCCTGAGCCACACCACCCGCCCACCGGTACCCACGCCCTCCGGCACGCCTCCACGCCCCGGCACCGGCACCCCGGCACCGGATGCGCCCGCCGCCGGGGGGTGAGAAGGGGACCCTTCTCGACCGTATGCGTTAAGAAGGGGCCCCTCCTTACACCTACATGAGGCGGAGTTGGCGGTCGCGGGGGCGGCGTACCTCGCTCTCGCCGAAGCGCTCGAACAGGCCCGGGTCGATCGCGTCGAGGAAGGGGGTGGGGGAGACGTCGCGTTCCGGGCCGTGCCGGGTCCGACGGGCGGCGTGGCTGACGTACAGGCGGTCCTGGGCGCGGGTCAGCCCGACGAAGAAGAGCCGGCGTTCCTCGGCGACCGCGTCCTCGTCCGGTGTCGAGCCGGGCCAGCGCAGCGGCAGCAGCCCGTCCTCGGCGCCGACCAGGAAGACCACCGGGAACTCCAAGCCCTTGGCGGCGTGCAGGGTCAGCAGGGTGACCGCCTCGGCGCGCGGGTCGAGGGCGTCCACCTCGGCGCCGGTGGCCAACTGGGACAGGAAGAGCGGCAGGTCGTCGCCGCAGCGCCGGGCCAGCGGGGTGAGCAGGTCGACCGCCGCGCGGACGTCCTCCGGGCGGACCCCGGCGGTGCCGTCCAGCGTCGGCACCGAGAAGCGGTCGGCGAGCACCTGGCCGGCCAGGCGTACCCGGGCGGTCAGCGCGCCGTCGACGCCGGTGGCGTGCCGCAGTTCCCGCGCGATCGCGGTCACCCCGGGCCGGTCCCGCAGCCGGTCGTGCGAGCGCTTCTGCACCGGGATGTTGCCCCGGGAGAGGGCGTCCACGATCGGCGCGGCCTGCGCGTCGGTGCGGTACAGCACGGCGATGTCGCTGAACGACAGGGTCGTGGCGCGGCCGTCGATCCGTCCCGAGTCCAGGGACCGGTGGGAGAGCCCGCCGACCAGGTCGTCGATGGTCCGGACCAGGAAGTCGGCCTCGTCGGCGACGGAGGACGCGGCGTACCGGCCGACCAGGGGGGCCTCCGGGTCGAGCCGGGCCGGGTCCAGCCGGCGGCCCCGGACCAGCGACGACGGCGCGATGGCCTGCACGGCGGCGGCGAGGATCGGGGCGGAGGACCGGTAGTTGCGGTTCAGCCGGACCAGCCGGGCGTCGGTGAAGTCCTCGGAGAAGCGCAGGAAGTACCCGACGTCGGCGCCCCGGAACGAGTAGATCGCCTGGTCCGGATCGCCGATCGCGCAGAGGTTGCCGTCGGCGGGGCTGAGCAGCCGCAGCAGTTCGTACTGCACCGGGTCGACGTCCTGGTACTCGTCGACGAAGATCCACTGCCACCGGTCCCGGTACCGCTGGGTGAGCTTCCGGTCGCCGCGCAGCAGCGCCACCGGCAGGGTGAGCAGCTCGTCCAGGTCGACCAGGTCCCGCTTGCGCAGCAGCGCGGTGTACGCGGCGTCGTCCTCGCCCGCCTCGGCCCGTGCCTCGGCGCGGTCGGCGTCGTCGGCGATCCGGAACTCGGCGGGCAGCCCGGCGGCGGTCGCGTTCTCCCGCAGGATGGTCAGGCCCAGCGAGTGGAACGTCCCGACGTAGATGTCCTCGGCGACCGGCCCGAGCAGGCCGTCGAGCCGGTGCCGCAGCTCCTCGGCGGCCCGCCGGGTGAAGGTGATCGCCAGGCAGGTCTCCGGGAACACGTTCAGCTCGGCGCAGAGGTACGCGATCCGGTGGGTCAGCGTCCGGGTCTTGCCGGTGCCGGGACCGGCCACGATCAGCAGCGGCCCGCCCGGTGCGGAGGCGGCCACCCGCTGCATGGCGTCCAGCCGGTCCAGCAGCCCGGTGCCGACCTCCTCCATGCCGGCCAGCATCGGCTCGAACGGCTCGTGCGGCGACGGGGGCGGCGCGAGCGGCGGGGGCGGGGGCGGCGGAACGGCCTTCCGCTTCGGCTCGGCGGCCTTTGCCGCCGGGCGCCGGGCCTTCGCCCTCGCCGCCTGCTCGGGGGCGGTCCGCTGGGCGGGCACCGGCACGTCGAAGAGGGTCTCCGCCTGCCCGCCGCTCGCCTTCGCCCCCAGCTCGGCCGGGTCGAAGAGGGTGATCACGCCGTACTCGCCGTCGTAGCCCGGCACCCGGCGCACCTCGCCCCGGCGCAGCCGGCCGATCCCCTCGGCGAGCAGTTCCCCGCCGACCCGGCCGATCTCGTCGAGCGGCGCGGTGGTGAGGATCTCCAGTTCCGGGCCGAGCGCGGCGACCAGCTCGTTGAGCTTCCCCTCGACCTTCTTCGACTTCGGCCCGACCGCGTTCAGCTCACCGAGGATCTCGGCCAGCGGGACCAGGTGGGTGACGTCGCGGGCGTGCGCGGGGCGGTAACCCTCGGGCCGGTCGGCCAGGTCCTCGACCCGGCTGAGCACCCCGACGGTGAGCGGCTTGCCGCACTCCGGGCAGCGCCCCCCGGCCGCCCGGGTCCGTTCCGGCTGCCAGTTGACCCCGCAGAGCCGGTGCCCGTCGGCGTGGTACTTACCCTCCTCCGGGAAGAACTCGATGGTCCCGGCGAGCCCGGTGCCGGTGCGCAGCGCGTCCCGGATCGAGAAGTAGTCCCGGCCGCAGGCCAGCACGGTCGCCTCCCGACCCAGCGCGGGCGGGGAGTGGGCGTCGGAGTTGGAGACGAGTTGGTACCCGTCGAGGCTGCCCACCCGCCAGTTCATCTCCGGGTCGGAGGAGAGGCCGGTCTCCACGGCGAAGATGTGCCCGGCGAGGTCGGCGTAGCAGTCGGCGATGGCGTCGAAGCCGGACTTCGAGCCGAGCGCGGAGAACCAGGGCGTCCAGATGTGCGCCGGCACCAGGAAGCCGTCCGGGCTGGCCTCCAGGGTGATCTCCAGCAGGTCGCGGGAGTCGAGCCCGAGGATCGGCCGGCCGTCGGAGGCGATGTTGCCGATCCGGCCCAGGGTGGTGTTGAACCGCTCCACCGCGTCCAGGTCGGGCAGGTAGATCAGGTGGTGCACCTTGCGGGTCCGGTCGTCCCGCTTGTAGATGGTGGAGATCTCCACGCTGAGCATGAACCGGACCGGGTCCGCCTCGGCCGCGTCGGCCAGCCGGGGCGGCAGCCGGCGGGCGATGTCCCGCTCCGCCTCGGGGCCCAGCCGGTACAGGCCGGGCTCGGCCGGGTGCAGGGTCTCACGCAGGTGGTCGTACCAGGCGGGGTGGGTGAAGTCGCCGGTGCCGAGCACGCCGATGCCCTTGCGTCGGGCCCACCAGCCGAGGTTCGGCAGGGTGAGGTCCCGGCTGCACGCGCGGGAGTACTTCGAGTGGATGTGCAGGTCCGCGACGAATGACGGGAAGCCACCGGGGGGTACGGAGCTGAACGGAGGCACGCCGCATCCTGTCACGCCCGCTCCGGTACCCGCCCGCCGCCACGCGTACCCGTGACCTCCGCAATCCCCGGCACCCTCGGCGGCCGGGGGATCGAACGGTCGAAACCGGCATTTACGCCGCTCAGGTGGCGCGCAGCTCCACCAGCGTGATCTGCGGTTTCGTGCCGACCCGCACCGGCGGGCCCCAGAAACCGGCGCCGTTGGTCACGTAGACCTTGGTGCCGTCCACTTCGCCCAGCCCGGAGACGACCGGCTGCTCCAGCCGGACCAGCAGGTTGAACGGGACGATCTGCCCGCCGTGGGTGTGCCCGGACAGTTGCAGGTCGACGCCGAACTTGGCGGCCTCCAGGGCGGCCACCGGCTGGTGCGCCAGGAGCACCACCGGACGGTCGGTGTCCCGGTCGCCGAGCGCGGCGGCGTAGTCGGGCGGGGCGGCCACGCCGGTGCCGGCGGCGCTCACGTCGTTCACCCCGGCCAGGTCGAGCACGCCACCCCGGGCGTGGATCTCCTGCCGCTGGTTCTGGAGGACCCGCAGGCCCAACCGGTCGACCTCCTGCACCCACTCCTCGACGCCGGAGTAGTACTCGTGGTTGCCGGTGACGAAGAAGTTGCCGTACCGCGAGCGGATGTCGCGCAGCGGGGCCGCCGCCTCGCCCAACTCGGCGACCGTGCCGTCGACCAGGTCGCCGACGACCGCCACCAGGTCGGCGTCGAGCCGGTTGATCGCGGCCACCATCCGTTCGGTGTGCACCCGGCCCCGCAGCGGACCGAGGTGGATGTCGGAGACGGTGGCGATCCGCAGGCCGTCCATGCTGCGGGGGAGCTTCGCCAGTGGGATCTGCACCCGGTCCAGCTCCAGCGGGCCGAGCGCGGTGCGGACGCCGTACCCGGTGACCCCGACGGCGGTGAGCCCGGCGAAGATGGCCGCGCCCCGGGCCAGCAGCAGCCGGCGTCCCGGGTCGTGGTCCGGCGTACCGGTGCCGCCGCCCGTCGGCTCGGGGCCGCTGGCGGCCACCGGTGGCTCGCTCCCGTCGGCCGCCGACGGGCCGCCGCCGGTGGTGGCGGTCGCGGCGTCCGGGGTGCCGGCGCCGACCAGGGCCGGCTCGGGGGTCGCGGCGGGCGGCTCGGGGCCGGTGGCCGGCCCGGCGCCGGCCCGGCGGCGCAGCACCAGCCGGGCGACCAGCAGCGGCACCTCCAGCAGGACCAGCAGGACCAGCAGGTAGAACATGACGGCGAGCCAGAGGTACCCCGGCCAGGCGAGCCAGTAGAAGCCGCCCCGGGTGCCGATCATGGTCGCCGGCACCAGCAGCGCCAGGACCAGGGCGACGACCGCGCCGATCCGTCGTACCCGGCCGGGGCGGGTGGTGTCGCGCACCAGCCGCCGCCACAGGTAGTAGTGGATCAGACCGGTGATCAGCGCGAGGGTGCCCACGAACCCCAGGACCGGTAACACGAACCCTCCCTCAGCCGCCCGCGAAGGGGGGCAGCACATCTATCGTGGCCCCGGCTGGCAGCGGTGCCTGACGATCATGACAGGCGACGCCGTCGACCAGGAAACTCGCCACCCGCAGGACGGCGGCGAGCGGTGCGCCGTGCCGCTGCTCCAGGTCCGCCGTGAGCTGGTCCAGCGAGTGCCCGGCGGGGGCGGTCTCCTCGCTGCAACCGGCGGCGGCGCGGGCCCCGGCGAAGTACCGGACGGTGAGCTGCACCGTCAACCTCCGATCGCCGACATCGGTCGGGCGGGTTGCAGGAAGGTCGGATCGTCGATGCCGTGTCCGGCGCGCTTGCCCCACATCGCGGCCTGCCAGCGCCGGGCCAGCTCCGCGTCGTCCGCCCCGGACCGCAGGGCGCCCCGCAGGTCCGTCTCCTCGGTGGCGAACAGGCAGGCCCGGACCTGGCCGTCGGCGGTGAGCCGGGTCCGGTCGCAGTCGCCGCAGAACGGCCGGGTGACGGTGCCGATCACCCCCACCCGGGCCGGCCCGCCGTCGACCAGCCAGGTCTCGGCCGGGGCGGCACCGCGTTCGGCCGGGTCGGGGCGCAGGTCGAACGCGGTACCCAGGGCGGCGAGGATCTCCTCGGCGGTCACCATCGCGCTGCGGTCCCAGCCGTGCTGGGCGTCCAGCGGCATCTGCTCGATGAACCGCAGTTCGTACCCGTGGGCCAGGGCGAACCGGAGCAGCGCGGGGGCCTCGTCCTCGTTGACCCCCCGCATCAGCACCGAGTTGACCTTGACCGGGGTGAGTCCGGCCGCCGCCGCGCCGGCCAGCCCGGCCAGGACGGCACCGAGCCGGTCCCGGCGGGTGAGCCGGTGGAACCGGTCGGCGTCGAGGGTGTCCAGGGACACGTTCACCCGGTCCAGCCCGGCGGCGCGCAGCGCCGGGGCCAGCCGGTCCAGCCCGATGCCGTTGGTGGTCAGCGACAGCCGGGGCCGGGGGCGCAGTGCGCTCGCCGCGCCGACGATGTCGACCAGCCCACGGCGGATCAGCGGCTCCCCGCCGGTGAACCGCACCTCGGTCACGCCGAGCCGCTCGACGGCGACCCGCAGCAGCCGGCCGACCTCGGCGTCGGTGAGCAGGTCGGGGCCGGCCAGCCAGGGCAGGCCCTCGGCGGGCATGCAGTACGTGCAGCGCAGGTTGCACTTGTCCGTCAGCGAGACCCGCAGGTCGCGGGCGATCCGGCCGTACCGGTCGACGAGAGCCCCGGCGAGTGGCTGGACGGCGGTCATGGGTCGACCGTAGCGCGTCCACCACCGCGCAGAGCGGCGCGGGCGGCGCTGTCCACCGCAGCCCGGTACGCGGCGCCGAACAGGGCGGTGTGCACCAGCAGCAGGTGCAGTTGGTGCAGCGGTACCCGCTCCCGCCACCCGTCGGCCAACGGCCACCGCGCCCGGTACGCGGCCAGGATCCGGTCGCCGTACGGCGCTCCGCCGAAGAGCGCGAGCTGGGCCAGGTCGGTCTCCCGGTGGCCGCCGTGCGCGGCCGGGTCCACCAGCCGGACCCGCCCGTCGGCGCCCCAGAGCACGTTCCCCGGCCACAGGTCGCCGTGGATCCGGGCGGGCGGCTCGTCGCCGCCGTACTCGTCGATCCGGTCGACCAGCCGCTCGACCAGCGCGGTCTCCGCCGGGGTGAGCGCGCCGTTGTCGACCGACCGGCGCAGGTACGGCAGGAGCCGGCGGTCGGCGAACCACCGTGGCCACGGCCCCCGCTCGGGGGTGTTGTCCTGGGGCAGCGCCCCGATGAAGCCGGGCCACGGCGCGCCGAAGGTCACCGCCCCGGCCCGGTGCAGGTCGGCCAGTTCCCGGCCGAACCGCTCGGCCGCCGCCGGGGTCGGCTCCCCGGTCTCCACCCAGTCGAGCGCCAGCAGCTCCGGCAGCGCCACGACCACCTCCGGTACGGCCACCGCGTCGGCCTCCCGCAGCCAGCGCAGCCCGGCCGCCTCGGTGGCGAAGAAGCCCTCGGGGACCGGCCGGCCGGCCCGTTCGGGCCAGGACTTCGTGAAGACCGAGTGGCCGTCGTCGAGGGTGAGCCGGGCCGCCGTGCAGATGTCCCCGCCGGAGACCGGGGTCTCCCGGATCCGCTGGTGGGCCAGGAACGTCGGCAACTGGGTCGGATGCGCCCGCAGGTAGGCCAGATCCATGAGCGCAAGGTAGCCGCTGCCGGCGGCCGACGGGGGGCGACCGGCCCACGACCCGGTTGCACAGCCTGCAACTTCGCGCCGACCAGCGACGATACGCTGGGTAACTGTGGATAAGCCGCGTGTCGTCCACAGGGGCCGTCCGGGGACGACGCCGCGACGCAGGCTGCCGGCATGACCCCGATCGACCGACCCCGGCTCGCCGTCCGCTGCCCCGCCGACCTCATCGCCGCCGTGCCGTACCTGCTCGGCTTCCACCCCACCGACAGCGTGGTGGTGGTCGCCCTCCGGGGCCGGCAGATCGTCTTCGCCGCTCGCGCGGACCTGCCCGACCGGGACGCCGACCCGCACCGGTCCGCCCGGCACCTCGTCGACGTGGTCGGCCGGCAGGGCGCGGAGGCGGCCACCGTGCTCGGGTACGGCCCACCCGCGCGGGTCACCGGCGCGGTGGACGCGGTCCGCGCGGCGCTCGACGGGCGGGGCCTGCTCCTGCTGGACGCCCTGCGGGTAACGGACGGGCGCTACTGGTCGTACCTGTGCACCCAGCCCGGCTGCTGTCCCCCCGACGGCACTCCGTACGACCCGCAGGCCAGCGAGGTCAGCGCGGCGGCGGTCTTCGCCGGCCAGGTCGCCCTCCCCGACCGGGCCGCCCTCACCGCCCGGGTGGCGGCGGTCGGCGACCCGGAGCGCGCGGCGATGCGGCGGGCCACCGACCGGGCCGAGGAACGGCTCGTCGCGCTGGTGGCGGCGGAGCCGGAGGCGGGCGGGCGCGGCGGCCGGTCGGTCCGGGTGGCCGGTCGGGCGGCGGTCCGCGCCGCGTTCCGCAGCCAGCGCCGGAGCGTGCGGCTGACCGACGACGAGGTGGCCTGGCTCAGCCTGCTCCTGACCCACCTCCCGGTCCGCGACCACGCCTGGGAACGGACCGACGGACGGGAGGCGGACATCGACCTCTGGACGGACGTGCTGCGCCGGGCCGAGCCGGAGTTGAGCGCCGCCCCCGCCAGCCTGCTCGCCTTCGCCGCCTGGCGGGCCGGGCAGGGCGCGCTGGCCGCGGTGACCCTGGAACGCGCCCTGGCCGAGCACCCCGACTACTCGCTCGCCCTCCTGCTGGACGACCTGCTCCGGCGCGGGGTTCCCCCGTCCGAGCTGGACGGCTGGCCGGCGGTGGACGCCCCCGTCACCCCGGGCGTGCTCCGCCAGCGCCGCCGCCGACCCCGCCGCCACTGACCCCGCTGTCGGCTAGACCCGCTAGGAATTCGACACGCGGACGTCCCGCCCGGCATGTTCCAGAGGCGGGGACATTTCGAGCGCTGATGCCCGCCGGATCGGCGTGACGTTCAGTCGCGCCCGGCGGTACCGCCGACGAACGCCCGCCACGCGCCGGGTGCGAACACCAGCGCCGGGCCGGTCGGGTCCTTCGAGTCGCGCACGGCGACCACGCCGGGAAGGTTGTCGGCGACCTCGACGCAGTTGCCGCCGCTGGTGCCGCTTCGAGTGCTCTTCCGCCATTGGGCGCTGGTCAGGTCCATTGGCTCGCCACTCCCTTGATCAGCTCTAGGGATTGCCGCCGCGACAGTGACTCGCTGCGGACACTTTCCCACCGCTCAAAAAGCGTATCCATGTCGTCCGGCTGGTCAACGACGTTCCCGCCCAGTTGAGTCTCGACATGCCCCACCCAACTGCCATCGGGCATCCGCGCGAGGGACAGCGGGCCGGACAGCCCCGCGTGAAGGCCGACCTCTGCCGGCACAACGTGAACGCTGACGTTCGGGCGCTCGGCGCAGGCGATGAGCTGCGCCAACTGCTCGACCATCGGCTTCTCATGGCCGTCGCCCGCGCGTCGTAGCGCGCCCTCGTCAACGACCGCGACGACCTGCGGCGGCGCGGGCCTGCCGAGAACCGCTTGTCGGTCGATCCGGGCGCTCACCCGGCGCTCAACCTCGTCATCGGTCAGGCGCGGGTCAAGGCGCAGCACGGCGCGGGCGTACGCCTCACACTGCAACAGCCCTGGGATCAGCGTCGGCTCGAAGTATCGAAGCTGGGTCGCCCCGCGCTCCGCGTCGAGCCACGGCAGGAACCACGACGGGGCGCCGAGCTGTGCGGCCATGCGCTCGAACAGGCCTCCGTTGTTGAGCGCCCGGTCCGCGCCACGAACGAAGTCGACAGTCAGGGCTCGTGTTCCCCCCTCGACCGCGCTCACGTGCGACGCGCTGAAACCGGCGCCCCGGCCGAACGCCTCCTGTGTCATGCCCGCTGCACCACGTGCTCGGCGCACCTCACCAACGATGAACGCCGCCAACGGACCTGGCAGATCGGCCATACACGACTCCCCAGAACGAAGATCGACTTTTCACGGCGTCCCGCCGGCCGGCCCCGCCGAGCCAGCGCCACCCACATCCCCGGCGCACCTTCCGAGGGTAGGGGTTGGTCACCCATTGTGGTTGCCAGGACACCGTGACGGGGTCCGGTGGGACGGTAGGGGATGGCCGTCCACAAGGCCGCCGGAGTCGATGCCCGTCGGGGTGTCCACGAGGGGTCGCCCCGGAACCTTCCGACTCGTTCCAGAGAGCGGGGGCGACCCCTCCCCACCACGAACCGCCCGGAGGGGACTCATGCGTATCCGTTTCTGGCGTCGTCGCCGCGCCTGCCCCGCTCGCGGGGTGGTCCCGGTGCCCGCCGCGAACCAGCGGACCACCCGCCACGACCGTCCCGGATCGGCCGGGCGACTCACGCCGGGCCAGGCCGCACGGCCCGAGCCGTCCGCCAGGGGTACCCGGTGATCGGGGACAGCGACCACGTCGCCGCCGGCCCGGCGTGGCGCTGCCCGACCGACGGCGACCCGTGGCCCTGCCCGCCGTTCCGGGCCCTGCCCGCCACCGAACAGGTGGCGCGGCTGTTGACCGTCTACGCCCACCAGGCTGTGCGGGACCTGCGCCACGCGGCCGATCCGGTCGAGCCGACCGACACCGTACGGCGGTTCCTCGGCGACCTGTCCGACGCGGACGCGAAGCGGGTCGCGTTGCGGCTGCTCCGCACCCGCCAGCCGATCGCCGACCCGCCGCCGACGTACCCGCACCGCCCTATGCGCCCGCTCTGGCGCTGCTCGGCGTGCCGCCTGCCGTGGCCGTGCGAACCCGCCCGACGTGGCCTGCTCGCGGCGTACCCCGGTCGCCGCGACGCGCTGCTCCGCCACCTCGTGTCGCTGAAGGTCGAAGCGCAGACCACCCTGACCCGGCTCGGCAGCCCACCGACCCCGGCGCAGCTCGACGAGCGCTTCGTCGCGTGGGCCCGCGCCCACGACCCCGCCGAAAGCTGACCCCGCCGTCGCCGGCCCCGCCGCCGGACGGGGGCCGAAGTCCTCGCCGGGCTGTGGGTCGAAGGATGTACGGGCAGATCGTCTCCCGCGACGACCTGATGCGTCGGGGCCGCGATGACACTGGACGTATGACCACCACCCCGGAGCGTGTCGGGTGAGCGTCGGACTGCTGTTGTCGCTCGCCGGGCTCGCGCTGATCGACAGCACCAGCATCGGGACCCTGTTCATCCCGATCTGGCTGCTGATGGCACCCGGCCGGATCAACGTCCGGCGGATCCTGGCGTACCTGGGCACCATCGCCGTCTTCTACTTCGTGGTGGGGGTGCTGCTCGCCGTCGGCGGCACCCGGATCGCCAGCGCCCTCGACGGAACGCTGGACAGCCGTCCGGTGCTCTGGGCGCAGTTGGCGCTCGGGGTGGGCCTGTTCGCGCTGAGCTTCCGGTACGACGGCAAGCGACGCAAGGCCGGCGGCGGCGGGGTGCTGCGCTGGCGGGACCGGGCCACCAGCGGGGACTCGTCGCTGCGCTGGCTGGTCGGGCTGGCGCTGCTGGCCGCGCTGGCCGAGGTGGCGACGATGCTGCCGTACCTGGCGGCCGTCGGCCTGATGACCACGGCGGAGCTGCCCGCCGCCACCACGGCGGCCCTGCTCGGCGGGTACTGCCTGGTGATGGTGCTGCCGGCGGTGGTGCTGCTCGGCGCGCGGCTCGCCGTGCCGAGGCTGATCGAGCCGCTGTTGGCCCGGCTGAACGAGTGGATCACGAAGCATGCCGGTGGCACGCTGGGCTGGATTCTCGGCATCGCGGGGTTCCTGCTCGCCCGCGACGCCGCCATCCGGCTCTGGCCCGGAGTGATCAGCGGCTGATACCGCGCCCGGCCACCGGGCCAGCACGGCCCATGACCCGGCCCGGCGGTCAGACGGTGACCCGGTGCGGGGCGGCGTAGACGTTCATGGTGCGGCCCCGGAGGAAGCCGACCAGGGTCAGGCCGGCCTCCTCGGCCAGGTCGACGGCGAGGCTGCTCGGCGCGGAGACCGCCGCGAGCAGCGGCAACCCGGCCATCCAGGCCTTCTGGGTCAGCTCGAAGCTGGCCCGCCCGGAGACCAGCAGCAGGTGCCCGGCCAGCGGCAGCCGGCCCGCGCGCACCGCCCAGCCGATCACCTTGTCCACGGCGTTGTGCCGGCCGACGTCCTCCCGCAGCACCACCTGCTCGCCCTCGGCGGTGAAGAGGCCGGCGGCGTGCAGGCCGCCGGTGCGGTCGAAGACCCGCTGGGCGGCCCGGAGCCGGTCCGGCAGGGCGGCCAGCACCTCCGCCGGCACGGTCAGCGGGTCGTCGGCCACGGCGAAGACGGACCGGGTGCGTACCGCGTCGATGCTCGCCTTCCCGCACACTCCGCAGGAACTGGTGGTGTAGAAGTTCCGCGCCGGGTCGGCGACCGGCTCGGGTACGCGGGGGGCGAGCACCACGTCCACCACGTTGTACGTGTTGGGGGTCTGGTCGCCGGCGCAGAGCTGGGCGGTCAGCACGTCGTCCGCCGACCGGATCAGCCCCTCGGTGAGCAGGAAACCGACCGCAAGGTCCAGGTCGTCACCGGGGGTCCGCATGGTCACCGCGAGCGGGCGGCGTCGACCCGGCCCCGCCGGCCCGACCCGGATCTCCAGTGGTTCCTCGACGGAGATGCTGTCGGGTCGCCGGACCGAGACGGGGCCGACCGTCGCGTCGAGGTCTATCCGGACCGTCCGGCGGCGGTCGGTGGCACGTCCCATCCCGCCATCCTGCCCGAACCGGGCGACGTCGCCCCCCGGACCGCTACCGTGGCCCGGGTGAGCGTGGCTACGGCGTCGTCGACGGCGCGTTCGGGGTACGCGGCGGTGGTGCTCGCCGGCGGCGCGGCCCGCCGGATGGGCGGCGTGGACAAGCCGGGCGTACCGGTGGGCGGGCAGCCCATGCGCGACCGGGTGCTGGCGGCGGTGGCCGACGCCGCCCCCCGCGTCCTCGTCGGCCCGCCCCCACCCGACACCGGGCCGTCCCCTTCCGATATCGGCCTGCCCCCACCCGGCACCGGGCCGCTCGCCGGGGTGTGGGTGACCCGGGAGGACCCGCCGGGCGGGGGCCCGGTCGCCGCCGCCTCGGCCGGGCTGGCGCTGCTCGGAGCCGACGTCCCCGTGGTCGCCCTGCTCGCCGCCGACCTGCCGTTCCTCACCCCGGACGCGGTGGCGGCGCTGCTGCGCGGGCTGGCCGACGGTACGGCCGACGGGGTCTGCTACCGCGACGCCGGTGGACGCCGGCAGTCGCTGTGCGGGGTGTGGCGGGTGCCGGCGCTTCGCGCCGCCCTGGCCCGGCTGGCCGGGGAGCGGGGCGGGAGCCTCGCCGGGGCGTCGGTCCGGAACCTGCTGGCCGGCCTGACCGTGGTGGACCTGCCCTGGGCCGGTACCGGGCCGCCGCCCTGGTTCGACTGCGACACTGACGACGACGTACGTCGGGCGGAGGAGTGGGCACGATGACGGTGATGGACGACTGGGTCACGGCGGCCTGCGCCGAACTGGGTCTCGACCCGGCCGAGGTGCCGGTTCCCGCCGTGCTGGACCTGGCCCGGGACGTGGCCCACCAGGTGCTGCGCCCGGGTGCCCCGGTCACCGCGTACCTGTTGGGGGTCGCGGTCGGGCGGGGGGCGGACCCCGCCGCGACCGCCGCCCGGCTCAGCGCCCTGGCCGGCACCTGGCCGGTGGAGCTGGGCGGCGACCGCCCGGCCTGACCCCGGCGCGGTCCGGCCCGCCTGACCCCAACGCGACCGGGCGGCCGTGGCGGGTGGTGTCCGATCCCGGTCGCGGCTGATCCGTCCGCGTGCGCCGTGGGTAGGGTGACCTTGACGGACGGAGGCGATCATGACGGCAGACCACCCCTCGGCGCCGGCTGGCCCATCCGGCGGCGCCCCGACGGAGAACGGCGGCACGCCGGAGCACCACGAGTCGGTCCTGCTCGACGAGCCCACCACGGCCGACCTGCGGGCCAAGGTGACCCAGGCCTGGCAGGAGTTCGCCCGCGCGTTCGCCGAACGGTTGCGGGACCTGCCCGCCGGCACGCACATCGAGCTCACCCTCGATCCGACCGCCTCCGGCACCGGCGACGCCGTGTACTCGATCAGCGTCGACCTCGACACCGACGGCCGGATCTCGGCGCGGGCGGTCGGCAACGCCACGCTCCCGACGGGGTACCGGCTGGACCGGGCGGCCGTGGCGGACATGGTCGCCCTCGGCTGGTCGCCGCCCGGCGTGGTGGAGGGCTCGGGCGAGGACTTCGGGCTGGCGGCCACCAGCGCGGAGGCGAGCAAGCTCGCCGCCCTGCTCTCCCGCACGCTGCGGGACGTCTACGGTGCCCCGCACCCGGCCTTCCTGGTCTACCTGGTGCACGACAGCGCGGGCAAGCCGGTCCCGGTGGAGCCGCTGGGCACGGCCCGCAGCGAGTTCGGCCCGGACCGCGACGTGGAGGCCGACCTCGACGAGGCGCTGGCCGCCGCCGCGGCCCCCGGCACGACCGTCGACAAGGACGTGCTCGCCCTCGACGAGCGGGTCCGCACCGTCGTCTCGACGATGCTGAAGTCCACCTCCGACCAGTTGCAGGTCGACCAGGACGGGGACATCAACATCCGGGCCGGGTCGGCGATGGTCTTCGTCCGGGTCCGGGACAACCCTCCCCTGGTGGACGTCTTCTCCCCGGTGCTCACCCAGGTCGAGCCGACCGAGCGGCTGTACGTCAAGCTCTCCGAGCTGACCAACCGGATGCCGATCGGCCGGCTCTACTGCGCCGACGACACGGTCTGGGCGTCCATCCCGGTCTTCGGCCGGGACTTCCAGCCCACCCACCTCATGCTGGCCGTGCAGGTGATGACGGGGCTCGCCGACGAACTCGACGACCGGCTGCACGGCGAGTTCGGCGGGAAGCGTTTCTTCGGCGAGGGCGACAAGCCCGGCAAGCGCGACGAGGGCGAGCCCCGCACCGGCATGTACCTCTGAGCCGTCCCGGTCACCGGCCGACCCCGCCCGCACCGCCGGCGCGGGTCAGCCGGTGACCGGTCCCACCCCCGGGGACTCGACCAGCCGGGACAGCACGATCGTGCTCCGCGTCGAGGTGACGAAGGGTTCCGCGCGCAGCCGTTCCAGCGCCGCCTCCAGGTGGGAGATGTCGGCGGCCCGCAGGTGCACCAGCGCGTCCGCCTCGCCCGAGACGGTGTACGCCCCGACCACCTCGGGGTGCCGGCGGGTGGCCGCGCTGAGCTGGCCCGGCGTGGTCCGGCCGGCGCAGAACAACTCGACGAACGCCTCCGTGGTCCAGCCGACCGCCGCCGGGTCGACCACCGCCGTGAACCCCCGGATCACCCCGGCCGAGCGGAGTCGGTCGACCCGGCGCTTCACCGCCGGTGCGGAGAGTGACACCCGGGTGCCGATGTCCGCGTACGACGCGCGCGCGTCGGCGACGAGCAACGCAATGATCTGCTGGTCAACCGCATCTATCTGCAACGTTCCGCCTTCGGCAAGCAATGTTCGTGGCTGTTCCTGAAGTTGTACGCTACCTACGCTTGGTGACCGTGGAGCAGCAGCGAGTCGCGCGAAAGCGGACATACCTCATGTGCTCGCCCGCGCACTTCGCGGTCGAGTACGCGATCAACCCGTGGATGGACCCGGCGACCCCGGTCGATCCGGAACTCGCCGTGAAGCAGTGGGACGGACTGCGCGAGACCCTGATCGGTCTCGGACACGAGGTGCACCTGCTCGATCCCGAGCCGGGCCTGCCGGACATGGTCTTCGCGGCCAACGGCGCGGTCACCGTGGACGGCACGGCGTACGGCGCCCGGTTCCGCCACGAGCAGCGCAGCGCCGAGGCCGCCGCACACCGGAGCTGGTACGAGGCGAGGGGCTGGCGGTTCGTCGCCCCGGTGCGGACCAACGAGGGGGAGGGCGACTTCGCGTACCTGCCGGACGCCCACGGCGGCCTGCTCCTCGCCGGGTACGGCTTCCGGACCGAACTGCCGGCGCACGCCGAGGCGCAGGAGGCGCTCGGCCGGCCGGTGGTGTCGCTGCACCTGGTCGACCCGCGCTTCTACCACCTGGACGTGGCGCTCGCCGCGCTCGACGACGCGAACGTCGTCTACTTCCCCGGCGCCTTCTCGGTGGCCAGCCAGCGGGTGCTCGCCCAGCTCTTCCCGGACGCGGTGGTCGCCGCCGACGAGGACGCCCTGGCGTTCGGGCTCAACCTGGTCGGCGACGGTCGTAACGTGGTGCTCGCCAGCGAGGCGACCCGGCTCGCCGGCACGCTCCGCGCCGCCGGGTACCAGCCGGTGCCGGTGGAGCTGGCCGAGCTGCGCAAGGGCGGCGGCAGCGTCAAGTGCTGCGTCGCCGAACTGCGCCCCTGACCGACCCGCCGCCGGTGGAGCACCGCACCGGCCGGGCGGCTCAGCCCAGCGTGGCCAGCTCGTTGATCAGGACGTTGGAGAGCACCTCGCCGTCGCGCTGGACCTTGCGCAGGTACCACCGTTGCTGCGGGGTACGCGACTGGTTGAACTGCCACGCCCCGCGCGGGCTGTCGATCTGGCCGATCCGGCCGAGCGCCAGGTTGACCTCCTGCGCGGTCGGCGCGTCACCGGCGAGCCGGATCGCGGCGTCGAGCACCTGCGCCGCGTCGTACGAGGCCATCGCGTAGGTGGTCGGCGAGGTGTTGTGCGTCTTGCGGTACACGGAGGCGAACTGCCGGTTGGCGGTGTTGTTCAGGTCGGCCGAGTAGTTCAGGGCGGTCATGATCCCCGTCGCCTCCGGCTCCCGGACCTCGCCGAGCACGGTGCCCTCGGTGAGGAACCCGGGACCGTACACGGGGCCCTGGTAGCCGGCCCGCCGCAACTGCTTGATGAACTGCACGGCAGCCTGGCCGTCGAAGAAGCAGAAGACGGCGTCCGGGTCGCGGTCCAGCGCCCGCTGGATGTCGGCGGTGTACGCGCTGTCGCCGGGGTTGGTGGCGGCGTCGGTCCAGACGACCGGGTCGGCGATGCGGGGGTCGTCCGCGCCGAAGCCGTTGCGGAAGCCCTCGACCACGTCCCGGCTGCCGACGCTCTCCGGCGCGATCACGGCGACCCGGCTGGCCGCCGGGAGCTGCTGGCGCAGGTACGACCCCATCGCCTCGCCCGGCTCGTTGAGCACGTACGAGGTCCGCCAGATGTAGACCACGCTCTGCAGGGTGGCGGGTGAGGCGTTGGAGCCGATCAGCGGCACCCGGGCCTGCTCGACGGCGTCCCGGATGGCGACCATGACCGCCGAGTTGACCACCCCGGTGAGCGCGAGCACGTTCTGCTTGAGCAGGCCGTCGACCGCCGCCTGACCGGTACGGGCGTTCTCGCCCTCGTCGGCGGTGATCAACTCGACCGGGTGCCCGCCGAGCCGTCCCCCGTTGAGGTCGAGGTAGAGCTGGAACCCGTTGACGATCTCGGTGCCGATGGGCTTGAGCGCCCCGGTCGTCGGCGCGACGAGACCGATCCGTACGGGTGTCCCGCTGTCTGTCGGGGCATCGTCGTCATCCGATCCGCACCCCGCGACCAGCCCGGCGGCACCGAGCCCGGCCAGCAGTTGCAGGGCCCGCCTACGGTTCATCTCCGACACCAGCGTCCTTCCCGTTGGGGGCTGGGCCGAACCGCCGCCCCTCGGCGTTCTACCTGCTCGGTCATGCTCCGTCAATCATTGTGCAGGGACCGTAACGCGCTGGTCACCTGGGGCCAGTGCGGTGACTCCGGATCGATGAGCCCGAAGTGCTCGCATCGAGGCAGCTCGACGAGGGTGACGGTCGATCCGGCGGCGGTCGCCGCGGCCACGTAGCCCCGGCTCAGCTCCACCGGTACCTGCTGGTCCAGGGTGCCGTGCAGCACCACCGTGCGGGTCCGCAGCGGCAGCCGGGCGAGCGGGTCGGCGACGGCGTACCGGTCGGGCACGTCCGCCGGGCCACCGCCGAGCAGCGCGGCCACCGCGCCGCCGTCCAGATCACGCCGGTACGCCTCGGCGAGGTCCGCCACCGGGGCCAGCGCCAGCACCCCGCCGACGGTGGCCGGGGCGTGCGCCGCCGCGTACAGGGCCAGGTGTCCGCCCGCCGAGTGGCCGACCAGGATCGGCGGGTCGGCGGTCACCCGGCCCGGCAACGCCCCGGCCGCCAGCGCGGGCAGCGCCGCGACCCCGGTGACGACGTCGGACAGGGTGCCCGGCCAGCCGCCCCCGGGCTGGCCGGTCCGCCGGTACTCCAGTTGGGCCACCGGATGACCCAGACCCGCCAGGGCCGCCGCGAGCGGCCCGGTGTGGGTGCGGTCGTACTCCGCCCGCCAGAAGCCCCCGTGCACCACCACGACCAGCCGGCGGGCCGGCCCGGAACCGCCCGGCCGGCGCAGGTCGGCGACCTGGTCCGGCTGCTCGCCGTAACGGACGGTGACGTCCGGCGGCGGGCTGGGCCGGCTGAGCACGCCCCGCGGGTCTGCGGTCATGGCCGCGACGGTAGCGCGCCCACCTGTGCGGCTACCGCCGGGTAGCCCCCGGTCCCGGCGAGCGGGCCCGGCGGGGCCTGGGTCAAGATGGGTGCCATGACGCAAGCGCGCTCCGCTGGACAGGATGACGAGCCGGGCCGCGACGGTGCCGGCGTGCCCGGCACGGTGGTGGTGGTCGGCCCGGACGGGCGGCCGGTCGGCACCGTGCAGACCGACGAGGCGCAGACGGGCGAGGACCCGGCGCGCCTGGTCGAGCAGCCGGCCAAGGTGATGCGGATCGGCAGCATGATCAAACAGCTACTGGAGGAGGTCAAGGCCGCGCCGCTGGACGACGCCAGCCGCAACCGGATGCGGGAGATCCACGAGCGGTCGATCGTCGAGCTGAAGGAGGGCCTCGCGCCGGAGCTGCGGGAGGAGCTGGAGCGGATCTCGCTGCCCTTCGCCGAGGAGCAGACCCCCAGCGAGGGTGAGCTGCGGATCGCCCACGCCCAGCTCGTCGGCTGGCTGGAGGGCCTGTTCCACGGCATCCAGGCCGCCCTGGTGGCCCAGCAGATGGCCGCCCGGGTGCAGTTGGAGCAGATGCGCTCCGGCCAGCGGGCGCTGCCCAGCGGCCCCGGCGGAATCGTGCCGGGGATGCCGGGCGTGGGCGGCCAGCCCGGCGGCGAGGGGCACAGCACCGGTCAGTACCTCTGACCACCGGCCGGCCCCGGCCGGGTCAGCCGGCCGGGTCGGCCCCGTCGAGCCCGAACACCCTCGCCAGGTACGTGGCCACGCCGTCCTCGGAGTTCGCCGAGGTCACCTCGTCGGCGATCGCGAGGACGGCGGGGTGCGCGTTCGCCACCGCCACCGCCCGGCCCGCCCAGGTCAGCATCGGTACGTCGTTGGGCATGTCCCCGAAGGCGAGCACGTCCCGGGCGGCGATGCCGTCCCGGTCGCAGTACCAGGCCAGCCCGGCGGCCTTGGTCACCCCGGCGGCGGAGATCTCCACCAGCCCGCCGTACGACGAGTGGGTCGCCTCGGCCAGCCCCTGCAACGCCCCGGCCACCACCTCGACGAAGACGTCCGGGTCCTGCTCACCGGCGCGGGCCAGCAGCTTCACCGCCGGTACGGAGTGCAGGTCCTCCGGCGACTCGACGGCCCGGATCGCGTCGAGATCGGCGTCCCAGCGCAGCGGGTAGTGCGTCTCGTGGCGCATCTGCCGGCTGTCGGCCACCTCCACCGCGAAGCTCACCCCGGGCACCGCGGCACGGAGCCGGCGGGCCACCTCGGCGAGCAGGTCCGGGGCGAGCGGGTCGGCCCGCAGCACCTCGTCGGTGGTCGGGTCGTACACCACCGCGCCGTTGGCGCAGATCGCCGGCAGCGGCTCGGGGAGCTGGTCGTACACCAGTTGCAGCCAGCGGATCGGGCGGCCGGTGACCAGCACCACCGGGGTGCCCTCCGCGCGGAGGCGGACCAGCAGGTCGGCGGTACGGCGGCTGATCGTCCGGTCGTCGGTGAGCAGGGTGCCGTCGAGGTCGGTGGCGACGAGGCGGGGTCGGTCTCCCATCACCCGCAGGGTAGTCGTCAGCGGGAGAGCAGCCGGTCGAGGTACACCGCCACCCCGTCGTCGTCGTTGCGCAGGGTCACCTCGTCGGCGGCGGCCCGGAGCATCGGGTGGGCGTTGGCGACCGCCACCCGTGCCCAGCCGGCCCACTCGAACATCGGCAGGTCGTTGGGCATGTCCCCGAAGACCAGCACGTCGGCCGGGTCGACGCCGAGCGTCTGCGCCACCACGGTCAGCCCGGTGGCCTTGTCGGTCGCCGGCGGGCAGATCTCGACGAAGCCGAGCCCGGCCTGGGTGAGGGTGGCCACCTGCGGCGGCACGATCCGCCGCGCGGTCGCCAGCAGTTCGTCGACGTGGTGGTCGGCGGTCCGGACGAACGCCTTGATCACGTCCCCGGCCAGGCACTCGGCCCGGGTCCGGGCCTCGAACCGGTCCTGGTACGGCCAGCTCGGGTGGTAGTCGCCCCAGAGCGGGGCGTCGTGGTGGTCCAGCGCCTCGACCATCACGGTCAGCGGGCCGACCTCGGCCTCCAGGTCGGCCAGCAACCGGGCCAGCACGTCGGCCGGGAGCCGGACGTCGCGCAGCACCACCGGACCGGCGGGGTCGCTCTGGTCGACCACCCGGCCGCCGCCCGCCAGCACCAGGAAGTCCGCCGCGCGGATGTCGTTGCGGGTCAACTCGGTCAGCCGGGGGCCCCGGCCGGTCGCGCCGACCACCGGAATACCGGCGGCCCGCACCCGGTCCAGCACCCCGTGCGTGTACGCGGAGACGGTGTCGTCGCTGCGGACCAGCGTCCCGTCGAGGTCGGTGGCGATCAGTTTGGGCAGTCCCGGGCGGGTCATCGTTCCTCCTTCGCCCGCCGCCGTCGTGCCGGCCGCCTGGTGGGGCCGGTTGCTGCTGGACCCACGACGGCGGGCAGCAACCGTACCTCGGAAAACCGGTCGCAACCACGGCTTCCGCGCTAATCGGGCACCAACCCGGGGCGGACACCAGGTGACGTCGTCGTGCCGGGCCCGCCGCCCGTGGGCGGGTGGGTCAGGCCGGTGGCTCCGGGCGGGCGAACGGCACGGTCGGCTGGACGGTGAGATCGGCCGGGGCGGGCAGGTCGTCCTCGTCGGCCGCCCGCCGGTTCCGGCGGCCCCGCCGCCAGCCGGCGAACCCGGCCGGCGGGTCGTCGCCGTGCTCCGGCCGATCGGCGGATCCGTCGTGGCCGTCGGTCGTCGGGTCGTCCCCTGCGTCGTCCGCCCGCCCGCCGGTGGCCGCCGGGCGCCGACCGGAGCCGCTGAGCTGGAGCGCCGCGGCGAGGAAGAGACACCCGACGAAGGCCATCACCAGCCCCCGGCCGTACTCGACCTCGAAGCCGTCCTCCGGGGAGTAGAACAGGGTGCGCTGGCCCGGGTCGTCGAGGGCGAACCCGGTGGCGACCAGCAGCGCCAGCAGCGCCGCCGCGAGGGCCAGGCCGGCTGTGCGGGCGTTACGCCGCACGGTCGGGGTGCCACCGAGCGCGAGCGCCACCACACCGCTCAACGCGAGGAGCCCGACCAGGTACCCGACCCCGAAGCCGCCGACCTCGGAGACGTTGCCCGGGATCCGCAGGGCGGTGTTGCCCTCGGGGCCGCTGTTCGGCACGGTCATCACCAGCCACTCGCCGACCAGCGACGCCACTGCGGCCACCGCCCCCAGCCCGGCCAGCACCGGTGGGAGCCGCCGGTCCCGACCCAGGTCGGACAGGGTACGGCCGATCCGGCCCGCCGGCCGTTCCGCCGCCGGCCCCCATTCCAGGACGGCCGCGCCGTCGGCGCGGTCCTCCTGCCGTGGGATGGCGATCTCCTGCTGTCGTGGGATGGGGAGATCCTGGGACATCGGCCATCCTTCCGCCTGCGGGCGCCGGAACCGTCGGGAGATCCCGGCCGTCGGTCGGTGCGGACCGCGCGTCGCCCCGGTCGTCGTCCGTCCGGACACCACGTCGGCCCGAGGCGAATCATGACACAGACACTGGTCGCCGACCGGATAGCGCGCGGCCGGTCGCCGGGCGGCCCGGCTTCGGTTAGCGTCAGGGCATGCCTATTCGTACCGCTTCCGCACGCTGGCAGGGCACCCTCACCGAGGGGTCCGGCACGGTCCGTACCGGTAAGGGCGGCTTCGCCGGGAACTACTCTTTCAAGTCCCGTTTCGAGGAGGGCGAGGGGACCAACCCCGAGGAGCTGATCGGCGCCGCGCACGCCGGCTGCTTCTCGATGGCCCTGTCCAAGCTGCTGGCCGACGCCGGCTCGCCGGCCACCTCCGTCGAGACCACCGCCAAGGTGCACCTGGACAAGACGGACGCCGGGATGACCGTGACCCGGATCGACCTGGAGACCGTCGGCGAGGTGCCGGGCATCGACGAGGCGCAGTTCACCAAGCTGGCCGAGGGCGCCAAGGAGAACTGCCCGATCTCGCGGCTGCTCTCGCCGGGCGCGCAGATCAGTCTCACCGCCCGCCTCGCCTCCTGACGACCCACCCGGACGTACGGCCCACCCGGCCGTGCCGTGCCCGCCGGCCCCGCACCGGGCCGGCGGGCGGTGCTCCCGTGCGCTGAAGTCGGCGCGCGCGTCGGGCAGAATGGTGGCGTGCCGGTCGAGATGAGCCGAGAGCGTTTCGAGGTACTGGTCGGCGAGGCGCTCGACGAGGTGCCCGAGGAACTGCTCGGCCTGATGAGCAACGTGGTGATCCTGGTCGAGGAGGACTCGCCCCCCGGTGAGCCGGAGCTGCTCGGGCTCTACGAGGGGCACGCGCTCACCAGCCGGGGCTGGGACTACTCCGGGGTGCTGCCGGACCGGATCTTCATCTACCGCCGGCCGATCCTGCGGATCTGCGACACCGAGGACGACGTCGTGGACGAGGTGGCGGTGACCGTGGTGCACGAGATCGCCCACCACTTCGGCATCGACGACGACCGGCTGCACGACCTGGGCTGGGCCTGACCAGCCTCCGCCCGCTTGCGGTGCTGCCCTACCGTCGCGGGCAGGTACGCGAATCAGGAGGCGCCCCCACCATGCGTAGCGAGCTGTTCTCCGCGGAGAACCTGGAGAAGGAGTCCGCCCAGCCCGGCATGCGGCTGCAGAACTCCAAGATGTTGAAGATCAGGCTCAACGGCGAGGCGATGGCCCGGGTCGGGTCGATGGTCGCCTACCAGGGGCACGTGCAGTTCCAGGCGCTCGGCTCGGGCGGGCTCGGCAAGTTCCTCAAGCAGAAGCTGACCGGTGAGGGCGTGCCGCTGATGAAGCTCACCGGCCAGGGGGACGTCTTCCTCGCCGACTTCGCCAAGGACGTGCACGTCATCGACCTGGAGCCGGGGGACGCGCTCTCCATCAACGGTTCCAGCGTGCTGGCCTTCGACCCCACCCTCCAGTACGACATCCGGATGGTCGGCGGCACCGGAATGGCCGCGTCCGGCCTGTTCAACTGCATCTTCACCGGCTACGGCCGGATCGCCATCACCACCAAGGGCGCCCCGGTCGTGCTCAGCGTGGACGCCCCCACCTACGTCGACCCGCAGGCGATCGTCTGCTGGTCGGCCAACCTCCAGACCGGGTACCACCGGGCCGAGCAGCTCGGCCTGGGCACGCTGCTCGGCCGGCGGACCGGCGAGGCGTTCACGATGAGCTTCGCCGGCCAGGGCTTCGTGGTGGTCCAGCCCTCCGAGGAGCCGCCGGTCGCCGGCAGCGGCCAGCAGGAGCAGAGCGGCGGCCTCGGCAGCCTGTTCAGCTAGCGGTGGTGTAAGGAGGGGCCCCTTCTTAACGCTTCCGGTAGAGCAGGGGCCCCTTCTTAACACCGCCGTCGGGCCGTCGCGCCGCCGTGTGCGTCAGGCTGGCACCGTGTGTCAGGCCGGCACCGTGGGCCGGGCCGCGTAAGGGATGGGGCGGTCACTCGCCGCGGCGTAGGCGGGCCAGCCAGGCCGCCGCGTCGGCGTAGTCGGAGTCGGAGAGCCCGGCCGGGGCGGGCACCGGTCGGTCGCCCGCCGTCGGGGTGGCCCAGCGGTGCCGGGGGTACGAGCCGAGGAAGCGGACGTCGGCGCAGACCCGGCGCAGCCCCTGGAGGGCCTCGCCGAGCCGGACGTCCGCCACGTGCCCGGTGCAGTCGAGGACGAAGACGTACCGGCCGAGGGCCTCGCCGGTGGGCCGGGACTCGATCCGGGTCAGGTTGACCCCGCGTACCGCCAGCTCCATCAGCACCGAGAGCAGGGCGCCCACCCGGTCGTGGGCGATGTAGACGGCCAGCGAGGTCACGTCGTCGCCGGTGGGTGGCGGGGGCGGACCGGGCCGGGAGACCAGGGCGAACCGGGTGACCGCGTCGGGGTGGTCGCCGAGCTTGTCGGCCAGCACGGCCAGCCGGTGCCGGGTCGCGCCGATCGGGGCGCAGATCGCCGCGTCGTACGCGCCGGTCGCCGCGCCGGTCGCCGCCGCGCCGTTGGAGAGCACGTCGACCACCACCGCGTCCGGCAGGTACGTGCGCAGCCACTGCCGGCACTGGGTGGACGCCTGCGGGTGGGCGGCGACCGACCGTACCGAGGCCAGCGTCGTACCCGGCCGGGCGCCGAGCACGAAGTCCACCGGCAGGATCACCTCCCGGGTGATCACCAACGGCTCCCCCTCGGCCAACTCGTCCAGGGTCACCCCGACCGCTCCGCCGATCGAGTTCTCCAGCGGAACCAGGGCGGCGTCGGCCTCCCCGCTCCGGACCGCGTCCAGCGCCTCCGGCACACTGCGGGCCGGCGTACGGGTGCCGTGCTCGGCGGCGGGAACGGTGCGGAGCGCCTGCTCGGAGAAGGTGCCTTCAGGGCCGAGGTAGACGAAACGGGTCGGCGGTGTTCCGGGCATGGCGACAGCCTACGCACCCGGGACGCCCCGGCAGGCCGGCGTCCGGGTCCGGTACCCGGCCCGGGGACGCCCGCCACCAGCCCACGTGCCCGAGGGGTTGCCGTGGGATTCCCGTGCTCGGGAGCGATCGGTCAGCCGGCCGGGACGCCGTCGCAGGCCAGCGTCCGGATGCCGGCCGGGGCGGTGGCCCGTACCTCGGCGGTGCAGACGTCGGTGCCGGCGGTGACCAGCTCGGGCGCGCCGGGCTTGCCCCGGGTGACCACCTGGAGACGTTCGTGCCCGGTGACGTCGAGCATGGTCCAGTGCCAGTCGTCGGCACAGAGCGGACCGGTCTGCGCCTTCGCCCGCGCCCCGGTGGGCAGCAGCCGGGGCCGGCCGCGCACCAGCGCGATCACGGTGCTGGCGCTGGGCCCGTTGCGGCAGGCGGTGGCGGTCGGTCCGGACCCGACCAGGGGTGGACCCGTGGTGACGCCGGGAACGCCGCCAGGCGGCACCACACCGGGCGCGCCGGGGGCCGGTGATCCCGGCCAGCCGCCCGGCAGTTCGGTCCCCGGTGCCCCGGGCAGCCCGCCCGGTGGGAGTGGCGACCCCGGCAGGCCGCCGGGCGGCAGCGGCGACCCCGGCAGGCCCCCCGGTGGCAGCGGTGACCCGGGCGCGGCGCCGGGCAGCGGCGTACCGCCCGGTGCCGACGGGCCGGCGGTCGGGGTGACCGGCCGGGGCGGCGGCAGCCGCCCGGAGTTCTGCAGCTCCGGCGGGGTGCCGCAGGCGGTCGCGGACAGCAGGACGAGCAGCGCGACCGGGGCGACCAGCCGACAAGGCGGGGTGTGACGGGGTGCGGTGGGCGGCACGAGCCGATCCTTGCATCGGAGAACATCACTGTCTGCGGGGGTTGAGCCCATCGTAGAAGGCGCTCCGCCGCAGGTGAAGGTGGCACCGCAGGATGAGGTGGCGCGCGTCGCCCCCGCTCGGGGTGATTGAGCGGGCGGACCCCGGTGGCCGTCACCGGTCCGGCCGCCGGGGATCAGCCATCAGAACATGCGAAATCGGGCACCAGGGCGGGTGGGCCCGGGTGTCAGATCGTGGGAAACCGGGCGCGCCCCGCGCCGGCCGCGCCGCCCGTCGGCCCCGGCGAAAAAGTGCGGGAGTCACCCGTCGGCGACGACGGTGCGGGAGCCGCCCGTCAGACCTCGGAGAAGAAGGTGAGGGAGCCGGCGACCGCGCCGCCGGCCAGCACCGGGGTGGAGATGGCGTCCACGGTCGCGTCCGGCGCGCCGGCCGTCGCCTGGACGCGCAGCAGCCCCCGGGCCAGCCGGCCCGAGTGCAGCGCCAGCAGCGGGGGGATCTTGTCGGTGTCCTGTTCGGTCAGTTCGCCCCGGTAGGCGGTGAAGTCGAGCAGGCGCAGGCCGCCGTCGAGCAGCGGGAGCCCGATCACCTCCTCCGGCGTGCCGAGGCAGAGCAGCCGGCAGCCGGACGACGAGACCGCGACGACCTTGGTCTCCGCGTCGATGAGCAGGCACGGCTCGGCGGCCCGGGAGACGGTCGCGGACCAGGTGCCGACGGTGTCGGACTCGGGCTCCGCGAGAGGCGGCACGGTCGGCACGAACGCTTCCGAGAGCGAGAGTTCGACGTGGGCCACCGCGCCTCCTAGGTACACCGCCGGTCCGTCCACGCTAGCCGGTCGTCGTGCTTCCCGCCCGGCCATGCCGGACCGCCGGATCGCCGGCACGGGGCCGGACGCCCGGGTGCGGGCGGCGTGGACGGAAGGGGTGAGGCAGCTCGGTGGAACAGGCCACGTGGCGTCGCCCGAGACGTTACCGTCGGTTGGCCGCCTTGTCAGCGGCCGTTCGGCCCTCGTCGTACCACCGGTAGTCGCCCGCCGGACGGTACGTGCCCTTCAGCCAGGTGCCGGGGTGCTGGGCGACCTGGGAGAGCTTCTCGGCGGTGGCCGGACTGATCCGGTTGCCACCGGCCACGAGGAGCCGGTCCAACTCCCGGTGGGTCGCCATCAGACAGTCCTTCGGCAGACCGTAGACGCTGATCACGCCGGAGCCGACGAAGATCAGCACCGGCGTCACCGGGATCGGCAGGCCCACCGCGTCGGTGAGCGCCTTGGCGGCGCGCTTGGCGTCGCGGCGGGTCTCCTGCACGTACGGCGGACGCTTACCGTTGATCTGCACCACGTCCCCGGCGACCAGCACGCGGGAGCGGCCGTGGTCGGCGATGGTGATCGCGAAGAGCCCGCTCGGACCGATGGCGAGGAAGCCCGCGCGGTCGTCCTGCCCGGGGTCGAGCAGGAGGTCGGTGGGGTCCGTGCGGGGCCACTCGACGACGTGCCAGGACGGCCCGAGGTGGTCGAGCTGCCCGAGGGCGCGGGCCCCGGCGGCCTCCAGCCGGCGGGCGCCCCGCTCGGCCCGGCGGCGCCGGGCCCACTCCATCGGTGTCGGACGGGCCGACCCGAGCAGGCCGGGGGCCTCGCCCCGGTCCTGGGAGACGTCGGCGGGCGGCAGTGCCCGACCGGTGGGTACGGCTCGTCGTGCGGGATAGACAGTCATCGCGACCTCCGGCAAAAGGTCCCTCGAAGTTATGTCCTCACTACCCTACGTTGCTGGACCCGGTGTTCGGCAAGGTGGAGCGCCGGAGTGAGTGCGGATGAATGCCATATTCACTCCCACGTCTTTTCTCGCATGCCGTCAATCCCTGCCTACGCTGCCAGGGTGACCCACCATGTGGACAGTGAAGTCGGCGCACTCGGCACGGTGCTGCTGCACCGCCCCGGCCCGGAACTCGCCCGACTCACCCCCCGGAACAACGACTCCTTGCTGTTCGACGCTATCCCATGGGTGGGAAGGGCGCAGGAGGAGCATGACGCCTTCGCCGCTGCGCTGCGGGAACGCGGCGTGGAGGTGCTCTACCTCGCCACCCTGCTCGCCGAGACGCTCGCCGTCGACGAGGCCCGCGCCGACCTGACCGACCAGGTGCTGCGCTCGCCCCGGCTCGGCGACACCCTCCGCCGCCGGGTCGCCGAGCACCTGGCCTACCTGGACCCGGTCGCCCTCGCCGGGGTCCTCGTCGCCGGGCTGGCCCACGAGGAACTGCGGCTCGGCCCGGACCGGCCCGGCGGCCTGGTCTACACCCTGATGGACCGGCACGACTTCGTCATCGACCCGCTGCCGAACCTGCTCTTCACCCGGGACTCAGCGATCTGGATCGGCGACCGGGTCGGGGTCACCAGCCTCGCCATGCCGGCCCGCCGCCGGGAGACCACGCTGACCGAGGCGATCTACCGGCACCACCCGCGCTTCGCCGGCACCGAACTCGTCTACCACCCCCGCCTGGAGCACCTGGAGGGCGGCGACGTGCTGCTGCTCGCCCCCGGCGTCCTCGCCGTCGGGGTGGGCGAGCGGACCACCCCGGCCGGCGCGGAACGCCTCGCCCGGCAGGTCTTCACCGCCGGACTGGCGCACACCATCCTGGTGGTCCCGATCGCCCAGGAGCGGGCCACCATGCACCTGGACACGGTCTGCACCATGGTCGACGTCGACGCCGTCCTGATGTACCCCAACGTGGCCGACACGCTGACCGCGTACCCGGTGGTGCCGGGCGAAGACGGCGTGCCGAGGGTCGGCGCGGCGGCACCGTTCCTGCGCGCGGCGGCCGACGCGATGGGGCTCGACCGGCTGCGGGTGATCGACACCGGCCTGGACCCGGTCACCGCCGAACGGGAACAGTGGGACGACGGCAACAACACCCTCGCCCTGGCACCCCGGCTCTGCGTCGGGTACGAGCGCAACGTCGAGACCAACGCCCAGCTCGAACGGGCCGGTATCGAGGTGATCCGGATCGCCGGCTCCGAGCTGGGCTCGGGCCGGGGCGGCCCGCGCTGCATGTCCTGCCCCCTGGTCCGCGACCCCCTACCCGGGTGAAAGGAAGGGCCCCCTGTTAACGCTTTCGGTAGAGGAGGGGCCCCTTCCTAACACCCGCCGACAGCGCGCCCGGCGAGAGTGCGACCAGCCGTCGCGAGCGCGCCCGCCCGGCGAGCGGGCCGGTGGCCGGGTCAGCGGAGGGTGAGTTGGCGACCGAGCAGCCCCTGCCGGGCCCGGCGGCCCGCCGCGTCCAGCGGGGTCGGGTCGGCCAGCGCCTCGGCGTACCGCTTGGCGAACTGGGTGACCGGGTCCTCCCACTCGCCGGCCGGGACGTCCTCGGGCAGGTCCCAGACCGGCACCAGCCGCCCGTGGGCGCGGAACATGCCGGCGAACCGGGTGTTGTCGCCGAGCGGCAGCGTGCCGGCGGCACCCAGCCGGGCCAGCGCGTCGAGCGCGGCGTCCTCGTCGTCGGGGAGGACCCACCGGACGTGCGCCTTCTCCGGCACCTGGCACCAGTACGCGGCCGGCGCGGCGGAGAGCCGTACGGTCGGGTAGACGGCGGCGTTCGCCCGTTCCAGGGACGCCTGCACGGTCGGGTCGGAGGCGGCCTCCGGCTCCAGCCAGAACTCGAAGCCGTCGTGCATGCTCACGTCGAGCGGGCCGTCGGCGAGCAGGTCCTGCAACCGGGGGCCGGGGCCGGGCAGCGGGGGCACCTCGACCGTCCGGCCCGGCTCGGTCCGCAGCGCGCAGAGCAGCGACTCGGCCAGGTCGCGGGAGACGTCCCCGGACTGCTGGTGCCGTTGCAACCCGACGAAGACCGTCCCGTCGGACCGGGCCATCGCCGGGGCGGCCATCGGCAGCACCGTGGCGAGCACGATCGGCCGGTCGGCGTGCTCGGCGGCGAGGTCGCCAGTGAGCCGCAGCGGCGCGGAGGCGGCCGGCACCAGTTCCCGCAGGGCGATCCACTCCGGCTCGTCGGCCAACCCCTCGAACGGTCGGGGTACGAAGACGTCGCGGACCTTCGCCCGCTTCGGAGTGGCTTCGGCGGCCCGCTGACTCTTTCGACGCTTGCTCACGCCGAGACAGCCTAGAGGCCGGACCCGACCGGGGTGGGACGGACCCGCCCCGACCGGCCGTTCGGCCGGCGTCGGCCCGCCCGCAGGAGCCGGCCGGCGCGCCCGGCCGCGCCGAGAGCCGCCCGTTTTCCCGGTGGCGGCCGGCCGGAGGTGCACCATCTCCCGGTGGCGGCCCGGCCGGAGGTACGCCGGTCGCGGCGGGTCAGCCGGCGACCGCCAGATCCGCGCGGCCGGCGAGGACCGGGTCGAACTCGGCCCAGACGCTCTGCCCCAGGCCGTCGCGGTCCACGCCCCACCGGGTCGACAGCCCGGCCACGATGTGCAGCCCCCGCCCGCCGATCGCCTCCGGGCCGGCCGGGCGCATCCGGGGCCCGGCGGCGGCCCCGCCGTCGGTGACCCGCAACTGGATGCGGACGCCCTGGGTGGCGGGACAGACCCGCCAGGCCACCCGGACCACCCCGCCGGGCAGCGCGTCGGCGTGCCGGACGGCGTTACCCACCAGTTCGGCGAGGACGGCGACCAGATCGGGCAACAGGGTCGGGGAGACCACGTCGGTCAACTCGTCGACCAGCCGACGCCGGGCCATCCGCGCACCGACGGCGTGGTGGGGCACCACCACGCACCAGGAACGCTCGGCCCGTCCCGTCCCCACGCCCGTTCCTTCCCGCCTGTCGCCGTGCCGGGTCATCCGCGCGGCAGCCGCACCTCTGCGACGGTACCGCCACCGGCTCTCGGTCGGAGTGATACCCAACCATTCTGCTGCTCAACGATCTGTCGGACCAGATAGAGACCGAGGCCGGCACCCGGGTACCGGCGCCGGTCACCGGACTCGCCCTGCCAGAACCGGTCGAAGGCCCGCTCCACGTGCTCGGGACGGATGCCGATGCCCCGGTCGCTGACCCGGAACGCGACGGTCTGCCCGTCGGCGTCGGCGGTGATCTCGATCGGGGTACCCGGGTCGGAGTACTTGCCGGCGTTGGTGCTCAGCTCGGTCAGGACCGTGGCGAGGCTCTGCCGGTGCCCGCGCGCGGGGGGCAGGTCGGCGGGGAGGTCGAGCCGGAGCCGGTGCCGTACCTCGCCGGGGATGTCGACCACCGCGGCCCGGAGCGCGTCGGCGAGATCGAAGCGGACGGGCGGCTGCACCCCCGGCCCGGCCTCGGCGGTGGAGGAGAGCAGCCGGTCGACGAGCCGGGCCAGTTCGTTGGCCCGCTGTCCGATGATCCGGACGGCCTGCCGGCGGTCGGTGTCGGTGAGCGACTCCCAGTGGTCGTTGAGGGTGTCCGCGTACCCCTTGATGACGGTGACCGGGGTGCGCAGCTCGTGGCTGGTCACCGCGACGAACAGCTCGCGGTCGTGGGCCCGGCGCTGCTGGTCGGTGATGTCGCGGAAGGTCACCACCCGCAGGTCGCCCGGGCCGGGCAGCTCCCCAGCGTTGATCTTGAGCCAGCGGCCGTCCGGCAGTCGGTGGTCGAGCGCCCGGCCGGCGGGGGGCAGCGGGAACGGCACCGGCTCGTTCAGGGCCTGGCGGGCGGGGCGGCCGGTGACCCGGGCCGCCGCCGGGTTCCACAGCCGGACCCGGCCCGCCCGGTCGACCACCGCCAGCCCGTCGGCGAGCGCCGCCACCACCGGACCGTCCCCGTGGACGGGCAGCCCGTTCCGGTCGCTGTACATGTGCGCGATGCAGGCGGCCAGGTACCCGATCGTGGCGTGCTGGGTGGTGCGGACGGGCTCGTCGCCGTCCCGGTACAGCACGTGCAGGCTGCCCACGGTGACCCCGCCCAACTCGGCCCGGGAGACGACCATCCAGGCCAGCCCCCGCTCGACCAGCTCGTCGGCGAGTTGCCCGGTGAGGTGGGACATCCGTACCTGCTGCACGCGGGGGCCGGTGAGCAGGCAGACGGTGGCCGGGTCGGTGGCCGACAGCGGCCGACCGAGGGTCCACTGGCTGGCCCCGGTCGCCGCGATCACCCGCCCGCCGGTCGAGGTGAACTCCACGAAGGCCATGCCGGCGGCACCGAGTGCGGGTTGGACCTCCTGGAGCAGCCGGGTGAGGACGGGCAGGCCGGCGTCGCCCGAGTTGATCATTTCCATCGCGGCGTTCTGCCCGGCGATGAGAGCGGCGAAGTCGGTGTGCTCGGGCATGCCCCGAGTCTGCCCGCTCGACGGGGCGCCGGGCACCCCCCGACCGGTCCGGCGTCGAGCCGCCACAGGCGTCGATCCAGGCCCGAGCATCACCCGGAAATGGGCAGCCGGCTGGACGCCGGCGGCCCGCTGGCGGCGGGCGCCGGGGCGGGGCAGCTCATCGGCCGAGTCGGGCCAGGGTCCGGGCCGGTCGGTCGGTGATGATCCCGTCCACCCCGGCCGTCAGCACCAGGTCGAGGTCGGCCGGCTCGTTGACGGTCCAGACGTACACCTGGTTGCCGGCCCGGCGCAGCGCCGGCACCAGCTCCGGTCGGGCCCGGAGCAGCTCGACGCCGGGGCCGGCGATCCGGGTGCCGAACGGCAGCCGGCCCAGCCGCAGCCAGCGCGGCAGCGACTCCACCAGCAGCACCGTGGGCAGGCGCGGGGCCAGCTCCCGGGTCCGGCGGACGGCCAGCGGGGAGAAGGACATCACGGTCACCCGGACCGGGTCGTCGGGGCCCGGATCGGCCAGCCCGTACCGGCGCAGCAGCGCGACCAGCCGCCGCTCGACGCTCCGGCCGTACCGGGTGGGGTGTTTCGTCTCGATCAGCAGCCGGACCGGCCGGCCGGCGGCGAGCACCGCGTCGAGCAGCCGCTGGAGGGTGAGCAGCCGGGTGCGCGACTCGTCCACCGGGTCGACACTCCCCGCCGGCCCGCAGCCCGGGTGCCAGGAGCCGAAGTCGAGCAGGTCCAACTCGGCGAGGGTACGGGCGCTGACCAGGCCGTGCCCGTTGCTGGTCCGGTCCAGCCGGCGGTCGTGCACGCAGACCAGGTGCCCGTCCCGGGTCAGCCGGACGTCGCACTCCAGTCCGTCGGCCCCCTCGTCGAGGGCCCGCAGGTACGCGGCGAGGGTGTGCTCCGGCAGGTCGGCCGAGGAGCCGCGGTGCGCGAAGACGAGTGGGTCGTCCATGGCGTCGACCGCTACAGCACCCGGCCCGGTTGCCCGTCGGTGCCGACCACGGGCCGGCCGGCGGCGGCCCAGTCGCCCATCCCACCGGCGACGTTGCGGGCCTGGTCCCAGCCGTGGCGCACCAGGTAGGCGACCACCTGGGCGGACCGGCCGCCGGACCGGCAGATCACCGCCACCTCGCGGTCGTCGGGCACCTCGGCCAGCCGGGCCGGCAACTCCATCATCGGCAGGTGGTGGGCCTGGGGCGCGTGCCCGGCAGCCCACTCGTCGTCCTCGCGGACGTCGAGCAGGTACGTCTCGTCGGTGATCTCGGTCACGGGCATGGTGGGCACCTGGGGTCCGAACACGGGTACCAAGCCTAGATCCTCCGCCCGGCCGACGCGGTGTCGACACCGGGCGCGACGGTCACAACGTGCTGATCCAGCGGGCGTTCGCGGCGGCCCACCCCGCCAGGCGCTCGTCCCGGAGCGCGGTGAAGAGTCCGTTGCCGCCGTTGTCCAGCACCACGTACGACACCTCGTCGATGGTCTGCGGGAAGGACGGCACCTGGACCCCGACCAGGCCGTCCGCCGGCAGGTCGCGCACCGCGAGGAGCAACTCCTCCAGCGGTACGCCGTTGGTGTCCACGGTCAGCGAGCCGCCGACCGCCCGGAGCACCTGGTCCAGCTTGACCGGGTTGCCGCGCAGGTTGGTCTGGCCGGCCCGGTCCAGCATCGCCCGGAGCAGTTGCTGCTGGTGGTGCTGCCGGTCGTAGTCGCCGCCGGGCAGGTCGTACCGCTGCCGGACGTAGTCGAGCGCCTGGCGGCCGTCCATCTGGTGGCAGCCGGGGGTGAAGACCGCCCCGGTGTGGATCGAGCGGACCTCGGTGTCGACGCACATCCGTACCCCGCCGAGCAGGTCGATGACCGTGCGGAAGCCGGCGAAGTCGACAAGTGCCGCGCCGTCGAAGCGCAGCCCGGTCAGCCGGCTCAGGGTGGCCGAGAGCAGCCGGGCGCCGCCCTGCCCGCCGCCGCCGTGCTCGTACGCCGCGTTGATCTTGTCCTGGCCGCCGCCGTAGCCGTTCCCGCCGGGTGGGATGTCGACCAGCAGGTCCCGGGGTACGGAGACCAGGTAGGCCCGGCGCAGGCCGGCCGGGACGTGCACGATCAGGATGCTGTCCGAGCGCTGGGCGGGGTTGGTGTCACCGGGGCGCCGGTCGGAGCCGACCAGCAGGTAGTTGAGTGGCCCGCCCAGGTCGGTGTCGTCCTGGCGGGCGGCCGGGTCGAGGAGTTGCTCCCGAGTGACCGTCCGGTCGTACCGGTCGGTCAGGAACCGGAGCCCGGCGACCGCCGCCACCGCCACCAGGACCAGCACGAGGCCGGTACGGAGCAGGACCCGGGGCCAGCGCGGTGCCCGCCGGCCGGCGGGCCGGGGGCGGCCGGGGGATGGCCCCCCGGCCGGTCGCCACCGGCCTCCGTGCCGTTCCGCCCTGGACGTGGTGCCCACCCCCGCAGCCCGACGTGAATCTCCTTCACATCAGGTTAGGAGCTGCCCTGCCTGCGCACGGCCGTTTCCGCAACTCCGCCGGGCCGCCCCCGACCTGCCCGTCACTTGCGGGTGGAGATCATGTCCGGGTTGGCGTAGACGAACTCGGCGAGCTTGTCGTCCTTGATCGCCTGGAACATCTCCAGGGTGAGCGGACTGAGCGTCTCCCGCCCGGCGGCGTTGCCGTGGAAGTCCCCGCCGTTGGTCCGCAACATGGTCAGCTCGTTGCCGGTCACCCCGCGCATGGTGAAGACCAGGTCGGGCAGGGCGGCATTGCCGGTGTCGAGGATGAACGCCTTGCCGGCCGCCTTGATCAGCTCCTGGAGCTTGCCGAGGTTGGTCAGCGTGCCGGTCTCGGTCGCCTTGCGGGCCATCGCCTTGATGAGCTGCTGCTGGTTCTGCTGGCGGTCGTAGTCGCCCTTGGCCAGGCCGTACCGCTGCCGGGAGTAGTCCAGGGCCGCCCAGCCCTCCATCTCCCGGCAGCCCTTCTTGTGCACCACCGGGGTCATCGCCTTGCCGGTCTTCTTCGCGTCCGCGTTCCACATCGGCTGGTCGTCGACGAACGACATGTGCCGGGACTTGACGTCCTGGCTGACGCAGATCCGCACCGAACCGAGGGTGTCGATGACGTTCTTGAAGCCGCCGAAGTTGATGATCGCCGCGCCGTCGAAGCTGACCCCGGTCATCTGCTTGATGGTCTGCGCCATGAGCTGGGCACCGCCCTCCCAGCCGCCGCCGTTGCGGGCACCGGCCTGGAAGGCCGCGTTGATCTTCTCGACGCCGCCGGTGTAGCCGCTCTTCGGGAAGGCCGGGATCTGCGCCTCGGTGTCCCGGGGGATGGAGATCAGGTACGCCTGGTCGTGGGTGGCCGGGATGTGCAGCACGATGATGCTGTCCGCCCGGACGTCGTCGGCGGCCCACCGCTCCCGGGCGTCCACCCCGAGCAGCAGCATGTCGATCGGCCCCTCCAGGCTCTCGCCGCCCTCGGCGTCGCTCTTGCCGGCCTCGCCGAGCAGGTTCCGCTGGTCGATGCTCCCGGTCGCCTCGTTGATCATCGCCTTGCTGCCGGCGAGCGCCGCGCCGCTGGTGACCATGAGCAACGCGCCCACCACGACGGTGATCCGGGCCCAGAGCGGATCGCGGCGCTTCTTCTTCGGCTTCGGGTCGGCGGCCGGGCGTCTCCCGTCGCCGGTGGGACGCTTTCCACCACCGGCGGGGCGCTTCCTGGCCGCGCCACGCTGCGCCGGAACGGCCGGCGAGCCCTTGACGGTCGCGCTGGCGGATGCCGAGGAGCGGGGTCGGCGGGAGGACTGAACCGGCATGCGTGCTCCAGTTCGTGTGTTCGAGGGGCGGGATCACTGTACGGATCCAGGGCCGTCATGGCGAGTTCTCCACCCGGCAACCCACCGTTGTTTTCCTCACCATCGCAATTGTCTGCCCGAACGGTCAGGTCGATGCGGTCGGGTCGGCGGCGACCGGGGTCGGCTGTGTTCCGTCAGCCACCGACGGTGATGACGCTCATCGAAACGTATCCGAAACAGGGTGGGAACCGGGCGGGGGTCGCCGCCCGGCGCTGACGGCCCTAGTTGGCGCCGTTCTCCTCGGTCTTCTCGTTGGCCTTCATCCAGTCGGCCATGGTGTCCGCCGAGATGGCGCGGTACATCGCCAACGCCTTCTCCCGGTCGGAGACGACCACCGACTCGCCGTTGATGGTCTGGCTGCCGACGTGCGGGCTGGTCACGAAGGTGAGGTTCTCGCCGCGCAGATTACGGAACTGGAGCGCCATGTCGCCCAGCGAGAAATTCTGGTCGACGGTGACGGCGTCGGTCACCGAGCGGAGGAACGCGTTCAGTTTCGGGGGGTTGGCCAGGGTGCCGGAACTGGCCGCCTTGTCCATCAGCGCCCGGAGAAATTCCTGCTGGTGCCGCATCCGGGCGAAGTCACCGTCCGGGAACTGCTTCCGCTGCCGGATCCAGTCCAGGGCCTCGGCACCGTTCATGTGATTGGTGCCCTTCTCGAACTTCCGGTACGGCTTGTGGATCGAGGTGATGGTCCGCTCGACCTTCAGCTCCACTCCGCCGAGGGCGTCGGTGACCTGCTTGAACCCGGCGAAGTCGATGGCCATCACGTGGTCGATGCGCACGTCGGTGAAGCACTCCACGGTCCGTACGGCCAGCGGTAGCCCGCCGAAGGCGAACGCTGCGTTGATCTTGGCGCGGCTGCCGGAACCGCAGTCCGCGTTGGCGCTCTCCGGGATCGGCACGTACAGGTCCCGGGGGATGGAGACCAGGTACGCCTGCTGGTGGTTGGACGGGATGTGCATCACGATGACCGTGTCCGCCCGCCACTTGCTCGACTGGTCGATCGGGGCGTCCGGGTCCCGCGAGTCGCTGCCGACCAGCAGGATGTTCAGCGCGCCGTCCACCTTCTTGGCCGGCCGGCCACCGGTGATCTCCGAGAACGGGTCGGTGCGGGCCAGGTCGTTGTTGAGGCTGCGGGTGTAGAGCCACGCGCCACCGCCACCGACCAGGGCGAGCACCAGCACGACCACCCCGGCCACCAGGGCGATCCGGCCCCAGCGGGGCCGCCGGCCCCGGTTGCCCGGCCCACCGGCCCCGTACGCCCGGCCCCGCCCACCGGGGCCGCCGGGCCCACCCGGACCGCCGCCCGGTCCACCGGGGGCCGGTCGGTCGTCGTGCTCCGGGTACCACTGGCTGGTCGGCCGGGACCGTCCGGCCTCGCCGGGGCCCGGGACCGACGCGCGCCCGGCGCCACGGTGCAGGTGCGGGAACGGTGCGCCGGCTGAGCTGGTCGCTGACATGTAACTCAGGGTACGTAGCCCGGGCCACCACCGCCCTCAGGCGAGACACAGGTTGGCGTCCGCCGGTGGCGGACCGGTCACCCCAGGCGCTGGCGGAAGTGCTCGATGGTGCGGCGCAGCCCCTCCTCCGGGCCCACGGTCGGCTCGTATCCGAGCAGTTCGCGGGCGCGGGTGAGATCGGGGCGACGCTTCTCCGGGTCGTCCGCGCTTCGAGTGACGTACGTCACTTCGGAGCTGCTGTCGGAGAGTGACACGATCAGCTCGGCCAGTTGCCGCATCGTCAACTCGTGCTCGGTGCCGCAGTTGACCGGCCCGGTCTCGGTGGAGTCGAGCAGCAGCAGGATGCCCCGGACCAGGTCGTCCACGTAGCAGATCGACCGGGTCTGGTTGCCGGTGCCGTGCACGGTCAGCGGCTCACCACGCAGCGCCTGCGAGATGAACGTCGGGATCGCCCGGCCGTCGTCCGGCCGCATCCGCGGCCCGTACGTGTTGAAGATCCGGACGATCGCCGCGTCCAGCCCCCGGTGCCGGGCGTACGCCATGGTGGCCGCCTCGGAGAAGCGCTTGGCCTCGTCGTAGACGCTCCGGATGCCGATCGGGTTGACGTTGCCCCAGTACGTCTCCCGCTGCGGGTGCTCCAGCGGGTCCCCGTACGCCTCGGAGGTGGAGGCCATCAGGAACCGGGCGCCGTCGGCGACCGCGCGGTCCAGCAGGTGCAGGGTCGCCACCGACCCGACCCGCAGGATCTCCACCGGCAGGCTGGCGAAGTCGGTGGGGCTGGCCGGGGAGGCCATGTGCAGGATCGCGTCGAAGCGCTCGGCCAGCGCCGGGTGGTGGCTGGGCAGCCCGTCGGAGACGTCCGCCTCGACCAGGGTGAAGGTCGGCCGGTCGGCCAGGTGGGCCACGTTCTCCTTGCTGCCTGTGACGAAGTTGTCCAGCACCACGACGGTGCAACCCCGCTCGACGAGGACATCCACCAGGTGCGACGGCACGAAGCCGGCGCCGCCGGTGACGAGAACGCGGTGACCGGACCCGAAGCGTGGCGCGACCTTCATGCCGGTCAGCCTACAGAGGTGAGGAAGGGCCCCTTGTTAACGCCTGGCGGATAGGAGGGGTCCCCTGCAAACACCCTGTGTCCTGGGAGCGCTCCGCACCGTGCGAGGTCGGGCCGTCCGCCTGCCGGCCCGCCCGCCGGCGTCGGCGGCCGACGGGTGGTGGCGGCAGGTACGCCGGGGCCGGCCGCACCGTCGGGTGGGCCGGCCCCGGTCGGGATGTCCGAGGGTCAGTGCGCGCCGGCGCCGGTCAGCGACCGGATCTCGAGTTCGGCGTACTTCTCCTCGTCGTGCTCCTTGGAGATCACCGTCCCGAGCCAGCCGCAGAAGAAGCCGAACGGGATGGAGAGGATGCCCGGGTTGGACAGCGGGAACCACTGCCAGTCGTGGTCCGGGAACATCGACGTCGCAGCGCCGGAGACCACCGGCGAGAAGAACACCAGGAGCACCGCCGACAGCAGGCCGCCGTAGATCGCCCAGACCGCGCCCGAGGTGTTGAACCGCTTCCAGAACAGGCTGTACAGGATCGCCGGCAGGTTGCCGGAGGCGGCCACCGCGAAGGCCAGCGCCACCAGGAAGGCCACGTTCAGGTTCTGCGCGTAGATCGACAGGACGATCGAGACCGCGCCGATGACGAAGGCCGAGATCCGCGCGACGTTCACCTCCTGCCGCTCGGAGGCCTGGCCCCGCTTGATCACGTTGGCGTAGAAGTCGTGCGCCAGGCTGGACGAGGAGGCGAGGGTGAGCCCGGCGACCACGGCCAGGATGGTGGCGAAGGCGACGGCCGCGATGATCGCCAGCATCGCCGCCCCGCCGATGTCCCCGCCGAAGAAGTCGATGCCCAACCGTTCGGCGAGTTGTGGTGCCGCCGTGTTGCCGGCCCGGTCCTGGGCGAGGATCGCCTCCCCGCCGACCAGCGCCGCCGCGCCGAAGCCGAGCGCGAGGGTGAACAGGTAGAACGTCCCGATGATGCCGATCGCCCAGAGCACGCTCTTGCGGGCGGCCTTCGCCGTGGGCACGGTGTAGAACCGGATCAGGATGTGCGGCAGGCCGGCCGTGCCGAGCACCAGCGCGATGCCGAGGGAGAGCAGGTCGACCTTGTTGTAGAAGGTCTGGGTCGCGTTGCCGGCGACCTCGACGCCGTACCGTAGCCCGGGTTCGAGGAAGGCGGAGCCCTTGCCGGAGGAGACCGCCGCGTCACCGAGCAGCGCCGAGAGGTTGAAGTTGTACTTGGCCAGCACCAGCAGCGTCATCAGCAGGGTGCCGCCCATCAGCAGCACCGCCTTGACGATCTGCACGTAGGTGGTGCCCTTCATGCCGCCCACCGTGACGTAGATGATCATCAGGGCGCCGACCAGGATGATCGTGGCGACCTTGGCGGTGTCGGCGTCCATGCCGAGGAAGGTGGTCCCGGGCCGGATGCCGAGCAGCAGCGCCACCAGCGCGCCCGCGCCGACCATCTGGGCCAGCAGGTAGAAGATCGACACGGTGATGGTGGAGACCGCCGCCGCCGTCCGCACCGGCCGCTGCCGCATCCGGAACGCCAGCACGTCCGCCATCGTGTACCGGCCGGAGTTGCGCAGCAGTTCGGCGACGAGCAGCAGCGCCACCAGCCAGGCGACCAGGAAGCCGATCGAGTACAGGAAGCCGTCGTACCCGTAGAGGGCGATGAGACCGGCGATGCCGAGGAACGAGGCGGCCGACATGTAGTCGCCGCCGATCGCCAGGCCGTTCTGGAACCCGGAGAACGAGCGGCCACCGGCGTAGAAGTCGGTCGCCGTCTTGGTCTGCCGGCTGGCCCAGATCGTGATCGCCAGGGTGCCGGCCACGAGCAGGACGAAGAGCGTGATGGTCAGGGTACGGGCGGTGCCGTTGCCGCTGGCCTCGGCGGCGAGGAGGAGGTCCCTCACTGCTCACCCCCGGTGATCTCGTCGCGGATCCGGTCGGCGAGCGGATCGACCTTCCGGTCCGCGTACCGGGAGTAGTACCAGGCGATCAGGAAGGTCGAGACGAACTGGAGCAGTCCGAAGACCAGGGCGACGTTGATGTTGCTGCCGAACAGCTTCGTGCCCATGAAGCCTCGCGCGTACGCGGAGAGGATCACGTAGAGCGCGTACCACAGGAAGAACGCGACGGTCATCGGGAAGACGAAGCCGCGCAGCGCGCGGCGCAGCCTGACGAACTCGTCCGACCGCTGTACGGCGAGGTACCGCTCCGCCTCGGTAGAGGTCGGCGCGGGTGTGTCCGTGGACATGTGGATCACCACCTTCACAGGCGTGGGGGTTTGGCGCACCGTAGAAAGCCCGCTACCCACGGGGAAAGGCTTCGATCGGCAGCGGTCGACGGCTGCGCCGAACGGCCGGTTGGGTGCGCCGAGTGACCCACGTCACTCCGGTGAGCGGTCGGTGTCGGGCGGGTGGAACGGGGGTGCCCGGCTACCCGTTCAGCTCCCGGTACCGGCCCCGGTAGTGCAGCAGCGGGGTGGTCTCCTCGGCCAGGTCGACCGTCTCGATGGTCGCCTCGACCAGGAGCGCCCAGCCGTACTCGCGGGCGGTGTCCAGCCGGCACCCCACCCAGCCGCCGCCGTCCGACGGCACCGGCCCGTACGGCGTCTCGGTCCACCGGCCGGTGGCGAAGAGGCCGCCCGGGGAGGGGAAGAGGCCGGCGAACCGGTCGGCGAGCTGCCGGTGCGGCGGTCCCAGCGGGGACACCGCGAACCGCCCCGCCTCCTCCACCTCCGCCCACAGGTCCGACTCCGGGTCGATCAGGCCGAGCAGCCGGTCCGGCTCCCCCTCGGCGACCAGGGTGGACGACACGGTCAGCCCGGCCGGTCCGGGCGCGGTCCAGAGCGTCACGGGGGCGGCCAGCCGCCCCCGCAGCCGGCGTACCGGCGACCGCTGCCCGGCGGGCACGGCGAACGGGTCGGTGTGGTGGATCTCGGCGCCCGGCTCTGGATTCACGTGAAACATTGTGCCGCCCCGCCCCCGCCGCCAACGCAGGAAGCGCCCGCGCCCCGGTAAGGAAGGGCCCCCTGTTAACGCATTCGGTAGAGGAAGGGCCCCTTCCTAACCGGTCAACCGGCAGGGGCGCTCGACAGCGGAGGCGTTCGACGACCGGGGCTTCCGCCGGTGCCGGGCGGCGGCGGTCAGGCCGGTCAGAGGTACCCGTCGAGGGCCCGGCGGGCGGCGGCGAGGACCTTCTCGTCGGCGCAGCCGTCGGCGTACCCGGCGATCCGGCGTCGGATGTCCCGGCCGAGCAGCCAGACGCCGATCCGGTCGGCGACCGGGCGCAGGAAGGCGGGCCGGCAGCGGAAGCTGTACCGCCAGGTGGCGACCGTGGTGCCCGGTTCCGGGCCGGGCGCGAACCGCCAGCCACCGGCGAACATCTCGAAGAACCACGGCCCCCGGATCATTTTCATGCCGACGTTCGTCGGTGGGGCGAACGAGACGTACTCGCTGACCATGCTCAGCCCGTGCCGGGACCGGGTGAAGGTGCGGACCCCCTTGCCGGGGCGGGTGGCGCCGTCGACGAAGTGCTGCTCACGGACGAACGGGTCCCAGCGGTACCGCACCGGCGCGACGGTCTGCGAGACGGCGAACGCCAGCGCGGGGGGTACCGGGACGGTGATCACCGACTCGACGACGGGCATCGGCCCATTGTGCGCCCACCCGCCAATCGGCACCCGCGTGCAGCCAACGGACAGGTGTTAGGAAGGGGCCCTTCCTCTACCGGAAGCGTTAACAGGGGGCCCCTCCTTGCACCCTCAGCGGCGGGGGGTGACCGTGGCGAGCAACTCCGGCATCCGGCGGTCGAGCACGTCACCGGCGAGGTACGCGCCGAGCAACGCCACCCCCACCCCGTACGCCGCGCCGACCGGCAGGGCCAGCCAGTGCCAGGCGTCGCCGAGCAGGACGGCGGCCACCAGCATCGGTACCGCCGTGACGGCCGAGACGACCATCGACACCAGGGTCAGGAAGCTCCTCGCCACCCCCGCGCCGGTGTTCATCGCGAACGGGTTGCTCGTCTCCGGCAGCGAGTACGCGCCCAGGATCGACAGGTAGCTGTTCACCGCCAGCCCGCCCCCGTACGTGGCCAGCAGGCTGCCCAGCGTCAACCCGATCCAGCCCGGCTCGCCGAGCACCAGCACCATGACGACCGCGATCGCGCCCAGCATCGGCACCACGTAGATCGAGAACGCGGCCATCCGGGCCTGCAACTCCAGGCGGCCGGAGATGCCGGCGACGACGTTCGCCGCGTACGCGCTGCCGTCGAAGCCGAACTGGTTGGCCAGGGTCACCGCGGCGAGCACCCCGACGAAGACCATCGACACGCTGACAATCACCGGCGAGGTGCTGCCCAGGCTGTCGAAGCCCTGCTCGCCGTCGAAGCTGAAGCCGGCGCCCCCGAGGTTGATCATCACCGGTACGAACACCCCGACCACCGCCAGGGTGATCAGGTTGGCCCGGCGGCGGGCGTCCCGCCACCAGTACCGGCACTCCCGCGCGGTCAGCGCGCCGAACCGGGTCCGCCCCAGCCAGCCGAGTGGCCGGGGGAAGAGCTGGGTGACCGCGCTGCCGGCCGGACCCCGCCGGGCGGGCGCCGGCCCGGCGGTGGCGGTACCGACCATCGCCGACTCCAGCGACCGGGACCACCACAGCAGCAGTCCCGCCACGGTCACGGCGGTGAGCAGCAGCTTCGCCAGCGCCGCCCAGGCCCGCCCCTCGGCCACCTCGATGCCGGCGCTCCACGGCGCGCCGAGCGGGGTCCAGCCCACCACCCGGGCCACCCCGGCCAGCCGGTCCCAGTCGGCGTCGCGCAGCGAGTTCGTGAGGGCGATCTGGACCGGACCGAGCAGGGCCGCGAGCACCGCGAGCAGGACGGCGGCCAGGTCCCGTACCCGGCGGGACCGGAGCATGGAGGCGAACGCGCTGGTCAGCGCGCGGCTGCCGACGACGCAGAGCAGCAGCCCGGAGAGCACCCCGACCACGGCGACCAGCCCGGCCGGCCAGCCGCCCAGCATCCCGGCGGTGACCACCAGCCCGGCGAGCGCGAGCAGCGCCGCCACCGTGGGCACGCTGACCAGGGCGGCGGCGGCCAGGCCGGTGACCAGGGTCCGGCGGGTCAGCGGCAGCAGCGCGAACCGGGCCGGGTCGAGGGTCTCGTCCACCCCGAAGAAGACCAGCGGCAGGATCAGCCAGCCCAGCGCCACCAGGCCGCCGCCGAGCGCCGCCACCATGATCGCGTACTGGTCGTTACCGGCGAGACCGGGCGCGGCGAAGAGGAAGAAGCCGCCGACCGCGAACCAGAGCCCGAAGAACGCGCCGAGCACGAACAGCGCGATCCGCCAGCCCTGGCCCCGGAAGTTGTTCGCGGTGACGCGCAGTTTCAGGCGTACGAAGTGTCGGGCGCGCACCGGTCGGGCCGGCCCGGGGCCGTCGACCGCCGGGCTCACCGGGACAGCCACGCCAGCTCCTCGCCGGTGGCGGTACGCCCGCCGACCACCTCGACGAAGACGTCCTCCAGGGCCCGGCCGCCGCGTACCTCGTCGAGGGCGCCGACCCGCTTGATCACCCCGTCGGCGAGGATCGCCACGTGCGAGCAGAGCCGCTCGACGACCTCCATCACGTGGCTGGAGAAGACCACCGTCCCGCCGCCGGTGACGTACCGGTGCAGGATGTCGCGGATCAGCGCGGCGGAGACCGGGTCGACCGCCTCGAACGGCTCGTCGAGCACCAGCAGCCGGGGCCCGTGCAGCAGCGCGCAGGCCAGGCCGATCTTCTTCTTCATGCCGGCGGAGTAGTCGACCACCAGGGTCCGGCCGGCGTCGCCGAGGGCGAGCACGTCCAGCAGTTCGGCGGCCCGCCGGTCCACCACCGCCGGGTCCATCCCGCGCAGCAGACCGTGGTACGCCAGCAGTTCGGCGCCGCTGAGCCGGTCGAAGAGGCGTACCCCGTCCGGCATCACGCCGAGGAGCTGCTTGGCGCGTACCGGGTCGGCCCAGACGTCGTACCCGAGCACCCGGGCCTGCCCGCCGTCGGGGCGGAGCAGGCCGACGGCCATCGACAGGGTGGTGGTCTTGCCCGCGCCGTTCGGGCCGAGCAGGCCGTAGAACGAGCCGGTCGGGACGTCGAGGTCGACCCCCGCGACCGCGACCTTGCTGTCGAACCGCTTGACCAGTCCGCGCAGCGCGAGCGCCGGGTGCTCCTCAGTCATGGTCCGACCGTATCCGCCCAGGCCAACGTCCGCCGACCCCGGTGTTAGGAGGGGGCCCTTTTACTACAGAAAGCGTTAACAGGGGGCCCTTCCTTACCGGCGGAGGGCTTCGGGGGCGTGCAGGCGGAGCATGATCGTGGCGACGTCGGTGGGGGCGCGGCGGCGGGTGGCCATCGACACGACGATCATCACCGAGAAGGCCAGCGGGACCGTCCAGGCGGCCGGCTGCGCGATCAGCGTCGCCGGCCAGCCGGTCAGCGGGGGGCCGAGCACGGTGAGCAGGACCGCGCCGACGGCCGCGCCGCCGCCGGCCAGCACCCCGGCGGTGGCGCCCAGGTCGGTCAGCCCGCGCCACCAGATGCCGAGCACCAGCAGCGGGCAGAAGCTGGACGCGGCGACCGCGAAGGCCAGCCCCACCACCTGGGAGACGTCCAGCCCGGAGACGTTCAGCGCGAGGACCGCCGGCACCCCGCCGGCGATCACCGTGGCCAGCCGGAAGCCGCGTACCGAGCCGCGCCCGAGCACGTCGGTGGAGATCACCCCGGCCACGCTGGTGAGCAGCCCGGACGAGGTGGAGAGGAAGGCCGCGAACGCCCCGGCGGCGACCAGCGCGGCGAGCAGCCGGCCGGTGGTGCCGGCGCCGAGCGCGGCCTCGGGCAGCAGCACCACCACCGCGTCGGTCTGCCCGGTGACCAGCAGGTGCGGGGTGTAGATCCGGCCGAGCACCCCGTACAGGGTGGGCAGCAGGTAGAACGCGCCGACCAGGGCCAGCACGACCAGGGTGGTGCGGCGGGCGGCGGCCCCGTCCGGGTTGGTGTAGAACCGCACCAGCACGTGCGGTAACCCCATGGTGCCGAGGAACGTCGCCAGGATCAGCGAGTACGTGGCGAACAGTCCCCGGTCGTCGTCCCCGGCCGCGCTGGGCAGCAGCCAGTCGGCGGCCCCGGTGGCCACTCCGGCGACCTCGGGCACCGGGTCGCCCGCGGCGAAGGTCAGCTCGTCGCCGGGGCGTACCTCCCGGGTCCGGCCGTCGGGGTAGGTGAGGGTGGCGGGGTGCTCGACCACGACGGTGGTCGCGGTCCGGAACGCCGGCCCGTCGGGCGGGGTCACCGCCGGCCGCGCGTCGGCCTGCCACTGCAACGCCAGGAAGATCGCCGGTACGGCGAGCGCGGTCAGCTTCAGCCAGTACTGGAACGCCTGGACGAAGGTGATCGCCCGCATCCCGCCGAGCGCCACGTTGGCGGTGACCACCATCGCCACCAGTAGCGCCCCCACCGGGTACGGCGAGCCGGCGACCGTGGCCAGGGTGAGTCCCGCCCCCTGCAACTGCGGCACCAGGTACAGCCAGCCGATGAAGATCACGAAGACCGTGGCGAGGGTACGCAGCCGGCGGGAGCGCAGCCGCAGTTCGCAGAAGTCCGGCAGGGTGAACGCCCCGGAGCGGCGCAGCGGGGCGGCGACGAAGAGCAGCAGCGCCAGGTACCCGGCGGCGAACCCGACCGGGTACCAGAGCACGTCCACGCCGTACTTGAGGACCAGCCCGGCGATGCCGAGGAAGCTCGCCGCCGACAGGTACTCCCCGCCGATCGCGGCGGCGTTCCAGGTGGGGCTGACCACCCGGGAGGCGACCAGGAAGTCGGAGGTGGTCCGGGCCAGCCGCAGCCCGTAGAAGCCGATGCCGACGGTGACCAGGGTGACCGCCACGATCGCCGGTACCACGAGGGCGTTGTCCATCTCAGCGCTCCGGCCGCTGCACCAGGTCGGTGAAGTCCTGCTCGTTGCGCTCGGCCAGCCGGACGTACCCCCAGCCGACGACGATCAGGAAGGGGAAGGACGCCACGCCGAGCAGCAGCCACGGCAGGTTGACCCCGAGCAGGGTGGTCCGTCCGATCGACGGGGCGATCGCGAACAGCAGCGGCAGCCCGCCCAGCCCGATCACCACCAGCAGGGACATCCGCAGGGCCAGCGCCAACTGCGCCCGGACCAGCCCCCGCACCAGCGCCTCGCCGACCCGGGTCTGCTGGGCGAGTTCGGTGCGGGTCAGGTCGGCGTCGGGGGCCCGGCGGGACACCTCGGCGAGCACGATCCGGGTCCGTCGGGGCGGCTCGGGTCGCCGGGGCGCGGGTACGGGGTCGGTGGGGGCGGCCACTGACGCAGTCTCACCGCCCCCACCCGAATGTCAAGGCCCGGCCGGACGGAGCCCTCACCGCTGTGCGGGCCCGCCCGGCGGGACCGGCTCAGTCGAGGGAGACCGTGAGGTCCGCGTTTCCGGCCGCTCAGCGGGTGGTCGTTCGCTCGTTCAGCAGCGGGCAGGAGAGGTCGCTGGTCCGCACCGGGTTCGTGTCGAAGACCTTCCGGGCCCGGTCCCGACCCAGGTTCGTCGTCCACAAGTTCTCCCCGGGGTACCGGTTGTCGACAAGGAACCGCAGGGTGCAGGAGCGGGCCGGCTCCGGCAGCCGGTCCAGGGCCGGTACGGCGTCGAGGGAGAGCCGGGACAGGTAGACCGTGTCGAGGACCCCGGTACGGGCGTACCGGTCGACGTTGCGTTCGGCGATGGCCCGGTCCGGGTCGACGAGGGCCAGCCCGAGCAGGGCGAGCACCGCCGTCCCCACCACGAACGGGGGCAGCCAACCGGCCCGCAGCCGGAGCACCGCCACCCCGACCAGCAGGAACACCACCCCGAGGGCGATCTCCACGGTCGCCACCAGCAGCCGGAGCCGGGTCGCCCCGTACGCGTCGGTGTAGACCTGCATCCGGTACAGGGCGGAGGCCACCACCACCAGGCTGAGCAGGGTCAGGGCCCCCAGCAGGACCCGGAACAGCACCCGGTCGGCACGGGTGGACCGGGGGGCCCACCGCCCGGCCCCGGCCAGCACCAGCAGGGTGAGCAGGGCGACGGCGAGGAGTTGCCAGAACCCGCCCCGGGCGTACTCGGCGTAGGTGAGCCCGGCGGTGGTCAGCACGTGCTCCGCCCCGCCGAACAGGACCGTGAGCTGTACCAGGACGAACCCGGTGAAGAGCAGGTCGAGCAGGACCAGGGGCAGGGCCCACTCCAGCCGACCGACCGTCCGGGCGCCCGGCGTCTGTAGCCCGGCCAGGTCCGGTGGCCCGGCCAGTAGGTGGGCGCCGGCGAGCAGGGCCCCGCCCACCAGCAGGAACCGGAGGAACCAGGTCACCACACCGGGTACCGACACCTCCGGCAACAGGCCACCGACCAGGTCGGCGAAGATCGCGTCCGCCGAGGCGAAGAGCAGCCCGAAGACCACGAGCAGCCCGACCGTCACCCCGACGCTGGTCAGGATCCGGCCGAGGTTCCCGCCGCCGGCCGTCCGCAGGGTGCGCAGACCACCCTGGGCCCAGGGCAGGGCCCGGAACAAGGCCACCGGCGGCAGCAGCCCGGCCACCAGCATGCCCAGCGGGCTGCGTCCCCCGGTCACCGCCAGGGTGGCGGTGACCAGGGCGGCGAGCAGGCAGAGCAGGAAGAGCCACTCGGCTGCCCGGAACACCCCCACCGAGACGAGGGCGATGGTGGCCAGGGCCCACCCGACCCGGACGACCGGTCCCGGCACCCCCGTGCCGTCGGGACGGTCGTCCGGGCGGGTGGAGTGCCCGCCCGTCGCACCCTCGCCCACCTCCGGGCCGGCGGGGTCCGTCCCTCCCGCAGGCGGGTCGGCGGCTGCCGGGTCCGGTGCGGCTCTGGTGGGGCGGGCGGTGACCGCCACGGTGACCAGGGCTCCGGTCGCCACCAGGGCGACCACCAGCCAGCCCAGGCCGGGACGGTCCAGGGGCAGGACGGAGGCGGCGACGGCGGCTGCGGCGACGAGCACCCCGAGGGCCACCGGACGGGCCGGATCGGCCGGGCCGGGCCAGCGCTCCTTCAACAGGGTGGTCCCCGGCAGGGGCGGCAGGGGCGGCGGGGGCGGATAGGGAGCCCACTGCGGGGGCACCCCCAGCACGGCGGGCCGCACCGGCCCGGTGAGCACCGCCGGCGCCGCGCTTCCGGCCGTCCCGGCCGGCCCGACGGGCTTGTCCGGCCCGGTCACGGCCGGCCCGGCGGGGCTCTCCGGTGCGACCGGCGTCGCCGTTCCGGCTGGCATCGCTGTTCCCGCCGGTGCAGCCGGCGTCGCTGCTGTGGCCGGCTTGGTCGCTTCGGCCGACTGCTCCGGTTCGCCCGGCCCGGCCGGTTCGGCGGGTTGCTTCGGTCCGGCCGGGGTACCCGGGCCGGCGGCGGGGGGCTGGTCGTCCGAGGTGGGGGTGGTCATACGGACTCCTCGTCGAGGGGAAGGGTCACCTGGATGCGGCACCCGCCGCCGGGGGGTACCGGGTCGAGGACGGCGATGGAGCCGCCGTGGAGCTGCACCACCCAGCGGGCGATGGCCAGACCGAGGCCGGTGCTCCCACCCCGGGAGGGGGCTCCCCGGGTGAAGCGTTCGAAGACCCGGGACCGCTCCGCCCCGGGGATGCCCTCCCCCTCGTCGCTGACCTCGAAGGCCACCAGGCCCTCCCGTCGCTCGGCCGTCACCAGCACGGTTCCCCCGTTGGGGCTGTGCCGGGCCGCGTTGTCGAGCAGGTTGGCGAAGACCTGGTGCAGCCGCCCCGGGTCGGCCCGTACGGTCAGCGGGGCCGGCAGGGGGGCGATCCGGAAGCGGACCTTCCGGCCGATCCCGACGGCGGTGGCCGCCGCGTGCTCCACCACCTCGTCGAGGAAGCCGGCCAGCTCGACCGGTTCCCGGCGCAGGGGCACCACCCCCGCGTCGAGTCGGGACAGGTCCAGCAGGTCGGCGACGAGGTGTCCGAGACGCTCGGTCTGGGCCAGGGTGGTGCGCAGGGTCGCCGGGTCCGGGGTGGCCACCCCGTCCACGAGGTTCTCCAGTACCCCCTGGAGGGAGGCGATGGGGGTACGCAGCTCGTGCGAGACATTGGCGATGAGTTCCCGGCGGCGCTGGTCGGCGGCGGCCAGGTCCTCGGCCATCTTGTTGAAGGCGGTCGCCAGCTCTCCGACCTCGTCCCGGGAGGTGGCCCGGACCCGCCGGCTGTAGTCTCCCCGGGCCATCGCCCCGGCCGCCGCCGTCATCTCCCGTAAAGGGGAGGTCATGCCGTGCGCCAACACCTGGGAGGTGAGCAGGGCCAGGCCGATCGCGGTGGCGGAGGTCATCGGGGGCAGCCAGCCGATGGCGTACCAGAAGTAGCCGAGCCCGGCCGCCCCCGAGGTGACCAGCAGCACCCCCAGCTTGACCTTGATGGAGCGGACCGGGTCCAAAGGACGGGGCAGCACCCGGTTCAGCCAGGTCACCGCGGCATCGGCGGTCATCCCGGCACCACCTCCAAGGCGTACCCGACCCCGTGCACCGTGCGGATCAGGTCGGCCCCGAGCTTGCGGCGCAGGGCCTTGACGTGGCTGTCCACCGTCCGGGTCCCGGCGCCGGCTGCCCAGCCCCAGACCTCGGCGAGCAGCCGTTCCCGGGCCAGCACGGTGCGGGGTCGCCCGGCAAGGTGGACCAGCAGGTCGAACTCGGTCGGGGTGAGGTGCACCTGCACCCCGCCCCGGTGCACCCGCCGCTCGTCGGGGCTGATCTCGACGTCACCGAGCCGGATGACCGGACCGGACCCGGGGCGGCCGGTGGGGTCCGTGACGGCGGCGGCCCGCTCCACCCGACGCAGCAGGACGTGCACCCGGGCGGCCAGCTCCCGCATGGAGAAGGGCTTGGTCAGGTAGTCGTCGGCCCCCACCGCCAGCCCGACCAGCAGGTCGGTCTCGTCGTCCCGGGCGGTCAGCATCAGCACCGGTACCGGGCGGTCGGCCTGGATGCGCCGGCACACCTCCAACCCGTCGAACCCGGGGAGCATCACGTCCAGGACGACCAGGTCGGGCTGCTCGGCCCGGAACCGTTCCACCGCGCGCGGGCCGTCCCCGGCCATCGTCACGAGGAAGCCCTCGGCCCGCAGCCGGGCGGCGACCGCATCGGCGATCGTCTGTTCGTCCTCGACCACCAGGACGCGCCGTTGCCTCATGTCCTGAAACTGTAGGCAGACGCCGTGGAGATCGGTGGCCGAGGTTGTGAACAACCTGTGGAGAACTCTCCACAGCTGTGGATAACCCGGTGGACAACTCGTCGTTATGGCTGGTGTCGCGCGGTGTCGACGATGGTGCGGTCAGCGGCTCCAGTCCTGCTTGGCGGCGCGGACCAGCCGGTCCTTCAGCTCGCGGGTGTGTCGCCGGCTCACCGGCAGCTCGGCGGCGTCGACCAGCACCACGTAGCCCGAGTTGACCAGCCGCAACTCGGTGATCAGCCGGAGCTGCACCAGGAACGACCGGTGGATCCGGACGAAACCGGCGTCGCCCCACCGTTCGGCGAGCGTGGCCAGGGAGACCCGGACCAGGTGGGAGCCGTCGGCGGTGTGCAGCCGGGCGTAGTCGCCCTGGGCCTCCACCCAGCGCACCGCCGAGCGGGGCAACATCCGGGTGCTGCCGGCCAGCTCGATCGGGATCGTCGGGTCCTCCTCGGCGCGGGCCAGCGCGGCCGGGTGGCTGGCCACCACCCGGGAGCCGATCACCCGGCGCAGCGACTCGGCCAGCCGTTCGGCGCGGACCGGCTTGCGGACGTAGTCGGTGGCGCCGACGTCGAAGGCGTCCACCGCCCCGTCGTCGTAGGCGGTGACGAAGACGATGGCGGGTGGCCGGGCGAACCGGCGCAGGACCCGGGCCAGCTCCATCCCGTCCAGCCCCGGCATCCGGATGTCCAGGAAGACCACGTCCACGTCGTCGTCGCGGAGCACCCGCAGCGCCTCGGTGGCGTCGGCGGCGGTGTGCAGCCGGGCCACCCGGGGGTCGGCGCGCAGGTGGTACGCCAACTCGTCAAGCGCCGGCGGCTCGTCGTCGACGGCCAGTACCCGCAGGAAGCCCGGTGCGCCGCCGGTCACGAGTCCGCCCGTACGTCGGGGTGGAACTTCGGCACCCGCAGGCTGATCTTCGTACCCGAGCCGACGCCGGTCTCCACGACCAGGCCGAACCGGTCCCCGAAGGCCGACCGGAGGCGCTCGTCGACGTTGGAGAGGCCGACGTGCTGGCCGGGGTCCTCGCCCGGGTCGCTGCCGCCCCGCGTCAGGTCGGCGATCCCCCTGGTCAGGGTCGTCGGGTCCATGCCCACTCCGTCGTCCTCCACCGTGATGTGGCACTCGGCACCCGCGTCCCGGGCCTCGATGCTCACCATGCCGGTACCCGGCTTGCGGGACAACCCGTGCTGGACGGCGTTCTCCACCAGCGGCTGGAGGCAGAGGAAGGGCAGGGTCACCGGCAGCACCTCCGGGGCGATCTGCAACCGCACCTGCAACCGGTCGCCGAACCGGGCCCGCTCGATGGTGAGGTACCGGTCGATCGAACGCAGCTCCTCGGCGAGCGTGGTGAACTCGCCGTGCGCCCGGAAGGAGTAGCGGGTGAACTCGGCGAACTCCAGGATCAGCTCCCGGGCCCGTTCCGGGTCGGTGCGGACGAACGAGCCGATCGCGGTCAGCGCGTTGTAGATGAAGTGCGGGCTGATCTGGGCCCGCAGCGCGCGGACCTCGGCGCGGGCCAGCCGCTGCCGGGAGGCGTCCAGCTCGGCTAGGGCGAGCTGGTTGCCGGCCCAGTACGCGGTCTCCAGGGTGGCCTGCACCAGCCCCGGGGCGGGCGGGCCGTCGGCCACCGCGACCAGCGCCCCCACCACCCGGCCGGCGGCCCGCAGCGGGGCGAGCACGGCTCCGCGTACCGGGCAGTCCACCCGGTCGCAGTGCAGCTCGGACTCGCCGAGCACGGTCGAGTGGTCGGCGGCCATGGTGCGTCGGGCCGCCGCGAGCAGTTGCGCCGCGTGGTGGGTGCCCCGGCCGTCGAGGGCGAGCAGTTCCTGCCGGTCGGTCAGGGCCAGCCCGGCCGCGCCCACCAGGGCCCGCAGGTGGCGGACGGCCTTCGCCGCGCCGGTCGCGGTCAGCCCGGCGCGCAGCGGCTCGGCGGCCAGCCCGGCGGTGTGCAGCACCTCGTACGTGGCGCGCTGGGTGGCGGTGGCGATGCCCCGGCGGGCGCGCAGCCGGACCAGCGCCCAGACCGCCGCGCCCAGCGCGCTGACCAGGACGACGACACCGAGTACGGCGGAGAGGTCGCCGGTCACCCCGAACCCCGCCCCCGGGTCAGTACGCGCCCTTGCGGGCGAGCACCACGCCGACCGTGCGCCACAGGATGCTCAGGTCGTACGTCAGGGACCAGTTGTCGACGTAGTACAGGTCCAGCCGGACCGCCTCGTCCCAGGACAGGTCGGAGCGGCCGGAGACCTGCCAGAGGCCGGTCATGCCGGGGCGGACCAGCAGCCGCCGCCGGACGTCGCCGAGGAAGTCGCCGTCGTCGGCGGGCAGCGGACGGGGCCCGACCAGCGACATCTCCCCCTTGAGCACGTTGATCAACTGGGGTAGCTCGTCCAGCGAGGAGGCGCGCAGGAACCGGCCCACCGGGAAGACCCGGGGGTCCTCCTTCATCTTGAACAGCATGCCGTCGGTCTCGTTCTGGTCGACCAGGCTGGCGAGCCGGTCCTCGGCGTCGACGTACATGGTGCGGAACTTCCAGACCCGGAAGGTCCGGCCCTCGTGCCCGACCCGGGGCTGCCGGAAGAAGACCGGCCCGCGGTCGGAGATCTTGATGGCGAGGCCGATGGCGAGGAAGACCGGGACGAGCAGGAGCAGGCCGAGGCCGGCGGCGGCCTTGTCCATGAGGTTCTTCGCCAGCAGCGCCGGCCCGGACAGGGTCGGCTCCTCCACGTACAGCAGCGGCAGGCCCTCGATCGGGCGGATGTGCACCCGGGGGCCGGCGATGTCGGTGAGCTGCGGGGCCACCACCAGGTCGACGCCGGAGCCCTCCAACTGCCAGGCCAGCCGGCGCAGCTCCCCCGGCTCGGCGCTGGCCGAGCCGCAGACCGCGATGGTGTCCCCGCCGACCTCCCGGACCAGGGCGAGGATGTCCCGGCCGGCGTACACCGGCACCGGCGTCTGCACCCCCCGGGAGGCGGCGTACCCGTCGGTGATGTGGATGGCCACCGGCACCAGCCCGGCGGCCGGGACCCGGGTGACGGCGGTGTAGACCTCCAGGCACTCCGGCAGGGTGCCGACCAGGACCATCCGGTGCCCGGCCTGGCGGACGTTGCGCCGGATCACGTGCAGCACGAACCGGCAGAGGATCCGGTTGAGCAGGATCAGCAGCAGCGCGCCGAGCAGGGCGGTGCCGACGGTGTACCGGGACAGGTCGGTCTTGGTGGCGAAGGCGAGGAAGGAGACGGCGGCGACCACCGCCACGCCGGCCCGGATGACCCGTTTGAACTCGTCCGGGCCGAGACCGAGGTACCGCCGGTCGTAGGCCCGGTTCGTCCAGAGGGTCACCATCCAGCCGAGCGGGAGCAGCACGAACGCCACGGTGTGGAACCACGTGGGGTCGACGTCGGCGTTGTAGAAACCGGCGCGGGACTGGTCGAACGCCTCGATCGCGATCAGGCTGGCGACCGCCGCCGCCCCGAAGTCCAACAGCAGCAGCAGCGCGATGTAGGGGCGGTGCCAGCGGGACACCCGCCGCCTGGCCCGGGCCCACGCGGACCGGGGTACGCCGTTGTGCGACGGCGGTGTGGGCGGCTGGATCTCGAAGCTGTCGACGTGCCGCACGAATCTGCTCCGGCCTGTGTCGGTTACCGGGCGCTGGAGGCCTGTCGTCACCTCACCCCTTGTCCTCCCGCATGACGCGCGCCGCTCACTCACCGTGAGGGCTCGGGTCTCCCACCGTTCCAGTTTCCCACGCGTACCCCGACCGGACGCGGAGCGTGCAGCATGTGTGTCCGGGTGAGGTCGAACGGGGAGCTGGCCGGCTCCGCAGTAACCAGAAGCCGGGGACCGGGCCACTATACCGGCGGACGTCGTCATCTCGGCAGCGGCGAGGGGGCGGTTCGGTACGCGATGGGCGTTTCGGCACGGTGCTCACCGAGTGTGGTTACTCACCGTACAAGTCGCGACAACCTGCGGTCAGCGAGCGGCTTGCCGCCGGTCTGGCAGCCGGGGCAGTACTGGAGGCTGGAGTCGCTGAACGAGACCTCCCGTACGGTGTCGCCACAGACCGGACAGGGCAGCCCGGCGCGGGCGTGCACCCGCAGCCCGGACCGCTTCTCCGCCTTCAGTTCGGCGGCCCGCTGGCCGAGCGAGCGTTCCACCGCGTCGCCGAGGACCCGTCGGGTGGCGGCGTGCAGCGTGGCCAACTGCTCGTCGGTGAGCCGGTCGGTGAGCGCGAACGGCGAGAGCTTCGCCGCGTGCAGGATCTCGTCGGAGTACGCGTTGCCCACGCCGGCCAGCACCTGCTGGTCGGTCAGCACCCCCTTGACCTGCCCCCGGCGGCTGCGCAGCCGCTCGGCGAAGCCGGCCTGGTCGACCGCGAGGGCGTCCGGGCCGAGCCGGGCCACCCCGGGCACCGTCGTCGGGTCGGCCACCAGGTACGCGGCGAGGCTCTTCTGGGTGCCCGCCTCGGTCAGGTCGAAGCCGGAGCCGTCGTCGAGGCGGACCCGCAGCGCGACCGGCCCCTTGCCGGGGCGCAGCGGGGCGGCGGACGGGAAACCCTCCCGGTAGTGCAGCCAGCCGGCGCGGGCCAGGTGCACCACCAGGTGCAGGTCGTCGTCGAGGAGCACGTCGAGGAACTTGCCGTGCCGGCGCGCGTCGCAGACCGTCTTCCCGGCGACCGCGCCCGGCGGCGGATCGTACGTCTTCAGCGCGCTGATCGCGGCGACCTCCAGCCGGTCGACGCGCCGCCCCACCGCGCGCTGTCGCAGGTACCCCGCGAGCGCCTCAACCTCCGGTAGTTCGGGCACGAAACTAACGGTAGCGTGTCTCCGCGTGAGAATCGTGGTGGCGCACAACCGGTACCGGGAAGCTCAGCCGTCCGGTGAGAACACCATCGTCGACGTGGAGATCGCCCAGCTCAGGGCGGCCGGGGTCGAGGTGCTGCCGTTCATCCGCAGCTCCGACGAGATCCCGGGCATGTCGAAGGGGGCCAAGGCGCTGCTGCCGATCTCCCCGATCTACGCCCCGAAGGCCCAGCAGGATCTCTCCCGGCTGCTCACCGAGCACCGCCCGGACGTGCTGCACCTGCACAACCCGTACCCGCTGCTCTCGCCCTGGGTGGTGCGGACCGCGCACAAGCACGGCGTGCCGGTGGTGCAGACGGTGCACAACTACCGGCAGGTCTGCTCCTCCGGGCTGTACTTCCGCGACGGCCGGATCTGCCAGGACTGCCGGGGCAAGGTCCTGGGGGTGCCGGCGATCACCAACAAGTGCTACCGGGGCTCCACGGTGCAGAGCGCGCTGATGGCCACCACGCTCGCCGTGCACCGGGGCACCTGGCACTCCGTCGACCGGTTCATCGCGCTCACCTCGGCCGTCGCCGACCACCTGCGCGACTACGGCGTCCCGGCCGAGCGGATCGTGGTCAAGCCGAACGCCATCCCGGACCCGGGCCCGCCCGCCCGGTCCGGCGAGGGCTTCCTCTTCCTCGGCCGGCTCTCCCCGGAGAAGGGCATCGACCTGCTGCTGGAGGCCTGGCGGCGACACCCCGACGGGGCCCTCGGCCCGCTGCGCATCGCCGGTGACGGCGAGCTGCGCCCGCTGGTCGAGGCGGCCGCCGCGCAGCGGTCGGACCTGACCTTCCTCGGCCCGCTGGACCGCGCCGGCGTCCGCGCCGCCCTGGACGCCAGCGCCGTGGTGCTGGCCACCTCCACCTGGCACGACGTGCTGCCCACGGTGATCATCGAGGCGCTGGCCAGCGGCCGTCCGGTGCTCGGCACCGCGCTCGGCGGCATCCCGTACCTGGTGGGCATGGACGACCCGGCCGGCCCGTCCGGCTGGGTGGTGCCGCCGGACCCGGCCGCCCTGGCCGCCGCGCTGCCGACCGCCGCCGCCGGCGCCGCCGCGCTGTCGGCCCCGGCCCGGTTGCGCTACGAGCGCACCTTCCACCCCGACGTGGTCACCAAGCGCCTGATCGACGTGTACGCCTCCCTCGCCCGAGCACCCCGCTAGGCGACCTCGCTGGCGGGGTACGGCGGTGGTTGTTCGTGAGCCTTTCGAGCTGCCCCATTCGTGAGACCGCGTCCCCGCGCGGTCCGGCCTCGCGCACTGCCGCTGTGGCAGAGTCTCCGGTCTCCGGTGGACGGGGGTTCTGGCCGGTAGGCAGGGCAAGTCGCGCCCTCCACCGGCGTCGTCCACCGGCGTCGAGCGCCTTTCGTCGAGCCGGATCGATCCTGCGCCCCGGGTCTGTCTGCCCCGTCTTCGAGGGCAGCTCGACAGGAGGCCGGAGGCACCATGCCGACCGGAAGTACCGCACCGTGAAGCCCGAGGCGAGGCCCACCTGGGGCGCTAGCGCAGCGAGGCGCGGGCGGAGAAGGCGATGCTGGCGAGCAGGAAGCCGCCGTTGACGACGGTGAACGCCACGATCACCCAGAACACCAGCGCCGGGGCGAAGGCCAGCACCAGGGCCGCCGCGAAGATCACCGCGCCGTAGTCGCGGACCAGCTTCACCAGGCGTACCGGCAGGGAGGTGGAGGTGACCATGCTGGCCGCGTTCGGGCCGGACTGCATCACCGAGGTGACCAGGTTGACCATCCAGGTGCCGGCGAAGACCGCCACCAGCCAGGTCGGGGTGTCGGGGCGCTGCGCCACGGCGGTCGCCCCCAGGGCGGCCACCAGGGCGATCTGGGCGGCCACGTCACAGAGCACGTCCACCCGGGCACCGGCCGGGCTGCCCTGCCCGGTGACCCGGGCGAGCTGACCGTCGGCGCAGTCCAGGGCGTACGCCACCTGCCAGCCGACCAGCGCGACCAGCCCGACCAGCCAGGCCGGCACCGTACCGTCGGCGACGGCCGGCGCGAGCGCGACCACGGTGACCGAGGTGGCCAGGCCGAGCACCAGGTTGGTGATGGTCAGCGCGGTGGGGCGCAGCCCGAGCCGCTGCGCGACCAGCGCGAAGACCGCCCCCAGCCACTGGCTGACCGACTCGCTGAACAGGCCGCCACCCCGGTTGACCCGGTGGAAGTCGGCGACGGATGGCCGGGACGGCTCAGCCAACGTGCTGGCGTAGTTCATCGGCGTACTCTCCAAGCCGCCTCCGGGTCTCCGCAGGCGTCAGCGTGAGGTGTTCGAGGATGGTGTAGCGGTCCGGCCGGGTCCGGGGGGCGTACTGCACGACCTCGACGAACTGCTCGTCGTCCAGGCCCAGGTCGGCCGGGCGGGTGGCCAGCCCGTGCCGGTGCAGGCAGCGGGCGAGCTGGCCGAAGCGTTCCAGGTCGCCCCGGAGGAAGGTGCAGAACAGCGCGCCGAGGCCGGCCTGCTCGCCGTGCGAGGACCGGCCGGGGTGCAGGTGCTCGATGGCGTGCGAGATCTCGTGGTCGCCGCCGCTGGCCGGGCGGCTCGACCCGCAGATCGACATCGAGATGCCGCCCAGGATCAGCGCCTCGGCGAGGGTGGTCAGGAAGCCGTCGTCGGTGATCGTGCCGGGGTGGTTGATCAGCGCCTCGGCGCCGGTGCGGGCCAGGGTGACGGCCAGCCCGTCGATCGGCTCGCCGCGTACCTCGTGGGCCAGTTCCCAGTCGGCGCAGGCGCTGAGGTTGCTCACCGCGTCCCCGATGCCGGCCTGGGTCTGCCGGTCCGGCCCGTTCTCCACGAAGTCCAGGTCGACCATGACCGCGATCGGGATGTGCACCCCGTACGAGCCCTTGCCGCCCTCGTGGGTCAGCGAGGCCACCGGGGAGGCGATGCCGTCGTTGGCCAGGCTGGTCGCCACGGTCACCATCGGGATGGCGTACCGCGTGGCGGCGTACTTGGCGGTGTCGATGGTCTTGCCGCCGCCGATGCCGACCACCGCGTCGTAGTTGCGCCGCCGCAGCCGGTCCCCCAGCTCGTTGGCGGAGTCGACGGTGCCACCGGTGACGGTGAAGACGTCGGCGGAGCCGAGCGTCGGCCGGCACAGCTCGGCGATCTTCTCGCCCTGTCCGGGGCCGACCACCACCGCCACGTCCCCGCCGGCCGAGATCCGCCGGTCGGCCAGGAGCGGGCCCAGGTCGGCCACCGCGCCCCGGCGTACCTCGATCGCCAGCGGCGTGTTGACCGTGCGGGCTAGTAGCGGCACGCGATCTCCCGCGCCCGGGCCAGGTCGTCGTGGTTGTCGACCTCCACCCAGGCCACGTCCCCGATCGGGGCCGCCCGCACCTCACCGCCCCGGTCGGCGAACTCCTGGTACCCGTCCTCGTAGTAGAGGTTCGGGTCCCGCCGCCAGGTCGCCTCCAGCGCGTCGGCGAGCGCGTCGGCCACCTGCGGCTCGATCAGCGTCGCGCCGATGTACTCCCCGTACGCCTCGCCCGGGTCCATCAGCTTGGTGATCCGGGTGAGCTGGCCGGCGGCGTCGAAGGTGGTCTTCATCTCCTCGTCGGCCAGCGTCTTGAGGGTGTCCACGGCGAGCAGGATCCCGGGGCCGCGCTCGGCCAGCAGGGTCTTCTCCACGCCCACCGGGTGCACGGTGTCCCCGTTGACCAGCAGCACGCCCCGGGCGAAGTGCTCCCGGGCCAGCCAGAGCGAGTACGCGTTGTTCCACTCCTCGGCCCGGTCGTTGTGCACCAGGGTGAGCGTCACGCCGTACCGCTGCTCCAGGTCGGCCTGGCGGTCCCGGACCGCGTCGGCGGCGTACCCCACCACGATCACGATCTCCCGGAGCCCGACCTCGGCGAGGTTGCGCAGCGCGATGTCCAGGATGGTGGTCTCCCCGTCCACCGGCACCAGCGCCTTGGGCAGCGTGTCGGTGTACGGCCGCAGCCGGCGTCCCGCACCGGCGGCGAGCACCATCCCGATCATGTCGACGTCCTCCCTCGTCCGACTGCGGTCACCGGTGGAGGATAGCGCTGCCGGCCGGCGGCCCCCTGCGCAACCGGTCAGCCGGGCCGGCCCGCGAGGTCAGCCGGGCAGGGCCGCCAGGTCGGCCAGCATCGCCAGGCGCTCGTCGGCGGTCAGGACGGCGTACGGCCCGGCCGCCCGGCGGTTCGTCTCCAGCTCGATCGCCAGCCGCTCCGGCCCGTCGGGGAGGGCGTCGACGGTCTGCGCGGTGTGTCCCGCCGCGGTCCAGGCCGCCGCGTGCGCGTCCGCACGGTGGTACCGCAGCGAGCCGAGCCGGTTGAGCAGCAGCACACCGGGCGGGGTGCCGTCCGGCTCGTACGGTGGCGCCACCGCGTGGAACGCCTCGCTGGGCTCGTCGGACTCCTCGGCCGTCACCAGGGCGTACGCCAGCAGCCGGCCGAGCGCCTCGACCAGCCGGGCCACCCGGTCGTCGTGCCCGGCCCAGAGTTCCTCGGTGACCTCGCCGTGCACCTGGTACATCTCGGCGAGGAAGGCGGTGCCCCGGTCGGTGGCCCAGATGGCCCCGTCGGCCCGGCGGTGCAGCATCCCGTGCGCCACGTGCTTGTCCAGGACGCGCTGGCAGACGGCGCTGTCCCGGTGCCGGGTCACCGCCGCGAAGCCGGCCGCGTCGACCGTTCCGCCGGGTGCGGCGAGTCGGGTGCGGAGCTCCACCAGGAAGCCGGTGGCCGTCGGGCCGCCGTACCGTTGGCCCAGCTCCGCGCCACCGCCGTCGCGACCGGCCAGCATGCCGGCGACGAACGCCCGGTCGACGGCCGGGGCGACCAGCCCCGCGAACCGGTGCGGCGGCAGCGCGACGGCGTCGTTCACCGACCGATCGCGCGGAGGGCGGCGAAGGCGTCCTCGGCGATCCGCCGGATCAGCCCGTCGTTGACGTGGCGGTGCTCGTCGAGGAGCCCGACCTCGTCCTCCGCCAGCCAGCGGAACTCGGTGTGCTTGCCCTCCTCCAGCCGGGGGTGGGCCAGGTCGCCGTCGACGCGGACCAGGAAGTCGCTCTCCACCCGGGTCAGCCCGTCGTCGCCGGTGTACCGGTACTCGCCGACCGGGCCGAGGACCTCGGCGACGGACCAGCCGGTCTCCTCGGTCACCTCGCGGCGCAGCGCGTCCTGGATCTCCTCGCCCGGCTCCAGGTGGCCGCCGACGATGTCCCAGCAGTCGGGGAAGAGGCGCCGCTGGGGGGAGCGTCGCTGGAAGAAGATGCGGCCGTCGTCGCCGACGATCAGCGCGCCGGCGCAGCGTAGGGGCTCGGTGGGCACGTCACGACAGTAGCGAGCGGGCGTGTGGTTCGGCGACGGCCGGTTCGGCGGCGTGCGGTCGGGCGGTGGGGGGAGGTGTGAACGGCGGATCGACGGGTAGGGATTCAGTCGTGGGCGCGGACGGGCCGTGACCCGTGCAGGAGGCCGTCATGAGCACCGCCGAGCGACTCGCCAGGCAGCAGTACGCGATGGTCCTGCGGCGGGACGTGGTCCGGCTGCCCGACCTGTACGCGCCCGACGCCCACTACGTCATGCCGGGTGTGACCCTCCGTCCGATCGAGGTGCCGGCGCTGATGCGGACCTGGACCGGCGCCTTCCCCGACCTGTCGGTCGAGCCGGTCGGGCGGGTGGAGACCGCCGCCGGGCTGGCGTTGGAGCAGCGGCTGACCGGCACCCACACCGGGGTGCTGCACACCCCGCTGGGCACGGTCGCGCCGACCGGGCGGACGGTGAGCTGGGACGTGGTGGACGTGGTCCGGGCCCGGCGGGGCCGGATCGTCGCCTGGCGGTCCTACTTCGACTGGGGGCAGCTCTACCTCGCCCTCGGTGTGCGGTTGGCCGGGCTCTCCCGGGAGTTGCGGCCGGCGGTCGACCGGCCCGCCGGGCCGCTCGCCGTGGCGGCCTGACCCGCGTCGGTCGGCAGGGGTGGAGTCACCCGTCCCGGTGGCTCATGATGCGGACATCGCCGTGCCGTCGCCGCCTGCCCGAGGGCCGCCCGTACGCTCTGAAGCCATGACCGCCGAGCAGCTGATCTCCTTCGCCCGTGGCGCTCCCTCGCTGGACATCGTCGACGTCGAGGGCCTCAAGGCCGCCGCCGTCCGCGCCTTCGACACCGACCCCGCCGGGGTGACCGCGTACGGCACCTCCGTCGGCTACCCGCCCCTGCGCAAGTGGATCGCCGACAAGCACGGTGTCGAGGCCGATCAGGTGCTGGTCACCAACGGCTCGTTGCAGGCCGACGCGTTCCTCTTCGACCACCTGGTCCGTTCCGGCGACGCGGTGGTGGTGGAGCGTCCGACGTACGACCGGACCCTGCTCAACCTGCGGCAGCTCGGCAGCGAGGTGCACGCGGTGACCATCCAGCCGGACGGGCTCGACACCGCCGAGCTGCGCAAGCTGCTGGAGTCGGGGGTCCGGCCCCGCCTCGCGCACGTCATCCCGAACTACCAGAACCCCGCCGGGGTGACCCTGTCCCTGGAGAAGCGGCGGGAACTGCTCGACCTGGCGGCGGAGTACGGCTTCACCATCTTCGAGGACGACCCGTACGCGGACATCCGGTTCCGGGGTGAGGCGCTGCCGTCGATGCTGTCGATGGACACCCGGGGGGTCGTGGTGCACGCCTCCAGCTTCACCAAGACGGTCTGCCCCGGGGTGCGGGTCGGGTACCTGGTCGGTCCGGCGGCGCTGATCGCGGAGATCGCGAAGAAGGCGACGAACCTCTACATCTCGCCGGGGATGGTCTCCGAGGCGATCGTGTACCAGTTCTGCGTCTCGGGCGACATCGACCGCTCGATCCGGACGGTGTCGACCGCGCTCGGTGAGCGGGCCGGGGTGCTGGCCGAGTCGCTGCGCCGGCACCTGCCGGACGCCCGGTTCGTGGAGCCGGACGGCGGCTACTTCCTCTGGGTGGAGCTGCCCGAGGACGTCGACGTGGAGCAGCTCGCCCCGGCGGCGGCGCAGCGTGGTGTCGCCGTGGTGAAGGGGAGCGACTTCGTCGCCGACGGTGGGCGGCACGCGCTCCGGCTGGCGTTCTCGGCGGTCACCGCCGACCGGATCGACGAGGGGGTCCGCCGGCTCGCCGAGGCGGTCGCCGAGGTCCGGGGCCGCTAGCCGGCGGAAGCGCCGTTAGCTGTCGTATTCCCGATAGTTATCGGATGGTGACCGGCCCGGGTCTCCCGCCGGGCCGGTCGGCGACCCGACAATGTCGCGAGCGCCGTTCACATTGTGGCCGTGGTCACCGCCCCTGCTCGGGGTGCTGATCCCCACCGTGCCCGGACGGCGCCGCGAGCATCATCCCCCGCCCCCACGGCGCCGGGCGGGTCGGGTCGCCCCTCACCCCCCTGAAACGGGCCGACCCGCCCGGCGCCACCCCCTGCGGCCCCGACCGACGCCGCCCCGGACGCGCTGGCGGGGCCGGGCCGCGTCGGCCGGGCGTAGCCTGTCAGCGGCTGTGCACGAGGGTGGTCACGCGGGGGAGGGGGTGTCATGGCGGGCAGGTCGCAGCGGCGGGCAGCCACCGCCGGCCACCGGCACCGGGCCCCGTCGCCCCGGCCGGGCCGTGCCGGACGCGGTGCCGAGGCCACCGGACGCGGTGCCGAGACGGACTGCGCGGTCTACGTCGACGGGCGGCGGTTGCCCGGGGAGCGGCACCACGCGGAGGCGCTGGCCGCCGCCCGCCGGGCCGGGGGTTTCGTCTGGCTCGGGCTGCACGAGCCCGACCTGACCGAGATGACCGAGGTCGCCGCGACCTTCGGCCTGCACGAGCTGGCCGTCGAGGACGCGGTCAAGGCCCGTCAGCGGCCCAAGCTGGAACGGTTCGGCGAGGTCAGCTTCCTGGCGCTGCGCACCGCGCGGTACTGCGAGCACGCCGAGCTGACCGAGACCTCCGAGGTCGTCGAGACGGGTCAGGTGATGCTCTTCGTCGGCCCGCACTTCGTGATCAGCGTCCGGCACGGCGACGTGTGCCGGCTCGACCCGGTCCGCGCCGAGGTGGAGGCCCGCCCCGAGCGGCTGCGGCACGGGCCCTGGGCGGTGGTGCACGCGGTCGCCGACCGGGTGGTCGACCTCTACCTGGAGGTGGCCGACCGGATGGCGGACGACCTGGAGGTGCTGGAGACCGACGTGCTGGCGCCGCCGTCCCGCCCGTCAGCCAGTGACCGGCGCGGGGCCGGGGGGATCCAGCGGATCTACCAGATGAAGCGGGAGCTGGTGGAGTTCAAGCGGGCGGTGTTGCCGCTGCAACGGCCGCTGCTGGCGCTCGTCGGGCACGCCGGCATCGAGCCCCGGGACGTCCGGGGGGCGGGGGACGGGGACGCGGTGCCGGCGGAGATCCGGCGGTACCTGCAGGACGTGCAGGACCACCTCAGCCGTACCGTCGAGCAGGTCAACACGTACGACGACCTGCTCAACTCGATCCTGCAGGCGCGGCTGGCACAGGTGACCGTCGACCAGAACAACGACATGCGCAAGATCGCGGCCTGGGCGGCCGTCATCGCCGTCTGGACCGCCATCGCCGGGGTGTACGGCATGAACTTCACGCACATGCCGGAGCTGGGGACGCGGTACGGGTACCCGGTGGTGCTGGCGGTGATGCTCGGCATCTCGCTCGCCCTGTACCGCTGGTTCCGCCGCAACGGCTGGCTCTGACCGGGGAGCACGGACGCCCGGCGCGGGACGCCTCCGGGGCGTCCCGCACCGGGCGGTCGGGTCGGCGCGTCAGCGGCGGCTGCCGGACTTCGCCTTCGTGGTGCCCTGCGGGTCGAGGGCCTTGGTGAGGTCGTCGGCCGGGCGGCCGGAGACGTCCCGGGCGCCTTCGGCGACCGAGGGGACCTCGGTGGTGGGGTGGATCACCGGCTGCTGTCCGGGTCGGGTGGTGGAGGCGCTGTCGCCCCCGGCCACCGGCGAGCTGCCCGCGCCGGTCGGCCCGCCGGCCACCGGGGAGCCGCTCGACATGGTCGACGCGTCGGTCACCGGGCTGCCGTTGGCCCGCGCACCGTGGGCCTTCGTGCCGTCGCCGGTCGGGTCGGAGCCGGCGGTGGGGCGACCCGCGACCGGGGTCTTGACGACCATGGTCTCCACCTCGTCGCGCATCGGCTCCAGCGTGCTGCCGGCGTCGTACTCGGTCCACTCCTGCTGTTCCCGGCGGCGGCGCACGGCCAGCGCGCCGGCCACCCCGGCGACCGCTCCGGCGGCCAGCAGCCCGGCGAGCATCCCCCGCGACCGCCGCTGCCGGCGGCGCGCGGCCTTCGGGCTCTTCGCCTTCACCCTCTTGCTCATCGCGGACGTCCGGGCGGCGGCGGCCTTCCGGCCGGCCCCGGCCTTCCCGGCCGCCTCGGCCTGCGCCTTGCGGACCGCGACCGCCAGCGGGGCGAGGGTCGCGGCCGTCGTGGCCAGGCCGCTGGCCGCCCGGTCGCGGACCACCGTGGCGGTGGGCCCGACGTACTCCTGCGCCGCCCGGACCCGGGGGCCGACCGTCGCGCCGGCACCCCTGGCGGCGTACGTGGCGGCCTGCCGCAGGTGGCCGACGCCCTGGTTCAGTTCGGCCCTGGCCAGCTGCCCTTGGGTCTTACGCCGCCCGATTCCAAACACGTTCCCACCTCCTGGGAGTTGTTCCTCCGTCATCCTCCACCTTCGGATGCCTCCGCACTGCCAGATCGGGCACATGGGAGGATCCGCATGGAACTGACCAACGACTGAGGAGTACCCGTGGCCGAGGCTGTCTACGCCACCTTGCACACCAACGCCGGGCCGATCCGCCTGGAGCTCTTCCCCAACCACGCGCCGAAGACCGTCCGCAACTTCGTGGACCTGGCCGAGGGGAACCGTGAGTACACCGACCCGCGCACCGGCCAGCCGGGCAACGGCCCGTTCTACGACGGCACCATCTCGCACCGGGTGATCGCCGGCTTCATGGTGCAGATGGGCGACCCGACCGGCACCGGTCGCGGTGGGCCGGGCTACAAGTTCGGCGACGAGTTCCACCCGGAGCTGCGCTTCGACCGGCCGTACCTGCTGGCCATGGCGAACGCCGGGCCGGGCACCAACGGCTCGCAGTTCTTCATCACCGTCGCCCCGACGCCGCACCTGAACAACCGGCACACCATCTTCGGCCAGGTCGCCGACGAGGACTCGGTCAAGGTCGTCGACGCCATCGCCAACACCCCGACGGGGCCGAGCGACCGGCCGTTGCAGGATGTGGTCATCGAGCGCGTCACCATCGAGCACACCAAGGCCTGACCGGTACCACGAGGTACCTTTGCCTGCATGACTGAGCGCTCCGCAGGACGGGCACGGTGAGCGAGTCCCCGCCGACCACCCCGGTCTGTTACCGGCACCCCGGTCGGGAGACGTACGTCCGGTGCACCCGGTGCGATCGTCCGATCTGCCCGGACTGCATGCGCGACGCCGCCGTCGGCCACCAGTGCCCGGAGTGCGTCGACGAGGGTCGCCGTAGCGTACGGCCGGCGCGTACCGCCTTCGGCGGTGGTGACGCCGGCCGTCACGGCTACGTGACCAAGACGTTGATCGCCCTGAACGTGCTGATGATGCTGCTCTCCATCGCCTCCGACCGGGGCGGGGACGCGCTCGCCGGCGGGTCCGGCTTCGGCGGCCTGATGGGCGGCAGCACCCCGCTGACCAACTGGGGCGCGGTGCTCGGGCAGGCGGTCTTCCCCGACGGCGTGGTCGGCGGCATCGCCCAGGGCGAGTGGTACCGGCTGCTCACCGCGATGTTCCTGCACTACGGCGTGCTGCACCTGCTGCTGAACATGTGGGCGCTCTGGGTGCTCGGCCGGTCGTTGGAGGCGGTGCTCGGGCCGGCCCGGTTCCTGGCGCTCTACCTGGTCGCCGGGCTCGGCGGCAACGTCGCGGCGTACCTGCTGAGCGCGCCGAACCAGGCCACCGCCGGCGCCTCCACCGCGATCTTCGGCCTCTTCGCCGCCATCTTCGTGATCATGCGACGGCTGGGTCGGGACACCTCGGCGATCCTGCCGATCCTGGTGATCAACCTGATCTTCACCTTCACCGTGCCGGGCATCTCGATCGCCGGGCACCTGGGCGGCCTGGTCACCGGCGCGGCGATGGCGCTGGTGATGGCGTACGCGCCGAGGTCGCACCGGCCCCTGGTCCAGTGGGTCGGCACCGGGGCGATCGTCTTCGTGCTGCTCGCCTTGGCGGTGGCCCGGACGGCGACCCTGCTCGCCTGAGCCCGGTGCGAGGGGCCGGGCCCAGGTCGACCGGCCCGGCTCAGGCCGGCGGTGGGGGGTCGTCGTGCCCCGGCGGCGGGTTGCCGTGGCGGGCCCAGGCGGCGCGTAACTCCTCGACCACCTCGTCGAGCGGGGCGTCCACGTCGTAGCGGCCGAACAGGTGCAGCGAGTCGCCCGCGTCGATCTCCACGAGTTCGGTGGCGAGACCCCGCCGGGAGCGTCGGTCCAGGTCGATCGTCTCGATCGCCGCCCACGGCAACCGGATCCAGCCGCCGAACCTGCGCTGGACGACGATCCCGTCCGGGTCGACCGCGAGCCGGACCGGGACGAGCAGGTCGGGTGCCGCCCAGCCGAGCAGCCCGGCCGCGATCAGCCCGGCCAGCGCGAGCCGGACCCGGTCGCCGTCGTCCAGGAGCAGCCCGAGCAGGAGCAGGCCGACCGCGCCGGCCGCCTTGACCACGGGCACCATGGGCGGAACCCGCCAGTGCCGGACGGGGGGCGTCGATGGCTGCATGGGTTCAGCATGCCAGCCGGAAACCGGCCGGATCCGGGGCGGGCGCGCGGGGCGCGGGCGACGTAGTATCGGGACCGGTCCAGGTTACCCGGGAGTAGTAACGGGCGGGGAGTAGGCATGAGTGACGCGGTCATCGTCGGCGCGGTACGCACCCCGGTCGGGCGGCGCAAGGGCGGTCTGGCCGCCGTCCACCCGGTGGACCTGTCGGCGCACGTGCTGCGGGCCCTCGCGCACCGGACCGGTCTCGACCCGGCCGACGTCGACGACGTGGTCTGGGGCTGTGTCTCCCAGGTCGGCGAGCAGTCCTGGAACGTCGCCCGCAACGCGGTGCTCGCCGCCGGCTGGCCGGAGTCCGTCCCCGGCACCACGCTGGACCGGCAGTGCGGCTCCAGCCAGCAGGCGCTGCACTTCGCCGCCGCCACGGTCGCCTCCGGCCAGGCCGACCTGGTCGTCGCCGGGGGCGTCGAGTCGATGACCCGGGTGCCGATGGGCTCCAGCGTGGCCGACGGCAGCCCCTTCAGCGACCAGGTCCGGGACCGGTACCGCGGGGCCGAGGGCTTCGCCGCCGACCAGCCGCTGCCGTTCAACCAGGGCGTCGGGGCGGAGCTGATCGCCGCCCGCTGGCGTCTCTCCCGTACCCAGCTCGACGAGTTCGCCCTGGCCAGCCACGCCCGCGCCGCCGCCGCCCAGGACGCCGGGGCGTTCGATGCGGAGCTGGCCCCGGTGCCGCTGCCCGACGGCGGCAAGCTCACCGCCGACGAGGGCGTCCGCCGGGACACCTCGCTGGCCAAGCTGGCCGAGCTGAAGACGCCGTTCCGCGCCGACGGGGTGGTCACCGCCGGGTCGGCGTCCCAGATCTCCGACGGCGCGGCGGCGCTCGCGGTCACCACCAGCGAGTGGGCCGGCCGGCACGGGCTGCGCCCGCTGGCCCGGATCCACACCGCCGTGGTCGCCGCCGACGACCCGGTCGCCATGCTCACCGCGCCGATCCCGGCCACCGCGAAGGCGCTGCGCCGCGCCGGGCTGGGCATCGAGGAGATCGGGGTGTACGAGGTCAACGAGGCGTTCGCCCCGGTGCCGCTGGCGTGGCTGGCCGAGACCGAGGCGGACCCGGGGCGGCTCAACCCGCGCGGCGGGGCGATCGCCCTCGGGCACCCGCTGGGCGCCTCCGGAGCCCGGATCATGACCACGATGCTGGCGCACATGCGGGACAACGGCATCCGGTACGGCCTGCAGACCATGTGCGAGGGCGGTGGCATGGCCAACGCCACCGTCGTCGAGCTGCTCTGACCCACGCCCGGCGGCGGGGCACGGAAATGCGGTCGCCGGGCGCGCGCCGGCCGCTCTAGGCTGCGCGGCGTGACCGTCTCGACGCCGTACCCCGTCTGGTCCGACGCGCAGTGGCAGCGACAGGCCCGGGACTGGATCGACGGGCACCTCGACCGCTGCGGGCTGCGGGTCGACGGTCCGGTCGAGCCCCGGCTGCGCCCCTGGTCCCTGGTCTGGCGGGTGCCGACCGACGGTGGGCCGGTGTGGTTCAAGGCCAACGTCCCGGCCACCGGGTACGAGGCTCCCCTGGTGGCGGCGCTGTCCCGGCTCGTCCCCGGCGCGGTCGTCGCGCCGGTCGCGGTGGACCCGGACCGGGGCTGGCTGCTGCTGCCCGACGGTGGCCCGACCCTGCGGGAGGCGACCGCGCCGCGGCGCGACGGCCCCGACCCCCAGCGGCCGGCCGACCCGGTGGACGCCCGCGCCGCGCTGGCCCGCTGGGAACGCGCGCTGACCGGGTACGCCGAACTCCAGCTCGCCGCCGTCGGGCACGTCGACGAGCTGCTGGCGCTCGGGGTGCCGGACCACCGGCCCGAGGCGCTGCCCGCGCTCCTCGCCGACCTGCTCGACGACCGGGCCGCGCTGCGGGGCGGGGCGGACGGCGGGCTGACCCCGGAGACGTACCAGCGGCTGCGCGCGTACCAGCCGGAGTTCGAGGCGCTCTGCGCGCGGCTGGCCGGGTCCGGGCTGCCGGTCACCGTGCAGCACGACGACCTGCACGACGGCAACGTCTTCGTCGACGGCGGGCGGGACCGGTTCTTCGACTGGGGGGACGCCTCGATCGGTCACCCCTTCGGGACCCTGCTGGTGACCCTCCGCTCGGCGGCGTACACCTTCGGGCTCGAGCCCGGTGACCCGGCGCTGGTCCGGCTGCGCGACGCGTACCTGGAGCCCTGGTCGGCCCGGTACGACCGGCGGACGCTGCTGGCGGCGGTCGGGCCGGCGGTGACCACGGCGAAGGTGGGCCGGTCGTTGGCCTGGCGGCGGGCGCTGACCACGGACGACCCGAGCCGGGCCGAGTACGCCGACGCGGTCCCCGGCTGGCTCGCCGAGGTCTTCGAGCCGGACCCGCTCTGACCGGACCCGTGCCGGCCGGTGCCACCCGGATGGGTGGCGTGGAAGTTCCGCAAAGTCCAGCGTGTCCCACGTCACACCCACCGGTACCGTCGTTGATACCGACATGGATGTGTTCTCCCGAACGTTCCTCCCGGCCGCCGCCGAGGCGGGGCTGGCGGTGCAGACCGTCAGTCGACACATGCCGATCTTCCGGCGCTGCGTCGGCTCCGGCGACGCCACCATCCTGGTCGCCCGGTGCAGCCGGCCGGACCGGCCGGTACCGGGCGAGTACCTGCTGCTGCTGACCCACCGGCGGCTGGTCGTCACCCAGCAGACCCGGGTGCTGCACCGGCTTCGCCTGCACCTCAACAGCGAACTGCGCGAGCTGAGCCACGTGACCTGGAACCCCGATCCGCGCCTGCCCGCCGTCGAACTGGCCGCCACCGCGATCGACGGGATCCGGGAACGGTTCGTCATCCGGGCCCACCACCCGAAGCAGGTCTGGCACCTGGACGCCCTGCTCGGCCAGGCGTTCCGGCTCCGGCCGCCCGGCACCCCGACCCGCCCGGCCGGACCGGGCGCGGAGCCGACGCGTCCGGCGAACGCCGGTGGGTCGGTGCCGGCCCGGGACCCCTTCGACGCCCCCGACCACCTGTTCCGACCGGAGGTCCCGGGCCGGGACCGGCGGCCCGGCCCGTTCGGCGAGCCGATGGTCACCGCCGAGCGGAACCCGTACGGCACCGCCGTGCTCGGCTGACCACCACCCCGGAGCCGGCCGTCGTCCTGGGCCCGGCCGCCGCCCCGGAGCAGCCGACCCGGCGGCTCCTTACCGAACTCGAACACGCGTCGACCGTCGCCGCCGGCCGCGGTCGGCCATCATGAGCCGGTGACCGTCGACCCGCAGCCGCGCGGCCTCGTCCTCGTCGTCGAGGACGAGCCGTCGATCGCCGACCTGGTCCGGCTCTACCTGGCCCGGGACGGGTTCGGCGTGCACCTGGAGCGGGACGGCACGGCCGGGCTGGCCGCCGCCCGCCGGCTGCGCCCGGTGGCCTGCGTCCTGGACATCGCGCTGCCCGGCCTGGACGGCACGGAGGTCTGCCGGCGGCTGCGGGAGAGCGGGGACTGGACCCCGGTCGTCTTCCTCACCGCCCGCGACGACGAGGTGGACCGGATCGTCGGGCTGGAACTGGGCGCCGACGACTACGTCACGAAACCGTTCAGCCCCCGGGAACTCGTCGCCCGGATCCGGGCGGTGCTGCGCCGCACCAGCGGGGTGCCCGAGGCGGCGCAGCGGCCCCGGACGGTCGGCCCGGTGACCCTCGACCCGGGCCGGCGGACGGTGACCGCCGCCGGGCACCCGGTGCAGCTCACCTCCACCGAGTTCGACCTGCTGGCCCACCTGATGGCCCGGCCCGGCCGGGTGTTCACCCGGGAGGAACTGCTCGCCGGGGTCTGGGGGTACGCCGCGCACGCCGGCACCCGGACCGTGGACGTGCACGTCGCCCAGGTCCGCGCCAAACTCGCCCCGGTCGCCGTGATCCGGACCCACCGGGGCGTCGGGTACGCCGCCGATGGCTGAACCGGCCGCCCCGCCCCGCCCCCGCCGGCCGCCACCGCCCGGCCCGGCACCGTCCCGGCCGGCCGGCGGGTACGCCCGGACGCTGACCGCCCGCGCGATCCTCGTCACCTGCGCGGTGGCCATGGTGTCGGTGCTGGTCACCGCCCTGCTCGCGGTCCCGCTGGCGGTGCGCGGCGCGGAACGGCGCGACCAGCAGGCGCTCGCCGCGCAGGCCCGGATCGCGGTGGAGGTGCTGCCGGTCGGACCCGGCCGGAGCGGGGACGCCGCCGGGGAGGGGCTGATCCGGCAGTTGGCCGAGCAGGACGTCACCGTCCACCTGGTCCGCGACGGACGCGTCGACCGGCCGGGGCTGCCCAAACAGGTCGTCAACCGGCTCGCCGCCGGGCGGGACGTCTCCGGCCGGCGGCTGGTCGACGGGCGGCGGTCCTTCGTGGAGGGGCGCGCGCTGCCGGGCGGGTACGCCGTCGTGCTGACCCGGCCGACCAGCCCCGGGGTGTGGCGGCGGGTGGTGGGTGGACTCTGGCTGCCGCTGCTGGCGGGGCTCGCCGCCGGGGTGGCCGCCGGCCTGCTGCTCGCCCGCCGGCTGGCCCGGCCGATCCGGGACGCGGCCACCGCCGCGAACCGGCTGCGGGCCGGGGACCGGGGCGTACGGCTGCCGGTCGAGCCGCCCGACGAGGTCGCCGACCTGGCGTACGCGCTCAACGGGCTGGCCGCCGCGCTGGCCACCAGCGAGGGCCGGCAGCGGGAGTTCCTGCTCTCCGTGTCGCACGAACTGCGGACCCCGCTGACCGCGATCCGGGGCTACGCCGAGGCCCTCGCCGACGGGGTGATCGACCCGGCCGGGGCCCCGGCGACCGGGCGGACCATCCGGGCCGAGGCCGAACACCTCGACCGGCTGGTCCGCGACCTGCTCGCCCTGGCCCGGCTGGAGGCGGTCGACTTCCCGCTGGACCCGGTGCCGGTCGACCTGGCCCGCCTCGTCGGTGACATCGGACGGAACTGGGCCGACCGGTACGCGGCGGTCGGGGTGCCGTTGCGGGTGGAGGTCCCGGCGCGGGAGGTGCCGGCGTACACCGACCCGGGACGGATCCGGCAGGTGGTCGACGGCCTGCTGGAGAACGCCCTGCGGGTGGTCCCGCCGGGAGCGCCGGTGGTGGTCGCGGTCCGCCCGGCCGGCCCCGACCCGGCCGGCGGCGGGATCGTCGAGGTCCGCGACGGTGGGCCCGGCCTCACCGACGACGACCTGACGGTGGCCTTCGAACGCGGCGCGCTGCACCAGCGGTACCGGGGGGTGCGGAAGGTGGGCAGCGGCCTCGGCCTGGCCCTCGCCGCCGGCCTGGTCCGCCGGCTCGGCGGCGACCTCACCGCCGGCCACGCCCCCGAAGGCGGCGCCGCCTTCACCGTTCACCTCCCCGCCGGGAGGTAAGGAAGGGCCCCCTGTTAACGCCTACGGTAGAGAGGGGAACCCTTCTCACTGCGCCGCGAACACTGGACTACGGTGCTCCGGTGCGGGCAGATGAAGCTCAGCGGGCTACCCGGGCAGCCATGTCGGGCGCCTCACGGCTGGGGCTGACCGCCCACGACGCCGCCGTCCTGCAGAACTCGAACACGCTCACCCTGCTTCTGCGGCCCTGCGACGTGCTCGCCCGGGTGTCGCCGGCCGCGCACCGGTGCGCCCAGCTCGAAGTGGATGTCGCCCGGCGGTTGGCCGAGGTCGGGAGCCCGGTGGCCGCGCTGGAATCCCCCCAGGTGTTCGTCCGGGGCGACCACGTGGTCACCTTCTGGACCTACTACGAACCGGTGACCACCCGACCGTTCTCGAACGCCGAGTACGTCGACGCGCTCGCACGTCTGCACGCCGGGATGCGTACGGTCGACCTGCCCACCCCGCATGTCACGGACCGGGTCTCCGAGGCGCAGGCGCTCGTGGCCGACCATGCCCGGACGCCGGATCTGGCTGACCCGGACCGGGCCTTCCTCGCCGGCACGTTGGACCGCCTGCGACGAGCGGTCAGCGGGAGCGGTCGTCCCGAGCAGCTCCTGCACGGTGAACCCCACCCGGGCAACCTGCTCCTGACCCGGACCGGCCCGCTCTTCATCGACTTCGAGACGTGCTGCCGGGGGCCGGTCGAGTTCGACCTGGCCCACGCGCCCGACGAGGTCGGAGAGCACTACCCGAACGTCGACCACCGACTGCTCCGGGACTGCCGGACCCTCATGCTGGCGATGATCACAGCGTGGCGCTGGGATCGTGACGACCAGTTCCCCGACGGCCACCGACTCGGCATCGAGTGGCTGGACCGGCTCCGGGGTCAGGAGGTGGGTGGCAGGGCGTAGCCGACGTAGTCCCGGAACTCCAGTCGCCAGCCCTCCGGCACCAGGCCGGTGCAGACCCGCCGGCTGCCCGTGCAGACGATCGCGTCCACCGAGGACGGGTCGGCCGGCGGCCGGTCCGGCAGCACCGACTGCAACGCCACCAGCTCGGGCGGGGTGCCGTCGGTGTCGCGCAGCAGCAGCCACCAGGGGTACTCCCAGTTGTCGTTCTGCTGCACCAGGCCGACCCGGCGGGCGTCGGTGGCCCGGACCGCCTCCGCCGCCCAACGGAACTCCTCGGTCCACTGCGGGCGGCGCAGGAACCGGGTGTCCCAGTCCGAGGTGGTGAAGACCGAGCCCGCGCCGACCAGCCGGCGGGGGAAGCCGTACGACACGGCGAGCACCCCGGCCAGGGCCGAGGTGGCCAGGACGGTGACCACCAGCCCGGCCGCCACCGGTCGCCGGCCGTCGCGCGGCCGGCGGCGCAGCACCGCGTCGACCCAGAGCGCGGCCAGCGGTACGGCGATCGTCAGGGCGTACACCAGCAGGCGGTTCCCCCACGGCTGCCACTTGATCATCGAGGTGTGCAGCAGGACGGTGACCGCCAGCGCCGCCGCGTACGCCCGTACCGGCGCGGGGGCGGTCGGCAGGATCCGGGCCGGGCGGGCCAGCGCGACCACCAGGGCGATCAGGATCAGGGTGCCGGCCAGCGGGAACGCCACCCGGTCCTCGTCCGGGTACCAGGACGGCTCGGGGAACATCTCCCGGCCGAAGGTGATGTCCCGGTCCTGCGGGTCGACGCCGATCGCCTCCGCCCCGGCGATGATCGCCGACGCGGCGGCCCTGCGCAGCGGCTCCAGCGGGGTGTCCAGCGCGGTGTGTCCGATCCGGAGCGCGTTGACCAGGATCGACGGCGGGTCGTGCCGTTCCATCGGGATGGACTCGCGCAGCCGGGGCGGGCCGAGCGGGTGCCCGAACTCGGCGGTGACCCGGACCAGGAACGGGCCGACCACCAGCGCGGCGACCAGCAGGATCGCCACCGACCCGAAGACGGTGCCCGCGACCTGCCGACCCCGGCCGGGCCCGCTCCGTCCCGTGCGCCGGGGGCCGGCGCCCCCACCGTCGGCGGTCCCGCCCCCGGCCCGGGTCGCGGTCCCCACCCCAGTTCCAGCGCCAGGGCCGGTGGCGGGGCCGGTGCCGACGAGGGTGGCGGTCGCGCCGGGTGCCCCGGCGGTGACGGCCTCGGCGGCCGGGCCGGTGGCGGCGGGTGCGGTGACAGGGGCGTACGCGAGGCGGAGTTGGGCCAGGCCCCAGAGCACCAGCAACGGGCCGGCACCGATCAGGCCGCTGGTCTTGGTGATCGCCGTCAGGCCGGTGGCCGCGCCCAGCGCCAGGATCGTGGCGGGGCCGCTGCGGCGGCGCAGCCCGTCCAGGGCGAGGGTGGCGACGCAGGCGACCCAGGCGGCGACCATCAGGTCGGTCTGGGTGCTGGTCGCCTGGAGGGTCACCATCGGCGTGGTGGCCAGCAGGAACGCGGCGAGCGCCTGGGCCCGCCGCCCGCCGCCCAACTGCGCGGCGATCCGGGCGACCACCAGGACGGCGAGCACCCCGGCCGCCCACTGGACGAGGTTGTGCAGCCCGTCGGAGCCGGTGAAGAGCCGCAGGTGCAGCAGCAGGTACTCGGCGCCGGGCGGGATGGTGACCTGCCGGTGGATCGCGGTGGGCCAGAACTCCAGGTCCTGCTGCTGCACCCAGTGTTCCACCTTGGGCAGGTGGTAGGTCTGCGAGTCGAAGTTGTTCGGCTCGGCGAGCAGGGCGACGACCAGTTCGACCAGGAGCAGCCCGCCGACCGTGCCGGTCAGCAGCCGCTCGCCCCGGCTCGCCGTACCCCAGTGGGTCCGCAGCCGGTGCCGCAGACCCGGCGGCGCGTCGCCGGGCGGGGCCCCGGCGGGGGTCGCGTGGTCCCGGCGGTGCCGCCACCAGGCCGCGCCGGCGGCGGCGGTGAGGGCGAGCAGCCAGGCCAGGGCGAACGCCGGTCGGGTGAGCCCGCCGACCGCTCCGAGCAGCTCCACCACGAGGACGGCGAACGCGCCCGTGGCCAGCGCCGCCCGGACCAGCGCGAGCCGGAGCGGGGCCACCACCGGCACGTCGAGGGAGCGGAAGGCGTAGGTCAGGGCGGCCACCGTGGCGACCGGCAGGACGACGAGCAGGGAGCCGGCGGACATGGCGGGAAGTAAACACCATCCGGCCCCGCGCGCCGCGCCGACCGTCGGCGACGGCCGCCACTTCCCGCCCATATACCACGCTAGGCTAGGTCCGATTTACTGTCGCCACCGTGGAGATTCCCGTGAAGCTCTCGATCCTCATGCCGGTCTACAACGAGGAGGACCGCATAGCCGACGCCCTCAAGCAGGCGTTGGCGGTGGACTACCCGTGTGAAATCGAGCTGCTCGTGGTCGACGACGGCAGCCGGGACGGCACCGGCGAGGTTCTCGGGCGGGCGGACGACGCCCGGCTCCGGGTGATCACGCACCCGCGTAACCGGGGCAAGGGGGCGGCGATCCGGACGGCGGTGGACAACGCCGACGGCGAGTACATGGTCATCCTCGACGCGGACCTGGAGTACGACCCGCAGGACATCCCGAAGCTGCTCGACCCGGTGCTCGACGGGCGGGCCACGGTGGTCTACGGCAACCGCACCTTCGGCAGCCACAGCGCCTACAGCTTCTGGTACGTGATGGGCAACAAGGGCGTCACGATGGCGGCGAACATCCTCTTCAACTCCTACATCGGCGACCTGGAGACCTGCTTCAAGCTGATGCCGGTCGCCCTGTACCGCTCGCTGGACATCCGCTCGCGTGGCTTCGGCATGGAGGCCGAGGTGACCGGCAAGCTGCTCCGCCAGCGGATCCGCCCGTACGAGGTGCCGATCAGCTACCGGGCCCGGGGCCGCGAGGAGGGCAAGAAGATCACCTGGAAGGACGGCGTCGAGGCGATCTGGATCCTCGGCCGGGAGCGGACCCGCCGCAAGCAGGCCCGCTGACCCGACGCTGTCCCCACTTACCTGCTCCGCGTCGCCCAGGGGGCCAGGAAGGCCGTCACCGACCGGCGCAGGCCGGCCGCGTCGAGGCCGTGCCACCGGCTGTGGTCCTCGGCCGTGCCGTACCGGCGTAGATCATCCCGGCCGACCCCGAGCGCGAGCAACCGGTGTGGCCGGTCGGCGAGCGCCGCCCCGACGACCCGGCTGGACGTGCCGGCCAGGTAGGGCTCGACCAGGATGACCTCGGTGCCCGCCAGGGCCCGTAGCCCGGCCACGTCGAACGGCCGGGGCCGGTGCGTCCAGGCCACCGTCACCGGCAACTGCTCCACCGCGGCCAGCGCCGCCACCAGCAGCGGCCCGACCGCCACCAGCAGCGGTGCGCCCGGCCCCGCGTCCCGGACCACCTGGAGCGACCCGTCGTTGCCGCGCGGCCGGTCGTTGGTCAGGATCGACAACCGCAGGTACGCCGGGGCGTCCCCGGCGACGGTGGCGCGCAGCAGGGCGGGTACCTCGTCGGGGTGGCCCGGCACGTGCACGGTCCAGCCGCCGAGGGTGTCGATCAGGGCGACGTCGGCCGGGGAGAGGTGGGTCCGGCCGGCCTCCGGCCGGTCGTACGAGGCGCCGATGCTGACCAGCACCGCGCCGACCCCCTGGTGGTCGAGGTCCAGCTTGATCTGCTCGTACGCCCGTTCCACGAGGAACGGCGCGTAGCTGTGCACCACCGGCCGGAGCCCGGTCAGGGCGAGCCCGCCGGCCACGCCGAGCATCAACTGTTCCCGGATCCCGACGTTGAGCACCCGGTCGGGGTGCCGCTGGGCGGCCGGGGCGAAGGAGTCCGCCGAGATGTCCGCCAGCACCAGGGCGGTACGGGGGTCCTCGGCGAGCAGGGCGGTCAGTTCCGCGACGAACGCGGCGCGCATGGGCCCGTCACCGGGCGACGCGGGCGTGGTCTGGGGCTGGCCGGCTTCCAGCGTCGACGGCATGGTCACCCCTCCTGGTCGACGACCGCGACGACGACGTGCGGTCGGTGCCCGGTCCGCTCGGTCAGGGCGGTGTGCAGGGCGTCGTGGTCGTGGCCGTCGACGGTGGCGGCGGTCCAGCCGTTGGCGGTGAACCGGGCCGCGATGCCGCCCGGCCAGCCGTGGGTGGCCGAGCCGTTGTCGATCACGACGGCGGTGAGGGTGTCCAGCCCGGTCGCCCCGGCGTACGCGATCGCCTCGTGGTTGGAGCCCTCGTCGAGTTCGGCGTCGCCGAGCAGCACGTACACCCGGGGGGTGAGCAGGCCCTGGGCGCGCAGGCCCAGCGCGGTGCCGACGCCCAGGCCGAGGCCGTGGCCGAGCGAGCCGGAGCCGATCTCGACGCCGGGGACCAGGGTCCGGTCGGGGTGGCCGCCGAGCCGGCTGGTCGCGCTCGTCGGGTCGTCCAGCCACTCGGCGGGGACGAGACCCGTGGCGGCGAGCACCGCGTAGTAGCCGGCGACGGCGTGTCCCTTGGAGAGCAGGAACCGGTCCCGGTCGGGGTCGTCCACGGTCGCCGGGGTGATCCGCAGGATCCGGTCGTAGAGCACCCAGAGGACGTCGATCGTGGAGTACGTGTTGGCGCCCAGGTCGCGGCCCGCGCGGATCCGCTCGAACAGTGGGGCGACCGGTTCCGGCAGTCGGGCGCGGGCCGGTGGGGCGTCGGCGGCTGGCGTGCCGGGGGACCCCACGGTGAGGGCTCCGGTACTGGCGGTCATCATGGTCATGCGACTAGTCTGCAAGTTGAAGTCCACTTCAACTCAAGGCGAGAGATGCACGAGTCACTGACGATCGGTCAGCTCGCCGCCCGCAGCGGGGTCGCGCCCTCGGCGCTGCGCTACTACGAGCGGCTTGGCCTCATCCGGGCCGACCGTACCGGCGGCAACCAGCGCCGGTACGCCCGCGCCGAGCTGCGGCGGGTGGCGTTCATCCGGATCTCCCAGCAGGTCGGGGTCTCGTTGGAGGAGATCCGGGAGGCGCTCGACTCCCTGCCCGCCTCGCGGACCCCGAGCCCGGCGGACTGGGCCGCCCTCTCCAGCAGGTGGCGGGACCGGCTCAATCAGAAGATCGACATGATGAGCCGGCTCCGTGACGACCTGACCGGCTGCATCGGCTGCGGCTGCCTGTCGCTGCAACGCTGCACGCTCTACAACCCCGACGACACCCTCGCCGCCGAGGGCCCCGGCGCCCAGCTCATGCGCGCCCGCCCCACCGACTGACCCGTGCCCGGCCGGGCGGAGGGCGTCCCATTAGCCGGGCGACTGGTCGACGGTCAGCAGGACCTTGCCGACGTGTTCGTTCGACTCGACCAGGCGGTGCGCGTCGGCCGCCCGGGTCATCGGCATCCGCCGGTCCACCACCGGCCGGACCGCGCCCGACTCGATCAGCGGCCAGACCTGCTCCCGGACGCCCCGGACGATGGCGGCCTTCTCGTCAACCGGCCGGGACCGCAGCGCCGTGGCGGCGATCGACGCCCGCTTCGCCAACAGGGCGGCGATGTCCAGCTCACCCCGACGCCCGCCCTGCATACCGATGATCACCAGCCGGCCGCCGGTGGCGAGCGCGTCGACGTTACGCCCCAGGTAGGACGCGCCCATGATGTCCAGGATCACGTCCGCGCCCCGGCCGTCGGTGACCCGGCGTACCTCCTCGACGAAGTCCTGCTCCCGGTAGTCGACCAGGTGCGCCGCGCCCAGCGCCCGCAGCCGGTCGTGCTTGGCCGGGCGGGCGGTCGCCACCACGGTCGCCCCGAGCGCCGTACCGAGCTGGACGGCGAAGGTGCCGATCCCGCTGCCGCCGCCGTGCACCAGCAACGTCTCGCCCCGCGTCAGTTTCGCCAGGTGCACCACGTTCGACCAGACGGTGCAGGCCACCTCGGGCAGGGCCGCCGCGTCGACCGGGTCCACCCCGGCCGGCACCGGCAGGAGCTGCCCGGCCGGCACGGCCACCCGCTGCGCGTACCCGCCGCCGGCCAGCAGCGCGCAGACCTCCTGGCCGACCCGCCAGTCGGACACCCGCGAGCCGGTCGCGGTGACGACCCCGGAGCACTCCAACCCGGGGTACGCCGGGGCGCCCTTCGGCGGAGGGTAGTGCCCCTGCCGTTGCAGCAGGTCGGCCCGGTTGACCGCGCTGGCGCGCACGGCCACGACCACCTCGTCCGGACCGGGCTCGGGGTCGGGCACCTCGGCCCAGACGAGTGCCTCCGGTCCACCGGGCTCCGGGATCGTGATCGCGTGCATGGCCCAGTCTTACCCGATTCGCCGCCTGTCCTCTCTTCCAACGCTGCCACCTCCGAGACCCCCACTGGGAGACCTTGGAATCGGGTGGCCCCTCTGGGGGCCAAAATCTTCCAAGGTCTACTGCTGGGACGGCTCTCCCGCGCCGCGCCCGGCCGCCGGTCAGCAGCGGAGATAGGTGTCGCACAGGGGCGGGGCGTCGATGCGGCAGACCTTCCAGCCGCCGCGCAGGCCCCGCTCCTCCCTGGTGTGGAACCGCCACTCGTGCGCCGTACCCGAGGTGGTGGTGACGGCGCCCGTCGTCGGGTCGATGCGGGTGAAGTGCAGGTCCACCATCGCGGCGACCGTGCCGTCCGAGCCGACCGTCCGCCAGCCGGAGGACTCGACCCGGACGCCGAAGACCGCATACGGCTCGATCTGCCGGCGCAGCTCCCGGGCTTCCCGGAACCGGGCGTCCAGGTCCTCGCTGCACAGGCAACGACTGATCGCGGAGCTGTCGCCGGACTCGAACACGGCTCGCAGGTACGCCTCGGCCGCAGCGGTCGACGTCGGTTCGCCGCGCATCTCGTCGAAGGCCCGTATCGCCGCCTGCCTGACCGGGAAGCCGACGCAACTGATCACGGCGGCGACGACGGCGGCGGTCGCTGCTCGGCGACGCCACGCCGAGACGGGTTCAGGCATCGTGAGCACTGGATGAGATTAGTGTGCTGCCCCGGCTCCGCGCCGGCCCGATCCGGTCCGCCGTCCACCCGTGATCCGGGCGGCGTCAGGTCGCTTCGAGGTCGGCGGCCAGCCGGATCAGGGCGGTCGACGCGCTGCCGGCGCGGACGAGATCGGTGACCAGGTCCCGGGCGACGGGCCGGGTGCGGATCTCGGTCGGGGCGGTCCGTTCCGCGTCGAGCAGGAGCCGGCCGGCGGCGAGCAGGTCGCCGGTGCGCAGGCACCCCCGGGCCACGTCGAGCAGGTACGCGGCCCGATGCTCGGCGGGCAGCCGCCGCCACCCGTCCCGGGCACTCGCCCGCTCGTACCGGTCGAGGGCGTCGTCGGTGTCGCCGAGGAGTGCGGCGGCCGTGGCTCGGGCGAGGTCGACGGCGGCCGGCCCGAAGCCGGTCCACCCGTGGTCGCGCCCGTCGCCGGTCACCTCGGCGGCCCCGGCGGCCCGGTGCAGCAGGTCGGCCGCGCCGGCCCGGTCGGGCCGGTCGGCGGCGGCGAGCGCCGCCTCGACCAGCAGCGTCCCGTACAACGATCGGGCCTGCGACGATCGGGCCGGCGACGGGGCGGGCACCTCGGGGGCGACGCAGCGGGCGGCGGCCAGCGCCGCCGCGTGGGCCAACCGGGGCCGGTCCAGGGCGCGCAGCGCCTGGGCGAGCGGTACCGTGCCGGCCGCCGCCAGCAGCGGATCACCGGCGGCGGTGGTGACCGCCCGGTCGGCGGCGAGCCAGCCCAACTCGGCCTCGCCGAGCTTGACCAGCACCTGCGCGGTGAGCCGGTACACCTGCACCAGCAGCCCTGTCCCGTCGTCCTGCCCGGGGTCGGTGGTGGTGAGCAGGCCCGGCAGGAGCCGCAGCAACTGTGGGTATCCGGCGTGCTGGTAGGTCAGCCAGGCGTGTTCGAGCTGCCGGGCCCGCGCCTGCGTCGAGACCACCGGCCGCCCGTTCCGGGCGAGGTCGGGGACGGCGAGCGCGGCGCGTACCCCTTCGATGCCGTCGACCGCCGCGACCCCGACCGCCGGCCGGGCAGCCGGGTCGAGCAACGCCGCCGGGGCGATCCGCAACACCTCGGCCAGCTCGTGCAACACCGAAACCCGATCGAGGGTACGCACGCCCCGCTCGACCTTGTCCACCCAGCTCTTCGACTTGCCGAGCCGGTCGGCCAGCATCTGCTGGGTCATGTGCCGCCGAACCCGCCACTGCGCCACCCGCCGCCCGATCGGCAACTCCCGCTGGTTGCGCCGGTCACCGTTGGCCACGCCGCCACCGCCGCTCCGGTGCCGCCCGGGTGATCTCCTCGACCGGGATGCGCTCGGCCTGCGCCTGCGCCAGGATCCGGGCCCGAGCAGCGTTGTGCTCGGCGGCCTGGATCTGCTCACCGAGGCTCTGGGGTCGCTGATTGCGGGGCGTCTGCTCCGGCTCGGGCCAGTGCCCCCGGTTGAGCGGAAGTTTGTGTCGTTGCCGGCAGGGCAGCTCGGCCCCGCAGCGGCAGACCCGCCGCCACCGTCGCCAGGACCAGACCGACCGATGCCGCTGCGCCAGCGTGAGCGCAACCCGAAGTACGTACTCGTCGTACGACACGCGACGCATAGGTCCTCCTCGCACTGTTGCGACCGGCTACCTGTGCACCTTCCCGATCAGCAGATGGTGGGCGGCGCAACAGGGAAGGACTTTCGTGTCCCTTGTTTAGGGGCTTATATGTCCTGTAGTTTGGGGACTCAAAAGTCCCCTGTCAAGGACTTCATTGCCCCTTCGAGGGGAGCGTGCCGTTGTGCGGACAGGGGTGTCCCCGGAAGATGGGAGGCGTGGAGATGTCCGAGATCATGCGCCAACGCCGAACCGCGTTGGGTCTGTCGCAAGCGGAGTTGGCCGCCCGGGTCGGCGTGGACAAGCGGCAGATCAGGCGGTACGAAGCTGGCGACACCCAGCCCACGCTTTCCGTGGCCCGGTCGATCGCACGCGCCTTGGAGATCACCGTTGACGAATTGGCCGGCGAGGACGTGCACCGGGTCGACCTGACTGGCGAGTGGTGGGCCTGCTGGCAGACCTGGAACAAGGGGCAGGAGATCCTGAACCCGCACAAAATCCGGATGCGGCAGAAGGGCGACGACCTCGACGTGGTCGCCGTGACGCGGGGTACCCAGAAGTTCGAAGAGGGCGGCTACCTGTGGCGTGGTGAGCTGCGGCTGTGGGACAACGAGGTGTTGATGGGCTGGTACGTGGCCGATGAGGCTGCCGTCCGGTCGAAGGGGACTCTCTACTTCGCACTCCACCAGCACGGTCAGCAGATGAGCGGGCGCTGGGTCGGCTTGAGCTACGACGGGCCGATCGTCAGCGGATGGGGTGCCATCGCCAAGACCGAAGACGAGGTGCTGAGCATCGTCAACAGGCTCAAGAGTGAGGGGAGCCGAGAGCATGGGCACTGAGATCTGCGAGGTCGTGATCACGGCCGACAGCGCAGAGTGGCTCGTGGAGTTCACCCGCCGGCTCGTCGACGACCGGCTCGCCGCCTGCGGGCAGAACATCGCCGCCATCCGGTCGGTCTACCGCTGGGACGGCGCTGTCCAAGACGACCAAGAGGCCCGTGTCGCCCTGCACACGCGGGTGAGTCTCGTTCCGCGCATCGTGCAGCGGGCCAACGACGAGCATCCGTACGACGTGCCCTGCGTGATCGCGCTTCCGGTGATCGCCGGCAACCCCGCGTACGTCGATTGGGTGCTTACTGAGACTGAGTCGGCCTGACCCGATCGGGGAATCGAAGCGGTGAATGACTCCGGACGACCTTGGACGCGCGGGCCGCGCCGGCCGCGCGGGAACCTGGTGAAGCGCAACCATGTCGCGCCGGGCTACTCCTTCCCCTCCGCCTCCAGCACGGAGGTCTGGAAGCACCACATCCCGCCGGTTGCCTCGGTCGAGTCACTGGACGATCCGCGGATCGCGCGTCTGCTCGGGGTACCGCCGGGCACGGCGGTCCTGCGCCGGTTCCGGGTGACCGGGCCCGAGTCGGAGCCGCCGTTCCAGATCAACGTCTCCTGGATCCACCCCCGCGTCGCCGACATCCCCGGCGTCTCCGAGCAGGCACCGGGGCCCGGCGACTGGCTGTACCGGCTGGAGAAGGCCGGCCACTGGCCGCTCAGTTGGATGGAGATCCACCGCGCTCGGATGCCCAGCAAGGAGGAAGCCGCTCTGCTGGAGATCCCGACCAACCTGCCGGTCCTGGAGATCGTCCGGGTCGGTACCTCGGGCGACGACGGCAAGCCGGTCGAGGTGACCGAGTACATCGTCGCCAGCGACCGGGTGGAGACGATCCACGTTCTGCACCGGCACGAGTCGGCCCGCGATCCCTGGCCCGACGACGTCGAAGACTCCTCCAACCAGGACGAGGCAGGTGGATCATGACCATGACGCTTCGCGTCGACGCTGCGGGCGGCTCCCACCTGGGACTCGTTCGGCGACGCAACGAGGACGCGTTCCACCTCGGACAAAACCTGCTGGCCGTTGCCGACGGGCTCGGTGGGCACGTGGCCGGAGATGTGGCCAGCACGACGGTGATCGAGACGGTGAAGCAGTATGACCGGCTGGTCGAGCCAGCGGCGCTGACAACCACGCTGGGCGCGGCGATCAGCGCGGCGAACACCGCGCTACGCCAGCGGGTCGAGGCCGAGCCGGACCTGGCCGGCATGGGCACCACCCTGGCCGCGCTTCTTCACGCTGGTACGTCGGCGGCGCTGGCGAATGTCGGGGACTCCCGCGCGTACCTGCTGCGAGGCCGCGCGGGCGACGGCGAGACCTCCCAGATCACCGAAGACCACGTCTATCGGCACCTGGTCGCCGACTCGGCCGACGTGCCCCACCTGCCCGAGAAGCTGGCCCGCTTCCTTGACGGACGGGTGGACGGCCGGTCGCCCGACATCACCCCACTGACGTTGCGCCCGGAGGATCGGCTCCTGCTCTGCTCCGATGGGCTGAGTTCCTACGTGCCGCACCGCCTCCTGCACGATGCGCTCAGCTCAGCGGGCACACCCCAGGACGCCGTCGACCAACTGGTCGCCCTGGCCCTCGAACACGGCGGCCCGGACAATGTCACAGTGGTCGTCATCGACGTCGACTGTCGCTGAGCGCCCCTCGGGCGGCCAGCGATCGGGAGGTCGATTGTTGGACGCGGCGGTGGACCGGCGGGTGGCCTTCGGGCGGAGTCGGAGGGGTGCAGAAGTGACCCACGATGGTCGAGGCACGTTCGCGCGGCAGTTCCGCCCGATCCGCCGTAGCTCACCAGGCCGGCTCGCCCGGGAGCAGTGGGGCCGGGGCGAGGCCATCCAACAAGCGGACACCGCCGACCGGCCGCGAGCGGTGGACGTGGTGACCGGCGAGACGGAGGCCGTCGAGTGGGTCGCCGGCCCTCTGGGGCTGAGCCCTGGCAGCCCGGTGGTCTATCGCTCTCGGCGCTTCCTGGTCGACGGTCGGGCCGTGCAACTCGCCACCTCCTACCTACCGGTGGACCTGGCCAGGGGTACGGCCATCATGCGTCCGGACGCCGGGCCGGGAGGGATCTACGCCCGGCTCGCCGAGAGCGGGCATGGTCCGGCGGCCTTCACGGAGTACCTCCGGGCCCGGATGCCGCTGCCAGACGAAACGGACCGGCTCGCGCTTCCCGAGGGCGCCCTGGTCGTCGAGGTCACGCGCCACGCTTTCGACGACTCGGCACGGTGCGTCGAGGTCAACCGCATGATCCTCGACGGCAGCGCCTACCTTCTCGACTACACGTTCACGGCCTGACGGGGTCCTGCGCGATCGACACGTTCCGGGTATCACGGCTCCACCGTCCCAGTGGTGGGTGCGGCGGCAGCCCCCTAGGACGACTTCTGGCAGACTGGACAGCGGCCGTGCCCGTAGGGGCGTGGCTCGGGAGGGTTCGCCTAGTGGCCGATGGCGCTGGTCTTGAAAACCGGTAAGGCAGCGATGTCTTCGTGGGTTCGAATCCCACACCCTCCGCTTCCAAATGGCAGGAATGCCCTGTGACCAGCGCGAACATCGGTCGGGGGGTTGTTTGCCGATGTGCGCTTTCCGCTGAACTCGCCCTGCTGGTCTCACCGGTATCCGTGTCGGCGTGACCCTGCTTCTCCGTGCTTCACGCCTCATGCTGAGGCTGACTGCACGTGCCCGACAGGTCGGGATGCACATCCAGCGGGTGTGCGTCGCAGAGCCTTTGCGGAAGCGGTGCGAACTGCACTACGGCCGGTGTGGTGGCCCCGATCAGGTCGCGAATAGCGTGCGGAAACCAGGGCTGACAGCGTCGTGGGATGGCGCGGAAGAGGGCCGGGAGTTCGTGTCCTGTGGCGCGTCCCCACCAGTCTTCGCGCTGCTTGAACCCGTGCTCGGTGCGGTTGCGGCACCGGTAGGCGGCTGGGGCGAACGTCATGGTCCGTGCGGGCCATCCACCCGCATACCTCAGGTACAATTTTCTGTACTTGCCCTGGAGGTGGTTGTGCGGACCGTGAACTTCACCCAGCTTCGACAGAACCTGGCCGCCGAGCTCGACAGCGTCATCAACGACGCAGAGGAGGTGGTGGTGACCCGGTCGGGGCACGAGCCGGTGGTGATCGTGTCGCTGGCCGAGTACGAGTCGATGAAGGAGACCGAGTACCTCCTGCGGAGCCCGAGCAACGCCGCCGCCCTCCGTCGATCGATCGCGGAGCTTGAGCAGGGCGACGCGGCCGAGCGCGAGCTGACCGATCCGGCTGCTGTGCGGGACGTCGCGTGAGGCTGGTCTTCACCGCGACGGCGTGGAGCCAGTACCTCAGTCACACGGACCGGAAGCTGGTCAAGCGCATCAACGATCTCATCGCGGACGTGATGCGCAACGGATACGAGGGCATCGGCAAGCCGGAGCCCCTGCGGGGAGAGCTGTCCGGCTTCTGGTCCCGCCGGATCGATCGGGAACACCGGCTGGTGTACCGGATCACCAAGGAGGACGTCGAGATCGTCGCCTGCCGGTACCACTACGGCGAACGGTAGGTCGTACGGTTGCCGGTGTGGGGCTGGTGATCGCGTCGCGTTCCTCGGAGTCGCCGTGGATCTCCTCGGTGTGGGCCAGCCGCAGCGCCGGGGTGTCCCAGATGACCTCGATCGCGAGCGAGACCTGGGGGCTCGTGTTCTGGGAGTGCGAGGGGAGACCGTACGCGACCGTCACGGGTCCGGAGGAGCGCGCGAGGGCGGCACCCGTACCCGGGGATGCTCGCTTCTTCGGCATCCAGTTCGCGGTCGGCACCGTGTTGCGGAAGGCGCCCACGTCGACGTTCCTGAACTCGGGGTTCGAGTTGCCCGACACGACGGCGGGGCGGTTCTGGCTCGACGGCGAGCGGTGGCAGACGCCACGGGTCGACGACGACGCCGAGGCGCTGGTGGCGCGGCTCGTCCGCGGTGGGGTCCTGGTGCAGGATCCGTTGGTGCGGGCGGCGCTGGACGGTCGGCTGCCGGCTGGCACGACCCGGACCGTGGAGCGGAGGTTCCGGCACGCCACCGGGCTGACCCGGGGTGCGGTCGCACAGATCGAGCGGGCCCGTGCCGCTGCGGACCTGCTCGCCGCCGGTGAGGAGTCGGGCGTCGTGGTGGGTCTGCTCGGGTACTACGACGAGCCGCACCTGGCGCGGGCGCTGCGGCGGTACGTGGGACGTACCGCCGGTCAGCTCCGGGGTGGCCTCGGCGGTGCGATCGCGTTGTCGCAGCTAGCGGACGATGTCGTAGACGGCCTTGAGGACGCCGTTGGGGTAGGCGGCGGACTCGCGCAGGGCTAGCCGCTGTTCGTCGCGCGCCCGTCCGGGGAAGACGCTCTTGCCGTCGCCGAGCAGCACCGGGAAGACCAGCAGGTTGTACCGGTCGATGAGGTCGGCGTCGGCCAGGCCGCGGGCGAGTTCGGCGCTGCCGTGGATGAAGATCGCGCCGCCGTCGGTCTCCTTGAGGGCGGCGACGTCCTTCACCGAGCGCAGGATCTGCTGTTCGCCCCACCCGCCGACGAGCGCGTCCGCGCCGAGGGTCGTGGAGACGACGTACTTGGGGAGGTCCCGGTAGTCGGCGTGGTCGTCGGACTGCGGCCACACCGAGGCGAAGGCCTCGTAGCTGCGGCGTCCGAACATCAGCGCGGTGGTCTCCTGAAGCTCCTCGCCCTTGAGGGAGTAGGAGTCGGGGTCGAACGGCGTGCGGAACACCCAGCCGCCGTTGGGGTGTCCTTCGGTCGTGCCGCCCGGGGAGTCCACGATCCCGTCGAGCGAGATGAACCCGGTCCACACCAGTTCGCGCGTCACCACAGTCTCCGTATCCGTCGTCGGGCACCGCGCGCCGGCCGGAGTTCCAGCCCCGTCGCGGCCACCTCCGGAAGGCTATCGACCAGGTGGTTCGGGGTCTTGGACGATAGCGACAGGCGGGTGTGTGCCGCGTCGGGCGTCCCGGCGGGGCGGGATCCGGATCGGTGGCGGTGGTCGGTTCGCCGGCTCCGGCGGGGTATGAAGGTGCGCAGACAATCTGCTCACCGGAAGGATCCGTCCCGATGACCCTGGAACGACCGATCGCCCCGGACCCGTACGAGTTGCTGCCGACCGTGGGGTCGTTCGCGTTGAGCAGCGACGACGTGCGCAACGGCGAGCCGATGGACGCGACGTACGCGCACGGCAGCGTCGGGGGTGGGAACGTCTCGCCGCACCTGTCCTGGTCCGGGTTCCCGGCCGAGACGAAGAGTTTCGTGGTCACCTGCTTCGACCCGGACGCGCCGACGGGCAGCGGGTTCTGGCACTGGGTGCTGGTCGACGTGCCGGTCTCGGTGACCGAGCTGGCGGGCGGGGTCGACGAGGCCGGCCTGGGTGGGGCGTTCAGCGTCCGTAACGACTACGGGGACACCGGGTACGGCGGTGCCGCCCCGCCGGCCGGGGACCGGCCGCACCGGTACGTCTTCGCGGTGCACGCGGTGGACGTGGAGCGGCTCGACGTGGGCCCCGGGGCGAGCCCGGCGTACGTGGGCTTCAACCTGGCCTTCCACACCCTGGCGCGGGCGGTCATCCGCCCCACGTACCAGGTGACCGCCTGACCCGACGCGGTCAGTGCCGCGTCGAGACGGTGACGTCCTGGTTGTCGTGGCCTCAACCTGTGGAGAAGGCCACTACAACCAGGACGTGGCGACCTGGGAGCAGTCGGGGTGGACCGGCGGGCGCTGCGGTGCGGGGTGGGTGGGCCGCAGGCGGCGGGGTCAGCCGGGGACGCGGGCGACGGCGAAGACGGACTGGCCGAACGGCGGCAGGACGAGCTGCTCGGCGGCCTTGGTCGCGGGCAGGACCAGGGTGTCGTACACCTTGACCATGGGGCCCTCCTTCGGCATCAGCCGGAAGACCTTGGTGGCCATGAAGTAGCCGATCAGGCCGAGCGCGTTCGCGTAGTGGATCTTCTCGACCCGCAGTCCGGCCTCGGTCATCGCGGCGGCCAGGGTCTTCTTGGTGTACCGGCGGACGTGGCCGGTGGCGATGTCGGCGGGGCTCATCGCGAACATGAACGCCGGCACGATGATGATCACGGCACCGCCGGGGCGGACGAGCTCCCGCATGCTGCTCAGCGCGCCGACGTGGTCGTCGATGTGCTCCAGGACGTTGTACGACACGGCCGCGCTGTAGTCGCCGTCCTCCGAGTGCGGCAGCAGCATCTGCCGTACCTCGATGGTGGGCTGGTCGGCGAGCCGTTCCTTGAGGGAGATCAGCCGGTCCGGGTCCGCCTCGGTGGCGGTGAAGCGGGGGACGTGGGGCGCCCACTCCAGGGCGTAGTCGCCCAGGCCGCTGCCGATCTCGATGGGATCGTTGCCGAGGTACGGCAGGGCCAGCTCCACGAACCACCTGCGGTGGTTGACCGCGGTGGCCAGGCCTTCGAGCACCTCGGACTGGATGCGCTGATCCCCAGTGATTTCTGCCATCGTCGTCGATTCCTCACGGTATGACTGGACCCGCGCCTGGACCGACAGAGTGAAACATCCGCCCCGACCGGTTCGGAAGCGGGGGACCGGGATGGCCGAATTGCGGGTCGGGGGCGGCGCGAGATCGGCGGTCAGCGAACCCGGCACATATTACGTCAGTACCCCGAAACCTGCACGGTGCCGCCTTCGCCTCACTACGATCCGAATTGCCATGACTACTCCTCATTCGGACCCATGTCCGTCCGTCGGCGCCGGTGATCAGGGTGCCGGCCAGGGAGTGCGGCGCCGGGCCGGGTGGTGGGTGGACGCCGCCGCCGGGCTCAGCTTCGTCCTGCTGGCCTTCTGGGTGACGCTGCGGCTCTGGCTGGACCCCCGGCAGGACATCCGGGACAACCTCTCCGACCAAGCGCTCTTCGAATGGATGATGGCGCACGGTGCGCGCGTCGTGACCGCTTTCGACTATCCGTTCGGCTCGGACCGGATGAATGTGCCGGACAGCGTCAATCTGGTGGCAAATACGTCTGTATTGTCGGTATCGATCCCATTGTCCCCGGTGACGCTGGTGGCCGGCCCGCGCGCCGCCTTTCTGGTCTTCCTCACCGGTGGCCTGATCCTCACCGCCACCGCCTGGTACCTCGTGCTCTCCCGGGCGCTGATCGGCAGCCGGGGCCCGGCCTGGCTGGGCGCGGCGTTCTGCGCGTACGCCCCGGCGATGGTGTCGCACGCCAACGCCCACCCGAACATCGTCGCCCAGTACGTCGTACCGCTGATCGTGTGGCGGACCCTGCGGCTGGCCGAGGCGGGCCGCTGGCTGCGCAACGGCGTCCTGCTCGGGCTGCTCATCGTCTGGCAGGCCTTCATCAACCTGGAGGTGCTGCTGGTGACCGCGATCGGTCTCGGGGTGGTGGTCGCCGCGCTGGCCCTCGGCCGCCCCGACCTGCGCCGGGGTACCCGTCCGTTCCTGGCCGGCCTCGCCGTCGCCGCCGTGCTCTCCGCGGTGCTCCTGGCGTACCCGCTCTACGTCCAGTTCTTCGGCCCCGGCGCGTACCAGGGGCTGTCCCGGCTGATCCGGGGCTACTCCACCGACCTGGCCTCGTTCGTCTCGTTCGCCGGGGAGTCGCTCGCCGGGGACCCCCGGGCCACCGCCCATCTGGCCCGCAACCCCACCGAGGAGAACGGCTTCTTCGGCTGGCCACTGGTCATCCTGGTGGCGGCCCTGGTGTGGTGGATGCGGCGCAGCCCGGTCGTGCTCGGCCTGGCCGTCCTCGGCGGGCTGCTGGCCGTGCTCTCGCTGGGCCGGGAGATCCGCTTCGCCGGCCGGGACACCGGCATCCCCGCGCCGTGGGCGGCCCTGGAGAACCTGCCGATCCTGCACTCCGTGGTGCCCACCCGCTGGTCGCTGGCGCTCGTCCCGGTGGTCGGGCTGCTGCTGGCGCTCGGCGCGGAGCGGGTCCGGCTGCTCGCCCGGGAGCATCCGGAGCAGCGGCGGCAGATCCGCGCGGTCACCGGCCTCGTCCTGGCGATGGCGCTGGTGCCGGTGCTGCCCACCCCGCTGCCGACCACCCGGTTCGAGCCGACGCCGGAGTTCGTCACCTCCGGGGCGTGGCGGCCGTACCTGGCCGGCGGGCGCAGCCTGGTCACCCTGCCGCTGCCGGACACCGAGTACGCCGAGCCGCTGCGCTGGTCGGCCCGGACGGGTCTGGACATGCCGCTGGCCCAGGGTTACTTCCTCGGGCCGGACACCCGCCCGGACGCGCCCGAGGGGCCGATCGCGCTGTACGGCGCGACGCCCCGACCGACCAGCGAGTTCTTCGACACGATCCGCAGCACCGGGGAGGTGCCGGCGGTCACCGGGCGGGACCGGGCCGCCGCCGTGACGGACCTGCGGTACTGGCGGGCGGGGGTGGTGGTGCTCGGTCCGCACCGGCAGGAGGAGGCGCTGCGCCGGGGGATGACCGAGCTGACCGGCATCGAGCCGACCCGTACCGGTGGGGTGTGGCTCTGGGACGTGCGCCCGCTGACCGGCTGACCGGCCGGCTGGTCAGGCAGGGTGCCGGCGGCGGGGGCGGCCGGGTGGGGTGGGTCGGTCAGGAGCGGATGCAGCAGCCCTGGCAGAGCTTCGGGCTGGGCAGGGTGAAGGCCAGGCAGCAGGTGCGCCGCTGCACGGTCGGCTCGCCGGTCGGGCCGGGCACCAGGTCGACGAGGTCGGCCAGGTCGAGGACGCCGAGCAGGGTCTGCACGGTCTGCGTCGAGGGGCCGGGCAGCGCGTCGGCGGCGCGCAGGATGCCGTGCGCGATGCCGGAGGCCACCGAGCCGAGCAGGGCGCGGGTGCCGATGCGGACCTCCCGCTGGATCGCCGTGACCAGCGGGGCGAGGTGGGCGTCGAGCAGCGTGGCGCGCAGCAGGCGGAGCAGGGCGGCCTCGTCGTCGACGATCCGGACCTGGGGCAGGCCGAGCAGGGCCAGTGGGTCGCCGGGCAGCACCGCGACGGTGGTCGACGGGCGCAGGCCGAGGGTGACCGGGCGCTGCGGGCCGAGGTCGACCAGCACGTCGGCCGGCACGGCCAGCGGCACCCGGCGGGCGGCGGCCCAGCCCAGCACCACCGGCAGCGCCGCCCAGTAGCTGTAGGCCTTCCACGCCACGGCGGCGCTGCCGTGCGGGGGGCCGCCCCAGCGGCGGGCGGCGTCGGCCAGCAGGTCGGGCAGCCGGCTGCCGTCGATCAGCGTGCTCGCCGGGCTCCAGCCGAGGTCGTCGGCGACGAGCAGGCCCGGGGCGAGGCCGGGCAGGTCGTCGGTGCCGAACATGGCGCGCAGGGTGGCGGTCACCGGCGCGAGCGGGGCGGCGGCGTGCTGCCTCGGCATCACCGCTGTCATCAGCACCCACCCCCGACCGGACCGTCGATCACCACGACTAAGGCTAGCCTAACCACACTTGCTCGGGGTGGGGAAGTCGTTCACCGGGCGCGATCGGGGCTGCCGTGGCGGCCGGTGGCGCCCACCCGGCGGGCGGCGTGGGAAACGTGGGGTGTTTCACCCGCAGATCATCTCGGTGCGCTTGTCAAGGGAAGTGTCGGCAACGGGGCAGTTCTGTGCGGGGTCCGGCACGGAACGTGAGACTTGTACTACCCGGCAACGAGGAAGCTGATGACGACCTCCCCACTCGACCGGGCCGCCGACTCCTTCGCGGCCGAGCTCGCCCGGCACCGCACGGGTCGGGGGCTGTCCAAGAAACAGCTCGCCACGATGATGGGATTCGACCCGTCGTACGTCAGCCACGTCGAGGGACGCCGGCACCGCCCCACCGAGGACTTCGCCCGCCGGGCGGAGGCCGTCCTGGAGGCCAGCGGCGCGATCTGGCAGCGCTACCGGGAGTACGACGAGCTGCGGCACGCCCGGACCATCCCGGCGCACCGCGAGCCGCCCCCACCCGGGCAGTGGCTGCCCCCCGGCACCGGCCTGATCGTGGAACGGGAGATCGCCTCCCTCACCCACACCGACGACGGGTACCGGTGCGTCATCCGCCGGGAGCTGTACAACGCCGGCACCGAGCCGGTCACCCGCTACCTCGCCCGGGTGGCCGTCGACCGGTACCCGACCGACCCCGGCCGCTCCAACCGGCACCACCGTGAGCACCCGCTGACCTTCGCCGAGCTGCAGTTGCACGCCGTCCGGGAGGACGGCGGCGAGCAGGAGCCGATGCACTGGCGGGCCAAGCACGACCGGGACGCGTTCAAGGAGATCTGGCTGCTCTTCGAGAACGGCGACCGGCGCTTCCCGCTCTACCCCGGGCACCGGGCCACCATCGAGTACGCCTACCAGGTCGGGCGGGACAAGTGGGGCCCCTGGTTCCAGCGGGCCGTCCGGCTGCCGACCCGGCACCTGGCCGTCCGGCTGGACCTGCCGGCCGAGCTGGACCCGCAGGTCTGGGGGGCGGAGACCTCGCTGTCGGCCGAGGAGGGGCCGCTGCGCACCCCCGTGCACCGGCGCGACGAGGGCGGCCGGGCGGTCTTCGAGTGGTCGACCGAGGAACCGCCGCTCAACGCCCGCTACCGGATGCAGTGGCGGTTCCGCAGCCAGCCCGGCGTCGACCCGGACGAGACGGAGACCGGCACCCCGGTCCGCGCCAGCGACCGGATGCGCGAGTTCGGCATCGTGCAGCGCGGCGCCGACCTGCTGCGGCAGCCGGCCCGCCAGTTCGACCTGCCCGGTCAGGAGCCGATCGCCCGGGACGTGGTCGACCGGCTGACCGCCGCGCTGGCCAAGCTGGACGAGCTACATCCCTTCTCCAAGGGCGTCGGCCTCGCCGCCCCGCAACTCGGTCTCGGCTGGGCGGCGGCGGTGGTCCGCCCGCCCGACCGCAGCGCCGAGCCGGTGGTCCTGCTCAACCCCCGCGTGGTGGACGCCGCCCCGGACACCGACGAGCAGTACGAGGGCTGCCTCTCCTTCTTCGACCACCGGGGTCTGGTGCCCCGGCCGCTCCGGCTCGACGTCGAGCACGCCCGCTGGGACGGCAGCCGGATGATCACGTCGTTCGAGTTCGGCATGGCCCGGCTGGTCGCCCACGAGGTCGACCACCTCGACGGACGCCTCTACGTCGACCGGATGGCACCGGGCGTGCCCCTGGTGCCGGTCGAGGAGTACCGGGAGACCGGCCACCCCTGGCGGTACTGACCCGCGACCGCCCCCGGGAACGGGGGCCGGGTCGCGTGCCCCAGGGGGCAGGGGCACGCGACCCGGCATTGGGGGGAGGAAAGTCGTCAGAGGTTGCCGAAGGTGTCGTACCGGATGTGCGACGGCGGGACCTCGTCCTCGGCGAGCGCCCGCAGGGTGGCCCGGACCATCCGCGCCGAGCCGGAGACGTAACAGTCGTGGTTGGTCCACGGGCCGTACCGGGTGACCACGTCGGAGATGGCACCCTGCTCGCCGTCGAAGTCGGGGTCCTCGCTGCACGCCGGGGTCACCGACAGCCACGGGTGCGCCTCGACCAGCTCGCGCAGCGCCGGCAGGGCGTACAGGTCCGCCGGGCGGCGCGCCCCGTAGAAGACGTGCACCCAGCGGGTCCGGTTGTACGTGGCCAGCTCCTCGACCAGCGCCTTGACCGGGGCCAGCCCCACCCCGCCCGCCACGGCCAGGATGTCCCGGGTGGAGGACCGGTCCAGCGTCATCGACCCCATCGGCGCGGCCAGCCGGAGCAGGTCACCGGGGCGGACCCGGCGGACCAGGGCACCGGAGAGCCAGCCCGCCCCGGTCGGCGTGCGGACGTGGAACTCCAGCACGTTGTCCTCGTTGGGGGCGTTCGCCACCGAGTACGTCCGCCACACCCGGGGCAGGTACCGGGGCACCTCGACGCTGACGTACTGGCCGGCCCGCCAGGGCAGCGGGTACTGCAACGCGCGGCAGGTCAGCACCGCCGTGTCGGGGCCGACCCGCTCGTGGGTCAGCACCTCGCCGTGCCAGAACGGCGGGTTCGGGTCGTCCTGCGCCCCGGCCATCATCTTCGCCGAGATCGCCGCGTACGCGTCCCGCCACGCCTGGTCGTACTCCAGGTTCCAGTCGTCACCGGCGGTGCTGCGCAGCGCGTCCATCAGGGCGACGCCCATGGTCGCGTAGTGCTCCGGGTCGACGTGGTACTTGCGGTGGTCCCGGCCCAGCGCGCGCAGGTACTCGTCGAAGCTCTCCGGGTCGTCGACGGTCTGCGTCGCGGTGACGATCGCCTCCAGCAGCCGGTCACCCTGCCCGGACATCTCCGCCGGGAACAGCTTGCGCAGCTCCGGGTCGAGGAGGAAGAGCCGCGCGTAGAAGTGTCCACTCAGCCGTTCCCGGTCGGACTCGACCAGGGTCCAGCTCTCCTTCAGCAGCCGCGCGAAGTGCTCCACTGGCACGCTCCCTCGGGTGACGGCGATCGGGCCATCACAGGATGGGTACGGAGCGTGCACAGCGGTCGCACAGAATGTGCGACCGGCTCACACTGGTGACCTTGCCCCTGCCGGCGGGCCGCCGCGTCGGGCACAGTGGTGCGGTGACGGTCGAGCTCACCCGCCAGGCGTCCCGACGGACCCTCGGCACCGAAACGTTGCTGGTCCTCGGGCTCTCGCTCGGTCAGTCGGCGGTGTACGCGATGGTCTCCATCATCGCCAAGCTGACCGCCGAGGGCGGACTGTCGAGACAGACCGCCGCCCTGAACACCTCCGCGTCACCCCGGCCGTACCTGGACCTGACGTACCAACTGCTCGGTCTCGCCTTCGCGATGCTGCCGGTGCTGCTCGCCGTACACCTGGTCAACCGCGACCCCGGCGACGCGATCCGCACCCTCGGCCTGGACGGCCGGCGGCCCGGGTCGGACCTGGCCCGGGGCGCCGGGCTGGCGGCGCTGATCGGCCTGCCCGGCCTGGCGCTGTTCTGGGTGGCGGCGCACCTCGGCCTCAACGCCAGCCTGGTGCCGGCGGCGCTACCGGACTACTGGTGGGCGGTGCCGGTGCTGATCCTCGCCGCCGTGAAGAACGCCGTGCTGGAAGAGGTGATCGTGGTCGGGTACCTGGTCACCCGGCTGCGGCAGCTCCAGTGGCGGGTCGGCGTGATCATCGCGACCAGCGCCGTCCTGCGCGGCACCTACCACCTGTACCAGGGTTTCGGGGCGTTCGTCGGCAACGTGGTGATGGGCATCGTCTTCACGTACTTCTTCCTGCGGACCCGGCGGGTGATGCCGCTGGTCGTGGCGCACACGCTGCTCGACATCGTGGCCTTCGTCGGCTACTCGCTGCTGCCCCGCGAATGGTTCGACTGGCTCTGACCCCTCCCGCCGCGCTGACCGGATCCGTCCCGCCGTCCCTGCCCTGCCCGCCGTCCCTGCCCTGCCCGCCGTCCCTGCCCTGCCCGCTGTTCCCGGTGGTGGGACCGCTGCCGAGCCGTGACGACCCGTGCGTCCGCCCGACGCGGGGCGCGCGGCCGGAAAGGTGCCGGCGGCCCCCGGCGGGTCGGACCGGGTCAGCCGGCCCGGTAGGCGGCGACCGCGCGGGCGGCGAGCCGTCGCGTCGCGGCATCGGCCCCGGCCGCCGCAGCCAGCACCGTAGCGCCCGGCAGCAGGCGCGCGGCGAGCCGGACCGGCAGCCAACCTCCGCCGGTCAGGGGCCCCGCCAACCGCCACGCCGCCCCCAGCGCCGCCGGCCACGGCCCCGCCGCCGGCCGAGGGTCACCGTCCGGGTCCCGGACCGCCTCGGTGGCCGCGTCCAGCGCCGCCCGCGCCCGGTCGCTGTCCGCGTGCACCCGGGTCAGCACCAGCAACTCGACCGCCCGGTCCGGGTGACCCGGGTCCCGGCCGTAGGCCGCCGCGAGGTGCAACACCAGGTCGGCCTGCGCCCAGAGCACCGCCGCCACCTCCACCGCCGGGGCGAGCAGCCCGGCCGTCGTGGCCGCCGCCCCACCCACGCCGGCCCGCCGCACGAAGCGCCGGGTGGCGAGCCGGGCCAGCCCGGCCGCGTCGGCCTGCGGGTACACCGCCCGCACCTCGTCGACCCAGGCCCGCGCGGCCGGCCCCCGCACCTCGACGGCCGCCAGGGCGAGCAACTCCGGCGCGAACTCCGGCCGGTCGCGCAGCCGCCCGGCCGTCCACCGCAGGCCACCTTCCCCGGTACGCCCGTTCGCCGGCCCGCTCTCAGGCCGGTGCACTTCCGTCGGCTCGCCGTCGGGGAGCTGCGCGTCTACTGGTCTGGGCCGCTGCGCGACGTCCGGCGGCTCGTCCTCGGGTCGCTGCGCGACGTCCGCCGGTCCGTTGTGGGGTCGCCGCGCGACAGCCGGCGGCCCGGTCTCGGGTCGCTGTCTGTGGGGAGGACGCTCCGCGACGTTCGGCGGTTCGCCTTCGGGACGCTGTTCGAGGTCCGGTGGGGTGGACGGGCCGACCGGTGCCGTACCGGCCGGCGGGGACCCGGTGACCGCCTCCGGCGGCGTGGCCGTCCGGCGGGCGGGCGCCTTCCGGGTGGTGGCGCCCGTCCGGGTGGTGGGTGTCTTCCGGGTGCGGGCGGTCGCCTTCTCGGCGGGCGGGGTCGCCTTCTCCGTGGGTGTGTTCCCCTCGGTGGCCCCGGTGGGCTGCTCGCCGGGGGGCGTGACCCGGCTCGCGGCGGTGCTCCTGCGGGCCGGGGTCCTTCGTCCGGTCGCCGTCGTGGACCCGGAGGTCGACCTGCCGCGCGCGGGGGCGCTGCGGGCCGGTACGGGATCATCGCCGGTCGGGCCGCCGCTGTGTTCCGACTCACTCTCCGCCCCGGCGGTCGGCTCCGGTCCCGTCACCGGACCGGCCGACTCACCGGCCGGCGTGGGCTCGACCTGCTTCCGGCTGGGTGTCGGCTCGACCTGCTCGCCGCCCGGCGAGGGCTCGGTCGGCGGCGGTGCGGTGGTGGTCGCGCGGCTCGACGAGGCCGCCCGGCGGCGCGGTACGGGAGCCGTACCGTCGGGCGGGGGATCCTGTGGAGGCTGGAAGAGCACGGTCGGGGCCGCCTTCGCCCGGCGCGTCGGCTTCCGCTGCGGCTCGGTCGGCTCCGGTTCCCCGGGCCGCGCCGGTGGCGGGGTGAAGCTCGCCTCCGGCGGGCGGCTTCCGGGCGTACCGGCTCGGGGTCTGCGGCTCGGTCGGCGGGGCTGGTCGCTGGGCGGCTGCTCCTCCATATCGATGGAGGGTAGCCCCGATCCGGGCGTCCCACCGGGAAAGATGCGGCCGGCGGTCGACGGCGGCAGGGCGCGGCACGGCGGGCGGGATAGTCGCTTTGCCCCGGGTGGGTGGGGGCCTGTATTCTCAGGCGCGGTGGTCTGCAGGCCACCAGGGAGACTTCGCCTAGTCTGGTCTATGGCGCCGCACTGCTAATGCGGTTGGGGTCTTAAAGCCCCTCCCGGGTTCGAATCCCGGAGTCTCCGCGCGAAAGCCGGTGTGTAGACTGGCCGAGCACCAGCGCCCGTAGCTCAACGGATAGAGCATCTGACTACGGATCAGAAGGTTAGGGGTTCGAGTCCCTTCGGGCGCACAAGATCACAAGGGGTCTGACCTGCCGGGATGGCAGTCAGGCCCCTTCACTTATCCGTCCCTTGTGGTCGGTTGGGTGCTCGGTGGGTGCTCGTGCGACGAGCATCCCTCATGTCCTGGCCCGTCCAGCGGTGGCCGTCGCGTCCGGGTGGTTCTTGATCATGACCCCGGCCGTGCCACCGCCGGCCACCTGAGCACCGGTCGGGGTTTCCACTACCGGCTATGTTGCCGGGATGACCTGGACGCTCGGTGCCGGCATCGCGGGCAGTGCCCTCTTCGTCCTCGTCTTCCTCGTCGGCGGCGCCACCCGCCCCGGCTACGACACCCGCCACCACCCGGTGAGCGCCCTGGCCCCTCGCCACACCGATGGGCCGCCGTCCTCGGCAACGGACAAACAATTCTCTACGCGTCCACGGCACCGGCACCCTCACCGGCAACACACCCATCTGCTTCCACACGGCAGCCCGACTCGTCCCGTACGTCGGGACACGGTGGTCCGACAAGCGGTGTAGGGCCCGTACGATGACGCGTGGTGCTGGTTCGCCCCACCTCGTTGGGTGGGGCGTCGTAAGAGGGAACCCGGTGCGAGACCGGGACTGCCCCGCAGCGGTGAGTGGGAACGACCGCCGTCATCAGAGCACTGGACCGGAAGGTCTGGGAAGCGACGGCCAGTAGGCGACCAGGTGTCACGCCCACGAGTCCGAAGACCTGCCAGCGCTGCGCACACCGCCGGTGTGCGCCGCCGGCGGTCCCTCGGGAGGGCCAGGGCGGAAGCCGGTGCCTCGCCGCACCCCGCCTTCCCCCTCCCGTGCCCGCCGGGCACCTCGAGGGAAGGACCACCTGTGAGCACCGCATTCGGTCAGAGCACCGTGCTCGGGTACCCGCGCATCGGCGCCAACCGCGAGCTGAAGAAGGCCGTCGAGGCCTACTGGGCCGGCACCATCGACGCCACCGCCCTGGAGCGCACCGGCGCCACCCTGCGCGCCGAGGTCTGGCGGACGCTGCGCAACGCCCGCCTCGACGCGATCCCGTCGAACACCTTCTCCTACTACGACCACATGCTCGACACCGCCGTCGCCGTCGGCGCGATCCCGCACCGCTTCGCCCGGCTCGGCCTCTCCGAGCTGGACACCTACTTCGCCATGGCCCGGGGTGTCGACGCCGAGCCGGCGTTGGAGCTGACGAAGTGGTTCGCCACCAACTACCACTACCTGGTACCGGAGATCGGCCCGGACACCGTCTTCGCCCCGAACCCGGCCAAGGCGCTGCGCGAGTACGGCGAGGCCCGGGACCTGGGCGTCACCACCCGGCCGGTGCTGGTCGGGCCGGCCACGTTCCTGCTGCTGGCCAAGGGCGACGACCCGTTCGCCCGCCTCGACGACCTGGTCGACACGTATGTCGGGATCCTCGCCTCGCTGGCCGAGGCGGGTGTGGCCTGGGTGCAGCTCGACGAACCCGGCTACGTCGCCGACCGCAGCCCGGCCGAGATCGACGCCCTGCGGCGGGCCTACACCCGGCTCGGTGAGGCCACGCACCGGCCCAGGATCTTCGTCGCGACCTACTTCGGTGACCTCGGGGACGCGCTGCCGACGCTGCTGGCCACCCCGGTCGAGGCGATCGGCCTGGACCTGGTCGCCGGGCCGGGCAACCTCGAGCGCCTCGCCGCCGCCGGTCCCCTGCGCGGCACGACCATCGTCGCCGGGCTGGTCGACGGGCACAACATCTGGCGGACCGACCTGCGCGCCGCCGTCACGGCCGGGGCGACGGTCGCCGGGCTGGCCGACCACTTCGCGGTGTCCACGTCCTGCTCGCTGCTGCACGTACCGGTCGACCTGTCCGTCGAGACCCGCCTCGACGCGCACCTGTACGAGCGGCTCGCGTTCGCCCGGCAGAAGGTGGACGAGGTCGTCCTGCTCGGTCGGGCGCTGCGCGACGGCACCGCGCACCTGCCCGCGCCGCTGCCTCCCGCCCCGGCGGCGTGGCGCAACGACGACGTCCGGGCCCGGCTCGCCGCGCTCGGCCCCGCCGACCGGCAGCGCGGCGGCTACGGTGAGCGGGCCGCCCGCCAGCAGGAACGGCTGCGGTTGCCGGAGCTGCCCACCACCACGATCGGCTCGTTCCCGCAGACCGGCGAGCTGCGCCGGACCCGGGCCGCGCACCGGGCCGGCACCCTCGACGACGCCGGCTACACGGCGCGGATGCGCGCCGAGGTCGAGCACGTCGTCCGGTTGCAGGAGCAACTCGGCCTGGACGTGCTCGTGCACGGCGAACCGGAACGCAACGACATGGTCCAGTACTTCGGCGAGCAGCTCGACGGGTTCGCCGCGACCGAGCACGGATGGGTGCAGTCCTACGGCTCCCGCTGCGTCCGCCCGCCGGTCATCTACGGGGACGTGGCCCGCCCGGCGCCCATGACGGTCGAGTGGTCCAGCTACGCCCAGTCGCTGACCGGCAAGCCGGTCAAGGGCATGCTCACCGGCCCGGTCACGATCCTCGCCTGGTCGTTCGTCCGCCACGACCAGCCTCTCGCGGACACCGCCGACCAGGTCGCGCTCGCCCTGCGCGACGAGTGCCGCGACCTGGAGGCCGCCGGGATCCGGGTCATCCAGGTCGACGAGCCGGCGCTGCGGGAGACCCTGCCGCTGCGGGCCGCCGACCACCCGGCGTACCTGGACTGGGCGGTGGGCGCGTTCCGCCTGGCCACCGCCGGCGTGGCCGACGACACCCAGATCCACACCCACCTGTGCTACTCCGAGTTCGGCGACGTGATCAACGCCATCGACGCCCTCGACGCCGACGTCACCAGCATCGAGGCGTCCCGCTCCAAGATGGAGGTCCTCGACGACCTCGCCGCGATCGGGTACCGGCGGGGCGTCGGCCCCGGCGTGTGGGACATCCACTCCCCCCGGGTGCCCTCCCTCGACGAGGTGGTCGAGGCGCTGCGCCGGGCCGTCGCGGCCGTGCCGGCCCGGCGGCTGTGGGTCAACCCGGACTGCGGCCTGAAGACCCGCGCCTACCCCGAGGTCGAGGCGTCCCTGCGGCGCCTGGTCGCTGCCGCCGCCGAGGTCCGCGGGCACTGATGCCGCCCCGCCGGGCGGATTCGTTCCAGGGGTCCGCCCGGCTCAATCCGGGAGCGACGGTGAGCTTGTTGACCTGAGCCCTCCCGGGGGTGTCCCTATGGGTTTCGTCAAGCGGTGACGAGCGTGTCGGGGCGGGGCCTGATGTCCAGGGAAGCCGCACCGACTCGCCCGGCCAAACACCGGCCAGATCCGCAACCGGATCCACCGCTGGTCCGATACGTCCCAATGAGGGTCGCCTGCTTCCGGGCGACGTTGATGTCATGGCCAGTAGGGCTTCGAAGGCCGGGGATGCTCGCAATGAGGGCGTCAGTTGTTTGGTGACGCGATGTTCGTGCTGCGACAACATGGTGGCCAGGTGGAGCCGACGTCTCGTCCACTAGCTGTGAGCCGTACGCCAGGGGCCCTGGTGGCCCATGTCAGTGTTCGGCTCAACCATGGGGACGGAGGGCGGAAGGCAGCTCATATCCGAATCTCAAGGAACCATGGCACTCGATCACCTTCCAGAGTACCGCCCGGCCGGTGAACCGGGCCGACGGCTGGCGGCGACGATCGCGATCGGCGTGAGGATTCCCTTGGACCTGCGCCCCTCGGCGGGCTGCCGAACGGCGGCGGCGGCAGTGAACACGCCCAGCGCGGGCCAGGCGGCCGGGTCGATGAGGATGTCGTTTCGGGAGTTTGTGTGGGGCCGCAGGTCGGGATGTTCGAGGAGGGTGGCGATGGCGTGAAGGTTAAGTGGCTGTCGCCAGAGCGGCCAGGACATCACGGGTTGGCGGTGGCCGGCTAGGTGGTGCCAGAGTGTGGCCTGTGGCAGTTTGCCGGTACCGGTAAGCCGGAGCAGAGGTAGAGACATGGTGGCGAGCCAGGTCGCTCCGGGTACGCCGGCGTCGGTGGAATGGCCGCTGGGGTGGTCTGCCGCGCTGGACAGCACCCGATGGTCGAGGTATTCGCCGGTGCAGCCGTTGACCCGCCGCCACCTGGTGAGTGCCTGCCGGATCAGGAGGGCAGGAGCCTTGCGCACTTCGTCGAGTGGTTTGTTGAAGAAGGATCGGAGACTCTGACGGCCGGCTGGGGCGGTGTACGGGGTGAGCGCCGCCCGGCCCTGGATGTCTGACGCCAGATCCGTGACCAGCACAGCCAGCCAGTTGTTCAGTGCCGGCGCGCGGTGTCTGTTGGTCATGGCGTGCACGCGTGAGGAGACCTGGTCACGGGGCATCCGCATCGGATCCGGCGTGGCGCCGACCCGGGGCAGGGGAAAGGTCGCCGGCACCCTGGGGAGGACGCCGTCCGCCGCGATCGCGTCCACGACTTCGACCAGGGCGTCCACGACGGCGTCCACGGTGGTGAGCGGCCCGTGAAGCAGTGCGCGTGCGCTGGTCTCGTCGTAGGAAAGCTCGACGTCGAGGTTGGCCTCGTCGTGCAGGAGGCGGGTCACGCCGAGGGAGGCGAGGAAGCCGAGCGGGTCACGGCCGTCGAGCGCGAGGAGTTCCACGGTGTGGGTCATGCCTGGGGCTCCCCGTCGTGTGTCGAGCACCAGATGTCGGCGAGCCGCACGATCGTCTCGAGCAGTGCGAGCCCCCACCGGCCATAGGTGTGGTTGAGGCGGTGGAACCGCGCTGGCGACCGCCAGTCGACGGTGACCTCGGTGGTGAGCGTCGGGTGGCCGGGCACCGTGACCTCGACCGGGTCTGGGTCGGTGACTGGTGGGAGCAGGCTTCGGCTGCGTCCGTGGTGGCTGGCGATCAGGTGCAGGACCAACTCGACGTCGATGTCCAGCTGCTGGTCGGCGAGGTGAAACTCGGCGATCCGGGCGGACAACGCCTCGTGCCGCATCATCAGCGGATAGGCGGCCGCTTCCCGCGCTCGGCGCGCTTGGGTGTGGTTGGCGGGGTTTATGCCGCATTTGGCGAACGGTGCAGGTGCCAGGTCGGCGACGGCTCTGTTGCCGCCGAGAAGCATGGCCTGGAAGCGGATGTCTCGCTTGCCCTCGTCGTGCCAGCGTCCGGCGGCCTCCACCGCGGCGACGAGTCGTCGGTCCAGTCCGACGGCGTGGGCTGTCCGCGCTGCCCGCGCGGCGACCGCGTGGTGGTGCGCGTCGAGCCCGACGTGGCTGTGCGGGTGTGCGGTGCTGGAGCTGCCGTACTCCGACGCGTCGTCGGCGTAGCGGGGGCGGGCCGCTGACAGCACGATCGGGAACTCCGGTGTCCATGTCGCACCGGTACGGGGGTGGATCTGGCGCGTGGGGGTCACCGTGAACGGCGGGCGCCGTCGGTTCAGCGGATTGCCGAGGAGGCTCTGCACCACCTGGCCGAGCGGGTTGCCGGTGGGTAGCGCGGCGAGGAGTGCGGGCAGCAGATCCGCGTACGCGTGGGGTTGTTCCGGCTTGGGGTGCTCGCGGGTGAGTCTCAGTAGTTCGTCGATGACGTCCTGCTGGCGGTCCGTGTGGTCGGTGGTGCCGTGCGGATCGCGGGTGCCCGGGAACGGAACGGCGAGGTGGGTGACAAGCTGCTGAAGGTGGGGGCCGATCCGGAGGATCGGTCCTCGTGTGCGTGCGGCGAGGTCGGCGACATCGACGACGGGGGTGGCGCTGTCGGGGTGCCACCCGAAGCGGTCGCAGCCGCCGTACTCGATGGGCACGATGATGGTGTCGCCGGGTTGGACGCGCAGCGCGTTGATGATCTCTGATCGGCCGTCACGTCGATGGCGTAGGACCTGCGGGCGGTGACGGCCGTCCCGGCAGCGGGGCGCGCGTCCACTTTCGTGTTGTCGGTTCAGGTCTGGTGGGGGCGGCTCGTCGTCGGGGGCGTCCGGGATGGTGATGTCGGCGACGGGTTGCGCGTCGTCGTGTTGGTGTAGCCAGCGTCGGACTTCGCGGGCCGGGACGTCGATGGTCTCCTCGCTGGTCACGGGGGCGAAGTCCACCACGGTGGCCCATCGGTCGGGTGCGTGCAGGGGCAGGCCGGCGCGCCAGGCGACAGCGACCGGTGGGGCTTCGTCAGGGAGACCGTGCAGGTAGGGGGTGACCGGCGGGTCCGGGTGTGGGGTGGGTGAGGTGCGGGTCCACGCGTCGAGTGTCGGCGCTGCCAGCACGGGCACGTAGGTGGGGCGTGCGTTGCGGGCTGCCGCTGGTGCCGTGGCGGCGAGTCGCCGTAGGGCGGCGGGTGAGGCGGAAAGTCCGTTGGCTGCCGCGTCGAGGTCTTGGAGCGTGCCGACCGGCGCCTGCGCGGTCAACCACTGCCATATGGCTGCACGGGCAGGCCCGTAGACGGGATCGCTGTCGTCGGCGCTGCTGTCGTGCACGAGGTACGCAGGGGCCGGGGCCTGGCGTCGTCCCAGCCGGTTGAGCCGTCCGAGCCGCTGGATGAGAGCCGGCAGCGGGGCCGACTCCGTGACCAGGGCGTCGACGTCGATGTTCGCGCCGACCTCGATGGTCTGTGTCGCCACGATGACCAACGGACGCGGGTCGTCGTAGTCTCGGCCGGTTCGGATGCGGTCGTAGCTGTCGGCGAGGAGTATTTCCTGGTCGACGCCCCGGCTTCGGCCGGTCAGCAGGATCGTGTCGACCGTAGGGGTGAGAAGCTCCGCGACAGCGCGGGCCCGGGAGATGGTATTGGCCACGACCGCCACGACCCCGTGCCCGGTCAGGTGCAGCGCCAGTTCGGCCAGTGCTTGTGGCATGCCGACGGCGGCTGTCGTGGCGGTCGTCGGCACCTCGACCAGCCGGAGCCGCTTGCGTGCCGTCAGCCGGCTGCCGGCCACGGGGTGCTCGCGGTCGAGGTCACCGATGCTGTGCATGGCGAGCTGTCGGCTGGCGCCGTCCGGTGGCATCGCGGACATGGTGACCAGGACCGGCTTCATGCCTAGTGGCCAGCGGTCGAGGCTGAGGGCGGTGTTGACGGTGGTGCGGAACGCCTCCGCGTGGTGAGCGTCGTCGACGACGATGAGGCTGTCGGCGCCGACGAGAGCGGCGTCGATGCTGCGTGCGTGCTCGGTGACGCCGTAGCCGCGGAAGAGCAGTCGGCTGCCGACCTGGTCCAGGGTGCCGGTGATGATCGCGAACCGGTGAGGGCTGTCCAGCCAGGTCCGGTCCCAGGTGGTTCCGCCGCGCATGCGGGTCACCGTGAGGACGTCGCTGTCGTCGGTCTTGCTGCGTAGCGCCGTGGCCACCGCGGCGCAGATCCGCGTCGTGGCGGCCTGCAGGGCCCGCCGTAACGTTGTGGCGTGCTCGTGGGCTTCGTCGATGACGAGCCGACGGTCGACCACGAAGAAGAGGCGGCGTTTGGCCAGGTCCGGTCGGAGCGCGGCGACGAAGACGGCCACGTCGAGCACGGAGGTCTTTCCCAGCCCGGTGGGGACGTCGATGATGTCGGGCCAGCGGTTGTCGGTGAGGATGCGGTCCAGCAGCCCCTGTTGCCACGGGAACGGCTCACGCGGTGGTCTGCCCGGGATGGTGTCCCCGTGGACCTCGTTGACAAATCCGGCGAAATCATGGCAAGTGAGTGGGTGCTCGTTCCGTGTCACGACGGCTCCGGGATAAACATGCCGCAACCGAGGTAGCGCAGGGCTCCCACGATCACCGGACCGCGCAGCGGGGTCGGGAACTCCACGCGGCAGTGCACGAACGGGCGGACGGGGCGGTTGGTGGGGATGGTGCCGCGGCGGGGCATCCGTACCGCGGCGTCGACGATCGGCGCCTTCAGCGCGAGCACTGTTGACGGGGGCGGATATCCGGCGCGGACGAACGCGTCGGTGAGCGCTGCTGACAGGTCCCGCCGCCCCGGGTATCGGTCGAGCATCACCGGTGACACCGACACCCATTGTCGCGTCCCCTCGGCCGGGCCGGTCCAGCGCTCCGGCAGGGTCCCCCAGTTCGGCGGCGGCTGCGTCGGGTCTCCGAGCCGTACGATGCCGTCGGCACCACGGCGGAGGACTCGGATCGGGTCCTCACCGTGGGGGCCGAGCAGGCCGCGCAGCACCGCGAGACGGTCCTGGCGGGCCATCTCGGGCAGCGCGATCGCCACACCCAGCAGGCGGCCATCCGCGTGCGGATGGCCGACGTCCAGCAACGGCAGGTAGGCCATGTGGGGTAGGTCGTCCGCGCCGTGTCCGCTGGCCTGCGGTGGCACCGGGTCGGCGATCCGGTCGATCACCGCTCGGCGAAGGACGTCGGTCACCGTCAGGAGCCGATCACCGTTGACCGGCACGCCGCCGGGCAGCGTCGGCCAGATCAGCAGTTCCCGGTAGGGGCCGGTCGCGGGGCGCACCGCCGGCTCTGCCGCGCCGATGCCGAGGGTGTACGGGACCGACCGGGACACCTCCCAGGCTCGCTGCCCCTCGGCGTAGGCGGTGCGGAGTTGATCGAGGTAGCCCGGGTACGGCACCCGCATCGACATCGCTGCGGCCGTGCCGAGGTGCGTGGGCCGGTAGGTGATCCATGGCTGCCGCAGGACGGCCTCCTCGTCGGCGACAACGACCTCGGCGTGCGAGGTCGACCGGCCGACGTAGGGCACCTTGCGGGCAAGCCGGGTCAGTCTCCACAGGACCGGGTCGTCGGCTTCAGCGTCCGGCCACACGTACGCGACGTGCTCATCGGCCGGCAGCACGGTGTGCCGGGTGCTCAGCCGGGCGGTCCGCCCGGGCCAGAAGGTGCTGGTCGGTCTCGCAGCGGTCGCGTGGGTCACCACGTACCCGCTTCGGGCTGATGTTTCGACCATTGCCGGCGGCACCGCCATCACCAGTGGCGGACCGGCCGCCTCCAGCCACCGCAGCGCCATCTCATCGGCTCGGCGCGTCCGCAGGTCCGCCTCGGCGTGCTCCGCCGAGGCGACCAGTGCGCAGAAGAGACGCGCCGGGTGGGGCGGCCACTCCGCTCCGGCCGCCTCGCTCTGCGCGTCATAGCGGCCTTCGCGCAGCCGCACCAGGATGCTCAGCGTCACCGGCCTGACGCCCCGTCCCCACTGGTCGACGTGAGGGCGGCGCGGATCGCCTCGGCGAGTTGCCGTGTGGGCGCGACGGGCACGGCATCGGTGTCCATGATCACGCCGCCCGCCCTGGCCCGATCGCGCAGCGCCACGAAGGCGTCGACTGCCTCGATGACGCTCACGTTCACCGGCTCCGGTACGCCCCCGTCGCGTTCGAAGTACACCGATTCGCTGATCCGGGTCAGATCACAGCCGGATCGCAGCCACAGCGACGGCCGGCCGAACGCCAAGCGGTCCCCCATCAGCGCCAACGCGGCCAGGGTCGCCCGCGCCGCTGTCGCCGCCTCGGCCGGTGCATCGCCGAACCGCAGTCTTTCCAGCCCCGCCAGCGAGATCCAGCCGGTGCGGCGGACCTCCTCGACGACCACCCCGGCGTGACGCACCGCGGGAGTCGTCGCTCCTGCACGGGGCGGGTGCGGGGCGATGTGCCCGTGTCCGATCTCGCTCAGCCGTCGGCCTTTGGCTCTCGTTCCCTCTGCCAGGAAACGCCAGTCGCCCTCGGCTTTGCCCTTGTCGTCGATCGCGCCGGTCAGGTTCAGCGGGTCGTGCCGTCCGGCCCGACGGTCACCTTCCAGGTACTCGATGCCGTACATCGACGACGTGTAGATCCGGGGGAACGTGGGCCACCTGCCCTGACGATGCGAGTCCCACGCTCCGAACACCAACGAGTACGGTTCGCGCCGGTACAGTGGCCGCACATCGTCGGCGGACACCCGCCGCAACGTCCTTCCGACCTGACTGTCGTCGAAGCGGACGCCATCGACCTCACTGTCGCGCAGGTACGCGTCGGCGTAGCGGTGGGGAAAGTCCAGCGATGTCAGCCGGACGCCCTCCTCCTTCATGGTCAGCTCGAACAGCGGCAGGTCGACCCGGCCCGCGTCCCGCGCGGCCAACAACGCCTCCTCCACCCGGTTCGCCTGCGACGGCACCTGATCGACGACCACGGTGTCGCGCTGGTGGCCGTCCACGAGCCGCCGCTCCACCAGATACGGCCGGGGAAGTCGTCCCTCCCGCTGCGCGGCGCGCACCTCGTGGTCTGGGACTGGGTAGGTGGGCGGCATGATCTTCCCACCCTGACCACCCACCGGCTGGTAGCTGCCGGAGAACGCAATCCCCGCGTCCTGCCGGTCCTCGGCCACCGCCGTGAGGAGGCGTTGCACCAGGTCGGTCATGGTCGCTCCTGTTCGCCGCACCACAGACGGCGCCCGCCGGGCGAGCGCCACACCGTTCGCCGTCTGGTGCTGTCACCGATGTGCACCGTTCCTCCAGTGGGATCAGGAAGACGTCGTTGCCGGTCTGCCGTCCGGGTCCGGGGTGCCGGGGGAAACGGTCGTCGCCGTGTCACCAGTCCGACCCCGGCCTGGTCGGTGCCGAGGTCGACGGCGGGACCGGTCCGCTGCCTTCCTGGCTCGCTCGCGTTCCGTGGCAGGCGGTGGGGGTGACGCGAAGGTGATCGGCGCGTGGAAGGCGGCTCGTCGAGCCCCGCGGCGCAGGGCGGCCAGGACGGCCGGTCCCACCAGGGCGATGGCGACGGCGGTGGTGATCGCCCGTCCGGTGTCCCAGCCGAAGGTGGAGGTCACGGCGGTGAACACGGCGAAGCGGTGCAGGTTCTCCAGCAGCGGCGCGTCGGCGACGTAGGAGAGTTGGGTGTCGGCGCCGGTGCTGAACGGCCAGAACCACAGGTTCATCAGCAGGCCGTAGGCGTAGGCGGCGATCATGCCGTAGCCGGCGAGGGCGGCGATCTCCGCGCGGCCCCGCAGCCGGGCCGGGAGCAGGCCGGCGCCCAGGCCGATCCAGGAGGCCGCCAGCATCTGGAAGGGCAGCCAGGGTCCGACACCGGCGGTGAGCAGTGCCGACGCGAACAGCGAGATCGACCCGAGCAGGAAACCGAAGCCGGGGCCGAAGACCCGGCCGGCGAGGACGAGCAGGAAGAACACCGTTTCGATGCCTGCGGTGCCGGCGCCGAGCGGCCGTAGCGCGGCGTTGACGGCGGCGAGCACGCCGAGCATGGCCAGGCCCTTGCTGTCGATGCCACCGGAGCTGAGTTCGGCCAGGATGAGGGCCAGCAGGAGCGGGAGCACGGCGGCGAACACCAGCGGCGCCTCGGTGGTGCGGGCCATGGACTCGGGTTGGGCGGATATGAAGAACGGCCACGTGAAGGTGGCCAGGGCCGCGACGGAGGCGAGGGTCAGGATGACGGTGGTGCGGGGTGCGACCCGCAGGACGGTCACGCGGGTGGTCCGGGGCGGGTGAGCGCGGCGGTGACCTGGTCCACGGTGAGCCAGGGCTGGGGGGCCAGCACCTTGGCGACCTGTGGTGCGAAGGCGGGCGAGGAGAGCATGACCTCCGTGGTGGTGCCGTCGGCGACGATCTCGCCCTGGGCCATGACGATGACCCGGTCGGCGAGAGCGGCGACGAGTTCGACATCGTGGGTGGCGACCACCACCGCGCGGCCGGCGGCGGCCAGACGCTGGACGATGGCGGCGAACTGTTGCTTGGCGTGGTAGTCCAGTCCTCGGGTCGGCTCGTCGAGCAAGATGACGGACGGGGCGGCGGTGAGCTGGATGGCGAGCACGAGGGCCAGCCGTTGTCCCTCCGACAGGTCGCGTGGGTGGTGATCGGCGGGAAGTCCAGGGACGAGGTGGTCCAACATCGCCCGGCAGGTGCCGGCGGGCGCTTCCGCTTCCCGGTCGGCCTGGCCGCATTCGGCGCTCACCGTCTCGAGATAGAGCAGGTCGGCCGGGGATTGCGGAACCAGCCCGACCAGGCGTCGCGCGCGGGTAGCCGACAGTGACGCCGGGTCGGCGGTGCCGTCCGGGCCGGTGACGGTGACCGTTCCACCCTGCCGGGGTCCGCTGCCCTGGAGCGCCCAGAGCAGGCTGGACTTGCCGGAGCCGTTACGTCCCATCACAGCGACGACGCGGCCCGGGTGGACATCGAGGTCGACGCCGGCCACCGCGACCGTTCCCGGGTAGCGGACCACGATCTTGCGGGCGGTCAGCACCGGGACGGCGTCGGGTGCAGGCCGCGGGGGAGGCGGGCCGGCACTGGTGAGCCGCTGCCGGAGGTCGGCCGCGCGGCGGCGGGCGTCGCGCACGGACAGCGGCACAGGCGTCCACCCCGCGACACGCCCCAGCTCGATGAGCGGTGGGACGAGGTCGATGTCGGTGAGGACGGCCGCCGGTTCGCCGTCGACGACGGTGCCGTCGCCGGGCAGGTAGAGCAGCCGGTCGGCGTACTGCACGACGCGTTCGAGTCGGTGCTCGGCCACGACGACGGTGACGCCGAGGTCGTGGACCAGGCGGGTGACTGCGGCCAGCACGTCCTCGGCGGCGGTGGGGTCCAGCGCGGAGGTCGGTTCGTCGAGGACGAGGACCTGGGGGTGGTTGGTGAGGACAGCGCCGATGGCGACCCGCTGCTGCTGTCCGCCGGACAGCGTCCGCAGCGGTCGGGCGCGCAGGTCGGCGATGCCGAGCAGGTCGAGGGTTTCCTCCACGCGTTTGCGCATGGTCGCCGGGGTGAGCGCGAGTTGTTCCATGCCGTAGGCGAGTTCCTCCTCGACGGTGTCGGTGACGAAACCGGCGAGCGGGTCCTGGCCGACGATTCCGACGACGTCGGCGAGGTCGCGGGGCGGGTGGCTGCGGGTGTCTCGGCCGTGCACGGTGACGGTGCCGTGCAGGGTTCCGCCGGTGAAGTGCGGTACCAGTCCGTTGATGGCCCGCAGCAGCGTCGATTTGCCGGTGCCGGTGCGGCCTGCGACGAGGCACAACTCCCCTTCGGGGATGTGCAGGGTCACGTCGCGGAGCGGTGGTTCGCCATGGTCGGCGTAGTGGACGGTGACGCGGTCGAAGTCGATCATGATCGGGTTTCCGGCTGCGGGTTCCTGGAGGGCATCCCGCCAGGGGTTGCCGTGTCCGCCGGCGGCGGTGCCGCCGGGGCGGGCGGGGTAGGGGGTGCCGCCCGTACCGGCGGCGGGGCCAGCCAGGCCGGTGCGACGGCGACCGCGACGGCAAGCACCATCATCGGGGTCACCTCGGGCCAGGTGAGCGGGCTGACCGGCGGGTAGAGCCGGTCAGGGTCCACCGATCCGGCCAGCATCATCACGGCGGCGGTGACCACACCGCAGCCAGAGACAGCGAGTTCGGTGAGCCGCCAGCGGTCTGGCCGGTAGCGGCTGCGCCGGACCCGGCGGCCGGCCAGCAGCATTCCGGCCACTGCGGTCGCCAGGCCCAGGAGCAGCATCGGCAGGCCGAGGTAGCCGGGCACGGTGGCGTCGAGCAGCCCGTAGACGCCGACGCACACGCCGACCAGCCCGGCGAGGACCAGCCCGCCGGTGAGGAGACGCTGACCGGCCGGTATCGCCGCGGTACGGCCGTAGCCGCGTGAGTCCATGGCGGCGGCCAGGGCGAGGGATCGGTCCAGTGCGTCGGCCAGCACCGGCAGGGCGATGCCCCGCAGGGCGCGGACGCCGTGGCCGGGGGCACCGCGCAGCCGCCGGGCCCGGCGTACCCGCAGCACGCTTTCGACCAGTTGCGGGGCGACCGACAGGGCGACGACCACGGCGGTGCTGACCGCGTACAGGGCACCGGGCACGGCTTTGAGTAGTCGCTTCGGGTTGGCCAGGGCGTTCGCGGCGCCCAGGCAGATGAGCATCGCTGCCAGCCGCAGCCCGTCGTAGAAGCCGCCGAGGAGTTGTTCGGCGGCGACCGGCCCGAACAGCCGGATACCGGCCGCCCAGGCGGGCAGCGGGATCTCCGGCAGGTGGACCAGGACGTGCTCGCCCTGGCCGCCCCCGAAGATGAGCCGGAACACGACGCGCATGACCACGATGACGGTGCCGAGGACGAGGTACATCCGGAACGCCAGCGCCCAGGGGGCGTCGCCGCGGCGGTACACGACCACCAGCGCGGCGACCGCGATGATCATCGCTAGCGGCAGCGGATTCGTGGTGTGGCTGGCTGCGGTGGCCAGGCCGAGCGCCCACAGCCACCAAGCGCCCGGATGCAGGACACGCGGCAGCCTCCCGGCCGCCGTGGCGGCGGGCCGGACGGCAGGCGCTGTCACCGGTGTCGGAGGGTGGGCGACGCTGGCGGGGCTGGCGGCGTCAGTCATCCGGATCGACGGTCCGTCGGCGCCGGGCGGCGACGATGCCACCGCCGGCGAGCGCGACCAGCAGGAGCAGCCCGGCCAGGGTGGCCAGCGGAAGCCCGTTGGGTGTGTCCGGAGCTGCGGTGACCTCGGTGGGCGTGATCGGGGCCGCAGGCTCCGCCGGTGGCGCAGCCGGTGGGACTCCGGTCGGCGTGGTGCCCGCTGCTGGCGGTGTCCCTGTCGCCTGGTCGGTCGGGCTCTGGGCCGTGCCGGCGGTGGTGGGGGGCGCCTCGGTCACGGGGGAGGGGCTGCCGGGCGCAGCGGGTGGGGTGGTCCCGGCGGCTGCCGGCGGTGGTGCGGCCTGCGGCGGAGGCGACGGCGGTCGTGGTGCGGGCGGCGTCGAGCGCGGCGGCGACGCCGGTGGGGTGGTCCGCGGCGGTGGGGCCGGTCGGCTGGGGGGGACAGCGGGGCGGGGCGCGTTGTCCGCCCTTCGGTTGAGGGAGAACGCCCAGCCCTCGAAGCTGCCGGTCGGTGGCGTGCGGTTGAGGACACCCTTGTCGCTGTAGGTCCAGGAGCCACCGTGGGGTGCGTGCCAGTACGACCAGTAGGCGCTGGCCGGCGGCGTGTCGACGCACTTCTCGGTACTGGTGGAGGGTTTGCCCTCGATCCGGCAGATGAACCCCTCACCCCAGCGCAGGGTGCCGGCGATCTGAAAGCCGGCGTTCTTCAACGCTGCCAGTCCGGTGGCCTGATCCCCGGGCGCGCAGCGAACGACCGTTCCGCCCCCGAGCTCCTTGAAGTCGACCACGACGGTGACCCCGTTGGCGTCCGGGCAGTAGCCGGCGCTGCCGGCAGCCGTGGCCGGCCCGGGTGCGACGACGCTGCTGGCGGCGGCCACGGCCAGGACGAGCACGGCGCGGGCGGGCCGGGCGCTCATCGCGTCCGCCGCCGTCCGAGCACCAGCACCACCGCCCCCGTGGCAACGAGCAGGACCGCGACGAGCAGGTAGGTGCCGACCGCTGCGCCGGTGGTCGGCAGCCGCCCTGGCCCGCCTGCTGTGGGGCTGCTGGTGGGGGCGGTGGGAGACGGAGGTGGGGTGGTGGACGTGGGCGGCGGCGTGCCGGATGGGGAGGCGCTCGGGGTCGGACTGGGGGTGAGCGACGCTGTCGGCGTGGGCGACCCGGTCGGGGTGGGTGCCGGGGAGGTGGTGGGTGGGGGTGACACGGTGGCCGACGGTGTGGGCTCACCCGAGGGAGGTAGGTCCAGACCGATGCGACCCAACGGTACCTGGGCCAACCCGAGCAGCGCCTGGGCGGTGGCCCGGCGCCACTGGTCCCGGACGTTCTCGGTGATTCCGGCGCGGGTGGCGTCGCTCAGCGCCGCAGTGTTGTAGGCGATGGCCCCGGCGTCGCCTGCGGCGGCACCCGCACCGGTGGTGGTGAGCTGGAGCGCCGTCAGGGCCTGCGCCGCCCGCGCGGCCTCGCTGTCACGGCCGGCGGCGGCGAGGGCCTGCCCGGCGAGACCGGTGCTGTTGGAGTTCGCGCCGCTGGTAGGCCCCGATCCGCCGAACGACCCGTCGGCGCGTTGCTGCGCGGCCAGCCAGTCCGCGCCGCGGCGGGCGGCGTCGGTGGCACCGGCGGTGTCCGGCGTGGCGAGGAGCGCCTGGACTGCCATGGCGGTCGAGTCGACGTCGAGTGCGGCGTTGCTCTGCGCGTCGCAGGACGGTGACGGTGCTCCGGCGTCGTCGGGGTAGAGGCGGAAACCACCAGCCGCGCACTGCTGCCGGATCAGGAAGTCGACGCTTGCCTGTGGCACGCCGCCGCTGCGGGCCAGGCCCAGCACCGTGAACGACTGGTCGAAGGTGTTACTCGGGTCCGGGCCGGTCGCCTCGGTGGTCCGGCTGGTGATCCGACCGTGCTGGTGCCCCGTCGCCGCCCCGGCGATCAGTGCCACGGTTTCGGCGCGCAGGTCCCAGCCGCCGAAGTCGGTGGGGTCGGCACCGGCGGCGGAGGCGGCGTAGAGCAGTTTCGCGGTGGCGCCGCCGTCGGTGAAGCCCTCGACGCCCCAGTCGTCGTAGCTGTTGTAGGACCGCACATGGGCGGCGATCTGCGTCGTCGCCGTCTGCCGGGTCGATGCGGTAACGCCGGTGGCGGTCAGGGCGAGCAGCCCGTCGATGGTCAGCCCCCAGTCCTGTCCGCCGAACGGTCCGGGCAGCGCGCCGTCGGTGTACTCGCCGGCCAGCCAGGTCGCGGCGTTGCGGGCGCTGGCGGTGTGGGCTGGGGATGGCGCGGCGACCCCGCCGAGGGGTGTGGCGAGGATGATGGCGAGCGCCGTGCCGGCGGCTACGCCAACACCGGCGCGGACGCGCTGGAGCGGGGACCTGGGCATGAGGGATGCCTTTCGCAGAGCGGTCGGTGGAAGCTCCGGAAACGCCCTGGTAAACGGCTGCGCTCGTGTGCTTCCACGACTGGTGCCGTTTCCCTTTGCCCGGACTTCACCCTGTAGACCTCGACAGTGGAAGCCGCTCGTCCTGCGTGGGGCATTCCGGCTCGCGAGACTCGCCTCGCTCACGGTTGCGGGTCAGCGTCGGCTTCTACCGACTTCCCCCCACACAGGACGTATTCAGTTAGACACCCGGCGCGCCGGGTGTCGACACGGTACCGCCCGGTCGCCTCGCGGCGCCAGCACGGCTGTCGACACCCGGCTCATCACCGCTTCGCGTCGGGTGAGCCCCGGTTCACGGGGCGGTGATGCTCGGCGGTGCTCCAGCCCCGAAGGACCATCCCTCGACCGTGCCCGGAGCCGGGTTGTAGCTGGTCGCGCCCAGGGTGCTGTAGGTCCAGGCGGCGCCGCTACCCGAGGCGTGCCAGTAGGACCAGTAGGCGCTGGCCGGTGGGGTGTTGATGCACGGTTCCGTCGCGGAGGTCGGCTTGCCGTTGATCCGGCAGATGAAGGCCAGCCCCCACCGTTGGGTCCCGGTCACCGTGAAGCCGCCGCCCTGCAGGGCGGCCAACCCGGTCGCCGGGTCACCGGGTGCGCAGGCGACCTGGACGCCGCCTCCCAACGCGCCGTAGTCGACGACCACGGTCACCCCGGCCGTGCCGGTGCACGGGGCGGCCTGAGCGGTGCGGGGAGTTGGTTCGGCAGCGATCAACCCGATCGACACGACGGCTGCGGCCACCATCCCGGCAAGCCACCTGCGGGGGGACGTCTGGATGCGGGACATGAGCCCTCCTCGGGGCGGACGTGACAGTCGGGTGGTCATCGGCAGCGAAGGACAGGATCACCGGGAGCGGCGGATGCCGCCGACAGTTGGGCGTATCCGGTGCCGGTCAGGCCGAGGACGGCCTGGGCGGTGGCGCGGGGGGCAGTGGCCGGGTCGAAGGCGCCGCCGTCAAGCCGGACAGCGCCCCGGTTGGCGGCCGCAGCGGCGCAGCCGACCTGGAGACCGGCCAGGAAGACGCGGGCCCGCAGCCAGGCCAGCGGCCGACCGCCGTCGCGCAGGGCCTGCGCGGCCAGTCCGGTGCTGTTCGCGTTGGGGGTTCCTCCTCCGTTGACGAAACTGCCGTCGGCACGCTGTACCGAGACCAGCCACCGCAGGCCCGCAGCGGCGTCAACGGAGCGGCCGGCGACTCGCAACGCCTGGACCGTCATGGCCGTGGCGTCGACATCGGAGACACAGGTCGGCTGCGCGGGCAGCAGCGGATAGCCGCCGTCCGGGCACCGGGTGCCCGCCAGCCACTGTCCGGCCGCCGAGGGCACGCCCTGCGCGGTCCGGCTCAGGGCGAGAATCGCGAAGGACTGGCTGAAAGCGTTGCTGTAGTCACCCCACGCAGACCGGTCGGAGAACCGGCCGGCGGGGGTCTGCAGTGACCGCAACCGGGCCACCAGGTCGACGCCACCGACGTCGGTCGGGTCGCCGCCGCGCACCGTGACGGCGAGGGCGAGTTTGGCGGTCGCGCCCGCGTACGCCTCGGTGGTGCCGTCACCGATGTACCCGTCGCGGATGTCCGGTCGGCTGACCCAGGCCATCGCCTGCGCCCCGAAGGTGTCGGCGACACCGGCGGACGCGAACGCGAAGACCGCGTCGAGAGTCAAACCCTGATCTGGGTACGCGACGCCGTCGAAGATCGACTCGAAGCGTTCTCCGTCGACGAGTTGCCGGGCCAGCCAGCCCGCGGCCGCGTCAGACCGAACGGTGCCGAGGGCGGAGGGCGTGGCGAGCGCCGGGGTGGTGAGGGTGAGGGCGGCAAGTACACCGCAGAGCAGGGCGAGCAGGCGGTACCGGCTCAGGCGGACGACCATCGAAGCGCCTTTCCGGCCCGGCGGTCGTCAGAAACCCGGCCCCGCCCGCAGGACGGGCGTAGTCGGCCGGCCTCCGACCCGTGGGCCACGACGGGTGAGGAGCAGGGAATCGCGGGTACGGCAGGTATTCGGGCTTGCCACCGGGTACCTCCCCGGCAGCCCACCGTTGCGGGCCAGCGCCGGACTTCGACCGGACTTCCCCCGCACGGACACGCGGCTGTTCAGTTGTCGCGCCAGTCTGGTCCGCCCCACGATCACTGTCAATCCGCGATCGTCCACACACGACAAGCGGCGGTGTCGGGTCGACGAGCCGGGCTCGACCGTGTCGTGCTCCTTGCCGAGGGGGCGCTACCCCTGCTCCTCCTGGATGCTACGTCGACCCGGACGGTCCGGGCGCAACGCTCGTGACCTTGATCGGTAGGGGCTACGCGCATCAGCGCAGGCACGGCAAGGTTCTCTGGCCATCGGTGGCCGTTGCAGGCGTCGCTCAGCCCTCCCCGCCTCCGTCGATACCGGCGAGCCAGGATCACCCGGGATTGCGGAGCCTGTGGCGGAACCCGCTCGCCGACGGTCATGCGCCGACACTGGATGCCGTGATGGTCCTTGACGCGTCAGTCGTGCGTACGGCGCTGCATGAGCAAAACATTGGGGTGCGCCGTGTCGCTTCCGTGTCTGGTGGAAGGGGTGGGTCGAACTTCCGTGTCGACACGTCGGCCGGTCCGCTGATGGTCAAGGTGCGCGAGGATAGGCGGCCGTTGTTGGTGGCCAAGACCGCTGCCAGCATCCTGGGTCTGCGTGGTGTTCCGCATCCGACGGTCGTGGTGACGCCGACTCCCGTCGCCGAGGGCTGGCTGATGGCACACCGATGGATCGACGGCACGTCTCTCGACGCCGTTGGCCTCGCCGACTGGGACGACGCTCGCGCGTCTCGCCTCGGGGTCGATCTCGGCGACTGGTTACGCCGCCTGCACGCTGTCCAGCATCGCCGTGGCTGTTGGCCCCTGACCGCGCGGCGACGCTACACGGACAAGCTGCGTCGCTGCCTGGAACGAGGCATCATCGACACCGACCTGGCGGAGACGGTACGGCGGCGGTGGACGGCGGACGGGGCGGTACTGGACGACGTGACGCCCACACTCATCCACCGCGACCTGCAGCCCGGCAACATCGTCGTGCGTGACGGACGTCTGGCCGCGGTGATCGACTTCGAACACGCGCGCATCGCCGATCCGCTGTACGACCTGGTCAAACTCTCCGAGTGGGTCTTCCCGCTGCATCCCGCGATCGCACCAGCGTTGAACGAGGCGTACGGGCTCGACCGCGCGAGCGTCGGGGTCCGCGCCCGGCTGAGGGTGGTGTCAATGCTGGAGCACCTGTCCGCGTTGGTGTATTTCGCCAAGCACAGGGACATGGCGATGGTCGACAGCCAGCGAGACCTGCTGGCCCGGGTGGCCGAAGAAGCCGGCGGATGACACCATCATGGCCGCCGCCGCGTATGGCGCCGATTCTGCGGAATCACTTCGTGGGGAAACGCCGGTGGTCGTCGGGCGGCTTCTGCGGCTTCAGGGCTGCGGGCCGGCGGACGAAAAGCGAATCCGTTCGCCGGCGCCGACCGGGGTCCGGAGGCCGTGCATGATCCGCCCCAGCACCTCATAGGCCCGTCCGGGGTCAGCGACCAGCATCTGGTCCGTGCCCGTCATGAGCTGATCAACGAGCGGACCGAGGCTCAGACTTGCCGTGGCTTCGGCTGATCCGGGCGGCGATCTTCGAGCCAGCGCATTCCCGTGACGCTCACCCTCGAGAGCTGGTCGTGGATGCCTGGTGGTGGTTGTCGGTTGGTCTGTCGACGACCGGGGCGGTGGGTGTCGTGGTGTCGGGGTTGTTGGTGGTGTGTGGGGTGGGGGTGATGCCGAGGGTGTGGGCTGCGAGGCGGGTGGTGAGGGTGTAGGTGGTGGCGGTGGCTGCGGTGATGATGGTGAGTGGCCAGGGGGCGTGGGTGGCGTTGGTGGTGGGGTCGGTGGCTCCGATGGTGACGGCGATGACGGCGATGGTGCTGTTGAGGGTGAGGTGGTAGGCGAGTGCGGCTTCGAGTCCGCCGGTGTGGGTGGTGAGCCAGCCGAGGGCGATGCCGGTGGTGAGGACGCCGAGGGTGCCCCATCCGCCAAAACCGTGGAGGGCGGTGAAGATGGTGGCCTGGGTGGTGATGGCGGGCCAGGGTGTGCGGGTGAGGCGGCCTACGGTTTGGAGGATGACGCCTCGGGTGACGTATTCCTCGGCGGCGACTTGGCCGACGATGAGGCTGAGCAGGATGGCGAGGGTGGTGAGGGAGGGGCCGAGGCCGATCCAGGTCCGCGACGGCGGTGGTGATGTCGTGCTGGTGTCGGGGTCGAGGACGGTGAGCAGGACGGTGAGGGATCCGGCGCAGAACACGAGGGCGACGCAGACTGCGGCGATGATCAGGCAGACGGCCAGCCACTGCCAGCGCAGCCGGCCGGTGACGCTGCTGAGGGTGCCTGTGCGGCGTTTCTCGCCCCAGTGGACGGCGAGGAGGGTGGTGGGCAGGATGCAGGCGATCTCGGCGAATGAGAGGACCAGTCCGGTGTAGGGGCCGAGGACGGGCAGCCCTTCCGGTGGGAGGTGTCGGGTGGTCAGGGTGACGGGGAGTTGGGCGGTCTGGGTGCCGATCAGGACTGCCGCCATGGTTAGTAGGGAGCGGCGTCGGGGGATGTGCTGGCTGAGTCGGTGGTAGGGGGTGCCGGTCGCCGACACGGACGAGGGCATGGGGGTGGGATCTCCAGGGCGTGGAAGGGGTGGGCACGGGCCGGCACCAGACCGGGCGCGGTGTGCTGGTGGGGTTCAGCGGCAGGTGTGGGGTGTCGGCGGCCAGGTGAGGGTGTCGAGGTGGCAGACGAGGCACCGCACGCAGGGCAGAACCTGGTCCAGCCGGGTGTCCCCCACGTGACGCATGACGGCGGCCGGGGACGGCAGCGTGACGGCCTGGCCCGTGACCTCCGAGAACAGCAGTGCCATACCGATGACCATGAACAAGAGAGACTGCCGCCTTTCCGTGGGACATGACGACTGGCGTCGGCGGCCGGTCAGTCGGCCGGTGGCGGTGGTCGGGGTGCCGGTTGTGTCTGGTCGCGGACTGGCGAACCCGCCGTTGGGATTCGACCGGGCCGTCTACCGGTGGCAGGTGTGTTGGAGGCGGCAGGCGGTTTCGTCGGCGATGCGGCGGTGTAGGTCGGCGAGTTGCTGGTCGGTCATGCGGGTGAGGTCTTTGTCGTTCGGGGCGGGTGACGGGGTGGGGCGGATCCCGCCTGGGCTGGGTGTGGTGTTGGGTGCGTAGTGGAGGCCGGGTCCGTTGCCGTGGGTGTTGGCGGTGCTGCCGCAGCGGATGGTGGTGCCGTTGGTGTGGTGGAGGCAGGTGGGTGTGTGGCCGGTGAGGGTGCCGGTGCCGGTGGCGCGGTAGAGGATGGTTTGTCCGGTGCCGAGGGTGGCGGTCCACCGGTCGCGGCCAGCAGGGATGACTTCGTAGACGGTGATGGTGTGCCAGTTGGGGAGGTCCTGGTAGTCGGCGCGGATCCGGTCGACGATGGCGGTGGGTGATACCCAGGTGGGGTCGAGGCGGTGCACGGTCAGCGGCGCGAGGCGGAGGCCGGGGTGTCGGGCGGGCAGGGTGGTGATGGCGGAGATGGCGGTGGCGGATCCGCGTGCGGTCATCGGGGCGACGTAGGTCGGCCGACCGCCGCCGGTGGTGAGGGTGTATTCGGCGGTGTTGGCGGAGTTGACGTCGTCGTCGGGGAGTTCCCATCCGGTGCGGCGGAACAGCCAGTCGGTGAAGGTTCCGGTGGCGGTGGTGGCGGCGCGTTGCTGGGCGGCGAGGCTCAGCGGGTACGACGGGCCGGGTACTGCGGTGGTGTCGGTGGTGATGGTCAGCTCGCCGGTGGTGCCGTCGTAGAGGGCGACTCCGGCGGGTTTCTCGGTGACGACGAGGATGCCGGTCTGCCGTTTCAACGGCACGACGACGAGGGGCCGGTTGTGGTCGCAGTAGGCGTAGATGTCGTCGGCGGCGAAGCGGACCCACCGCTGCTGGGTGGAGATCTGGCGGCCGAGGTTGTGGGCGAACAGGCCGCCGGCACGGGCGTCGGCCCGCTCGTGGTTGAACTCGCACCGCCCTGCCGAGCCCTGCCCACCCCCGTTGTCGGGGGTGATGAGGACGGTGGCGTAACCGGCGAGCATGCCCCGCCGGGTGACCAGGGTGGCGTGGCGGTTCTGGTCGGGTAGGTGGGCGTCGCTGACGATGTCACCGCCGTCCGGCAGGGCGGATCGGGCCTGTGCCTGGGCGACCTGGAACGGGATGCGGTCGTCGAGGTCCGGAACCGGGGTGGTGGTGACGGTCAGGGTACCGGCCAATGTCCGGTCCTGCTGGTATTGGGTGTGGGTGATCCAGCCGATCGCCACGATGGCGCCGATCAGGCAGCCGAGGAGGCCGAGGCCGATCATCGGCCGGTTGTCGTACTCGTCGAGGCGGGCGCCGAGGCTGCCGAGGCCGGCGGCGATGGCCAGGCCGACTACGGCGGCGAGCGCGACCGGGAGGATGGGGCGGAGTTCCCACACGGCGACGGTCGTGTAGTAGGGGGCCAGGCCGAAGCAGCCGGCGGCGAGCAGGACGGGGCCGCCGAGCAGGAGGGCGGGCTTGAGGAGACGGTTCACGACGAGGCCTCCGCGACCGGGATGGTGCTGGTGGTGTGGAAGGTGGGGTGGGGTGTGGGGGGTCTGCGCAGGAGGTAGCGGACAGTGGAGGCCGCGACCCGGGGCAACAGGCCGACGGTGTGCCAGCGTCCGTCGACGGGGTCGGCGTGGTAGCCGTGGCGGGTGAGTTCGGCGGCGATGCCGGGTAGGTGCGCGGCGCCCCACACCATCACCACGTTCCCGTGGGTGGTGGTGGCGGTGTTCACGGCGAGGGCGGTGCGGGCGTCGAGCAGCACCCGGTCCACCGCCTCCTGGCGGGGGTCGGGGTGAGGACGGGGTCTGCGGGGGTCGTGTCCGTGTGCGGCGGCTCGGGCGATGTGGCGCAGGCCGAGGGCGAGCAGGGCGTGGAAGCGGCAGTGCTGCCAGGGTTGGGTGTCGGGCCAGCCGAGGCGTTCCCGGGTGGTGGTGAGGTGGGCGCGCATGGCGTCGTGGCCGACGGCGCGGATGATGTCGAGGTCGGCCATGTCGACGGTGCGCCAGGTGGGCCGGTGCAGGACGGAATGTTGGGAGACCCAACCGAGCACGCTCATGCGCCGGGTGTCGAGGTCACGGCTGGCGTGAAGCTCGTTGAGGACGGTCTGCTCGTCGGCGGTCGGGGTGTCGGCGGGGGTGAGGTGCTGGGAGCCTTCGTGCTGCACCTGCCAGCCGTCCCGTTCGTGGGCGGTGATGTCGTCGGAGAGCACCTGGTGGTAGCCGGGCTCTCCGAAGTGGAAGGTGGATGCCACCACCATCCGGTGTCCGGTGTCCGGGTTCCTGAACGCGGTGACGGGGGTCTGGAGAGCGAGAGGGCGGCGGCGGCCGGTGGACCGCACGCGGATGTAAGGCAGGGTCATGGTCCTCAACTCGGTGAACAGTCGGGCTCGATGTCTCGAAGGGCCCACCCGGTCGGTGACGGCAGGGGTGAGGCGACCTGGTCGTTGCCGACGTTGGAGCGCGGTCAGCCGGCAGGCGCCGGGTGAGTGCGCAGCGGGCGGCCGGTGCGGCGCAGCGGCCACAGCGCGGGCCCGGCGGGTAGGTGCAGGGGCAGGTCGGGGTGGTAGCCGCACGCGGTGAGGTAGTCCCGCAGGCCGGTGGTGGTGACGACCGCGTCGACTGGGATCCCTTCCTCGTCGGCAATCTGGTGGCGGTGGTCGAGTAACTGCCGGCCGACACCCAGCCCACGTTGGGAGGGGTGGATCCACAGGTAGGTGAGCCAGTGGTGGGGCGCCGCAGACCGGTAGCTGTCGAGGGTCGTCTGGAGTTGCGCGTAGCGGACGGCTGCCCGTCCGGCGTCAGGGCCGAAGCGGTGCCGTGGGGGCAGGGCGGTGTTCGGGTGGGTGTGGTGGTGCCACACGGCGACGCCGGTGACGTCGGCGAGCACGTCAACGCCCCCGTGCTCGACGGCGTGGGTGATGTCGGCGGTGAGGAGGGGGTGGAGGTGGTGGTAGCGGTCGCGGGGTGTGACGTCGGTGGGGAGGAGCCATCGGGTGAGGGGGTCGTGGACGGCGGCGGCGGTGAGCATCGCCGCGATCACAGCCACATCGCCCGGCAGGGCTGTGCGGAAGTGGTGGACTACGGGCACGGTCATCGGAGGGGATCCTCACTGAAGCAGTCGACAGGTGGGGAGACGGTGCTCGGGAACGCGGCGGGCAGCCCGGCCGACCCGGGACGCCACAGACGCCAGACGGCGGGGCCGTCGGGCAGGGTCAGGGGCGGGCAGGTGTGGTAACCGAGCCGCTGGTAGAGGCCACGCCGGGGGCTGGTGGTCGCCACGTAGGCGGCCACACCCTGCGCGTCGAGACGCCGGTGGTGATGGTCCAGGAGGGCGGTGCCGAGGCCACGGCCCTGCCGGGCGGGACGGACGGCGAGGTGGGCGAGGTGGTGGTGCGGCTCGTCGGGGTGACCGACCTCGAACAGCGCCTCCATCAACGCGAACAACGGCCCGTACCGACCAGTGACCTCCGCGAGCGCCGCCTGATGCGTGGGAGCGGGTGGGGGTGGTGGGTGCAGGCGGGGGTACCACACCGCCACAGCACTGCGGTCGGCGACCGTGTCCACGTGCCCGTGCTCCAGGCCGTGGGCCAGGACGGCGGTGAAGTAGCGGTGGTAGATGGTGTGGCGGTCGGTCGGGTCGGGGATCAGCCACCCGGCGACCGCACTGTCGTGGAACGCCTCCGCGAGAACCTCGGCGAGGGCGTCGACATCGTCAGGCGTGGCACGGCGGACGGTCACCCGGGCAGTGGTGGTCATCGGAGGGCTCCCGGCACGGGTTCACCCAGCGGCGACACACTGGTGGAGACCAGGGCGGCGAGGGCAGCGAACAACTCGTGCACCGGCGGTTGCACATCCTCGGCGACCTCGCGCAGGTACACGCGGGCGCGCAGTGAGGCGCCGGCCAGGAGCGCGGTGTCCAGGTGGGTGTGCAGGACCAAACCGGCCAGGATCCGGTCACTGTCACCCAACGGAGCGCGGTCACGTAGCTGCTGGGACAACCTCGTCCACGGCCACGCCGCATCAAACCGGTCAGCGGGCCGGTAGCCGCCACGCTTGGCCCAAGGCCGCCACCGGCTGCCGGAGTGCGACGTCAGCAGTCCGGTCTGGCACATCCGGTGCGCGACCCAGTCATGCGCCGACCCGGCGACGAACGCCAGCCACACCCGCGTCGACTCCGGTTTCACGGCCGCGATGCGGTCCAGCAGCACACCCTGCACCACGTCCGCCGGCCGGTGGCGGTCGCGCACCTGGACCTGCCCCCGGTCGACCGTGATCCGCCCGCTGACGTGCAACTCGGCGAGCAGCGCGGCGGCCAACCCGTACGCCGCCACCGGCCGGGGCAGCCGCGGCTGACCGGTGTCGTCGTGAGCGAGGAGGTGGAACTCGTCGGCGAACCGGTGCCCGTCACCACCCCGCGCCTGGAGACACACGGGTGCGGTAGTGGGCGGGGCGTGGCGGGGCACGTGCGAGCGGGCGGCGGAGCGAGTGGTCACCGCAGCAGGCCTTCCTGAATCGAAACGGACTCGTCAGAGGGGATGCCGAGCTGGTGGAGCAGGAGACGGCCACCCGGGTGGTCGGCAAGTTGACGGACCGCCCAGGTCTGCTGCGGGCAGGGACCGTCGGCCGGGCAGGCGGGGCAGACGCCGCCGTCGGCGTGGGCGCGGACGGTGCGGGACGCGGCGGTGAACCGGTCGCTGGGGTGGCCGCTCTCCTCCAGGCGCGTCATGACCCACCCACCGCGGGAGGGGCCGGTAGTGCTGCCAGGTCGAGGTCCACGACCACCGGCAGGTGATCACTCGCCGCCCGGCTGACCGGGGTGTCGACCACCGCAACCCCCGACACCGCCCGCAACACCGGCTCGGTCGCGTGAACGGTGTCGATCCGACGGGCAATCCCCCGAACGCTGTACGGACACGACGGCCAATGCCCCGTCGTCGCCTGCCACGGACGACGGGCATGCGCGGCCACGTCGTACAGGCCACCGGCCTCCCACACCGCCGCCGGCCGCCGATCCGCACGGTGACTGGTGCCCGGGTGGGTGGGCTCGTGGCACTGGTGCACCAGATCCGGCCACCACAGGTGCCCGGTGTAGGGGTCAGGGTCGTAGAAGTCACCGTTCACCCGGGCCGCGCCGACGGCGTTGAAGTCGGATCCGACCAGCACCGGCCCTGCTGGTGCGGTCACGGCCGCGAGGGCGGTCTCGGCCTGGTCCAGACGACGATGCCGACCGAACGCCGGCGCGTGATACGACGCGAACGTCACCGCCCGACCAGCCACCACAAACCCGAGACGGACCAGCGAGCCGTAGCCGACACCCCGCCAACCACCATGGTGATGCACGGCGGGGCTGTAGGTACGGAACGTCTCCGGCAGCGGGGTGAGACCGGGACGCCACAGCAGCGCCACGTGCAGGGTGTGATCACCGACCGCGACCGCGTGGACCGCCCGGCCGCCGGACTCCTGCACCGTCGCGGTCAACCCGGTCCGCTCCCCCACCTCCGCCACCAACCGACCAGCGCGACCCGGCGGGCACTTCAACTCCTGCACCGCGATCACATCCGGCCGGATCGCACGAATGGTCTGAATCACCTGCCGCTGCCGCTCACCCTCCCGCGCACTCTCAGGAGCAAGGGTCAGATCGAGCAGGTTGTAGGTCGCAAAACGCAATCGCATGAGCGTGTCTTCCTGAAGTGAATGGTCAGCTGGACTGGTCGGTGCACCGTGGCTGGCATGGCGGCTGACCGTCTGCCGCCATACCAAACGCTCACCTACATGCGAGAGTCCATTCATTGATGATCTAAAAATCGGCGCTAGGCCACCGAGGGCGAGGCTAGGCCACGAACAAGGCCGGCAGATGCCAGCGCCGGTCTCACAGGCGCACCCGAATCGCTCGTCTCATCGCCACCCTCCTCATGATGGGCGCTCGCTATGAGCATTTCTGCCGGCCGTCATTCTTTGCTCACCGCAAGGCCGCCCTTGAATAGGTTCGCTCGGATCTGAGGTTTGGTCGACACAGCGGACGCGGACAGAGCAAGTTGTCCGTGTTCGAGCGCCGCCAGCCTTACTAGATGGGAGGCCGGACAGGTAGACCGGGTGCTTCGCTCCGGAGCGAAGGATGGGAGACGTAGAGTTGATGTTGTGCGCGTACCCCTGCCAACCCCCGAGGCATGCCGCCAGGATGGGAGGGGCGGTGTACCGAGGTGACCTCCGAACACTTCCCCGCTTTAACGTCCCGCCGGCCTGAGACACGGCTGCCCGAGGAGGCGCTATGCATTCGACGATTGGCACCGCCCCGATTCGTGCAGCGGATGCGGTGCGGGGTTCCATTAGTTTCGACCAGCTCCGCAGTTACGAAGGATCCCTCTACTGGCTGGAGACTCGTCCCGGTTCTGGCGGGGGAACCACCCTAGTACGGTGGCAATCCGCCGAAGGTATGCATGACGTCAGTCCCGCCTCCTTCAACATCACCAGCGGGATACACGCCTATGGCGGCGGCTCCTATGCCATCTTCAACAAAGAGCTGTGGTGCGTCGGCGAAGGCGGCTTGTACCGGCGGCCTCATAGAGGGGATGAGCTGGAGTTGATCGATACGGCGGCCGTTGGAGGTCTGGGTGTCGGTGCCGGCGAGTTGCTGGGCGTGCGAGAGTCCGAGCAGGGCGACGAACTGGTGGCGGTGGATCTTGCTGGCCCACCGGAGTTGAGGGTTCTTGCCTCGTCGTCGGGCTTCTTCGGTGCGCCACAGCCTGGGCCAAACTTCCTGGCCTGGTCCTGGTGGAGCGAGCGGGACATGCCCTGGGACGCCTGTGAGCTGTGGGTAGCGCCCTACGAGGCTGGTGGGCGCATCGAGGATCCGGTGCGGATCGCGGGTGGAGTGGATGAGTCTGTGGTGGAGCCACGGTGGGGACCTGACGGCGCGCTCTACTTCATGTCGGACCGTGACGGCTGGTGGAACCTGTTCCGCTGGGATGGTCAGGAGGTTCGGGCAATAGCGCCTATCACTGGCGAGTGCGCCGCGGAGCCGTGGGAGCTGGGTTACGCGTCGTACGACTTCCTCGACGACGGGCGTATCGCGGTGGCGGTGCAGCAGGGGCCGAGACATCGCCTGGTGCTTGTCGACCAGCGGGGCGCGGTGTCACCGGTCGACCTTCCGTACACGTCTATCAAGCCCTACGTGGCGGCTCACGGAAAGACGGTCGCGTTGATCGCGTCGTCGTCGACGGCGGCGCCGCAGGTCGTGCTGGTGCACCTGACAGAAGGCGAACCGCGACTGCAGGTGCTGGCCCGGTCGGAGCACGCACAGCTTGCCGGGACGGCGGTGTCCACGCCGACCGAGCTGCGGGTCCAGGTCGCGGAGGGCCGCGAGGTGGTGGCCCTGGTGTATGCGCCGACAGGCTCGGGACCGGCCTGGCGGGCTCCCGTGATCGTTCGTGCGCACCCCGGCCCCACGGCCTCCTGCCTGCTGCGTCTCGACTGGCAGGCGCAGTTCTTCACCAGCCGCGGGTTCGCCGTCGTGGATGTCGACTATCTCGGCAGCACCGGCTACGGGCGGGCGTTCCGTGAATCGCTGTACGGCCGGTGGGGTCTGGACGACGTCGCCGACTGCCGGGCGGTGGCCGAACACCTCCTCGCCGCCGGGCGCACGGTGCCGGGCCAGGTGTTCATCCGTGGTGCCAGCGCGGGCGGGTACACGGCGCTGCACGCGGTGGCACAGGACGGTCCGTTCACCGCCGCCACCGCCATCTCGGCGATCGTGGATCCCGACCGCTGGGCGACCACCGTTCCCCGGTTCCAGCGTGCACATGCCCTGCGCCTGCGTGGCGGCGCGGGCCGAATTCCCGCCGAAGCCATCCGACAACCGGTGCTCCTCGTGCACGGCACCGAGGACACTGTCGCCGTCGTCGACGACGTGCGGGACCTCGCGGCCCAGTTGACCCGCCGTGGCCTACCCCACGAGTTGCTGCTGCTGGACGGCGTCGGCCACTACGTCGCCACCTCCAGCGGCGCCGAGCTGGCCCTGGAAGCCGAGCTCCACCACTACCTCTCATCGCTGGGCAAGGCTGGAGTGAATCCTCGGGCTACACCGCTGCCAGCGGCAGCCGATGCCGCACGTAGTCGCTGAGCTCTCGGACCTCCGACTCACCCCGGTAAGGATCAAGGTCGACCTGCACATCGACAATCCGCTGGAGGCACCGGTGGGAGGCGGTCTTGGCGGCGTGATCGACCGCTTGGCGGGCAGTCGCACAGGCTTCATCGATACGGCCGGCGGCGGCCAGAGACGATGCCAGAAGCGCGGTGTCGATGGCGACTCGGCGAACATGTGACGGGCTCAGCGAGGTGAGAGCATCGCCCAGATGCCGCTGCGTCTGTGGCGGCTGGCCAAGGTCGTGGAAGCAGTGAGCCAGTTCGTCGGCGAGGTACGCCGAGGTGAAGTATCGGATCCACTCCGGCTCATCCTCTGGCCGGCTGCGACCGAGCTGCTTCTCCGCCACGCCGAGGTGGGCGACGGAGTCGGTCTCGTGCCCGAGCCGGGCATGCGCGCGGGCCACGACGGCGTGCAGGGCCGCCCGTATGGCAGGGGTGGCCTGGGCCTCGCACCCCGTCAGTGCGGTGGCGGCCATGCGCAGGCTTGCCTCGGGATGGTTGCAGTGCAGCGCCAGGTGGCCGATGTTGACGGCGAGAAGGTAACCGCCGTAACAGTGGTCATCGGCTTCTTGCGCCAACCGTAGGGCACGCAGGTAGCGGCGTTGGGCGAGGCCGTGTGCGCCCGTATCGACCGCCTGATAGCCGCACAGCTCGAAGAAGCCCGCCGCGAGTGTGAACAGACGCCTGCCGATCGGATCAGCAGCGGACGTGTGCGCGAGCAGCCGGTTGAGCTCACCCTCGATGTACCGCTGCACCTGCGCATGGACCCGCCCGGCGCCCTGGGCGTGATCCAGCTGCCGGAAGACCGCCAGAGCGGTTTCCGCTGCGGCGAATTCGTCCTCCGAAACCCGGCTGGTGGAGTTCGGTCTGCCTGACGTGGGGTTGTTCGGACTATGCAGAGCATTCAGCCAGTCCAGTGCGGCACGATCGAGTACGCCTGGCTGGAAGGGAACTCGCCTGACCAGGTGACCGTGCTCGACGTACCCAGACGCGGTGGCGGGCGGCGAGGCAACAGGGCCAACGTACCCGGCTGCAGGACGCAAGGCCCGGGCTTCCCGATCAACGCTCCGTTTCGCTTCGAGCAGCGGCAGCAGCCGCAACAAGGCGCCACCGGCGGCCAGCGCCGTGTCGCACGCTTCAACGAACTGACGGGACGGGAAACGATCCGCTGTCTCTACCCGCCGTATCAGGTCGGGGCTGAAGCGGATCATCGAACCCAACCGTGCCTGGGAGAGCTGCGCCTGTTCTCGTAGACGCCGCAACTCCGCGCCGAAGAAATGGCGCTCCGACACGGCTGGCTGGAGCGTTCGCGGGGTCTGGCCCATGACGCCGCCCTCCTCAGGGATCCCACCGAACGGTATCGAACAGCGTAGACCCACCCACCCGAGGTCACCCGTCGTATACAGATCTTGAATGGTCAGGTTGTGTCGGGTTCGAGGGTCAGGCCGGTGTGCGCGAGGAAGCTGTCGAGTAGGTCGGTGCGGTACTGGATGCTCTTGAGTCGGTTGCGGATGATCGCTTGGAGATGGTCGACGCCGGTGACGGCGAGGTTGCCGATGCTGCGTTTCAGGTGGGACCACACTGCCTCGGTCGGGTTCAGGTCCGGGGCGTAGGCCGGTAGCCGGATGACGGTCAGCCAGTCCCGGGCGTCGATCATCTGCCGCATGGCGGCGGAGACGTGGGTGTTCAGGTTGTCCCAGACGCACACGATCGGTCCGCCGAGCTGCTGGTGGGCGGCGTCGAGCAGGGCGATGTAGTCGCGTTCGCCGAAGCTGCGGCGCTCGTTCCTGCGGCCGCGGTGGGTGATCGTGCGGTAGATGAACCGGGATCGTTCGCCGGGCCGGTAACAGGTCAGCCCGGCGATCGAGACGCGGCCGGAGCCCTTGCCCGACACCGGGACCACGGGGGTGTGCCCGCGTCGTCCCCAGGTGCGTGCCTTCGGTGGGCGCAGCGTCTGACCGGCCTCGTCCTCGAAGACCAACCACGCCTGCCGCTGCGCCGCTACCGTTTTCCCGCCGGCCACGTCTCCCGCCGCCAGGTGGTGACCACGGCCTCGTCACGCTCGACCGCACGCTGCTGGGGGACCTGCACCGACCAGCCCAGCCGGTACATGATGTTCGCCGTGCCACGCAGCGTGTAGCGGGTGTGGAACATCCGGGCGATCAGGTCCGACACCCGCGCCAGAGTCCACCGCTGATCACTACCGAAACCGTGCGCCGCCGGACCCTCGTCCAGGGCGTCGGCCAACCGCCGCAACCGACCCTCATCCAGACGGCACCGAGACCCACCGGCCCCTTTCGAGGCCAGGGCCCGCTCACCACCGGCCCGCCACCGCTTGCGCCACCCGTACACCGCCGTCTGCGACACCCGCAACCGCGCCGCGATCTCCGGCACCGACACATCCTCGGCGAACCACCCGGCCGCCTGCCGCCGTACCGCCTCACGCTTCGCCCGCCCCCGCGCGGACAACCCACCTCCATCGGGATACCTCATCCCACCGATCTACCCCAACCCACATCCGTCACACCAGACCACATAGGACGAATCTGGCCATTCAAGCTCTGTAGCAACCGCAACCGCCGTGGTTCACGGAGCGACGTGTGCCGAATCCGTGTCACGTCCTGGATGCGGACAGGCGTTCCGTCCGCATGCCGTGCGTTCACCCGGCCGTCCGGCTGGGCGAGAGTGTCTACGAGCGGGGTAGCGGCTTCGGTGGCTCTGCGGGCGCCGCATCGTCCTCGGCTGACATCAGCGGGATCGGGTCGTTCGGATGGAGCGGCCATGACGGAATCGGGGGTTGACGGGTCTATGGGTGTCGGCACGGTGAGTAGTGCGGGCTTGCGTGGTGCGATGGTCGATGAGCTGGTCGCTGATCATGAGGCGAAGGGTCTGGTGATGCGGCCGGAGGTGGAGGCGGCGCTGCGGGTGGTGCCCCGGGAGGTGTTCACGCCGGGTGTGCCGCTGGCGGAGGCGTATGACGGCAGCAGTGCGGTGGTCACGAAGCGGCGGGGTGCCGAGACGGTCAGTTCGGTGTCGGCTCCGTGGTTGATCGCGGAGATGCTGGGTCAGGCGGCGGACGCCCTGGATGGTGGGTTGGCGGGTCGGCATGTGTTGGAGGTCGGGTCGGGCGGCTACAACGCGTCGTTGCTGCGGGAGCTGGTGGGCCCGTCGGGTTCGGTCACGACGGTGGACATTGATCCCGAGGTGACCGGGCGGGCGGTGGCGTGTCTGGCGGCGGCGGGGTACGGCGATGTGACCGTGGTATGCGCCGATGCCGAGCAGCCCGTCGAGCCCGCGCGTCGTTTCGACGTGATCGTGGTGACGGCGGGGGCGTGGGACATCCCGGCGGCGTGGACCGGGCAGCTCGCCGAGGGTGGTGTCCTGGTGGTGCCGTTGCGGACGTTCGGGATGACCCGGTCGTGGGCGCTGCGCCGTGACGGTGGGCGGCTGGTCAGCCGGAGCCAGCGGTTGTGCGGGTTCGTGGCGATGCAGGGCGCCGGGGCGCACGAGGTGCGGTACGTCGACGTCGCCGAGGGTGTCCACCTGCGGCTGGACGAGGGTCAGCAGGTCAGTGCGGGGGCGGTCGGCGGGCTGCTCGCGCAGCCGCGGGAGCAGGCGTGGGCGGGGGTGAGCCTGCCGCCCCGGACGGTGCTGGCGGACCTGGACCTGTGGCTGGCCGCCCACCTGACCGGGCAGGTGGAGCAGGTGGTGGTGCTCTCGGCCCAGCAGGAGGCCGTCGATAGCGGCATCGTGGCCCCGGCGTGGCGGTTCGGCACGCCCGCCGCCCTGCATGAGGGCAGTTTCGTGTACCGGTCGGCGCTGCGCTGGACCGACGACACGTTCGACCTGGGCGCGTGCGCCCACGGCCCGAACGCCGCTGCGGCGGCGGAGCGGATGGTGGCGCAGATGCGCGCCTGGGTGAACGCCGGCCAGCCGTCGGCGCGCCTGGCCGTGCTGCCCGTAGAGACTCCCGACGGCGACCTGCCGGCCGGGACGGTGCTGGACAAGCGGCATAGCCGCCTGATCCTCACCTTCACCCCCGCATAGGAAGGAACAACCGAGTGGAGAACACGGAGTTCGACGAGTTCGACCTGGACATCACCCTGGTGGACGCCGGCCCCGCCGCCGACGGGTACGCCACCAGCACCGACGACGGCTGCGGCTCGGGCAACACGGGCTCGAACGCCTGTTCCGGCGGCAGCAAGTAGCCCATCCCTCCACCCTCACCGGGGGCCCGGCGTCCGCCGACGCCGGGCCCTCCACTCTCTCGCGGTGGTGCATCATGTTCCCTACGCCTGGTGCGGCGCTGGTCAGAGTCGCCGCCTACCCGGACGGCCTGGTCCTGCCGGCCTGGCCCGACCTGACCGTCGATCGGCCCGAGCAGTGGCGGGACTGGCTGAGCACGGTGTGGGCGCTGCCGGGTTTCGCGGCGGCCGTCGCCGGCGCCACACCGCAGCTGGCCGCGCAGATTACCCGTGCCGTGACCGGCGTGTCGGTCCCGTTGGACCGGCTCCGGCGCCTCGTCGAGTCGGCGGTCCGGTACCTGCTGAGGTGGACCACCCGTGCGACACCGTTCGGCACCTTCGCCGGGGTCGCTCCGGTCGAGTTCGGTGACCGTGCGGCTGTCCGGTGGGGCGAGGCGCACCGCGCGGTCGTCCGTCCCGACGGGCAGCTCGTCGCCGAGCACACCGCGCGGGTCGAGCGGAACCTGACCGTCCTTCGCGGCGTCGCGGTGGTGACGAACGCCGTGGGGTATCAGCGCGGCGACGTGTGGGTGCTGCCCTGCGCCCGCGCCGATGACGACCGTCGGTGGGACACCGAGGTCCGCCTGACCCGCCCGGTGCGGGCAGCGATCCACGCGGCGAGTACGCCCGTCATGTTCAGCGAGGTCGCCGCTCGGGTCGCCGGACGGGTTTCCGCCAGCATGGAGGTGGCCGAGCGGATGCTGGCCTCGCTCGTTGACGCCGGTGTGCTGCTGTCGGCGGTGCGGCCGGCGATGACGGTCACCGACCCGGCCGCTCACCTGGCCCGCCATTCGCCGCTACCCGATTCCGGCAGCCGGGTCGCGGTGGACCTGCGGGTCGACGTGTCGGTGACGTTGCCGCCGGCGGTGCTCCAAGAGGCGAGCCGGGCCGCGTCGACGCTGGTGGCGGTCGCGCCGCCACCGGCGGGGTGGGCCGAGTACCATCGCGCGTTCATCGACCGGTGGGGTCCGGGCGCGGCGGTGCCGTTGCGCGAGGTGCTGCATGTTCTGGGGTTTCCCGCCGGATACCGGGGATCGGCCCGGCGCGTGCCCGGGGTGTTCACCCGTCGCGACCGGTTGCTCGCGCAGCTTGCACAGCGGGCGGCTCTCGACGGCTGCGCGGAGGTGGTCCTCGACGACGAGCTGATCGGCCTCCTCCGGGCCGGCGATGACCGGCCGCCGATCCCGCACACCGAGTTGCGGTTCACTCTCGCCGCCGCGACCCCGCAGGACCTGGACCGGGGTGACTTCACGTTGACAGTGGCCAGCGGGGCCCGCCACGCCGGGGTGTCCGCAGGCCGATTCGGGCACCTGCTCACCCCCGACGAACTGTCAGCGTTCCAGCGCGTCTACCAGAACCTGCCGACCGCCCTGCCCGACGCGGACCCGGTCCAGGTGTCCGGACCGCCGCTGGACGCCCGGCTGGCCTCGGTCGCCCGCACGCCCGAGGTGCTGCCCGTCCTTCCCGTCGGCGACTTCCACCCTGACCCGCCGTGCGAGGTCGCGGACCTAGCGGTTGCCGGTGACGGGCAGCGGCTGTGGCTGGTGTCGCGGTCCACCGGCCGGACGGTCGAGCCGCTGCTGCTCAACAGCGTGCTGCTACCCGCTCTCCAGCAACCGCTGATGCGGTTCCTGACGGAGATCTGGGCCGCGTGGTCGGCGCCATGCAGCAGATTCGACTGGGGACACGCCCACGACCTGCCGTTCCTGCCCCGCCTCCGACGCGGGCGCAGCGTGCTGCACCCTGCCCGCTGGACCGTTCCCCGGTCGGCCCTGCCCCGCGCGGCGCCGTGGCGGCAGTGGTACCACGCCTGGCAGCGCTACCGAGAACGCCAGCGGATCCCCGACGACGTCCTGATCGGCGACAACGACACACACCTCCGTCTCGACCAGAACGACACGACGCACCTGGCCGTGCTGCGCCGGCACCTCGACCGACACGACCGTACCGTCGTCACGGAGGCCCCCGGCCCCGCCGGCTGGATCGGCGGCAGACCCACCGAACTGCTCCTCACCCTCACCCACCGAGGCTCGACCACCCGGCCGCCACGCCCGGCCCGGACCGCGACCGCACGACAGCATCGACCCGGACAGTCATCGTGGCTGGAAGCCAGGCTGTTCGGGCGGATCGACGACATCCTCGCCGACCTCGCCCGCCGCGTCGACAGCCTCCTGGCGGAGGGCTGGTGGTTCCTGCGGTACCCCGACCCCGAACCCCACCTCCGGCTCCGTGTCCCACTCCACTCCGCCAGCCACTTCGGCGACACCGCCACACGCCTCGCTCACTGGGCGCAGCACCTGGAACACAAGCACCTCCTGCACGACTACGCCCTGCACCCCTACCGGCCCGAGACCCGTCACGGCAGCGGCACCACCCTCGCTGTCGCCGAGGCGGTGTTCGCGGCCGACTCTCGCGCCGTTCTCCACCGGCTGACCGGAGACCCCCAGGCCGCAACCGCCGCCGGCATGATCGCCATCGCCGACGGATTCACCGGCGACGGGCTGCGCTGGCTCGCCGACCACGTCCCCCATCACACCGGCGCCCGCCTCAGCCCTGCCCAGATCGCCCTCGCCCGCACCCCCTACCGCGACGATCATCTGGCTACCGCGCTGGACACCTACCAGGCGCTGGCCCACGCCGACAACCTCGACCTCGACCAAGTGCTGGCCGACCTGCTGCACCTGCACCACGCCCGCATGATCGGCGTCGACACCACCTCCGAACGGCACTGCCTCCGCCTGGCCCGCGCCGTCGCCCGCACCCGCCAGGCCACACCATGACCGCCGCACAGTCCCTCGCCGACGGCGCGACCGGCGTCGCCCTTCTGCACCTGGAAACCAGCAACTGGCCAGCCGCTCACGCGGCGCTACGCCATGCCACCGTCCACGGCGTCAGCATCGCCGCCGGAGCCAGCCTCTTCCACGGCGCCCCCGCGCTCGCCTTCGTCCTCGCCACCACCGACCGACCCAGCCTCGTCCGAGCGCGAACCATCGCCGCAGCCGGCACCGCCACCGTCACCCGCCAACGGCTGCACGCCGCTCACCGCCGCATCGACTCACGCCGACAGCCGCACTACGCCGAATACGACCTCATCCGCGGCCTGACCGGCCTCGGCGTCGCCCTCCGCCGCCTCGGCCACCACGACCTCCTCCGCGACGTCCTGGACTACCTGGTCCGACTCACCGAACCCGTCAACGACCTCCCGGGCTGGTGGTGCGCCAACGGGCCCGACCGCAACCAGCCACCCCCACCAGGCGGCCACGCCAACCACGGCATCGCCCACGGCATCACCGGCCCCCTCGCCCTGCTCGCCCACACCCTCCGCGACGGCATCACCGTCGACGGACACACCACAGCGATCACCCGCATCTGCCGCTGGCTGGACACCTGGCAGCAGCACACCGGCCATGCCATCTGGTGGCCGCAAACCCTCACCCTCGACGACCTCCACCACGGCACACCAGCGGCGCCACCGCTACGCCCCTCCTGGTGCTACGGCACCCCCGGCATCGCCCGCGCCCAACAACTGGCCGGCATCGCTCTCAACGACACCACCCGCCAACATCTCGCCGAGACCGCGTTCCTCACCTGCGTCAACGACCCCACACAGACCCGCCGTCTCACCGACCGCAGCCTCTGCCACGGCACCGCCGGGCTCCTCGCCACCGGCCGACGCATCGCCGCCGACGCCCTCACCCCAATACCCCTCGCCCCACTCGCACACCTTCACCAGCGCACCAGCCCCGCCGCAGACGAACCCACCGGCCTCCTCGACGGCACCACCGGCCGCGCGCTCGCCGAAGCTGCCACCAGCTCCACCTCGTGGGACGCCTGCCTCCTTCTCAGCTGACGAAAGGCCGCCATGGAGCAGACCCCTTGGAGACACGTGACCATCCACTACCCCGGCCTGAGCCGCCAGGACCGGGAACGCCACGCGATACCCCACCTGAGCCGTGTCCTCCCCGCCGCCGAGACCGCCGGGCTCATCACCTCGTGGTGGTTCATCCGCAAAGGGCCCTGGCGCGTCCGCTATCTACCCACCACACCGCACCGCAGCCCCGACCCGGTACACCGCATGCTCACGGACACGGTCACCTGGACCGACGACATCTACGAACCCGAAACCCACGCCTTCGGCGGCCCCGAGGCCATTACCACCGCTCACCAACTCTTCTACCACGACAGCTGCCACCTCCTCACCTACCTCCACCACCACCCCACCGACCGCCGAGAACACTCACTCATCCTGTGCACCACACTCATGCGCGCCGCCGGACTCGACCTCAACGAACAAGGCGACGTCTGGGCCCGAATAGCCCAACGCCGCGCCGCTCATCTGAACTCAACCCCGGCCCCCGACCTTCACACCTGGGAAACGTTCACCCACAAGATCCGTCACCTGCACCTCGGCACACCCCGCACCACCAGCGACTGGCACACCGCGTTCCACAACACCGGCACCGCCCTCCGTCACCTCCGCGAAACAGGCAAACTCACACGCGGACTCCGCGCCGTCATCACAGAACATTTGATCTTTCACTGGAACCGCATCGGCATCCCCGCCACAACCCAAGCCACCCTCGCCCACGCCGCCACCGAAGCCATCTTCGGCCGCACCCCACCCTTAGGACCGAGGCGCTGTCCCGGCTCGCCGCCCAGCACCACGAGATAACCCGCCTCCGAACCGCCACCCCGGCACCCCGGCAGCCAACGTGAGACGCCTACCGACGCGCAACACCCAGATCGGCCCGTGCTGAGCCCGACCCCGAGCACTATCGTGCTGACGGCCACGCATCGAAAGGATCAACCGCTAATGAGCCTCCGGTCCGAGGCCTACGACAACGGTGCCGGGTGACCTGCCGACGGTCTTCGTGTATCCATAGGCGTAGGCGTTGCTATCCAACAGCGCCGAGGCCAGGGGCTTCGGGCAGTGAGCTGTGCGGTGGGGAGGCGCGGCTTCGGTGGGTCGCCCACTCGGTGGTCCAGGCCGCGAGATCGTGTACCCATCCCTGGCCGTTCTCGCGGGACTTGGTCGACCACTTCGAGGCGCTTCGGTCGGCGAAATCGTCCAGGACCTCGCGGTCGGTTGCCGTCCAGGCGGGGAACTGGGCCAGCCACTCCTCGGCCTGGCCCGGGGTGTGGCCGCTGCCGATGAGCCACTGCACGAGCAGCGCCAGTTCGACCCAGGGGGCCGATCTGGTGGCCCAGGCCCAGTCGACGATGCGCAGCCCGCGTGTCGTCACGATCAGGTTGGCGGGGTTGAGGTCGGAGTGAACGAGCGTTCCGCCCTCCATCGCCGGATGGGCGAAGCCGAGCCGGTTGGCCGGCGTGAACCAGCGGCCGTCGGGGGCAGGCGTTTCCTGAAGGCCCTTCAGTGCGGAGGCCAGCAGGTCCAGATCGGCGCTGCCGGGCGACAGGTCGGGGTGGGAGCCGTCCAGGTGCTCGACTCCCACCACCAACCAGCCGCCGCACTCGAAGTGCCACAGCACGTCAGGCGGGTACCCGGTGATCGCGCTGGTTGCCGCCAGCTCGAAGCGAAGTGACCGGACGCCCAGGTCACCCGAAGCGGCCTTGACGAAGGCCCTGCCCGCCGAGCCGGTGACGGTCGACGCGATCTCCGCGTGGTTGCCGTTCGAAGCCGGGTCCACGTCGATGATGCCGCCGACTCGTTCGGCGATGCGCGCCGTCACAGCCTCGGGCAGGGTGGTCCAGTCACGTCGCACAGGTTTCCTCCGTCAGTTGCCCGGGTTGGGCGGGCAGCACGACTCGGCCTCGCCGGCCCAGAACTCCATGTCCACCCGGTAGCCGGTCTGGTGGAGCGCTGCCAGTGTGAACGTGACGGCGGTCCCGTCCATCATCCCCTCGGTGAGGATGGGGATGTGGTGCACGAAGCCGCCGGCGATCTGCTCGCACGCGGCGGCGTACGGCACGGTGTGCTGCAACACGGAGTGCCACACCGCGTCGACCGGGAGGGTCGGCACGACGCGGCCGATCGTCCCGTCCGGCAGCGGCATCCCGAACTCCGGGTTGTCGACGTTCTCGGCGTGCGCCTTCAGGAACACGCAGAACTGCTCGACGGCCCGCTCCGCGTAGGTCTGGGTGACGTGCTGGTCGGCGGCGAAGTAGTCGACCAGCTTGCCGAACGTCTCGGGGTCGACGAGGGTCCGGGGGTCGGCGGCGGTCCTGGTCGACTGGTCTACGGTGATAGTCACGACTTCTCCTTCAGCCTGTGCGGTCAGCGGCGCTGGTTAGCGCGGGTGCGGAGGTAAGGGGTCTCCGCGTCCGTGCCTGTCCTTCGGTGAAGCGATCATGAAGCTGATGTGCGGGATGATCTGGACGGCGGGCCCCTCACCCTCGGCATGCCCCCTCACCCTCGGTCCCTGGCCTGTGGCCGGCGCGCAGCTCACCGACCATGGCCACACTCGCTGCGGACATCCCCACTCAACGCCAGCCGGCATGATGTCGAACATCCTCGACACTGAATTTCGACACAGAACCGCCCCATCAAGCCCGCACCCGCCACTCGGACAGCTCCGGGGCGCCTCGCGTGGTCACTACCGCTGCACGTCGGCATTTCCGAACGTCTCGGCGTCCTGCAGTCCATGAGCCGCGTCGGCCGCGCCCTGAACAACGCCGCCGCCGAGGCGTTCAACTCGACCATGAAGGTCGAATGCGTCCACCGGCAACGGCTCCGCACCCGATCCGAGACACGACTCAAGACCGCCACCTGGATCATCGACTTCTACAACGTCCGTAGACACCACAGCGCCTGCGACGGCATGTCACCAGTCGACTACGAACGCTTCGTCGCTCAAGTCCGCCGGGCTCGGGCAGCTTCAACAACCCTCCGCGCTTCCGAGGAATTCCCAACATCATTTCGTCAAGAGCTTGAAGAATGGGAGACTGCTTGAATGCGGATCAAAAGCTCGGTCGTCATGTTGACGCTGTTTCTGAGTGCCTGCACGTCAGACACCGGCAGCGCGCCGGCCGGTGGAGAGATGCCCAGCGGGACAACGCCATCCGATAGTGGCCGGCCGACCGCGGCGCCGCCGTCCTCGTCGAGCCGGGCACACGTTGTCCCGTGCACCGAGTCGGTCGGTAGCGCGGAGGTACCTGATGCAGAGTTCGTCGTCGTTGCCGATGCAGTGGCGCTTCCTGGGACGCGGATGCTCCAGGCCCAGCCGAGCACAGAGGAGGAGATTGGCCCTGAAGTGCTCTTCGCCAAGGCCGGTCTGCTGGTCCGTCGCGGCCACGCCGTCGAGTTGCTGATCGATGAGTCGCAGGTCGGGAAGGCGTGGCTCGGTTGGGGCACGCCAGCGATGCCTAGCTCGCACGTACGGGTAGACGCCTGCGATCAGCCGGGTGAGTGGCTGGCGTTCGCCGGCGGCTATTGGGTGCGGTCGGCCGGTTGTGTGCGCGGCAAGGTGTCCGTGGACGGCGGTCCTTGGTGGGAGTTCATGGTGCCGATCGGTGCGTCGTGCTCGGGGAACAAGTAGATGCGTACCGCGACACGCTGGCTCGTCGCGTCTGCCGTGGCTACTGCGGTCGTCTTCCTGCTCCGCACGCGACCGGGGCTGTACCGGGTCGAAGGCCCGTCGATGGAACCGGCTTTGCCCGAGGGAACGCTGGCGCTGGGGGTCCGGGCTGGTCGAATCTCGCCCGGCGACGTCGTCGTCATACGTGACCCGTTCGGGCCAGGACTTGTCGTCAAGCGGGTCGATTCGGCCCAGCAACGCGGTCGTGTCCTCTGGCTGGTCGGTGACAATCCGGTGGGCACCGTCGATAGCCGCGCCTGGGGGTGGGTCGCGTCGTCGCGCGTCCGTGCGCGGGTGGTGCTCGCGGTTAAGCGATGACCGTGACAGCCAGCACGAGGGCCAGCGCTGCGGTCACGATGATGTAGAGCTTCTGCAACCCGTGCAATACCAGGATGTGGCGGGGCAGTGACTCCAGGACGGGGCTGTCGCCCTTGCGGAGGATGTACACCACGAGGATGACGGCCAGCCCGATCCCGTAGAAGAGGCTGACTAGAGCGGGAACGAGGCCGAGGAACACCGCCGCGAGGCCCAGCCACGTCGCCGAGGTCATCCGGAACGTCGATACCCCGGTGCCGATGTCCAGCCCCCAGACGAGAGCGGTGTTGTCCGCGCGCCTGAAGGTGTGGCCGAACCGCGCCGGAGTCTGGCGGGAAAAGCCCAGCCAGGAGGGTCCTCCCCGCCGGGCTGCAGCAACATCGAAGGCGAGGAACACCAGCAGCGCACCGAGCAGCGCGCTGGACCTGATCTCCATGGGTACGCCGGTGACGTCCAGCAACGAGGCCGCGAGGGCAACGAATAGGGCGGGAACCACGCTACCCGCGATCAACCCACCGGTAAGGAAGGCAAGCCATCGATGCCTCAGGAGCTTGCCTGCGCGATCGCCGCTGACCAGCGGCGACTGGGCCTGGCCCAGCATCGACAGGCCTCAAGGGCTGCCGAACTGCGCCGCCCCACCGACGGTGAGCGCGACTCCGATCAGCGTTGCGATCAGCATGTGTACTGCGTCGGGTAGTAGTCGGAGCAGGCAAACGTCCCGTTCCAGCAACTATCGCCCTTGGTGCACTCGATGCAGCCCCAGACCCGATGGCTTGACGTGTAGCAGCAGGCCCACTCCCTCATGACGTATCCCGACGGGCAGGTGACGTTCGGCGCGATACCGGGGCAGTTGGTGTCCGGCAGGGCGAGGTTGCAGCAGACCGGCTGTGCCTCGGCAACGTAGCCGCGGCCGGTAAGCCGGGCGATGATCTCGACGGTACGCACGCCGTACCGGCTCCATCCGCGAGTAGCTTCCAGAACCTTCATGAACTCGCCTCCGCCTTTGTCGTGCTGAATCGGATGGTGTCCGGGATGTGGCCGTACATCGGTCGGTCCTCTCCTCCGCCACGCAACCAGCGGAGTTCTTCCTCTAGGCGCCGTGGCGACGGCAGGGTGTGAGCCGCGACCACGCCGCCATCGCGAATGCGTACGACGGCGGGGCTGATCTGCATCTGGAGTGCCGCCGCGAGCCGACCGTCGGGGTCGATGAGCAGACGGGGATCCGATCCGAGCCCGTACTGGGAGAGCCATTTCTCTCCGGTCTGCACCGTCTTGGGCTCAAAGAGCAGCCACACGTCGTCAGGCAGGCCGCCGGCGATCCGTTCCGCGAGCTTGCGGCAGGTGACGCACATGTCCGACAGCACGAGCACGATGGCTCGTGGCCGGTCGGCCAGCAACGGTGTTAGGCCCGCCGCCGTCAGCGCCGCCGGCCCGGCTGGGACGTCGATTGGCGTCAGGGAGTCCAGGATGCCGGACTCGATCCGGAGCTGCTCCAGCGTGCGGAGCATCTCGACGAGGGCGCCGAAGACCAGGACGAAAGCGGCGGCGAACGCGACCAGCACGATCCAGACCAGCACTAGGAGCTCCTGAGGTTCACGAAGGTCAGCGCCTGGTCACCGTTCTCGAGCATGCCCGAGGTGGCACCACCGGTGGTGGCCAGGCGATCGGCGCGAGCACGCCGCAGCGACAGGACCAGAGGTGTGGCTTGAACAGCGAGGGCGATCAGGATGGCCGTGCCCAGTACGGCCGTGCGTTCATCCACCGAGGCCGGCTGCCAGCTGAGCACCCCGGCAGCAAGCCCCGTCCATAGCGGCAGAGCCAGCAGTTGCGGCCGGCCCAGCGGCCGACGGCCAATGTCGCCGAAGCAGGCACAAACAACCGGTCGGGGCAGCCGCATGGCCCGCACGCCTGCTGCGGCGAACACCGCAGCCAGGGTGAGCACGGCGGCTGCGGACAACCAGGACGGAGCCGGGCTGACCATCAGCGCTGCGGTCAGCAGTTCGGCACCCACGATCAGGAGCCACCACAGACGCACTCGCGCCAGCCCCAGATCCGCGAGTACGCCTTGAAATACCTCTGGGGCACGCAACTTTCCCAGCGCGCTGATAGCGAACACGACGACTGCAACGACCCGGAAGGCCGCGAGAAGGATGTCCATCGGGTGCTTCGCTGTCAGCGGCGCGCGCGGGTCGCGATCGCTGCGCGGCGTGCCCCTGTGTCGCGGTTGAAGACGAACACGTCGCGCCGGTCCGGTTGGTCGATCACCCGTAGGAAAGGCTTGGCTACCAAGATGTTCGTGCCGTCGTTGGCCGTGGTGACGCAGACGGTGTCACCGGTCTGGAAGGTCCAGCTCTCGGGAAAATCCACGGTCGGTACCGTCAGCACCCTGCCGGTGTCGCGCATTCGGACGCTCAGCCGCTCGATCGATCCGCCCGTCACATCGGCGAGCCCGCCCTTGGTTGTCGCGGCCTCGGCAGCGGCCGGCCTGACGGCGCTCGCGACGCCGACGGCGAGTCCAGCAAGCAGAACACCACGCCGCCCAAAGCCCGGAAGTTTCCTCGACATATCAACACCCCCGTCAATTTCCCGTCACGCTAGGTCAGTCAGCCCTTACAGGGCAACCACTCGCGTCGATCTATTCGTGATCTGAGGAGAATTCTTGCTCGTTGGTACTCCAGCCGCACCGGCTCCTCTGGGCCACCGTTGAAACGATCATGCTGGCCTGTCAACGGACAACGCCGTGCGTGGCCCCGATGCCGCAGGTAGCGTCCGGGAGAGCTGAGGTACTTTAGGCGGCACCGCCATACGGCGGCTGGTGCCCCACACAACACGTGCCCTGGCTGACGGTGAACGGCTACTCAATCCCCATGAGTCGACGCACCGCCTTGACCGGCGTGTCAGGCAGCAGGCAGACATCGTCGGCCACACGGCAGAGCAGGCCCGCAGTGACCGCAGCCCCCAGATGCTGCTGGGACAAACGGTGTCGTGCGAGTTCCTCGGCGACGGGGATGGCAAAAGTTCCTCGCGCCGGCCCGGCACCCGCCAGCATGTTCAACACGAGCCGCTGACGGCCGGGCACGTCGACGAACGGGGTCATACGCTCGTCGCCGAGGGTGGTCCATGCGAACCGAGGTCAATGGTCATGCCACTGCGGTGTTCCTCCGCCCAGCGGTCCGCTTCCATGCCGGTCAACACCCGCACCAGCGTCGACTTGCCGTGGTGCGATCACGAACATGCGCGTTCCACGGCCTCCGCCACAGCGTTGTCCTCGACTGGCGGGACGCAGCGCAGGTCCAGCAGGAAGTAGCCGTCGTGGATCCGGCCGACCACACATGGGACGCCGTGGCGCAGCGGCTCGGCGAGTCCGGGCGAGAGCCGGACAGCCCAGCCAGGCAGCCGCAGCCCCGGTGCCGAGCCGCCACCGACGACGCCGTCGCTGGGCGTCACCGTCGCCATAATGCCGCTCGCGACCAAGCGGGCTGCTAGCTTGCCGGCGCGCTCCCGCAGTCCCCGCTCGTCGGCATGCAGGGCTGAGGCTGTGGGGGTGACGGGCCGGCGAAGGGTCGCCTCCAGCGCGGCGAGGGTGAGTTTGTCGACGCGTAGCGCTCGGGCGAGAGGGTGGCGGCGCAGTGTCTCGATCACCGTGCGGCCACCGAACAGGAGCCCGGCCTGCGGGCCGCCGAGTAGCTTGTCACCGCTCGCGGTGACGACCGTCGCGCCCTCGCGTAGCCAGGTCGCGGCGTCCGGCTCATCGGGCAGTAGCGGTTCCGGGCGCAGCAGCCCGGACCCGATGTCGGCGACCACCGGGACCGGCAGTCCGGCCAGCTCGGTTACGCCGACCGTCGAGGTGAAGCCCTCGATCCGGAAATTCGAGGGGTGGACCTTGAGTATGAATCCGGTCTGCGCGCCAACGGCGTCGGCATAGTCGCGTAGGTGCACCCGGTTGGTGGCACCGACCTCGCGCAACCGGGCACCGGTGCTGGTCAGCAGCTCGTGCAGCCGGAAGCCGTCGCCGATCTCCACCATCTCGGACCGAGCGACGACGATCTCCCTTCGCGCCGCGAGCGCTGTGGCAACCAGCACGATCGCGGCTGCCCCGTTGTTGACCACGTGCACATCGCCAGCGTCGGGCACTGCGGCCCGTAAGGCGGCGAGGGCGGTGCGGCCGCGGCGAGCACGAGTACCGGTGGCCACGTCGTACTCGATGTCGACGTAGCCGGCGGCCGCAGTGACCGCCTCGACGGCCGCCGCTGACAATGGCGCGCGGCCGAGGTTGGTGTGCAGCACCACGCCGGTCGCGTTGATGACCCGGCGCAGCAGCGTGGGGGCCGCCGGCAGGGCGGCGAGCGCGGCGGGCAGGACGTCGTCGGGATTGAGCTGGCCGGCTCGTGCCCGTTGCTGGGCGTCTCGGACCGCCTGCTTCACGGCATCGGCGCCGAACATCCGGTGTGCCTCGGACAGCCGTGGATCGGCGAGCAGAATGTCGGTGCGGGGGATGCGCCGACGTGGGTCGTCGGTCACCCGACGGCTAGGGTGTGCTGGCCGTCAGCGGAAACCAGCTCGCCGATCACCGTGGCTCCGGGTATCTCCCCCGCAATCAGCAGGCCGCCGGAGGTCTGTGCGTCGGCGAGCAGCAGTTGCTCCAGTTCAGGGACACCCGCACCCCAACGTGTGTGCGGCCGTACCCAGTCGAGGTTGCGGCGACTGCCTCCGCTGACGAATCCGTCCCGGGCGGCCTCCCTGGCGCCGTCCAGGTACGGCACCGCAGCCGCTTCGACGACCGCCGTCACCCCGCTGGCGCGGGCGAGCTTGTGCAAATGCCCGAGCAGGCCGAAGCCGGTCACGTCGGTCGCGCAGGTCACCCCGGCGCGCAGAGCGGCGTGAGAGGCATCCCGGTTCAGGGTGGTCATCGCGGCGACCGCAGCCGGGAAGGCGTCGCCGGTTGCCTTGTGTCGCGAGTTCAAGACGCCAATGCCCAGCGGTTTGGTCAGGCTCAGCGGCATTCCCGCCCGTCCGGCGTCGTTGCGCAGCAACCGGCGGGCGTCGCCGATCCCCGTGACCGCCATCCCGTACTTGGGTTCGGCGTCGTCGATGCTGTGCCCGCCGGCGAGATGACAGCCGGCCTCTTGGGCGATGTCGTGGCCGCCGCGCAGCACCTCGCTCGCGATCGACGTCGGCAGAAGGTCACGCGGCCAGGCCAGCAGGTTGACGGCCAGGATCGGGTCGCCACCCATCGCGTAGACGTCGGACAGGGCGTTTGCGGCGGCGATCCGGCCCCAGTCGTACGGGTCGTCAACGACCGGTGTGAAGAAGTCGGTGGTCGCGATGATCGCAGTGTCGCCGGAGAGCCGGACCGCCGCCGCGTCGTCGCCGGTGTCCAGGCCAACGAGCAGCTCGTAACCCGGCGCAGTGAGCGGCCTGAAGACCCCGGACAGTGCGGACTCCAGCTCGCCCGGCGGGATCTTGCAGGCACAGCCACCGCCGCGGGCATACCGGGTCAGGCGTAGCGGCTCCTCGACCATATCCATTGACGTATCGCCCCCATAGGCCGTCTTCGGGTGGAGACCGAGAGGAATCGAACCTGCCGGCCAGACTAAGCCAGGCCCAGCCGCTTGAAGGCGGCGACCGCCAGGAACTCAAAAGCCTCCATATAGAAATAGATCTTAGCCCTAACGCGCCAGGGCTTACGCTTCGAGCGCGCGGTCAATCCCTGCTGGCAGGGGACGCGATGGCTCGCTCTGGCGCCTCAGGCTAAAGGATGTCTCGTAACTCGGTGATGGCGTTGCCTGGCAACGGTGTTGGTGTCATCCCGCGAGGATGATGTTGTGGAGGTGGGCGATGCCGGACGCGGTGTCGGTCAATGTGTGGGCGGCGCGGCGGTAGTCGCGGAGGATCTTGAAGCACTTCATGCGGGCCGGGGCGTGTTCGACCTGGGCTCGGATGGTGCGGTGGTGCTTGTTCAGGTCCGTTTTCCACTCGGGTAGCTCGCTGCCGTCGGCGGGTGTGCGGTAGGGGATGATCACGTCGGGGTTGGCGCGGTAGGCGCCGTCGGCCATGACCGGCCGTCCGGCCAGTTTCTGGTCGATGCCGCTGGTGCGGTAGACGATGGTGTCGTTGCGGTTGCCGGGTTGGGGGTCGCCGAGGGCGACGACGAGGTGGGTGTGGGCGTCGATGGCGACCTGCAGGTTCGTGCTGTAGCGGTAGTTCTTGCTCGGGGCGGCCAGGCGGTGGTCCCGGGTCGGGATGAGCGTGCCGTCGACGATGGTGATCTGCTCGACCCGACGCCGTCGCCCCGGCGTCAGGGCGAGCAGGGGGCCGACGGTGTCGATGACCCGGTGCGCGGCGGAGTGCGACACCCCGAACAGCGGGCCGATCTGGCGCATCGTCAGGTTCGTGCGCCAGTACGCGGCGACCAGGAGCACCCGGTCGGCGAGGTTGAGAGACCACGGCCGGCCGGGCCGGCCATCGGCGATCGCGTCACCACCACGCTCGGCGACCAACCTGACGAGGCGGCGGAACTGGGCGGGCTGCAGCCCGGTGAACGGGAAGATCCACTCCTGGCGGGCTGCCGAGATCACCTGCACCCCGACATGATCCACCATGGACCAGCCACCGAGTTGCGAGACGTCCCTTAGCTCTCGGAAATCCCAGCGGGATGTCGGTTACCGGCCATGTGAGGCAATCCTCTTTTCCGCAGCTGGCCCGCTCCCTGGGTGAGCGCGGCCAGCTCGGTGATCCTGGATCGCCGGTAGCGCTTGACTTACCTATTGCGGCTCGGCGGGGGGACTGTAAAAACAACGGTGTAACTCCGATCAAGGGAGTAGCACCTGATGACGATCACGACTGATGCGGTGGACACTGCCGCTGTGTCCGGTGATGAGACGGCCAAGCGGCCGCGTACGAAGACGACGCCGGGGGGTGTCGATCCGGCGTTGGTGTCGCAGTTGGTGACCCAGGCCCGTGAGCAGGGGCTGCAGCTGTCCGGCGAGGGTGGCCTGCTGCAGCAGTTGACGAAGATCGTGCTGGAGTCGGCGCTGGATGGTGAGATCACTGACCACCTCGGCTACGACAAGCACGACACGGCCGGGGCGAACTCCGGCAACTCCCGCAACGGCAGCCGGTCCAAGACCGTGCTCACCGATGTCGGGCCGGTGCAGATCGATGTGCCGCGGGATCGGGCGGGTTCGTTCGAGCCGGCCATCGTCCGTAAGCGTCAGCGCAGGTTGTCCGGGGTGGAGGACCTGGTGCTGTCGCTGTCGGCGAAGGGCTTGACCACCGGTGAGATCAGCGCCCATCTGGCCGAGGTCTACGGCGCGCAGGTCTCTCGCCAGACGATCTCCACGATCACTGACAAGGTGATGGACGGGATGGCCGAGTGGCAGAACCGGCCGCTGGATCCGGTCTACCCGGTGGTGTTCCTCGACGCCATCAACGTCAAGATCCGGGATGGGAAGGTCGCCAACCGGCCGATCTACGTCGCTCTCGCGGTCACCGCCGACGGCACCCGCGACATCCTCGGTCTGTGGGCCGGCGACGGCGGCGAGGGCGCCAAGTTCTGGCTGCAGATCTGCACCGAACTCAAGAACCGGGGCGTCGACGACGTGCTCATGGCCGTCTGCGACGGACTGACCGGGCTACCGGAGGCCATCGGGCAGGTCTGGCCCCGCACCGTGGTCCAAACCTGCGTGGTGCACCTGCTGCGCAACTCCTTCCGCTACGCCGCCCGCCAGCACTGGGACGCCATCGCCAAGGCCCTCAAACCGGTCTACACCGCACCCACCGAGGCCGCCGCCACCGAACGGTTCCTCGAGTTCGCCGAGGCATGGGGCGGCCGGTATCCGGCGATCGTGAAGCTGTGGGAGAACGCCTGGGCCGAGTTCGTGCCGTTCCTGGCCTTCGACGCCGAGATCCGCCGAATCATCCGCTCCACCAACGCCATCGAAAGCGTCAACGCCCGCATCCGCCGCGCCGTGCGCGCCCGCGGACACTTCCCCCACGAGCAAGCCGCCCTCAAGTGCGTCTACCTCGCCGTCATGAGCCTGGACCCGACCGGGCAAGGCCGCAAACGCTGGGCCACCCGCTGGAAAAGCGCACTCAACGCCTTCGACATCACCTTCGACGGACGCCTCTCCGCCGGCCGCAAGTAGACATCAACCAACCCCAGTTACACCGTTAACTTGACAGCCCCTCGGCGGCGGCGAGTCGTTGCTGGTAACGGGTGAGGAGCGCGTTGGCGTCGTGGTGCTTGCCGAGCACCGTGAGGGCGTCGGCGGCCAGGTGGTGGAGGTGCTGGTTGTAGGGGTCGATTCGGAGGGCATCTTGCAGCAGGAGAAGGCGACTGCTGGGCTCGGGTGTGGTGCCGGCGAGGGCGATGTGGGCGTCGAGTACGTGGCGGCGTGTGGCTTCCCGGAAGGGGGCCAGCCAGGGCCAGGTGTGACTGGTGGCGAGGTCGCCGGTGTAGTGGTTGATAACGCTTTGGACAGCAATGGGGCGGTCGGTGAGTGTGTTGGCGGCGTGGTCGACCGCCGTGCGTAGTCGCCATAGGTCGGTGTCGATGTGCTGGGGATTGAGGCGGTATCGGTCGCCGGTGTGTTCGATGGGGTCGAGGTTGGTGGTGGTGGTGATGGTGGTGCGGAGTTCGCTGAGGGTGGTGTAGAGGCGGCGGCTGGTGGTGGTGGGTGGGAGGCCGGGCCAGATGGCGGTGGCGAGGGTTCGGGTGGTGGCGCCGTCGGGGTGGACGGCGAGGGCGACGAGGGTTTGCAGGGCGGCGCTGCGGCGGATGGGCACGGGTGTGTCGTGGAAGTGGAGGGTGACCTCGCCGAGGACGTACAGGGTGAGCGGCTTGCGGCCGGGTGACGGGGGTTGCGGGGCGGGTGTGGGGGGCTGCTGTCGGGGCACGGCGACGGCGGGCGGGGTGGTGGGCGCGAGGACAGTGAGGAGGTCGAGGGCCGCGGTGGCGTTCAGGACGCATAGCCGCCCGCTGGTGCCGTCTTCTCGGTGCTGGGTGTGCCCGTCCGGGGTGATGTGCCAGGTGGGGTGGTGTGGCCAGGTGCCGATCAGCACGGCCTTCGCCTGAGCGAGGCCCGTCGTGAGTGGGGCTCGGGTGGTGGGGTGGGCGGGCAGGTGGGTGAGGAGCAGCGGTTGCGGGCCGTCGGGGTCGGTGGCCTGTCGGGCGATGGTGACGGCCTCGTCGAGGGTGTCGGTGACGGTGAGTCCCGGCAGGCCGTCCAGTGGTGGGAGGCCGGGGCCCAGGAGGGTGTGGAGGTCGGCGCGGCTGGTCACGACCGTGACGGATCGTCCGGCGCCACGGAGGGCCTGCAGGAGCGTGGTGATGAGGATGCCGCGTGCGGCGTCGGCGGCTCCGGGCCCGGTGAGGCCGACTCCTCCGTCCGGGAACTCCACCGCCGGCCCCATCAAGGACGGAGTGGGGGCGGTGGCGAGGGCGGTCTGGACGGTGGTGACGGTGGTGGGTAGTGGTGTGAGGTCGGTGTCGGTGCGGGTGCCGGGCGGTTGGGGTCGGTAGTCGCGTCGGCGGCGGAGCCAGACCAGGGCTGCGGCGGCGGCGATGAGTTGGGCGGTGTCGGCGGGTATCCACCCGCCGGGTACCTCGACGCCGGGGTGGGCCTGGTCCGGGGTGGTGTGGTGGTCGCCGGTGCTGCTGGTGGTGGCTGGGGGTGCGTCGGCGGGTGCTGCGGTGGCGGGGGTGGTGGGTGTCCAGATGGCGGCGGCGCCGGCCATGCCGGTGGCGGTGGCCTGCATCGGCGTCGGTAGCGGCATCCGTCGTACCCGCCGCAGGGCCGCCTGTGCTCGGGTGAGGGCGGCGCGGGTGGCGAGGCTGGCGAGGAACAGCCAGAACATCCAGGCGAGGACGGCGATGCCGGCGATGAGGGTGTCCTCGGTGAGGGGTTCGCGGATCCACGTGCGGGCCTGGTCGGCGGTGATACGGGTGGGCAGTGGCCAGCCGACGGTGCGGACGAGGACGAGGGGTGGGCCGGCTAGCACGGCGGTGAGCGCGGCTCCGGTCGCGACCCGTTGGGGCCATCTCACCGGTCACACCCCTGCCGGTGGGTGACGGAATGGCAGCTTCTGCTCGGCTGGTTAGGGGGCATGGGCTGGGGGTGTGCGGACGAGTCGGGTCCAGAGGCGGTAGATCCACCAGGCGGTGACGGCGGTGGCGTAGATGGCGGCGAGGATGCCGATGGTGCGGTAGGCGGCGATCGCGGTGGTGATCACGATCAGGGGTCCGCCCATGATCAGCCGCAGGATCCAGGGGCGTAGGAGGGCCATGACGGCGCCGAGGCCGAGGAGCAGGCCGCCGGCGCGGCCGGTCAGGTCGATCCACAGCAGCCGGTCGGGGAGCCGGTCGGCGGTGACGGAGTACTGCAGCAGGGCCATGCCGGTCCCGGCCACCGCGACCGAGCTGACGGGGAAGGCGAGTAGGGCGGACCAGCCGCCGGGTGGGGTGCGCCACTGCCGGGCGGCGACCACGGCCGTGATCAGGGCGAGGACCGCGATGGGGGCGATGGGCCACAGGGCCCAGCGCAGCAGCGGTCCGGTCTCCATGTGCAGGTACTGGGCGGCGACCACGGCGTAGAGGCTGGCCACGGCGGTGCCGAGGGACACGGCGGACAGGATGCCGATGCTCACCGTTCCCGCCCGCGACCCGACCAGGGTGTTGGTGCTGTGGGTGGCGGCGAGGGAGCCGAGGATGGTGCCGGCGGACAGGCAGGCGGTCATCGCGAACAGCGCCGCCATCGCGAGTTGTCCCCAGGAGGGTTGCGCCCAGTTGTTGGGGTAGACGCCGCCGTACTCGACGGTGACCAGCATCTGCGTGATCATCACCAGGGACGCGAGGCCGGGTACCCCGATGCCCAGGGTCCGCCCCGCCGGCGGCACCACAGACTCACCCCCCACCGCCCCGGCAGCGTCGGCGGTGGTGGCGGCAGTCTGCGCCCCGGCCGCCCCGCACGCCGCGGCGAGGACCGGGTCCTCGACAGTCTGGGGGGTGAGGCTGGTGCGGTCGGCGACGACGGCGGCGACCGCCGGCAGGCGGGCCGTGCCACCGACCAGGTACACGCCGGTCAGGTCGGTGGGGGTGAGTTCGGCGGCGGCGACCACGTCGACGGCGAGCTGCCCCACCCGGTCCAGGACCGGCCGTGCCACCTCCTCCAGCTGCGCGGTGGTGGCCACCACCGCCGTCCCGTCGGGCCGGGGAACGGTGATCGCGGAGTGCCGGGACAGGTTCTCCTTCGCCGTCCGGACACTCGCCGCCCACCCCCAACCGGCACCGTCAGCGTCACCGAGGACAGCGGCGAGGGCGTGGTCGATGGCGTCCCCACCGGCGGCGGGGTCGGCGAGGGTGGCGAGGACCTCGAACCCGGCCGGACCCCGACGCAGAACCGTCGCTTCCGCCCCACCGCCCACATCGACGACGAGAAGGTACGCGCCGACCGGCATCCGGGTACCGGTCGCGACCAGGTGTTCGGCCACCGCGACCGGTGCCTCCACCAGGCGGGGTTGTCCCAGGCCGGCGCGGTGCGCGGCGTGCCGCATCCAGGTGCGCCGCCGGGGACCCCACCCGGCCGGCACCACCAGCCGCACGTCCTGCACCGGTCCCCCGGCCACCCGGTGGGCCTCGTCGGCGGCGCGTCGTAGGGTCGCCGCGACGAGGTCGGTCGCCTCGATCTGGTGGCCGTCCACCGTTACCTGCTGCTCGGCCGACCGGCCGGGGGCGAGGACGAAGCGGTGCTGCTGGCTTGCGGCGGTCTGCCAGGCCTGCTCTCCGGTGACCAGGCCACCGTCGGCCGCCAACACGGCGCTCGACATCGCCGGCACGCCGTCGAAGGTCACCGGCGTCCACCGGCCGTCGGGCCACGTCACGACCGCCACGGTCATGGTCCCGCCGTAGTCGATCGCCAGCGTCGCCTGATCCGATCGCATAGAGATCAGTCAAACATGAGGAAGATCCTCACGTCACCTCTGATGTACTCTCCGCGACGCTCGCAGGATGTCCGCCGCCTCGGGGCGTCGGAGCCAGGTTCCGCTCGTCCGTCGCTCGTCTGGGCGGGCACGGGGAGGTGGCGGGCGTGCTGGTGGGTGGCCAGTAGCGGCGTACGGTGCGTTCCGATCGGCCGATCCGGTCAGCGATCTGCGCCGGGTGCAGCGCCGGATCCCGCTGGTGCCACCAGCGGACAGCCTCCGCAGTGGATCGCCTGTCGGCGGCGCCGCGCGCGTCCTCACCTGGGGGACTGGTGGTGTGCGGGTCGTTGTCCCGGCTGCTGTCCGGGGCCGTGTCGGTGTTCGCGGTGGTCGCTGGCGCGGGCGGGGCTGGGGGGTCCGGCTGGCGGACGGGGCGTACGGGCGGTGACGGCCTGGCCGGGGCCGGGGCCGGCCGGTGGGTGGGCGCCGACTCAGGTGGCGCGGCCGGTTCCGCGCCGCCCGTGGTGGGCGCAGCGGCGCGGACACGTGCGGTCAGGTCGACGAGGCTGATGCTGGCGACGATGACCAGCCCGTCGACGCTGATAGGCAGCAGGTACGCGGCGGCGGCCTGGGTTTCCCCGTACCGGGCAGCGACGCCGACCATGTGCCAGTAGGACACCCAGGCGGCGATGCCGGAGATGACGGCGGTGGCGGCGAGCCGCGTGTAGTGCAGGTACCGCCGGTGGGTAGGGACACGGGAGATGAGTTCCACGGTGAGCCAGAGGGCCAGCGGCGGCCACGCGGCGATGATCTGGCTGATGGGATTCGGTTGGGCGTGCAGGATGTTGGCGGCGATGGACGCGGTGATCCCGAGGGTGAGGGTGGCGCGGACGGCCCACCGCAGCCGTCGCAGCCGGCCGGCGGGGATGACCGGGCCGGTCGGGCGGCTCACGCGACACCTCCGCTCGAGATTCCCGCCCCCGGGTGGGTGGCGGTGAGCTGGTCGGCGAGGGCGAGCGTGGCGTCGGTGGGTTCGGTGTCGATGTCGGCGAGACGGCGGGTGAGATCGCGCCGGAGCGCGCGGACCGCGTCGGGCTGGCTGAGTGCGGCGTGGGCGCGCATCGCGGCCTGGTAGAGGGACTCGGTGTGGGGGTGCTGGGCGATGGCGGTGGTGAGGATGGTGACCTGCTCGGCTGGTCGGCCGTCGAGCGCGTTGGCGAGGGCGAGGGTGGCGTCGATGCTCTGGCGGCGGACGGCCTCGCGGTGCGGTTCGATCCAGTCGTAGTCGCAGCCGTCGGCCAGCGGCCTCCGGGAAGCCTCGACGGCGCGGCGGAGGTGGGTGACGCGGTCGTGGGCGGTGGTGGCGTGGTCGGCGGCGCGGATCGCGTTCCGCATGCGCCACAGGTCGATGTCGAGCAGGTCGGGGTTCAGGGTGTAACGGTGGGCGGGATGGGTGAGGTAGGTGCCGGGGCCGCCGTGGTGGCGTAGCGCCGTGCGTAGGGCGGAGACGTAGGTGTGGAGGCGGTGTCCGGCGGTGCGGGCGGGCGCGTCGGGCAGCAGGTCGTCGAGGATGGCTTCGGTGGTGGCGGTGCCGTCGTGGACGGCGAGGTAGACCAGGAGTTCCAGGGCCTTCGCGCGGAGCGGGCGAGGTGGCTGGTCACTGGTGATGGCGGGCTGCCCGAGGACGGTGATCGTCACGGGCCCACGGGTCGCGGGTCGCGGGCTGTCGTCGGCATCGGGTGGCGAGGTGAGCTCCGGTGGTGGGGTTCCGGCCTGGTCGGACCGCGGGGTGGGCTCTTCGGCGGGTGGGGGTGCTCCGTCGGTGGCGGGGTGAGGCGGCGGCGGTTCGACGCCGATGCCGTGGGATTCGGCGAGGGTGGTGATCAGGTCGACGGTGTCGGCCTGGTCGACAACAGTGAGCCGGTCCACGTCGAGCGGAAGCTCCCCGGTGAGGGTGCCGTCGTCGGCGACGGTGAGGGTGACGCCGGCGGGCCAGTCCCCGAGGACGACACCGTGAATGTCGAGGTGGTGGGCTTGGACGAGCAGCGCGGCGAGCTCAGCCTGCGCGCTGTCGGTGAGGAACAGGACCGGGGGTAGTGGTCCGGCCGTGGGGTCGGCGCGGCGCAGGTCGGGGACGGTGTCGACGTCGGCGTCGTGGCACGCCCTGGTCCGCGCCAGGATCGCCTGGTCGATGACCGCCAAGGCCTGCGCGGCGTCGTCGGCGACGACCAGACGGGCCGACTCGACGGTGGCGGCGCCGAGGAGCCGGGTCAGGACAGCGCGGGTGGTGACGACGGTGCCGCGGGCATGGGGGTCGTCGACACCGGCGGACAGGGCCGCGACGAGGAATCCACGGGCGGCGGAATCAGCGCCGGGACCGGTGAGCCCGATCCCGGCGGCCGGCCACCACCCGATGACCGGCTGGCCAGAAGCTGGCGCTGCCGGCAGTTTGGGCCCGGTCTCGTGCTCATGCGGCGGGGTCGTCGGATCGCCGTCGGCGGCGAGGGCGGGTGAGGCAGTGTCGGGGCGGAAGGCACGGCGGAGGCGGGCCACGACGGCGGGCATCGGGGTGAGGTTCGGGTCGTCGCGGCGGGAGGACGGGGACAAGACGCGGGAGCGGTGCCGGCGGTGAGCCCAGACGGCCGCGACGGCGGCCAGCACCGCTGCGGCCACAGCCTCGTCGATCCACTGGCCGCTGGTGGGGCGGGACGGGGTGTCGCAGGCTGGCGACGACAGGTCAGGGACAGGTGACAGCGGCGGCTCCGGCGTCGTGGTGGTGTCGGTCGCTGCCGGTCCGGCGGACGGACCGGCGCTGGCGTCGGGTGAGGGCGCCGGCCCGGAGCGAGGGCTGGACGAGTCGGGTGCGGGAACGGCGGGGCCAGGTGCCACCACGCGGGTCGACGACGCGGGCAAGCGCAGTTTCCAGCCGGGGTGGATGACATCGGGGTCGGTGAGGGCGCCGCCGGTGTGGAAGCGGGTGCCACGGTTGATGGTGTAGATGTCGCGCCACCGGTCCGGGTCGTCGAGACGCCGGGCGGCGATCCCGGACAGCGTGTCGCCCCGCCGGACCACCACGGTGCCCTGCTTCTCCGAACCATCCCGGTCAGGTCCGACGGATGGACCGGCGTCCCGCAGGGACTCGTCGCGCTGCGGGGACGGTGGGGTAGCGGTGTCGGCGGCGGCGCTGAGGGCGGCCGACGAGGTGCCGCCGGTGGCGGCGGTGACCACAGTCGCGCCGAGCAACGCCGCGGTCAGGCCCTGCAGCGGTCCGGGTACCCGAAACCGGGGAATCCGCCCCAACCTGCGGCGAGCCCAGCCCTGCAGGTGAGTAGCCATCTCGGCGGCCAGGAGCCCCCACAGCATCCACGCCACGGTGACCGCGAGCGCGGCGAGGAAGCCGGGTGTCAACGGTTCGCTGATCCACTCCCGCACCTGCGGGCCGGTGGGCAGCCGTGGGCCGGGAAGGCCGGTGGCGGGCCACAGTGTCACGGGCGCGCCGATCAGGATGAGAGTGGTCAGGTTCCTTCCGGTGCGGCCGGGCGTCGGGGTGCCCATCACGTTCTCCCTCACAGCCGGGGCGGGTGTGTGCGGGGAACGCTAGGTCCGCACCAGCGTGCGGAGACGACATCGGCGGTTCACAGAACCTCACAGCGCCTTACACGACCTCACACTCCCAGGTCACGCCGCCTGTAAGCGCTTTGCCGGTGAAATCGCTTTGATGACGGTGGATGAGGGTTCGGCGGCGGGCCCGTGTCAGGAGCAGGTGGTCGAAGGACGGGATGTCGCGCTCGACGTGCGTGCTCTGCTGCGCAAGGCTCGACCCCTAGGGTCGCGGGCTGGTCCGGGACCTCGCCGAGCGGCCCGGCCAGCCGGCGAGCCTGTGGGCAAGGCGGCCTCGCCCCTGGTGACGCGGGCGGTTGATGCCGAGGAATCCCTTTCAGCCGTCGATGGGTATGAAGGTGTCACGCGATGGCGGCCCCTGCTGAGGTGTTTCGACGCGCTGACCGATCCGCCTACCAGTGTCGATTACCTGACGTGCTCATTGCGCTACTGGGAGACGCGAGGAAGCTTCGCGATGAAGTCCGTCGCGATAGGGGAGGTTCGATGGGCATTCGAAGGAAGATCGTGGTGGTGTTCGCCGCGGCCTTGTTGGTTGCGGCAGTGGCCACACCGGGCGTGGCCAACGCTGGGCCGTCCGGAGTCGGGAAGTCCGACGGGGGCGCCGCAGCGCTCGCGCCATGCATCCGACTGGCCACGCAGCAGCGGGTGCCGCAGTGGGTGTGCACAGCGGAGGGGCTCACTGCGATCACTCGTTCGCCAGCAGGACAGGTGACCACCGTGTTCACGGCGGTCGCGCCACTGGCGGGCAAGGCGGAGGACTCGGGAGTCGGCCTCCTTGATGACTACGACACGTGGTGCGAGACCGGCTCGATCTGCCGCCGGACGATCAACAGCTACGCGGCGGAGACGAAAGGTAACGCCGCCTACGGCAACTCCAGCGGAGTGATCGGTACTTACGACGTGGTGCTGCGGACCAATCTCAACGGTCGGCAGGCGCAGTGGCGGGTGACACTGATCTGGGACAGCGGGCCCACGCTGGACTTCAGCGACACCTATGTCAACTGCTACGAGGAGCGCAACAACCTGCCGGACGCCAACTGTGGTGACCACTACGTCGGCGGACCGGTGGTCGGGCCGTCCGGCTGGCGGTGGGACAGCGGCACCGCCTACGGCAACCGTCTAGCCAACTCCAACGAGTACTACGCGGATGTCAACACGATCTTCACCCCGAGTGGATATCCCACCTACCTCGCCGCGCCGTTGCGGTCGCAGCAGTTCCACTGCTACGGGACCAGCAACTGCGTGTTTCCGTAGCAGCCTGCCCCCGCGTCGGGACAATGGGCTGGGGCCCGCCGCGCCTGGTGGACTCCAGCCCATCGCGGTGGAAGGCGACGTATGGACGGCTACGAAGAGGCGAGCGCCGCCGGGTGGGACGATGTCGCGTTGTCGCCGACCGCGCCAACCGGGCCAGCGGGTGAGTACCTCGAACTGCCCGAGAGCGGCTGGGGTGCCTTGGTCGGCTGGACCGTAGGGCCGGCCCGCCTCGTTCGCTGCCCCGACCGTCCGGAAGATCACACGACCGTCATCACGACGATTAGCCCGGCCGGCGACGACCACCAGGCCCGACCACGGACCGCAGCCGAGCAGACCGACCTCGACGCCGACATCAACACCTACCTGCACGACGCCGGCCTCCCGGCCCGCCCGCCCGGTTACCGCTGGTTCCTGCGCCTGCCGGCCGGCCACGACGAGGACCGGTTCTGGAACGCCGTGCACGAATCACTCAACCGCGAGCAGCCCACGGCCACTCATCCCGCCGACATCGCCCGCCAGGTCCGCACGATTTTGCAGGAGATCTACGGGGACACCAGGCGCTGAGGCGCGGACGGGAGCAATCCGGGCCGTTCCCGACCGCCTTGACTCCCGTGCGGTTCGCGCGTATGTCGTACGAGGGCCCCGAGTAGTGCTCCCGCTTGCCGGCGTCGGACTCGAAAACGTCCGGGGCAGCACCCCGATCGCGATCCGATCCGACAGACGCTCACCCGATGAATTCACCTGACCAGCACGCGGCACACCCTACAACGACCCGGTCAAAGTGGTTGATATTGGGCCTAGTACTCCAACGTCACTTGGCCTGTCTGCGCTGGTAGTGGGATCGGCGGGCTCGGGCTTGGGATGTGCGTCGCCAGATTGACCAGTGCAGTGTGTGTTCTGGCGGGAGCGATGCGGCGAGGATGAAGGCGTTGAGGAGGCGGCGGATCTCGGCGACGGTCAGCGCGATGATCTCCGGGTCGGTGTCGGGCTGCTGCGCGGCGAGGATGGTCAGGACGGCCAGGGCGAGCATGGCCAGGGTGATGAACCGGTGCCAGCCGGTCCAGCCGCGGACCTGGTAGTGGTCCAGGCCGACCTGGCCTTTGCCGGTCTGGAACAGCTCCTCGATGCTCCAGCGGGAGCCGGCGACGGTCACGAGGGTGTGCAGCGGCACCGGGCGGGGTGACCAGCACAGGTAGAAGGCCAGCTCGCCGGTGGTGCGGTTGCGGCGGATCAGCAGCCACCGGTGTTCACCGGGCTGGGTGGCGGTGGTGATCCAGGCCCACAGGTAGTCGCGTGGTCCTTTCGCTCCGGGTCCGCAGCTGTGCAGCTGCCACTCGGCGGTGGGGATCCGCTCGGCGAGGTCGTCGACGCGGATCAGGGTGCGGCCGTCGTTGACGTGCACGCGTCGGTCGCAGCCGACCGCGAGGACGTAGCCGATCCCGCGATGTTCCAGGTTGTCGCGGAGGGCGGGGTCGGCGCCGTAGACCTCGTCCCCGGTCACCCATGCGAACGGGACTCCGGCATCCAACGCGGCGGCGATCATCTGCCGGGCCAGAGCGGGCTTCGTGGCGAACTCGACGTCGTCCGGGACCCCGGCGGCGGCGAGGCGGTCGGGCTGGTCGCACCAGGTCGTCTCGGGTAGGTAGAGCCGGCGGTCGATCATCGCCCGGCCGGCAGGTGTCACGTAGGCCAGGAACACTGCGACCTGACTGTTCTCGATCCGGCCGGCGGTGCCGGTGTACTGCCGCTGCACCCCGACCGAGCACACGCCCTTCTTCAAGAACCCGGTCTCGTCGGTCACCAGCACCGCGTCGGGATGGCCGAGCTGCTCGATCAGCCACTCACGCAGGTCATCGCGGACGGCGTCGGCGTCCCACACCGCCGTGCGCAGCAGCCGCTGCATCGCCTGTGGATCCCCGTGACCCGCCCGCTCCGCAAGCGACCAGCAGGTCTTTCGTTCGGCCTCCGACAGCAGCCCTGCTACGAACTGCCCGGCCGTCGCCCGCGGCTCGGCCCGCACGAACCGGCCCGCGACACGCCTCATCGCCTCGTCCAGGATGACCCGCCACCCGGCGGGGTCTACGCTGTGGCCCGCGGCCACCGCACGATCTTCGATTGTCCTCACAAACCATCGATGATCAACGCGGTGGCCGTCCTCATGCCTACGCCACGCCCAACGCCGAAGCCAAGTGACGTTGGAGTACTAGGGCGTCCGCTGGGGTGCGGCCGTAGCAGCTGCGGCTACGACCGCACCCAGCGCAAAGGCGAATGTGGCTGGCGGTGTGGCCCAGTGGGAGTGGCGGTCAGGACTGTTCGAGGGCGGTGACGGCGGCGTCGGCGACCGCGGTGACGGCCTGGATCGGGTCGTCGACCAGCAGGGTGGTGGTGTGGGTGAAGGTGTGCCCTGGGAGGTTGGCGGGGCGGAGCCACAGCACGGGGCAGCCGCTGCGGTACAGGGTGGTGATGAGCCGCTGCGCGGGGTCGGGGTCGGGGAGGTCGCCGTCGGAGACGACGGCGAGCATCCGCAGCCGGCCGGGTTGGCGCAGGTGGAGCAGGGTGTCGGCGAGTTTCACCGCGTCGAGGAACCCGTGGGTGCCTCCTGCGGGGTTGATGTCGAGGACGTGGGTGGGGCGCTGGCGGGGTGGGACGAGCAGGGTGGCGGTGGCACCGAACGCGATGGTGGTGGTGACGGCGTCGCGGGAGCGGGCGGCGTGGGCGAGGATCCACCCGGTGGAGGACATGGCCTGCGCGTAGGGGCGCATGCTGCCGGAGGCGTCGGCGAGGACGGCCAGGTGCAGGGTCGGCTTGGGTGGGGGTTGGGTGGTGCGGCGTTGCCAGGGGGTGGCGGTGGGCATGCTGCCGGCGTCGGCTTGGGCGCGGGCGGTGATGGCGTGGCGGGTGCGGAGCCGTCCGGGTGGCACGGGGCTGGGCCGGGTGGCGGGTTCGGGGTGCCGGGTGCGGGCCTGACGGAGCCGGGTGGCGAGGGTGCGGGCGGCGGCGCGTTCGGCGTCGGTCGGGTCCCGGCGCTGCCAGAGAGCGGGTGCGCTGTGGCGGCGGGTGATCTGGGTGGTGGTGTAGTCGGTGGGGGTGAGTCCGGCGGTGTGGGCGAGGTAGTCGGTGAGGGCCTGGGCGAGCTGGCCGGCGAACACTCCGAGGTCGGGGGCCGGTGGGGTGGGTTGCTGGTTCGGGTCGATGTCGAGGATGCGGCACCACCGCCACGCGAGGTCGACCATGTTTTTGGCGTCGTGGTCGGCGGTGGTGTGGGCGTCGCGCCACACGTCGCGCAGCTGCCGGAGGCGGGTACGGCCGAGGACGCCGGTGACAGCGGCGCGGACGGGTCTGACGTCCTTGGCGGTGATGATGCGCGCGTCGACGCGGGCGAGGAGAAGCGCGGCGAGTTGCCCGGCGTGCCAGGGGTCGTCGACGGGGGCGCCGTCGGGGTTGATGAGGGTGGTGACGACGTGGCGTAGCCAGCGGCGGTCGCCGCGTCGTCGGGTGCGGTGCCGGTGCTCGGCGCGGGACTCCTCGAGCAGGTCGGCGACGGTGGCGACGATGGGTGGTGTGCCGTCGGGGGTTGTCCACAGGCTGTGGGTGGCGTGGGCGGCTTCGTGGACGAGCAGGCCGTAGCCGGTGGGGACGAGTTTCTTGTGGCCGGGCCGGCGGGGGTCGGTGACAGTGGGGGCGCCGATGTGGGTGGCGTCGATCTCGATGCGCCGTTGGTCGGGGTAGAAGCAGGCGGGTGCGCCTGCTGCGGCGCCGGGGGCGACGGTGACGGTGAGGTCGTGGCGGCCGGTGAGGACGGGGACGTGGCGGGTCCAGGCGTCGCTCCACGTCTGCCAGTCCGGGTCGCCGCTGGTGTGGGAGCGGCCGGGCCGCTGGTGGGTGGGGGACAGGGTCATCGCGGGGTTCCTTTCAGCGTTGGGTGCCGAGGGTGAGGGCGGTGACGTCGGTGCCGAAGTGGTGGCGCAGGACGGCGAGGACGTGGTCGCGGTCGTCGTCGGGGGCGCGGCCGGCGAGGTTCGCCACCGCCGCCGGTAGGCCGAGGGTTTTGCGGACGCGGGTGAACCCGAGCAGTTCGCGTAGCTGTGGCGCCCACGAGACCCGTCCGGTGGCGAGGTCGATGTTCAACGTGATCGCCGTGGCGATGGCGGGGGCGGGAACACCGAGGTGGCGGGCGAGGTCCCAGTCGGTGGTGACCTCGATGTGCACGTCGAAGCGGGAGGCGAGGGCTTCGGTGAGGACGGCGCCGTGCACGCCGGGGTTGTGGCCGGCGACGACGTAGAAGCCGTCGGTGGCGTCGACGCGTTCGTTGCGGTAGCCGGGGATGGTGATGGTGCGGCGGCCGTCCATCGCCGGATAGAGCACGGCGAGGACCTTCGGGGGGATGAGGGTGGCGTCGTCGACCAGCAACGCCCGGCCCTCCCGCATGGCCTGCACGAGGGGTCCGTGCACGAACTCGAAGCCGCCGTCGGGCAGGGGGATGAAGTTGCCGAGGAAGTCCTCCACCACGGTGTCGCCGGTTCCGGCGACGGTCAGCAGGTCGGGGAACGCGGCCTCGACGAGGGCGGTCTTGCCGGTGCCGGGCGGCCCGTAGAGCAGCACCGGGATCCGCTTGTCCCGGAGCCGGCGCAGCACGTCGACGTCGGTGGCGCCGGCGAGTTTGCGGGGGAAGTAGTGGTCGCCGTTGGGGCGGGTCACGGGCTGCCGCCGGGACGCCCGCCGGGCAGCAACGGGGGCGCGTGGGGCGGGTGGGGGCATCGTTCCGGCGGCGTCGATGCCGGCCTGGGTGATCTGGAACCGGTGCGGGTCGGTGTGGTGGGTGGCGTATCCGGCGGCGGCCATCCGCTTCAGCGCCTCGAACACGCCCCCAGAGGAGGGGGCGTTCAACGCGGTCGTGATCTCACCGACCTTGAGTACCTCCCCTGGCCGGCTGGCGAGGTACGCGGCGACCTGCGGGTACAGGTGCCCTGGTCGCGGACGACCGGGGTTCGCCGGCGTGCCGCTGGTGGGTTGTGGGTCCATGGGGGCCTCCATCAGGTAGGGGCCCGCGCGCCCGCCTGGCGGGCGCGCGGGCGGTGCGGGTGTCCGCGCGACGCAGACGAGCGACCGGCCACAGGGGGTGGCCGGCGCTGAGGGTCAGGTCCTGTTCCGGTACGGCCTAGGTGACGGGCCGCGCCGGGGATGACGCCGTCGCCGGGCGACGACAAGGAACGCACCACCCGCGGCATCGATCAAGTCGAACGCCCGGGGGCGGGTGAGAGGGCTATCGGCGGCTTCGGGTGACCTCGCCTCGTGGGCGGCGGTTGATGTGCACGGTCAGGCCGAAGGCGCTGCCGTCGGACAGTTCCAGCCACACGCCCCGGTCGAGGGTGAGGATCTCGGCGTCGTGGTAGGTGCGGGCGGTGGTGACGGTGACCGGTTCGCCGTCGTGCACGAGGTGGGGCAGGCCGGCGTCGTCGCAGAGGTCGTCGAGGTCGGCGGTGGTGAGCAGGTGCCGGATCAGGGCCTGCAGGGTGTCCTCGTGGGCGTACTCGTCGCCGTCGCTGTCGCGGTCACGCATAGGGGTTCTCCGTCGGGGTGTGGGTGGGTGGGGGGTCGGGGGTGTCGCCGACGATGCGGTCGCAGTCGTAGGGGTCGACGGCGGTCCAGGTCCAGGCGCGGCCCATGGGCGTGTACCGGCCTTCGTGGTCGGGTTGGTGGCGTTCGATGGCGTCGGGGTCGTGGTGGAGGCGGGTGGAGTCGGCGACGAGGGTGTCGCCGTCGAACCACAGTCGGGCCATCGCCTCGTCAACGAGGTGGTCCAGCTGACGGCCGGTGAAGCCCTGCTCGGCCAGGTCCTGGCGGTGGGTGTCGCGGGCGCGGGTGTGGTCGTCGACGATGGCCCGGGCGACGGTGGGGGTGCAGGTGAACACGGCCCAACCGTTCCAGGTGTCGACGAGGACGCCGACGTATCCGACGGGGATCCGCATGGTCCCGTCGGGGCCGGGTGTCCACGCCCAGTCCCCGGCGAACACTTCCGGCCTGCCGGGGTGTACCTGGTCGGGGTGGAGGTGGGACATGTCCCGGTCGTCGCCGTGCGGGTGGAGTGCCATCCGGCAGTGGCGGGCGGTCTCGGTGTCGACGGCGGCGGTGAAGCCGTCACCGAACGCCCACCGTGTCTGGTCCCGCTGCCGGCCGGTGAGGGTCTCCCAGCCGGGAGCGCCGGCTGGGGCGTGGTCGGTGTACCGGCCGGCGTCGTGGTCGCTGTGGTCGGGGTCGACGGTGGGCAGGCTGTCGCGGACGAGGGGGTCGATGTCGTCGACACCGGCCAGGACCTGCCGGGCGGTGCGGGTGACGTCGCCGGTGGACCGGCCGCCGAGGGCGTGCTGCGCCCACCAGCCGGCCGCGTCCCGCCCCGCCTGCGCGCCGGCCTCGCGCAGGGCGTCGAGGGTCTGTTCCCAGGCGGGCGGGAGGCGGTGGACCCGGTCACCGGCGTCGAGGAGCATCGACAGGGAGGATCCGCTGTCCCACCGCACCTCGATGACCCGCAGGTCGGGGTCGTAGCGGTGGACCGTTCCCTCGTCCCCGGGTCGCAGCAGCGTGTACGGGTCACCGGTGTGCTCGAGCGCGACCCGCTCACCTCGCCGGTAGGTCACCGCACACCCCCGCACTCGCCGCCAGTGGTGAGCAGTGCCTGGCAGTAGGCGGCGACGCCGTCGCGGACGGCGTCGGTGAACCCGTCGCGTGCCGCGTCGATCAGCACGGCGCGGTCGCGGTCGGACAGGTCGGTCCAGCGGGGCGTGTCGTGGGGTGCGTGGGTGTGGAAGCGGTCGGCGTCGTAGCCGGCGACGTCGAACCTCGGCAGCGTCGCCAGGACACGGTCGTCGCCGCTGTCGATACCAGCGAGGACCGTCGCGGCGATGCGGGCTTGCTCGGTCGGGGGGTGTCCGTCGAGGGCGTGCTGCCGCCACCAGCCGACAGCGAGGTGTCCCTCCCGCTCCCCGGCCGCTCGCACCGTCAGGGGTATCGCCGCCGCCGGTGACGGCGCCGACCTAGTCGAGGCGTCGGAGGTGTCCGTGTTGCGCTCGGTGGGGTAGAGGGCGGTGGGTGTGGTCGGGTCCAGCCAGTCGGCGGCCAGCAGCACACCTTCCCGCCGGTACCGCGACGGCACGGTCCGGTCGTTGGTCACCCGGCGCAGCCACCTGGCGAGCTCGGCGCGGACCGCCCGTGACGTGGCGACGTAGCGGGCTCGGGCCTCACGGGCCCGCCGGTTCGCCTCGTGCAGGTTGCGTCGGTCGGCACCGGTGCGCAGATCGAGGAGCCGTTCGTGTTCGGCCAGGCTGATCCAGCCGGAGTTCGGGGAGGTGAGCAGCCGGCGCAGCGCCTCGGCGTGGTGGCCGTCGTCGTACCGGTGCAACCCGCCCTCGTAGATCAGGTGGGCGCGGATGTCCTGCAGGCGGCGGCCCAGGGCCGCCCAGTCGGTGCCGTCCTCGGGCCGCGCGCCAGGTCGGCGCTGGCGGTCGTTGTTGTCGGTCACGGTTGTCTCCTGCTCTGGGATAGGGAGACGGGCGGCAGCCGTGCGGCTGCCGCCCGTCGACAGGGGGCTGGCTTATCGGAAACGGGTATGTCGGTGGTGGGTCCCGTCGCGTGGTTTCGTCCGGCTGGTCATCGCGCTCCGTGGCTGGTGACGGTCAGAGTGGGCGGATGCCGGCCGTTGGCCGGGTGGCACGGCTCGGGGGCGGAGCGCCGGGCGCGGCGTGCCGGGGCCGGTCGTAGCGCGCCGCGCGCCAGCCACGTGCGCGGCACCGGGGACGGGCCGGCGGGCACCTGTGGGCGACGGGGGTGTCCCGGCCCAGGTCGAGGCGGCAGCGGGTGATGCCGCCGTCGTCGCCGTGCACGGTCACGGTGTCGGTCGCCGGGTCGATGACGTAGACCCACCCGACGTCGAGGTCCGCGGCGTGGCGCGGAGCGAACACGGTGACCGGTTCCGAGCTGGTGCCGTGCAGGGGCACTCCGACGGCCGGGACGGTCCGACGCCCGTCGTCGCGCACGGTGGTGTCGAGGTACGCCCAGTCGTGTCGCAGGATCGCGGCCACGAGTGCGCCTGTGTCCCGGCCGGCGTGATCGGCCCAGATTCGGGCCAGGGTGGGCACGATCGCGGCGGGGTGGCCGTCGCGGAGCACGAACCGGGCGCGCACGAGGTGCGGCAGGTGGGGATCGGTGACGCCGATGTAGCAGCGGTGGCTCACGGGTGACTCCTTCACCACGGTTGACGGGGTATGGGACGTGGCGACGGCCCGCGACCCGGGTGCGGGTCGCGGGGCCGTGAACAGGGCGGACGCCGGTGGCGTCAGGTGGTGTCGGGCCAGCGGGTCACCCGGGCGACGCCCGCCGCTCGGGCGAGGGTGGCGCGGTAGGCCCGCCAGCCGGTGAGCCAGCGGCGCGGCAGGGTGGCGTCGAACTGACCGGCGGTGACGTCAACGATGCGGTCGCCGCCGGTGACGAGGACGGTGCGGTGGACGAACACGATGACCTGTTGGTCGGTCCAGCCGGCGACCTGGATGACCTGTGCGGGGTGGCCGAGGTCGGTGAGCAGGTCGGCGGTGGCGGGCGCCCAGGTGAGGCAGTCACCGTCGGCGGCCTGGTAGGGCACGGGCAGCCGACGTACCGCGTCGGCCAGGGTGCGGGCGGCGATGGTCGGGGTGAGCCGGTCGATGACCTGTCGTGCGCGCGGATCGGGATCGTCGATGTCGGTGAGACCGTGGGCGGCGGCCTCGGCGCCGGAGGCGAACAGCGGCACGGTGGTGGTGTAGTCGCGGGTGGCGGTGACCTCGTCGGGGTGCATGCCCTGCAAGCCGGCCAGGCGGAGGGCGAGGAGATGGCGGCCGTTGTGGCAGCCGGCCCAGCCGGCGCAGACCCGCCCGTCGGCCTGGTGGCAGAGGAACAGGCCGGCCGGCTGGAGAGCGGTGGGGTTGTCGTAGTCGGGCAGTTTCGCGTACTCCGAGGTGGCCCACACGCCGGAGGGGACGTCGCGGCGGTAGGGGCAGCTGCGGCAGGGCGCGGGCGCGGGTCGGCGGGTGCCGGTGTGGTGGTGGTTCACGGCGTGACCTCACCGTCGGCGTGGTCGCTAGGCCCCGGGGTGGGCCAGGGCGACCGGGTGGTGTGGAGGCCGAAGACGGGGTCGGTGGTCTCGGTGGAGCCGCAGCGCCCGCACCGCGTGTGGGTGTCGTGTCCGTAGCCGGCCATGGAGGGCATCTCGTCATGGGTGATGCCGTCGTGGGCGCCGCACACCCCGCAGACCATCACGCTGTTCTCGGGACCGCCCGCGATGAAGATCGGGGCGTGCGGGTCGTCGGGCCCCTGCGGCGTGGGCGGCGTGGGGCGGTGTCGGGCCTGGTGGGAGGCGTGTCGGGAGCTGGTGGTGAGGAGGGCGGCCAGGCCGTGGTGCACGGTGTCGGGGTCGGCGGGTTCGGGCAGGTCGGGGATGACGAACAGGACCGGTTGGCCTGCGTGGGGGTGGGTGATCTGGTAGAGGCGTCCGACGCGGCCGACGGCGGTGATCCGGCGGGCGTGTCGTGGCTGGCCGTTGATCCGGTACCGGTCGTGGTAGACGGCGGCCCAGGCGAGGAGCATCGCGGTGGGCTGGCGGGTGAGGATCCGGTCGAGGATGGCGGTGAGGGTGGCCTGGTAGGGGGTTCGTCCGGTCGGGTCGGTGAGGGCTGCGGTCAGCCGGCGCAGGGTCGGCGGCAGCCGGTCGGGGCGGGTGGGCTGGTCGTGCGGGTGGAGGGGGAACTCGACGTACGTGATCGGGGCGTCGCCGAGGTCGGTGTGCTGGGTGTGGATGAGCAGCAGCGTCACCGGGTCGCCCCAGCCGGCGACGTCGGCCTCTCGGTTGATGTCGAGCAGGAAGTCGGCCAGAGCGCGACTGGCGGTCAAGGACACGATGCCTCCCAGGGCAGCAAGAAGCCCAGGACCGGCCCCCGCTGATGGGGTACGAGGGCCGGCCCCGGGGCAGCGGGTGGGGTCAGTGGTGGTGGCGGTCCCGGCTACGCGGGCTCGGTGGGGTGAGCGGGTGGTGACCGGACACGCCGGTCCCGGCGCGTTTGGCCTGGTACATGGCGGCGTCCGCCTCGGAGAGCACCTGCCGGGCGGAGAGACCGAGACGGGTGTGGGTGTAGCCGACGGAGGCGCTGACGGTGACCTCGCCGTTGACGACGGGGATGGGTGCCGCGCTGATGGCCTGGTGGGCGGCGCGGGCGACGGCGGCGGTGTCGGCGCGGCTGCCGAGGACGAGGAGCGCGAACTCGTCACCGGAGAGCCGGGCGGCGACCCCCACCGGCGCGTCGAGGCCGGTGAGGATACGTCCGACCTGGTCGAGCAGCATGTTGCCGGTGTCGTGGCCGAAGGTGTCGTTGACCGCCTTGAACCGGTCGAGGTCGAGCAGCACCAGCCCGCACGGCGTGTTGTCGGCGAGGGCGGCGCGCAGGCGGGTGAGCAGGAGCCGCCGGTTGGGTAGGCCGGTCACCTCGTCGTGGGTGGCCTGGTAGCGGGCGGCGGTGAGGGCCCGCTGTTGGCGCCACAGCAGGGCACTGGCGAGGGCGAGGCCGGCGAGGATCCCGCCGACGGTGGTGACGATCAGGTGCCAGGTAGGGGACACTGGTGTGCTCCTTCTTGGTAGGTGGAGCACCGGGGGCGGGCGGGAGCGTCCAACTTCGACGCCCGCCCCCGGGCCGCCTGCCGGATAGGGGATTACGCGCCGCCGCTGGTGGGGGCGAGTTGGTAGGTGGCGGGCCGGTCCACGGTCTGGACCGCGTGGCCGGCGGCGACGAGTTTGGTGGCGGCGTTGGCGACCGCTCCGGCGCTGGCCTTGGCCGCGCCGGTGCCCTCGTTCGCGGCGTCGATGAGCTTGCACAGCTCACCGGTCCGGTACTGCCGGTCGGGGTGGGCTTCGAGGATGTCCAGGACCGCCGCGCGCAGCGACCCTCCGCTGCGGCGCGCCGGGACCGGACGATCCCCGTCAGGCGTTGCGTCGCTGTCGGGGCTGTCCGGCGTGACGGTCGTACCGGTGGACGTGTCGCTGTTGCCCTCAGCCGGCTCGGCAGGGGTCTGCGGGTCGGGCTGCCCCTGCGAGGTGGTGTCGCCGTCGGCCGGTGGCGCGGCGGCGGTGGAGGCGGGTGGGGAGTCGTCCCCGGCCGGGTCGTGCTCGCTGGCGGAGGGCGGGCCGGCCGGTGATTCGGGCTGCGGGTCGGGCCGGGGCGCGCCGGTGGTGGCACGTCCGGCGTCGGTGAGTCGCCACAGCGTGCGGGCGTCGCCGGTGCGGAACCGCTCCGCCTGCCCGGACTCCTCCCAGGCACGCAACTTCGGCGTGGTGGTGGAGTAGCCCAGCCCCGCGCGCTCGGCAACCGCCGCCGCAGTGGCCTCGCCGAGTTCGGCCAGCGCGGCCAGCACCTTGAACATGCTGTGCGCGGGAGCGCCCTCGTCAGGTGTGTCGGTCATACCAAATTCCCCTTTCGTCATGGGATCGATGCAAATCGAGGTGTGGACCCGGCGGCGACCGCGCGGCCTGTGGTCATGGGCGGCGCGGTCGCCTGAGCTGGGCTAGCGGGCGAGGACGGCGACTTTCTCGCCGGGGGTTGGGTGGCCGTAGGTTGTTGCGGCCTGTGGCGGGATCACGCGGCGGTGAGCGTCGCGCCGGGAACCCGGCGGGGCAGCCGCTGCGGGCTCCGTGACCGCAGGCGCGTGGCGGTGACGGCGAGTCCGGCGGTGAACCAGCCGACGAAACCGCCGGAGTCGCGCGGACGTCGCTGCGGTGCTCGTTCGCGGCTGCCGGCGGCTGGCTGCGGGAGGCCTGGTGGCTGCGGTGCTGCGGCGCGGGCGGTACGCACCGCCTGTTGCGCGTGCCTGGCGGCCACGCAGGGTCCGGCCCCCTGGTCGGCGCACTGCAGGTTGACGCACCGGCTGTCGGGTCCGGTCTGGTGGGCGGTGAGGACGTCGACGGCGAGCCGCCACAACAGCGGGTCGGTGACGTCGCGGGGCACGCGAGCACCACGGGACGCTCGGCTTCGGTCGGGCATGGCGAGGTGACCTTTCCTCCGAGGGTTCGGGCAGGGGTCACCGCCCGGCCGGTCGGCTGCGTTGTGCCTGATGGCCGGCTCGAACGACCCCCGTCAGATCCACGCTCACCTATCGATCAAGGTCAAGTCGAGCGCCGGTGGTGGGCACCCGGTGCCGGGGATGGCGGTCGACGGCTGACGGGGGGACGCCGGGCTCGTCGTGGACGTCTGGTCAGGGCGTGCGCGGTCGCTGCGGGCCGGGTCGGGTGGTGGCGTCAACGAGTGCCGCGAGCCTGGTCCGCGTCGGCTCGGCCATGTCGTCCGACTGTTCGTCGATGACGATCGCCGGGCGCTGTTCGCCTCGCGTCCGGGTAATCTGGTAACCGCGGCCGTCGGCGTCGACGGCGTCGACGGCGTCGGATCTCGTGGAGGTCGTCGGGCGCGACGAGCACGTCCTCATAGCAGATGGCCCAGGCCACCAGCCGGAGTCCGGGCAGGGGATCGGTGAGCAGGTCGGCGATGCGGCCGAGGTCGACGCAGGCCGCCAGGGTGGGGCGCCCGAGCGGGGGATTGGTGCGCAGCGCCGCAGCGAGATCCGCCAGGAAGTCGGGCAGGCCGGCGCGGTACCGGCCGACCCGCGCCGGTCGCAGCGGCAGGTGAAGCGCACGGATCTGACGTCTCGCGACCGTGGTGGTCGACGGGGCGGGCAGGTCCTGAACGAGCAGCAGCAGGGGTGGGCGGCTCCAACCGAGACTGTCGGCGTCGGCTTCGACGTCCACGAGGAATCCGGTCAGCGCCCGAACGGCGGCGAAGGACAACATCAGGGTGGGGCTCCTCAAAGGTCGGAGACCCGTAGGCCGGGCGGCCTACGGGGCTCCACGGGTGGGAGAGAGCGATAGGGGATGGGTCACCGCAGGTCGCTAGTTGTCGGTCTGCGCGGCAAGTCGGAAGTCAGCCCGCCTCACCGCCCCTCGGCGGGACGCGCGAGGTGGACGCCGCCGCCGAGGGACACCGGCCGGGCGATGGTCAGTACGTGACCGTCGAAGTCGACGGTGCGCCAGTCACCGCCCACGTAACTGGCCATCGCGGTGAAGGTCTGGACAAGGCGGTCACCGCCCCGCGGTCGAGGCCGAGTTCACACGCCCCGTTCCACCAGCCGATCACAGTGGCTCGGTAGCCCTCGTAGTAGCGGTGGAAGCCGGGGACCGGCTCGTAGCGAAGCCACCGGCCGGAGAACACAGCCGTGCTGCCCCGGGGCGGCTCGTAGTCACCGGTCGGCATCGGCCACCGCCACCGACCACCCGGCCGAATCGAACCGGCGGTGACCCATCAGTGGTTGCGCCGGGCCTGTCGGTCGCGGCAGCGCAGCGATAGCGCACATGTCTGTCGTCTCCCGAGCGGTGGCGGTCAGCGGGCGGAGCGGTAGGCGGCGCGGACCGTGCGCGGAATCGGGCCGTGGCTGCGGTGCGGCGGCAGCCCCAGCCGCCGCCCCTGTGCGGCCCAGAAGGCGCGGACCTCGGCGTCGGCGTTCCCACTTTCACGAGAGGCGCGGTGACCAGCGGCGCGCTTCGGAAGCCGGCGCCCGGCCGCGATGTACGGGGCGAGCGCCTCCCGCAGCCGCGCCAGGTTGTGCGGGGCGAGGTCGATCTCGTACTCGACACCGTCGAGGGCGAACCGGTAGGTGCCAACGGTGTCCGTGCTGTGGTCCATGTCGTCGGTGACGACGACGGTCATCCTGGTTGCCATCAGGGATTCCTTTCATCAGATAGGCGAAGGCTTGGGCACCGCAGCTCCGTGGCGGCCGGTGCTTCTGCTGAGGGCAGAGCTACTCGACGCGGAGGATCGCGACGGCCCGCTGGAAGAGCCGCTCGGCGAGGTCCGCCAGCGGCGTCGGGCTGGTGCTGCGGTACGGCGTGGTGGGATGCCAGGCTGAGGCGGGTTCGTCCGCGAGCGCGGTCCAGGTCAGCGTCGGGGTGAGGACCTCGACGACGCCGTGGCTCTGGTGCTCGTAGGGGTCGCGGTGAATCCGGACCCGCAGGCGGTGGCCGTCGCCGGTTCGGCGGATCTCGGTGAGGGCGTAACCACCCCCGCGCTTCCCGAAGCTCCGGTCCACCCGCGTCGTGCCCTCCGGGGTGGTGGCGTCGGCGTCGCTGGCGGGGGTGCTGCCGCTGGTCACCGCTGCTCCTCCTGCCGGTCGGGTTGGGCGGCGACCGCGCGGATGCGGGACCAGGCGGCGCCGGTCGCCTGCGCCGACTGGGCGGACCAGTCGGCGGCGTCGCGCAGCCAGGAGTGGACGTCGGCGGCGGCGTTGACCTCTCCCCAGACCTCGCTGTCGTCGTCGAGGCCGGGTGACCGCGTCTGCCGGGACTGGTCGAGGAGGTGAGAGCCGATCTGTGCGTGCACGCGGGCGAGCAGCCGCGTGGTGCGGTGCAGGTACCCGATCAGGCAGGCGACGTCGGAGGACGTGGGCAGGGTCAGCAGCGCACTGAACGGCCCGGTGGCCGTGTGCAGCCACCGGTTGAGGTGCTCGGCGGCGGTGATGGCGCTGCCCAGCCTGGCGGGGTCGTACGGGCCGTCGATGGCGAACAGGTCGGTCATCGCGTCGATCCAGGTGCTGGTCTCGTGGTCGATCGGTAGCGGGTCCTCGACAAACGTCGGGGAGAGGCTTCCGTCAGCGTCCGGGCAGATGGGGCTGTTGTCCGCGAGGTGCCACCACGGGGCGCTGCCGTCGCGGTAGGCGCTGGTCCAGTTCTCAGCGGGCTGGTCTACCACCGGCTCGCGGCAGACAGTGCAGATCGGGATTCGCATGATGATGTCGTCGTCCCTTCAGACACGGTGACGTCGGCGGCCAGGGTCTGGTCGCCGTTGGCTTCGGTGGGGTCGGACTCCGGGAGGTGGCCGGCGCTCGTTGGCGTCGATGAGGTGCTCGCCGCCGAAGGGAGAACGGCGGCTGTGCTGTCGGCCAGCACCCGGCCTGGGAAGGCCAGCTGGGTGCGGGCACGGGGCTGGCGCCTCGGGTCCCATGGATGGCCGACTCGCAGAAGAAACCTGTAGGGCGGATCCCGCACACATCGGGCGGGGCGCACGCGGCCGAGCCTGGCCCAGATGCGCCCCGCCCCCTGCGGCGGGCGGTCAGACAGTGACGGCGAGGAGCCGCTGGTTCGGTCCGAGGGCGGCAAGGTGGGCCAGAGCCTGGTCGAGATAGGTGATGCGGTGGGCGAGGATGTCACTGGCGGGAGCGAGTCTGCGGCCGTCGGCGGTGAGCATGGCGTCCGCGGCGACGGCGCTGGCGGCCCGGTAGTGCTGGTAGGCGATTTGCCCTGCCTGGATCATCTCCAGTTCCCCGACGCTGGGTTGACCGGGTCCGGTGGTGGCGGCGTGCAGGCGCATGGCGTGTACCCGAGGTTGAGCGTGGAAGTCCGCGCTCGCCTGGTCGAGGGTGTACCGGTGAGGGTCGGCGAGGTGGCGGGTTTCGAACGCCGGCCACGGCAGGGCCGGCCGGGTGCCGTGGACGACCCGATGCCAGACCTGGTAGCGGATGCCCGCGCCGACGGCGGCGGCGTGACGCATGCCGGCCAGGTCGAGCAACCGCACCGGTCCACCGGCGCAGGGCACGGGACGGCCCGCGCGCAGGCCGATCATCTGGTGGCGCTGCCACCGCCGCAGCCGTGGCGCCGCCCAGAACAGCGGCGTGAGGGTGCCGGTGACCCCGAAGTGGGCGTCGAGCCGGTCACCGGTGAGCAGGTCGTCGGGCAGTCCGGCGGGGAGGCAGACGACCATCGTGCGGATGGTCGGTGCCGGGGTGACGGTCGGCCGGACGGCGGGCGTGGGTCGGGTGACAGCCGGCCGGGGCGAAGGGGCAGGGGCGGCTGCGGTAGGGGCCGGACGCGGCGGGCTGGCGGGGACGCGGCTGCCGTGACGGGTCAGCGGCGTGCCGTTGGCACCGGACATAGGGATCTCCTCCTTCTGGTAGGCGCGGATAGGCGCGCGAGGGCGACCGGCCCACCGAATGCGTGGGTCGGGTCGCGTAGGCGAGATGGGGTGCGGTAACGCTGGTGGTTGGTGCGACCGTCAGGGGCCGCCGCGCGGGACGCGTGCCGACCGGCCGAAGCGGGTGGGCGTCGCGGACCGTGGAGTGCGGCGGAGATCCCTGGGTGGGACCGAACCGGGGTGAAGCGAGGTGTGGGTGTGGTGTGGGGAAAACCGTAAACCTCGCTGCTCACAACCCCGTGCGCGCTGCCGCAGCATCGGAAAGGGCGGCTGACCTGCTATGTGAGCACTCGCCGACGGCTGTCGGGACCACGCGACAGTGCTTCCTGTGAGCGGCGGAAACCTCACAGCCGGTGGTGGTTTCTGACAGCCGGCCCCGTCAAGCCCCGTGGTGAGGGCCTGACCTGCGGGTGTGAGTAGACGCCGTTGCCGCGCCGTTAGGGGCTGTCGGGGGGCGGTGGGGGTTGATGGCGGTGTGGGGGCCGTGGTCGGAGGGCAGTTCGTGGAGGTGGCGGCGGGTGTCGGGTGCAACGGTGAGTGTCCAGGTGGGGCCGGCGGGGTTGTCGTGGTGGAGGCCGGTGGCGACGGGCATGGCGGTGGGGACGCCGGCGAGGGCGTCGAGGAGGTGGGCTTCGCGGCGGGCGTTGGGTAGTCGGAGCAGGACGGGGTAGCGGGGCCCGAACTCGGTGAGGCGTTCGTAGGCGGCCAGTTTGCGCAGGACCGTGCGTAGGGGTTCGGTGCCGTTGTCGTGTTCGAGGAAGAAGCCGACGGTGTGTCCGGCGGCGGTCCAGATGCCGTGGCCGTCGGGGCGGATGCCGGCGAGGGCGTAGGCGGCGGTGGCGTGTTGTTCGGACCACCAGCGCACGAGGGTGGTGTCGGGGTGGGTGCGGGTGTGGGCGTGGAGGTCGATGAAGAGTTGGTTGGCGCCGAGGAGGTGGCGGAGGCGGGGGCTGCCGATGATGCGTTCGGTGCGTTCGATGCTGCTGCGGGGTGGTCGGGCGTCGGGTCGTTCGGGGTCGGTGTAGGTGGTGGGGTGTACGAGAGTGCCGAGGGGGCCGAGGGTGTAGAGGTGTTGGCCGTCGCCGGTGGTGACGTCGACGAAGCGGTGCACGGCGTCGATGTGGTGCAGGGTGGCCAGGCGCAGCCGCGCGGAGCGTGCTGAGGGGAACAGGGCGGTGGTGATCTGGGCGGTGGACAGCACGTAGTGCTCGGCCAGCCAGGCGAGGAGTTGCCGGTCGCGCAGGGTCAACCGGCGGAGGTAGGTGAGGCGGTCGGTTCTGCTGGAGGGCCGGCGGCCTGGCCGGGGAGCGGAGGCGGGCACGTCGAGGTGGCTCCTTGGGAGAAGGGGGAGAGGGACTCCCTCCTGCGGGAGGGAGTCGGGGTTTGTCACGGCGGGTGCCGGTGGCCGGTCAGCGGGGGTGTGCTGCGCTGACAGCCGGGTGCGGCGGCCGTGTCGGGTCGGGCTGTGTGGTGCGGTGGGGAAGGGGCGGTGAAGCCGCAGCGGAAGAACACCCGGAAGGGTCAGGAAACCGCCTGTCAGCCCACACCCACATCCGCCGGGTGACGGGTGTGGCGGGTGTCAGGTGCGGTCTTCGCGTCGCCCGTCGCGGGTGGGAGCGGTGGGGGCGCCTCGGTGGCGGCTGTCGGTGCGGGACATTTGCTCGACGAGGGCGTCGATGGCGCTGGCGTCCTGGGTGGTGGTGGCCGCGGCGGCGGCCTGCCGGATCGCGGTGGTCTCCCCGACGACCGGTTTCGGTGGGCGGGTGGTCATGGTGAAGGCGGCTGTCTGGCGGCCCTCGGCGATGAGGCGTGTGGCGGCGGTGTAGGCGTCGAGGTGGGTGAGGTCGTGTTCGTCGAGTTCGGGGAGGGTGTGCCGGGCGAGGACGCGGGCGTCTTCGGGGGCGCAGGAGAAGTAGATCTTGTTGCGGGCGTTTGCGGAGACGGCGGCGAGGAGGTCCTTGGGGAACTGGGCGAGGTCCTGGTGGGCGAGGACCATCGACAGCCGGTACTTGCGGGCTTCGGCGAGCATCGTGTCGAGGCTGTTGGCGAGGGTGAGGAAGTTCTGGGCCTCGTCGATGATGAGGGTGGCGTCGCGGCGCTGGTCGGGGGCGATACGGGCGCGGGCGGTGGCGGCCTGCCACACCTGGGCCAGGATGAGGGAGCCGAGGAGTTTGCTGGTGTCCTCCCCGAGCTGGCCTTTGGGGATGCGGACGAGGAGCGCGCCGCCGTCGAGGACCGTGCCGATGTCGAAGCTGGATCGCGGGTAGCGCAGGGTGCGTTTGACGAAGTCGCGCAGCAGGAAGGACCGGAGGCGGGCGAGGACAGGGCCGATGACCTGGGAGCGCAGGGCTGGGGTGAGGTCGTCGTACCACTGCCAGAAGCCGCGTAGTCCGGCCGGGTCGTCGAGGTTGACGGTCATCGCGGAGCGGAACTGCGCCGAGTTGAGCAGCGGGGGGATGTGCTGCAGGGTGACGTTGGCGTGGCGGAGCAGGGTGAGGCAGGCGACGCGCATGACGTCGTCCATGCGGGGTCCCCAGGCCTTGGCGAAGATGGTCCCGAAGATCGACACCAGGTTGTCGACGACGAGGTCGGGGTCGTCGCCGGACAGCGGGTTGATGGTGGGCGGGTTGGGTTGGTCGGGGTCGAACAGGACCACCCGGTCGGCGACGGTGGCGGGGAGCCGGTCGAGGATGTCGAGGACGAGGTCACCGTGGGGGTCGATGACGACGGTGCCCCGTCCGGCGGTGATGTCGTCGACGGCGAGGTTGACCAGCAGGGTGGTCTTCCCGGAGCCGGTGGAGCCGACCACGTGGGTGTGGTAGCGGGCGTCGGCCACGGACAGGGCGACGGCGTGGCCGCCGACCTGCGCGTCCCCGAGGACTTTCCGGCCGCGTCCGCCGGTGGGGACGGCGACGGGGGCGGGCACGGGTTTGGCGCGGGCCCGGTCCAGGCCGGGCACCGCCAGGTCGTGGGGGAGCGCGGCGAGGACGGCGAGTTCCGGGGTGGAGGCCAGGAATCCCGCGCCGAGGCGCCGGGCGGCGAGGACCGCGACCGGGTGGTGGAGGCGGGTGCGGCGGGCGAGGCGGTTCCGGCCGGCGTAGACGGCGAACGTGGACGCGATGGTGTCGGCGACACCGCGTACCCGGCCTGTGGGGTTGCCGCCGCGGCGGGTGTCCTTGGCCACGGCGTAGCGGATCCCGACCGTCCACAGGGGGTGGCTGGTCTTGTCGAGGATCGCGCGGACGTCGCGTTCGGTGGTGGGGTCCCGCCGGGCCGAGGTGTGGGTGCGGGCCGGGCTGGTGGGGCCGGGGAGGAACGCGTCGAGGAGCCACCGCAGCGGCGCGGCCGGGTCCAGCGTCGGCGTGGCCGGGTGTCCGTCGCGTAGCCGGCCGGCCGCCCTCCGTGCCCGTGCGGTCCGGCGGGCGGGGGCGGGTCGGGCGAGGACCTGCACGCAGGCGTGCTCGTCGGCGCGCAGGTGGGAGCCGGCGGACATCAGGGCCCGCAGCGGGTCGGTGTCGTGGTCGGTGGCGATGGGCAGCCATTCTCCGGCGGTGGGCAGCAGGTGCCCGCCGACGGCCAGGGGCGTGCCGGCGGGGATCGGTGGGGGCGCGGGAGTGGCCGTGGTGCAGGTGGCGCCGGGCCAGGCGGCGCGGACGGCGGCTTCGACGGCCCCGGGTGGGACGGTGCCGGGCACCCACAGGGTGATGAGGAGCCGCCGGCCGGTCCAGGTGTACTGCCACACCACGTGCGGGGCGCCGTGCAGGAGCCGGCGTCGGCGTGACGGGGTGAGGGTGCCGTGCAGGTTCGCCCACAGCGCCGCCGCGCTCGACGTCTCGACCTGCGGGGGTGGGGCGATCGTGACCAGGCGCGCCCCGGCCGTGTGGTGGCGGTGCCGCCACCCGGCCAGGAGGTGACGGCCGGCCGTCCCGCAGATGAGCAGGGCGGCGGCGACGGCGGCCAGCCACGGGCGTGCCGCCATCCAGCCGGCGGCCTCGGTCAGGGTGTGGCCGGGCCATGCGGGTGGAGGGATGCCGGGCGGTGGTGGCGGGGTCACGGCAGGGGTCCTTCCTGGTCGAGGTTGGCCACCTCGGTCGGGTCGGTGGTGCAGATCGTGTGTTCGGCGGGTGAGGCGACGGCCTCGAAGCTGGTGCGGTGGGTGCCGGAGATCAGCAGGCCGGTGCCGACGCGGGCGGCGAGCAGGAGGCGCCGTTCGCCGGCGGTGAGACCGAACGCGTCGCCGACGGTGTCGATGGCCTGGGGTGCCTGTTTGAGCAGGATCTGGGTGGCGGCGTTGGCGACGACGGCGTGGCCGAGGTCGGTGCCGAGGACGTCGGCGACGTCCTGGGTGATGACGGTCAGTCCGGCGTGGCGTTTCCGGGCGGCCTTGGCCATGCGGGCGAGGAAACGGGCGCCCTCGCCGTCGCGCATGAGCAGCCACGCCTCGTCGACCACGACGAGGCGACGCGCCGGCCTCCCACCGGTGGGGGCGTCGACCTGCCGCCAGATGGCGTCGAGGGCGAGCAGGGTGCCGGCGGTGCGCAGCTCGTCGGGCAGGTGCCGCAGGGACCAGACGACGAGGTGCCCGTCGGGGCGGGTGGTGGTGGGCCCGTCGAACAGGTGCGAGAACGACCCGTCGACCCAGGGGACGAGCCGGGCGGCCAGGGTCACCGCCGCCGGATCCCCGTCGGCGCGTAGGGCGGCGGTGAGGTCCCGCAGGAGCGGGGCGGCCCGGTGGTGGGTGGCCGGGTTCGCGGTGATGCCCGCCTGGCGGTAGACCGTCAGGATCGCCCGGTCCAGGGCGGCCCGTTCCGCCGGTGGCGGCTGCTGGCCGAGCAGCACGGCGATGAGGGTGTGGAGGAACAGGCCACGGCGGGTGAGCACGTCGGGGCGGCTGTCACCGGCCGGCAGGTCGAACGGGTTGAGTTTCACCCCGGCCATCCCGAGGCGGACGACCGTGCCGCCGGTGGCGTCGGCCAGACGCAGGTACTCGTCCTCGGGGTCGACGACGGCGACCCGCACGTCGCGGTACAGGTTGCGGAGGATCTCCAGCTTGACGAAGTAACTCTTGCCGGCGCCGGAGCGGGCCAGGACGACGGAGTTGTGGTTCTCCTGCGCCCACCGGTCCCACCACACCACCCCGTGCGAGTCCGGGTTGACGCCGTAGAGGATCCCCGCGTCGGCGGGCGGGTCGCCCGGCAGCGGCGCGGGCAGGTCGGCCGAGGCGAGGGGAAACGCGGCGGCCAGCGCGGCGGTGTCCATGGTGCGGCGCATCCGCAGGCTGTCGGTGGCCAGCGGCAGCGTGGTGGTCCACCCGCCCAGATGCCGCCAGGTGGCCGGTTGCACCTCGATCAGCGTGGACGCGGCGGCGGCCTTCACCTGCGCGCACGCGTCCAGAAGCTCGTCCTCGCTGCGGGCGTGGACGGTCAGGTACAGGCCGACGCGGAACAGTTTCGCCGCGCCCCGGGCGACCCGCGACGCGAGGTCGGCGGCGTCGTCCGCGGCGGCCTCCACGGCGGGGTCGGCGAGCCTGCCCCGGGCGGCGTCGGCGCGGCGGCTCGACTCGAACCGGGCCCGCTGGTCCCGCAGCCGGGCGGCGGCGGTGGACGCGGGCAGCGGCTCGATGTGCAGGGCGAGGTCCAGCCGGCCCGGCCAGGACAGCAGCGGCTCGAGCCAGGCCGGGCCGACCTCGGCCGGATACCCGGTCACCACGAGGGTGGCGGCGTACCCGTCGCCCAGCCGCAGGAACCGGGGCGATACCTCGACCGACGCGGGCGCGACGGTGGCCGCCAACCGGTCCGGCCGGTCGGGCGCGGTGTGGGAGCGGAAACCACGTCTCATCGGTGGGTCCTTTCGGTGGGATCCCGATCGGGGGAGGCGGTGATGACGGTGTCGGGGGCGGCCAGCCGACCCGGGCGGGCCGGCCGGTACGGGTCGGCGGCGGCGCACAGGGCGGCGGTGACCGCCGGCCCGTCCAGCACGCGGGTGGTCACACCGAGACCGGACAACGCGCGGACGGTGTCCTCCGCCCGCCGGTAGGCGGTGTGCTCGCCGCGCTCACCCGCGCCGCTGCGGCTGACGATGAGGACCTGCCGGCGCAGCGGATCCCGGCGTCGGGCGAGGTCGTCGAGGAACCGGGCATGGTCGGCCGCCGCGTCCACCAGGGCCGGGTGCGGCAGACCGGTCGCCGTACCGGCCAGGTGACGGGCGGCCGAGTGCAGGTCCACCGGCTGCGCCGACACGACGATCTGCGTCGGCGTGGACAAGCTGTTGAGCCACCGGCCGAACGTGTCGACCAGCGCCGCCTGCTCGTCCCCGGTGCGCAACGCCAGGTTGACGGTCGTCGCGGCGACCACCGCCGCCCTGGCCCCACCCAGCCGCAGCTGCCCACCGTCGTCGATCGCGTCCGCCGGCAACCGCAGCGGCGCGGGCCACGTCACCCGCGACGCGGGCACCCGCACCCAGTCCGGGACCTGCGACGTCGTGTCCGTCGTCGACAGCGCCGTGGGCGCCCGCCGGTGCGCGACGGCGGCCAGCAGCCACACATCCAGCGGCAGACCGTCGCGGCGACCCACCGCGATACCGAACACCACGGCAGCGGCCACCACTGCGGCGCCGACGAGCACCGGCACCGGCAGCAGGTGCCCCACCGCCCGCCACACACCGAACGCGGCCAGGGCGGCGACGGCGAGGATCGCCAACTGCCGGAACGTCAGCCCGTAGGCCACCTTGTCGGGGGCGTCGACGTCGGCGGGCATCCGTGCTCTATGAAGCTCGTCAGTCGAGGTGCTTTTCGCGCTCATTCGGGATCATTGATCCTTCCCATCCGTGCACGGTCATCGCGTGACCGTGCTGTTTCCGCAGCGCACGCGCACTGGGCGTTCCGTGTGTGTGACACCGGCGGACGACGTGTCACCGTGGCTCAGGAGTGGGCCGACCGCAGCGTGCCCGCCTCAGCTGATCGCCTCGCGGTGAACGGCTTGACCGGCGAGGGCCGCGCGTCGATGCGGTCGGCGCGCGGCTAGCGGAGGCAGCCGGCGCCGGGACGGCAGGGTGACCGTCGGGGCGGGATCGTCGCCAGGCGGTGATGGCGGTGGCGGTACCGACGGGGTGTATGACCTGGCCCCGTCAACGGCCGCATCCCGCTCGGCATCGAGGGGCAGATGTCCGAAATCGAACTCCAAGGGGACCGGGAGCGTTGGTGCGTCCCCCTCCGAACGACGCCGCACAGAAGATCTGCCAGCGGAAGGTCGCCTATTTCTCCCGACTCACACCGATCGCTCCTGCTCACAGACCCACTACCGCGGCAGGACTCTGCCTGCGCTTGACCTTGACCCTTGGGTAAGCCCCACCGTGGTCCGTGCCGGCCGCCAGGCCGGTACGAGGAGGATGACATCGTGCGGCTGCTGACGATCGGCGCGTTCGCCCGAGCGGCGCGGCTGACACCGAAGGCGTTGCGCCTGTACGACGAGGTGGGGCTGCTGCCGCCCGCTGCGGTCGATCCCGAGTCCGGCTACCGGTTCTACGACGAGGAGCAGCTGGCTCATGCCCGGCTGATCTCTCAACTGCGCCGCATCGGCATGCCGCTGGCCGACATCCGCAGCGTGTGCGAGCTGGAGCCCGACGCGGCGGCCAGAGCGGTCACCGCCTACTGGCAGCAGGTCACCGCCGACACCGCGACCCGCGCACATCACGTCGCCCGCCTCGTCGAGCACTTGTCCAGGGAAGGCGTCACAATGTCCGACACCAACTTCAGCCTGACCGTCCGCTACGCCGTGCGCTGCGACCCCGGCCTCGGGCGCGACAGCAACGAGGACGTCGTCTACGCCAGCGAGCGGCTGTTGGCCGTCGCCGACGGCACCCGCGGGGCCGGTGCCGCCGCCAGCACCGCTGCCATCGACGCCCTCAAGCCACTCGAGCTCGTCGACAAGCCGGCCGTGGATCTGCTCGCGATGCTGGCTGTGACCATCAACGACGCCGACCGTGCGGTTCGCTCCACCAGCACGGGCGACACCCAGCCGGCCACGACCGTGACGGCGATGCTGCGTCGTGGCTCGCAACTGGCCCTGGTGCACATCGGCGACACCAGGGTCTACCTGCTGCGCGGCGGCGAACTCTCGCAGCTCACACAGGACCACACCTGGGTCCAGAGCCAGGTCGACCACGCCAAGCTCAGCCCCGATCAGGCCGCCGCCCACCCGCAGCGGGCCTTGCTCACCCGCGCGCTCGGCGGCGGCAGCCAGCCCATCGAGGCCGACCTCGCGCTGCGCACCGCCCAGGCCGGTGACCGCTACCTGCTCTGCTCCGACGGCCTGTCCGCCGTCGTGAGCCGCAGCGACCTGCACACCGCCCTCGCCGGAACCGGCGAACCCGAACCCACCGTGCAACGGCTGATCGACCTCGCCTACGCCGCAGGCGCGCCGGACAACATCGCCTGCATCGTCGCTGACATCATCGCCGCCGCGTGAAGGCGTCCGGCACGTGATCCCGTGCCGTGAACTTAAGCGATATGTCACGCTTGTTCCGTCCGCCACACACCGAAACCGGCCAGGGCGGCGACGGCGAGGATCGCCAACTGCCGGAACGTCAGCCCGTAGGCCACCTTGTCGGGGGGCTCGACGTGGGCGGGGATACGAGCTCGACAGGGCTCGTCGTCAAAGTTCTTTATCGGATTCATTGTCGTTACGCACCCTTTCTACCCATTAGTGGGCCACGAGTTGCCAGTGCTGTTCACCGCCCGAAGGAAGGGCATGGTGGTGTTCGTGTGCGAGATCGACAGGGGTAAGTGGCGGATCTCCGATCGCGGTCCGCAGACCCGCCGAACCGGCCGCAGTTGACGGGCTTGCCGCAGCCCGAGAGGTGGTCGATGCCCTCGGAGCCCGACTGCGGGCCGCTACGGGAGATACGGAATGATCATCTCCGCTGCGCACCGTGTGGAACTACCCGGAGAACCGGCTGGTCGTCCGCACACTGGAGGGCAAGTGGGAGGCGAAGCTCTTTGCGCTCGCCGACGCCGAGGCCGTCCTGGTGACCGCCGAGGCAGCCCGGCCGCCGTTGCCGGAACGCGACGTGTTGCTCGCCCTGGCCGCGGACCTGCCGAAGCTGTGGCATCACCCGGATACCTAGGCCGGATCGTAGGCGGCTGCTGCGCACCTGATCACCGACGTCACGAAAGTCCGCATCGGAGGACGCTGGAGTACCGGCGCCACTGATGAGGTCGCCGTCGGGCGCATCGGTCCCGGTCGCACCCCGACCGCCGCGCTGGAGTTGATCCGACGCCACGGCGCTACCCGTACGAGCGAACAGATCGCCGAGATACTCAAGGCCGCCGACCTGCCACCGGCCGTGGCCACCATTGGACCGCCGTCGGCGTCGCCCGGGTCCGCGCCTCCTGCACATCCGAGGGCCCCGCACCGGCGCCGTCCAAGACGGCGAGGTCAGCGTCATGCAGGCCGCCACCGAACTCGGCATCTCCGCCGACGCCGTCTACAACTGGCTTCAGCACGGCCAGGTCCCCGTTCACCGGGGTCAAGAGGGCGCTGGTGCATCCCCTGGGAACCGGACACCCGAGCGATCTCCCAGGATGAGGTTGCTGCGTCGATCCGGCTCAAGTCGGGGTTCCGGCTCCCATGCGACGCTGGAACCGCCTCATTCACCACCCTGAGCGGCGCGGTGATCGGAAAGTCACGCGCGAGGGCGCCGATCCAGGTTCATAGCGACCGTGGCAGTCTTACCGGAGCGATTCCGACGATCGGAGACGAAGATTTGACCGGCTGGTCGGCGATGGCGGGCAGTCACCAGTTCGTCGTGCCCGACGACCCGCAGGCTTATCAGTTGGCCGAAGCCTTGGCGTCGTATGGGTTCGCCTATGTCACGGGCCGGCCGTCGTCCTGTGGCGGCTGGATGGTGACTGCCGTCGACGAGGGGCCGTATCCGGTCGACGCCACCGGCCACCGCATGATGGACGCGGTTGGACGCGCCGCAGCTATTGTCGCCCGCCAGCACGGTGGCTACCCGCAAGGCGGAAGTCGCTGCGACGTGAGCATGCTGCAGATCCTCCGCGGTCCCGACGCCTCCATCGTCTTCGCCAACCCCGGCGCGCGGCCTCCAATGCCCACCATCGTGGTCGTCAATCCACCACCGGCGGCACCGCTGACGCTGACACCCGACCACGTCGAAGACACGCCCATCGACATGTCTGGACTGGACCAGATTTCCTGGGCCGAGCTCGAACACGCTCACGGCTCTGCGGAGGATGTCCCCGACCTGCTTCGGCAACTGGCAGACCCGTTCGGCGACTGGAATCAGACCTTGGAAGAGCTGTTCGGCGACGACCTGCTGCACCAAGGAACCTGCTACTCGGCCACCGCGCCCGCACTGCCATTCCTCACGCACATGATTACCTCCGGCGCGCTGCCCGCCAAGCAGCGGCTCGACCTCTACATATGGCTTGTCATCGCCGCCGATCGATGGGCTGACGGTCTGCTCGTCGACGCCGACCGCGCCGCAGCCGAAGGTCGCTCGCCTGAACCCGAAGAATGGACCGTGGATGTTCACCTCACCGTCGGTGAGCAGCTTCCGGCGTTGTTCGCTCGCTGGGAGAGTGAACCCCCGGCGGTGAGGTTCGTGTTGGCGTGTTTGGCGTCCCTGTTTCCTCACCACGGCCGGCAGATCAGCGATCAGATCACCAGCATGGCCCTGGAGTTTGACGGCACTCAACCCGGTGCATACCTGCAGCTGGCCCGGGCACTCGTGCATCACCGAGACGATGAGGCATTCGCGGCCGCGACGGACATCGTCTCCTGGGAAGAGGACCACGACCCTGACTGGCTGGACGCAACCGGCCTGGCCGTCGCCGTCAGAGCGGGACACGTCCTCGCCGAAGGAGCACTGCGCGCGCTCAGCAACATCGTGTAACGAGATACACCTGCTTCGCAGCAGTCCGGGCCGATCCCACCAACAACCGCAGAGAGGGCACCCGGCGTCCCTCGGCATCCGCGCCCGCACCTCGGACTCACCGCTGTCGGCGGGGTTGTTCACCGGCCCACCGCCTGCACCGCCCGGCCGAGGCCGGGCACCGACCGGGCGGCCTGCCGCACGACGACCACCCGCACCGCCGCGCCGAGCATCTGCGCCCCACCGCCTGCGCCGGGGGCGGCGACCCAGCGGCGCATCAACGCCGGCACCCGCAGGGTGGTCCACAGCATCACCATCACCACGAACAGGTTGATGGTGCCGCTCGGATCCACCGGGAGACCCAGCGCCGGCACCGTCCGCGCGGTGTCGTGAAGGATCCACTGCCCGGCGTACAGGGTGAAACCCTGCACCACCGGCACGGCCAGCACCCCCAGGTAGGAGCGCCACCACAGGCGGGCCACCGGGTCGGTGTGCGGCAACGCGTGACAGGCGAGGGCGATCGGCGCGACCGCGGTGAGGACCAGCACGACCGCGAAACGGACGATCACACTCACCGCGGTGCCGGCCAGCAGGACGGCGATGATCGCCACGCACACCACGAACAGCAACCCCGACACCGTGGCCTGCCCGGCGTTGATGTGCGTCCGGACCGTGCGCAGCGCCCCGTCGACGTCGCCCTGCGGGGTGGTCAGGGCGCCCGTGACGGCGTTGGCCAGGTCGATGAGGGTGCCGCACCACACCTGGGAGAAGTGCGCGGTCACGAACCCGACGACCGCCCGGGGGATCAGGTCCTTGACCGTGTAGCGGGTGTTCTCACCACCCCCGGCGGTCATCGTGAGCACCCCGGCGGCGAGGAACACCAGGACGAAAGCGGTGTCGACCACCCACACCGACCGGCCGGTCAACGCCTGCACCTGCGGCAGAGCGGTCACGTCCGGGGTGACCAGCAGCGCACCGCTGATCACCTTGAACAACCCGTCCACGGCGGCCAGGAGCACCGTGGCCATCCAGGCCAGAATCTCGTCGAGCACGAAAGCGGTCAGCACGGCTCACCCCCCGACGATGCCGCGCACGACCTGCAGCAGCACCGGCGCGAGAACAGCGAGGGCGTAGCCGAGCAGCGCGTTACGCAACGCGCCCTTGGCCTTGTCGACCTGCGCCGGGTCACCCCCGGCCGTGGCCCAGTACACGCCGGCCAGGACAAGGAACAGGGTGGCCAGAGCGGACAGGATGCCCATCAGCCAGGCCTGCAGATTACCGATCACCACCGGCAGGCTGTTGGCCGCGACCACCGCGACACCAGCATCGGCGTGGACAGCCGACGGCACCCCCAACACCACGCCGGCAGCGGTCACGACCACCAGGCCACGGCCGGCGGCACACAGGAGACGAGGAAGAAGGCGGGCGCCGTGACGCGCCCGGACAGAGTGGGACATGGACGGTTCACCTCCCGCCCCACCCCCGCACCGCGGCGCAAGGGGTGGGGCGTCAACGAGACGGTCAGAAGGGGACCGCCGCCGGGACAGCGATGACCAGACAGGCGGCGAGCATGGGGCACCTCGGGAGGAGCTCGTCCTCCCTCAGTGGGTAGCGACCGTCGATGAGGTGTCAGCGCATCGGCGCGGCACCCGAGGCACCCCTGCTCGCGCCGGCCGGCAGCATCCCGGCCCCGGCGGCGGACGCCACCGTCCAGCACCAGGACGCGCCCGGACGGTTCCGCACCCTCAAAACGGCGCTTGTCAGATCCGCAGGACACCTACCGCTCTCACAAAGGTCTGACAACGGCACACGCCCCCTGGCCGACGTCGGTGACATCGGCTGCTGTCCGGCGCCGCCGCTGCGGCGGGGACCGTGTCCCACATCCATCCGCCGGGCACGGCAGCCCGTGAGGGGCGAGGGCCGGCCGCCGGGGGTGGCGGCACAGGGACCGGGGCGCGAGGACGAACAGCGCTCGGTGACCACGGCGCACGGGTGTCCCGAGCCGGCGGACGGGGTCGACGAGCGACCCGGTCATGGCAGCGGCGGCCACGGCGCCCGTCACCCCAGCACTGTCAGGGGGAGGGCGGTGTCTGACACGGCGCCGCTGACCGACGCTGTCAGAACCCGTGAGAGACATCGACAGCGCTGACAGAACTGTCACCCGCGAACGCACCCGCCACTGGCCACGACCACCCAGACGGCGGTCGGCGGACCCGTGACGGTGTCACACGCCCAGCTCACGACCGGTCTGTCAGACCCGGTCCACAACGACCACCGGCGGCGCGAACCGGTGACAGCGACCGACGAGAGACTGCCGGACATGACCACCGGCACCCCCGCCGAGGGCCGGTGACCGGGACTGTCAGACCGGTGTCAGACGACGGTGTCCTACTGGCCGCCTAGCACGCCGGGCACCCACACCCCGACGTGTCACCGACGCCCCTTCCGACCCACGGGAGCACGTGACATGACCACCAACGACTGGCCCGACTCACCCCTGGACGCCGTGGACACCGCCTTCGCCGCGCTGACCGACGGACCGCGACCGCTGTCACTGGACCTGACCCCCTTCGGCGGCGCCGACGGATTGCCCACCGGTGTCACCGACCTCCCCACGCTGCACCGATGGCTGCTGGCACACCCCCGCGCCTACACCGCGCGGGACCTGGTGTGGCGGGAGCTGATCCGCCGCGCCCGCACGAACAGGCCCGAATGGGTCATCGCCGCCACCGCCCTGGCGATGCCCGCCCTGCGCCACCACGCCGGACGGCTGCGCGCCGGCTGGCCGGGCGACGCCCGGGACGTGGACGCGGAGATCCTCACCGGTTTCCTCACCGCGCTACGCGACCGGGTGGACATCGACCGGCCGGCACCGTACGCGGCCCTCGCCGCGGCCGGCTGGCGGGCCGGGTTCGAGGCCCGCCGGCGGGACGGCGCCGAAGCCACCCCCGTCGACGACCTCGAACACGCCGTCGGCCCACGCACCCCCCGTCGACCCTACGGACACTCCGACCTGCTCATCCGCCGCGCGGTACAGCTGCGCATCATCGACGCCGTCGACGAGCAGCCCTACATCGACCTCCGGCTCGGCAACCGCGCCCCGGAACCCATCGCCGCCCGCCTCGGCATCAGCGTGGACACCCTGCGCCACCGCATCCGGCGCATCGACAGCCGCCTCGCCGCCGCCCTCGCCGACGGCCTCCTGTCCGGACCCACCGCGCCAGAACGCCGCCAGCAGCTCGCCACCGCCGCGGCCACCCGCGAGCGGATCCGCGCCCGCCGCGCGCCCCGCCCTGCCGCACGACCCGCGACACCCGCCGCCGCCTGACCCCCCGCCGTCTCACCGGGCGCGGGTCCGACCAGCCCTGGTCGGACCCGCGCCGCTTCCGTGCCGCCGGGCCACCGCGTCCACCCGGCCGCCCCGGCGCGCCGTCGGAGACCGCCACGGCGACAGCTGATGGACGGCCGCGACAAATGCCCTGCGAGCGCGTCCGCCGCCGGCCACGCCAGGCCGCACCAGGACGGTGGGAAGGCGGCTGACCTGGCCTGTCAGACACTGTCAGACCGGCAGGTGTCTCCCCGACATCACAAACCCCGGTTTGAGGGTGTCAGCGCATCACGGCGCGGCGCGGAGCCGACATCACATGAGCGAGCACCCGCCGCGGTACCAGAATCCTGTCCACCCCGTCGACCCGCACGGTGTCGACCCGACCCTGATCGACCAGGTCGCCGGCGACCCGCCGGTACCGGTCACCGTGTGGCGCACCGCCCACACCCCCACCGACACCGGCCGCACCGTCGGCACACGACTGGCCTACCGGGTCGTGGCCGCCTACAGCCGTCCCGGCGACCCGGTCGTCGACCTCACCGGCGATCACGCCCTGGCCGCCGTCTGCGCGGCCGGCGGACGCCGCCACCACCCGGCCTGGTTCACCGACGCGTCCAGCCTGATCATCGGCCCCGCCACCCCACCGGCCCGACCCGACCCCGTGCTGCCCGACGACGGCGACCTGCCCGACATCGGCGCCTGGTTCGGCGACGACCTTACCGACCCCGACCTGCCCCCCACCCCCGACCCGACCACCCCCACCCGCGGCACGTCCCTGCGGGCGTCCACCAGCCTGGTCGTGGCCTGCTGGCCCCTCGACTCCCACGACGCCACGAACCGGACCCGGCTGGGATGGCTGCTGACCGCGTGCGTGGGGCTGCTGCGCCCCGGCGGCTGCCTCGTCCTCGTCGTCACCGTCCCCCCGACGGCCGACGGGCCGGAGGACTTCACCCCGGTGACCACCGCCGCCGCATCGGTCGGGCTGGGCTACCTGCAGCACATCGTCGCCGTGGCCGCCGACACCGACGGCGACGCGTTCGTCTACCACGTCACCGACGAGGAACTGCTCACCCTCACCCACCAGAGCGACCAGAGGTGGACGGCGACGCACCTGAGGGTCCACGCGGACCTGCTCGTGTTCAGCCCCACCGCGCCACCACCCACGAAGCGACGCGGACGCCGAGGAGGTGACCGTCATGACTGACCACCACCCGAACCCCGACCACACCCGCCAACCGGCCGGCGACGGCCACCCCGACGACCACCGGGACGACGCCGACCGCTACCGGGCCCCGGACGGTCCGGACAACCTGTCGGTGTGGGCGACCGCCCAGCGGACCGGACCGGTGCAGCGCCGCGGCCGGTACGTCCCCGAGTCGGTCAAACACCCGGCCCGGATGCTCCCGGCCATCGCCGCCCACGCGGTCGCCGCCTACACCCAGCCCGGCGACCTCGTCCTCGACCCGATGTGCGGCATCGGCACCACCCTCGTCGAAGCCGTCCACGCCGGACGCGACGCCATCGGCGTGGAGTACGAGCCGCGCTGGTCGAACATCGCCGACGCCAACATCCGCCACGCCCACCACCACGGCGCCACCGGCCGCGCATCCGTGCTCCGCGGCGACTCCACCCGACTGCTCGCCCTCCTCCCGGCGGCCCTCACCGGACAGGTCGCTCTCGTGGTCACCTCACCCCCGTACGGACCAACCGTCCACGGCCTGGTCCGCCCCGGAGCCGACGGCGTCACCAAATCCGACAACACCTACAGCGACGACATCGACCGAGGTAACCTCGCCTACCGCGACCTCACCGGCCTCGCCGACGGCTTCGAGCAGATCCTCACCGGCTGCGCGACACTGCTGCGCCCCGGCGGCACGGTCGTCGTCACCGCCCGACCGTGGCGCAAGAACGGCCACCTCGTCGACCTGCCCTCGGCGGTCATCGCCGCCGGCGTCCGCGCCGGCCTGGTGCCCACCGAACGGTGCGTCGCCCTCCTCGCCGCGATCCGCGACAACGGGCTCGTCGCCCGGCCGTCGTTCTTCCAACTCCAAGCCGTCCGCAAGGCCCGCACCGCCGGCACCCCCCTCCACCTGATCACCCACGAAGACGTGCTGATCTTCCGCCGACCACTGATCTCCGGGAGTTCGGCCGAACCCAAGTGTTCGCCACACGAATCCGGGTGTCCGGAGGGGACATCGTGCCATGCGGGCACTGGGGTTCACGGAATCTCGGGGAGGCGGTCCGGGTGAGGGTCGCCGATGAGTTGTCGGGCGTTGGTCGCCCAGCGGATGGCGGTGCCTTCGCTGAGTCCGAAGACGGCGGCCAGGTGCAGCGGGTCGGCGCCGGTGGTGACGGCTTCCTCGAGTTGCCGGTCGATGCGCAGTCGTTCGAGGGTGCCGGGCAGGCCGCGCAGGTTCAGGATCCAGGTGGCGCTGACGGGTGCGTGTCCCATGGCGCTGGCGGAGCTGACGAGCAGGTGCGGGTTGGCGGTGTGGGGCCAGCGTCCGCGCCGGTAGGCCAGCCAGTCGAGCAGTGTCTGGGTGGTGAGGTCGTCCAGCGGTCGGCTGTTGCCGGCGATGGCGATCCGGTGGGCGGCGAGGTCGATGTCGTCGAGGTGCAGGGCGCGGATCTGTCCTGGTCTGGCGGCGTGGACGGCGGCCAGCACGACGCAGAGCCGCGCCTGGATGGTCGTGGCGGCGGTGACGCTGGCGCTGATGTCGTCGGGTTCCAGCAGTGGCCAGATCGGGTCGGGCACCTTCGGGCCGCGCAGACCATGGGTGGGGTTCCGGAAGACCAGTTTGTGGGTCTTGGCCCATCGGAACAGTGCGCGCAGGGCGGTCGTCGCCGTTTCACGGCGTCGGCCGTGCAGCGTGGCGAGGTGGGTGGTGACGTCGGCGCGGGTGACTTCACGCAGGTGATCGCGTTGTGGCCAGGTGGCGGCGGCGTCGATCGCCGCAGCTGTGTAGGCGCGGACCGTGCTGTAGGTGCGGGGCCGGCTTCGTGGGCTTCCGTCGCGCAGCGTGCGCGCCCAGCTGCTCAGGTCTCGACGCCATGGTCCGGGCAGGCCGGCGAGTCTCGTGGCCATCCAGCCCTCCAGGCTGGCGGGCCGGTCGTCGTCGACGATGTCCATGGTCGAGAGGACCTCGATGACGTAGTCGAGGTTGATGCACTGCCGCGCGGCGACGGCCGCGAAGTCGCTGACGCGGATGCGGTCGGGTTCACGGTGTTCGGCGAGCAGCGTGACGAGGACACGTTGCATCGCGCGTTGCGCGGTGGGTTCCCATCCGCGTGCCTCGGCCGTGGTGTGGGCCAGGTGCAGGCCCCATGCCAGCCACGGGTTGTCCGGTGGCGGTCCGGTGCGCAGATCAACAACAGCGCGGTAGTTGCGTGGTCCCGGTGGCAGCAGCGGCTCCTGCAGCCAGGTGCTGCGGGGGCGGCCGGCGTGTGGTGGTGGCTGCCTGTGTGGTCGCCCTTTGGTGCCGTAGCGGCGCGGCGTCGTGCGTGGTGGTGCCTGCCGACGGTCGCTGAGGCTCAGGAACAGTTGCTGCCAGCGGATGCCGGTCAGGTAGGGGGCGAGCAGCACTGCGGAGCGCGCGTCGTCGGCGAGTCTCGCCCGCTCGTCGCGGGCCTGGCACCAGCACAGGCGGCAGTAGCCCTGCTTGAGCCGCTGTGTCCGGTGGCAGGCCGCGCACTCGCCCCTGGGGTAGCCCTTGTGCGGGGCGGCGAAGTTGTAGCAGGGCTGGCAGATGCCCTGGGCGAAGGTCATGCCCCAGGCGAAGCAGTGCGCGCAGCTGGTGACGGTGCGCGGCACGACCGTGCCGTCATGGTCGCGGGCGCCCACCGGTCAGCGCGGCGGCAGGGACCGGCCGTCACGGCGGCGGGGCACCACCCGGGTGATCGGGACAGGTGCGGTGGCGTCGGCGGCGGGCTTCGCGGCGTCCGGGACGGCGCGGGACACGGTGTCGGGTTCGGCGATCAGCAGGTCTCCGACCTGGCAGTCCAGCGCCACGCAGATCACATCAAGGTCGGCCAGCTTGATTGTCACCGGCTGGCCGGACCACAGCCCGGACATCTTTCCGGCGGAGATGACCAGGCCGTGCTCGGCGAACACCTGCTGCAGCTCGGAGGCCTTCCAGATGCCGCGTTGAGCCGCGACCAGGCGCATGTTCCACCGCATTCAGGCGAGTCCTTCCAGTCGTCGGGCGGCGCGTCGCTGTCCGTCGAGCCACGCCTGTTCGATGCGGGTGCGGTGCACGTGGACGTACTTCATCGTGGTGGCGACCCAGGCGTGCCCGAGCATCTCCTGGATCGCGATCAGGTCGACTCCGTTGAGGTACATCTGCGACGCGCAGTAGTGCCGCAGCACGTGCGGGGTGAGTTTGTCTGTCCAGGCGGGCAGGTGCGTGGTGACCGCGGCGGCGAGTCCGGCGCGCATCGTGTCGTAGCCGACCCGGCCGCCGCCGGAGCGTTCCGTGCAGAACAGCGGTGCGCCGGGCGTCCGGTAGTCGCCGCCCAGGTGCGCCCACACGTCCTCGATGAACCAGGCGAGGGTGCGGCCGGCATGGTTGATCAACGGCACCATGCGTTCGCGCGGGCCGGAGCCGTTGGCGCCTTTGCCGCAGCGGACGTGGAGCTTGCCGAACGGGCCGAGGTCCCACTTGATGTCGTCCAGGTCGAGGCTGCGGGCCTCGTTGACCCGCAGTCCGACATCGGCCATCAACCGTGCTGCGGTGTAGTTGCGGGCCGTCGGCGCGAACTTGCGGCAGGTGGCCAGCTCCGCCGCCCACCCCGTGAACAAGGTGTCGATCTCCTCGACGCTGGGTGGGATCCGCAGCTTGGCGTCCTTACGCCCCCGCGGCCGGTTCATCTCGTCGATCGGACACGCCACGACCCGGCCGGTCAGCGCGTGCAGTTCCGCCTGGAACCGCAGCTCAAGGAACGCGAAGTAGATCCGCAGCGCCTGCGAACGGGCCAGCCTCGTGCCCGAGGGCGCATTCCGCAACACGCGCCCGAAGTAGGCGTCCGCGTCCGCCGGCTCCATCTCCCACAACGGCCGGCCGAACCAGTCCCGAATCTGCTCCAGCTGGCTGACATCCCCACGCACCGTGCCGTCGGTCAACCCGGCCGAAGCGCGCGCCAGCACGAACCCGGCCAGCACATCCACCTCGAACCGCTCGATCTCCTCGACGGATGCAGGCGCACGTCGATCACGCAGATCCCGGACGACCGCCAACCCCAACTCAAGAACCTCACGTTCACGGCATCCGAATCCGCTCCGGACGATCCGAAGCAGCTTCAAGATTCCCGAGGAAGGGTCAGAACACAACCCTTGATCCACATCCCGAGAACCACAAGCTCAAGGACCTTCACCACCAGACACACGCCGACGAACTCAAGCGATGTCGAACTGTCACCCGAGGCCGGAACCGGGGTGGTCGCGTGACCACACCCACCCACCGCTACCTGTCCCTGGGCGCGGGCGTGCGGGGCTCCACCCTCCTGCTCCTCGCCGCCCAGGGGGTCATCGCCCGGTGCGACGCGGCGATCTTCGCCGACACCGGCTGGGAACCGGCCGCGGGGCGTGGGGAGGTGGCGTGAACGTTGCACACGCCGCCGCACCACGAGTCGGCTCGGTCTGCACCGGCTACGGCGGCCTCGACGTGGCCGTCGAGCTGGTGCTCGGCGGCCGGCTCGCCTGGTACGCCGAGACCGACCGCCACGCCGCCGCCGTCTGCGCCTACCACTGGCCCGGCGTCCCGAACCTCGGGGACATCGGCGCCGTCGACTGGACCCGGGTCGAGCCCGTCGACATCCTCACGGCGGGGTTCCCTTGTCAGGACATCAGCAACGCCGGCAAGCGGGCCGGTATCACCGGCGAGCACTCCAGCGTCTGGCAGCACGTCGCCGCCGCCGTTCGCGTCCTACGACCGCGACTGCTGTTCGTGGAGAACGTCGCCGCCCTCCTGCGACGGGGCCTCGACGTCGTCCACGCCGACCTGGCCGAGATCGGGTACGACACGAGCTGGCTCTGCCTACGCGCATCCGACATCGGCGCCGCCCACCGACGGGACCGGCTGTTCCTGCTGGCCACCCCTGGCGAAGGACGGGCAGGGGGTGCGGACGTTGCCGACACCGTGCGCCCGTGACGGCAAGGGACCCGGCCACCAGTACGGGCTGCCGGACCTGGTCGAGCCGACCGGAACCCGCCACCACCTGCTGCCGACACCGACCGCGGTGACATACGGGTCGAACAAGTCCCCCTCGGCCGGGGCGACCCGCCGGCCCGGCCTCGCCGGTATCGCCGGGCAGGTGCTGCCCCCACCCACCGCGGGAGGCGGCACCGGCTCCATGAGCGGCACCAACCGTGACACCTGGCGACCGGCCCTGGGATCGGCGGTCCGCGGCTACCGGCCGCAGCGCGGCGGGAAGCCGAGGACTCCGCCGCTGCTGCCCACGCCGCGAGCAAGCGACACCGGTACGCCCGGTCGGCGGGCCGGCGTCGGGTGGCGGCCTCCGTTGTCGCAGGTGCTGCTGCCCACCCCGAGGGCAACCGACGGCACCAAGGGCTGTCCCGGCCAGCGCGGGTCGCACGGGGACCTCACCCTGCCGTCGGCAGCGGTGCGGGTGCCGGCCCGTACCCTGCCCACCCCGCGCGCCTCCGACGCGCGGGGCCCCGGCCGGCACGGCGAGGGTGGCGCGGACCTCCGCACCACCGTCGCCGGACTGGGCGAGCCCGACGCCGACCGGTGGGGCGTCTACGCCGAAGCGGTAGCACGGTGGGAACTACTCCTCGGCCGACCCGTGCCGGAGCCGACCCAACCCGGGCGGCACGGCAAACCGGTCCTGGCGCCGCCGTTCGTGGAATGGCTCATGGGCCTCGACCAGCAGTGGGTCACCGACCCGGCGCTCGGGCTGCCGCGCACCGGCGCGTTGCGGGTCCTCGGCAACGGCGTCGTCCCCCAGCAGGCCGCCGCCGCGCTGCGGCTGCTGCTCTGCCCGCACCGGTGGGCGGTGCCGACATGACCGACCCCACCGCGTTGGACGCCTACCGGTACCGGAGGGTCGGCCCGGTCGAGTTGTATCTCGGTGACGCCCGCGAGGTGCTCGCCGCGATGCCGGACGGCAGCGTCGACTCGATCGTGACCAGCCCGCCGTTCTGGTCGCTGCGGGACTACGGCACCGGCGCATGGCACAACGGCATCCCCGACTGCCCGCACCCACTGCCCCCCCGGCTCCGCCGTGACGGCGCGACGTGCGGCCGGTGCGGGGCGACGTGGGTCGACCTCCAGTACGGGCTGGAACCCACCGTGGACGCCTACGTCGAGCGCCTCGTGCGCGTGTTCGACGAGGCGAGACGGGTGCTCCACCCCGCCGGGACGTTGTGGCTGAACCTCGGCGACAGCTACACCGGCGGCACCCGCTACGCCTACGACACCGGCGGCATCACCGCTGGTGTCGGCGCACTGATGCCGGCGAAGAACCTGATCGGCGTGCCCTGGCGCACCGCGTTCGCGCTGCAGGCACGCGGCTGGTGGCTGCGCAACGCGGTCATCTGGTCGAAGACCAACCCGATGCCCGAGTCCGTGACCGACCGGCTGAGCACCAGCTACGAACTGCTGTTCCTGCTCACCAGGTCCCGTTCCTACTACTTCGACCTCGACCCGATCCGGACCCCGCTTCTCCGGCCGGAGGCCGCCGACGGGACCCGGATCATCGGCGGTGCGCGCAAGGGCCGCACCGGCGGTGTCGACGCGACCGCCCGCCGCCGCGGCGCCACCGCCTACGGCACCGGCAAGTACCGCGCTGAGGACGCCGGCGTCGAGCCTCGTGCCGGCGCGGGCAACCTCGTTCCGCTCGGCCACGCCCACACCGCCGCCCACGCGAAGGGACGGAACCCGGGGGATGTGTGGCGGATCGCGACCCGCCCCTACCGGGGGTCGCACGTGGCCCCCTTTCCGGTCGACCTGCCACTACGGGCGATCGCGGCCGGCTGTCCACCCGGCGGTGTGGTTCTGGACCCGTTCTCCGGGGCCGGGACGACCGGGCTCGCCGCGCTGCGTCTCGGCCGCCGCTTTGTGGGGGTCGACATCAGCGCCGCGTTTCACGACGAGGCGCTGAACCGGCTCGCCCCGCACCTGCCCGACGACCTGCCGAGCGGGGAGAGCGGGTGAGCCTGCGGACGGTGCCGGTCACGTTCGCCGAGGCATGCGGCTTCGTCGCGGACTGGCACCGCCATCATCGGCCGCCGCGGGGGCACAAGTTCAGCGTCGGCGTGGCCTGCGGCGACGTCCTGGTCGGCGTGGCCGTCGTCGGTCGTCCCGTCGCGCGCAGACTCGACGACGGGCTGACCCTCGAGGTCACCAGGGTGGCCACGGACGGCACCCGTAACGCCTGTTCCCTGCTCTACGGGGCGGCGTGGAAGGCTGCCCGGGCGTTGGGCTACCGGCGTCTGGTCACCTACACCCAGGACGGGGAGAGCGGGGCCAGCCTGCGAGCAGCCGGGTGGCGCAATGTCGCCTCCCGGCCACCGCAGCCGGGCTGGTCACGACCGAGCCGCCCCCGCGTCGACCACGGCACCGCCGACATCGGCCGGCTGCGGTGGGAGCCGACCGAGCCAATCGGCTGACCACCACACCAGCAAACACCACCATCCCGAGGGCCCGCCACCACTGCGGTGGCGGGCCCTCTCCCGCGTTCCAGGAAGAGGAACCAAGCCCATGGACAGCACAGCCAGCACACGCCCAGAAGGCCCGCCCGTGTGGACCGTCGAGCGTATTCGGGCTCTCGGGGCGGTCACCGACATCGCGACCGTCGGCGAGATCTTCGGCCTGTCCCGCAGCAGCGCCTACGAACTAGCACGCCGCGACCGGCTGCCGGCGCCGGTGTTGCGGGTCGGATCCCGCTACCGGGTCTCCGTCGCCGCGATCCTGGCGGCCCTCGGCGTACCGAACGAACCCCCGTCCCCGCCCACGACTTGATCAATGCGCCGTAACGAGCGTCGATCACCACCAACGGACACCCGACAATCCGACGCCACCCCACCGGCGGCGTCGGCGAGGAGAACTCGTCATGGCAGACGGATCGATCACCAAACGCTGTAGCTGCCGCGCCGACGGCAAGCGCGTCGGCGCCACCTGCCCCAAGCTCCGCCGCGGCAACGGATGGAACCCCCACCACGGCAGGTGGCGCTACCAACTCGAACTCCCCCTCGACGCTGCCCACAGGCGGCGACAACTACGCCGCACAGGCTTTACCACCCGCGAGGAAGCCGTCAGCGAGCGCGACCGCGCCCGCGCACTGCTCGACCTCGCCGGCCGCGACGAGATCCTGCGCCGGCACGTCGCCGACCTGCTGCAGGCGTGCAAGCCCCGCCAGCCGCTGCCCGACCGCGACCAGGTGGCCCGCCGTATCCACGCCGGCGTGCCCGCCGCCACCAACCTCACCCTCGGCGAGTACCTCGCCGAATGGCTCACCAACCGCACCAGAATCGCGCCCGCAACCCGGCGCAGCTACCAAGACCACATCACCAAGTATTGGACTCCCCACCTCGGCCAGATTGCCCTGCACGAACTCACCGCCGCGCACATCCAGTCGGTCTTCGCCACCATCGACGCCCACAACGCGAGAATCCTCGCCGCCAGGACCAGCCCAGACAGGAAGATCCGCGACACCGTCAGAGGAAAACGGACCGTCGGCGACGCCAGCCAACACAGGATCCTCGCCACCCTGCGCAAGGCACTCAACGACGCCCGCCGCCTCTACCACCACAAACTCATCGACCACAACCCGGCCGAATCCGTCGACCTGAAGTCCGGCGCCCCACCCAAACCCCGAATGTGGACGGACATCGCCGTCAACCGGTGGCGCCGCACTCGAACCCGCCCCAGCCCCGTCATGGTCTGGACACCCGCCCAGGTAGGCCAGTTCCTCGACTTCGCCGAAACCGAAGACCCCGAGCTGTACCCGCTGTACGACCTGGCCATCCACCGCGGCCCACGCCGCGGCGAACTATGCGGCCTGCACGACTACGACGTCGACCTCGAAACAGCCGGGATCACCATCACCACCCAACGCACCAGCGTCGGCTACCAAATCATCGAAAAGGCCGTGAAGTCAGCGGCCGGAGACCGGATCATCCCCCTCAGCGACGACACCGTCACCGGGTTGCGCCGCTACCTCACCCACAGAGCCGCATGGAAGCTCGCCGCCGGCGACGCCTGGGCCGACACAGACGTCTTCTTCGTCCGCCAACACGACGGCCAACCCTGGCACCCCGACACCGTCACGGCCCGCTTCGACCGGCTTGTTGCCCGCAGTGGCCTGCCACCCGTCCGGCTCCACGACCTTCGACACGTCGCCGCGACCCTGATGCTCGCGGCCGGAGCGACGATCAAGGAGATCCAGGACACCCTCGGCCACTCCTCCTACAAACTGACCGCCGACACCTACACCTCCGTCCTCGCCGAGGTGAAGAAGACCACCGCCGAGGCAACTATCAAACTCATCCCCCGCCGCAACCGTCCGACGACAGCGGTGGCTGCGTGAAGGCGCTCGGCTCGACCGCCGGCCACCCTCAACAGGTGCTCAACAGCGCGGCACAACCAACCAGCGCCCCACGATGACATCGAACACCTCGGCCCTGCCCGTACCATCAACCCACGCAGGCCAGTTGGTGATCTAGGAACCCCCGGTGAGCACGAAATCCCCGGGGGGTTCCTAACCACGAAACACGCACAGAAGGAGTAAAACGGTCTCAAGGTGGGGGATGAAGCCAGCGACACCCATGCATATCACCAGGCCACGAGCCGCTGCGCCCGGCCACCACGGCGGGCGAGGATCGCAACGACCCGGCGCCCGGTCAGCACGTTGCGCTAGTGGGGCCGCTGCGCCCGGCCACCACGGCGGGCGAGGATCGCAACGATCCAAGGCCCTGCCCGGATCACGAACCGGGTCGCTAGCTGCGCCCGGCCACCACGGCGGGCGAGGATCGCAACTCTCATGCGCCAGCCCGGTCGTCGTGCGGATGGTCAAGCTGCGCCCGGCCACCACGGCGGGCGAGGATCGCAACTGCTGTCCGAGGCGCTGATCGTCAACCGTGGCGCCGGGCTGCGCCCGGCCACCACGGCGGGCGAGGATCGCAACGCCCAGGGCATGGGCGAGGGTGCCCCGCAGTCGCGTAAGCTGCGCCCGGCCACCACGGCGGGCGAGGATCGCAACGACGTGCTGGCCGTACCACCGCCGGGCCGCCACCTCGCTGCGCCCGGCCACCACGGCGGGCGAGGATCGCAACCGTCAAGTGGTAGGTGAAATCGCCTGCGGTCAAGAACGCTGCGCCCGGCCACCACGGCGGGCGAGGATCGCAACCGCGCGAAGGCAGGCCGGATCGACTGCCCGGCGTGCGGGCTGCGCCCGGCCACCACGGCGGGCGAGGATCGCAACCCGATACCTACAGGTGGTGCGGGGGCTGCGGCGGGCTGCGCCCGGCCACCACGGCGGGCGAGGATCGCAACACCATCCCGAGCCACAGGCCGAAGGCCTTCTGCACCAGGCTGCGCCCGGCCACCACGGCGGGCGAGGATCGCAACGCGGCCGGCGCGCTGGCCTGCGCGCAGTGGATCGGCTGCGCCCGGCCACCACGGCGGGCGAGGATCGCAACAGAAGAGCGTGACCGTGTTGCACACGGCGTACTCCCGGCTGCGCCCGGCCACCACGGCGGGCGAGGATCGCAACGGAGGATCCGGCAACCCTACCCGGCCGGGCAGGGTGCTGCGCCCGGCCACCACGGCGGGCGAGGATCGCAACCTGCACTGCCCGTCGGACCCGGACTTCCCGGACCTGGCTGCGCCCGGCCACCACGGCGGGCGAGGATCGCAACACCGATGACGATTCGCGGCTCGGTAGGTAGCGCGTGCTGCGCCCGGCCACCACGGCGGGCGAGGATCGCAACTCCCTGACGCCACCCATCGGGGGCAGCGCGGTCAGGGGGCTGCGCCCGGCCACCACGGCGGGCGAGGATCGCAACATGAACGTCTCGGGGAACAGGCCGGACAGGGCATCCGCTGCGCCCGGCCACCACGGCGGGCGAGGATCGCAACATGAACGTCTCGGGGAACAGGCCGGACAGGGCATCCGCTGCGCCCGGCCACCACGGCGGGCGAGGATCGCAACTGGCTGAGGTTGAGGGACACGGCACCGGACGCGGCCGGGCGCTGCGCCCGGCCACCACGGCGGGCGAGGATCGCAACTGCTTTTGACCCGCAAACCGCTCGGGGCTTTCATGGGCTGCGCCCGGCCACCACGGCGGGCGAGGATCGCAACTCTTCTCTCGCCCGGATGCTGACGACCGTGAACCAGCGGCTGCGCCCGGCCACCACGGCGGGCGAGGATCGCAACCAGGTTGGCGGCGTCTACGAACCCGGATGGATCGTCGGGCTGCGCCCGGCCACCACGGCGGGCGAGGATCGCAACACCGGTAGACGCTGGCGACCTGGGCGGTGCCATCTCGGCGCTGCGCCCGGCCACCACGGCGGGCGAGGATCGCAACCGACGCTTGTCACCTGGCTCAACAAAGTCGTGCAGAAGGGCTGCGCCCGGCCACCACGGCGGGCGAGGATCGCAACTCGTGCCGACTTAGAGGTCCTAACAAAGTCGTGCGACGTGTCGGTACGTGATGATGCAGGTGGCGAGGGCGAGGAAGGCTTCGTGGATGTCGTCACGGCGTTCCCACCGGATGCGTAGGCGTTTCATGCCGTGGTACCAGGCGATGGTTCTCTCGACCACCCACCTGGATACGCCCAGACCGGAGCCGTGGGGTTGACCGCGGCGGGCGATCCGCGGCCGGATGCCCTTGGCGCGTACGGCCCGGCGGTACTTGTCGTGGTCGTACGCACGATCGGCGAAGAGCTGGTTGGGGTGCTGGCGGGGTCGGCCACGGCGGCCCCGGACCGGCGGGATCTTGTCGATCAGCGGGAGCAGTTGGGTGACGTCGTGGCGGTTGCCGCCGGTCAACGCGACGGCCAGGGGGATGCCGGCGCCCTCGGTCAGGACGTGATGCTTCGAGCCCGGGCGGGCGCGGTCGACCGGGCTCGGGCCGCTTTTGGGCCACGCCGGGCGGCCCGCACATGCGAGGAGTCGATCACGGCGCGAGACCAGTCGAGTTTCCCGGCCGCCTGCAGCTCGGCCAGCAGCAGCTCGTGCAGCCGCTGCCACACTCCGGCCCGGTTCCACTCCTCCAGGCGCCGCCAGCAGGTCATTCCCGAGCCGAATCCCAGTTCTTGGGGCAAGAACTCCCACTGGATGCCCGTGTGCAGCACGAACAAGATCCCGCACAGCACCTGCCGATCCGGGATCCGCCTGCGCCCCGGGTGCCGAGGATTGCGCTCAGGCTTGGGCAGCAACGGCTCGATGCGCTGCCACAGCCCGTCCGGCACGATCCACGGCGGCTGCTCACCACGCCTCACGGCCCGACATCGTAGATCGTCCTCTAGAGAGGACGAAAGACCCAGAGATCATTTTGTTAGGACCTCTTAGAGGTTCTAACAAAGTCGTGCGACGTGTCGGTACGTGATGATGCAGGTGGCGAGGGCGAGGAAGGCTTCGTGGATGTCGTCACGGCGTTCCCACCGGATGCGTAGGCGTTTCATGCCGTGGTACCAGGCGATGGTGTTGGGTCGGGTCCGGGCGCGGTGCCTGGATTGCTCCAGGTCCGTTTCCCGGACCCGCCCGCCGAACCCGGCGTGCGACTTTCACCGCACCGGGCTCTCCACGAGGTCATGCCGTTGGGGGTGGGCTTGTCGTGGGCTGCCAGGGGTTCGGGATCTTGGTGCCGCGATAGCGGTATCGGGTCACGGGGACCTTCGCCATCTTGAACAACTCGACCCCGTCGAAGGCGATGGGCTGCCACCCTTGCGGGGTGCGCAGCCATCGCCGGATGGCTCTCCAGGTCATGCGGTTGCGGCGCATCACCCAGTTGATCACTCGCCACCAGATGAAGTTCTGCAGGTGGGAGAAGGTGTGCTTGGCGACCGCGTGCTTGAAGTAGTTGGCCCATCCACGCTGGATGTAGTTGATCCTCACCAGCGTTTCCCGGTAGCTCAGATGCGACAACCGGCGGGTCAGTGACTTGATCTTCCGTTTCAGCGCCTGGACCGGCTTGTCTGCGATGAACGTGTAGACATGCCACTTGCTCGTTCCTCGTTTCCGCTGCCAGACGATGCGGAATCCGAGGAAGTCGACCCCGTCGGCAAGGTGGGTGATCCTGGTCTTGGACTCGGATAGGCGCAGGCCCATCGTCGCCAGGACGGTGCTCACCTGGTCTCGCAGGTCCTCGACGTGTTCCTGGTTGCCGTGGACCAGGACGAGGAAGTCGTCGGCGTAGCGGACCAACTGCCACGTCGCCAGCCCTTTGGCGCGTCGTTGCCTGCGCTGCTGGCCGGTGCCCGCTGCCGCCCATTGCTCGGCGAAGAACTCGTCGAGAACCGACAACGCGATGTTGGCCAGCAGTGGTGAGAGGATCCCTCCTTGGGGTGTGCCGGACGTGGTCTCGTTCCGCTCGCCGAGCTCAGTCATGATCCCGGCCTTGAGGAACGCCTTCACCAACGTGAGCACCCGCTTGTCCTTCACCCGCGCCCGCACCCGGTCCATCAGAGCCGGGTGGTCGATACGGTCGAAGCACGCCTCGATGTCCGCGTCCAGCACCCACCGGTAACCGGCGGTGGCCAGATGATGGATCTCGGCGATCGCGTCGTGCGCACGCCGGTTCGGCCGGAACCCATACGAACAAGGCTGAAAATCCGCCTCGAAGATGGGCTCCAGGACCAGCTTCAGCGCCGCCTGGACCACGCGGTCCGTGATGGTCGGTATCCCGAGCCGGCGTAGTTTCCCACCGGTCTTGGGGATCATCTTCTCCCGTACTGGTAGCGGCCGGAACGTGCCGGCCTTCAGCAGGGAACGGACATGGTCCAGGAACACCTCGGGCCCTGCCATGCTCACGTGCACGGCGGTGACGCCATCCACGCCAGCAGTGCGGGCTCCGGCATTCCCGGCGACCCGTTGCAACGCCACGACCAGCGTGGCCGGGTCGCTGACGAAGTTGTAGACATCGTCAAACCGGCGACCGTGGTCGGCCACCGCCCAACGGTGCAGTTTGATCTGCATTCCCCGTACCCGTGTCCATGCCTCTTCCGGGGTCGGCCACGCGACGGTGGCATCCACCACCGTGTCTTCGGGCATTGCAGTACCTCCCTTGCGATCTCGCTGCCGCCCTTCCCCATGTGACCGGCTCTCCCGGCCTCGGAGTACTACGACGGCTCCGCCCTCTCCCGACCCGATCGGCCGACGGTGGACCCAGCCCGACGTGTCGTCTCCGGATGAGACGCAGCCGGGCAGGACCGGGAGAGTTCCCGTGTTCACTGACTGATCGCTCGACGAAGGAGGCACCCGGCTATACCCCCGCGGCATCGCCACGGCTACCCCGCAGCACTTCACCGTGGCCTTCCTGACCGCTGAACAAAGACGCCCAGGAAGTTCCGGTCCCGAGAGAAGAGGACCAGGACGCACCGCACCCAGCCCATATCCGCCAGGTTCGAGCTGGTAGGGATCGTTAGGAGGCTTCAGACACCGGTTCCTCGCGTATACCTCTCCGTCTCGCTTGCCGGACCCGCGCCATCTGGCAGTACTGGTCACGTCCCGGCGTTGTCGGGGCCGCTTGCCACCCTCCCCGGCACCTCCCGGATCAGGCTGCCCCCAGCTTCACCGAACTGCTGCGACAGCCCGGCGGCGAAGGTCTCTCACCTCCACTCGATCAATCAGCGCCTCACGGCGCACTCTCTCGACCACCCACCTGGATACGCCCAGACCGGAGCCGTGGGGTTGACCGCGGCGGGCGATCCGCGGCCGGATGCCCTTGGCGCGTACGGCCCGGCGGTACTTGTCGTGGTCGTACGCACGATCGGCGAAGAGCTGGTTGGGGTGCTGGCGGGGTCGGCCACGGCGGCCCCGGACCGGCGGGATCTTGTCGACCAGCGGGAGCAGTTGGGTGACGTCGTGGCGGTTGCCGCCGGTCAACGCGACGGCCAGGGGGATGCCGGCGCCCTCGGTCAGGACGTGATGCTTCGAGCCCGGGCGGGCGCGGTCGACCGGGCTCGGGCCGCTTTTGGGCCACGCCGGGCGGCCCGCACATGCGAGGAGTCGATCACGGCGCGAGACCAGTCGAGTTTCCCGGCCGCCTGCAGCTCGGCCAGCAGCAGCTCGTGCAGCCGCTGCCACACTCCGGCCCGGTTCCACTCCTCCAGGCGCCGCCAGCAGGTCATTCCCGAGCCGAATCCCAGCTCTTGGGGCAAGAACTCCCACTGGATGCCCGTGTGCAGCACGAACAAGATCCCGCACAGCACCTGCCGATCCGGGATCCGCCTGCGCCCCGGGTACCGAGGATTGCGCTCAGGCTTGGGCAGCAACGGCTCGATGCGCTGCCACAGCCCGTCCGGCACGATCCACGGCGGCTGCTCACCACGCCTCACGGCCCGACATCGTAGATCGTTCTCTACAGAGGACGGAAGACCCAGAGATCATTTTGTTAGGACCTCTTACAACATCATCTGAGCAGGGCCGGTGCTGCGCCCGGCCACCACGGCGGGCGAGGATCGCAACCCTTTCCAGTGGCGCGCCCCGCGCGGCGGTGCCGAACGGTGGCTGCGCCCGGCCACCACGGCGGGCGAGGATCGCAACACGCGGCAGGTCTCGCAGCGGCTCGACGGGGGCTAGCTGCGCCCGGCCACCACGGCGGGCGAGGATCGCAACGCCGAGCAGCACGGCCCCGGCGATCCCGGTAGCGATGCTGCGCCCGGCCACCACGGCGGGCGAGGATCGCAACTGCGACCTGTCCGACGACGAGGTTGCCGCGCTGGAGGCGCTGCGCCCGGCCACCACGGCGGGCGAGGATCGCAACTTGGAACAGGGAGCGCCGCAGTATTTCTTTTGGCGACGCTGCGCCCGGCCACCACGGCGGGCGAGGATCGCAACGGGGTGTTGTGGCCGGCGGCGTGGGCACCGACCACGGGCTGCGCCCGGCCACCACGGCGGGCGAGGATCGCAACGCCTTTGGGGAGGGATAGTAGAGCATTGCCTAGGCGTCGACGCTGCGCCCGGCCACCACGGCGGGCGAGGATCGCAACGTGAGCGGGTCGTGGTCCCTGGTCCGCGACATCGGCACGCTGCGCCCGGCCACCACGGCGGGCGAGGATCGCAACCCGTGCTGCGGGTCGCACCCCTTGTGGGCGGCCTGGCGGCTGCGCCCGGCCACCACGGCGGGCGAGGATCGCAACCCGACGGCGGGAACGTCGATGGTGTCGCTCACAGGCCCGCTGCGCCCGGCCACCACGGCGGGCGAGGATCGCAACCAGCTCGGCCGGCTCGTACCAGCCGGCGAACCTCGGGAGCTGCGCCCGGCCACCACGGCGGGCGAGGATCGCAACCAGTCGGACAGGTCGGCGGGCACCCAGTCGGGCAAGCTGCGCCCGGCCACCACGGCGGGCGAGGATCGCAACCATTCGGTGGTGCCGGCGAGGAAGAGCACGTCGAAGGCTGCGCCCGGCCACCACGGCGGGCGAGGATCGCAACCATTCGGTGGTGCCGGCGAGGAAGAGCACGTCGAAGGCTGCGCCCGGCCACCACGGCGGGCGAGGATCGCAACCATTCGGTGGTGCCGGCGAGGAAGAGCACGTCGAAGGCTGCGCCCGGCCACCACGGCGGGCGAGGATCGCAACCATTCGGTGGTGCCGGCGAGGAAGAGCACGTCGAAGGCTGCGCCCGGCCACCACGGCGGGCGAGGATCGCAACCGGTGGGCCAGGCACCGGGAGGCTACGTCCAGCCCGGCAGCTGCGCCCGGCCACCACGGCGGGCGAGGATCGCAACCGGTGTTCCGGGACATGGGGCCGTTCAGCGAGAAGAAGCTGCGCCCGGCCACCACGGCGGGCGAGGATCGCAACATGCAGCAGACCGTGTTCGCGGCCCCGGTCGGGGCGCTGCGCCCGGCCACCACGGCGGGCGAGGATCGCAACCGGGGCCGATCGATCAGCACCGGTACGAGTCGACCCGCTGCGCCCGGCCACCACGGCGGGCGAGGATCGCAACCTTTTCCCGTAAGGGAGCGGTGACGGACATGCAGAGCTGCGCCCGGCCACCACGGCGGGCGAGGATCGCAACATTTCTGCGGACTCAGCATGAGTCCGGAATTTCTGCCGCTGCGCCCGGCCACCACGGCGGGCGAGGATCGCAACCACAGCAACCCGACCAGGCCACCGATCAGCGCCAACCGCTGCGCCCGGCCACCACGGCGGGCGAGGATCGCAACCACAGCAACCCGACCAGGCCACCGATCAGCGCCAACCGCTGCGCCCGGCCACCACGGCGGGCGAGGATCGCAACACCGCGCGGGCCCGGTGCACCTCCGGCACCCGCAGGCTGCGCCCGGCCACCACGGCGGGCGAGGATCGCAACACCGAGGCCGACTACGACGACCTGCCCGCGTAGCCCCGCGCTGCGCCCGGCCACCACGGCGGGCGAGGATCGCAACGTCAACCCGCTCGGGTCGTCCGTCGGGATGCCCCGCTAGCTGCGCCCGGCCACCACGGCGGGCGAGGATCGCAACGCCGGGTACGCCATGATGGCCGCCGCCGGGGCCGCCGCGCTGCGCCCGGCCACCACGGCGGGCGAGGATCGCAACTCGCCGGCGATGCTGACCCGCTGGAGCCCGCAGCACTGGCTGCGCCCGGCCACCACGGCGGGCGAGGATCGCAACTCGGGAGGCCAGTGCGATCCTACGGGATAACGCACCTGGCTGCGCCCGGCCACCACGGCGGGCGAGGATCGCAACGTCGCCGTTGTCGCTGGCGACCAGATCCACCCCCCAGGCTGCGCCCGGCCACCACGGCGGGCGAGGATCGCAACGTCACCCGCAGCGGGGACCGGCTCGACCGGCACGAGGCTGCGCCCGGCCACCACGGCGGGCGAGGATCGCAACCGGGCAGTGCAGGGCGGCCCGGTGCGGTACCGCGTGGCTGCGCCCGGCCACCACGGCGGGCGAGGATCGCAACGAGAGCTGAGCGACAAGGCATGGTGCGACAGGCTCGCTGCTGCACCCGGCCACCACGGCGGGCGAGGATCGCAACCCCCGGGCGAGTTCGGGGCCGGCGAGGTGCGGGTCATGCTGCGCCCGGCCACCACGGCGGGCGAGGATCGCAACCTGGGTGATGACCACCTACCGCGTACGCCGGGGTGGCTGCGCCCGGCCACCACGGCGGGCGAGGGTCGCAACACCGTCAACGTCGCGGTACGTGGCGAGCGCGCCGGGGCGCTGCGCCCGGCCACCGCGGCGGGCGAGGATCGCGATGGAACTGGGATGGTGCCCTCTTCCGGGTGCTCAGGCGCCCGCGCCCAGCTACCGTCCTGGCTCAGTGACGCCGGAAGGGGTTCAGCCGCAGAAGCCGGTCGAGGACCTTCCGAAAGTCGCTTCGCCGACTGGCGTCTGGATGCATCGAAGCGATCAGAGCGACCACCGCCATGAGCGCGAGGTATATGAGCAGGACGGCGAAGACAGCCCAGGGGCCCAGGGACAGCAGATTCATTTAGACCAGCTCTCGGGATGGATTTGCGGAGAGTGTTGCCAGGTACGGGGTCACGTCCGTTCGTTCGCGCGGTCTCGAGGTGTGGGCGTTGTCGCTTCTATTCAGCGCTAACGCTCGTGATTTCTAGCGGTTACGGCCTGAACGTGAGTCGTTCTGGTTGTCGCGGGGGGGTGCTGGCGGACTTTTTGTCCGTCGGTGAGGCCGAAGGCAGGCGACCCTGAAACCCTTCTACCTGTGCGCCGGTGCGCGTTGCGCGGCGGCGAGGATCGCAACTATTCGGCGCTGACGCCTGCCAACGGCCGGGCTGCTGACGGAGGGGCGCGGTTTGGCGGTGAGCAAGATTCACGACAGTAGGGTTTTGTGTCTTGACTCCGCCAAGCGCGACTGGCTGGATGGCCGGGTGGCATCGGTGCCATCTGATCTTGTTGGGAATGGCGTGTGACGGATGAGGAGACGCTCTGGGCGCACAGCCCACCGTCTGGCAGCGGTGTGTGGCACGGGCTGTCCGACCATCTGCGTTCCACTGCGGCTCTTGCCCGGGGCTTCGCGGCGCCGTTCGGTGGGGGTGAGCTGGCGTACTGGTTCGGGCTTCTGCATGACTGCGGTAAGGCGAGTTGTGGCTGGCAGCAGCGGCTGGCTGAGGTTGCGGGTACAGATGAGCAGGTCGGTATCGATCACAAGTCGCTGGGTACTCGGCTTGCTGAGGAGCGGGGGCTGGGCGCGTTCGCGGTGGGGATCTTCGGCCATCACGGTGGTCTGCTGGACCGGGGTGACTTCAAGAAGCGGCTGAAGGACAGGCTCCGTAAGGAAGCGGGCAACGTCGCCTCGGCGGAGGCGTTGTTGCCGCGTCTGCTGCCGGAGTTGCCGGCGGACCTGAGTAGCGCCGTGCCGCCGCGTTGGCAGTCGGATCCGCTGGTGAGCGAGATGGGCCTGCGGTTGTGTTACAGCGCGTTGGTGGACGCTGACGGGCTGGACACCGACTCGCACTACCGGCAGCGCGAGGCGCCGCGGGTCCGTCCGGATGTCGACTTCGGCCGTTTGTTGAAGGTGTTCGAGCAGCGGCGGCTGGAGGAGCTTCGCCGTCGGCCGTCTTCACCGATCGACGGGCTGCGGGAGCAGGTGTACGCCGAGTGTGTGGCGGCGGCTGAGCGTCCGCCGGGGATGTTCCGGCTGCATGCGCCGACGGGGGTGGGGAAGACCCTGGCGTCGGCGGGGTTCGCGTTGACGCACGCCGCCCGTCACGGGTTGCGGCGGGTGATCGTGGCGGTGCCGTTTCTGACGATCACGGAGCAGAACGCGGCGGTGTACCGGCGGATGCTCGACGAGGAGGGCGCGGAGCCTGTGGTGTTGGAGCACCACAGTCAGGTCGACTTCGACGCCGCGGGGTCGGGGCGGTGGGCGCGGCAGGCGGCGGAGAACTGGGACGCGCCGTTCGTGGTGACGACGTTCGTGCGGCTGTTCGAGTCGTTGTATGCGCGGAAGCCGTCGGTGATGCGTAGGGTGCACCGGCTGGCGGGTGCGGTGATCGTGTTGGACGAGATCCAGGCGTTGCCGCACGACATGTTGGTGCCGATCCTGGACGGTCTGCGGTTGTTGGTGGATCACTTCGGGACGACGGTGCTGTTGTCGTCGGCGACCCAGCCCGATTTCTGGGCGTTGCGGCCGTTCGCCGACCTGGCCCGCGTCGAGGTGGTCGGACAGGTGCCGGTGCTCACCGAGCAGATGCGCCGGGTGTCCTACGAGTGGCGGTGGGATCCGGGGCTGACCCTCGCGGATGTCGCCGACGGCGCGGCCGATGGTGAGGGGAGTGCTGGTTCGGCGATGGTGGTGGTCAACACCACCGCCGATGCCTGCACGGTGTTCGACCGGTGGCGTGAGTCCGGGTGGGATGGTGGTGTCGTCTGGCACCTGTCGACCCGGATGTGTCCGGCACATCGGCGGCGGGTGCTCACGGCAGTGACGCAGCGGTTGCAGGCGGGGCAGCGGGTGCTGCTGGCCGCGACCCAGCTTGTCGAGGCGGGGGTGGACCTGGACTTCCCGGTGGTGTTCCGGGCGATGGCTCCAGCGGACTCCCTGGTGCAGGCCGCGGGGCGCGCCAACCGGGAGGGGCTCCTGGAGCGGGGGCGGGTGGTGATCTTCGAGGCGGCCGACGCCGGTGGGCCGCCGGCGTACGAGCGGCTGGTGGCGGTGGCCCGGACCTGTTTCGGCCCTGACCGGGCGGACCCCGACGATCTCGAAGCGTTGGGTGACTACTACCGGCAGGTGTATGAGGCGTTGAACCTGAAGGACCCGGGGCACGTGGGGCAGCAGATCCAAGAGGCCCGCCGGAAGTGGTCCTTTCAGACCGTCACCGACGGGCCTCCGATCGATGGGGGAGGGCGCCGGAACCGCCAGCGGGCGTTCCGGATGATCCGGGACGAGGGCGTCTCCGTGGTCACCCCGCAGGGCGCGTCGACGCCCGAAGAGAAGGCCCGCATCGAGAAGATCGTCGACCGGATCCGTCACGCCCCGATGGCCGATGTGCGGGACCTGCGTGAGCTGCAGCCCTACACCACGACCTTGCACGGCGGCTTACTGAGGGATCCGGCGGTGCGGGCGTGGATGCGACCAATCCTCGGTAACGAGATTCACGTTGGCTCGTTGGTGGAGTGGATCGGATCGTACGACCCGGACACCGGGATTGCTGTTGACCCGAGGGTGGAGGAGTTCGTCTTGTGATTGAGGTGGTTGATGGGGTGCCGGTGCGCCGTAGCCAGGAGGGTGACCTGCCGGTGGTGGTGCAGGTGACCGCTGAGGGGGCGCTGTTCTCCCGGCCGGAGTTGAAGGTCGAGCGGGTCAGCTACCCGGTGATGACGCCGTCGGCGGCGGTGGGGGTGCTGGAGTCGATCTACTGGAAGCCGGAGATCCGGTACGAGGTCGTCGCGATCGAGGTCCTCAAACCGATCCGGCAGTTCACCATCCGCCGGAACGAGACCAGTGACGTCGCTCCGCTGGCCGAGGCCCTCAAGGGCACCCGGCGGGTGGACACCGCCGCCAACCGGGACCAGCGCAACGCCGTCTGCCTGCGGGACGTCGCCTACCGGATTCACGCGCACGTGGTACCCGCACCGCACGCCGACAAGCCGGCGGCGGCCTACCGCGACCAGTTGCGCCGCCGGGTCCGCAAGGGCGCCTGCTTCCAGCACCCCTACCTCGGCACCCGGGAGTTCAGCGCCGACTTCGGCCCTCCGGACGACACACCCCGGCAGGCCACGCTCACCGAAGACATCGGGATCATGCTGCACTCGATCCACCGCGACGGCGACGGCAAGCCCCGCATGGAGTGGTTCGCCGCCCGTGTCGAGGCCGGTGTCCTGCAGGTGCCGGCGCGGGGCATGGAACTGGCCCTGCCGGCCGGGGTCGGCTGATGCTGCTGCAACGCCTCGTCGAGTACGCCGCCGACAGCGACCAGGTCACCCCACCCTTCTACGGACGCAAGCCGGTGCGGTTCGTGATCGACCTGGCCGCCGACGGCACACCCCTGAAGACCGACCTGACCGACCTGGCCAATCCCGCCAATCGCGACGAACGGTTCGGGGTGCCCCGGCTGGTGCCGGCGGTGACCCGCACCGTCGGCGTCGCCCCGGCCCTGGCCGCCGACACCGTCGAGTACGTGCTCGGCTGGGTCGCCGAGGACGGCGGCAAACCCGACCGGGTGGCCAAACAGCACGAGGCGTTCCAGGAACAGATCCGCAGTTGGTCGAAGGCCGAGCCGCACGGCCCGGCCCCCGCCATCGCCGCCTTCTACGCCAACGGCCACGCCGCCCGCATGACCACCGACCGCACCTGGGGGCGCGGCGACCTGGTCGCGATCACCGTCGGCGGCCGGTTCGCCGTCGAGGACGACTCCGCGCGCCGCTACTGGGCGACCGTCGCCGCCGGCCGTAAGGGCCTCGGCCGGGCGGGGCTGTGTCTTGTCTGCGGTCAGGTCCGTGACCTGCTCAAGACGATTCCCCAGCAGATCCCGCAGCGGTGGCTGCCCGGCGCCACGCAGGGCGCCTCACTGGTCAGCGTCAACGAGGCCGTCCACGGCTACGAGCTGACGAAGTTCCTCACCCACACACCCATCTGCATCACCTGCGGGCTGACGTTCATGTCCTCCCTGACCGCCCTGTTGTCCGACGACACCCACAGCAGCGCCCTTCCCGGCCAGTACGGGCGGCTGGTGTGGTGGATCGTCGGCGGAAGCCGGTTCAACCCGATGGCCGCCCTGGACGACCCGGAACTCAGCGACGCCCGCGCCCTGCTCAACACCCCCCACGACGGCATCGACCCCGACATCGATGACCTGTCCACCTTCTGCTCGGTGACAGTCGGCGGGAACGTCGCCCGGGTGGTGGTCCGCGACTGGATCGAGATGCCCCTGCCCCAGGTCAAGACCAACATCCGCACCTGGATCGACGACCACGAGATCTCCGACCGGGCCGGCGCGGCCGGCCAGGTCAGGTTGACCCAACTCGTCCGCGCCGCCGGCCGGTGGCAGCCCGGACGAGGCGGCGCAGCCGGCAGTTGGGCCAAACTCGGCGCCCGCGGCGAGGACCGCCCCCACGCCCTGCACCACGCCCTGCTGCGCTCCGCGCTGCTGCGGGCACCGCTGCCACCGAAACTCCTGGCCCACGTGATCAACCGGATCCGCACCGACAGCCGGATCGACCCCGCCCGGATGGCGCTCGTCCGCCTCGGCCTGCGCCGCCACCCCGGACTACACCCACACGCTCGAGAAAGGCTGACGCCGACGTTGAACCCCGACAACAAGGACCCCGCCTACCTGTCCGGCCGGGCCTTCGCCGTCCTCGACGACCTCCAACAGGCCGTCTACCGCGCGGCCAACCAGCCGCTCAACACCACCTTCGCCGAGCGGTACATGGGCCGCGCCATCACCAACCCCCGCGCCGTCCTTGTCAACGGCCAGCGCACCTCCACCGCCTGGCTGCGCCGCCTGCGCGGACCGCTACGCCGACCCGCCTGGGCCGCCGCCTACGCCCACCGCCTCGACGGCATCTACGCCGACCTGACCGCCATCCCCGCCAGCGCGATCCTCGCGCAGAAGGCGGAGTTCGTCCTCGGCTTCCACCACCAGCGCGCCGCGATGCGCGCCGAGCGCGTCGAAGCCGCCGCCCGCAAACGCGACACCGACCTTCCCCCCGCCCCCGACCAGCCCGACCGTGACACCCAGGGAGACGACGAATGAGCGACGCCCACCTCGACCCGACCCGCCGCCACGACGCCGTCATCCTGTTCGACGTCACCGACGGCAACCCCAACGGCGACCCCGACGGCGGCAACCAGCCCCGCACCGACGACGAAACCGGCCAGGGCCTCGTCACCGACGTCGCCCTCAAGCGCAAGATCCGCGACACCGTGTCCCTGCTGCGCGGCGACGACCCCCGGTACGGCATCTTCGTCGAAGCCGGCCACGCCCTGAACACCCGCATCGAGGAAGGCCTCAAAGCCAACCCCGGCAAGGCCGACGACGCCCAGCGGTGGCTCTGCGAGCACTACTTCGACATCCGCCTCTTCGGCGCGGTCCTCAGCACCGGCACCAAGGGCGGCGCCGGCCAGGTCCGCGGACCGGTGCAGCTGACCTTCGCCCGCAGCGTCGACCCCGTGCTGCCCACCGACCACGCCATCACCCGCGTCACCCAGACCCGCCAGGACGACATCGACAAGGGTGAACGCACGGAGATGGGCTCCAAGTGGACCATCCCCTACGGCCTCTACCAGGCCCGCCTGTTCTACTCCGCGCCCCGCGCCACCAAGACCGGCGTCACCACCGACGACCTCACCGTCCTCTGGCGCGCCATCAGCCTCATGTTCGACCACGACCGCTCCGCCACCCGCGGCGAGATGAAACTCTGCGGCCTCTACGTCTTCAGCCACCCCGACGCCCTCGGCGTCGCACCCGCCGCCAGTCTCACCGAACGCGTCCGACTCACCCGCAAGAACCAGGAGAAGCCGGCCCGCCACCACAGCGACTACGACCTCACCCTCACCACCGCCGATCTGCCCGATGGCGTCGAGTTCACCCCCCTGGTCAACCTCTGGCCGTGACCACACCCGCCGGTGGCAGTGAGCCGACCGAGATCCCGCTGTCCGCGCTCGAGCACTACGCCTACTGCCACCGGCAAACCGCCCTCATCCACCTCGAAGGCGTCTGGACCGACAGCGCCGACACCGTCCGAGGCGACCTCAGCCACCGCCTCGTCGACCTCCCCGGCCTGAAACGCCGCGCCGGCGTCACCACCATCCGGTCCCTGCCCGTGGCCAGCACCACCCACGGCCTTCGAGGCATCTGCGACGTCGTCGAATTCACCGGCCAGACCGCCACCCCCGTGGAGTACAAGGTCGGCCGCTACCAACCCGGCGGCCCCGCCGACCTGCAACTCGCCGGCCAAGCCCTCTGCCTCATCGAAGCCGGCTTCGACGTGCCGCTCGGCCACATCTACTCCGTGGCCGAGCGGCGCCGTCACCCCGTCACGATCGACACCGACATCCTCACCCGCGTCACCACCGCCGCCCACGCCATCCGCGCGCTCCTGGCATCCGTACGCCTACCCACCGCCCGCAACGACAGCCGGTGCCGGCGCTGCTCCCTGCGCGACGACTGCCTACCCGACATCACCGACGGCCACCACCGCCGACCACCAACCGACCTGTTCACACCCAAGCTCCTGGGACCCTGGCGTGACTGAACTGCTCAACACCCTCTACATCCAAACTCCCGGCACCAGCCTGCACCTCGACGGCGACACCATCCGCGTCTACCACCCCGACCAGACCGGACGACACCTCATCCCCCTCGTCCGCCTCGACCACTTGGTCCTCTTCGGCGGGGTCAACATCACCGACGACCTGATCCTGCGCTGCGCCGACGACCGCCGATCCGTCACCTGGCTCACCGGCATGGGCCGCTTCCGCGCCCGCACCAACGGCCCCACCAGCGGAAACCCCCTCCTCCGGCAAGCCCAACACCGCGCCGCCGACACCCCCGACCATCGCCTGGCCATCGCCACCGCCATGATCGCCGGGAAGATCCACAACAGTCGGCAGAACCTCCTCCGCGCCGCCCGCGACACCTCCGGCCACCGCCAGACCGCCCTACGCGCGTCCGCGGAACTCCTCGCCCAACGCCTCGACCTCCTGCGCACCGCCGACACCATCGACACGGTCCTCGGCGTCGAGGGCATCGCCGCCCGCGACTACTTCACCGCCGCCCCCTACCTGGTCACCGACAAGACCCTCCACGACGGCGGACGCCACAAACGCCCACCCACCGACCCCCTGAACTGCCTGCTGTCCTTCCTCTACGGGATGCTCCGCGTCGCCGTGCACGGCGCCCTCGAACACGTCGGCCTCGACCCCTACATCGGCTACCTCCACGGCGTGCGCCCCGGCAAACCCGCCCTCGCCCTCGACCTCATGGAGGAGTTCCGGCCCCTCCTCGCCGACCGGCTCGCGTTCACCATGCTCAACCGCAAGGAACTCACCGCCGACGACTTCGAGAAACTCCCCACCGGCGCCTACCGGCTCACCGAAACCGGCCGCAAGACCGTCCTGACCGCCTGGCAGACCAGCCGACGCCGCCCCTGGCCCCACGCCCACCTCACCACCGACGTCGAAGCAGCCGTCCTCCCCCTCATCCAAGCCCGGCTCCTCGCCCGGCACCTGCGCGGCGACCTCGACACCTACCGGCCCTGGACCGTCAACTGACATGGACCTGCTCATCACCTACGACGTCGAGACCACCACCCCCGCCGGGGAACGGCGCCTGCGCCGCGTCGCGAAAGTCTGCGAAGCCTACGGACACCGCGTCCAGAAATCCGTCTTCGAAGTCGTCTGCCGCGACGCCGACAAAGTCAAACTCGTCGCCGAACTCCTCGACATCATCGACCCCACCCGCGACAGCGTCCGCATCTACCGGCTACCCGCCAACGCCCTCGACGACGTCGAACACCTCGGACGCGCTCGTACCATGGACCCACGCGGACCCTTCGTGATCTAGGAACCCCCAGTGGACACGAAAACCCCGGGAGGTTCCCAACCACGAAACATGCACAGAAGGAGTAAAACGGTCTCACGGCGAGGAGCATGCGCAGCGATCCCTGTGCATATCCGCAGCTCGCGAGCCGCTGCGCCCGGCCACCACGCCGGGCGAGGATCGCAACCTCACCTGCGCGGTCATACCATCACCATACGCCGAGTAGCTGCGCCCGGCCACCACGCCGGGCGAGGATCGCAACGACTGACGCCGACCCCGGCCGCGAGCCGGTCGGGGCGGCTGCGCCCGGCCACCACGCCGGGCGAGGATCGCAACTCGGTGCGGATCGCCTCCACCTCGGCCGCCTCAGCGAGCTGCGCCCGGCCACCACGCCGGGCGAGGATCGCAACCAGGTCCAGACTGCCGGCAGGATTTCGCTGCACCGGCCAGCTGCGCCCGGCCACCACGCCGGGCGAGGATCGCAACACCTGCATCCAGTCCGTGGCCGAGATCGACGACGAGGGCTGCGCCCGGCCACCACGCCGGGCGAGGATCGCAACGCCATCGGTGCTCGCTCCTCAGCAGCGGATCAGCTGCTGCGCCCGGCCACCACGCCGGGCGAGGATCGCAACGTCGCCGCGCTCATGCCCCTGCACCTGCGGGGCGACGAGCTGCGCCCGGCCACCACGCCGGGCGAGGATCGCAACTCCGGCACGATGCTGCGGCTGAAGAAGCAGACCGGCAGCTGCGCCCGGCCACCACGCCGGGCGAGGATCGCAACTGCACGCTGCCGCCCTTGTCGGCCACCTGGTCGCGGAGCTGCGCCCGGCCACCACGCCGGGCGAGGATCGCAACGTCCTCGGCGGGGCCGGCACGTCGGACGCTGGGGTGCCGCTGCGCCCGGCCACCACGCCGGGCGAGGATCGCAACTTCGACATCCTGGTGTGGCTGGCGGTGGCGAAGAGCTGCGCCCGGCCACCACGCCGGGCGAGGATCGCAACTCCCGTCCCTCGACGGGCACAACCATGCTGTTGCCGAGCTGCGCCCGGCCACCACGCCGGGCGAGGATCGCAACGAGTCCACCGTCACCCAGCCCGACGGCGTCCGCGTGCGCTGCGCCCGGCCACCACGCCGGGCGAGGATCGCAACCCTCAGCGACGTCACCGGCCGGGACATCGACACCCAGGCTGCGCCCGGCCACCACGCCGGGCGAGGATCGCAACCCTCAGCGACGTCACCGGCCGGGACATCGACACCCAGGCTGCGCCCGGCCACCACGCCGGGCGAGGATCGCAACCGGGTCCGCGGCTCCGATCTGGTGGTGGTCATCCGCGCTGCGCCCGGCCACCACGCCGGGCGAGGATCGCAACGTCGGCGACCCGCCACCGTTGATGACCTGGAGCAGCGGCTGCGCCCGGCCACCACGCCGGGCGAGGATCGCAACCGGCGTCTGCCAGTCGACCCGGAAGTACTCCTTGCCAGCTGCGCCCGGCCACCACGCCGGGCGAGGATCGCAACAACGGGGGGCTCGGCCGGGCGATCGTGATCGCGCGGACGCTGCGCCCGGCCACCACGCCGGGCGAGGATCGCAACCACAACCTGATCGTCGCCGTCAACGGCTTCCCCTAGCTGCGCCCGGCCACCACGCCGGGCGAGGATCGCAACGAGGGGCGGAGCCAGCCTCGGGTAGGGCACGGTGACGGCTGCGCCCGGCCACCACGCCGGGCGAGGATCGCAACCGGTCCGCCGCCCTCGCCCCATTGACCAGGGCGAGGGCTGCGCCCGGCCACCACGCCGGGCGAGGATCGCAACCATGCGGACGCCGGTCATCAGGGGCAGGGTTTCGTCCGCTGCGCCCGGCCACCACGCCGGGCGAGGATCGCAACCGGTGCAGGTTGAGGGCGTACCGGGCTGCCTCACCCCGCTGCGCCCGGCCACCACGCCGGGCGAGGATCGCAACCAGGCGGCGGCGGGCGAGCTGGGCACCACGCTCAAGGCTGCGCCCGGCCACCACGCCGGGCGAGGATCGCAACCACGTCCCGGTCGCGTCCAGCGCAGACCGGAAGTGGCTGCGCCCGGCCACCACGCCGGGCGAGGATCGCAACGCGGCGGCGGGGGTGCCGCAGGGCTGCGGGCCCGGCCGACGCTGCGCCCGGCCACCACGCCGGGCGAGGATCGCAACACGATCCGGATCCCCGGGTCGGGACGGGTCGGGACGGGCTGCGCCCGGCCACCACGCCGGGCGAGGATCGCAACCGGATCTCGCTTTCGCGGGTGTTTCTGCTGGTTGCCGGGCTGCGCCCGGCCACCACGCCGGGCGAGGATCGCAACAAGGCCGTCGCCCTCGTGTGGGCCTCCCACGCCAAGCTGCGCCCGGCCACCACGCCGGGCGAGGATCGCAACCACTCGGCGGTGCTCGACGCGGTCGGGAGGGTCATCGGCGCTGCGCCCGGCCACCACGCCGGGCGAGGATCGCAACGGTCGGATGTCCGGGCCGTGACCGTGGGCCAGGTGGTGGCTGCGCCCGGCCACCACGCCGGGCGAGGATCGCAACGCTGGCGACCTGGTGGTGGCCACCGAGCGGCTGGTGTAGCTGCGCCCGGCCACCACGCCGGGCGAGGATCGCAACCCCGCACCCGGGCACGCAGCACCGGTGCGGGTACGTGGCTGCGCCCGGCCACCACGCCGGGCGAGGATCGCAACTTCCACCCCGGGTCGGCCCCGGCCTCGATGGTCTCCGCTGCGCCCGGCCACCACGCCGGGCGAGGATCGCAACCCTCGTCGACCGGCGCGATCACGCAGGCGATGATCAGCTGCGCCCGGCCACCACGCCGGGCGAGGATCGCAACGAGGGGCGTGGATGGACCGTGGTCGGTGCCCACGCCGGCTGCGCCCGGCCACCACGCCGGGCGAGGATCGCAACTCGGTCGAAGCGGCGATGCGCAACAACCGGCCGAGGCTGCGCCCGGCCACCACGCCGGGCGAGGATCGCAACCCGGGGCGAGGTCACGCGCGCCCCCTCACGGTCCGGGGCTGCGCCCGGCCACCACGCCGGGCGAGGATCGCAACGTCGAGCTGCCGACCCTGGTCACCCCCGCCGGCGGGGGGCTGCGCCCGGCCACCACGCCGGGCGAGGATCGCAACGTGCCGCAGGCCGGCGAGCCGGCCGACCCGTGGACGGGCTGCGCCCGGCCACCACGCCGGGCGAGGATCGCAACTGTCCGCCCTGCCGGGCGGGCGCCTGCTGTGCGGTAGCTGCGCCCGGCCACCACGCCGGGCGAGGATCGCAACACCAGCTCGGCCCGGATGTGCGCGCTCAACGCGGCGGCTGCGCCTGGCCACCACGCCGGGCGAGGATCGCAACACCACCGACCAGGCGGTGCTGCTGCTGTGCCAGCTCAGCTGCGCCCGGCCACCACGCCGGGCGAGGATCGCAACACCAGGTCGGACGCGATGTCATCTCGGCTGGTCACGGGCTGCGCCCGGCCACCACGCCGGGCGAGGATCGCAACGATGGCGTCCAGCTCGGCCGGCTGCAACCCGATGGACGCTGCGCCCGGCCACCACGCCGGGCGAGGATCGCAACCTCACCGCCATCACCGACGCCACCACCAAGCACGGCGCTGCGCCCGGCCACCACGCCGGGCGAGGATCGCAACCAGCGTCGGCAGCTCCTCGATGATGGCGCCGGTGACGGGCTGCGCCCGGCCACCACGCCGGGCGAGGATCGCAACACGTCGGGCCTGCCCGACCTGGTGACCGAGAGCGTCGTGCTGCGCCCGGCCACCACGCCGGGCGAGGATCGCAACACCTTTTCCACAGGCTGGTAGATCAGGCTGTGGACGGCTGCGCCCGGCCAGCACGCCGGGCGAGGATCGCAACGTGCTGTCCATCGCCAACATCTACGCGCCGACCGCGGTGCTGCGCCCGGCCACCACGCCGGGCGAGGATCGCAACTCCAGGAACTCCTTGTATGCGCGAGCCCAGTTGACCGCGCTGCGCCCGGCCACCACGCCGGGCGAGGATCGCAACCTGGACAACATCCGGGAACACGGCGTCCTGCAGCCCGGCTGCGCCCGGCCACCACGCCGGGCGAGGATCGCAACTTGGTGATCTCGGCGGGGTAGCCGAGTCTGCGGGTGGCGTGCTGCGCCCGGCACCACGCCGGGCGAGGATCGCAACGGCATCGTCCACTCCGACGGCGACGCCGACCGCCTGGAGCTGCCCCCGGCCACCACGCCGGGCGAGGATCGCAACCTGATCGACAGCGTGACCAACGGCGCGGCGGTGGCGGTGCTGCGCCCGGCCACCACGCCGGGCGAGGATCGCAACCTCCACCACGCCCCGGCCGTCGCCGACCCCGACGAGCTGGCTGCGCCCGGCCACCACGCCGGGCGTGGATCGCAACCGCGACGAAATCCAGGCGCTGGCCCTGCCTCCCCGGCTGCGCCCGGCCACCACGGCGGGCGAGGATCGCAACACGTCCTACGCCAGGATCACCGCCCAGCACCATGCCACTGCGCCCGGCCACCACGGCGGGCGAGGATCGCAACGACGCGCGAAGTCCTCACGCGCCCCCGCGCCGGTGCTGCGCCCGATCACCACGGCGGGTGTCAACGGCCATCTGGATGTCCCCACGGGCGGCCAGTTTTTCTCCCCGCTGGCGGCCATGGTTTCTCCCCACCGGTGGCCACGAAATCTCCCCGGCGGGTGGGCTGAGTGATGTCAGGTCAGTGGCTTGACCCCTTGTCCGTTGGTGGCTTCGGAGAGCCGGAAGCTGTCACCCTGGGTGACGACGACGTGGGCGTGGTGCAGAAGCCGGTCGACCGTGGCGGTGGCCAGGGTCTTGGGCATCAGCTCGTCGAACCCGGAGGGGTGCAGGTTCGAGCTGACAGCGAGACTGCGCCGTTCGTAGGCGGCGTCCACGACGCGGTAGAACCCCTCGGCGGCCTCGCTACTGATAGGCAGCAGACCGATGTCGTCGACCACGATCAGGTCGGCGCGGATGATCCGGTCGATCGCGCGGTTCATGGAGTCGTCGGCGCGGTGGCGGCGGACCAGGCCACCGAGCTGCTCGATGGTGAACCAGGCGACCGTCATGCCGCGGTCGACGGCGAGCTGGCCCAGCGCTTCGCAGAAGTGGGACTTGCCGGTGCCCGACGGTCCGCAGATGCAGAGGTTCTCCCGCCGCTGGACCCATTCCAGGGTCCGCAGGGCCTGCTGGGTGGCCCGGCCGATGGAGGACTTGGCCTCGTCCCAGACGTCGAACGTCTTGCCGTTGGGGAACCCGGCGCGCTTGCGGCGGGTGCGCAGGTTCGTCGCGTCGCGGCCGGCGGCCTCCTCGGCGAGGAGCACGCGGACGATCTCGGCGGGATCCCAGCGTTGGGCCTTCGCGGTCGGGATGACCTCGGCCAGAGCCTTGCGCAGGTAGGGCAGCTTGAGCCGACGGGTCAGCTCCCCGATCTCGTTCATCGGGTCGCTGCTGGGACCGGTCACGACGGTCGGGCGGGTCGCGGTGGCGGTGGGCATCAGGCGTGGTCCTTGTCATCGTCGCTGGTGGGGGTGGGTTTGCCGAAGTTGGCCCAGGCGGAGGTGCCTGGCTGCAGGCTGTGGTTCTCGCTGCGGGTGATCGGCGGGGCAACCGGCCCGGCGGCCTGGTGGTCGAGGATGGAGCGCAGGTCGCCCTCGCAGAACCGGCCGGCGACCGCCGCCGTTCCGAGAGCCCGGTCGACCGCGGCCGAGCCGTGCAGCTTCGCGAGGACGACGGCCTCGGCCATCTGCGGGCGGATCCGGCGGGCGCCGGCGGCCGCGGCCTCGACCAGCCAGGCGTTGGCGCCCTCGCCGATGCCCAGGAACGCGGCCTCCTCCGGGCTGGTCGCCCTTGGGGTGCGTTCGGAGTCGTGGTGGCGGTGCGGGTAGTGCTCGTCGCGGATCTGCGGCGTCCCGGGCGTCCCGCGCCGGTGGCGGGCGACCTCGGCTGGCCCATCACCCTCGACCGCGGTGACAATGACCTCCTCACCGTGGTGACGCACCCAGACACGGGCGTCGACGAACTGGTGGGGCACCGAATAGCGGACGGCGTCGAAGGAGATGGTGCCGTCCCAGTTGACCCGCCGGGTCTCACCGAACGCCGAGGTGAAGGGCCGCTCGGGCAGCGGGTGCAGCCGCTGCCGTTCGTCGGCCAGCGCCTCGGCCGGGGTCCGGCGGGTCACCCGGTGGACCCGGTGGTTGACCTCCTCGCAGAACTCCCGACACGCGGTCTCGATCTGGGCGAAGGAGTGGTAGCTGTCGCGCAGGTTCGTCTCGGTCGGCACCAGGTCCGCCTTGGCGATCTTCACGGTGTTCTCCACCCCGCCCTTGGACTGCGGGTCCGCCGGCACGCAGGTGCGGATCGTCAGCCCGTAGTGCCGGCCGACCTCGACGATCTCCGGGTTGCGCACCGGGATCCGCGCGACGTGCTCGCTGGTCACGGTGCGCTCGTTGTCGGTCAGCGCATAGGTCGGCACCCCGCCCAGCCGGCGCAGCGTGGTGTCCAGACACGCGATCACCGTGGGCAGCGTCTTGTCCAGCGTCGGCAGCACCACCCGAAACCGCGACCAGGCCAGCCAGGCACACCACAGGTTCACCGGCCGGCCCTTCAGCTTCGGCCCGTGGCCCCAGTCCCACTGCAACCACAACCCCGGCTCCGGGATCCAGGGCCGGAACACCCGCCGGTTGCCGGCCCTGAACGCCGCCTTCACCTCGGCGACCACCCGGCGGGTGGTCCTGTCTCCCCCGGTGAACCCCATCGCCACCAGGCGCCGGTGGACCACATCAGCGCGGATGCGGCCACCGGACCGCTCCACCATCTCCTCGATCTTGGGCAGGAACTCGTCGATCACGCGTTCTCGCTTCGGCTTGTCGGTCGGGCTCATGCCCGCACTCCGCAGCTGCACATACCGGCGCACCGTGTGGTGGTCACAGCCGGCCAACTCGGCTGCGGCTCGGTAACTGCCTGTGAGGTCATACGCCTCAAGGATCTCCATGATCTCCCTACTGCTCTTCACGCCGGTCGATCTTCAGGACCGGCGATCGTGGCCGCCAGCGGGGAGATCCACTGGCCGTCAGTGGGGAGATCTGGTGGCCATCAGTGGGGATTTATCTGGCCGCCTACGGGGATTTTTCCGTGGCCGCCCACAGCGGGCGAGGATCGCAACAGCGGCACCTGTCCGCTGAGCCGGCGGGAGGCGTAATTGGCTGTGCCCGGCTACTACGGCGGGCGAGGATCGCAGCAGGTAGCGCACCAGGTACGCGACGGCATCGGCCGCTGCGGCTGCGCTTGGGCGCCACGGGGGAGATCGCTACTGGGTATCGGGAGGACGATAGGCGGTTCTTGGGCCTGGTGTTGTGGTTGGTGGGTGGGGATCCTGGGTGGGTGGGAGATGGGGAGCTTGCCGCCGAGTTGGTGGAGCGGATGGACCGTGACCAGCGGGTGCGGTCCGAGGTGACGGGTCGGAACCCTGGTGACGATGTCTGGGCCCGGGTGGAGGACGTCGACGCCGACAACACGGCGTGGTTTGCCGGGGTTCTTGACCAGGAGGGGTGGCCTCGGCTCAGTGAGGTGGGCCCGGATGCCTCGGCCGCGGCGTGGTTGATCGCGCAACACGCCGACCGTGACCCGGAGTTCCAGCGTCGTTGTCTGGGTTTGCTTGAGCAGGCGGTGCGAGATGGCGAGGCGCAGGCGTCTCACTGGGCCTACTTGACCGATCGGGTGCGGCGGGCCGAGGGTAGACCTCAGGTGTACGGGACGCAGCTTTGGTATGGGCTGGACGGCGGGGGGCCGCTCCAGCCGCAGCCGATCGAGGACCCTGATCGCCTGGACGAGCGACGCCGCAGTGTCGGGCTCGGGCCTTTCGCGGACTACGTGCACCTTGCGCGCCAGGGCGAGTCCCACGACGAGGATCGGACATGAGGCGCCAGGCCTGAGAAGCTTCAACTACGTCTGGGTTGCTGCCGAGGTGCGGCTGGTGTGACCCGCTCTACTCTGGTTGAGCCTGGCCTACGTGGTTGCTCCGTGGGTGCTCGGACGCCGGGGAACTGACTCGGACGGATTGAACTGTTTCGGATTTCTGGGTCTGTCCCTATGTGTTCTCGTGGAGATTAACCAGCTCGATAAGTGAACCTGTCGTAGGGTTTCTGGATTGGTTTGTATATGGCTGTACTGAGCTGCGTATCCTGCTTTTTGTATTTACATATATCACTACGGATCAGAAGGTTAGGGGTTCGAGTCCCTTCGGGCGCACAAGATCACAAGGGGTCTGACCTGCCAATACGGCAGTCAGGCCCCTTCGCTTGTTCGTCCCTTGTGGTCGGTGGGGTGCTCGGTGGGTGCTCGTGCGACGAGCATCCCTCATGTCCTGGCCCGTCCAGCGGTGGCCGTCGTGTCCGGGTGGTTCTTGATCATGGTTCCGGCGCTGGCTCGACAGTCAGATGGCGGGCCGGGGCTCTGTGAGTAGGCGCTGCGTCGGTCGCGTCGGCGAACCCGTTGCCGGGCAGGTGTGGACGCCTGTGCGCGGTTGGGCCGACCGGACCCGAGTCTACTGACACATCTCAATGCATGACAGGCGGCGGACAACTCACCCGTCACCCTCCGTCGCCCTTCCCCGCTGAGTCCGGGCGGGCACCGCCGACCTGGTCGACACATGGCGACCGGTAGAGATATTTCGCCAATTGCTCCTTTCTATACCTTTCACCGTAGATACTGATGCCGATGAACCGACGGTCGCGGACGGTAACCACGGCCGGCACAGCCAGGGGGAACGGGTGAGACATCGGGTCACGGAACGCGGTACGCGGCGCAGCCTCGCCGACCGCTACGACCCCCGGGCCAACGCGTTCGGCTGCCTGCGGCTGGCCCTGGCCACCGGGGTCCTGGTCGCGCACGCGTGGCCGATCGGGCTGGCCGAGCCGAGCTTCGGCGCCTCGCTCACCCTCGGGCAGAGCGACCTCGGCACCCTCTCGGTGCAGGGGTTCTTCGTCATCTCCGGCTTCCTCGTCGCCGGCAGCGCACTGCGGCTTTCCCCCGGCCGCTTCGCCTGGCACCGCGTCCTGCGCACCCTGCCCGGCCTCTGGGTCTGCCTGCTGGTCACCGCGCTGGTGATCGCGCCGCTGGTGTCCCTGTTCGAGCGGGGCACCCTCACCGGGTTCTGGACCCATTCCGAGGGGCCGCTGCGCTACCTCGCGGTCAACTGGCTCGGTGCGATGGAGCAGTACCCGATCTCCGGGCTGCTGGCCGACACGCCGTACGGCCGGGTGGTCGGCGGCCCCAGCGCCTTCGACGGGTCGCTGTGGAGCCTGCGGTACGAGTTCGCCTGCTACACGGTGGTGGCGCTGCTGGCGGCGACCGCGGTGCTGCACCGGGCGTTCCGCTTCGTGGTGGCCCTCACCGTCGGGGCGTACCTGCTCATCCTCAACGACCTGCTGTCGGTGGCGAACTGGACCGACCGGCCGCCGCAGCGCGGCGCGATCGGCCCACTGCCGCTGGTCGGCAGTTTCGCCGCCGACTGGGCCCTCTACCTCGGCTTCCTCTTCCTGCTTGGGGCGTGCGCCCGGCGCTACGCGCACCGTTTGCCGATGACCGCCGGCCTCGCCCTGCTCGCCGCGCTGGTGATGGTGACCTCGGCGCGGGTCGGCGGGTTCTTCGCCGTCGGCCTGCCCGCCTTCGCGTACCTGGTGCTCTACCTGGCGGTGGCCCTGCCCCGGACGCTGCACGGGATCGGCCGCCGACGGGACTACTCCTACGGCATCTACATCTACGCCTTCCCGGTGCAGCAGGTCGTCGCACTGCTCGGCGGCGCCGACCACGGCCTGCCCACCTACGTCCTGCTCTCCCTGCTGGGCACCCTGCTGCTGGCCGTGCCCTCCTGGCACCTGGTGGAGGAGCCGGCGTTGCGGCTACGCGGCTGGCTCGCCACGCCGTCGGCCGGGGTCACGCCGAGGCCGCCGGCGGCTCCGGGGTCGCTGCCCGTTCCGCTGCGGCAACCCGCGGCGGTCGGCTCGGCCCGGTGAGACGGCCCGGTGAACCGGCCGGTCCACCACCCGCGGCCCCACCGTCGATGCCCCACCGCTGCCGGCCATACCGCTGACGGCCCGGTCGGGGCCGACGCCCCGGCGCCGTGCCCGGTCGGCGGAGTGCGGGCCGACCGTCAACCCAGAGAGGTGCAGCTCGTATGTCGACCCGATCCCTGTCCCGCGCACCGTGGCGACGCCTGGCCCGGTGGCAGAAGGCCATGCTCGCCGTGGTCGTGCTCTTCGCGGTGCTGTGCACCGGACTCGTGACGATCGGCCTGGGCGCGCGGCACCGGTACGAGGGCCGGGTGCAGCGGGAGGACATCCTCGGCCGGGGCGTGCCGCCGCGCGACGAGCAACGCTGGGACCGGGGGCCGTTGAACCTCCTGCTGCTCGGCTCCGACTCCCGCGACGGCGAGCCGGACGAGGGGCGGTACCCGGGACAGCGCTCGGACGCCATCATGCTGGTGCACGTCAACGCCGCCCGGGACGTCGCCACCGTGGTGTCGATTCCCCGGGACAGCTACGTCGACGTGCCCGCGCGGCCGGGTAGCTGGGCCGGCGGCCCGAACAAGATCAACGCCGCGCTCGCCTTCGGCGGGGCCGCCCTCGCCGCCGAGACGGTGCACCGGCTCACCGGGGTACCGATCGACGGGGTCCTGGTGGCGAACTTCGCCGCCGTCCGCACGATCGTGGACGTGGTCGGCGGGATCACGGTCTGCCTGCCGCACGAGGTGGTCTCCACCGACACCGGCACCCGGTGGCCGGTCGGCTGTCACCAGTTGACCGGGCCGGCCGCCGACGACCTGGTCCGGCAGCGGCACAACGTACCCGGCGGCGACCTCGGCCGCATCCACGACCAGCAACTCGTGGTCCGGGCGATCGCCGAGAAGATCACCGCCGACGGCCTGCTGACGAACCCGGCCCGCCTCGACCGGCTGCTGACCACCGCCACCGAGTCGCTCACCGTGGACCGGGACCTCGACCTCACCGAGCTGGCGCTCGCCGTGCGCCGGATCCGGCCGGAGACCCTGCGGTTCGTCACCGTGCCGGTGGCCGACACCAACCTGAGCACCCCGGCCGGGTCGGCCGTACGGTTGGACGAGGCACGGGCCGACGCCCTGTTCGGGGCCGTCCGGGAGGACACTGTGGAGCAGTGGCTCGCGGCGAACCCACCGACGGTGGCGGACTGACCGGCCACCGTCCCCGCCCCACGGGCCGGGCGGGACAGCCGAAGGGGGGACTGGCCACGCCGGTCCCCCCTCGTCGCGGTCCCGCCAGCGGTCACCGGGAGCGCCGCCAGTACCGGCAGGTCCAGTCGACCTGGTGCAGCTCGTCGACGATGCCGTGTTCGGCCCGGAAGTCGTCCACGGCCTGCTTGCAGCCCCGCACCGCGTGGTAGTCGTCCGCGATGACGTAGCCGCCAACCGACAGCTTCGGGTACAGGCTGCGCAGCGCGACCATCGTCGAGTCGTACATGTCCCCGTCGAGCCGGATCACCGACAGCCGCTCGACCGGGGCGGTGGGCAGCGTGTCCTGGAACCAGCCGGGCAGGAACCGGACCCGCTCGTCGAGCAGCCCGTACCGCTGGAAGTTGGCCTTGACCTGGTCCAGCGAGACGGCGAGGAAGGGCTGCGCCCAGAGCGCGTCCTCGGCGTCCTCCACCCGGCCCGGCTCGGGCTTGGGCAGGCCCCGGAACGAGTCCGCCACCCACACCGAGCGGTCCCGGTCGCCGTAGGCGCGCAGCATGCCCCGCATGAAGATGACCGCCCCGCCGCGCCACACCCCGGTCTCGATCAGGTCGCCCGGCACGCCCCGTTCCAGCACGTCGGCGACGCACCGTTCCAGATTGTCGAGGCGGCGCAGGCCGATCATCGTGTCCGCCTCCGGCGGCCAGTCGCGGCCGGTCGCCCGCGCCTCGGCGTCGAACGGGAACCGCAGCACCAGTTCCAGGCCACGACGCTGCAGCAGGTGCTTGTACCGGGCGTACAGGCGGCCGTGCAGCGAGCCGCGACGCGGGTGGTACGGCATCCAGGTCTCCTGGAAGACGTACCGGGTCAACGCCTTCTTCAGCAGGTCGCAGTAGAGCGCACGCGAATCGTCCAGGACGGTCGACGTGGGCGTCAGGGTGTCACTCATCGGTGTCTCTCCTATCGGGTCGTTCGGGAAGGGCGGGCGGGCCGGCCGGCCGGGCCAGGGTTGGCCGTCTGCTCCGCCCGCCGGGGTCGGGTCGTCGGCTGTCGCCCGCCGGGTCGGGTCGTCGTCAGCGGGGCGCCCACCGACGCGGTTCGGGCTGCCGGTCCCAGGGGTCGGGGTCGGCCGACGCGTCAGGCGGGACGTACCGGGTGGCCCGGGGTGCCACCACGGGCCGCGTCGGTACGGACTCGATCGGCACCCGGCCGGTCGCCGCCCGGACGGTGCGGACACCGGACTCGGCCCGCGCCAACGGCCGGCCCAGGGCCGAGCCCGTCCGGGCCCGGCCGCTGGTGATGGTCGGCACCAGTTCGGTGGCCTCGTCGACCGGCGGGACCAGCGGTGGGGCGACCGCCGCCCGCCCGCCCGGCGGGGTCGGCGACGGTGCGGGCGTCGTCGCGGCGGCCGGGAACGCGGCCGGCTCGGGCCCCGTGGGGGCGCCCTGCCCGCACGCCGCGGTGCTGCGGGCCCGGGCCGCGCGGCGTCCGACCGGGACCGGTGTGGCCACGTCGCCTCCCCGCCCGGACGAGGACCCGGCGCGGCCGGTGGTCCGCTCCGCGACGTCTGCGGAGACGCCGTCGACGACGACCCCGGCGTCCGGACGCCGGTCGACCCGGTCGACGGCGCCGACCGCCACCACACCCACCAGCGGCAGGTCCAGCCGGCGCAGCAACCGGGCCGCCCGCACCGCCGCGGTCACCGCCGTCTGGCCGGCCACCACCACGAGCAGCACCCCGTCGACGTGCCGGGCCAGGGCTGCCGTGTCGCAGCCGGCCAGCACCGGCGGGGCGTGCACGACGACGGAGTCCGCGCTCTCCTCCAGCCGGTCCAGCAGGTCGCCGAGTTCCCGGGTGTGGGCCGCGCTCAGGCTCTCCTGCGGCTCGGTCGGCAGCACCGTCAAAGTCGGAGTGCCGGGCAGCCCGGCCGGTGCCCGGCCGTCGGCCAGCACCTGTTGCCAGGTGAACGGCGCGTCGGGGAAGTGCCCGGCGAGCAGCGGGTCCCGGACGGTGCCGTCGACCAGGGTGACCCGCCGGTGCTCGGCGGCCATCCCGAGGCCGAGCAGGGCGGTGACCAACGCCCCGTTGTCGTCGCCGACGACGCCGGTGACCAGCAGCCGCCGCCGCTTCAGCGGGGCCGTCAGCATGCTCAGCGCGGAGACGGTGACCCGGGTGGCGTCGGCGACCTCGCGCCGCGCGTACAGCGCGGCGGCGTGGTGCCGGGCGAAGCGCCGGGGCAACGGCGGCAGGACGCCGACGACCGGCAGGCCGAGCCGGGACTCCATCTGCACGACGTCACGCAGCCGGCTGTCGAAGCGCTCCCGCAGCACCGTCGCACCCCACCCCGCCAGCAGCCCGAGCAACGCCCCCAGGGCGCTGTTGAGCAGCGGCTTCGGGAACGCCGGCACCGACGGCGGGCTGGCCGTGTCGACCACCCGGGTGGTAACGGCGGTGTCCCCGCCGAGCTTCAACCGGGCCAGTTGGCCGCCGATCGCCCGGCTGGCGGCGTTGGCGATCGCAGCGGCCTGCTTCCCCGACCCGGCGCTGGCCCGCACGGTGATGATCTGGAGACCGGGTTCGAAGGAGCCCTTCACGTGGCCGGCGACGGCCTGCTCGGGCAGGGACAGCGCCCTCGCCGCGTCGACCGCCACCTCCCGCGAGCCGACGAGCTTGGCCACGGTGGGGGCGAGGTTCTGCGCCAGGGCCAGGCTCAGCTCCGCCGGCCGGTCCCCGTCCGGCGGGCTGGCGACAACCAGGACGGAGGCCTGCGCCTCGTACCGCGCCGGCAGGGCGGGCGTGGCCGCCTGGGCGGCGGCGAGCCCGGCGCAGAGGCCGAGCAGCGGCAGCAGGCCCCGCCGCCAGGAGACGGTGACGAGATCGTGGACGTCGACCGAACGGCCCATCAGGCTCCCGCCTCCTTCGGCGCCCCGGCGGCGACCCCGGCCCCGGCGACGCCGGCGGGCACGCCGGTCGCGGGGCGGGCCGCGCACAACCCGCGCCAGAGTTCGCACAGGCGCTCGGCGACCCGGTCCCAGGCGAACTCGGTCCGGGCCCGGTGCAGCCCCCGCGACGCCAGGTCCCGCGCCAGGTCGGGCCGGTCCCGCAGCCGGGCGAGCCGCTCGGCCAGGGCGGTCACATCGCCGGCCGGGAAGACCAGGCCGGCGTCGCCGACGACATACGGGATCTCGCCGACGTCGCTGCCCACCACCGGGACGCCGCAGGCCATCGCCTCGACGAGGACACGGCCGAACTGCTCGCGCAGCGGGATCCCGATCCAGGGCAGGACGTTGCGTTGCACGACCTCCACCGAGGGCAGCGCGAGCGCGGTCATCGCGGCGAGCAGGGCGGGCAGTTCGGCGTGCCCGACCCAGGAGTGCCGCCGGACCCGGCCGGGGCGACGCGCGGCGGCGCGCTCGACGTCCGGCGCGAGGCTGCCGTCACCGACCAGCAGCACGTCGCAGTCGACGAGTTCGGCGGCGCGGAGCAGGTCCAGCACCCCCTTGTGCGGTTCGAGGCGACCGACGAACCCGACGGTGAACGGGCCGGCGGCGCGGGGCGCGGCGGGCGGCTGGAAGGTACGGGTGTCCACACCGAGAGGAACGATGGTGGTGGCCCCCCGGTATCCCTTGGCCCGCAGGACGTCCCGGGCCGCCGGGGTGATCGGGAGGATCATGTCGACCCGGCGGTACGCGTCGCGTTCCAGCAGCGGGAACGGCATAGGGAAGCGGGTCACCACGTTCTGCGCGGCGTAGAGGGTGGTCGGCGCGGTGGGCCAGTACCGCCGGCACAGCCGCAGCACCTGCCAGGTCGACAGGTAGGCGGCCTCGCCGATGATGTGCACCACGTCCGGCGGCGACGCCGGCAGGTCGCTGCGGCGCACCGGGGGGCCGAACAGCACCGAGGCCATGTGCCCGCTGCGGCCCTCCCCGAGCCGGTGCGGCAGGATCCGCGCATGGAACGGCGGATGTTGGCGGGCCAGCCGGGCGAAGTCCCGGCGGGTGGTGGGTGAGACGTCGGCGGCGAGCACGGTGAGTCGCAGCCCGGGACGCTCGCACAGGACGTCGAACAGGTCGCTCCAGTGCTCGGTACGCGAGCCGACGACCGTGGTCAGGACATGCATCACAACTTTCCTCCACTGGGGAGCCGGGTGAGTGCGACCCGGCCCACCCGGGTCCAGGCCCGCAGCCGGGCGACGCCGGCCCGGGGGTGCAGCGCCAGCCGGACGCCGGCCAGGCCGATGCCGACCAGCGCCCGGAGCAGGACGGCGGCCCGGACGGCGTGCCGGGTCCGGGGCCGGTGGCGGCTGAAGAACAGCAGCATGCTGCGGTACAGGTGCGGCCAGATCCAGCCCGGGTCGCTGCTGCTCGCCCCGCCGGTGTGGCACGCGGTCACCGAGGGCAGGTAGAGCACCGTCGCGCCCCGGCGGTGGACCTGGAGGCAGAGTTCCTCGTCCTCGTAGTACAGGAAGTACGCCTCGTGCAGGCCGCCGACGGCGGTGAACAGGTCGGTCCGCACGGCGAGGCAGGCCCCGGAGACCCAGTCCACCGGGGTCGGCGGGCCGCCCCGCAGGCAGGCGTCGTAGGCCTGGCGGCGGCGTCGGCCGGCGAGCCGGCGGCGCACCGCCACCGGTACCAGGACCCCGCCGAACCGGCTCGCCAGCACCGTGGTCAGGGTCTCGAAGGGGTGGGCGCTGACCGCGACCCGGCCGTGCGCGTCGACCAGCCGGGGGCCGGCGACGCCGACGTCCGGGCGGTCGAGCACGGTACGGACGAGTTCCCGGGCCGTCTCCGGTGGCACCACGCAGTCGGGGTTGACCAGCAGCAGAGCCGGGCTGCGGACCCCGGCGGCGGCGCGGTTGACGGCGACCGCGAAGCCGACGTTCTCCGCGCCGGGCAGCACCGTCACCTCGGGGAAGTGCCGGCGGACCAGTTCCACCGTCCGGTCCGTCGAGGCGTTGTCGACCAGCCGGACCGGCAGGCCGGTCCGCCGCAGCGCGGTCAGGGTGGCGACGATCTGCCGCGCGGAGTTGTGGGTCACCACGATCGCGGTGGCGTCGGGTCCGGTCATCGCCATACCGCCGGGACGGGTCGCCGGGCCGGCGGCACGGCACCGGTCCCCGCCGCCGGGTGGGGCCGGGCCGGCAGGGTCAGCAGGGCCAGCGCGGGCAGCAGACCGAGCTCCCAGTGCCCGTCGGTCGGGGCGGCGAAGAGGGCTGCGGCGAGGAAGCCGCAGCAGAGCGCCGCGAACGGCACCGCCGGGCCGTCCCGGTGAGACAGGCCGGCCCGCACGGCGCGCAGGATCGGCCAGAGCACCAGGCCGAGCCCGACCAGGCCGACGTTGGCCAGCAGCGTCACGTAGAACGCGTGGTAGACCGGTCCGACGTCGGTGAAGGCGAAGTCGGCGAGGTAGATGTCGGTGGTGGACTGGCCGAGGCCGGCGCCGAGCACCGGCCGGCCGGCGAAGACGTCCAGCCCCACGGTGGACTCGGTACCCCGGTAGCCGGCCGACTGCTGCAGGCCGGTGCCGATCTCCTGGGCGCGTTCGCGGACCCCGGAGTTCACGGCGAGCAGCCCGGCCACCAGGATGCCGGCGGCGGCCGTGGCGGCCAGCCCGCTCCGTACCGTCCGCCCGCCGAAGACGAGCATGACCAGGACGGTGACCCCGGCGGCCAGCCAGATCCCCCGGTACGAGGCGAGCAGCACGTCGGCGGCGAGGAAGCCGGCGAGCAGCACCGCTGCGACCCGTCGCCAGCCCCGCACCCGGCCGGCGACCCAGATCAGCGGGGGTACCGCCAGCAGGGTGAGCAGCCCGCCGTGGCGGCCCGGCGCCGTCATCGACAGACCGGTCAGCACGGCGGTGACGACGAGGTAGAGCAGCCCCGCCGCGACGAGCCGGCGCCGGGTGGTCAGGGTGTGGGTGGCGAGGAAGAAGTACATCGGCAGGATGACGATCTGGTAGCCCGCGACCACGACCTCGGTGGGCAGGTTCCCGACCGCCAGGCCGTAGCCGGCGGCGACGACTGTCAGCCCGACGACGGCGAGCATCCCGGTGTCGGCGAGGGTGCGCCGGCCCTCCACGTCGAGCCCCAGCCAGCGCCGCAGGGCCAGGGCCACCACCCCGGCGGTCAGCAGCAGCAGGTGCGCGGCCACGTAGGTCCGCACGTCACCCCCGCTGACCAGGCCACCGGCCACGGCACCGCCGAGGATCCCGACCGGCAGCACCGTCCAGGGCCAGAGCAGGAAGACGACCAGGAAGAGCAGCGCGCCCGCGCCGGCCGGCGCGGCCAGCCCCGGCAGCATCAGCAGCACCGACATGGTGGCCCCGAGCAGGGCGCCGGTGAGCACCGTGCCGGCCGGCGCGACGGCCCGGCTCACCGGGGCAGTCCCCGGAGCAGGTCCCGCAGGGCGCGACCCCGGGCGGGCCAACTGTTGCCGACCGCCACGGCACGGCGTCGGGCGACGTCGGCGGGCCGGGCCGGCTGACGCAGCGCGGCGGCGACCTCCGCGGCGAAGGCGGCCGGGCCGGCGGCGAGCCGGACGACGTCGGTGAGGGTCCGCAGGGCCGGCAGCGGGGTCGCCACCACGGGTTTGCCCAGGGCGAGGTACTCGTAGCACTTTTTCGGGTGGACGTAGTCCACCAGCGCGCCGACCCGGTACGGGATGACCGCCACGTCGCAGGCCCGTAGCCACGCCGGGACGTCGGCGTACGGGGCGGGCCCGGCGAGGACCACGTTGCGCAGGCCGCGCAGGGGCGCCCGGCCGGCCCGGGTGCTCGGCCCGACCAGCAGGAAGGTCCAGTCCGGGTGGGCGCGGGCCACGGCGGCGACGAGGTCGCCGTCGAAGGCGCGGGTGTCGACGGCCCCGCAGTAGCCGATCAGCGGTCGGTCCAGGCCGGCCGTCTCCGGCGCGGTCGGCCCGTGCGGGGTGAAGTGCTCCGGGTCGCAGCCGTTGGGCAGCACCACCGGGGCGGGGCCGACCGGTGGCATCCGCGCCGGCAACGCGGCCGAGGAGACCAGCACCAGGTCGGCGGCGGCGACCGCCCGGGTGAGGCTGCCGCGCAGGTGCCGGCGGTTCCACCAGCGGGTGAAGGTCCAGTCCAGGTCGGTGGCGTCGTACACGACGGCGGCGGCGGGCAGCCGGGCGGCGCAGGACGCGGCCAAGTCCTCGTCCAGCCACAGCAGGCGTACGGCCCCGGCCCGGTCGCGCAGCCACCGGCGCAGCGCGGCGACGGCCACCCGGCGGTTGACGTCGTTGGCGGGCGGCAGGTGCCGGCCCAGCGGCGCGGCGGTGGGTGGTACGGCGTGCCAGAGCGCCCGCTCGACCTGCCGGACGGTGCCGCGCCAGCGGGGGCGCTGGCCGGGCGGGTCGACGAAAAGGACCTCGTGGTCGGCGGCGAGTTCCCGGGCCAGCGCGTGCTGCCGGTGCGCGCCACCGGCCCAGGGGGTGGCGCTGAAGATCACCACCCAGGGGACGGGACCACCCGGGGTGGCGTGGCTCCGCGCCGGCCGGTGCCGGGTGCTGGTCAGGTCAGTCATGGCCCGCCCGGTGTCCCACCGGCACCCCGACCGGTGACGGGACCACCTCGTCCTCGCCGAGGTGGCCGAGGACCGGGTGCGCCCGGTGGTCGTCGAGACGCAACAGCCGGGCGCCCGCCTGCCGGTCGAGAAAGCGGCGGACGGCGCCGGCGACGACACGCCGGTTGATCCGGTCGGCGACGGGCAGCCGGTCCCCGAAGGGCAGCGCGGTCGGCGGGGTCAGCCGCCAGCCCGCCGCGTCCAGGCGGCTGAGCCGGCTGTGCCAGCGGGCCCGACGGCCCGGCGGGTCGACCAGGAGCAGCCGGCGGTCGCGGGCGTTCTCGTCGTCGGCCGCCGCCCGGGCGACCGGGACGGCCCAGGGGGTGCCGGTGAAGACGATCAGCCAGTCCCGGATGTCGCCGTCGGGCAGGGGGCCGACGTTCCCGCGCAGGGCGGCCCGCAGGTCGGTGAGGGTGAGTTGCACGGCCCGTCCGCAGGCCCGTTTCAGCATGTGGTCGGCGAGGACCACCAGGCGGAACAGCAGCACCCGGTGTCGGGGCTGGGTCACCCGCAGGTAGCCGACCAGGCTGCCGAGCAGGTGCCGGTAGCGGATGGCGGGGCCGAGCAGCCGGCAGGAGGCGCCGCGCACGTGGCTGACCACCGCGTCGGGGATCATCCAGACCTGGTGGCCCGCCTCGTCGAGCCGCCGGGCGAGCAGGGCGTCGTTCCAGTAGACGGGGAACCGTTCGTCGAAGATGTCGTCCGGCTCCAGGACCTTGCGGCGCAGCATCATGCAACTGCCCGAGGCGAGACGTCGAGGCCGGCTGAAGTCCTGCCCGCGCATCTGGAACGTGTGCAGGGCCTGCCGGAAGCCGGGGACCCGCCGCAGGACGGTGACCAGCGCCAGGGTCGCCGGGAAGCTGGGCAGTTGCACGTAGTGCTGCTGGAAGGTGCCGTCCGGGTTGAGGTAGAGCGGGCTCACCCCGGCCGCGTCCGGGTTGTCGCGCAGGAACGCGAGCATGGTCGACAGCGCGCCGGGGTGGAACCGGATGTCGCTGTTGAGCACCAGCAGCAGGTCGCCCCGGGACAGCCGGTACGCCTGGTTGACGGCGGCGGCGAAGCCGACGTTGCGCTCGTTGCGGATCAGCCGTACCCGGGGCCAGCCGGCGAGCAGGTCGGCGGAGCCGTCGAGGGAGGCGTTGTCGACGGCGATCACCTCGTAGTCGAGGTCCGGGTCGACGGTCTCGGCCAGCGACTCCAGGCAGCGCCGGGTCTGCTCCCGGGTGTTCCAACTGGTGAGCAGGATGGACAGGGTCGGGCCGGGGGCGCCGGTCGGGGCGCTCATCGCGGCCCGGTCCCGTCGTCGCGGCGGGCGAAGACCCGCAGCAGGTCACCGAGGTGGTGGTGGCTCATCCGGGGTGACCGGCAGGCGGCCAGGTCGGCGACGAGCAGGTCCCGCGCCCGGCGCAGCCGGGCCAGTGGCCGCCAGTAGAAACGGGAGAAGACGGTGTCGTGGGAGACCACCTGGAAGCCGGTCTCCAGCAGCATCCGGGTCAGGGTGTCGGGGGTGAAGTGCCAGCGGTGGTACTCGGGGGCGACCGCGGGCCACTGGTGGCCGAGGCGGTTCGCGGCGGCCGAGGCGATGTTCGGTACCTCCAACGCCAACCACCCACCCGGCGTCAACACCTCCCGCGCCGCCCGCAGGAACACCCGCGGATCATCGACGTGCTCCAACACGTGGAACGCGCACACCACATCGGCCCGCAACGACGGCGCCACCCGCTCGAAGTACCCCTGCCGCACCGGCACACCCAGCCGCTCCACCGCGAACCCCGCCGCCACCCGCGATACCTCGACCCCGGTCACCGTGAACCCGGCACCCCGCGCCGCCTCCAGGAAGTACCCACCCGCACACCCCGCCTCCACCAACACCGACGGACCCACCACCGACGACAACCACCGCAACCGCCGACCCGCCTCGAACCGGCGTTGTCCCGCCGAGGCGAAGTAGTCCTGGTAGCCATCGGTCAGGTAGTAGGCCTCGTCGTAGAGTTCGTCGGGCGGGACGGCGGGCCCGGCGGTCCAGACGAAGCCGCAGTCCGGGCAGCGGCGCAAAACGCCGTCCAGGGTGGGTTCGTGACCACCGGTCCGGCCGCACAACGCGCAGGTGACCAGTTCCTCGTTCTTCAGCTTCATCAGCCGCTCCGTGTGTCTCGCGGTGTACGGGCGAGGATCCGTAGCAGGTCTCCACGCCGGGGGTGGGTCAGTCGGGGTGAGCGCAGGTCGAGCCAGTCTCGGGGCAGCAGCCGTCGGGCGTGCCGCAGGCGGTAGCGCGGGGGCATGTAGTACCGGAAGACGGCGGTGTCGCGCCGGACGACCGCGAAGCCCGTGGCGGTCAGCAGCCGGGTCAACGACTCCGGGGTGAAGTGCCAGGGGTGGTACTCGGGTTGCAGGCCGGGCCAGTCGTGGCCGAGGCGGTTCGCGGCGGCCGAGGCGATGTTCGGTACCTCCAACGCCAACCACCCACCCGGCGTCAACACCTCCCGCGCCGCCCGCAGGAACACCCGCGGATCATCGACGTGCTCCAACACGTGGAACGCGCACACCACATCGGCCCGCAACGACGGCGCCACCCGCTCGAAGTACCCCTGCCGCACCGGCACACCCAGCCGCTCCACCGCGAACCCCGCCGCCACCCGCGATACCTCGACCCCGGTCACCGTGAACCCGGCACCCCGCGCCGCCTCCAGGAAGTACCCACCCGCACACCCCGCCTCCACCAACACCGACGGACCCACCACCGACGACAACCACCGCAACCGCCGACCCGCCTCGAATCGGCGGGGGGCGGGCAGGAAGTAGTCGTCGTAGCCGCCGCCGGTGAAGTAGTCCTCCTCGTAGGCGGTGGCGGGGACGGTGGGGTCGGCCACGGTCCAGCCGAGTCCGCAGCCGAGGCAGCGGCGCAGGCGGCCGTCGAGGTGGGACCGGTGGGGCTGGTCGGGGCCGCAGGTGAGGCAGGCCCCGGAGCGCAGGTCGAGGCTCACCGGCGCCCCCCGACGGGGACGACGGCGGCACGGGCGGCCCCGGCCAGGGACCGCAGCCGGGTCCGCTCGTCGGCGCGCAGGTAGCCGCAGAGCGTCAGCGGGACGGCGGTGAGGGCCAGGGTGAGGGTGGCCCGGGCGGCCACCGCGAGCCCGGCCCCCAGCCGTCCCGGCCCGTCCGGCAGCAGGCCGGCCAGCGCGGCGGTGGCGAGCCCGGCGCCGGTGGCCGCAGCGACCGGGGGCCAGAGGGTCCGCAGCGTCGGCCGCAGTGGGCGGGCGGTGGCCCGGTGGAAGTGGACCACGAAGTAGCCGGTGGCCAGCACGATCCCGAGGGCGGTGGCCAGCGGCACGCCGAGCGGGCCGACCAGCACCAGCAGGGGCACGGTCAGGGCGAGGTTGAGCAGCACCGACAGCAGCACGTAGCGGGTCTCCAGCCCGGGGCGGCCCTCGACCCGGGCGACGATGGTGGCCGCGCCGGTGACCAGGTTGAGGGCGTACGCCGGGGCGAGGACGGCGATGGTCGCGGCGGCCCAGGGCACCGGGTGGCCGAGCCAGAGCCGGACCAGCGGGTCGGCGCTGACCATGAGGGCCGCCGCCGCCGGGGCGAGGAAGAGGGTCAGGTGCCGGACGGCGGTGAGATAGAAGGCGTCCAGCCAGGCCCGGCCACCGGTGACGGTCCGGCGGACCGCGGCCGGGAAGAGCACGAGCAGCGCGAATCCCGGGGGCAGGCGCAGCAGGTTGAGCAGCCGGACACCGAGGTCGACGGCGCCGGCCACGGTCGGGCCGAAGAACCCGCCGACGACCAGCCGGTCGAACTCGACGTTCATCGCCCCGGCCCCGCTGGACACCTGCACCCGCAGGCCGTACCCGGTGACCCGGCGCAGGTCCCGGCGGGACAGCCGGCCCGGCCGGGGGGCCAGGTGCCGGTGCCGGTGCTCGGCCGTGGCCGCGAGCAGGGCGGTCCGGAGCACGCCGGTGGTGGCGGTGCAGGCGGCCAGGGCCACCAGCCCGCCGCCGAGGCGGACCGCCGTGATCGCCAGGACGGCGCCGAGCACGGCCGTGGCGCCGGTGACCGCCGCGAGGGCGCTGTAGCGCTGGACCCCCTCCAGCACCGCCCGCCAGGGCACCTCGACCCCGCCGGCGACCACGCCGAGCACTAGCCAGAGGGTGGCGTGCCAGGCGTCCCGGGTGAGGTCGCCGAGCCGCAGCAGGTGGCTGATCCAGGGCCAGCCGGCGGCCAGGGCGCCGAGCACCAGCAGGCCGAGCAGGACGCCCCAGGCCAGGCCGAGGCCGAGCAGCCGGCGGACGGTGACCGGATCGGTGTCCTCGCCAGCCGCCGCCACCTCGCGCACCAGGGCCGAGCCGAAGCCGAGGTCGAGGACCGCGGCCATGGCGAGCAGCCCGGACAGCAGCACCCAGACACCGAACTCCCGGGGGCCGAGGTGCTGGTAGACGACGGGGAGCGACACCAGGCCGGCCAGCGCCATCAGGGTACGGGCGCCCAGCATGCTCAGGGTGTTGCGGGTGAGCCGGACGCCCGACCCGGCCGGTTCAGCCACGGGGAAACCCCCGCAGCAACTCCAGCGCGGTCAACGCGAGCAGGGTCAGGTCCACCCGCAGCGAGCGGCAGTTCAGGTAGAGCAGGTCGCAGCGGAGCTTGTCCTCCACGGTGGCCGCGTAGCCGCCGGTGAGCTGGGCGATGCCGGTCAGGCCGGGCCGGACCAGGTGGCGCAGGTCGTAGTGCGGCATCCGGCGGAACTCGGCGATGAACTCCGGCCGTTCCGGACGCGGGCCGACCAGGCTCATGTCGCCGCGCAGCACGTTCCACAGTTGCGGCAGCTCGTCGAGGCGGGACCGGCGCAGGAACCGGCCGATCCGGGTGACCCGGGTGTCACCGGGGCGGGCGAGCACCGGGCCGGTGTCCCGTTCGGCACCGGGGCGCATCGTCCGGAACTTGACCACGTGGAACAGCCGGCCGCCCGCCCCGACCCGCTGCTGCCGGTAGAACGGTGGGCCGGTCACCGCGACGGCCACCGTGATGGCGAGCATCAGCGGCAGCACGACGGCGGCGCTGACCAGGACGACCCCGAGATCGAAGCAGCGCTTGAGTCCTTCGCCGGCACCGGGCGGCGGGCCGGAGCGCAGCCGGATCCAGGGCAGCCCGCCGAAGCGGCGCAGGCTGGGCGGGTGCAGGAGCCCGTACACCGGGCGGGCCAGCACCAGGATCTCCACGCCGAACTCCCGGCAGAGCGCCACGGTGGGCTCGTCGATGCTCTCCAGGGTGTGCTTGAGCAGCAGGATCTGGGGCCGTACCCGCCCCAGGACCGGGGCCAGCCCTTCGGGGTGCGCCGGCACAGGCATCCGCAGCACGACGTCGAACTCCTCGTCCAACCGGTCAGGCGGCGCGGCGGCGTCCAGGGATTCCAGCACCAGGGCCCTGGTCCGGCGGTGTCCGGCCCGCGTCGGGCGTGGCACCCGGCTGCGGCGGTCGCCGCTGAGCAGGGCGCTGCCCAGGTGACGGCGCACCGGCGCGGGGGCCCTAGCGTCGGCCCCGTTCTGCGTCGGGGCGGGGGCCCGCAACTGTTCCACGTCGTGCACCTCCTGACCGTTGCCCCTACTAACGCCGAAAGCCGCCGAAGGGAACTATGGAGCATTTAAGGAGGTAAAACCACATTAGTGGCGAAACCAAAGGTTCCTCAGATCCGCAAATCGGCATACTTCGGGATTTTGTCTGCCAGAATGGCGGCAGGTCGAGAGCAGAGCCCGATCCCGGGTGACCCCCTGTGGCCTCCGGCAACACCGCGCCAAGGAGTCTCACGATGGAAGTGCCGCCGATGGCGACCACCGCCCCCGTAGCGGGCAGTTCGGTGCCGAGTCGAGTGCTGGTGACCGGTGGAGCCGGCTTCATCGGCAGCAGAATCGTCGCCCGGTTGATGCTGATGGGCAGCCACGTCCGGGTGCTCGACGACTTCTCCACCGGTCGGGTCGAGAACCTCGCCGACGCCGCGTACGGCGGGCTGGCGCAGTCCGACGTCCTCGAGTACGACATCCGCACCGCCGAGGCGGTGGAGGTCATCCACGAGTGGCAGCCCGAGGTGGTGGTGCACCTCGCGGCGCAGAGCAGCCTGCCGGCCGCCCAGGAGAGCCCGCTGTTCGACGCCGACGTGAACATCTTCGGCACCATCAACGTGCTCGACGCCTGCGCGCACAGCAGGGTACGCCTGTTCGTGTACGCGGCGAGCAGCGCCGTGTACGGCACCGTGCCGGCGGAGGCGCTGCCGCTGCGCGAGGACCGCGCGCTCGCCGCGACCAGCCCGTACGGCATCAGCAAGGCGGTCGGGATCTGCTACCTGGACTGGTACCGGCGTGAACACGGCCTGTCCTTCACCGCCCTGGCGCTCGGCAACGTGTACGGTCCCGGCCGCGACGGCGACAGCCCCGGCGTGGTGTCGCTGATGGCCGAGGCGCTGCTGGACGGTCGCGCGCCCACCATCTACGGCGACGGCGAACAGACCCGTGACTTCGTGCACATCACCGACGTCGTCGACGCGCTGGCCCGCGCCTGCCACCACCCGGGGGCCGGGCTGGTCAACGTCGCCACCGGCCGGCAGACCAGCGTCAACGAGCTCTTCGAGACGGTCCGCGCCACGGTCGGGGTGGACGTCGAGGCCCGGTACGAGCCACTGCCCCACCCGACCGAGGTCCGCCGGATGGCGCTGAACAGCGACAAGGCCCTGGAGCGGCTCGGCTGGCGGCCCACGATCGGGCTCGTCGAGGGGGTCCAGCTCACCGTCCGGGAGGCCCGGCGGCGGCGCACGGGGGCGCCCCGGACGTACCGGCCGCTGCACCCGCAGCCGGTCGGCGCGGGCCACTGAGCGACGCGGAGGCGTCCCGGGCCAAAGAGCCGGCGGCGCGGGACGGGCGCCCGGCGCGACGGACGCCGATCAGCCGTCGACGCTCCGGGTGACGCCGAGGCCCGGTTCCGCCTGCCGCGCGGCCCGGGCCAGCGCGGCGAAGCCCGGGGTGGCCAGCGCCGCCCGCACCTGGGCCCGCCAGTGCCCCTGCGGCGGTAGGCCGGCCGTGGCCCAGCCGGCGTGGCCGAGCACGGTCCGCACCGGACGGACCGCCGGCCGGGGGAACCGCGTGCGGGACACCGGGCGGACCCGGGCCGGGTCGAGTCCGGCGTGCGCGAACAGCGCCCGCGCCAGGCCGTACCAGGAGGTCTCGCCGGCGCTGGTGCCGTGGTACGTGCCCGGGGGAGCCTGCCCGGCACGGGCCGCCCGCCCCAGCGCCACGAGTTGCGCGGCGAGCGCCACGGACCAGGTCGGCTGGCCGAACAGGTCGTCGACCACGTCGAGGTGGGGCACCCGGGCGGCCCGGTCGAGCATCGTCGCGACGACGTTGGGGCCGTGTTCCCCGTACAGCCAGGCGGTCCGGACGACGTACCCGCGCTGCGGCAGCAGCCGGCGGACCGCCTCCTCCCCCACGAGTTTGCTGCGTCCGTAGGCGTTCACCGGCCCGGGGTGGCCGTCCTCCGGGTACCGGCCGGCGGTCGTCCCGGCGAAGACGTAGTCGGTGGAGACCTGCACGAGGACCGCGCCGGAGCCGGCACAGGCGCGGGCGAGGTGGGCCACCGCCGTGCCGTTGACCGCGGTCGCCGCGTCCTCCGCCCGTTCGGCCCCGTCGACGTCGGTCCACGCGGCGGCGTTGACCACCACGTCGTGGCCGCCCACCGCCTCGGTCACCGCCCGCCGGTCGGTGACGTCCAGCGCGGCGCGGTCGGCGGCGGTCACCGAGGCCCCGTCGAGCCGGCCCAGCGCCGCCACGAGGTCCCGCCCCAGCATCCCCGCCGCGCCGGTGACCAGCCAGCGGGTCACGGTCGGGCACCGGCGGCGGGCCCGTCGCCGACGAGTCCGGTCGGCGTCCGGCCGGCGCGCGGGGCCGGGGTGTCCCGGTCGGTGGTGGCCGTGGCCGGGACGCTGCCGGCCCCGCTCCACCACGGCCGGTGCTCCCGGTACCAGCGCACGGTGTCGGCGAGCCCCGTGTCGAACGGGGTGCCGGCGACGAAACCCAACTCGGCCAGGGAGGCGCTGGTGTCCAACGCGTACCGCCGGTCGTGTCCGGGCCGGTCCGGCACGGGCCGGACACTGTCCCAGGTCGCCCCGCAGGCCGCCAGCAGCCGAGCGGTCAACTCCCGGTTGGTCAGTTCGGTGCCGGCGCCGAGGTGGTAGACCTGGCCGGCCAGGCCCCGCAGCAGGGCCAGGACGAGACCGTGGGCGTGGTCGTCGACGTGCATCCAGTCGCGGACGTTGCCGCCGTCGCCGTAGAGCGGCACCGGCCGCCCGTCGAGCAGGTTGGTGACGAAGCGGGGGACGACCTTCTCCGGGTACTGGTACGGCCCGTAGGTGTTGGAGCCCCGGGTCACCACGACGGGCAGCCCGTGGGTGCGGTGGTAGGCGAGGGCGACCAGGTCGGCACCGGCCTTGCTGGCCGCGTACGGCGAGTTCGGCGCGAGCGGCGTCTCCGGCGTCCACGAGCCTTGGTCGATGCTGCCGTACACCTCGTCGGTGGAGACGTGCACGAAGCGGCCGACGCGGTGCCGCAGGGCGGCCTCCAGCAGCGTGGTGGTGCCGAGCACGTTGGTGCTGGCGAAGACGCCGGCGCCGGCGATCGAGCGGTCCACGTGGGTCTCGGCGGCGCAGTGCACGATCGCGTCGTGGCCGGGCACGATCCGGTCGAGCAGGGCCTCGTCGCGGATGTCGCCGTCGACCACCCGCAGCCGGCCGGTGTCGCGCACGGCCGCCAGGTTCGCCGGGTTGCCGCAGTAGGTGAAGAGGTCGAGCACCGTGACGATGGCGTCGGGCAGCTCGGGCCACGCGTCGCCCAGCAGGCCGCGCACGAGGTGTGAGCCGATGAAGCCGGCCCCGCCGGTGACCAGGAGTCTCACCCAAACCAGGCTAGGTCACCCCACCGCCGAATGGGCCCGGTTCACTGTCGACACGCGGCGTCGGCGGGCGGTCGAAAATGTTTCCCTCCCTACCATGGAGAAATGCGGGGAATACTTCTGGCAGGCGGAAACGGTTCACGTCTGTGGCCGTTGACCCGAGCATTGTCGAAACAACTCATGCCGGTCTTCGACAAGCCGATGATCTATTATCCACTGACGACACTGGTGATGGCGGGAATTCGGGAGATCCTCGTCATCACCACGCCGGACAACGCCGACCAGTTCCGCCGCCTCCTCGGCGACGGCACCCAGTGGGGCCTGTGCTTGCGCTACGCGACCCAGCCGCACCCCGGCGGCATCGCGCAGGCCCTGCTGATCGGCGAGGAGTTCCTCGCCGGCGAGTCCGTCGCCCTGGCCCTCGGTGACAACATCCTGCACGGGGCGGGTCTGGGGCGGCACCTGCGCACTCACGTGGCGGTCTCGGGGGCGCACGTCTTCGCCTATCCGGTGGCGAATCCCGCCGCCTACGGGGTGATCACCCTCGACGACGCGGGGCAGCCACTGGCCATCGAGGAGAAACCGGCGAACCCCCGGTCCCGGCATGCCGTCACCGGGCTCTACTTCTACGACTCGTCGGCGGTGAAGATCGCTCGGCACCTGCGGCCGAGCGCACGCGGGGAACTGGAGATAACAGCGGTCAACCAGGAGTACCTCCGCCGGGGTGAATTGCGGGTATCGGTGCTCGGTCGGGGCACGGCGTGGCTCGACACCGGGACGTTCACGGATCTCGTGCACGCCTCGGAGTACGTCCGGGTCGTGGAGGACCGGCAGGGGCAGAAGATCGGGTGCGTGGAGGAGGCGGCGTGGCGTGCCGGGCTCATCGACGACGCGCAGCTACGCGCCCTGGCCGACCCGTTGCGGGCCAGCGGGTACGGCGACTACCTGCTGCGCCTGCTGACCGAACCCCGGCCCGCGCCGGTCACCGTCGGCAACCGGGGGACGCCGTGAAGATCCGGCCCCTCGCCATCGACGGCGCCTGGGAGGTCTGTCCGCAGCAGCACCAGGACGCCCGGGGCAGCTTCCTGGAGTGGCTCCGCCTGGACCACCTCGGCGAGGCGGTCCGCCGGCCGGTGCAGTTCCGGCAGGGCAACCTGAGTACGTCCGCCGCCGGGGTGGTCCGGGGCGTGCACTTCGCGGACACCCCGCCCGGCCAGGCGAAGTACGTCTGCTGTGTCCGGGGGCGGATCTGGGACGTCGTGGTGGACCTGCGGGTGGGGTCGCCGACCTTCGGGCGTTGGGAGGGCGTGACGCTCGACGACACCGACCGGCGGGCCGTCTATCTCGCGGAGGGGCTCGGGCACGCCTTCTGCGCCCTGTCCGACGACGCCACGGTGATGTACCTCTGCTCGACCACGTACCACCCGGACCGGGAGCACGCCGTGCACCCGCTCGACCCCCGCCTCGCGATCGCCTGGCCGGTGGCGACGCCGGTGCTGTCGGCCCGGGACCGGGCGGCCCCCGGTCTCGACGAGGTGCTGGCCCGGGGCGGCCTGCCCGAGTACGTCACCTGCCGACGTCTCGGTGACCCTCTCGGTGGCGTCCCGGCCGGCCCGCCGCCGGGCTGACCGGCCCGCGCCGCCGGGAGCACCCTCGATCCGAGGGCGACCATTCCTCACCTTCGTGATCACGGCCACTGTGTCCATCTGAGTCCGGTATGTTCCGTTTCGTAAACCGACGGGGCAGTATCGACCAGGGGATGGCAACAGATGTACGGGGTTCCGACGAAGGGTCCGTCGATCGGCGGAGGACTCGCCACGACCGGCGCGGCGATACAGTCCTGGCTGCTGGTGGGGATCGGCTTGGTGCTCCTCGGCGCGTCGCTCTGGCTCGCCACCTACGTCGGCCGGAACCGGTGAGCCGTCCCACCGTCCTGGCCTGGGGCCAGGCCGTCGCTGGCGCGCTCTGCGGCGTCGCCGTGGGCGTCGCGCTGTTCCGGCGGTGGCACGACGTGGCCGTGGCCGAGGCGTGGTTGAACGCCCGGCTGGTGTCGTTCACCGGCCTCGCCGACACCTCGTCGGTCGGCGCGGCGGTGATCTTCCCGCTCGACGAGCGCTGGGTCGGCTTCCTGGTCTCCACCGGATGTTCGGTGGCCATGCTACTGATTCCCCCGTTCGTCCTGGCCGCACTGCTGGTCGGCTTCCGGCGGGTGACGTTTCCTCGCGCGGCGGTCGCGGTGGCGCTGGCGGTGGTCCTGCTCGTGGTCGTCAACCAGGTCCGGCTCGCCGCCGTCGTCGCGGCGATGCGGATGTGGGGCTTCGAGGTGGGCTACCAGCGCAGCCACGTCCTGATCGGATCGGCCATCAGCACCATCGGGCTCATCCTCGTCGCGATCCTCTTCCTGCTCCTGGTGGGACGCGCCGGCCGGCCGCGGAGGATCTCGGGTGCCCACTGAGATTCCCTCCCTGGCCGTGCTGAACACGGTGGCCTTCCTGCTCTGCGTCTACTTCTGCGCCTATGTGCTGAGTATTTTGGTGCTGCACCTGCGCGCCCGTCGGGCCCCCGGCGGGGACTACACCCGGTTCGACTGGCACATCGTCGTGCCGTGTCGCAACGAGGCCACCGTCATCGCCGGCACCCTGCGCCGGCTGCTGCACGACATGCCGGACGTGACCGTCTGGTGCGTCGACGACGCCTCGGAGGACGGCACCGCCGCCGTCCTGCGCTCGTTCGCCACCGATCCACGCGTCCGGGTCGTCACCCGCCGGCCCCCCGACGCCGCGCAGGGCAAGGGAGCGGCGCTGAACGCGGCCTGGCGGGCAATTGAGGCAGGGCTTCCAAAGGACGCCGACCCGGAGCGGGTCGTCATCGGCGTCCTCGACGCGGACAGCTACCTGGATCCCCGGTGCCGGGCCGCGCTCGCCGGGCCCCGGTACTTCGGGTCACCCGCCGTGGCGGCGGTGCAGATCGAGGTCCGCATGATCCAGTGCGCCCGGCCGGGCCTGCCCCTGGGCCGCTGGGCGCGGCTGCTCGTCCGGTTGCAGGACATGGAGTTCCGGGCGCCGATCGCGGCGATGCAGTCGCTGCGCCGGCACACCCGCAGCGTCGCCATGGGCGGCAACGGCCAGTTCACCCGGCTGTCCCTGCTGAACCAGGTCGCCGCCGAGCACGGCACCCCGTGGCACGGCGCGCTGCTGGAGGACTTCGAACTCGGCCTGCACATCCTGCTACAGGGCGGGGGCACGGAGTACTGCGCCGAGAGCTGGGTGGCGCAGGAGGCGCTGACCCGGGTCCGGCCGCTGATCCGTCAGCGGGCCCGGTGGGCCCAGGGGTCCATGCAGTGCGGCCGGTACCTCACGTCGGTGCTGCACTCCCGACGGATCTCCAACTCGGCCACCCTGGAGATCGCCCACTTCCTCGCCGCCCCGTGGTGCCAGCTCGTGGGCACCCCGGTCTACCTCGGCTGCCTCGGCGTCCTCGGCTGGTACGTCAGCCACACCGTGGGCGGCGTCGGCGCCTGGTGGTCGGCGGGCGGCTGGGGCCTGCCCCCGCTCGTGGTGCTCTTCGGCGTCGGCCCGTTCGCGGTCTGGGGTCTGGTGTACCGCAGCCGCTGCGAGCCGCACCTGTCCGTACCGGCGGCGCTGGGCCTCGGCATCGGGCACTGGCTCTACAGCTACGTCCAGTCGGTGGCCGTCTGGGTCGCCTTCGGCCGGCTGCTCGTCTCGCGGTCGGAGTGGCAAAAGACCGCCCGGGCCACCGACCCGACCCACCGGACGGCCCCTCGCGACCGCGACACCTTCGACCCGCTCCCACCGGGCCCGCCCACCGCCCCGGGCGCCACCGCCCTGGTCATCCGGGCGAGTGTGCCCGTCACGCAGCCCCCGATCCAGACCACCCCGACGAACCGCCCCCACCTCACCATCAGCGACAGCGACAGGAAGAGAGCTCTCACATGCGCAAGGTAGGACCGGGCATCGCCCGGGTGGCGACGGCCCTGGCCGGCGGACTGGCGATGGTCATGGTGGCCGCGTCACCGGCGATGGCCGACACCTCACAGTCGACCGCGTCCGCGCTCCAGATCAGCCTGGTCGGGGGTGGACTGGCGAGTTCCGGCTCGGCGAGCGCCACCAACGACGGGACGACCGAGTCCATCTCCGGCAACACGAACCCGCCACTGGCCGTCCTCGGCGGCCAGTCGGTCATCACCGCCGGGGTCCTGGGGCAGTACGTCCGGGCGTTCAACGACGGCACCTCGGCCGCGTGCGCCGGCGTCCTCGGCAGCGGCGGGAGCATCACGATCGGCTCCGGCGGCAACTGCACCGTGAGCCCGGGTGCCGAGGTCTCCCTGAACCTGGGTGCGAACGGCCTGGCCACGATCTCCCTGGTGGCCGACGCGCTCTACTCCTCGTGCACGGCGACCAGCAGCCCGTCGGCCACCGGCACCGCCAGCCTGGCCAACGCGCGCATCGTGTCGACCGTGGCGGGCGTGTCGACCACCCTGCTCACCCTGCCGGCGAACCCGGCACCCAACACCGGACTGAGCGTGGCGGGTCTGCTGAACCTGACCCTCAACGCGCAGTCCAGCTCCACCACCGGACAGCTCAGCGTGACCGCGCTGAACCTGTCGGCGATCGGTGGCGCCCTCGCCTCGGTCACCATCGGCCAGTCGAGTTGCGGACCCAACGCGGTCGCCCCGCCCATCCCGGTGATCCCGCTCGCCGGCGTCCCGATCGCCCTCGGGCTCAGCGCCCTCGCCGCCACCACCGGCGGCGGCATCCTCCTGCACCGGCGCCGGCGCGCCGCGAGCCGGAGCTGACCGGTGGGTCGTGGCAGGGTGGGCCGACCCGAGATCGTGTTCCTTGCGGGCACCCGTCCCGAGGGGATCAAAATCGCACCGCTGGTCCGCCTGCTCTGCCGCGACCCCCGGGTCACCACCACCGTGGTCGACACCGGTCAGCAACCCGGTCGGGTGGACGAGGCGCTGGCACCGTTCGGGCTCCGCGCGGACGTCAGCCTGACCCTGGAGCGCCGTACGGGCGTGCTCGCCGAACTCGCCGCCGGCCTGGCCACTGCCGTAGAAGGGGTGCTGGCCGGCCGCGGCGTCAGCGCGGTGGTGGTGCACGGGGACACCACCACCGCGCTGGTCGGGGCCCAGGTGGCATTCTGGAACCGGATCCCCGTGGTCCATCTCGAGGCGGGCCTGCGCAGTCACGACGTACGCCAGCCGTTCCCCGAGGAGGCCAACCGGGCCATGGTGGCCCGCTGCGCCGACCTGCACCTGGCACCGACCCCGACGGCTCGGTCGAACCTGCTGCGCGAGGGCGTGCCGGCGCACCGGATCGTGGTCACCGGCAACACCGTCGTCGACGCGCTCGACAACCTGACGCGGGCCGGGCTGGCTCGGCCACCGTCCTGGGTTGATGCCCGACGCCGCCTGGTGGTGGCCACCGTGCACCGCCGGGAGAACTGGGGCACCGGCATGGCGGATGTGCTCCGCGCGCTGGCCCGGGTCGCCCGCAGCGGGGACGACCTCGACCTGGCGCTGGTCACCCATCCCAACCCGCACCTCGCCGCGCAGGTACGGGCCGGCCTCGGCCAGGTGCCCAACGCCCGACTCGTGCCGCCCCTGCCGTACCCCGAGATGATCGGCCTGGTGCGCGCCGCCCGCCTGGTCGTCACCGACTCCGGCGGACTCCAGGAGGAGGCCGCCAGTCTCGGCGTGCCGGTGGTGGTGACCCGGGGCACGACCGAGCGGCCGGAGATCGTCCAGCACCGGCTCGGTGACCTGGTCGGCACCGAACCGGACCGGATCGTTGAGGCGGTCACCCGCCGCCTGGCGCAACCGGCTCCCCGCCCCGGCCGTTCCCCCTTCGGCGACGGCCGCGCCGGGCAGCGGTGCGTGCGGGCCATCGAGGCACTGCTCGGGCTCCGGGCGACCGCACGGGTGCTCTCCCCACGCCCCCAGCCGGCGCCGGCGGCCCACCGGTCGACCGCACCGACCCCGGCCGTGCCACCGCCGGCCACCGCGCCGGTCACCTGAGCACCCGGTCGGGGTTTCCACCACCGGCTATGTTGACGGGATGACCTAAACGCTCGGTGCCGGCATCGCGGGCAGTGCCCTCTTCGTCCTCGTCTTCCTCGTCGACGGCGCCACCCGCCCCGGCTACGACGCCCGCCAGCATCCGGTGAGTGCCACGGCGCTCGGCCGGCGGGGCTGGGTGCAGACCAGCAGCTTCGTGGTCAACGGCCTGCTCGTCACCGTGTCGGCGGCCGGCCTGCCCGCTTCGGTCTCGCCCTGGTCGCCTCCGGCGTGTGGCGGATGGACCCGATGCGGGGGTACCCGCTTGGGCACGCCCCCGGGCACCCCGGAGACCACGAGCTGGGCGCACCGGCTGCTCGACGCGGCCGGTGCCGTGGTCTTCGTCGCGGGGCACGCAGCACTGGCCGCGTGACTACTGAGGCAGGACCGCTGCATCTCGAACGGCCCATGGCCACGCTGTTGGTGATCTTCGCAGCCGTGGCAGGCCTGATCACCCCTTTCGAGGCTGCGGGCCGGTCGCTACCCCGACCGGCCCGCAGGGCAATCCTGTGCTGGTTTCCAGCGCAAGGACATGTCAACACCCGACCGAAGCCTAGCGCTCCTCCTGCCCGGAAATAACGTTATGTGCATAATCGGCCGGTAGGTTCGTGGCGGGTAAATTACGCGCTACCTCAAGCTTTGAGCAGCGGCGCCCCGAGGCGGCACCTGCCGCTGGGCCTACCTCAAGAGATTCCCGACGTCGAGCCGGAGACGGGGGCGAGGACTCGGGATGTCCTGGCAGCTCAGGGCATGAGGGCCGGCTGAGCTGCGCTTGACGGTGTACTGCGGCAGGACGGCGGGGTGACCGCGGTCGCTTATCGGTGGCAGGTGTGTTGGAGGCGGCAGGCGGTTTCTTCGGCGATGCGGCGGTGTAGGCCGGCGAGTTGCTGGTCGGTCATGCGGGTGAGGTCCTTATCGTTCGGGGCGGGTGACGGGGTAAGCCGTTCCTCGCCTGGGTGTGGGGTGCCGCCCGGCCCGTAGTGGAGGCCGGGGCCGTTGCCGTGGGTGTTGGCGGTGCTGCCGCAGCGCAGGATGCTGCCGTCGTTCCGGTGGAGGCAGGTGGGTGTGTCGCCGGTGAGGGTGCCGGTCCCGGTGGCGTGGTAGAGGATGGTTTGTCCGGTGCCGAGGGTGGCGGTCCACCGGTCGCGGCCGGTGGGGATGACTTCGTAGATGGTGATGGTGTGCCAGTTGGGGAGGTCCTGGTAGTCGGCGCGGATCCGGTCGGCGATGGCGGTGGGTGACACCCAGGCGGGGTCGAGGCGGTGCACGGTCAGCGGCGCGAGGCGGAGGCCGGGGTGTCGGGCGGGGATGGTGGTGATGGCGGAGATGGCGGTGGCGGATCCGCGTGCGGTCATCGGGGTGACGTAGGTCGGCCGACCGCTGCCGGTGGTGGTGAGGGTGTATTCGGCGGTGTTGGCGGAGTTGACGTCGTCGTCGGGGAGTTCCCATCCGGTGCGGCGGAACAGCCAGTCGGTGAAGGTTCCGGTGGCGGTGGTGGCGTCGCGTTGCTGTGCGGCAAGGCTTAGCGGGTACGACGGGCCGGGTACTCCGGTGGTGTCGGTGGTGATGGTCAGCTCCCCGGTGCTCCCGTCGTAGAGGGCGACCCCGGCGGGTTTCTCGGTGACGACGAGGATCCCGGTCTGCCGTTTCAGCGGCACGACGACGACGGGCCGGTTGTGGTCGCAGTAGGCGTAGATGTCGTCGGCGGTGAAGCGGACCCACCGTTGGTGGGTGGAGATTTGGCGGCCGAGGTTGTGGCCGAACAGTCCGCCGGCGCGGGCGTCGGCCCGGTCGGGGTCGAACTCGCACCGCTCGGCGGGGCCGTGTCCGTCGCCGGTGGTGGGGGTGGTGAGGACGGTGGCGTAGCCGGCGAGCATGCCCCGGCGGGTGATGAGGCTGGCGTGGCGGTCCTGGTCGGGTAGGTGGGCGTCGCTGACGATGTCACCCCCGTCCGGTAGGGCGGATCGGGCCTGTGCCTGGGCGACCTGGAACGGGGTCCGGTCGGCGAGATCCGGCACCGGGTCGGTGGTGACGGTCAGGGTCGTGGTGAGGGTCCGGTCCTGCTGGTACTGGGTGTGGGTGATCCAGCCGATCGCGACGGTGGCGCCGATCAGGCAGCCGGCGAGGCCGAGGCCGATCATCGGCCGGTTGTCGTACTCGTCGAGGCGGGCGCCGAGGCTGCCGAGACCGGCGGCGATGGCCACGCCGACGGTGACGGCGAGCGCGACCGGGAGGATGGAACGGAGTTCCCACACGGCGATGGTCGTGTAGTAGGGGGCCAGGCCGAAGCACCCGGCCACGAACAGAACCGGGCCGCCGAGCAGAAGCGCGGTCTTCGGGATGCGGTTCACGACGAGACCTCCGCCACCGCGACGGTGCTGGTGGTGTGGAAGGCCGGGTGGGGTGCGGGGGGTCTGCGCAGGAGGTAGCGGAGGGTCGAGGCCGTGACCGGGGGGAGGAGGCCGACGGTGTGCCAGCGGGTGTCGGCGGGGTCAGTGCGGTAGCCGTGGCCGACGAGTTCGGCGGCGATGCCGGGCAGGTGCGCGGCACCCCACACCATCACCACGTTCCCGTCGGTGGTGGTGGCGGTGTTCACGGCGAGCGCGGTGCGGGCGTCGAGCAACACCCGGTCCAGCGCCTCTTTCCGCGGGTCAGGATGGGGGCGGCGGCCGTGGGGGTCGTTCCCGTGGGCGGCGGCTCGGGCGATGTGGCGCAGGCCGAGGGCGAGGAGTGCGTGGAAGCGGCAGTGCTGCCAGGGTTGGGTGTCGGGCCAGTCGAGGCGTTTCCGGGTGGTGGTGAGGTGGGCGCGCATGGTGTCGTGGCCGACGGCGCGGATGATGTCGAGGTCGGCCATGTCGACGGTGCGCCAGGTGGGCCGGTGCAGGACGGAATGTTGGGAGACCCAGCCGAGCACGCTCATGCGCCGGGTGTCGAGGTCACGGCTGGCGTGAAGCTCGTTGAGGACGGTCTGGTCGTCGGCGGTCGGGGTGTCGGCGGGGGTGATGTGCTGGGAGCCTTCGTGCTGCACCCGCCAGCCGTCGCGTTCGTGGGCGGTGATGTCGTCCAGGAGCACCTGGTAGTAGCCGGGTTCTCCGAAGTGGAAGGTGGATGCCACCTGCAGCCGGTGTCCGGTGTCCGGGTTCCGGAACGCGGTGACGGGGGTCTGGAGAGCGAGAGGGCGGCGGCCGGTGGGCCGCACGCGGATGTAAGGCAGGGTCATGGTCCTCAACTCGGTGAACAGTCGGGCTCGATGTCTCGAAGGGCCCACCCGGTCGGTGACGGCAGGGGTGAGGCGACCTGGTCGTTGCCGACGTTGGAGCGCGGTCAGCCGGCAGGCGCCGGGTGGGCAGGCAGCGGGCGGCCGGTGCGGCGCAGCGGCCACAGCGCGGGCCCGGCGGGCAGGCGTAGGGGCAGGTCGGGGTGGTAGCCGCACGCGGTGAGGTGGTCCCGCAGGGCGGTGGTGGTGACGACCGTGTCGACCGGCAGCCCCTCGTCGTCGGCGACCTGGTGGCGGTGGTCGAGTAACTGCCGGCCGGCACCGAGCCCGCGCAGGCTGGGGTGGATCCACAGGTGGGTGAGCCAGTGGTGGGGTGCCGCGGACCGGTAGCTGTCGACGGTCGTCTGGAGTTGCGCGTAGCGGACGGCCGCGCGTCCGGTGTCGGGGCCGAAGCGGTGCCGTAGGGGTGGGGTGGTGTCGGGTTGGGCGTGGTGGTGCCAGACGGCGACGCCGGTCACGTCGTCGAGCACGTCCACGTCCCCGTACTCGACGGCGTGGGTGATGTCAGCGGTGAACAGTGGGTGGAGCTGGTCGTAGCGGTCGCGGGGTGTGGCGTCACCGGGGAGCAGCCACCGGGCGAGGGGGTCGTGGACGGCGGCGGCGGTGAGCATCGCCGCGACCGCTGCCACGTCACCGGGCAGGGCCCGTCGGATGTGGTGGGTTACGGGCACGGTCATCGGATGGGGTCCTCACTGAAGCAGTCGACAGGTGGGGAGACGGTGCTCGGGAACGCGGCGGGAAGCCCGGCCGGCCCGGGACGCCACATGCGCCAGACGGTGGGGCCGTCGGGCAGGGTCATGGGCGGGCAGGTGTGGTAGCCGAGCCGCTGGTAGAGGGTGGCGCGTGGGTTGGTGGTCGCCACGTAGGCGGCCACACCCTGCGCGTCGAGACGCCGGTGGTGGTGGTCCAGGAGGGCGGTGCCGAGGCCACGGCCCTGCCGGGCGGGACGGACGGCGAGGTGGGCGAGGTGGTGGTGCGGCGTGTCGGGGTGACCGACCTCGAACAGCGCCTCCATCAACGCGAACAACGGCCCGTACCGACCAGTGACCTCCGCGAGCGCCGCCTGATGCGTGGGAGCGGGTGGGGGTGGTGGGTGCAGGCGGGGGTACCAGACCGCCACGGCGGTGCGGTCGGCGACCGTGTCGACGTGCCCGTGCTCCAGGCCGTGGGCCAGGACGGTGGTGAAGTAGCGGTGGTAGATGGTGGGGCGGTCGGTCGGGTCGGGGATCAGCCACCCGGCGACCGCACTGTCGTGGAACGCCTCCGCGAGAACCTCGGCGAGGGCGTCGACATCGTCGGGCGTGGCCCGGCGGACGGTCACCCGAGCAGTGATGGTCATCGGAGGGCTCCCGGCACGGGTTCACCCAGCGGCGACACACTGGTGGTGACCAGGGCGGCGAGGGCCGCGAACAACTCGTGCACCGGCGGTTGCACATCCTCGACGACCTCCCGCAGGTACACGCGGGCGCGCAGTGAGGCGCCGGCCAGGAGCGCGGTGTCCAGGTGGGTGTGCAGGACCAAACCGGCCAGGATCCGGTCACTGTCACCCAACGGAGCGCGGTCACGTAGCTGCTGGGACAACCTCGTCCACGGCCACGCCGCATCAAACCGGTCAGCGGGCCGGTAGCCGCCACGCTTGGCCCAAGGCCGCCACCGGCTGCCGGAGTGCGACGTCAGCAGTCCGGTCTGGCACATCCGGTGCGCGACCCGGTCATGCGCCGACTCGCCGAAGAATGCCAGCCACACCCGCGTCGACTCCGGTTTCACGGCAGCGATGCGGTCCAGCAGCACACCCTGCACTGCGTCCGCCGGCCGGTGGCGGTCGCGCACCTGGACCTGCCCCCGGTCGACCGTGATCCGCCCGCTGACGTGCAACTCGGCGAGCAGCGCGGCGGCCAACCCGTACGCCGCCACCGGCCGGGGCAGCCGCGGCTGACCGGTGTCGTCGTGAGCGAGGAGGTGGAACTCGTCGGCGAACCGGTGCCCGTCACCACCCCGCGCCTGGAGACACACGGGTGCGGTAGTGGGCGGGGCGTGGCGGGGCACGTGCGAGCGGGCGGCGGAGCGAGTGGTCACCGCAGCGGACCTTCCTGGATCGAAACGGACTCGTCAGAGGGGATGCCGAGCTGGTGGAGCAGGAGACGGCCACCCGGGTGGTCGGCAAGTTGACGGACCGCCCAGGTCTGCTGCGGGCAGGGGCCGTCGGCCGGGCAGGTGGGACAGACGCCGCTGTCGGCGTGGGCGCGGACGGTGCGGGAGGCGGCGGTGAACCGGTCGGTGGGGTGGCCGCTCTCCTCCAGGCGCGTCATGACCCACCGACGGCGGTGGGGGCCGGTAGTGCTGCCGGGTCGAGGTCCACGACCACCGGCAGGTGATCACTCGCCGCCCGGCTGACCGGGGTGTCGACCACCGCAACCCCCGACACCGCCCGCAACACCGGTGCGGTCGCGTGCACCATGTCGATCCGACGGGCGATACCCCGAACGCTGTACGGACACGACGGCCAATGCCCGGTCGTCGCCTGCCACGGACGGCGGGTGTGGGCGGCCACGTCGTACAGGCCACCGGCCTCCCACACCGCCGCCGGCCGCCGATCCGCCCGATGATTGGTCCCCGGGTGGGTGGGCTCGTGGCACTGGTGCACCAGATCCGGCCACCACAGGTGCCCGGTGTACGGGTCAGGATCGTAGAAATCACCGTTCACCCGGGCCGCCCCGACCGCGTTGAAATCGGATCCGACCAGCACCGGCCCCGCCGACGCGGTCACGGCCGCCAGGGTGGTCTCGGCCTGGTCCAGACGACGATGCCGACCGAACGCCGGCGCGTGGTACGACGCGAACGTCATCGCCCGACCCGCCACCGCAAACCCGAGGCGGACCAGGGATCCGTAGCCGACGCCACGCCACCCACCATGGTGGTGCACGGCGGGGCTGTAAGTGCGGAACGTCTCCGGCAGCGGGGTGAGACCGGGACGCCAGAGCAGCGCCACGTGCAGGGTGTGATCACCGACCGCGACCGCGTGGACCGCCCGGCCGGCGGACTCCTGCACCGTCGCGGTCAGACCGGTCCGCTCCCCCACCTCCGCCACCAACCGACCAGCACGACCGGGCGGGCACTTCAACTCCTGCACCGCGATGACGTCGGGTTTGATCGCACGGATGGTCTGGATCACCTGCCGCTGCCGCTCACCCTCCTGGGCGCTCTCAGGAGCAAGGGACAGGTCGAGCAGGTTGTAGGTCGCGAAACGCAATCTCATGGCACATGGCCTCCTGACGCGGATGATCGGCCTGACTACATCTGGGTGATCGGGCCTCGGCAGCACCTCTTGCTCCTGCTTATGCACTGTTGAAGCCATTCGCTGGTGTCGTCGGCGTCTATTGGTTAGCCTTCTCCTTACCGGCTTTTTCCTCAGGCCATTAGACCCGCGCCGACGCATGTCGGAAACCTTCGACGCGAATCTCCGACGCGGACCCGCCCGCTGTTAACTAAGCAGGGCCGCGCGACCGGGTGCCGTCGTCTTTCGAGAACAGTGACCAGCGAACCCGGTCACGTCTCAAGTTATGTGGACGGGGTGAACGAAGAGGCCACCGCGTCCCGCAGATCAGCGGGACGGAATTCCGAGTGCGGGGGCGAAGCGGGCAGCAATCGATGCCGCCGGGCATCAGTTTTTGCTGGGGTGGCGGATGTCGAACAGCTTCGACGTGGAGATCCGACATATAATCCGCGTTTGGGAGGTGGTCGCCGAGTCGCGTTCCAGTCGACGTCAATGACTTGCAGACGATGCGGGCGATCACCGCCGCCACCGCGCCGCTGGCCGACGACGTCGAGCTGGTGCCGATCCGGTTTCCGAACGACGATCGGCCGCTGGCCGGCTGCGACGCCGGCACCCTCATCTACGTCTTCGCCAACGACGACACCGCCGTCTGCCCCTACCTGGTCTTCGCCGCCAGGACACCGCAGTCCCGACATGCCGACCGCGAGATCCTGGTCGGCAACATCCTCGACGCCGAGGTCACCGACGCCCTCGGCCGGTACCAACTCCACGACGTGCGGCTTGAACAGCTCGTGCGGCAAGGGCTGCCCGGCCGCCGTCGTCGCCGCCGGCGAGCGGATCGGCGCGCCGGACACCGCGCAGCCCACCCGAGGCCGCCCGGCTGCCGCTGATCCCGATCCAACAGGTCAAGGCCTGACCCGCCATGTTCGTCGTGATCGAGGGGCCCAACGGCGTCGGCAAGACCACCGTCGCGGGTCTGCTGGCCAAGCGGCTACGTCACCGCGCCGCTCAGCCCGTTCACCTGACGACCGAGCCGACCCGGACCAGCCTGGGTGAGCTGCTGCGCGAGGCCGAAGGGGTCGTCCACGGGCGAGCCCTCGCGCTCGCGATCGCCGCCGACCACTCCATGCACGTCGCGGACGAGATCATCCCCGCGCTCGACGCCGGCATGATCGTGGTAAGCGACCGATACGTGCAGTTGTCGCTGGTGCTGCAGCGGGTCGACGCGGTCGACCTGCGCGAAATCTGGAGCTACAACCGGCACGTCCTGCAACCCGGCATCTCGATCTACCTGGTCGACGACCCGCAGGTCATCGCCACCCGCCTCGCCGCGCGGCCCCGCCTGAGCCGGCTGGAGGCCACCGGCACCCCCGAGCGCGAGTTGCGGTTCTACGCGCAGGCGTTTGACTTTCTGAGGCACCAGTCGTGGCACCAGGCGCGGATCGACTGCCAGGGCCGGAACCCGGACGAGGTCGTCTCCGCCATCCTCGACACGCTGGACCCGGTGCGCGCCCAACGCCCAGTGAGAGTGAGCCCTCACCACCTCATCCGAACGCACGCCGCCCGGCGTGTCACCGACTCGGAAAACGTTCGTGGACAACGCACTAGACGTCGGGTTTGAGAGGGCGCATGAGGGCATGGAGTCGGGGTGCGTCAGGGGCTGGTTGCACGTCAGCAACCTGCTGCCAGCCCCACCGGCCGTAGATCTGACGGGCTGGTGCAGTGGGTTCGGCCAGCAGGATGGCATAGTGTTCGGGCCGCCGGTCCAGCAACGCGGCGAGAAGAGCACGACCAAGTCCCCGGCCCCGTCGGGCCGGGTGGACGACCAGTTCGATCACGGCGAACTTTGCTGAAGCGACCAGCTCGGCTGGCGGTTGCGGCGTGCTGGTGCCAGCCCACCAGCTTCCCTCCCTGAACGGCAGGCCAAAGGCGAAGCCCACCAGGACGCGATCGGCGTCCGCGGTGATGAGCGAGAACCCGGGGCTCTGCACTTGGCGGTTCGTGCGTTGCAGGAATCGTTGCCGCGTGAACAGTGGGCCGCCGTCGTAGGGAGGTTCCGCGTACACCATTTCGTACAGGTCGGCGATGGCAGTGATGGTCGAGCCGGCGTCATATCCTTCGTGACGGCGTAGATGGATGCCGTTGAAGCCGGTCATGCGACGTCCGGTGAGGCAGAAGCGGTCAGGATCTCGCGAAGCCCGGCGACCGATGACCGACGCCGTTGCTGTTCGGGAACCGCGTCGAGTACCACGTGTCCGAGGCGGACGACGAGCGCGGTCCGGCGTGACTGCGGCAAGGCAGTGATGGCCTGCTCCGCGTGGCTCGCGCCGTCGTCAAGGTGGCCGTCCCTGATCAGGCACATCGCCGTGTGCAGGTGAACCTGGGCGCGAGCAGCCGGGGCCCAGTCGGGCATGAGGGCCAAGGCTTGCTGTTGCGCCCGCAGCGCATCCTTGGTCTGTCCGAGGTGGCTGTGGACGTAGCTGAGGGCGTGCCACAGACGCCGCTGCGGCCACTGGTAGATGCTTCCGGTATCTGCGGTGACACCACCGGTCAGCTTGCCGAACACGTCGGTCAGCGTGCTCGTGTAGAACTGTGCACGGGTTGCGTCGCCCACCAAAGCACAGGCTTGCGCACTCGCGCAGAGCGCCTCAGCGGTGCCCGGATAGGCTCGCCCGCCACTGATGGCCAAGGCCTCATCTGCGCGCTTGACCGCCGTCGTGCGTGACGAGCTCCGGTCGTAGAGGGCATGGACGGCGGCCTGGCCACGCACCCACACCCGGGTCGCCGGATCCCCGGAGGTGTCAGCAGCCTTACGACAGGTACGCCACCACCTGCGCGCCGTCTGGAACTGGCCGGTCTTCGCCAATGACATGGCCATGACCGCCGCGAGCTGAGCCCCGACCCGGGACAAATCTGCCCGACGGCTGCCACGGCTACCCGCCAGCGTCTGCTGAAGATCTGCCAGGTCACCGGCCAGATGCAGCATGAGTGACGTCGGCGGCAACGTGTAGAAAGCGCGCCCGTACTCCTCGCCGACCTCCTCCCACTCCGCCACGTCGACATCTCCCGCCTCCTGTCCAGACATCGACGAGGCAAGCCCGGTCCGGATCACGTCCAGGGCCGACCCACTCACCCCCGCAGCAAGGGCGGTGATCGCCTGCTGAAGAAGAACACGACGCAGCATGTCGCCCTCCATCCCATCGCTGTCGCCGCCCGTTCCACCGAACGAACGTCTAGCGGTATCACCAGCCTGGGACGCCTTGTCGCCGCCGCGCAAGCCACCAACGAGCACCCCCTGGATCGCAGCCTCGACGACAGCCTCAGGCCGGACGGCCGGAAAACCCGCCGCATGCGGAGCCGGGACAGACACGGCCGACGGATCTGCGGAGGTCACAGAACCGACGTCGCCCATCGGCGGCAACCGCCCGCGGTCCCGGGACCACTCGGGCGACCCGACCGCAGCGATCATCTCGGAGTCGAGTACCGCCGCCCATCGGGCCCGACGCGCCGCCTCGGCCTGCTCCTGCCGATGCTGTGCCTCCAACGACCGGTAGTCGTCGTAGCCCGCGATCAACTCGCCGCCCGCGTGCAGAAGCGATTCACACTGTGCCCAGAAGACCCGGTCCACCACCTGCCGCCCGCACTCGACGTTCGCAACAGTGCTGCGTGTGCTGTACACCTGCCGGGCCACATCGTGCTGCGTCAACCCGCGCGCCCGGCGCCATCTGGCCAACGTCTGCCCCAGCGCCCGCTTCATATCCCTGAGCCGCTGCGGATCCACAAGCAACCCCTTCATCGCCGTCCATGCAAGCAGACCGATCGAACCTCGAACAGTGAAAACTATGCAGACCGTCACCGCAAGAATTGCTTTTCTCGGTTCAGTAGGTGTCACTGTGCCAAACTCCAACGGAGTGCCGCCGGCATCAGGTCAACAGAGCTCAGAGCGTGCATCCACGCCCAACTCGCCGGAGGCCATGTGGTGATCGGGATGCGGCTAGCCTCGATCATTCGCGGGGTTGACGTGTTAGTGCAGCCCCGCCAGATTAATCCGTGCAGGTCGATGTGGTCGTGGGCGGGTCTCCTGGTTCCTTCCGCGCTCGCGGCTCGGATCGCTACATCCAGATCCAGGGCGGGCCGGTTCGTATACCCGGTGGGGCCGGCGCGGTGACGTGCCGAACGGCTTCGTGTATACGTAGGCGTAGTCGTCGCTCTCCTCAGCGCCTCGATCCACCGATGCGGTTGCCGCTGATGGCCAATTGATCTTTTTGTGATTGGTGATTCGGCAGGGTGTGTGGGAGCCGCCGATTACGTGATCGGCTTGCTCCGGTTGGGTGGTTCGGGGCGGGTAGCGGGGGTTGTGGCCTGTGGTCGGGCCGCCTGGTTCCGGCTGGTGGGTCGTGGTCAGCCGGGTGCCGGCCCGACGGCGGTGTAGAGGTTGTCGAGCGCTGCTTGCCAGGGCCAGTGCTCGGGTAGGTGCACGATGATGGTGCGGGCCCGGTGGGCGAGGCGGGCGGCGACGTTGATGATCCGGGTGCGGATGGTGGCCGGGCGGGCGGTCGCCCAGGCGCCGGCGGCGAGGTGTCCGGCGGCGCGGGTGAGGTTGTGGGCGATGCCGGCGCAGGTCAGCCAGGTGTCGTTCGCGCTGAACCGGCCCGAGGGCAGGTGCGCGAGGGGTCCGGCGATCAGGTCGGCGTTGACCTGCTCGATGATCGCGTGTTGGCGGTGCTGGGCTTCGGCCTGCACGAGCGTGTAGGGGCTGTCGGTGAACACCGCGTGATACCGGTAGGTGGGCAGCAGTTCTTCCTGGCCCGGGGCCTGGGCGGGGTCGTCGCGGCGGACGCGGCGCACGATCAGCCGGGCGGTGATCTGGTGGCGGGTGCCGGCGAACGCGGTGTACTCGGTCTCGGCGATCTGCGCGTCGGAGATCCACCTTCCGGCGTCGTCGTCCCAGACGGCCTGCGGATACTTGATGTCGATCCACTGGGCGTCCGTGATGCTCTCGCAGGCGGTGCGGATCTTCGCGTCGATCCGGGTGGTGAGTGAGAACCGCACCTTGCGGCGGCGGCAGGCGGCGATGACGGTCTTGGCGTAGAACGCCGAGTCGGCGCGCACCACGATCTCCCCCGTTGCGCCGCACGAGCGGGCCGTGGTGATCGCCTCGGCGATCATGCTGGCCGCACCGCGGGCCGAGCCGGCGTTACCGGCGCGCAGTCGGGTGGCGGCGATCACCGGCACCGACAACGGCGTGGACAACGTCGCCACCACAGGGTTGTAGCCGCGCAGCCAGACGTTGTAGCCGCCGACCTTGGCGTGGCCGAACCCGATGCCCTGCTTGCGCTTGCCGAACACCCGCCGCAGCATCGAATCGATGTCCACAAAACACAGCGTGTCGGCGCCGGCCAGCAGTGGTGCCCGCCGAGCCAGGCCGATCAACGTGTCTCGGGCGGCGGCCTGCAACTGCCGCACATGCCCATGGGTGAACGTGCGCAGGAACGAGCCGAGTGTCGAGGGCGCGTACACGCTGGTGAACAGCGACCGCATGCCGCCGTGCCGGGTCACGTCGAGGTCGTCGATGCTGTCCGCACCGGCGAGCATCCCCGCGATGATCGTGGCGACCTTCCCGGCCGGGTTCGCGCCCTTGTCCGTCGGCAGGCTCAACCGGTCGGTGACCGCGTCATGCAGACCGGCCCGCTCGGCCAGCCGCATCACCGGCACCAGCCCGGCACACGACACCAGATTCGGATCATCAAACGTCGCGCGCACCACCGGCGCGTCATGGCGTAATCTCACCTGCGAGGTGCCCTTTCGAGCCGAACGATAGAAGCGTGAGAACTCCTATCCTTCCAGCTCAAGGGGCACCTTCTGTCTACGGGGTCTCGCCAACCCAGCCTTCATCGGTGGATCGAGGCTCAGGGCCGAGGCCGGGGATTTTCGGGCAGCGAGCAGTGCGGTGGGGAAGCGCGGCTTCGGTGGGTCGCCCACTCGGTGGTCCAGGCCGCGAGATCGTGTACCCATCCCTGGCCGTTCTCGCGGGACTTGGTCGACCACTTCGAGGCGCTTCGGTCGGCGAAATCGTCCAGGACCTCGCGGTCGGTTGCCGTCCAGGCGGGGAACTGGGCCAGCCACTCCTCGGCCTGGCCCGGGGTGTGGCCGCTGCCGATGAGCCACTGCACGAGCAGCGCCAGTTCGACCCACGGGGCCGATCTGGTGGCCCAGGCCCAGTCGACGATGCGCAGCCCGCGTGTCGTCACGATCAGGTTGGCGGGGTTGAGGTCGGAGTGAACGAGCATCCCGCCCTCCATCGCCGGATGGGCGAAACCGAGCCGGTTGGCCGGCGTGAACCAGCGGCCGTCGGGGGCAGGCGTTTCCTGAAGGCCCTTCAGTGCGGAGGCCAGCAGGTCCAGATCGGCGCTGCCGGGCGACAGGTCGGGGTGGGAGCCGTCCAGGTGCTCGACTCCCACCACCAACCAGCCGCCGCACTCGAAGTGCCACAGCACGTCAGGCGGGTACCCGGTGATCGCGCTGGTTGCCGCCAGCTCGAAGCGAAGCGACCGGACGCCCAGGTCACCCGAAGCCGCCTTGACGAAGACCCTGCCCGCCGAGCCGGTGACGGTCGACGCGATCTCCGCGTGGTTGCCGTTCGAAGCCGGGTCCACGTCGACGATGCCGCCGACTCGCTCGGCGATCCGCGCCGTCACAGCCTCGGGCAGGGTGGTCCAGTCACGTCGCACAAGTTTCCTCCGTCAGTTGCCCGGGTTGGGCGGGCAGCACGACTCCGCCTCGCCGGCCCAGAACTCCATGTCCACCCGGTAGCCGGTCTGGTGGAGCGCCGCCAGCGTGAACGTGACGGCGGTCCCGTCCATCATCCCCTCGGTGAGGACGGGGATGTGGTGCACGAAGCCCCCGGCGATCTGCTCGCACGCGGCGGCGTACGGCACGGTGTGCTGCAACACGGAGTGCCACACCGCGTCGACCGGGAGGGTCGGCACGACACGGCCGATCGTCCCGTCCGGCAGCGGCATCCCGAACTCCGGGTTGTCGACGTTCTCGGCGTGCGCCTTCAGGAACACGCAGAACTGCTCGACGGCCCGCTCCGCGTAGGTCTGGGTGACGTGCTGGTCGGCGGCGAAGTAGTCGACCAGCTTGCCGAACGTCTCGGGGTCGACGAGGGTCCGGGGGTCGGCGGCGGTCCTGGTCAACTGGTCTACGGTGATAGTCACGACTTCTCCTTCAGCCTGTGCGGTCAGCGGCGCTGGTTAGCGCCGGGTGCGGAGGTAAGGGGTCTCCGCGTCCGTGCCTGTCCTTCGGTGAAGCGATCATGAAAATGATTTGCGGGATGATCTGGACGGCGGGCCCCTCACCCTCGGCATGCCCCCTCACCCTCGGTCCCTGGCCCGTGGCCGGCACGCAGCTCACCGACCATGACCACACTCGCTGCGGACATCCCCACTCAACGCCAACCGGCATGATGTCGAACATCCTCGACACTGAATTTCGACACAGAACCGCCCCATCAAGCCCGCACCCGCCACTTCGGACAGCTCCGGGGCGCCTCGCGTTGTCACTACCGCTGTACGCCGCTTCTCCCGAGGGTTGTCGCGGCGGCAACGCCGTCGGGGACTGCGTGGGAGAGCGGACGCTGGAGAGCCAGCCGCGCGGCGAGAGTGCCGAGGAAGGTGTCGCCCGCTCCGCTGGTGTTGATCGCGTTGGCGTGTTGTGCGGGCATGAGTGCGGAGTCGTCAACGCGGATGCAGGCGGCACCGCGCGGGCCAGACCCTCCGACCAGCTGAGTGACAACGACCTGCTCCTACAAACTGACCGCCGACACCTACACTTCCGTCCTTGCCGAGGTGAAGAAGAGCACCGCCGAGGCAACCATCAAACTCGTTCCCCGCCGTAACCATCCAAAGGAAGCGGAGGCCGCGTAAAGGGTGATCGGCCGCCGGCCGTGATCAACAGGTGTTGAATACCTGGGCCCTGCCCGTACCATCGATCCACGCAGGCCAGTTGGTGATCTAGGAACCCCCGGTGAGCACGAAATCCCTGGGGGGTTCCTAACCGCGAAACATGCCCAGAAGGAGTAAAACGGTCTCAAGGCAGGGGATGGAGTCAGCGATAATCACGCATATCCCCAGGTCGCGAGCCGCTGCGCCCGGCCACTGCGCCGGGCGAGGATCGCAACCTGTACCTGCCGGCGCCGGTGGACCCGAACAGCCCGGACGCTGCGCCCGGCCACTGCGCCGGGCGAGGATCGCAACACGCCGGGCCAGGGCGACCAGGTCGGCGGTCCGGGCGCGCCCGGCCACTGCGCCGGGCGAGGATCGCAACACGCCGGGCCAGGGCGACCAGGTCGGCGGTCCGGGCGCGCCCGGCCACTGCGCCGGGCGAGGATCGCAACACGGGCGGGAGCGGCCTGTGGGTCGACCGCGTCCGCTAGCTGCGCCCGGCCACTGCGCCGGGCGAGGATCGCAACTGGGGCGGCGCCTTGGACCTGGGCCGGGACTTCCTGCTGCGCCCGGCCACCGCGCCGGGCGAGGATCGCAACGTACTGATGTGCGGGCTACAGTAGCCGGCACCGACAGGCTGCGCCCGGCCACAGCGCCGGGCGAGGATCGCAACGGGAGTAGCGCCATCTGCAGAAATGGACGACGGTGCATGCTGCGCCCGGCCACCGCGCCGGGCGAGGATCGCGGGTCGTCGGCGACGTCCAGGACGTGGTCGGCAGCGAGGCTGCGCCCGGCCCACCGCGCCGGGCGAGGATCGCAACCACCCGGGCGCAGCCGTCCACAGTGCCGTTGAGGCGTGCTGCGCCGCTGAGCTGCTGTCTTCGGCGCGCCCGGTCTTCCCCGGGCGCGCCGAGGTCGCTGCGGCCGGTATGAGTGACAACGCTCGCAAACGCAGTCATGCCGGCCGGCGCAGCGCCCGTCCCGCGCACGTCGCGGCGGCTTAGGGGAGCCGGACGGCCCTGAGGGTGGCGTGAAACCTGGCGTTGTCGGCTGAATATCCGCTTAGCGCGTCGAGATCAGCGTCTGCTCGATGTGTTCGAAGATGTCCGAGTCGGTCTCCTGCTGCCACGCCGGCAGGTCCGACCAGTCGGCCACGTAGGAGGCCTTCGGGTTCGGGAAGTGTTTGAAGATCTGCGCGATCCAGCACAGGGCGACGAAGCGCCCTTTCTGTTCACGGGTCAGCTTCGCGGTTGCACCATCGGCTACCTCGATGAACTGCTGGACCTGCTCATACACTGCGGCAGCGCTCAGCCGTTCCCATTCGGGCGTATCCTCCCAGGGCGTGACGTAGCCCGCTTTCGGTTCGCCGGGATAGTGTCTACGGACTCCCGCGATCCATGCCTCGCGGAACACGCGCCCCGGTTCTTCGACCTGCACCATGGCCCCCCCCTCTGGTCCGGTCAGTCCCCTGCCCTTGTCAGGGCATTGATCTGGCTGTTGAGATGCCGCACGTGAGTGTCAGCAAGGAACGGCTGCAAGTGGTGGTGTAGTCGGTTCAGTTTGACGCCGACCACGCCCGAGCCGCTCTGGCGGGCAGTATCGAGAGCGGCGCTACCGTAGAGCACGATCTGGTGTACGTCGCTACGGTGAGCTCCGACCAAGGCGAGGTCCGTCAGAACGGTTCCGCGTCGTCGCGTGGAGAGGCTCTGTGACAGGGCGCCGGTCAGCACCGGTTCGGCCAGGTCTGGGCGCCTCAACTCGACGTAGCAGGCTCCGCGTTCCTCGGGGAGCCGGGAGCCGTCGAAACGCAACCATCCGCCGTTGTGCACCCGGCCAGGCAGACGGTTGACCTCTTCGGCTTGGTCGAGCGCCCGCCGGCATCCGCCGAGGTCACCAAGGCCCGCGAGAGCCTGCGCCTGCACAGTTCGTGCCCAGTGCCGGGTCGACAGAGCGCTGTCCCCGTTCTGGGCCAGGCCGGCGGCAACGTCCAGCATCGGTGCGGCGTGCCGGAAGTCGCGCTCGTAGACGCTGATGAAGGCGTGACGGATCATCGCGCACGCCCAGAGGTCGTAGGCGGCGGCTTCTCGGGCAGCGGTCGCAGCCAGGGTGTAGCAGTGCGCGGCCTCGCTGTACGCGTTCGTGTCGAAGGCGACTTCGCCGGCGAGCTGGAGCAGGTCCGCGGTGACCCCGCAGAGCCTGCGGTGCACGGGTGTCGTGTGGGAGCGGCGCAGGTTGGCCGTGAGCGTCGTCAGCTGACGGTTGACCAGCGGTGATACTGCCGCCTTGGACTCGGCTACGCCGAAGGCCGCCCACAGCTGGGCGTTCAGCCGTTCGTACTCGTCGAGGGTTGCTGGGTCTAGGGCCTGTGTCGAAGTCCGTCACAGCCACTCGCTGATGGCGGCGATCTGCACCGTGGCCTGGTAGCGGACGGCCAGCTTGTCGAAGCGGGTGGCGACGGCCCGGTGGCGTTTGAGCCGGTTGATGCCGCACTCCACAGCATGGCGCTGCTGGTAGATCACCGGGTCGAAGGCCGGGGGTCGGCCACCTTTGGATCCCTTGGCCCGTCGGTGGGCGTCCTGGTCGGCCTTGCTCGGGATGGTCGCGGCGATTCCGCGTCGGCGCAGGTAGGCCCGATTGGCCTTCGACGTGTACGCCTTGTCGGCCAGGACCCGGTCCGGTCGGGTCCTCGGCCGGCCGACGCCGAGGCGAGGGACGCGGATGGCGGCCAGGACCGGGATGAACTGCGGGCTGTCCCCACGCTGCCCGGCGGTCACCACGATCGACAGCGGCTTCTGTCCCTGCTCACACGCCAGGTGCAGCTTCGTGGTCAACCCACCGCGGGAGCGGCCCAGGGCGTGGTCGTCCGGCTCGACGCTGACACCCCCGGGCGTTTCGACCTGCAGATCCCCCTTTTCCGGGCCCCGGCCGCATGCTGATGGGCCCGAGCGCTGGTGGAATCCACCGACACGTCCCAGGTGATCCTGCCGGCCTCGTCGGCGAGGGCCTGCAACACGGTGAGGACCTGCTGCCAGGACCCATTGCGCTGCCACCGCCGGAACAGGGCATACACCGCCGACCAGGAGCCGTAGTGCGGTGGCACGTCCCGCCACGGGGAACCCACCCGGATCCGCCACCGGATCCCGTCGATCAACTGCCGCCTGGTCCATGACGACGGACGACCCGGCCGCTTCGGCACCGGCAGCAACGGCTCCAGCACCGCCCACTGCACGTCGGTCAGGTCGAACCGCCTCGTCACCGCTAAGGTGTCCACGAGGTCTCCGGTTTCCGGTTCTGCTTGGTCGCTGAACCATCTACCGGAGACCTCGCCGCGTCTCGACCTCCGACACGCCGAACGGTCACACCAGTTCAGGCGCCACCACTGACTTCGACACAGGCCCTAGTCGCTTGTTCCCGTCACTGAAGGATTCGATGCGCGCCCAGTCGAGCTGACTGGCCGGGACGGGTGCGGCCAACAGCGCACCAGTCAGGCTCAGCAGGCGTAGCAACTCGCGGCGGTTCATGTCGCCAGTGTCCGTGATCTCCCTGCCGGTCAGCGACTCGCCAGCATGATCATCACCAGCGATGAGCATTTCGCCAGGGGGTATCCGGTGCGCGACGGGGTCAGTATGGCGTTGGCCACGGGTGATGTAGAAGCCCAGGTCAGCGTCCCGCGAGGCCTTCAGCGCCGCCCGGAATGCCTCCCGGGTTGTGGGCTTGGGCCAGCGGTGTTCTCCCCGCTCAAGCTTCCCGACGTGGTTGGCGTCCATGCTGGTTTTCGTACCGTAGGTGTCCCACAGGTAGCTGTTGACCGCCTCAGCGACCCTCTGCCGGGACATCCGTCGACCTGAACCACTCGGAGACAGAAGTCGACGGCGAGCATCGCTGAGCAGAGTGTTAGGGCCATCTGGCACACCCGACTTCGGTACCAACCCATCACCGCCCGTCGAAAACTCGCTGGTGGTCCTCTCGGGCGGCCCTGCAAGATCGCTGCCACCCTCATCCCCGGTCTGCTGGACCTCGGCCTCCGTCTTGCCGAACGAAGGCGGCCCGCCGGTCCGGTTTGCCGGAATGCCACGCCAGCATGCCAGCGTGGCTACCTGATCACAAGACGCATCGCCAACCGCGACTAGCCACATCGACCGAGCGTTGTGCGGCCTGATCGCCGCAAGGATCCCGATTCGCTGAGCCGGTCGCCGCGCTTCGGGTCTGCGCTGCGGCTACGCGGCGTTCAGCGTCGCTCCGGGGACGCGGCGGGGCAGCCGTTGCGGGAGCCGCGCCCGTAGGGCGTAACGGTGGCGGCGAACCGGCGGTGAACCAGCCGACGAAACCGCCGGATTCGCAGACCGGCCGCTGTGGTGCGGGTTCGCGGGTGGGGGCCGGCTGAGGCAGTTGTGGCGGGCGCGCGACGCGCATCGCCCGCTGTGCCTGCCGGCGGCCAGGAAATGCCCGGTGTGGTCGGCGCACTGCAGTTTGGCGTTCCTTACCCTCCAGGATCCCGCTGTCCAGCCGAACCCTGAACCGCCTCGCCGATTGCATCCGAGCGCGACGCGCACCCAACATCGATCCCGATGGCGGCGCCTCGCGCCCGAACGACAGGCGATGCTCGCCCTGACCCACCTGCTAACGGTGAAACGCCGACACCGTCTCGCCGCCGGCCTCATGGTGGTGCGCGGCCTGTGCCAGCTACCTCGGGCCAGGGCTGGTCATCGCCGCCAGCGTGAAGCTGCTTTGCGGAGCGCTCACGTCGTGGGGCTGCCGCGCTGTTGATCCTGGTTGTCGGCGGGGCGGGTCGGGGTGAGGCCGGCGTCGGTGAGGCGCTGGTGGTAGTGGGTGAGGAGTGTGTGGGCGCCGTGGTGGTCGCCGAGTTCGGGACTGTAAAACGAACGGTGTAACTCCTGATCAAGGAGCAGCACCTGATGACGGATGTCGTGATCGCCGAGGTCGATACTGGCCAGGTGGCGAAGCGTGGACCGGCGCGGCCGGTGGGAGACGGGGTCGACGATCAGCTCGTCGCGCAGGTGGTGGAACAGGCCCGCGCGGCGGGTCTGCAGCTCACCGGCGAGGGCGGGCTGCTGCAACAGCTGACCAAGCGGGTTCTGGAAGCCGCTCTCGACGGTGAGATCACCGACCACCTGGGCTATGACAAGGGCGATCCAGCAGGGAACAACGGTGGGAACTCCCGCAACGGGGTGCGGGGCAAGACCGTGCTGACCGAGGTCGGCCCGGTGCGGATCGAGGTGCCCCGCGACCGTGACGGCAGCTTCGAGCCGCAGATCGTGCGTAAGCGCCAGCGCCGCTTGTCCGGGGTGGAGGACATGGTGATCTCCTTGTCGGCCAAGGGGCTGACGACGGGGGAGATCCAGGCCCACCTCGCGCAGGTGTATGGCGCGGACGTGTCCCGGCAGACGATCTCCACGATCACCGACAAGGTCGTCGAGGGCATGACCGAGTGGCAGAACCGGCCCCTCGACCCGGTTTACCCGGTGATCTTCCTCGACGCGGTGCACGTGAAGATCCGCGACGGGAAGGTCGCCAACCGGCCCATCTACATGGCCCTGGCCGTCACGGTCGATGGCAACCGGGACATCCTCGGGCTGTGGGCCGGTGATGGTGGTGAGGGCGCCAAGTTCTGGCTCGGCGTGCTCACCGAGTTGAAGAACCGGGGTGTCGCAGACGCGTGCATGGTGGTCTGTGACGGGCTCAAGGGTCTGCCGGACGCGATCGGGCAGACCTGGCCCGAGGCGGTCGTGCAGACCTGCGTGATCCATCTGTTGCGGGCGTCGTTCCGCTACGCCGGACGGCAGCACTGGGACGCTATCGCGAAGGCGTAGAAGCCGGTCTACACGGCGGCGACCGAGGCCGCCGCCCGGGAGCGCTTCGCCGAGTTCGCACAGGCGTGGGGTGGCAGGTATCCGGCGATCATCAGGTTGTGGGAGCAGGCGTGGGCGGAGTTCGTGCCGTTCCTGGCCTTCGACGCCGAGATCCGTACCGTGATCTGTTCCACCAACGCCATCGAGTCCGTCAACGCCCGGATCCGCCGAGCGGTCCGGGCCCGCGGCCACTTCCCCCACGAGGCCGCCGCCCTCAAGTGCGTGTACCTCGCCGTGATGAGCCTCGACCCGACCGGGCAGGGCCGCCGGCGATGGACCATGCGCTGGAAACCCGCTCTGAACGCCTTCGAGATGACCTTCGAAGGACGCCTGACCGCAGGCCGCAAGTAGCCCTCAACAACCCGGGTTACACCGTTCGTTTGACAGACCCGCTCAGCGCCGCAGCGGTCCGGGTGACGGAGACGTCGCTGCGGTACGGGATTCAGGTGGACTACGAGTCACTGATCGACGCGCTCGTCCAGCAGGCCGAGGCGCTGTCGGAGCTGCCGATGTTGCGCGTGCACTGGCACGACTCTGCGAGAGACGGTGTACCCGACGGCTCGCAGCAGTTCATCGGTGATCTGCCCAACGTCAAGCTGCGGCTCGGCCGGTTCGGCGTGGAACGGCCAGCAGAAAGGTGTCGACCTGCGCATTGGGCTCGACCTGGTGACGCACGCACGCAACGCAGTTGCGGACGTCTTCGTCCTCGTTCCGGGCGACGATGATCTCACCGAGGCCGTGGAGGAGGCCCAGGTGCACGGGGTACAGGTCATCCTGCTCGCCGTCCCCAAACGGGCAGGACCGACCCCATGGCATCAGCCGGCATCTGATCCGGGCGGCCGACGGGCTCAAGATCATGTTCCCGGACGCCATCGACCATGCCGTGACGAAGATGGAGACACCCTCGGCGGTGCCGTCACCGATGGCGGTGTCCGCTGGGCGGGCACCCGCGTGCCATGGCCCCGTTGACGGGCTTCGCCGCGCAGGAAGGCTCACGAGCACCTTGCCTGTCGTCCGCGCCCGCGTCCAGCCGAGTCCCTGGCCCAGGCGGTGCCCCTCGGGCTTATATCGGACTCCCCGCAGCATAGATACACAGACCGGGTGTGACCCTTGCCTCATCATCGACCGTTCCCTATCGTTGTCGGAAAGCGCTTTCCACCACCACGTTGCTATGTCTGAAAGGTGACATCGGATGAAACGCAAAGTCGCCACACGGTTGCTGGCCGGCGGTGCCACTGTGGTCGCAGGTGCCGTCGTCGCACTGGCGCTGCAGGTTCCCAACGCCTCGGCCGCCACGAACCTGAGCCTCGGTGCCGGCGCCGACGGCTCCAGCAAGGCCAGTGGTACCAGCTACGGCAACGTCATAGACGGCAACGCCAGCACCTACTGGTCGCCGAGCGGCTCGACCGGCACGGTCTCGGTCAAGTGGGGCAGCGCCACCACGGTGTCCTCGGCCGTCATCGCGCAGGCCTCGGGCGGCGGTTCGATCACCGGCTGGCAGCTCAAGAACCACGACACGGGCTCCGTCCTGGCCAGCGGCAGTAGCGCCCCGAGCACCATCAACTTCTCCTCGACGTCGCTGAAGAAAATCTCCTTCGTCATCACCAGCGCGTCCGGCACTCCTCGGATCGCCGAGTTCGAGACGTACTCCAGCGGCGGGTCGACCCCGACCACCGGGCCGACCTCCAGCCCCACCAGCGGCCCGACGGCCAGCCCGACCGGCAACCCCGGCACGCCGACTGGCGCGTGGCCGTCGTCGGCCGGCTCGGTGAGCATCTCGGGCACGGTCAGCGTCTCCGGCACCTTCGACGGCGGGATGAAGACCTACTGCTGCATCGGTGACGGTGGGCAGGGCGAGTCGCAGGACCCGATGTTCAAGATCGCCAACGGTGGCACGCTGCAGAACGTCATCCTCGGTTCGCCCGCAGGTGACGGCGTGCACTGCGAGGGCACCTGCACGCTGCGCAACGTGTGGTGGAACGACATCGGTGAGGACGCCGCCACCTTCAAGCAGACCAACGGCGGTACCTCCTACGTCATCGGTGGCGGCGCGCGCAACGGCAGCGACAAGACCTTCCAGCACAACGGCAACGGCACGGTCAGCATCTCCGGCTTCTACCTCAAGGGGTCCGGCAAGCTGTACCGCGGCTGCGGCAACTGCTCCACCTCGCACACCCGCCACGTGCGTATCGACAACGTCCTCGTCGACGACATCGACATGCTCGCCGGAATCAACAGCAACTGGAACGACACCGCGACGATCACCCGCGTGGTCGTCATCGGCTCGGCCACCATCTGTGGCAAGTACAAGGGTGTGCCCAAGGGCAGCGAACCCAGCTACCTCGGTGAGGGCTGGAACGACGCCAACTGCAAGGTCAACAGGAGTGACGTCACCTTCCGGTAGTCACTAGACACGCTTGTTCGCGACGGGGCACCCGCCTGGCGGCGGGTGCCCCGGGTCTGCTGCACCGGTAGGTGACAGTTTCAGCCACGCGGCCTGACTGGCCGGTGGGGCCGTCATGATCGGCTCGTACTCGATGGGTCAACCGGACCGGGGGCGGTCCCGTCTGCTTCACATCGGCCGCGTAGGTTCGGCACCAGCACTGGCGGCTGCCACCTTCGCCCACGCAGTTTTTTCTCGTGCCGGCATCGCCGGAGGAGATGATGCCCACGGCGCGTACCTTGCCCCCGAGCCGGGGGAGAAGATCGGCCCGCCGGAGTCACCCTGGCCGAAGAACGCGGTGTTGTGGCTGCTGCTATCGATGCGGGTCAGCCTCGCCCTGCCGCCGACGGAGACGTTGACCTTCTTGATCTGGGCACCGCAGACCGCGCCCGAACGGCTATCGCTGGGGCAGACCCAGCGGCCGGTGGCGGACGCTAATCCTCGTTCTGCCTCGCCCGAGGCAAGTGCCGCAGCACGCGGGCACCGGTAAACTGACCCCATGCGCCAAGCGTTCGCGCACGAGGCGGTCCTCGTGCTGGAGCCGGATGCCGACATCCGGGCGCCGGGTGCGGCCATAACCGTCGCCCTCTGCGGTCACTGGGATCACCACCCGCCATGCCCGCTGGCGGCACACCACACCCAAACCGAGCGGGTCGGCGACCTGGTCCAACTCCGGACACTGTTCGCCGCCGAGCCGGACGCCGAGGGCCTGGTGCGCCAGCGCATCAACGAAACCCTGTCCGGCGGGGAGTTGCTAGGCCCGGACGGGACGGTCACCCGGTGGCGGCTTCGGTTCAGCGGACCCAGCGAGGTGACCGCCGAAGAGGCCGACCACGCCAAGCGCCTGACACGCACCTGACCGATATCCGTCTGCCTGAGAGGCGTCCCGGGCCAGCCTGATCCGACCGGGCAGCGGCATCTTCGTGCGCTTGATCGTGTAATAGTGACAGGACGAATGCTGTCCTGACCGTCGACAAGGGCAGTGCGTCAGACGACGGCCGACGGGCCGGTTCAGGTCTACTGCGAGGCGTACGAACCCGCGTGCACCACCTACGGCGGCGTGGACGGCAACCGTGGGTACGGCGCCGGTGCGCCGGTCTACGTCAACCGGGGCTGCGCACTCAGTTCAGCAGTGCCGTCAACCAGCGGTCCGTGTGGCGCTCGGTGTACTCGGCGTCCGAGCGCCACGCGTCGCCGTGCCCGGTCCGCCAGTGGGTCGCCCAGGGCTCCACGGCGAGCGCGGCCTGGTCCCGCAGGAAGTCGTGCATCGCCCGGGTCCGTACGGTCAGCAGTGGCACCAGGTCGCGGCGCTGCTGCTCGGTCAGCCCGTACGCGTCGGCGAAGGCCCGCAGCCGTGGCCCCGCGTCTGCGCGCTGCCAGTCGCGGTGGGCCGACATCGGGGTGAAGCCGTGGACGGCGTAGGAGAGATCCCAGAGCCGTGATCCCGGCCCCGCGTTGTCCCAGTCGATGAAGACCCAGCGGTCGCCGATCACCAGGTTCCACGGCGCGAGGTCGTGGTGGACGATCAGGTCGTTGCGGTCGGCCGGCATCAACACGTTCCACTGTGCGTCCAGCGGTGGGGTGAAGGTCGAGAGCGCGTCGTGCAGCTCCCGGATCAGCCGGCCCACCCTGGCGAGCTGGTCCTGCGGCTCCAGGAGGTCGAAGTGCAACGGCCACGGCACCTCACCGCGCGCGTAGGTGAGCACCTCCCGGCCCTTCCCGTCGATCCCGAGCGGTCGGGGCGCACCCCGGAATCCGACCGACCAGAGGTGTTCGAGCAGTGCATGGACCGCCGGGGTCCAGGGACCGACCCGTCGCCGCACGGTGTCTCCGACCCGCACCACGCCCGCCGTCACGTTTCCCCCGGTGAGCGGGATCTCCTCCCTCGTCATGCGCCTAACCTTCCACATCGGCCGATCCGCCGGGTCCCGATGCCGCTCGGGCGAGTGTGCCGGTTGGTCGATGCCGGCCGCAGGCCAACATGTCCACCTACCCCGGGGCTGGTGTGGCGCCCGTCACATGCAACCTTTTCCGTGGCTGCCACCGTTCCACCTCCGTCGAAGGGGGCAGGCGATCTTGAATGCCGAGGAAGAGGAAGGGTTCCGTCAGTTCGTCGCGGCCCACATGGGCCCGCTGCGCAAACTGGCGTACCTGACCTGCGGTAACTGGCACACGGCGGAGGACGCCGTGGCCACCGCCCTAGCCAAGCTGTACCCGCGCTGGCGCAAGCTCGACCGTCCCGACCTGTACGCCAAGACGATGGTGTACCGGGCCGCGGTCGACGAGGTCCGCCGGCCGTGGCGCCGGGAACGTTCTGCCGGTGACGAGATGCCGGAGGTCGCCCTGCGCGACCCGGCGGCCGCCACCGACGAGCGGATCCGGGTCCAGGCCGCCCTGCGTGCCGTGCCCCGCAAGCAGCGGGCCGCCCTGATCCTCCGCTACTACCTCGGGATGACCCTCGAGGAGAGCGCAGCGGTCCTGGGGGTCTCCGTCGGCACCGCCAAGAGCCAGACGTCGCGAGGGCTCTCCCGCCTTCGTGAGGTGCTGGCCACCGAGAGGATCGACCTGCGGGTCGCGGAAAACGAGGAGTTGTCCCGTGCGGTTGCATGAGGTGGTGGATCTGGCGACGTCGGACGCGCCGCCGGACCGGAACACGATCGACGAGATCGTCGGTAAGGGCCGCAGGGCGCAGCGTCGCCGGCGGGCCGGCTTCGCCGGTGCGGGCGCGGCGCTCGCCGTGGTCGCGGTGAGCGCGGCGGTCACCCTTCCGTCGGTCTTCGGGGGTACGGGTCAGGGCACGGTCGTCGAGGCGGCGGCGCCGTCGGCCCTCACCCAGCACGCCGGTACGGCCACGTGGGAGTACCCGGCCGACCCGTTCCAGTTCACGTTCGGTGCCTTCGAGGTCGGCCGCTGGAAGGTGGCGGCGCCGGTCGTGGCGTCGACGTCGTACCAGATCGCGTCGGTGTACCTGGACGGCCGGACCACGAACGACAGGTCGGTCACCGAGGAAGAGGCGGAGGAGCTGGCCCGGACCACCGACCGGCGGGGGAAGGGCGGGGTGGGCTACACGCCGGAGCCGACGATCTACGCCTACCTGGTGCTGTACCGGCCGGGCGCGTTCGACCCCGCCGGCCTGGCCGGGGCCACCACGCTGACGGTCGACGGCAAGGAGGCGTACCAGGTCAGCGGCGGGGCCCACGGCGGTAACCGCCGGACGCTCGCCTGGTCGTACGACTCGGACGCGTGGGCGGTCCTGTCGACGAACTCGAACTCCGAGGAGGACCCGTCCGACGCGGATCTCCAGGAGATCGTCGCGGGCCTCAAGCCGGCCACGGCGACCCCGGCCAAGCTGCCGTTCACGCTCGACTACGTGCCGGCCGGCTACCAGCCCGTCGAGATCGGCTCGCACGCCATGTCGGGGCTCAACGGCATCGCGGCGGCCCGCAACGGCGACTACGGTGGCGCGATCTTCGCGAACCCGGCGCCGGCCACCACCGGCCTGGTCGAGCCGTACGGCGGCGTCGAGGGCGAGGACGTCCCCGGCAGCTTCCAGATCTTCGTGGTGCCGTCGGCGAACTCGAACCAGACGACCGGCGACACGACGATCGAGTGCGGCAACGGCTTCTGCACCCACCGCAGCGCGGACGGCAGGACCAGCATCCAGGTGGCGAGTGGCGGACGTCTCTCCGACGCCGAGATGACCAGGATCCTGCAGGGCCTGAGGCTGAGGAACGTGAAGGACGACTCCACCTGGGCGGACGCGGCCACCGCGCTCGTCAGGTGACCGTCGTCTGACGCGGCGGCCGGGCCCTCGCGGCCCGGCCGCCGCTGCTCTTCCAGCTCCGGGGGAGGGCCGGTCGCCCCAGCGTCTCGGGGACAGTCAGGGGCAACGGCGGGGCGGGACGGGGTCGTAGACTCCCCGGGTCGCGCCGCCGGACGGCGCACCGAAGCGGGAGGAAGTCCGTGGCGAGTGACGCGCGCGAAGCCGGTGCGGTCTCGCCTGCCTCCGGTGCCAGGGTGCTACCGGAGGGCGAACGCAGGAGCCTGATCGTGGCGGCCGTGATCACCGTGGTGGCGATGGTGGCGGGCCTGACCGTGTGGTTCGTCGAGCGGGCAACGGAGACGGGGACCACCCCGGAAGGCCTACCCCGTTCGGCACCCCGCCGCTTCGACCCCGGCCAGCAACTGTTCCACCTCGAGTTTCTGCCCGGCTCCCTCCGGCACGCCGTCTACGAGACCGAGCCCGACATGCACATCATCCAGTTGAGCGGACCACGTGATGGCGCCCCGGCCACGAAGGAGGACAGCGCCTACTCCAGCGACCGCGACTGGCGGATCGAGATCCTGATGGCCGCGCGCCACGTCGACGTGCACCGTTACGACCGGGAGTACGACGAGGAGGCCGGCTTTAGGGTCCCGGGTGACGAGGTCGCGCCGGTGCGCGGTCGTCCCGCCTTCCAGAACGAGGGTGGGGTGCTGTCCTGGGAGTACGCGCCGAAGGCGTGGATGCGGATCACGGTGAACGGCGTCGACCAGCACGAGGAGACCCTTCGGCGGGTGACCGAGGGCATCCGCTGGGAGAAGACACCACTGGCTCTGCCGTTCGAGGCGGTGGGGCTGCCCGACGACGCGGAACTCAGCGGTGCCCGGCTGGAATGGGCCAAGAAGGGACCGATGAGGTCCTCCGCCCAGTATCTGCTGGGGTGGAACGAGCGCGGAAGGCCCGACATCGTGGTCGGTCTCAGCACCGAGAGCGTGGCCAGCGGCAGGAACAACGCCACCGACGACGTCACCGTGTCCGGCCGGGCCGCCACCGCGATCGACTGGCGGAGCAAGAGCGCCCCGGGGCTCTACCGGGTGGGGCAGCTCCCCGGCGGGTGCGCCACGTGCGTGGTGGAGGTGGGCATCGAAAGTCGCCGGGCCCACGAGGCGGTGGGAGGCAGGGACGACGTGCTGAAGCTGGCGGCCTCGGTCCGGCTGGTGGACGGGTACGAGGACCGCGCCCGGTGGCGCCCCCGGTAGTCGGCGCGCAGCTACCGGGAGACGCGGCCGGGAGTGGTCGGCTCGTCGTCGGCGGCCTTGTCCTCCCAGCGTTGGGCGTAGCGTGCGATGGGCTGGAGGGCGCGGAGGAGTTCGACGCCGCGTTCGGTGAGGCGGTAGCGGACGCTGACGGGCATCGTGGGTTCGACGATGCGGTCGACGAGGCCCGCGTTTTCGAGGTCCCGGAGCCGGACGGTGAGCATGCGCCCGGAGAGTCCCTGGACCCGGTGTTCGATCTCGGTGAAGCGTTCCGCGCCCAGGCCGAGGGCGAGGAGGATGCCGCTGGCCCAGCGTCTGCCGACGATCTCCATGACCCCGGCGAGACGTCGGCACTCGTCGTCGTCGATGTGGAGCGGGGGGCGGGTCGGGCCGGTTCCACGGGTACTCACTTACTAAAAGTAAGTAGGTTACGTGGTGTTTGTCAACGACGATGCGTGCCCAGGATGCTGAGTGCATGCCCGATCACCTGCACCCGTTCCGGGGCGACCCGATCCCCGAGGCCCTGACCCGGCGGGTGCTGTTCCCCGGCGACCGGGGCTACCCCCGCTACACCTCCGGGTACTTCCGGGGGGCGCGGCCCGGTGTGGTCGTGCGTCCCGAGTCGGTCGCGGAGGTGCAGGAGGCGGTGCGGTTCGCCGCCCGGCACCGGGGCGTTCCGCTGGGGCTGCTCAGCGGCGGGCACGGCCTCTCCGGCAGGTCCCTGAACGACGACGGGATCGTCATCGCGCTGGACGCGCTGAACGAGATCACCGTCAGCGACGGGAACCGGGTGCGGGTGGGACCCGGCGCCCGCTGGGGTGAGGTCGCCAAGGCCCTCGCTCCACACCACCTGGCGATCACCGCCGGTGACCACGGCGGGGTCGGGGTCGGCGGGCTGGCCACGACGGCGGGGATCGGCTGGTTCGCGCGCAAGCGGGGGCTCACCATCGACCACCTGCGGTCGGTGGACGTGGTCACCGCCGACGGTGAGCTGGTGCACGCGAGCGCCGAGGAGAACAGCGACCTCCTCTGGGCCGTACGCGGAGCCGGGGCGAACTTCGGCGTCGTCGTCTCCTTCGAGTTCGAGGCGCACCCCGTGTCCGAGCGGGTCGGCTTCGCGATGCTCGTGTACGTCCCCGACGACGTCGCCGCGTTCCTGCACGCCTGGGGGACGACGATCGAGAACGCGGACCCGACCGTGACCGGCACGCTGATGACCGGCCCGTCCCGCCCCGGGTCGCCGACCCTGGTGCAGGCGCTGATCGTGGTGGACGAGGACGACCCGGACACCGTCGTCGACCGCCTCCAACCCTTCGCGGCGCTGGCGCCGATGGCGAACCAGCCGGTGCGGATGGTGCCGTACGCGGCTCTCCTCGACCTCCCCGCCGGGGGCGAACAGCAGCACGGACGGGGCGAACCCCGGGGCCACGCCGGACTCGTCCGGCACCTGTCCCCGGACGTCGCGCGGGGCCTGGCGGACCTGCTCGCCTCCCGGTCGTCGTTCGTCCTGAGCATCCGGTCCGCCGGCGGGGCCGTCGCCGACCAGCCCGCCGACTCCGCCGCGTACGGATGGCGGGAGGCGAACTTCCTGATCGCGATGCTCGGCGGCGGCACCGCCGATGTCGAGCAGCGCTGGGCGGACCTGGTCCCCCGCTTCGAGGGCCTGTACCTCAGCTTCGAGACCGACACCGGCCCCGACGTCCTCGCCCGGGCGTTCCCGGCCGGGCACCTGCGACGCCTGCGTGCGCTCAAGGCGACCTGGGACCCGACCGGCCTGTTCCGCGACAACTTCTTCATCGCCCCCGACGGCGACCCGGCCGACCTCGTCGCGCAGCGCTGAGGGCCGGACCGCGGCGCTCCGCCGCTGGCCGCCGCACCCCTCACCACCACGATCGAAACAATCCTGGAGGCATCATGTCCCTGCTCCGTGTCGACGCGTCCATCCGCGCCGAGGGCTCCACGAGTCGCGCCCTCGCCGACATCGTCGAAGGTCAGTGGCTCGACACCGCCACGGACCCGACGACCGTCCGCCGCGAGATCGGCACCACCCCGCTGCCCAGCGAGGCCTGGGCGGCGGCGTTGGCCGCGTCGGCCACACCCGGCCCGGACCGTACGCCGGGCCAGCAGAGCGCGCTGGATCTCGCGGGCGCGTTGGTCGACGAGCTTGCCGTGGCCGACGCGTACCTGTTCGCGGTGCCGCTGTACAACTTCGGGGTCTCGCAGCACTTCAAGACGTACGTCGACCTGGTCGTCGCCGACGCGCGGATGTCGCCCGAGCGCACACCGGTGACCTCCGGCAAGCCGGGGGTGCTGGTGACCGTCCAGGGCGGCAACTACTCGCCCGGCACCCCGAAAGAAGGGTGGGACCACGCGACCGCGTGGATGCGGCGGATCCTCGAAGACGTGTGGCGGATCGATCTGGAGGTGGTGACCCGCGAGTTCACCCTCGTCGGCGTCAACCCTGCGCTGGACAACTTCACCGAGCTGGCCACAGAGATCAGGGCGAACGCGGAGCAGCACGCCCAACGGCACGGTCGCGCCCTCGCCTCCCGCCAGCTCACTGCCCGCGCGGAGGCCGCGATCCGCTAGCAGCGGTTCCCGACGTCGATATCAAAACATAGACGGCCGACAGTGAATCTGGGAAGATTTCAGGGCTACGAAGATGGGTGCACAGTGATCGAAAGGGATGCCGTGCTGCGTCGAATCATCACCGTTCTCGCTCTGAGTGCCGTATCACTGCTCATCGCCCCGGCGGCAACTCCCGCCCACGCTAATCCGGTCCCGCAGGAAACCGTTCTGAATGGGAATTCCGCGCGCGGGGTGCTCAGCCTCGACGGGACCTGGGCCTGCTCCGTGCCGAGCGGTTACACCTGGGACCAGGTGGAGCCCACCGGCACCTGCGGATCGCTCTCGTACCGCTACCGGCTGCGGACCCCGGTCAACGGTCTCTGGGCCTGCGCGATCCCGTTCGGCTGGACGTACGACTCGATCCGGGCGACAAGTGTCTGTGGCACGACCGGCCCGTACCAGTACCGCCTGCTGGGCTGACCGCCCCGGTCCGGGACGAAAAGTCTCCGCTTGTCGAAAGCACTGATTTCCCGTGTTGTGCCGTCGACGGAACCTGCGCTGATGCCGAAGCCTTCTGGTAGCGGGGGTATGCCCGCAGGCGTCAGTCACACGGCGCGGGCCGGGCCACCCCCTCGGGTAACCGCGTGCGGTCGTCGGTCGTGGCGCAGGTCAGGATCGCGTCGGTCAGGTCCGCGCCGTCAGATCCGCGCCGGTGAGGTTCGCGTCGGTCAGGATCGCGCGGGCCAGCTTCGTGTTGTGCAGAATCGCGCGGTGCAGGTTCGCGTCGCTCAGGCTCGTACCGGTCAGGCTCGCTTCGATCAGGGCCGCGCCGGCCAGCTCCGTGCCGGACAGGGTCGCGCCGTTCAGGTTCGCGTACGCCAAATTCGCGCGGGCCAGGTTGATGTCGGAGAGGTCGAGACGGCGGATAGGCAGGGTCTCGTTTCCGATGATGCCGTCGCGGGTGACGTCGCGGCGGCCCAGCACGGTCACGACGGCCTGGATGTCGACCGGTGGGCTGGGGATCGACGAGGTCGGAGCAGTGATCCGCTCGGGCGCGGGGGCGTGGACCCGGAGGAAGGCGGCGAGGATGTCGATCACGGCAGGCTGGTCCACGGCGGAGTCGCGCATGATGCGCTCCAAGGCGTAGATCGCACCCAGCCGTACGTCCACCTTCTCCGCGCCGGGCTGGCCGAGCTGCTCCACCGCCTTGGTGAACCGGTCGGTGATCTGCCCCTGAGCGGTGAGGCGGTGCTGCTCGCGGTTGGCCTCGCTGGTCTCACGGTTGGCCTCGTTGGTGATGTACAGGCCGACGGCCACGAACAACACCGACAGGATGCTGCCGATGGCCACCAGGCGCTGCCACGGGTCAGGCGTGACGTCGATCGGCCCCACCTCCAGCCGAGCCGCCGGTGGTCGCGCGGAACGCTGCACCCGCAGCCCGTCCGGGTGCTGGCCTGCAGCTCTCCACCGCCGTCTCGAAGCCGGCACACGTCGACGGTTCTCAGTACCCGGCTGGTCACGGAACGGCATGTGTCCATTACAGCCGACCACGACCAATGAGAAGAGCCCACGGTCACGTGCTCAGGCGCGACCGCGTACGAGCGGCAGGAAGACTTCGTCGACGATCTCGATCAGTACCTCGTCGGGAACCGAGGGGATGCCGCGCATCGCGTACTCGGCGCGGAGCAGCATCATCGGCATGCTCGCGACGCGCGGATGGACAGCCCTCGGCGGCGCCTCCCCGCGCGCCACGGCGCGTTCGAGCATGGTCAGCCAGGCGCGGTCCATGGTGTCCACGCCTGACCGTTCGCGCATGAGGTCGAGCAACGTCGGGTCGTCCGCCGCAGCCGCCAGCAGGCCGCGCAGGACCACTCCGTGCGGCGAGGACCACGTCTGGTTCGCCTGCCGCAGCATCTCGAGCGCGTCACCCCGCAGGGTGCCCGTGTCGGGGTTCGGCATCGTGGCGTCGGAGAGATGGCGGTACGCCGCGATGCCCAGTGCCGCCCGGTGCGGCCACCGGCGGTAGATGGCGTTCTTGTTGGTCCCGGCCCGGGCGGCGACCCGGTCCATGGTCATCCCCGCGTACCCGGACTCGCGTAGTTCCTCCGCCGCCGCGTGCAGGATCGCCCGCTCCAGTTCTTCGCCCCGCCGTCTCGTGGCCATGGCTTGCAGGGTACTGGGCGTACCTTATAAGGTACGTTGCGTACCTTATTGATGAGGGGAACTCGATGCGCCTCTTCGGCATGAACTACGACACCGGCTTCGTGAGCGCCGGGTCCACGACCCACGAGCCGTTCGACCGCGAGACCGTGCGGCGCGACCTGCGGGTCATCCGTGAGGAGTTGTACTGCGACGCGGTGCGCATCACCGGCGGCGTCCAGGACCGGCTGGAACTGACCGCAGGGTTCGCCGCCGAGGTCGGGCTCGAGGCGTGGTACTGCCCGTTCACCAACGGTCTCGACCGCGAGGCGCTCACGGCGTTCGTGCTCGACGGCGCCGAGCGGGCCGAGCGGCTTCGGCGCAGCGGAGCCTCGGTCGTGTACCTCACGGGCTCCGAGATCTCCCTGTTCACCGACGGTTTCCTGCCCGGCCGTGACCTGGTCGAGCGCATGGCCCTGTTCACCGATCCGCTGCGGATGCGGGAGGCGGTCCCGGTCGCACGCGCCGCGGTGCGCGACTTCCTCGCCGAGGTGGTGCCTGCGGTGCGGGAGCGGTTCGGCGGCCTCATCGGCTACGCCTCGATCCCGCTGGAGGACGTCGACTGGGCGACCTACGACATCATCGCCAGCGACGCCGGCTACCGTGACGCGACCAACGCCGGAGCGTTCCCGCAGAGCCTGGCGGCAGCGGTGGGGCAGGGCAAGCCGTACGCCGTGACCGAGTTCGGCTGCTGCACGTTCCGCGGTGCGGCCGACGTCGCGGGCGGGGCGGAGCCGGTGACCTACGACGAGCACGGCCGCGCCGCGACGCTCACCCCGGGGCTGGAACGTGACGAGGAGGGGCAGGCCCGCTACGTCCTGGACCTGCTGCGCGACTACGAGGCCGGCGGGGTGGAGGCGGCGTTCGTGTACACGTTCGCGAACCGGCACCTACCGACGACCGGCGACCCGGAACGCGACTACGACCTGGCCGCACGCGGGATCGTGCGGGTGTTGCCGGACGGCTCATGGACGCCGAAGGCCGCCTTCCACGCCCTCGCCGAGTACGGCCGCGCCCGCGCCCGGACCCGCGCGGCGTAGTCCGCTCACGTGTTGTCGAGCACGAACGCCCGCATGAGCTGGGCGCACTCGGCCGCGTGCGTCTCCAGCAGGAAGTGCCCGCCGTCGTAGAGGTGCGCGTCCATCCGGTCGAGGGCGCGGTGGTAGGCGAGGACCTCGTCCACGTCGAAGTACGCGTCCCGGCGTCCCCACAGCACGAGCGCCGGCGGCTGGTGCGCCCGGTGGTACCCGGCGATCTCCTCGAACCGGGCGACGTGACTGGCGTAGTCGCCGAACAGCGCGAACTGCGCGTCGACGTTGCCGGGTCGGCGCATGCGCTCCCAGTCGAGGTGCCACGACTCGGGCGGGTGCAGCGTGCGCAGGTGCTCGGGCAGCCCGGCGAGGTACTGGTCACGGGTGCCGGCGAAGGTCAACCAGTCCGGCAGCTCGGCGCGCCTGTCGTCGGTCGGGTCGGCCCAGTACGCCCTGGCGCTGTCCCACTGCCCGCCGAGGCCCTCCTCGTGCGCGTTGCCGCTCTGCACGACGAGACCACGGATGCGATCCGGGGCGCGGGTGGCCAGGTGGTACCCCACCGGAGCGCCGAAGTCGTGCAGGTAGACGAAGAAGCGCGCGACGCCGAGCTGGTCGAGGAAAGTGTCGACCGCCCGGGAGAGGTTCTCGAAGGTGTAGTCGTACGTGTCGACGGTCGGCGACGAGGACATGCCGAAGCCGGGAAGATCAGGCGCGAGCACGTACGCGACGTCGGCCAGGGTCGGCATGACCTCCCGGAACGTGTGCGACGAGCTCGGGAACCCGTGCAGCAGCAGGACCGCCGGCCGGTCGGGACGCCCGGCCTCGCGGTAGAACACCTCCAGGCCGTCGACGTCGGCCTGCCGATGGCGGACCTTCTGGATCGCCTGCACCGTGTCCTCCTTCCCCGTCCGGTGGCGCGGGTCGTCCGCCCGACGGCACCGAGGGCGCGGACCAGCTCACCCGACCCGTCCATCGTGCCGGACCCGGACCTCCGGTAGTCGCCGCCGTGGCCGATCCGTACCCGCAGGTGTGGCAGCTCGCCGGTGCCCCGGGAAACGGTGGCGGTGATCAGGTGCGGGCGTCGAGGGCGGCGGCGAGACGGTCGAGGTGGTGCGCGACGGGGCCGACGGTGAGCATGCCGCTGCCGGCCCCGGCCAGCTCGTGCGCGGCCGGCGCGAGTGCGGCCCGGGCGCGGCGGACCACCGGCCGGTCGTCCACCGCGATCGCGGCGTGGCCGGTGAGGCACCACAGCGCCTCGAACAGCAGGTCACGCGGCGGTTCCGGGGCCCGGCGCAACGCGGCGGCGGCGTCGGCGGGGCGCTCGCGGGCCAGCAGGACGAGCGGACGCGCCCAGGGCAGGTAGGGACCCCAGTCGGTGTCGTCGTCGAAACGGGCCGGCCGGCCGTGCCAGACGCGCAGGCACAACAGGGCCAGCGGAAGGAGCCCCCGCTCGACCCCGGGCATGCCGGCACCGGACAACCGCGCCGCCGCGTCACGGTAGGCGGCCTCCGCGGCCGGCGGTGACGCCCCGGTCGCGGCCAGCCGCAGCGCGCGGTACCACCCGGTGAAGACCCCCACGAGCGGCAGCTCGTGCCGCCCGGCGAGCTGGTCCGCGACGGCGGCGTGCGCGTCCGCGCCCGCGAAGTCGGCGAGCGCGCCGCGGGCCTGGACGCGGACCAGGCGGCCGAGGATCTCGTACGTCACCAGGCCGTGCCGGGCGGCGAGCGCGACGAGCTCGGCACCGACCCCGTCCCGCTCGACAGCGAGCCCGGCCCGCTGGAACGTCTGCATGAACACGCCGTTCAGGGCGAACGCCAGCAGGGCCGGGTCGCCGAGCCGCCGCGCGATCCGCTCCGCCTCCCGGGCCGCCTCCGGCCCCCGCGCCCCGCCCGTGCCACGTGACTCCGCCGCGACGGTGGCCAGCAGCCGGGCCCGGATGGCGTCCGGCGCGTCGGGACCCAGGGCGGCCAGGGCCCCCTCGGCCGCCGCCACGACCCGCGCCGCCTGCTCCGGATCGTCCGAGCGGGTCCAGATCGCGGGTACGTCGTAGCTGCCGATCACCCGCGCGGTGAGGTCGGGGTTGCCGAGCTGCTCGGCCGCGTCGATGGCGGCGACCCGCTGGTCCCGCGCCACCTCCAGCCCGCTCCCCCCGGTCACCGCGAGACTGCGCAGCAGCCCGACCGTCGACTCCAGCCGCGCCCGCGCGCCGGACACCACCGTCCGGTCGTACGCCGCCGCGGCCTGCGCCCAGACCCGGTCCGGGCCTGCGGGAGCGGGACCGCCCACCGGGTCGGCCTGCCGGAGGATGTCGGTCTCCAGATCACGCAGCCGTGGCCCCGGATCGACACCGAGCTGGTCGAGGAGCAGCCCACGGGCCCGACGCAGCACCGCCAGCGCGTCCCCCTGCCGTTGCGTCCGGTACAGCGCCAGCGCCAGCAGCCGCCACGCCTCCTCCCGCCACGGATGCTCGGCCACGTGGGCGTCGAGATCGGGCACCACCTCCGCCGCACGCCCGAGAGCCAGCCGGGCCCCGGCCCGGCTCTCGACCGCGTTCAGCCGTAGCTGTTCGAGTCGGGAGCGCTCGGCCCGCGCCCACCGCTCGTCGTCGAAGTCGGCGTACGCGGGCCCGCGCCACCAGCCCAACGCCCGGTCCAGGCGGTCGAGCGCCTCGTGAGGCGGCGCGGTGGACGCGGCGGCGACGGTGTCCTCGAACCGCCAGGCGTCGACGGCGTCCGACGCGGCCCGGAGCGCGTAGCCCGGCCCCTCGGTGACCAACAACCGCGCCGGCTCCCGGGGTGGGCGGTGCGGCTCCAGCGCACGCCGCAACGCCGCCACGAACGTGCGTACCGCGCTCGTCGCGCCCGGCGGCGGGTCCGCCCACAGATCGTCGACCAGGCGGCTGACCAGGACGACCCGGCCCCGCGCGACGAGCAGCCGGGCCAGTACCGCGCGGTGTCTCGGCCCCTTCACGTCGATCGGCGTGCCGTCGCCGTCCCAGGCGACGACCGGCCCGAGGACCCCGAACCCGACCCGCACCGCACCACCCTCCGTTCCTGGTGGTCAACGTATCGCGCTCATCAGTTGCCCATCCGCCAGCGGCACGCTGAACGAGCCGCCCCCCGGAGCCTGTCCGACGGGGCCACCTGGCGCACCGCACCACCTCCGCCGGGCACTTCATGGCCGAGGAGGCACCGGACGACATCAGCACGGTGCTGCGTTCCCTGCTCGCCCGGTAGCGCGCCGCCATGCCGTGACCAGCCGGAAAAGCTGATCAGGACCCGCAGAACTGTGCACCCTCTTCGGCCACCCGGGGCGAGCGCGCCCACCTGTCACCCACCTACCTGGGGCGGGCGTCACGCCTGCTCGAACCGGCGGCGTGCGGCCAGCACCTCGTCCAGGTGGCGGCGGCTCCACCCGCAGAAGCCGTTGATCGTGTCGTGCAACTCCCGACCGGCGGGGGTGAGCCGGTACTCGGTGCGCGGCGGCACGGTGGGATGGAGCGTCCGGTCGACCACCCCGTTCCGCTCCAACTCGCGCAGAGTCGCGGTGAGCAGCCGGTGGCTGATGCCGGCGACCTGCCGGTGCAGTTCGCCGAAGCGGCGGGTGTCGGTGCCGATGGCGTCGATGACCGGCACCGCCCACTTGGTACCGACCACGCCGAACACCTCGCGAGCCACCAGGTGCACCTGCGCCACCTCTGCCGCCGTCGGCGTGCCGGGCAACGGCTCGTCCACTCGCCGTGCCTCCCTCGCCTGCGCCTCTTACCAAAAGGTGCGTACTTACCCCAACCGTGGTCATCGCCGTACGGTCTGGTCGGCAATCTCAACGTACAGGAGTGGACATGACCGTCCTGAAGACGTACGCCCGGCTCTGGGTGGACGACCTCGACGCCTCGCTGCCGTCGCTGCGGACCCTGGTCGGCGCGGAGCCGGACCTGCGGTTCGCATTCGACGCGATCGAGTTGGCCGCGATCGGCGACTTCCTCGTGATCGCCGGCCCACCCGGGGAGAGGGCCCGCTACGGACACGCCTCCGCCACCGTGATCGTCGACGACCTGGACGCCGTCGTCGCCGGGCTGACCGCCGCGGGCGGCGAGATCACCACGCCGGAGGCGACCAGCCCGACCGGCCGCTACCTGTACGCCCGGCACGCCGGTGGGGCGGAGGTCGAGTACGTCGAGGGGGTGCCGGAGCGGGTGGAGCGGATCATCGGCCCCCGGGCTGTCCGGCGTTGAGGACGCTCCCCGCGTCGGCGGGCGCACCCGCCGTGCTGCGGCTGACCACAGGAAAGCCCAACTATCGTATCGATGACTGACATGCCCCTGTCCCTGCTGCGACAGTGGCCTCCCGCCTGTTGTCTCGGGGGAGGGGTAGGCCGTGCCTGGTGCCGGCCGGCAGCTCGCCGCCACGACGCTGCGTTTCGTCCTGCTGTTGACCCTGCTGCTGGTCGCCAGCGTGTGGATGGCGCGGTTCACGATGGCGAATCTCGGGTTGCTCCGGCCGGCCGGCGTCACCTGCGACGGCATGATCCCGACAGACAACCGGCGGCAGATCACCTACGACCCGACGAAGTGCGTCGAGTGGCAGGCCGTCACCCCGCCGTGGTGGGTGCTCCCGGCGGCCTCCCTGCTGCTGCTCGCTGCCGCCGCGGTGATGTTCGCGGTGCTGCCCCGATGGCAGGCCCGGCGCGGGCGGATGCTGCCGCTGGCCGTCGTCGACCGGGACGGGCAGGCCGGTCGGATGATCGCGGAGCTGGTGGCGCAGACCGGGCTGCGGCGGGTGCCGACGGTGCTGGTCGACCCCACCGCGATGTCGGCCAGCGCGGTGGTGTTCGGCCGGACCGGTCGCCCCCGGCTCTGTCTGCACGGTGGGCTCCTGGTCCGGCTGCGCACCGACCCGCATGCCGTCCGCGCGGTCCTCCTGCACGAGCTGGCGCACATCGACAACCGGGACGTGACGCTGACCTACGCGACGGTCACGCTGTGGCGGTCCTTCATCGTGGTGGCGCTCGCGCCGTTCGTGGCCACCCACCTGCACCTGGTCGTCAGTTCTCCCTTCCACCCCGGCGCGGTGCCGACGCACCGCAACCTGCTGGCAGCGGCCCTGTTGGTGACGCTGGTCTACCTGTCGCGTGCGGATCTGCTGCGGACCCGGGAGTTCCACGCCGACCTGGCGGCGGCACGGTGGGGTGCGGATCTGCGCGGTTGGCCGGCGCCGCCTCCGGTGCCGACCGGCCGGGGTCGGCGGCTGTGGGCCGGTCTCGGTGGGCTGTGGCGGACCCACCCCGACTGGGCGTCGCGCCGCCGGGTGCTGGCCGATCCGGACCTGCTGTCCCGGATCCCGGCGCTGGCGATGTTCCTCACCGGTGCCGTGCTGATCCTGGCCGACGCCCAACTGTTCTGGATCGACCCCGCGGCGCTCGCCTCGGCGGTCGAACCGACGCTCGCCGTGGCGGCCGAACCCACGCTCGCCGTGGCGGTCGCGGTGGCGTTGCTGGTCACCGGCGTGATCTCCAGCCTGGTCTGGCAGGCGGTGGAGTCGGCCCGGCGGACGGGTCACGGTGGTCCCGAGGGCCTGCGCGCCGGGTGGTGGCTGGGGCTGGGCATGCTGGTTGCCGAGTTCGTGTCCGGCCGGGTCGCGATCTGGGAGTGGCTGCCCCAGCAGCCCGTGCTGCTGGTCCTGCTGCTCCTCGCCGGCACCACGCTGACCTGGTGGATCACCCAGTGCTGCCACCTGTGGGCGTCGGCATGGCCGGGACGGTCCCTGCGCCCGGCGCGGTGGGTCGTGTTCGTCACGGGCTTCGTCGCGATCGTGGGCTGGATGACGTGGTGGCGCTTGCAGGGCATCGTGCTGGCGCACGGCGTACCCCTCCTGCGCGACCAGTTCGCGCTGGTCGTCGCGCCGGGCGGCCTCGACGCCGGGCAGTTGCTGCCGCACGAGACGGTGCTGCCGGCCTACCTCACGATGACGTGGCTGACGACGATGATGGTGCTGCATGCCGCGCCGCTCAGCCAGATCGCGGTCGCGGCCTCGTGGGCCTTCCCGCTCGCCGCCTGGCTGGTCCGACCCCGGCCGGCACCGAGCCCCGGTCCGGCTTCCGATCCTGGCGCGGGTACGGAGGCAGCCGGCCCGCCGGTACCCGTCGTGCCGCCACCGCCGCTGCCCCGACTCCGGCGGCTGGTGCTGCCCGCCCTCGTCGGCACCCTGCTGTGCTGGGCCGCGGTCGCGACGGTGATGGCGCTCATGCGACTCGCCCTCCCGGTGACCGAGATCCGGGCCCGCACCTTCGTCACCGCCTACCAGGGCTGGGTCACCTTCGCCCTGCTGGGCGCGGTGGCGCTGAGCGCCCTCGTCGCCAGTACGATCGCCGGCCGCCACCACCTCGTCGCGGCGGTCGTCGCGGGTCACCTGACCATGCTCGGCGGCACGGTGGGCGTGCTCGTGCTCGTCGCCATCGACGGCTGCGTGGGGTCACTGACCCTCTTCCACGCCTCCTGCGGCTGGCAGCCCGGGCAGGCGTGGACAGCGTGGCGTGCGCTGCTCGACGAGATCCTGGTGGCGGCGCTGGTCACGACGATCTCGACCGCAGGGCTCGTCGCCGGCACGCGGGCCGTCACCGCCCGGTGGCGACGGGGCCGCCCGGCCACCGTGGACGTGCCGGGGCGGGCGCGGATGGTGGCGCGGCGGGCGGTCGTCACGGTGGCCGTCTCGACGGCACTGGCGCTGACGATCGCGTACGAGGCGACCGCACCGGCCGTCGAGGGCACCACCGCCCGACCCGGACCGAGCAGCAGTCACCCGCCTGCCGGCGGTGCCCAACCCACCGACGGTGCCCCGCCCGCCGACGGTGTCGCGCCCACGGCCGAACCGACCGGTTCCCCGAGTTCGCCCCGGTTGAAGGCCGTCGAGGTGTCGGCCTGGATCGGCCGGGGCGGCGGCAGCGTGACAACCCGGTTCCACACCGTGTACGGCACGTTCGCCGTCGCCATCGGTGACCTGAAAGCGCAGAAGCCGAGCGCGAACGGCAAGGTCGAGGTGGACGAGGCACGGATCCGACCGCTGTGCGCGACCATCGAGGCGATCGCCCAGGACGCCGCCCGCCTCGCAGCCGTCCCCGACGAGCCGGCGCAGGCCCGCTGGGAGGCCTTCGTCGACCACGTCGCGCGGGCGGGCCGGGGCTGCTCGCGCGCCTTCGAGATCGGGGACAGCCAGCCGTTCATCGCCGCGATCAACGATCTGCAACTCGCGCACACACACCTGACAGCGGTCACCGAGCGGATCGCGGAGATCCACAAGGCCGGCGAGGGCTGACCGGCCGTGTGCCTCCGGCACCCGTCGCCGGACCGGCGGCCGCGAGCGGTGCCGCACAGCACCCGGTGGGCCCAGCGCGTACCGGTGCGCATCGCCTCGATCCGGCGGGCGGCTCGTCGTCGACGGCGCCCACCTCGACGCCGAGGAGACCTTCCACCACAACCTGACCACCATCCTGGACGGCATCACCAGCCGGCCCGGGTGAGCCGGCGGGCAGCGGCTGCGGCCACGGCCGCAGTAACCTGCCGTCATGGCGGGCGTCGAGCTGAATGAGTTGATCGTTGCGGACGCCGACGCGCTGCGCGGCTGGCTGTCGGCCCACCACGCCACGTCGCCCGGCGTGTGGCTCGCCCTGACCAGGAAGGGCGGCACGGTCACGACTCTGACCTGGCAGCAGGCGGTCGACGAGGCCCTCTGCTTCGGCTGGATCGACGGGCAGGCCCGTAAGGGGGATCAGGACATCTCCTGGATCCGGTTCACCCCTCGTCGGCCGCGCAGTTCCTGGTCACAACGCAACGTCGGCCACGTGGCCCGGCTGGAGGCGCAGGGGCGGATGCTGCCCCCGGGCCGCGCCGCCGTGGCGGCCGCCCAGGCGGACGGGCGGTGGGCAGCCGCCTACGCCCCGCCGTCGGAGGCCGAGGTGCCGGCCGACCTGCTCGCCGCCATCGCCGCCGTCCCCGCCGCCCAGGCCATGTTCGACGTGCTCACCAAGACCAACCGGTTCGCTCTCATCCACCGTCTCAACGCCGTCAAGCGGGCGCAGACCCGGGAGCGGAAGATCGGCGAGTTCGTCGCCATGCTGGCCCGCCACGAGACGATCTTCCCGCAGAAGGCCATGCCGGCGACCTCGCCCTCCGGCGAGCCCCGGTGACGACACCGCGTCGACCAGCCCGGATGCCGGCCGCCCGCGAGCGGGTGCCCGGCTCGCCGGCGGCGTCACGGAGGGTGACCAGTCGCCCGGCGTGATCCCGTCGGGTTGATATACCTGAGAGGCATAATTATACCCACTCGGTATGTCGCTCGTTCGCGTCATGTCGCCCATGGTGGTGTGCCGTCGTCGCCGCCCCCTCCGCCAGCCGGGGCGGTCGGCGGATGCGCGCCACCGGGGCCGCGCCACGTCCCCTTCCTCGCCAGGGTTGGGCCGGGCCTGCGCGATCCAGACCGGTGCCGAGGCGACGTGCGATCTCCGGCCGGCGACGCGGCTGCAACAAAACTGCACGTGTCCAGCACTTGTGGCGGGGCAAGCGCTTTCCTAGCCTGGGTATTACATCGATGTTTCGCTCCATGGACGGGCTGAAGACGGACACGTAGCCACACGGTGTCGGGCTGGAGAGGCAGTGCCCCCGCGCCGTACCCCCACCTGAGGAGTCCAACAGTGAGAACTGCAGTGCGACACAGGCTTCTTGCCGGCGGCACCGCCGTGGCCGCCGCAGCCGCGGTGGCTGCGGCGCTGCCGGTGGCCCACGCGTCGGGCGCGGCCGACGCCCCCGCCGCCGCGTCGGTCATCGCCAACGCGACCAACCTCAGTCTCGGGGCCGGCTCCGACGGCTCCAGCAAGGGTGGCGGCACCAGCTACGGCAACGTGCTCGACGGCAACATGAGCACCTACTGGTCACCGTCCGGCTCGACCGGCCGGATCTCGGTCAAGTGGGGTTCCGCCACCACGGTGGCCTCGGTCAACATCCGCGAGGCGGCCGGCGCGGTCGGGGTCGTGGGCTCCTGGCGACTGGTCAACAACGACACCGGGGCCACCCTGGCCAGCGGTACCGGGGCCGGGACCATCACCTTCGCCGCCACCTCGCTGCGCAAGATCAACTTCGAGATCGCCAGCGCGAGCGGCACGCCGAGGATCGCCGAGTTCGAGACGTACGCCTCGGGCACGACGACGCCGCCGACCACCCCGCCGCCGACGACCCCGCCGACCACGCCGCCACCGACCACGCCCCCGCCGACGACCCCGCCGCCGTCGGGCAACACCCTGTACGTGGCGCCGACCGGCACCGACGGCGCGGCCGGAACGCTGGCGAACCCGACGACGCTCACCTCGGCGATCACCCGGATCCCCGCCGGCGGGACGATCTTCCTGCGCGGCGGCACCTACCGCTACTCGCAGACCATCACCATCGCCCAGAACAACAACGGCACGTCGAGCGCCCGCAAGAACATCTTCGCGTACTCGGGTGAGACCCCGATCCTGAACTTCTCGGCGCAGAGCGAGGACCCGGCCAACCGCGGCCTCGCGATCGGCGGATCGTACTGGCACGTCCGGGGCATCACCGTCGAGCGGGCCGGGGACAACGGCATCCTGCTCGCCGGCAACAACAACATCATCGAGCGTGTGGTGACCCGCCACAACCGGGACTCGGGGCTCCAGCTCTCGCGGCTGATCGCCGACGCGCCCCGCGACCAGTGGCCCTCCAACAACCTCGTGGTCAGCACCGTGTCGCACGACAACGTCGACTCCGACGGTGAGGACGCCGACGGCTTCGCCCCGAAGCTCACCGTCGGCCCCGGCAACGTCTTCCGCTACACCGTGGCCCACAACAACATCGACGACGGCTACGACCTCTACACCAAGAGCGACACCGGGGCCATCGGCGCGGTGGTCGTCGAGCACTCCCTCGCCTACGGCAACGGCACCCTGAGCAACGGCGGTCAGGCCGGCAACGGTGACCGCAACGGCTTCAAGCTCGGTGGCGAGGACATCGCGGTGAACCACACCATCCGGGGCAACATCGCCTACGACAACGGCAAGCACGGGTTCACCTACAACCGGAACCCGGGCACGATGACGGTGTCGAACAACGCCAACATCGGCAACACCGAGCGCAACTTCAACTTCGACGGCGGCTCCTCGGTGTTCCGGAACAACACCTCCTGCGACAGCGGCTCCAACGACCGGATCGTCGGCAACGCCGACAGCTCGAACCAGTTCTGGTCCGGCACCAACGGCTCCCGGTGCTCCTCGTACTCCGGTGCCCTGGGCTGGTCCTTCGCCTCCGACGGTCGCCTCGTGGTGACCTTCGGCGGCCGGGTGGTCACCCCGTAACGCACACCGCCGATGCCGGCGTCACCCCGACGGTGACGCCGGCATCGCCGTACCGGCCGGCCGGCGCGACCTGACCGGGGCGGGCAGCCGCTCAGACCTCCCAGGAGAGGGCCGCACCGGGTCAGGGGCCGGGACGCGCGGCCGCCGCGCGCCACCTGGCTCGCTTGGCGCTGAAGATCGGCGTGTACGGGTGGTCCGGGCCGAGGACTCGCAGGGCGTCAGCAAGCAGCTCGTCGTAAGCCGAGGCGGCGCCCGCCGCGTCCCCGGCGAGACCACGCCAGTCGGCGAGCAGGGCACGAGCGACCAGGGTGTCCGGATGGTCCGGGCCGAACACCCGCAGCCGGTCGACGACCAGTTCCTCGTAGGCTGCCGCCGCTCCCGCCGCGTCGCCGACCCGGCCACGCCAGATGGCGAGCCGTTCCCGAACGGCCAGCGTGAGCCACTGGTCGGGGCCGAGCACCCGCAGGACGTCAGCGAGTAGCTCCTCGTGGGCCGACATCGCGCCCACGACGTCCCCGGCCTCACCGCGCCAGGCAGCGAGGTTGTTACGGGCGGAGAGCGTGTTCTGGTGGTCGGGGCCGAACACCCGGCGGACGTCGACGAGAAGCTCCCCGTAGGCTGCCGCCGCGCCTGCCGCGTCCCCGGCCCGCCCATGCCAGTTGGCGAGGCTGCCCCGAGTGGTCAGCGTGTTCGGATGGTCCGGGCCGAGCACTCGCAGGAGATCTCCGAGGAGTTCCTCGAAGGCTGACACGGCACCTGCCGCGTCCCCGGCCTCACCACGCCAGGTGGCGAGGGCTTGACGAGCGGCCAGGGTGTCCGGATGGTCCGGGCCGAGCACTCGCAGGAATTCTGTGCGGAGCTCCTCGAAGGTTGCCGCCGCGCCTGCCGCGTCCCCGGTCTCACCGATCCAGGCGGCCGTGTTGACGCGGATGGCCAGCATCAGCGGATCATCAGGGTCGAGCACGCGCAGGGCATCGGCGAGCAGTTCCTCGTGGGCCGAGAGGGCACCTGCCACATCCCCGGCCTCACCGCGTGAGCCGGCCAGGTTGAGGCGGATGGTCAGCGTGGTCGGATCGTCAGGGCCCCACACCCGCACGGCATCGGCGAGCAGCTCCTCGGACGTCGAGGCCACCCCCGCCGGATCCCCGGCGTAGGAGCGGAAGAAGGCGAGGTGGCCGCGGATCATCAGGGTGGTCGAATCATCCGGGCCCAGTACCCGCAGGGCGTCGGCGAGCAACTCGCCGAGGGCTGACACCGCACCCAGCTCGTCCCCGGCGCGACCGAGCCAGGCGGCGAGGTAGGCACGGGCGCTCAGGGTGTCCGGATGCTCAGCCCCGAGCTGCACGGTGGCGGTGTCGTACAGGGTCTGGAAGTAGCGGCCGGCGGCAAGGACCTGGCCCGTGCGGCCGAAACTGTGGCCGGCTTCGAACAGCACCGGGTGCCCGCCCCCAGCGGTGCTCCAGAGCAGTGACCCGGTGGTGGTGTGCAGAGCGATGGTGTTGTCGCGAAGGGCCTGTGCGTGTTCGCGATCGCGTTCGACCTCGGGCCAGACGGTGAGCAGTGCGGTGGCGACGGCGACAGCCCGTGCGGTGGCCTGCTCAAAGTCCACGGCCTCCTCGGATTCCCGGACGACGCGTTGGAGGAGCCGGTGCGCCCGGACAACGCCGGTGCCCTCGTCGAGGGTGGCGAGGCTGAGCCGGGCCAGGTTGTCCAGCGCGTCGGTGACGTCGTCGGCCTCGACCGGCTCACCGGTGCGGACAGCGAGGTGGTCCAGGACGGCGGGGGCGGTGAGCACCTCGGCGGGTATGCCGTTCGGGTCGAGCAGGGCAACGAGTTCCAGTACCGGACGGGTCAGTCCCGCAGGGGGAAGCGTGTCGACGCGTTCGATGGACAGTGACCAGGTCACCGCGACCGCGTGGGGATGGTCGTCGGGCAGGACGCCAGGAGCCAGCGCGCCCAACTGTCGACGCCGGTCGGCCAGGCGGCGGCGGTAGCCGGCGCAGGTCATGGCTCTGCGGTCGAGGATGTACGCGGCGGCCTGCGCCAGCGCCAACGGAAGGTGCCCGAGGTCGTCGGCGAGGTCGGCGGCCTGCTCCAGCCGGCCCGGCTCACCGCCGAGCTTCCCGGTGAGATAGTCCGTGGACTCCTCCGGCGTGAACACGTCGACGGTGATGTGCTGCCGGCCGGCGGTCAGGGCGCTGTCGACCCGGCGGGTGGTGACCACCGTCCGACCCGCCCCGCTTCGCGGCGGCCACAGGCCGCGCAGGTCGGTGGGGTCGTCGACGTCGTCGAGGACGACCAGCCACCGCCGGGTCGTGGTCGCCAGCCAGCCCAGGAACCGGGAGACCGCCTGCTCGGGGTCGGCGTCCTCCGCCCCGGTGACGTCGGTGGCCGCCTGGGCGTAGGCCGTCACCACCGCCGGTCGGGAGGTCGCCGACACCCACACCAGCAGGTCCACCTTCCCGGCGTGCCACAGCCGGTGCGCCAGCCCGGCGGCGAGCTGGGTCTTGCCGACTCCACCGAGACCGGTCACCACCTGACAGGCCCCACCACCGTCCCCGGCCGACGGGGCGTCGAGCATCCGATCGGCGGGGCGTTCCTGCCGGCGGTGCGCCTGCGGCGGCACCGCGCCGACCTGGTGCGGCCAGGACACCAGAGCACGGCCGTTGATCGTCACCGGCGCGTGGAAGACGCCGGCCGCACCCGAGTTGGCCGCCACCGCGACCGGCGGGTCGGTGGTACCGGAGACGGGCGACCCTACACCGTCCCCGGCGGGGCCGGGGGGACCGGCGGCCCCTGGTGGAACGTCACCGGCGCGTGGAACTGCCCCACCGCCCCGTAGTTGGTCGTCACCGTGTACGCCCCGGCCCGGGTCCCGGCCGGGTCCGCCTGCACGAGGACCGCCCGCGCCGCCGCCAGGATCTGCTCGTCGCTGTCCGCACCGGCAGCGCGCAGGTCAGCGCCGAGGCGGGCCTGCCACACCCCCGGCTCGGTCTCCCGCGCGTCCAGGGCCCGCACCGCCCGGTCCCGGCCGGACAGCCGCCTGGCCAGCAGCCCCTTCAACCCTCCGTAGGCGTCCTGCACCCCGCTGGTGACTCCCGCCGTCGCGGCGGCCGCCAACGCCGCCACGATCAACTCCACCCCGGTCATCACACCCGCCCTCCCACCACACGAACCACCATTGTGACAGCACGCAGCCATGCGATCACCTCGCGGCGCGGGCTGCCCGGCCTCCCGTCGCCGGGCGCGACCGGTCGACACGTCGTCGCCGTGCGTGCCCGTCACCGGTCCCGGCATCATGGACCGGCGACGTCCGCACCATCGAGGTGACGACCGCTGCCACGACGCCCCGACCCTCCTGTTCGAGGACCGGGACAGGGCGGGGGTCGTCCGGCGAAGGGCTACGGTTCCGGACGACCATGGCCGGATCCGTGGGCTGGCCGTCGTTGTCCGGGACCGGAGCATCCTTCGATACTCGCTGCATGAGAGCTTCACCGTCGCACGCTGACGGCGTTCGGGACGTGGTCATCGCGGCCGGCGACGGCGCGGTGCTGCTGGACGTCGCCGGGCCGTTGCAGGTCTTCGCCCTCGCGGCGAAGTGCGGTGGCGGCTACCGCGTCCGACTGGCCTCGCCCGACGGCCGGCCGGTCCACACCCGGGAAGGGGTACCGCTCGGCGTCGACACCGCCCTGGACGCGGTGACCGGCCCGGTGCACATCCTGCTGGTCGCCGGCTGCGACCCCACACCGGACAGTCCCGCGTTGGCATCGCTCGCCCAGGCGGTACGCCGACTGCGGGAGCGGTGCACGGTGCTGGCGTCGGTCTGCATCGGCGCGTTCGTGCTGGCCGAGGCCGGCCTGCTCGACGGCCGGCGGGCGACCACCCACTGGGCCTCCTGCCGGGAGTTGGCCGACCGGTACCCGCAGGTCACCGTCAAGTCCGACGGCATGTACGTGCGCGACGGCGACGTGTACACCGCCGCCGGGGTCACCGCCGGCATCGACCTCGCCCTGGCCCTGGTGGAACGCGACCGGGGCGGGACGCTCGCCCGTCAGGTCGCCCAGTGGCTGGTGGTCTTCCTGCAACGGCCGGCCGGCCAGTCGCAACTGTCGGTACGCGGCCAGGTCCGGTCGTCACGTCGAGGGGCGCTGCGGGCGGTGCTCGACGCGGTCGCCGCGCAGCCGCACGCGGACCACTCACTGGAGGCGATGGCCGGCCGTGCCGCGCTGAGCCCGCGCCACCTGTCCCGTCTGTTCATCGAGGTGCTGGGCACCACGCCCGGCCAGTACGTCCAGCGGATCCGTGTCGAGGCGGCCCAGCAGCTCCTCGAAGCCGGCGACGACCCCGTCGAGGTCGTGGCCAGGCAGTGCGGCTTCCGCAACGTCGAAACCATGCGGAAGGCCTTCCACCGGATCGTGGGGATGGCCCCGACCGCCTACCGCCACCAGTCGCAGAAAGGTGTTACCCATGCCTGACCACCCGAACCGGCGACAGTTGCTGACCATCGGGGCCGCGCTCGCCGCGACCGGCCTCACCGTGGGCGCCGCCGGCCCGGCAACGGCCCACCGCCGGTCACCGGCGGGCGCGGCCCACCGCAGGCCGGCGGTGGGCGCGGCCCACCGCAGGCCGGCGGTGGGCGGCGAGGAGCCGCTCGACATCGCCTTCCTGGTCTTCGACGGGCTCGTCCCCCTCGACCTGGTGGGCCCGCTGAGCGTCCTCGGCGCCACCGGCCGCGCGGGCGGGCCACCGGCCCGGCTGCACTTCGTCGGCCCGGACCTGACGCCGATCCCCGGTGGCGGCGGCAGCGGCATGCAGTGGGTGCCGACCGCCACCTACGACACCCTTCCCCGACCCGACGTGCTCGTCGTGCCCGGACCGGGCCAGCCGAGCATCCTCATGCAGGAGCCGCGCATCCTGGACTACATCCGCGCCGCGCACCAACACACCCGCATCACCTTCGGCATCTGCACCGGCGTGCTGCTCATGGCCGCCGCAGGGATCCTGCGTGGCCGCTCGGCGACCACCTACTGGGCGTTCGCCGACGAACTGCCCCTGTCCGGCGCGCGGTTCAAGCGGCACCGCTGGGTCGTCGACGGGCGGATCGTCACCAGCGCCGGCGTCAGCGCCGGCATGGACGCCGCCCTGGTGGTGGCCGCGCGCCTGTGGGGCGAGCGGGCCGCCGGCCGGGGGCAGGCCTTCCTGGAGTACGACCCCGAACCGCCGTTCGACTACGGCCGGGTCGAGAACCTGCCGGACGCGGACGAGGACCACCTCTGGAGCCTGTTCCAGTCGGAACGCGAGCGGGTCCGCGACGTCCTCTCCTGAGGACCGAACCAGCCCCACCGGGAACGTCAGCGTGCCCCCGCCCGGCTGCCGGCGGGACGACCGGGCTACGAGGTCGGGGCGTCGTCCCCGGCCTCGGGCCCGTCGTCGCCGGTGGGCCTGGGGCGCAGGCGTACGCGGGTGATGGCCTGCCCGGTCACCTCCGCGACCTCGGCGGTCAGGCCCGGCAACTCGACCACCCCGCCGGGTGCCTTCGGGATGTGCCCCAGGCGGTCCAACAGCAGACCCGCCACGGTCGTGTAGTCGCTGTCCTCGATGATGTCCTCGTCGAGGTCGACGCCGACGTCGGGCAGGTCGTGCAGGGGGAACCCGCCGGGCAGCAGGAGCGCTCCGTCCGGCTCCCGGACCACGGACTGCACGTCCCGGTCGGTCTCGTCGTAGATCTCGCCGACGATCTCCTCGACCAGGTCCTCCATGGTGACGATGCCGTCGATGGAGCCGCGCTCGTCCACCACCAGCGCGAACTGCTGCCGCTGCGCGCGCAGCTCCCGGATCGCCTCGGTCACCTTCAACGTCTCCGGCAGGTACACCGCCGGGCTGGCGTGCGTGGCGACCGGTCCGTCCCGGTCGAGCAGGTCGCGCAGGTGTACCACGCCGAGGGTGTCGTCCAGGCCGCTGCGACCCACCACCGGCGCGCGGGTCTGCCCCGACGCGCCCAACTCCCGCAGCGCCTGCGGCGCGGCCAGCGACGCCGACAGGGTCACCACGTCCCGGCGCGGCACCAGGATCTCCCGCAGGGTCCGCTCGGCGACCTCGAACGCCCCCGAGATGATCATCCGGTGTTCCTGGGTGAGGGTGCGCTGCGCGGCGACCATGTCCCGCAGTTCCTCGGTGGTGACCTCCTCCCGCCGGGCGCGCGGATCACCACCGGTCAGCCGTACCACGGCGTCGCTCGCCTTGCCCAGCAGCCACACCACCGGCCGGGAGACCGCCGACAGCGCGTCCAGCGGTCGGGCGACCAGCAGCGCCCAGCCCTCCGCACGCTGCATCGCGATGCGCTTGGGCGCCAGCTCACCGAAGACCAGGGTGACGAAGGTCAACAGGATCGTCACGAGCACGATCGCGGCCGGCTCGGCCGCCGACCCCAGGAACCCCAGCGGCCCCACGAGCGGTGCCGCGAGCGAGACCGCCGCAGCCGCCGAGGCCAGGAACCCGGCCAGCGTGATACCGATCTGGATCGTGGCCAGGAAGCGGTTCGGGTCGCGGGCCAACCTCGCCAGCACCCGTCCGGCCCGGGAGCGCCGTTCGAGGCGCTGCAACTGGCTCTCCCGCAGCGACACCAACGCCATCTCGCTGCCCGCGAACACCGCGTTCACCAGCACCAACACGAACACGAGCGTGACCTGCACGCCATAGCCGCCCACGGCTGGTTCGACGCCTCCTTCCGCCCGGACCATCCGGAACATCAACCGTAGCTTCCGCTGTTTCGCCCGGGGCGGGACCGGCGGGAACGCGGCACCGGCGGTTGACGTCCACCACCCTCGCGGTCGCGACCGGCGACATCCGCGCAACCTGTGCTTTTCTCGATAGGGCGGACCGAGGTGATCAACCGAGGACGACGGCGGAGGAGACGAATGCGGACGCGACGATGGGCGGGACCGGCACTGGCCCTCCTGCTGGCAGCCGGGGTCGCCGGGTGCGGCACCGGGAACGAGGACGAGGCGGGCCCGGGCACGGCACCGCTGGCGACGAGTACGGCGAGCAGTTCGCCCGCCGGGGCGCCCGACCTCGGCGCGGGGGAGGAAGTGGCACGCGGCCTCGACGTACCGTGGGGTCTGGCGTTCCTGCCCGACGGCGACGCCCTGGTCGCCGAGCGGGACTCCGGTCGGATCCTGCGGGTGGCCGCCGGCGGTGGCGCCCCGCAGCAGGTCGCCGAGGTGGCCGGGGTGGCCGCGGCCGGTGAGGGCGGGCTGCTCGGCCTCGCCGTCTCGCCGGAGTTCGCCACCGACGACCTGGTCTACGCCTACTTCACCGCGGCCGACGACAACCGGATCGTGCGGTTCCGGCTCGGCGGCGGTACGCCCGAGGTGGTCTTCTCGGGCATCGCCAAGGCGACCTACCACAACGGCGGGCGCATCGCGTTCGGCCCCGACGGCATGCTGTACGTCGGCACCGGTGACGCCGGTGACACCTCCAGCTCACAGGACCCGGCGAGCCCGGCCGGCAAGATCCTGCGGCTCACCCCGGACGGCGACCCGGCACCCGGCAACCCCACCGCCGGCTCCCCGGTCTACAGCCTGGGCCACCGCAACGTGCAGGGCCTGGCCTGGGACGCCGACGGCCGGCTCTTCGCCACGGAGTTCGGGCAGAACGACGTCGACGAGGTCAACCTGATCGAGCCGGGCCGCAACTACGGCTGGCCCGAGGTCGAGGGCGAGGGCGACACGGCGGGTGGCCGCTACACCAACCCGCTGGTCACCTGGCCCACCCGCGAGGCCTCCCCGTCCGGCCTGGCCATCACCGCCGGTACCGCCTACGTCGCCGCGCTGCGCGGTGAACGGCTGTGGGTCGTGCCGCTCGACGGTGACCGGCTCGGCGAGCCGTCCGCCCAGCTCACCGACGCGTACGGGCGGCTGCGCACGGTGCAGGTGGCCCCGGACGGCGCGCTCTGGGTGACCACCTCCAACACCGACGGCCGGGGCGACCTCCGCGACGGTGACGACCGCGTCCTGCGGTTCCCGGCCCGGTGACCCGGCCGTGACCGGTGGGTCCGGCGGCGGCTGCGCCCCCGTGAGGTGACAGGGACGGCGCCGGGCGGGCGCCGCTCAGGTCGCCGGGCGGCGGAGGCCAGCGAGGAGAAGGGTGACGACGCCGTCCGCGTCGTCCCGGTGGGTCGGATGGTCGTAGGCCGCGCAGATGCCGTGCAGGGCCATCATGACGGCGCCGGCCCCCACGTCGTCGCGGACGGTCCCGGTCCTGGCGTCGGCCAGGAGATCGGCGACGACCTGGTGCAGGGCCTGGCCACCCTCGGCCAGCGCGCCCGAGCGGGTGGCCATGAGCGTCGCGAGGGTACGGGCGAGGCCCTCGTGGGAGTGCAGGTGGTCGACGAAGCCACGGAGGAACGCCTCCAGCGCCTCGTCGGCGGGGAGGGTGGCGCGCAGTTCGCGGGCGCGGTCGCACATCGCGGTGATCTCTTCGCGGTAGACCGCCTCGGCCAGGGCCTCCCGGGTGGGGAAGTGACGGTAGAGGGTGCCGGTGCCCACGCCGGCCAGCTTGGCGAAGTCGTCGAAGCGCAGGTTGAAGCAGCCGTCGGCGAAGAGCTCGCGGGCCTTGGCGATCAGGGCGTCACGGTTGCGGCGGGCGTCGGCGCGCAGTGGCTTGGCATCGGTCACGGGGGGCCTCGCATTGACAAGTGGAGACTGTCTCCATATTTTCTAAGTGGAGGTCGTCTCCAATTATAGGGTACGAGGTGCGGCGTGAAGATCTTGATGTTCGGCCGGGGCGTGATTGGCGCGACGTACGGGTGGGCCCTGGAACGGGCCGGGCACCACGTCGAGTTCTACGTCCGGCCGGGCCGGGCGGCGGCCTACGGGGAGGCGATCGACCTCGAACTGCTCGACGCGCGGCGACGGCCGTGGGGCAAGCGCGTCACCGAGCGGTGGCCGGTGCGCTACCGCGAGTCCCTGGAGCCGGACCACGACTTCGATCTGATCGTGCTGAGCGTGCAGCACTACGCCTTCCCGGAGGCCGCGGCCTTCCTGGGGCCACGCGTGGGCGGGGCCACGGTGCTCGTCTTCAACAACCTGTGGGTCGAGCCGTCGACCGCGACAGAGCATCTCCCCGCCGACCAGGTGGCCTGGGGTTTCCCCGGGGCCGGCGGCGGCTTCGGCGACGACGGTGTGCTGCGGGTGGCCCTGCTGCCCGTGGTCTTCGCCGGCACTCTCGACCGGCCGCCGACCGAGCGCGAGCGGGCCGTACGCCAGGTGTTCCGCCAGGCGGGGTTCCGGATCCGGGAGAACGCCGACTTCCGTGGCTGGCTGTCGATCCACTTCGTTCAGAACGCGGGCCTGCACACCCAGAGCCTGAAGCGGCGCTCAATGTCCGGGTGGACGACCGGCGCCGTCCGCGAGGCGATCCTCGCCACCCGCGAACTGCTACCGCTCGTCGAGGCCCGGGGCGTCGACCTGCGGCGGCATCGCAGCGACCTGCTGCCCTACACGGCGCCCCTCTGGCTGGCGGCACCGGCACTCGCCTGGCTGTTCCGGCACTTTCCGCCGGCACGCCGGGTCATGGAGGCGCACGCGAACCCCGAGGAACTGCGCGCCATCTGCCGCGACACCCTGGCGGAAGCCCACAGGCTGGGCGTGGCGGCGCCCCGCCTGGCGGCGGCCGAGCCCTACTTCGCCCGGTCGCCCGACACCGAGCCGGGGCGGTGGCGGCCGGCCGTCGGGTGATCCTCCTCTGCGTCGCCGTACCCCGGGCCGGGGAGCACCCGGCCCGGCGGCGGCAGCGTCAGGTGAACACCGCCCCGGCGCCGGGCGTACTGCTCACCGTGAGATCCCCGGCGGGGGCTGCGCCAACTTCCGGGCGATCGCCGGTCCCAGCCCGCTGCCGCCGGTGGCCCCCCACGATCTGCCGCAGCCGGTCCGACCCGGCCTTCGCCGACCGGCTTCGCGACGCCGTCACCTGCCTGGAGGAGAAGGGCTACCGGGCGCGCGTCGGCCCGGCCGGCCCGCCAGTCAGGCGGTGGGGCCCAGGTGGGTGCTGGCCCACTCCTCGAAGCTGGTCAGCGGGATGTCGAGTGCCCGGGCGTACGCGGGGCGGGCGGGCTGGCCCACGACGTTCAGGTAATCGTGGGAGGCCCCCATGCTCGGCATCCCGGCGGCGAAGGCCTGCTGTTCGGTCATCTCCGGCGCCCGCAGCGGGGTGCCGAGGGCGCGGGAGAGGATCTCGGCGATCTCGGTCATCGACAGGTAGTCGCCGGCCAGTTCCAGTTCCACCCGGTGGAACCGGCTCGGGTCGAGGAAGGCTGCGGCGGCGGCCCGGCCGACGTCCTGCGCGGCGACCAGGGAGAGCCGGGTGTCGGGTCGCAGGACGCTGACCAGGCCTCCCTCGACGCCACGGGGAAAGAGGAAGGCCATCGAGGGGGTGAAGTTCTCCATGAAGAAGCCAGGCTTCAGGTGGGTCCAGTGCGGGAAGTCGGCCGCACGGAGCCGGTCGGCGATGGCGGCCTTGGCCCCGAGGGGCCCCTCCAGGGCGGGCCAGCGACCCTCGGCCCAGCCGGGGATGTCGGTGTGCTGACCCGCTCCGGAGACGGAGCTGTACACGAACTGCGGCACACCGGCGGCCTTCGCGCCCTCGATGAGGTTCACCCCCTGGGTCACCTCCCCGGCGAAGTCGAAGCCCGTCTTCTCCGTCCAGGCCGGCATCTGGACGGAGAAGACGGCCCGGACCCCCTCGGCGGCCCGGACCAGGGATTCGCGGTCGTCGAGGTCGCCGGTGACCAGGTCGGCGCCGAGGGCGCGAACCCGCTGGGCCCGGTCGGTGCCCGGGTCGCGGACCAGGGCCCGGACGGGGACGCCCGCCGCGAGCAGTGCCCGGGTGGTGGCCCCGCCCTGCCGGCCGGTGGCACCGGTGACCAGGACGGGTGCGGATGCTGCTGGGGACATGGGCATGCTCCTCGGCACTCGACACGAAACGGCGGGGCCCGCCGTTTTGCGTGAGAGTACGATACGGCGGGCCCCGCCGTTTAGGCAAGCTCGGAGAGGACGCCATGCCTGACCACCAGCGCGCCGACGCCCGGCGCAACTACGCGCGGATCCTCGCCGTGGCGGAGCGGGAGGTCGCCGCCCATGGCGCCGGTGCCTCCCTCGAACAGATCGCCCGTACCGCCGGGGTCGGCTCGGCGACCGTGCGCCGGCACTTCCCCACCCGGCGGGCACTGCTGGAGGCGGTCTCCCACGCCCGGATCGAGGCGCTGTGCGAACGGGCCCGTGACCTGACCGGCCGGGCCGACACCCGGGCGGCGCTGCTGGCGTGGCTGGACGAGCTCGTCGCGTACTCCGTGTCGGTCCGGGGGCTGGCGGAGGCGCTGTCCTACGACGACGGGGCCGGTGCCGGCCCGGTGCGCCAGAGTTCGTGCGCGGCGGTGCTGGAGGAGGCGGCGGGCCCGTTGCTGCGGGAAGCCGAGCAGGCCGGAGCGGTGGTGGCGGGGGTCACCATCGCCGACCTGATCGACCTGATCGTCGGCATCACCCTGGCCACCGAGCACCACCCGGACCCGGCGACCCGGGCCGACCGGCTGTTCCGGCTGGCCGTCTCGGGGGTGATCCCTGAGCCGACCCACCCGTCCCCCGGCCGGTGAGGGGCGAGCCCTTCCGGCATCGTCTCGGGCGGACCCCGCCCATTGATTGGCGGCGGATTGGCCATCCGGTCCCGTTGCCTTTGTGGTCGTCGCCGGGTGGAGGTCGCCACGGCGCTCCGGTCGTCCGTCGAACGGAGTAAGCGTCCGACGTCGTTCTTGCCGCCGTGCGTCGAAATGATCGATCAATCACGGAAGAAGGCGTCAGCAGTTCGCCGTGTCGTCGCCTCGGTGGGTGTCGAACGGGGTGAACGGGCCGGGCCCGCGCCCCCGTCCCTCGGTCCAAAGAGCACACCCACGTCCGAGAACAGCCAAGGTTATTCATCGTTAATAATCGATATATTGGCGATCGGTGGCGTAGTGTAGACCGGTAGATCACCCACAGCCAGCGGGGGAGAGACTGGATGGGTCTGCGACTACTTGGGCCGGTGGAACTGATCAATGGTGACCGGTCTCTGAACCTGGGCGGAGCCCGCCAGCGGATCGTCCTGGCGGTGTTGGGTCTGAACATCAACCGGGTCGTACCCGTGGGTCAACTCATCGACGCGGTATGGGGTAACGACCCACCCACCACCGCCCGCAGCCAGATCCAGATCTGCATCTCCGCGCTGCGCCGCCTCTTCGAGGACGCCGGCCGGCCACAGGCGATCAGCACCCGCCCGCCGGGATACCTCCTTCAACTGGACACCACCGACGTGGACAGCCTCCACTTCGCCGCGCTGGTCGCCGAGGCCCGCCGGCAGGTGGACGCGGGCACCAGGGCCGACGCCGCCCGGACCCTGCGGACCGCCCTCGCCCTGTGGCGGGGCGACCCCCTCTCCGGGGTGGCCAGCGACCAGGTCCAGCGGGCCGCCACCGTACTGGCGGAACAGCGACTCGCCGCCGTCGAGGAACGCATCCAGCTCGACCTCGAACTCGGCGCCCACCAGGAGACGGTCAGCGAGTTGCAGGGCCTCGTCGGGGAGCACCCCCTCCGCGAGCGGCTGCACACCTTCCTCATGCTCGCGCTCTACCGGTGCGGACGCCAGGCCGACGCGCTCAAGGCCGCCCGCCACGCCCGCACGGTCTTCGCCGACGAACTCGGGCTGGACCCGAGCGAGGAACTGCAACGCCTGGAACGGGCCATCCTGCAACGCGACCCGGCGCTCGGGGCCACCGACGAACGACCGCCGGCCGCCGCGCCCGCACCGACCCCGAAGTGGACACCCCCGCAACCGCGCGGCGGCCCGATGGTGGTGCTGCCCCGCCAGCTTCCCGCCAGCATCACCGACTTCGTCGGCCGGGAACGGCAGCTCGACCGGATCTGCCGGCTGCTCGCCCGGGATCCCGACGGCGACCAGACGACGGGCCACGGCATGCCCATCGTGGTCATCTCCGGCATGGCCGGGGTCGGCAAGTCCAGCCTCGCCATCCGCGCCGCCCACGAACTCAGCGACCAGTACCCCGACGGCCAGCTCTACGCCGACCTGCGCTCCTGGGACCGGCAGGACCACACCGCGAAGCTGCTCGCCCGGTTCCTGCGCGCCCTCGGCGTCACCGGCTCGGCCATCCCCGACGGCATGGAGGAACGCGGCGAGCTGTACCGCAGCATGCTCTCCGGCAAACGGCTGCTCCTGGTCCTCGACGACGTCCCGCCCGACATCCAGCTCCTGCCGCTGCTGCCCGGCAGTTCCTCCTGCGCGGTGGTCATCACCAGCCGGGTACGCCTCACCGGCCTGCCCGGCGCACGCCAGGTCGACCTCGAACTCTTCGACCTGACCCAGTCGCTGGAGATGCTGACCGCGATGGTCGGCCCGGACCGCGTCGCCGCCAGCCGCGACGACGCCGCCGAGCTGGCCACCCTCTGCGGCGGACTGCCGCTGGCCCTGCGCATCACCGGCGCCCGGCTGGCCTCCCGCCCGCACTGGCGACTGGGCGGGCTGGTGCACCGCCTCCGGGACGAGGCGAAGCGGCTGGACGAGTTCGTCCACCACGGCCTGGAGCTGCGCTCCAACATGGAACTCGCCTACCGGGGCCTCGACGGCGCCGCGCAACGGCTGTTCCGGCTCTGCTCGGTGATGCGGGCCCCCGACTTCCCGAGCTGGACCGCCGCCGCCCTGCTGGACAGCAGCACCTTCGAGGCCGAGGACATCCTGGAGGGCCTCGTCGACGCCCAGCTCGTCGACACCGTGCAGTACCCGGACGCCGCCCCGCGCTACCGACTGCACGACCTGATCCGGGTGTACGCGGCCGAGAAGCTGGCCGAGACGGAGACCGACGAGGAGCCTACGGCGGCGCTGAGCCGGGTGCTCAGCGGCTGGCTGGCCCTGGCGGAGGAGGCGCACCGCAGCACCTACGGCGGCAACTACACCACCCTGCACGGCACCGCCCCCCGCTGGATCATGGAGCATGCCGACGCCGTCGCGTACCTCGGCGACCCGGCGCACTGGTGGGAGACGGAACGGCGGGCCCTGATCGTCGCCGTCCGGCAGTCCGCCGACGCCGGCCTGGCGGAGCTCTGCTGGGACCTGGCCCTGACCTCGGTCAGCCTCTTCGAGGCCAAGGGGTACTTCGACGACTGGCGGGAGTGCACCACCACCGCGTACGGCGCCGCCGAGCGGGCCGGCAACCGGGTCGGGATGGCGGCGATGCGGTACTCCCTCGGGACCCTGTACATGTTCCAGACCCGGCTCGCCGACGCGGACGCCTGCTTCACCACCGCGCTGGAGATCTTCACGGCCGAGGGCGTGGAGTACGGCGGCGCGCTGGTGCTGCGCAACGCCGCGCACATCGACCGACTGCGCGGCGACACCGCGTCGATGCTGGCCAAGTACGCGCGCTCCCTGGAGATCATGCGCCGGGTCGGCGACCGGATCGGCGAGGCGCACATCATGCGCAGCCTCGCCCAGCACCGGATGGACGACGGCGACCACCGGGGGGCGATCGAACTGCTCGACCAGGCCCTGACCATCTGCCGGGAGACCGGATGCCTGCGCGTCGAGGCGCAGGTGACGCACCGGTTCGCCGAGGTCTACCTGGCCACCGACCAGATCGAGCTGGCCCGGCAGGCCCTGCACCGGGTGCTGCGCATCGTGCGGGACACCGGGGACCGGATCGGCGAGACCCACGCCCTGTACGGCCTGGGTCTGCTCCGGCACCGGGAGGGTCGGCCGGACAACGCGACGATGATCCTCACGCACACCCTGGAGCGGGCCCGCCAACTCGGCGAGCGGCTGGTCGAGGCCCGTGCCCGGTACTCCCTCGGCGAGATCGCCCTCGCCACCGGCCGGCTGACCGCCGGGGTGGCGCACCTGCGCTCGGCCCGTGAGCTGTTCGAGCAGCTCGGCTCCACGGTCTGGCACGAGCGGGCCTGCTCGCTGCTGGCCGAGGCGGCCCTGCTCTCCGACGACCCTCCCGACGACGGCGCCGCACCCGGCCTGACCCGGCAGATCCCCCTTCCGGCGTAGCCGCCCCGGCCTCCGAGGCCACCGCGCTCCGGTGGCCGGCCCACCGACGTGGTCGAGGGGCAGCCCGCCCGGGCTGCCCCTCGACCACGTCGGGTCAGATCACCAGTGGGTGTCCGCCACGCACACCCCCAGCTCCGCGCTCCAGTGCGTGTCCTTGGGGCAGACCTCGGTCGCCAGCGAGCTGTCCGCCCCCGAGCCGCCGACGGCGGCGCCGATGCCGAGGATCGCGGCGAACGCGGCGGTGGCGAGGACGGACGTGACGGTGGTGACGAACGTGCGGGTGACGGACATCTTCGTTCCCTTCGGGGTGTGGTCTCCGCCGTGGCGGTGTGCCATCACCAGACCGTCGGCCGCTATCGAGCCGGCCTCCGATCGTTGTTCGAGATCCGGTCGACGTCGATAGCTCTTCGAAGGCGGCCCGATAGGAACCGCGCCCACCGTGTGGATCGCAGCAGCCGACACGACCACCGGAGGGACCGTCCGATGGACAGCCTCATTCCCCGCTCATGTGCCGATCCGCTCCCGGACGGCGACCCGGTGGACCCGGTCGACCTGCTGGCCGAACGGCTGATGACCGGCGGGACGTCCCCCCTGTCGGTGGACATCTGGGACCGGCTCGGGTGCCCCCCGCCGGCCGGCCCGCACCGGGCGGACCAGGCGGTCCGCCACGCCGCGATCCTGGCCGCCCTGGCCGCCCGCCACCTGCTCGGCCCGGAGGTGGTCACGGCCTCGGTCATCGGCCCCCGCCGCGCCGTCCAACTGCACACCCTGATCTTCGCCCGGTACGTCTCCTGGGTGAGCCTCGTGTCGGTCTTCCTCACCGACGGCGCGGCGACCCCGGCGACGGCGGCTGCCGAGCCGACCGCCCCGGCCGGGCCGGTCCTCGACCCGGGGACGGTCGACGAGCTCGACCTCGCCGGCATCACCCTGACCCGGGCCGCCACGCCGGCGGAGTCCGCCTTCGGGGCGAACCTCGTGGTCGTCATCGGGCCGACCGAGCCGACCGGCGGGGAGCAGCGCCCGGGACCGCCACTGCACCTGGCCAGGGGCGCGCTCCTGGTCAACGCCTCCGGCCGCGACCTGCCACCGGCCCTGGCCGCCCAGGTCAACACGGTGTTCGTCGACGACCTCTCCCTGGTCGAGCCGGCCGCCGCGCACGGCCTGGCCCGACCGGCGTACGCCCGGATCCACCCCCGACCGCGCTACCGCCTCGTCGGCGACCTGCGTCAGGTGGTGCTCGGCGAGCGGGTCGGGCGCACCGACCCGGAGCAGGTGCTCCTCGTCGAGCTGTTGAGCAGCGCCATACCCGCGCAGTGCTGACCAGCGCCACACCCGTACCGCGCTGACCAGCGGTGCCCCGCAGACCGCCCCGCCACCGCGCAGGGCAGCAGCACCCGTCACCCACCCCGGTGATCCCCCTCGACACCGCCGCCCGGCACCCGCCGGCGGCCCGGCGACAAGGAGCCCCGATGTCCCACGAAGCCGAGATCCGGCAGTTCGTCGTCACCGCGTTCGCCCCCGACATCCCCGTCGACCAGCTCCCGGCAGACCTGGACCTGCTGGACACCGGGATCGTCGACAGCCTCGGGCTGCTGCGCCTGATCGCCTGGGTCGGCGACCGCTACCACATCCCGATCGAGGACCAGGACATCTCGCCCCTGCAGTTCAGCTCGGTGACCTCGATCGCCGCCTTCGTCGAGGGCGCCCGCAGCCTCGTCTGACGCCGCCCACCCCGCACGCCCACCACCGGTACGTCCCCGTCCCCGTGCGCGGCAGCGCACACCTCCGTCACCAGCCGTCAGCGACAGAAGGGCAACCATCATGATCGTCAAGACCAGGTCCGAGGTTCCGGCCGTCGACTGGGGCAACGGCACCAGCTTCCGGCTCCTCGTCGAGCAGGACAACATGGGCTTCGCCGTCGCCCACACCGTCGTCGCGGCCGGCTCCAAGTCCCCCCTGCAGTACCGCAACCACCTCGAGGCCTGCTACTGCATCTCCGGCCGGGGCCGGGTGATCGCCGACGGCGTCACCCACGAGATCGAGCCCGGCATCCTCTACGCCCTCGACCAGCACGACGAGCACTTCCTGATCGCCGATCCGGAGCAGGACATGGAGCTGATCAGCGTGTTCAACCCGCCGCTGCGCGGCGACGAGCGGCACAACTTCGACGCCAACGGGTTCTCCGAGTACTGACGCGGCCACGGCGCGGGCGGAGTCCGCCCGCGCCGGCCCGGCCCCACCCACCCCCTGACGAAGGAGCACCGATGAACGAGTACTTCTCGCTCTCCGAGGAGGTCGCCGACGCGCTGGCCGACCGGCGGCCCGTGGTGGCCCTGGAATCCTCGGGCGTGGTCCACGGCCTGAGCTACCCGCTCAACCTGGACACCGCGCTGGACATCGACAAGACCATCCGGGCCGGCGGCGCGGTACCCGCCCGGACCGGCATCGTCGACGGCCGGTTCGTCGTCGGCATGTCCGAGGAGCAGGTGGCGCTCTTCGCCACCACCCCGGACGTGCCGAAGGTCAGCACCCGCGACATCGGCCCGACGCTGGCCGGCGGCGGCCACGGCGGCACCACCGTCTCGGCCGCCCTGGTCGCCGCCGCGCAGGTCGGCATCGACGTCTTCGCGGTGGCCGGCATCGGCGGCGTGCACTTCGGCGCGGAGCGCAGCTTCGACATCTCGGCGGACCTGGTGGAGTTCACCCGGCACCGGATCGCCGTCGTCTGCGCCGGCGCGAAGTCGCTGCTGAACCCGGCGCTGACCATGGAGTACCTGGAGACCCTCGGGGTGCCGGTCGTCGGCTACCGGTGCGACGACTTCCCGGCGTACTACAGCGTCTCCAGCGGCGTCCGCAATCCGCGCCGCATCGACGACCTGACCGAACTGGTCGACGCGATCCGACTGCACTGGGCGGTCGGCAACGACGGCGGGTTCCTCGTCACCCACCCGATCGACGACCTGGACGCGCTGCCCGCCGACGAGGTGTACGCGCTGGTCCGCGAGGTCCAGGCCGAGGCGGAGGCGAGCGGGGTGCAGGGGCCGGCGATGACCCCGTACATCCTGAGCCGGGTCTCGGCGGCGACCCAGGGCCGCACCGCCGCCGCGAACCGGTCCGTGCTGCTGTCCACCAGCGCCGTCGCCGCCGAGGTCGCCGTCGCGCTGCGGGAGCGGTCGTGACCACCGCGATCCTCTTCGACGTCGACGGCACCCTGGTCGACACCCCGGGCGGAATGACCACCGTCCTGCGCGCGGTGGTCACCGAGCACGGCCGCACCGCCACCGACGAGCAGCTCCGCCGTACCGTCGGCCGGCCCCTGGCCGCCTCGTTCGCCACCCTCCTCGCGGTGCCCGCCGACCACCCCGAGGTGGCGCGGGCCGCGAACCGGGCCCGGGAACTGTTCACCGAGACGGTCATCCCGACCGCCGCCCGGCTGGTCTTCCCCGGCGTCCCCGAACTGCTCGCCACCCTGCGGGACCGTGGCCACCCGCTCGGGGTGGTCACCAGCAAGGTTCGACCCAGCGCCGTCGAACTGTTGGCCGCCACCGGGCTGCTCGACGCCTTCGACACCCTCGCCTGCCACGGCATGACCGAACGCGGCAAGCCGCACGCCGACCTGGCGCTGCTGGCCGCCGACGCGCTCGGGGTGCCACCCGCGCGCTGCATCGTCGTCGGCGACGCGGTGGACGACGTCCGGATGGCCAACGCCGCCGGGATGACCGCATTCGGCGTCACCACCGGGGTGGCCAGCCGGATCGAACTCCTGCTGGCCGGTGCCGGCGCGGTCTTCACCGGCCCGGCCACCCTCGGCCCGGCGCTCCTGCTCAGCCCCGCTCCCCGTTCCGTGACCCTCGACCTCAGCCAGAGGTGATCCGACCATGTCCCGCACCACCCGCTCCGCGCCCCTGCCCGGCACGTCGGCGTCCCCCGCCGCCACGCTGGCCATCCTGGCGATCGCCCAGTTCCTGATCGCCCTCGACTACTCCATCGTCTACATCGCCCTGCCCCGCATCGGCGACGAGTTCAGCCTGACCGAGAGCACCATTCAGTGGGTGGTGAGCGGGTACGCCGTCTTCTTCGCCGGCTTCCTGATCGCCGGTGGACGGGCCTCCGACCGGTTCGGCCCCCGCAACCTCTTCATCGTGGCGATGGCGGCCTTCGGGATCGCCGCGCTCGCCGGCGGCCTCGCCACCGCCCCGGCGCTGTTGCTGGTCGCCCGCGCGGTGCAGGGCATCGCCGCCGCCGCCCTCCAACCGGCGGTCATCGCCCTGATCAACACGTCGTTCGCCGCCGGGCCGGCCCGCAACCGGGCCCTGGGTGTCTGGGGTACGGTCGGCGCCTCCGGCCTGGCCGCCGGGGTGGTGATCGGCGGTCTGCTGAGCACCGTCTCCTGGCGCTGGGTCTTCCTGATCAACCTGCCGCTCGCGCTGATCTGCGCGATGGGCGCGCCCCGGCTGCTGCCCCGGCTGCGGGCCTCGGTCACCGGACACGGTCAGCTCAACCTGCCCAGCGCGGTCCTGTGCACCGGCACCGTCCTCGCCACCGCGCTCGCCCTGACCTGGGCGTCCAGCCACGGCTGGACGTACGCCGGCACGCTCGGCGCGTTCGCCGTCGCCGCCGTCGGGCTGGTCGGCTTCGTCCTGCGGGAGCGGCACAGCGCCCAGCCGCTGGTCGACCCGCTGCTGCGGCGGACCCGGTCGCTGCTGGTCGGCTGCGGGGCCACCGCGCTCTACATGGCCAGCGTCGGCAACCAGTTCTTCGTCCTCACCCTGCTGTTGCAGCAGTTGCGCGGGTACGGCCCGATCGCGGCCGGCATGGCGTTCCTGCCGATGGCGGTGGCGATCGCGGTGGCGAACTCGGTGGCCCCTCGGATCGTGGCCCGGATCGGCGTCCGGGCGGCGCTGACCCTGGCCTTCGTCGGCAACGCCGCCGGCCTGCTGCTGCTGGCCGCCCAGGTGCACGGCGACAGCTACCTGATCCACCTGCTGCCCGGCCTGCTGATCACCGGCTTCGCGCACGGCGTCACGTACGTGTCGATGTTCATCGCCGGCACCGCCGACGTGGACGACCGCAACCAGGGCACCGGCAGCGCCCTGATGACCACCGCGCAGTACATGGCCGGTGCCCTCGGCATCGCCGTCCTGGTGCTGGTGCTCGGCACCGACCCGGGACCGGGCAGCTTCGGCGCGGCCTTCGTCACCACCGCCCTGGCGGCCGGTGCCGGCGCGGTCCTGGCCTGGTTCGGCCTGCCCCGACGCGGGAGGACCGGCACCCCCGCACCGGCCACCGCCGACTCGCCGGCCACCGCCACGGCGTCGGTGGCCGACGCCACCCCGGGCGTCGGCGTCGACCCGGCGGCGGTCGGGTACCGGCCGGACCCGGCCGACGGCGACCGGGCCGACCGGATGCCGCCCGCGATGGCCGCCCCGGTCGAGGGGAGCCGGCCGTGAGGGCCGCGGCCTGGGTCGCCCAGCTCGGCGTGCTGGTGGTGCACAACGACCCGGTGGTGGAGGCGGAACTGTGGGGCCGGGCCCCCGCCGGGGTCACCGTGCACGCCGCCCGGTTCGAGAGCCCGACCAGCACCGGCGCCGAGTACACCGAGGAGACCTGGCAGCGCCTGATCGCCCAGCCGGACGTCCGGCGGGGACTGGTGCAGCTCGGTCAGATGGACCTGACCGCGATCTGCCTCTGCTTCGCCTCGGCGAGCTTCTTCGGTGGCCCCGAGTTCGACGCCGGCTTCGCCGCCGCCGCGACCGACCTGGCCGGTGGCACCCCGGTCTACACCGCCGGGGAGGCGATCCGGGCCGGACTGGCCGAGCTGGCGGTCCGCCGCCCGCTGGTGCTGGTACCGCCGTGGTTCACCGAGCCGACCTTCGCCGCCACCCGGCGGTACCTGGCGGCGGGCGGGTTCGAGGTGGCCGGGCTGCTGCACTACCGGCTCGACGACGACTGGGACGGGGTGGCCCGGCACCGGATCTTCGACCGGGGTGGCCGCTGGACGGTCGACCCGGACGAGGTCTGCCGGCAGGTCGGTGCGCACTTCCCGGCGGAGGCCGACGGGGTGCTGATCCCCGGCAGCGGATTCCGCTCCTGGGACGCGGTGGCCCGGCTGGAGGAGACCCTCGGCGTCCCGGTGGTCACCTCCAACCAGGCCTGCCTGCGCCGACTGTTCACCATCGCCGGTCTCGAACCGGCCGTGCCGGGCGGCGGTCGCCTGGTCGACGCCCACGCCTGACCCGGTCCACCCGCCGTCGCCCGCCCTCCCCGACCCCACCCCACCGATGCGACGAGGAACGACAGGAGACATACCGTGCCTACCAGATCGTTCTGCACCGCCTTCACCGAACAGGTCCGCCGCGCACCGGACGCCCCCGCGCTGTCCTGGGCCGGCCGCGAGATCAGCTACCGGGACCTGGCCCACCGGGTCCAGGACGCGCGGGAGGCGCTGGCCGGCCTCGCGTTCGCCCCGGAGCAGCCGCTCTGCGTCCCGGCGGAGAAGTCCCCGGAGACCGTCGCGCTGCTGATCGCCGCGTTCGCGGCGGACCGTCGGGTGCTGCTGCCCTCGGCGTCCCTGGGGCCGCAGGCGCTCACCCGGCTCTGCGCCCAGGTCGGCGCCCCGCACATCCTGCGGGCCACCGCCACCGGCCTGACCGTCCGCACCAGCGGGGCCCGGGGCCGCCCGCTGCCCGGCCCCGGCCTGCTGCTCACCACCTCCGGCTCGACCGGTACGCCGAAGGTCGTCGACCTGGCCGCCGAGGGGGTGGACGCGTTCCTCACCTGGGCGGCCGGCGCCTTCGGCATCGGGGCCGACGCCCGGGTGCTCAACTACGCGCCGCTCAACTTCGACCTGTGCCTGCTGGACGTCTGGGCCGGGCTGGCCAGCGGAGCCCGCGTCGACCTGGTCGACCCGGAACGGGCCGCCGAGGGGCCCTGGCTGGCGGCGTTCTGCCAGGACCGGCAACCGACCGTGGTGCAGGCGGTGCCGCTGTTCTTCCGGCTGGTCACCGAGGCCGGCGGCCGGTTCCCCGGGGTCCGGGAGGTGCTGCTCACCGGGGACGTGGTGCCACCGCCCCTGCTGAACCGGATCGTCGAGGCGTTCCCCAACGCCCGGCTGTGGAACGTCTACGGCTGCACCGAGACCAACGACAGCTTCCTTCACCGGGTCGACCCGACCGACGCGTCGACCCGCAACGGCCTGCCGATCGGCCGCCCCATCGCCGGTGTCGAGGTCCGCGTGGTGGACGCCGACGACGCGGAGCTGACCGGCGCGGGCAGCGGGGAGCTGGTGGTCCGGACGCCGTTCCGGGCCCGGGGCTACCTGGACGCCCGGCTCGACGGCCAGCGCTGGCGGGACGGCTGGTTCCGCACCGGCGACCTGGTCCGGCGCGACGCCGACGGGCTGTTCCACCTCACCGGCCGCAACGACCACCAGGTCAAGGTGCGCGGCGTCCGGACGAACCTCCAGGAGGTGGAGCAGGTGCTGCTCGCCCACCCGGAGGTCCGCGAGGTCGCCGTGCTCGCCGTCCCCGACCCGGCGGCCGGCACCGTCCTGCACGCGGTGGTCCGCCGGACGGCGGCCTCCGAACTCAACGGGCTGCACCTGCGGCTGCACTGTGCCGCCGCGCTGCCCCGTACCGCGATTCCCAGCGCGTTCGAGGTGCTCGACGAGGCGTTGCCCCGGACGTCCACCGGCAAGGTCGACCGCACCGTCCTGCGCGAGCGCCGGCACCCGGCGCTGGCCGGATCCACCGGAGGAGGACCGACATCATGATCAACTGGACCGAGGAGCAGCGCGAGCTGCGCGCCCTGGCCGAGGAGCTGGGCGCGGCGGCCGGAGAGGGGCACCTCACCCGCGACGCCGACCGCGAGTTCGGCCACGCGGGATGGAAACTGATCCGCGAGACCGGCCTGCTGGGCCTGCCGTTCGACGAGCGGTGGGGCGGGCTCGGCCAGGACCTGCCCACCACCATGTACGTGCTGGAGGGCCTCGGGTACGCCTGCCGCGACGGCGGGTTCAGCTTCTCCGTCTCCACCCACGTGGTGAGCACCGGCGTACCCCTGCAACGCTTCGGCTCGGCGTACCTCAAGGAGCGCTACCTGACCCGGGTCAGCGACGGGTCGGTCATCGGGGCGCACGCGATCACCGAGCCGTCCGGCGGCTCCGACGTGATGGCGATGCGCACCACCGCCGTCCGCGACGGCGACGACTACGTCCTCAACGGCAGCAAGGCCTTCGTCACCAACGGCCCGATCGCCGACGTGATCGTGGTCTACGCGCTGACCGGCAAGCGGGGCAGCCCGGCCGCCCTGACCGCGTTCCTGGTCGACCGGGACACGCCGGGCCTGGTGGTGGGGCCACCGGTGGCGAAGATGGGGCTGAGCACCTCGCCCTTCTCGGAGCTGTTCCTCGACGACTGCCGGGTCCCGGCGGCCAACGTGGTCGGCTCGCCCGGCGCCGGCTTCCTGGTCATGGACCACGTCATGAAGTGGGAGATCCTCTGCTCCTTCGTGATCAACGTCGGGGAGATGCAGCACCGGCTCGAACGCTCCGTCGAGTACGCCCGCTCCCGCACCCAGTTCGGCCAGCCGATCGGCGCGTTCCAGTCGGTGTCGAACCGGCTCGCCGACATGCACATCGCCGTGGAGACCTCCCGCAAGTGGCTCTACGACACCGCGCAACGGCACGCCAACGGCGAGAACGTCACCTTCGACGTCGCCGCCAGCAAGCTGGTCACCAGCGAGAACAACGTCGCGTCCGCGCTCGCCGCCGTCCAGATCTTCGGCGGCTACGGCTACACCAGCGAGTACGGCCTGGAGAAGGACCTGCGCAACGCCGTCGCCGGAACGATCTACTCCGGCACCTCGGACGTCCAGCGTCAGCGCATCGCCCGCATGCTCGGCCTCTGACCCCCCGCGTATCCCACCCCTTCCTGGAGGACCCGCACGATGTCCACGCCACTCGTCGACGCCACCCTGCTCGACCCCACCGAGTTCCTCGACCACGACTCCGCCGTCGTCCGCGACTTCGTCGCCCGGGCGCTGCCCGACGGCGGTGCGGAGCTGACCCCGACCGAACGGGCCGTCGCCCTCTACTACGCCGTCCGCGACGGCATCCACTACGAGGTGTACGGGGCCGACCTGTCCCGCCACGGCCTCAAGGCCAGCTCGACGATCACCCGGGGCATGGGCTTCTGCGTGCACAAGTCCATCGTGTACGCCGCCGCGGTGCGCGCGGTGGGCGTACCGAGCCGGATCTACTACGGCGACGTCCGCAACCACCTCGCCTCGCCCCGGCTGGAGGAGCTGATGGGCGGCAACCTGTTCACCTTCCACAGCCTGACCACGGTTCTCCTGGACGGCCGCTGGGTCCGGGCCACCCCGGTGTTCAACAAGATGCTCTGCCGGCTCTACCGGATCAAGCCGCTGGAGTTCGACGGCCGGACCGACTCGATGTACCACCCGTACGACGACGAGGGCCGCCGGCACATGGAGTTCCTCCACGAGCACGGCGAGTTCGACGACGTCCCGTACGACCTGGTGGTGGGCGGTATCCGCACCAACCACCCCAAGCTCTTCGCCAGCCAGCACACCACGGCCCGGGGCTCCCTGGTGGCCGACGCGACGACCCCGGGAGGTGTCTGATGAGCCCGCTGCCCCGGGGCCGGCACGACCCGGCCCCCCGCGACCAGGTCGACCTGGAACTGGTCGTCCCGGCGTTCAACGAGGCGGCCCGGCTGCCCGCCACCCTCGCCGAGGTCACCGGCTTCCTGACCGACCAGCCCTGGCGGTCCCGGGTGGTGGTGGTCGACAACGGCAGCACCGACGACACCGCCACCATCGTGGCCGCCCGGGACTGGGCCGCCGAGGTGGTCGTGGTCGGCTGCTCCCGGCCCGGCAAGGGCGCGGCGGTCCGGCGGGGCATCGCCGGCAGCACCGCCCGGTACGTCGGATTCATCGACGCCGACCTGTCCACCCCGGTACCGACCCTGAGCCGCGCGGTGGCCGAGCTGGAGGCGGGGGCGGTGGCGGCCATCGCGTCCCGGCACGCCCCCGGCGCCGCGCTGGCCCGCCCCCAGCCGGTCACCCGCCGGCTCGGCGGCGCGGTGTTCCGGGCCGTCGCCCGCCGGCTCGTCCCCGGCGTGCACGACACCCAGTGCGGGTTCAAGATCTTCGAACGGTCGGCCGTGCAGTGGGCGCTGCGCCGCTGCCAGGTCAGCGGCTTCGCGTTCGACGTGGAACTGCTGCGCCGGATCCACCGGGCCGGCGGCCGGATCGCCGAGGTCCCGGTCACCTGGACCGACGACGAGCGGTCCACGTTCCGCCCGGTGCGGGACGGCCAGGCCGCCTTCGCCGACCTGTTCCGCCTCTACCGGGCCGACCTGTTCGACACCGCTCGGGCGGGTGCCCGGTGAGCCCGCGCCGACCGGCCCCGACCGGCCGCCAGGTGCTGGTGATGAGCCGGTACGACATCCGCCACCCGCACGCCGGCGACGCGGAACGCTACCTGCACGAGATCACCCGCCACTGGGTGGCGGCCGGCACCGAGGTCACCTGGGTGACCCCCGGAGCGCCGGACGCCCCCACCGCGCAGACCCTCGACGGGATCCGGCTGTACCGCGCCGGCCCGCTCGGCACCGTCGCCCGGCTGGCCCGCGACGGTGGCCGGTTCGACGTCGTGCTGGACGCCACCGGCGGATCGACCGACGGGCTGCCGCGCGGCGCCGGCCGGTCGGTACCGGTGATCGAGGTGCTGCACCGGGTCCCCCGGCAGCCCGCCGGCCGGCTGGGGCGGTTCCTGGCCGGCCGGCGGAGCCGGACCGAACGCGCCCGGGTGGCGCTCTCCCCCTCGGCCCGGCACGACCTGCGCCGCCGGCACCGCCTCCAGGGCCCGATCTTCGTCGTGCCACCCGGCACACCGGCCCCGGCCTGGGCCGGCGGGGAACGGGCCGCCGTCCCGACCATCGTGGTCGACGTCGACCTGGTCGCCGAGGAACGGGTCGACCTGCTGCTCGGGGCGCTGCCCGCCGTCGCCGCCGCGCTGCCCGGCCTCCGCGTCGAGATCCTCGGTAGCGGCCCCGACCGGGACCGGCTGCGCCGGCTCACCGGGGACGCGCGGCTGGCCGGCACGGTGACCCTGCACGGCCGGGTCACCGACGACGACCGGGACCGGTGGTGGCGCCGCGCCTGGCTGACCGTCTCCACCGCCGACGGCGGGGGGTGCGGCTCCCGGCTGCTCACCGCCGCCGCGTACGGGGTGCCGGGCGTCGTGCTGACGACATCGGCTGCCCGCGACTTCGTCCGGGCCGGTCGCACCGGGCACGTCGTCGAGTCCTGCGACCAGCTTCCGGCCACGCTGACCGGGTACCTGACCGAACTGCGCGACGAGGAGACCGCCGGCCGGGCCGCCGAGACGTGCCGATCCTGGGCCGGCCGCTTCACCTGGGACCGCAGCGCCGCGCTCCTCGCCGGCGTGGTCGAGCACGAGATCCGGGTCGCCGGGTCGGACCTGGCCCGACGCCGGTCGGCGCGCTCCGACATCGCCACCCTGGTGCGGTTGCCCGAGGGCCAGTCGGTGCCGGCCGGCTCGCTGCGCCCCACCGACGAGGTCGTGGCAGCGGACGGGCAGGTCAGCGTCCTGCTCAACGGCTGCGACGAGGTCGACGCGGTCGGCGTGCTGGCCCGCCTCGGCATCACCGGGGCCCGACTCCGCCTGGCCGGGCACGACGACCTGCTGGCCGGCCCACACCCGCTCCCGCCGGCGCTCGCCGGCCCGTCCCACCGCCGACCACTCGCCTACGACAGGGGTTGACCATGCAGACGACAGACCTCCGGACCATCCGCCCGAGCCGTGCCCTCGGCGTCGGCACGGCGGCGGCGGTGGTGGTGACCGCCCTCGCGTTGGCCGTGCTCGCCGAGGCGATCTTCACCCGGGATCCGTACTGGGCGCTGCGCTGGACCGTGGACCTCAAGGTCTACCTGGCCAGCGGCGAGGCCGTCCGGGACGGCACCTCGCTCTACGACGTGGCGATCCAGAACCCGATGTACGGGCCGATGCCGTACCTCTACCCACCGTTGACCGCGATCCTGTTCTTCGTCCCGCTCTCCCTGCTGCCCATCGGCGCGGCGAGCCTGGTGTGGAACACCGCGTCGCTGATCGCCCTGGGCGCGGTCGCCTGGCTCGCGCTCGGTGTCGCCGGGGTCCGCACCCCGCGCACCCGGGCCGCGCTGACCCTGGTCGTGCTGCTGGCGGCCACCTGGCTGCTCCCGGTCCGGATCCAGCTCATCGCCGGTCAGATCAACATGTTCCTGCTGCTGCTGGTCCTGCTCGACTTCCGTGGGTACGCCGGCCGGTGGCGCGGGGTGGGCATCGGGATCGCCGCCGGCCTCAAGGTCACCCCGCTGATCTTCATCGGCTACCTGGTGGTGACCCGGCAGTGGCGCGCCGCCGGCACCGCGCTCGCGGCCTTCCTCGGTACGGTGCTCGCCGGCTTCGTGCTGATGCCGGCGGACGCGGCCCGGTACTGGGGCGGCCTGGTGCTGCACTCGTCCCGGGCCGGTGGGGTCTGGGACACCCCGAACCAGTCGGTCGCCGGAGCGCTGTCCCGGGCGGTCGACGGCACCCAGTTCGCGTCCTGGTGGCTGGCGGTCCTGGCGGTGCTGGCGGTGTTCGGCCTCGGGGTGGCCTGGTACGTGCACCGGCACGGCTCGGACTTCCTCGGCTTCTCGGCCGCCGCCGTCACCGGCCTGCTGGTCTCGCCCGTGAGCTGGGAACACCACTGGGTGTACGTGATCCCCCTGCTGGTCTGGCTGGCCGTGCGGGCGTACCGGACCCGCTCCGCCGGTCTGGCCGTGGCGACGGCGGTGCTGGTGACGGTCTTCTCGGTCCGGGTCTTCTCGCTGCTGGGCATCGAGGAGTCACCGCCGGCCCCGATGGCCCTGGCCGGCTGGGAACAGGTGATCGCGGCGCTGTTCCCGCTGACCGGTCTGCTGCTGCTCCTGGCCGGGCCGATCTGGGTCCGGCGGACCAGTCCGGTGCCGGCCGCCCAGCGGGTCAGCCGACGCCCGGTCGCCGAGCCGGCCCGGGCCCCGGCCCTGACGGCCTGAGCCCGGTCGGACGATGCTGCGGGGGACGAACCGTCGTCCCCCGCACCGTCGTGTCCCGGTCGGTCCGGCGAAGGTGCGGCGGTGCCGTTCCGGGCGACCGACCACGTCGTCCTCCGCGCCTGGTCCCGTCCCGGTCAGGCCGGCGGGGGCGCGGCGGTGCTGTCCCGGACGACCAACTCAGCGGGGAGCAGCACGTGGTCCGCGGTGACCGGCCGGTCACCGCGGGTGTCCCCGATCGCCCGGGCGAGGGCCGCCGCCGCCACCCGGCCCTTGGCCTGGACGTCCTGCCGGACGGTGGTCAGCGCGGGGCGGAGCTGCGCGGCCAGCGGATTGTCGTCGAAGCCGACCACCGACAGCTCGTCGGGGACGCGGATGCCGAGATCCTCGGCGGCTTGCAGGACACCGTGGGCGACCGCGTCGGAGAAGCAGAGGATCGCGGTGGGCCGGTCGGGCCGGTCCAGCAGCAGCCGGGCCCCGGCCTTCGCCTGCTCCAGGTTGGCGCCACCCTGACGGGCCATCAGCGGGGTGATGCCGGCCGCGTCGAGCGCGTCGCGCCACCCGAGCAGGCGCTGCTTCGAGGCGTGCCCGTCGACGGTGAGCTCCTCCGGCGTGACCAGACCGTGGGTGCCGTGCAGCCCGGACAGCAGCAGCCCGACCCGGCGGTGCCCGAGGTCGATGAGGTGCTGGGCGGCGGCCCGCGCGCCGGAACGGTCGTCCACGTTGACCGCCGGGATGCCCTCCACCGGGTCCTGGTCGATGTAGACCAGGGGCAATCTGCGGCGGGAAAGGTACTGCACGGCGGTCGACGTCGGGTCGCAGGAGTAGACCAGCGCGCCGTCGATCGCGACGTCCCGCGCGGGGATGACCGCGCCGTCGTCGGACGAGGTCAACAGGGTGAGCGCCAGCCCGGTCGGGCCGAGTTCCTCGGCGATCGCGCCGAGGAAACTGGTGGCGACCAGGTCGGTGAAGGCGAAGCGGAGCGACGAGGTCAGCACGATCCCGACGGCGCCGGTGGTGCCCTTGGCCAGGGCGCGGGCGGCGGGATCGGGACCGACGTAGCCGACTTCCTGGGCGGCGGCGAGAATCCGCTCGCGGAGCGCCGCGGAGAGTTGATCCGGCTTGGAGAACGCGTTCGACACGGTCATCCGACTCACGCCGACGCGATCGGCGATCGTCTGCAGGGTCACTCGTGGCGCCACGTCACCACCGGTCGCTGGATCTGCGTCCGCCGCCGACGACCAGGAATCGGTCGCCGGCGGCGGAATGGTCTGCTGTTGTACGGCGTGGGCCGCGCGAGGGTGCGTTCGGTGTCGTCCCGCTGTTCCCGCGCTGCCTTCCCGCGCTGCCGGTCGATCATTGCTGCTCGCAGCTTATCAAACGGCGGGCCTGGTCCGCCGGACCGCGTCGGCCGCGCGGGAGAGGCCCCGGGCGAGCGCCTCGCGGGCGATCCGGGTGCGCTGCGGCTTCTCCACGTGCGGGACGACCGGGGCGTTGGGCCGGGCGCTGTTGAACTCGTAGTTGACGTCGTTGATGGCGGTGGTGAAGGCGGCGGGCATTTCCATGACGATCATCTCCTGACGTCCTCGGCGTTTTCTTCTGTACCGATACAGTAGCCCGACCCTCTATACCGGTCAAGAGATTTCCCTTGACCGGTATAGAGGAATCTTTCGGGACCGCCGTTCTGCCAGGTCGGAAGCGCGTCAGGGGCGGTGGTGCCGGCCGCCGGGGGCATCGTCGAGGCCCAGACGGCTCTCGCTCCGGCCGAGAGTTCGCTCGGCGGGAGCAGTCTTCGCCCGTCGCCAGCCGTGCGACTGATCGTTCCGGATCCGCGTGCTACGCCCAGGTCGCGGTGTCGGGGTCGATGCCGTGGGCGCGGGCGCTGGCGTCGATGACGCGACGGAGCCACCGGGCGAGGCCGGGTCGGATGCCGTCGTAGTGGGCGGCGAAGGCCGGGTCGGCGTCGTACCTGCGGCCGAGACAGACCTGCATCTGCCTGCTGAGCGGAAAGTACGCCGAGGCGAAGACGTCGCGGTGCCGCTCGACGAGGTGGTTCGCCTCCGGGCTACCGGGTGCGACGCCGGCGTCCATCGCGTCGGCGAGGGCGCGGTCGAGGCTGGCGACGGCGTCGGAGATGGCCTGCCACTCCTGCGGGCCACGAGTGGCGGAGCGTTCGGCGTACTGCGACCACTGCGCCGTGTCCCCGTAGCGCTGACGGGCCTGGGCGGGCCAGTCCGGGTTCCACCCGGGGCCGAAGATCGCGGCCTGCTGCTCGACGGTCAGCAGCAGGCCGCGCTCGTGGGCGTCGATCATCCGGTCCAGCCCGGCATCGAGCTGCTGGAGGCGGTCGATCCGTGCGGCGACCTGGGCACGCTGCGCCCGCAGTGCGCCGGGCACGTCCGCGGTCGGATCGTCCAGGATGGCCCGGATCCTGTCCAGGCCGAGACCGAGTTCCCGGTAGACGACGATGCGGTGCAGGCGTTCCAGGTCCGCAGCGGTGTAGACCCGGTACCCGGCGGTCGTGCGCAGCGACGGTCGCGCCAGGCCGATCTCGTCCCAGTGGTGCAGCGCGCGGACCGTCACGCCCAGATGCGTCGAGACCTGACCGACGGTCAGGCCGTCGGCGTCGGCGGCATCAGGCATGCCCCTCATTGTCGTCGCGCCCGCCGGCAGGTGGGGTGATCCCGATGGCCGCGAGGTTCCGCGCCTCCTGGCTGGCCGGGTCGAAGGGCTTCGCCGCGGTGAAGACGATCCGTGCGTTCTCGGGGGTGATCACCTCCACGTCGCGGGTGTTCCAGGGTGTGTCCCGGGGGCCGTCGACCGAGTCCGGGCGGACCGCACGACAGGCCTCGACGAGCGGGTCGACCTGGCTGAGCACGCACGCGAAGCTGACGCTCATCGCCGGTGGCTGCTCCGCGCCGGTCGCCGCCGAGACGAGGAGCACGTCCTGGAACGCCCACCGGCGCAGGTGCACGAGCGTGCCGGGGATGCTGAACAGTTCGAAGAACCCGAGCCCCCGGGTCCAGAAGTCCACCGACGTCGCCAGGTCGCCGGTGGGGATCGTCACGAAGGCGGGCATGCCGTAGATGCCCCGGAACGGCTCCGGGGCGACCGCGTCGGGGCCGGGCGCGGGCACGGGGCTCATCTCGAACGCGTCGTAGTGGTCGTTCATGCACCCACCCTCCAGCCTCACGCGGCGTGAGGGTCAAGCCGGAGCGGACGGGGCGGAGTGGACGGGGCGGAGTGGACGGGGCGGAGTGGACGGGGCGGAGTGGACGGGGCGGGGCCGCAACAGGGCGGGCAGAAAGAAAGGCAAGGAGACGAACTCCTTGCCACTCTTAACGTATAGCGCACCCGGGGGCTTGCGGCAAGGCCCGGGTCGTGCCGCAGAATCCTCCGCCGACGAATGGTCGGGGGCACCGGCCGAATCATCGGCGGAAAGGCAACCAGCAATGAGGACGTGTTCGACACGAGGCGCGAAAGCGCTCAGGACGTCGACAATTCGACCGGCCGGTACCGGACAGGCGAACGTGGCGGTGCCGCGATGACCGGGCCGTACGTCGTGGATCTGACCGAGGTCGACGGGACGCAGGTCGCGGTCGTCGGCGGCAAGGGGGCGGGCCTGGGCGTGCTGTCGCGGATCGACGGCATCCGCGTGCCGGCCGGCTTCTGCGTGACGACCGACGCCTACCGGCGGATCATGGCGGACGCGCCGTCGCTCGACGACCAGCTCGACCAGCTCTCGCGTCTGGGCCCGGACGACCGGGAGGCGGTCCGCACACTCAGCGCGGACATCCGCCGGAGCATCGAAGGGGTCGCCGTCCCCGACGAGCTCGCGGCGGCGGTCACCCGCGCACACGCGCAGCTCGGTGAGGGAGCCGCCTACGCGGTCCGCTCCAGCGCGACGGCGGAGGACTCGCCGACGGCCTCCTTCGCGGGCCAGCAGGACAGCTACCTGAACGTCGTGGGCCGGGCCGCGCTCCTCGCGCACCTCAGCCGGTGCTGGGCGTCGCTGTTCACCGAGCGGGCCGTGACCTACCGCCAGCGCCACGGCATCGACCACCGGTCGGTCCAGATGGCCGTGGTCGTCCAGCGGATGGTCCTCCCGGCGGCGGCCGGCATCCTGTTCACGGCCGACCCGGTCACCGGCGACCGCAGGGTCGCCACCGTGGAAGCCAGCTTCGGCCTCGGTGAGGCCCTGGTCGCCGGCCTGGTGAACCCGGACGTGTTCACGGTGCGCGACGGCGGGATCGTCACCAGGACGATCGCCACCAAGCAGCGGGCCGTCACCGCCCTGCCGGCCGGCGGTACCCGGGAAGAGGCCATCGAGCCGGCGCGACAGCGGCAGCCGGCCCTGACGGACCCGCAGGTCGTACGGCTCGCGCAGCTCGGCCGGCGGATCGAGGCCCACGTCGGAGCACCCCAGGACATCGAATGGTGCCTGGTCGACGACGACTTCCAGATCGTCCAGAGCCGGCCGGTCACGACCCTCTTCCCCGTCCCGGCGGTCGACGACGGGGAGAACCACGTCTACCTCTCCGTCGGCCACCAGCAGATGATGACCGACCCGATGAAGCCCCTGGGGCTCTCGGTGTGGCGGCTGACGGCCCTGGCACCGATGCACGAGGCCGGCGGGCGGCTCTTCGTGGACGTCACCCCGCGCCTGGCCTCGCCGGCGGGCCGGGCCGGCCTCCTGGAGCTGATGGGCAGGTCCGATCCGCTGAGCAGGGACGCCCTGGAGACCATCCTCGACCGGGGCGACGTCGTCGCGCCGACCCCCGACGAGGGACCCGCCGGGCCGCCCGGCCGTGCACCGGGTGGACCGCCCGCCCCGATCGAGACCGACCCGGGCATCGTCACGGAGCTGATCGGGCGTACGCGGGCCTCCGTCGCCGCCCTGCGGCGCGAGATCCGGACCAAGCACGGGCCGGCCCTGTTCGACTTCCTGCTGGAGGCCTTCGAGGAGCACCGGCGGGCCCTGGCCGATCCGCTCAGCATGCAGGCGATCATGGCGGGGATGGAGGCCACCTGGTGGCTCAACGACAACCTGTGGGAGTGGCTCGGCGAGAGGAACGCCGCCGACACCCTCACCCTCTCCGCCCCGGGCAACGTCACCTCGGAGATGGGGTTGGCGCTCCTCGACGTCGCCGACGTGATCCGCCCGTACCCGGAGGTGGTGGCGTTCCTGCACGGCGTCGAGGACGAGACCTTCCTGGACGCACTGCCCGACGTTCCCGGCGGGACCGAGGCACGCGCCGCCATCGGGGCCTACCTCGACCGGTACGGCATGCGCTGTGTCGGCGAGATCGACATCACCCGGCCCCGGTGGAGCGAGCGCCCCAGCACGCTCGTACCCGCGATCCTCGACAACGTCCGGAACTTCCCGCCGGGTGCCGCCGCGCGCCGCTTCGAGCAGGGCCGGCACGCGGCGGAGAAGAAGGCGCAGGAGGTGCTCGCCCGCCTGCGGGCCCTGCCCGACGGCGAGCAGAAGGCCCAGGAGACCGCCCGGATGATCGACCGGGTCCGGACCTTCATCGGGTACCGGGAGTACCCGAAGTACGGCATCGTCAGCCGCTACCTCGTCTACAAGGAGGCGCTGCTGGCGGAGGCCGAGCGGCTCGTGCGGGGCGGGGTGCTCCGGGAGAGGGAGGACGTCTTCTTCCTCACCGTCGAGGAGTTCCACGAGGTGGTGCGCACGTACCGGGTGGACGACCGGCTCATCGACCAGCGCAGGGAGGCGTTCCGGTCGTACCGGGCGCTCACCCCGCCCCGGGTGCTCACCTCCGACGGCGAGGCCGTCAACGGGTCCTACCGTCGCGACGACGTACCGGCCGGTGCCCTGGTCGGCCTCGCGGTCTCCGCCGGGACCGTCGAGGGACGGGCCCGGGTCTTCCTGGACCTGGCCGAGGCCGACCTCGAACCGGGCGACATCCTGGTCACCGCCTACACCGACCCCAGTTGGACGCCCCTGTTCGTCGCCGTCGCCGGCCTGGTGACGGAGGTGGGCGGCCTGATGACCCACGGCGCGGTGATCGCCCGGGAGTACGGCCTGCCGGCCGTCGTGGGCGTGGCGCAGGCCACCCGGCTGATCCGGGACGGGCAGCGGATCCGCCTGCACGGCACCGACGGGTACGTCGAGATCCTGCCGTGACCCACTCCCACGGCACCCGTGGTCAGGCGGAAGCGGGTTGGCGCGGTGGCGGTGCGGTGGACGTGGCCGGGCTGACGTCGTAGCCGGCGGCCTGGAGGGCGAACAGTTCGGCGTACCGGCCGCCGGTGGCGACGAGGTCGTCGTGGGTGCCGGCCTCCACGAGGCGACCCTGGTGCAGGACGTAGATGCGGTCGGCGTGGCGGACGTTGGCGAGCCGGTGGGTGATGAGGATGGTGATGCCGTGGCGCTGCCGGTCGCGGATGGCCTGGAAGAGGGCGTCCTCGGCGCGGGGGTCGAGAGCGGAGGACGGTTCGTCCATGATGAGCACGTCGGCGTCGCGGAGGAAACCGCGAGCGGCGGTGATGCGTTGCCACTGACCACCGGAGAGGTCCTGGCCACCGGCGAAGGTGCGGTCGAGCAGGGTCTCGTACCCGTGGGGTAGTTCGGTGATCATGTCGTGGGCGACGGCGCGGGCGGCGGCGGCTTCGATGCGGTCCTGCTCGGCGGCGGTCGTGACGTCACCGATGGCGATGTTCGTCGCGGCGGTGAACGGCCACTTGTGGTACTCCTGCGTGACGACCGCGATCCGGGCCCGCAGCGCGTCGCCGTCCCAGTCGGTGACGGGCCGCCCGTTGTAGCGGATGCTGCCCCCGGTGGGGGTGCGCAGGGTGGCGATCATGGTGGCGAGGGTGGACTTCCCGGAGCCGTTCTCGCCGACGAACGCCACGGTCTGTCCCGCCTCGATGGTCAGGGTGACCTGGTCGACGGCGGCGCTGTCCCGGTCGGGGTAGCGCAGACTGACCGCGTCGACGGCCACCTCGCGCAGCCGCTCACCCGGCGGGGTGCGCGGGTCCGGGGTGGCGGCGGGCGGAAGGTAGTCGGCGGCGCGGGTCATGAACGCGGTGTAGTCGCGGAAGTGCTGGCCCTCGGTGTAGACGCGGTCGATCTGGAAGGTGACCACGGCCAGGTTGCGCTGCGCGGCCTGCACGGCGATGACGCAGGTCGCGGCGGCGGCGAGCGGGATCTGCCCGTCGATGAGCAGGAGCCCGAGCAGCACGTAGACCGCGGCGGTGGCGATCCCGCCGATCATCGCGCCGACGGTGGTGGTCGTGGTGACCCGCCGGGCCAACGCGAGTTGGATGCCGGTCTCGACCCCCATGACCCGGTCGTACTGGTCGAGCAGGAAGCCCCGGAGGCCGTAGGAGCGCAGTTCGGGGGCGGAGTCCCGCTCGGCCATCAGCCGGTGGAGCAGCCACAGCCTCCGACGCCGTACCGATCCCGCGGCGTAGGTCTGGTAGCGCAGGTGCCCGGCCCGCAGCGCCGCCCACCCGTTCGGCACGGTCGCGACGAGCAGGGCGAGCAGCAGCAGGGGGTGGATCACCGCGACGGCGACGGTGACGGCGAGGACACCGGTGACCCCGGCGAGCAGGTTCATCGACGACTGCACCAGGTCGGTGGTGGAGTCGGCGCCCCGGGAGGCGCGTTCCATGTCGTCGGCGAACGCGTCGGCGTCGAACGCCTCCAACCGGACCGCCGTGGTCACCTCGAACAGCCCCCGCTCGACCTCCCGGTCGACCTTCGGGGCGAGGCCGTTCTGCGCGTACCCCGTCGCGGCGGCCATGCCGGCGCGCAGCGCGGTCACCGCCGCGAGCGCGGCCAGCGCGGGCAGCGCGGCGACGACCTTGTCGGCGGTCGGCCCGCCGGCGAACAGTTCCACCAGCACCCGCTGGGTGGCGATCAGTCCGAACGCCGACAGCACCCCGGCGCCCACCGTCGTCGCCGCCACGATCGACGTCCGGAGCCGGTCGGCGCGCCAACTGACGGCGAGGGCGCTCCGGACCAGCCGGGGCAGCTCGGAGAAGACCGCGAACAGGCCGGCCTGGGCCCGCGCCCGCACCCCGGTCTCCCACCACATCTCCCGCAGCTCCGGCAGGACCGAGTCCGGCCGGGCCGGTTCGGGGCGACCGGAGTCACGGTCGGGGTGGTCGGCTCTGGTCATGGCGGTACCTCCCGAAGGTGAACGAGGGTGCGCGACGGCGGTGCTGGTGCCTACGGGGACGGGCAGGTGGTGGCGACGCGGCGGGGCCTGCCGGCACGGTAGAGCGCGGCGGGGCCGACACGCCCGCAGCGCCGTGCGCCGACATTGTCAGCACCTGCCAACACCGACTCCGACACCACGCCGGCCTGGCCCGACACCACCGGCCAGCCACGCCGGCCCGGCGTGCTGCCACCGGCCGGCACCGCCGGGCACGGCGCGGTGTCTGCCCACGGCCGAATGCCTTGGGTACGGGGCCGGCGGCCGGCGAGACTCGGGGGCATGCCGGAACTGATGGACGTCGCGGTCGGGGACCTGCACTTCGCACTGCGGGTGTGGCCCGCCCGCGACCAGGAGAGGACACCGACGGTGCTGCTGCACGGCACCGGGAAGACCGCACGGGACTGGGACGTGATCGCCGCCGGACTGGCGGCCGAGCGCCCGGTGTACGCCGTCGACCTGCGGGGTCACGGCGGCAGCGCCTGGCCCGGCAGGTACCGCGTCGGGCTCTTCGCCGACGACGTCGTCGGCATCCTGGAGCGGCTGGACACCGGCGCGGTGGACCTGGTGGGTCACTCCCTCGGCGGTCTGGTGGCCTGTGCGGTGGCCGCCGCCCGCCCCGGGCGGGTCCGCAGGCTCGTGCTCGAGGACATCGGCTTCCCGCACCCGCGAGCACCGGGGCTACCCGCCCGCCCCGCCGGGCCCCTGCCCTTCGACTGGCGGGTGGTGGAGCAGGTCCGGCCCGAGATCGACGATCCGGATCCCGGCTGGGCCGGCACCGTCGCGCGGGTCACCGCGCCCACGCTGCTCATCGCGGGTGGGGCGGCGAGCCCGGTCGCCCACGAGCACGTCACCGAACTCGCGCGACGCCTTCCCGACGCCCGGCTGACCACGATCGAGGCCGGTCACCTGGTGCACGAGACCGCCCCGGACGCGTACCTCGCGGCGCTGACCGCCTTCCTCGCGGACTGACCGCCCACCCCCCGGCGTGCGGTCCCGACAGCACCCGTCGGGACCGCACGCCGTACCCCGCCCCGGGGTCAGGTGGACAGGGGCTCCGGATCGCGGTACGCCGCGACCGGCACGACGGTGCTCACGGGGCCGGGGCGAACGGGTCCGGCGCCGCCGGCTCGAACACCAGGGGCAGGTCCTTCTCCATGGCGTACTCGTTGAGCCAGCGCTCGACCGGCCCGCCCGACGGCGCGACCCACGGCTCCGCGCCGTCCTTCGGCACCACCAGCGGGCCGGTGGCGAGGCTGTCCATGATGTCGCCGGTCTCGATCGCGCGCACGGTGTTGAAGGGGAAGAGCCGGCGTCAGGCAGTGCTCTACGGTCCCCGAAAGTCCCACCAGTCCGTATTCGGGGCGTTTTCACCTGGTTGCACCGCACGAACATGCCGTTCGGGCCATCGGAGGCGAACCCCATCCTCGGCGGTCAAGCACCCGTCGAGCACGCAGATACTGTAGCGACGAGAAACGTTCGCACTCACATCGGCGGATCCGCGTGCCGAGCCGCGCGTCGCGGGTGGCCACCAGCGGGTGGTGCTCTGCTCACCACCGCGACGGGCCGCCGTTGGTCAGGCGGGACGGGGCGACGGAGTCGACTGAGTCGACAGCCACGATCTCCGTGACCACCCTGAACCGGGCCGGCATCGCCGCCGACGCATCCGTCCGTGGCTGAGTTGCCGTCTGGTGGTCCACGAACCGCCGCAAGCGGCCGAGCGCTCCGCCCGTTTCCAGCACCTCGTCACAGCGGGCCAGGACATCGAGACTGGCCGTCCGCTCCGCCTTTTCGATCTTGCCGAGGAGGTCCGGGCTCACGTACACCAGCGCCGCGAGCCGTGCCAGCGACAACCCGCGCTGCTGCCGCCAGCACCGCAACTCCGCTCCGAGAAAGTGCCGCGCGGACGCATGTGGCCTCAACTCGGCCGGTCGCTGCTCCATCAGACCCGCCCACGCCCGTCAACGAGCGAATACACCCGCGCCCCGCTACCGGCGGTCAGCGGCAGCGCCGAAGGCTCGGAACCGTCCCCAGGCACCGTGGTCACGAGGACTCGGACCGGCCCACGACACTCACTGTCAAGCGTGATCACGACCGCTGCACCCGCCGCGACACCGAGATGAACGGTGGGGATCGCCTCCGCTTCGTCGGCCGGGGACGGGGCCGGTGTGGGCGCCGGCTTTGCCTCCCGTACCGGCGGTGCCACCGTCTCCGCCGCCTCGACCGACCGGCCCAGACCGTAGATCACGTACAACCCGATCGACGCATCGTTGGTCACGCCGAAGACGCCACGCAGCCCCGCCCGCACGTGGGCCACCGGCCAGCGATGCTCCCCACGCTCCAACTTCCCGATGTACGCGCCGCCCAGATACACGCGTCGCCCCTGGTGCTCCCAAATCCACGCGTTCACCGCCTCGGCAACCTCCTGCCGCGACATCACCCGCCCCGACCCCGTCGGCGACCGCAACCCCAGCCGCGCACGCCGCAACAGGTCATTCGGACAACGGGGAGCCCTCGCGTGAGCGCCCGGCACGGCGTTTACCTCCGTCGGCGTCATTAGTCGATGGGGGTTCGGTCGGCGAACAGGCCGCCGGTCGGGCCCTCCGGTCGCAGCGTCGCCAGCCACACGGGCTTTTCACGCGCGATCGCTGGTTGGCCACTCGCGGCGATCGCCCCGATACCGCTCACGGTCCCGCCTCCTCCGAACGTGATGAAGGTCCGATGGTTGGCTGCTGAGGGTGGGGATACCGATGTGTCCAGCCGAGGAACCGGTCGAACAGTCCCCCGCAACCGCCCGTACTCCTCGCGTCGAGATCACGCAGATTGTCGATGGCCTCGTGCAGACACGCCGACAGGTCCAGCGACAACGCCACCCGGTGGCCCGCGTACTCGACAAGAAGCGAGTCCCGCGCCGGGATGCAGGGCCAGGCATGGCCGCAGGCGCGGCAGTGCCACCGGGGACGCGACGGCACATGCTCGCCCCGCACCAGGCCACCGCTCTCGACTGTGCTCTCGCCGGAAGCAGGCTCTTCCGCGGTCACCGGCGGACCCCCTGTCGGCTCCGCTGCTCGAAGTACCGACGCCAGGCGTAGGTGAACAACGGCGGATCCGCAGCCGCCGCCGGCACCGACAGCGACGAAGGCGACGAGCCGGGCCGCACCCGCTGACTAGTTCTGGCGTGGCTGGAGACGTACACGGTCACGTCCGCTCCTCCGCCCTGGCTGTTCCCGGGAGGCGGTGGGCCCGCCACTGGCGAGGCGAGCCCACCGCCACCGGCCGGCGGCTGGGAGCGGACCGCCGGTCACCCACCCACGCAGCCCTGTCGGCAGTACGCGGACGGGGAGTCATCTGCACGACCGGCAGAGCGCCCGGCGGAAGCACCTGCCGGTATGCCGGATCGCTTTCCGGTCTGCCGCCGATCGACACATTCACGCTAAGCCCCCAGGTGAGACTGCCTCTGACCGTCATGGCGCCCGAAGAAGCGGCGCGCCGGCACATCCAGCCTGGCCTGGAAGACGAGTCGACGGAATGTCCTGTCGGTGCACTGGCGGTGCATCTGCTGTCACCCCACGTGCCGCTACGATCGACCAGGCAGGTGATTGTCCGTTTCGGGAGGGCATGCGATGGCTGCGGTGACGACCTGGACCGGTCGGGATGCGACCGCACTGCGCCAAGCGTCACGGATGAGCGTCACCGCCTTCGCCGAGCACCTGGGCGCGGCCCGACGGACGGTGGCCAAGTGGAGCAGCCAGGGCGACGGCGTCGTCCCGCGTGCCGACATGCAGGCCGCGCTGGACACCGTGCTGGCCCGAGCCACACCCGGCGTGCGGGCACGATTCGATGCCCTGAGAGCAACCGGCACCAGCGGTGCACCCATGAGCACCACACCACCGCGTTCCGGCACGGCCGCTGATACTGGAGAGGACAGACACGGTGGCTCGGACTCGGATGGTGACGTGCGACGAAGAGATCTTCTCCGCGGTGCGGCGGTCGGCGTCGCCGCTGCACCCAGCGTCGCGCCGTTGCTCGACGCGCTCGTCTCGCCCCGCCGTCCACCTGCGGCGGTGCCGTCCGTCGAGCAGCTCTCCCGCGACGTGGCCGCCGTCAAACGCGACTACCAGGCCTGCCGGTACGAGCGCGTCCTGACCCAGCTCACCAGGCTGCTACCGGCCCTCGACCCCGTCCGTACCAGCGCAGAGGCCGGGCGTCAGGCGCGGGTCGACGTCCTCGCCGCCGACCTGTACCACGTCGTCGGTAGTGTCCTGCTCAAGGTGGGCGACCGAGGGATGGCCCTGGTCGCGGCCGAGCGGAGCGCCCGCGCCGCCGGGGCGAGCCAGGACCCGGTGGCGGTCGCCGCGAGCGCACGGATCATGACCCACGCCCTGATGAGCAACGGCCACGACGCCCAAGCGGTGACCCTCGCCGGCAACGCGGCCGGCGTACTCGACCGGGACACCCGCCTCAGGTCTGCCGACGCGGTCGCCGTGTACGGCGCCCTCGTCCTCCGGGGCACCGTCGCCGCAGCCCGCCGCGACGACCGGGACACCGCACACTCCATGCTCGACGAGGCGACCCGCGCCGCCACCCGCCTCGGCTACGACGGCAACGACCGGTGGACCGGCTTCGGCGCCACCAACGTCCTGCTGCACCAGGTCAACGTCGCACTCACCCTCGGCGACGCCGGCACCGCCATCGCGATCGCCCGCACCGTCCCCCTCGACAAGGTGACGCTCGCCGAGCGCAAGGTATCGCTGTACCTCGACGTCGCCCGCGCCTACACCCAGTGGGGCCGCCACGAGCACGGCCTGACCGCGCTGCGCACCGCCTACGAGGTGGCACCCGAGGAGATCCGCTGCCGTCCAGCGGTCCAACGCATCGCCGACGACCTTGCTACCCACGCCACGGGCTCGGTCCGCACCGCTGCCGTCGCCTTCGCCCAGACCGCCAGAATCCCGCTGTGACCGGCAGCCATCTCCAGATCGTCGTCTGCGGCGCCGGCCCCACCACCGACGTCGCTCACCTCGTCCACGCCGCCCACGCGCAGACCTGGACAGCAGCCGTCACCGCCACACCCAACGCGATGAACTTCCTGAACACGCCTGCGATCGAGGAGTTGACCGGCACCGCAGTGCGGTCCAGCTACCGGGCAGCGCCGGGCGCCCGCCGGTCACTGCCCGCACCCGACGCCCTGGTCATCGCACCCGCCACCTTCAACTCCATCAACAAGATCGCCCTCGGCCTGGCCGACAACTACGCCATGACCTCGGTCGCCGAAATGATCGGACGCCGGGTCCCCACCGTCATCGTGCCCTTCGCCAACGCCGCCCTCGCCGCCCGACTCCCCTTCCGCCGCGCCGTGGCCAGCCTCCGCGACGAAGGCGTACACGTCATCGTCGGCCCCGAACACGACTGGGAACCACACCCACCCGGCAGCGGCAACGACCGGCAACGCACCTTCCCCTGGACAACCGCCTTCGAGATCGCGACCCGGCATGCCGGCTAACTGATTCGACCGACCACACCCAGGACCGGCGCCAGCCCGCCACGCGAAGACCGTGCGACAGTCGCGGGCGTGACCTTTCCACTGGAGGCACTGCCAGCCGCCGTGCTGGCCCGGACCCAGACCTGGGCGAGGCTCGGCATGACGTGGCACACGCGACCAATCGAGCCGAACCATGGCACGCCGATCGTCATCAGCGAGTTCGAGTCCACGTCGTGGCTCGCCGCGATCACGATCTGGAGCACCGGCGAGGCCGAACTGGAAACAGCCCGTCTGGCCGACGAACGGATCGTCAACAAGCACTACGACCTGAACACCCCCGACGACCTCGAACTCCTGCTCGACGACCTCGTCGCCCTCCTCGTCGACGACCACATCCCCGAGGCGGCAGTCGTTTCCCACGCACCTTCGGCACCAGCCTGAAGCCATCAATCGAACGCGCCCCGGCGGGACACCGGCGTGGGCTCCTGTCCGTCCAGGCCCGGGACGGTCCAACGGCTCCCGAGCACCCATCGAGCACCGGACCATCGGCGGGGAGATGAAGAAGGCCCTAACCCAGGGTGAAACCCCAGGTCAGAGCCCTTATTGCTGGTGCGCCGCCAGGGACTCGAACCCCGAACCCGCGGATTAAGAGCCAGCACCCACCCCCGCTCGGTGGCCGCGTCCGACAGCAGCGCCAGCGGCTTGCCCGACCCGCTCTGTTCGAGCCGCCGGAGCGCCGCGGCCGCCCGGACGAGTGCCCTGTCGGCGTTCATAGCTCGGTCCTCTCTCTTGGTCCTCGGCCCCGGTCACGGTGGTGACCGGGGCGGGCACCGGGATCAACTGACGGCTACCGGGGCCGGGGTCGTCCGTGGCCGCCCATCGTCAACGACTTCGGCACCAATAAGGCCTGGATCCGGATGCCGGCCGGCTGGACGCTGCTCAACGCCACCGCGGTGATCAGCGGTACGGCCGACTTCTTCGTCCTCACCCACACCTGCGCCGCGTCCAGCCCGGAGGTCAACCCGAGGCTGACGCTGACCAAGACGGGGTCGCCGACCAGTGGGCTGAAGGTCGGTGACGTGGTCACGTACACGTACACCGTGACCAACGCGAGCACCGGCACGGCCACGCCGATCACTTCCATCGCCGTCACCGACGACACGGTCACCGGCATCACGTGCGAGGACACCTCGCTCGTTCCCGGGCAGAGCACCACGTGCACCGGCACCTACACGGTGACCGAGGCCGACGTGGAGCGCGGCCGGATCGTCAACACGGCCCAGGCCACCGGGCGCTTCGGCGAGCAGCTCGTGCCCTCCAACGAGGCGACCTTCACCGTCACCACGAAGAAGACCCGGCCTGGCCTGAAGATCCACAAGGAGGCCCGGGTCGACACCGACTGCGAGGACAAGTGCAAGAACGGCGACGTCGCGCACAAGGGTGACGAGATCTTCTACACCTACCGGGTGACCAACACCGGGAACGTGTCGATCAGCAACGTCGCCGTCAACGACCCGACCGCCGGCCAGGTGGTCTGCGACCGCACCACCCTGGCGCCGGGCACCAGCACCGACTGCCACGCGGTCAACCCGTACGTCGTCACCGAGGCGGACGTGAAGGCCGGCAAGGTGGTCAACACGGCGCGGGCCACCGGCACGTACCGGGACCAGAACGTGGTCTCCTCCTCGGTCACCGTCACCGTCACCGTCTGCGTCGAGGAGCACGAGAAGGGCAACTGGAACGACAAGGAGAACGACAAGGAGAACGGCAAGGGCAAGGACGGTCTGCCCGTCACCGGCCAGAGCCTCACCGGCGCCCTCGCCCTCGGCGGCGGCCTCCTGGTCGCCGGCGGCGGCCTGATCGGGCTCAGCCGGATCCGCCGGGAGGTGAACTCCTCACTCTGACCGCTCCGTTCGCGAACTCCGGGCACCACCTGGTGCCCGGAGTTCGTCTGTCGTGCGGCGGTGGGCCGCCGGCGCCGTGGCCGGTCGGGCGGGGTCAGGGGCGTCGGGCCAGCCAGACGGTCCGGGTGGCCCGGACCGTGAGGTCGGTACGGCTCGCCACGCCCGCCGCGATCGTGTCCAGCGCCGCGAGGTCGGCCGCGGGGAGCCGCCCGTCGAGGCCGTGCCGCATCCGGGCCAGGGTGAGCTGGGCGTAGCGGCCGGTGGCGGCGGGCAGGGGTGCGCGCAGCGCGATGTCGAACCGCCGTTCCGCCTCGACGGTGAAGCCCGCCTCGGTCAGTCGGGCGGCCCAGTCCTCGGTCATGTGCAGGCCCTTCTCGGCCCGGAGTTCGGCGAGCACGGCATGGCACCGTTCCTCCAGGTCCGCCCCGGCCCCGTCGGGCAGGAACCGGGGGAAGGAGTCCAGCTCGGTGACCACGAACAGGCCCCCCGGGCGCAGCGTCGCGTGGGCCCGGCTGAGGGCGCGGGCGGGCTCGGCGAGGTGGTGCAGCGAGGCGGACGCCCAGATCAGGTCGGCGGGGCCCAGCGGTGGCCAGGACTGGTCCAGGTCGGCCTGGACGGTGTGCACCCGGTCGGCGACGCCGAGCGCGTGCGCCCGGCCCCGGAGGTGGTCGAGCATCTCGTCGTCGACGTCGACCGCGACGATCTCCGCGTCCGGCAACTGCCGGGCCAGCGCGAGGGTGCCGGTGCCGGAGCCCGCGCCCAGGTCGACGACGCGGGGCCGGGCGGGGGTGAGCGAGCCGACCCAGGTGAGCACGGTGTCGTGGTACTCGTGCAGGACGTCGGCGTCGAGGTCGAGCAGCTCGGCCAGGTGGGTGTGTGCCATGCCGCGACCGTACCCGCGTCTTGCTCGCGCGGCATACAATCTTGCGTATGAAGCAAGACGGTGAGGTGGACGCCCTCGTCCGGCAGCGGATCCGGGGGCTGCGGGTGGCCCGTGGCTGGTCGCTGGACGAGCTGGCGGCCCGCAGCTTCCTGAGCCCGTCGACCCTGAGCCGGATCGAGACCGGTCACCGGCGGATCGCCCTCGACCAGTTGACCCCGATCGCGCGGGCGCTGGGCACCACCCTCGACCAGCTCGTGGAGTCGGGCACCGACGACGACGTGGTGATCCGCCCGCACCGCGACGAGGAGCGCGGCGTGACCACCTGGCTGCTGACCCGGCACGGCGCGCCGGCCGGGATGACCGTGGCGAAACTGCGCGTCACCCGACCGGCCCCCGCCGAGCTGCGGGTGCACCCCGGGCGGGACTGGTTCACCGTGCTCTCCGGCACCGTGGTGCTGCGGCTCGGCGAGCGGACGATCCTGGTCCGGACGGGCGAGGCGGCCGAGTTCTCGACGATGGTGCCGCACGCGTTCGGTGCGCACGGCGGCCCGGCCGAGATCCTGTGCATCCTCGACCACGAGGGGGAACGCAGCCACCTCGGGCCGCAGCGGCCCCCGGCCGGCACCGGGTGACCCCCCGGCCGACCGGCCCGGCCCCGCCACCAGGCCGGCTCCACCCTCATCTCCACCCTCCGAAGGTGCCGGTCCACCCGGCCCCGCTCGTAGCGTTCGGCTCATGAACGAGCGGATCGACACCACGAGGAACGGCTTCCCGGCTGCCCGGCGCGGCACCGCCGTGCGGGCCGCGAACTATCTGCTGACCGGCGACGGGAAGGGCAGCCGGAGCACCCGGCTGGCCGGCACGGTCATCAACCGGGTGCTCGAACAGGAGGGGGGCAAGGTGACCGGCCGTGTGGTGATGGCGGTCCTGGTGGTGCTCGGCGTGGCGGGACTGGCGTTCGTCGCCTACCGTCTGCTGGTGCTGGACCTGATCCTGACCCTGGTGCGGGAACGCGGTTGACCCTGGTGGACGGGCTGCGTCGGCTGATCCGCCGGGGCGTACGGCTGCTGAAGGCCGACGACCCGGAGACCGGCTGGCTGGTCCGCGTCGTGCTCAGCGCGCTGCTGGTCTGGTCGCTGCTGTACCTGGCCCCGACCGAGCCCGGCGTGCGGCCGGTGCTCGCCGTCAGCCTCGCCTGGTGGGCCTGCTTCGTGGTCACCGACCGCCGGTGGCCCCGGCTCGCCCGTACCGCGTTGGCCCTGGCGGCACTGCTGCCGGCCACCGTCGCGGGCGTGCCGGACAACGCCGCGGCACTGATCTTCCTCTACGGCGCGCTGTTCACCTTCGTGCTGCTGCCCCGGACGCCGATGTGGGCCATCCTGGCCCTCACCGGCGCGGTCGTCGCGGTCCTGCTGACCGGCCTCTGGCTCGCCGGTCGCGGACCGACGGCGATGCTGACCCAGCCCGCGCTGATCGTCATCCTGCTGCTGTTCAGCCTGCACCGACGCGAGTACCGGCTGCGGGCCGACCAGACCGCGCTGCTGCTCGACCAGACCGCGCGCACCCAGCAGGCCCAGGCCCGGGCGGCGGCGCTGGACGAGCGGGCCCGGATCGCCCGGGAACTGCACGACGTGCTCGCCCACTCGCTGGGCGCGCTCGGCGTGCAACTGGAGGTCGCCGAGGCCCAACTGACCGAGAAGGGGGACGTCGTGGCTGCCACCGCCCGGATCCGCCGGGCCCGCCGGCTGGCCGGCGACGGCCTGGCCGAGGCCCGCTCGGCGGTCGCGGCCCTGCGTGCCGACGTGCCGCCGCTGCCCCAGGCGCTCGGCGACCTCGTCGCCGGCCACCGGGCGGACCACGCGGCCATGGTCACCCTGCGTACCGAGGGCAGCCCCCGGGGCCTGCCGTCGGCGGCCGAGGTGTCACTGCTGCGGACCGCCCGGGAGGCGTTGACCAACGCGGCCAAGCACGCCCCGGGTGCCCCGGTCACCGTCACCCTCGACTACCACGGGCCGGTCGTACGGCTCACCGTGGAGAACCCGGCCCCGGACCCGACCCGGGACCGGCCGGACGCCGGCGACGGCGTGGGTGGCCACGGGCTGACCGGAGCCCGGGAACGGATCGCGCTGGTCGGTGGGACCCTGGAGGCGGGCGTGGCCGACGGTACGTGGCGAGTCAGCGTGGAGGTGCCAGCATGACCGACCGCACCGAGCAGGCGGTGCCGGACGTGAGCCACGGCCGGGACGGCGAGGGCCGGGAGGGCATGCCAGTGCAGCCCAGCATGACCGACCGCACCGAGCAGGCGGTGCCGGACGTGAGCCACGGCCGGGACGGCGAGGGCCGGGAGGGCATGCCAGTGCGGCCCAGCATGACCGACCGCATCGACCAGCCGCTGCGGGTGCTGGTCGTCGACGACCAGCAACTCGTCCGGGAAGGGCTGACCGCCCTGCTGGAACTCACCGACGGGGTGGTCGTCGTCGGGGCGGCCGGCGACGGCCGGCAGGCGCTCGACCTGGTCGCCGACCGGAAGCCGGACGTGGTCCTGATGGACCTGCGGATGCCGGTACTCGACGGGATCGCCGCGACCGCCGAGGTCCGGGACCATTTCCCGGAGGTCGCGGTGGTGGTGCTGACCACGTACGCCGACGACGAGTCGATCGCCGGGGCGCTCGCGGCCGGGGCCCGTGGCTACCTGACCAAGGACGCCGGGCGTGCCGAGATCGGCATGGCGCTGCGGGCGGCGGTCGCCGGCCACTCGATGTTCGACCCGGTGATCTCCGCCCGGCTCGCCGCCGCACTGGCCCGGTCGACGCCACCACCGGCACGCGACCGGCTGCCGGACGGGTTGACCCAGCGGGAGGCGGAGGTGCTCGGCCTGATCGCCCAGGGGCGGACCAACGCTGAGATCGCGGTGGCCCTGTTCGTCGCCGAGACCACCGTCAAGACCCACACCAACAACGCCTTCGCGAAGATCGGCGCCCGGAACCGCACCGAGGCTGCCGGTTACGCGATCCGCCACCGGCTCGGCTGACCCGGCGTCGCCCCGGCGACCGGTCGGCCCGCTGGCAGACCGTCTTCACGGGCAGACCGGGGCCGGTGGCAGACCGGCCCGGTGAACGGCCGGGCCAGCCGATCCACGGCCGGGCCACACGAAACCCCGGGACAGGCGACAGGCCAGCGATGGCGGCCACCTGTGCCCGAAATGTCGAGTAACAGCACCGAGAAGGAGGGGATCAGTGCGACCGAGGATGCGGGCGTTCACCGTCGCGATGGCGGCCGTGACGCTCGTCGCGGGCACCGGTACCGGCGCGGCCGGGGCGGGGCCACGGGCGCAGGAGCGCGACCGTGACCGTGGCTACCGCGCCGACATCACCTGGGTACCGTGCCCGGAGGCGGCCGACGTCGAGTGCGGCACGGTGCCGATGCCGGTGGACTGGGCCGATCCGGGTGGCGAGACGTTCACCCTCGCGCTGGCCCGCCGCCCGGCGACCGTCCCCGCCGAGCGCGAGGGCGTGCTGTTCGTCAACATCGGCGGGCCCGGCGGCTCGGGCGTGGACTTCGCCCTGGTGGCGGACCGGTACTTCAGCCCGCAGGTGCGGCAGCGGTTCGACATCGTGGGCATCGACCCCCGGGGGATCGCCCGCAGCACCGAGGTGGCGTGCCCGCCGGGCCGACTCGACCAGCGCCCCTCGCTGACGCCGGCCAACCAGGCCGGGTTCGCGCGCCTGGCCCGGTTCAACCGGCAGTTCGCCGCCGAGTGCCGGGCCCTGACCGGCCCGCTCTACGACCACGTGGACACCCGTAGCGTGGTCGAGGACATGGACGCCGTACGGCGGTCGTTGGGCGAGCGCACCATCAGCTACTTCGGCCTCTCCTACAGCACGCTGATCGGCCAGCAGTACGCCGAGCGGTACGGCCACCGGGTCCGGGCCATGGTCCTGGACAGCGTCATGGACCACAGCCTCGGTACCCGGGGCTTCGTCGAGACCGAGGCGGCAGCCGCCGAGGACTCGTTCCGCGAGTTCGTGGCCTGGTGCGGCCGGACCGAGTCGTGCACGCTGCACGGCCGGGACGTGCCACGGCTGTGGCACAGCCTGCTGCGACGGGCCGACCGGGGCGAGCTGTCCGACCCCGGATCGGGTACGCCGGTCACCGCCCGGCAGGTGCGGGACCGCGCCTTCGCCGACTTCTACGGCCCGACCTGGTCCTCCCTCGCCGACTTCCTGTCGGCGCTGGACGGCTCCACCGCCCCGACGAAGCCGACCGGGGAGGCCGACCCGTACCTGAAGGCGCACCTGTTCCCGGCGGTGTTCTGCCTGGACTGGAGCATGCCGGTGCGTGACCACCGGGAGCTGACCACGCTGACCGGGCGGGCCGCCCGGGTGGCGCCGGCCATGGGCGGCTCACCACTGGCCACCGAGGCGGTCGGGTCGTGTGTCGGCCGGTCCGGGGACACGGTGAACCCGCAGCAGCGGCTGCGGATCACCACGGCACCGACGATCCTGTTGCTCAACGCCCGGCACGACCCGTCGACCGCGTACGAGTGGGCGGCCAACGTGCACCGGCAGGCCCGTGACGCCACCGTCCTGCTCACCTACGAGGGCTGGGGCCATGGCGTGTACGACCGCAGCGCCTGCACCAGGAACACGACCGACGCGTACCTGCTCGACCTGACCGTGCCCCGGGCCGGTACCCGGTGCGCCGCCGTCGAGCCGGCTGCCGCCACGGGCCGGCCGGCTCCGGTGGAGTCGCTGGTCAGCCCGCTGCGGAGCGTCGGCTGAGGCGGTGACCGGGCGGCGGGTGCCGGTGGGGTCGCCCCGTCGGCACCCGCCGCCGTGTTCGGGTCGGGTCAGGTCAGGCGACCGTGCAGGTTGCGCCGTTGAGGGTGAACGAGGACGGCCGGGCGGTGTTGCCCGTGTGGGTGGCCTGGAAGCCGACGCTGACCGAGGCGTTGGGCGCGAGCACGCCGTTGTAGTCGACGTTCCTGGCCGTCACCTGCCCGGAGGTGGGGGCGTAGCTGGCGTTCCAGCCGCCGGTGATGGTCTGCCCGCCGGGCAGGGTGAAGACCAGGGACCAGCCGGTGATCGTGGTGCTGCCGGTGTTGGTGATGGTGAGGTCCTCGGTCAGGCCGTTGCCCCACGCGTTGACGGTGGCGGTGACCCGGCAACCCGCCGGGCCCGGCGGCGGAGTCGTCGGATTGGGCGTCGGGGTGGTCGGACCGGGCGCCGGGGTGGTCGGGTTGGGCGTCGGGTTCGCCCCGAACTGGGTGAAGAACCGCCACGTCTCGCCCGGCAGCCAGGTCCGGGAGCCGCTGTCACCGGGGGCGCCGTCCTGCGGGGCGGCGATGTGGCCCTCGTCGAAGGCGGCCCACACCACGGGGTACCCGGCCGCGCAGCCGGAGTAGGTGGTGCTCCGGTGGGTCAGGCTGCCCTGTGCCGGCTCGGGCGGGTTCTGGGCGGTGCACCCGTTGTTGCGGACGAAGCGGTCGCGCAAAGTACGGCCACCGGAGATGCCGAGCACGTTGTCCCGGATGCCGTGCGCCCCGAAGTACGCGACCCGGCCGGTACCGCCGCTGCACCCGCTGATCTGGCCGGCGCCGTAGACCGCGACCGCGCGGAACACGTCCGGGCGGGCGCAGGCGAGCGCGTAGCTCATGCCGCCGCCCCAACTGAAGCCGAGCGCGAAGCGCTGGGTCGTCTCGACGCAGAGCTCCCCCTCGATGCGGCGGAGCATGTCGTCGACGAAGGTGACGTCCTCGCCGCCGCTGTTGGCCCAGCCGTTGTTGAGGCCCTGCGGGGCGACGAAGATGGTGCTGTTGTTCGCCAGCCGCAGCAGCCCGTAGTACGCCCAGACGTCGCGCTGCACGGTCTGACCGGTGGCGACGTCGGTGGCCGTGGCGCCCCGCCAGTGGAACCCGAAGACCAGGCGGTGGGGGGTGCGGTTGTCGTAGTTGTCGGGCAGCCGCAGGATGAAGCTGCGGCTCTTGCCGCCGCTCTGGATCGTGTGCGTACCGCTGGTCAGCGTCGGGGTCCGGCCGCAGCCGGCGGTCGAGGCGGCGGCGCCGACGTCCGTGGCCGCCGTGGCCGCGCCGGACGCGGCCGACGAGCTGGCGGCGGCGCCGACGGCGAGCGTCGTGCCGCCGAGGGTCAGGGCGAGCAGGGCCGCGACCGCGACCGATCTGGGTCTCACCATCACGCGAAAACTCCCTCTGCCGTCCATGCGTCGGCATCAGTGGCGATGTGGGGTTCGGATCGGCTCGACGTACCGGACGGCTCCCGCGACTGGTCTCTGTGTCGGCCGGTACGTGTCCGATCGGTGTCCCGCCGGGGTGCCCGGGGGGTGTCCGTTGTCGATGTCGGCGAGCGCTGCTCGGGCAGCGGACGACGGACCCGGTGGGGACGGCGGAGCGTGCCCTTCGCTCCTGTCTGGAACCTACATTGTGAACGATAACATCGCAATGCGTGGATGGAATGTGGCGGCTGTCGGGCGGGTGGGGTCAGGCCGGGTGCTGGTACGCGGGATAGGTCAGGTAGCCGGCGTCGCCGCCGGTGTACCAGGTCGCCTCGTCGTGCGCGGCGATCGGCAGGCCCTGGCGCAGCCGCTCGACCAGATCGGGGTTGGCGAGGTAGGCGCGGCCGAAGCTGATCAGATCGGCGCCCAGCGCCAGCCAGTGGTCGGCGGCGGCCCGGTCGGTCTGCCGGGCGCCCATCGGGAAGACCGGGTTGACGACGAACGTGCCGGGCCAGGCGCGGCGCAGTCCCACCAGGACCTCCTCGTCGGTGGTGGCCTCGACGTGGACGTACGCCAGGCCGAGGGGAGCGAGTTCGGCGAGCAGCGCGCCGTACAGGTCGGGCACCTCGGTCTCCCGGGCCCCCCCAGATGCCCGCGCCCGGCGAGAGCCGGATGCCGGTGCGCCGCCCACCCACCGCGTCGACGGTGGCGGCGACCGCCTCCACCGCGAACCGGATCCGGTTGCCGATCGACCCGCCGTACCGGTCGGTACGCAGGTTGGCGTTGCTGGACAGGAACTGGGCGATGAGGTACCCGTTGGCGCCGTGCAGTTCCACGCCGTCGAAGCCGGCGTCGACGGCGCGGCGGGCGGCGTCGGCGTAGGACCGGGCGTGCTCGGGCACCTCCCCGGTGGCCAACGCCCGGGGCACGGGCGCCGGCTTCGGCCCGGTGGGGGTGAACACGTCGCCCTCGGCGGCGACCGCCGAGGGGCCGACCGGCTGCGTCCCCGTCGTCTCCGAATGGGACACCCGGCCCCCGTGCATGAGCTGGGCGAAGATCCGTCCCCCGTTGGTGTGCACCGCGTCGGTGACCGGTCGCCAGCTCGCGACCTGCGCGTCGGTGTGCAGGCCCGGGGTGCCCGGGTTGGACTGCCCGACCAGGCTCGGCTGCACGCCTTCGGTGACGATCAGCCCGGCGGTCGCGCGCTGGGCGTAGTACGTCGCCATCGACGGGGTCGCCAACCCGCCCGTGGCGGCGCGGACCCGGGTCGTCGGGGCCATCACCACGCGGTTGGGCAGGGTCAGCTCACCGAGCCGGTAGCGGTCGAACAGGGTGGTCATGGGGTGCCCTCCACGGGTGTCGGACGCAACGGTCGCGTCGGTGGCTCCGGCGCAGCGCTACGCTAAAACCTGACGTTTACGTCAGAGGCAAGTGTTGCGGGACGGATCACAGGGAGGCGCGGTGCGGATCGGGGACCTCGCGGCGAGCGCGGGGGTGAGCGTGCGCGCGCTGCGCTACTACGAGGAGCAGGGCCTGCTCACCAGCGTCCGCAGCCCCGGCGGCCAACGCCGGTACGCCGACCGCGACGTCGCCCGGGTGCTCCTCATCCAACGCCTGTACCAGGCCGGGCTCTCCAGCCGGACGATCGTCGACCTGCTGCCCTGCACCGAAACGCCCAGCCATGAGGCCTCCGACCTCGCGTTCGAGCGGATGCGGCAGGAACGGGACCGGATCACCGGGCACATCGCGGAACTCACCCGTACCCGGGACGCCCTGGACCGGCTCCTCGCCGCCAACCGCGCCCACCGGGAGGGGCTCGTCCCCGGCTGACCTCCGGCCCCCCGGTCAGTTCGATGGTTTGCCCGTGCCGGGCCCGCCACCCGTACCACGATGGTCGGGCAGGCCGGTACGGGTGACGGGGGCACGGGGTGAGCGCGCTTGTCCTGATCGTGGTGCTGGGCGCCACGGTGATCATCGGCACCACCCTGGGCGGCCGGTACAGCGTCGCCCCGCCCGTCCTGCTCATCACGATGGGCGGTCTGCTCGCGCTGCTGCCGCCCTTCTCGCACGTGGTGCTGGAACCCGAGGTGGTGCTGGTGCTGTTCCTGCCGGCGATCCTCTACCGGGAGAGCCTGGTGGTCAGCCTGCGGGAGATCCGGGCGAACCTCCTCGTGATCACGTTGCTCGCGGTCGTCCTGGTCGTGCTGACGATGGTCTCGGTGGCGGTGGTCGCCCAGGCGCTCGGCGTCGTGCCGGCCGCCGCCTGGGTGCTCGGCGCGGTCCTCGCGCCCACCGACGCCGCCGCGGTCGCCGGCCTGGCCAAGCGGATGCCCCGCCGGATCCTCACCACCCTGCGCGCGGAGAGCCTGATCAACGACGGTACGGCGCTGGTGCTGTTCAGCGTGGCGGTCGGCGTGATCGCCGGGCACGCCTCACCGGGGTTCCTCGTCCTGCTCGGTGAGTTCGCCGGCAAGGCCGCCGTCGGGGTCGCCGCCGGGCTGCTCACCGGGGGCGTGGTGATCATGGTCCGGCGCCGCCTCGACGACCCGCTGCGGGAGGGGGCGTTGAGCGTCATGACGCCCTTCGTCGCGTTCCTGCTCGCCGAGTCGGTGCACAGCAGCGGGGTGCTCGCGGTGGTGGTCGCCGGCCTGCTCCTGACGTACGCGGCCCCCCGGGTCATCCGGGCCCCCTCCCGGGTCCTGGCGCTCAACTTCTGGGACCTCACCACCTTCCTGATCAACGGTTCGCTCTTCGTCCTGCTCGGCATGCAGATCCCCCGCGCGGTGCGGAGCATCACCAGCACCTCGACCGGCGAGGCGTTGATCATTTCGGCGGTGATCGCCGGCGTCGTGGTGGTCACCCGGATGGCCTGGGTGCACCTGTCGATCGCCACCCTCCAGGCGGTCGAGCGCCGGCCGGCCCGCCGGGAGAACCGGGTCGACTGGCGGGTCCGGACCATGGCCGGCTGGGCGGGTTTCCGGGGCGCGGTCTCCCTGGCGGCGGCGCTCGCGGTACCGGTGACCACCGACACCGGCTCACCCGCCGCCGAGCGGGATCTGATCATCTTCTGTACCGCCGTGGTGATCGTGCTGACCATGCTGGTCCAGGGCACCACCCTGCCGGCCGTGGTCGGCTGGGCCGGCCTGGTCGGCGACCCCGACCGCGAGGACGAGGTCCGGCGGGCCCGGTTGGCGGCCACCCAGGCGGGGCTGGCCGCGCTGCCCGAGGTCGCCGCCCGCATCGGCGTCGGGCCGGACGCGGTGGACCGGCTCCGCAGCGACTACCAGCGGCACCTCGACGAGGTCCAGTCCGCCCCCGACGACGAGGAGGCCGCCCGGGACCGGGATCTGGACCGGCAGTTGCGGCTCGACGTCCTCGAACACAAGCGCCGCGAGGTGACCCGGCTGCGGGACAACCACGAGATCGACGACGCGGTGCAGCGGGAGTTGCAGGCGGCGTTGGACATCGAGGAGATCCGCCTGCTGGGGCCACAGAACAACGACTGATCCCGGGCCGCGCGCCGGGCGTCCCGACCGCCGCGCCCGCTGTCGGGCACACCCTCCGCTGTGTACGGAGCGCACACCACAGCGTCGCTCACTGCTAGGATTCGTCGTCGCCGGGCCCTCCGACGCCGCCCTGCCGGGTGCCGTCCACCGACCACGCCGAGGTGTGTTCACGCCGAACCGCGACCACCCCGAACCGCGACCACCGCAGAACCGCGACCCCCCGAGGTGCCCGTCCGCCGATCACGTCCATGTCGCGTCAGTCGATCCGAGAGGACAGTGTCAATGACCGTCAGCGCGGATGCAGGACGACCCTTCGACTACCGGGTCGCCGACCTGGGCCTGGCCGAGTTCGGCCGCAAGGAGATCCGCCTCGCCGAGCAGGAGATGCCCGGCCTCATGGTCCTGCGGGACGAGTTCCGCGACACCCGCCCGCTGCGCGGGGCCCGGATCTCCGGTTCGCTGCACATGACCGTGCAGACCGCCGTCCTGATCGAGACCCTGGTGGCGCTCGGCGCCGAGGTGCGCTGGGCGAGCTGCAACATCTTCTCCACCCAGGACCACGCCGCCGCCGCGGTCGTCGTCGGTCCGGAAGGGACGGTCGACCAGCCGCGCGGCGTCCCGGTCTTCGCCTGGAAGGGCGAGACGCTCCAGGAGTACTGGTGGTGCACCGAGCAGATGCTCACCTGGCCGGGCGCCACCGGGCCGACCACGATCGTCGACGACGGCGGGGACGCCACCCTGCTGGTGCACCTCGGCGCGGAGTACGCGCGGGCCGGAGCGGTGCCGGCGACCAGCCCCGAGGACAGCGAGGAGTTCGGCGTCCTGCTCGACGTGCTGCGCCGCTCGATCGCCGAGCGGCCCGACACGTGGACCGCGATGGCCGACGGGATCCGGGGCGTCACCGAGGAGACCACCACCGGCGTGCACCGCCTCTACGACCTGGAGCGCAGCGGGCGGCTGCTCTTCCCGGCGATCAACGTCAACGACTCGGTGACCAAGTCGAAGTTCGACAACCGCTACGGCATCCGGCACTCGCTGATCGACGGCATCAACCGGGCCACCGACGTGCTGATCGGCGGCAAGGTGGCGGTCGTCTGCGGCTACGGCGACGTCGGCAAGGGCTGCGCCGAGTCGCTGCGCGGCCAGGGCGCGCGGGTGGTGGTCACCGAGATCGACCCGATCTGCGCCCTCCAGGCGGTGATGGACGGGTACCAGGTGGCCCGGCTGGAGGACGTGGTCGAGCAGGCCGACATCTTCGTCACCGCCACCGGCAGCCGCGACGTGATCACCGCCGACCACATGGCCCGGATGCGGCACCAGGCGATCGTGTGCAACATCGGGCACTTCGACAACGAGATCGACGTGGCCGGGCTGACCGCCGTGCCGGGGATCGTCCGGGACCAGGTCAAGCCGCAGGTGGACGAGTGGCGGTTCGCCGACGGCCACTCGGTCATCCTGCTCAGCGAGGGCCGGCTGGTGAACCTCGGCAACGCCACCGGCCACCCCAGCTTCGTCATGTCCACCTCCTTCGCCAACCAGGTGCTGGCCCAGATCGAGGTGTTCACCAAGCCGGACCAGTACCAGCGGCGGGTCTACACGCTGCCCAAGCAGCTCGACGAGCGGATCGCCCGGGTCCACCTGGAGGCCCTCGGCGCGCGGCTGACCACGCTGACCAAGTCGCAGGCCGACTACCTGAACCTCCCCGTCGACGGGCCGTACAAGCCGGACCACTACCGGTACTGACGGTCACCCCGTCCGCCCGGTCGTGGCCGCCGGCCCGAGCAGGGCCAGGGCCGCGGCCGGGCTGCGGATCGTCACGTCGGCGGGGACGGCCGGGTCGTACTCGTGTCCCCAGCCGGCGGCGACCGCGAGCGCGCCGGCGTTCCAGGCCGCCATCAGGTCCCGGGCCGAGTCGCCGACCATCGCCAGCGCGTCCGGCGCCACACCCAGCCGCGCGGCGACCACGAGCAGCCCGTCCGGCGCGGGCTTGGCCCGCCGGGCGTCCTCGGCGCAGACCAGCACGTCCACCAGGTCGGCCAGGCCGGCGTCGTGGAGCAGCACCGCCGCCGCCCGCCGGCTCGCCCCGGTGCAGACCGCCACCGGCCCGTAGGCCCGCTGGGCGCGCAGCACACCCGGCACCCCCGGGTACGCCACCACGCCGGTCGCGCCGAGCTGCGTGTAGTACGCGCTCAGGTCCTCCTCGGTGGTGGGGCGGCGCAGCAGGTGGGCGAGCATCCGTTCCGGCGGCCCGAGGGGGTACGCGGCCTCGACGTCCGCCGGGCTGACGACGTGCCCGCCGACGGCCGCGACCGTCCGGACGAAGGCCTGCGGCACGTGGTGACCGGAGTCCACCAGCGTGCCGTCGAGGTCCCAGACCAGCATCTCGGGCGGGGCGGTGGGGGTGGCGGGCGGCACGGCCGGCTCAGCTCGGCGGCAGCGGCAGGTCGGCGCGGCCGGGGGTGCGTGGTGGCCGGGGCGCGAACGTCACCGGGAGCCGGCGGAAGCCGTTGACCTGGCCGACCGACGGGTACCGCCGCACCCCGGCGGCGTCGACGCGGAAGTCCGGGATGCGCCGCAGCACGGCGGCGAGCAGGACCCGGAACATCGTCCGGGCGAAGTGGGCGCCGAGGCAGTGGTGCACCCCGGCGCCGAAGGCGACGTGCCGGTTGTCGGGGCGGTCCAGCACCACCCGGTCGGGCTCGGCGATCGCCGTGTCGTCGTGGTTCGCCCCGGCCCAGGAGATCAGCAGCCGGTCGCCGGCCTTCAGCGGGCAGCCGTCGAGCACCGTGTCGGCGGCGACGGTCCGGCCGTTGAGGTGGATCGGGGAGAAGTACCGCAGGAACTCCTCGGTCGCCGGCTCCAGCAGACGCGGGTCGGCGGCGAGCCGGTCCCGTTCGGCGGGGTGCGCGTCGAGCCAGTGCACGACGCTGCTGATCAGCGCGGTGGTGCTGTCCACGCCGCCGAAGAAGACCAGTTGGGCGAGGCTGACCACCTCCTGGTCGGTCAGCGGCCGGTCCCCGTCGGCGTCGCCGACCAGCCCGCTGATCAGGTCGGTGCCCGGTTCCCGGCGGCGGCGCGCCACGGTCTCGGCGAGCAGCGCGAGCACGTCGGCCAGCCCGGCCTGGGCCCGGTCGTGGCTCGGGGTGCCGGGCGGATGGGTGACCAGGGTGTGGAACGGGTCGACCAGCTCGCGCCACCGGGGCACGGGCAGCCCGAGCAGCGCGACGACGAGCGCCGCCGGCACGGGGAAGCCGAGGTCGTCGGCGACGTCGAGCCGGCCGGTGGCGATCCTCGCGTCGATCAGGTGCTCGGTCAGCTCGGTGAGCCACGGCTCCCAGCGGGCCACCTCGCGCGGCGAGAACCAGCGGCTCATCCGGCGTCGGTAGAACGCCGACTCGGGCGGGTCCGCCTCCTGCGGCAGGCTGCGGGTGCCCACGGAGGCGGGGATGCCCACCCCCCGGTACCCGGTGCGCTCCCCGGTCGGGTCGTGGTCGGAGGAGAAGACCTCCGGGGTGCGAGCCACCTCGCGGACCGCCGCGTACGAGGAGACGACCCAGAAACCGCCGTGCGCCCGGGAGTAGCCGACCGGGCAGGTGGCCCGCAGACCGGCGTAGATCTCCGGCCAGTGCCGGGCGTACTCCGTGGAACTGAAGTCGAAGTCGATGACCGGTCGGGCCTGGGTCACCTCGCGCCACCTCCCCCGTCGCGCACCGGTGCGAATAGCCGGCACGAACCGGCAAATCGATCGACGGCGATCGTACTCTCAATCGCGCCGGAGGGGCAAACGCATTGCGCTCGTCCGGTCGCTTCGAGTGACGTACGGGGTTGTGTTCATCGAACGCCTGTGCCTAGCATCGATCGGAGCAAGTAGATCAATGCCAAATGTTGCCGGTAAGACGGGTATCCGGGTCGTGGCTGTGGTCCGCCCGGGCCCGGTGCCGATGTCGGCGCCCGCACATCAATTGCATCCCTGATCGAAAGCGCGGGGGACCATGCCCGAACTTCTCACCATCGGTGGATCGCGTCCGGAGGGTTCCCGGGACCGCACCCGGGTGCACTACCGCAGATTCCACAACATCTATCTCTACATCACCGAGCGGTGCCAGTTGCGCTGCGGCCACTGCTACATGGGCGACCGGCTCGAACGCGGGCTCTCGCTCAGCTACGACAAGGCCGTCCGCATCATGAACCAGTGCCGCACGCTGGGCGGCGAGTACATCACCTTCCTCGGTGGCGAGCCGACCCTGCACCCCGACCTGCCCCGCATGGTCGACCACGCCCGCGAGGTCGGCTACCGGCAGGTGATGATCAACTCCAACGGTCTGCTGGAGCGCACCATCGACAAGATCGCACCGGAGAAGCTGCACTACATCTCGTTCAGCCTGGACGGCGCCTCGGCCGAGGTGCACGACGCGGTCCGGGGCGAGGGAATGTTCGACAAGACGGTGCCCTGCATCCGCAGCACCGTCGAGGCGGGATATCCGGTCCGGCTGATCTGCACGATCTCGCAGATCAACATCGCCGACGCGCCGAACATCCTCGCGCTGGCCGACGAGATCGGCGTGCAAATGGTGAACTTCCACGTCTTCTCCGAAGAGGGGCGGGGCATCGCCAACGCGGAGACCTGGTCGCTGTCGCCGTACGAGTGGATCAGTTTCTACGAGCACCTGGAAAGCATCAAGGACGAATACCGGACCTCGATCTGGTACCCGCCGACGTACGCCAACCGCGAACGGCTCGAACGCTACGTCGACGAGGGGTACCGGGGCTGTGTCGGCTGCTCCCTGGACCGCCTCTCGATCTTTCCGGACGGACGCTCGTACGTCTGCTCGGTCCTCTTCGACGAGCCGATGCACTTCGCCGTGATGACCGACCAGGGGCTCCGGCTCAACCGCCAGCAGAACGAGTTCGAACTCTTCACCCAGGCCACCTTCCAGGCCGGTGACGAGCCGTGGCTCAGCGGCTGCCCGGCCGAGGCGGTCCTCGCCCGCAACGGCAAGCCGACCACCCCACCGGACCTGGTCTCGCTCTGCCGGCTCTGGAAATCGCAGGCATGACCACGACCGACACCGAGCGGGGCCCGGCCGCCGGCCGCGCCGCCGCGCCGCCGACCGACCCACCGTCGACCGACGCGGCCCGCTCCGGGACGCGCCCGAGCGCCAGCGCGACGGCCCGGCTGCGCCTGGCCTGGCGGCAGATGCCGGTGCTCGCCGCGCTGCGCCGCCAGGTCCGCGCGGACCGCCCGCTGCTCGGCGTACCGGTGGCGGCGGCGATGCACGTGAGCACCGAGACCGCCCACCTCATGGTCACGCTGAAGGACGCCGGGGCCCGGCTCCTGCTGCACCCGTCCAACCTGGGCACCCTCGACCCGGCGGCGGTGGCGGAGCTGCGGCGGCGGGCGATCCGGGTGAACCTGCCGGACACCGGATCGGCGTCGCTCACCGAGCAGCTCGCCGCCTTCCGGCCCCGCCTGCTCGCCGACAACGGCACCCTGCTCACCGCCTGCGCCGACGTCCCCGCCCTGGCCGGCGACCTGCTGGGCGCCACCGTGCACTCGCGCAACGCGGAGCGGACGGCCCGCGCCCTGGCCGCCGCCGGCCGGCTGCCCGTACCGGTCATCCCGGTGGCCGACTCGGTGCTCAAGAGCGCGGTGGAGACCCCGGCCGGCACCGGCCAGTCCACCGTGCACGCGCTGGTCCGGGCGACCGGGGTGCAGCTCGGTGGCAAACGCGCGGTGGTCGTCGGGTACGGCACCGCCGGCACCGGCATCGCCCGGTACCTCCAGGCGATGCGGTGCCGGGTCACGGTGGTCGACACCTCGGCGGTCGCCTGCCTGCGGGCCCTGGCCGACGGCCACGCCGTCGGGGCGCTCGACACCGTCCTCGCCGACGCCGACATCGTCGTCGTCGCCACCGGCACCCGGAAGGTGGTCACCGACCGGCACCTCGACCTGCTGCCGGACGGGGTGCTGCTGGGCAACATCGGCCACTACCCGGACGCGATCGACGTGCCCGCCCTGACCCGTGCCGCCGACCGGGTGACCGCCCTCGGCGGCGGTGTGCACGAGTACCTGCTCGCCGGCCGGTCGGTGTTCCTGCTCGGCGAGGGCAGCCAGCTCAACCACGTCTGCGCGGGCGGGAACTCCAGCGAGACCATGGACCTGACCCTCTCCCTGCACGTGCTCTGCCTGCTGCACCTGGTACGGCGACCGGACGACCTGGTACCCGGTCTCAACCCGCTGCCGGACTCGTTCTCCGAGACCGTCGCGCGGGCGAAGCTGCGCGCCCTCGGACACGTGGCCTGACCATGGCCGAGCCGATCGACAACGCTGTGCTGGCCGCCCGGATGCCGGTGCTGGCACGACTCGCCCGGGAGTTCGCCACCGACCGGCCGCTCGCCGGGCGTCGGGTGGCGGCGGCGCTCAACGTCACCCCGGAGGCGACCGCCCTGGTCCGGGTGCTGTTGGCCGGCGCCGCCGAGGTGCTGGTGGTCTCCTCGAAACCGACCACCTTCGACCCGGCCGCCGCCGGGGCGATGGGCCGGCTCGGCGCCCGGGTGCTGCCCGGCCCCGACACCGCCAAGGAGGTGCTGGCCTTCGCGCCCGACCTGGTGGTCGACAACGGCTCCGTGGCCGAACTCTGGGCCGCCGAGCCGGACCCGCCCGCCGTCGTCGGCGGCACGGTCCACTCCCAGCACGCCCTCGGCCGGGTGCGCCGGGCCGGCCGGCTGCCGTTCCCGCTCTACACCGTCACCGAGTCGGCGGTGAAGACCGCCGTCGAGACCGCGCACGGCACCGGACAGGCCGCCCTGCGCGGCCTGCTCGACGCGGGGGTGCAGGTCGCCGGCAAGCGGGTGCTGGTGGTCGGGTTCGGGGTGACCGGCCGGGCGGTCGCCGACTACCTGCGCGGCTGCCACGCCCGGGTGGCGGTCGCCGAGGTCGCCCCGGTGCCGCTGCTCCAGGCGGTCCACCTCGGCTTCGAGGTGGTCGGCCTGACCGCCGGGCTGGCCACCGCCGACGTGGTGGTCACCGTGACCGACGCGGAACAGGTGCTCGACCTCGACCACCTGCGGCTGCTCCCCGACGGGGCGGTGCTGGGCGGGATCGGGCACGCCGCCACCGAGATCGACCGCGCCGGCCTGGCCGCCGCCGCCGACCGGGTCGATCCGGTCCCGGGCGGGCAGCGGTACCGGCTCGCCGGCCGGCACCTCACCCTGCTGGCGGGGGCGGGCGGCAACCACGTCTTCGCCGGCATCAACCCGCCCGAACTGATGGACCTGAGCCTCGCCCTGCACGCGTTGTGCCTGGCCCGGCTCGCGTCGACCGGTCCACCACCGGCCGGGCTGCACCCGGTGCCCGCCGAGGTGGACGCCCGGGTCGCCCGTACCAAACTGGCCGTCCTCGGCCTGGCCGGGGTCCTGCCGTGACCGGCTCCCCGCAGCGGCCCGCCGGGCCGGGCGAGGTGCTCGACGTGGTCGTGCACGGTCCGGTCAGCGACCTGGGGCGGGACCTCATCCGGCGGGAGCTGCCGCCCGACCGGTTCACGGTCCGTTTCTCCGACCGCGCCGACCCGGACCGGCCCGCCGTGCTCGCCGGCTGCGAGGCGATCGTCGTCGACCACGCCCCGCTGACCGGGGCCGACTTCGCGGCGATGCCCCGGCTGCGGCTGGTGCAGCGGCTGGGCCGGGGGCCGTTCGACATCAGCGCGGAGATCGCCGCCGCGCACGCCCACGGCGTCCCGTTCGCGCACAACCGGTCCGGCTTCGCCGCCTCGGCGACCGCCGAGTACACCGTGCTGGCCATGCTCGCCCTGCCCCGCCGGCTCGTCGAGGCCGACGGGTACGTCCGGCGGGGCGGGTGGGGCCCCGACAACCGGTTCGACGCCGCCACCGCGGACCTGGCCGGCAGCACCGTCGGCCTGGTCGGCATGGGCCGGGTCGGCCGGCAGGTGGCCCGGCTGCTGCGCCCGTTCGGCGTGACCGTCCGGTACGCGTCCCGCCGCCGGCTGCCGGCCGAGGAGGAACGGGCGCTCGCCGTCGAGTACCTGCCCCTGCCCGACCTGGTCGCCACCGTGGACGTGGTCAGCCTGCACGTGCGGGCCACCGGGCCGGAGCCGTTCCGGTTCGACGCCGCGCTGATCGACCGGATGCGCCCGGCGGCGTACCTGATCAACACCTCGCGGGGTCCGTTGCTGGACCAGGCCGCGCTGGTCCGCGCGCTGACCGAGGGCCGGCTGGCCGGCGCCGCGCTGGACGTCTTCGACCCGGAGCCGCTGCCCGCCGACTCCCCCCTGCACACCCTGCCCACCGTCATCCTCACCCCGCACATCGCCGGACGCACCCGGCAGGTCGCGGAGATGTACTACCGGTGCGCGGTCGACAACCTCGTCCGGCTGGCCGCCGGCGAGCCGCTGCGCGACCTGGTGCCACCCGCATCCGTGGAGGAGGCCACGTGCTCGTCCTAGGCGTCAACTTCGGATTCCACGACCCGTCCGCCGCGCTGGTCGCCGACGGCCGGCTGCTCGCCCTCGCCGAGCAGGAACGCTTCAGCCGGCGCAAGCGGGCGCCGCTGGAGATGCCGCTGGACGCAGTCACCGCCTGCCTGGAGACGGCCGGCGTCCGGCCCGCCGACGTCGACGCGGTCGCCTGGGGCTGGGACGTCGACCGTTTCGACCCGCCGCTGCCGCCCGCCCCCCACCTCGACCCGGCCAACGCCCTGCCGGCCGGCTTCGACCCGGCCCCACCGGTCACCCCGGTCGCCCACCACGTCGCCCACGCCGCCAGCGCCTTCTGGGCCAGCGGGTTCCCCTCCGCCGCCGTCCTGATCGCCGACGGCCAGGGGGAACGGGAGGCCACCTCGCTGGGCGTCGCCGACGAGTCGGGCGTCAAGCTCCTGGCGACGTACCCGGTCAACGCCTCGCTCGGGCACTTCTACCGGGGCGCGGCGCAGTACGCCGGGCTGGAGCGGGGCGCGTCCCGTGGCGAGGGCAAGCTGATGGGGCTGGCCGCGTACGGCCGGCCGGTCGACGCGATGCCCCTGCTCACCGGGGACGGGCAGCTCGCCCTCGACCCCCGGGTCCGGGTACCGCACACCGCCGACACCCGCAGCGAGATGCGGGACGCGCTGCGCCGCTGGTGGACGACGCACACCTTCCCGTACGTCAGCGGCAACACCGCCGAGCAGATGGCGTACGTCAACTTCGCCGCGTCGGCGCAGGCCGCCCTGGAGACCGCGCTGGTGAACCTCGCCGCGCAGGCACGTCACCTGACCGGCCAGCGCCGGCTGGTGATCGCGGGTGGCGTGGCGCAGAACTGCTCGGCGAACGCGGCGATCGTGGAGGCCGGTCACTTCGACGAGTACTACGTCCTCCCGGTGCCGCACGACGCCGGGGTCTCGTACGGCGCCGCGCTGGCCGTGGCACACGCCGAGGCCCTGCGCACCGGGACGCCGTTCCGGCCGCAGCGGCTCGACCACGCCTACTGGGGGCCGGACGTCCGGCCCGAGCAGGTGACGGCGGCGCTGCACGGCAGCGGCCTGCACGCCGAGCGGCTGCCCGAGGAGGAACTGCTGGGCCGGGTGGCCGCCGCGCTGGCCGAGGGCCGCATCGTCGGGTGGTACTCGGGGCGGGCCGAGATCGGCCCCCGCGCGCTGGGCGCCCGGAGCCTGCTCGCCGACCCCCGCCGCCGCGAGACGGTGCTGCGGCTGAACACCCTCAAGGGGCGGGAGGTGTGGCGGCCGCTTGCCCCCAGTGTCCTCGCCGAACGCTTCGACGAGTACTTCGAGGCGGGGCTGGCCTCGCCCTTCATGAACGTCCGGGCGATGACCCGCCCGGCGGTCCGCAGTCGGATCGCGGCGGTGGTGCACGTCGACGGCTCGGCCCGCCCGCAGGCGGTCAACCGCGCGGACTCGCCCCGGTACTGGTCGCTGATCAGCGCGTTCGAGCGGCTGACCGGGGTGCCGGTGGTGCTCAACACGTCGTTCAACCTGGCCGGCGAGCCGATCGTCAACACCCCGGCGGAGGCGGTGCGGACGTTCCTCGCCGGCCAGCTCGACCTGTTGGTGCTCCAGGACCGGCTGGTCACCCGGCCCGAGCCGGCCGACCCCGGCTCGGCCGGGTGACCGCTCCGGCGCGGGTGGGCTGCCCGGCTCGGCTCAGCGGTGTGCCGCCACCAGCGGGTCGCTGACCACGAGTCCGTCGCGCAGCCACCGGGCCACGTCGGCGTGCCCCACCCCGGACCGGCGGCCCAGCTCACCGACCGTGGTCCCGGCCGACAGTTCCGGGACGCACCGGACGAACCCCTCGTCGTCGCGGTGGTAGCCGGTGTAGTCGTGGTAGTAGCCGGCGCGCAGCGGCGCCGCCCACGGCGGTACGGCGAGCCGCGTCTCGTCGGTGATCGGCCCCGCCAGCGGGCGCAACGGCAGCTCCGGGCCGCGCTCGCACTCCAGCAGCGCCCGCTCGTAGCCGCGCAGCATCTGCGACAGGCCGAACCGGTCGCGCAGCAGCGCCCGCAGCTCCGGCCCGGTCCGCTCGCCCTTGCCGATGATCTCCGCCAGGTGGTCGGCGACCGCCTCGGTGTCCTTCGGGTCGACCTTGCGGGTCAGCTCCTCGGGCACGGTGGTGCGCTGCGCCGCCACCCGGGCCAGCACGGCCGGCGTGCCGGAGAGCATCGACTCCACGTGCACGTTGCCGAACGCCTCGGGGAAGGTGCCGACGCAGAGGGTCGCCGCCCCCACCGAGTAGTACGCCGCCATGTCCGCCATCGGCACCCACGGGTGCAGGTGCAGCTTGTCCGCCACGCCGAGCCCGTCGGCGTACTGCTGGGCCTCCGGGTACAGCGTCTGCTGGATCTGGGTGGAGTTCTCCACCAGGTGGGTGTCCTGCCAGATCGGCACCAGCAGGCGTACCCGGGCGTACGTGTCGGCCGGCAGCCGGCTCTTGAGCTGCTGCACCGCCAGCAGCGCGTCGTACAGGCCCTTGTCCGGGTCGGGCCGGTGCGGGTAGAGGATCGCGACGGCGTCCTCCGGCAGCCCGAGACGGGCCCGCATCCCGGCCGGGTCGGTCGGGGCGAACCGCTCGGCGAACCCGTTGTTGACCACGAAGAGCGAGTCGTCGTCGAGTGGCCGGAAGCGCCGGAACAGCTCGTGCAGGCAGGCGCCGAGGTAGTCGGAGACGGCGATCAGCCGGTCCCGGGTGAACTCCAGCGCCCCGGACATGCTGTCGCCGTACACCAGGTCGTGGACGGCGGCCACGGTCGGCCGCTGCGCCCCGGCGAACTTGAAGTGCAACTGGCTGTCGTGCACGTAGAAGACGTCGTGGTCCTCGGCCGCCCGGCGCAACGTGTCGATGATGTCGGCGAGGTGGTACGGGCTGGTCCAGTACGGCTCGGGGTAGGTCTCCTTGAACCGCAGCACGGGCCGGACCCGGACGCCGGGGAAGAGTTCGAACTCCTCGGGATTGTCCCGACGCCAGGTGCAGTGCACCGTCACCTGGACCCCGAGCGAGCTGAAGTGCCGCAGCATCTCGGTGAGGATGGCCTGCGCGCCGCCGTGCGCCGACCCGGCGAAGAGCGGGGCCACCTGGAACACGGAGAGTCGCAACCCCTGGTACGGGCTGGTTCGGGACACGGAACCTCCTGACAGGGCGATCACTGGGCGGGCAGGTGGACGCGGACGTCCCGGCCGATGCGGTGGGCCTCCGCCCGGAGGTCGTCCCCCCAGCGGTCGTGCAGGCCGGTCAACCGGGACGACACCACCACCAGGTCGAACGAGGCGTCGTCGTACGGGGTGCGCAGGCCGATGGCGAGCCGGGCCGGCGCGGCGGGCCGGTCCGCGGCGGCCTGCCGGAGCAGTTCCTCGTCGAAGTCGACCAGGGTGCCGGTCGCCGGCCAGGAGGGCGGCAGGACGCCGCCGCAGCCGATGGCGGCGATCCGGCCGCCGGCCGGCAACGCCTCGACGGCAGCCGCCAACTCCGCGCGGACGTCGAGGTCCCGGGCCTGCTCGGCCCAGCCGGAGAGGGTGCGCAGCTCCTGCTCCAACGGCACCAGGATGCCCCGCGAGTAGATGGCCCAGTACAGCTCCACCGGCGGCTCGCCGTGCTTGTCGAGGAAGCGCCGGGCGTTGCGGCGGCTGCTGGCCAGGTTGGCCTCGGTGTCCCGGTCGTGCGGGGTCTCGATCGCCCAGGCGTCCCGGGAGACCGCGAAGCGCACCCCGTGCCCGGCCGTCCGGTAGCCGAACTCCAGGTCCTCGACGCCCCAGCTCCGGAAGCCCTCGTCGAAGCCGCCGACGGCGCGGAAGTCCTCGGCCCGCACCGAGAGGTTGACCGTCCACGACAGCATCCACGGGGCGGCCAGCCGGGACAGGTCGAAGTCCACCGCCGCGAACTCGGGGTGCCGCATGTCCTGGAAGGACCGGGTGTCGGCGAGCCGGGCGACCACCTCGGCCGGCGGCAGCTCGGCCAGCAGCTCGGCCAGGCCGGGGCAGGGATCGTACGGGTTGTAGCCGTAGGTGTAGCCGATCACCGCCCGGCCCGGCCCGGCCGTGCCCAGGGTGCCCTGGTGGGCGGCCCGGTGCGCGGCCACGAAGTCCGGCCCGACCAGGACGCCGGTGTCGAGGAAGGCCAGCACCGGGGCCGAGGCGAGCCGGGCCCCGGCGTTGCGCGCCTCGGCCACCCGGAACCCCTCGTCCGGCTGGAAGTGGTAACGCAGCGTCAACCGGTCGGCGAAGGCGTCGACCACGGCGCGGGTGTCGTCGGCCGAGCCGTCGTCGGAGACCACGACCTCGAAGGCGGGCCCGGTGGGACGTTGGGCGGCCAGCGCGGCCAGGGTGCGGTGCAGCAGCGGGGCCCGGTTGTAGGTCGGCACGACGACCGAGACCTCCGGACAACCCGGTGTCGCCGAATGCGGCGTCGTCATCTTCTGTCCCCGTGGTGTGTGGCGGGCCCCGTTGTGTGTGGCGGGTCGGCACCCTGACGTGCGGAATCGGCAGGTGGTGTCGCGGGCGGCCACGTGGCCCGGCGACGGCTTCGGGGAGTGTACCGCGCCGCCGACCGTCGCCGATGTCCCGACAATGTGATCGACGCCGTTGGCCCTGGTCGTCGGCGCCTTTTCGGTGCGGCGGCGGCCCGCTTTTTCTGATCATTATCCGGGTGGACGTTGATCAATTTGTGGCGGCCGTATTCCCGGTGACGGCGGTCGCAATTTCCGGGTACAGTTCGCCGCGAACGTGCTCCCACGCCGGCCCGACCGGCGTTCACGGGGGAAGGACCTGTTCCATGTCCACGTCCGAGCACCGGGCCCGACGCGCCGATCCGACGTCCGCCCGATCCGTCGACCGCCGCCGCCTGTTGCGGTACGCCTCGCTGGGGGGCCTGGCCGCGCTCACCGCCCCGCTGGTGGCGGGCTGCGGTGACCCGCCGGCCGCCACCAGGGCCGGCCCCGGCACCATCACGTACCGGCTGTCGTGGGTCAAGAACGTGCAGTTCGCCGCCGCCTACATCGCCACCGAGCAGGGCTTCTACGCCGACGAGGGGATCGCCGGGGTGAACCTGGTCGCGGGCGGCCCGGCGGCCACCCCGGTCGACGCCGACGTGGCCACCGGCAAGGCGCTGGTCGGCGTCAGCGCCCCCGACATCACCGGGGCCGCGATCGGCCAGGGCGCCGACCTCACCGTCGTCGCCGCCGAGTTCCAGAAGAGTCCGTTCGCTGTCGTCTCCCTCGCGGACAGACCGATCCGCACCCCGCAGGAGATGTACGGACGCTCGATCGGGGTGCAGGCCGCCAACGAGACGACGTGGAACGCATTCCTGCGCGCCGCGGATCTCGACGGCACCAGGATTCGTACGGTCCCGGTGCAGTTCGATCCGTTGCCGCTGACCCAGGGCGAGGTCGACGGCTGGTTCTCCTTCATCACCGACGAACCGAATCGACTCCGCGTCAAGGGATTCGAGGTGACGACGTTCCTCTTCGCCGATCACGGATATCCACTCGTCGCGCAGACCTACTGCGTACGCCGGGACACCATCGAGAAACAGCGGGATCTGGTGAAGTCCTTCCTGCGGGCGCAGATCCGGGGATGGCGGGCGAATGTCGCCGATCCGGCCCTCGGTGCCCGGCTGGCCGTCGAGAAGTACGGCCGCGACCTCGGCCTGGACCTGCGCGAGCAGACCCTGGCCGCGCAGAGCGGCAACGACCTGCTGGTCACCACGGACACCGAGCGCAACGGCCTGCTGACCATGACGCCGGAGCTGGTCGACCGCAACATCGCCACGCTGCGTGCGGCCGGTCTGTCGGTCTCCGCCGACCGGCTCTTCGACCTCTCCCTGATCGAGGAGGTCCACCAGGAGGATCCCACGCTGCGCTGAGGCGTGAACACGTCGGACGGGGGACCACCGTGAGTAGCACCGCCACCGGGCCCGGCGCCGACCGGGCGTACGTCACCGCCACACCCGCCGGGCCCGCCACACGACCCGACACCGCCGGCACCACCGCGGGCAGCGCCACCGCGAGCGCCGCAGGAAGCGGCCTGCTCCTGCGCGACCTGCGCCGGGAGTTCCGGATCGGGCGGCGGCGCGTCCTCGCGCTGGACGGGGTCGACCTCACCGTCGAGGCGGGGCAGTTCGTCTCGCTGATCGGCCCCTCGGGCTGCGGCAAGTCGACGGTCCTGCGCATCCTGGCCGGCCTCGACCAGCCCAGCTCCGGCACGGTACGGGTGCGCGGCGAGGCACCGGAGCTGGTCCGACGCCGGCACCAGCTCGGTGTGGCCTTCCAGGACAGCGCCCTGCTGCCGTGGCGGTCGGTGGCCGGCAACATCCGGCTGCCGTTGCAGATCAGCGGCCGGCGGGACACCTCGGCCACGGTCCGCGAGCTGATCGAGCTGGTCGGGCTCACCGGCTTCGAGCGGGCCCTGCCCCGGCAGCTCTCCGGCGGCATGCGGCAACGGGTGGCGATCGCCCGGGCCCTCGCCGTCCAACCCCGGGTGCTGCTGCTGGACGAGCCCTTCGGCGCCCTGGACGACGTCTCCCGGCAACGGCTCAACATCGAACTGCAACGGATCTGGCAGCAACGGGCCGTCACCACCCTGCTGGTCACCCACAGTCTCGCCGAGGCGGTGCTGCTCAGCGACGTGGTCGCGGTGATGTCGCCGCGACCGGGGCGGATCCGGCGCACCGTACCCGTCGAACTGCCCCGACCCCGGACGGCCGCGACGCTGCGGACCCCGGAGTTCCACGCCTACCACGACGCGCTCTCCGCCCTGCTGTTCGACCAGGAGGACCGGTGAGTCTTCGACCAGGAGGACCGGTGAGCCTCCGGCCGCCACCGCAGCGGGCCCGGCCGCGCCACCGGCCCGACCGGCCGGGCGGTCGCCCCGGCCGCCGGTGGGGCACCGGGCTGGCGGGCGGGCTGGGCCTGCTGCTGCTCTGGTCGGTGCTGGCCACGACGGTCCTCTCCACCGCCGACGGGGTGCCCACCCCGTGGGCGGTGCTGGGCCGGCTGCTCCACGACGGCTGGTCGTTCTACGCGCCGCACGTGCGCCAGACCGGCGGCGCGGCGCTGCGCGGCTACCTCGTCGGGAACGCGGTGGCGCTCGGCGCCGCCCTGCTGGTGCTGCTGGTCCCCGCCCTGGAACGGCTGGTCACCCAGGTCGCCCTGGCCTCGTACTGCCTGCCGCTGGTCGCGGTGGGTCCACTGCTGTCCACCCTGCTCGACGGGGACACCCCGATCGTGGTGCTGGCCGCCCTCGCGGTCGTCTTCACCACCCTGATCGGGGCCCTGCTCGGGCTCCGCTCGGCCGACCGCGCCGCCCTCGACGTGGTGTACGCCAGCGGCGGTGGACGCTGGGCGGCCCTGTGGCGGGTCCGGGTGGTGGCGGCCCTGCCGAGCACCCTCGCCGGGTTGCAGATCGCCGCCCCCGGCGCGCTGCTCGGCGCGGTGATCGGCGAGTACCTGGGCCGCGTCGACCAGGGGCTCGGCATCGCCCTGACGATCAGCGCCCAGCAGTTGGAGGTCGCCCGGACCTGGGGGATCGCCCTGGTCTGCGGGGGCCTGGCCGGCGCCGGGTACGCGGCGACGGCGCTGCTGTCCCGGCTGGCGCTGCCCTGGGCCCGGGACGCCACCGTGGACGGCGGGCCGGGATGACCGCCCGTCGACTGCTCCGGCCGCTGCTCGGCGGTCCCGTGGTGCTGGGCACGGTGGTCGGGCTGTGGCAGGCGCTCCTGTCCGTCTTCGCCGTCGACCCCTTCCTCGCCCGGACCCCGGCCGACGTCTGGCGGTACCTGACGACCGCGCCGGACGCGGCGGCCCACCGGGAGCGGCTGGCCGCCGGGCTCGGGCACACCCTCGCCGACGCCGCCCTGGGCTTCGGCTGCGGGCTGGCCTCGGCGGTCGGCGTGGCGCTGCTGTTCGTGCTGGCCCGCCCGGTCCGGCAGGCCCTGCTGCCGATCGCGGTGCTGCTGCGCTCGGTCCCGCTGGTCGCGATGACCCCGCTGCTGATCCTGGTGTTCGGGCGCGGCCTGCTCGCCACGGCGGTGATCGCCGGGCTGGTGGTCTTCTTCCCCGCCCTGGTCACCATCACTAACGGGCTGCGCACGGCCGCCCGGCACACGGTGGAGCTGTGCCGCGCGTACGGGGCGGGAAGCTGGACGATCGCGCGGGCGGTACTGCTCCCGGCGGCCGTACCGGCGATCTTCGCCAGCGCCCGGATCGGGGTGCCGGCCGCCCTGATCGGCGCGACCCTCGCCGAGTGGCTGGCCACCGGCCGGGGCCTGGGCTACGAGATGCTCCAGGACGCGACGACGTTCGACTACGACCACCTGTGGGCGGCCGTGGCGGCCCTCACCCTGGTCTCGGTTCTGGTATACAACGGCTTCGCGCTCGTGGAGAGCATGGTGACGCCCCGGTTCACCGACGGGTGACCGGTTGCCACGAGGAGGACCCGATGACCGACGCCCCACCCGTACCCGGCGACGTCCGGGACCTGGCCGCCCTCCCCAAGGGGCACCTGCACCTGCACCTGGAGGGGGCGATGCGGCCGGAGACCCTGGCCGAGCTGGCGCAGCGGCACGGGAGGGCGGTCCCGCCGACCCGGGGCTACGGATCGTTCCTCGCCTTCGTGGACCTGTACGTCGCGGCCTGCGCGGTGCTGCGGACCACCGAGGACCTCCAACGGCTCACCCGGGAGGTGGTGCAGGACGCCGCCCGCGACGGCGCGGTGTGGGTGGAGCCGTCGATCTACCCCGTGCACCACGTCGGCACGATCGGGCCGGTCGAGGAGGTCACCGCCGCCGTGGTCACGGCCGGTCAGGAGGCCGCCCGCGAGTACGGCATCGGTTTCGGGCTGATGCTGGCGGCGAACCGGACGGCCGACCCGGCCGAGGCGGAACGGATCGCCCGGGTCGCCGCCGGGTGGGCCGGTCGGGGCGTGGTGTCGTTCGGCCTGGCCGACAACGAGGACGGGTACCCGCCCGAGCCGTTCGTCGAGGCGTTCCGGATCGCCCGGGAAGCCGGCCTGCTCGCCGCCCCGCACGCGGGTGAACTCGCCGGCCCGGAGAGCGTCGCGGCGGCGCTCACCCTGCTCGGCGCCGACCGCGTCCAGCACGGGGTCCGCGCGGTGGAGGACCCGGAGCTGCTGCGCCGCCTCGCCGACGCGGGGACCTGCCTGGACGTCTGCCCGACCAGCAACCTGCTGCTGTCGGTGGTGCCCTCGCTCGCCGAACACCCGCTGCCCCGCCTGCTGGCCGCCGGGGTGCGGTGCAGCGTGAACGCCGACGATCCGCTGCTCTTCGGCCCCGGCCTGCTCGCCGAGTACGAGCTGTGCCGCGACGAGCTGGGGCTCGACGACCGCGCGCTCGCCGCCGTCGCCCGCAGCTCGGTCGAGAGCAGCGGGGCGGACCCGGCGACCAAACGGTCGGCCGTGGCCGGCATCGACGCCTGGGAACGGCAGCCGGCGACCCCGACCGCCGGCCCCACCGGCGCTGCGGCCGGCCCGGTCCCGGCCGGGGACCGGCGGTCGCAGCCGTGACCGATCCCCGCCGCTGGCACCGGTACGCCCGGCGGCTCGCCGTCGGTGGGCTCGTCGCGCTGCTGCTCGCCAGCACCCCCTGGCTCTGGACGGAGATCGCCGCCCACGGCCACGAGTACGACTCGACCGACGCGCCGACCGCGGACGTGGTCGTCGTCCTCGGAACCGAGGTGGCGCCGGACGGGCAGCCCTCGGCGCGGCTCGCCGGCCGGCTGCGGACCGCCGCCGAGCTGGTGCACGCCGGTCGGGCCCGGGTGGTCCTCGTCTCCGGCGACGGCGGGGGCCTCTCCGGGGACGAGCCGGCGGCGATGACCGCGTACCTGACCGGGGAACTGGGGGTCGACCCCCGGCGGGTGGTGGCCGACCCGGCCGGCCTGGACACGTACGACACCTGCGTGCGGGCGCGGGACGTGTACGGCGTCGGCCGGGCCCTGATCGTCACGCAGGCGTACCACCTCTCCCGGGCGGTGGCCCTCTGCCGGCACGTCGGGCTGGACGTCGACGGGGTGACCGCCGACTGCCCCGGCTGCTCCACCGCGCTGCTCGCGGAGAAGGCGGCCCGGGACTACCTGGCCAGCGGCAAGGCGGCCTGGGACGCGGTACGCCGCCGGCCACCGGCGGTCCGCTCACCGGAGAGCCCGCACCTGCGCGACGCCCTCCGGGCGGGGTGAGCGTCCGGCCCGGACGCCTCGCCCCCACCCGGCCCCGGACGGAGATTGTCCGGCCGGGGCCGGGCCGCGGGCGGGGGGCGACCCGACACCGCTGGAGGTGAAGCGTGTGGCGCGCGGCCCGGCCCGGCGGTCGTCTCACCGGTGCCGTGGGCCAGCGCCGGTGGGTACCGTAGCCCGTCGGGCCGCGCCGCCGGATCAGGGCCACGCCGTGCCGCCGGATTCAGGACGGTGCCGCCGGGACCAGTCAGGACGGTGCCGCCGGGACCAGTCAGGACGGTGCCGCCGGATTCAGTATGGCGTGGGGCGAGGGCGGGTCGGCTCCAGACGGTAGTGCAGGCGGAGCGCCTGCGCCCGGTAGAGCCGCAACTCGTGGTCGGTACGGAGCACGCCCCGCCGGTCCCGGTAGACATGGAAGCGCTCGTGGATCGGCACCCGCGCGGCGTACGACCGGCGACCGTGCCGGACCACGACGTACGCGCCGTCGTCGCCGAAGGCCCCCACGCCGGAGGTCAGCACCAACGAGCCGTCGGCCCGTACGGCGGGGCGGAGGAAGACCTGCACGTTGCCGGCCTCCAGCGGGAACGCCACGTGCACCGAGGGCTGCGCCGAGCCGGGCAACAGGCGGGCCGAGTAGCAGCCGCTGTAGACGTACTCGCCGGTGGCGGAGAGGGTCCTCAGCCACCCGGCGGCGTGCTGCGCCCCGTCGGCGTCGAGCAGGTGCACGACCCGCGAGTCCATGCCGTGCGCGACGTCGAGCGGGCGGGTGGGCAGGGCGAGCTGCTGGACCCGCCGACCGAAGAGCCGGCTCACCAGCTCGCCACCCGGCTGGAACAGGGCCGACCACTGCGTCCACACCTCCATCCGCCAGCCCGCGGTGTGCTCGTAGAAGTCCCGGACCGCCGGGTCCAGGTCGGTGGCGCGGAACTCCGCTGCGTCGAGCACCGACATCGACGACAGCAGCCCACCGTCCGTGACGTCCTCGCGCACGGTACCGCCGACCCGCTCGGCCTCGGCCGCGAGCCAGGAGCCGCCGACCGGTCCCGGGCCGCACATCGGCGCGTCCAGCCACCGGTGTTCGCCGTCGAGGTCCACCGGGCGGCCGACCAGCCGCCACCAGGCCCGGGCGGCCGGGTCGAGGGCCCTGCTCAGTCGCCTGCCGGTCACCGCGACAGCCTCCCCACCGGTCCCGATGCCGGTGCCCGTGCTCCGGCCACGCGTCCCGGGTCCGACCCACCATAGGACCCGCTGCGCCGCTGCCGGAACGGTGTGCACGACCCGACGCCGCCGCTGGCGTGTCGCGTCGGAGAACCGGCACCGCGCTCAGCGGAAGGCTGCGCCTGACGGCAGAGGGTGAGCCGGCCGGCCCCGGGCCCCATCCGGGGCCGGCCCGGTCTCAGACCAGGGACTGTTCCGCCGCCAGGGTGGCGTAGAGCGAGTCGGTGCGGACCAGGTCGGGGTGGGAGCCGACCGAGCGGGCCGAGCCGTTCTCCAGCACCACGATCTGCGCCGCGCCGAGCACCGTGGAGAGCCGGTGCGCGACCATCAGCACCGTGGTCCGGCGGGAGACCTCCTGGATCACCTCGCGCAGCGCCGCCTCGTTGGCCGCGTCCAGTTGCGAGGTCGCCTCGTCGAGCAGCAGCAGCCGGGGCCGGCGCAGCAGCGCCCGGGCCACCGCGATGCGCTGCCGTTCCCCACCGGAGACGGAGCCGCCCCGGTGCGCGATCGGGGCGTCCAGGTCGCCGCCGAGGCGCTCCAGCAGCGGGCCGAGCCGGGTGGTGCGCAGCACCGCGTGGATCTCCTCGTCGGTGGCGCCGGGCGTCGCGTACGCCACGTTCTCCCGCAGCGTCCCGGCGAGCACGGCGACGTCCTGCTCGACGTAGCCGATCGAGGCCCGCAGCTCGGCCAGCGGCCAGTCGGCCAGTGGTCGCCCGTCGAACAGGATCCGGCCGTGCTCCGGCTCGTGGAAGCGCTCGATCAGGGCGAGCACCGTGGTCTTGCCGGAGCCGGACGGTCCGACGAGGGCGGTCAGCCCGCCCGCCGGCACGGTCAGGTTGAGGTCGTGCAGGGCCGGCTCGGCGCGGCCCGGGTAGCCGAAGCCGACCTGCTCGAAGACCACCGCCGCCGGCTCCGCCCGAGCCGCCCCGGCGTCCGCGCCGGTGCGACCGGCCCCGCCGCCACCCGGCCCGGCGACCCCCGACGTCGGGATCCCGACCGACGTCGGGGGTCCGGCGGGCCTCGCGGTCCCGGCCGGCGGGGGCAGATCGATGGGCTCGACGGGGAGCGCGTCGATCTCGCCGATCCGGGTCAGCGCGGCCCGGCCGATCTGGAGGTACGTGCCGGCGCCGACGAGTTGCAGCACCGGGTGGGTCAGGTACGCCACGTAGAGCAGGAACGCCACCAGCGCCGAGACCGGCATCGCGCCGCTGGCCACCCGCGCGCCACCGACGCCGAGCACCACCAGGAACGCGACCTGGATGGCCAGTCCGGCGCTGGTGCCGGCGATCGAGCCCCACCGGGCCAGGCTCACGCCCTGCCGGTACGCGGCCAGCGCCGCCGCGTCGACCCGGGCCGCCTCCGTCGCCTCGGTACCGGACGCCTTCATGGTGGTGAAGGCGCCCAGCGCCCGCTCCAGGGTGGCCCCCATATCGCCCACCGACTCCTGCGAGCGCAGCGCCGCCTCGCGGATCCGGGGCATCAGCACCCCCATGATCACCAGCAGCAGCGCCACCACGACCGCGGTCACCCCGAGCAGCGCCAGGTCGACCACCGCCATCAGCACCACCGCGCCGAGCAGCATCACTCCGCCGGTGAACAGGTCGATCAGGGCCTGGCTGGCGATCTGGCGCAGCAGCATGGTGTCCCCGGCGACCCGGGCCAGCAGGTCACCGGGGGCCTGCCGCTGCATCGCCGGCACGGTGAGCCGCAGCAGGTGCCGGACCAGACCCCGCCGGCCGTCCAGGGCGACCGCCTCGGCGGTGCGCAGGATCAGGTAGTTGCCGACGCCGAGCAGCACGGCGGCGGCCAGCACCAGCCCGGTCAGCGCGACCAGCGCCCGGCCCACGCCCTGTCCGGCGGAGAGCCCGTCGATCAGCGCCTTGGCGGCCAGCGGCTGCGCCAGGCCGAGCAGACTGGAGACGAGCAGCAGCATCCCGGCGGCCAGGAACGGGCCCCGGTGCGGCCGGACGTACCCGGCGAGCATGCCCAGCCAGTGCCGCTGCCCGCCGGTCGCCGGGTTCACCGCTCGTCCCCGGCGCGGTACACGCTGACGTACATCGGCTCCGCGCCGGTGAACTCGGTGCCGGTCCAGTCGGCGTGCCGGGCGACCGGTGCCAGCCCGGCCCGCTCGGCGTACCCGTCGACCTCGTCGGGGGTGGTGAGCCGGCTCAACTCGGTGGCGATCCGGGACCGGCCCTCCTCGATCCAGATGTGCGCCAGGTGCCACACCCGGTGCGTCACGTCGATTGTCGAGTAGGAGAGCAGCCCGGTGTCCCGCCCCGGGTAGGGGACGAAGAAGGAGTCCCGGGCCCGGCCCTGGTTGAGCACCGCGAGCGCGAACTCCGGGTTGTGGGTCTCCACCACCAGGGTCCCGCCGGGGGCCAGCCGGTCCGCGGCGACCTGCACGGTCCGCTGCTGCTCCGCCGGGTCCAGCAGCATGGAGAGCGTGCCGCAGACGCAGTAGACCAGCCCGTACCGGCGCTCGTCGGCCCAGTCGCGGATGTCGCCGTGCACCGGGGTGACCGGGCGGGGCCGGTCGGCCAGCGCGGCGCGGAGCACGTCGAGCATCTCCGGCGAGGAGTCCACCCCGACGATCTCCCCGACCCGCTCGGCCAGCGGCAGGGCGATCCGGCCGGTGCCCACGCCGAGTTCCAGGGTGGGCAGGCCGCCGCCGGGGTGCCGGTCGGCGAGGTACCCGACGGTCTGCTCCACCGCCGGCCCGCCGGGGAAGAGCCGGTCGTAGAAGTCGACGAACTGGCGTCCGTAGCCGCTGTCGGCGATCTCAGTCATCGGAGCTGCCCTCCAGGGGTACGAACGGTGAGACGAGCAGGTACTCGGGCTTCTGCGACTCGTCGTAGCCGGTGCTGCGGGCGATCACGAACTGGAAGCCCTTGGGGGTACGCGCCGGGTGGGTCTCCCGCACGGCGGCCTCGACGATGTCCCGCAGCACCTCGTACGCCGGGGTGTCGGTGACGTCCACGCCCGGCTGCCCGAGGTGCACGATCAGGTCGGCGCAGATGTCGAAGATGGCCTTGTCCTGGCGGCGCTCCGGGAACCAGACCACCTGCCGCCAGCACCGGCGGGGGATCTCGATCGTCTCCGACCAGCGGCTCTGCTCGCCGTCGGTGTGCAGGACCCGGTGCAGGATGTGGAAGTCGTGCTGCGCCGGCTCCGGGGCGAAGAACCGCCAGTTGCCGATCAGCAGCCCGGAGACGTCGAAGCGGCGGAACCGGTCGAAGACCTGCTGCGGGTGCTGGCTGAGCACGGTCACCCCGAACCAGCCGACCAGGCCGGCGGTGACCATGGTGGTCAGCGGGCGCAGGTCGGTGCCGACGCGGCGGCTCATCGCTCCTCCTCGTGCCGGCCGGCACCGGGGCCGTGCCCGGTGACGTCGTCGACGAAGGCGGTCAGGATCTTGACCACCTCCTCGGCCCGGTCGGCGGCGGTGAGGATCTCGTCGTGGTCGGCGTCCTCGACCACGTACCGCTCGGCGCGGGGCGCCGCCGCCGCGAACTCGTCGTGCAGGTCGGCCTGGACGGCGTCGGTCCGGGCGGTCCGCCCGGCGGTCACCACCACCAGCGGTACGTCGATGCGGGGCAGCCCGACGCTCTCGTCCTCGAAGCGGTCCCGGACCACCGACCACTCACGGCGGGCGGCGGCCCACAGCTCCGGGTCGCGGTACTGGGCCAGGGCGAGTCGGCGCACCGGCTCGGGCATCCGGTCGACCCAGTCGGCCCGGGGCAGCAGCGCGCCGAAGCCGGCCCGCAGCGAACCGGGCATGATGGCCAGCGTGCTGGTCAGGGCCCGGCCCCCCTCGGCCTGGCGCAGCGAGCGACGCAGCTCGGCGGGGTGACTGGAGTCGACCAGGGCCACCCCCCGGACCCGGGGGCCGAGCCGTTCGGCGGCGAGCAGCGCCAGGTAGCCGCCGAGGGAGTGGCCGACCAGCACCACCGGGCGGTCCCCGGCGACGTGCCGGGCCAGGTCCACCAGGTCGTCCACCATGGTCTCGAAGCGGAACCCCCGGCCGCCCGTGTAGCGGCTGGCGCCGTAGCCGGCCCGCTGGTAGGTCACCGTGGTGAACCGCTCGCCCAGCGGGGCGGCGATCCGCTCCCAGTGCTCGGCGGTGGCGGCCAGCCCGCTCTCCAGCAGCACCACCGGCCCGGTCCGGTCGTCGTCGCCGCCGGCGTACCGGTAGGAGAGCACGTTGCCGGCGGTGGTGGTGAGGGTCCGCTCGTCGCCGCGTCCCCGCTCGATGATCCGCCGCCGGCGGATCCGGGCGGCCTGGCCGGCGGCGAAGAGGGCCAGCCCGGCGGCGGCGACCGCGGCGGGCAGGGTGTCGTCGCGGCGGACCCCGTCGCGGCCGGCGGTCCGGGCGCGGGGCCGGGTGGTGTAGACGACCGCCGGGTACGTCGAGGTGAACGCCCAGAAGAACCGGCCCAGCCCCATCACCCGGGCGTTGACCAGGTGGAACGCCCCGGCGGCGGCGAGCAGGTACGGCGCCGGCCGGCCCTTGGCCGCGTACGCCAGCGGGAACGCGCACTCCATCGCCAGCACGCCGTGCGCGGTGAGCCTGGTCAGCCGGGGGTACCGCTGCATCAGCCGCCACACCTGCGGGTCGCCGTAGGTGAGGGTCCGGGTGATCCCGGGCAGGGCCCGCCCGCTGCGCCAGGTGTCGCTGGGCAGCTTCGCCCAGCCGGAGACGGTGTACGACAGCACCGACTGGAGGGCGACGAACCAGAGGCAGGCGTCCACCACGGCGGGGCGGCGCTGACCGATCCGGCCCAGTGTGGTGAGCGCCTGGACGAGGAAGGAGACCTGGTCGGCGCCGTCGCTGCCGTAGAGGTGCTGGGCGTGCAGGGCGGCCTGGCTGCCGGTGAGCACGGCGTTGGCGGCGACCCGCTGCCGGGGGCTCAGCGGCAGCCAGAGCGCGGCGGCCGAGACGGCCCGGCTGACGTGCAGCGCGGTGGCGACCCGGTCGTCGGCGACCAGGTCGAGGGCGCGGGTGATCCGGGGGACCTGGGTGTGGAAGGTGCGCCGGTTCACCGCCCAGTTGTTCGCCCCGCCCCGCTGCCGGTCGCGGCGCCGGGTCAGGTACTCCAGGCTGGCGAAGAGGTGGGTCACCGAGCTGATCCGCTCGGTCCAGGTCAGCACGGCGGATCGGTCGTACGTGGCGGGCGGCCGGAGCCGGTCGCGCCAGGCTGGTCTCGTCATGGTCAGCGCTTCCTGACGGTCGGGGGCCGGGGCGGCGGGACGGGTGGTGGGGCTGTCGGAGGAGCCGGTGTGCCGCCGGGACGGCACACCGGACCCGTACCGTGGTGGCCGGCCGCCCGGGTGGGCGGGGCCGGTTGGTCAGTTCTGGACTGGCGGGCGGGTGCCACCGAGGTTGCGGCCGACGACGTAGCCGGCGCCGAAGAGCGCCGCCACGGAGCCGACCAGGCCGACACCGGCCGCGACGCTGACGATGGTGGCCGGGGTGGCGAGCACGGGCATGCCGCCGACCTGGCTGCACGCCTCGCCGCTGTCGATCGGGATCGCGGCGAGGTCGGGGTCGGTGTTCACCCGGATGGCGAGGACGGACACGGGATCACCTCCTGGTTCAGGGCGCGTTGCCGCGCGGGGACGGGAGTGCCCTTACTGCGGCCGGGGGCGGGTGCCCTCGGCCATGTTGCGGACGATGCCGACCATGTAGCCGGCGTGGAACGCGACGGCGCCGACGGCGACGCCCAGTGCCACGGCGGTCGGGGTGGCGAGCACCGGCGTCAGACCGGCCAGCCCCTCGGCGGTGCGGTCCTCGGTCAGCTCACCGAACATCTCGGCGGAGATGTCGTTGGTGTGCGCGACGAGTGCGGTCATCTGAATTCACCTCCTGGTAACCAGTTAGCTGATGTGAAGCAAGGCAAGTTGCTTCATTCATCTCAGCTAAATTCCGAATGGCTAGGATGTCCGAGGTGGCTCCCGCCGTCAACCACGTCGACCGGGAGACCACCGGTCGACGAGGGGAGGGGTCGCGTGCGCCAGTCACCCGGGGGCACCCTCGCCGAAAAGATCAACAGACTCTTCGAGGTCGTCCGACGGCCCGACCGTGAGCAGTACCGCAACGACGAGGTCGCCGCCGCCTGCCGCGAGGCGACCGGAGAGAGCTTCTCCGCCACCTACCTGTGGCAGTTGCGCAACGGTCGCCGGGACAACCCGACCAAGCGCCACCTGGAGGCCCTGGCCCAGTTCTTCCAGGTCCCGACCGCGTACTTCTTCGACGACGAGCAGAGCGCCCGGATCGCCGGTGAGCTGGAACTGCTCGGCGCGCTGCGGGACAGCGCGGTCCGGCAGATCGCGCTCCGGGCGGTCACCCTCTCGCCGGAAGGGCTGGACACCATCAGCGACATGATCGAAGCTATCGGTCGGCGGGAGGCGAGCCGGAACACCACGTCCGGTGTGGACCGCCCGGATCGCGGCGAACGGCAGGGCAAGAGCGGGGCGTGATGGCGGTCGACCGGAGCATGTGGCGCCGGTGCCGGCGGATCGTCGACGGGTTGACGATTCCGACACCCTTCGAGCCGGCCCGCTTCGTCGCGGCCCTCGCCCGGCAGCGGGGCCGGCCGGTCGAACTGGTGCCGATGCCCGGCGGCGCCACCCAGTGCGGCGCCCTGATCGCCACCGACCAGGCCGACTACCTCTTCTACGCCACCAGCACCACCCGGCTGCACCGCGAGCACATCCTGCTGCACGAGGTCGGTCACCTGCTCTGCGGCCACGTCGGCGACCGCGCCCTGGCCGCCCTGCCCGACCTGCTGCTGCCGAACCTCTCCGCCGACCTGGTGCGTCGGGTGCTCGGCCGCTCCGACTACTCCGCCCAGCAGGAGCAGGAAGCCGAACTGGTCGCCTCGATGATCTCCCAGCGCGCCCGGCGCGACCCGTCCGGGCGGGCCGGGCCGGTCACCCCCGAGGTCGCCGACGGCCTGGCCCGCCTCGGCTCGATCTTCGACGCGGGCTGACCGTCGGCGGGCGTACCCATGCTGAACTGGCTCAACTTCTGCGCCCTGGCCCTCGCCGTGGTGGTCGCCACCTACAAGCTCCTGCGGGGACGCGGCGCCCGTCAGGCCGCCGGCACCCGCTACCTCTCCGGGTTCTTCCTCTGCATCGGTCTCGGCCTGGCGTTGATGGCGCCCCCGGTGCTGATCGCGATCAGCCACGTCGAGCCGGTGCCGAACCTGGGCCGGCTGCTCGGCAACAGCCTGGAGATGCTCGCCGCGTACTTCCTCGGCGCGCTCGGCCAGAGCATCGCCCGCCCGGCCGGCATTCCACGCTGGCTGCGCCGTTACGGCCTCCTGCTGGCCGCCGCGGTGACCCTGATGGGGACGCTGCTCGTCGTCGCCGACACCACGTTCACGCTGAACTTCGTCAACGCGTACTCCCGCGAACCCCTGGTGGTCGGCTACCTCGTCACGTTCTTCTGCTACATCGCCGTCTGCCTGGCCGCCTTCATCGCCAGCGTGGGCGGCTACCTGCGGCACGTGCAGGCCGGGCTGTTCCGGGTCGGGTTGTGCTTCGTCGTCGCCGGGGCCGGGCTCGGCATCGTCTGGGCGGCCTGGTCCGGGGTACGCCCGGTGCTCGTCCTGGTCACCGGCCGGTCGCTGGCCACCCCGCTGCCGGTGGGGGCCACCCTCGGCTCGATCTGCATGCTGCTCTGGCTGGTCGGGGCGACCCTGACCAGGTGGAACGACCGGCTCACCGCGCCACTGCGCTGGGTGCCCGCCTGGTGGCGGCTGCGCCGGATCGACCCGCTCTGGCAGGCGGTCCGGGCCGAGCTGCCGCAGATCGCCCTGCACACCAGCGGTGGCTGGCCGCTGGCCGACGCGGAGTTCGCGCTCTACCGGCGGGTGATCGAGATCCGCGACGCGCAACTGACCCTGCGCCCGTACGCGCACCCGGACGTCCCCCGCTGGGTCGGCCCGGATGCGGATCCGGCCACCCTGGAGGCGGCGCTGATCGCCGCCGCGCTGGTCGGCCACGCGCACGGTCGCCACTACCGCGCCGAGCACCCGTTCCAGGACGTGGCCGCCTCGGTGGCCTCGGAGAGCGCCTGGCTGGCCCGGGTCGCCCGGCAGTTCGCCCGCGCCGACGCGGTACAGCGGGCCCGCTGGCACGCCACCCTGGCGGCCACCACCGACCCCGACCCGCACCCCACCGGCACCGTCGGGCCGGACCGGGGCGGCACCTGACCCGGCCCGTACGCCGACGGGTCAGCGGGGCGGGTTCATCGGGGCGCCCACGTCCGGGTCGTTGGTGTGGGTCAGGTACGCGGTCTCCGGCAGCCCACCGCCGGCCGGTCGGTCCGCCTCGGCGGTCGCCGGGTCGATCTCGCGCAGCACCTGGGTACCCCAGCCGGGCCCGTTCCAGGAGTTGCCCGCCTCGTCGACCCCGTCCACCAGGACCCGCTGCTCGTCGTTGCCGAGGGCCACGTTGTCCCGGACCGTCGACGGGGAGGCGAAGGCGAAGCCGTGCCCGGCGTTGCGGAACGCGGTGTTCCGGGTGATCCGGTGCGCGCCACCCGTCCCGCTGTCGGTGAAGCCGTGCCCGTGGTTCTTCCAGGCGGCGCTGCGGGTCACCACGTGGGCGGTGGCGGCGTCGCCCAGGTCGAAACCGTGCCCGGAACCGGGCTCCCCGGGCGCCTCCGCCCGCCGCCCGCCGTTGCCGTACGACCAGGTGGCGTCGATGGTGACCGGGTCGGTGAAGCCGTCGACGACCAGCCCGTCGTCGACGTTGCCGAAGGTACGGCAGCCCCGTACGACGTTGCCCCGGCCGGAGCCGGCGCCGAAGGTCAACCCGTCGGCCTCCCGGCGGGCCGGGTCCGCGTTGTCGAAGAAGTCGCTGTCGAGCACCTGGTTGTCGCTGGTGCCCCGGCCCCGCAGGGTGAGCCCGGTGCCCCCGTTGTCGTGGATCCGCAGGTCCCGCAGGACCGTGTGCCGGCACGACTGGCAGACGTACGCCTCCCCCGGGGCCCCGCTGACGTCGAGCCCCCGTACCGTCCAGTGGCTGGCCCGGTGGGTGATGTACGGCCGCCCGGCCGGCACCCCGCTCGCGTCGATGGTCGGCCGCTCGCCGGGGTAGTTGGTCAGGGTGATCCGCCGTGCCGCCGTACCGTTGGTGGTGATCTCCACCGGCCGGGTGGCCCGGTGCACCCCGTCGCGCAGGTAGATGGTCTGCCCCGGTCGCGCGGCGGCGACCGCCCGGTGCACGGTGGCGTACGGTTCCGCCTCGGTGCCGGCGGCGGCGTCGTCGCCGTCCGGGGCGACGAAGAGCTCCGTGGGTACCGCCGTCGGGGGCGCGCTGCCCGGTGGCGTGGGCGCGGTCGCCGCCGGGCTGGGCCCGGCGGCCGGCGCGGTCACCGGCGGCGGGGGCGGTTGGGCCAGCGGTTCGTCACCGTCGGAGGGCAGGAGCAGGCCGGTCGAGAGCACGGCCACCGCGCCGACGACCGGGGTGGCGACCAGGGCGGCCGGCTTGCCGACGACGTACTCCGCCAGCCGACGGAAGACGGTGACCAGCGGGGCGGCGAGGAACGCCAGCACCTTCCCCACCACCGGCGCCGCGACGCCCGCGGCGAGCAGGTCGGACAGGGGCAGGGCGGGCGCGGCGAGCAGCCCGATGCTGACCACGTGGTGCTCGGTGGGCGCCTGGGCCGCGCCGAGCGCGCCGCAGGCGGGGCAGGCACGGACGTGCCGGGCCAGCTTGCGGAACCAGTACGGGTTGGCGCTGCCGTCCCAGCCCGCCCCGGCCCGGCTGAGGCCGGGACAGCGGGCCGGCTGCCGCAACGCCTGCAACACGGTGCGGGCCAGCAGCACCTGGCCCTTCATCCGCTGGATCCGGACCCCGGCGTGCGCGACGGTGACGCCCAGCGCCTCGGCCAGCTCGGCGCGGGTCAGGGTGCCGTTCAACTCCTGCCACCACAGGGCGAGCACCTGGCGTTCGTCGGGGTTCAGCCAGCGGACGGCGGCCAGCAGGTCCTGTCGCTGCGCCTCGTGGGCGGCGTGGGCCACGACGTCGGCGGCGACGTCGGTCTCGGGGTCCGGGGTCTCGGTGTACTCCGCCAGCGGCGTCTGCTGTCGCAGGGTGACCTGCCGGACCCGCATCCGGTCCTTGATCTGCCGGATGGTGATGCTGATCAGCCAGGCCCGGAACCGCGTCGGGTCCCGCAGGTCGCCCAGCCGTTGGACGACCCGCAACATGGTCTCCTGGACCACGTCGTCCACGTCGGCGCGTTCGGGCAGGGCCCGGCCGGCGACGTTGTGCACCAGGGGCAGGTGGGTGGCGACCAGTTCCGCGAGCGCCCGCTGGTCGCCCGCCTGCGCGGCCTGTACCAGGTCGGCGTCCATCGTCGTCTCCACGCCGTACCACCCTTCGGGATCGCGCCGAGCCTAGTCGGGGTCGACCGCCACCGGGCCCGAAAAAACTCATCGAAGTTCTGTTATGCCCATGACGGTAATCCGTCTGTAACCCCGACGGGTAGCGCCATCCACCCGCGACGCACCGATCACCACCATCACCACCGCGTCCCGAGGAGAGCTTCAGACATGCAGGGGAGCAGGAAAGCCAGGATCTGGCGTGCCGGCCTGGTCGCGTCCACGACCGCCGCGCTGGTCGCCACCGGAGCCGTGCTGGCGGTCTCCGCCCAGGCCGCCGCCGGGTGCCGGGTCGACTACCGGGTGAGCAGCAGTTGGGGCGGGGGTTTCACCGCCGACGTGACGGTCACCAACCTGGGTGACGCGGTCAACGGCTGGCGGCTGACCTGGACGTTCACCGGCGGCCAGCAGGTGAACCAGGCATGGAACGCCACCATCCCGAGCGGCACCTCGGCCATCACCGCGACGAACGTGTCCTACAACGCGTCGATCCCGACCAACGGAACGGTGAACTTCGGCTTCAACGGTTCGCAGGGCGGCAGCAACCCGAACCCCACGAACTTCGCCCTCAACGGTACGGCCTGCACCGGGTCGGTCGGCCCGACCACCGGCGCGCCCACCACCCCGCCGAACCCGACCACTCCGCCGCCGACCACCCCGCCGCCGACCACCGGACCGAGCGTGCCGTACTCGAACACGGCGGACGGGTTCGCCGGGGCGGCCGGGACCACCGGGGGCGCGGGCGGGACCACGGTCACCGTCTCCAACCAGGCCGACCTGGAACGGTACGCCTCGGCCAGCGCCGCGCACACCATCCGGGTGAACACCGCGATCACGATCCGCCCCTACGGCAAGGAGATCCCGATCGCCTCGAACAAGACCGTCGTCGGCGTCGGCACCAGCGGCCAGATCGTCAACGGCGGGTTCTTCCTCGGCGCCGGGACCAGCAACGTCATCATCCGCAACCTCACCATCCGCGACACCCGGATGGCCGAGGACGACCCGGACGACAAGGACTTCGACTACGACGGCATCCAGATGGACACCGCCAACCGGATCTGGATCGACCACAACCACATCACCCGGATGAACGACGGCGCCATCGACAGCCGCAAGGACACCACCAACCTGACCGTGTCCTGGAACATCATCTCCGAGGCCAACAAGACCTTCGGGATCGGCTGGACCGAGAACGTCACGTCCCGCATGACCATCCACCACAACTGGTTCCGCGACGTGAACTCCCGCGTCCCCAGCACCGACAACGTCGCCTACGCCCACCTCTACAACAACTACCTCCAGAACGCCCGCTCGGGGAACCACTCCCGGGGCACCACGAAGATGGTCCTGGAGAACAGCTACTTCGACCGGGTCACCAACCCCTACTACCGCGACTCCGGGGCGGAACTGCGCCAGAGCGGCAACGTCGTGGTCAACAGCAGCGGCCGCCGCGAGTCCAGCGGCTCCGCGTTCAACCCCGCCAGCTTCTACCCCTACACCCTCCACCCCGCCGCCGACGTCCCCGCCCTCCTGCGCACCCACGCCGGTCCCCAGGCCACCATCGGCCAGTAACACCGGCACCAGAACGGGTACGGCGGGGACCGGCCAGTCCGGGGGTCTGGTCCCCGCCGTACCGCCCCTCCGGTGGTGGGCCGGAGTGGGCGGGGGTGACGCGTCGCGCGTCACCCCCGCCACCCGTTCGTCGTGGCTAGGTCCGCCAGGTGTCGGTGAGGGTGAGGTTGCCGCTGGCGGGCACGGTGGCCCGGCGGTTGCCGCCGCCCTCCCAGGTCACCCCGCCGCCGGCGTCCCTGCGGAGGTACTTGTACTCGACGGTGGCCCCGGCGGGCAGCCCGAGGGTGGCCTGCCACTGCGGGTAGCTCGCCGGGTCCAGGGCACGGGCGTTGGCCGGGTTCCACGATCCCAGGCTCGGGTGGTCACCGGTGACGAAGACGTTCTGCCCCCACGAGGTGGTGGCGGTGACCGTGAACCGCACGTCGGTGACCCCGGAGCCCGGCGGACTGGTGGTCGGGCCGGTGGTCGGCTGGCCGGTGGCGCCGACGTACAGGGCCACCGCGTCGTTCGACGGGACGGTCGCGGTGAACCGGCCCGACCCGTCGACGGTGTACGTGGTGCCGGTGCAGCCGCCACCCGGGGTCGGGTCGCCGTGCTGGACGTCGCAGTAGGTGCCGGCCGGCAGGGAGGTCTGGAAGGTGCGGGTCAGCGCGCCACCCTCCTTGTTGATGGCGACGAAGGCGCGGTTGCCCCGACCGAAGGCGATCTGGTTGTTGCCGTTGTCCCACCAGTTCGTCACGCCGGTGCCCCGGGCGGCGTTGCGGAAGCCGACCATGTTGGCGATCTGCGGCCAGGCGTGCTGACACTTCCACCCGTCGGCGTAGCAGGCGTTGACCGTGCCGCCGTTGGGCGGGCCGGCGTCGTGGTTGCCGAACTCGTACCCGGAGTGCACGTGCGGGGTGCCGTACGGCCAGGCCAGCATGAAGACGCTGGCCAGGGTGTAGGCGGCACCGTTCTTGTAGTTCAGGGTCTCCCCGTTGCGCTCGGTGTCGTGGTTGTCCACGAAGACCCCGGCCTTGCCGCTGGACAGGTAACCCCAGCTCTCGCCGAAGGTGTTCAGGTGGGACAGCCGTTCGTTCAGGAAGATCCGCTTGAGGTCGCGGGCGTACCGGAACTCCTGGACGTCCCCGGTGCCGAGGTACTCGCCGGGCTGCACCGCCTCACCGGCGCCGTAGATGACCTCCTGGATCCAGTACGCGTTCGGGTTGCTCATCCGGGCGCGGATGGCGGCCAGGTCACCGGCGGCCATGTGCTTGGCGGCGTCGATGCGGAACCCGTCGACGCCGAGGGAGAGCAGGTCGTTGAGGTACCCCGCGATCCGGCCCCGGACGTAGTCGGAGCCGGTGTTCAGGTCGGAGAGCCCGACCAGTTCGCACTCCTGCACGTCGTACCGGTTGCGGTAGTCGTTGATCGAGCTGCGGCAGGAGTGGAAGTCCTGCACCTGGTAGACGCCGGGGTAGTTGTACTTGCTGTAGGTGGTGCCCCCGGTCCCGGTGCCGGAGCCGGCGCTCATGTGGTTGATCACCGCGTCGACGATGACCTTCACGCCGGCGCCGTGGCAGGCGTTCACCATCGACCGGAACGCGGCCCGGTCCCCGAGGCGCCCGGCGATCTGGTAGCTGACCGGCTGGTACGAGGTCCACCACTGGCCGCCCTGGATGTGTTCCTGCGGTGGGGAGACCTGGACGAAGCCGTACCCCTTCGGGCCGAGGGTGTCCCGGCAGGCGCGGGCGATGGAGTCGAAACGCCACTCGAACAGCACGGCGGTGACGTCCTTGTCGCCGGCCGGTGCGGCCTGGGCGGCGGTGGTGGTGGGTGCGCCGCCGGTGACGAGGGTGGCGGCGAGGGCGGTGACGGTGGCGGCGAGCAGGCCGACGCCGAGGCGCCAGCGGCGGTGCGGGGACGGTTCGGGCAACACCGGTTCTCCTCCGGGTGGTACGGACGGGACGGGGTGTCGGCTGCCACGCTCCGCCGCGTGGGGCGGCGGACCGTGCCGGGTGCGGAAAGAGTTGCAGCAACTTTTTTGAAACTTGCCGGAAACTCTTGCGAAGCAAGTTACGTCCGTCACTTCGTCCACGTCAAGGCCCGGCCGTCGGTGAACCGCCGGACGCGGAACGGGCCGCGATCGACGATCGATCGCGGCCCGTTCGTGGCCGGAGGTCCGCGCCGGGCGCGGGACCGGGCTCAGGAGAGGGTGCCGGTGACGCTGCTCCCCGACTTGGTGACGTGGTACGTGACCGTCGCGCCGCTCCAGAAGTGGAAGGTGAGGGTCACCCGGGCGCCGTCGTTGACCTCGCCGAAGAAGGTCTCGGTGAGCTTGATGGTGTTCCCGGTGTAGTCGGGGGCGAAGGTGACGTCGAACTCCTTGAACGACGTCCAGTTGTGCGGGCCGGCGTTGCTGCCGTCGGCGTACTTCGCCTCCATGGTGGCGAGCTGGTCACCACGGAACTGGGTCGGGATGGCGAACGAGGCCGTCGTCCCGGTGGCGTTCGACAGCACCGGCGGGTCGTGGCTGATGATGTCGATCCGCCACGGCACCCCGGTGGAGAACCGCGCCTGGAGGCTGGCGTTCACGCCGTACGCCCGGTTGCCGACCAGTCGGGTCAGCGCGCTGGCGGTGAGCGTGAGCTGGCTGCCGGAGACGGTGTAGTCGGTGCCCTGCACCAGGTTGGTGGTGCCCTGACGGAGCCCCTGGAAGGTGGTGCCGTTCAGGTTCAGGGTCAGCGACTTGGCGGTGATCGCCCCGGTCCGGGGCACGTACACCTGGTCGGACGATGCGGTGCCGGAACGGGTGGTCCAGCTCGACTTGATCTGGGCCCACAGCTCCGGGTCCCGCCACTGGAAGGTGGTCCGGTTGAAGTGCTGCCCGTTGTCCCAGAGCTGGGTGGTGAGCTGCCGCTGCTTGGCGTAGTGCCCGAGGAACTCGAAGAACTTGAGCTTCTCGCCCTGCTGGATGGTGCCGGTGTGCCGGTCGAAGCCGAGCAGGCCGTACTCCCCGACGATCACCGGGATGTTCCGGGTGACGAAGGTGTTGTACACCCGGTCGAACTGGTCGGTCAGGTCCTTCTGGGTGGTGGCGTCGAAGCGGGTGCCCCCGGCGACGTTCACGCTGAAGGGCCAGTACCCGTAGAAGTGCACGGTGGCGATCAGGTTGCGGTCGTTGAGCTGGTTGATGGTGGCCAGCAGCTCGTCGGCGCGGGCCTGGTCGGTCTGGGTGTACACGGTCGGCAGGACCAGCATCCGGGTGGCGTTGGTACCCCCGGAGGCCCGCACGATCCGGTGGAAGGAGGTGTTCAGCTCGTTCAGCAACTGGGCGTTCTGGGCGTCACCGGAGCTGTTGGCGAACTGCGGCTCGTTGACGCTCTCGAACTGCAGCTTCGGCGAGTGGTCCTTGAACGCGGCGGCGATCTGGGTCCAGAGCGCGTTGTACCGGTTGAGGACGTTGGTCCGGTCGGTCGGCATGGTGTTGATCCACTGCCACGAGTCGTGGTGCAGGTTGATCATCACGTAGAAGCCGTCGTCGAGCGCCCAGCCGACGACCTCCTTGATCCGGTTCAGCCACGCCGGGTCGATCGTGTACGTCGGGGCCGGCCCGTGGTGGTTGCTCCAGGTGATCGGGATCCGGATGCTGTTGAAGCCCTGGGCGCGGATGTTGTCGAGCTGCGCCTGGGTGACCCGGGGGTTGCCCCACGCCGTCTCGTCGGCGCCGACCGCGTCGAAGGTGTTGCCGAGGTTCCAGCCGGGCTGCATGGCGGCGACGTAGGCCATCGGGTCACCGGCCGGCGGCGGGGTGGTCGGCGGCGGGGTGGTGACCGGCGGGGTGGTCGGCGGCGTGGTGGGCGGGGTGGTGGGGCCGACGCTGCCGGTGCAGGTCACGCCGTTGAGAGCGAACGACGTGGGGGCGTTGTTGGCGCCCGTCCAGGAGCCGTTGAAGCCGAACGACGCGGTGCCGTTGGTGCCGATCGCGGCGTTGTAGCCCACGTTGGTGGCGGTGACGCTCGCGCCGCTGGCGGTGACGGTGGCGTTCCACGCCTGCGACACCTGCTGGCCGGAGGGGAAAGCCCAGGTCAGGCGCCATCCGTTGACCGGGTCACCGAGGTTGGTCACGGTCACGTTCGCGGTGAAGCCACCGGGCCACTGGTTGGTGGAGTAGTCCACCTTGCAGCCGGCCGCCGCGTGCGCGCTGACCGCGAACGTCATGCCGAGGCTGACCAGCAGCATGGTGAGCGCCCCGGTGAACATGCCGAGCCGCCATCGGGTCCTTCGTGTCGTGCCTCGTGTACCGGCCATGACGCTCCTCGCCTGGATTTCCGCTGGGACGGGTTGCGGCAGGCGCCACCGCGAACGCGGCCGGCGCCCGATCGGGAACCGCAGATTAAGTTGGGATGACAAACTTTGTCAATCGGCGTAACCCTATATACGCAGGAGAAACAGCTCTGGTGTGGAATGTCGCTCAGGACAGCACGAGCTGGGCAACCACCAGCACGGCCACCACGTCGAGTCCACGCAGGACCTGACCCAACAGGCCGACCGGGATCATCCCGAACGGGGTGTCCACCACCGCCGTGTCGTAGTCCATCCGCCGCCGGGTGGCGACCCGGTGCACGGCGACGACGACACCGGCCACCAGGATCGCGTCCAGCCAGCCCGGGTGCGCCCCACCGACGGGCAGCGTCGCCAGCCACCACAGCACCGCCCCCACCGCCGGCACGACGACGTGCGCCACCTGGTTGCCGCCGTCACCGCCGCCCAGCACCCGCCGCAGGCCGGGCGAGCGGCTCACCGACCGCAGGCCGCCGGCCCACCGCTCGGCGGCCAGGTACGCCCCGACCACCTGCGCCGACCCGGCGACCGACGGCACCGCCACGGCCACGGCGTACTGCACCAGGATCAGCGCCGCCCAGGCGGCGACCGCGCTCGGGTGCCGGCCGAGCCGGCGTACCTCCGCCTGGAGCAGCACCCACCAGCGGCGACCGGCGCGGAACGGGCGGCTGTGGACCCGGCCCACCCCACGCCACCGGCGGCTCTCCACCACCGCGGCGAGCAGGCTCGGGTCCAGCATCACCGCCGCCGTGGCCGCCGCGTTGGCGAACTGGGCCCCGGTGGTCAGCGCCGCCCGGTCCACCCGGGGCAACGCCCGGACCGCCCGCACGGTGAGCACCACCGCCAGCGGCAACCCCACCACGACCACCACCCCGACCAGCCAGGCCCCCGGCCGGCCGAGCCGGCCGCCCGCGAAGTGACTGACGACGACGCCGACCGTCAGCAGCGCGCCACCCATGACCAGCCCCGCCCCGAGCAGCCGGGGCCAGCGCGCGGTGGCCCGGCTGGCCTGGGCGAGCACGGCCGCCGCCAGCGCCGCCGTCGCCCACCCGCCGCCGGCCAGCGCCGCCACGGCGAGGTCGCCGCCGGCGTCGGCCCGCACGACGAACGCGATCCCCACGCCGAGCAGGGCACCCCCGACGCCCGCCGCACCGAGCAGGACGACGAAACGCGGCAGCAGCCAGCCCCGCCGGTCGACCGGGGAACCCGCCGCCCAGCTCTGCGCCGCCGCGCTGACCAGCAACGGACCCACCGCGCGCAGCGCCCGCCAACCGAGCCCGGCGACGGCCAGCAGGGCGGCCACCGCGATCCAGTACCGCTCGCCGGGGTCGGCCGCCCCACCGGCCGGGGAGCCCAGGTACGCGCGCAGGTTGCTGACCAGCGCCCAGCCGTACATGGCGACGAAGAGAACCACCAGGTACACGTCGGTGAGCAGGTCACCGAGACCCTGGCGGTGGTGCCGGCGGCGGGCCCGCCGCAGCCGGGCACGGAGCTGTCGGGCGGTCGGCACGTCCGGCGGCGTCGCCGTCCGGTCGGGGGTGGCGGCGCTGGTCATCCCCCGAGCTCGATCCGGCTGTCGGCGACCGCGTCGATCAACTCGGCGTCGTGCGAGGCCATCAGCACGGCGGTACCCGTGGCCCGCTCGTCGCGCAGCCGGTCGGCCAACCAGGCCCGGCCCCGGACGTCGAGCCGCTGCTCCGGCTCGTCGAGGACGAGCAGCCGGCGCGGGCGGACGAAACAGGACGCCAGCGCGAGGCGGCGTCGCTGGCCACTGGAGAGGGTGGCGGGCAACTGGCCGCGGGCCCGGTCCAGCCCCAACTCGGTCAGCACCTCGGCGACCGGCCCGACCGGCCCGCCGTGCGCGTAGGCGAGCAGTTCGAGGTGCTCCACCACGGAGAGGTCCGGAAAGAAGTCGATGTCGTCGAGCGCGGCGGCGACGAAGGAGCGGACCCAGGCGTCGGTCTCGTACGCCCGCCGGCCGTCCACCAGCACCTCGCCGTCGTCCGGCCGGTCGGCGCCGACGACGCAGCGCAGCAGGGTGGTCTTACCCGAACCGTTCGGCCCCGCCACGACGGCGATCCGGCCCGCCGGGACGGTGAAGCTGACGTCGTCGAGCACGACCAGGTTGCCGAACCGCCGGCACAGTCCCCGTACCGTGAGTGTGTCCACGAGGCACCACTCTGCCACCCGCGCCCGGGTCGACCGGCCGCGTGTCGACCAGCCGGTGCGCCGCCCCGCGAGCCCGGGTCGACGCCGGCCACCACGACCGGGAACCCGGTGGCCCCGGCCGGGGGCTCAGCCGGCCAGCGCCCGGTTCAGCAGCTCCAGCAGCCCGTGGCCGTCCTCGATCCGGGCGTCCGGGGCCACCTCCGGCACCGGCCGCTCCCGGTCGGTACGCGGGGAGCGCATCAACACCGCCGCGGCGACACCGGCCCGCCGGGCGCAGACGACGTCCCGCTGCACGCTGTCCCCGACGAACCAGCAGTCGCCGACCGGCACCCCGACCGCGCGGGCGGCCAACCGGGCCAGCTCCGGATTCGGCTTCCGGGGCCCCGCCTCGTCGCTGTAGAACTGCGCCGTGAAGAGGTCGGCCAGCCCCGCCTGGGCGAGGAAGTCCCGGTGCGCCGCCCCGCAGAGGGTGTTGCTGACCACCGCCAACGGCAGGCCGGCGGCCACCGCCGCCCGCAGCGCCGCCGGGATCCCCGGCCGCACGGCCCACGCCGCCCGCCAGGTCAGCGCGTACGCCAACGGGCTGGCCTCCCGCTGCACCGCCTCCCGGGCGGCCGGCGGCCAGCCGGCGGTGACGAAGTCCCGCCACATCTGCGCGTGCCCCACCTCGACGGAGGACCTGGTGTTGCCGGCCCCGTCCCGCCACGCCGCGTACGCCCGGCTGCCCGCGCCCAGGTCCCCGGCGATCCGGTCGGCGGGAACCGCCCCACCGGTCACCTCGTACAGCCGCGCGACCAGCTCGGGCGGCGCGGGCGGCTGCGTCGGCGCGTCCGCGAGGACACCACCGAAGTCCAGCAGGAGGGCGCGGGGCGCGGGAAGCATGGCTGCCATCCTGCCGTACCCGCGCCCTCCGGGGTGAGCGCCGGTCAGGCCGGCGCGACCGGACGCGCCCGGGACCGCTCGGCCCGCCGCCGGATCCGGCTGTACGCGCTGGTCAACCCCATCGCCCGGCGGACCTCCAGCAGGGTCTGCCGGACCTGCGCGCGGGTCCGCTCGGTGCCCTCGACGATCAACTGGTCGACCAGCCCGGGGTCGGCCTCGTACCGGGCCCGGCGCTCCCGGATCGGATCGAGGTACCGGTTCAGCGCCGTCGCCAGCTTCTCCTTGACCTCGACGTCACCGACCTGACCGGCCTGGTAGCGCCGCTTGAGCTCGGCCACCTCGGCCTGGTCGGCGTTGAACAGGTCGTGGTACGCGAACACCGGGTTGCCCGCCACGGAACCCGGCACGTCGGCCCGGACCCGGTTCGGGTCGGTGTACATGCCCCGCACCTTGCGACGCACCTCGGCCGGGGAGTCGGCGAGCGCGATGGCGTTGCCCCGGCTCTTGCTCATCTTGCCCCGGCCGTCCGTGCCGACCAGGGTCGGCGTCGGCGAGCTGATCAGCTCCGGGACCGGGAAGACCTCCCCGTAGAGGTGGTTGAAGCGGCGGGCGATCTCCCGGGTCACCTCGACGTGGGCGGCGTTGTCCCGGCCGACCGGGACCACCTGCCCCTTCACGCACAGGATGTCGGCGGCCTGGAGCACCGGGTACCCGAGCAGCCCGTACGGCATCTCCTCCTTGCCGGCGTCGCGGGCCATCTCCTTCAGCGACGGGACCCGCTCCAACCTCGGCACCGTGACCAGGTTCTGCAGCAGCGTGTTCAGGTCACCGACCTCGGGTACGGCGGACTGGAGGTAGAACGTCGCCCGCTGCGGCTCCACCCCGGCGGCCAGGACGTCGGTGACCATCTCCCGGGCGTTGTCGGCCACCCGCTCGATGTCCTCGCGGGTGTTCTTCGTGGTGAGCATGTGCAGGTCGGCGATGATGAAGAAGCTCTCGTACCGGTGGTGCAGCCGGACCCGGTTGGCGATGCTGCCGACCAGGTGACCGAGGTGCAACCGCCCGGTCGGGCGGTCTCCGGTGAGCATGCGTGCGACGGACATGGCGGGA
>NZ_CP191251.1:6232500-6580000 GCF_050410825.1 Micromonospora fluostatini
TTTTAACCCCGCGGAGGCTTTCGGGTTTCCGTGCAGGTGTGTGGATGGGTAGGGGAGCGTCGTGCCGGGGGTGAAGCAGCCGAGTGATCGAGTTGTGGACGCGGCACGAGTGAGAATGCAGGCATGAGTAGCGAAAGAAGGGTGAGAAACCCTTCCGCCGGATGACCAAGGGTTCCAGGGCCAGGTTAATCCGCCCTGGGTGAGTCGGGACCTAAGGCGAGGCCGAGAGGCGTAGTCGATGGACAACGGGTTGATATTCCCGTACCCGCGAAGGAGCGCCCGTGATGAACCTCGTTGTGCTAACCACCCAAACCATTTGAGACCTTCGGGTTGATGGTGGGGAGGCTGGGAACCTGGCGGGTAGTAGTCAAGCGATGGGGTGACGCAGGAAGGTAGCTGAGCCCGGCCGGTGGTTGTGCCGGGGTAAGCGTGTAGGCCGTGTTGTAGGCAAATCCGCAACACATTGAGGCTGAGACGTGATGCCGAGCCGATTCAGGTGAAGTCAGTGATCCTATGCTGCCGAGAAAAGCCTCTAGCGAGTTCCGAGCGGCCCGTACCCCAAACCGACACAGGTGGTCAGGTAGAGAATACCAAGGCGATCGGGTGAACTGTGGTTAAGGAACTCGGCAAATTGCCCCCGTAACTTAGGGAGAAGGGGGGCCGGAGACGTGAAGCCCCGTGCGGGTGGAGCGTTGTATGGCCGCAGAGAGCAGGGGGAAGCGACTGTTTACTAAAAACACAGGTCCATGCGAAGAAGTAATTCGATGTATATGGACTGACGCCTGCCCGGTGCTGGAACGTTAAGGGGACCTGTTAGCTCTTCGGGGCGAAGCGGAGAACTTAAGCGCCAGTAAACGGCGGTGGTAACTATAACCATCCTAAGGTAGCGAAATTCCTTGTCGGGTAAGTTCCGACCTGCACGAATGGCGTAACGACTTCCCCACTGTCTCAACCACAGGCCCGGCGAAATTGCAGTACGAGTAAAGATGCTCGTTACGCGCGGCAGGACGAAAAGACCCCGGGACCTTTACTATAGCTTGACATTGGTATTTGAGTTAGCTTGTGTAGGATAGGTGGGAGCCGGTGAAGTCCATACGCCAGTATGGGTGGAGGCAATCTTGAAATACCACTCTGGTTGATTCGGGTATCTAACTTCGGGCCGTTATCCGGTTCAGGGACAGTGTCTGGTGGGTAGTTTAACTGGGGCGGTTGCCTCCTAAAAGGTAACGGAGGCGCCCAAAGGTTCCCTCAGCCTGGTTGGCAATCAGGTGTTGAGTGCAAGTGCACAAGGGAGCTTGACTGTGAGACTGACAGGTCGAGCAGGGACGAAAGTCGGGACTAGTGATCCGGCACTTGCGTGTGGAAGCGGTGTCGCTCAACGGATAAAAGGTACCCCGGGGATAACAGGCTGATCTTCCCCAAGAGTCCATATCGACGGGATGGTTTGGCACCTCGATGTCGGCTCGTCGCATCCTGGGGCTGTAGCAGGTCCCAAGGGTTGGGCTGTTCGCCCATTAAAGCGGTACGCGAGCTGGGTTTAGAACGTCGTGAGACAGTTCGGTCTCTATCCGCCGTGCGCGTAGGATACTTGAGAAGGGCTGTCCCTAGTACGAGAGGACCGGGACGGACGAACCTCTGGTGTGCCAGTTGTCCCGCCAGGGGCACGGCTGGTTGGCTACGTTCGGAAGGGATAACCGCTGAAAGCATCTAAGCGGGAAGCTCGCTTCAAGATGAGGTATCCCACCACACTTTGTGTGGGTAAGGCCCCCAGTGAGACGACTGGGTTGATAGGCCGGAGATGTAAGCTCGGTAACGGGTTGAGTTGACCGGTACTAATAGGCCGAGGACTTGACTACGAAGCTGCTACGCGTCCACTGTGCAACTCTTGACAAGCGAACAGCAGACCCGTGTGGGTGTTGTTTGATATGTCGATAGGGTTACGGCGGTTATGGCGGAGGGGAAACGCCCGGTTACATTCCGAACCCGGAAGCTAAGCCTTCCAGCGCCGATGGTACTGCACTCGGGAGGGTGTGGGAGAGTAGGACGCCGCCGGACATTCTTCACGTGAGGGCCACCCCTATGGGGTGGCCCTCACGTCGTTTTTCCCGGACCCGACAACCGGCCGACCGGGCTGCGGCTGGCCGATTCGTGGCCGTCCCGGACGGGGTGACCGGAATCCGGGCGTGCTTTCCGCCTCCTTGGTGATCGACCTTGCCGGTACGGGGTACCTGCGCAGGGACGGATCGAACCGGACCGCCCATGGGCAGGGCGGAGCAAGGAGACGCCATGAGGATCGGAATCATCGGGTCGGGCCACATCGGGGGCACCCTCACCCGCCGGCTGCGGGCCCTCGGGCACGAGGTGACCGTGGCGAACTCGCGCGGCCCCGAGAGCCTCACCCAGCTCGCCGAGGAGACCGGGGCCAGCGCGGGCACGGTGGAACAGGCCGTCGACGGGGCGGACCTGGTCGTGGTGGCCATCCCGCTGCTGGCCGTCCCGGCGTTGCCCGCCTCGATCTTCGACGGCACGGTGGTCGTCGACGCCAACAACTACTACCCCCAGCGCGACGGGGACATCGCCGAACTGCTCGACCGGAGCCTCAGCTCCAGTCGCTGGACGGCCGACCACCTCAAGGGCGCCCGGGTGGTCAAGGCGTTCAACAACATCCAGGCCCGGCACCTGCTGGAGCAGGGCCGGCCGGCCGGCTCCGGGGACCGGATCGCGCTGCCGGTGGCCGGTGACGACGCCGAGGCCAAGCGCCTGGTGATGGATCTGGTCGACGCCCTCGGGTTCGACCCCGTCGACGCGGGCAGCCTCGACGGGAGCTGGCGGCAGCAGCCCGACACCCCGGTCTACGGCACCGACCGGGACGCCGCCGGGGTGCGCCGGGGGCTGGCCGAGGCCCGTCCCTGAGGCCCGCAGCGACGCCGGGGCCACCCGGATGTGGTGAGGCCCCGCCGGCGGCTGCTGGCGGGGCCTCACGTCGTTCGGGTACCGGTCAGGAGGACGGCGCCCGCCCGCAGATGAAGCGCGGCTCGGCGTCGTAGCGCCAGCTGAACTTCTCCCGCTTGACGACCTTGCCGTCCTTCTTGATGATCCGGAAGGCGTCCTGGGCGAAGCCGTCGATGCCGTTGGCCGGGATGCAGGACGGGCCGGGTTCGAGGTAGACGACCTTCGGCTTGGTGATGTCCCGCCGGGGGCCGTACTCGGTCCTGACGCTGTCGTAGATCTTCGTGCTCCAGATCGACACCGTGATCGAACTCGACGTGTACGAGGTGTCGATCAGCACGCCGTACTCGGTGTTGTTGCGGAACTTGAAGTCCAGGTGCGGCCAGAAGATGGTCGACTCGATCACCGCCGGGTACCGGCTGAACCAGTACGAGTGCGGCTTGTGCTCCACGTCCTCCAGGCCGGCGTAGTACGTGGCGTTGAAGAGCGTGGTGGTGAACTGCGAGGTGCCGCCGCCGACGCCGGGGACGAGCTTGCCGTTCATGATGACCGGCGCGTCGTGGTACCCCTGGGCGTAGCCGCGCTCCCCGGTGTGGCCGTTGAGCGAGAAGGTCTCCCCGGGCAGGACGACGGTGCCGTCCACGTCCTTGGCGATCTGCACGATGTTCTTGCTGCGCGGCGAGGAGAGACCACCGGTGAAGTGGGTGGTGAACCGCGACACCCGCTCCTTGATGCCCAACTCGCCGATCTTCTCGGCGGTCACCTTTGGCTGCACCGGCTTGAGGTCCGCGGTGACCGTCCGGTCGTCGGCCTGCGGCAGCACCGCGAGCAGGTTCTTGCCGAGGTCCCCGGTGTCCAGCCGCTGACCGGGACGGCCGTCGTCGACGACCCTGGGCTCGCCGGCGGTCACCGCCATCCGGGCGTTGCGCGGCTCCACCTCGATCGCGTCCAGCTTGCCGTCGAGGGCGCTGCGCAGCCGCTTGACGTCGACCTTCGGGGTGAGCTTGCCGGCCTTGTCGGCGGTGAACCGCAGGCTCTTCGCGATGGCGGCCGGCGGGATGCTGACCGAACCCTTGTCGGTACGCAGCGTCACCGCCTTGGCGACCGCCGGGCGGGCCAGCTCGGCCACCATCCGGTCGACCTCCTCGGCGGTGGTCGCCGGGTGCTTCTCGACCAGCGGCACGGTGATCGGCTCCCCGGCCAGCCAGCCGACCCGGACGGCCTCGGCGGAGCGCTGCGGGTCCAGCGTCAGGCTGGGCTTCGGATGGGTGGCCTTCGGGGTGGTGCCCTTCCAGCCGATCGCCGGCATGGTCATCTTGCGGCCCTGGTTGCCCAGGACCTTGCGCAGGGCGGCGTCGAGCCGCTCGGTGTCCACGGTCACCACCGGCTCGACCGAGCGGGTGCCGACCAGGCGGCTGACCGGGGGCGCCTGCGCCTCGGAGGCCGCCGCCACGGTCGCGTCGACGTCCACCGCCAGCCCGACCGTGGCCGGGTCGATCTCGGCGGTGTTCTCGCCGACCCGGACGGTCAGCGGGGCGGAGAGGGCACCGGAGCGCCGGTCCAGCTCGGCCCGGAGCTGGTCGGCCGCGTCCGTGCGGCTGCGCCCGCCGACCTCGGTGCCGAGGACCATCGTGCCCCGGGGCACGTCCCCGGCGTACGTGTAGGCGCCGACTCCGGCGGCGACGGCGAGCAGGCCGACGGTGACCCCACCGGCGATCAGCAGGCGGAGCCGCCGCGAGCGGGGTGGACCGGCCCCCGGGCCGGCGGCCGGGGGCGCCGGCTGGGCCGGCTGCGCGGGCGGCGCGTCGCTGCCCGGCCAGCTCACCGCGGTGACCTGCACGGTGGGCCGGTCGTCGGCGGGTGGTCGTGGTTCACCGTACAGAGTCAAGGTCACCTCGATCGGGACGTACCACACGGGGACGCACTTCCCCGCGAAGACACCTACGGTAGCCAACCGCCGGTGGCCGTGGCAGCCGCCGCCCCGTCCGTGGTACGACCGGGGCCGGTCGGAGGCGTCGGCGACCCGTTCGACCGCAGCGGCGGTACCCGCTGGTGACGGCGCAGGCCCGCCCAGCGAACCGGCAGCCTGTCGTTATCGAAACGTAACGCACGGGCCGCCGCCCGACCCCGGGAGGGGGCCGGGCGACGGGCACTCAGAGCCGGGCGAGGGCCTGCCGCAGCGGGTCGAGCCCGAGCGCGCCCAGGTCGAGCGCCTGCTGGTGGAACTCCTTCAGGTCGAAGTCCGGACCCTTGCGGATTTTCGCGTCCTCCCGGGCCTGGAGCCAGATCCGCTCGCCCACCTTGTACGCGGGGGCCTGCCCCGGCCGGCCCAGGTACCGGTTGAGCTCGAAGCGCAGGTTCTCGTCCGGCACCCGGCAGTGCGCCCGCATGAACTCCCAGCCCAGCTCCGGCGTCCACCGCTCGCCCGGGTGGAAGTCGAACGGGTTGCCCTTGGGGATGGTCAGCTCCAGGTGCATGCCGATGTCGACGATCACCCGGGCCGCCCGGAAGGCCTGCCCGTCGAGCATCCCGAGCTTGTCGCCCGGGTCCTCCAGGTAGCCCAGCTCGTCCATCAGCCGCTCGGCGTAGAGCGCCCACCCCTCGCCGTGCCCGGAGATCCAGCAGAGCAACCGCTGCCAGCGGTTGAGCCGGTCGGCGCGGACCGCGGTCTGCCCGATCTGGAGGTGGTGGCCCGGCGCGCCCTCGTGGAAGACGGTGGTCACCTCCCGCCAGGTGGAGAACTCCGTGATCCCCTGCGGCACCGCCCACCACATCCGCCCGGGGCGGGAGAAGTCCTCGCTGGGCCCGGTGTAGTAAATTGCGCCGTCGCTGGTGGGCGCGAGGCGGCACTCGATCCGGCGGACCTGCTCGGGGATGTCGAAGTGGAGGCCGTGCAGGTCGTCGATGGTCCGGTCGGCCAACGCCTGCATCCAGTCCCGGAACGCCTCCTTGCCCTGGATGGTGCGGGCCGGGTCGGCGTCCAGCGCCGCGACCGCCTCGTCGATCGTCGCGCCCGCGCCGGCGATCCGGGCGGAGACCGTCCGCATGTCGGCCTCCAGCCGGGCCAGCTCCTCGAACCCCCAGGCGTACGTCTCGTCGAGGTCGACCTGGGCACCGAGGAAGTACCGCGAGGCCAGCTCGTACCGCTCCCGGCCGGCGGCCTGCTTCTCCCGCCCCAGCGGGGCCAGTTCGGTGCGCAGGAACTGGGCGAACTCGGCGGTGGCCGCGGTGGCCGCCGCCGCGCCCCGGCGCAGCTCGGCACCGATCGTGCCGTCGGCGTCGAGCCGGGCCACCAGGCTGTGGAAGACGTCGTCACCGTCCGGGTCGACCCAGGCGTCACACTGCTTGGCCACCTCGACCACCTGCACCCGGGGCGTGACGTGGCCGGCGGCGGCGGCCTCGCGCAGCGTGGTCTTGAAGCCCTCCAGCGCCCCGGCGTACCGGTTGAGCCGGGCCGCGATGTGGGCCCGCGCCTCGACGCCCTCGGTGGGCATCAGGTCGAAGACCGCCCGGAGATCGTGCAGCCCGCTGGAGAGCACGTTGAGCTCGCTGGCGGTCTCGCCGCTGTCGTACATGGCCAGTTGCAGGCCGAGCCGCTCGCGCATCGCCTCCCGGGCGTTGTGCTCCGCCGCCGACTCCGGCTCGGCGGCGTCGAGCGCGGCCAGCGTCCGCCGGTCCAGCTCGGCACGGGCGGCGAGACCGGCCGGGGTCAGGTCGTCGAGCTGGTCCTCGTGGCCGGCGACACCGGCGAACGTGGCACCCGTCGGGCTCAGGGCGGCCCAGTCGACCACGTACTGGTTGGCGAGGTCATCGATTCGTCCCACGAGGCGAACCCTACGTGACCGTGGCGCTGCCGCGCCGACCCTGTTCGGGGTGTTCCGGGGCGGCGTCCGGCCGGGTCGTGGCCCGGCCCACCGACCTTGGGAAAAGGTGGCGACAACGTCGTACCCCGGGTGGAGAGTGTCAGGTGTGACCGCGCAGACCGCTCCTGACCGGTCCGGGCTCCGTGCCTGGTTGCCCGGCTTCGTCGCCCTCGCCGCCATCTGGGGTTCCAGCTTCCTGTTCATCAAGGTCGGCATCCGGGAGCTGCACCCGGTGCACCTCGCCGGGTACCGGGTCGCCACCGCCACGCTGACCCTGCTGGTGGTGCTGGCCGTGCTCCGGGACCGGCTGCCCCGGGAGGGCCGGACCTGGCTGCACCTCACCGTGGTCGGGGCCTTCCAGGTGGCGCTGCCGTTCACCTTCTTCGCGTACGGCGAGCAGCGGATCGAGTCGCTGCTGGCGGGGATCTGGAACGCCACCACGCCGCTGGTGGTGCTGCCGATGGCGGTGCTGGTGTTCCGCACCGAGCGGCTGGACGCGCGCCGGGCGGTCGGGCTGGGGCTGGGCTTCGTCGGGGTGCTGGTGGTCCTCGGCGTCTGGCAGGGCGTCGGCGGGGTGCACTTCGTCGGTCAACTGTTCTGCTTCGCGGCGGCGGCCTGCTACGGCTTCGCCATCCCGTACCAGAAGCGCTTCCTCGCCGGCGGCACGCACAGCGGGGTGGCGCTCTCCGCCGGGCAGTTGGTGACCGGCACGGTCCTGCTGGCGCTGGCCGCACCGCTGGGCGGGACGCCGCCGCTGCCGACCGAGTTGTCGATCGAGGTGCTGGGCAGTGTGCTCGCGCTGGGCGCGATCGGCACCGGGCTCGCCTTCGTGATCAACATGCGGAACATCCGGCTGATCGGGGCGAGTCTCGCCTCGACGGTCACGTACCTGGTCCCGATCTTCGCGGTCGTGGTCGGGGTCGTCGTCCTCGACGAGCACCTCGCCTGGTACCAGCCGGTCGGCGCGCTGATCGTGCTGGCCGGGGTGGCGGTCTCGCAGGGCCTGCTCGGCCGCCGTCGGGCCCGGCGACCGGAGCCGCCGACCGAGGTGCTCAGCGTCCCCGCGCCCACTGCACCAGCAGCTCCGCCGGCCACGAGTTGACCACCCGGTCGGCGGGCACCCCGCACCGGGCCGCCCGCTCGCACCCGAACCGCTGCCAGTCGAGCTGACCGGGGGCGTGCGCGTCGGTGCTGATCGCGAACCGGCAGCCCGCCTCCAGGGCCCGGCGGATCAGCCGCTTCGGCGGGTCCTGCCGCTCCGGCCGGGAGTTGATCTCGACGGCCTTGTCGTGCTCGGCGCAGGCGGCGAAGACCGCGTCCGCGTCGAAGTCGCTCTCCTGGCGGGTCCGGGCCCGGTGCCCCCGGTCGCCGGGGCCGGTCACCCCGGCCGGCCGGGACGACACCATCCGGCCGGTGCAGTGGCCGAGGATGTCCAGGTGCGGGTTGGCGACCGCGGTCAACATCCGGCGGGTCATCCTCGACCGTTCGTCGTTCAGGCCGCTGTGCACCGAGCCGACCACCACGTCGAGCCGGGCCAGCAGCTCCTCGTCCTGGTCGAGGGAGCCGTCGGGGAGGATGTCCACCTCGATGCCGGTGAGGACCCGGAACCCCTCGGGCAGCGCCGCGTTGAGCTGCGCCACGTGGTCGAGTTGACGGCGCAGCCGGGCGGCGGTCAGCCCCCGGGCCACCTTCAGCCGGGGCGAGTGGTCGGTCAGGACCAGGTACTCGTGGCCCAGCTCGACCGCCGCGAGCGCCATCTCCTCGATCGGCGAGCCCCCGTCGGACCAGTCCGAGTGGGTGTGGCAGTCGCCGCGCAGCGCGGTCCGCAACGCGGTCGCCTCGGCGTCCAGGTCCGACCCCTCGGTGGCCACCAGCCGGCGCAGGTAGACCGGCTCCTCCCCGGCCAGCGACTCGGCGACGCAGCGGGCGGTGACGTCGCCGACCCCGGACAGCTCGGTGAGCCGCCCGTCCCGGGCCCGCTCGGCCACCTCCCCGGCGGGCAGCGCGGAGAGGGTGGCGGCGGCCGAGCGGAACGCGCGCACCCGGTAGGTCGCCTCGTTGGCCCGCTCCAGCAGGAAGGCGATGCGGCGCAGGTCGGCGATGGGGTCCCGGTCGCTCACGAGGACGAATCTACGCCCGGGTCACGGTTCGCGGGGGCAGCCGTGCTCGCGCTGCCAGCGGATCACCTCGGCGGCCGGCTCCCGGTTGCCGCCCCGACGCCACGAGTCGAGGTACTTCGCCGGCCAGATGACGCCCCGCCGGATCCACCAGTCGTCGCTGCCGGTGCACGGTGGGGAGATGCCGAAGTGCACGTGGCAGACGTTGTTGGCGTTGCCGGTGCGGCCCACCTCGCCGAGTTGCTGCCCGGCGCGGACCCGGGCCCCCTCGTCGACGCCGGAGGCGATCACCCTGAGGTGGGAGCCGTAGTAGCGGACCCCGTCGTCGCCGAGCAGGGAGACCGAGAGCCCGCCGTTGTTCGGCCCCTGCGGGCCCCGCTTGGAGTACCGGTCGACCCGGCTGACCTCCAGGATCCTCCCGTCGGTGACCGCGACGAACGGCTCGCCGCAGTCGGCGAAGAGGTCGGTGCCGGGGTACGCCGAGTGGGTCGGGTGGTAGTCGACGTCGTCGGCGCGTACCGGGAAGACGTGCCGCAGCCCGGAGCGGGTCGGCGACGGGTCGACGGTGGGCGTACCGGTCGCGGTCGGCGTCGCCGACCGGTCCGCCGGGGCGGCCTGGTCGGCGGTGAGCGGGGCGCCCGGGCTCTCCCAGCGCGGCGGCTCGGGCAGTTCGCGGCTGGTGGCGCAGCCGGCGGCGACCGTGGCCACCGCGAGCAGCAGCACCGGGTACGCCGAGCGGAGGCGGCGGTGGGCGGCGGATCGCGGGCGCATCCGGTCATCCTGGCAGACGACTAGGCTTGGAGGGGGTCGACGACCCGCCCGGCGCACGACGCCGCTGGCAGCACCAGCCCCCGGACGGCCCGACCGCAGAGGAGCGACGGCGATGACCCACCCGGCCTTCCGCCCCGACCCGGCGGCCGGCGTGCGCCCGCTGCCGCGTACCCCGTCGGGGTTGTTCCCGTCGGCGCCGCCCTCGCGGCCCGCCTACCGCGAACCGCATCCGGTCACCGGCAGCGGGGTCGCCGCCGGTGCGGCGATGGCCGCCGCGTGGCTGGTGCTCTTCGCCCTGCTCGGCGCCGACGTCACCGGCTACGCCCGGTGGACGCTGTTCGCCGGCACGATCGCCTGGCTCGCCGCGTTTCTGCTGGTCAGATCCGGTGACAGGGGGGTGGCCACGGGCATCGCGATCGTCACGTCCGGGGGATGGAGCATCGCCGCCACGGTGGTGGCGACGCGCTGGGTGGGCAGCGGAGACTGGCCGTTGTGGTGAGGTGTCGCTGCCGTGGGTGACCGACCGAATTCGATAAGAAACCCATCTTGACGTACCGGCGGCGCTGGGCGACCCTCGGCACTATGGCCTGGACCACCCCGCGGCTCGACCCGGACCGCAGTCGTCGCCGCCTCCAGATCCTCGCCGAGTTGGCGGGGGCCCGTGCGGTGCGCCAGCGGGAGCGACCGCAGCGGGCCCGTTCCGCGCAGCTCCGGCAACTCATCGCCATCCGTCGCCGGGTCACCGGCTGACGGCTCCGCTCAGCTCCACCCATTTTCTCGGCTTTGCCCACCCACTCGGGGCGTTGACCGGCCGCTCGCCGAGCTGACCGGTTACCGTGCACCCGTAACGAGTCGGCGTGGCAGTTTGGGGGGACCGTGTCGTACTTCGCTGCGGCCGTGGTACGCGACGACAGCGGCTGGACCGCTGCCGAGATCAGCCTCCGGGGCGCCACCGACGTCGAGGAGGTCGCGGAGCGGCTCCGGGACGTCGACCCGGACGCCGGGCTGTCCCTGCTCTTCGTCGAGGCCGACGACGCGTACCTGGTGATCCTGCGGCTGGACGAGGGCGAGGACCTGCGCATCTTCGGCTCGGACTCGGCGTACGCCGAGGAGTCCCGGCTGGGCGCGATGCTGGTCGGTGACCTGAAGACGTCGGTCACCGGGCTGGACGACGTCGAGGAGCCCCGGCCGGCGGCCGGTGGTGACGACGACGCCGAGCAACCGGCGATCGACCCGGAGGCCGACCCGGTCGGGGAGGCGGATCTCCTCGCCGACCTGGGCATCTCCGCGCAGCGCCTGCTCTCGCTCTGCGGCCACGAGGGCATGCTGCCGGCGGACGTCACCGCCGAGGTGTGCCTGGTGCTCGGCTGCGCGGACCAGGTCGAGGACCTGCGTGAGGTCTGAGCCACCCGGCTCCGACGGGTCGGCTGCGGGCGGGCCGACCGGGGGCGGGCCGGCTCCGAGCGGGCCGGCTCCGGGCGCTGGACCGTGGGCGGGGGCGGTGGGTGGGCCGGCCGACGCCACCGATCCGGCGCTGGAGACCGTCCGGGCCGGGCAGCCGACCCCGGGCAAGCTGGGCCGGGTCGGGCCGGGCGCGCACGAGAGCCTGGCCGAGGCGACCACGACCGGCCGGCGGCAGCGGCACGAGGTGTGGATGCGGCGGGCCCTGGAGGTGGCGGTCACCGGCCCGGACGTCCCGCCGGACCACCCGCCCCCTGGCCCGCTCCGCCCCGCCCCGCTCTCCGCCGACCCGCTCGCTTCCGACCCGTTCCTCGCCGACGGCGGCGAGCCGGCCGGGGACGTCCCAGTCGGTGCGGTGCTGTACGGCCCGGACGGGTCCGAGGTGGCGATCGGGCGCAACGAGCGGGAACTGACCGGTGACCCGACCGCGCACGCCGAGGTGCTCGCGCTGCGGCGGGCGGCCGGGCGGCTGGGCCGGTGGCGGCTGGACGGGTGCACGCTGGTGGTGACCCTGGAGCCGTGCACCATGTGCGCGGGTGCGCTGGTGCTGGCCCGGGTCTCCACCGTGGTTTTCGGCGCGTGGGAGCCGAAGACCGGTGCGGCCGGTTCGCTCTGGGACGTGCTCCGGGACCGGCGGTCGAACCACCGCCCCGAGGTCTACGGCGGGGTGCTGGAGCGCGAGACGGCGGCCGTGCTGCGGGCCTTCTTCCGCTGACCGGTCGCTTCTACTGGTCCGGGTGTGTCGCGGTCTCCGACGACGATGTGCGTGACCGGCATACCTGTTGGGTATTTTCATACCCGACAGGTATGCCGGTCGTCAGGGGACATCACCTCGGCGGCGGTGACAGGCTCAGGCGACGATGGTGTCGAGCGCGATCTCCACCATCTGGCTGAAGGTCTGCTCCCGCTCCTGGGCGGTGGTCTTCGCGCCGGTCTTGATGTGGTCGCTGACGGTCAGCACGGTCAGCGCCCGCGCCTTGAACCGGGCCGCGATCGTGTACAGCGCCGCCGACTCCATCTCCACCGCCAGCACGCCGTAGTCGGCGAGGGTGTCGTACAGGTCCGGCCGGTCGGTGTAGAAGGCGTCGGCGGCCAGGATCGGCCCGACCCGCATGGTGATGCCGCGCCGCTCGGCCACCTCGACCGAGGTGCGCAGCAGCCCGAAGTCGGCCACCGGGGCGTAGTCGATCAGCCCGTCGAAACGCATCCGGTTCATGTTCGAGTCGGTGGCGGAGCCGATCGCCGCCACCACGTCCCGCAGTTGCAGGTCCTCGGTGAGGGCGCCGCAGGAGCCGACCCGGATCAGCGTCTTCACGCCGTACTCGTTGATCAGCTCGTGGGCGTAGATGCTGGCCGACGGCATGCCCATGCCGGACCCCTGGACCGAGACGGCCACGCCGTTCCAGCGGCCGGTGAAGCCCAGCATCCCGCGGACCGTCGAGTAGCAGGTCGCGTCCTCCAGGTAGGTCTCCGCGATCCACTTGGCCCGCAGGGGGTCACCCGGCATCAGGACCCGCTCGGCGATCTCTCCCGGCTTCGCGCCGATGTGCGTACTCATGGCGAAGATCCTGCCAGGCCGGGCGCGGGGATACCGGTTCGGCGTCCGGGACCGGGCTGCTGTACCCTTCTCGGCGGTGGTGTGTCCGAGTGGCCTAAGGAGCACGCCTCGAAAGCGTGTGAGGGTTCACGCCCTCCGCGGGTTCAAATCCCGCCGCCACCGCTCGTGAGGTGCGAAAACGCCCGGTCGATCCGTCAGGACCGACCGGGCGTTCGCTGTCTCTGTCACAGGGCCGCCCGAGGCGGTAACTGACCTTCTCCGGGGTGCCGGGCGACCCGGAGAGCGGGGACCTCTTCGGGGGGACCCTCGCGGTCGGTGACGTGACCGGGGACGGCCGGGCGGACGTGTTGGTCGGGGCCCCGGGGGAGGCGATCGGCAAGACGGCCGGGGCCGGCCTGGTGACGCTGCTCAAGGGTTCCTCGGGCGGGCTGACCGGCGCCGGGGCCCAGGCCTTCGACCAGGGGCACGCGGTGGTGCCCGGTTCCCCGGAGAAGGACGACACCTTCGGCGCCTCGCTCGCCCTGCTGAACCTGAACGGCGCCGGTGGCCTGGACGCGGTGGTCGCGGCCAGCCACGAGGAGGTCACCGGCGACAAGGTCGGGCGGGGTTCCGGAATGATGGTCCGTTTCCACGGGTCGAAAAGTGGCCTGGTGCCGCAGACCACCTCGTGGAGCGGTCGCTCCCTGAACACGGACTGGTTCACCCTGCACGGTTACGGGAGCAGGGTCGCCGGATCTTAGAGCGGCGGCCGGCGCCTTCCGAGAAGCCGGCCGGCCGCCCTGGTGTCCGGCTGTGCAGCGGCGCTGCGGGGCGTCGGTCCGGCACCGCTCGTGAGGTGCGAGAACGCCCGGTCGGTCCGTCAGGACCGACCGGGCGTTCCGCTGTGCTGACGTCCGTCGGGGTGCCCGCGCGGTCAACCTCCGACGGTGTGCCGGGTCAGCAGGTGGTGTTGCGGCCCGGGACCCAGCCGTCCTGCGACGGGTACTCGGCGCCGTGGCCGTACAGCCAGATGTCGTCGTCGAGCCCCCAGACCTGGCCGTGCCAGCGGAACCCGCGCCCGGCGGTGAGGGTACGCAGGACGAAACCGCTCTGCGGGGCGGCCCGCAGCCAGGTGTTCTCCCTCAGGTTGCAGACGATGCCCCAGGCGTCGCTCGCCGAGGCCGGGGCGGGGACCGCCATGGTGCCGGCCAGGACGACGACCATGGTCGTCAGTGCGTGCAGGAGTCGGCGCTTCACCGGTGTCCTCTCGATATGAGGCAATGACGGTTCCCGATTCTTGTCCAGCCCCGCCCCGGACACCAAAACGACTGCTCAGCACGGGCCGTGGCCCTCGCGGAGGAGGTTTCGGGCCCAGATCCCACCGCGGCGTCGGCCCACGGCCCGGGTTGATCGTGCCTTCCGTCGATGGAATCTTGGGATCGACCGCGCCGCGAGAGAGGACCCCCGCCCGCGATGACTTCCACCCCGTACCTCGACGGCCGGCTCCGGCACCCCTTCTACCTGGACGGGGAGGGGATCAACCGACCGCCGGGGCCGGACAAGCACCGGTGGTACGCCGAGTTCGCCGCCGACGGCCCCGGGGTGGTGCCGATCGTGCGCGAGGTGGCCGGCGAGCCCACCCCGGCGTGGCTGGTCTGCCGGTACGCGGACGTACGGGAGGTGCTGCGCCGGCAGGACGTCTTCTCCCGGACCGCCGCTGCCGACGTCGACCCGGTGGACGTCTCCGGGACGATGCTCGGGATGGACGGGCCGCAGCACGCGCGGGTACGCGGCAGCGTGAAGGACGCCTTCACCCCGGCGGCGGTGGCCGGGCTGCGCGACCGGGTGGCGGCCGAGGCGCGGGCGCAACTGGCCGTGCTGACCGGGCGGGGCCGGCGGGGTGACCTGATCGCCGACTTCGCGCTCCCGTTCACCCTGCACGTCATCTGTGACCTGCTGGGGCTGCCGCCGGAGGATCGGCTGCGGTTCCGCCGGTGGGGCGACGACTTCCTCGCCGACGGCGGGGTGCCGCCGGAGCAGGTGGCCCGTTCGTCGGCGGAGATGGCCGGGTACCTGTGGGAGCAGGTGGAGCGGCGGCGGGGCTGCCCGGCCGACGACCTGATGACCCGGATCGCCGTCGAGGCCGGCGACCAGCCGGTCGACGTGCAGGTGAAGCTGCCGATCGCGCTGGTGGTGGGTGGCTGGGAGACGACGGCCGGCTCGATCGGCACGTTCACGTACCTCCTGTGCAGCCGACCGTACGGTGACCATCCGACGGGGTGGGCGTACCTGCGGGAGCATCCGGAGCGGCTGGACTCCGCCGTGGCCGAGCTGGAGCGGCTGTACTCGACCAGCAACGCCGACGAGCTGCCCCGGCGGGTGACGGCCGACGTCGAGCTGCCCAGCGGGTTCCTGCTGCGGGCCGGGGAGGTGGTGGTGCCGTCGCACGACGCGGCGAACCGGGATCCCCGGGTCTTCCCGGACCCGGAGCGGGTCGACTTCACGCGGGACCCGAACCCGCACCTCTCCTTCGGGCACGGCCCGCACCGCTGCATCGGGGCGCACCTGGGCGCCCTGGAGGTACGGGTGGCGCTGCGGCTGCTGCTGCGGGAGCTGCCCGGGTTGCGCCTCGCCGTGCCGCCGGAGCAGATCCGGTGGAAGGCGGGTCATGTGGTCCTCGGCCCGGAGGAGATCCCGGTGCAGTGGTGAACGGACTCAGCAGGGGCCGTGGCCCTCGTGGAAGAAGCGTCGGGCCCAGTCCGCGTACCCGGTGATCACCTTGCGGACCACCTCGCCGTCGTGCAGGAAGAGGTACGCCCGGTCGCCCCGGCGGGCGAGCAGGCCGTCGAACCGGTACGTCCCCTGTGGTGCGTCGAGACGGCTCAACGCCGGGTAGCGGGCCCGGACCTCGGCCACCGGCGAACCGGCGGAGACCCCTTCCGGGGTGCTCATCGGCTCGCCGGCCCAGAGCAGGACGAGCCGGTCGTCGACGAAGACCGGGCTGACCGTCTCGTGCCCGGCCAGCAGCGGCCCGCAGGCGTCGACGTCGGCACGGAGGATGCCGCGCGCGGCCAGTTCCTCCTCGGTGGCGCCGATCTCGACGTCCGGCAGCCCGTTGAGGTCGACCACCTCCGTGTGGCTGACCGGTTCGGCGTTGGCCGGTCCGCTGTCGACCGGAGCCGGGCCGGCCGACCGTGGCCCGCTGCCGGCGATCGCGGCGGCCGTGAGTAGCGTGGCGATAAAGACGAATTGTCGCAATTTCATGGAAGCCCCCAGTCCCCAACGTGGCGGGGGCGCCCAGGTTGCTGGTCGGTGCCGGATTCCTGCTCTTCCCACTCTTCGGCCAGCTCGTCCCAGTAGTCGGCGCTCAGTCCGCGCCGCCCGTGCGCCAGCCAGCCGGCCGTGTTCCGCTCCAGGTGCAGCCCCACCTCGGCGAACGGGTCGATCCACCGGCCCCGTTCCACGCCCAGCCGGTGCAGCGCCGCGTTGATCGGCCACTGCTCGCGGGGGCCGTCCAGCGCGGCGTCGAACACCGGCCCGAACCCGACCGCGCCGCCGAGCCACACCACCGACGCCTGCCGCCCCAGGCCGCCGAGGAACTCCGCCTCCAGGTACGCCACCGGCCCCAGGCGGGACCACCCCGCCAACGTCCCGGTGAACGACGCCGGGAGCACCACCCCGAACGGCTGCTCCGGGCTCGGGTCGCCGGCCGCGAAGTCCGGTGGGGTGCCGGTCAGCTCCTCCACGAGTTGCGGGGTCACCGGCAGCAGCGCGAAGTCCTGGCGCAGCGCGGCGAGGACCGCGTGATCCAGGTCGCCGGTCTGCTCCCGCAGCAGCTCGACATCGGCGACGACCGCGCTGAGCTGGTAACTCATCCCACTCCCTCGCCATCCACAAGCTGTGGATAGAACATGTGTACGACGGTCGTGCGCGTCCGGACGACAACGGCCCGCGCACGCCCGGACCGTACCGAAGGAACGCACGCACGGGCGGCCGGTCCGGGGACCGGCCACCCGTGGCCGCGCCGAGGGGCGGTGACCTCGTCAGGACGGGGGCGGGGAGGCGGCCTGGTGGGTCACCCGGTAGGTGGCGTCGACCGCGTCGGCCTGGAGGAGCACGGTCACCGGACCCGGGGGCAGGGCGCAGGTGACCGTCCGGGTGACGGCGTAGATCCCTGGCGCGCAGGGCTGCGTACCGTCCCCGGTCCAGAGCCACAGGCGGGCCCGGCCGGTGCCGGACGTCCGGGTCCAGGTGAAGCTCTCCCGTGCGGCATGGTCCCCGGCGGGGAGCGAGAAGCAGGCCACGAACCGGTCCGGGCCGGTGGCGACCGTGCTGCCCGCCGGGTCCGAGGCCAGCGCCGGGCAGGCCGGTGGCTCCGTCACCCGGACGAAGGCCAGCCGGTACGGGGCCGCCGGCACCCCGTTCGCCGCCTCGACGACCACGGAGAACGGGGCCACGCCGGTCAACTCGCAGCCGGACTCCCGCAGTTGCCAGTCCTCGCAGACCACCGTGCCGGCGGCGTCCACCACGCTCGTCCGCGCAGCGGTCGAGGTGCTCGCGTTCCCCGGGGCCAGGGCCAGCACCCGGGCACCGACCGGGCTGGTCAGCTCCCGGCAGTCGTACTGCCCGACGGCACCGAAGGTGCCCTCCTCCGGATCGGTCTGCCACCCCGCGTCGGAGGCCTGCGGACACGCGGACGGCGTCCACGGGAGCAGGGCGACCGCGTACAGGTGGTCGTTGTCGATCACCGTGCTGGTCGAGTTCGCCCCCAGCACCAGGGTGTACGTCCCGGCGGCGGGGAACTCGCACCGGACCTCGGCGCAGACCCGCAGCCCGGCGGCGTCGTACACGACCGGGTACTCCTGGTGGTTGTCCGCGCTCACCGCCTTGACCCGGTACGTCCCGGCGGCGGGGATCTCCAGGCTGCGGCAGCGGACGCCGGCCACGCCCCCGGCGGGCGCGGCGTTGTACGCGCCGGGCGTGACCGTCGGGCAGCCGGTCGCGGCGGAGAGCCGGCGGATCTGCACCCGGTACATCAGGTCGGTGCTGCCCGCGCTCCACTCCGCGAGGTGTGAGATCAGCCGGTAGGTGCCGGTGGCCGGCAGCACGCACCCGGTCTCGCCGCCCGGGGAACTGGTGCAGACGGGCGTGCCGGACGGGTCCAGCAGCCAGGAGCGGACCCGGTTGTAGTGCTCCGGCGCCAGGTAGGTGACCATCCGGTCGCCGGCCTCGCCCTGGAACGGCTGGCAGTTCGTCTGCACCGGCGAGGTCTGCCGCACCTGGAGGGCGTCGGGGGCCCAGGAGGTGTCCACGAGCGCCGTGCAGCCCTCGGTGCCGCCGAGCCCGGTCACCGCCACCTGGTAGGTGGTCGGCTCGATGAACCAGTGCGTATTCCTCGCCAGCACGGTGTACGCGCCAGCGGCCGGGAGCGGACAGTGCCGGGCGTTGGCGTACGACTCGCACACCTCGTCGCCGGCCGAGTCGTACACGCTCCAGAGCAGGTACTGCGCGTGGAACGGGTCGACGCGGACCACGACGGGCCCGGCGCCGCTCGTGGCCAGCGCATGACAGGTCACCTCACCGGGCTTGTGGACCGTGCCGTCGCCGACCGCGGTGCCGGGGTCCCCGAAGGTCGACAGCGGCAGCGCCGGGCAGCCGGTGGCCTGGGAGAGACGGGGCATCCGCAGCGTGTAGGTGGTCTCGGTGCCGTAGTACTCGCCGAGCAGCAGACGGTACGGGCCCGGCCCGCTGAGTTCGCAGCGCTCGACGTACCGGACGGTGCAGAGCGCCTCGTGGTCCGCGTCGAGGATCTGTCCCTGGAGGTCCTCGGGACTGCCCATGTCCCGCACGTGCAGCACCGAGTCAACGGGCTGGTCGAACCGGAAGCAGCGCGCCGCCGTGCCGGCCGGCATCGTCCCGGTGATCCCCGGCGAGGCGAAGGAGAAGAACGACTCCGGCAGGTCCTGACACCCGGCCGGGGTGCGGGTCGACTGCACGGCGAGGGTGTAGCTGCCGCTGCCCGACGGGTACGGCAACCGCACAATGACCGTGTACGTGCCGGCCGGACCGAGCTGGCAGGTGCCGGCGTCGACGGAGAAGAAGCAGACCTGGTTGTCGCTGCTGTCGGTGACGACGGCCCCGGCCTGGACGCCGGTGCCCCGGGTGAGCTTGGTGATCAGGCTGTCCTGGTCGACGGTGGTGGTGACCGTGAAGGCGTGCTCCTGCCCACCGGAGATCGCCGGGCAGTCCGCGATCACGCCGAAGGGCAGCGGCCCTCCACAGCCACTGTCGGCTTCCCGTGACGTGTCGGCGGTACCCGCAGTGCCGGGTGCCGGCGTCGCCGCCGGTTTCGCGGGGGCTGGTTTCGTTGCTGGCTTTGCGGCTGGTTCCGGGACGGCCGGCGGCTGAGCCGATGGCGGGGCGACAGCCGCCGGGGCGGGCGTCGCCGGTGCTGGTGCCGCCTGTGCCGGCGTCGCGGTTGCCGGCGTCGCGCCGATCAGCAGCGGAACGGCTGTCGCGACGGCAAGCGAGAGAGCCCGCAGCCGGCTGCGGGTGCTGTGTGGTCGGCGGACGCTGTGCGGTTGATGCGATGAGTGTGCGGACAGGAAGGTGCCCACTGGATCCCCGTTCTCCCCGTGCGCCGCGCTGCTGCGCAGGCGAGGAGATATTTTCACGGTGATCGATCATTCGCAATGGGTTGACCAGCAGATACCCTCGGTCACCGGGGATCGTGTCCGGTGGACAGCCGCCTGGTCATGGCCCCGCCGCGCTGCGGGCGACGGCGTCGTAGAGAACCGCGACCCGTACCACCCGTCCGCACCTCCAGTGGTGCCGCGCCAGGCAGGCCCAGGTGGCTTGCCCGCTCTCCCGGGGCGAGGGAGAGGGCGGTGCCCGCCGGTACCGTCAGCGGCGTCACCGGACCCCGCCAACGCCGGCGGCGTTCGCTAGGGCGAGCAGGTGTGGATCGGGTCGGTCCTGCGCGGTGAGCACTCCGGCCAGCGCCGCCCTGCCCGCAGGCCGAACCCGGACCTCCGCCGGCACGAGGCGGTCCGCTGTCAACAGCGCCCGCCCAGCCCCGGCGGGGTCGCCGCTGCGCACGTAGGCCGGTGTGACGTCGACCAGGTGGGCGGCCCGGTGTTCGAGGGTCAGGAGCGGCCATCCGGGGCCGGCCGTGAGGGCTTCGTGCAGGTCGACAGCGCGCCGACCCTCGCCCAGCGCTGCCGCTGCGGCGACTCGGGTGGCCTCGACGGCGGCGCGTTCTGGCCCGGCCGGCCCGGTCATCTCGTGGGCGTCGTCCAAGAGTTCGGCCACCGTCGGCGGGTCGTGCCCCTCGGCGGCGGCGAGCGCGGCTTGGAGCAGCAGTGTCACGCATGCGGCTCGTTCGGCGGGTGTGCCCTCGCTGTTGCTGAGTGGCGCGATCTGGTGTGCGCCGATGATGGTTGTCTCGAAGGCGTGGCGGTGTCGGCCGGCGGCGCGCAGGGCCTGGCCGAGTGGCGCGGTGGCGAGCGCCGCCAGTAGTGGGTCGTCCGTGCTGGCGGCGATGGCCAGGCCTCGGTCGGCGGTCAGCCATGCCAGGTCGGTAGCGCCGAGTTTGACCAGGGCCAGGGTGGTGAGCCGGTACGTCTGTACCCGTTGGTCGATCTCCGTTCGGTGGCTGTCGTGGAGCAGGTCGGGCAGGAGTCCGAGCAGCATTCCGTACCGGCCGTGCTCGTATGCCGCGTTGGCGTGTGCGGTGCGTGTCCGGTACCGGTCGGGGTCGGGTGCCGGTGTGGTCGGGTGGGTCGTCAGGGCGGGGTGCCGGGTCAGCGCTGCCCGGACGGCCTGTACGGCGTCCGCCGTCTCGGCAGGGGACTGCGCCGCCTCGCTGGGGGAGGCTGGTTCGGGGCGGCCGGCACCGGCGAGGAGGGTGTCGGGGTCGAGGGCGAGCACTGCGGCGACGTCGTGGATCACTGACACCCGGTCGAGGGAGCGGACGCCGCGTTCGACCTTGTCCACCCAGCTTTTCGACTTGCCGAGCCGGTCGGCGAACTGTTGTTGCGACATGTTCCGCCGGCCGCGCCAGTAGGCCACCCGCCGCCCGATCGGACCGTTCACCGAGCCACCCACTCCCGGAACCAGGCAAGCTCCGTACAGTCGGCGACGGTGTCACCCGTGCAGCGCCAGCAGGGCCGGCCCGCCTCGTGTGCGGCCACGACCCGGCGGCCCACGATGGCGACCGAAACCGGGTCGACGGCCTCGTCGACGCTCACCGGCCCTTCCTGCCGCCCCGCCGCCCGACAGGCACGGCCTCGGTCGGGGTCGGCATGTCGACCCGGGTCCGCTCGGCCTCCGCCAGGTCGAGGAGCCGCTGCTTCGCCGCCTCGTGCTCGGCGGCCTGGATTGCGGTGCCGGATAGTGGCGGGTCGGACTCCCGCCGGGTACGTCCTTTGGTCATGCCGTCCCCCTGCACTGGTTAGCCGGGGCGACACCGAGACCTCGCCGCCCCGCAGGATGTGGAGGGGCGGCGAAGGCTGTGGAAGGACTGTCACCGCTGCCCCTGAGCAGGACGGTAGGGCCGTTGGGTGATGACGCTATTACTGTTGGTTATGGCCGTACGGTGAGGTTCACCCGGGCAGCCAGCACCCGCAGGTCCTCCGGCACGCCCCGCCGCTGGGCACGGCGCACCATCGCCACCACCGCGCCCCTGGCCAGCGGGTTGAGCGCAAACGGCACCGGTGCCGCCCGCTCCGCTCGCACGAACGCGGCGAGAGCCTCCCCGTCCCGCCGCCCCGAACTGGCCAGCGCCCTGCCCAGTTCCAGCCAGTACGCCTGCCGCCGGTTACTCGCGATCAGCACCTGCGGCTGCACGGTGCGGGACAGTTCGATGACGCGGCCGTACTCGCCCAACTCGGCGGCGATCGACATCTCCCACAGGCCCACGTTGGTCGGCCCGAACCCGCACCCGTTGAAGCCGGAGCCGTCGGACGGATCTCCCAGGGTGGCCGCCTCGCGGGTGGCCTCGGCGAGGTGATCCCGGGCGACGTCCGGCCGACCGCTCACCGTCGACGTCAGCGCCGCTGAGAGGTGCAGTTGGCCGAGCATCTGCCGGACCCGTGTGTCGTCGGCATCCGCCTGCAACTCGGCCAGCGACCTGTCGGCCGTCCTGGCGGCCAGCGACGCTGACTCGATGGGCAGGCTCTGGGCGTACGCGAAACGGGCCGCCCCGATCCACGCGGCGTCGCCGCAGGCCTCGGCGGCGGACGCGGAGACCCGGGCCGCGTTGAGCGCCAGGTGCCGCCAGCCCAGGTGCCGCAGACACGTTGACGCCTGGTAGGCGACCCGTGCCAGCGTGGCACCGCCCCGGGCGGCGGACTCGATGAGCAGGTCGGGCAGGAGCCGGGCCATCGCGGGATAGTCGGAACTGGTGCGGAGCTGGTCGCTGCGGGCGATGCCGGCCGCCAACTCCTCCGGGGTGCGAGCCGGCTGCCGGCGTTCGCCCTCCTCGATCTCGATCAGGGCCGACCAGATGGCCGGGACCCATGCGGCGGCACTGTCCCGGGCCGGATCACCCGGCTCGCTGCCCTGGCCGAGCAGGTCGGCGACGGTGACCTGCAGGGCGGCAGCGATGTCGACGAGGGTGGACCGGCGGTCGATGGTCTTGCGGCCGGACTCGACCTGCGAGATGTAGGACTGGCTGACCCCGGCCAGGCCGGCAAGGACGGCCTGACTCATGCCGCCCCGGAACACGCGCCAGTACCGGATGCGGGCCCCGATGGTGTCGGTGACGGGCATGCTGCGCCTCTTCCCAGCTAGGGCCTGTGTCGAAGTCAGTGGTGGCGCCTGAACTGGTGTGACCGTTCGGCGTGTCGGAGGTCGAGACGCGGCGAGGTCTCCGGTAGATGGTTCAGCGACCAAGCAGAACCGGAAACCGGAGACCTCGTGGACACCTTAGCGGTGACGAGGCGGTTCGACCTGACCGACGTGCAGTGGGCGGTGCTGGAGCCGTTGCTGCCGGTGCCGAAGCGGCCGGGTCGTCCGTCGTCATGGACCAGGCGGCAGTTGATCGACGGGATCCGGTGGCGGATCCGGGTGGGTTCCCCGTGGCGGGACGTGCCACCGCACTACGGCTCCTGGTCGGCGGTGTATGCCCTGTTCCGGCGGTGGCAGCGCAATGGGTCCTGGCAGCAGGTCCTCACCGTGTTGCAGGCCCTCGCCGACGAGGCCGGCAGGATCACCTGGGACGTGTCGGTGGATTCCACCAGCGCTCGGGCCCATCAGCATGCGGCCGGGGCCCGGAAAAGGGGGATCTGCAGGTCGAAACGCCCGGGGGTGTCAGCGTCGAGCCGGACGACCACGCCCTGGGCCGCTCCCGCGGTGGGTTGACCACGAAGCTGCACCTGGCGTGTGAGCAGGGACAGAAGCCGCTGTCGATCGTGGTGACCGCCGGGCAGCGTGGGGACAGCCCGCAGTTCATCCCGGTCCTGGCCGCCATCCGCGTCCCTCGCCTCGGCGTCGGCCGGCCGAGGACCCGACCGGACCGGGTCCTGGCCGACAAGGCGTACACGTCGAAGGCCAATCGGGCCTACCTGCGCCGACGCGGAATCGCCGCGACCATCCCGAGCAAGGCCGACCAGGACGCCCACCGACGGGCCAAGGGATCCAAAGGTGGCCGACCCCCGGCCTTCGACCCGGTGATCTACCAGCAGCGCCATGCTGTGGAGTGCGGCATCAACCGGCTCAAACGCCACCGGGCCGTCGCCACCCGCTTCGACAAGCTGGCCGTCCGCTACCAGGCCACGGTGCAGATCGCCGCCATCAGCGAGTGGCTGTGACGGACTTCGACACAGGCCCTAGCGGTCCCGGTAGCGGCCCGCCGCCCGCTTCGACCGGCGGAACCGACACATCGGACGGTACGCCCGTGTCACCGAACGTGCCGACCCCCGGACAGGCGTTTCGCGCCGGGAGCGATTCGTCACGCGAGGTTGACCGGGCGCGGCGCGTGAGCCGGTACGCCCGGACGCGATGCTCGGTGATCCCCACAACCCAACTACCCGCGATCTTGCACTTTGGGCCCCCGGTAACTCCGACATGCCCCTTTTGCTGGGGCGTCAACTGCAAGATCGCGGAGGGGCCCGGTGGGGTCGGGTTCTTGGTCGGCGGGCGCAGGGGCGGGGTGATGTGACGGGGTGCGTGGGGTGACGGCCCGGGCTGCGGTGGCAGAGGAGTGCCCGGCCAGTCCCCTAAAGATCGTCAGGCCCGGTTGAGAAACCGGGCCTGACGTGCATCTTTGCGCCGATGCGGCGAGCGGAGGATACGAGATTCGAACTCGTGAGGGTGTGAACCCAACACGCTTTCCAAGCGTGCGCCCTAGGCCTCTAGGCGAATCCTCCGCGAGCCAGGATACAGGTCTTCGTCGGGTGGGCCAGCCCACCACCCCCTGAAGATCCACGACGGGTCGGGTAGGGTTGGGGGCACCTCCCGTGCGGCGGTATCTCGTGAACCTCCCCAGGGCCGGAAGGCAGCAAGGATAAGCGAGCTCTGCCGGGTGCACGGGAGGCCTTTCTTTTCTCCGGTGGTGCCCTGCGTGCCGCCCTGCCCTCCGGGCCTCGGGTGTGAGAAGGGGACCCTTCTCTACCGTATGCGTTAACAAGGGGCCCTTCCTTACCCCGCGGCGGCGGGGTGGGTGGTCAGCCGGGGCGGAGCGGCGCAGAATGGCTCGGTCGAGAGGAGGCGGATCGGGTGGCACTGGCGCTGTACCGCAAGTACCGGCCGCGTACCTTCGCCGAGGTCATCGGCCAGGAGCATGTCACCGAGCCGCTGTCGCAGGCGCTCCGCAGCGGGCGACTCAACCACGCGTACCTCTTCTCCGGTCCGCGCGGGTGCGGTAAGACCTCCAGCGCCCGGATCCTGGCCCGCTCGCTCAACTGCGCGCAGGGGCCCACCCCGGAGCCGTGCGGGCAGTGTGACTCCTGCCGCGCCCTGGGCGGCGACGGGGCCGGGTCGATCGACGTCATCGAGATCGACGCGGCCAGCCACGGTGGTGTCGACGACGCCCGGGAGCTGCGGGAGAAGGCGTTCTTCGCGCCGGCCAACAGCCGGTTCAAGATCTACGTCATCGACGAGGCGCACATGGTCTCGTCGGCCGGCTTCAACGCCCTGCTGAAGCTGGTCGAGGAGCCGCCGGAGTACGTCAAGTTCATCTTCGCCACCACCGAGCCGGAGAAGGTCCTCGGCACGATCAAGTCGCGGACCCACCACTACCCGTTCCGGCTGATCCCGCCGAAGGTGCTCCGGCCGTACCTGGAGCAGCTCACCCAGGCCGAGGGGGTCACCGTCGACCCGGCGGTCTTCCCGCTCGTGGTGCGGGCCGGCGGCGGAAGCGCCCGGGACAGCCTCTCCGTGCTCGACCAGTTGATCGCCGGGGCCGGCCCGGAGGGGGTCAGCTACGCCCGCGCCGCCGCGCTGCTCGGGGTCACCGACTCGGCGCTGATCGACGAGATGTGCGACGCGCTGGCCGCCGGGGACGGCGCCGCCGCGTACGCCACCGTCGACCGGGTCGCCGAGGCCGGGCACGATCCCCGCCGGTTCGCCTCCGACCTGCTGGAACGGCTGCGGGACCTGATCGTCCTCCAGCAGGTGCCGGACGCCGCCGAGAAGGGCCTGATCGACGGCCCGACGGACCAGATCGAGCGGATGACCGCCCAGACGCAGCGGCTCGGTCCGGCCACCCTGTCCCGGTGCGCCGACATCGTGCACAACGGCCTCGTCGAGATGCGCGGCACCACCGCGCCCCGGCTCCTGCTGGAGCTGATCTGCGCGCGGATGCTGCTGCCCGGCGCCGACGACTCCATCGGTGGCCTGCTCCAGCGCCTGGAGCGGATGGAACGCCGGATCACCCTGGGTGGTCCGGTCGCCGCCGACCCCGCGCCGGTCGCCCCCACCGCCGCGGTACGCCCGCAGTCGCCCGCCCCGACCGCGGCTGCCGCCGCGCCCGACCCGGAGACCGCCGGCCCGCCGGCGGCGGCCGGTGGGCCGACCGGGGTGGCCGCCGCGCGGGCCGCCGCAGCCGCCGCAGGGGCCCGTCCCGCCGCAGCCTCCGCCCGTCCGGCCCCCGCCGCTCCGGGCGGTGCCGCCCTGCCCGGTGCTGCCCCGTCCAGTGCGGTGCCGTCCGGTGCCGCCCCGGGCGGTGTCCCGGCCACCGCGCCGGCCGTTGCCGCGTCGGAGCCGGCGTCGGTCGCCCCGACCCGTCCGGCGGTGCCGCCGTCGGCCGTGCTGCCCGATCCGGCCACCCCCGCCCCACCCCGCCCCGGCACGGAGCAGCCCGGCGCGCTCGACGCGGTCGCGGTACGCCGGGTCTGGAACGATGTGGCGGCCAAGGTCAAGCGGAGCAACGTCAGGAGCAACAACCGGATCGCTGCCCTGATGCTGGACGCGGTCGTCCGCGACCTGGACGGGGAGACTCTGGTCCTGACCCTCAAGTCGTCGGTCCTGGCCAAGATGATGACGGACTACGCCCAGGTGGTCGCCGACGCGCTCTACGAGGAGTTGGGTGGCCGGTGGCAGATCCGGTGCGAGGTGGCCGGGGAACGGGGTGGCCTCCGTGCCGCCACCGCACCGGCCCGGCCGAACCCCGCACCACCACCCGCACCACCCGCCGCCCGGACGCCGGCCCGGCCGGCAGCCGGCGGGGCCGGGGGCAGCGCGCCCGCCGAGCCGACCGGCGGTGCCGCCGACGACGAGTGGCCCGAGCCGGCCCGCCCCGGCGGGGCCGCCCCGGCGGACCCGGGGCCGGGCGGGGCGGACGACTGGCCGGAGGCCGCGCAACCCGGTGGCAACGGTCGGGGCGCTGCGGCCGGTTCGGCTGCCGCCCCCGGGGCGGCCCCCGGCCCGGCGGCCGATGCCGGGCCGAACGGCACCCCCCGGCAACCGGGCGGTGCGGGCCAGCCGGGCAACCTGGGCCAGCACGGTGCCCCGGGCCAGCACGCTGCCCCGGCCCGGCCGGGCAACCCGGGCCAGCACGGCAACCCGGGCCAGTCGGGCGGCGGCCGGGAGAACGGTGGCCCGGCGCGGTCCGGTGGTGCGCCGGTCAGCAGCGCCATCGCGGCGGCGCGGGCGGCTGCCGCTGCGGCCGGCAACCGGCAGGGGCAGGCGGCGACCCGGGCGGGCCAGGGCGCGGCCCGGCCGACCGCCGACGCCGACTGGGCCGGGGAACCACCGTACGACCCGGACTTCGACGGGCCGGTACGCGGTGGGAGCCGGCCGCAGGCCAACGGCCAGCCGGCGGCGTACGAGGGGTTCGACCCGGGGGACGAGCCGCTGGACGACGTGATCGACGAGCGGGCCGCCCGCCAGTCGAGCGAGGAGCAGGCGGTGCAACTGCTCCGGGAGGCGTTCGGCGCCGAGAAGATCGACGAGGTCGACGCCCGGTAGCACCGCACCGGGTGCGAGCGGGCGCAGCGGCTAGGCTGGTCGCGGCCGACAGACGAGTGCGAGAAGGAGCCCTCCGTGCGCCCAGGTGGACAGCCGAACATGCAGCAGATGCTCAAGCAGGCGCAGAAGATGCAGCAGCAGCTCGCGAAGGCCCAGGCCGAGCTGGCCGAGGCGGAGCTGACCGGCACCGCGGGCGGCGGTCTGGTGACGGCCACGGTCTCCGGCAGCGGCGAGCTGAAGGGCATCCGGATCGACCCGAAGGCGGTGGACCCGGAGGACGTGGAGACCTTGGAGGACCTGGTCGTCGCGGCGATCCGCAACGCCAACGAGGCCGCCCGGGACCTGACCGAGCAGAAGATGGGCCCGGTCGCCGGCGGCATGGGCGGCCTGGGCATTCCCGGGTTCTGAGCCGACCGATGTACGAGGGTGCCATCCAGGACCTGATCGACGAGCTGGGCCGGCTGCCGGGCGTGGGCCCGAAGAGCGCCCAGCGGATCGCCTTCCACGTCCTGTCGGCGGATCCGGCCGACGTCAACCGGCTGGCCGGCGCGCTGCGCAAGGTCAAGGAGCTGGTGCGGTTCTGCACGAGCTGCTACAACGTGGCCGAGTCGGAGCGGTGCCGGATCTGCCGCGACCCGCGCCGCAGCGACGAGGTGCTCTGCGTGGTCGAGGAGCCGAAGGACGTGGTGGCGATCGAGCGGACCGGCGAGTTCCGTGGCCGGTACCACGTGCTCGGTGGCGCGATCAACCCGCTGGAGGGGATCGGCCCGGACAACCTGCGGGTCCGGGAGCTGATGGTCCGGCTCGGCCAGGGCGGGGTACGGGAGCTGATCCTGGCCACCGACCCGAACACGGAGGGTGAGGCGACGGCGACGTACCTGGGCCTGATGGTGAAGCCGATGGGGATCGCGGTGACCCGCCTGGCCAGTGGCCTGCCGGTCGGCGGCGACCTGGAGTACGCCGACGAGATCACCCTCGGCCGGGCCTTCGAGGGGCGCCGGAGCATCTGACAGCGGGTGGACTGGCCCGTTCGTTTGACGTAACAATCTCGCATCGCAGCCGACGAATTTTCGGCGTGCTGCCGCTTTCGCTTGCGATTCTTCGGTCTGGTGTGGACAAAGACACGATCCGATACCAACCCGTCTGGCAAGAGTTTCCCGCCGGTCCGAACGAGGGCTAAGGTTCCCGCCATCGGTGACCACCCTGTCACCACGTTGTCCGTACCCCTTAGGACGAGGTGAAGCACCATGCGTGCAACCAGGCCGAAGGCCGCCATCGCGGCCGTCGCGGTCGCGGCCCTCGCGGTAGCAGGCTGCGCCGAGAGTGACCGCGAAGAAGGCTCCGGCGGTAGCAAGAAGGACACCCTCGTCTTCGGCGTCGCCGGAGACCCGAAGGTGCTCGACCCCAGCCTGGCCAGCGACGGCGAGTCGCTGCGGGTGGCCCGCCAGGTCTTCGAGACCCTGCTCCGTGCGGAGGAGGGGGGCACCAAGCCGAGCCCCGGCCTCGCCGAGTCCTGGACCCCCGACTCGACCGGTACGGTGTGGACCTTCAAGCTCCGCTCCGGGGTGAAGTTCCACGACGGCACCGACTTCAACGCCGAGGCCGTCTGCGTCAACTTCAACCGGTGGTACAACGCCAAGGGTCTGATGCAGAGCCCCGACGTGACCGCCTACTGGCAGGACGTCATGGGCGGCTACGCCGAGAACGAGAGCCCCGACCTGGGCGAGAGCCTCTTCAAGTCCTGCATCGTGAAGGACCCGACCACTGTCGACCTGGCCTTCACCCGGGTCTCCAGCAAGATCCCGGCCGCGCTGATGCTGCCCTCGTTCTCCATCCACAGCCCGAAGGCGCTGGAGGAGTACAAGGCCAGCGACGTCACCGGCACCGCCGAGGACATCAAGTACCCGACGTACGCGCTGGAGCACCCGACCGGCACCGGTCCGTTCAAGTTCAAGGGCTGGGACATCGCCAACAAGACGCTCACCATCGAGCGCAACGAGGACTACTGGGGCGAGAAGGCCAAGCTCAAGACCCTCATCTTCAAGACCATCTCGGACGAGAACGCGCGCAAGCAGGCGCTGCGCGCCGGCGACATCCAGGGGTACGACCTGGTCGGCCCGGCGGACGTCGAGCCGCTCAAGGGTGAGGGCTTCAACATGCTCACCCGCCCCGCGTTCAACATCCTCTACCTGGCGATCAACCAGAAGGGGAACCCGAAGCTGGCCGACCTCAAGGTCCGCCAGGCGATCGCGCACGCGCTGAACCGGCAGGCGCTCGTCGACTCGAAGCTGCCCCCGGGCGGGCAGGTCGCGGTCAACTTCTTCCCCGACACTGTCGAGGGCTGGAACGGCGACGTCACCAAGTACGACTACAACCCGGAGAAGGCCAAGCAGCTCCTGGCCGAGGCCGGCGCGGCGAACCTGACCCTGCGGTTCCACTACCCGACCGAGGTCACCCGGCCGTACATGCCGAACCCGAAGGACCTCTTCGAGCTGCTCTCGGCGGACCTCCAGGCGGTCGGCATCAAGATCGAGCCGATCCCGCTGAAGTGGAGCCCGGACTACCTCAACGCCACCACCTCCGGTAACGCCCACGACCTGCACTTCCTGGGCTGGACCGGTGACTACGGCGACGGCTACAACTTCATCGGTACCTTCTTCGACCGGCAGAAGGACGAGTGGGGCTTCAACAACCCCGAGCTGTTCGCGCAGTTCAAGGACGCCGACTCGACCGCCGACCCGGCGGCCCGGGTGGAGAAGTACAAGGGCCTGAACAAGTCCATCATGGACTTTTTGCCCGGTGTGCCGATCTCGCACTCGCCCCCGGCGATCGTGCTCGGCAAGGACGTCACGGGGGTCACGGCGAGCCCCCTGACCGACGAGCGGTTCGTCACCGCCGAGTTCAAGTCCTGACCTGAGGCACGGACGCGGGCGGGCGCTGTCACCACGGCGCCCGCCCGCGCCCTCCGCACCCCTTTCCGAGGCCGCCCGTGTTCCGGTTCATCGTCCGACGCCTGTTGCAGCTGATACCGACGCTGTTCGGGCTCTCCATCCTGCTCTTCATCTGGCTTCGCCGGCTGCCCGGCGGTCCCGAGACGGCGATCCTCGGCGAGCGGGGCACGCCGGAGATGCGCGCCGAGATCCGCCGCAACCTCGGCCTCGACGAGCCGATCCTGGTCCAGTACGGGCGCTTCGTGCGCCGGATGCTGCAACTGGACCTCGGCACCTCCACGTCGACCAAGCGGGCGGTCACCACCGAGTTCCTGGAGCGGTTCCCCGGCACCGTCGAGCTGACCGTGACCGGCATGATCATCGCGATCGGCGTCGGTATCCCGCTGGGCTACCTGGCCGCGCGCAAGCGGGGCCGGATGCTGGACCACCTGTCGGTGGGCGGCTCGCTGATCGGCATCTGCATCCCGGTCTTCTTCCTGGCGTACGTGCTCAAGGCGATCTTCGCGGAGAACCTCGGCTGGTTCCCGGCCAGCGGCCGGCAGGACCCGACGATCGGCGCGACCCGGGTCACCAACTTCTTCGTCCTCGACGGGCTGATGACCCGGGAGTGGGACGCCGCCGCCGACGCGGTCTGGCACCTGGTCCTGCCGGGCCTCGCCCTGGCCAGCATCCCGCTGGCGATCATCGTCCGGATCACCCGGGCCAGCGTGCTCGAGGTGCTCAACGAGGACTTCGTCCGCACCGCCGAGGCCAAGGGCCTCACCGAGAACACGGTGCGCCGCCGGCACGTGCTGCGCAACGCGATGCTGCCGGTGGTCACCTCGATCGGCCTGCTCACCGGTGGCCTGCTCTCCGGCGCGGTGCTCACCGAGACCGTCTTCGCGTTCAGCGGCATCGGGGCCTTCGTCGCCGACTCGATCAGCCAGCGTGACTACCCGGTCCTGATGGGCTTCATCCTGATCATCGCCGTGGTGTACGTGCTGGTGAACCTGATCGTGGACCTCTCGTACAGCCTGATCGACCCGAGGGTGAGGGTGCGGTGACCGTCAACCTGGGCCGCAAGGGCGAGAAGATCGACCGGCTCGCCGAACTGGCGGCCGTCCGTGACGACGAGCGCGGGGTGAGCCTCTGGCAGGAGGCGTTCCGCCGGCTGCGGCGCAACCCGGCCGCGATCGTCGGCGCGGTGATCCTGGTGATCTTCGTACTGGTCGCGCTGGTCGGGCCGTTCTTCGTGCCGTACGGGCCGACGGACTCGATCGGCATCCGGGAGGGGCTGGTCCGCTCCGGCCAGGGCATCATCCCCGGCCCCTCCGGCGAGCACTGGCTCGGCTTCGACCACCAGGGCCGCGACGTGTTCAGCCGGATGGTCGTCGGGGCCCGGCAGACCCTGCTGGTCGGGGTGGTCTCCACCCTGATCGGGTTGGCCGTCGGCGCGGTGATCGGCGGCGTCGCCGGTGCCGCCGCCGGGCTGGGCGGCCGGTGGGGGCGCTGGATCGACAGCACCCTCATGCGCTTCGTCGACATGCTGCTGGCGCTGCCCAGCCTGCTGCTGGCGGTGAGCATCGCGGCCCTGCTCGGGGCCAGCCTGACCACCGTGATGATCGCGGTCGGCGTGGTCTCGGTGCCGGTCTTCGCCCGGTTGCTGCGCGGGTCGATGATCGCCCAGTCGAACAGCGACTACGTGCTGGCGGCCACCTCGCTGGGCGTCCGCAAGTCGAAGATCGCCCTCACCCACGTGGTGCCCAACTCGCTCGCCCCGGTGATCGTGCAGGCCACGCTGACCCTGGCCACCGCGATCATCGAGGCCGCCGCGCTCTCCTTCCTCGGCCTCGGCAACCCCGACTCACGGGTACCGGAGTGGGGGGTGATGCTCGCCGACGCGCAGCCGTACCTGGGCATCCGACCCGGACTGGCGATCTACCCGGCGGTGGGCATCATCATCACCGCGCTCGGCTTCACGCTGCTCGGCGAGGCGATGCGTGAGGCGCTCGACCCGAAGCTGCGGAAGTAGGCCGGTGCCGATGTACCCCCGGTACCGGACGGGCCGGCCGACCGGGCCGGCCCCGCAGTCGCGAACGAAAGGCCGATGATGGCACTGCTCGAAGTGGACGACCTCGCCGTCACGTTCGCCCGGCGCGGCCAGCGCGTGGTGCGCGCGGTCGACGGGGTGTCCTTCTCGGTCGACGCCGGCGAGGTGGTCGGCCTGGTCGGGGAGTCCGGCTGCGGCAAGAGCGTGACCTCCCTGGCCATCATGGGCCTGCTGCCGAGGCAACCCGGGCTGACCGTCGGCGGCCGGGCCGTCTTCGACGGCACCGACCTGCTGCGGCTCGACGACCGCTCCCGGCGGGACATCCGGGGCCGGGACGTGGCGATGATCTTCCAGGATCCGCTCTCCTCGCTGAACCCGGTCGTGCCGATCGGGTTGCAGGTGACCGAGGTGCTGCGCCGGCACCGGGGGATGAAGGGCGAGGCCGCCGCGAAGGAGGCCGCCGCCCTGCTCGACCGGGTCGGCATCCCGGACCCGCGTCGCCGCCTCAAGGAGTACCCGCACCAGCTCTCCGGCGGGATGCGGCAGCGCGCCCTGATCGCCATGGCGGTCGCCTGCCAGCCCCGGCTGCTGATCGCCGACGAGCCGACCACCGCGCTGGACGTGACGATCCAGGCGCAGATCCTGGAACTGCTCAAGGACCTGGTCCGCGACTCGGGCACCGCGCTGGTCATGATCACGCACGATCTCGGGGTGGTCGCCGGGATGTGCGACACCATCAACGTGCTCTACGGCGGGCGGGTGGTGGAGACGGCCCGTCGCCGGCCGCTGTTCCGCGAGCCCCGGCACCCGTACACGGTGGGGCTGCTCGGCTCGGTGCCCCGCCTGGACGCCGGGCGGGGCGAGCGGCTCGTCCCCATCCCGGGCTCGGTCCGGGACCTGCTGCCCTGGCCGGACGGGTGCGCCTTCGCCCCGCGCTGCGTCAACCGGATCGACGACTGCGTGGGCGCGCCGCCGGAGATGGTGCCCACCCACGACGGACGCGCCTACCGCTGCGTCAATCCGGCCCCGGCCGGCGGCACCACCACCCCCGCCGCCGCGGCCGGGTCCGCCGGCACGACCGTCGCCGCCGCTCAGGCCGGGTCCGCCGCCGCCGAGACGGCCGGCACCGCCCCGGCGGCCACCACCCCGCAGCCGGCGGCGTCGGCGGGCGCGGTGCCCGCCCCGCGCGAGGAGGAGAAGCCGTGACCGGGACCGACGTCCTCGTCGAGGTACGCGACCTGAAGGTGCACTTCCCGATCAAGCGGGGGGTGCTCTTCGACCGGACGGTCGGGCACGTGAAGGCCGTCGACGGGGTCGACCTGACCATCGTCCGGGGCCGGACGTACGGCCTGGTCGGCGAGTCCGGCTGCGGCAAGTCCACGCTCGGCCGGGCCCTGCTCCAGCTCACCCCGCCCACCAGCGGTGAGGTCACCTTCGACGGCACCGACCTGACCCGCCTGCCGGCCGGGAAGCTGCGCGCGATGCGACGCCGGATGCAGATGATCTTCCAGGACCCGATGTCGAGCCTGGACCCCCGGCAGAACGTCGAGTCGATCCTGACCGAGGGCCTGCACACCCACGGCATCGGCGGCAACCGGGACGAGCGTCGCCGGATCATCGGCGAGACCCTGGACAAGGTGGGGCTGCCCCGGTGGGCGCTGTCCCGCTACCCGCACGAGTTCTCCGGCGGCCAGCGGCAGCGGATCGGCATCGCCCGCGCCCTGGTGCTCGGGCCGGACCTGATCGTCGCCGACGAGCCGGTCTCCGCGCTGGACGTGTCGATCCAGGCGCAGGTGGTGAACCTGCTCGACGAACTCCAGGACAGCCTCGGGCTGACCTACCTGGTGATCGCGCACGACCTGGCCGTGGTCCGGCACATCTCCGACACGGTCGGCGTGATGTACCTGGGCGCGCTGGTCGAGGAGGCGCCGAGCGACCGGCTCTACACCGAGCCGCTGCACCCGTACACCCGGGCGCTGATGTCGGCGGTGCCGGTGCCGGACCCGGACGTGGAGGACCGCCGGGAGCGCATCCTGCTCGCCGGGGACCTGCCCTCACCGGCGAACCCGCCGTCCGGCTGCCGGTTCCACACCCGCTGCCCGTGGGCCCAGCCGACCCGCTGCGCCGACGAGCGGCCGGCGCTGCGCGAGATCGGCGACAGCCGGGTGGCCTGCCACTGGGCGGAACGGATCGCCAGTGGCGAACTCCGGCCGCACGACGTCCGCCCCCAGCTCACCCGCCCCGAGGGCGAGGGCGAAAACCCGTCCGTGGTCTCCGCCCCCACCGAACCAGGCTCGTACGTCTGACCGGACCGGCCGTGGCCCCGGCGGCTGTGGCCGCCGGGGGAGTCGCCCCGCCCTCCGGGCGCTGCCCCCGGCGTGAGCCGGTCAGCCCTCCGGGCGGTCGAGCAGGCCGACGGCCACGGCGTGCACCGCGTCCAGCGCGGCCGGGTCGGCCAGCGGGGCGCTGCCGCCGGTCACCGCGTACCACTCGTCGGCGTCCTTGTACTGCACCCGGACGGTGACCCGGCCGTCGGCGTACTCGGTGCGCAGGGTCAGCTCGCCGGTGACCACCCCGACCTCGTCGGTCATCACCCCACCCGGGCCGGGCACGATGTCGGTGCTCCGGCTCGGCCCGGTGGCGTCGGCGGAGCCCTCCGGGGCGGCCGGGCCGCCGGTCGGCGCCTGGCCGCTGCCGGTGGCCGCCGCCGCGTCGTCACCACCGGCGTCCGGCATCTTGTCCGGTGCCGGCGCGCCCCCGGCACCGGTCGTGGCCTGTTCCCCCATCAGCAGCCCTTCAGCATGTCGGTCAAGGCGTCCTTCTCCGCACTGGTCACCGAGAGTTCCCAGTGGTGCTTGACCTCAATCCAGTGCCCGGCGTACGTGCACCAGTATGACTGATTTGACGGCTTCCACTGGGACGGATCCTGGTCACCCTTGGACCGGTTGGAACTGGCGGAGACCGCGAACAACTGCGGCCGGTCCAGGTCGTTGGCGAAGTCCCCGCGCTTCGAGTCGTCCCACTCGTCGGCCCCGGAACGCCACGCGTTTGCCAACGGGACCATGTGGTCGATGTCCACCTGGGAGGGGTCGGTGAAGCTCCGGCCGTCGTAGACGCTCTCCCAGCTACCGCCGACCACGTTGCAGTCGGAGAGCTGGATGTTGCTGCCGTCGCGCTGGAGCACGGTGTCCCGGACGTCGCAGTTCTTGCCGGTCTTGCGCCAGTGCGGGAACCGGTTGCGGCTGTAGCCCTTCATCGCACCGGCGCTGGCCACGGTCAGCTCGCCGAGCATCGTCGTGGCGTTGCCACCACCGCCGGCCGGTGTCGACGGGCCGGCTCCCGGCTCCTCCAGTTCGACGCAGCCGCTCAGGGCGAGCAGCACGCTCGCCGCGACGGCCACCACCACACGGGATCCTGATCTGAAAGGCACGGACGACACCCCTTTAGCTTGCCGGGCTCCTGGCGAACCCGCACAGTACCCGGCGTGTGATTCGCCGCCGGAGTTGGCGATCCGTCCCGCGTGGCCGGATCGCGACGTGGGGTACTTTCGGCGTTTCCCGTCGTCGGGCCGCCCGGCCCGGCCAGATTGGTACCCATGACCCGATCCGCGCCCGCGCTGCGCCTCGCCGAACCCGCCGGCCGGGGCACGCTGCTCGCGGCGGTGCTCGCCTCCGGGATGGTCTTCCTGGACAGCACCGTCGTCAACGTCGCGCTGCCCCGGCTCGGCGCGGACCTCGGCGCGACCGTCGCCGATCTCCAGTGGACGATCAACGGGTACCTGCTGGTGCTCGCCGCCTTCGTGCTGCTGGGCGGGGCCCTCGGCGACCGGTTCGGCCGGCGCCGGATCTTCCTGCTCGGGGTGGTCTCGTTCAGTGTCGCCTCGGTCGCCTGCGGCCTCGCCCAGGGCACCGGCTGGCTCATCGTCGCCCGCTTCCTCCAGGGGGCCGGGGGCGCGTTGCTCACCCCGGGCTCGCTCTCCGTGCTCCAGGCCAGCTTCCACCCCGACGACCGGGGGAAGGCGATCGGCGCCTGGTCCGGGCTGGCCGGGGTCTCCACCGCCCTCGGCCCGCTGATCGGCGGCTGGCTGATCGACTCGCTGTCCTGGCGGTGGATCTTCTTCATCAACCTGCCGGTGGCGGTGCTCGTGATCCTCGCCGCGCTGCGCTGGGTGCCGGAGAGCCGGGACGAGAACGTGTCCCGGGCCGGTGGTCGGGGAGCCGGGCACCGGCGGTTCGACGTCACCGGCGCGGTGCTCGGCGCACTGGCCCTGGGCGGCGTGACGTACGCGCTGATCGACGCCCCGGTCCGCGGCTTCGCCTCGTGGGCGATCCTGGGGTCGGTACTGGTCGGCGTCCTCGCCGCCGGAGCCTTCGTGGTGGTGGAACGGCGCCGGGGCGACGCCGCGATGCTGCCCACCGGGCTGTTCCACAGCCGGCTCTTCTCGGCGCTGAACGTCTTCACCGTGGTGGTGTACGCCGCGCTCGGCGGGTTCACCTTCTTCCTCGCCGTCTACCTGCAGAACGTGGTGGGCTGGTCGGCCCTGCTGACCGGGCTGTCGACCCTGCCGCTGACCGTGCTGCTGCTGGTCGGCTCGCCCAAGGCGGGGGCGTTGTCGCAGCGGATCGGCCCCCGGCTGCCGCTGACCGTCGGGCCGGTGGTCGCGGCGGTCGGGCTGCTCCTGCTGCGCCCGGTCGGGCCCGGCGCCTCGTACTGGACGGACGTGCTGCCCGGGGTGACCCTCTTCGGAGCCGGGCTGACGCTGGTCGTCGCGCCGCTGACCGCCTCGGTGCTCGCCGCCGTGGCCGACCGGTACGCGGGGGTGGCGAGCGGGTTCAACAACGCCGCCGCCCGCGCCGGGGGCCTGCTCGCGGTGGCCGCGCTACCGCTGCTGGTCGGGCTGCGGGGCACCGGGTACGACCAGCGCGCCGAGCTGACCACCGCCTACCGGGGAGCCTTGCTCTGGTGCGCCGCCCTCCTCCTGGCCGGCGCCGCCCTGGCCGCCCTCCTCGTTCACCGTCCCCCCACCGCGAAGGAAGGGCCCCCTCTTAACACTCAGCGGTGAGAGGGGAACCCTTCTCTACCGTATGCGTTAAGAGGGGGCCCTTCCTTGCACCTCAGGCGTGGGCGCGGTTGACGGCGCTGGTGACCGCCTTCACCGAGGCGGTGACGATGTTCGCGTCGGTGCCGACGCCCCAGACGGTACGGCCGTCCACCTCGCACTCGACGTACGCGGCGGCGTGCGCGTCCCCGCCGGAGGAGAGCGCGTGCTCGTGGTAGTCGAGCACCCGTACCGCCACGCCGACCGCCTGGAGCGCGTTGACGTACGCGTCGATCGGGCCGTTGCCGACGGCGGTGAGCGAGCGGCGCTCGCCGCCCACCCCGACCTCGGCGCTGATCTCCACCTTTCCGTCGGCGGTGCCGATGGTGTAGTCGGCCAGCGCGACGGTGGGGGAGACCTGGTGGTCGACCAGGTAGTTGCGGGCGAAGATGTCCCACATGGTGTTCGGGTCGACCTCACCACCGGCGTGGTCGGTGACCTGCTGGACCACCCCGGAGAACTCGATCTGGAGCCGGCGCGGCAGGTCGAGCTGGTGCTCGGTCTTCATGATGTACGCGACGCCGCCCTTGCCGGACTGCGAGTTGACCCGGATCACCGCCTCGTAGCTGCGGCCCAGGTCCTTCGGGTCGATCGGCAGGTACGGCACCGCCCAGGTGACGTCGTCGACCGGGGTGCCGGCCGCCGCCGCGTCGGCGTTCAGCGCGGCGAAGCCCTTGTTGATGGCGTCCTGGTGGGAGCCGGAGAAGGCGGTGTAGACCAGGTCACCGGCGTACGGGTGCCGCTCGTGCACGGGGAGCTGGTTGCAGTACTCGACGGCCCGCTTGATCTCGTCGATGTCGGAGAAGTCGATCTGCGGGTCGACGCCCTGGGAGAACAGGTTCAGCCCGAGGGTGACCAGGTCGACGTTGCCGGTGCGCTCGCCGTTGCCGAACAGGCAGCCCTCGATCCGGTCCGCGCCGGCCAGCAGGCCCAGCTCGGCGGCGGCCACGCCGGTGCCCCGGTCGTTGTGCGGGTGCAGGCTCAGCACCAGGCTCTCCCGCCGGGGCAGGTGCCGGTGCATCCACTCGATCGAGTCGGCGTACACGTTCGGGGTGGCCATCTCGACGGTGGCCGGCAGGTTGATGATCAGCTTGCGGTCCGGGGTGGGGTCGATGACCTCGATGACCTTGGCGCAGACCTCCAGCGCGTACTCCAGTTCGGTGCCGGTGTACGACTCGGGGGAGTACTCGTAGTGGATCTCGGTGTCCGGGGTGTGGATCTCGGCGTACTTCTGGCACAGCCGGGCCCCGGTGGTGGCGATGTCGGTGATGCCGTCGCGGTCCAGGCCGAAGACCACCCGCCGCTGGAGCGTGGAGGTGGAGTTGTAGAAGTGCACGATCGCCCGGCGCGCGCCGCGCAGCGACTCGAAGGTGCGTTCGATCAGGTGCTCGCGGCACTGGGTGAGCACCTGGATGGTGACGTCTTCGGGGATCAGGTCCTGCTCGATGAGCTGCCGGACGAAGTCGAAGTCGGTCTGGCTGGCCGACGGGAACCCGACCTCGATCTCCTTGTACCCCATCTGCACCAGAAGCTGGAACATCCGGCGCTTGCGCTCGGGGGACATCGGGTCGATCAGGGCCTGGTTGCCGTCGCGCAGGTCGACCGCGCACCAGCGGGGCGCGACCTCCGTGCGCCGGGTCGGCCACTGCCGGTCCGGCAGGTCGATCCGGAACTGCTGGTGGTACGGCTGGTACCGGGTGTACGGCATCCGGCTGGGGCGCTGCCGGGCGATCGGATCGGTGTCGGTGTGCGCGGCGATCGGATCGGTGTCGGCGCGGCCGGCGGATTGAGCCATGGTGGAACGCTCCTGGTGAAGATCATGTGACGTCAGCGTCGGTGGTTCGGCACGGGTGCCGAGGGCGGGGACCTGGGCGGCCCCGCGAGGACGGATCGGCTGGTCGGCGCGCGTCAACTCCGCGACGAGGTGCCGGCCGGTGAGGCCTCGCCGCGGCAACGAAGAAGGAGGCTCGCCTGCCACATGACAGTCGTGACCCTACGTGATCAGGGTGGGCTCCGGTAGCCCGGTCCGGAATTTGGGACGCATGTCCCATTCGGCGGCTTCGGTGCGGTGGTCCGGCAGCTCAGCACAGCAGGAGGTCGTCGAGGGGGCGCCGGTGGCGCAGCGCCGTCTCCCGGCGGAGCAGGTCCTCGGGGAGGCTGAACGGGTCACCCAGCCGGCCGACCGCCACCACCGCGTGCGGGCGTACCCCGTCCGGCAGGTCCAGGTCGGCGACCAGCCCGGCGTGGTCGACGTCGACGAGTTGGTGGACGTAGAGCCCGAGCGCGGTCGCCTGCACGGTCAGGTGGGCCACCGCCTGCCCGAGGTCGTACGGGCCGGCCGGCGGGTCGGTGAGGTGGGCGGCGAGCAGCAGCACGGCGGCGTGCCGGGCCCACCGCTGGTCCCGGGCGGGCAGGTTGGCGAGGATCCGTTTGCACGTCTCGTCGTCGCGCCGCCCCACCGCGAACCGCCAGGGCTGCGCGTTCCCGTGGGACGGGGCCCAGCGGGCGGCCTCCAGCAGCGAGGAGACCTCGGCGCCGGAGAGTTCCGCCACCGGGTCGAACGCCCGGGGGCTCCAGCGGACGGCGAGCAGCGGTGTGAGGTCGACCATGCCACCGAGCCTCCCCTATGCCGCATTTCAGGCGCAAAACGGGCAGGGCGGATGTGAAGAAAACCACCCGTAACGCCCAGAAGGGTCAGGACGTTCCCGCGCCCCCGAGCACGGGGGTGACCGTCGAGCCCGCCTCCGGTCCCGCCACCGCCAGCGGCTCCCCGTCGATGACCGGGCCGGCCAACTGCACCGTGGCGGGCGCCGGGCCGGGCGGGCCGGCCAGCGTCAACGTGCCGGTGGCGGTCCGAACCGCGGTGAGCGTCCCGTCCCGGTCGTAGCAGTAGATCCCCACGTCGAGCGGCGGGGTCAGGGCCGCCGTGGTCGACTCGACCGAGAAGCACGCGCCGCTCGCCCCGGCGGCCCCGTCCGGTGGCCGCGCCGGTGAGACCGCCAGCGGTGCCCGCCGGTCGGTGAGCACCGCCAGCCAGTCGGTGAACGGGTGCTGCACCCGGGGATCGAGCCGGTACGGCACGGTGCCGTCCCGGTCGCCGAGGCGGACGCAGCCCGCCGCCCGCCCGGCCGACGGCAGGACGCACTGGTACAGCCCGTCCGTGGTGGCGGTGAGCGAGACGTCCACGGTGCCGCCCAGCGCCCCGCCGGCGACGTCCACCCGCCAGGTGCCGTCGTCGGCGCTGGTCACCACGACCACCCGGTCCGGCAGTCCCGGGCTGCGCAGCGTGTACCGGGCGGTGAGGTGCCGGTCCTGGGCCGTCGCCGCCAACGCGGCCAACTCGTCGCGGGCCGCGTCCAACCCCTGCGGGGTCGGCACCGGGGAGGGGGGCGGTGGGGCCGGTGGCCGGTCGGACGCGCAACCGGCGACCCCGAGCGACAGCACCAGGGCCAGCGGACCGGTCATCCGGCGTACCGGGGACAGACGGGCGGACACCGGCCCATTCTGCGGCCCGGCCCCGGCGGGGTGGGCCCCGGCCCGGCCCCGACGACCCGGCGTGTCGCGCGGGTCACGTCGCCCGGTGGATTCCCCGGTCGACGCGGCGTTTCCGCCGGCCGGACGCGGTCCGCCCGCCGGCTGTCCGGGCCGGATGGTGGGATCACCCGACCCGGCGTCGCAGGCCGCCCGATACCCTGATGGCGTCCGACCCACGCCGCCGGCCCACATCCCGGCGGCGTCGGCACGCTCAGGGACGCTGGGAGGGAGAGCACCGTCGTGGCACTCGTGGTGCAGAAGTACGGCGGGTCCTCCGTCGCCAATGCGGAGCGGATCAAGCGGGTGGCGGAGCGGATCGTGGCCGCCCGCAAGGCCGGTGACGACGTCGTGGTGGTGGTCTCCGCCATGGGCGACACCACCGACGAGCTGCTCGACCTGGCCAACCAGGTCAGCCCGCTGCCGCCCGGCCGCGAGCTGGACATGCTGCTCACCGCCGGGGAGCGGATCTCCATGGCGCTGCTCGCCATGGCCATCCACAACCTGGGGTACGAGGCGCGGTCGTTCACCGGCTCGCAGGCCGGCGTGATCACCACCTCGGTGCACGGTCGGGCCCGGATCATCGACGTCACGCCCGGGCGGCTCAAGGGCGCGCTGGACGAGGGCGCGGTGGTCATCGTCGCCGGCTTCCAGGGCGTCTCGCAGGACACCAAGGACGTCACCACCCTGGGCCGGGGCGGCTCGGACACCACCGCCGTGGCGCTCGCCGCGGCGCTGCACGCCGACGTCTGCGAGATCTACACCGACGTGGACGGCGTCTTCACCGCCGACCCGCGGATCGTGCCCAACGCCCGGCACATCAAGCACATCACCTACGAGGAGATGCTGGAACTGGCGGCCTGCGGCGCGAAGGTGCTGCACCTGCGCAGCGTGGAGTACGCGCGCCGGGCGGGGTTGCCGATCCACGTCCGTTCGTCATACTCGACCAACACCGGCACGATGGTCACCGGATCGATGGAGGACCTTCCTGTGGAGCAAGCACTGATCACCGGGGTCGCCCACGACCGCAGCGAGGCGAAGATCACAATCGTCGGGGTGCCGGACGAGCCGGGCGCCGCCGCGCAGATCTTCGACACCGTCGCCGGTGCCGAGATCAACATCGACATGATCGTGCAGAACGTGTCGACCGAGGGCACCGGGCGCACCGACATCTCGTTCACCCTGCCCAAGGCCGACGGCCCGACCGCGATGGCCGCGCTGAGCAAGATCCAGGAGCAGGTCAAGTTCAAGGGCCTGCTCTACGACGACCACGTCGGCAAGGTGTCGCTGATCGGCGCCGGGATGCGGTCGCACCCGGGCGTCGCGGCCGGCTTCTTCGCCGCCCTCGGCACCGCCGGGGTGAACATCGAGATGATCTCCACCTCGGAGATCCGGGTCTCCGTGGTCTGCCGGGACACCGACCTCGACAAGGCCGTCCGCGCCATCCACGAGGCCTTCGACCTGGGCGGCGACACCGAGGCCGTGGTGTACGCGGGGACCGGGCGGTAACCGACGGTGCGGGCGCTGCCCACCCTGGCCGTGGTCGGGGCGACCGGTGCCGTCGGTACCGTGATGTGCCAACTGCTCTCCGCCCGCCGCAACGTGTGGGGCGAGATCCGGCTCTTCGCCTCCGAACGCTCGGTCGGCCGGCGGGTGCGCTGCCGGGGCGAGGAGTTGACCGTCCAGGCCCTCACCCCGGAGGCCTTCGACGGCGTCGACGTGGCGATGTTCGACGTGCCGGACGAGGTCTCCGCCGAGTGGGCCCCGATCGCCGTCGCCCGGGGCGCGGTGGTGGTGGACAACTCCGCCGCGTTCCGGATGGACCGGGACGTCCCGCTGGTGGTGCCCGAGGTCAACCCGGACCAGGTACGCCACCGGCCCCGGGGCATCCTCGCCAACGGCAACTGCACCACCCTCGCGATGATCGTGGCGATCGCCCCGCTGCACCGCGAGTACGGGCTGCGTGAGCTGGTCCTCGCGTCCTACCAGGCGGCGTCCGGGGCCGGGCAGGTCGGGGCGGACGCCCTGCACGCCCAACTCGGCAAGGTCGCCGGGGACCGGATGCTCGGCTCCCGCCCCGGCGACGTCCGGCAGGCGGTCGGCGACGAACTGGGCCCGTTCCCCGCCCCGCTGGCGCTCAACGTGGTGCCCTGGGCCGGCGGTCTCGCCGACGACGGCTGGTCCTCCGACGAGGTCGACCTGCGCAACGAGACCCGCAAGATCCTCGGCCTGCCCGACCTGAAGGTCTCCGCCACCTGCGTCCGGGTGCCGGTGGTGACCGGTCACTCGGTGGCGGTGCACGCCGTCTTCGCCACCGAGGTCGACGCCGAGGAGGCCCGCGAGGTGCTCCGCAACGCCCCCGGCGTGATCATGGTGGACGACCCCGCCACCGGCGAGTTTCCGATGCCGATCGACGCCGTCGGCACCGACCCGACGTGGGTCGGGCGGCTCCGCCGCGCCCTGGACGACCCGCGCGCCCTCGACTTCTTCATCACCGGCGACAACCTGCGCAAGGGCGCCGCCCTCAACACCACCCAGATCGCCGAACTGGTAGCCAAAGAACTAACCCCCCGCTGACCCCCGGCTCTCTCCTGCCCCCCGCCCCGGGCCCCGCCCCGCCCCTCGCGCGATCTTGCACTTTGCGCCCTGGTTATGTCCCGAAAGCGCCTTTTGCCTGGGCGGCAACTGCAAGATCGTGGGGATGCGGGTGCGCAGGGACGCGGGTGTGTGTGGAAATCCCATGAGTGTTACTTCCCATGGGGTGGTCGAGCGTTGTTTGTCGCCGCAATTATGTGTTTCCGTATTGTGTCGCGCGAACCTGATCGTAGGCGGCGGGTCCCGAGCCGCCACGCGCATCGCCGCGATGAGTTGTTGCATCGAGACACGCCGATTGTTGAGTGGGGTGGCCGCCCTGCCAACTCGCCCGGTGACTGGGGCTGATGGGTGCACGTAGACATGCGTCACTTCCTGGCGAGCGGCCGATGGAGGTCCCGGGCCGCTCCCGGCGCGCGTTCGGTCGCCGCCCGAGGTGGAAATGAGAGGGCGTCGCGGGGTGGCCCGAATGGACGATGCGGGTCGACCGAAAGCGTCAAGAATTATGCGGTACGTCTGCGTTCGGTGGCGGGCGGCTGGTCTTTGTCGCTGCGTTCGGGAACCCCTATGGGCTAATTGCTTGGCCCGTACGGGCAGTCTAGGGCCTTGGCCCTGATCGTGCTTGCCGGGTGTGGTCGGGCTCGGGTGCCGCCGGGCCGCCCGGATGCGCGGTGTGCGTGTTCACGTGATTGCTCTGCGTGAAAAATCTTTCCATTCATTCCTGATGAATGCCTATATATGGGTCATTAACCACGTGGAAGGCGAGTGGAAGTTGCACCGACTCGCGTCTGTGCGTCGATGTGTTTCAGAGCGTTGCAGGACGTGCTGCGTGGTTGAGATACCCGTCGCTATCGGCGAACCTGTAGCCGACTCGGCCGTTGTCCGGCCGGATGCGCGATGCACGGCTTTCTCGTGTCGGGAAGGCCGCCGGGTTGCTGCCTGCTGGTCCGGGTGAATTCGGAGTGACGCGCATTGGAGACCCCCCGTTGCAGCGGGGGGTTTCCGTATTTGCGACAGCATTTAATTCGCCATTTCCGTGAGCGCCACGAAACATGACGTACGTACGGTTTCGTGGAGGGCGCGGCATTGACGGCGACCCCTTGCGGTACCCGGCGGCGCACCCGACGTTTCACTCTGGTGCAGTAGCTGCGCGGGTGGCATCTGTGCCTGATGATGGTCGGGTGTCGCGGATCTGCTTCTGGCTGCAACCAGGAAACGACACGTGGTTCCGCTGGGACGGAACCACCGCTTGACACATCCCCCGACCTTCCTGGAAGGCCCGGACCAGCAGGACGAGCGAAGGATCCCCTTCGCCGGCACAGACGGGGCGGCTCTCGCCCCGACCGGTGGTGACCGCGACGACGGTCGCTGTCCCGAGAAGAAGAGGAACAATGCAGGCTTTCCCCTCCCTCGGCCCCGACAACGGGCCGACCGTGACATGCGGGCCGCACGAGCCACGGCGGCAGCCCCGGCCCTGGCTGCCCGGGGTCATCGTGGTCATCATCGTCACCGCGGCGTCGGCGGCGCTGCTCACGGCAGGTCTGCCGATGGACCAGGCGCTGTTCGCCGCCGCCGCGCTGGTCCTGCTCTCGGGCGAGGTGGCGCGACGGATCGTCGGTACGGCAGGGGCCCTGCCCACGGTGGTGGTGACGGCGGCGGTGGCGGCGTGCGCGGGCCTGCTCCTCCACACCGGGCGGTCGCTGACCGAGGTGGTGGTCGCCGTCGGCCTCACCGGCGTGCTCGCCGGTGAGGTCGCCACCCGGCTGCTCGGCTTCCCGCGCCCCCGGTGGGGGGTGTAGCGCCGGTGACTTCTCGCCGGTGCGGGCCGCCCGTTCGTCTGGCGGACGGCGGCCGGCACCGGCGAGAACGGCGCGCGACCCGATGCCGACCGTGCTGACCGACGTACCTGCCGGCGACAGTGCCGTGCCCTCGACCGGCGGAAGTCCCAGTCCCTACCTCGACGAGCTGCTGCGGCGGCTGAAGCTGGCCTACCGTCAGGCCGGCAACCCGTCGTACCGGACCATCATCCGGACCACCGCCATCGCCATCTCCACCTCGACGATCAGTCGTACCTTCAACGCGAAGACGCCGCCCAAGTGGGAGAACCTCACCGAGTTGCTGCTCGCGCTCGGGGTCGCCCGGGAGGAGATCGAGACCACCTGGCACCGGCTCTGGATGTCCGCGGTCAACGAGGTGAACCCGTTGACGAAGGACGACAAGGCTGCCGGTGAACTGCTGCCCGCCGGGCGTCGACCGAAGGACGTGGTGGCCTGCCCGCGGTGTGGATCCTGGGTTGCGGACATGCTCCTGCACCGCAGGTGGCACGGCCTCGCCTCGCCCGACGTGCCCTCGGCTGACCTGCCACCGGCCACGGTGGCGCCCCGACGCCGTCGATGACCGCCGGAGACGAGGGGGTTCAGGTGGCCGGGGCGAGGTGGACGGCGTCGCGGCCGGTGCGTTTGACGGTGTAGAGGGCTTGGTCGGCGCGGCGGAGCGTGGCCTCGGGGGACTCGCGGGGCTCGGCGACCGCGACCCCGACGCTGATCGTCTGACCGGTACGGCGGGCCGCCTCGGCCAACCGTTCGCCGATCCGGACCGCCTCGGCGGGGCGGTTGACCTCGATCACCGCCACGAACTCGTCGCCGCCGACCCGGAACAACTCGTCGCCCTGGCGCAGTGCCTCCTGCAGGGCGCGGGCCAGTCCGACCAGCAGTCGGTCACCGGCCTGGTGGCCGTACGTGTCGTTGACGCTCTTGAAGCCGTCCACGTCGATCGCCAGCAGGGCGGTACGGCCCGGGGTGGCGGTGGCGATCCGTTGGCCGAACGGGCCGGTGTGCCGCAGCCCGGTCAGCGGGTCGGAGTTGGCCTGCTCGGAGAGTTGGGCCAGGGTACGGAGCCGGTCCAGGCAGGTCCACGCCTGCCCGGCGAGCAGCTCCATCAGGCTGACCGTGGTGGGGTCGGGGCTGAGCAGCCGCTCGTCGGCGACCAGCAGTACGCCACCGGTGTCCGGCGAACCGACCGGCACCACGACCAGGGTGCGTACCCCGGCGCGGGCCAGCGGTGCGTAGTCCACGGTCGGCGGGTGCCCCGCCTCGCCCAGCGTGTACGCCGCGCCGTGACGGTGCGCCCGACCGATCATCCGGCCGAGCGCCGGCGTACCCGCCTCGGCCAGCTCGGCGCGGAGGCGGTGCTCCAGCTCGCCCGGGGTGCGGGTGGGCGCGCCGAGCCGGGGTCCGTCCCGGCCGCCGAGGACCAGGACGGCCGCGGCGAGGGTGGAGACGTCCCGGGCCGCGCCGATCGCCGCGGTCATCAGCTCCCAGTCGGTCTGCGCGGCGGTCATCGCGGCGGCGTGCCGGAGCAGCTTCTCGCTGCGGCTCTCCGCCGGTGGGCCGCCGAGGGCCACGATCCGGGCGCCGAGCCGGTTGGCCAGCCGCTCGGCGGTCTCCCGCCACGGGCCCAGCTCCACCGGGTCCGACCACTGGAGGTCGAGCACGCCGATCGGCCGGCCCGCCGGGTCGAGCACCGGTACGCAGATCTCGGCCGTCACGTCCGGGCGCAGCGGCAGGTAGTCGGGGTCGTCGGCGACCTGCGCGACGGTGGCCCCGACCCCGGAGGCGTAGACCCGGCCGACGATGCCGGCCTTCGGCGGCACGGTGGAGAAGACGTGCCAGGAGCCGGTGGCCGCGATGCAGCGGAGCCGGTCGTGCACCTGGAGCAGGACGGAGATGGTGGCCGGGGCGTACCGGGCGAGCGCGTCGACGGTCCACTGGCACGCCTCGACGGCGGTCGACGCCATCGGCAGGCGGACCGTGACGTCACGGATGACCCGGTTGTGATCCAATCGCACGTCGTTCCAGGTAGAGGGGCGCCCGGCGGGGGTGCCGGGCCAGGTCAAGGGTACTCAGCGCCGGGCGGTCACCTCCCGTCGTACACATGTTCCATCCACAGGCTGTGGACGGGCGGCCGGGCTGGTCGCGGCTGGTCCGTCCGGGGCCGGGCCGGCGGCGGCCGGCCGGTCGGGGCCGGGCGCTGAACCGTCGGTGCGGCGATCTGCACGGCGGCGGGTCGCCGACCGTTCGTGCCGGCCGGCTCGACGTTCGGTGATCTCCTGCTCAGCCCGGCAGGTCCAGTTGCCGACGCGGGCCCGGCACGGTCCACAAGAGACGACACACGTCGGTAACCTCAGTCGCCCACGCCTCGGGCGTGGGGCGGACCGGCCGGGCAGTGGCCGGTCGTCATTCATCATCCGTGGGGGAATCGCGTGAGGAAGTTGCTGGGCTTCGCCCTGGCCACCGCCGTCGGGATCGGGGCGGCGGTGGCCGCCGCCGGACCGGCCCAGGCCGCCCCGCCGGCCATCGAGATCACCAGGGTGTACGTCAACGCGCCGGGCTCCGACACCCGGGCGAACAAGAGCGTGAACGGTGAGTACGTCAAGCTGACCAACCGGCGCTCCAGCACCATCAGCCTGAAGTCCTGGACGGTCCGGGACAAGGCCAACCACGTTTACAAGTTCGGTGACGTCAAGCTGAAGCCCAAGGCCAGCCTCTACCTGCACAGCGGGAAGGGCACGAACACCTCGACCAAGCGGTACTGGGGTTCCGGCTGGCACATCTGGAACAACACCGGGGACACCGCGTACCTGCGCAACTCCTCCGGGAAGCTGATCGACTCCTGCTCCTGGGGCAAGGTCAGCAGCTACAGGAACTGCTGAGGTGCCCGCTCTTCGGCGCCGGCCCCGGTCCCGGGGGTCGGCGCCGAAGGCGCGTCCGGGCCGTGGCCGGGGGCGGGTCAGCGGTCCCGGTTCGGGTTCCGGCGGAAGAAGGCCGAGTAGAGGTCCGTCAGGATGATCGCTCCGCCGAGCCCGGCCCAGGCGTACGGGAACCAGCCCATCCGCTCGCCGAGTCCGAGGAACGCGACCCACTCGGAGTGCAGGAAGAAGTTCAACCCGAACGCGATCACGCCGAGCCCCACGAGGGCCCCGATCACCGCGCCGGTCCGGCTCGGCGGCCCGGACCGTCGCCGCATCGGCCACCCGTGGTCGTACCCCGGCCGGTCGTCGTGCCCCGAGCGCGTGTCGACGGACCGGTGGTCGACGGGCCCGTGATCGGCGACCCTGTGGTCGAGGTGATCGGCGATCCGGGGGCTCGGGTCGGTGCCCCGGAACCCTCCGGCCGACTCGCGGAACCGCCCCGCCGACTCCCGGAGTCCGGTGGCCGACTCGCGGAGCCGCCGGATCCGAGCGGCCCAGCCCACCTCCTCGATTGGGCTGGTGATCCGGGCCCCGCCGACCTCCTCGATCGTGGACGGTCGGTCGTCGAGATGGTGGCGCACCCTGCGCAGTCCGCGCAGCGCCCGCGCGCCGACGAAGCCGACGATCAGCAACCAGAGCAGGCCGAAGGTCGAGAAGCCGTTGTCGAGCAGGTTGACGCCGCCGGCGATCAGCATCACGGTGGCCACCACCACCATCAGCACGGCCTGTGACCTGCTCGGCGGCACTCCTCGCGACGACATGGCGCCGACGGTACCCCGGGTCGTCCAGGGTCATCCCAGGTCGGAGCGGTCGGGCTCGAAGGTGGCGGCCAGGTGGAACCGGTCCACGCCGAGGAGGCGTACCCCGGCCATGCGCTGGACCCGGTCCCAGAGCGGCCCCCGCCCGACGCTGCCCCCGCCGGCCGCCAGCGCGGCGGCGTGCGCCTCGACGGAACTCCACTCGGCGTAGTTGAGCACCTGGGTGCCGTCCGTGCTGACGTGGAAGAAGCCGCCGATGCCACCCGCCGCCGGGTCGCTGGCGTCGAGGGCGGCGAGCACGGCGTCCACCCAGGCCCGCGCGTGGGTCTCGTCCTCGGTCTGGACCCGCACCGTGACCAGCGCGCCGGGCCGGGGCGCCGGCTGTGCCCGCCGACCCTGGTAGAGCCGGTACCGGATCAGCTCCAGCCGTTCGATGCCCGGTACCGCCGCGTCGATGTGGTCCACCCGCTGCTGTCGGCTGTCGGCGACGAACGCGTGGTACGCGGCCTCGTCCCGCCAGAGGGTGTAGTGCCGGAGGGTGTCCCCGTCGGTGCCCGGGAAGACGCTGTACGACAGCAGCCCGGCCGGCCCCGGCCGGTCGGCGTACGCCTCGACGATCGCGTCCACCGCAGCCTGTTGCCGCTGCGGGGTGCCCACCCGCCAGACACTGGCGAGGATCATTCCGGCATCCGGCCGGGCCGGATCCGGCCAGGCGTCGGTGCGCCGCATCGTCGGCGAATCGGGCCGCTGCGGCGGGTGGGACGGTGCGCTGCTCATCGCTGCTCCCCAGGCGTGACGGAGGGTGACCCGGCCGACGCTAGGCGCTCAACCGCGGTTGAGGTCAAACCCGTCGATCCGGAGAGCGGGACACCAACACCTGGGGGACCGGCCGGCACGGTGCGGCGGGGCGCGCCGGGTCGACCGGTCGGACGCGTCACGCCGACCGGTCGGGCACGGCGGGTCAGCCGGCGCGGGTCAGCCGGGCCGTCTCGGTGCCCTGGCCGTCGACCAGGACCAGCACCCCGTCGGCCAGGCCGACCCGCCGGGCGTCGTCGAGCCAGCTCGCCACCGGCACGTTCGCGCAGCCGATCAGGGTGGTCGGCCCGGTGACGGCGAGGAACGCGCCCGCCGGCCCGAGCACCCAGCGGCCGGCCTGGCCGTTGCAGCCGTCCGAGCCGCGCCACTCACCATCGGCGCGCAGCTCGACGTACGCCGCCCGGGGGCCACCCAGGGCCCCGCTGGCCGGCACCCACCGGCCCAGCACGCCGTCCCGGCCGGGTACGACGAGCGTCCCCGGAAGCCGGGCGGCCGGGTCCAGTCGCCGCCGCGCCTCGTCGGTCACCACCGGCGGCTCGGTGTCGGCCGGGGGGAGGTACGGCCCGGCGGTGGGCCGGGCACCGGGCTGGAGCCGGGCCACCACCTGCTCCTGCTCGTCGACGAGGACCCGGGCGTCGCCGTCGCTGCGGAAGCCGGTGGCCCGGGACAGCCACCCGGGGGTGACCGGATCCGCGCCGGTGCAGCCCCGGTCGCCGTCGAGGCTGCTGAGGTACGCGACGAAGAGCCCGTCCGGGTGCGCCCGCCACTGGCCGCGCCGGACGCAGTCCGCGACGAGCGTCAGGCCGTCCGGGGCGAGCCGCAGGACGCTGCCGGCAGCCCCCTCGACCCCGGCCACGGTCCACGACCCGATCAGCCCGGTCGGCTCGCCGACCGCCCACCCGACCGGGCCGCCGGGCGGCGCGTCACCGGGCGTGTCCTCGCCACCATCCGTGCTGAGGCAGCCGGTGAGCAGCAGCCCCAACACGGCCAGCACGCCCACGATCCGTGCGCTGGGTCGCATCCTGTCCTCCGATCCCCGTGTTCACCCCTGCTTGGACGCCGTGCCGGCACCGACGGTTCCCGGCCGACCCCGCTGGGTGAGCCGGCCACCGTGCCGGGCGGGCCGCAGACCGTGCCGGGCGGGCCGCAGACCGTGTCGGGCGGGCCGTCCCGGTCGGGCGGGGGCGGTCAGCGGTCGGGGCTGTCGGCGGCGGCCATCACCCGCAGGGCGTTGGCGTCCAGGCCGATCCGGATCGGCGTGCGACCGCACAACTCGCCGTCCACCTCGACCCGCGCCGGTCGGTCGGTCTCCACCCACAGCTCGCCGACGGCCAGGAACGGATCGTCGCCGAGGGTGCGCCGGTGGCCGGTCACCGCGTTGCGCGCCGTCTCCCGGAGCAGGCCACGCCGGGTCGGGCCACCCACCGGGTACGCGACCAGCAGCCGGTCGTCGGCGTCGGCGTCGGCGGTGATCGGCCGCCCGGCCTGGAACCCGCCGTTGGCCACGAAGAGCTGGTGGGTGACGAACTCGTACTCCTGACCGGCCGCGCGCACGGTGGCCCGCATCGGGCGGTGCCGGGACAGCAGGGCCAGGGCGGTCGCCGGGTACGCCAGCCGCCCGGTGGCCCGCTTCAGCCGGTGCGGGGTGTGCCGCATGATGTCGGCGGAGAGCCCGATGCCGACGTGGTTGGCGAACGGCATGTCACCGGCGAGCCCCAGGTCGACATCGATGACCTTCCCGTGGGTGAGCACGTCGACCGCCCCGTCCAGGTCGATCGGCACCCCGACGGTCCGGGCGAAGTTGTTGGTGGTGCCCAGCGGCAGCAGGCCCAACGCCATGTCGGCGTGGGCGAGCAGCCGGGCGGCGGCGCTGAGCGTACCGTCGCCACCGCCCGCGACCAGGAGGTCCGGCCCCAGGTCGACCGCTGCGGCGAGGCTGCGTTCCAGCTCGCCCGGCCGGTCCACCGGGTACGTGCCGAGCAGGTCGAAACTGGCCGCCAGCAGCCGTGACCGGGCCTGCTCGTAGAGCCGGCGACCGCGCCGGGACCGGGCGTTGATGACCAGTGCCGCCCGTCGGTGCCGCCGGATCGCCGCGCTCAGCTCCTGCTTGGTCCGCATGGCCTCCGACCCTAGCGGGGAGAGGTGAAGACCCGGTTCGGGCCGGTGGTCCACCGCCGGTCGCGGGGCGGCCCGTCGTCGGATACCCGTCCCTCGTGGCGTGCCCTTGGTCACGGCGCCGCCGGACGCATCGGCTACGAGCACGTTAAATGTCTTTCCGCCCGGCGGAAAACGCCAGCCGGGTGTCACCCCCTCGTGGGATCGTGTCGGGTGGCCGTGGGGCCGTGGGGGCCGGCGCCCCGGCGGAACGGGGCCGACGACCGAACAGGAAACGGGCAGCCGCGCACGGTGTGGTGCGCGGCCCAGCGGCGTTTCCCGTCGCCTGATCAGGAGATTCCGTGAGCAGTCAACCCGTGGCAGTGTCGGATCGGCTCGACGCTGCCGTACTCAAGGTCGCCGGGGTCGTCGTCCTCGGCGCGATCATGTCGATCCTCGACGTGACCGTGGTCAGCGTGGCGCTGCCCACCTTCCAGTCCGACTTCGACGCCTCGTACGCCCAGGTCGCCTGGACGATGACCGGTTACACGTTGGCCCTGGCCACGGTGATCCCGCTGACCGGCTGGGCGGCGGACCGGTTCGGCACGAAACGGCTCTACATGGCCGCGCTGGTGCTCTTCACCCTCGGCTCCGGCCTCTGCGCCACCGCCGACTCGATCGGCCAGCTCATCACGTACCGGGTGTTGCAGGGGCTCGGCGGCGGCATGCTGATGCCGCTCGGCATGACCATCATGACCCGGGCGGCCGGCCCGGAGCGGATCGGCCGGTTGATGGCCGTCCTGGGCATCCCGATGCTGCTGGGCCCGATCGGCGGCCCGATCCTCGGCGGCTGGCTGATCGACATCGCGAGCTGGCACTGGATCTTCCTGATCAACCTGCCGATCGGCGTCGTCTCGCTGGTCTACGCGCAGAAGGCGCTGCCGAAGGACGCCCCGGAGCCGTCCGAGTCGTTCGACTTCGTCGGCATGCTGATGCTCTCCCCGGGCCTGGCCCTCTTCCTGTACGGCGTCTCCACGCTGCCCGAGACCGGTACCTTCGTCGACACCAAGGTCTGGCTGCCGATGCTCGTCGGCGGGCTGCTGGTCGTCGGCTTCGTGCTCTACTCGTTCACGCCGAAGCACCCGCTGCTCGACCTGCGCCTGCTGCGCAGCCGCAACCTCACCGTGGCGTCGGTGACGCTGGCCGTCTTCACGGTCGCGTTCATGGGCGCCGGCCTGCTCTTCCCGAGCTACTTCCTCCAGGTACGCGGTGAGTCGACGCTCGACGCCGGCCTGCTGATGGCCCCGCAGGGCATCGGCGCGATGGTCACCATGCCGATCGCCGGGATGCTCGCCGACAAGATCCCGGTCGGCCGGACCGTACCCTTCGCCATCGCCCTGATGGCGGCCGGTTTCTTCGCCTTCACCCAGGTCGGCACCGACACGTCGTACCTGCTGCTGTGCGGGGCGCTGTTCGTGATGGGGCTCGGCATGGGCGGCACGATGATGCCGATCATGACCTCGGCGCTGAAGACGCTCACCAACCACGAGGTCGCCCGGGGCACCACCCTGCTGAACATCCTCCAGCAGGTGGCCGGCGCCGTCGGTGCGGCGATCATGTCGGTGATCCTGACCAACGAGCTGAACGGCTCGCCGGCGATCCCCGGCATGGTCGACCCGCGCACCGGCGCGCCGGTCACCGAGGCCGGCCTGGCGATCGCCGTCGAGCGCGATCCGGCGCTGGCCCAGCAGCTCCCGGTGGAGCCGGGCCTGCTGCAACGGGGCCTGGAGTTCGTGGCCGACTCGTTCGCCACGACGTTCCTGGTCGCCTTCGTGCTCATCCTGGTGACCTTCGTGCCGGCCTTCCTGCTGCCCCGCAAGCGCCAGGAGTCCCACCTGCTCGACGACGAGGCGGGCGGCGACGGTGAGCGCCCGGCCGCCCCGGTGCTGATCCACTGACCCACCCGCACCCACCAACGGGGTACGCGCCTGTCGCGCGTACCCCGTTGCCGTGTCCGGGCGGGTCACGCCGGAGGTCAGGCCGCGCCGATGGCGGTGGCCAACCCGAGCAGGCCGGCCGGTGCGGCCCCGCTGCGGGTGACCGTGGTGACCAGGTCCCGGGCCACCGGACGGACCCGGACCTCGGCGGGAGCGATCCGGTCCGCCTCGACCAGCAGGCGACCGGCGGCGGAGGGGTCACCGGAGTCCAGGTACGCGCGGGCGACGTCGAGCAGGTGGGCCGCCCGGTGCTCGACGGGTAGGCGCTGCCAGGCATTCCGGCCCGTTGCCCGCTCGTACCGGTCGACGGCGTCGCCGGGGGCACCGAGAAGCGCGGCGGCGGTGGTCCGAGCCAGCTCGACGGCGGTCGGCCCGAAGCCCGTCCACTGGTGGTCGTGACCGTCGCCGACCAGTCGAGCCAGCTCGGCGGCTTGTTCGAGCAGGTCGGCGACGCCGTCGGGCTCCGGGCAGTCGGCGGCGGCGAGGGCCGCCTCGACGAGCAGCGTCCCGCACACCGACAGCTCCACCGGGGCGGCCTGCCCCAACATCGGCGGTGCGGCCCGGTCTGCGGCGGCGAGCGTCGCCGCCAAGGCCAGCCGGGGACGATCGAGGGTACGCAGGGCCGCTCCGAGCGGCACCGTGGCGGCGGCTGTCAGCAGGGGGTCACCACCGGCAGCGTTGACGGCCCGGTCGGCGGCGAGCCAGCCGAGATCCGCCTCGCCGAGCTTCACCAGCACCTGCGCGGTGATCCGGTACGCCTGTACCAGCAGACCCGTGGTCGGGTCGGCATCGCCCGCGTACCGGTGGCGGGCGGCGCCGAGAAGATCCGGCAGGAGCCGGAGCACCTGCGGGTACCGGGCGTGCTGATAGGCCAGCCAGGCATGCTCGACCTGCCGTGCCACGGCGTCGGCCGACGGCACCAGCCGGCCGCCGGGTCGGCTCGGGGCGGCGTCGCGGATGGCGAGAGCCGCCCGCACCCCCTCGACGCCGTCTGTCGCGGCGGCGGTGACCGGCGGTGGGGTGCCCTGACCGAGCAGCGTCACCGGGTCGACACGCAGGACCTCGGCGACCTCGTTCAGGACCGATACCTTGTCGAGGGCGCGCACGCCGCGTTCGACCTTGTCCACCCAGCTCTTCGACTTGCCGAGCCGGTCGGCCAGCACCTGCTGTGTCATCCGGCGGCGCACCCGCCACTGCGCCATCCGGCGGCCTATCGGCAGTTCGCCGCCGGGCGGCTGATCATCGCTGGCCACGGCGTCCCCGCCGGTCCGGCACGGCCCGGGTGGTCTCCTCGACCGGTATCCGCTCCGCCTCGGCCAGCGCGAGGATTCGCTGCCTGGCTGCCTCCCGCTCGGCTTCCTGGATCCGCTCACCCAAGGTCCGTACCGGGTCCTTGTCCTTCTTACCCATCGCCGACTCCTGTCCGATCTTCCGTCTGCCGCTGTCCGGTATGAGCCGTGAGCGACCTGCTGTTACGTTTGCGGATGCGCCGGGTGGCTGACGAGTGTCATCTATGAGGACAGGACGTTGTCCCCTTCCTGCCACCCCGACCGGGGCGCGATACTCGGGGACATGGCGAGCGGTGGCGCACCCGACGACCCTCGACCTGCCTGGGCGCGGCGCTTGCGAGCCGAGAGACAGGCCCGAGGCTGGTCCCAAGGGGACGCCGTTCGTGCGCTGGAGAGTCACGCCGACAAGCCCCTCCCGTCTGCGGCGAGCCTCCTACGGAACTGGAAGAGGTGGGAGACGGGCGAGGTCGAGCCGGACAACTTCTACAAGCCGCTCATCGCTCGGACCTTCGGCACCGTGAGCGCCGCCATGTTTCCCCGCCCGGGAAACCGGGACGCCGACACCGGACTGGTGTCCGGCGGCGGCCTGGACACACTTGAACTCGTGTCGCGACTACGCGTCTCGGACGTCTCCACGACGACGCTCGAAGCGCTGCGCATCACGGCCGACCGGCTCTGCTCCCAGTACCCGTACCTCGCCCCCGGCCAGCTCGCCGTCGAAGGGCATGCCTGGCTGCGGCGGATCGGTAGCCTGCTCGACCGGCGGCTGACCCTCGCACAGCACCGGGAGGTGCTCTCCCTGGCGGGCACGGTGTCCCTACTCGTCGGGTGCGTCGAGTACGACATGGGCCGGCGACAGGAGGCCAAGGCGACCCGTCGGGCGGCGCTCTCGCTGGGTCAGGAGGCCGGCGACGTCGACGTGGTCGGCTGGGCGTACGAAATGGCCGCCTGGTTCGCCATCACGCAGGGCGACTACCGTGGTGTCGTCGCCGCTGCCGAGGCCGGTGAACGGGCTGCCCCCGGGCGTAGCGTGACCGTTCAGCTAGCCGCCCAGCGGGCGAAGGCGTGGGCGCGGATCGGGGATCGTCGGGAGATGGAGAAAGCCCTCGACCATGGCCGCGCCATCCTTGAGACGCTGCCGTACCCGGAGGACGTCGACCACCACTTCGTGGTCGACCCGGCCAAGTTCGACTTCTACGCGATGGACTGCTACCGACTGGCCGGTGAGAACGACCGAGCAGTCGTGTACGCCGACGAGGTCATCCGCTCGTCCACCGATCTCGACGGCACGCTGCGCAAGCCGATGCGGATCGCCGAAGCGGAGATTACCCTCGCCGTCGTCGCTGCCCGGCAGGGTGACGTCGAGCGAGCGGTGGCTCTGGGGCGACGGGCGATCTCCGGCGAACGGAAATCCCTGCCATCCCTGCTGATGGTCTCCGGTGAGCTGAGCAGGGTGCTTTCGGCCGACTATTCGGACGTGTCGACGTCGGCGGACTTCCTGGAAGAGCTGCGTGCCCTCGGAACGGGCAGCGTCGACCTGTAGCGCCTCTTCCCTTGCCCGGGAAAAAGCCAAACCGGGACGGGCCTCGGCCGGCGATGTCACCGGCCGGGGGGTCTGGTGGTCAGGGCGGTGACGGCCGCCTCGACCAGCGCGGTGTCGAACGGGTCACCGGTAGCGAGATGCTGGAGGGCGACGCCGTCCAGGAGGGCGACGACGCTGCGGGCGGCCTCGTCGCCGACGAGGGGCGTGAGAACCTGCCGGAGTGTGTCCACCCAGGCCATGGCGAGCCCTCGCAGTTCGGGGTCGCGGGCGGCGGCCAGGTAGGACTCGAACTCGGTGAGCGCCCGTCCCCGGTCGGCGAGGTACCCGCAGAGCAGGCGGGTGAGCCGGGCCGGCAGGTCGGTGCCGTCGCCCAGGTGCGCGGCCCAGGTGCCCAGCTCGACGTCGAGGTCGGCGTGGGCCTGGGCCAGCGCGGCGGCCACCAGGTCGGCCAGGCTGGGAAAGTAGTAGGTGGTCGCGCCGAGCGGCACCCCGGCCCGGCCCGCCACCGCCCGGTGGGTGGTGCGCCCGACGCCCACCTCGGCGATCACCTCCAGCGCCGCCGCCAGGATGGCGCGGCGACGGCCCTCCGGGTCGCGGGGCCGGACCGCCCGCCGGGGGCGGTCGGCGGCGCTCAGTGCCCACCGCCGAGGTTGAGGATCACCACGCCCGAGATGATCAGACCGACCCCGACGACCTTCACCAGGCTGAGCGGTTCGCCGAGGAAGGCCGCGCTGATCGCCACGATCGCGGCGGTGCCGAGACCGGACCACATCGCGTACGCCACGCCGACCGGCACCGTCCGGACGGCCTGGGCGAGCAGGGCGAACGCCGTGACGTAGGCGACGACCAGGCCGACGGTCGGCCAGAGCCGGGTGAACCCGTTGGTGAACTTCAGCAGGCTGGTGCCGGCCACCTCGGCGGCGATGGCACCCAGCAGGAACACGTACGCCACGAGATCCCCTCATCTAGTACAAACGTACATGTACAAACGTACACCTTGACCGGGTGCCCTGGTGACGCCGAGGTACGGTGATCCGCGTAAATCTCTCGTACACCCGGAGCGGCTCCACCAGGGCGATGGGCGGCATCGCCCTGGCCGCCGGCCTGCTGATCGCCGGGCTGACGGTGAGCCCGGAGCGCCCGTCGCCCGGTGGGTACGTCCTTGCCGGACTGCTCGTCGCGACCGGGCTCGGACTGCGGATCGAAGCGGCGATCCTCGCCCGGAGTGAGGGCGAGCGGGCCGGCTGACGACCGGGTCGGTCGGGGAAAGGGGTGTGTGCGCCGGCTCCCGTGGCGTAGTCACTCAGCTGGTCACCCAGGAAAGCACTAGAGGGCACATCCATGGATCGGATGTGCCCTCTGACCTCTGTCGGGGTGGCCGGATTCGAACCGACGACCTCTTCGTCCCGAACTGGCGGCAGGCCGGTCGGGTCGGATGTCATGCGAGGTCGTCCGGCGTGCTGAGGTCGTTCGTGGTCGGGTTCGGTGGGTGGGGTTGCTGTACTTCGTTGCTGTACTGCTCGTCGACGAGGAACTGTCTGAAGTGGGTGCGCATCTCCAGCCAGTGGCGGTGTTCGTCGCAGGGGTGGAGTCGGCCGCAGCGGCACAGGCTCAGGGCGGACTCGGAGTGCTTGGTCAGCAGGATGTCCGCGTAGGCGACCTGGGCTCTGGCGTACTCGCGGAAGGCTGCTGAGGTGTAGATGGCTCCCATCGGTCACCGCCCGGTCCCGGAGGTGTGGCGGTGGTGCCAGAGGACTTCGGCGACGGCGTCGACGGGTTCGATGTCGCCGGCCGCCAGGCGCTCGCGGGTGACGGCGATCCAGGGTGGTGAGGCGGGGGTGGCTTCGCCGCAGGCGGTTCGCATTCCCTCCTGGGCGAGTTGGGCCAGCCGGCAGGGGTCGCGTTGGTTCTCATGCCAGCAGCCGGTGACCACGCAGAAGCCGGCGCTGTCGGGTCGGTGGCTTCCCAGAGGGCGCGGGCCAGTCGCCACAGCAGGCGGTGTTGGCACTCGGCGGGCGGCTCGACGGGCGGGTTGTCGACATCGAAGGACATGCGCCGACCATCCCGCCCGGCGGCGGGCCGTTCCATGGCCAGCGGTCATGTCACGGTGACATGGGACGGCTCGACCAGCGCGAACGGTCGCCCTAGGCTGTCGGCCTGAACACCTTGAGTAGTCGGAACGCGACGCTGGGAGCTGCCGTGCTGCTCGATTCGCTGCGGATACCGGAGGATGCGTGGTCGCACGGTGAGGTGCTGGCTGTCCTGGCCGCCCGGGACATCGGCGGGTTGTTCCGCTGGATCACGAGTCTCACCGGGGCGAGTCAGAGCCGGATCGGCGCGGCAGTTGGGCTGGAACAGGGCTACGTCAGCCGGATCATGGCCGGACGCAAGGTCACCTCGATCGACGTCCTGGAGCGGATCGCCGACGGATGCCGGATGCCCGACCAGGCGCGTACCACGATGGGCCTGGCACCCCGGCAGGCCGCACCACCAACCGGCCCCGACCGGCTCACCTCCAGCGAGCCGCCGGCCATCCGGACCTGGCAGGAGGACGTCCGCAGTGCCGCAGAGCTTTGGCGAGGTGACGTGAACCGTCGAGACATCCTCCGTCAGGTGGCCTTCAGCTCCGCCGGCTACACCCTGCCCGCGCTGCGCTGGTTCACCGCCCCCGACCCGGCCCCGGTCACCCAACCCGGCCGCAACACCGTCGGTCAACCCGAGATTGACACCATCCGCGCGATGACCACGACCTACCGCCGGCTGGACAACCAGTACGGCGGCGGGCACGCCCGCGACACCGTCGCCCGCTACCTCCACCAAGAGGTCACCCCGCTGCTCACCGACGGCCGGTACGACCACCCCACCGGTCAACGGCTGCTCAGCGCTGCCGCCGAACTGGCTCAACTTGCAGGCTGGCAGGCGTACGACACCGCCGAGCACGGCATCGCCCAGCGGTACCTGACCCTCGCCCTGGACTTCGCCCACGCCGCCGCAGACGACGGCCTCGGCGCGGAGATCCTCGCCGCGATGAGCCACCAGGCCACCTACCTCGGCCACACCGCCACCGGCCTCGACCTCGCCCGCGCCGCCGGCCAGACCGCCCGCCGCGCCGGCATCCCCGCCCTCACCGCAGAAGCCCACGTCATGGAAGCCCACGCCCTGGCCAAAGCCAACGACGAACGGGCCTGCGCCGCCGCCCTGCACCAGGCAGAACAAGCCCTCGACCGGGCCGACCGCAGCACCGACCCGCAGTGGCTCAGCTACTTCGACGAGGCGTACCTGTCGGCCAAGTTCGGCCACTGCTTCCACGCCCTCGGCCGCAACACCCACGCCGAACGCTTCGCCGCCCGATCCCTGCGCATGGACAACCGCTACGTACGCGGCAAAGCCTTCAACCTCGCCCTACTCGCCAGCGTCCACGCCCAGCAGGGCGAACCCGACCGGGCCTGCACCATCGGCGCGGAAGCCCTGACCCTGACCACCCAGCTACGCTCCGCCAGAGCCGTCCGATACCTCCGCGACCTGCAAACCCAACTTGCCCCACACCGGCGACTACCCGCCGTCCGGCACTTCACCGGCCGCATCAACGCCACCCTCGGCCCCCGACGCTGACCCCTACAACTCCCCGCGAGCCTTACGCGCGACCAGTTCCAGCACCGCGATCACCGTTCCGGCACCGACGATCTCACCCCGGGACACCAGGCCGTACGCCTCGTCGAGCGGGATCCAGGCGACCTGCTCAGCCTCGTTCACGTCCACGGGTGCGCCGATGTGCTCTGCCCGCCGGGCAAGGAAGAGCAGGTTCTCGGCGTCGGCCGTGCCGACCCAGGGTTGGAAGGACAGCAACGGCTCGACCGCCTGGGGCCGCCAGCCGGTCTCTTCCTCGACCTCCCGCACGGCACACTGCGCCGGGTGCTCGTCGTCGTCGACGTAGCCACCGGGCAGCTCCCACACCCACCGGTCGAACACGAACCGGTGCCGCCGCATCAACAACAGGCGCTGCTGATCGTCGAGTACGGCGACCATGGCCGACCGGGGAGCTCGGATCACGTACTGCTCGAAGCGCACCCCATCGGGCAACTCCACCTCGGCGATGCTGAGCCGCGCCCGCCGGGTGTCGTTCACGACCCGCTCGCCGTGGATGGTCCACCGGGTCAACTCCGTCGCCTGCTTCTCCACCACCCCGCCAGTATCCGCACCGAACCCCCGCTCGCGTAGTAGGCGGCGTCCACCGGGGGCACAGCCGGGTGCGCCGCCCAGACGAACCCCAACACCGAACCCGTCGGGGATGCGGTCTCCAGCTGTCGGCTGTTGCCGGTGGGCAACGTGCAGCACCGGCGAGCAGGTGCCGAGCTTCGTCGGTTCGCGTTCGAGGTCGATCTGATTCGACGCTCTTGCTGCCTCGCCACCTGACCCCTTGCTTATAGTCCTGGGCGCTTTGTGCAGTCTGCTTACATTCGTCGCCTCTGGTTGACGCCCCGACACGGTCGCCACCCTGCTGCGGATCACCGCGGTGCTGGAGAGGGCGACATGCTCGGCGCCGGACACTGCCTGAACGTCCAGAGCGGGGATACCTATCGTCGAGCCGCATCCGTAGGCTTACCCAGGTGACGAATTCCGATGTGGACGGCGGATCAGCCGCAGAACCCACGGAGCACGCTCCTCCTAGGCATTGGTCAACTCCTGAACAGCAGCTTTGGTCCTCTTTCCGTCGAGGCCAAGAGCTCAACCTAAACGGGGTCAACCCCGTAACCACCAACGTGGCCGGTTCTGACCACTGGGGTCCAGATAAGACAATACGGGCAGAGGTTCTTGCGAGCCTCCTTATCCACAGCCCTCCAGGGGAACCGGGTCGACCTAACCGGCTAATCCTGTCCGGAGCGCGAATCTCTGGCCTACTGGACCTCGGCTGCAGCAAGGTTACTCCCTTCTCTCTGAAAAACTGCCTTTTCGAAGAAGAACCTCTCTTGAATGATGCAGCGGCAGAATTTGTAGGTTTCACAAGTTGTGTACTCCCTGGACTTTCCGCCGCGCGCATGACATGTACCGGCCCTGTCTGGGTTACGCGCTGCAGGATCGCCGGGGGTGTGTGCCTAGAGGATGCAAATGTTGCCGGCGATGTGATACTCCGAGAATCCAGCTTTGAGACCCCCTCTCGGCAATTTTCGATTGACCTCGGCGGCGCGCGCATTGCAAGCGACTTGGATCTAGATCAATTAGTCGCCAACCAGGTCATCCATCTTCATAACGCCTCTATATCTGGCGACATTAACCTTACGGGTGCCAACCTGAACTGCCCTGGAGGGTGGGCCATTTCCGGAAGCCAGGTAGATGTTGGGGGCTCCATCTTCTTCACGAACAATTTCCGCTGCAACGGAGCAGTCAACCTAGAGGGAGCGAAGGTCGACGGTAAGGTACTCTTGACTGGCGCTCAGATCGTGCGTCCGGACGACATTGCACTAGTTCTAGATCACGCCGTGATTAGGCTAGGTGCCCAGGCGGACCGCGCAAGATTCGAGGGAACGGTACGTCTACACCACGCCCACATTGGCTGCCAGATCTCATTCTCGGGCGCTCAAATAATTAGATGCGCCGACAAGAAGGCGCTTTCAGCCGATCACCTCATCGTAGAGGGTTCGGTGACAATGAACAAGGGTTTTCGCTCAGAGGGATTGGTGCATCTACACGGTGCCAAGATTGAATGCAATTTACTCCTGAATGAAGCACGCATATTGACAGACAAAGGGCCGGCCTTGACGCTGGACGGCGCTTCAATTGGCGGCTTGCTGAGTGCCGATAACTGCGATTTCCAGGGCTACCTGGACCTTGAGGGTGCGACGGTTACGGGGCCCGTCAACCTCAGGGCAGCGAAGCTTGCCACAAACAACTCCTTGGCCCTTGATGTTCGTCGTGCCGACTTGCGGGGAGGAATCTTTGCAACAGGAGGCTTTAGTGCGCAAGGGTTGGTCGCTCTAGCTGATGCAAAGGTCGCCGTAGGCGTAGATTTCAGTGATGCGAGGATTACTAATCCCAGAAAGAAAGCTCTGAATTCGGCCGGACTCACACTCATTGGCAACTTCGTATGCAGTCGAGTTGAAGTCGACGGCCTTGTAGATCTAGCCGCCGCCGTCATTGACGGCGATGTGAATTTTGCAGATGCTGCCCTGACTGGAGTCCCCTTGGAAGAGGCGTCGAGGGGAACCGAAGTTGACCCGTTCCGCGGAGGTGACTGGCGGGGAGCCTCGCTTCGAGCCACTGCTAGTAAGGTTAGCGGGGACATCAACCTGCGCGGTGCACGCTTCACTCAATCTCTGGTACTTGATTCTGCCTCCGTGCAGCGGGCAGTCTACCTTGACTCAAGTCGACTTGAGGGTGAGGAATCCGGCGCTTTAGCCGCGCGCTCTTTGCGCACTGCGATGCTTAGTCTAAAGCTGAAGACGCAGCCAACAGGCGCAGTACTACTGGCCTCGGCTACCATTGGAACACTCGTCGACGACGCAAACTCTTGGCCCGAAAAAAATCCGATTTCACTTGACGGACTCCGCTACGATTTTATTGACACTGATTTAACCATAAAGGATCGCCTCCGAATTCTTCGGCATGCGACATCGACCTACGCCCCCCATCCTTATGAGCAACTAGCATCGCAGCTTTCCGCCTCGGGTCAGGACGAGGATGCAAGAAAAGTGCGACTTGCCGCCATCCGGCGCTCCTATGAAGGGTCACGTCCGCTGATTCGGGTTTGGGGTAAGGTGCAGGATACTGTTGTCGGCTATGGCTACGCACCTTTCCGGGCGCTATTCATATCCCTCCTTCTCCTCGCAGGCTCAGTCTCATGGTTCACATTCACTCCTCTCGCTTGCGGCAATCCCGGAAAGGAGGGCCTACCACTCTGCCCGATTAAAGATAATGAACACCCCACATGGGACGCCTGGCTCTACTCGGCTGACCTTCTTATTCCGCTCGTGAACCTCGGACACGAGAATTCATGGGACCCGACAGGTGCATCTAAAGTGATTACCTCAATCCTAATAGTCGGCGGATGGATTCTTACGACAACAGTTGTCGCGGCTGCAGGGCGCTCTTTGCGAGGTCGCCCATAACCGCGAAGAAGCGTTACACGCCAACCCGATTCTCCAACATTCTGCGGGCTTGTCGCACAGCAGACGACGCTCCTGCCATCCCGTCTGCCGTCGACCCGCACTTCTGGGGAGCGGGCCGCCGCCCGGCCCGCCATGTCAAGACGGCTTGGACGCCCGTACGAACGCTGGCGGGTCGGGCGGCGGCCCGCTCGGCTCGCCCGGGTTGACGGCGGGCGGGATGGCTTCCCGCCGCAACCACCCGCGGACCGCGAGCCGCCGACGGAGCCCCGGCCATCCTGGAGCCGGAGCGCCCCCGCCGGAGGCGCAGTAACCGCAACCCCGCCACCGGCCCGGCAGCCGCCGACGGACCCGGCGTGCGCTTCCCTACGCCGCGCGGGCTGCTGGCCGCGCGGCCCGGTCGGCTGCCGGCCCCACCACCCCACCGGGAAACGGCCTGTCGTCATGCGGCGGCCACCGGGCTACCCGCCCTCCGCGCCAGCCGCCGGGCGTGTTGCGTGGCCGGAGTCGGAGCGCCAGCGGAGCGACGGACGCGCGCCCTGGCGGCGGCGCGTGCGGCCCGTCAAGGGCCGCCTTGATAGACGTACAGAAAGTCCTCCCACACCGGCCGGCAGCCGACTTGTCCTCCGTCGGCAGCCGGCCGCCCTGCGGGTCACGGCGGGTTGACGTGTTGGTACCCGGTGCTAATCTGGCCCTCGTCGAGCGCACCAGCGCGGCCTTCCCGCCGGATCGCTGAGCTCGACTTCGGAATTGCTGAGCGGCCTTCCTGCCGCTGATGCGGGTCACGTCCCGCCGGCTCTCGATCGCACCGGCCACTGCGCCGACCCGGAATCCGCTGAGTGGCCAGCATGGTCTTCCCGCCGTCCACGATGGCCCTCGGATTCGCGCACCTCGACGGGTGGGGATCGCCTGCGGCAACCACCGGAAGCCGACGACCAGGCACCCCACCCGTCCCGGCCTCACCCAGAATCCAGGGACCCAGCTCAACGGCGGTACGCCACCCGATGGCCAACCCCGCCCTCCGGCGTGAGCCGCCCTCTCCGGCGGTGCCAGGAGACACCACGAACACCACTGACGGGACACCGCTCCGGCGTCCGGTGGCAGTTCGTCGCCCGTCCCTGCCACCCCTGAGGAAAACCCGTGTCCACCCTGCCCACCCTCGCCGCCAACCGTGACGCTCAGGCCCTGCACCGCGCCGCTGCCCCGGACTTCTTCGGCTGGCTGGAGCACACCCGCGCCGCCGGCGGCTGCACCCGCCCGATCCGCCTGACCGGCACCCTTACCACCATCGCACCCGGCACCGGCCGGGTCCTGGCCGAGCGGCACACCGACGAGCTGCCCGACCGGTCGCTGTACAAGGCGTGCGGCAATCGCCGTGCCGCCCAGTGCCCCGACTGCGCCTGGGTCTACGCCGGTGACGCCTTCCAGGTCGTCCGCTGCGGCCTGACCGGCGGCAAGACCATCCCCACCACCGTTGCCCGGCATCCGGTCGTCTTCGCCACCTTCACCGCGCCGTCGTTCGGCCCGGTGCACCACCGGCACATCCCCCGACACACCTGCGCCAAGCGGCGGCGCTGCGACTGCCGCCCCGCACCCTGCCGCGCCCGGAGCACCGCCGGCACCTGCCCGCACGGGCAGCCCGCAGCCTGCTTCACCCGCCACGACGCCGACGATCCGCAGCTCGGCCGACCGCTCTGCCTGGACTGCTACGACCACGACCACCAGGCCGTCTGGAACTACTTCTCCGGTTAGCTGTGGCGGCGCACGAAACAGGCCATCGAACGGCACCTCACCGCAGTATGCCGCCGACGCGGCATCCCCCACGTCCAGGTCGTCACCGACTCCGGCCGCATCCGGAGGGTGCCTCCGGTGGGGGTGTCCCACGGCAAGGTCGCCGAGATGCAGCGCCGGGGCGCGGTGCACTTCCACGTCCTGCTGCGCCTCGACGGCGTTGACCCGCACGACCGGCACGCCCTGGTGCCGCCGCCGGCCGGCGTCACCGTCGACGACCTCGACGCCGCCGTCCACGCCGCCACCCGACAGATCACCGTCACCACCCCGCCGCACCCCGACCGACCGCAGGGCTGGCCGATCGCCTGGGGCGAGCAGGTCGACGTACGCCGCATCGGCGTAGGCGACGGCGACGTGACCGATGCCAAGGTCGCCGCCTACCTCGCCAAGTACGCCACCAAGTCCACCGAGGTCACCGGCCACTGCTCCACCCGACTTACCCCGGACACCGTCGACGCCTACGCCGACCCGGAGGGCGACCACCTCGCCCGCCTCATCGACGCCTGCTGGCGACTCGGCCGCCCCGCCCACACCCCGAGCCCTCGCACCGTCGACACGACCGGCGAGCGTCAACCCGGCCTTGACACCAGACCGAACGAGTACGCCGGGCTGCGCCGGTGGGCGCACATGCTCGGCTTCGGCGGTCACTTCCTCACCAAGGCCCGCCGCTACTCCGTCACCTTTGGCCTGCTCCGCGACACCCGCGCCGCCTACCGCCGCACCGAGCACACCAGCACCGCAGACAGCGACGACACCGCCGGTACGGTCACCGTCGGCACGCTGGCCTTCGTCGGCTCCGGCTGGCTGACCGACGGGGATGCCCTGATCGCCAACACCAACGCCGCCCAACGCCGGGAACGCCGCCGGATCGGCCGGGAGGAACTCGCCCACACGACGTGGTCGGGGGTGGCGGCGTGACTCGCCCTCTCACCCCGCGTTGGTACTCGCCCGCCGAGGTCGCCGTCCTGCTCGGCTTCGGCCTGTCCAAGGTCAAGATGAAGATCGCCACCGGCGAGCTGCGTTCGGTCAAGGACGGCAAGTACCGCCGGATCCTGCCCGAGTGGGTCGACGAGTACGTCCGTGACCAGGTCGAGCGGCAGGAGGCCGCCTGATGCCCGGACGCACCCGCGCCAACGGCGAAGGCTCGATCTTCCCGTACCGCACCGGCTTCGCCGCGTACGTCTGGGTCACGAAGCCCGACGGGAGGCGGACCCGCAAGTACGTCTACGGCCAGACCCGGGAGGTCGTCCACGACAAGTGGATCAAGCTGCACCAGCAGGCCAAGGCCGGGCCGGTCGCCACCCGGGTGCCGACCCTCGGCGACTACCTGACCTACTGGCACCGGGAGGTCGTGCGCCCCAATCTCGCGCCGTTGACCTGCGCCACCTACGAGACGATCCTCCGGCTGTACGTGATTCCCGGACTCGGCGGGAAGCGGCTCGACCGGCTCCAGGTGCGTGACGTGCAGACCTGGATCAACGAGGTGGGCCGCACCTGCCAGTGCTGTGCCCAGGGTAAGGACGCCCGGCGCCCGGAACTCAGGCGGCGCTGCTGTGCGCTCGGCCGGTGCTGCGGCGACACGCCGTCCGCTCGCACGGTCAAGGACGTCCGGGGTGTGCTGCGCTCCGCGCTCAACCACGCCGCCACCGAGGAGCTGGTCACCCGCAACGCCGCCGCCCTAGTCAAGCCCCCACCGGTCCGCCGCCGCAAGGGCCGGGCGTGGACCAGTGACGAGGCGCGGCGCTTCCTGGAGTCCGCGCGGGCCGACCGCGACCCGCTGTACGCCGCGTACGTGCTGATCCTGGTGCTCGGCCTGCGCAAGGGTGAGGTGCTCGGCCTCACCGAGGAAGCCGTCGACCTGGCGGCGGGAGAGCTGTCGATCGGTTGGCAGTTGCAACGGGTCGGCGGCCAACTGCTGCACCGGGAGACCAAGACGCAGACCTCGGACGCCACACTTCCGCTGCCGGACATCTGCGCGGCGGCGCTTACCCTCCGCCAGCAGGCGAGGAAGGCCGATCGCGACGAGGCGGGTATCGCTTGGCAGGGATCGCGGCTGCTGTTCACCACCCGCTTCGGAACGCCGGTCGAGCCGCGCAACTTCAACCGCTCCTGGGACGCCCGCTGCGCCCGTGCGGGGGTCCGGAAGATCACCGTGCACGACGCCCGGCGTACCTGTGCCACCCTGCTCGTCGACCTGGACGTGCACCCGCGCGTGATCATGCAGGTGCTCCGGCACGCGGAGGTGTCGGTAACGATGGAGATTTACTCGCAGGCGTCCTCGGACGCCACCCGCGACGCCCTCAAGCGCCTGGGGGAGATCCTGCGGTGATCACCGCTGCTGTACCCGGCTGCTGTACGAAAGCACTAGAGGGCACATCCATCGATCGGATGTGCCCTCTCACCTGGTCGGGGTGGCCGGATTCGAACCGACGACCTCTTCGTCCCGAACGAAGCGCGCTACCAAGCTGCGCCACACCCCGAGGCGTGCGGACAAATACTAGCCCACAGCGCCCGGGGGGCAAACTCGGTACCCCCTTCCCTCCGGGGTCCTCGATGCCACCCCCCGGGCGACCAGCCCGGACCGATGGACGGGGCAGCTCGACAGGGTGGAACCCGCATCACCCGCGCCGGCCACGCCCTCCCGAGCCGCCTGCCGGTAGCTCAGGAGGACCGGACGTGGGTCAGCGGGGGATCAGGGTGAGGATGCTCGCCTCCGGCGGGCAGGCGAACCGCACCGGGGCGGTGGGGTGGGTGCCCAGGCCGGCCGAGACGTGCAGCCAGGCGTCCGACTCGGGCCAGCGGTGCAGGCCCTTGGCCATCGACCGGGGCAGGCCGCAGTTGGTCACCAGCGCCCCGACCCCCGGCACGCAGACCTGGCCGCCGTGCGTGTGGCCGGCCAGCAGCAGTCCGAAGCCGTCCGCCGCCATCTGGTCGAGCACGACCGGCTCCGGCGAGTGGGTGAGCGCGATGGCGAGGTCCGCCGAGGCCGAGACCGGGCCGGCCACCAGGTCGTAATCGTCCCGGCCGATGTGCGGGTCGTCCACCCCGACCAGTTCGACCAGCCGCCCGCCCGCCTTGATCGAGGTGCGGGCGTTGTTCAGGTCGGCCCAGCCGGCCCCGACCAGGACGTCCCGCAGCTCCTCGTAGGGCAGTTCGGCGCCCTCGGCGTACTCCCGGTCCGGCAGGAAGTAGGAGAAGGGGTTCTTCAGCACCGGGCCGGTGTAGTCGTTGGAGCCGAAGACGAACGCGCCCGGGTAGTCGAGCAGTGGTTGCAGGGCGCGCAGCACCCCCGGGACCGCGCCAGGGTCGGCCATGTTGTCCCCGGTCACCACGACCAGGTCCGGGTCGAGGGCGGCCAGCGACGCCACCCAGTTCTGCTTGCGGGCCTGGTTGGGCATCATGTGCAGGTCCGACAGGTGCAGGATGCGCAACGGCTCCGCGTCGGCCGGCAGCATCGGCACGTCGTACCGGCGCAGGGTGAACATGTTGCGCTCGACGAGCGCCGCGTACGCGAGGGTGGCCGCGCCGGCCACGACGGTTCCGGCCGCGAGCCGGCGGAATAGTGTGCGCTTTCGCATGGCGATCAGGGTAGTTTGACCGTCCATGAGCACGCTGAAGGACCGGCTCACCGCCGACATGCGAACCGCGCTCAAGGCGCGCGACGAACTGACCACCTCCACCCTGCGGATGGCGCTGGCCGCCGTCGGCACCGCCGAGGTGGCCGGCAAGGCCAAGCGCGAGCTCACCGACGACGAGGTGCTCGCCGTGCTGACCAAGGAGGCGAAGAAGCGGCGCGAGGCCGCGACCGCCTTCGCCGACGCCGGCCGCGCCGAGCAGGCCGCCAAGGAGAGCGCCGAGGGCGAGGTGCTGGAGCGGTACCTGCCCCGGCAGCTCTCCGACGCCGAGCTGACCGAGCTGGTCTCGGGAGCGCTCGCCGACGGCGGCTTCACCGGGAAGGCGCAGATGGGCCCGGCGATGAAGGCGGCCCAGGCCGCGGTGGCCGGCCGGGCCGAGGGCGGTCGGGTCGCCGCCGAGGTACGCCGGCAGCTCGGCCTCTGACCGGGGCCGCCGGCCGGCCGGCGGCGAGCGCCCTGGACGGACCTGTCGGGTACGACGAAGCGGGCGGCACGAATCCGTGCCGCCCGCTTCGGTGTGTCGGGTGTCGCCCGGCTCAGCCGCCGGGTCGACCGTCGGGCGGGCCCTGGCCGCCGTCGTTCTGGTTGCCACCACCACCGTTGCCGGCGCTCACCTGGATGGTGACCACGCCGCCCTTGATGGTCCGGCCGTTCGGGCTGGTGCCGGCGGCGGTCCCCGGCGGGCAACTCGACGCGACCCGCGCGTCGGAGACGACCGCCTGGAAGCCGGCGCCCTGGATCCGGGACTTCGCGCTGTCCACGGACTGACAGCTCACGTTCGGGATGCTCCGCTGGTCACCCTCGGAGATCTTCTGCCCCGGTGGGGTGAAGTTGATCCGCTCCTTGCCCTTCATCGCGGCACGGAGCGTCTCGGCCACCGGCGGGTTGATGCCGTCGCGGGTCTTGTGCGGCATCCGCTGCCGGGTCTGCGGCCAGTCCGGGTCGGCCATGATGCCGGCCACCGCGTACTGCTTGGTCATCGCGACCAGGGAGGCGGTCTTCTCCGAGTCGGTGGTGCCGGACTTGCCGGCCACCGGGGCGTCCACGATGCCCTTGACCTCGGCGGCGGTCCGGCTGCCGCCGCAGCGGCTGGTGCGGGAGTTGTCCCCGACGGGGCAGCGGGCGGCGTCGACCGCGGCGCGGGCGACCTCGGTGCTGACCGCCTTCTTGCAGCGGGGGTTGGCGATGTCCAGCTTCTTGCCGTCGGGGTCCTTGATCTCCTGCACCGGGATCGGCTCGCAGTACTTGCCGTCCGCCGCCAGGGTGGCGTACGAGTTGGCCAGGTCCAGCGGGGTGACCGAGGAGACGCCGAGGGTGAAGGCACCCCAGTCGTGCGCGTAGGCCTTGTTGTCGGCCCACTTCGCCTCCTCGCTCACCCGGAACTCGATGCCGAGCCGCTTGGCCACGTCGACCACGTTCTCCGCGCCGACCCGTTGCTGGAGCGGGACGAAGTAGGTGTTGGTCGACTGGGCGAACGCGCTCCACATGTTCTGTACGCCGCCGGCCTTCTTGTTCGAGTTCGTCGGGCAGTAGTTGTTCGTCCCCGGGCAGGCGGCGGGACTGCCCCGCTCGACGATGTACTGGGACTTGAACTGCTGCGGCGAGTCGAACGAGTAGCTCAGCGGGATGCCCTTCTCCAGGGCGGCCACGATCGTGAAGATCTTGAAGACCGAGCCGGCCTGGTACCCGGTGATGCCGTCACCGCCGGTGAGCAGCGGGTTCACGGTGTTCGGGTAGTTGCCCCGGATGCCCTTGTCCCGCTTCCTCGGCTCGCTGGCGAGCTCGTTCTGCGGCTTGTCCGGGTCGTCGAGCTTGAAGTTCCGGTTCACCGACAGGGCGCGGACCCGGCCGGTGCCCGGCTCGACCACGGCCACCATCCGGGCCGCCTTGCTCCGCACCGAGAGACCGTCGCGGACCGCCTTGTCGGCACCGTCCTGCGCCTGTACGTCGAGGGTGGTGGTGATGGTGTAGCCGCCGCTCTTGAGCCGCCGCTCCCGGTCGTACGTGGTCGAGCCGAACTCCTCCTGCTGCAGCCACCACCGGTAGAAGTAGTCGCAGAAGAAGCCCCAGCCCTTCTTGGTGGTGGCGACGCAGCCGTTGGGGGCGCGCTTGCCCTTGACCGTCAGCTTGACGGCCTTGGCCTTGTCGGCCTCCTCCTGGGTGATCGCGCCGGTGGTGACCATGTTCTGGATCACGTAGTTGCGCCGGTCGACCGCCTGCTGGTACCCGCTCTTGGTGGTCGGGTTGAAGGCGGTGGGCGCCTTCACCATGCCGGCCAGCATCGCCGCTTCCTCGATCTTCAGGTCCTTCGGGGGCTTGCCGAAGTAGACCTGGCTGGCGGCGAAGATGCCGTACGCGCCGTTGCCGAAGGCGGCGATGTTCAGGTACCGCTCCAGGATCTCGTCCTTGCTGAGCTCCTTCTCGATCTGGAGCGCGTAGTTCATCTCCCGGACCTTGCGGGCGCTGGTGTCCTCGGTGGCCGCGACCACGTCCTGCGGGTGGGTCGCCGAGTAGGCGATGTTCAGCCGCACGTACTGCATGGTCAGCGTGGAGGCGCCCTGCCGCGAGTTGGCGGCGGAGGAGTTGTTGACGAAGGCCCGCACGACGCCGTTGAGGTCGACGCCGTTGTGCTTGTAGAAGTCGTGGTCCTCGGCCGCGATGATCGCCTTCTGCATGACAGGCGAGATGTCGGCCAGCTTCACGTCCCGGCGGTTCTCGTCGTACATGATCGCCAAGGGGGTCTTGCCGTCGGAGGCGAGCACGTAGCTGATCTGCGGCGCCCGGGCCATCGTCAGCTCCTTGGGCAGGGCGCCGAATGTCTCCGCGCCCGCCTTGGCGGCTAGTCCGGACATCGCCACCGCGGGGAAGGCCGCCGCAGCGACCACGACCCCGGCCAACAGGCCACAGATGAGCAGCGATGCGGCGTTGGTCAGCACATTGTGGTCACGTTTCCGCATCCAGGTCACCTCGACAGGGTACGCGAGTAGGGAACGAGGGGCGCTGGGGCCACTTTCCCCATTTCCTGCACGCGCCGGTCTCGTTGTGCTAAACGCACGACCCCCCGTCAGTGGTTGCGCGAAACCGGGCGAGTCTCCTCCGTGGTGTTCCGGTCGCGCAGCGTTTTCCTGCACCGGGGTGGGGTAAGCGGCCGGCGATAGCCCGGGAAGCCGGGAGTGTCCGGAATGATGGATTTCGCCGACAACGTTGCGTAATCAGGCGACTACAGAGCATGATGGTGGCGACGATCCAGCCGCAGTCGTCCGTGCCGCCTTGGGGGAGGCCGGGCAGGACGACCGGGACGTGGACGGCTGGTCGCGACGACGTCGGTAGTACTCCGAGGGGGGACGTGTACAGATGGGCATGATCACTGACTGGCCGTCGCTGGCGGCGTGTCAGAACGGAGACCCGGACGCCTTGTTCGTCCAGGGCGCCGAACAGAACGTCGCCAAGCGGATCTGCCGCAGTTGCCCAGTCAGGTACGAGTGCCTGGCCGACGCGCTCGACAACCGGATCGAGTTCGGAGTGTGGGGTGGCATGACCGAACGTGAGCGCCGGGCGTTGCTGCGCCGGCACCCGCAGGTGGCGAGCTGGCGCAAGATGTTCGAGGCGGCGATGAAGAAGAACGCCAAGGACAACAAGTCCGGTAAGGACAAGGTGCTGGTCAACGTCGGTTGACCAGCCGGTTCACGGCTGGCTGATCGCCGCGCCGATCGCCCGCAGCCCGTCGACGTCGTGGACGTCGACGGGCTGTGCCGCGACCGAGACCGCCGGTACCGCCGGGAACGCCGTGGTGAACCGCGCCGCGACCCGCCGCTCGCGGTCCGCCTGCTCGGCCAGGGCGGCGTGCGCCCGCAGCACCTCGACGGTGCCCTCGTGCCCACCGGCCTCGGCCAGCCGCTGCGCGGCGGCGAGGCTCTCCGCCGCGTCCGGGGCCGCGACCGCCGGCCGGTGCACCCGGTTCAGCACCAGCCCGGCCAGCGGCATCCGCTCCTCGCGCAGCCGGCCGGCGAAGTACGCGGCCTCCCGGACCGCGTCCGGCTCCGGTGCCGCGACCAGCAGGAACGCCGTCTCCCGGGCCTGCAGGATCCGGTACGTCTGCTCGGCCCGCTGCCGGAAGCCGCCGAACATCGAGTCCAGTGCGGCGACGAAGCCGGACAGGTCGGTGAGCAGTTGGGCGCCGAGCACCTTCTGCACCACCTTTGAGAACATCCCGAAGCTCGCCGTGACGAAGCTGAACATGCTCCGCCCCCCGGTCCGCGCCGGGGCGAGCAGCAGCCGCAGCATCCGTCCGTCGAGGAACCGGGAGAGCCGGGCCGGCGCGTCCAGGAAGTCCAGCGCGGAGCGGGACGGCGGGGTGTCCACCACGATCAGGTCCCACTCGCCCCGGGCGTGCAACTGGCCGAGCTTCTCCATCGCCATGTACTCCTGCGTGCCGGCGAAGGTCGAACTCATGGCCTGGTAGAACGGGTTGGCGAAGATCTCCGCCGCCTTCGCCGGGTCGGTGTGCTGCAGCACCACGTCGTCGAAGGTCCGCTTCATGTCCAGCATCATGGCGTGCAACTCGCCGCCGCTGGCCTCGACGTCGAGCCCCTTGACCTGGCGGGGGGTGTTGTCCAGCTCGGTCAGGCCGAGGGACTGGGCCAGCCGGCGGGCCGGGTCGATGGTGAGCACCACGGTACGCCGGCCGTGCTGCTCGGCAGCGCGTAGCGCGAGCGCGGCGGCGGTGGTCGTCTTGCCCACGCCACCCGCGCCGCAGCAGACCACGATCCGGACGCCGGGGTCGGCGAGGATCCGGTCCACGTCCAGCCGCGGCGCCGCGTCTTCGGAAGGCACCAATCGAGCGTATCGGTCCACCGGGCTGCTCCGCCGGGTGCCGTGGGCAGGTGTGAGTCAATCCGCGGGGACCAGCGCCGCTGCCAGCGTCTGCAACCCGGCCCGGTCGACCCCGCCCGGCAACAGCGGCAACTCGGTGATCGGCCGCCCCAGCTCCACCAGGTCGGCCCGGAGCGAGTCCTCCAACTCGCGCCGGGCCGCCTGGTCCCGCGCCTCCCCGTGCAGCCCGGCGACGGTGGCCCGGTCGGCCGGCAGGCCGGCGGCGAGCAGCCCCCGGCGCAGCTCGGCCTGGCTGACCATGGTGCCGGCCGGCAGCGGCGCCCGCGCCGCGTTCACGATCACCCGGCCCACCGGGAACCCGAGCTGGGTCAGCTCGGCGATCGCGTCCACCGTCTCCTGGACCGGCATCTCCTCCAGCAGCGTCACCACGTGCACCGCCGCCATCGGGGAGCGCAGCAGCGCGGCGACCCCCTCGCTCTGCGTCTTGATCGGCCCGACCTTGGCCAGCCGCGCGGTCTCCGCGGTGACGTTGAGGAACCGGCCGATCCGGCCGGTCGGCGGGGCGTCCAGCACCACCGCGTCGTACACCCGGCGTGGCCCGGTGGAGCGGGTGGTGGCCTCCTTCACCTTTCCGGTGAGCAGGACGTCCCGCAGGCCGGGGGCGATCGTGGTGGCGAAGTCGATCGCGCCGAACTTGCGCAGCGCCCGGCCGGCCGCGCCGAGCTTGTAGAACATGTCGAGGTACTCCAGCAGGGCCTCCTCGGCATCCACCGCCAGGGCCCGCACCTCGCCACCGCCCGGGGCGTCGGTCAGGTGCCGCTCCTCGTACGGCAGCGGGTCGGTGCCGAAGAGCTGGGCGATGCCCTGCCGGCCCTCCACCTCCACCAGGAGGGTGCGCCGGCCGCCGGCGGCCAGCCCGAGGGCCAGCGCCGCCGCCACGCTCGTCTTGCCGGTGCCGCCCTTGCCGGTCACCACGTGCAGGCGGGCCGGCCAGCCGGGGCCGGCCGGGTCCGTCAGCCGCTCAGAGACTCGCACCGGTCGAGCCTATCCAGTCCCGGGCCGCCGGCCACCGCCTCCCGCCGCGACCACCGTCGCACCGGTGGCGGTGGGTCGGGTCGCCGGGCCGGCCGCCGTCAGCCCACCTCGCAGACCCACCAGCCCTGCTTGCGGACCACGGTGAAACGCAGGTCCTGGTCGGCGACCTTCTCGTCGGAGGTGGTCATGGTGAGTCGGGTGGTGACGGTGGCCCGGTCGCCGTTCTGGTTGTCCACCGTCGGCGAGGTCCACCGGAACCGGGGGTTGCGGTGGGCGGCGGCGTACTCCTCCACCTCGGCGACCTTCGCGGCGATCTTCTTCTCGTCCCGGGCCGCCGCGCAGACCAGGTCGGCCGCGCCGGCCGGGTCGCGGTCCCGGTAGACGGCCGCCATGAAGCTGTCCACGGCGGTGGTCGGCTCCGGGGGGCCCTCACCGTGCTCCGCGTCGCGCAGGGTCAGGAAGGCCGCCACGCCGCCGCCCCCGCAGAGCAGCACCGTCGCCACCAGGACGAGCGAGGCGATCACCAGGCCCCGCCGGTTGCGGGCCGGGCGGGGCGCGGCGTGCGCGGCCGGGCCGGTGGGCGCGGCGTGTTGGGGCCCGGTGGGCGACGTGCCGCGGGCGGTCGACTCGTCGCGGGGTGGGGGAGCAGCGGGCGATCCGGTCGGGCCACCGTGCGGCGGTTGGGTCATCTGGTCCCCCGGGGTGCGGCGTCGGGCCACCGGAAGGGGCGGCGACGCGAGTCGAGCCGTGGCGGGCGAGCCGGGCGCCCGTCGGGAAGGGTAGCGGTCTATGCCCCGATGAGAGGAGTGAGCCGGGTGTCCGGATCGCCCGCCGGTCCCCGTCGGCGGGGGCGGCGCGGGTCCGGTCCGGCGGGCGGGGTGCCCCCGGGCGAGGTCTGGAGACCACGAGGGCGGCCGGACCGCCATCGTGTACCGGACGCGGGATGTGTCGCATATGTGACTTCGAGTGATCGACTGTGCGCGTCCGGTTGAATGTCGGGACTTTCGGCCCTACCTTCGGCCGCGGTGGCGGGGGTCGGGTCGGACGGGCTGTCCGTCCCGGATGCCAGAAGACAGGACAAAAACGACGCCGGGAGGCACTGCGATGCACGACGCGGACGACACCCCCCGATCCTCTGCCCCCTTCGGCGACCGGGCCCGACGGGTCGGGGCCGGCGGAGAGGCCGACGGGCCGGTCAACGGTCCGCCCCTCAACGAACGGTCGTACCGGCGCCTCGCCGACCCCGGGGAGCTGGTCCGCAGCCTGCACCGGTCGGACGAGCGGGTCCGGGACGAGGAGGAGCCGGGGTACGTGATCCACCTGCCGATCCGGGTCGCCGACCTGGCCGCGGCGACCGCCCTGGCCGGCCGGGTCGCGGTCTCCCTCGGTTTCCTGGTCGAGTTGGACGCCGGGGAGACGACCGTCTCGACGGCCGACGACCAGAACAACCGGCAACGGGTCTTCTGCGACCTGCCGCTGGCCGACCGGTCCCGCTGTCCCCAGCCGTACGACCACGGCGGGCCGTGCGGTGAGGCGCCCACCGCTCCTGAGCAGCGCCCCGCGCCCCGGCCGTCGGCCGGACCGTAGGCTGTCGCGGAACTGTTCGACGTCCACACAGGGAGCGCTCACCGATGCAGAAGTGGGAATACTCCACCGTCCCGCTGCTGGTCCACGCGACCAAGCAGATCCTCGACAACTGGGGCGAGGACGGGTGGGAACTCGTCGCCGTGATCCCCGGCCCGAACCCGGAGCAGCTCGTCGCGTACCTGAAGCGGCCCAAGGCGTGAGCGCCGACCCGCGCGCCGTGCTCGCCGACCTCGGGCTGGAGCTGCCCGAGGTCGTTCCGCCGGTGGCCAGCTACCTGCCGGCCGTCCGGTCCGGGCAGCACGTGTACGTCTCCGGGCAGCTCCCCGTCGCCGACGGCACGCTGCTCGCCACCGGCAAGGTGGGCGACGCGGTCTCCGCCGAGCAGGCCCGGGACCTCGCCCAGCGGTGCGCGCTGAACGCGCTGGCCGCGGTGGACTCGCTGGTCGGCCTGGCGAGCGTGGTCCGGGTGGTGAAGCTGACCGGTTTCGTCGCCTCGGCGCCCGGGTTCACCGGCCAGCCGGGCGTGATCAACGGCGCGTCCGACCTGTTCGGCGCGGTCTTCGGCGAGGCCGGCCGGCATGCCCGCAGCGCGGTCGGCGTGGCCGAACTGCCGCTCGACGCCCCGGTCGAGGTCGAGGTCGTCTTCGAGGTCGCCTGAGGCGGTCCACCCGGCGATCCGGTGGTGGTGCCCGGCGGCCGGTCGTGCCCTCCGGTGGCCCGCCGCCCCGGCCCGAGCCGCTCCGCTTCCCGCGATCCGTCGGCGGTGAGTCGTCATGATCGCGGGGAGCGCCCGGCGGGGTCGTACGATCGCAGCCATGACGGGGCATGTGACCGCGCCGGTGGCGGCGCTCGCCGACGAGCTGCCGAGCTGGGCGACCCTGCTGCGGGCGCCGAACCCGGGGCCGATGACGCTCGACGGCACCAACACCTGGCTGCTGCGCGCGCCGGGCCGGGCCGGGGCGGTCGTGGTCGACCCCGGCCCGGCCGACGAGGCGCACCTGGCCCGGATCGCCGGGCACGGGCCGATCGCCGCCGTGCTGGTCACCCACGGGCACCCGGACCACACCGACGGCTCCCGTCGCCTGGCCGACCTGCTCGGCGGTGTTCCGGTCCGGGCCGTCGACCCGGCGCACACCATCGGCGCCGAGCCGCTCGCCGTGTCCACCGACCCCACCGGCAACCGGTCGACGCTGGAACTGGCCGGCCTGTCGATCGAGCCGCTGGCCACCCCCGGGCACACCGCCGACTCGGTCTGCCTCCTCGTCGAGCACGCGGGCGAGCGGGCGGTGCTCACCGGCGACACCATCCTGGGCCGGGGCACCACCGTCGTCGCCCACCCCGACGGGAACCTCGCCGACTACCTGGCCAGCCTGACCCGGCTGGCCGCGTACCGGGGGGTCACCGCGCTGCCGGGGCACGGCCCGGCGCTGGCCGACTGCGGGGCTGCCGCCGACTACTACCTCGCCCACCGGCGGGCCCGGCTCGACCAGGTCCGGGCGGCGGTCGCCGCCGGTGACCGGACCGCCGCCGAGGTGGTCGCCCGGGTGTACGCCGACGTGGACCGCTCGCTGTGGTGGGCGGCCGAGTGGTCGGTCCGGGCCCAACTGGAGTACCTCGGGCTGCCGACCGGGGAATCCGGCGGCCCGGAAGCGCGGTTGGACCAGCCGTGACCTGCCCGGTGTGCGGAACCGTCGCCGTACCCGGCGCCCGGTTCTGCCACAACTGCGGTGCCGCCCTGCCGGCCGCCGCGACGTTGCCGGCCGCCGAGCGCCGGGTGGTCACCGTGCTCTTCGGGGACCTGTCCGACTTCACCTCCTGGTCGGAGGACCTCGACCCGGAGCGGGTCGGCGCGGTCACCGACCGGGTGCTCGCCGCCCTGGCCGGCGCGGTCAAGACCTTCGGCGGGCACGTCGACAAGCTCACCGGCGACGGGATCATGGCGGTCTTCGGCGCGCCGGTGGCGCACGAGGACGACGCCGAACGGGCGGTCCGGGCCGCGCTGTCCATGCAGCGGGCGGTCCGCCGGGTCCTCGACGACGAGCGCGGCGGCGGTGCCCCGCTCGGCCTGCGGGTCGGGCTGAACACCGGCGACGTGATCGCCGGCATCCAGGCCGCCATCGAGTACACGGTCATCGGCGACACGGTCAACACCGCCGCCCGGCTCGCCGACGCCGCCGCCGTCGGCGCGGTGTACGCGGGCGGCCGGACCGCCGCCGCCACCCGGCACGTCGCCTCCTGGCGGGCGCTGCGCCCGCTGCGGCTCAAGGGCAAGCGGGAGCCGGTCGAGGCGTACGAGTTGCTCGGCCTGCTGGACGCCCCGGGCACCCGTTCCGGTCTCGGTGACGAGGCGCCGTTCGTGGGGCGGGAGACCGAGATCGGCCGGGTCGCCGGTCGGCTCGCCGAGGTGATCGACCGCACCGAGCCCCGGGTGCTGCTGATGACCGCCGAGGCGGGGATCGGCAAGTCCCGGTTCGCCGCCGAGGTGGAACGCCTCGCCGCCGGGTACGACGTGGGCGCCGGCCGGTTCGCCGCGCACACCGGGGCCCGGGTGCTCTCCGTCCGCTGTGCCGCCTTCGGCGAGCGGCGTCGGCTCGCCCCCCTGGCCGACCTGGTCCGGGCGGCGGTCGGCCTGCCCAACGACGCGGCCACCGCGTCGACCCGACCGGCGGTGGAGGAGCGGCTGCGCCGGCTCGGCCAGCGGCTGGCCCGGCTGCGCCCCGAGCCGGCCCCGGTCGCCACCGACCAGTTGCTGGCCCTGCTCGGGTACGCCGACCTGGCCACCGGCAGCCCCACCGACCAGGGCGAGTGGAGCACCAGCGGCAACCCCGCCGACGCGGAGGCGGTGCCGAACGCGGTCGCCGACCTGCTCAGCGGGCTCGCCGCCGAGACCCCGCTGGTGGTCGTGGTGGACGACCTGCACGACGCCACCGGCGAGACGATCCGGGCGCTGGGCCTGACCCTGTCCCGGCTCACCGGCCCGGTGCTGGTGCTGCTGCTCGGCCGCCCCGAGCTGGTCCGGACCGCCGGGGCGCTGACCCGGGTCGCGGACGCCGAGGTGCACGCGCTGCCGCCGCTGCGCGGCGCCGACGCCGCCCGGCTGCTCACCACGTACCTCAGCGGCGGGCGGCTGCCGCAGCCGGACACCGACCGGCTGCTCGCCACCGCCCAGGGCAACCCCTTCTACCTGGCCGAGCTGGTCACCCTGCTGATGGAGCGGGGGGCGCTGACCGCGGTCGGGGAGGGCGGGTGGCGGCTCGCGCCCGGTTCACTGGGCAGCCGGCTGCTCTCCCGGGACCTGGCCGCCGTGCTGGCGGCCCGGATCGACGCGCTGCCGCCGGACGCCCGGTCGGTGCTGCGTGACGCGGCGGTGGTCGGCGACACCGTGCCGGCCGGCACCGTGGAGGCGCTGCGCGAGCAGCGGACCGGGCGGGCCGGCCGGCCGGCGGCGGTGGTCGCCGTCGAGCTGGACCGGGCCGTCGAGGAGCTGCTGCAACGCCGGATGCTGCACCGCACCCGCACCGGGTACGCCTTCGCCACGCCGCTGATGCGCGAGGCCGCGTACGCCGGGGTGAGCAAGGCCGAACTCGCCGAGCGGCACGCCGCGCTGGCCCGCTGGGCGGCCCCCGGCGCGGACGGCGGCACCCCGCCGGCCGGTGCCGCCGGCTTCACCGAGCAGGCCCGGGACGACTTCGTCGCCGCCCACGTCGAGCGGGCGGTGGCGCTGGCCGACGCGGTGGGGCTGCGGCCGGACTCGGCGGCCCGCGCGGTCGCCGGACTGGGCGTCGCCGCGCTGGGCCGGGCCGCCCGGCGCTCCCTCGCCGCCGGTGAGCCGGCCCTCGCCGTGGAGTACGCCGAGCGGGCCGCCGAGCTGACCCGCGACGGGGTGCCGGCCGCCGACCGGGTGGTGCACGCGCGGGCGCTGCTCCAGGTCGGCCGGGTGCACGACGCGCTCGCCTCGGCCGAGAAGATCGCCGCCAACGCCGGTGACGAGGCGATCCGGGCCAGCGCGCTGCTCCTCGCCGGCCAGGCGCACCAGACCCTCGGCGAGCCGGACCGGGCGGTGACCGCCTGGGATGAGGCGCTCCAGGTCGCCACCGCCGGTGGCCTGCCGACCCTGCGCGCCTCGGCGATGCGGCGGCTGGGCATGGCCGACTTCCTGACCGGGCACCTGGGGCAGGCGAGCAGCCGGCTCGCCGCCGCGTACCAGGTCAGCCTCTCCGCGCAGGACCCGCGCGGGCAGGCCTGGTCGTTGCAGAACCTGGCCTGGGTGACCACCACCCGGGGCGACTTCGCCGGTACCGACGCGGTGCTCGGCCGGGCCGCCCGGCTCTTCGCCGAGCTGCGCGACCCGTACGGCCGGGCCTGGCTGCGCGGCACCACCGCGTACGCCCGGCTGCTCGCCGGCCGGCTGCGCGAGGCGGGCCGGCTGGCCCGGGTGTTCCTGCCGTTCGGCGAGCGGGTCGGCGAGGCGTGGGCGGTGGGCACGCTGCGGGCGGTCGAGGCGTTCGCCGCGGCCGAACTGGGCGACCTGGCCGAGGCGGACCGGGGGGCCCGCCGGGCGTACCGGGAGTTCGCCGAGGTCTCCGACGAGTGGGGGCAGGGGTTCGCCCTGGTCGTGCGGGGCGTGGTGGCGCGCGGCCTGGGCGAGCCGGAGCACGCGGCGGACCTGCTCACCGACGCGCAGGAGTACGCCGACCGGACCTCGCACCCGCTGCTGACCGGGATGGCCGGCACGTTGCGCGGGTTCGTCGCCCTGGACATGGGGGACCACGAGACCGCCGAGGCGGCGGCGCGGGCCGTGCTGACCGCCGTCGAGCCGCACAACCCGCAGGCCCCGGCGCAGGTCGGGCCCCGGGTCCTGCTGGCCACCGCGCGGCTGGCCGCCGGGGACCCGGCGACCGCGGTCGGGCTGCTCGCCCCGGTGGCGACCGTCGCGGCGAGCCGGCCGTCGCTGCTCTTCTCCCGCCGGCACACCATGGCCCGGTACGCCGGCGCGCTGCTCGCCCACGGGCAGCGGGAGCAGGCGCTGGACTGGGCCCGGCGCGCGGTCGCCGCCCCGGCGGAGGACGTCCGCAGCCAGGTGGTCGCCGCCATCGTGCTCGCCGAGGCGCTGGCCGCCACCGGGCAGCCCGCCGAGGCGCTGGCCAGTGCCGAGGACGCGGTGCGCCTGGCCTTCGCGACCGAGCAGATCAGCGAACGCCTCGCCGCCACCACGTTGCACCACCGCCTGCGGGCCGACACCTGACCGCCGTCGCGCCGGATGGCGGGATGTGCCGGTTTCGCCGATGTGCGTGTCGGTCGTACCGGCTAGCGTGTGGGGGCACGACGGGCTCCACAGTGGTACGGGGAGGGGTGTCATGAGGTTGCCGCGTTCGGTGGCCGGCTGGACGATCGCGGTCTTCGGCATCCTGGCGCTGGTCATGGGGGCGGTCGGACTGCTCTGGCCCGAGGCGCAGCTACGGATGCTCGGCTTCGAGGTGCCGGAGCAGCGCGCCCCGGGCGACTACACGGGCACCTTCCTGATGGCCTCCTCGATGGCCGCCTTCAACATGGGGGTCTACTACCTGCTGGCCACCGTCACCGAGTGGCGGGCCTTCTACCGCTTCACCGTCTACTTCCGGTTGTTGACGTTCACCGTGTTCACCATCGCGGTGCTGGCCGGGATCGCCCCGGACCGCTTCTTCGGGGTGGCCGCCTGGGAGGGGCTCGGGGCGGTGGCGACGGCCGTCGGGCTCCGGGTGGACGCCCGCCGGGCGGCGGCCGGTGGGGAAGGGGTGGACGCCGCCGACCGGAGCGCCCCGGCCGGGGCCGGGGCCGGCCCGGACACAGGCCGCTGAGCCGCCGATCGAGTTGGGTATTTTCGAGCTGTGACCGACACCCCGCCCGGCGCCATGCCGACGCCCATCGTGCCTGGTCTGACGGATTTAGAGGTATTTGCCCGGGGTGGCTACGCCACCATCTACCGCGCCGTGCAGATCTCGGTCGGGCGCGAGGTGGCGGTCAAGGTGGAGAACCGCACTCTGGACAGTGAGCGGGACCAGGCCCGGTTCCTGCGGGAGGCACGGGCCGCCGGGCGGATGTCGTCGCACCCGCACGTGGTGGACCTCTTCGACGTCGGGGTCACGGTCGACCAGCACCCGTACCTGATCATGGAACTCTGCGACGGGTCGTACGCCGAGCGGATGCGGACCTCGCCGCTCGGCCCGGCGGAGGCGTGCGACCTCGGCATCAAGATCGCCGACGCCGTCGCCCACTCGCACGCGGCGGGCGTGCTGCACCGCGACGTCAAGCCGGCCAACATCCTCTACTCGAACTTCAACTCGGCGGTGCTGGCCGACTTCGGGCTGGCCGTGGTCGCCGAGCTGCGGGACGCCTCGGTCGCGCTGGAGGTGCTGACCCCGGCGTACGCCCCGCCGGAGATGTTCAACCACGCCCCGCCCTCGCCCGCGGTGGACGTCTACGCGCTCTGCGCCACCCTCTACGCGGTGATGTACGGCCGGCCGCCACGCTGGCGCACCGAACGCAACCCGAGCCTGGTCACCGTGCTGGAGATGTTCCACCAGCCGATCCCCGACCTGCCCGGCGTGCCGGGCGAACTGCTCGACGTGCTGCGCGCCGGGATGGACAACGACCCGGCCGCCCGCCCGACGGCGGTGGAGCTGCACGGCCTGCTCGCCGGCCTGGGACTGGCCCCGGGCACGTCCAGCGGGATGCCGCTGCTCGGCAACCTCCAGGTGGCGGGGCAGGGCGGCGCGGACCAGCCGACCGACCCCGACGACGGGCTCTCCCGCGACGGCACCGCCCAGCCCCGCCCCCGTGCGCCCATCGAGCAGGACGAGCACGCCACCGTGCCGACGACCGCCGCGCGGTGGCGTCGCCGCTGGTTCCTCGGCGGCGCCGGGGTGCTCGCGCTGGCCGGGTCGGCCGCGGCCGGCGCCTGGGTCGCCAGCGGTACCCCGACCTGGTCGTCGCAGACCTCGGTGGTGAGCCGGACGACCAGCCCGGCGGGGCCCTGGGGCGCGCTGCCGGGCTGCCTCCCGGGCACCGGCGGGGAGGCGGCGCTGCCCGGCGGGGCCCGCTGCGCCCCCGAACTGGAGTGCTTCGGGCCGGTCCTGGTCCGGGGCGGGCAGGCCCGGGCGGCCCGGGTGTCCTGCGACGGCCGGCACACCTGGGAGAGCTTCGCCGAGGGGGACCTGCCGGCCGGGCTGGTCGGCGCGGGGCACGACGAGGTACGCGGCGACCCCACCGTGCAGGCGGCCTGCGGCCCGCAGACCTTCCGGTTGACCAGTGGAATGGCCCCCACCGGGTGGAACCTGGAGGTGCTGCCGCCGGTCGAGGACGAGGCCGGTGGGTTCTACCGCTGCCTGGCCGGGCGGGGCGTGGACGCGCTCGCCGTGCCCACCCTCACCGATCGCTGAGCCGGCCCGCGCGCCGTCGCCGGACGTCCACCGCGTGCAGCGCGTCCCGGCAGTCGAACGCCTCCAGGGTGTCGGCGTCGACGGCGGAGCCGCCGGGCACGTGGTGTTCCGCCGGCGGCATGCCGGTGGCCTGGGCGCGCTGCTGCCGACTGGCGCTCGCGGCCACGCCGGCGGTCACCGTGCAGAGGACGCAGAGCAGCGCCAACCCGACGGTCACCACGTCGTCACGCCCCCACACCAGCAGGGCGCCCAACAGGGAGGCCGCCGCCAGGGACGCGGTGACCGCCACCCCCTGGGCATCGAACGGGGGTAATCTCCTCACCTGACAAGCATGTACCGGTCGGGCGGCTTGTCAACCGCGGCCGGGTGGCGTCCCCCAGTGTGGGCGCGGGTTGCTGCGCAGGGTCACTGGACGACTACGACTACCGTCGGTGTTCCGCAGGCCACGCTCCCCGGTGAGGTCGCCGATGAACCAGCTCTTCTCCCGTGCCCGGGTCCGGTCGATGGCCACCACCCTCGCCGTCTCGCTGACCCTCACGCTGGCCGCAGCCGCCGGCTGCGACAGCCGGCAGGAGCCGAGGGTCCCCTCGGTCCGGGACAAGCTCCGCGAGTCCCACATCTACGACCAGCCGAAGCTACGCATCGGCGTCTCCGCGACCTCCCCGCTGATGGGTCAGCGCAACGCCGACGGCACGTTCGCCGGCTTCGACATCGAGATCGCCCGGTACATCGCCTCCTCGCTGAGCTACGAGGGGGCGGAACGGGTCGACTTCGTCGCGCTGACCACCGAGGAGCGGATTCCGGCCCTGCAGAGCGGCCAGGTCGACCTCGTGGTGGCGAGCTTCTCGATGACCGAGGAACGCGAGAAACTGGTCCAGTTCGCCGGGCCGTACCTGGTCACCACGCCGGAGGTGCTGGTGCCGACCCGGCTCAAGGACAAGATCCGCACCCTGGAGGACCTGGCCGACCCGGCGTACAAGGTCTGCGTCAGCGGGGGGTCGACCACCGAGACCGAACTGCGCGGGCACGACGTGCCGGTGGTGGTCGTGATGGAGGTCGGGCACTGCGTCGACGGCATCCGGGAGGGCCGGTACCACGCCGTCGCCTCGGACGAGACCATGCTCGCGGGGTACCGCTACCAGTACCCGGACGAGTTCGAGATCGTGAACATGCCCTTCGGCACCAGCGAACTGCTCGCGGTCGGGGTGCCGATCGGCGACCCGGCCCTGCGCGACCTGGTCGCCTTCTTCCTGCAGAAGAGCTACCTCCAGGGCCGCAAGACCGGGTCGAGCCCGTGGCAGAGCGCGTACAACCGCACGCTGGGTGGCTGGTTGGGGGTGGAGCGGACCCAGCCGCAGCCGCTCGACGTCCCCGACCTGGTGGACTTCGACGAGCGGGCCCCCCGGCGATGAGCGCGCCCCCGGCCCCCGCCGCCGCAGCCGGTGCCGACGGGACCGGCGCGGCCCCGGGCGGCGGGTCGCTGCGGGGTGGCCTGGGGCGGGGCGACCCGGCGGAACGCCGGGCGCGGGCCAGCCAGTCGTTCTGGTCGGCGGTGGTCGGCGTGCCCGCCGTCTTCTCGGTGCTGCGGCTCGGCGTCGAGGCCGGCGGCGAACTCCAGACCACGCTGCTGCTGGTGGCGAACGTCGGGCCGGTCAACCTGCTCGCCGGCTTCCTCACCACGGCGGCCCGGCTGCTCTCCACCGGCCTGGTCGCCGTGTTCGCCCTCGGCGCCGTCCTGGCGGTGAGCGCCGACCGGCTGCCACCGACGTTCCGCCGACCGCTCTTCGCCCGCTGGGTCGAGATCACCCCCGACTGGTTCGTGGTGGCCAGCTTCCTGCTCGCCCTGGCCACCTGGAAGCTGCTCTACCTGCCGCTGCTGCTGCCCGCGTTCGCCGCCGCGTTCCAACTCGGGCCGGAACGCCTGCACGAGCGGATCGGCGCTCGGATCGCCATCGCGGCCGGGCTGTATCTCGGGTACCTCTGGTTCCTGCGACCCACCCTGTTCGACGCCGCCGCCCAGCGGGAGTCGCTGGTGATCGCGCTGGTGACCGTCCCGCCGCTGCTGGCGCTGGCCGTCACCGGGCCGCTGCCCGGCCTGGTGATCCGGCCACTGGCCCCGGTGGCCCAGGTCGCCGTGCTGGTCGGGCTCGTCTGGGCGGCCCTGCCGGTGATCAGCACACCGGTGCTGCCGCTGACCGTGACCACGGTGGCCACCGCCCAGGCGGACACCGAGGACATCCGGGGGCACGTGGTCAGCGTCGACGACATCAGCATGGTGATCCTCCAGGAGCAGGGCGGCGTCCGGTACGTGCCGGTCGACCAGGTCCGGGCGCAGGTGCTCTGCCCCGCCGAGGAGGAACTGCCCCGGCACCGGCTGCGCGTCCACGACTTCCACGTGGAGGACTCGCTGCTGGAAGGGTTGGGCCGCCGGGTACGCCCGGTGCACCGCATCGACGCCGCCTGCCGCGCCATCGGCTGAGGTGTAAGGAAGGGCCCCCTGTTAACGCATACGGTCGAGAAGGGAACCCTTCTCACCCCCGTCGAGCGGGGGCGGGCAGCGGCAGCGGGAGCGGGGCAGGGGGAAAGGGGCAGCGGGTCAGCGGCCGTCGCGGGGGGCGAAGACGGCCAGCGCCTCGGCGTCGCTGTGCCGGGAGCGCAGGTAAACCTCGGCCCAGGTCGCCGCCTCCGGGTACGTCGACTCCGCCGCCACCCGGGCGCACGCCGCCGCCACGTCGAAGTCGGTACGGCGTAGCTGCACGCCCGGCCCGAGCAGCGCCCAGTACGCCCCCGGCCCGCCGTACGGCATCCCGACGCTGCCGGGGTTGACCACCAGCCGGCGGTCGACCAGCCGGGTGAAGGGCATGTGGGTGTGCCCGCAGACCACGGTGCGGACCGGATCGGGGACGTCCGCGAGCACCTCCGCCCAGCGGGACAGCCGGGTGTCGACGAGAACGACCTCCTCGTCGTCGCGGGGCGTGGCGTGGCAGAACAGCACCTCACCCAGCCCGGCGACGGGCAGTGTGACGGTCAGCGGCAGGGCGGCCAGCCGGTCGACCTGGTCGTCGCGGAGTTGCCGGGCGCCCCAGTCGGAGACCTCGATGCCGGAGGGCACCCCGGCCCGCGCCTCGACCAGTTCCCGGTCCGCGTTGCCGCGTACCCACCGGGCCCGGTCGCCGAGCGTGGCGAGCAGGTCCAGCGTCTCGACGGGCTGGGGTCCGGCGGCGAGGTCGCCGGTGAGCACGACCAGGTCCGCCGAGGCGACGTCCGGCTCGGCCAGCACCGCCTCCAGCGCGGGCAGGGCGCCATGGATGTCGGAGAGGACGGCGACGCGTTCCAGCATCCACCCATCGTGATCCGGGGCCCGCCGGCCGGTCCAGCGCTTCTGCGCTGGGCAGACGGCACCGCTCCCGGCTGCCCGGACCCGCTGCCCGCTCAGACGCGGGCGCGGCGGGCCAGGCGCTCCGGGTCCAGGATGATGATGCTCTTGCCGTCCAGCCGCAGCCAGCCGCGCGAGGCGAAGTCGGCCAGCGCCTTGTTGACGGTCTCCCGGGAGGCTCCCACGAGCTGGGCGATCTCCTCCTGGGTCAGGTCGTGGGTCACCCGCAGCACGCCACCGTCGCGGGTGCCGAACCGGCCGGCCATCTGGAGCAGGTTCTTCGCGACCCGCCCGGGCACGTCGGTGAAGATCAGGTCGGCCAGCGAGTCGTTGGTGCGGCGCAGCCGGCGGGCCAGCACCCGCAGCAACTGCTCGGCGATCTCCGGCCGGTTGTTCAGCCACGGCCGCAGGGCCTGCTTGCGCAGCCGTACCAGGCGGGTGTCGGTCACCGCCGTGGCGGTCGCCGTCCGTGGCCCCGGGTCGAAGAGGGACAACTCGCCGACCATGTCCGACGGGCCCATCACGGCGATCAGGTTCTGCCGGCCGTCCGCTGCCCGGCGACCGACCTTGATCTTGCCGGACAGGAGGATGTACAGGCTGTCTCCGGGCTCGCCCTCGTTGAACACGACCTCGCCCTTGCGGACCTCGATCGTCTCCATCTCCTTGGCGAGCGCCTCGGCAGCCTCCGGGTCGACGCCCTGGAAGATCCCGCTGCGGGCCAGTACCTCGTCCATCGCGCACCTCCGCCTGCGCGTGCCGTCCGTCGGCCCGGGTTCGCCGTCCGCTGATCCCTCGCGCGCCGCCAAGTCTAGGCGCATGTGAGCAGTAATCAGAGGTGCACCCCTGGAAACTTGATCGTTGGACGTAACCTGCCCGACCTGATCAACCACTACGATTCCGGTCGCCGCCGGATGCGAGCGCTCCCACGACGGCCCAGGTCACCGGGACAGTAGGGTCACCGGTGTGCTGACCGAGCCCGTACTGACCACCCGCGCCGAGGACGGTGGGAACCCACCGGTGCTCGTCTGGCGGGCGGAGCGACCACTGCGCGCGGTCAGTTCGGCTCCGCTCGGCGGCGGGCTCGGCGTACGTCGGTGGGTGGTGAACGCGACCGTGCCGATGTCGTACCACCGGGACGACCCGGCCGACCACCTGGCCGCGCTCGCCGCCGGCCTCGGCCTCGACGGGCCGGGGGTCGGCCTGTTGACCGGGGTGGACGTCGCCGACGTGGTGAGCCGGACGGACACCGGGGTCCGGGTCTGGGCCACGGTCGGCCTCGGCCTGCCCCTCTGGGCCGCCGCCCCCGCGTCGACCGGGGGGCCCGCCGCACCCGGACCCACGCCGGCCGACGAGCCCGCGACGTCCGCCCCGGCCGACGGGCCTGCCGGGCCCGTGCCGGCCGGGGGATCCGGGACGCCCGCGTCGACCGGGAGGTCCGTGGTGCCCGTGCCGGCCGACGGGGCCGCCGTGCCCGTGCAGGCCGACGGTGCCGCCGCCGTCGCGTCGCCCGGGGAGCCCGTGCCGGGCCCGGGGCCCGCGTCCGGTGCCGGCGGCGGGCCGGTGCCGCCGGAGCCCCGGCGGGTCGGCACGGTCAACATCGTGGTGTACGTGCCGGTGCGGCTCGGCGACGCGGCACTGGTCAACGCCGTCGCCACGGCAACCGAGGCGAAGACGCAGGCGATCATCGAACTGGGCCGGGCCGGCACCGGCACCCCGACCGACGCGGTCACCGTGCTCTGCCCGGTCGACGGGCCGGTCGCCGACTACGGCGGGCCCCGGAGCCGGTGGGGTGCGCCGCTCGCCCGCGCCGTGCACGCCGCCGTCCGCGCCGGGGGAGCCGCCGACGCGCCCCCGTGGTCCGGGAAGGTGCGGACGGCCGAGTTCGTCCGAACGGCCATCGCCACACGGAAAACCGGGCGGTAGCGTCGGCGGCGATGTATGCTGCCGCCCCCCTCGCGTCCCGCTCGCGTCGCCGCCTCCCGCTCGTCTTCGGCGCGGTCCTGACCGTGCTTCTCGCCGCCGGCTGCGCCGAGCCCGCCGCCACCCCGCTGTGGCAGCCGCCGGCCGCCGGTGGGGCGAGCGGCAGCCCCGCCACGAGTGGACCGCCGGCCGAGGCGGAGCAGGTGATCTCGCTCTCCGCGACCGGCGACATCCTGATGGGTAACGCCCCGAACCGGCTGCCCGCCAACGGCGGGAAGGGTTTCTTCGACTCGGTCACCGAGGCGCTGGAGGCCGACCTGGTGATGGGGAACCTGGAGGAGCCGCTGACGGTCGACACCGGCACCGGCAAGTGCGGCCCCAACTCGACCCGGTGCTTCCAGTTCCGGGCCCCGCCGGAGTACGCGCAGCACCTGCGCGACGCCGGGTTCCACCTGCTCAACATGGCCAACAACCACGGCTACGACTACGGCCCCAAGGGGTACACGAACACCCAGGAGGCGCTGGAGAAGTACGACCTGGAGCACACCGGCGCGCCGGACCAGATCACCGTGGTCGACGTCAAGGGCGTCAAGGTCGCCGTCGCCGGCTTCTCGTCGTACGTCTGGTCGAACAGCCTGGTCGACATCGACGCCGCCGAGAAGGTGGTGAAGAAGGCGGCGACCCAGGCCGACCTGGTCGTGGTGCAGGTGCACATGGGGGCCGAGGGCGCGGCGATGACCCGGGTCAAGCCCGGCACCGAGATGTTCCTCGGCGAGAACCGGGGCGACCCGATCAAATTCTCCCGCCGGATGGTCGAGGCCGGGGCGGACCTGGTCGTCGGGCACGGGCCGCACGTGCTGCGGGGCATGGAGTTCCACCAGGGCCGGCTGATCGCCTACAGCCTGGGCAACTTCGCCGGAGGCGGGAACACGCTCAACAACTCCGGCCGGCTGGGCTGGGGCGGGGTGCTCAAGGTGTCGCTGAAGCCCGACGGCACCTTCGTCGAGGGCGAGTTCGTCTCGACGTACATGAACGGGACCGGCAAACCGACCATGGACCCGGACGACCGGGGTCTCGGCCTGGCCCGCGAGCTGACCCGGATGGACTTCCCCAAGACCGGTGCCCGCTTCTCCGACAGCGGCACGATCACCACCCCCCGCCCCGCCTGACCTCTCCCTCCCCCACCTCCCGTCCCGCTCCCGGGCTGGTCGCGGTGATCAAGGGCTTCCCGTCAGGGTCGCGCCCTCGCGTCGACAAAACCCGGCACGGGCCGGGTGGGGCCGGCGGGAGGGTGGGTTGGAGTGGGGGGCGGGGTGGGCGACGTAGGCTGGCCGGCGTGAGCAGGAGTGCCAACGAGACCGACCTCGGGCGTACCCGCCGGGCCAGGCGGATCGGGCGGGTGCTGGCCGAGACCCATCCCGACGCGCACTGCGAGCTGAACCACTCCGGGCCGTTGGAACTGGCCGTGGCGACGATCCTCTCCGCCCAGTGCACGGACAAGAAGGTCAACGAGGTCACGCCGAAGCTCTTCGCCCGCTATCCGACCGCCGCCGACTACGCCGGGGCGGACCGGACGGAGATGGAGGAGCTGATCCGGCCGACCGGGTTCTACCGGAACAAGACCAACTCGCTGATCAACCTTGGGCGGAAGCTGGTCGAGCGGTACGACGGCGAGGTGCCCGGCCGCCTCGTCGACCTGGTGACCCTGCCCGGGATCGGCCGCAAGACCGCCAACGTGATCCTCGGCAACGCCTTCGGCGTACCCGGTATCACCGTCGACACCCACTTCCAGCGGCTGGTGGGGCGGTGGCGGCTGACCACCGAGACCGATCCGGTCAAGATCGAACACGCGGTCGGGGCGCTGTACCCCCGGCGCGACTGGACGATGCTGTCGCACCGGATCATCTTCCACGGGCGGCGGGTCTGCCACGCCCGCAAGCCCGCCTGCGGGGCCTGCACCCTGGTGAAGCTCTGCCCGGCGTACGGCACCGGGCCGACCGATCCCGCGCTGGCGGCCAAGCTGCTCAAGGGCCCCCGGGCGCGGGACCTCGCGGTGGCCGCCGGGGTCGACCCGGACCTGGTGCCGACGGCGGCGACGGCGGCGGAGGTACCGTGAACCGACGACTCGCCGCCCTGCTCCTGCCGGTACTGCTGCTCGTGGCCGGCTGCACGACCGAGCCCGGACCGGGCCCCGTGCCGACCGCCCAGGGCGACACCCGGCCGTCGCCCTTCGCCGACTGTGCCGCCCTCACGTCCGTTCCGCCGTCGGCCGGCCCGGACACCCCGGCCCCGGCCGACTCCGCCGGCCCGCTGGTCGGGCAGCGGCTGCCGGACCTGGTCCTGCCCTGCTTCACCGGTGGGGACAACGTCGCGCTCGCCGAGGTACGCGGCCCGGCGGTGGTCAACGTGTGGGCGTCCTGGTGCCCGCCCTGCCGTGAGGAGCTGCCCGCCTTCCAGCGGCTCGCCGAGCGGGCCGACGGCCGGTTCCAGGTGATCGGGATCAACAGCCGGGACCGCCGGACCGGCGCCCAGTCCATCGGCGAGGACTTCGGCGTCCGGTTCCCCATGCTGTACGACCAGGGTGACAGCGTGCAGAGCGCGGTGGAGCGCAACGCGATCCCGATGACCCTCTTCGTGGGCGCCGACGGCCGGATCCGGCACCTCGACGTCTCCGGGGCCCTCGACGACGCCAGCCTCGCCGACCTGGTCCGCCGGCACCTCGGCGTGCGGGTGACGGCGTGACCCGTCGACCACCGGAGTGGATGACGCCGCTGCTGACCCGGCTCGCCACCGCCCAGGTGACCGACTTCACCCAGCTGACCACCCCGACCACGGGGGGCCGGGAGAGCGCCGTACTGGTGCTCCTCGGTGAGGAACCGGACGCGGGCCCGGACGTGCTGATCCTCCAGCGCGCCGCGACCCTGCGCAACCACGCCGGGCAGCCGGCCTTCCCCGGCGGCGCGGCCGACCCCGGCGACGCGGACGCCGCCGCGACGGCGTTGCGGGAGGCGAACGAGGAGGTCGGTCTCGACCCGACCAGCGTGACGGTGCTGGCCGAGCTGCCCCGGCTCTGGATCCCGGTCAGCGACTTCGTGGTGACCCCGGTGCTCGCCTGGTGGCACACGCCGCACCCGGTGCATCCCCGGGAGCCGGCCGAGGTGGCGCACGTGGCCCGGCTGACCGTCGCGGAGCTGGTCGACCCGGCCAACCGGCTGCGGGTGCGCCACTCCAGCGGGTGGATCGGCCCGGCGTTCACCGCGCGGGGAATGCTGGTCTGGGGGTTCACCGCCGGGGTCCTCGCCGCGCTGCTGGAGATGGCCGGCTGGGCCCGGCCGTGGCCCCGGGACCGGGTGATCGACCTGCCGCCCACCGGGGCGAGCCCGGCGCCCTCGGCCGGTACCGACCCGGTGGACGAGGTCGCGGGTCCGCTCACCTGACGGTCACGCTCCGCCAGCGCCGGCCGTCGGGCGTGCGCGGTGCCCGTACCCTTGACGGGTGTCCGCCGTTGATCTCGTGCTCCTGCTGCTCATGCTCGTGTTCGCGATCAGCGGATACCGTCAGGGCTTCGTCATCGGGGTGCTGTCGTTCGCCGGCTTCTTCGTGGGTGCGCTGGTGGGGCTCCAGGTGGGCCCGATGCTGGCCAACCAGTTCGTCGACAGCGGCATGCGGGTGCTGATCTCCCTGGTGGCGGTCTTCGGGCTGGCCGTGATCGGGCAGGCGTTGGCCGGCTGGCTCGGTTCCCACCTACGCCGGACGATCACCAGCGAGATCGGGCGGCGGGCCGACGACGTGGGCGGCGCGTTCGTCTCGCTGCTCGCCGTGATCCTCGTCGCCTGGCTGGTCGCGGTGCCGCTGGGCTCCTCGTCGCTGCCCTGGCTGGCCTCCTCGGTGCGCAACAGCGCGGTGCTGAGCGTGGTCGACCAGGTCATGCCGGACGAGGCGCAGCAACTCTCCACCGCGCTGCGGGACACCGTCGACACCAACGGCTTCCCCGACGTCTTCGGCAACCTGGCCCCCACCCGGGCCCGGCAGGTCTCCCCGCCCGACCCGGCGCTCGCCGGCTCCGAGGTGGTCGCCAACGGGCAACGCTCGGTGGTGAAGGTGCTCGGTTCCGCCCCGAGCTGCTCCCGGCGGATCGAGGGGTCCGGGTTCGTGTACGCCCGGGACCGGGTGATGACCAACGCGCACGTGGTCGCCGGCACCGAACGGGTGGCCGTCGAGCTGAACGGCCGGCGGTACGACGGGGACGTGGTGGTCTACGACCCGGACCGGGACCTCGCCGTGCTGCGGGTGCCCAACCTGCCCGGCCCTTCGATGCGCTTCGCCGCCGGCAACGCCGGCAGCGGGGCCGACGCCATCGTGCTGGGCTTCCCGCTCGACGGGCCGTACGACGCGCAGTCGGCGCGGATCCGGGACGTCGACCGGATCACCGGGCCGGACATCTACTCCTCCGGGGACGTGACCCGGGAGATCTACACGATCCGGGCCCTGGTCCGCAGCGGCAACTCGGGTGGGCCGCTGGTCTCCTCCAACGGCCTGGTGCTCGGGGTGATCTTCGCGGCGGCGGCCGACGACCCGAACACCGGCTTCGCGGTGACCGCCGCCGAGGCCCGTCCGGTGGCGCTGGCCGGCGCGGAGAACACCCGCCCGGTCGGCACCGGCGGGTGCACCTGAGCAGCCGCTCGGGCCGGGTGGGTCAGGTGGGTGGGGCGGGGGGCCGGGCGCGCCAGAGCGCGAAGCCGGCGACCGTGGCGGTGACCACGGCCGCGCCGAGCAGCCAGCCGGCCAGCACGTCACTGGTCCAGTGCACACCGAGGACGATCCGGCTGAGCCCGGTCCCCACGGCGAGGGCGACGGCCGCCGCCCACAGCGCGGCCCGCCGGCCGGGCCGGCCCCGGGCGGCCGGCAGGAAGACCACCAGCAGGACCCCGGCGGCGAGGGTCGCGTTCAGCGCGTGACCGGAGGGGAAGGCGTACCCGGCGGCGGACGAGACCGGGTCGAGCAGGTCGGGCCGGTCCCGCCCGACGACCAGTTTCAGCAGCGGGCCCAGCAGCCCGCCGCCCACCATGGTGACGGTCACCCAGGCGGCCAGCCGCCGGGCACCGCCCCGGACCAGCCAGAGCACCAGGAACAGCGCCCCCACCCGCAGCGGGTTCGGCGCGAAGACGTCCGTCCAGAGGCTGGTCAGCCGGACCCAGCCGGGGTTCGTCAGGGCGTACGCGTGCAGCGCGTCGGTCACCCGTACGTCCAGGTCCCGCAGGGGCGGCCAGCCGGTGAGGACCAGTACGGCCAGCCCGGTGAACGGGAGCATCAGGAGGCCGGCGACGGCGGCCAGGGTGAGCCGCAACCCGCGTGGCTGCTCCGGGGCCAGCCGGCGGCGTAGCCAGGACGGCGGGGAGTCGGGTACGGCGGTGTGCGGGACAGGCCGATTCATGCCTCCGATTTCTACCCTGAACAGTGCCGGATCAGACCGGTCCGGGCGGGTCAGCGCCCCGAATGACGGATTCGGCGGACCACCAACGCGGCCCCGGTGACCAAGGCGGCGAGGACCGCCACCCCGGTCCAGAGCCGGTCGGGGCCCGAGTCGTCCCGCCCGCCGGCGGGGTGCGCGGTCCACCAGGTCTGCTGCCGGGGCGCGGCGAGGTCGAGCGAGTCGGTGCCGGTACCGGCGGCCTGCTCGTCCGGGGCCGTGCCGGGCGCCGGCCCGAACCCGGCCACCCCGGGCGAGAGGTTGTCGTCGAGGGGGTTGCGCGGCACCGACGGGACGTCGGTGGTGAGCGCCGCGACGGGGTCGACCAGCCCGTACCCGAACCGGTCGTCGCGGCCGGTGGGGCCGATGTCCCGGGCGGTGGTGATCAGGCGGTTGACCACGTCCCCGGCGGACATCCGCGGGTACTTCGCGCGGATCAGCGCGGCCGTGGCGGCCACCAACGGGGCGGCGAAGCTGGTGCCCTGCACCCGCCAGTAGCCACCCGGGCGGGCCCCGACCAGCCCACTGGCCGGGGCCGTGAGCACGGTGTCCGGCCCGGTGATCGAGCCGGACCAGAGCTGCTCGGTGTCGCGTTCGAGGCCGGCGACCGCGACCACGCCGGGCTCCCGGGCCGGATACCACACCTTGCTGCTGGTGGAGGTGGCGACGTTGCCGGTGCACGCGACGACCACCACGTCCCGGGCGAACGCGTAGTCGACCGCGGCGGCCAGGGCCGGGCTGTCGCCGCTGCCGCCGAGGGACAGGTTGATCACGCGGGCGCCGTTGTCGACGGCCCAGCGCACCCCCTTGGCGACGATCAGCGCGTCGTCGTAGCGGTTGTCCTCGTCGAGGACCCGGACCGGAAGGATCTTCGCGTCCGGGGCCAGCCCGACCACGCCCCGCTTGTCGTCGTTGCGCCCGGCGATCAGGCCGGCGACCGTGGTGCCGTGGCCGACCGGGTCCGGGCTGCCGGAGCGGCCCGGGTCGACCAGGTCGAGCCCGGGGAGCACCTGGCCGGCGAGGTCCGGGTGGGTGCCGTCCACTCCGGAGTCGATGACCGCGACGGTGACGTCCCGCCCCGTCGACGCCCGCCACGCCGTGTCGGCCCGCAGCGCGTCCAACTGCCACTGCTCGTCACGGACCTGGTCGACCCGGGTCGGCGTGTCCACCGGGGCGAACCCGCCCGGCGGCACGAGCCCGACGGGCGTGGTGAGCGTCGCCGCCCCGGGGGCCGTCCAGGTGACCGCCGCCGGCGCGGCGGGGACCGCCGGACTGCCCATGGCGGTGGAGGTGGCCAGGTCGGCAGTGGTGGCCAGGATGGGAGCGGTGACCAGGTCGCCAGTGGTGGCCAGGGCGGGGGAGGCCGGGCCGGCGACCGAGACGGCGGTCACCGTGACGCCGAGCAACGCCCGGCCGGCCAGTCGTCGGGCCGCTGTCGAGCAGCCGTGCCGAGTCCCAGTCACATCCTCAGCCATTCATCGCGACAGACACATGATGCTCGGAGATTACCGAATTCCCCGCCGGCCACGGAGCGAACCGCGCAGATGTCCTCGCTCGACGATCCCCACCGGCTGCCCCGCCTCGCCTCACGGGGGTGGCAGGTGGGCGAGCTGCACCAGCCGTACGCCCTCCCGGCGGGTGACCAGCCGACCCCGGCCCGGCGGCAACGGACCGGGCCGGACGGGGCCGACCAGCGGACCCTCGTCCGGGCTGCCGGTCATCACCAGCCCGGCGGTGGCAAGCTCCCGCAGCCGTTGCACGATCGGCTCGAACTGGGCCCGCGCCGCGCCGCCGGAGCGGCGGGCCAGCACCAGGTGCAGGCCGACGTCCCGGGCCTGCGGCAGGAACTCCTCCAGGGCCCGCAGCGGGTTCGCCGGGCCGCTGGCCACCAGGTCGTAGTCGTCCACCAGCACGAACAGCTCCGGCCCGGACCACCAGGACCGCTCCCGTAGCTGCGTCGGGGTGACCTCCGGACCGGGGATGCGCTGCTGGAGGTACCCGGCCGAGGACTCGACCAGGTCGGTGGTGTGCGCCGCCGCGGTGCCGTAGCCGATCAGGTGCGGCAGGTCGTCGATCGCGCCGAGCAGGCTGCGCCGGTAGTCCACCAGGATCACCCGGGCCTGTTCCGGGGTGAACCGTCGGGTGATCGAGGTGGCCAACGCGCGCAGGAACGACGACTTGCCGCACTCGGCGTCACCGAAGACCACGAAGTGCGGCTCGGCGGCGAAGTCGAGCAGCACCGGCCGCAGGTCCGCCTCGGCGATCCCCACCGGCAGCCGCAGGCCCGTCGTCGCCGTCAGGTCCAGGTCGGCGTAGGGCAGCACCGGTGGGAGCAACCGGACCGGGGGCGCGGGCGGACCTGCCCACCGGCCGGCGACCGCCTTGACCAGGTCGACGGTCTCCCAGCCGGGGCCGGTCAGCCGGGGCAGCGCGGTCAGGAAGTGCAGGCTGCCGGCGGTCACCCCCCGACCCGGCGTCGCCTCCGGCACGTTGGCCGCCGCCCGCCGGGCCACCATGGAGTCCGACGGATCGTTGAGCCGCAACTCGATCCGGGAACCGAAGAGGTCCCGGATCGCCGGGCGGAAGTCGGTCCACCGGACGGCGCTGGCGACCACGTGCACCCCGTACGACAGGCCCCGGGTGGCCAGGTCGGTGATCAGCGGCTCCAGATCGTCGTACTCGCCACGCAGGGTGGCCCACCCGTCGACCACCAGGAACACGTCGCCGAACGGATCGGTCACCGGCTGGCCGGTCGTGGCCAGGGCGGCCCGCCGCTGCCGGTACGCGGCCATCGACTCGACACCCAGCTCGGCGAAGCGGTGCTCCCGGTCGGCCAGCACGGTGACGACCTCGCCGACGGTCCGTCGTACGGCGGTCGGGTCGGACCGACCGGTGACCCCGCCGACGTGCGGCAGGTCCCGCAGCGCCGCCAGCCCGCCGCCGCCGAAGTCGAGGCAGTACACCTGGGCCTCGGTCGGGGTGTGGGTCAGCGCCAGCGCGCAGACCAGCGTCCGGAGCAGGTTCGACTTGCCGCTCTGCGGCGCGCCCACCACCGCGACGTGCCCCGCCGCGCCCTCCAGCGACAACCAGAGCAGGTCGCGGCGCTGCTCGTACGGCTTGTCCACGACGGCCACCGGCACCTGGAGGGCACCGTGCAGCTCGGGGTTGCCGAAGGTGACGCCCCGGGCCGGGTCGGTGCCGACCGGGCCGAGCAGGTCGTCCAGGGCGGGCGGGTCGCCGAGCGGCGGCAGCCACACCTGGTGAGCCGGCGGGCCCTGCCCGGCCAGCCGGTCGACCAGCACGTCGAGCAGGCTCTCCGCCCCCGCCTCCTCGGTGGCGGCCGGGGCCGGGGCGGCCGGCTCGGGCACCGGCACGTGGTGTGTGGAGAAGGTGAGCAGCCGGGGCGCGCCGGGGGCCCCGGTGGCCGTGGCCGCACCCCGGCGCCGGGCCGCCCCGGAGACGTACGCGGCCCGGAACCGGACCAGCGGCTCGGTGCCGAAGCGGAGGTACCCGTGCCCGGGGGAGCGGGGCAGCTCGTACGCGTCCGGCACGCCGAGCACCGTCCGGGACTCCAGCGCGGAGAAGGTCCGCAACCCGATCCGGTACGACAGGTGGGTGTCCAGCCCGCGTAGCCGCCCCTCCTCCAGCCGTTGCGAGGCGAGCAGCAGGTGCACCCCCAGTGACCGGCCCAGCCGGCCGATCTGCACGAACAGGTCGATGAAGTCGGGCTTGGCCGACAGCAGCTCGGAGAACTCGTCGCAGACCAGCAGCAGGGAGGGGAGCGGGGCCAGCGGGGTGCCGGCGGCCCGGGCCCGTTCGTAGTCCCGCAGGCTGGCGAAGTTCCCGGCCCGGCGCAGCAGCTCCTGCCGGCGGACCAGTTCGCCGTTGATCGCGTCGACCATCCGGTCCACCAGGGGCAACGCGTCCGCCAGGTTGGTGATCACGGCGGCGGTGTGCGGCAGCCGGTCGAAGGAGGCGAAGGTCGCGCCGCCCTTGAAGTCGACCAGGACGACGTTGAGCTGCTCGGAGCTGTGCGTGGCGGCCAGTCCGAGGACCAGCGTCCGGAGCAGCTCGGACTTGCCCGAGCCGGTCGCCCCGATCAGCAGCCCGTGCGGCCCCATGCCGTCCTGCGCGGACTCCTTGAGGTCGAGTTCGATCGCGCCGCCGTCGGTGCCCACCCCGATCGGCACCCGCAGCCGGTCCCGCGCCGACCGGGGCGCCCAGCCCTGCTCGGCGGTGAAGTTCTCCGGGTCGCCGATGCCGAGCAGCTCGGGCAGGCCCAGCTCGGCGCCGGGAGCGGCGTCGGGACCCCGACCCGGGGTGGCCAGCCGCAACGGCGCGAGCCGCCGGGCGACCGCCTCGGCGTCGGTGGCCGCCAGCCGGTCGGCGGTGCCGACCTCGGCCTGCCCGTCGGCGGAGTGCGAGTGCAGCCGGCCGTCGCGGATCTCCAGCAGCAGCGCGAACCGGTCGAGCAGCCGGGGCGGCGGGGTGTCCAGGTCGATGACGGTGACCGCGTCGATGCCCCCGTCCCCGGTCAGCTCGGTGGCCCCGGTCAGGTCAGCGCCGTCGAGCACGACCACCACGTGCGGGCCGTCGGTGGCCGGCCCGGTCGGGCTGAACCGGGACCGGGCCGCCAGCACCTCGTCGAGGAGGCGTTCCAGCTCGGCGGCGGAGCTGGCGACCAGGCGCACCGGGCCGAGGGCGTCGGTGCGGGCGGGGTGGTGGGCGTGGGGCAGCCACTTGACCCACTCCCAGGCGGCCCGGCGCTCCGGGCCGGCGCAGACCGCGACGAGCAGCTCGTCCGGGGCGTGGAAGACGGCGAGCTGGGTGAGCATCGCCCGGGTCAGCGCCTGCGCGCCGGTCACCCCGGCGGCCCGCGCGTCCAGCGCGGCGGCCGGACCCGGCACGGCGGCGTCGCCCCGCCCGCCGCCCGCCACGTCCCGGACGAAGACCCGGGCGAAGCTGCGCAGCGAGAGGGCCACCGGCAGGTCGGGCACCACCGAGTACGCGTCGAGGAACCGGCGCAGCGCGCCGGCGGTCATCGGCTCCAGCTCCTCCAGGGGGCGGGTGACCGGTGGCACCAGCGGGGTGGCCAGCGTCTGGGGGCCGACCGCGACGCGGACCACCGCGAAGTCGGGGTCGGCGGGGCGGCGTTCCCAGACCCGGTGGCTCTCCACCGTCGACCACAGGTGACCCGGGTCGGGGTGCCGGTAGTAGAGGCCGGCCCGCTGCTGCCCGGCGGTCTGCCGCACCCGACGGCGCAGGGCGGCGAGGTGGCGCAGGTACTCCCGGCGGGCGGCCATCATCTCCGACTTCTTCGGCGAGCCGGAGGCGGCGCCCCAGGAGGTGGCCAGCATCGCCACCGAGGAGAGCCCGAACATGCCCCCGACCACGTACGAGTAGGCCCCACCGCCCCGGCCGAACATCATCGCCATCGCGACCGTGCCACCCACCATCGGCAGCACCATCAGTAGCTGCTGCCAACGTCCGCCGGTGCTGGCCGGGATCTCCGGCGGCCCGTCCACGGGCAGCTCCCCGACCGGGATCTCGGGTGCCGGCCGCCGGGGTGGCCGCTTGATCACGACAGTGGACACACACCCTCCCCCACAGCGCTCGGTAACCCGAGCCTGGCTCATCGTAGGTAAAGTCCTGTCGTCCGCGCAGCCACCACTCCCGCTCGATATGGAGATGAGTCGATGTCGATCGGCCTGGCCCGGGTCACCATCAGCGCGCCACAGCGCCGGGTGGACGTCGCCCTGCCGGAGCAGGTTCCCCTGGCCGAGCTGCTGCCGGAGGTGCTCCGGCACGCCGGGGAGGGGCTCGCCGACGACGGCGAGCGGCACGGCGGCTGGGTGCTGCGACGGACCGACGGCGTCGTGCTGCACACCGCTCAGGCGCTGTTACCGCAGGGGGTACGCGACGGCGAGGTGCTGCACCTGGTGCCGGCCCGCGCGCAGTGGCCCGAGTTGGAGTACGACGACGTGGTGGAGGCGATCGCCGACGGGGCCCGCCGGCGCGGCAGCGCCTGGTCGCCGACGGCCACCCGGGCCGCCGCCCTGGCCGGCGCCGGGGTGCCGCTCGCCGTCGGGCTGGCCGCCGTGCTGACCGGACAGGGCGGCGGCTGGCCGGTCGCCGTGGTGGTGGCGCTGCTGCTCACCCTCGCCGGCACGGTGGCCTCCCGGGCGTACGGGGACGGCCCCGTCGGCGCCACCCTCGGTGGGTACGCGCTGCCGTACGCCTTCGCCGCCGGTGCCGTGGCGGTCAGCACCGGCGACCCGGTCGGCCCGGTGCCGGCTCTGCGCTGGCTGGGCGCCCCCGAACTGCTCGCCGGTACGGTGGCGTTGCTGCTGGTCGCGGTGCTCGGCCTGCTCGGCGTGGCCGCCCGGCTGCGGGTCTTCGTCGCCGGTGCCACGGTCGGTCTGGTCGGTGCGCTCGCCGCGCTCGGCGGGCTCGTCCTCGCCCCGGCCGCGACGGCGGCGGTGCTGCTCTGCGTGCTGGTCCTCACGGTGGGGGCGGTGCCGTTGCTGGCCATCCGGTTCGGCAAGCTGCCGCTGCCCCCGGTGACCCTGCCGGCCGGCGCGGACGGTGGGCCGGACCGGGCGCGCGACCTGCCGGACCGGTCCCGGGTGCACGCGGCGGTGGCCCGCACCGAGGAGATGCTGACCGGCCTCCTGCTCGGGCACGCCGTCCTGGCGGTCGCCGCGACGGTCGTCCTGGGGGCGCTGGGTGGTACGGCCGGGTTGCTGCTGGTGGCGGTCGGGTCGGCGGTGCTGCTGCTGCGCGCCCGGCTCTTCGTGGCGCTGCGGCACCGGGCGCCGACCGTCGCCGCCGGGCTGGCCGGGTTCGCCGTCGCGGGACTGGTGCTGGTCGACCGGGCCGGGCCGACCGGGTTGGCCGTGCTGACCGCCGCCGGGCTGGTCCTGGCGCTGGTGACGGTGGCGGCGGGCAGCACGTACGCCCGGCGGCCGGTGTCGCCGTACCTCGGCCGGATCGCGGACCTGACCGACACCGCGCTGGTGGTCTCCGTGGTGCCGGTGGCCTGCGCGGTGCTGGACCTGTACGACCGCGCCCGTGGGCTGCTGGGTTAGCAGCCCACGGGCGCGGTCGGCGAACGGTCCGGCCGGTGGCCGGGTCAGTGCGGGGCTTCCCCGCGCGCCTCGGCCTCCTGGTGACGCCGGTACGAGGCGACGATCTCGGCCTCGGCCTCGATGCGCCCCACCCAGGTCGCCCCCTCGACGGACTTGCCGGGCTCCAGGTCCTTGTACACCTCGAAGAAGTGCTGGATCTCCAGCCGGTCGAACTCGCCGAGGTGGTGGATGTCGCGCAGGTGCTCCTGGCGCGGATCCTCGTAGGGCACGCAGAGGACCTTGTCGTCGCCGCCCTTCTCGTCGGTCATCCGGAACATGCCGATGGTGCGGCACCGGATGAGGCAACCGGGGAAGGTCGGCTCGGGCACCAGCACCAGCGCGTCCAGCGGATCGCCGTCCTCGCCCAGGGTGCCCTCGATGAACCCGTAGTCGGCCGGGTACTGCGTGGACGTGAAGAGCGTACGGTCGAGCCTGATCCGACCGGTCACGTGGTCCACCTCGTACTTGTTGCGGTGACCCTTGGGGATCTCAACCGTGACGTCGAAATCCATCTCACGCTCCCTCGTTGCCCACGCTGGCTGACGGAACCAGTGGCGCTCCGGTCGGATGAATGCCCACCCGTCGGCTCCGGCCGCCGCATAGTCTTCGGACCGAAGTAGTGTCACCCAAGCCGATTTTGCGCTGGGGAGGAGGGGGCCGTGGGGAGGGAAGATTCACACTACCGCCCGGACGGCGCCGACGGGCGACGGACCGGCAGACCGGGCGGCGGCGGGGCGACCGGCCGCGTTCCGGTGCCGGAGGCCCAGCTTCCCCGGGCCGCCGACCAGGGCATCCGGCCCGGTGTCGGCGCGACCGACGGCGTCGGCTCCCCCCAGCCGCAGGGCCCGGCCGACGGCGGGTACGGTGCCGGCCGGCACCTGCCCCCACCGCCGGTCTACCGCCCCCCGGGCGCGACCGCCCCGGAGCCGACCGCCGGCCCGATGCACCCCGCGGATCCGTCCGGGCCCGGCGCGGCCACCTCGTCCGGCGGCGCGGCGGACGGCCCGCCGTTCGGCGGTGGCGCGGACGCCCCGCCGCCCGGTGGCCCCGAGCCGGCCCGGCCCCGGCGCCGCCGGGGACTGCTCGCGCTGGCCGGGGTGCTGGTCCTCGGCCTGGCCGCCGCCGGGGTCGCGGTGGTCCGCCCCGGCCCGGTCGCCGGCTGGTTGGGTGACCCGAGCGCCGCGCCGCAGCCGAGCGCCACGCCCGACCCGCCGCCCGTCGCGGTGCTCGCCGCGCCGGACCCGAGCGCCGCGTCGCCGACCCCCGACGGGGTACGCGCCGCGCTGGAGCCGCTGGTCGGCGCGGCGGCCCTGGGCAGCCGGGTCAACCTGTCCGTGACCGACGTGCAGACCGGCGACCTGCTGTACGGGCGGGGCGCCGACGACGGCACCGTGCCGGCCTCGGTCACCAAGCTGGTGACCGCGGTGACGGTGCTCGCCGCCCGGGGCCCGGCGTACCGGATCCCCACCCGGGCGGTGGCCGGCCCGAACCCGGGCGAGGTGGTCATCGTGGGCGGCGGCGACCCGACGCTGGCCGTCGACGACGACGGTTTCTATCCCGGTGCCGCCCGCCTGACCGACCTGGCCGAGCAGGTCCGGCAGGCTCTCGGTGGGGCCGCCCCGACAAAGGTGATCGTCGACGCGACGCTGTACGCGGGGCCGAAGTACGAGCCCGGCTGGGACGCGGACATCCCCACCGGGGGCTACGGCGGCGCGGTCACCGCGCTGATGACCGACGGCGCCCGCCAGGACCCGGCCGCCGCCCGCAAGACCCTGGCCAGCGGCAGCGGTCACGCCGTACGGGTACCCGAGCCCGACCTCACCGCCGGCCGCGCCTTCGCCCGGCTGCTGGGGGTGCCCGACGCCGCCGTGCAGCGGGGCCGTGCCCCGGCGGCGGGCGGGACCGCCACCGGCTCGCCGGCACCCGGCACCGAGCTGGGCACGGTCGAGTCGCCGCCGGTGATCCGGCTGGTCGACATCATGATCAGCGACAGCGACAACCTGGTCGCCGAGGCGCTGGCCCGCCAGGTCGCCCTGGCCCGCGACCAACCCGCCTCGTTCGTCGGCGCGGCGAAGGCCATGGACGAGGTGGTGGCCGAGTTGGGGCTGCCCGCCGACGAACTGGCCCTGGCCGACGCCAGCGGCCTGTCGCGGACCAACCGGATCAGCCCGTCGCTGCTCACCGACCTGATCGCGCTCGCCGGCAACGGCAGCCACCCCGAACTGGCCGCCATCTTCGGTGGCCTGCCGGTGGGTGGCTGGTCCGGCACCCTGCTCGACCGGTACGACTCGGCGGTGACCTCCGCCGGGGCGGGCGTGGTCCGGGCCAAGACCGGCACCCTGACCGGGGTGCACGCCATCGCCGGGCTGGTGACCACCGTCGACGGCCGGCTGCTCAGCTTCGCCGTCCTCACCGACCGGGCCCCGGCGGGCACGACCGACGAGACCCGGGTGGCGCTGGACCGGATCGCCGCCGCGCTCGCCGGCTGCGGCTGCCGCTGACGCCCGCAGCGGAGCCGGCCCGCCGCCCCCGGATTCCCGGCCCTGGCGACACCGCCGCAGGTCGGCACCCGGCCGGGCTTTACCGGCGCGGGTACGGTTGGGGCATGGCGCAGTTCGTGGACTGGGATCTGGCCGCCGCGACGGCGGGGGCGTTGAGCAAGTCCGGCCCCCGGGTGTCGTACGACGAGGCCACCGATGTGGTCGCCGACCTGCGGCGGCTGACCGACGAGGCGGCCGGGCACGTGGCCGACTACACCGGCCTGCGCGCGCAGGTGGCGCACCCACCGGTGCGGGTGGTGGACCGGCGGGACTGGGCGGCGACCAACATCGCGGGGCTGCGTGAGGTGATCACCCCCCTGGTCAACCGGCTCTCCGGTGACAAGCAGCCCGGGGCGCTGACCGAGGCGATCGGCTCCCGGCTGACCGGGGTGCAGGCCGGCACCGTCCTGGCGTACCTCTCCGGGCGGGTCCTCGGGCAGTACGAGGTCTTCTCCGCCGACCCCGGGCAACTGCTCCTGGTCGCGCCGAACATCGTCGAGGTGGAGCGCAAGCTCCAGGCCGACTCCCGGGACTTCCGGCTCTGGGTCTGCCTGCACGAGGTGACCCACCGGACCCAGTTCACCGCCGTACCGTGGATGCGGGCGTACTTCCTCGGTGAGGTGCAGGCGTTCGTGGACGCCTCGCAGAACAGCGAGCACTTCGTGGAGCGGCTGCGCCGGGGTGTGGCCACCCTCGCCGACGCGATCCGCGACCCGGAGAGCCGCACCAGCGTCCTGGACATCGTGCAGACCCCCGCCCAGCGGGCCGTACTGGACCGGCTGACCGCCCTGATGACCCTGCTGGAGGGGCACGCCGAGTTCGTCATGGACGGCGTCGGCCCGGAGGTCATCCCGAGCGTGGAGAGCATCCGCGCGGCGTTCAACCGGCGTCGTGAGTCGGGCAACCCGCTGGAGAAGGCGATTCGCCGGCTGCTCGGCGTCGAGGTCAAGATGCGCCAGTACGCCGAGGGCCGCAAGTTCGTCCACGGGGTGGTCGAGCGGGTCGGCATGCCGGGCTTCAACAAGATCTTCAACTCCCCGCTGACCCTGCCCCGGCTGGAGGAGTTGGGCGACCCCGACGCCTGGGTGGCCCGGGTGCACGGCCCGGTCGGCCCGCTGCCGGCCGCCGGCTGACCCGACCGTCCGTGGCCGCGCTCGCCCCGCCGGTCGCCGCGATCCGGGTGGCGGTCCGCTCGGCCCTGACCGGCGTACCGGCCGGCGGCCCGGTCCTGGTCGCCTGCTCCGGGGGAGCCGACTCGCTCGCCCTCGCCGCGGCCACCGCCTTCGTGGCGCCCCGGCTCGGGCGTACCGCCGGGCTGGTCACGGTCGACCACGGCCTCCAGCCCGGTTCCGCCGAGCGGGCCGCCGAGGTGGCGCGCTGGGCGAACGGGTACGGTCTCGCCCCGGTCGAGGCGGTCCGGGTGACCGTGGCGGGGCGTCCGGGGGGCCCGGAGGCGGCGGCCCGACTGGCCCGGTACGAGGCGCTGGCCGAGGTGGCGCGGCGGCACGGGGCGGTGGCCCTGCTGACCGGGCACACCCGGGACGACCAGGCGGAAACCGTCCTGTTGGCGCTGGCCCGGGGGGCCGGCCCCCGGGGGCTCGCCGCGATGCCGCCCCGACGGGACCTCGACGGCGTACCCCTGCTGCGGCCGTTGCTGTCGGTCGGCCGGGAGCAGACCCGCGCCGCCTGCGCGGTGCTCGACCTGGAGCCGTGGGACGACCCGCACAACGTTGACCCGTCGTACGCCCGCTCCCGGGTGCGGGCGGACGTGCTGCCCGCGCTGGTCCGCGCGCTCGGCCCGGCGGTGGTGGACAACCTGGCCCGGACCGCCCGCCAGCTCGCGGCGGACAACGCCGTGCTCGACGACCTGGCCGCGACCGCGTTGGCCGGGAGCCGGGCGGCCGGCGGCGGTCTGTCCGTGGACGGGCTGGCCGCCCTCGCCCCGGCGGTGCGCACCCGGGCGCTGCACGCGTGGGCCCGGGAACTGGGTGCCCCGTCCGCCGCACTCTCCCACCGGCACGTCGCCGCCCTCGACGCGCTGGTGACCGCGTGGCACGGGCAGGGGGCGGTGCACCTGCCGGGCGCCCTGTGCGTGGTCCGCCGGGCCGGCCGCCTCGTCACCGCCGCACCCTGAGCGACCCGTTCGCGTCGGATGTCCGGCCCGGTCGGGGCCTTCGGGGCCGGATGTCCGGTTCGTCGGGGTGGTCGGGGGCGCCGGCCGGTCGGAATGGCTGGTGGGGTGGGGTCGTTATACCTGGCGTACGACCGAGCAGGGCACCGCTCCTCGCCTGGTGGGGCGCGGGGTCGGGTCGCCGGAATGATGGTGGCCGGCCGGTCGTTGTACATGGTTCCGGCGTGGTGAGCCGCCCCCGTTGAGTTCCCGCGCTGGTCTTTTCCACTTCAGTGAGCGCCCCTGACGGTGCTCGTGCGCCCGCGTCCCCTGGTGTGGGTGTCGATCCCCCGAATGGAGCTGGTCATGAACTCGATCATTCGTAGGAGTGTGCTGGGTGTTGCTGGTCTGGCTGTCGCCGGTGGTCTGGCGGCGGGTCCGCTGAACCATCAGGACGCGGCCCCGGTGACCGGGCTGGGCGCTGTCGCGGTGCAGGAGAGCGCGCCGGACACGGCGACGCTGCTGCCGCACGGTGAGCCGGCGGGTCAGTCGCGGATCGACCTGAACGACGAGCAGGTGGCGAACACGAAGGCGATCATCGCGGCGACGAAGAAGGCCGGGATGGACGAGCGGGCCGCTGTCGTGGCGATCGCCACGGCGTTGCAGGAGTCGAAGTTGGAGAACCTGGGTCATCTGGGTGACCGCAACGACCACGACTCGCAGGGCCTGTTCCAGCAGCGCCCGTCGTCGGGTTGGGGCACGGTGGAGCAGATCACCGACCCGGAGTACTCGACCCTGGCGTTCCTGAAGGGTCTGAAGCAGGTCGACGGCTGGGAGGACATGCCGCTGACCGTGGCCGCGCAGACGGTGCAGGTGTCGGCGTTCCCGAACCACTACGCGCAGTGGGAGAAGCAGGCCGCCGACCTGGTCGCCGAGCACTGGAAGAGCTGATCATCCGCCGGCCGGTACCCCACCCGGGGTGCCGGCCGGCTTCGTCGTGCCCGGCGGGCCAACCTGCTGCCGCGCGTCGGCGCCGGCCGGCGGCGAGCAGCAGGCGTCCCGGCCTCAGCCGGCGTGCAGGCGGTCGCGGAACGTGCTCCGGTAGCTGTTCGGGGTGGCGCCCACCCGGCGGGTGAAGTGGTGCCGCAACGTGGCCGCGTCACCGAAACCGGCCCGGTCGGCGACGTTCTCCACGGTCAGCCGGGTCTCCTCCAGCAGCCGCCGGGCCAGCAGCACCCGCTGGTTGGTCAGCCAGTCGTGCGGGGTGGTCCCGGTCTCGGCCCGGAACCGGCGGGCGAAGGTGCGCGCGGACATCCCGGCCCGCGCCGCCAGGTCGTCGACGGTGACCGGGCGGTCCAGGTGCCCCATCAGCCACTGCAGCACCGGCTCCAGGGTCGGCGCCTCGGGCGTCGTCGGGATCGGCGCCTCGATGTACTGCGCCTGCCCACCGTCGCGGTGCGGCGGGACGACCATCCGGCGGGCCAGCCGGGTGGCCACCGCCGAGCCGTACTCCTCGCGGACCAGGTGCAGGCAGGCGTCGATGCCGGCGGCGGTACCGGCGCTGGTGAGCAGCCTGCCGTCCGCCACGTAGAGGGAGTTGACCCGGATCCGGGCCCGGGGATGCCGGCGCTGCAACTCGTCGACGTGCCGCCAGTGGGTGGTGCACTCCCGGTCGTCGAGGAGCCCGGCCGCGCCGAGCACGAAGGCCCCCGCGCAGACGCTCATCACGTACGCCCCCCGGTCCGCGGCGGCACGCAGGGCCTCCAGGACCGCGTCGGGGATCGGCGTCCCCTCGGCGTGGGCGGGCACGGCGACCAGGTCCGCGTCCGCGACCGCCCCCAGGTCGGTGTGCGGGACGAGGGCGAATCCGGACTTCGTCCGCACCGGGGCGCCGTCGGCGGTGCAGACCGTGAACCGGTGGGTGGGGAAGCCGTCCTCGCTGCGGTCGGTGCCGAAGATCTCGGCGAGCACGCCCAGCTCGAAGACGGCGACGTTGTCGAGCGCGATGACGGCCACCGAGTGGAGCATGTGACGAGGGTAACCCGGGCGCTGGCAGGATTTCTAGGTCGGGTGGCATTCCTGCCACTGTTCGGTGGGATCGGCCCGGCGCAGACTGGATTCAGTCCGGTGCGCACCGGCGGCGAAATCGAGAGCAGTCACGCGAAAGCGAGCGCCGCCATGGAGATCCTGTTCTTTCTCTTCCTGTTTCTCGCCCTCGCCGCCGCCTCGGCGGCGGGGCTGACCGTGGACAGCCGCGACTCGGCGGACTGGCGGTCGACCGACGAGGGCCGCCGGCTCCGCCCCGGGGCCTGCTGACCGGAATGTGGGCTTCTGTTCCTGATGTCCCGGCGGGGTTGCGGTAAAAGCAGCGGCCCCGCCGACGGAGGCCCACCGGCGTACGGCAGGCTAGGAGCATGGCTGACGGCTCCTGGTACGACGCCGACATCGACCACGTGATCATTTCCGAGGCACAGATCCGCGAGAAGACCGCAGAACTGGCCAAGCAGGTTTCGGTGGACTACGCCGGAGCGACCGACGCGCTGCTGCTCGTCTGCGTTCTCAAGGGCGCGGTCATGTTCATGGCCGACTTCGCCCGCGCGCTCGGGCGGCACGGCCCGCCGGCCGAGTTGGAGTTCATGGCCGTCTCCTCGTACGGCCAGGGCACCTCCTCCTCCGGGGTGGTCCGCATCCTCAAGGACCTGGACCGGGACATCGCCGGCCGGCACGTGGTGGTCGTCGAGGACATCGTCGACTCCGGGCTGACGCTCAACTGGCTGCTGCGGTACCTGGAGTCCCGGTCGGCGGCGAGCGTCGAGGTGGTGGCGCTGTTCCGCAAGCCCGACGCGGTGAAGGTGCCGGTCCCGGTGAAGTACGTCGGCTTCGACATCCCCACCGAGTTCGTCGTCGGGTACGGCCTCGACTTCGGTGAGCGTTACCGCGAACTGCCGTACGTCGGTGTCCTGAAGCCGGACGTCTACGCCCGTAGCTGAATCGGCGGGTCCGGTTCCGGGCCCCGCCGCGCCGTCCGGTCGGCCGATCCGGTGCCGGCGACCGCCCGGTGGGGGCGGGACCGCGTCCGGTTCGCGTCCGTCTAGCGGACGTACAGCACACTTTCAGCCGACCCGGCTACCGTAGGTGTCGGTGGCGTGGAGGTGGCTCCGCGCCCGGCCCTCCGCCCCGCGTGACCGGGCGGGCGGGTGGCCGGAGCGGATCTCCCCGCCACGCCGGCCTTCCGCCGGTGCACCAGCCCGCGTCCGGGCGGGGTCACGGCTTCGTCCGTCGGCTCCGGCGGGCGGGGGCGCGTCCGCGAGACGACCCTCGCGTCCGGTGCTGTCGCTCCCCTGCGAGCAGCCCCGAAACGCTCACACCTCGCGTGCACGGTGTACCGTCGAATGACCGCAGCGCGGCAGTTTCGTGCTTCGGGGTCGAGGCCGGCCCGCACGGCGGCTCCGGCGAGCCGCCCCGGCGGCGACACCATCAGACGGTCAGGACGTCGATCAGGAGGATGCGGGCGTCTCGGCGCTCGACGACAGCATGGAACGTACGCGTTTCTTCCGCCGACCGGTGGTCTGGATCATCCTGGTCATCCTCGGCGCCGTTGTGCTCAGTCAGCTCTTCACCGCTGGGCCCAGCTACCACCGGGTGGACACCACCGTTGCGCTGGACCAGCTCAACACTGCGAAGATCGATAAGGTCGTCTACCAGGACAAGGAACAGACGATCCGGCTGGACCTGGCCGAGGAGGCCGAGTTCGGGGACACCACCACCAAGCTGATCGAGGCCCAGTTCCCGTACGAGGCCGGCCAGCAGGTGTGGAACCAGGTCCTCGAGGCCAAGGCCGCCAACCGGGTCACCGGCCCGGCCGACGTCGAGGTGTCGTCGGACAGCATCTGGGTGAGCCTGCTGGTCAACCTGCTGCCGATCGCGCTGCTCGTGCTGCTGCTGCTGTTCTTCATGTCGCAGATGCAGGGCGGCGGCTCCCGGGTGCTCAACTTCGGCAAGTCCAAGGCCAAGATGATCACCAAGGACACGCCGAAGACCACCTTCGCCGACGTGGCCGGCTCCGACGAGGCCGTCGAGGAACTGCACGAGATCAAGGACTTCCTGCAGAACCCGGCGAAGTACCAGGCCCTCGGCGCGAAGATCCCCAAGGGTGTGCTGCTGTTCGGTCCGCCCGGTACGGGTAAGACCCTGCTCGCCCGCGCGGTCGCTGGTGAGGCCGGGGTGCCGTTCTACTCGATCTCCGGCTCCGACTTCGTCGAGATGTTCGTCGGTGTCGGCGCGAGCCGGGTCCGGGACCTCTTCGAGCAGGCCAAGGCGAACGCCCCGGCGATCGTCTTCGTCGACGAGATCGACGCCGTCGGCCGGCACCGTGGCGCCGGCATGGGCGGTGGCCACGACGAGCGCGAGCAGACGCTCAACCAGCTCCTCGTCGAGATGGACGGCTTCGACGTCAAGGGCGGCGTCATCCTGATCGCCGCCACCAACCGGCCGGACATCCTCGACCCGGCGCTGCTGCGCCCCGGCCGGTTCGACCGGCAGATCCCGGTGGACGCCCCCGACATGGAGGGCCGCAAGGCCATCCTGCGGGTGCACGCCAAGGGCAAGCCGTTCACGCCCGACGTCGACCTCGACGCGGTGGCCCGGCGGACCCCCGGCTTCAGCGGTGCCGATCTGGCCAACGTGATCAACGAGGCCGCGCTGCTCACCGCCCGCAAGGACCAGCGGGCGATCAGCAACGACTCCCTGGAGGAGTCGATCGACCGGGTGATCGCCGGCCCGCAGCGCCGGACCCGGGTGATGGGCGACCAGGAGAAGAAGATCACCGCGTACCACGAGGGTGGGCACGCGCTGGTCGCCTGGGCGTTGCCGCACGCGGCACCGGTGCACAAGGTGACGATCCTGTCCCGGGGCCGGTCGCTGGGGCACACCCTGGTCCTGCCGACCGAGGACAAGTACACCCAGACCCGGGCCGAGATGATCGACACCCTGGCGTACGCGCTGGGCGGCCGGGCCGCGGAGGAACTGGTCTTCCACGAGCCGACCACGGGTGCCGGCAACGACATCGAGAAGGCCACCCAACTGGCCCGCGCGATGATCACCCAGTACGGCATGAGCTCCAAGCTCGGTGCGATCAAGTACGGCACCAGCGGCGACGAGCCGTTCCTCGGTCGCAACATGGGCCACGAGCGGGACTACTCCGACTCGGTGGCCGCCGAGATCGACGCCGAGATGCGCGCCCTGATCGAGCTGGCCCACGACGAGGCCTGGGAGATCCTGGTGGAGTACCGGGACGTGCTGGACAACATGGTCCTGGAGCTGATGGAGAAGGAGACCCTCTCCACGGCTGACATGGCCCGGATCTGCGAGCGGGTGGTGAAGCGTCCGCCGATGGCCCCGTACAACGGGTTCGGCAAGCGGCAGCCCTCCACCGAGCCGCCGGTGCTGACGCCCGCCGAGAAGGACGCGCTGAAGGCACAGGCCCAGGCCGACGGCGCGCAGGCCACGGTCGGCGGTGGTGGGAACACCTCGTCGAACAGCTCGGACGGCCCGCACTGAACACCGACGACACGGCGGCCGGACCCGGACAGCCGGGGCCGGCCGCCGCCGACTCTGCCACCGAGCCCGGCGACGACGGGCTGGACTACATCGCCGCCCGGCTGATCAACGGCAAGCTCACCGGGCGTCCGGTCGAGGAGGCCATCGACCTGACCCGGATCGAGAAGGCGGTCCGCGAGATCCTCATCGCGGTCGGCGAGAACCCCGACCGGGACGGCCTCGTGCAGACCCCGGCCCGGGTGGCCCGCGCGTACGCCGAACTCTTCGCCGGGCTGCGGGTCGACCCCGCCAAGGTGCTCACCACCACCTTCGAGGCCAACCACGAAGAGTTGGTGCTGGTCCGGGACATCGACGTGATGAGCCTCTGCGAGCACCACCTGCTCCCGTTCCGGGGCAGCGCGCACATCGGGTACATTCCCGGCCCGGACGGCCGGATCACCGGCCTGTCCAAGCTGGCCCGGCTGGTCGAGGTCTTCGCCCGCCGGCCCCAGGTGCAGGAGCGGCTCACCTCCCAGATCGCCGACCTGCTGATGGAGAGCCTCGCGCCGCGCGGCGTGGTGGTGGTGCTCCAGTGCGAGCACATGTGCATGGCGATGCGGGGCATCCAGAAGAGCGGCGCCCAGACCATCACCTCGGCCGTCCGGGGCAGCCTCCAGCACGACGCGAAGTCACGGGCCGAGGCGATGGCGTTGATCATCCCCCGCTGAGCCGGTTGCTCGTCCCGCACCTCCGGCCCGCCCCGGCGCACCGCGCCGGGGCGGGCCGTTCGCTGCGGCTCGACGGTCGCCTCGGGCGGCTCAGGGACGCGCCGGTGGGGGTGTCGGTTCGGCAGGTCGGGGGCTGGGGTCAATCGACGGGCGGCTCGGGTCAGCCGGCCAGCATCACCAGGAGCAGGCCGGCGGTGGTCAGGACCGCCGGGACCAGACAGACCAGCGCCCCGAAGCGGGGGGTGCGGTCCAGGCGCCCATCCGGTCCGGGGCGCACCAGTCGGCCGAGGCCGACCCAGCCGGCGAGGAAGGCCACCGCCGGCATCGGCACCCCACCGAGCAGTGCCGCCACGGTCACCGGGCCGGGGCCCGCCACCAGGTGGAGCACCACCTGGAGCACCGGTACGAGCAGCGCCAACGGCCCGTACACGACCAGGTTGCGGAGTCGGACCGGCCACCGGTCCAGCCGGAACAGCCCCGGTGAGTCCAGTACCGCCTCGCCGTCCGTCACCCAGCCCCGCGCCGCCCGCAGCGCCGTCAGCACGGCCGCCGGCCCGCTCGACATCGTTCGGGTGGCCGCACTCACCTCGGGCGGCGACGGTTGCAGCGACATCGCCGGTACCCCCAGCTCCCGGAGCCGGACCTGCTGGGCGGTGAGTCTCGTGCGGACCTCGGCCAACTCCTCCCGGGCGGCCTGCACCCCGCGGTGCTGCTCGCCGGCGGCGGTGGCGGCGCTGCGGCGTACCGCGTCGAGTTGCCGGGCGGCGGCGAGGTAGGCCGTCCAGGCGGCGGCCACCGGCTCGGCGTCGGACTCCACCCGCTCCTCGGGCCCGTCCGGCTCAGGCCGGTCGGGAGTGTTTTCGGCGTCGACCCGGGATGTGGGGGTGGCCGGCACGCTCTGCCCGGGGTCCGAGGCACCGTGGCCCTCGGACCGGACCGCCCCGCCGGGACGCGCCTCCCGCTGCGGCTCCCGTGCCGGCACAGGGGCGGGGTCGAGCTGGTCGCGGGGTGCCGGGGCCGGCTGGTCCCGCGACGTGGTCGGCTGCGGGTCGCCGGCGCCCGGCCGGGCGGGAGCAGGCACCGTCCGCATGTCACCCGGTGGGCTCACGTCTGGTCCTCCTCGTCCTCGTCCTCGACGGCGAACGGCACCAGGACCCGGCCCTGCTCGCCCGGCCCGTCCCAGAGCACCGCCCGGGCCGGTCGGGGCCGCCACTGGACCGGCCGGCCGAAGACCCCGGCAAGCTGTGCGCCCGGCACGTCGACCGCCACCACGGCAGCGAGCTTGTCGACCTCCCCTTCCGGCTCCAGCAGCGCGGCGAACGACGGGGTCGTCCGCCACCAGCCGAGCAGATGGGTACCGGCCGGCGGCCCGTCGAGCAGCAGCGCCCGCACCCGTTCGCGGGGCAGTTCCTCGGCCGGGACGGCGTCCAGCCCGAAGACCACCAGGACGGTGGGTCCCTCGGCCGCCACCGGCCCCGTCCCGTCCCTCGCCGGCGGCCCGGTCGGGGCCGCTCCCGTCCCCGGCCGTCGCGCTGCGGCCGGGGAAAGCTGAACCTGTGCCGGCGTTCCGGCCTGGAGCTGTGTCGGCGTCCCGGCCTGGGCCTGTGCCGGCGTCCCGGACTGGAGTTCCGCAGGCGTTCCGGACTGAAGCTCCGTCGGCGTGTCGGACCGGGTGGAGCGGTCGGGCCGCCCGGGGTGTGTCTCCTCCGGGGTCCCGAGGAAGGGCAGGTGCGCCAGGCCCGAGCGGTCCACCGTGGTCACGGCGTGCTGCCCGGCCAGCTCCGCCGCCAGTCGTCCGGCCACCGGGGCGGCCTCGTCCACCAGGCAGGCGACGACGAACCGGGCGGTACCCGGAGGATGGTGGGCGGCCGTGGCGCGCGCCGCCGTGGCCAGGAGCCGGGCCGCCGGCAGCCCCGGGCCCAGGACGGCGAGGTTACGTCCGGTCGACGGGCCCAGCGGCACCGCGACCGTGGACCGTGCGACGTCCACCGCCCGCCCCAGCAGCGCGGCCGGACCGGATGCCCGCCCCAGCAGGGCAGCCCGGTAACAGGGGTCGTTGCGCAGCAGCGGGCGGGCGTACCCGGCGAAGACCAGCGGCGGCGACGACCCGTCCGGCCGGGCCTCCCAGAGCGTACGGCGCAACTCCTCCACCGTGGTCGGGGCGTCCTCCGGGTCCGGGAAGCGGACCATCCGCTCGTGACCCCGGGTCGCGCCCTGCGGGCCACCCAGCCCACCGGCGGTGTTCACCACGGCGCTGCCCACCGGCAGTCCGGCTGCGGCGTCGTTGCTGGACTCCAGCACCGCGCCGCCCCCGGGCAGGGCCACCCGGACCGGGAACTGCCCGAGCATCGAGTCGCGTGAACCCGACCCGGTGCCCAGCCCCAGGTCGTCCTCCCCGGCCAGCAGCAGGTGGACCCCGTACGCCCGGCCGGCGCGGGCCAGCGCGTCCAGGCTGGCCAGCGCGGTCGCGCCGAGCCCGTCCCGGCTCCGCGTGGCGGTGGTCGGGGTGGCCCGGTCCCGCGACCGCCCCGCCCCGGACCGGTCCGCCGGTGCGCCGGGCAGCAGCGTGCCGCCCGGCGACACCTCCGCCGACCTCGCCCGGCCCGGCTCACCGAAGAGCACCTGAAGGTTGTCGACCACACAGACGATCCGGGGCAGCGCCAGGTGCTCCCGCAGGTCGGCGAAGCGCTGCCCGCCGGTGAGCGCGGCCACCTCCGCGCGACGGCGCACCTCGGTCGCCAGCGCGTCGAACAGGTCCAGGACGTACTCCCGGTCGGCCGCCATCGCGGCAGAGCGGACCTGGGGGATCCAGGTCCGGTCCCGTTCGGTCTGGAGGAACTCCACGAACGCCTCACCCGGACCGAGGTCCGCCAGGTGCAGGGTCAGCTCCTCGGGGCCGTACCGGGCGGCGAGCCCGAGCAGCACGTTGGTCAGGAAGGCCGAGCGCCCGGCGGCCGAGCGGCCACTGACCAGCCAGTGCGGAGTCAACTCGGTGAAACCCACCGGCACCGCCCGCCCCCCGGCGTCGCCCACCGTCGTGCTGAGCCCCGCCGCCGAGTCCGCCGCCCACCGCTGCGCCCCGGGCTCCGGCAACAGGTCCGCCAGGGACAACCGGGTACCCGCCTCGACCTGCTCGGCGAGGTGCCGGCAGACCGTCTCCACCAACTCGGCCGGCGGATCCTCGGCGAGGAAGACGGGCGCGTTCAGGCCCCCCGCCGACCCGTCGCCCACCCCGCCGAACGAGGCCCCGGGCGGGTCACCGACCAGCGCGTACGCGTTGCGTACCGTCACCGGGGTGGCGTGCGGCAGCGGGTCCCGGCCGGTACCGGGCCAGCCGGCCAGTACCAGGTGCAGCCCGGCCGACGGCCCGGAACGGGCCAGCGCCGCCAACCGGGCCAGCTCGGCGTCGCCGGTCCCGGCCGGGAACGCCGACACCACGAGCAGCAGCGTACGGTCCCGCCGCCGGGGTCGGGCGGCGTCGGGCGCCACCCACTGCTCCGCCTCGCCCAGCACCCCCCGCAGCCCCGCGAGGTCGAGCGCGGGCGGCGGCAGCGGCCCGGCGTCGGCCAGCGCGCCGAAGGGTGCGAACACCTCCCCGCCTCCCGTCCCGTCCACGGCCCGGACCAGCAGGCAGCCGGCCGGGGTGGCGGCGAAGAGCCGGAGCAGCACGGCGCGGAGCAGCCCGGCCACCCGGGCGTCCCGGGCATCCGCGTCCACGGTCAGATGACCGGAGCCGAGCAGGGGCACCAGTGCGGGGAAGCGCGCGTCGTCCAGCGGGGCCGCCGTACCGACCACGACGAAGGAGGGCGGGACCTCGTCCGGGGGCGTCTGCGCGGTCAACGTCTCCAGGGGCGCTCCCGCCCAGCCGGGAGCGAGGATCGTGGCCGCCGACCGGAGCCGGTCCGCGAGTTCGTACTGGCGGCGCTGGTCGGCCGGTACCGGCCGGGTCTCGTCCAGGACGTCGGAGGCAGCGGCGGCGGTGGCGGCGGCCCGCCGGTGCAGGGCGGCTGCGCGGCCCGTACGTGCCCTCGGAACGGCCACCGCCTCCACCCCTCTTCCCGAGGTCGGCAAACTCCCTCCCCGACCAGGCACCGTATCCCAGGCAGAGCCGGACATCCGGGATGCGCCCCGGCGCTGCGCCGTCGTTGTCGTGGATCGTGGGAAACTCTCACCAACCGGGTTCGGTGGCTCACGATCCGCAGCATCCGGGGCATTGGGTACGAGGCGTCCAACCGATAGCCTCAGGGGGTGGAATCAGTGCAGCCCCCCGCCGGTTCCCAGGTGTCCCGCGTACCGGCGCAACGGACCCCACCCGACCAGGCCACGCCCCCGCCGCCCGCCCCGCAGTCATCGCCGCCACGGCGTAGGGGTGGCGGTCCGGTCGTCGCTCTGGTGATCGGGATGCTCGCCCTGCTCGCCGTCGGCGGAGCCGCCACCGGCTACCTCCTGTACGACCGGGCCACCGCCCCCGACCGCAGCGCCCCCGACGTGGTCGTGGACAACTACCTACGCGCCTTCCTCGTCGAACGAAACGACACCAAGGCCAACGTCTTCGCCTGCGAGCGTGACGCGGATCTGGCGGCTGTTCGTCTGTTGCGTGAGGAGATGGAAAGCCGGGAGGCGAACTTCAATGTCAGGGTCGCTGTCACCTGGGGGCCGCTAGCCGCAGCCGAGGCAGGTGAAAGACGAAGCGTGGCGACGACTTTGACTGTATCGAGCTCGGCAAACGGTGAATCGCGTAGTAGTCGACGTGAGGACTGGCAGTTTGAGGTTGTAAACGACACGGCGGGATGGCGTGTCTGCGGCGGGCACAAAGTCGGCTAGTGCCTCGTCATGCAGCCTTTAACGGGTAATCCGGGTGGCGGATCTTGGAGCCGGTGGCGAATCCGGTCTTGGGTCGGGCGCGTTGGTTGCGCCAGCGGATGTAGTCGCCGAGGGCGGCGTCCTGCTCGGCGTGGGTGCGATGGTCGGTGCCGTTGAGGGCGAAGTACCGCACGGCGGCGAACTCGGCCTCGATCCAGTTCAGCCACGAGGCATACGTGGGTAGGAACACCAGGTCGACGCGGTTGGCGGCGCACCAGGCGCGGACCTCGGGGTGCTTGTGCGGCGAGAAGTTGTCCAGGATGAGATACAGCTTCTGGTCGGGCCAGCGGGCGCGCAGGGTCTTGAGGAAGGCCAGGAACTCCCGCCAGCGTTTGCGGTCGCGGATGCGGTAGTGCAGCTTGCCGGTAGCCAGGTCCAGGGCGGCGATCATGTGCCGTACGCCCTGGTCGCGGGTGTAGGTGGCCCGTAGTCGCACCGGGTGTGCGACGGGTCGCCAGGCCCGTCCGGGGCGGGGTTGCAGATTCAACGGCCCGAACTCGTCAACGCAGAGCACCCTGCCGTCGGCGGGTGGATGGTCGTAGAGGTCCAGAATCCGGCGCATCTTCGAGGTGAAGTCGGGGTCGGTGCTGGCCTTCCACGTCTTGGTGGCCTGCCACGTCACCCCGCGTTCGTGCAGGACACGGCGCACGGTCTCGACGCTGATCGTCGTGACATAGCCGGCGGCGGTGAGGTAGTCGCGCAGCTTGGCCAACGACCAGCAGGAGAACGGTTGGCCGAGGAAGCGGGGGTCGCACCGGGCGATGACACAGATCCAGTCGCGGGTCTGCTCATCGATCCGTCTCGGTGCGCCCCCGCTCCATTTTGGGGACAGGGCGTCGAACCCCCGCTCGTTGAACGCGTGGATCACATCGCGCACGTAGTCGTCGGTCACCGTCAGCAGGTGGGCGATGTCCGGGGCTGGCTACCCCTGGGCGGACATCAGCACCACGATCGCCCGCCGCAGCTTCACCGGGTCCCTTGCGGTCCTGGTGATCTTCTGCAACCGCTGACCCTCGGCCATCGACACCTGTCGGACGAACACCTCCGGCCGTCTGCCCACCGGCCATCACCTCCCACCACGAGTGCTGGGAGACAGCCTGCCCGATCCATCCTCAGAAACCGACGGATTACCCGTTCGACGTTCCAAGACGAGGCACTAGAAGCTCCTATTCGATCCAGAGGAGGTGTACGGGGACCTCCAGGGTGGTGGGGGGTTGGCCGCGCCAGGCCCAGCGGTACCACTCCAACTCCGGTGTGACCCGCACGCAGATGTCCCCGTCGGTGCCCGAGAAGGTCTCGGTGACCGCGCGGAGGTCCCGCCGCTCGGTACCGTCTTCCATGTGCACCACCCGGCGCCCGACGACCGAGTCGGTCTCGAAGACCGGTGTTGGTGCCCGGTGCGACGGCGCGTCGAGCGAGACGAGGCGCAGGCCCGGCTCGACTTGTGGAACGACGAACTCCGGTGCCGTGGCCACCCGCTCTACCCAGACCCGCTCGACCGGGATGAGCGGAGCGAACACCTCGACCTGCTCGGACTCGGCGCGGTACCACTCATGTTCGGGGATCACCGGGACGTAGGTGCGGCTGCTCTGGACGACCCGTTCGTCCGCCCGCAGGTCGCCGCGCCAGCCCAGGCCGGGCAGCCCGATCGAGACCCGCCGCCCGCGGAGTTCCACCCCGCCGGTCGCCGGCACGATCTCGATCGGCTTCGGCGGCTGCGGAGCCCAGTCCGGCTGGTCGGCGAAGGGGTCGGGCAGGGGACCGGTCATCGCTGCCAGCGTCTCATGCGGCCCCCTTCAACGGGGCACCCCGTTCCCGCATGAAGGGCACCGGGTCGATGGCGCCGGCGCTGGAGCGGTCCGAGCGGACGTGCACCTCGAAGTGCAGGTGGGGACCGGAGGAGTTTCCGCTGCTGCCCACCTTGCCGATCACCTGGCCGGCCTTGACGTACTGGCCGACCCGGACGTCGGGACGTTCGACCAGGTGGCAGTAGCGGGTGATGTGCCCACCGGCGTGCAGGATGTCGACGAACCACCCGCAGCCACCCTTGTTCGGCCAGCCGTCGACGTCACAGGTGAGTCGTCCGGCGTTGTCCGGGTCGCAGCGGGACACGATCACCCGTCCGGCGGACGCGGCCCGGATCAGGACGCCCTTCGGGGCCGCGATGTCCACGCCGTTGTGGCTGGGCCGTTGACTGGTGCGGAATCCGGAGCCGACGCCGCCCGGGATGGGGGCGGTCCAGCCCGAGGCGGCGATCTGCCCCTTCGACGCGGCGTCGCAGACGTTTTTGTCCGCCATGCGAACGGTGCGTGCGGCACCGCCGGCGAGAAGGTCGACGATGCGGCTCGCCGTCTCCTCGTGCTTGGCGTAGGCATCCGGGAAGGCGCTGATCTGCACCATCTGCGCGGCGTTGGTCAGCGACCGCTTCTCCCAGTCCGGCACCTTGACGAGCTTCTCGTAGAACTTCCGGGCCGAGTAGGAGGGGTTCATCCGCTGGGCGACCGTGCCCCAGCCGGGGCGCTGCTGGAACAGGCCCACGGAGTCGTGATCGCTGCCGACGGCCTCGTGCGGGATGGCCAGGGACTCGGGAACGGTGGAGTTGGCGTAGTTCTTCAGGCCGGACTCCTGGATGGCCGTGGCGATGGCGATCACCCAACCGCGTGCCGGCACCTTCATGTCCTGGCCGACCTTGATGATGATGGCCGCGTTGCGCATCTGTCGCTCGCCGTACCCGAACGTCCGCGGCATCGAGCCGGTCACGTCGGGAACCTTGTGGTCGGGGCTACAACCCGACATCGAGTTTGCCAGTGGGTCGTCCGAGTCGCCGCCGAGCTCGGTGAGGAAGAAGGCCCCGGCCCCGCCCGTGCAGCAGAGCAGAGCCAGCGTCGCGGTCAGCGCCGCGGCCAGCGCGCCGAGCCGGAGCGAACGGCGGGGAGTGCCCGCACCCGAGGTCTCGTCACTCATCCCCGCTCCCAGTCCACCGCGTCCACCAACCACCGGCCCTTCGGTGCCACCAGTTCGAGCCGGAGCTGTCCAGCGTCGAGCGGTACCAGCACCTCGACGAAGGTCTCGTTCTGCGGTCGCAGCGTGGGCTGGCCCGTGACCCGGCCGGCCGGTACCGCTTCCGGCTCGACGCCGGCCATCTTCTCGATCAGGGCGGGCGTGGACAGCGGACGCAGCCCGGCGTGCCACTGTTCTGCGGTGATGCCCTGCGTGCCGAGCCAGGCGGTGGTGAACCTGCCGGCGATCTGTTCCGGTGTCGACTCGCCCGGACTGGTCACGGGTGCGGGAGGTGACGGGGTGTAGATGGCACCGTCGTCACCGAACTCCGGATCCACCGTGCTGATCGGCCCGGCCGGTCCACCGGTCAGCCCGGAGTCGGCCCCCGTCACGCCCGCGGTCAGCCGGGCCGCCCCGATCACCCCGATCACGAGGACGGCGATGGCCAACGCGATGCCCGCGCGCGACCTCAACACCCGGGTGAACAGGAACTCCACCGCACGCTTCATCGTTCTCACCGGGCCTCGGAGCGCACCCGGGGTGCCGGAGTGGCGGGCGTACGGTCAGCGGAGCCCGGCCGGTAGATCGCGTACGAGGGCGGCTCCGCCGGCACGTCGGGCTCCGTCCAGGCCGCGGGCTGCCGACGGCGGGGGCGGGGCGCGGTGGTGGGCCGCTTCGACTGCTGCTTCTCGGGCTCGGCGGTCTCCTGCGGCCGTTCCCTGCCGTCAGGGCGTTGCCGCTCCGGCTGGGGGGTGCCGGAGTGGACCGGATCCTCCAGCCGGGCCTCCGGGCGGAGGGTCTTCTGCTCGACCACGACCGTCCGCCGCCGGCCACCGGCCGGTTCGGCCGTGCCGCCGGGCTCGGCCACGTCCAGCCGCGCGGCGGTACGCATGTCCCGGAAGAACCGGCGGTGCCAGGATCCGGCCGAACTGACCGCCTCGCTACTGTCCTTGCCGCCGAGTTGGGTGATCCGACGGTAGGGGCGCAGCAACAGCCATCCGACGACGCCGCAGAGCCAGACCAGCACCACCTGGAGCCAGCCCGGCAGGGTGGGGGTACTCATGATCAGGTCGACCGCGAACAGGTAGATGGCGGCTCCGGTGCCGAAGATGGCGATGTTGAACACGGCCGCGACCACCGCGTTGCCCAGTCGCCGGAGCCCGGCGCTCGCCGGTCGCATCAGGCCGATCGTGCCCAGGATCGGTGCGGCGATCACCGCCCATCGGAAGATCAGGAAACCGAGCAGCACCAGCAGCGAGGCGGTGAGGTCGAACATCGCGAAGAGGAGCGCGGCGAGCACCGCGATGAATCCAGCGCCGACCCGGTCCATGTCCCGCGTGCCCTGCAGGTACTCGAACGCTTCCGGGTCCTCGGTCTTGATCTGCTGGGCGACCGTCATCCACTGTTGCTGCTTGGCCTTGACGGTCGCGTCACGCGTCCGGGGGTTGGCGCGGAGCTTCTCCGCCTCCTCCCAGGACAGGGACTTCGCGTCGTACAGGGCCCGGCCGTACTTCTTCGCGGTCTCACTGTCCGCCGAGCCGAGCATGCCACGCAGCCAGTTCCGGTAGAGCATCGCCTCGGTGGCCGTGTCACTCGCCCGAACCGCAGGTGGCCGATTGTCCCTACATGCCTGTGGGTTGGGGTCGTCGCACTGATCGGGTGGTGTGTCGCGTGCTGCGGGGCCGACTGCGTCGTGCACCACGCCCAGGGTGGTGACCAGGGTGCCGTCGGCGATGTTGGCCGACTTCACCGGCCACGCCGCCAGCGCGGTCACCGCCACCATCACCAACAGGGCCCAACCGGCCGTGGTCATGGCGTTGCTCATGTCCGACTGCCGGGAACGCCACAGCAGGTAGAGGCCGACGACGCAGAGCGTGATGATGCCGAAGACACTGAAGACCTTCTGGTAGACGGCCTTGGTGGCCTGGTCGACCAGCGGATCCGCCCAGCCCCACATCGAGCCCGGGTCCCACGCCCGCTCGCGGAGCGCGTTCGAGGCGCCGATGATGGCCGTCGCCACCATGAACTCGCCGTTGGCGATCGTGTTGGTGAACTTGTAGTCCGGGTGCAGCACGGCGGTGGCGCAGCCGGTGTCGATGTCGTACGTCGTGTAGCTGTAGCCGGCGTAGCCGTAGTCGCTGTAGATGCCCTTCGGGCCGGGCTCCTTCGCCGAGTCGGGTCGGCCGGCGAACCAGCCGGCGAGCCCGGAGTCCGGAGTGGTGGGGGTGGGGGGTTTCCGACAGGTCACCTCCGATTCGGCAACCTGCTGGAGGCGCCCGACGCAGGCGCGGAAGTCGGCCTGCCATTCCTCGGTGGTGCACAGGTCGGCGGCTGCCTGTCGAGCGCTCACCGGGGCGGCGGACGCCGGGGCGGAATTGAGTACGGGCCAGGAGACTGTGGCTCCGGCCAGTACGCCGAACGTGAGGAGGAGCGCCGCGATCCGTGCCCGGGCCCTCGCCATGTCACGCCTCCAGGTCAGACAGGACGGTGGGTAGGTTCCCGCCGGTGGCGACGGCCGTCGGTGTGGTGTCGAGGTGGTCGAGGAGACCCTCGACGTACGAGACGTCCACCCGGACCTTCTGCACCCGGCCGTCGACGTCGCGCATCACGAACTCCCGGAACCCGAGCCGGGCGGCCGAGGTGGCGTCGGCGGTCGACAGCGAGGCGAGGGTGGCCTCGTACCCGTCGTTGACCGGGACCCGCAGCAGGCGCAGCGCCTCGGTGGCGATCTCGGCGTCCTCGGCGATCCGGCCGACGAAGACGGTGGAGACCAGGTTCTGCACGTCGAGGCCGAGGATGTCCCGTGGGTTCTGCGAGGCGACGAGGGCGGCGAGGTTCCACTTGCGGGAGTCACGGGCGAGTCGCACCAGGAAGGACCGACCGGAGCGCCAGCCCTCCATGAAGTGCGCCTCGTCCAGGCCGACCAGCTTGCGGGAGGACATCGAGCCGCCGTAGCAGCGCCGGACGGCCAGCCGGTGTGCGGTGTGCAGCATCGGCAGGGCGAGGGCCTCCTCCGCCGACCAGTACTCACGTTCGATCTTGAGGTCGGGGAGCCGCAGGCCGGCCATGGTGATGACGGTCAGCGCGGCGTCCGGGCCGAGCAGGCCCTCCGGTGGCCGGCCGAAGAAGAGCATCGCCAGGGGCATCTCGGCGGTGTCCAGCAGCAGGTTGGCCAGTTCCCGTCCGGCGTCGTCGTCGAGCTGGCCGAGGCAGCTCACCACGTCGTCGAGGGTGGAGGTCTCCTCGGCCGGCACCTGGCGGGCGGCGTGCCGGAACAGGGTGGCGGTGGAGGCCTCCCGGGCCACCTGCGGCGGCACCAGCATCATGCAGATGTCCTGGACCAGCATCCGGCGTTCGGCCCGGGCGTTGGAGACGGCGATCTCGTACTCCCGGTCGCCGCCCGCGCCGGCGGCGAACTCGCTGCGCAGCGGCGTCGGGATCAGCGAGTACGGCGCGAGGGTGCCGTGCTCGGAGCCGGTCAGGTTCAGCACCCGGGCGTACGGCCGCAGTTCGGGCATCGCGCAGAGGCGGGCCAGCGGGCCGGACGGGTCGAGCAGGGTCACCTGCACCCCGCGTCGGGCGGCGAGGTAGCCGAGCGCGCCGAGCAGGGTCGACTTGCCACCGCCCGGCTCGGCGACGAAGACGGCGAGGCCGGAGCGTTCCCGGACCTCCATCGGGAAGTGCAGGTCGAGGAAGACCGGACGACGGCAGGTACCGGCGGTCCGGCCGATGAGGTCGCCCCGCCGGTCACCGACGGTGGAGGCGGCCTGGGGCAGGGCGGCGGCGAGCAGGTTGACCGGCATCCGGCGGACGTAGCCGGTGTTGGCGATCGGCTCGCCGGGGATGAACTCGCGGGCCAGCCAGTCCTGGTTCTTCGGGTGCTGCAGGGAGACCCGGAGCTCCCGGGAGTAGAGCTGGATCAGCCGGCGGGCCCGCTCCAGGCACTCCTCGCGGGTCCGGCCGCCGACGGCGATCCGGTGCCAGCCGTGCGCGCGGGCCGAGTCCACCGGCAGGCCGGTGGTCATCTCGTCACCGATCACCAGGGCCCGCTTCGCCAGCCGCTCCAGCTCCGGCGGGGCGTCGATGCCGTGCTCGGCGTAGTCGAGCTGCTGGGACCGGATCATCCGGAGCCGGTGTTCGAGGTTCCGGAAGGAGTCGGCGGAGCCGAGGATGTCGACCCGGGTGGAGATCTCCATCGGCCACGGCAGCCGCTCGTGGAAGTGCAGCCACGGCTCGTGCCGCTCGGGGATCTCCAGCGGCTCCATCCGTCCCACCGCCAGCACGGCCACGTGCCGTTCCTCGCCGGTCATCCGGTTGACCAGCTTCACGGTCGAGCCGTACGGGGTGCGGTACCGCTCCACCTGCTCCGTGAGGGCGAGCAGGTCGCCGCGTTCCCACCGGCCGTCGGTGATCGGGGAGAGGGCGCCCGGGGGTGCCATGCAGAGCGCCACCGAACGGTAGAGCAGCCACTCCAGCTCCTGGGTGGTGACCCGCCGGCCACGCATGCCGAACGCGCCCAGCACCTCGTCGAACTGCTCGACGGTACGGCCGAGCCGGCGGCGTTCCCCCTCGGCCACGCCCCGGCCGAAGGCGCTCAGCAGCCGTTCGGTGAGGGAGTCGCCGAGTGACCGGCGGGCGAAGGTGACGCCGAGGTAGGTCTGCCCCTCGGCGTGGTTCACCGAGAGCAGGTGCCGCTGCGCGGCCACCAGGTGGTCGGCCCAGCCGGGGGTGCCCGCCACGTCGGGCAGCGGGGACGCGGTGTGCGTGTCGATGGTGCGGGCCCACTCGTCGGCGGGGAACGGCCGGGTGGTGCGGCGCAGGTGCAGCCGGAAGCCGGCCAGGCCGGCGTACTGCTCGGAGATCGCGGAGAGCAGGGCCTCGCGTTCGGCGTCGGGCCGGAAGGCCCAGCGCACCTCGGGCAGCCAGTACCAGGCGGTGACGGTGTTCGGGGTGAAGGTCAGGTGCCCGGCGATCTCGGTGATCGCCAGTTCGGCGGCCGGGTCGCGGTCGCCGAACTTGAACTTCGGAGGCTTGATCCGGCGGGGCTTGATCGGCCGGTCCCGCCGCTCCGGCGCGCGGGCCTGCTCCTGGGCGGAGCGCTGCCGGGGCGGGGTCACCTCACGGGTGGCGGGCGGTACGGCCTCGACCGGCGGAGCACCCGCGGGGGGCACGGCGGGCACCTCGCGGTACGGGACGGCGGGCGTCTCGCGGAGGCTGGCGGCGGGCGTCTCCCGGTAGGCGGGGCCGGCGCTGGACGCCTCCCGGAGGCCGGGGGCGGGCGCCGGGTGGGCAGGGGGGCCGGGGGGCGCCGCGCGGTCCCGTGCGGTGGGGGTGTCGGTCCGTCGCTCCGGCCCGACGTCGTCGCCGGCCGGTGCGAGGGTGGGCGTGGCCGCCGGTGGGCGCGGGCTGGGCAGCCGGTCGCCGACCTGGTGCGGCACCCGGGGGGCGGCCGGTGGCGTGGCCGGCTCGGCCACCGTGAAGGTCTCGATGGCGGGCGGCGGTGGCAGGTCGGCGACGGGCCGTCCGGTGGCCGGTGGGCTGGTGGGCTCGGCCGGGGCCGCTGCGGCGGTGGGCTGGTGCGGGATGACCGGCGGGTGCTCCCGGTCGACGACGCGGCCCGGCCCGGCCAGGGCGGGTGGCTGTTCGCGCTCGACCACCCGGCCCGGCCCGGCGAGGGCGGGCGGCTGCTCCCGCTCGACCACGCGCCCGGGACCGGCGATGGCCGCCCGGGGCAGCCGGGGCCGGGTGGCGCCGAACAGGTCGAGGAAGGGCGAGTCGATGTCCGCGTCGGCGACCGGCGGGGCCGGCTCGGCCGAGGGGCGCGGGGCGCGCTGGGGCGCGGGGCGGGGGGCCTGGAAGACGCCGACACCGCCCTGCCCGGGGCTGGTCGCCAGGGCCGGGTCGAGGGTCGGCTCGTCCAGTTCCTCGGTGGGCTGGTAGTCGAACGATCGCGCACGGTTACCGGCTGGTGCGGCGCGGTGTCCGGCCGGGTAGCCCGGCGTGGAGGGGCGGTTCATGCTGCTGCCTCACCCGCTTCGTTCAACCGCCGCGACGGCGTACGCCCGGTCATGCCAGCTCCTCCCGGATCCTGATCCGGCTCGCGACCAGGCGAGGATCGCGCTGCTCGGCGGCCGGCTCCCGGGTCCGCCGCCAGTCGGTCAGCGCGGTGCGGATCACCATGCGCGCCGGCCGGTCCGGATCGACGTACCGGAAGATGAACGAGGTGGTCACGATCGCGAGCGCGATCTCCCAGGCCGGGAAGAGCTCGACGGTGAACGTGAACAGCCAGTGGATGAACATGTAGAGGGGAACGAGCAGCATGAAGAGGCCGTACTGGGCGTACGGCAGGTGAACGGGAAGGGTGTATCCGGGCGGCCCGAGGTAGACCAGGCGGGCCCGGTAGATGTCGTCGTCGGTGCGCAGCCGCATGTCCTGCCCGCGCCTATTCGAAGATCAGGTCGATCAGGTAATCACCGACGAAGAAGAGCGTGGCGGCGCCGGCGATGAAGGCCAGCCCGACGATCGCGATGGCGGAGCTGGTCAGCACCTTGGAGATCTCGCCCCGGCTGGCTCGCCCGATGAAGATGACGCCGAGCACGGCCAGCAGGATCGGTGCGATCTTGCTGGCGAAGAAGCCGACGACACCCTCGGTGTCGATGCCCTTGGGCGCCGGCTCGGGTGCGGCGAGTGGAGTCGACGCCAAAGCGTGGAGCGTCTGGGCGACGCCGGAGGACGCCGTCTCCAAGAGCTCGATGGCGATCACTGGAACCTCCCCAAATCGCGGCCGGCGTGCCGCGGCGGTGCGGTGGTTGTGCCGGGCGGGAACGATGGTCGCTGCGCGCAGCGTCGTGGACCCTGCGTGGATCGTTCACCACGGAGAGTGGCGAACTTTGGGCGGTTTGCTCCCGCTTCGGCCCTCCCTCCGGGCTTCGCCGTCTCGCTGCTGGGCAATTCCAAAGCGTACGGCCCGCCCTCCTTTGCGACAAGCCGCGAAGAGTCGACCCGATCGGGCCCGAACGACCCATCGTACACCTGTTCTAAAAGGCCATGTCAGGGCGGGTCGGTGCGGGCCCACCCCGGGCTGCCGGAGCCACCCGGGTCGACCGGTACCGTCGAGTCGTGACCGATCTGGTACAGGCGCAGGACCCGGTGGTGATGGGGGTCCTCAACGTCACGCCCGACTCCTTCTCCGACGGCGGCCGGTACGCCGATGTCGACGCGGCCGTCGCACACGGTGTGCGGCTCCATTCCGACGGGGCCCACCTGGTCGACGTCGGCGGCGAGTCGACCCGTCCGGGCGCGGACCGGGTGGACGCCGAGACCGAGGTGGCCCGGGTGCTCCCGGTCGTCCGGGAGCTGACCGCCGCCGGGGTGCCGGTCAGCATCGACACCACCCGGGCCCGGGTCGCCGAGGCGGTGCTGGCCGCCGGCGCGGACGTGGTCAACGACGTCTCCGGCGGGCTGGCCGATCCGGACATGGCCCGGGTGGTCCGGGACGCCGGCTGCCCCTGGGTGCTGATGCACTGGCGGGGCCACTCGCGGCGGATGCGGGACCTGGCCCGCTACACCGACGTGGTCGCCGACGTGCGGGCCGAACTGGCGCACCGGGTCGACGAGGCGCTGCGCGCCGGGGTGGCCGCCGACCGGATCATCGTTGACCCGGGGCTCGGGTTCGCCAAGACCGCCGAGCACAACTGGGAGCTCAGCGCCCGCCTGCCCGAACTGCTCGACCTCGGCCACCCGCTGTTGTTCGGGGCGAGCCGCAAGTCGTACCTGGGCCAGTTGCTCGCCGATCCGGCGGGGCAGCCGCGCGCCACCGACGGTCGGGCGGCGGCGACCGTCGCCACCAGCGTGCTCGCCGTGGCCGCCGGCGCCTGGGGGGTACGGGTGCACGACGTCCGGGGGACCGTGGACGCGCTGGCGGTCTGGCGGGCCACCGGCCGGCCCCGGCTCGTCCCGACCGCGCCGCCGTACCCGGGCCCGCCGGACGGGCGTGGCCCGGTGGTCGGCGCGGGGAGGGCGGGCCGGTGACCGGCACGATCACGCTCACCGGCCTGCGCGCGCACGGCCGGCACGGGGTGTACGACTTCGAGCGCGCCCAGGGGCAGGACTTCGTCGTCGACGCGGTGCTCCACCTGGACCTCGCCCCGGCGGCGCGGACCGACGACGTGGCCGACACCGTGCACTACGGCGAGCTGGCCGACGGGCTGGTCGCGGTGGTCACCGGCGAGCCGGTGAACCTGATCGAGACCCTCGCCGACCGGCTCCTCGACGTCTGCCTGGCCGACCCCCGGGTGGTCACCGCCACGGTCACCGTGCACAAGCCGCAGGCGCCGGTGCCGCACGCCTTCACCGACGTGGCGGTGACCCTGACCCGGCACCGCGACCCCGGTCACCGGCCGGACGACCGGGCCGCCCGGTGAGCCGGGCGGTGCTGTCGCTCGGCAGCAACCTCGGTGACCGGCTCGCCCACCTGCGGACGGCGGTGGCGACCCTCGGCGACGCCGTACTCCTGGTCTCCGGCGTCTACGAGACTCCACCGTGGGGGGACGAGGACCAGCCGGCGTACCTGAACGCGGTGCTGCTCGCGGCCGATCCCACCGCGACCGCCCGGGACTGGCTGGACCGGGCCCACGCGGCCGAGCGGGCCGCCGGCCGGACCCGGGACCCGGCCCGCCGGTACGGCCCCCGGACCCTCGACGTCGACGTCGTCGCGGTCTGGGGCGACGACGACGAACCGGTGCTCAGCACCGATCCCGAGCTGACGTTGCCGCACCCCCGGGCACACCTGCGGGCGTTCGTGCTGCGGCCGTGGATCGACATCCAGCCGTACGGGCGGCTGCCCGGCCACGGCTGGCTGACCGACCTGCTCAACACCGGGCCGGCGGCCGGGGACGCGCTTGCGGTGCGTCCCCGCCCCGATCTGGCGATAGAGTCGACGACATGACCCAGCGGAGCCGGCCGGCATGACAGCACAGTCCCCACCGCCGGGCGGAGCGGACCGGTCCAGGATGGGTCCCACCAGGATCTCCACCCTGGTCGTGGCCGGGCTCGGCGCCGCAGCGATCGCCTGGCTGCTGATCAGCAGTCTCTACTACCGGACCCTGCCCGAGCTGCCCTGGCTGCCGGTGATCACGCTCGCCGCCCTGGCCGTGCTGGAGGGGTACGCGGCGGTCAACACGCGGGGCCGGATCGAGCGCAAGCCGGGCCGGGAGCCGGTCAACCCGCTGCTGGTGGCCCGGTTCGTGGTGCTGGCGAAGGCGTCCGCGCTGGCCGGCGCGATCTTCGCCGGTGGCTACGCCGGGGTGACGGGCTGGCTGTTCATCGAGCGCACCAACGCCGCGATCGACGACCGGCCGGCCGCCGGCGCGGGGCTGCTCGCCAGCCTGGCCCTGGTGCTGGCGGCGCTCTGGCTGGAGCGGTCCTGCCGGGTGCCGGAGCGGCCGGACGACGACCGTGGGCCCGGCGCGCGGGAGGAGCAACCGGGGCCGCGCTGATCGACGGGGGTTAACAGCCGGGTGGGCAGCCGGGTACCGTCGCCTGGCGACCGCAGGGAGCACCGGCCGCCACCGGTCCGCCGCGTGGGAGTGCGGACCACCGGGCACCGTGGGAGGCGCGCGTCATGGGGTACGACGAACCGACCCGCACGGAACCGGCGGGGGCCCCTGTGGACCTGCCGGCGAACCCTGACGACCCGGAGCCCGGCGCGGCCGGACACGACCGGATCGGCGTGCACCTCGCCTGGGAGGTGGTGCTCCTGGCCGGGGCGGTGGTCCTGGCGTACCTGCTCTGGCGCGCCCAGCCGGCGACGTTGCGCGGCGCCGGGCTGCGGGACCTGCTGGTCGACCTGGTGGCGCTCGGGCTGCTCACCGTCGCCGCCGGGCTGAGCCTGCGCACCGCGGCGGTCAACCTCGCCGTCGGCCCGGTGGCGGTGGCCGCCGCGCTGCACTTCGCCGAGCAGAGCGAGCGCAGCGTGCCGGCGGTGGTCGGCCCGGCCACCCTGGTCGCCGCGCTCGGCGGGCTGGTGCTGGCGCTGGTCGTGGTGGTGCTGCACGTGCCGAGCTGGGCGGCGAGCCTCGCCGGGGCGGCGGGCGTGATCGTGTACATCGAACAGCGGGCGGCCCCGGTCGTCGTGCAGGGCGACCACGATCCCGGGCGGGCCGCGCTCCACCTCTTCGCCGGATTCGCCGCGCTGGCGGTCCTCGGGGGGCTCTTCGGGGCGATCCGGGCGGTCCGTCGGCTCGTCGGTCGCTCCCGACCGGTCGGTGACCCCGCCCTGCGCCAGGGCCCGGTGACGGCGGTGCTGACCGTGTTCGCCCTGGTCAGCTCCACCGTGCTGGCCATGCTGGCGGGTACGCTCCTGGCCGCCGAGGCGACCGCCCCGGTGGCCCCGGGCACCGGCCTGGACGGCACCGTGCTGGCGGTCGGCACGGCGCTGCTCGCCGGGACCAGCGCGTACGGGCGGCGGGGCGGGATCTTCGGCACCCTCTTCGCGGTCAGCCTGGTGGCGCTCTTCCTGGCGTGGGCCCAGGCGCGCGGCTGGGTGGTCAGCCCGTGGGCGGTCGGCGGGGTGGCCCTGGCGATCGGGCTGCTGGTCACCCGGCTGGTCGAGACGTTCGGGCGACCCCGGAACCCGGAGGTGGAGGTAGCCGAGCGGCCGACCTCCGGCGACGGGACGATCAGCTCGGGTTGGTCGGCGCCCCGTTCCCGGCCGGTCGACACCTGGAGCCCGCCGGCGCTGCCGACCGATCCACCGCCGCACCCGGTCGACCCGTGGGCGGGCCCCGGCTGGGACGACCGGCCCCGCCGCCGGGCGGCCGGTGGCGACGACCCTTCCCGCTGGGCGGCCGGCGGTGACCGTACCCCCCGGTGGGACGCCGGTGGCGACGCCTCGCCCCGCTGGCAGGTCGGTGGTGACCGGTCGCCGCGCTGGAGCGCGGGCGACGACGGTTCCCCCGGTTGGAGCGCGGGCGACGAGCGGTCCGGGCGCTGGGAGACCCGGGACGACCCGCCCCGTTGGGAGACCCGGGAGGACCGCTGAGCGCCCGGCCCGGAGCGGGCCCGGCGGTCGGTGCGGGCGGCGGCGGCCGTCGCGTCCACCGGGCGGGCGATGATCTCGCCGGTTAGGCTCGGCAGCATGACCGAGACACCAGCCCCCGGCAGCGGAGGTCGCTCCTTCGACGAGCTCGACGCACTGTCCACTGAGGAGCTGCGCGAGCAGGCGTTCGCGCTGGCCCGGGAACGCCGCGACGTGCGCTTCTTCTGGTCCGTGCTGCGGCGCCTGCCGAACGCCGACGAGGCCGCGGCGCTGGACGGGGCGCCCAACTCGGTCGGGCCGACCATCGACGAGGCGGTCGCCCTCTGGCGGGAGATGACCGGTCACGGGTACGACGAGACGGCGCCGCTGCTGCGCGCGGCGTTCATCGACTACCTGCTGGAGCACTAGCCGTTGGCGCGTCAGGTGACCAGCCCACGCCGGGTTTGCCCGGCGGGGCGGCCCGGGAACTGAGCACGTCATGGCTGTCACCAACAGTGCCGGGACCGGCCGGAGCCACGGGAGCGCGGTGGGTACGGGGGCGTTCGCCGCCGTCGTCCTGGTCGCGGTCTGCGGCAGTCCGGCGTACGTGGACTGGGCCGCGGCGAACACCGACCCGGCCGGGGCCGGCGGCTGGTTCCTGCGCCTGCTCGCCTGGCCGGCGTGGCGGTTCGGGGTCGGTGAGGGCTCCGGGGTGAGCGCGGCCGACGTCACGGCGATCCTGCTGGTCCTGCTGGCCGCCGGCTTCCTCCACCTGCTGCCCGCCGGCCGGCAGGCCCGCTCACCGGGGGTCGGCCAGTTCTTCACCGGCTGGGCGGCGTACGTCCTGGCCAGCGGGTTCGCCGCGTTCCTCGGCTCGTTCCTCGGCTCGGACGCGGCGTTGACGGCCGCCTTCCAGGCCACCGGCACCGGCGTCACGTACGGGTTCTTCGCCGGCTGGATCATCGGTGCCGCCAGCCTCGGCGGTCGCGCCTGAGCCCACCCACCCGCCGGCCGGGACCGGGCGGGCGCGGGGCGGGTGGTCAGGCCGGCGGCTCGGGGGTGAGCAGCCGGTGCCGGGTGAGCGTGCCCACCGGCCGACCGTCCTCGCTGACCAGTACCCGGTCCACGGCGGCGGCGAGCATCACGGCCAGCGCGTCGTACGCGGAACTGCCCAGCGTCACGGTCGGCAGGTCGGCGCCGTCGCCCGGTAGCGGGTCCAGCGTCTCCCGGGCGACCGGGGTGACGGCGAGCCGGCGGATGCCCCGGTCGGCGCCGACGAACTCCCGGACGAACGGGGTGGCGGGCGCGCCGAGCAGCGCCGCCGGGGTGTCGTACTGCTCCAGCCGGCCGCCCTCGGAGAGCACCGCGATCCGGTCGCCGAGCCGGACCGCCTCGTCCAGGTCGTGGGTGACCAGCACGATGGTCTTGCGGACCTCGGCCTGCAACCGGAGGAACTCCTCCTGCAACCGGGTCCGCACGATCGGGTCGACCGCCGAGAACGGCTCGTCCATCAGCAGCACCACCGGGTCGGCGGCGAGCGCGCGGGCCACCCCGACCCGCTGCCGCTGCCCGCCGGAGAGCTCGTGCGGGTACCGGCGGCCGAACTGCGCCGGGTCCAGGCCGACCACGTCGAGCAGCTCGTCGACCCGGCGCCGGGTCCGCTCCCTCGGCCAGCCGAGCAGCCGGGGCACCGTACCGACGTTGGTGGCGACCGTCTGGTGCGGGAAGAGGCCAACGTTCTGGATCACGTACCCGATCCGGCGGCGCAGCTCGACCGGGTCGGCGTGGGTGACGTCGGTGTCGCCGAGCAGGATGCGGCCGCCACTCGGCTCGATCAGCCGGTTGATCATCCGCAGCACGGTCGACTTGCCGCAGCCCGAGGGGCCGATCAGCACCACCAGCTCACCGGCGGCGATCTCCAGGCTCAGCTCGCGGACCGCCTCGGTGCCGTCCGGGTACCGCTTGCGGATGCCCTCCAGCCGGATGCGGGCCGCGCCGGGCCCCTCGGCGGCCGGATCGTGCCCCGCGTCGGCAGGGGCCTTCAAGGTACGGTCCACGTATGTCCCTCCGCCTGAGCTACCGGGCCGACCCGGGCAACCCGTGGTTCTCCTGGCAGTATGTGCGGGACAACTCTGACACGATCCTCTCCGCCCTGGGGGACCACACCTGGCTGACCGTCCGCGCGGTGGTGATCGCCGCCCTGGTCGGGTTGCCGCTGGCGGTGGTGGCGTACTGGGTCCGCCCGCTCGCCGGGCCGATCGTCGCGTTCACCGGGGTCCTCTACACGGTCCCGTCGCTGGCGCTGTTCGCCTTCCTCGCCCCGTACCTGGGCATCGGCGCGCTCACCGTGCTCAGCGTGGTGGTCCTGTACGCGCTGCTGGTGATCGTCCGCAACGCGGTGGCCGGGCTCAACCAGGTGCCGCCGGAGGTCCGCGAGGCGGCCGAGGGGATGGGGTACGGCCGCTGGGGCCGGCTGTTGCGGATCGAGCTGCCGTTGGCGCTGCCCGGCATCGTCACCGGCCTGCGGCTCGCCACCGTCTCGACGGTGGCGCTGGTCACGGTGGGGGTCGTGGTCGGCCGGGGTGGGCTCGGGCAGCTCATCTTCGCCGGCTTCCAGAACAACTTCTACAAGGCGCAGATCATGACCGCCACGCTGCTCTGCGTCCTGCTCGCGCTCCTGGCCGACCTGGTCCTGGCCGGGGTGGGGCGGCTGCTCACCCCGTGGGCGGCGAGGCGGGCCGGGTGAACGACACGGGCCGGACCCGGGGGACGGGCCGACGGCGCGGGACGGCCGCGGTGGCCGGCGCGGGCCGGGTGGGGCGCGACGAGCGGGAGGGCGGCCGGTGAGCGCGATCGAGCAGGCGGTGGTGTGGCTCAACGACCCGTTGAACTGGACCAACCCGGGCGGGATCCTGGACCGGCTCGGTGAGCACCTGGGCATGTCCGCCGCCGCGGTGGCGCTGGGCTGCCTGGTGGCCTGGCCGCTGGGGCTCTGGCTCGGGCACAGCGGTCGGGGCGGCGGGCTGGTCCTGCTGGTCTCCAACGTCACGCTCGCGGTACCGACGCTGGCGCTGCTGACCATCCTCCCGTTGACCTTCCTCGGCTTCGGACGCCCCGCCGTGGTGGTGGCGCTGGCCGTCTTCGCGGTGCCGCCGCTGCTCGCCAACGCGTACACCGGGGTGCGGCAGGTCGACCCGGAGACCCGGGACGCGGCCCGGGGGATGGGGCTCTCCGGCGGGCAGGTGCTCCGCCGGGTGGAGTTGCCGCTCGCGGTGCCGTTCCTGGCCGCCGGGTTCCGCACCGCGACGGTGCAGGTGATCGCCACCGCGGCGCTCGCCACCTTCGTCAACGGCGGTGGGCTGGGGGAGATCATCCGGTCCGGGTTCGGGCTGAGCATCGCCGCCGGTGGCGGTCAGATCCTGGCCGGTGGGCTCCTGGTCGCCGGGCTCGCCCTGCTGGCCGAGGTGCTCCTGGCCGGCGCCGAGCGGCTGGTGACCCCCCGACCGCTGCGCCCGGCCCGCCGCCGCGCCGCCCGCCCGGCCGGGAACGCGGTCGCCGGCGGCTGACCTGCGCGGCGGTTCGTCCACCCGTCCCGGGGCGCTGGCGAGCCACCGGCGCGGGCGTGGTCGGGCGCCCGCCGGGGCCGGACGGCGGGCCCGGGTCGGCTCGGTGACGATCCGGTGACAAACCCGGCCACCGGTTTGTCGTACCCCTGTCCGACGATGTTGGCTGGGGACACGGGCGGGGGTGACAGGGTTCGCCCGTCGGACACGCGGCCGGCCCGACAGGGTCGCGCCGGGACACGGAAGGCGGGCACTCATGCGTGCGCGTACACGACTGGCCATCGGGGCGGTGGGCGCCCTGGCGGCGGCCGGTCTCCTCACCGGGTGCGGTGACGCCGGTTCCTCCGGCACCGAGGCCCCGCAGCAGCAGGCGTCGGGGGAGGGCTGCGCTCCGGTCGCCGGTGAGCAGTTGATCGCGCTGGAGGACGACAAGAAGCTCCAAAACGCCGACAACATCCTCCCCGCGATCAACACCAAGGCGGCGGCGCCGCAGGTGGTGGCCGCGCTGGACAAGGTCTCCGCGGCGCTCGACACGGAGAAGCTGATCCAGCTCAACAAGGCCGTCGACGTGGACCGGAAGTCCTCCAAGGTGGCCGCCGAGGAGTTCGCCGCCGGCAACGGCCTGACCGCCGGCATCGACAAGGGGCCGGGCGGCAAGCTCGTGGTCGGGGCCGGCAACTTCGCCGAGAGCCAGACCATCGGCGAGCTGTACCGGATCGTGCTCACCGCCGCCGGGTACGACGTCACGGTGCAGACCATCGGCAACCGGGAGCTCTACGAGCCGGCCCTGGAGAAGGGCGAGATCCAGGTGGTGCCCGAGTACGCCGCGACCATGGCCGAGTTCCTCAACGCCAAGGTCAACGGCAAGGACGCCGCGCCGGTCTCCTCGCCGGACGTGGCGGCGACCACGCAGGCGCTCACCGGCCTCGGTGAGAAGGCCGGCCTCACCTTCGGCGCAGCCTCCACCGCACAGAACCAGAACGCCTTCGCGGTGACCCAGGCCTTCGCCGACAAGTACGGCGTCCGCACCCTCTCCGAGCTGGCCGAGAAGTGCTCGGGTACGGCGACGGTGCTGGGCGGCCCGCCGGAGTGCCAGGAGCGCCCCTTCTGCAAGCCGGGGCTGGAGAAGACCTACGGGCTCTCCGTCGGCTCGTTCTCCTCGCTGGACCAGGGCGGCCCGCTGACCAAGACCGGCCTGCGTACCGCCACCATCAGCGTCGGCCTGATCTTCTCCTCCGACAGCGCGTACGCGGCGGGCTGACCGCCGGCACCACCGCACCGCTCCCGTGACGGGGGTGTCTCCGACCTGGGGACACCCCCGTCGGCGTCTCCACCGGTGGTCGCCCGGGTGGCCGTGACGCTCGTCACGAGCCGACAGCCCTGGCTGGTTGGGGCCTCTTCGCGAGTTTCGACGGAGTTGTCCGCCGCCGTTCCATTACCCGCTGTCATCTCGTAGGCTCCACAGCCATGCCCGCTCCGGTTTCCGCCACCGATCGGCGTACCCCCTCCCTGCTGACCGCCCTCTTCTGGGGCGGGGTGGGGTTGGCGCCGATCGCCGCGCTGATCCTGCTGGTCGCCGACTCCAACGGCCCGCTGCGCTTCGCGGCGGTGCTCGCCATCGGGTCGGTGGTGCTGATCGGGCTCTCGGTCGCGTTACGCACCGACCGTGGCTCCGGCTCGGCCGATCCCGACGAGGTGCACGAGGAGATCGAGGAACTGCGCCGGGAACTGCGTAGCGAGATCGTCGCCGCGGCCCAGCGCGGCAACCAGGCGCTGGACCAGTCGCAGCGGGCCCAGGAGGCGGTGGCCGCGTTGCGGCACCGGCTCGACACGACCACCACCCCGCCCGCCGAGGAGGACCAGCCGGCCGGTGCCGGCCGTGCCCGGGTACCGGTTCCCGGGCCGGCCGAGGAGGCCCCGGCCGGCAAGGCCAGCGTGCCGGTGCCGCCGGTCCGCGCCACGCCCGACCGGGAGCCCGACGAGGCGGCCGGGTGGGCGCGGGCGTCGGTGCCGGCCGAGGCCGAGGAGCCGGCCGGATGGGCGCGGACGCCCGAGGCGCCGGAGGCGCCCGAGCCCGACGAGCCCGTCGGCTGGGGACGGGCCCGGCGCGACCCGGAGGAACCGGCCGGCCGGGGTCGGGCGGTGGTGGACCGCGACGGCGCGGGCGGTGCGGGCCGGGCCGCCGCGCCCGAGGCCGAGCCGGCCGGCCGGTACGCGGCCACGGCGCACGCCGCGCCGCCCGCCGACCCGGCCGGCGGACCCGGCGGCCACGGCTCCCGGGCCTGGGGGTCGGCCGCCCCGCCCCAGTCCGGGCCGGAGCTGGGGCCCCGGCCGGGCGGAGTGGTACGCCACACCGAGACCGTGCACGTGACCCGGCACACCATCGTGGACGGAGGTGGCGTCGACCCGCGCGGCGGTGACCGGTACGCCGACCGGTGGTCGTCGGCGGCCCCCGACGAACCGCACCGGGGCGGGCCCGGCCCCGCGCCCGAGGAGCGCTCCCGGACCCGGTACGGCGGGGAGCCCGACGGGCGGGGCCGGTCGGTGCCCGGCGAGCACCGGGACTGGCCCGAGGCCGGCCACCGGGGGCGCGCCGAGCCGGCGGACCGGGCCTGGCCCGAGGCGGACGGCCCGGAGCCGCCGGGCCCCGGCCCCCGGTACGCCGACCGGGACGGCCCGGTGGCCGGCTCCCGGTACGCCGACCGGGGGTGGGAGCAGCGGGCCGAGCGGGACCGGCCCGGCGCGGGACGGCGGGCCGACCGGGACGCGCCCGGCTGGGCACCGGACCGGCGGGACGAGTCCGAGCCGGCCTGGCCGCAGCAGCGCGGCGGACCCGAGGCCACCCGGACGGCCCACCGGGGCGAGTCCGGGCCGGCGTGGCCGGACCAGCCGGGCGAGCGACACTCCGGCTGGGACGACCCGGACGAGCCGGCCCGGCCCACCGGGCCCGGCGGCGGTCCCCGCTCGGAGCACCGCAGCGGACGGGACCACCGGGGCGGGCCCCACCACCCGGGCGGGCCGGACCGCCGGGGCGGCCCCGAGCACCGGTCCGCACCCGACCACCGGGACGGGCCCGGACAGTGGGGTGAGCCCGGACAGTGGACCGGGTCGGAGCAGTGGGCCGGGTCGGAGCGGTGGAGCGGGGCGGCTCGGCCCGGCCGGCGGGAGGACGCCGGCTGGCCCGGCGGGCCGGAGCCCGGGGACGGGGGCCGACCGGGCGCGGACCACGGCCGGTCCGGCTGGCGCGACGAGCCCGGCTGGCGAGCGGAGGCCGGGCGGAGCGCCCCGGCCGGACAGTCGTGGCGGGAGGTGGACCACCCCGGGCGGGACGCGGCGTACCCGGATGGCGCGGCCGGTGGCCCCTGGTCCGAGGCGCGGGCCGGGGACCGGTGGGCCGAGGTGCGTGACGACGAGCGGGGCCGCGAGGTCCGGGTCGGGGAGCGGCGCGCGAGTGTGCACGCCGACCCGCAGGGCGGCGCGTTCCGGATGGAGGACCGCTGGGCCGAGGTACGCCACGGCGAAGCGCGTCCCCGGCCCGACCGACCCGGCGCGGGCGGCTGGAACGGCGACGGCTGGGACGGTGAGGGCGGCTGGGACGGCGGCCGGGCCGCGCCGGGGGGCCGGCCGGCGTTGCCCGCCGGTGGGGTGCCGGTGCCCGACGAGTGGCGCCCGGCGCCCCGGGGCGGTCACCCGCCGGCCGGTGGGGAGCCGGAACCGGGCCGGCGCAGCCGGCACCAGCGGGCCGACGAGGGGTACGGGCCGGACGAGGCACCGCCGCGCCGCTGGTGAGCCGCGGCGGGCTCCCGGATCACGTGAGCCGGGCCGGCTCCCGGGTCACTTGTCGATGTCGCCGACCACGAAGAACATCGAGCCGAGGATGGCGATCAGGTCGGGCACCAGGCAGCCCGGCAGGAGCGTGGCCAGGGCCTGCACGTTGGCGTACGACGCGGTGCGCAGCTTGAGCCGCCACGGCGTCTTCTCCCCGCGCGAGACCAGGTAGTACCCGTTGATGCCGAGCGGATTCTCGGTCCAGGCGTAGGTGTGCCCCTCGGGCGCCTTGAGCACCTTGGGCAGCCGGGTGTTGATCGGCCCGGTGAGCCGGTCGACCCGGTCCAGGCACTGCTCGGCGAGGTCGAGCGAGGCGTACACCTGGTCGAGGAGCACCTCGAAGCGGGCGTGGCAGTCCCCGGCCGTGCGGGTCACCACCGGCACGTCCAGCTCACCGTAGGCCAGGTACGGCTCGTCGCGGCGCAGGTCCAGGTCGAGGCCGGAGGCGCGGGCCACCGGCCCGGACGCGCCGAAGGCGGCGGCCTCGGCGGCCGACAGCACCCCCACCCCGACGGTACGGGCCAGGAAGATGTCGTTGCGCCGGATCAGGTTGTCCAGGTCGGGCATCCGGCGGCGTACCTCGCCGACGGCGGCGCGGGCCCGCCCGGTCCACCCGGCCGGCACCTCCTCCTTCAGCCCGCCGACCCGGTTGAACATGTAGTGGATCCGGCCGCCGGAGACCTCCTCCATGACCGCCTGGATGGTCTCCCGCTCGCGGAACGCGTAGAACATCGGGGTGATCGCCCCGATCTCCAGCGGGTACGAGCCGAGGAACATCAGGTGGTTGAGCACCCGGTTCAGCTCGGCGAGGGCCATCCGCAGCCAGGTGGCCCGCTCGGGCACCTCCATGCCCATCAGCCGTTCCACCGCGAGCACCACGCCCAGCTCGTTGGAGAACGCCGACAGCCAGTCGTGCCGGTTGGCCAGCACGATGATCTGCCGGTAGTCGCGGACCTCGAAGAGCTTCTCCGCGCCCCGGTGCATGTACCCGACGACCGGCTCGGCGGAGACCACCCGTTCGCCGTCGAGGACCAGCCGGAGCCGGAGCACGCCGTGCGTGGAGGGGTGCTGCGGGCCGATGTTGAGCACCATGTCGGTGCCGAGCTGCTCCCCGCCCGCCCCGGTTCCGACGGTCAGCTCGCGGAGGTCGGCGGCGTCCGTGGTCATGTCCGTCATCGTGCCATGAACGGGTCCGGGTCGACGCCGACCGGTTGCCGGAGCCACCAGTGCCCGCCGAGTCCGGCCGGGTCGGTCAGTTCGGCCACCGCGCCGGCGGCGGCGAGCGCCCGGACGTACCCGGCCGGGTCGGTCGAGGCCAGGGCCAGCGGCGGCCGGCCGCCGTCGGCCCCGAGCGCGCGCAGCGCGGCCCGCTGGTCGACCAGCGTGTACGCCGTTCCGGCGACCGCCGCACCGGCCGCGCCGACGGAGTCCACCGCGACGTGCGCGGTGACGTCGCACGACCCGTCCGGCACCGGGTGCACCTGCCGCCCGCCCCGGTACCCGGTCAGCGTCCCGTCGTGGGGCCGGCCGGCCCGGACGTGCCCGTAGTCCACGGCCAGCGCCAGCCCCCGGTCGATCCGCCGGACCGCTGCGGCCCACGCCTCGTCCCGGGTACGGCCGATCTCCGCCCGCGCGGTCACCCCGTACCCCGATCCGGGTCCCTCCGGCGCCGGGCCGGGCGGCGGCCACCAGGCCGCGAGCCAGTCCGCGTCCGCCGGGTTCACCGGGCCGCCCACCGTCTCCGTGCCGGTCGCCGGGTCGACCAGCAGGTACCGCCACCCGGTCGGGGTCCAGCCGGCCACGTCCAGGGGTACGTTGTCCAGCCACTCCGTGGCGAGCAGCAGCCCGGTGATCCCCGTCGGGACCCGTTCCGCCCAGCCCACCGCCGCCGGCAGGCCCGCCGGCCGGGGGGCGAGTTCCACCGCGGTGAGCCGGAGCCGGCGGGCGAGCGGTACCGGTCCCGCACCGCCGGTCGGCGCGGGGTCCGGGCGGGGCCGCCCGGGACGGTCCGGCACCCCGCCGACGCTCGCCGGCCGGTTGGCACCCGCGGCGGTGCCGGGCGCCCCGGGGCGTGCGGCGGCGTCGGGCGTCCCGGGGCCGGCCGGCGTCGGCCGGGCGGCCAGCCCGGCGAGGGCGACCAGCAGTTCCCCGCGACCGGCGCCGACGTCGACCACGTCGAGCCGGTCGGGGTGGCCGAGGGCCGTGTCGACCCGTTCGACCAGGCGGAACAGCGCGGTGGCGAACGCCGGCGCGGCGTGCACGCTGGTGCGGAAGTGGTCGGCCGGCCCGGGACCGGAGACGAAGAAGCCGCCGGGGCCGTAGAGCGCCCGCGCCATCGCCGCCCCCCAGGACATCGGCACCGCTTCGTCACCCGCTCGGCGTTCCGTCACCGGTCGACCCTACGGTCAGCCGGGCCGGGACGCCCGCCGATCCCCGGCCCGGCCGACGGCGGCCCGGCCCCGGGTGATTGGAAGGGCCCCTTCCTATACCGAAAGCGTTAACAAGGGGCCCTTCCTTGCACCCGGGGCGGGGTGGTGAAGGTTTTCACAACCCCTTGGTCCGGGTCCGTGACGGCGGCGCATACTTGCCATCGACCGGTACCCCCATCGAGGACTGGATCACTGCCATGAGCGCACCGTCGCGCCCGCGTACCGCCGCCCTGCCCGGGGCCGGCGTACCAGCGGGCGGCCAATCCCGCGATTCCCGTCTCACCGTCGGCGTCATCGGCGCCGGTCGGGTCGGTGCCGTGCTGGGTGCCGCGCTCGCCGCCGCCGGGCACCGGGTGACCGCCGTCTCCGAGGGTTCCGGGGCGACCCGGGCCCGGATCGCGCTGCTGCTGCCCGACACCCCGCTCCAGGCGGCACCGGCGGTCGCCCGCGCCGCCGCCGACCTGCTGCTGCTCGCGGTGCCGGACGACGCCCTGGCCGGGGTGGTCGCCGGGCTGGCCGGTGCCGGCGCGCTGCACCCGGGCCAGGTGGTCGCGCACACCTCCGGCGCGCACGGGCTGGACGTGCTCGCCTCGGCCGCCGCCGTCGGCGCCCACCCGCTGGCCCTGCACCCGGCGATGACCTTCACCGGTACGCCGGACGACCTGTCCCGCCTGGCCGGCATCTCGTACGGGGTGACCGCCCCGGCGCGGCTGCGGCCGCTGGCCGCCCGGCTGGTCGCCGACCTCGGCGGGGTGCCCGAGTGGATCGGGGAGGCGGACCGCCCGCTGTACCACGCCGCGCTCGCGCACGGGGCGAACCACCTGGTCACCCTGGTCAACGAGGCGGCCGACCGGCTGCGTGACGCCGGGGTGGCCCAGCCGGAGAAGGTGCTCGCCCCGCTGCTGGAGGCGGCCCTCGGCAACGCGCTGCGCCTCGGCGACGACGCGCTGACCGGGCCGGTCTCCCGGGGCGACGCGGGTACGGTCCGTCGGCACCTGGAGCGGCTGGCGGCCACCGCCCCGGACTCCGTGCCGGCGTACCTGGCGCTGGCCCGGCGGACCGCCGGCCGCGCCGTCGCCGCCGGTCGGCTCCGCCCGGCCGACGCCGGGCCCCTGCTCGACGTGCTGGGCCGGACCCAGCACCAGCGTGAGGTGGCGGCGTGAGCGCCCGGAGTGGACTGCTGGCGCGGGCGTCGCAGTCGGGTAGCGAGGGGAACGGCATGACCGAGGTAGTGCACACCCGGGCCGAACTGGCGGCGGCCCGGGGCGGGCTGACCGGCACCGTGGCCGTGGTGATGACCATGGGTGCCCTGCACGGCGGGCACGAGGCGCTGGTACGGGCGGCCCGGGAGCGGGCCGACCACGTGCTGGTGACGATCTTCGTGAACCCGTTGCAGTTCGGCCCGAACGAGGACTTCGACCGGTACCCGCGCACCCTGGACGCGGACCTGGCGGTCTGCCGGCGGGCCGGCGCCGACCTGGTCTTCGCCCCGTCGGTGACGGACATGTACCCGCACGGGGAGCCGACGGTCCGGGTCCTGCCGGGGCAGGTCGGTGAGGACCTGGAGGGGCTGAGCCGCCCCGGCTTCTTCCACGGGGTGCTCACCGTGGTGCTGAAGCTGCTCCAGCTCACCCGCCCCGACCTGGCGTTCTTCGGGGAGAAGGACTACCAGCAGCTCACCCTGGTCCGGCGGATGGTGCGGGACCTGGACGTACCGGTGGAGATCGTCGGTGTGCCGACGGTCCGCGAGTCGGACGGCCTGGCGCTGTCCAGCCGCAACCGGTACCTCTCCCCGAGCCAGCGGCAGGCGGCGCTGAGCCTCTCGGCGGCGCTGCGGGCCGGTGTGGTGGCCGCCGGGGCGGGTCACGACGCCGGGGCGGTGCTCGCCGCCGCGCACCGGGCCTTCGGGGCCGGCGAGCCCGGGGCCGAGCTGGACTACCTGGTGCTCACCGATCCCGACCTGGAGCCGGGGCCGGTCGCCGGCCCGGCCCGGCTGCTGGTGGCGGCCTGGGTGGGCGGCGTCCGTCTGATCGACAACACCGGGCTCCGGCTCGCGCCGCGCGCCTGAGAACAGACCTCTCGTGAAAGGCACTCCGATGCTGCGCACCATGCTGAAGTCGAAGATCCACCGGGCCACCGTGACCCAGGCGGACCTGCACTACGTCGGCTCGGTGACCGTGGACCAGGACCTGCTCGACGCCGCCGACCTGCTGCCCGGCGAGCAGGTCGCGATCGTGGACATCACCAACGGCGCCCGGCTGGAGACGTACGTGATCCCCGGTGAGCGGGGCAGCGGGGTGATCGGCATCAACGGTGCCGCCGCCCACCTGGTGCACCCCGGCGACCTGGTGATCCTGATCTCGTACGGGCAGTTCGAGGACGCCGAGGCACGGACGTACCGGCCCCGGGTGGTGCACGTCGACGCGGCGAACCGGGTCATCGAGCTGGGCGCGGACCCGACAGCTGCGGTCGCCGGCATGGTCGGCGACCCGGTCCGCGCGGCGCACGCCCTGCCCGTCTGACCGGTTCCGGCCCCGCCGATCGGGAAGATCCGGTCTGTCACCGGACGCTCATGTCCGGTTACCCTTGACCCGCCCTCGTGGGCGGTGGCTGGGGGAGGCCGCGATGCGCAGTTCGAGGACGATGCTGGTCGGGGCGTTGGTCGCGGTGCTGGTGGCGGCCGGTTGTGCGACCGTGGACGGGCTGGACGCCGACCTGACCGACGACTGGGCGGCGCTGGCCCCGGCCGGGCCGTTCACCCCGGCCGCCGGCGTCTGTCAGGAGGCCGACTTCACCGACGTGGTGACGCTGGTGGCGTACCAGCCGGTCGACTGTGCCGGGCCGCACCGGGTGGAGACCACGCACGTCGGGATCTTCCCCGCGAAGCAGACCGCCCGCCCGGCCACCGGCTCCGCCGAGTTACGGGGCGCCTTCGCCGACTGCGACGGCAGGACCAGCGGGTACGTGGGTGACGAGTGGCGCGGGGCCCGGCTCCGGCTCGGGGTCGCCATACCGTCGGAGACCGGCTGGGCGTCCGGAGCCCGGTGGTACCGGTGCGACCTGACCGAGGTGACCACCGTGGAGGCGGGCGCCGGGACGGTCACCCGTACCGGCAGCCTGCGGGGTGCGCTGCGCGGCCCGTCCCCGCTGCGGCTGGGCTGCCAGCAGGCCCGTACGGGTCGGGGCGGAGGCGTCAGCACGCTCACCCCGGTAGCCTGCGACACCCGGCACAACGCCGAGTACGTGGGGGTGTGGCAGGCGCCGGACAAGCCCTTCCCGGACGTGCCCGCCGGGTGGTCCCGGTTCTACACCGGCTGCTACGAGGTGCTGGCGAAGTACGCCGGCGTGCCGAACGACGTCCAGATCAGGATCCGCAGCGGGGTGGTGGTCCGCCCGCCGGCCGAGGGCCGGTGGCGCGCCGGTGACCGGGGCGTGCGCTGCTACCTCTGGCTGAGCCACCGGACGGTGACCGGCTCGCTGAAGGGGGCCGGCCCGGCCGGCCTGCCGATCCGCACCCGGTGACCGGCCCGGCCCACCGGTCGGTCCGGCGGTCGCGACGCTGCGTGTCGTACCGGTCCGGACAACGTAGCCGGAACCACACACCTCGGACCCGAGGGCCCGGCCGGGCCTGCGGCGCGGTTGACTGTGCTCATGGACTCCTCGACCGGTGACCTGCCGACCCTGCCCGGACTGCTGGCGGCGCCCGCGCCCGGCTGGGTGGAGACCACCGACGTGATCGTGGTCGGCTCCGGGGTGGCCGGGCTCACCGCCGCCCTGCACCTGAGGGAGGCCGGGCTGCACGTCACCGTGGTCACCAAGGTCAACATCGACGACGGGTCGACCCGGTGGGCGCAGGGTGGGATCGCCGCCGTCCTCGACCCGCACGACAGCCCGGCGGCGCACGCCTCGGACACCGAGGTCGCCGGGGTGGGGCTCTGCGACCCGGCGGCGGTCCGGGTGCTGGTCGAGGAGGGGCCGACCCGGCTGCGGGAGCTGATGCGGATCGGCGCGGAGTTCGACCGCCACCCGGACGGCTCGCTGATGCTCACCCGGGAGGGCGGGCACCGGGCCGACCGGATCGTGCACGCGGGCGGGGACGCCACCGGGGCCGAGGTGCAGCGGGCGTTGCACGCGGCGGTCCGTCGGGACCCGTGGATCCGGCTGGTCGAGCACGCCCTGGTGCTGGACCTGCTGCGCGCTCCCGGCGACGGCCCGGACGGTCTCGGCCCGGCCTGCGGGCTCACCCTGCACGTCCTCGGCGAGGGCAGCGAGGACGGGGTGGGCGCCATCCTGTCCCGCGCGGTCGTGCTGGCCACCGGCGGAATGGGGCAGGTCTTCGCGGCCACCACCAACCCGGCGGTGTCGACCGGGGACGGCGTGGCGCTGGCGATGCGGGCCGGCGCGGCCGTCACCGACGTGGAGTTCGTGCAGTTCCACCCGACCGCGTTGATCGTCCCGGAGCGGGCCCGGGTGCCCGGTGCCGGGCTGGCCCAGCAGCCGCTGGTCTCCGAGGCGCTGCGGGGTGAGGGCGCGCACCTGGTCGACGCCGACGGCAAGCGGTTCATGGTCGGCCAGCACGACCTGGCCGAGCTGGCCCCCCGGGACGTGGTGGCCAAGGGCATCCACCGGGTGCTGCTGGCCACCGGCGCGGACCACGTCTTCCTCGACGCCCGGCACCTGGGCGGCGACTTCCTCGCCCGGCGGTTCCCCACCATCGTCGCCTCCTGCCTGGCCATCGGGGTCGACCCGGCGACCGACCTGATCCCGGTCGCCCCGGCCGCCCACTACGCCTCCGGCGGCGTCCGTACCGACCTGCGCGGCCGGACCTCCATCCCCGGCCTGTACGCCTGCGGCGAGGTCGCCTGCACGGGGGTGCACGGCGCGAACCGGCTGGCCAGCAACTCGCTGCTGGAGGGGCTGGTCTTCTCCCGGCGGATCGCCGAGGAGATCGCCACCGGCCTGCCCGAGCAGGCACAGCCGGCGTCCACCGGGGCCTGGACCGGCGGGGACGGCTGGGTGGTGCCGGCGGAGGTGACGGCACCCCTGCAACGGGCGATGACCCGGGGTGCCGGGGTGCTCCGCTCGGCGGCGACGCTGACCGACACCGCCGCCGTGCTGACCGAGCTGGGCGCGGGCCGGGGCCGACCCCGGACCGCCGAGTGGGAGGCGACGAACCTGATCACGGTGGCGTCGACCCTGGTCGCCGCCGCGTCCGCGCGCCGGGAGACCCGGGGCTGTCACTGGCGGGAGGACTTCCCGACGGCCGACGACCGGTGGCTGGGCCACCTGGTCGGCTCGATCGGGGCGCAGGGCCGGTTGACCCAGCGGTGGGAGCCGTCGGCGTGAGCGCCGACGTCCGCTGCGGTCGTGAGCTGACGAAGGAGCAACGGTGAGGCAGTCGACGGAGCAGGTGTTGCGGGCCGGCGGGCTGGACCCGGCGTGGGTGCGGCGGGTGGTCGGGGACGCGCTGACCGAGGATCTCGGCCCGGAGCTGCTCGACGTGACCAGTGTCGCCACCATCCCGGCCGGGCAGGTGGACACCGCCGACCTGGTGGCCCGCGCCGACGGGGTGGTCGCCGGCCTGGCCGTGGCGGCGGCGGTGTTCGAGCTGGTCGCCGAGGTGGCCGCCGCCTCGGCGGGCACGCCGGACGCCGCCCCGGCCGGCGGGGCCGGTGGTGCTTCGGCCGGTGGCGCCGTGGCCGGCGGGGCCGGTGGTGCCTCCGGTGGCGCGGGTGTGCCGCGTACCGTCGAGGTGTCGGTGCTCGCCGCCGACGGCGAGCGGGTGGCCCGGGGGGACGTGCTGGCCACGGTGACCGGCCCGACCCGGCTGCTGCTCACCGCCGAGCGGACCGCGCTGAACCTGCTCTGCCGGATGTCCGGGGTGGCCACCCACACCCGGGCCTGGGCCGACGCGCTGGCCGGGACGAAGGCGATGGTGCTGGACACCCGCAAGACCACCCCGGGCCTGCGGGCCCTGGAGAAGTACGCGGTGCGGGCCGGCGGCGGCACCAACAAGCGGATGGGCCTGCACGACGTCGCCATGATCAAGGACAACCACAAGCTCGCGGCCGACGGGCTGACCGCCGCCTACCGGCGGGTCCGGGAAACCTTCCCGCAGGTGCCGGTGCAGGTCGAGGTGACCACGGTGGCCGAGGCGGTGGAGGCCGTCGAGGCCGGTGCCGACTTCCTGCTCTGCGACAACATGACCCCGGCGACGCTGACCGAGGTGGTCGCCGCCGTCGGGGACCGGGCCGAGCTGGAGGCCACCGGCGGGCTGACCCTGGAGGTGGCGGCCGAGTACGCGGCGACCGGGGTGGACTACCTGTCGGTCGGCGCGCTGACCCACTCCTCGCCGATCCTGGACATCGCCATGGACCTGCGACGCTAGCGGGACCTGCGGCGGTGGCGTCGGCGTCGGCGTTGTCTAGGCTTCGGACGTGCTGCTCTGCATCGACATCGGAAACACCAACACCGTGCTGGCGACCTTCGCCGGTGACAAGCTGGTGCACTCCTGGCGGGTCAAGACCGACGCCCGGTCCACCGCCGACGAGCTGGGCCTGATGTTCCGGGGCCTGCTCGCCGGGGACGCCGTCGAGATCACCGGGGTGGCCGCCTGCTCCACGGTGCCGGCCGCGCTGCGCTCGCTGCGGACCATGCTGGACCGCTACTACGGCGAGCTGCCCAGCGTGGTCGTCGAGCCGGGGGTCCGGACCGGGGTGCAGTTGGCGATCGACAACCCCAAGGAGGTCGGTGCCGACCGGGTGGTGAACACCCTCGCCGCGCACACCCTCTACGGCGGGCCCTCGATCGTGGTCGACTTCGGCACCACCACGAACTTCGACGTGGTCAGCGCGCGGGGCGAGTTCCTCGGCGGGGCCTTCGCACCGGGGATCGAGATCTCCTTCGACGCCCTGGCCGCCCGCGCGGCCCAGTTGCGCAAGGTCGAGGCGACCCGCCCCCGGTCGGTGATCGGCAAGAACACCGTCGAGTGCCTCCAGGCCGGCCTGTACTTCGGCTTCGCCGGTCAGGTGGACCGGATCGTCGAACGGATGGCCGAGGAGCTGGGCGGGGTGAAGGCGGTCATCGCCACCGGTGGGCTGGCCTCGCTGGTGATGGGGGAGTGTCGCACCATCACCCACCACGAGCCGATGATCACGTTGATCGGCCTGCGGATGGTCTACGACCGCAACGTCTGAGGGGTAAGGAAGGGCCCCTTGTTAACGCCTACGGTAGAGAAGGGCTCCCTTCTCACCCAGTGGGGCGGAGACGGCACCCTGCGGTCCCGGCCAGCGGTGGACGACCGGTCGGAGTGGGGTCGGTCATGGCGGGCAGGTTATCCCGTAACGGCCGCCACGGCCCTTGAGTACGCTCGGGGGCTGACCCCGCCGAATTTCCGATCCGAGGAAGCGTGCCGTGACCGAGCAGAAGCCCGTCCCTGTCGACCCCGCCGACGACCTTCCCGAGCAGATGAAGGTCCGCCGGGAGAAGCGGGACCGGCTGCTCGCCGAGGGCGTCGAGCCGTACCCGGTCGGCTATCCCCGCAGCAGCACCCTGGCGACGGTCCGGGCGACCTACGCCGAGCTGCCCACCGACACCGCCACCGGGGACCGGGTCGCGGTCACCGGCCGGGTGATCTTCGTACGGAACACCGGCAAGCTCTGCTTCGCCACCCTCCGGGACGGTGACGGCACCGAACTCCAGGCGATGCTCTCGCTGGACCGGGTCGGCGCGGAGCGGCTGGAGGACTGGAAGCGCCTGATCGACCTGGGCGACCACGTCGGGGTCACCGGCGAGGTGATCACCAGCCGCCGGGGCGAGCTCTCCGTGCTGGTCGAGCAGTGGGCGATCACCGCGAAGGCGCTGCGACCGCTGCCGGTGGCGCACAAGCCGCTGAGCGAGGAGGCCCGCGTCCGGCAGCGGTACGTGGACCTGATCGTCCGGCCGCAGGCCCGGGAGATGGTCCGTACCCGCGCCGCCGCCGTCCGCAGTCTCCGGGACTCCCTGCACGCGCAGGACTACATTGAGGTGGAGACGCCGATGCTGCAACTGCTGCACGGCGGCGCGGCGGCCCGCCCATTCGTGACCCACAGCAATGCATTGCACACCGATCTGTATCTGCGAATCGCCCCGGAACTGTTTCTGAAGCGGGCCGTCGTCGGTGGGGTCGATCGGGTGTTCGAGATCAACCGCAACTTCCGTAATGAGGGTGTCGACTCTTCGCATTCGCCCGAGTTCGCGATGCTGGAGGCGTACCAGGCGTACGGCGACTACGACACCATGGCGGACCTCACCCGCAATCTGGTGCAGCGCGCGGCGGTCGCGGTGGCCGGCTCCACGGTGGTGACGCACGCCGATGGCCGGCAGTTCGACCTGGGCGGCGAGTGGCGCTCGGTCTCCCTGTTCGGGGTGCTCTCCGAGGCGCTCGGCGAGGAGGTCACCGTCCGCACCGAGCGCGCCCGCCTGGTCGAGTACGCCGACAAGGTCGGGCTGGCCGTGGACCCGAAGTGGGGGCCGGGCAAGCTGGCCGAGGAGCTGTTCGAGGAGCTGGTGGTGCCGGGGCTGCAGGCACCGACCTTCGTCCGGGACTACCCGGAGGAGACCAGCCCGCTGACCCGGGCGCACCGCAGCGAGCCGGGGCTGGCCGAAAAATGGGACCTCTATGTGCTCGGTTTCGAGCTGGGTACCGCGTACTCCGAGCTGGTGGACCCGGTGGTGCAGCGCGAGCGGCTGGTGGCCCAGGCCCAGCTCGCGGCCCGTGGCGACGCCGAGGCCATGCGCCTGGACGAGGACTTTCTCCGGGCGATGGAGTACGGAATGCCCCCGGCCGGGGGTATGGGAATGGGAATCGACCGGCTGTTGATGGCGCTCACCGGCCTGGGAATTCGGGAAACCATCCTCTTCCCGTTGGTCCGGCCCGAGTAGTTCCCCGGTGTCGGCGCCGACTTTTCTGGCCGTACTATTGACGCGGCGAGCATCGAGCGGGCTATTGTGCTCCTGGCAGGAGACCCTGCTCGAAAGGATTGTGCGACGTGGCCAAGCAGATCATTCACAAGCTGGTCGATGACCTGGACGGCGGGGACGCCGACGAGACCGTGAAGTTCGCCCTCGACGGCGTTCAGTACGAGATCGACCTGTCGGACTCCAACGCGGAGAAATTGCGCGAGGCATTCGCGCAGTACGTTGCCGCCGGGACCAAGGTCGGTCGGGGCGGCGTGGTGGTCGGGGGACGGGCCGCGCGGGGGCGCGGCGGAGCGACCGCCGACCGCGAGCAGAACAAGGCGATCCGGGCCTGGGCGAAGAAGGAGGGGCGGGAGATCTCCGACCGGGGGCGGATCCCGCAGGAGATCGTCGAGGAGTACCACTCCCGCGCTGGCCGCTGAGCGACCGCGACAGGCGACACCGACGCCGGGCCGGAGACATCTCCGGGCCGGCGTCGCCGTCCGTACCGGCCCGCCCTCCGGTCGGGACGGGCGCCACCGGCGCAGCGGGCGCCGGGAAGAGAACCGGCCCGGACGGCGTTGTCCACAGCCGGTGGAGAGTCTTTCCACAGCCTGTGGACAACCGCTGCGGGGGCCTGGGGAGCCATCGCCCGGTCCTGCGGAATTTCGCTCTGCGCGTACAGCCAGAGGCCCCGGAACACCGTCTGAGCGTGGACGGTTGGGTAGAACGACGCGTACCTGGGCGCTGGCGGCGACACACGACCTCAGCGGAGCCGGTCCGCGGCGATAGAGTAATGAGGCAAGGACGCCCGTCCCGGACGTCCGCGCACCGGCCCCGCCGAGATCTGACCATCAAGGCGCACGGCACGTGAGGAGCACGAGGGCATGTTCGAGCGGTTCACCGACCGAGCGCGACGGGTTGTCGTCCTGGCCCAGGAAGAGGCCCGGATGCTCAACCACAACTACATCGGTACGGAACACATCCTGCTGGGCCTGATCCACGAGGGTGAGGGCGTCGCGGCGAAGGCCCTGGAGAGCCTCGGCATCTCCCTGGAGGGCGTCCGCCAGCAGGTGGAGGAGATCATCGGCCAGGGCCAGCAGGCGCCGAGCGGGCACATCCCGTTCACGCCGCGGGCCAAGAAGGTGCTGGAGCTGTCGCTGCGTGAGGCGCTGCAGCTCGGCCACAACTACATCGGCACGGAGCACATCCTGCTCGGGCTGATCCGGGAGGGCGAGGGCGTCGCCGCCCAGGTGCTGGTCAAGCTCGGCGCCGACCTCAACCGGGTCCGCCAGCAGGTGATCCAGCTCCTCTCCGGGTACCAGGGCAAGGAGCCGGCCGCGGCGGGCGCCGCCACCGGCGAGGCCGCGCCGTCGACCAGCCTGGTGCTGGACCAGTTCGGCCGCAACCTGACCCAGGCCGCCCGCGAGGGCAAGCTCGACCCGGTCATCGGGCGCGAGAAGGAAATCGAGCGGGTCATGCAGGTGCTCTCCCGCCGTACCAAGAACAACCCGGTCCTGATCGGTGAGCCCGGCGTCGGCAAGACCGCCGTGGTGGAGGGGCTGTCCCAGAAGATCATCAAGGGCGAGGTGCCCGAGACGCTCAAGGACAAGCAGCTCTACACCCTCGACCTGGGTGCCCTGGTCGCCGGCTCCCGGTACCGCGGTGACTTCGAGGAGCGCCTGAAGAAGGTGCTCAAGGAGATCCGCACCCGGGGCGACATCATCCTCTTCATCGACGAGATCCACACCCTGGTGGGCGCGGGTGCCGCCGAGGGCGCGATCGACGCGGCGAGCATCCTCAAGCCGATGCTGGCCCGGGGTGAGCTGCAGACCATCGGCGCGACCACCCTCGACGAGTACCGCAAGCACCTGGAGAAGGACGCCGCGCTGGAGCGCCGGTTCCAGCCGATCCAGGTGGGTGAGCCGTCGCTGGCGCACACCATCGAGATCCTCAAGGGCCTGCGCGACCGCTACGAGGCGCACCACCGGGTGAGCATCACCGACGCCGCTCTCGTGGCGGCGGCGACGCTGGCCGACCGGTACATCTCCGACCGGTTCCTGCCGGACAAGGCGATCGACCTGATCGACGAGGCCGGGGCCCGGATGCGGATCCGCCGGATGACCGCGCCGCCGGACCTGCGCGACTTCGACGAGCGGATCGCCCAGGTCCGCCGGGACAAGGAGTCCGCGATCGACGCGCAGGACTTCGAGCGTGCCGCCCAGCTCCGGGACAAGGAGAAGCAGCTCCTCGGCCAGAAGGCCCAGCGGGAGAAGGAGTGGAAGGCCGGTGACCTGGACGTCGTCAGCGAGGTCGACGACGAGCAGATCGCCGAGGTCCTCGGCAACTGGACCGGCATCCCGGTCTACAAGCTGACCGAGGAGGAGACCTCCCGCCTGCTGCGCATGGAGGACGAGCTGCACAAGCGCGTCATCGGCCAGGAGGACGCGGTCAAGGCGGTCTCGAAGGCGATCCGGCGGACCCGGGCCGGCCTGAAGGACCCGAAGCGGCCGTCCGGCTCGTTCATCTTCGCCGGCCCGTCCGGCGTCGGTAAGACCGAGCTCTCCAAGGCGCTCGCCGAGTTCCTCTTCGGCAGCGAGGACGCGCTGATCCAGCTCGACATGTCCGAGTTCCACGACCGGTACACGGTCTCCCGCCTGGTCGGTGCCCCGCCCGGATACGTCGGGTACGACGAGGGTGGCCAGCTCACCGAGAAGGTGCGCCGTCGGCCGTTCTCGGTGGTCCTCTTCGACGAGATCGAGAAGGCCCACCCGGACGTGTTCAACACCCTGCTCCAGATCCTGGAGGACGGTCGGCTCACCGACGGTCAGGGGCGGATCGTGGACTTCAAGAACACGGTCATCATCCTGACCACCAACCTGGGCACCCGGGACGTGGCCAAGGCGGTCTCGCTCGGTTTCCAGGCGTCGGAGGACTCCGACTCCAACTACGACCGGATGAAGCAGAAGGTCAACGACGAGCTGAAGCAGCACTTCCGGCCGGAGTTCCTGAACCGGATCGACGACACCATCGTCTTCCACCAGCTCCGCCAGCTGGAGATCCTCTCGATCGTGGACATCATGATCCAGCGGATCGAGACCCAGCTCCGCAACAAGGACATGGGCCTGGAGCTGACCGACAACGCCAAGAAGTACCTGGCGAAGAAGGGCTTCGACCCGGTGCTCGGGGCGCGTCCGCTGCGTCGCACGATCCAGCGCGACATCGAGGACAACCTCTCCGAGCGGATCCTGTTCAACGAGCTGACCCCGGGTCAGATCGTGGTGGTGGACTGCGAGGGCGACCCGGAGGACATCGACAAGTCCAAGCTGGTCTTCAAGGGCGCGGACAAGCCGGTGGAGGTGCCGGACGCCGTCCCCGCCGACCTGGGTGGCACCGCCGCCGCCGGGGCGGACGAGTGACCACCTGAGGTAGGCGCACGACGAACGGGCTCGGCCCGGCGGTACTCCACCGCCGGGCCGAGCCTTTCGCCGCCGTGGGGAGGTGCTGCCGGCCTCAGACGAGGGCGGGGGCGGCCGGTCCGCCGTCGCCGACCAGCCGGAACGACGCCTCGCCGACCGGCTCGACCAGGCCGTCGGTGACCAGCCCGGCCAACGCCCGGGAGCGCTGCACGTCGTCGGCCCAGACCTGGTCCAGGCGTTGCCGGGGCACCGGCCCGGTGGTCTCGCGCAGCACGCCGAGCAGCAGTCCACGGACCTGCCGGTCGGTGCCGGCGTACTGCTGGGGGCGGCGGGTGGGGCCGGTCGGTGGAGGGCTGCCGGCGGCCCGCCAGGCGCACACCGACGCCACCGGGCACCGGTCGCACCGGGGCGAACGGGCCACGCAGAGCACCGCGCCCAGCTCCATGAAGGCCGCGCTGGCCAGGGCGGCGGCGGCCGGCTCGACGGGCAGCAGCTCCTCGGTGGCCACCAGGTCGGCGGGGCGGGTGGCGGGGCCGGCGTCCGGCTCCCCGGCGATCGCCCGGCAGACCACCCGACGGACGTTCGTGTCGACCACCGGGTGCCGCTGCCCGTACGCGAACGCGGCCACCGCCCGCGCGGTGTACGTCCCCACCCCGGGCAGCGCCAGGAGCTGGTCCAGCCGGTCCGGGACCGCACCGGCGTGCCGCTCGACGATCGCCACCGCGCAGTCGCGCAGCCGTACCGCCCGGCGAGGGTAGCCGAGCCGTCCCCACATCCGGATCGCCTCGGCGGGGGTGTCGTCGGCCAGCGCGGCCGGGGTCGGCCAGCGGGCCAACCAGGCCTCCCAGGCGGGCACCACCCGCACGACCGGGGTCTGCTGGAGCATGACCTCGCTGACCAGGATGGCCCAGGGTGTCACCCCGGGACGGCGCCACGGCAGGTCCCGGGCGTGCTCGGAGTACCACCGACTGACCAGGGTGGCGAACGTTGGCTCAGACATCGCGCGCTGATGATGTCACGGGTCGCCGTCCCGCGGGTTGGGCGGTCCCGGCGGGGCCGTCGTCGCAGCACCGGACGGTTCGGGGAGAATGCCCGGATGAACCAGCTCGCGATCACCGTCATCGGCCGGGACCGGCCCGGCATCGTGGCCGACGTCGCCGAGGGGCTCGCCCGGCTCGGCGCGAACCTCACCGACTCCACCATGACCCGGCTGCGCGGGCACTTCGCGATGACCCTGATCTGCGTCGGACCGACCGCCGCCGAGGCCGAGGCCGCGCTGGCCCCGCTCGCCGCCGACGGTCAGCTCCTGGCGACGGTACGCGCGGTCACCCCGGACGGGGAGGCGGTACCGGCCGGCGAGCCGTACGTGCTGGCCGTGCACGGTGCCGACCGGATGGGCATCGTGGCCGCGCTGACCCGGCTGCTCGCCGACGTCGGGGGCAACGTCACCGACCTCAGCACCCGACTGGCCGGCTCGCTCTACGTGGTGGTGGCCGAGGTGGACCTGCCCCCGGGTACCGCCGACGAACTGGCCGGGCGACTGACCCGGACCGCCGCCGACCTGGGTGTGGAGGCCACCCTCCGGCCGGTCGAGACGGATCTGCTGTGACCGGGCTCGGCGGCTGGACACCCGAGGCGCTGGCGGTGCCGGGCGAGGTCCGGCCGGTGCTGTCGGCGCCCGACCCGGTGCTCAGCCGGGCGGGCGCGGCGGTCGACCCGACCTCGGCGGAGACGGTCCGGCTCGCCGCCGACCTGGTCGCGACCATGCGGGTCTCCCCGGGCTGCGTCGGGCTGGCCGCCCCGCAGGTCGGGGTCGGCGCGCAGGTCTTCGCGGTGGACGTCACCGGGCATCCGAAGGCGGTCACCGTGCACGGCACGTTCGTGCTGTGCAACGCGCGGGTGGTCGAGGCGACCCGGTGGAAGGCGGGTCGGGAGGGCTGCATGTCGGTGCCCGACCTGACCGGTGACGTGAAGCGGGCCAGCCGGCTGGTGGTGGAGGGCGAACTGCCGGGGACCGGGGAGACGGTCCGGCTGGTCACCGACGGCTTCGAGGCCCGCGCCCTGCAACACGAGATCGACCACTGCGCCGGTCAGCTCTTCCTCGACCGGGTCGCCGGGGCGCACGCCATCCACCAGCGCAAGGTGTACCTGTCCGGGCCGGACCGACCAGGGCAGCCGTCGTGAGTGGAAGGTCGGTGCGGTGAGCCGTCGCCGGTCCGGCGCGTCGTGCCGGGCAGGGGCGCGCCGCGCCGCTACCGTGGGGGCATCATGCGTCTGACGGTCGGTCCCCTGCCATCCGCCGTTTACTGGCGGCGTCGCGCCGTCGTGCTCGGCGCGGTGGTCCTGCTCCTGATAGTCCTGTTGTACTCCTGTAACCGGTCGGAGAACACCGGGGGGACACGGGGCGGCGCGCCGTCCCCCTCGGGGGTGCCGGCGCCGGACGAGTCCGTGCTGACCCCGCAGACCGGGACGCCGTCGGAGGGGCCGGGCGGTTCGGCCGCGCCGGGCGGCCCGGGGGGCGAGGGTGACAGCAGCGGCTCCGGCGATTCGGGTGGCCAGGTCGGGCCGGACGCGGGTCCGGGCAACCCGGGCGGCGGTCCGGGCAATCCGGGCTCGGGCGACTCCGGTGGCCAGGGCACGTCCTTCGGCGGCTCCGGGGTGCCGGCCGTGCCGGCGGCTGCGGACCTGTGCACGGACGAGGAGATCCTGGTGACCCCGGTGGCCAACCCCGCGCGGGCCACCAGCGGGACGGTGGTCAACCTGCATATCAAGATCAAGAATCGGTCGGAGCGGACCTGCAGCCGGGACGTCGGCGCGGACCCGCAGGAGCTGTTCATCAAGTCCGGCGCGGAGAAGGTCTGGTCCTCCGACACCTGCGGCGTGGCCAAGGGCTCCGACATGCAGTCGTTCACCGCCGGCTTCGAGCGGTCGTACCAGGTGGCCTGGAACGGGCGGGACAGCAGCCGCTGCGGCGAGGGAGCCGCCACCGGCGAGCCGGTGAAGCCCGGGACGTACCAGCTCTACGGGCGGCTCGGGACGAAGCTCAGCGAGCCGGTGGAGATCACCATCGTCGGCTGACCCCGGCGTGTGCCGCCCGCCCGGACGGGCCGGGGCACCGGGTGGCACGCCGCGCGGCCGGCGCAGGCGTGCCCGGCGCGGGTCAGACGTACCGCTCCAGGATGGACGCCTCGGCCAGCCGGGACAGCCCCTCCCGGACGCCCCGGGCCCGCGCGTCGCCGACCCCCTCGACGGCCTGCAGGTCCTCCACGGTCGCCCCGAGCAGCCGTTGCAGGCTGCCGAAGTGCACCACCAGCCGGTCGACGATCGCCACCGGCAGCCGGGGCACCTTGGCCAGCAGCCGGAAGCCGCGCGGACTGACCGCCGCGTCCAGCGCGTCCGACGCGGACGGGTACCCGATGGCCTTGGCGACGGCGACCAGGTCGATCAGCTCGGTGGCGCCGAGCAGGTCCAGCTCGACCAGCGCCTCGTCGAGGGTGCGGGACTTGCGGCCGGTGGGCAGGTAGTCCCGGATGACCAGGGTGCGGTCCGCGTCCACGCCCGCCATCAGCTCGTCGAGCTGGAGGGCGAGCAGCCGGCCGTCGGTGCCCAGCTCGACCACGTACCCGGCGATCTCGTCGGCGATCCGGCGGACCATCTCCAGCCGCTGCACCACGGCGACCGCGTCCCGGACGGTGACCAGGTCCTCGATCTCCAGGGCGGAGAGGGTGCCGGAGACCTCGTCCAGGCGGAGCTTGTACCGCTCCAGGGTGGCCAGCGCCTGGTTGGCCCGGGACAGGATCGCCGCCGAGTCGTCCAGCACGTGGCGCTGGCCGTTGACGTACAGGCTGATGATCCGCATGGACTGGCTGACCGAGATGACCGGGTACCCGGTCTGCCGGGCGACCCGCTCGGCGGTGCGGTGTCGGGTACCGGACTCCTCGGTCGGGATCGACGGGTCGGGCATCAGGTGCACGGCGGCGCGGACGATCCGGGTGCCGTCGCTGGAGAGCACCACCGCACCGTCCATCTTGCACAGCTCACGGACCCGGGTGGCGGAGAACTCCACGTCCAGCGGGAAACCGCCGGTGCAGAGCCCCTCGACGACCTTGTCGTAGCCGAGGACGATCAGCGCGCCCGTCCGGCCGCGCAGGATCCGTTCCAGTCCGTCACGCAGCGCGGTGCCCGGGGCCATCAGGGCGAGATTGGCGCGGAGCGGGTCACCGCTCGCGCCGCCGGGGCCCCCGGTCACGCTGACGCTGATCGGACGGGCGGGCGAACCCACGGCACCCGTGCGGACGTGGGTTGTCGCGCCGGCAGGCTTGGTGGCATCGCGGTCGATCGGCACGGGCACAGTCTACGGACTGCCCTGCGTTGGGTGCTGTCGCGGTTACTGTGATGTGTCACGTGACCGGCCCTTTTCCGTTCCGTCGTACACGCAGCGTCACCCGGCCGACGCGCGGGCTGCGGCCTGGAGCGCGGACCGGACGTCGGTCGCCTCGACCACGCGCATGTTCTCCGGGCCGGCGCCGGTCGACTCCGGGCCGCAGCCGGGCGGCACGATCGCGTACCGGAACCCGAGCCGGGCCGCCTCGGCCAGCCGGCGGGGGACCGCGCCGACCCGGCGTACCTCACCGGTCAGCCCGACCTCGCCGATCGCCAGCAGGTGCGGGTCGATGGCCAGGTTGAGCCCGCCGGAGGCGACGGCGAGCGCGACCGCCAGGTCGGCCGCCGGCTCCACCACCCGGATGCCGCCCACGGTGGCGGCGAAGACCTCCCGGTCGTGCAGGGTGAGCCGTTCGGTGCGCCGTTGCAGCACGGCCAGCACCATCGCCAGCCGGGCGCCGTCCAGCCCGGAGACGGTCCGCCGGGGCGAGCCGGCGACGGTCGCGCCGATCAGCGCCTGCACCTCGGTGACCAGTGCCCGGCGACCCTCCATCGCCACCGTGACGCAGGTGCCCGGCACCGGCTCGGAGTACCGGGTCAGGAAGAGCCCGGACGGGTCGGCCAGGCTGCTGATGCCGCCCTCGTGCATCTCGAAGCAGCCCACCTCGTCGGCGGCGCCGAACCGGTTCTTCACGCCGCGCACCATCCGCAGCGAGGAGTGCTTGTCGCCCTCGAAGTGCAGCACCACGTCGACCAGGTGCTCCAGCACCCGGGGGCCGGCCACCTGGCCGTCCTTCGTCACGTGCCCGACCAGCACGGTGGCGATGCCCCGCTCCTTGGCCACCGCGACCAGCGCGGCGGTGACCGCCCGGACCTGGGTCACCCCGCCCGGCACGCCCTCGGTGCCGGTGGTGGAGATGGTCTGCACCGAGTCGAGCACCAGCAGCCCCGGCCCGACCGCGTCCAGGTGGCCCAGGACGGCGCCCAGGTCGCTCTCGGCGGCCAGGTAGAGCCGCTCGTGCAGGGCGCCCATCCGCTCGGCGCGCAACCGCACCTGGCTGACCGACTCCTCGCCGCTGACCACGAGCGACGGGCTGCCCGCCCCGGCGGCCCACTGCTGGGCCACGTCGAGCAGCAGGGTCGACTTGCCCACCCCGGGCTCGCCGGCGAGCAGCACCACGGCACCGGGGACCAGGCCACCGCCGAGCACCCGGTCCAGCTCGCTGACGCCGGTGGGCCGGGCGCGGGCCGGGGCGGCGCTGATCTCGGCGATCGGGCGGGCCGGCTCGGCGGGCATCCGGGAGCTGACCACCCGGCCGGCGACCGTCGGGCCGGTGAGGGTCGACTCGACCACGGAACCCCACTCGCCGCACTCCGGGCAGCGACCCACCCACTTCGGCGGCTGGTGTCCGCAGGCGTCGCACTCGTACGCCGGGCGGGGCTCACGGGCGGCGCCGCGGGCCCGGCCGGCGGTGCCGGCACGCCCCCGGCCGGCGCCGGCCGGCAGGTTCGATCGGGAGGTCGTCACACCAGGGACGCTAGCCGGCCGCTGTGACGAGAACACCGCCGGCATGGGTCTCCACGCCGGCGGTGTCGGGCTCGATCAGGTGTCGACTCCGGGGGTCAGTGCCCCTCGCCCTCGATGCCGAACTCACGCTCGATGATCGGCGACGGCGGGGCGGCCGGGGTGAGCGGCACGGCGACCGGCGCCGGGGTCTGCAGGGTCTGGCCGTTGCCGAGGTCGAAGACCAGGTTCACCTGCTGGCCGGCGAGCAGCGCCTCGTTCAGGCCGATGAGCTGGAGCTGACCGGTGGCGCCCCCGGTGAGCTGCACGTAACTGAGCGCCGGCACCTCGATCCGGGCCGGCTGGCCGGCCGGGGCGGAGGGGCCGGGGGAGGCGGACTCGTCGTCGGACGGGCTCGGCGAGGCCGACCCGTCGGGGGAGGGCGAACCCTCCGGGGAGGGGGAGGCCTCGGGGGAGGCCGAGCCGGTCCCGGACGGCGTGGGCCCACCGGGGCCACCGGGCGAGGGCGGGCTGCCCGGCGACTCGGACGGGGTCGGGCTGGCCGTGCCGGCGGTGCCGGTGAGCAGCACCTCCCGGGCGCTGTCGGTGCCGACGGTGACGGTGATCGCACGGTCGGTGTCGTTGTAGAGGATCACGCTGAGCGGGGCGTTGTCGCCGGCCTCGTAGCCCTCCGTGCCCGGGTAGTCGACCTGGAGTCCGCGGATCTTGAAGCCGTTGTCCGGAGTCTGGATGTTGACGCCCTGGACCGACGGCACCTTGTTGGCCGTCTCCGACACCTGGCCGGTGCCGCAGCCGGCGGCCAGGCTGGTCACCGCCACCATTCCGGCCAGCAGCACGGCCGCCCGTCGGGATGCCCTGATCGAGCGCGTCACGTCGGTCCTCCTCGTTGCGATCCCCGCCCGGTCGCACGCCGGGCGCGGTGGCCATACCCGCGCAGACCGCGCTCCAGGGTAGTTGGGCCGCGACGGCCGCCGCACGGCGACCCGGGAACACCACCACCAGGGCCGGACCGGGCGCCCGGGAACGCCGCCGCCCAGCCCTTCCGGACGGCCGGGGGCCACGGCCGGCCGGCCCGCTCCCGGGAACCGGGGGCAGCGACCGGCCGGCCCGTTCCGGGGCGACCGGGGACGACGGCCGGCCGGCCCGTTCCGGTCAGACCAGCCGGCCGCTCGCCACGAGCAGGACGACGTCGATCAGCGCCACCAGCAGCACCGCCCGGAAGGCGGCCACCGGGCGGACCGACGACCGGCCGACGAGCCGGCCGCCGTACCAGCTCAGGGGCGGTACCACGGCGGCGGTCAGCACCGCCGCGAGGCCGAGCGCGGACGGCGGGCCGGGCGGCCCGAGGACGAGGACCCCGGTGGCCACGAGGAGCAGCCCGGCGGCGGCCAGCCGGCTGCCGGTCGGGCCGAGCCGGTGCGGCAGGCCCCGTACCCCGGTCCGCGCGTCGTCGGCCAGGTCGGGCAGCACGTTGGCGAAGTGCGCCCCGGCGCCCAGGCAGGCCGCCGCCGCGACCAGCCAGAGCGGTGGGGCCGGCGCGCCGGGCAGGGCCAGCACGACGAACGCGGGCAGCGTGCCGAAGGAGAACGCGTACGGCAGCACCGAGACCGGCGTCGACTTCAGCGGCCAGTCGTAGAGCAGGGCCGAGACCAGGCCGGCGGTCGCCCAGAACGCCGCCGTCGGGTTGGTGGTCAGCGCGAGCAGCGGGGTGGCCACGGCGGCGAGCAGCGCGGCCAGGGCGACCGTCCGGCGGCCGACCGTCCCCGCCGCCACCGGTTTGTCGGTCCGCCCGACCGCGCCGTCCCGCCCGGCGTCGAGCGCGTCGTTGGCCCAGCCGGTCGCGAGCTGGCTCGCCCCCACGGTGGCGGCCACCGCCACGATCCCGGCCGGCCGGTGCCCGACGCCCCAGGCGAGCAGGCCGGCGACCAGGGTGACCGCGGCGGTCGGCTCCGGATGACTGGCTTTGACCAGCCCTAACACCAAACGCGACATAAGAGAAGTCTGGTCGTTACCGGGGAGTCGTGCCACGCTCGGTGCCATGCGAGACGTGGGTGCGACTCCGCCGTCCGGCCGGCTGTCCCCGCCGCCCGACGCTTCCCGGCCACCGGACGAGGGCCCCGCCGGCTCGCCGCCGGGGGCCGGGGCTGAACCGCCCGGGGCTGAGCAGCCCGGCGCGCGGCCCCGCTCGTTGCCGCGCAACGACCCCCGGCAGTACGACGACCTCGCCGGTGAGTGGTGGCGGCCGGACGGCGCGTTCGCCATGCTGCACTGGCTGGCGCGGGCCCGCGCGGCGCTGGTGCCCCCGGCGTCCCGGCCCGACGCGCTCCTGGTCGACCTGGGCTGCGGGGCCGGGCTGCTCGCCCCGCACGTGGCCGGCAAGGGGTACCGGCACGTCGGGGTGGACCTCACCCGGTCCGCGCTGGAACAGGCCGCCACGCACGGGGTGTCCGTGGTCAACGCCGACGTCACCGCCGTCCCGCTGGCCGACGGGTGCGCCGACGTGGTCGCCGCCGGGGAACTGCTGGAGCACGTACCCGACTGGCGGCGGGCGGTGGCCGAGGCGTGCCGGCTGCTGCGGCCGGGTGGCCTGCTGGTGCTGGACACCCTGAACGACACCGCGCTGAGCCGGCTGGTCGCGGTCGGGGTGGCCGAGCGGCTGCCCACCGTGCCCCGGGGCATCCACGATCCACGGTTGTTCGTGGACCACCGGGCGCTGATCGCCGAGTGCGCCCGGCACGGCGTCGACCTGCGGGTGCGCGGGGTCCGGCCGGAGGTCTCGGGGCTGGTCGGCTGGCTGGCCCGGCGGATGCTGGCCACCGCCGCTGCGGGCGGCCGGCCGCCCCGGATCGTGCCCACCTGGTCGACCGCGGTGTTGTACCAGGGACGGGGCGTCCGGCGTGGGTAGTGGGTAGCGGTGGCGCTGCCAGGGTAGAGGTGGGGGACGCCCGAGAGGAGCGAGGATGACGGTGCACGCGCTGGAGACGGCCCGCCGGTTGGCGCCGAGGTTCGCCGCCCGGGCGGCCGAGCACGACCGGGACGGCTCGTTCCCCGTCGACGACTTCGCGGACCTGCGCGAGGCCGGACTCTTCGGCCTGATGGTGCCGCGTGAGCTGGGTGGCCTGGGGGCCACCTTCGCCGAGTACGCGGCGGTCGCCGGTGAGCTGGCCCGGGGCAACGGCGCGACCGCGCTGGTGTTCAACATGCACGCCTCGGTCACCGGCGCGCTCGGCGCGGTCACCGAGGACCTGGCCGAGGCGTTGGGCGTACCGGACGAGGCGCTGGCCGCCCGGGACGCGCTGCTGCGGGCGGCGGCCGAGGGCTCCTGGTACGCGGTGGCGATGAGCGAACGCGGGGCGGGTGCCCGGCTGTCCCAGCTCAGCACGGTCTACGAGCCGGTCGACGGGGGCTGGCACCTCAAGGGCAGCAAGACGTTCTGCTCCGGCGCCGGGCACGCCGACGGGTACCTGGTGGCCGCCCGCAGCGCCACCGACCCGTCGGTGGTCTCCCAGTTCCTGGTCCCGGCCGGGCCGGCCGGGCTGGACGTCGAGCCGACCTGGGACTCGCTCGGGATGCGCGCCACCGCCTCGCACGACCTGCACCTGAACGTGACCGTGCCGGCGGACCGGCTGCTCGGCGGGGTCGAGGGGCTGGCCCTGGTGGTCGCCCAGTTGATGCCGCACTGGCTGGTGGCCAGCTACGCCGCCGTCTACGCCGGGGTGGCACGGGCCGCGATCGACGCGGCGGCCGAGCACCTCGTCGCCCGGAACCTGGCCGGCCTGCCGGCGGTCCGGGCCCGGCTCGGGCGGGCCGACGCGGCGGCTGCCGCCGCCGGGCTGGCCGTGGCCGAGGCGGCCCGCCGGGTGGACGAGGCCCCGGGCGACGAGGAGACCAACCGCTGGGTGTGGCGGGCGAAGCTGTTGGCCGGCACCACCGCCGCCGAGGTGGCGGCCTCCATGGTGGAGGCGGCCGGCACCTCCGCGACCCGGCGTGGGCACCCGCTGGAACGGCTCTACCGGGACGCCCGGTGCGGCTCGCTGCACCCGGCCACCTCCGACGTGTGCGCCGACTGGCTCGGCGTCGCGGCGCTGGGCGGCGACCCGGACCGCGACGGATCGACACCTCGGTGGTGACCGCCGGTCGGGCGGCTGGAGGAGAGGCGGCAAGGGTGGCCGTACCGGTGATCGCGGGGCTGGGGACGGCGCATCCGCCGTCGGCCGGGCAGGACGAGTTGTGGGCGGGTTTCTTCTCCCGGCACTTCTCCGGCAGCACCCGGGCGATGGCCCAGCGGATCTTCGCCAACTCCGGGGTGACCCGGCGGCAGGCGGCGGTGAGCCCGTTGCTGGAGAACGTCTCGGAGTGGCCGACCGAGCGCCGGATGCGCCGGTACCAGGTGGAGGCGGTGCCGTTGGGGCGGCAGGCCGTCGAGCGGGCGCTGGCCGAGGCCGGCCTGGCCGCCGCCGACGTGGGCCTCTTCGTGGTCTGCTCCTGCACCGGGTACGCCACCCCGGGGCTGGACATCGTGCTGGCCCGGGACGTCGGCATGGCCCCGGACACCCAGCGGATGTTCGTCGGGCACATGGGCTGTTACGCCGCCCTGCCCGGCCTGGGCGCGGTGAGCGACTTCGTCACCGCCCGGGGGCGGCCGGCGGTGCTGCTCTGCGCCGAGCTGACCAGTCTGCACCTGCAACCCGCCCGGACCCGGATGGACACCCAGCAGATCGTCTCCCACGCGCTCTTCTCGGACGCCGCGGTCGCCGCCGTGGTCGTCCCTAACGGCCGGGGGTACGCGGTCCGCGAGGTCGCCTCGGTCACCGACACCTCCACCGCCGACCACATGACCTGGGACGTCACCGACACCGGGTTCCGGATGGGGCTGTCGCCGCAGGTGCCGCAGGTGCTCTCGGTGCACGTCCGGGGGCTGGTCGAGGAGCTGCTGACCCGGCACGGCCGCAAGCTGTCCGAGGTGGACGGCTGGGCGGTGCACCCCGGTGGCCCGCGCATCCTGACCGTGGTGGAGCGGGAGCTGGCGCTGCCGGCGGACGGGCTGGCCGCCTCCCGGGCGACCCTGGCCGAGCACGGCAACTGCTCCTCGCCGACGGTGCTGCTGATCCTGGACCGGTTGGGGCGGACGGCCCGACCGCCGGAGCGGGTCGTCCTGCTCGCCTTCGGCCCGGGGCTGACCCTGTACGCGGCCCTGCTCGACCGGCAGGACTGAGCGTCCGATCAGACTTCCGGCCGATTGGCCTGTTCCGCACGGGTGCGGGGCCGGGAGTGGCTGGTTACCCTCGACGGGTGAGCGTCGAGGCGGGTGGCTGGGGCCGCAGTGCCCTGCTGTTCGGGGCGGTCCTGGTGACGCTGGTCGGTGGCGGCGTGTGGTGGCGGGCGAACGCCCCGGGCCCGGCCCCCGTACCGGCGGTCGCGTCCCCTCCCGAACTGATCCGCGTCGAACCGGGCGGGAGCGCTCAGATCGTCCTCGACCCCCGTACGGGTCAGGTGACCGGGTCGACCCGCGCGCTGACCAGGGGAGGCCGCTTGGGCACCGGGTACCCCGGCTTCGGCCCGGCGGCCGCAGACCGGGTGACCATCGCCGGGGGCGAGAGCGTGAGCTGGGCGTTCGATCCCGGTGTCCGGGGCCGGTACGTGGTGCAGTACCGCTGCACCGGGTCCCGGCTCTGGGTGTGGACCGGCCGGGACCGGGTCACCGAGGCGGACCGGTCGGCGTGCGACGGCGACCTGGCCCGGATCGGGATCCCCGCCGGCGCCGGGCCGGTCTCGATCCGGATGGGCACGTACCGCCGGGGCACGGCCGAGGTGCAGATCCAGGTGGTCGCCGTGCCCGGTGGTCACGCCGTGCCCGACGGTCAGCGCACCAGCGCGACCAGGTCGGCGCGGTAGTCCTCGACCGTCCGCGCCTGCGACACCACCCGGTGCAGGGCGCCGGAGCGGGTCACCAGCAGCACGGTGGCGCTGTCCGGCCGGGCCGGCACCTGGAGGAAGGCCCGCAGGCTGCCGGAGGGGTCGGTGAGGACGCGGGCCGGTGGGTCGCCGGGTGGCGGGCCGGTGCCCGTGGCCCCGTCGCCGGGCGTGGCGGCGGACGGGCCGACCAGCACGACGTGGACGCCGGGCGGGGTGGCGGCGGTGGCGGCGGCCACCTGGGCGGCGCACTCGCAGGCGTCGACCAGGATGATCACGGCGGGTAGCAGGCCGCGCAGCGGCACCGGGGACTGGTCCGCGTCGAGCAGGTCCACCGCGGGCAGCGGCCGGCCGGCCAGCCCGCTCGGTGGCGGGTACGGCACGACGGTGGGCCGGTCCCCGCCACGGGGCGGGCGGGGCCAGGCGACGGCGAGCAGGGCGGCGGTGGTGGTCAACGCGACCACCAGCAGGACCAGCAGCGGCAGCCCCAGCATTCGGTGACCGGTGCCGCCCAGGCGGCGCTGCCACCGCCGCCGGGTCGCCTCCCGGCGCAGCTCCCGCCGGACCAGGGCCGCCTCGTCGGCGAGCGCGGCGGCGTCGTCCGGCACGATCACCCGGCCCCACTCCGGGGGCAGGCCGGGGAGGCCGTCGGCGGACCCGGGTCCCCCTGCGTCCGGTATGCCCATCGGACCCCCTGAAACCGTGTGGGTCGGCGGTGTGCCTCAAGCGTCCCGCACCGGGGCGGCTGACGCCACACCTGGGCGCGGAGCGAATCCGGGAGATAACATGAAGTGTGCGTATCGCCTCGCCAGGGCGGTTCCGACGGCCTTCACCGGGAGGGCACCTGGCGATTACGGAGCGTGGTGAAACCATCGGTCTGGCCCTGTGTCAAGCCGAAGAAATACCTCTCACATGGCCCCTGAGCTGCGCCAACGGTCAGGACAGCGGTGAGACATCGGTGCCTGAGCGTGTTACCCTAGACACAGCGAAAGGGGTTTCGAACCTATGGTTTTCAGTGTCGGCGAGACCGTTGTTTACCCCCACCACGGGGCCGCACTCATCGAGGCAATCGAGACTCGGGTCATCAAGGGCGAGCCCAAGCAGTACCTCGTCCTGAGGGTCGCACAGGGTGACCTGACTGTCCGGGTGCCCGCTGAGAACGCCGAGATCGTGGGCGTGCGTGAGGTGGTGGGCGAAGAGGGCCTCGGTAAGGTCTTCGACGTTCTCCGGGCTCCGCACACCGAGGAGCCGACCAACTGGTCGCGGCGTTACAAGGCAAATCTGGAGAAGCTGGCCTCCGGTAACCCGCTGAAGGTCGCCGAGGTGGTTCGCGACCTGTGGCGTCGGGAGCGGGAGCGGGGCCTGTCGGCCGGCGAGAAGCGCATGCTCGCCAAGGCCCGGGACATCCTCGTCGGTGAGGTCGCGCTGGCGGAGAAGAGCACCAAGGACGAGGCGGAGACGCTTCTCGACAAGGTGCTGACCGAGGCCTAGTCTCCGCAGCATTCTCGTACCCACCCCGCAGCACAAGAATTCGAGGACCGCGACGTGACCGCGCAGCTCAACCCGCGCGGTGACGTCGCGGTCCTCGTGCCTGCGGCCGGTGCCGGGGTACGTCTCGGCCCCGGCCGCCCGAAGGCACTGCGGCTGCTCGCCGGGGAGCCGCTGCTGGTGCACGCGGTCCGTCGGCTCGCCGCCGCACCGTCGGTGCACACCATCGTGGTCGCCGCCCCGGCCGCCGAGGTGGCCGCCGTCCGGGACCTGCTCGCCCCGGTCGCCCCGGTCACCGTGGTCCCCGGTGGGGCGGAACGTCAGGCGTCCGTCGCCGCCGCCCTCGCCGCGGTGCCCGCCGGCCTGGAGATCGTCCTGGTGCACGACGCGGCGCGGGCGCTGACCCCGCCGGAGGTGGTCGAGTCGGTGGCCGCCACGGTCCGGGCCGGTCACGACGCGGTGATCCCGGTGCTCCCGGTCGTCGACACGATCAAGGAGGTCGACGCCGGCGAGGTGGTCCTCGGCACGGTCGACCGGGCCACCCTGCGGGCGGTGCAGACCCCGCAGGGCTTCCGCCGGGCCGTGCTGTCGGCCGCGCACGCCGCCGCCGTCGACGCCCTGACCGACGACGCCGGCCTGGTCGAGAAGCAGGGTGTCGCGGTGCGCTGCGTCCCCGGCTCGGAGTACGCCCTGAAGATCACTCGCCCGTTCGACCTGGCCCTCGCCGAGCATCTGCTGACGAGCGAGTCGTGAGGCGTACCCTCGTCCCATGATCGTTCCCCGGGTGGCCATCGGCACCGACGTGCACGCCTTCGAGCCCGGCCGGCCGTGCTGGGTGGCCGGCCTGCACTGGCCCGACCAGGACGGCCTGGCCGGCCACTCGGACGCCGACGTCGCCGCCCACGCGGCCTGCAACGCGCTGCTCTCCGCCGCCGGCCTGGGCGACCTCGGGGCCACCTTCGGGGTGGGCGAGCCGGAGTGGGCCGGCGCCTCCGGGGTGGCCCTGCTCACCGAGACCGCCCGCCGGGTGCGGACGGCCGGGTTCGAGATCGGCAACGTCTCGGTCCAGGTCGTCGGGGTACGCCCCAAGATCGGGCCGCGCCGGGAGGAGGCGCAGCGGGTGCTCTCCGCCGCCGTCGGCGCCCCGGTGACCGTCTCCGCCGCCACCACCGACGGCCTCGGCTTCACCGGCCGCGCCGAGGGGCTCGCCGGGATCGCGGTGGCCCTGGTGTACCCGGCCGGGTCGGCCTAGGCTCGCCGCGATGTCGAACGACGCCGCACCCGACCAGTCCTCGGCCGACGGCTACCTCCAGCGCGCCCAGCTCCTGGCCGAACTCGGCCGCTACGACGAGGCGGCGGCGGAACTGGGGTACGCCGTCGCCCTCGACCCGGGCAACCCCCTGGCCTTGACGATGCTCGCCCAGGTGCACCTGGCCGCCGGTCGGCCCGCCGAGGCGCGTACCGCGGCCGAGTCGGCGGTGGCCGCCGTCCCGCACTTCGTCCCGGCGCTGGTCACCCGGGCGCTGGCCCTGGTCGACCTGGGGGAGTACGCCGAGGCGGCCCGGACCGCCGACGAGATCCTGACGCTCGGCCCGAACGACGCGTACGCCCAGCGCAGCGCGGCGGCGATCCTGGCCGGCGCGCGCAACGGCCAGCCGGCGCTGAACGCGGCCTGGCGCGGGGTGGAGTTGGCGCCCGAGGAGCCGCAGGCGCACCTGGTGCTCGGCCTGGTCGCGGCCCGGCTGGAGCTGTTCGACCTGGCCGAGCGGGCCTACCGGGAGGCGCTGCGCCTCGACCCGCAGCTCGCCGAGGCCCGGCACGACATGGGCGTGCTCCGGCTGGAGCAGCGGCGCTACGCCGAGGCGCTGGAGCACCTGGCCGAGGCGGCGGCGATGAGCCCCGGGCGGGTGGACTCCCGACGCACCATCTCCGACGGGCTGCGCCGGCTGGTGCTCTACGGCGCCGGCTGGTCGCTGGTCGCCACGGTCCTGGTGGCCTGCCTGGCGGCCGGGAACGGGGCGATGTCCCGGTTCTTCGCGGCGGCGGCGGCGCTCGGCGGTGGCCTGCTGGTGTGGCGGTACGCCGCCAAGCTGCCCGGCCTGACCAGCACGATTTTGCCCGGCCTGCTCCGCTCCGACCGGCCGCTGGCGGTGGCCGTGTACGCGGTGGCCGCCGCGCCCGCCCTGATCCTGCTCTACGCCCTGTTCGGCACGCCCTGGCCGCTGGTGCTGGCGATCGCCGTCACCGCCGTGGCGCAACTGGCCGTCTACCGCCGTCCGGTCGCCTGACCCCTGCGCCCTGCGGCGGGGGTGTGAGAGGGGTTCCCTTCTCTGCCGTATGCGTTAAGAGGGGGCCCTTCCTTACCGGCGGGCCCAGGTCCAGGCGTAGGCGTCGTCCTCGCAGGTGGTGGCCGCGCCGCAGAGGTCCAGCGGGCGGAACGTGTCGACCATGACGGCCAACTCGTCGAAGTAGTCGACGCCGATGGCGCGCTCGGCGGCGCCCGGCTGCGGGCCGTGCGTGAAGCCGGACGGGTGCAGCGAGATCGAGCCCTGCTCGATGCCGGAGCCGCGCCGCGCCTCGTAGTTGCCGCCGGTGTAGAAGAGCATCTCGTCGGAGTCCACGTTGTGGTGGTTGTACGGCACCGGGATCGCGTCCGGGTGGTAGTCCACCTTGCGCGGCACGAACGAGCAGATCACGAAGTTCGGGCCCTGGAAGGTCTGGTGCACCGGCGGGGGCTGGTGGATCCGCCCGGTGATCGGCTCGAAGTCGTGGATGCTGAACGCCCACGGGTACAGGTGCCCGTCCCAGCCGACCACGTCGAACGGGTGGTTGGCGTAGACGTACCGGGTCCAGCCCCGGCGGTGCCGGACCAGCACCTCCACGTCGGTCGCGTCGACCTGCCAGGGCGCCTCCGGCCCCCGCACGTCCCGCTCGCAGTACGGCGAGTGCTCCAGGAACTGGCCGCGTACGGAGAGGTAGCGCTTGGGCGGGCCGATGTGGCCGGTCGCCTCGATGGCCAGCAGCCGGGTCGGGTCGGCGCCGGTGGGCACCAGCCGGTGGATGGTGGAGGTGGGGACGATGACGTAGTCCCCGGCCACCGCCTCCAGCACGCCGAACGGGGACTCCACCCGCAGCCCGCCGGACTCGACGTACAGGCACTCGTCGCCGGTGGCGTTGCGGTAGAGCGGGCCGGGTCGGTCGGCGAGCACGTACCCGATCCGGACGTCGTCGTTGGCGAGCAGGTACTGCCGGTCGAGGACCGGGTCGGCGCCGGTGCCGTCGAGCTTGTGGGTCCGCAGGTGCCGGGGCTTGAGCGGCAGGTTGGGCGTCCGGGTGACGGCGGGTGGGCGGAACTCCTCGGCGGCGACGATCGCGGTCGGCGCGTACCGGTGGTAGAGCAGGGACGAGTCCGAGGAGAAGCCCTCCTGGCCGACCAGTTCCTCGGCGTAGAGGCTGCCGTCGGGCTGACGGAACTGGGTGTGCCGCTTGCGGGGCACGTCACCGACGCGGCGGTAGTACGGCATGTCCCCTCCCGGAACCGGTTCGCCTATTCCTGCGTCCGATAATCGGACGCTGTTGTCCGTTCCTTGTAGCGTCCCGTAGATTCTTGTCTCGTGTCAACGCAGGTGCCCCGCCTCCTGGCCGGACTCGTCGACGACGCCGCCGTCTTCCCGCCCGGCAGCGCGAGCCTGCCGGACGCCGTCACCGCGCACCGCCGCCACCGCGCCGCCTGGTACGCCGACCTGGTCGGCCCGCTGCTGCTGCCCGCCACCGCCCTGCCCGACCTGGCCGGGCTGCTCGGGCCGGAAGAGCGGATCACCGTCGGGGTGGTCGCCGACGTGCCGGTCGACCAGCTCGGCGCGGTCCTCGCCGGGGCCGACCCGCGCGTCACCGTCCGCCAGGTCGAGGCGCCGGTCGCCAAGCGGGGCGAGGACCCGCAGCCCGGCCTCACCGAGCTGCTGGAGTTCGCCGGGCGGCTGGACGGGGTCACCGGGTACGCCGAGGTCCCGCTGACCTTCGGGCTGATGCGGGCGCTGGACACCCTGGCCGGGGCGCGGGCCGGCGGGCTGCCGGTCGCGGCGAAGTTCCGCACCGGTGGGCTGGCCGCCGAGCTCTTCCCCACCCCGGCCGAGCTGGCCGCGGTGATCTGCGCCTGCCGGGACCGTGAGCTGCCGTTCAAGCTGACCGCCGGCCTGCACCACGCGGTGCGCCACCTCGACCCGGCGACCGGCTTCACCCACCACGGCTTCGGCAACGTGCTGACCGCCGTGCTCGCCGCCGACGCGGGCGCCGGCGTGGAGGCGGTGGCCGCCCTGCTCGCCACCACCGATCCGGTACGGCTGGCCGAGCCGGCCCACGCCGGGCGGCACCGGGACCGTCCGCTCTGGGTCGGGTACGGCTCGTGCAGCATCCTGGAACCACTGACCGATCTGAGCCGGCTGGGGCTGGTGAACGGGGGCTTCGAGGCATGACCTGGGTGACGGGCGCGAACGGTTCGCCGTACGGGGTGACCAACCTGCCGTACGGGGTCTTCCGGCACGCCGGGCGGGAGCCCCGCATCGGCGTCCGGATCGGCGACGCCGTGCTCGACCTGGCCGGGGCGGAGGCCGCCGGCCTGGTGCTGGCCGGCGGCGCGTTCGGCCGCCCCACGCTCAACGAGTTCATGGCGCTGGGCCGCCCGCAGTGGACGGCCGTCCGGCAGCGGGTCACCGAACTGCTCACCGAGGCCACCCACCGGCCCGTGGTGGAGCCGCTGCTGGTCCCGCTCGCCGAGGTCGAGCTGCTGCTGCCGTTCGAGGTCGCCGACTACGTCGACTTCTACTCCTCCGAGCACCACGCGTCGAACGTCGGGCAGATCTTCCGCCCCGGCCAGCCGCCGCTGCTGCCCAACTGGAGGCACCTGCCCGTCGGGTACCACGGTCGGGCCGGCACGGTGGTGGTCTCCGGTACCCCGGTGGTCCGCCCCCGGGGGCAGCGCGGCACCCCCGACGGCCCGGTCACCGGCCCCTCGGTCCGGCTGGACATCGAGGCCGAGGTCGGGTTCGTGGTCGGGGTGCCCAGCCCGCTCGGGGAGCCGGTCGCCGTGGCCGACTTCGCCGACCACGTCTTCGGCGTGGTGCTGGTCAACGACTGGTCCGCCCGGGACATCCAGGCCTGGGAGTACCAGCCGCTCGGGCCCTTCCTGGGCAAGTCCTTCGCCACCTCCGTCTCGGCCTGGGTCACCCCGCTCGACGCGCTCGGCGCGGCGTTCGTCCCCGCGCCCGTGCAGGACCCGCCGGTCGTCGACTACCTGCGCGACGAGCCGCACCTCGGGCTGGACCTGCGGCTGGCGGTCGACTGGAACGGCCAGCGGGTCGCCGAGCCGCCGTTCGCCGCCATGTACTGGACCCCCGCGCAGCAGTTGGCGCACCTGACCGTCAACGGCGCGTCGCTGCGCACCGGGGACCTGTACGCCTCCGGCACCGTCTCCGGCCCGCAGCGCGGGCAGGTCGGCTCGTTCCTGGAGCTGACCTGGGGCGGCGCGGAGCCGGTCACGGTCGCGGGCGAGAGCCGTACCTTCCTCGCCGACGGGGACACGGTGACCCTCACCGCCACCGCGCCCGGCCCGGACGGCGGCACCATCGCCCTCGGCGAGGTGACCGGAACCATCCGTCCGCCCCGCTGACCGGGGCCGTCCTCCCTCCTGTCCCGCCGCCTCGCGCCGGCCTCCCGGGCCCACCGGTCCGGTCGCCGGCCGAGGTCCCGGCCGTGGTCGGACCGAATGTGCGACCGCGAGTCGTCGGTCCCGTCGTTGTTCGACCGTGATCCACCACCGACGAGCCGGCCCGGGTCGCGTCCGACCCGGGCCGGCCGCCTCGTCGGGGCGGCATCCGGACCGGAACAGGAAGGAATGACGATGAACGAGCTCACCGGTGCCATCTGGCGCACCAGCAGCCGCTCCAACGACCAGGGACTCTGCGTCGAGGTGGCGGACAACCTGGTCGACGTCCTCGGCGTGGTCGGGGTACGCGACTCGAAGGACCCGACCGGCCCGACCCTGTCGGTCGGCCCGTCGGAGTGGACGGCCTTCGTCGGTGGCCTCCGCTCCGGAGGGTTCCGCCACTGACCCGATCCATGGAAATGCCGCCACGGGCCCCCGTGTCGCCCGCACCGGTCGTACGGTGGTCGACACGGGAGGTGCCATGCCGACGGTTTCGGTCACCGCATTCATCGAGGCGCCGGCCGTCGACGTGTGGCGGCTCCTGACGGACCTGCGCGCCCGCGCCGACTGGCTCACCGCCGTCGGCGCGGTCGAGGTGCTCACCCCGGGGCCGCTCGGGCCGGGCACCGCCTGGCGGGAGGTCCGTTCCCGCCCCGGCGGGGGCGGCCTGGCTGAGGAGTTCGTGGTGCTGGAGGCGGTCGCGCCCGGTCGGCTGGTCCTCGGGTCGCCCGGCGCCGGGGTCGACTACCGGGTCACCTGGACCCTCCGCCAGCGTCGGCGTCGCCGCCGTAGCTGCACGGCGGTCACCGTCGCGCAGCAGGCCGAGCCGACCGCCGGCTACGGCCGGGTGGTGGCGCTGATCTTCGGCGGCCTGGCCGCCCGCGCGGTCGAGCGGGCCCTGCGCCACGACCTCGCCGACCTGGCGGCGGCGGTGGAGCGGGCCGCCACCACCGAGGCCGCCTGAGCACCGGCCGCCGCGCCGACCGGGGGCGGCCCGGCCGGCGTGGGGTTGGCCGGGATGCGGGCGGCTCCGCTGGGTAGGGTGCCGGGCGGAGGTGCGCATGGGGTTCCCGAAGGGCCGGCGCCGGATCGTCGTCGCGGTCGCGGCGCTGCTGGTCACCACGGCGGTGGCGGCCACGGTGTACCGGGTCCTCGCGCCCGCCGAGGTCAGCACGCCGGCCCGGGCCGCCTACCCGGCGCCCGCCGAGCCCTCCGCCGGGGTCGTCGGCCGGCTGCCCGTCGCCCCGCTGATCGTGGACGGCCGCCTCCGGGTGTACGCCGCCCCCCGCCAGGTCTACGCCGACCAGCCGGTGGACAACCGGAACCGGCGCACCCCGTACTGGTCGTACCGGCGCTGGCCGGCCCAGGTGAGCGGGGTGGTGGCGGAGGGCACGACGGCGCTGAGCCGCTGGTCGGACGGGCGGCTGGTGGCGCTGGACGCGCGTACCGGTGCGGTCGCCTGGCAGGTGGACGGGCCGGAGCCGGCCGAGGGCTGGACCGCCCGCCGGACCGGTGCCGACGCGGTCTGGGACCCGCCGGGACTCTTCCCGGCCCGGGACGCCGAGGGGCGTGCCCTGTTCGTGGTCACCGGCCCCGACCGCGTGGTGGCGGTGGCCGCCGCCGACGGCCGGCGGCTCTGGTCGGTGGCCGTGGACGGCGGATGCCGTTCCGACGTGGGCTCCACGGCCGCCGGGCAGTTCGTCGTGGTGGACCGGTGCGCCGAGCCGGCCGTGGTCGAGTTCCGTGACCTCGCCACCGGGCGCAGCACCAGCCGGTGGCAGCCGCCGGGCGCCACCGCCGAGCTGACGGTCACCCCGGTCGGCTGTGCGGAGCACCGCGCCCGCTGCCGGGGCCTGCGCACGGTCGGCCGGCCCGCCGGCCCGGCGCAGGGGTGGCTGGTGGGGGAGGGCTCCCCGGTGTCGGCACCTGCGCTGGACCCGGTCGGGGCCGAGCTGGACGGGGAGCGGGTCGTGGTGGTGACCGACGGCGCGGTGACCGGGCGCTCGCTGCGTACGGGTGAGGAGTCGTGGCGTCGGGCCGACCTCCCGCCGGGCCGGCTCGTCGCGGTCCAGCCCGGCCTGGTGCACCTGCTCACCGACGAGAACGACCTGATCACCCTGAACCCGAGCACCGGGGCGGTGCGGTCCCGGTTCCCGCTGATGGCCGGCCGGGACGGCGTCGGCTGGGCAGCCGGCCGGGCGTACGCGCAGGCGGGGTACGTGGCGGTGGAGCGCCTGAAGGAACCGGTGGCCCCGGAGGCCGACGACTCGCGGTACTTCCTGACGCCGGAGGCGGTCATCCTGGCGGCGACATGAGCAGCCCTCCAAAAGTGGACAAATAGCAGCATAATCCCTAGAGTTCACCCGTGCGAGTTCTGTCCGCCATGCTCGGGCCCGTGCTGGCCCTGGGTGGCCTCGGCCTGCCGGCGCGGGAGGCCGCCACCGACCCCGTGGCGCTGGCCCGGGTCGTCGGTCTCGACATCGCCGTGCCGGCCGCCGTCAACCTGGGCGTCGGCTTCGTCGGCGGCACCCTGACGGGTCGCCTCGGGTCGGTCGAGGTGCGGGACCAGCGTGGCCCGGTCAACCCGAACCTCTGGGTCGTCACCGTCTCCGCGACCGCGTTCGTCACCGGGGCCGGCGGGGCGGGTCGGACCATCGCCAACGGGCAGGTGTCGTACTGGTCGGGGCCGGCGGTCCGGGAGACCGGTGGCGGGACGCTGGTCCCGGGGCAGGTGACCCAGGCCCAGGCGGTGACGCTCGGCGTCCCCCGCGAGGCGTTCCGCAAGACCGCCGGCAACGGCAACAACATGGTGTCCTGGAGCCCGACGCTGCGGATCGCCATCCCGTCCGGCGTCGTCGCGGGGAGCTACACCGGCACGATCACGCATTCGGTCGCCTGATCTCGCCTGCTGCCCGATTTGACACCTAAAAGCCTATTTGTCGGCTTACCATGACCGTCATGAGGAAGCCACTTCTTGCCCTGGCCGCCGGGGCTGCGGTGCTCGCCGTCGCCGCACCGGCCACCGCCGCGCCCTCGGGCGACACCACCGTCACCTTCACCGTCTCGACGGCGAACCTGGATATCGCGGTGCCTCCGTCGGTCAACCTCGGGGCCACGTTCGCCGGCTCGACCCTCACCGGTCAACTCGGCAACGTCACGGTCACCGACAGCCGTGCCGCCCTGTCGGCCACCTGGACGGCCACCGTGACCAGCAGCGCCTTCACCACCGGGGGCGGCACCGGCCCGGAGACCATCCTGCCCAACCTCATCGAGTACTGGTCCGGCCCGGCCATCGCCACCAGCGGCACCGGCACCTTCGTCCCGGGCCAGCCCACCTCCGCCGACGCGGTCGCGCTGAACACGTCCCGGGTCGCCTTCTCCAAGACCTCGGGCAGCGGCAACAACTCGGCCTCCTGGAACCCGAGCCTGCGCATCACCATCCCGGCGAGCGCGGTCGGCGGCACCTACTCGGGGGTGATCACCCATTCGGTGGCCTGACCGGACCCACGTCCGTACCCTCGCCCTGGCGGTGACCCTGCTGGTCGCCGCCGGGGCGCCGGTGCCTGCCGCGCCCGCCGCTCCGGCGGTGACCACGGTCCCGGCGGCAGCGCCCGACCCCGGTCGGTCCGGGGCCGATCCCGAGCGGCCCGGGACCGGGCAGGCCGGGATCGAGCCGGTCGGTCGGAACCGCTCACCGGGCGCGGGCGCCGACCCGAGCCGGCAACCGGCCGGGCCCGTGACCGAGGTGGGCATCCGCCTGCTCGACGCGCCGGTGAGCCGCCGGGACGACAGCCGGGCGCACAAGTACGTCGTCGACCATGTCCGTCCGGGTACCATCATCACCCGGCGGATCGTGGTGAAGAACCCGTCGCCGATCACCCGCGACATCGCGCTGTACGCCGCCGCGGCCGACGTCACCGGGAGCGGCTTCTACCTGGCTCCCGACCGGACCGAGAACGAGCTGAGTAGTTGGATCGAGGTGCGGCCCACCACGGTGACCCTGAAGCCCGACGCGGAGCGGGTGGCCCAGGTGACCATCAGGGTCCCCCCACGGGCCTCGGCGGGCGAGCGGTACGCGGTCGTCTGGGCCGAGGTCGCCGGGGTGGACGGGCGGAACGTCCGCAACATCGGGCGGGTCGGTATCCGCGTCTACCTGTCGGTCGGGCCGGGCGGTGAGCCGCCGTCGAGCTTCCAGATCGGGGCGCTGCGCGGGGAGCGCGAGCCGGACGGCAGCCCGGTCGTCACCGCCGACGTCCGCAACACCGGACGCCGCGCGCTGGACCTGGCCGGCCAGTTGTGGCTCTCCGACGGCCCGGGCGGGCTCTCCGCCGGGCCGGTCCGGGCCGAGGCGAAGACCCTCGCCCCGGGCACCGGCACCACCCTGCGGGTCGTGCTCGACCGCCGGCTGCCCGACGGGCGGTGGTCGGCCCGGCTCGAACTGGCCAGTGGCTGGACGAAGGGGGAGAGCGACGGCACCGTCACCTTCGGCACCGTACCGCCGGCCGCCAGCGACGAGGACGACCTGGCCGTCCCGGTACTGATCGGTGGGCTGGTCGCCTCGGGCCTGGTGCTGACCCTCCTGGCCGGGTACGCCTACCGCCGCCGGGGCAACCGGCTCAGCGCCGCGCTTCCCGCCCGGTAGCGCGTACGCGAAAGCCCCGTGTCGACGCGGAGCATCGACACGGGGCCTGCGAATCCCGCGCGCCCAGCCGAGACCGGGGACGCGCTCAGCCGAGGGCGGCCTCGGCGGCGGCGAGGAAGGCGTCGTTCTCCGCCGGGGTACCGATGGTGACCCGGACCCCGTCGCCGGCGAACGGGCGGACGATCACCCCGCGCGCCTCGCACGCCCGGCCGAACTCCACCGCCCGGTCGCCGAGCGGCAGCCAGACGAAGTTCGCCTGGCTGGCCGGCACCTCCGGGACCAGCTTGCGCAGCGCCTCGGTGACCCGCTCCCGCTCGGCCACGACCAGCGCGCAGCGCCGCCGCACCTCGTCGGCCTCGGCGAGCGCGGCGAGCGCGCCGGCCTGGGCGGCCGTGCTGGTCGAGAAGGGGGTGACCACCTTGCGGACCGCCGCCGCCACGGCCGGCGCGGCGACCAGGAAGCCGATCCGCAGCCCGGCCAGCCCCCACGCCTTGGACAGGGTGCGCAGCACCACCACGTTCGGCCGGTCCAGGTAGGTCAGGCCGTCGGGGACCTCCGGGTCGGTGACGAACTCCCGGTACGCCTCGTCGATGACGACCAGCACGTCCTCGCCGACCGCGTCGAGGAACCGGTCCAGCTCCGCCCGGCGCACGGCCGTGCCGGTGGGGTTGTTCGGGTTGCAGACCAGCACCATCCGGGTCCGGTCGGTCACCGCCGCCGCCATCGCGGTCAGGTCGTGCCCGTGGCCGGCGTCGTTGGGCACCCGAACGCTGGTCGCGCCGCTGGTCGCCGCGATGATCGGGTACGCCTCGAAGGAGCGCCACGAGTAGATCAGTTCGTCGCCGGGCAGGCAGGTGGCCCGGACCAGGTGCTCGGCCAGCGCCACCGAGCCGCAGCCGGTGGCGATCCGGTCGGCGTCCACCCCGTACCGCTGTGCGAGGGTCTCGCGCAGCGCCACCACACCCATGTCCGGGTACCGGTGCGACCCGGCGACCGCCTCGGCGACCGCCTCCACCACGCCCGGCAGCGGCCCGTACGGCACCTCGTTGCTGGCCAGCTTGATCGCCTCGGGCAGGCCCAGCTCGCGGGCCAGGTCGGCCGGGCTGCGGCCGGGTACGTAGCTGGGCAGCGCGTCGAGGTCGGCGCGGGTCAGCCGCAGCGCCGAGGAGTGCCGTGGGGTGTCCGTCATGGGGTTTCTCCCGGGGGGTGGGCGCGGTCGCGCGGTTCGTCGGTGGGGGTGGACGTGGACCGGGGCACCTGGACCACCACGGTCTGCGCGCGCTTGTCGTGCAGCGCCTGGCGCAGCGGGTGGTCGAAGAGCGGGGACAGCGCGTCGATGAGCTGGAGCACCAGACCGAGACCGCAGCAGTACCAGAGCAGGGTCGGCAGGCCGAGGGTGTTCCACCGGCGCAGCGCCCGGCCGAAGCCGAGCGGTTTGTCCTCGGTCATCGACACGGCCCGGATCCGCATCACCCGCTTGCCGAAGGTCTGCCCGCTCGCCGCCATCGCGGGCACCTCGTAGGCGAACCAGAGCGCGGTGGCGATCAGCAGGATGGCGATCTGGAGCCCGCCGGCCTGGTCACCGGGGGGTGGGAGCCCGGCGGTGGAGGAGTCACCGGCCATCGCCCGGCGGAATACCTCCTGCCAGTACGGAGTGATCTCGTCGATGTAGCGCCAGACGAACCAGCCGTTGACCACCGCGTTGAGCAGGAACACGATGCCGAAGTCGATCAGCCGGGCGACCAGGCGGGCACCGAACCCGGCCAGCGCGAAGCCGTGCGGCCGGGGCTCGGGCGGCCGGACCGCCCAGTGCTGCTGCGGCCACCCGGGCGCCGGTGGCCCGTACCCGGGCCAGGGCGGCTGGCCGGGGCCCGGCGCACCGGGGCCCGGCGCACCAGGGGCGGGCGCACCGGGGGCGGGCCAGCCCGCGCCGGGTGGGCCGACCGGGCCGGGGTACGGGCCGCCCGGCGTACCGGGGTACGGGCCGCCGCCGGGCGTACCGGGGGCGGGGGGCCAGCCCGGCGCGGCGCCGGTCGGCTCGACCCCGGTCGGGGCGCCGGCCGGCGGGTTGCCGGGGGTAATGGCCCCGGCCGCCGCGTCGCCGGTGGCCGGGGTCGCCGGGCCGGCGGGTGGGGTGGTCGGCTCGGGCGGGGGCGGGCCGTCCGGCACCGGGGCGTCGACCGGGATGGGTGCGCCGAGCCAGCCCTCGCCGTCCCAGTACCGTCGGGTGTCCGGGTCGGCGGGGTCGACGTACCAGCCGGGCGACACGCTCACGGCGCCGCTCCGGGGCGCTCGGCGGGACCACCCGAGGGTGGCGTCACGTGGGGCCGGACGGTCCGTTGGCTGTGCTCGCTCACCTGGACACCTTAACGACGACGTCGCCGACGCAGCCCGGCACCGGTACGCCGGCCCCCGCCCGCCGGGGTCACAGGTTGCCGCGCCGTTCCTGCTCCCGCTCGATCGCCTCGAACAGCGCCTTGAAGTTGCCCTTGCCGAAGCCGAGCGAGCCGTGCCGCTCGATCAGCTCGATGAAGACCGTCGGCCGGTCCTGCACCGGCCGGGTGAAGATCTGGAGCAGGTAGCCGTCCTCGTCCCGGTCGACCAGGATCTTGCGGGCCTTCAACTCCTCGATCGGCACCCGGACCTCGCCGATGCGGGCGCGCAGCTCCGGGTCGTCGTAGTACGAGTCCGGGGTGTCGAGGAACTCGACGCCCGCCGCCCGCATGGCGTCCACGCTGGCCAGGATGTCGTTGGTGGCGACGGCGATGTGCTGGGCGCCGGGGCCCTGGTAGAACTCCAGGTACTCGTCGATCTGCGACTTCTTGCGGGCGACCGCCGGCTCGTTCAGCGGGAACTTGACCTTGCGGGTGCCGTTCGCCACCACCTTGCTCATCAGCGCCGAGTAGTCGGTGGCGATGTCGTCACCGACGAACTCCGCCATGTTGGTGAAGCCCATGACCCGCTGGTAGAACTGCACCCACTCGTCCATCCGGCCCAGCTCCACGTTGCCGACCACGTGGTCGACGGCCTGGAAGAAGCGCTTCGGCTGGAGGCCGGCGGCGATCATCGGCTGCCGGTCCACGATCGGCGCCCGGGCCACGAAGCCGGGCAGGAACGGGCCGGTGTACCGGGACCGGTCGACCAGGGTGTGCCGGGTGTCGCCGTAGGTGGCGATGGCGGCCAGCCGGACGGTGCCGTGGGAGTCGGTGACGTCGTGCGGCTCCAGCAGGCCGGTCGCGCCCTGCCCGGTGGCGTGCGCGTACGCGGCGTCGACGTCGGGGACCTCCAGCGCGATGTCCGACACGCCGTCGCTGTGCCGCGCGACGAAGTCGACCTCGGCGACGTCCGGGCGGACCGCCCCGCGCAGCACGAACCGGGCCGACCCGCTGGTCAGCACGTACTCGGCGTGGTCGCGGTAACCCTGCTCCGGCCCCCGGTACGCCACGCAGGTCATGCCGAACGCGGTGGAGTAGTAGTGCGCGGCCTGCTTGGCGTTGCCCACCACGAAGGTCACGTGGTCGAGCCCCCGGACCGGGAACGGGTCACGGCTGATGTCGTGGTCGACGGCCCCGACCAGGACGTCGACGTCGACCTCTCCGGTCGACTGGGGTCGGTCGATCGCCTGCGTCATCGCGGACTCCCTCCTGCGCCGGCCACCTCGTGGGCGACCACGGTGGTACCTGATGTGGCGAGGATCGCGGCCCACGGGCGACTGGGCAACCGTCTCGTTCCTGCCTGGTCAGGTTGTGCATTCGGTACGGTGTTCAGTCATGACCGCTGCACAATCTGTCCAGCTCGACGCGGTGGACGCCAGGCTGATCGAGTTGCTGGCCGAGGAGCCCCGGATCGGGGTGCTGGAGTGCTCCCGCCGGCTCGGGGTGGCCCGGGGCACCGTCCAGGCCCGGTTGGACAAGCTGGTCCAGCGGGGCGTGATCGGCGGCTTCGGGCCGGACGTCTCCCCGGCGGCGATCGGGTTCGGGGTGACCAGCTTCGTCACCCTGGAGATCAGCCAGCGGCACGGCCACGACCCGGTCACCGCCCACCTCGCGGCCATCCCCGAGGTGCTGGAGGCGCACACCATCACCGGCTCCAGCGACCTGCTCTGCCGGATCGTCGCCCGGTCGAACGCCGACCTCCAGCGGGTGATCGACCAGATCGTCTCCTCGGTGGGCATCAGCCGGGCCTCCACGGTCATCGCCCTCGCCGAGGCCATCCCCTACCGCACCCTCCCCCTCGTCCGCTCCGCCACGCAAGGAAGGGCCCCCTGTTAACGCTTTCTGTAGAGGAAGGGCCCCTTCCTAACCTCGGGGTGCGACACGGACATCTGACCGTTTCGGCACGGGGGTGATCGTGGCTACCGTGTCCGGTGTGGCGAACCAGCGGGGCTTCGGGGTCAAGAGCTTCCTCGCGCTCGCCCTCGTCGCCGTCGTCGCCCTCGCTGTCACCGGGGTCTGGAACCCGTTCCCCGGCGTGTGGGACTGGGTCAAGCGCAGCGAGCCGATCTCCGAGCCGGACGTGGTCTGGCAGGAACGCATCGGCGGTACCCCCCGCAGCGTGACCATCGCCGGGGACGCCGTCGTGGTCGAGCAGCGGACCCGGGTCGAGGCGCGCAGCCTCGCCACCGGCGTGCAGCTCTGGGAGCGCAAGGCGGACTGGGCGGCGGTCGCCGGCGCCGACGGTACCTCCGTCGTCGCCGTGGGCAAGCTCCTGGTCAAGGGGTACGAGCTGCTCGACCCGGTCACCGGCGCGGTGCTGCGCGAGGTCGACGACGCGGTGGCCGTCTGGACGTACCGGAACCTGCTGCTCGACGCCCGCTGTGCCGGCGCCACCGACTGCACCCTCTCCGCCTGGGACCCGCGCGGCACCCGGCCGATCTGGACGGCGTTCCTGCCCGGCGTCAGCACCTCGTGGCTGGCCGACAACCCCGACCTGCTGAACACCCGACGGCTCACCGCGCTGCGAATCGACGAGGGGCTGGCCGGGCCGGAGTCGGTGCCGCCGCTGCTCGGCTTCCCGGTAGACGGCCGCGTGCACGTGGTGGACACCGCCACCGGCCGGGTCCTCCAGGACCTGCAACCCGGCCGGGACGAACGCCTCTCCGTCGTCGGCGGCCGGCTGTTGCGGATCACCGCCCGGTCCGTCGACGGTGCCTGCCTGTTCGGCCTCGCCGCCACCGACCCGGCGACCGGGCAGCAGGTCTGGCAGCGGGCCGGCATCAACCTGCGCAACGCCGACAACGCCGGCTGCGCGCAGCGGGAGGACCCGCAGGGGTCCCGGAACGTGCTGATCGGGCTCTCCCCGGACGGGCGGGAGGCGGTGGTGGACGGCTACACCGGCCGGTTGTTGCAGGTCAACCAGCCGGAGGAGCGGCTGCTCGCGGTGGACGACCGGTACTCGGTGGTGCGCGGCGCCGACCAGCGGACGATCGTCGGGCGGGAACTCGCCGCCGGGCGGGACCGGTGGAGCCGCCCCGGTGGCGGGAAGACCGGGGTGGTGCTCACCCCGTACGCGGCGGTGATCTCGGACGAGAAGCCGACCCGGCTGGTGGCGGTGCACCCGCGTACCGGGCAGGAACTGCTGCACCTGCGCACCGCCGCGAACGCGCTGGCGATCGGGCCGGGCGGCATGGTCATCGGCGAGGGGCGGGAGATCGGGTACGTCCGCTTCGGCACCGGCGTGGGACCGGGCGCGGCGCCGGCCGGCGGCGTACCCGGGGACGGAGCCGTGCCCGGCTCGGGCGAGGACCGTCCCGGCACCTCCGGGAACCCGGAGGACTGCGGCCCGAAGCGGGAGGCCTGCCCGGACCCCGGCGCCGGCAAGGACGGCTGAACCCGGGTGTCGGGGCCGGTGGGCGTAACTGGCGCCGGGTCGGAGGGCCTGGTGGGCGTGCCCGACACGCCGTGGATGTAAGCGGTGTCCCAGGACCCGACCGGCGGGTGGGACGGATCGATTCGACTGGCCTAGGCTTTCGCCTCATGAGCAGTGCCGCCGCGTTCTCGTACGCTCCCTTGCTGCCGACCGGCCCGGACCAGACCGAGTACCGCCTGGTCACCGACGAGGGCGTCGACGTCGTCAACGGTCCCGGCGGTCGCCGGTTCCTGACCGTGGATCCGGCGGCGCTGACCGCCCTGACCGCCGAGGCGATGCACGACATCGCCCACTTCCTGCGCCCGGCCCACCTGGCGCAGCTCCGCGCGATCATCGACGACCCGGCGGCCTCGCCGAACGACCGGTTCGTGGCGCTGGACCTGCTGCGCAACGCGAACATCGCGGCCGGCGGGGTGCTGCCGATGTGCCAGGACACCGGTACCGCGATCGTGATGGGCAAGCGGGGGCGGCACGTGCTCACCGACGGCACCGACGCCGAGGCCATCTCGCGGGGCGTCTACCAGGCGTACACGAAGCTGAACCTGCGGTACTCACAGCTCGCCCCGCTGACCATGTGGGAGGAGCGCAACACCGGCAGCAACCTGCCCGCCCAGGTGGAGGTCTACGCCGAGGACCCGGACGGGCACCCGGACGCGTACAAGTTCCTCTTCATGGCCAAGGGGGGCGGCTCGGCCAACAAGTCGTACCTCTACCAGGAGACGAAGGCGCTGCTGAACCCGACCCGGATGATGCAGTTCCTGGAGGAGAAGCTGCGGCTGATCGGCACCGCCGCCTGCCCGCCGTACCACCTGGCGATCGTCATCGGCGGCACCTCCGCCGAGTACGCCCTCAAGACCGCCAAGTACGCCTCCGCGAAGTACCTGGACGCGCTTCCCACCGAAGGCTCGATGACCGCGCACGGTTTCCGGGACCTGGACCTGGAGGCGGAGGTGCTGGAGCTGACCCGCAACTTCGGCATCGGCGCACAGTTCGGCGGCCGGTACTTCTGCCACGACGTCCGGGTGGTCCGGCTGCCCCGGCACGGTGCCTCCTGCCCGGTGGCGATCGCGGTCTCCTGCTCCGCCGACCGGCAGGCGGTCGCCAAGATCACCCCGTCCGGGGTCTGGCTGGAGCGGCTGGAGACCGACCCGGCCCGGTTCCTGCCCGAGGTCACCGACGAGACCCTGGAGACCGAGGAGGTCGTCCGGGTCGACCTGAACCGGCCGATGGACGAGATCCGCGCCGAGCTGTCGAAGTACCCGGTGAAGACCCGGCTCTCGCTGACCGGGCCGCTGGTGGTGGCCCGGGACATCGCGCACGCGAAGATCGCCGAGCGGCTGGACGCGGGCGAGCCGATGCCGCAGTACCTGCGCGACCACGCGGTCTACTACGCCGGCCCCGCCAAGACCCCCGAGGGGTACGCCTCCGGCTCGTTCGGCCCGACCACCGCCGGCCGGATGGACGCGTACGTGGAGAAGTTCCAGGCCGCCGGGGGCTCGTTGGTGATGCTGGCCAAGGGGAACCGCTCCGCCCAGGTGACCCGCTCCTGCGACCGGTACGGCGGCTTCTACCTCGGCTCGATCGGCGGCCCCGCCGCCCGGCTGGCCCAGGACTGCATCAAGCACGTCGAGGTCCTGGAGTACCAGGAGCTGGGCATGGAGGCGGTCTGGAAGATCGAGGTGGAGGACTTCCCCGCGTTCATCGTGGTCGACGACAAGGGCAACGACTTCTTCGCCGAGGTGACCAAGCCGGTCCTCACCGTCGGCCGCCGCTGAGCAGCCGTCGCGGGATCGGCAGCCGTCGCGGCCGGTGTGCTTCCGGCCTCCCGGTGTGGCGCCTTGCCCGCCTTTCGAGCTGCCCCCAGGAACGGGGCAGGCCTCGCCACGCCGCGCGGTGAGACCAACTCGGCAGGGCAGGGGGCACGGCTCGGCACGCTGGTGAGCTGGACCGGCGGGGTGGCGCGCGACGCGGCGCGCCGGTGGGGAACGGTTCGGCACGGCGATGAGCATGCGGTGTGCCATCCGGGCGTGCACGTGGTCCCACGGGTGGGGCAGTTCGAAAGGCTTCCAGAGAGTGACCCGACCGCGCCCCTGACCTGGTTACGGACCGGTGTTGCCAGCTACGCGTCGGGCCGGCCCGCTGGCGGGCGGGCCGGCCCGACGCGGGTCAGCTCGCCCGGCTGGCCTGGACGTGGCCGGTGACGCTCTCCGAGGCGATTCCGTCCGCGGTCCGGGTGAAGACGGTGACCTGCTGCGGCAGGAAGTTCGGCGGCGTGAACGTGACCGACGCCGACCCGTCGGGACCGGCCGGGACCGTCCGCAGCGGGCCGAGGAGACCGAACCGGTAGACGTACTCGGTCACGCCGGGCATCCCCGGCTGGAAGACGAACGTGCCGGGCGTGCCGACCGGGGCGCCCACCTGACCGAGCGGATACTCGACCGAGCTGATCGTCGGCCGGGTCTCCAGGTGGAACCGGTGCCACCGCTCACCGGAGGGCAGGTCGTCGGCGGTCCGGCTGCGGACGTACAGGTTGTTCCAGCCGGGCGTGGTCGGGGCGAGGGTGATCGTGGCCGTGCCGTCCGGCGCCGCGACCACCGTCTGCTCCGCCCCGGCGTCGAGCCGGTACGTGTACGCGACCACGCCGGGCATTCCCGGCGTGAGGGTCAGGGTGCGCGGCTGGCCGTACCCGGCGGTGGAGTTGCCGTCGGTGATCGTCGGGCTGGTGTCGCGGACCCGGAACGTGTGGCTGGTGGCCGGCGAGCGGTTGCCCGCCGCGTCCACGGCCTGGACGCTCAGCACGGCCGGCCCCTCCTCGCCCGGCGTGACGGTGACCGTCGCCGAGCCGCCCGGCTGGTCGGCGGCGACCTGGGTGGCCGCCCCGCCGTCGAGCCAGTACCGGAAGCCGAGGACGTCGGTGTCGCCGCCGGCGTCGAAGGTGAAGCTGCCCGGGACGCCCGGACCGCCGTACCATCCCTCGTCGGCCGGGTAGTCCGGGGAGGTCACCGTCGGCGCGGTGGGGCCGGCGGTGACCGTGGCGCCGGCGGCGCTGGCGGTGCCGGCCGGTGCGGCGGCGTGCGCGGGGCCGGCGGCGGCCAGCGCGACCGTGCCGGCGAGCAGAGTGGACAGTCCGACGGCGGTGCTCCGGCTCACCAGGCGCCCGGTGGTACCCACGGTGACGTGCACGATCATGTCCTCCGGCGGCGAGTAGTATGTCTCGATGATCGTAAGTGTCTGACGGCGTCGGCTTTCCGGATGCGAGCTTCGGGGGTGCGGTGCGCGCAGTGCCGTGGCTCGACCGGGCCGCTGAGCGTGGCGGGGCAGGTGGCGGGAGTTTCGCGCGCAGGCGACATCGGTGCGCCCGTCCATCATGGGTGGACGGGCGCACCGCCCCCGTCGGCATGCCATGGCTGACAGCCCGGACAGAGTGTGCGGGGCGACGCTGCCGAACCACTCTCATTTCGCTATCAGCCCCCGGTGGCGCCCCGTCACCGTCGGGTTACGCTGCTGCAAGTTCCACGAAGCCAGCGGGGGGCATCGAACAATGCGGTTTCGGATCCTGGGGCCCCTGCGGATAGCCGGGGGGGCCACGGTGACCGCGACCCGGGACCGGACGGTGCTCGCCCTGCTGCTGCTGCGGTTCGGCCGGGTGGTGCCGGTGGAGGACCTGATCGACGCGGTCTGGGAGGACCGGCCCCCGGCGACCGCGCGGGCCCAGCTCCAGACCTGCGTCTCCCGGCTCCGGCGCCGCTTCACCGAGCTGGGCGTACCCGCCGACCTGATCCACACCGACCCGGCCGGGTACAGCATCCGGGGTGACTCGACCGACCTCGACGTCGAACTCTTCGCCGACCGACTCGACGCCGCGCGGGCCGCCGTCACGGCCGGTCGGCTGCCGCAGGCACAGGCGTACTTCCGGGCCGCGCTCGGCCTGTGGCGGGGCGCCGCGCTCAGCGGCGTCCTCAGCCGCAGCGTCCGGCGTCGGGCGCAGGCCCTCGACGAGCAGCGGCTCGCCGCGCTGGAGGAGTGCGTCGACGTCGAGCTGCGGCTCGGCCGCGCCGCCGACCTGGTCGACGAACTGGCCGAGGCGGTCGACCGGCACCCGCTGCGGGAACGGCTGCGCGGGCAGGCGATGCTGGCGCTCTCCGCCGTCGGCCGGCAGGCCGACGCGCTCGCGCTGTACCGGGAGGGCCGGCGGATCTACGCCGAGGAACTCGGCATCGAGCCGGGCGCCGCGCTCCAGGCGCTGCACCAGCGGGTGCTCGCCGGCGACCTGGCCTTCGCCGACCCGCCCCGCCACGCCGACCCGCCGGTCCGGGCGCTGCCCCGGGCGATCAGCGACTTCACCGGCCGGCAGGAGACGCTGACCCGGCTGGTCAAGGAGATCGACGAGGACCGGGCCCGGGTGCACCTCATCGACGGGATGGCGGGCAGCGGCAAGACCACCCTGGCGGTGCACCTGGCCGTCCGGCTGGCCGACCGGTTCCCCGACGCCCAGCTCTTCATCGACCTGCACGGGCACAGCGAGCGCCGGCCGTTGAGCCCGGCCGCCGCACTGGCCACCCTGCTGCGCCAGCTCGGGGTGCCGGCCGCGCGGATCCCGCTCGACCTGGACGACCGGCTGTCGTTGTGGCGGACCGAACTGGCCGCCCGGCGCGCGCTGGTGGTGCTGGACAACGCCGCCAGCGCCACCCAGGTCGCCCCGCTGCTGCCGGCCGGCGCGGACTGCCTGGTGCTGGTCACCAGCCGGCGTCGGCTGGTCGGCCTGGACGAGGGGCGGCCCTCGTCGCTGCCGGTGCTCGACACCGACGAGGCGGTCGAGTTGCTGGGCCGGGTCGCCGGCGCGGACCGGGTGGCGGCGGAGCCGGCGGCGGCGGGCGAGGTGGTACGCCGCTGTGGTCACCTGCCGCTGGCCATCCGGCTGGCCGGCGCCCGGTTGGTGCACCGACCCCGGTGGCGGGTGGCGGACCTGGCCGAGCGCCTGGTGACCGCGGCGGACCCGCTGGCCGAACTGGCCGCCGGGCAACGCTCCGTCGGCCACGCCTTCGCCCTGTCGTACGCCCAGGTGTCGCCCCCGGCGCAGCGGGTGTTCCGGCTGCTCGGCCTGCACCCGGGGGTGCGCTTCGACAACCGGGTCGCCGCCGCGCTCGCCGACCTCTCCCTGCGCGAGACACAGGACCTGCTGGACGAACTGGTCGACGCGCACCTGGCGGAGGAGACGGAGCCGGGCCGGTACCGGCTGCACGACCTGATCCGGGAGTACGCCCGCACGTTGCTCGCCGAGCCGGGGCGGGCCGCCGAGCGCAGCGCCGTCATCGAACGCCTGCTCGACCACCACCTGCACGTCGCCGCCGCCATCGCCAAGACGATCGAGCCGGCGGGCACCGCCGGTGCGCTGCGGTTGCCCACCCCGCTCCGCCCGGACCTGGTCGCGGACACCGCCTCGGACGGGCGGGCCTGGTTCGACGAGAACCGGGGGGTGCTCACCGCGCTGGTCCGGCTGGCCGAGGCCGAGGGCTTCCGGCAGCACTGCTGGCAGTTGGCCCGTGCCTGCTGGCGGTCCCACCTGCTCGGCGGTCACCTGGACGAGCTGATCGAGACCCACGGGGTCGGGCTGCGCGCGGCGCGGCAGTTGAGGGACGACCACGCCACCCTGGTGATGCTCAACTACCTCGCCTCCGGGTACTACCGCCGGGCCGGGTTCGGCGAGGCGATCCGCCTGCTGGAGACGGCGCTGGACCTGCCGCGCCGGCCCGACCTGCGCTTCGAGGTCAGCAACCTGCTCTCCAACCTGGGGATCTCCTACGCCGCCACCGGGGACGTCCGGCGCAGCCTGGACCTCCTCGCCGAGTCGGCGACGCTGGCCCGCGCCGGGGACGGCCTGGGCGCGGTGACGAACAACCTCAACAACCGCTCCTACGTGCTGATCGTCGGCGGCCGGTACGCGGAGGCGCTGCGGACCAGCCGGCACCACCTCCTGCTGGCCCGGCAGGTGGCCGATCCGGTCCAGCTCGCGAACGCGGTCGTCCACGTGGGCGTGATCCGGGCCCGGCTGGGGCACGTCGGGCCGGCCCGCCGCCTGCTGCGGGCCGCGCTGTACCTCAAGCGGCAGGGCGGGAACCGGCTGGGGGAGGGCGAGGTGCTCAACGAGCTGGGCGCCGTGGAGCGCGCCGAGGGCCGCCCGGACTCGGCCGCCACCCTGCACCGGGAGGCGCTGGTCGCGATCACCGAGGCGGGTGACCGGGTCGGGCAGTGCGCCTCGCGTAACCTGCTGGCCCGCGCGATCCTCGACCAGGGGGACGTCTCCAGCGCGCTGGACCTGCACCGCCGGGTGCTCGCCGACGCCACCCGACTGGGCGTGCGGTACGAGCAGGCCCGCGCGCTCGACGGGATGGCCCGCTGCCGACGGGCCGCCGACCCGGCCGAGGCCCGCGCGTACTGGGCGCGGGCGCTGGCGCTGTTCCGTCAGGTCGACGCCCCCGAGCGGCACGAGGTGGCCCGGCTGCTGGCCGCATTGGACTGAGCGATCATCTGCGCGTCGGTGCGGGGCGCGGCAGGATGGAACGCGTGACGACTCCAGAGGCAGTGGGCTACCGGATCGAACGCGACTCGATGGGCGAGGTGGAGGTGCCCGCCGACGCCCTGTGGCGGGCGCAGACCCAGCGGGCGGTGCAGAACTTCCCGATCTCGGGCCGGGGCATCGAGTCGGCCCAGATCCGCGCGCTGGCCCAGATCAAGGGGGCGGCGGCCGAGGTCAACGGCGAGCTGGGGGTGATCGACGCGAACGTCGCCGCCGCGATCGCCGCCGCCGCCGCGCACGTGGCCGACGGCGGGTACGACGACCAGTTCCCGGTGGACGTCTTCCAGACCGGCTCGGGCACCTCCTCGAACATGAACACCAACGAGGTGCTCGCCACCCTGGCCAGCCGGGAACTGGGCCGGGACGTGCACCCGAACGACGACGTGAACGCCTCCCAGTCCAGCAACGACGTCTTCCCCTCCTCCATCCACCTGGCCGCCACCCAGGCGGTCGTCGAGGACCTGCTGCCGGCGCTGGCCCACCTGGCCGGGGCGCTGGAGGCCAAGGCCGGCGAGTTCGAGACCGTGGTGAAGGCCGGGCGTACCCACCTGATGGACGCCACCCCGGTCACCCTCGGCCAGGAGTTCGGCGGGTACGCCGCCCAGGTCCGGTACGGCGTCGAGCGGCTGGAGTCGGCCCTGCCCCGGCTCGCCGAACTGCCGCTCGGCGGCACCGCCGTCGGCACCGGCATCAACACGCCGTTCGGCTTCGCCGCCGCCGTGATCGAGAAGCTGCGGGCCTCGACCGGGCTGCCGGTCACCGAGGCGCGCAACCACTTCGAGGCGCAGGGGGCGCGCGACGCCCTGGTGGAGACCTCCGGCCAACTGCGGACCGTCGCGGTCGGCCTCTACAAGGTCGCCAACGACATCCGCTGGATGGGCTCCGGCCCCCGCGCCGGCCTGCGCGAGCTGCGCATCCCCGACCTCCAGCCCGGCTCGTCGATCATGCCCGGCAAGGTGAACCCGGTGGTCTGCGAGGCGGTCCGGCAGGTCAGCGCCCAGGTGGTCGGCAACGACGCCACGGTCGCCTTCGCCGGCTCGCAGGGCGACTTCGAGCTGAACGTGATGCTGCCGGTGATGGCCCGCAACATCCTGGAGTCGATCCGGCTGCTGGCCGCCGCCAGCCGCCTGCTCGCCGACCGCTGCGTGGTCGGCCTGGTCGCGGACGCCGAGGTCTGCCTGGCGTACGCCGAGGGGTCGCCGTCGATCGTCACCCCGCTCAACCGCCACCTCGGGTACGACGAGGCGGCCTCGATCGCCAAGGAGGCGCTGGAGCGACAGGTCTCCATCCGGGAGGTGGTGCTCTCCCGGGGGCACGTGGACAGTGGTCGGCTCTCCGAGGACCAGTTGGACGAGGCACTCGACCTGCTCCGGATGACCCATCCCTGAGCTGTGGGACAGTGGGCGGCATGCTGCTGCACGCCTGCCGGCTCCGGCGCGGAGCGCGCCGGTGAGGGCGCCGCCCACTCCCGACGCCGCCGTGCTGGACCGGCTCGACCGGGAACGGGTGGTCTGGTGCTGCACGCTGCGGCCGGACGGCTCCCCGCACCTGACCCCGGTCTGGTACCGGTACCGGGACGACGAGTGGTGGATCGCCACGGCGGCGCGGTCGGTCAAGGCCCGTAACGTCGCCCGTGACCCCCGGGTCTCGTTGGCCCTGCCGGACGGCCTCGCGCCGGTGGTCGCCGAGGGTGCCGCCGAGGTCGTCCACCCGCCCTTCCCGCCCGAGGTCGTCGCCGCCCTCGCCGAGCGGTACGACGGCTGGGACGTCACCGTGCCGGACGGCCCGGACGGCCCGTACGTGCTGCTCCGGGTCGTCGTCACCCGGTGGCTGATGGCCGGCTCGGCGCAGTGACGAGCGGCCGGGGCGGTGTTCAGGTCCCCTCGGCGGCCCGGCGGGCCCGGTAGGCGCTGACCGCCGCGCGGTTGCCGCAGCCGGCGGCGCAGAACCGCCGGGACCGGTTTCTCGACAGGTCGACCAGCACGTTGTCGCAGTCCGGGTGGGCGCACCTGCGTAGCCGGCTCACCTCCCGACTGCGGACCAGGTCGGCCAGGGCCATCGCCGCCTCGACCGCCATCCGCCGGTCCAGCGGCGCGTCCCGGGGCACCGCGTGCAGGTGGTACGGCTCGTCGTCGTGGCGGATCAGTTGCGGCAGCGCGTGCGCCTCGCGGAGCAGGCCGTTGACGATCTCGACGATCTCGTCCTCGTCGGCGTGCCAGATCCGGCGCAGGCGGGGCCGCAGCGCGCGGACCGCCCGTAGCTCCGCGTCGGTCCGGTCGTGCCGGCCGCTGTACTTCTGGGTGACCACGAACTCCGTGAGGGCGGGCACGTCCGGCAGGCCCTCGTCGGGGCCGGCGGTGTTGACCAGCGCGGCGACGGTGAGCAGGGCGGGTTCGGTGTCATGGGCAAAAAGCAACTTGACTCCTTTCGTATACCCCGCTTAGCGTCATCACCAAATCTTAGTTTGCTCATGACATCTCGCCGAGTCGAGGAGATTCGATGCGTCCCCGTCCCGCCGCCGGCGTCGGCCTCGGCCTGCTGCTGATCTCCGGGCTCACCTTCGCCACCTCCGGTACCTTCGCCCGTTCCCTGATCGACGCCGGCTGGTCCGCCGAGGCGGCGGTCATCGCCCGGGTCGGCATCGCCGCCCTGGTCCTCGCCGTGCCGGCGTTGCTCTCCCTGCGCGGCAAGGTGGCGGTGCTGCGGCGCAACCTCGTCTCCGTCGGGGTCTTCGGCATCCTCGGGGTGGCGACGGCGCAGGCCTGCTTCTTCAACGCGGTGCGGTACCTGCCGGTGGGTGTGGCGCTGCTGCTGGAGTACCTCGGCGTGATCCTGGTGGTGGCCTGGATGTGGTTGGCGCACGGGCAACGCCCCCGCCGACTGACCGTGGCCGGCTCGGTGGTGGCCGTGCTCGGCCTGGTGTTCGTCCTCGACCTGACCGGGGCGACCCGCCTCGACCCGGTCGGCGTGCTCTGGGGCCTGGGCGCGGCGGTCGGCCTGGCCGGGTACTTCGTGCTCGCCGGCCGGATCGACGACGATCTGCCCTCGGTCGCCATGGCCAGCGGCGGCATGGCCGTCGGGGCGGTCGTCCTCGGGCTGCTCGGGGTGACCGGTGTGCTGTCGCTGGACGCCACCTTCGGCGAGGTCACCTTCGCCGGGCGGCAGACCAGCTGGCTGGTGCCGATCGCCGGGCTGTCGCTGATCGCGGCGGTCGTCGCGTACCTCGCCGGCATCGCCGGCACCCGGATCCTGGGCGCCCGGCTGTCGTCCTTCGTCGGACTGACCGAGGTGATGTTCGCGGTGCTGATCGCCTGGCTCGTGCTTGACGAGTTGCCCACCGTCGTCCAGTTGCTCGGCGGCACCCTGATCGTCGGCGGGGTCGCCCTCGTGCGCCTCGACGAGCTGCGCGGGGCCCGGCCCGTCGTCGCGGCCGGCGGACCGCCGGCCGAGCCGGTGCTGGCACGCGGCGACGCCTGACGCGGACCCCCCCGCCCCGGCGCCCGGCCGGGCCGTCGGCTCACCGGCTGCGGGGGCGCTGCCAGCCCCCGGCGGTCAGCGCCGCGTGGACCTCGCGGAGCACCCCGGAGAGATCCCGGTGCAGGCGGCGTGCGGTGACGTGCAGGACGAGCCAGCCCACGGCGGCCAACTGGCGGCGGCGTTCCCGGTCCCGGTGAAGCTGCTCGTGGTCGACGGGCCCCGGCCCGGCGCACTCGACCGCCACCCGGAACCCGGGCCAGGCCAGGTCGACGTGGAGCAGCCGGCCGGAGGGCAGCCGGATCGGGTGCTGGGCGACCGGGCGGGGCAGCCCGGACAGCACCAGCCGGACCCGCAGGTGGGACTCGGGTGGCGACTGCGCGGCCGGGTCGGCCAGGCCGAACGCCAGCCCGGCCCGGCGGCTGCCGGGCTGGCCCGCCCGCTCGGTGAGGACCGCGTCGAGGGCGGCGTGGTCGGTCAGCCCCCGGCGGAGCAGGGTGTCGATGATGCCCACCGCGTGGGCCGGCTCCAGCCAGGCCGCCGTCTCCCAGGCGGCCTCGGCCGGGCCCGACCGGGCCGGCGGCCCGACCTGGATCAGCCCGGCCGGTGGCCCGTCCCCGCCCAGCCCGGCCGGTGACCCGTCCAGGATCAGCCCGGCCGGTGGCCCGTCCCCGGTCGGCCCGGCCGGTGACCCGGCCAGGATCAGTCCGGCCGGCACCGGACCGGCCCGGTCGGTGGTGGGCGACCGGAACGCCACCGCCGGCGCGGGGACCGCGTCGGACTGGCTGGTGTGCACCCGCACGCCGTGCTGGGCGGCGACCCGGACCGAGCCCGTGGTCAGCACGTGCACGTCGTCGGCGAAGGAGGCGGCGTGCTCCACCCCGTGCAGGTAGGCCGCCGACGGCCCGGCGAGCAGCACCGTGGCGGGCAGCCGCAGCGCCACGGCCCGGCAGGCCAGGGTGTGGTCACGGTCGAGCCGCGCGTCGGCGTAGACGTCGTGCCGGACCCGCAGCCACGCGGAGCTGCGTAGCTGGTGCTTGGTGAGCAGGCCGCACCGGACCGCTTCGGAGCCACGGAAGACCTGGAACGCGAGGGAGCGGGGCCGCTGGGCGCGTGGAGGCATACCGATCAGGGTGGTCGCCCGGTGACCCCCGCGACACCCCTGTGGACAACGTCCGCCGTCGCCCCCTCCGTCCCTTGTGGATAACCCGGACCGCGACCGTCGACTGTGGTATAGGAGCTGCCTCAGGCGAGGGCGGCGGCGATCGCGGCGGCGGCGGCGCGGACCTGGCCACCCACCTCGCCGACGTCCAGCGGGGCCAGGGCCACCACCCCGACGCTCGCCTCCAGGCCGGGCACCCCGAGCACCGGCGCGGCGACGCCGTACGCCCCGGCCTGGAGTTCCCCGGCGGTGCTGACCGGCCCCGGGGAGCCGGCCCGGCCGGCGAGGATGGCCTGCCCGGCGGCGCCGCGCTCCAGCGGGTGCCGGGCCCCGGTCCGGTACGCCACGTGGAACGACGTCCAGCTCGGCTCCACGACGGCCAGGGCGACCCCCTCGCCGCCCTCCACCACGGTCAGGTGTGCGGTGGCACCGGTCTGTTCGGCGAGCCGGCGCAGCGCGGGCAGCGCCCCCTCGGCCAGCAGCGGCTGGGCCCGCCGGGCCAGGTGCAGCAGGCCGGCCCCGAGCCGCAGCCGCCCGCGCCCGTCACGGCGCAGCATGCCGTGCCCGGTCAACGCACCGACCAGCCGGTACACCGCCGCCCGGCCGATTCCCAGGCGGTGCGCCGCCTCGGTGACGGTGAGTCCGTCCGGGGCGTCGGCGACCAGGTGCAGCAGGCGCAGCCCCCGGTCCAGGGTCTGCGCCGTCTCGCCCGGCCGGGCCGCCGGGCCGACGCCGCTCCGGTTCGTTGGGGTGCCCGGACGCGAGGTCGTCCGTTCGGGCTGTGCCGCCGTGTCCACGTCAGGAGCGTACGACCGGTTCCGGGGCTACCCGTCAGGTGACCGACAGCTACCCTTGTACGGTGACGCTACGCCTGTATGACACCGCCACCAGAACGGTCCGGGACTTCGTCCCCCGGGAAGCCGGCAAGGTGGGGGTCTACCTGTGTGGTCTCACCCTCCAGGCGCCACCGCACATCGGTCACCTTAGATCGGGTGTCAACTACGACGTGCTCCGTCGCTGGTTGCTGGCGAAGGGCTTCGCGGTCACCTTCATCCGGAACGTGACCGACATCGATGACAAGATCCTGGTCAAGGCGCAGGAGCGGGGGCTGCCGTTCTGGTCGATCGCGTACGCCAACGAGCAGATCCTGGCCGGAGCCTACCGGTCACTCAACGTGTTGCCGCCGACGTACGAGCCCCGGGCCACCGGGCACGTCCCGGAGATGCACGAGCTGATCACCCGGCTGATCGCCGACGGGCACGCCTACCCGGCCACCGACGACTCCGGTGACGTCTACTTCGACGTCGCCTCCTGGCCGGCGTACGGCGCCCTGTCCGGGCAGTCCCCGGACGACATGCAGTCGGCCGGCGACGCCCCGGAACGGGGCAAGCGGGACCCCCGGGACTTCGCCCTGTGGAAGGGCGCCAAGCCCGACGAGCCGGCCGACGCGTACTGGCCGTCGCCGTGGGGGCGGGGCCGGCCCGGCTGGCACATCGAGTGCTCGGCGATGTGCTGGCGCTACCTCGGGCCCGAGTTCGACATCCACGGTGGCGGGCTGGACCTCACCTTCCCGCACCACGAGAACGAGATCGCCCAGTCCCAGGCGGCCGGCCTGCCCTTCGCCCGGTACTGGGTGCACCACGGGCTGCTCAGCCTCGGCGGCGCCAAGATGGGCAAGTCCGCCGGCAACGCCCTCGACCTGGCGTACGTCGACTCGCTCGGGGTGCGCGCGGTGGAGCTGCGCTACTACTTCGCCGCCGTGCACTACCGGTCCCGGATCGACTACACCGAGGACAACCTGCGGGACTGGGCGACCGGCTACCGGCGTATCGAGGGGTTCGTGCAGCGGGCGGCGGAACGGGTCGGCCCCGGCCAGCTCGGTGAGCTGCCCCCCGGCTTCGTCGCCGCGATGGACGACGACCTCAACACCTCCGCCGCGCTCGCCGTGCTCCAGGACGTGGTCCGGGACGGCAACACCGCGCTGGGCGGCGACGACGTTGTGACCGTACGCACGGCACTGGCCGCCGTCCGCGCGATGCTGGATATCCTCGGGGTCGACCCCCTCGATCCGGCCTGGTCCGGTGATGGCCGGCCGGACGACCTGCGCGGCGTGGTGGACTCCCTGGTCGCGTTGGCGCTGGAACAGCGTGCGCAGGCGCGTGGCCGCAAGGACTGGGCCGCCGCCGACGCGGTACGGGACCAGCTCAAGCAGGCCGGTGTGGTGGTCGAGGACACCCCGCAGGGGCCGCGTTGGACTATTGGAGAGCAGGACTGATGGCCGGTAACTCGCAGCGCCGTGGACGGCGGCTGGCCCCGAAGAAGGGCGCCGTCAAGGGCTCGGGCGGCAAGAACCGGGACGCGCTCGCCGGGCGGGGCCGGACCCTGCCCGCCGATGAGCGACCGTGGCACAAGGCGTACTCGGGCACCGAGAAGCTGCCCGAGCGCACCGCCTGGAAGCAGGAGAAGGAGCGCCGGGCGGCGGCCGAGGAGGGCCGCGCCCCCAAGATCGGCCAGCCCGGCACGAAGGACACCACCTGGGGCAAGGGCAGCCGGGCCGGTGTCCCGCTGCGCCCCAGCCGGGGCAAGGCGCCGACCCGCAGCGGCCCCCGGGTCGCCCCGGGCCGCAAGTCCAACCCGAGCAAGGACGGCCCGGAGCTGCTGCTCGGCCGGAACCCGGTGCTGGAGGCGCTGCGCGCCCAGGTGCCGGCGACCGCGCTGTACACCGCCCAGGGCATCGAGATCGACGACCGGGTCAACGAGATCGTGCGGACCGCCGCCGACCGGGGCATCGCCATCCTGGAGATCAGCCGCGCCGAGCTGGACCGGATGACCGGTGGCGTGCTGCACCAGGGCATCGGGCTCCAGGTGCCCACCTTCGCGTACGAGCTGTTCGAGGACCTGCTGGCGGCGGCGCTGGAGCAACCGGCCCCGCTGCTGGTGGCGCTGGACGGGGTCACCGACCCGCGCAACCTCGGCGCGGTGATCCGGTCGGCTGCCGCGTTCGGCGCGCAGGGGGTGTTCGTCCCCGAGCGGCGGGCCGCCGGGATCACCGCGACCGCCTGGCGTACCAGCGCCGGCGCGGCGGCCCGGGTCCCCGTCGCCCAGGTGACCAACCTGACCCGCTCGTTGAAGGCCTGCCAGAACGCCGGCTTCATGGTGGTCGGGTTGGACGCCGACGGCGACACCGACCTGTACGACCTGGAGGCGGCGGTCGGCCCGCTGGTCGTGGTGGTCGGTTCGGAGGGGCGCGGGCTGTCCCGCCTGGTCGGCGAGACCTGCGACCTCACCGTGAGCATCCCGATGGTCTCCGAGATGGAGTCGCTCAACGCCAGCGTCGCCGCCGCCGTCACCCTCGCCGAGGTGGCCCGCCGCCGCGCCACCGCCTGACCGGCCGGTCGGCGACCAGGCCGGAGGGGCCCGGCGGCGACCCGGACCCGTACCGAAAAGGGGCGGCCCGCACGAAGCGGACCGCCCCTTTCGGGTGGTGGTTCAGATCCGGAGGCCGGACGCGGCGTTGAAGACGTGGCTGCGGCCGGTGCGCGGCTTGACGAACACGGTGTCACCCATGTTCGGCATGTGCCGGCGGTCGGTGCGCACCACGAAGCGCTCGTTCGAGCCCTCCAGCGCGGCGTGGCCGTAGACGTTGGCGTCCGAGCCGAGGTCCTCGACCAGCTCGACCACGACCGGCATGCCGCCCTCGGTCGGGCTGACCAGGTCGCAGTCCTCGGGCCGGAAGCCCACGGTCACCTTGTTGTTGCCGCCCTCGGCGCGGGCCGCCTCGACCTGCTCCCGGGTGAGCGGCACGAGCAGCTCGGCGAAGGCCGCGCCCTGGTCGCTCAGCGGGACGGTCTTGATGTTCATGGCGGGGGAGCCCATGAAGCCGGCGACGAAGACGTTGGCCGGGGTGTCGTACAGCGCCCGCGGGGTGTCCACCTGCTGGAGGACGCCGTCGAGCATGACCGCCACCCGGTGGCCCATGGTCATGGCCTCGACCTGGTCGTGGGTGACGTACACGGTGGTGACACCGAGCTTGGCCTGGAGCGAGGCGATCTGGGTACGGGTCTGGACACGCAGCTTGGCGTCGAGGTTCGACAGCGGCTCGTCCATGAGGAAGACCTGGGGCTCGCGGACGATCGCCCGGCCCATCGCGACCCGCTGGCGCTGACCACCGGAGAGCGCCTTCGGCTTGCGGCTGAGGTACTCCTCCAGCTGGAGCAGCGCGGCGGCTTCCTTCACCCGGCGGTCGATCTCCGACTTGGGGGTCTTGCGCAGCTTGAGCGCGAACGCCATGTTCTCGTACACCGACATGTGCGGGTAGAGGGCGTAGTTCTGGAAGACCATCGCGATGTCGCGGGCCTTCGGCGGCAGGTGGGTGACGTCGCGGTCGTCGATGTAGATCGCGCCGTCGTCGACGTCCTCCAGCCCGGCGAGCATCCGCAGGCTGGTGGACTTGCCGCATCCGGAGGGGCCGACCAGGACGAGGAACTCCCCGTCGCCGATCTGGAGGTCGAGCTGGTTCACTGCGGGACGCTCGGTGCCCGGGTAGATCCGGGACGCCTTGGCGTAGGTGACCGTAGCCATGAGGGGTTGACGCTTCCTTTCACCGGCAGGAACGTGCCGGACGATCCGAGTGAAGGAGCGACCGGCACGGGAGCCGTGCCGGCCCACGGGCGCACCGGGGTGTCGTCCGTGTCACTGCACGGTAAACGGCTTTCGCCGAGCTGCCAAGAAGAGAGTTCATGATTGGGACGGTTCCGCGTGGGCATTTCGGTCACTCGGGCACGGCGAGGTATCAATCGGCACCGGCGAGTGCAGCGTCCCCCGTCCGGATTCCGTTACGTCGGGTCAGGAAATCGACGTTTCCAGTGGTGAGAAGCCCAGCGGCGCGGGATAACGCGACGTCAGTCGCTATGCTGACGGTCGAACGATCGGCACGGGGGCGTTTCCTGCTCCGATCGCGCCCCTGTAGCTCAGCTGGCCAGAGCACTCGCCTTGTAAGCGAGATGTCGCCGGTTCGATCCCGGCCGGGGGCTCCAACTTCACACATGGTGCCCGCGCTCCACCTACCGGGCATCCGTGCGCGCCGAACCCGGTGGGGTCGAGCCTACGCCCACGGGCGCGGGCCCGCCCGAGCAACCGCCCCCGGTTCCCGCTCGGGTGGGGGTCTGCGCTGGTGCCGGGCCGCCGCGACGGAGCGGGCCCGGTGCAGCGGCCGGCTCAGCCGGTCGGCCATCCGGACCGTCAACTCGGTGTCGACCAGCGGACGGTTGACCTCGCCGGCGACGGCCAGCGCCCCCCGCGAGACCGAACGCCAGATCGCGGCGAGTCCGGCACCCAGCCCGAGCAGGGCCACCGCGCCCCGGGTGGCCGGCGACCCGCTGGCCGCGACGGCGCTCACCGCGACCACCGCGAGCAGGGCGCCGAGCAGCGGTACGAGCACCGGGACGAAGATGCCCCGGGTCGCCTCGACCACCAGCCGCCGGTCCCGGATGATCAGGTTACGGGCCACCCGGGCGTAGTCGTCCTCGTCGAGCAGGTCCCGGGGGTGCAGGCCGCCGGTGAGCACACTGCGCCACCGTTCCCCCTGCTCCCGGATCTCGGCACCCAGGGCCGCCAGGTCCGGCGCGCCGTCGGGGACCACCCCGGCGCCCGCCGTCCGCACGGCCCCGGTCCAGTCGGCGAGGGACCGGCGGACCGCCTCCGCCGAGTACGGGGGCAGCACGCCGGCCAGCTCCGCCAGCCAGCGGGAGATCTCGGCCTGCCGGTGCGTGAAGCGGGACAGCAGCGGGTCCCGGTCGCAGCCCCGGGCCGTGTCGGCCAGGGACCGGCCCAACCGGTACGCCCGGCCGATCCGGGGGTCGGTGGCCATCGTCCATCGCAGCACGGTCAGGTTCAGGTCGTCGAGCAGGACCAGCAGGTCCCCGGCCCACGCCGGGGTCTCCGCGTCGGGGGCCGCCACCCGGGCGTGGGCGGCCCGGGTGGCCCGGAGCAGCCGGTCGCCACGGGTCAACCGGGCCAGGTCGGCGAGGGCCACGTCGACGCCGTCCAGGTACATCCGCATCCGGTGCCGGACCGGCATCTCGGTGAAGTTGGACAGCTTGTCGGGCCGGTCGCCGGACACCCGGCCACCCGACTCCGCAGGAGCGCACCGGACCTGGTGGAAGGCGTCGGCGAGCCACCAGCCGAGGCGGAGCGCGGTCACCACGGCGGCCCGGTCGTCGCCCGTGCCGGCGGCCGGCTGCCGCTCGTCGACCGGGCGATGGTCGACCCCGGCGACGGGACCCGACCGAAGGTGGCTGGTCGGGTTCATGCTCCCCCCTCACCGGGCCGGACCGGGGCGGCGGCAATGCCGAACCGCTTTCGGGGCAATTGTAATTAAATCGGTGCATAAAGGTGCGGCATTGCCGGTAGGCCGGACGGCGACGGCGGGCGGGGGCGGGGTCAGTGCCGGCCGGCGAGCAGCCCACGCGGCCGGATGGACCGGACCGGTTCGGTCGCGGCCCCCTCGGCGCGCAGGATGTGGTTCGCCGCGACGATCCCGGTCGCCGCCGACCGCTCCATCAGCGCGCTGGGGAACTCCGTGCCGATCCCGTCCCCGGCCAGGTAGAGCCCCTCCGCGTCGGTCCGTACGCCGGGCCGGGTGGCGTGGCTGCCCGGGGCGAACGCCGGGGCCTGCGCCTCCACCCGGGCGCGCAGCTCGCGGACCCGCAGGCCGGCGAACTCCGGCCAGAGGGTGCCCAGCTCGACCCGCATCCGTTCGGCCAGTTCCCCGGCCGGCACCCCCGGCTCGCAGGCGTACGCGTGCAGTTCGACCACCGAACCGCCGGTGCGCCCGGCCCAGATCCGGGGCTCGTTCTCCAGCCGGTGGTACAGGGTCACCGAGTCCAGCGTGGGCTGCCGGGACACCCCGCTGAACACCGCCCGCCGCCGGGAGACGTCCCCGTCCAGCCAGTACCGGGCGACCGCGTACGGCGGACCGGGAACGCCGAACGCGGGCATCCGGGCCACCAGCTCCGGTGCCGCCGTCGCCAGCCCGGGGGAGGCCCGGACCAGCGCGGCCAGGGCCGGCGGGTCGACCGCGAGCACCACGTGCCCGGCCGGGTACCCGGTGCCGTCGGCGGTCTCCACCCGCCACCGGTCGCCGTCGCGGCGCAGCGCCGTGGCGGCCGTGGCGGTCAGCACCCGCCCGCCGTGCCGCTGCACGTGCCGGGTCAGCGGCGTCCAGATCGCCGTGGCGTAGTCCTCGTCCGGGCAGTCGAAGGCCAGCCCCTCCCCGTTGCCGAGCAGGTAGAAGTGGAACTGGGCGACCATCTCGGCGGCCGACATCTCCGCCTCGTGGTTGAAGAACGAGTGTGAGAAGACCTCGAAGAGCATCGCCCGCGCCCGGTCCGGCAGCCGCAGCGAGTCGAGCAGCTCCTCGGCGGTGGTGGCGTCCAGGTCGGCGTAGGTGTCGACCGGGTCGTAGGTGAGCAGCGGCAGCGCGGCGTCCCGGTCCATCCGCCGCAGGTCGTCGAGGCGCAGGCTGGGGCTGCGGGCCAGCAGGGTGAGCAGGTTCAGCGGCGGCGCGGGCGGCAGCCGGCCGAACTCCTCGGTCGGCCACTGCGCGGACAGCACCGGGTAACCCGGGACCGGCTTCAGGAAGCCCAGGCCGGGGTCGATCCGGCGCAGGATCGCCCGCCAGTTGTAGTACTGCCGGAAGAAGGCGTGGAAGCCGTGCTCGACCATCTGCGTCCCGTCGGCCAGCCGCTCCGGCCAGGCCCCGAGCCGGCCGCCGAGGGTCGGCGCGGCCTCCAGCACGCTCACCCGTACGCCCCGCTCGGCGAGCACCACCGCCGCCGACATGCCGGCGATCCCGCCCCCGACCACCACCGCGTCGACGGGGCGCGGCACCCGTCGCGGGCCACCGCCGCCCGGGTCGACCCGGTGTTCCCGTACCCCGATGAGCCGCCCGACCCGCTGCGACAGCGCCATGTGCACCTCTCCGGCCGTGGGCCCCCAGTCTGCCGCAGGTCACCACGTCCCGCCGGCTGCCGCGCGCCGCTACGGCCGGCCCGGTCCGGGGTCGCCGACCCGGTCCGGCCTGGCGGGCTGGTCCGGGCTCGCGCCGGGCGGCCCGGTCACCGTCCGGGGCCGGGCGGGCGGGCCGCCCGGTCCGGCTGGGCCGCGTCGGCCGCGTCACGGTCGTCCGCCGCCGGCCGGTGATCCGGTACGAGCCGGGCGCGGACCCGGTCCGCCTGGGTGTGCCGCCGCTGGGCGCGGTACAGGTCGTGCGCGCGTTGCCAGGCGGTACGGGCCTCGTGTGGCTGGCCGGCGGCGGCGTACGCCTCGGCGAGGTGCGCCAGCGTGTCCGCCTCCTTGTAGGCGTTGCCGAGGCGCCGGAAGATCTCCGCGGCCTGCCGGTGGTGGCGCACCGCCGCCGCGTGCCGTCCGGCGATCCGGTCGAGGTACCCGAGGCTGTCCAGGGCGAGCGCCTCGCCGTCGGCGTACCCGTGCTCGCGGTGCAGCGCGAGCGCCTCGGCGCAGTGCCGGCGGGCCTGCTCGTACCGGTGGAGCTGGGCCAGGTACCACCCGACGGTGTTCAGGGCCCGCGCCCGGGAGACGGGGTCGAGGCGCCGGTAGAGCCGCAGGGCGTGCTGGGCGTGTGCGAGCGCCCGGTGGTCGTCCCCGCGCCGGGCCCAGGCGCGGGCGAGGCTCCGCCGGGTCGCCGCCTCGCAGGCCAGGTCGGCCGCCTGCCCGGCGAGGGTGAGCGCCCGTCGCAGGTGCTCGTCCGCCCGGTCGTGCTGCTCGGCCCGGGAGTACGCCTGGCCGAGCTGCCGGTGGGCCCACGCCTGGGCGCTCGGATCGTCGAGCGCCTCGGCGGCGGCCAGCCCCTGCCGCCAGGTGTCGATGTAGTCGCTGCCGTGGCCCTGCTGCCGCTGGTGGGTGACGAGCGTCCCGGCGAGTTGCCAGACGAGCCGGTGCCAGTCCCGGTCCCGGGCCGCCCGGGAGGTCGCCAGCAGGTTCTCGTACTCGGCGTCGAACCAGCTCCGCGCCGCGTCGGCGGTGGTGAGGACGAACGGTCCGGCCCCCGCCACCGGGGCCGCGACGTCGACCCTGCGCCAGTGCGGATCGAGCAGGTCCGCGCCGTGGAGCGCGGTGTGCAGGTAGAAGTCGACCAGCCGGCGGAACGCCGCCGGGCGCTCCGGGTCGGGCTGCTCGACGGCGAAGAGCCGGATCAGGTCGTGCATCCGGTACCGGCCGGGCAGGTGCTCCTGCGCGAGGTGGGCGTTGGCCAGGGCGGCCAGCAGCGTCCGGGCCCGCGCGACCGGTACGGCGGCGAGGGCGGCTGCGGCGGCCGGACCGACGTCCGGACCGGCCGCCGTGCCCAGCAGCCGGAACAGCCGGGCCTGCGCGGCGTCCAGGGCCCGGTAGGACCAGGAGATCACCGCACGGACGTTCACCGAGAGGTCGTCGGTGCCGAGGCCGTCGAGGCGGGCGGACTCGTCGCGCAGCTCCGCGCAGATCTCCCGCAGCGGCAGGCCGGGCCGGGTCACCGCGCGGACGGCGACGATGCTGATCGCCAGCGGCAGCCCGGCGCAGAATCCCAGCAGCTCCGAGACGGCGTCGGGTTCGGCGTCGACCCGCCGGGCGCCGAGGTGACCGCTGATCAGCTCCCGGCTGCCCGCCGGGTCGAGCACGTCGAGGCGTACCGCCGTCGCGCCGCGCAGGTACAGGTCGGGCAGCTCGTGCCGGCTGGTCACCAGGATCGCGCAGGTGGGGGTGCCGGGCAGCAGTGGCTCGACCTGGCCGGCGTACCGGGCGTTGTCCGCCACGACGAGCATCCGCCGCTGCGCCAGGGTGCTCCGCAGGAGCGCGGCCTGGGCGTCCGGATCGACGGGTACGACCTTCGGGTCGACGCGCAGGGCGGTGAGCAGGGAGCGCAGCGCGGTCGCGGCGGGCATCGGCGGCTGGGTCGGGTCGAACCCGCGCAGGTTCACGTAGAGCTGGCCGTCCGGGAAGTCCGCGCGGCGCAGGTGGGCCCAGTGCACCGCCGTGCTGGTCTTGCCCACGCCACCGGTACCGATGATCACCGCCGTCCGCCCCGCGGCCGGCACCCCGGTCGGCTGCTCCACCGGCCGGTCCAGGGCCCGGTCGAGCTCGGCGAGGGCGGCGTCCCGACCGGTGAAGACCGGCGGCGGAGCGGGCAGTTGCCGGGGCACCTCGGCGGCCGCGGCCGAGCCGTCGGCAGCCGGGTCCGCCTCCCCGGGCTTCCGGCTGCTCCGGCCTCTGCGCCCCGTGACCATCGCGGCCCCGCCGGTCAGGACGACCGCCCCGCCGACGGCGAGCCACGCCGCCGCGCCGCCCGTCGGCAGCAGCGTGCTCCCGGCATTCGTCAGCATCGGGACCAGCACCACCGTGGACACGGTCGCCGCTCCGCCCAGCAGGGACCAACGAGCGCGCATACTCCGCCCTCCGCGACGACACCCGGTGATCGATCCATCATGATGCGTCGCGGCAACCCGCCCCACGCCGCCCCGCCGCCACCCGCCCGCATCGGCAGCGTGTGCCCGCGCGCCGGTGGCAGTGTTAGGAGGGGCCCCTTATACAACAGAATGCGTTAACAGGGGGCCCTTCCTTTCACCGGGGGCGGTCGGAGGTGGGCCAGACGTACTCCAGGTCGGGCGGGACGTCGCCGAAGAACTGGCGGTAGTGCTCGGGATCCTTGCGCAGCAGGGACGACTGGTGGCTGCGGTGCAGGTCGTCGCGGCCCAGCCAGGGCGGCAGCTCACCGGCCTCGGCCAGCTCGGCCTGGCCGCGTACCCGGGTCGGGCCACCGGCGGCGGCGAGGTCGGCGGTCAGGGTGGCCGCGCAGGTGTCCGCCCGGCCGGGCGCGCACCACACCGCGCAGACGTCCAGGCCGTACCGGACCAGCGCCTCCTCGTAGCCGGCCCACATCTTCACCGCCGGGTGGTGGCGCCAGCCGTACCCGGGGCGGGTGAGCCCGCGCAGCACCTGGATGGCCTCCACCCGCTGCTTGCCCAGCCGCTTCTGGTCCAGCACCCGGGCGCTGGCCAGGAAGTCCGGGTAGGGCAGGAAGGTCTGCACGGCGGGTGCTCTACCCGTCGGCAACCGGGACATGCGGGCCGGCGGCGGGAAGAACGTTCATGATCACGGGGCTGCGCCGAGTGCGACCGGCTGACTACGATTCGGCACATGTCGGAGCCCTGGATGGACATCGCCCGCCGTGCGGTCGAGTCCGGGTTGCGGCGGCGCGGCAACGGCGACCCCCGGCCGCACTACGTGGTCTGTGGCCAGGACGCGCTGGTGTACCACGTGGTCAAGGGGCTGCTCGCCACCGAGCAGCGGGCGGGCACCGTGCGGATCACCGTGGTCGTGCCGCCCCGGCGTCGCCCCGACAATCCCGACGTCCGGTCGATCCGGGGCGTCCGGGTGGTCAAGGCGGAGCGGTTGGACGAAGAGGCGTTCCGGCGGGCCGGGCTGGCCGGCGCGGACGGGCTGGCCCTGCTGCACCAGGACGACGTCGGCAACATCCACGCCGCGTACTGCGCGCAGGCCGTCGAGCCGAACGTCCGGCTGGTGCTGCGGATGTTCAACACCCGGCTGGCCGGGGGCGTCCGGCAGCTCTTCCCCGACTCGGCGGTGCTCTCCGACGCGTCGATGGCCGCCCCGGCGTTCGTCGCCGCCGCGCTCGGCGAGGTCGCCCCGACGTACTTCCGGCACCAGGGCCGTACGCTGCACGTCGCCCGCCGCGTCGACGTACGCCCGGAGGACGTGGTGTGCGGGGTGGCCGACACCCGCGACCCGCAGCGGATCCGGCTGCTGCCCGCCGACGAGTCCACGGCGGACCTGGTCCTCGCCGAGGCGACCGGCCAGCCGGCCGGTACCGAGCTGGCCGCCCGTCGCCTGGTGCGGGCCCGCCGCCCCCGGCCGATGCTGATGACCCTGCGCGCGGTACGCAGCTTCGCCAGCCGCAAGCTCGGCATCGCCACCATCGCGGTGCTCGGGGTCATCGCCCTGCTCGGGTACCTGATCTCCCGCGCCGAGGAGGTCTCCCCCGGCGAGGCGCTGTACCTGACCCTGGTCACCACGCTCAGCGGCGCCGACCCGGACACCGAGAAGGACGCCGCCGCGCAGATCATGCAGGTGGTGCTGAACCTGGCCGGCCTGGCGCTGATCCCGCTGATCACCGCCGTGGTGGTGGACGGGATCGTCAACGCCCGGCTCGCCCTGCACGCCGGCCGGATCCAGGCCGAACGCGCCGGTCACGTGGTGGTGGTCGGGCTCGGCAACGTCGGTACCCGGGTGATGGCCCAGCTCAACGACTTCGGCATCGAGGTGGTGGCGATCGACAAGGACCCGGAGGCCCGGGGCGCGTCGCTGGCCCGCCGCCTCGGGGTGCCGCTGATCGAGGGGGACGCGGCGCGGGAGGAGACGCTGCGCGCCGCCTCGGTGGAGAACTGCCAGGCGCTGGTCGTGGTCTCCACCGACGACGTGGCGAACCTCCAGGCCGCGCTCAACGGCCGGGCGGTCAACGAGAACCTGCGGGTGGTGCTGCGGCTCTTCGACGACGACTTCGCCGAACGGATCTCCAGCGCCTTCGACATCGGCATCTCCCGCAGCGTCTCCTACCTGGCCGCCCCCTCCTTCACCGGGGCCCTGCTGAATCGGGCGGTCATCGCCACCATCCCGCTCGACCGGCACGTCCTGGTGGTGGCCGAGGTGCCGGTCGCCCCGGGTTCCGCGTTCGACGGCGCGCCCCTGTCCGTCGTGGGCCGACCCGACGGGGTACGCCTCATCGCGCACACCCCCGTCGGCCAGACCGCGCATTCCGGCGTGGACTGGTCACCCGACCCGCGCATGGTGATCAACGCGGGGGACCGGCTCATCGTGCTCGCCCGCCGGGCCGGGCTGAGCTGGCTGCTGCGGCAGACCTCCCCGCCGCCGCCGGCCCTCCCGCCGCAGCCCGCCGGCCTCCCCACGCCCCGTCCCGCCGACCCGGACTGACCCGGCCCGGCGGGCGCCGGTCATCCGCGGGAGACCGACTGACGGTCAGGGTCGGACGTGGCGACGGAGGGCGTACCAGGTGGCGCCGAGGGCGAGCACCCCGAAGCCGGCGAGCACGCTGGTCAGCGGCAGGTTGACGGCCAGCACCAGGCAGCCGACCAGCCCCAGCGCGGCGAGAAGCTGGACCGGGAGCCGTCGGGCCCGGTCGCGGCCCAGGGTCAGCGCGGCGGCGTTCGTGATCGCGTAGTAGACCAGCACCGTGCAGGCGGAGAAACCGATCGCGTCCCGGACGTCGCCGAGCGCCACCACCACGACCACCACCCCGGCCACCGCCGACTCCGCTCGGTGCGGCACGTGGTACCGGGGGTGTACGGCGGCCAGCACGCCGGGCAGGTCGCGGCGGCGGGCCATCGCCAGCAGGGTCCGGGAGACCCCGGCGAGCAGGGAGAGCAGGACCCCGGTCACCGCGACGGTGGCCCCGGCCCGCACGACCCAGGCCAGGCCGGGCAGCCCGGCGGCGGTGACCACCTCGGCCAGCGGCGCGCCGGCGGCGGCGAGCCGGTCGGCGCCGAGCACCCCGAGCGCCACCACCGCCAGGGTCAGGTAGATCAGCAGGACGATCCCCAGGGCCAGGGGCACCGCGCGGGGGATGGTCCGCTCCGGGTCGCGGACCTCCTCGCCGAGGGTGGCGATCCGGGCGTACCCGGCGAAGGCGAAGAAGAGCAGCCCGGCGGCGGTGAGCACGCCCCTGATGCCGGTGTCGCCGGGGTCGCCGAGGCGGTCGACGGAGAGGCCACCGCCGGTCGCCCCGGTCACCGCCACCGTGGCGAGCACGGCGAGGGTGAGGGCGACCAGGATCCGGGTCGCCGCCGCCGTCCTGCCGATGCCGCGCAGGTTCACCCCGGTCACCGTGAGCACCGCGCCGACCGCGACCAGCCGGGCCTGCCCCGGCCAGAGGTACGCGCCGATGGTCAGCGCCATCGCCGCGCAGCTCGCCGTCTTGCCGACCACGAAGCCCCAGCCGGCGAGGAAACCGGCGAACGGGTTCAGCCGTTCCCGCCCGTAGACGTAGGTGCCGCCGGACTCGGGGTACCGGGCGGCCAGCCGGGCCGAGCTGGTCGCGTTGCAGAACGCCACGAAGCCGGCCAGCGCCAGCGCGAGCAGCAGCCCGGCCGCGCCGGCCGACGCGGCGGCCGGGGCGAAGACCACGAAGACGCCCGCGCCGAGCATCGACCCCAGTCCGACGACCACCGCGTCGGGTACGCCCAACCGCCGTGCCAGGTGTGCCACGAGCGCAGGCTACGGGGCGGTCGTGAACGGACGGTCGAGTTCGCGTAACCGGCCGGGCAGCGGCAGGTCGTCCCAGGGCACCCGGTGCAGGACCCGGTCCAGCAGCAGCCCGAGCAGCAGCCCGGCCACCGAGTCGGTCAGCCAGTGCCAGCCCAGGTAGGTGGTGGTGCACAGGACCACCACCGGCGGGACGATCCGGAGCGCGAGGACCAGCCGGGGCGGGACGCTGCGGCCGTAGGTCCGCAGCAGCGGGGCGAGCAGCAACGCCAGTACGCCGTACCAGACGATCGCGTTCGCCACGTGCCCGGACGGGTACGACTGGGCGAAGCGGAGCGGCAGGTCGTCCTGGAACAGCGGCAGCGTCTGCTCCGGCGGCAGGAACGGCTCCTTGACGCTGGCGCTCGGCGCCGGCCGGGCGGTCCAGACCTTCAGCGGGCCGACGGTCAGGGTCGTCAGGGCGAAGCCGGCGACCGGCACCAGCACCGGGCGCAGCGAGCGGAGCCGGACCGCCAGCAGCACCGCCAGCCCCGTCGCGAGCAGCGTCAGCGGGGTGCCCTGACCCAGGTAGTTGAAGACCACAGCGGTCCCGAACGCCACCGTCGGCCGGTGCGCGGCGGCCCCGTCGGCGACCGCCCGGTCCAGGCCGAAGAGGTGCCCGGCGGCGAGCGCCACGGTGATCGCGACGAAGGCGGTGAGCAGGAACACGTCGAACCACCACCCGGCCGGGCGCACCGGGCGCAGCCAGGCGTGGGGCCGTACCGTCGGGGTCCCGCGCACCCGCCCACGCTACCGGTCCGGCGGCGTGCGGGGTCGGGGTGGCTGTGGGCCCAACCACGAAAAGCGGCGATGTCTGCGGAGAGCCGTCAGACTTGGTCGCGTGCGGATCACCTCAGCCCTCGTGGACCCGGCGCTACTCGACCTCCCGTGGTCGACGCCGTTGGAGCAGTGGCCTGCGCACCACCTGGTCGCGCTGCCGCAGGGCATCTCCCGGCACATCGTCCGCTTCGTCCGCCTCGGCGAGTTCGTCTACGCGGTCAAGGAGACCGGCGAGCGGGTCGCCGAGCGGGAGTACGACCTGCTGCGGGCGCTGGAGCGGATCGACTTCCCCTCGGTCGAGGCGATCGCCATCGTGGCCGACCGGTGCACCGACGACGGTGAGCCGCTGGACCCGGTGCTGATCACCCGGCACCTCCAGTTCTCCCTGCCCTACCGGGCGCTCTTCTCGCACACGCTGCGCCCGGAGACGATGGGCCGGCTGCTCGACGCGCTGGCCGCGCTGATCGTCCGGATGCACCTCACCGGCTTCTTCTGGGGCGACTGCTCGCTGTCGAACACGCTGTTCCGCCGGGACGCCGGGGCGTTCGCCGCGTACCTGGTGGACGCCGAGACCGGCGCCCTGCACCGGTCGCTCTCCAACGGCCAGCGCGGCGAGGACCTGGAGATCGCCCGGGTGAACATCTTCGGCGAGGCGCTGGACCTCCAGGCCGCCGGGCTGCTGCACGACGCGATCGACCCGGAGGTGGTCTGCGAGGAGGTCGTGCAGCGGTACGAGCGCCTCTGGCACGAGATCACCTACGAGCAGCAGATCGAGCGGGACGCCCGGCACGACATCGAGGGGCGGATCCGCCGCCTCAACGAGTTGGGCTTCGACGTCGCCGAGGTGGCGATGTCCACCATCGACGACGGGCGGTACCTGATCCGGCCGAAGGTGGTCGATGCCGGGTACCACACCCGTCGGCTGCTCCGGCTGACCGGCCTGGACGCCGAGGAGAACCAGGCCCGCAAGCTCCTCAACGACCTGGACGCGTACCGCGCGGAGAGCGACCTCGTCGACGAGCAGCAGGCCGCCCACCGCTGGCTGACCGAGGTGTTCGAGCCGGTGGTCCGGGCGGTGCCGGCGCACCTGCGGCGCAAGCTGGAGCCGCAGGAGCTGTTCACGCAGATCATCGAGCACAAGTGGCTGCTCTCCGAGCAGGCCGGCCGGGACCTGGGGCTGGCCCCGGCCGTGCAGTCGTTCCTGACCGAGGTGCTGGTGCACCGCCCCGACGAGCAGGCCGTCCTCGGCGTCGAGCTGACCCCCACCGGCTGACCCGCCGGGGCCGTGCCGTGCCGTGCCGTGCCGGGCCGTGCTGCGCCGGGCTCCGCCGGCGGGAGGCCGGGGTCCCCGAGGTGGAACCCTTTCGAGCTGCCCCTGTGGACGGGGCAGCGCCAGGGGCAGACCCAACGCCGCCCGGCGAGCTCGTCGTTCCGGCGGGAGTGCGGGGCGGACGGGGGCGTTTGCCCCGGTCCCGTCCGCGGGGCAGCTCGAAAGGACGTCAGACAACGGGTGCCCGGGGCCAGCGCCGGAGCCGACGGCGACCGGCTGGGCCGTCCGCCGGGCCTCCCGCCGCCGGCTCGCGCCCGCCCTGCCGGCCGGTCACTCCACCCAGGAACCGGCCCGCATCACCTGGAGCACGTTCAGGTCGTCGTCGAGCACCACCAGGTCGGCGCGGAGCCCGGCCTGGAGCGCGCCGACCCGGTCGCCGAGACCGATCGCGCGGGCCGGGGTGGTGGCCAGCATCCGGCAGACGTCGGCGATCGGCAGCCCGGCGCCGACCGCGTGCCGCAGGGCACCGGCCATGGTCAGGGTGCTGCCGGCGATCGCCCCGTCCCGGGCGAGTCGGGCGGTGCCCCCGGCGACGGTGACCGCCTGGCCGCCGAGTTCGTACTCGCCGTCGGGCATCCCGGCGGCGGCCATCGCGTCGGTGACCAGCGCGGTCCGTTCCGGCCCGGCGGCCGAGACGGCGAAGGTCAGCATCCCGTCGTGCAGGTGCACCCCGTCGGCGACCAGTTCGCAGACCACCTGTGGTGCCTCCAGCAGCGCCACCACGGGGCCCGGCTCGCGGTGGTGGACCGGGCGCATCCCGTTGAACAGGTGGGTGCCGACGCTCGCCCCGGCCGCCACGGCGGCCCGGGTCTGCTCGTACGTGGCGTCGGTGTGGCCGATCGCGGCGACCACCCGGTGCCCGGTGAGCAGCGTGACCGCCGCCAGGGCACCCTCACGTTCCGGGGCGAGGGTGACCATCCGGACCGCCCCGCCGCCGAGTTCGATCAGCTCGGCCAGCTCCTCGGTCGACGGGTCGCGGAGGTGCTCGGGGTTCTGCGCCCCGCACCGCTGCGCCGACAGGTACGGCCCCTCGAAGTGGATGCCGGCGAGCACCCCCTCGGCGACCAGCGGCGCGTACGCGGCCGTGGCGGCGCGCATCAGCTCGAACGGCGAGCTGACCAGGCTGGCCAGCAGGGTGGTGGTGCCGTGGCCCAGGTGGAACGCCGCCGCCGCGCGGGCCGCGTCGGGGTCGCCGGTGGTGAAGGTGTGCCCGCCGCCGCCGTGGGTGTGCATGTCGACGAAGCCGGGGACGATCCAGTGCCCGTCGCGCACCGACGGGTACTCGGCGACCGCGGTGATCCGGTCGCCGTCGACCTCCACGCAGCCCTGCCGCACCACCCCGGCCGGGGTCACCACCTTGCCGTTCACCCGCAGGGCCATCAGCTCTCCTGTCTCTCGTCGCTGGGCGGGACCGTGCTCCCGGCGGCCCCGGCGCTGTCCTGGGCACCCGGTTTCTCGTCGGCGGGGACGGTGTCGAGCGCGAGCAGCGCCGCGCCGAGGCAGCCCGCCTGGTCCCCGAGGGCCGCCGGCACCAGGCGCGGCTCGCGGTGGAAGGTCAGCCGGTCGCGCAGCGCCGCCCGCAGCGGGTCGAGGAGCTGGTCACCGGCGCGGGCGAGGCCGCCGCCGAGCACGATGGTGCGCACGTCGAACAACGCCTGGCCGGTGGCGAGCCCGTCGGCGAGCGCGTCGACCGCCTCCCGCCACACCCGTCCGGCGACCGGGTCCCCGGCGGCGGCCCGGCACGCCACCCCGGCGGCGTCGACGGCGGGGGCGGTCCCGGCGGGGGCTTCGGGGCCGGCGAGTTCGGCGTACCGGCGGGCGACGGCGGAGGCCGAGGCGAGTGACTCCAGGCAGCCGTACCGGCCGCAGCCGCAGCGCGGCCCGTCGGGACGTACCAGGATGTGGCCGATCTCCCCGGCGGCGCCGTGCGCGCCGGCGGCGGCCGACCCGTCGACCACGTGCGCGCCCGCGATGCCGGTGCCGATCGCGACGAAGAGCACGTGCCCGGCGTCGCGCCCGGCCCCGAGCCGGGCCTCGGCCAGTGCGCCGACCCGCACGTCGTGGCCGAGCGCGGTGGGCAGCCCGAGCCGCGCCACCGCCAGGTCCCGCAGCGGTACGTCCCGGAAGCCGACGTTGGCCGACCAGACCGCGACCCCGCGCGTCGAGTCGACCACCCCGGGGACCGCGATGCCGACCGCCACCGGGGCGAACCCGGTGGCGTGGGCCCGCGCGGCCAGCCCCTCGGCGACGTCCAGGATGGTGGCGACCACCGCCTCCGGGCCGCGTCCGGCATCGGTGGGGTGCCGCTCGGCGTGCACGACGGTGCCGTCCGGGCGGACCAGGGCGCACTTCATCCCGGTGCCGCCCACGTCGAGCGCGACGGCGACGGCGGGCCGTCCCCCGTCACCGCCCGGGGAGTGGCCGCGGCCCGTCACGCAAGCACCACGGAGCGGCGCAGGTGGCGGGGGGCGTCCGGGTCGAGCCCGCGACTGGTGGCGAGGGCGACCGCGAAGCGCTGGGCGAGGATCAGGTCGGCCATCGGGTCGACCGGGGTACGCCCGGCCGACCAGCGGCCGAGCACGGTGCGGTACCCGTGGGTGCGGCTGTGCACGAAGGCGGCCCCGGTCGCCGCGACGTCCTCCGGCAGGCCGGCCGGGAGGTCACCGAACGCCCAGACCAGCCGGCCCGGCGTGGCGATCGAGATCGGCCCGTGCCGGTAGTCCATCGCCGGGTACGACTCGGCCCAGAAGCTGGCCGCCTCGCGGCACTTCAGCGCGGCCTCGTGGGCGAGCCCGACCGTCCAGCCCCGGCCCAGGAAGGTGACCTGCTCGATCAGCGCCGGGTCGATCGGCAGCGGGGCCCGGACGGCCACCTCGGCGTCGGCGACCAGCGCGGTGACGGTGTCGCCGAGGTGCGCCCGCAGCAGCGCCAGGGCGGTGGTGGCGAACCGGGTCTGCACCACCGACCGCTCGTCGGCGAAGGGCATCGGCACCGCCGCGTCGGCCAGGTCGGCGGCGGTCGAGGTGGGGTCGCCGACGAGGACGGTGCTCGGCACCCGTCCACGCAGCGCGCCGAGCAGATCCAGGACCTCGGTGGTGGTGCCGGAGCGGGTGATCGCGATCAGCCGGTCGTAGCGGCGGCCGGTGGGGAACTCGGAGGCCTGGAAGGCGTCGGTCTCGCCCTGGCCGGCCTGCTCGCGACGGGCGGCGTACGCCATGGCGACGAACCAGGACGTGCCGCAGCCGACGACGGCGACCCGCTCGCCGGGGCGGGGCAGTCGGTCGGCGACGCTGTCGGCGAGCCGGGCCGCCTCCCGCCAGCACTCGGGCTGGCTGGCGATCTCCGTGTGGACGTGGGACATCGGTGACTCCTCCCCGGGGAGGTCGGTGCGTGGTACCTCGATGGTGCCCCGATACCACTGGCGTTACGCGCCACGACGCTGTCGCGCGGGATGACTGCGCGGTGCTGCGCGATACGGCTCGTAACCGCCTTCTTTCGCGCGCTATTCTGCTCGAAGCCGGGTGACCGTGGCAACCGGCGGGTAGATCGCGCAGGTCAGGGTTTTGCGCGGTCCCAGTTTTGCGCACTACTGTGCACGCATTCAATCACCGACCGTGCAGGCACCTGGAGGACCCGGGGTGGACCGTTACGCCAGATGGAACGCCCTGCTGGAGATGCTGACCGACACCGGACGGGTCAGTGTCGAGGAGGCCGCCGAGCGGCTCGACGTCTCCCAGGCCACCATCCGGCGCGACTTCGACCAGCTCGCCCAGCAACAGATGATCACCCGTACCCGGGGTGGGGCGGTCGCCAACGGGGTCTCGTACGACCTGCCGTTGCGGTACAAGACGGCGAAGCACTCGGCCGAGAAGCAGCGGATCGGGGCCGCCGCCGCCGCGCTGGTCTCGCCCGGCACCGTGGTCGGGCTCAACGGCGGCACCACCAGCACCGAGGTGGCCCGTGCGCTGGCCGTCCGGCCGGACCTGAACACCAGCGCCGAGGGCGCCCAGCTCACCGTGGTCACCAACGCGCTGAACATCGCCAACGAGCTGCTGGTCCGGTCCCGGATGAAGGTCGTGGTGGCCGGCGGGGTGGTCCGGCCCAAGTCGTTCGAGCTGGTCGGCCCGCTGGGCGGGGCGCTGCTGCGCGAGGTCACCCTGGACGTCGCCCTGCTCGGGGTGGACGCGATCGACCCGCAGCTCGGTGCCGCCGCCCACCACGAGGGCGAGGCGGCGATGAACAACCTCATGGTGGCCCGCGCCAAGCGCGTCGTGATCATCGCGGACTCGTCCAAGCTGGGCGGTCACGCGTTCGCCCGGATCTGCCCGGTGGACCGGGTGGAGACACTGGTCACCGACTCCGGGGCCGCCCCGGAGATGGTCGAGGCCTTCCGGGCCGCCGGCGTCACCGTGATCTGCGCCTGACCGCAGGTAAGGAAGGGCCCCCTCTTAACGCCTGCGGTAGAGAGGGGTACCCCTCTCACCGGCGCTGTGCTGCCTCCGACCAGCACCGACACGCCGAGATGCATACCGGGTATTGCGGTGGGGTGTATACCGCGTATGGTGTCCGTCGTCACCATGCATTCCATCGGGGGAGGTGCAGCCTTGACGGCTGTCCTGGAGATAGCGGGTCTCCGCAAGACGTACCGGAGTCGTCGGCGCGGTACCCGCAACGCGCTCGACGGGTTCGACATGCGGGTCGAGGCCGGTCAGGTACACGGCTTCCTGGGGCCCAACGGCTCGGGCAAGACGACCACCCTGCGGACGCTGCTCGGCCTGATCCGGTCCGACGGCGGGCGGATGGCCATCCTCGGGCACGAGGTGCCGGCCGCCCTGCCCACGGTGGCCCCCCAGGTCGGGGCGATCGTGGAGAGCCCGCAGTTCTTCCCGCACTTCACCGCCCGGGACACGCTGTCCCTGCTGGCCAGCGCCGGGGAGGTGCCCCGGCAGCGGGTCGACGAGGTGCTCGAACTGGTCGGGCTCCGCGACCGCGCGGGCGAGCGGGTCAAGACGTACTCGCTGGGCATGAAGCAGCGGCTCGCGGTCGCGTCGGCCCTGCTGAAGAACCCGAAGCTGCTCATCCTGGACGAGCCCGCCAACGGGCTGGACCCTGGCGGCATCCGGGAGATGCGCACCCTCACCCGCACCCTCGCCGAGTCCGGGATGACCGTGCTGCTCTCCAGCCACATCCTCGGCGAGATCCAGCTCATCTGCGACTCCGTCACCATCATCTCGCTGGGCCGCCGGGTCGCCTTCGGCCCCGTCGAGCAGGTGCTGGCGCAGCACGCCAGCAGCGCCGTCCGGGTCCGGCTGGAGGCGGCCACCGACCTGCCGGCCGCCGCCGACGCCCTCACCCGGGCCGGGCTCCAGGTGACCCCGTACCCCGACCACCTGATGCTCGCCGACGTCGACAAGCCGGCCGTGGTCAGTCGGCTGCTCGCCGAGCACGGCCTGTACGTCAGCGAACTTGCCCCGGTCGCCGTGGACCTGGAGAGCGTCTTCCTCGAACTCACCGCCACCGCACCCGTACCGGGCCAGCACCGCCAGGTCGACGAGTCCGCCCGGGTGGGCGGGGCGGCCCGGCCCGAGACCACCGGAGGAGGGTGGGGCGCGTGAGCCTCTACCGTACGGAGCTGCGCCGGCTCGTCAAGCGGCGCTTCACCCGCTACATGACCCTGCTGGGCCTGCTGGTCCTCGCGCTGGTGGTGGCCGGCCTCTTCGCCACCAACGAGAAGATCGGCCCGGAGCAGTGGGCGGCGGCCGAGCGGCAGGCCGACCAGCAGCACCAGGAGCAGGTGCGCTGGGCCGAGCGGGAACGGGCCAGTTGCGAGCGGGACCGGGCCGCCGGGGTGACGGACGACGGCCGGTACCCGACGGACTGTGCGGAGATCGTGCCGCCGCCGCGCGACCAGATCGAGGCGGAGTGGTTCCTCCCCGCCACCTTCGACTTCCGGAACGGCTTCGAGGAGATGCTGGTCGCGTTCACCGCGGTGCTGGCCCTGATCGCGTTCGTCGTCGGCGCCAGCTTCGTCGGGGCGGAGTGGAGCACCGGCGGCATGATGAACCTGCTGCTCTGGCGGCCCCGACGGGTGAGGGTGCTGCTGACCAAGCTGGCGGCGCTGGTCACCGGACTGGTCGCGGTGACCGTCTCCGCCGGGTTGCTCTGGACCGGGGGGCTGTGGCTCACCGCCGTCCTGCGGGGCAGCACCGAGCGGATGACCCCCGGGGTCTGGGAGTCGTTCGCCCTGACCGGGCTGCGCGGGCTGGCGTTGGTGCTGACCGTGGCGGTGGTCGGGTTCGGGCTGGCCTCGCTGGGCCGGCACACCGCCATGGCGCTCGGTGGCGCGATCGCGCTGGCGGTGGTGGGCCAGTTCGGCGTCGGCATCCTGCTCTCCATGGCCAACGTGGCCTTCGTCGAGCGCTGGCTGATGCCGACGTACGCCCTGGCCTGGATGCAGCAGAAGGTCACCCTCCAGGAGTGGCGGAGCTGTGTCAGCGACTTCAGCGGGCAGTGCCAGCCGGCCACCTACGACGTGACGTGGGGGCAGTCGGCGGTGCTCTTCGGCGCCGGCGTGGTGCTGGTGCTCGGCGCGGCGGTCTGGGCGATGCGGCGACGGGACATCTCCTGACGCGCCCCGGCACCGGCCACCGACGGGCCCCGGTACCGACCGGGGCCCGTCGCCGTACCCGGCGGTGACGTCAGCCACCACGGCGACGGATGCGTCCCGCGTCGGGCCTGGTTACGCTGGTCATCCCCGGTCGGCCCCGCCGTGCCGCCGCGTCCGAGCGAGGAGCGCCATGCAGCAGCCCGACGCCGCTCCCACCACCGGAATCAGCGTCCCGCCGCCGCGTACCGCACCCGAGACGGAACAGGTCGCGCCACCGCGTACCGCACCCGCAGCCGGGACCGAGCCGGCCGAAAGCGAGCCGGCCGGGGACGGAACCGCCGGGGCGTCCGCGCCGGGGGCGGGGCTGACCGAGCGGGAGCGCGGCATCCTCGCCTTCGAGCAGCAGTGGTGGCGGCACGCCGGGGCCAAGGAACAGGCGATCCGGGACACCTTCGGGCTCTCCGCGACCCGCTACTACCAGTTGCTGAACGCCCTGTTGGACAATCCGGCCGCGCTCGCCGCCGAGCCGCTGCTGATCGGCCGGCTCCGCCGGCTGCGCTCCTCGCGCGCCCGCAACCGCCGGCGCTGACCGCCGGCGGTCCCGCACCGGAGTTGGCGGTGCGGGCATGGGGTCGGACGGACCGGGTAGGCGGGTCCGGTCCGGCGGCGGTGACGGGTGCGAGCGTGGGGAGGCGACGGGGGATGGCGGCTGCGGGCGACCGGGGACGCCCGGCGACGGGTGCGGCGGGGGCCGCGCGTCCGGTGCGGGCCGTCGTGGACACCCCCGTGATGCGGGTACGCTCCGCCTCCGCGCCGGCCCCGGGCCGGCCGGTCAACGAGGACCTGGTGTTCCAGTTCGGCCCGCTGGTCGGGGTCCTCGACGGGGCGACCGTACCGGAGGGTTTCGAGACCGGGTGCGTCCACGGCCCGCAGTGGTACGTCCGGCACCTCGCGGCCCGGATCGGGCTGGCCGCGGCGGCCCGGCCGGCGGCGACGCTGATGAGCAACCTGGCCGCGGCGATCCTCGCGGTCCGGGCCGACCACGGCGGGCAGTGCGACCTCGACCATCCGGGCACCCCGTCCGCGACGGTCTGCCTGCTCCGTTGCGGCCCCGGCCAGGTGGACCACCTGGTGCTCTGCGACAGCCCGCTGGTGCTGGAGGCGGGCGGGCAGGTCCGGGTGGTGACCGACGACCGGCTGGCCGACGCGCTCGCCGACCTGCGCCGGATCGCCGAGACCGTGCCGGCCGGCGTGGGGGACGAGGCCACCCGGTTCCGGCGGGCGGTGGGTGTCCAGCGGGAGCGGATGAACCGGACACACGGGTACTGGGTGGCCGCCGCCGACCCGGACGCCGCGTACCACGCGGTGACCGGCACCCTTCCGCTGCACGGCCCCGGCGCGGTACGGCGGGCCGTGCTGCTCAGCGACGGCGCCTCCAGCGCGGTGGAGCAGTTCGGGCTCGTCGACTGGGCCGGGTTGCTGGACCTGGTCACCCGGGACGGGCCGGGCGCGCTCATCGACCGGGTCCGGGCCGCCGAGCGGGACCATCCGGAGCGGCTCCGCCGGCACAAGCGCTCCGACGACGCGTCGGCGGTGCTCTGCGAGTTCCCACCGACCGGGTGACGGCGTCCCCCGAGCCGGCCCGGGTGGACCGGGCCGGCTCGGTCGGGATCAGAACGCGGGCAGGACCGAGCCCTGGTACTTCTCCTCGATGAACCTCTTGACCTCGGCGGAGTGCAGCAGCTCCTCCAGCTTCACCACGCGCGGGTCGTTCTGCTCGCCGTCGCGGACCACCACCAGGTTGGCGTTCGGGTTGTTCTCGGCCTTCTCCAGCGCGAGCGCGTCGGTGGCCGGCTTCAGGCCGGACTCGATGGCGTAGTTGCCGTTGATCACCGAGGCGTCGGTGTCGTCGAGGCTGCGCGGAAGCTGGGCCGCCTCCAGCTCCCGGAACTGGAGCTGCTTCGGGTTGTCGGCGACGTCCCGCTGGGTGGCGGAGGTTCCCGCCCCCTCCTTCAGCGTGATGACGCCGTGCTGGGCGAGCAGGTTCAGCGCCCGGCCGGAGTTGGTCGGGTCGTTCGGGATCGCCACCACGGCCTTCTCCGGCAGCGCCTCCAGGGAGGTGACCTTCTTCGAGTACAGGCCGAGCGGCTCGATGTGCACCGGGGAGAGCGCGGTGAACCTGTACCCCTTGGCCTGCTTCTCGGTCTCCAGGTACGGCACGGTCTGGAAGTAGTTGGCGTCGAGCTGCTTCTCCTCCAGCGCCCGGTTCGGCTGGACGTAGTCGGTGAACTCGACGATCTCCAGCTTCAGCCCGGCCTGCTCGGCCAGGTTGTCCTTGATGTAGGTGAGGATCTCGCCGTGCGGCACCGGGCTGACCCCGACCTTGAGCGTGGCGTCGGGCGAGGCGGCGGCGCCGCTCTCGTCGGTGTCGGACCCGCAGGCGGCGAGGCCCAGGACGAGCGCGGTCGCGGCGAGTACTGCGGTGATGCGTCGCACGATGGATGCCTTCCTTCTGGTTATCGGTGCGCCAGCCGGCGGGTGATCACGTCACCCACCATCTGGACGAGTTGGACGAACGCCACCAGGAGCACCACCGTGGCGATCATGATGTCGTTCTCGAAACGCTGGTAGCCGTAGCGCAGGGCGAGGTCGCCGAGGCCGCCCCCGCCGATCACCCCGGCCATCGCCGAGTAGCCGATCAGCGCGACCACGGTGAGGGTGAGCCCGGCGACCAGGCCGGGCCGGGCCTCGCGGAGCAGCACCTTCCCGACGATCTGCCGCCGGTTGGCGCCCATCGCGTGGGCGGCGGCGATGACGTCCCGGTCGACCTCGCGCAGCGCGGTCTCCACGATCCGGGCGTAGAACGGGATCGCGCTGACCGTCAGCGGCACGATGGCCGCCGTGGTGCCGATGGTGGTGCCGACCACCGCCCGGGTGAACGGGATGATCGCGACCAGCAGGATGATGAACGGCAGTGAACGGCCGATGTTGACCACCAGGCCGAGCAGGGCGTTCACCGGCCGCGCCGGCAGCAGGCCGCCCGGCCCGGTGAGCACCAGGGCGACGCCGACCAGCAGCCCGCCGACCGCCGCGAGCAGGGACGCCACCCCCACCATGTACGCGGTCTCGCGCAGCCCCTGCCAGAGCAGCTCGACCAGGTCGTCGGCGATCATGCCGGCACCTCCACGGTGAGTCCGGCCGCGCGCAGGTGGGCGACGGCCGGTGCGGTCCGCTCGGCGTCTCCGGGCAGGGCCAGGCGCAGCCGCCCGGCGCGTCCACCGGCGAGCTGCTCCACGGTGCCGTTGACGATCTGCACGTCCAGGTCGAAGCGGCGGGCGAGGTCGGCGACGAAGGAACTGCCCGACCCGGTGACCGTCACGTCGACGACGGTGGTGTCCGGCAGCGCCGGCGGCGGACCGAGCGGGAACAGCTCGGCGGCCAGCTCCGAGCCGGGGCGGGCGATCAGCTCGGTGACCGGCCCGGACTCGGTGATCCGGCCGTCGCGCATCACCGCCACCGAGTCGCAGAGCCGCTTCACCACGTCCATCTCGTGGGTGATCAGCAGGATGGTCAGCCCGAGACGCTGGTTGAGGTCGCGGAGCAGGCCGAGGATCGACCGGGTGGTCTCCGGGTCGAGCGCCGAGGTGGCCTCGTCGGAGAGGAGCACCTTGGGCCGTCCGGCCAGCGCGCGGGCGATGCCCACCCGCTGCTTCTGCCCGCCGGAGAGCTGCGCCGGGTACGCGTCGGCCCGGTCGGTCAGCCCGACCAGGTCGAGCAGCTCGGCGACCCGCCGGCCGCGCTCGGCGCGGGGTACCCCCATCACCTCCAGCGCGAAGGCGACGTTCCCGGCGGCGGTACGGGAGCTGAGCAGCGCGAAGTGCTGGTGCACCATGCCGGTGCGCTGCCGGGCGGCGCGCAGCCGGGCCCCGCCCAGCGCGGTCAGCTCGACCCCGTCGACCGTGACGCTGCCCTCATCCGGCCGTTCGAGCAGGTTGACGCAGCGCAGGAGGGTACTCTTGCCAGCTCCGCTGCGGCCCACCACGCCGAAGACCTCACCGGCGCGGACGGAGAGGCTGACGCCGTCGACAGCGACGACCGAGCGCCCCTTGGCGCGGTACGTCCGGCGTAGTCCGTCCAGTTCGATCACGTTGGGTCCCTGTCGGCTTGTTTCCGGGGAGGGCATGACTCCCGATATTGTCTAGCGGGTAAGTAGGTTAATCGGTGTTTCGGCTTTTGACAGCCCTTGGTGAGGTGGAACACGGCTGGGCCGACCGGCCGTAACGCCCGACCGGACCGGCAGACGCCCGGCATTGGGGTGGACGGTGGCCGGCCCGGCGGGCAGACTGCGGCACGTGGCGGGTGCGGTCCGGCTGGAGCCGGTGGACGAGCGGAACCTGGAGCCCCTGCTCTCGGTGGCGGTCGCCGAAGCGGAGCCGGACGACGTCATGCCCCCGGTCGACGCGCCCGCCGGGTGGTCGCACGCCCGGCGGGAGGCGTTCCGGGCGTTCCACCGGGACAGCTTCGGCGGGCTGCCCGGCCCCACCGGGACCCAGATGTACGCGATCCTCGTCGGTGACGAGGTCGTCGGGATGGTCCGGATGGCGCGGCGGGACGAGCCCGGCACGGTGGAGGCCGGCATGTGGCTGGGCCGGTCCGCGCGTGGTCAGGGGCTCGGCGCGGCGGCGTTGCGGGAACTGCTGAACGCCGCCGCCGCGGTGGGGATGCACACCGTCGTGGCGCAGACCACCGCGCGGAACGCCGGTGCGCTGTCGGTCCTGCGCAAGCTCGGCGCGAAGATCCGTGAGGACGGCGACCGGGTGGTCGCCGAGATCTCCCTGGACACCCCGCAGGCCTGACACCGGTCCCGCTGCCCTGCGGACGGGCGGCCGGCGGGCGGCCGGCGAAACTGCCGACGGACCCGGAGGTGTCTCCTCGGGGCCCGGTGGGCGGGACCGCCTACCAGTCCCGCCACTGGTCGGTCAGCTCCGACCGGTCGAGGTCGCGCCGTGCGGTGAGCGCCGCCACGTCGACCCCGGCCTCGTGCAGGGCGGCGTCGATGTACTCGGCGAACGCCTCCCGCTCGCTGGTCTCGATCCGCCCGTGCTCGTCGTTGACGTCGTTGAGGGCGGTCACCACCCGCTCGACGGCCGCCCAGGCCTGCTCGTCGGAGGCCGGGTCGAGCGTCCGCAGGTCGGCGTCGAACCGGGTCAGCGTGGCGTCGGCGGCGGCCACGAACTCCGCCGGCCAGAGCCGCCCGGCGTACGCCTTCTCGGGGGTGAGCAGGCCGGCGGAGACCGCGACGGCCTGCTCCTCGGCGGCGCGTCGCCACCGCAGCGTGGGTCGTTCCATCATGGCGGGGACGGTAACCGCCGGGTACGACATGCCCAGGTCAGGGAGCGTGCTTCTCCGCGTACGCGGCCAGCCAGGCGACCTGGTCCGGGTCCAGGGACGGGCGGACCCGGCGACGGGCCGTGGCGACGTGCTCGGCGGTGACCGTGGCGGCGGTCAGCGACTCCCGCATCGCGGCCAGTGCCGACTCCCGGACCAGCGCCGCGCAGTCCGCCGCCGAGAAGCCGTCCAGCTCCTCGGCGAGCGCGGGCAGCTCGACGTCGTCGGCCAGCGGGACGTTGCGCGACGCGGCCTTGAGGATCTCCGTGCGGGCCTCGGCGTCCGGCGGTGGCACGTAGACCAGCCGCTCCAGCCGGCCGGGGCGCAGCAGGGCCGGGTCGATCAGGTCCGGGCGGTTGGTCGCCCCGATCACCACCACGTTGCGCAGCGACTCCACCCCGTCCAGCTCGGTGAGCAGGGCGGCGACCACCCGGTCGGTGGTGCCCCCGTCGGTGGCCTGACCCCGGGTCGGGGCGAGGGCGTCCACCTCGTCCAGGAAGACCAGGGTGGGGGCGGCCTCCCGGGCCCGGCGGAACAGTTCCCGGACCGCCCGCTCGCTCTCGCCGACCCACTTCGACAGCAGCTCCGCGCCCTTCACCGAGAGCACGTTCGCCCGACCCGTGCCGGCCAGCGCGGTGACCAGGAACGTCTTGCCGCAGCCGGGCGGGCCGTAGAGCAGCACCCCCCGGGGCGGCTGCACGCCGAGCCGGGCGAAGGTGTCCGGGTAGGTCAGCGGCCAGAGCACCGACTCGGTCAGCGTCTGCTTCACCTCCACCAGGTCACCGACGTCGTCCAGGGTGACCTTGGCGACCTCCAGCGTCGAGGAGGCCATCGTGGTGGGGCGGACCACCTCCAGCGCGGCGGTGAAGTCGGCCATCGCCACCGTCGGGGTGGCCTCGGTCTTCTGCCGCAGCGCCGCCCGCACCCCGGCCTCACGGACCAGCGCGGCCAGGTCGGCGGCGACGAAGCCCGGGGTACGCCCGGCGACCTCGTCCAGCCGGACGTCGTCGGCGAGCGGCACCTGCCGGGTCAGCACGGCCAACTGCTCGCGGCGCAGCGCGGCGTCCGGCAGCGGCACGGTGATCCGCAGCGAGAGCAGGTCCGGGGCGCGCAGCGCCGGGTCGACGGCCTCCGGCCGCCCGGTGGTGCAGACCACCGCCACGCCGGAGCGGAGCAGGTCGGTGAGCATCTGCCGGAACACGGTGGCCACCGGTCCCGGCTCGTCCGCCGGGGCCAGCGCCTCCACGTCGGTGACCAGCAGCACCGCCGGCCCGTCGGCGGTGACCTCGGCGACGACCGCGCGCAGCCGTTCCGCCGCGGCCTGGTTGCTCAGCGCGGCGACCTCGGGGGCCCAGACCGGGCGGACCCGGGCCCGGACCCCGGCGGCGACCGCCCGCACCAGCGCGGACTTGCCGGACCCGGCCGGCCCGCTGAGCAGCACGCCGAGCGAGACCGTGGTGCCCAGCCGGCCGAGCACCTCCCGGTGGTGGAACCCGAGGTCCAGCAGTTCGGTGAGCTGCTCGGCCTGGGCCCGCAGCCCGGGGAGGTCGTCGACGGAGGGCGTCCACTCCGCCGCCGCGTCCGGCCCGCCGTCCGGCTCCGTCGGGGCGTACCGGCCCGGCCCGGCCGTGGCCCCGGCAACCGGTCCGCCGGGGCGGCCACCGGTCGGCCCGCCCCGCCCACCGATCCGCGCCGAAGCGCCCGGTGCCGGGCCGGTGGGCCCGTGGGTGACCTGGCCGTGTTCCCAGCCGACCACGGTGTCCATGGTGACCAGCGAACCGGTCTCCGGCTCGGCGGCGACCACGGTGAGCAGGGTGCTGGTCCAGGCGTACCCGACGGTGTTGGACAGGCTGCGCCGGGCGGCCTCGACCAGCGTGCGGGCCGAGGCGTCCGGCAGCACGTCCTGCGGCAGCAGCGAGACGTCGTCGCCGGCGGTGACCACCTTGCCGAGCAGGGCCAGCCGGAGCATCTCCGGGGAGACCACCGCGACGATCTCGGCCGGGCCGGTGACCGTCACCCGCCGGGCGGCGGTCACCGGCAGCGGGCTCACGGTCACCTGCCCGCCGTCCCGGACCCCGAGGTTGCCCAGGATCAGGTCGTCGGCGTAGAGCAGGGCCGGGCTGGCGGTCGGTTCGGCTCGCGCCGCGATGCCGGCGGTCGTGCGCCGGCCGGCCAGCCGGACCGGGTCGCCGGGCCGCAGCGCCAGCGCGGTCAGGACCTCGGGGTGCAGTCGGACGATGCCCCGGCGGGCGTCCAGCGCCGCCGGTCGCAGGCTCGCGGTCAGGGTCAGGTCGGGTTGCGCCACCGCCCGACAGTAGCCGCCGGAAGCACGTCCTGCCTCGTCACGGGGTCGGGTCACCGTGCAGCAGGGACGGGTCGCGCCGGATCATCTCGGCCAGCCGGGCCGCCGGGTCCGGGTTCGTCCCGTCCGGTCCGGTCGGCCACTCCGGCACGGTCCGCACCGACATCGGCCGGACCGGCGGGGGGACCGCCTCGGCCTCCGCGCGGACCGTCACCGTCCCGGCGGACCAGCCCACCCGCAGCGGGTACGCCTGCCCGTCGTGCTCCACCCGCAGCGTCACCGCGACGCCGGGATGCTCGGCGACCACCCGGCGGACCGCCTCGGCGACCGCGCGCACCGGGTCCGTGCCCGCCGGGCCGACGGCGCGGGTGATCCCGGCGGCGACGCCGGCCGACGCGCCCGGGCGGCGGTCGGTGGCGCTCGCGGTGCCCCGGACGGTCTCCGGGCCGCTCTCCCGGATCCGCCGTGGGAGACCGCCGCCGCCCGTGCCGGGCCGGTCCGGGTCGACGCGCGGTCGCGGCGCGCCCCCGGCGGGGGCCGGCCGCTGCGGGCCGGCGTCGGCCGGGCGCGGCCGGTCCGCAGCACCGGTCCCGGCCGGGTCGCGCCGGTCCGGCGCAACGTCGTCGGGGCGGGCGTCGGGGCCGGTGGCGTCCGCCCCGGACGGGCCGGCCCGGTCGGTGCCGTCGACACCGGCGGGGGCCGGCCGCTGCCCGGCCCCGGCGCCCGCCAGGCCGCTGCGGTTCGCACCGCCGGGACCACCCGTACCCGCCTCCGGGCGCGGGCCGGCGTTGCGGCTGCCCGGATCGGCGGCCCGCCGCAACGCCTCCTCCCGTCGGGCCATCCGGGCCAGTGTCTCGTCCAGATCGCCTCGCATACCGTCGCCTCCTTCACGACGGGCCCGGCCGGTTCCGGCCTAGGCCCTCCCGTCCCGGGTGGCCCGGTCCAGCGCGCGGTCCAGGACGACCAGCAGGGCGTCCCGCACCGAGAGCCGTTCCCGGGCGTCGAACTCCACCAGGGGTACCTGTTCACCGATGGCCAGCGCCCAGCGGATCGAGTCGAGGTCGTGGGCCAGCCGGCCGTTGAAGGCGTTCACCCCGACGACGAACGGCAACCCGGCCCGCTCGAAGTAGTCGATCGCCGGGTAGCAGTCGTCGAGCCGGGCGCTGTCGACGACCACCAGCGCGCCCAGCGCACCCCGGGACAGGTCGTCCCACATGAAGCCGAACCGGGCCTGACCGGGCGTGCCGAACAGGTACAGCTTCAGGCTCTGGTCGATGGTGACGCAGCCGAAGTCCATCGCCACCGTGGTGGTGGTCTTCTCCGAGTCGGCGCCGGGCTCGTCGATGCCGATGCCGGCGCTGGTCATCACCGCCTCGGTGGTGAGCGGGACGATCTCGGAGATGGCACCGACCGTGGTGGTCTTGCCCACCCCGAACCCGCCGGCCACCACGATCTTGACCGGGATCGGTGCCCTGCCGTTCCGCCGGCCGGCCAGTGCGCCCGTCGTGCCCGGCGGCCGGTGCGGCTGGGTGTCCGGGACGGGGGCGACGGCCCGGCCGGTGACCGGAGCGGCCGCGAGGGCGTACCGGCCGGGGGCGCTGTTGGCGGCGAGTCCGCCCTGCGGCGGGACCGGCCATTCAGGAGATCGCACGGAGTCCATCAATCACTCGCAGGATGAGGTCGGGGTCGTGGGCGTCCACGACGTCACTGACGTGCACATCAAGGTGGCCGGAGGCGCGCAGGTCACCGACCAGGACCCGGGTGACGCCGAGGTGCATCCGGGTCCGGGCGGAGATCTCCGCGACCGAGAGCGGTTCGACGCAGAGCGCGACGATCGCCTGGAGTTCCGGGGTGAGCCGCGCGACCGGGTCGACGCCCCAGGTCGTGCCCGGCGCGCGGGCGGTCACCTGGGTCTCCAGCCCGATCGCCGGGTCGGCCCCGGTGACCCGCCCGGCGGTGAGCACGAAGGGGCGCAGCTCGGCCGGCCGGGCCGGCTCGCTCTCCGGCGCGGGCGCCGGTGTCTGGTCGGGGAGCGGGGACGGGGCCCGCAGGTACGGCCGGATCCGGAACGTCGGTTCGGCGTCCGTCTCCTCGCCGGCGGGATCCACGGTCACTGCTGGACGGCGTTCTTCAACTCGGCGATCAGGCGCGGGCTGAGCGCGCTGCCGGCCCGGCCGGCGAAGAGCGTCATCTCGTACGCCACGGTGCCGAGGTTCGCCGACCGGTCGGCGACCACGCCGAGCACCGAGCCGCTGCTGATCGCGCTGATCAGCAGGTACCCCTCGGCCATGTCCACGATGACCCGGTTCAGCCCGCCCAGCGCGTACCAGCTCGCCGCGCCGCCGGCGAGGCTGGTCATGCCGGAGACCACGGCGGCGAGGCGTTCGGCGTTGGAGCGGTCCTTGATGGCCGACATGGCCATCAGCAACCCGTCGGAGGAGACCGCGATCGCCTCCAGCACCCCGGCCGTGCTGGAGGTGAAGGAGTCCAGCAGCCAGTTGAAGGTGCGCGCCTCAGGGCTCAGGTCGCCGGCGGGATGACTCTGGTGGTCGACGTTCTCGTGTACGTGCGGGCTGGTCACCGTGTCGTTCCTTCTTCAGTGCGGCGGTCGGGACGGACTTCGCGCAGAGCCCGGGCGACGCCGGTCTCGAACGCGTTGATGAGATCGCGGACCTCGGCCGGGTCGCCGGGGTGCTGGGCGGGGGGTTGCCGGGGCGGCGGGACGGTCAGGTTGGCCCCCGGCACCCGCCGGGTCAGCTTCGTCCGCCCGGCCGCCGGCACCACCGTGACGGGACGCGGGGCGGCCTCCGGCTGGCCGGCCGCCGGCACCATCGTGACGGGACGGGGGGCGGCCTCCGGCCGGACGGCGGGGGTCGCCGCCGGCAGGGGCGGGGCGTCCTCCGGCCGGACCTGCTCCGCCCGGCGTACCCCGGACTCGAACTGCTCGACGAGCGCGCGGGCGGCGGCCGGGTCCGCGCCGGTGGCGTCCACCGGGGCGACCACCGGGGCGGTCCGGGGCAGGCTGGCCCCGGGGACCCGCTGCCGGATCCCGGGCATCCGGCCGGGCCGGCTCCCCGGCGCCGGGGCGATCTGGAGCACCTTCGCCCGCACCGGCTCGGCGACGGCCGGGGCGGTACCGGGCGTCGGGGGCGTGCCCGGCGGGGCGGCGGGGTCGGTGGCCGGCGCGGCGCCGAAGGCGTCCCAGGAGTCGCCGGTCTCCATGCTCTCGGTCGCCCGGGTGAGCAGCGTCGGGTCGAAGTCGGGCAGCGCCGCCGGGTCCAGCACCGGCCGGGCCGGGCCCGCGCCGACCACGGCCAACGCCCGACCGGTCCGGGGCGGGGTGTCGGGCCGCCGGCGGGAGGGGCCACTCGGCCCGGGGCGGTCCCGGCTGGGCAGGGCGGCCCGCGCGACCACGGCGTCGGTCCGCTCCGCCGGGCCGACCACCAGGCAGGACCGGGGGATCCGGATGGTGGCGGTGACCCCGCCCGCGGCGGTCCCGGCCAGCGAGACCAGCCAGCCGTGCCGGCGGGCCAGCCGACCCACCACGAAGAGGCCGAGCACCTCGGTCGGGGCGAGGTCGAGCCGCTCCCGGCGGGTGAGTCGGGCGTTCTCCTCGGCCAGCCGATCCTCGCTCATGCCGATGCCGTGGTCCACCACGGACAGCGTGGCGCCGTCCTCGGTGAGCACCCCGGTGACCACCACCCGGGTGTGCGGCGGGGAGAAGACGGTGGCGTTCTCCATCAGCTCGGCGAGGGTCAGCACCAGGTCGCCGATGACCGCCGGCGCGGCCGAGACGCCGGCCGGCACCTGCACGTCGACCCGGGTGTAGTCCTCGATCTCACCGAGCGCGAGGCGGACCGCGTCGGCCAGTGGCACCGGTGCCACGTGCGCGTCGTCGCCCTTGGCCCCGGAGAGCACCACCAGGCTGCCCGCGTTACGGCGCAACCGGCTGGAGATGTGGTCGAGCCGGTACATCTGCTCCAGCCGGCCCGGGTCGGTCTCCTGCCGTTCCAGCCGGTCGATCAGGGCGAGTTGCCGGCCCACCAGGTTCTGCGTACGCCGGCCGACGTGGCCGAACATCTGGGCCACGTTGCGTCGGCTGGCCACCTGCCGTTCCACCAGCCCGGCGGCGGTGTTCTGGACCCGTTCGAAGGCGCGGGCCAGGTCACCGATCTCGTCGCGGGCCCGGATGTCGACCGGGTCGAGGCGTACCGGCTGGGCGGTGTCGGACTCGTCGTCGGCGACCCGGACCAGCTCGGACTCGGCGACCCGGGCGACCCGGTCGGCGGAGCGGGTGAGCCGGGTCAGCGGCCGGGCCACCGCCCGGCCCACCGCGAGGGCGAGCAGCACGACGACGACCAGGATGGTGACCACCAGGGCGCTCACCCAGTACGCGGCGGACAGGGCCGCGGTGCGGTCGGCGCGCACCTCGGCGGTGACGTCGGCGACCAGCTTCTTCTCGACGAACTGGCCCAGGGTGATCATCGAGGAGACGGCCGGGTAGAGCGACTCCACCTCCAGCCCGGCGGTCGCCGCCACCGGGTCGAGGCCCGACTGCACGAGGAAGTCCGGGTTGGTCCGGGCGGTCACCGCGGCGGCCTCCAGGTCCACCAGGGCGAGCTGCTCGGGCGTGATCAGACTGCTGAACCGCACGCTCTCCGTGTTCAGGGTGGCCATGTTCGCCACGTAGGCGGTGGCGAGCTGGTCGGTGGGCTGGGCGGCGACCAGCACGATCAGGGTGGCCCCGGCGCTCATCCCCTCACCGGTCCGCAGCATGCCGTCCAGCGCCAGCACCTGCCGTCCGGCGGAGGTACGGGTGTCCACGTCGAAGCGCAGCCGCAGCGAGTCGATCAGGGCGGTGTGCACCGGCCCGTACCCGCCCAGGATCTGCTCCGGGGCGGCCTGCCCGGCCAGGACCGCCGTGCGCAGCTCGGCCAGCGTCCGGGTGCCGTCGAGGGCGGTGCCGACCTGGGCCGGCAGGTCGGTGCCGAGGTCGGCGCGCAGGTCGGCGATCCGGTCGTCCACCTCGGCGATCTGCTGCACCAGGTCGGTGCGCTCGACCTGACCGAGCAGCAGGCCGACGGCGAGCAGCCGCTCCCGCTGGAGGTGTTGCAGCAGCGTGCCGACCCGGCCGGCGACGTGGACGGTACGGGCGATCTCGTCGGCCCGCTGCGCCACCGAGGCCCGTTCCCAGACCACCGGCACGGTGAGCCCGGCCATGCAGAGCAGCGGGATGGTCACCAGCAGGGCGAGCTTGCCCCGGATCCGGAGCCTACCGAGCAGCATCGAAGGGCCTCCACCGGTCGGGTTCCCGCCCCGGGCCCACCGGCTGGAGCACCGGTGCCGGCGCGGCGGGCGCGCGGCCGGGCTGCGGCACGGTCGGCGGCTCCCACCGGCCGGCCCCGGCCGCCCCGTCCGGCCCGACGAGTTCGGCGTCCCCGCCGGTCGGGGTGTCTCGCCGACGGGACACCCAGCCGCTCCCGGCGAGGACCAGCAGGAGCAGCCCGGCGACCCCGCCGGCCGCGACGTTCAGGGCGACGTCCCGGTCGAACTGCTCGACCCGGTCCCGCAGCAGCCGGTCGAGTTCGTCGAGGATGACCGGCTGGAGCAGGTTGGCGGCGTTCTGCGCCTGGGACCGGACGGCGGCGAGCCGGACCGCGTCCACGGTCTGCGCCCGCCCGGCCGGCTGGGAGACCGCCGCCATCGCCTCGACGGCCCGCTGGTACGTGTCGAGCGGGGTGAGCACGCTCGCGCCGAGGTCGGTGCTCTCCGAGCTGTCCACCGCCGACTGGAGGTTGCTGACCAGGTCGTTCGCGGGCTGGAGGGCGGCGAAGCGGAGGGTGGCCAGCTCACCCAGGGAACGGACCCGCTCGGCGGCCGGCCGCTGCTCCATCAGTACCGCCAGGTCGGTGAGGCGGCCGGCGGCCACCATCGCCTCCGGCATCTCCTCACCGACGCCGTCCTGGAGGAAGTACGAGTCGGAGCCGGGGTCCCGGATCAGGCCGGAGGTCTCCCGGATCTTGCCGTGCAGCGCCAGCAGCAGGTCGGTGGCCTCGCCGTACGCGGTGAAGGCGGCCTCCGGTTCGGTCAGCGACCGGTCGGGCAGCCCCTCCAGCTTGGCGCGCAGCCCGGCCCACCGCTCGGTGCTGCGCAGTTCGGCGCCGATCCGGGCGTCGACGGCCGCGGCCTCCTCCACCGCCCGGTCCAGGGCGTCCCGGGACGTCGGCCGTCCGGCGACCGCGGCCGTCTGCGCCTCCACCAGTGCGTCGGTGACCGGGCCGAGGGCGCGCAGGTACTCGACGCCGAGGCGCTCCCGTTCGGCCATCGAACGGTCGGCGTCGACCAGCCGGTGGGCCCGTACGACGAGGAACGCCACCGGCAGGAGCAGCGCGGTGGCGAGTAGCAGCGGCAACAGGCGGCCCGGTGTCCGGGGCCGGGGACGGACCCGCGGAGCGGGAACGGTCATGGTGGTCTCCATCCGGCGTCGGCGCTCGGGTACGGGGGACGGTGTGACAGCTTCGGTCCCGTGCGCCGGACCGGAAACCTAATCGACGGGAGATGCCCTGGTAGGGGTCTGCCACGGTCAGTTTTGCGTCACTTCGAGTGATGTCACGCGAAGAGGGTGCACCGGACACGGTGCGTACTGTTGTCGGGGTGACATGACATGATCAGGTCGGTTATTAACCCCAAGGCGTGAATTCACGTGATCCGAATTCACGCGAGGCAACGCCGGCCGACGTTGTGCGGACGACCTCTTGCGGCTGACGATCGGCCGATCAGGACGGACGTACGGCGGATCTCAGCCAATGCTCAGGATCCGGGCCGTACCGTGTGCCGAATGAGATCGCCGCTTCCGGCTGCGCGGATCCGCCGTGCCCTGCCCACCGGCCGCCGGGCCGTCGCCGCGTCGGTGGCCGTCGTCCTGCTGGCGGGGCTGGTGGTCTGGGCGGTCTGGCCCGACCGGCCGGGCTTCCGCACCGAGTCCGCGATGCTCACCGTGCGCTCCGGGCCGAACGGCGACGAGCCGGTCGACCTGGACACCACGTTCTACCTGCCGGACGGCGCCTCGGCCGACCGGAAGGTCCCCGCCGTGCTGCTCGCGCACGGCTTCGGCGGCACCAAGGAGTCGGTCCGGGCCGACGCCGAGGACCTGGCCGGGCGCGGGTACGCCGTGCTGGCCTGGACCGCCCGGGGCTTCGGCCGCAGCGGCGGCCAGATCCACCTGGACGACCCCGACTACGAGGTCCGCGACGGCCAGCGGCTGCTGGACTGGCTGGCCGCCCGGCCGGAGATCCGGACCGACGCCGAGGGCGATCCCCGGGTCGGCGTGGTCGGCGGCTCGTACGGCGGCGGCCTGGCTCTCCTGCTCGCCGCCCAGGACCAGCGGGTCGACGCGATCGTCCCCATGATCACCTGGAACGACCTGGCCCGCTCCTTCCTGCCCGAGAGCACCGGCGGGGAGGCCACCCGGGGCGTCTTCAAGTCCGGCTGGGCCGGCATCTTCTTCGGCGGCGGCGGGAACACCGGCTCCGGCCCGGCCGGGCTCTCCGGCAACACCGCCGCCGAGCAGCCCGAGGGGGCGCCGGCCTCGGCCGGCCCGCCCAGCCCCGCGCCCGGCCAGGGGCCGGGCACCGCACCGGGCGCGCCGACCACCGGGGCCATCGGTGACCCGTCCTGCGGCCGGTTCGCCGCCGACGTCTGCGCCGCGTACCTGCGGATCGCCGCCACCGGCCGGGCCGACCAGGCCGCCGTCGACCTGCTGCGCCGGTCCAGCCCGGCCGGGGTGCTGGACCGGATCGCGGCGCCCACCCTGCTGGTGCAGGGCGCGGCGGACACCCTCTTCCCGCTCGCCGAGGCGGACGCCAACGCCCGGGGGATCGCCGCGAACGGCACCCCGGTCCGGGTCGCCTGGTTCACCGGCGGGCACGACGGCGGATCGGGGCCGCGCTCCGACTCCGACCGGGTGAAGTTCCTGACCGCGCAGTGGCTCGACCACTACGTCGCGGGCGAGGGGGCCGCGCCGGGCGACGACTTCACCTTCTCCCGGATCGCCGGCTTCGACGCGATGGACCGGGGCCTGGTGGCGACCGGGTACCGCCGCACCGACTACCCCGGCCTGGCCGGGGACGCCCGGCGCGAGGTCGCGCTGGCCGGGCCGCCCCAGCCGGTCGCCAACCCGCCCGGCGGCAACCCGGCCGCGATCTCCGCACTGCCCTTCGCCGGCTCGCTGAGTTCCCTGCTCGGCGGGGTGGCCGGGGACATCCCCGGGCAGCACGCCCGGTTCGAGTCCGAGCCGCTGACCGAGGCCGTCGACGTGGTCGGGTCGCCGACGGTGCGGATCCGGGCCGCGTCGGCCACCGGCGAGGCGGTCGTCTTCGTCAAGCTCTACGACGTCGACCCGGAGGGCGGGGCCACCCTGCCCAGCGGGCTGGTCGCCCCGGTCCGGCTGACCGGCCTGCCGGCGACGGTCGACGCGGCCCAGCCGGTCACCGTCACCCTGCCGGCGATCGTGCACCGGGTGGAGGCCGGGCACCGGCTCCGGCTGGTGGTCGCCACCTCCGACCAGGCGTACACCACGCCGATCGCGCCGACCGTGTACACCGTGGCGGCCGGCGACGCGCCGGTGAGCCTGCCCACGGTCACCGCGGACCCGATCCCGACCGAGGCCGCCCTGTGGCGCTGGGTCCTGGTCGGGCTGCTCGCCGCGATCGTGGTCGGGCTCGTCGTGGTCGTCGCCGTGGTCCGCCGCCGGCACCGTCGCCAGGACAGCTCGATCCATCCCGGGTACGCCGGCACCCCGCTGGCCGTACGCAACCTGCGCAAGGAGTACGCCGACGGCTTCGTCGCCGTGTCGAACGTCGACTTCGAGGTGCACCCCGGGCAGGTGGTCGGCCTGCTCGGGCCGAACGGGGCGGGCAAGACCACCACGTTGCGGGTGCTGATGGGGCTGACCCAACCCACCGCCGGGGAGATCTACGTCTTCGGGCACCGGCTGGTGCCCGGTTCCCCGGTGCTGTCCCGGATCGGTTCCCTCGTGGAGGGACCCGGCTTCCTGCCGCACCTGTCCGGGCTGGACAACCTCAGGGCGTACTGGCGGGCGACCGGGCGGCCGTGGGAGGACGCGCACTTCGACCAGGCGCTGGAGATCGCCGGACTGGGCGACTCGGTGCACCGCAGGACCCGCAAGTACAGCCACGGGATGCGGCAGCGGCTCGCCATCGCCCAGGCCATGCTGGGGCTGCCGGAGCTGCTGGTGCTCGACGAACCGACCGACGGGCTGGACCCGCCGCAGATCGCCGAGATGCGCCGGGTGCTCCAGCGGTACGCCACCGACGGGCGGGCGGTGCTGGTCTCCAGCCACCTGCTCGCCGAGGTGGAGCAGACCTGCACCCACGCGGTGGTGGTCAACAAGGGACGGATCGTCGCCTCCGGGCCGGTCGAGGAGATCGTCGGCGAGTCGCCGAGCGTGCTGTTCGAGGTGAGCGACCCGGACGCCGCCCGGGAGGTGCTGGACCGCCTGGAGGGGGTCCGGGTGCTGCCCGACGGTGAGGGCGGCCTGGTGGTGGACACCAACGGCACCGCCCGCAGCGAGGTGGTGGCCGAACTGGTCCGGGCCGGGGTCGGGGTGGACCGGGTGGTGCCGAGGCGCCGCCTGGAGGACGCGTTCCTCGCCCTGGTCGGCGAGAACTCTCGGGGAAGCGGAGACCGGTGATGGGTGAGTCGTCGTCGAGCGCCGGTACGCGCCCCGCCGCAGCGGGTACGGCCGGGTCGCCGGTCGGGGCGGCGGCGGGCTACCGGCCGTCGGCCACCCTGCCGTTCTGGGCGGAGTTCCGCCGGCAGGCGTCGCGGCGGCGGACCCAGCTCGCGCTGGGGTTCATGGTCCTGCTGCCGTTGATCATCCTGATCGCGTTCCAGTTCGAGACGAACAACGAGGAGGAGAACGGCGGGGGTGAGTTCGGCAGCCTGATCGACCTGGCCACCACCGGCGGGCTGAACTTCACCCTCTTCTCGATCTTCGTGTCGGCGTCGTTCCTGCTGGTCGTGGTGGTGGCGCTGTTCTGCGGGGACACCGTGGCCAGCGAGGCGAGCTGGGGGAGCCTGCGCTACCTGCTGGCGGTCCCGGTGCCCCGGGCCCGGCTGCTGGCGGTCAAGCTGCTGGTGGCGCTCAGCTACTCGGCGCTGGCCCTGCTGTTGCTCGCCGGCACCGCGCTGCTCGCCGGCACCCTGCGCTACGGCTGGTCGCCGCTGCGCAGCACGGTCGCCGCCCAGATCGAGCCGGGCGAGGGGGTGCTGCGGCTGCTCGGCGTGCTCGGGTACCTGGCGATCGTCCTGCTGGCGGTGGCCGGGCTGGCGTTCCTGCTCTCCGTGGTCACCGACGCCGCGCTCGGCGCGGTCGGCGGCGCGGTGCTGCTCTGGATCCTGTCCAGCATCCTGGACCAGATCACCGCGCTCGGCGTGGTACGCGACTTCCTGCCGACCCACTACAGCACCGCCTGGCTGGGGCTGCTCTCCACTCCGGTGCAGACCGACGACCTGGTCCGGGGCGCCATCTCGGCGATCAGCTACGCCACCCTCTTCTGGGGTCTCGCCTTCTGGCGCTTCACCCGCAAGGACATCACCAGCTAGGTGCAAGGAAGGGCCCCCTGTTAACCCATCCGGTAGAGCAGGGGCCCCTTCTTAACCACGCAGGCCCGTCCCAGCCTGCCGTGGGAGCGTTCCCACGAAGAGGGATTGAATCGACGGTGTTAAATCAGTGAGGCATTCTGTCAACTCCAGGTCAAATCCCTGTCATGGAGGTGTCAGATGAACCTCGACCGGTTCGGCCAACCGGCGCTGTCCCTGTTCCGCATGGTCGTCGGCCTGCTCTTCCTCTTCCACGGCACCGCGTCGCTGTTCGGCGTCTTCGGCGGCAACCGGGGCGCCGGCACCTCGGTGCCGATCGGCGAGTGGCCAGGCTGGTGGGCGGCGTTGATCCAGTTCGCCTGCGGGGTGCTGGTGCTCGTCGGTCTCTTCACCCGCCCCGCCGCGCTGCTCGCGTCCGGCTCGATGGCGTACGCGTACTTCGTGGTGCACCAGCCCGAGGCGCTGCTGCCGCTGCGCAACGGCGGCGAGCTGGCCGCCCTCTTCTGCTGGTCGTTCGTCCTGATCGCCGTCCTCGGGCCGGGCCGGTGGGCGCTGGACACCCTGTTGTGGCCGCGCCGCGCCGGGGCCCGGGTCGACGGCGTGGAGGAACGGCGACCGGTGGCTGCCTGAGTTCCGGCTGCCGCCGGCCGGCTCCGACGCCGCGGAGCCGGCCCGGTCCCCTACCCGCCCGGCAGCGCGGTCGTGATGTCGGTACACGCCTCTGCTGCCGCCTCAGCTCACTGGCTGCACACCTTCCAGGCGCCGTTCTCCTTCACCACCTGGAAGACCCGGTTGTCGCCTCCGGTGCTGACCGTCACCTCACCGGTGGAGGTGCCGTTCACGGTGCGTACCGAGGTGTTGGTGATCCGGTACTCGCCCAGCGGCTCGGCCGACCGCTGCCGGGTGAACTGCTCCTCGGTCATCTCGCCGCGCAGCCGCTCGCAGAGCCGCTCGTAGGCGGCGGGGTAGTCACCCGACCGGGTGTCCTCCAGGTACCCCGAGACCACGTCCCGGGCCGGCGCGGTGCTGGTCTGGACGGTACGGAAGATCCAGAAGCCGCCGCCGGCCACCCCGCCGCAGCAGAGCAGCGTCACCACGGCGGCCACGATGATCAGGGTTCGGGTCGTCTTGTTGAGTCCACGGGGCTTCGGCGGCGGGCCGGGCATCCCGTAATTCGGGGGGTAGGTCACGCCGGCAGCATAGAAACCCCAGGCCAGCCCGATGCCGGGTTCATCGGTCCGGACATCGGCCGGGGTGGTTCGTCCGGAGCGCACATCGTCGGTCGCCGCCGAGCGGAGCGTCACACCAGACCCGCCGCCGGGTCGACTGGTCGTCCTCCGTGGAGATCGTCAGCTCGCCGAAGTCGAGCGCCGAGACGTGTCGCAGCGAGTCGCGCAACGCCTGGGCCAGCCGGTGGACACCCTCGGCCGAGGTGGCCGTCGTGGGCAGGTGCAGCACCCACCGCGCCGTGCTCACCGGTACCGCCGTCGGTTGTCCCCGCGCCGTCGCGGCTCCGGTCCGCGCCAGCACCCGAGGCCGTGCGCGGTGGCCGACGCGCGCAGCGCCCGGGTGATCCGGTTGGTCTCGGTGCGGGCGGTGACGACCTCGCGGGTCAGTCGTTCGATCTCGTCGGCGAGCAGATCGAGGTACGCGTACACCTCGTCGGGGTCGAGGCCGCGCCACCGCCGGCCGAAGCGCGCCGCGCGGACCCGGCCGGCGTGCAGGTCGCCGCGCGCAATCCGCTCAGGCGGTCGCGGTGCCGGCACCGGACACACCCCTGGTGTACGTGGCCAGCGTGCCCGCCGCCGCCGACAGGCTGGCGGTCATCAGGCTCAGCTCGCCCGCCGCCTGCTCCCACTTCTCGACCACCCCGGCGGTGACCTCCTCGGGATGCCCGGCCTCGGCGAGCTGCTGACCGGCGGCGACGATCCGGGCCGGGAACGTCCGGACCCGACCGGCCGCCGCGTCGAACTGCTTGCTGGTGCTGTCGAGCACGTCGACCAGCGCGCCGATCCCGGCCGGCGGCTCGTAGCCGGCGTGGGCGCGCAGTCGGTGCACCCCGTCGGAGAGCATCCGTTCGGCCTCGCCGGCCAGGTCGAGGGCGTCCTCGGCGCAGCGCGTGGCCTGCCGGATCGCCGGGTGGGCGCACCCGTGGCCGGTCCGCTCCAGCAGCGCCCCGGTCGCCGCCACCGTCAGGACCGCCTCCCGCAGTTCCCCGGCCACCTGCTCGACCGCTGTCAACGCCGTACCCGCTGTCGGTGTGTTCTCCGTCGATGTCTCTGGGGTCATGTTCCCCTCCTTGTGGCTCGTCGCGACGCTGCTGTGGCCGGTGTCGGGGCGGTGTCAGCCGGTGCTCAGGCTGGTCGACTGAACACCGGCACACCGCCCCGACACGTTCCGGGTGGGGGCACCCGGGGCGAGGTCACCCTGTTTTGCCGACGAGGGCCGCCTCTCGCTCAACATATGATGCCTAGTGTCACTAGTGCAACCCTTGGTATCCCAAGAACTTGATGTCTCAAGGTGGGGGTGGTCAGATGGTGGTGCCGACGAGGGAGCACCACCATGTCAGTCACGCCGTTCTACGAGCGCATCGCCAACGACGTCCGCGACCAGATCAGGTCCGGTGAGCTGAAGCCCGGCGACAAGCTGCCGTCCATCTCCGAGCTGTGCAAGCAGTACGGGGTGTCGACCCAGGTCATCCGGTCGGCCATGCTGGTCCTGCGAGCCGAGGGGCTGGTGGAGGGTCACCAGGGCCGGGGCGTCTACGTCCGGGGCGACAGTGGCGGCGGACAGTCCTGACCCGTTCCTCAGATGGTGCGGAGGTAGCCGCGTAGCTGGTCCCGGGAGCCCCGGAGCAGGGTGCAGGCCTCCTCGATCGCCCGACGGGCTCCGGTCACCCGGCCGTCCACCACGCGCAGCAACGTCGGATTGCCGCCGGCCAGCGTCGTCATGAGGGTCGCGTGGTCGCGGGCCAGCCGGTCGATGATCCCCACGAGGTGGTGGTGGTTGCGCTCGATCAGCTCGATGACCGACTCCAGGTCCGCCGTCAGGCCGGCGATGGTGACGCCCCCGTCGGCGCGGTGACGGCCGGCGTACGTCCGCCGGCTCGACCGCCGTCGCCCGGCGGAGCGTGGTCGGGGTACGTCCGTCGCGAGCCGGACCGGTGGCTGGCCCAGGGTCTCCGCCCGGCCCACGGTCCGGGGCCCGGTCACGCCCGGTGAACGGGGAGCGGGGACCTCCGCCGCCGCCGCCGATGACGAATCGCCCGGGGTTGTGGTCCGGGCCCGAATGGTGTCGAACGCGGTCGCGAGAGCCGACTTGGCCACCGCGCCCAGAGTGAAGCCGAATGCGACGCCCGCGAACGTCACCTTGGCCGGGTCGAGCGGTACGCCGTGCTTGTTCACCGCCGCTGCGGCATAGACGCCGGCCGTTGTCCCGGCCAATTCGACGAGCTTGCCCAGGAACTCCTTGGGGCCCTCGAACCGCCACGTGTGGAGAAAGGAGTTCTCTTGGGCCTGCCGTCGATTTCGCCGGTGGCGATGGTTCACAACTCGACGACGGGATCGAGGAAGGCGCACTGGGTGGCGATCATCATCGGCAGGTTCGCCGCCACCTCCTGCGCGATCTCCTGCGCGCTGCCCCGGTCGGCGTCGGCCTGGTCCTCCTCCTCGTCCTCGGCCGCCAGGTACTCGCAGGCCGCCCAGAGGTTCGGGTGCAGGAAGGAGAAGGCCCACATGACGTACGCCGTGTTGTGCACCGCCACCCGGGGCTGCCCGTGGTGCCCCATCCGGTGGTACTCCGGCTCCTCCGGCGTGGTGCCCAGCCCCTCGGCGGTGGGGAAGAGGCGGTACCGCCGGAACACCTGCTCCAACGGCCCGTCCGGGTCGAACTCCAGCAGCAGGCCCCGCCGGATCAGGGCGGTGACCAGCGCCTCGGCGTCCGGTGGCGAGTTCGGGGCGGCGGTCAGGCTCCGGACCAGCTCCCGCCGGTTCACCTGGAGCTTGGCGTGGCCCCGCACGTCCACGTAGGCGAAGCCGTACGCGCCGAGCTCGGCCTCGGTGAGGTCCACCACGTCGCCGCCGAGGTGGACCTCCCAGGTCTCCGGCACCGGGTCGGGCGGGTGGACGTACCGGTGCTGTGGCCCGAGGCTGAAACCCACGGGGACGATCACGCGGGGCACGCTGCCTCCCTCCCTGCCGTGGTGGTCGACCGTCCGGCTCGGTGGGTCAACGAGTGACCAGGGGTGGGCGCTGCGGTCACCCGAGCACGCTCATGTAGTTGCGGGTGGCCTCGGAGCTGCCCTGGATGAGGGTCATCGCCTCGACGAGGCGCTGCTTGCTCTGCTCGGCGCGGGCGATCGCCTCGGTGATCGCCGGGTGCCCGCTGCCGGCGGCGACGGCGCGGAGGCGCACCAGGGCCTGCTCGGTCTGGTCGAGGCTGGCCCGGATCTGGCTGACCACCACGTCACCCTGCTCGGTGGCCTGGATCAGCGCGGCCTTGACCTGTTCGATGCTCGCCATGCCAGCCCTTCCCGGTCGGCGGCTGTTTCAGGTGGGGGAGGCGGTGATCGTCGCTGTGCCGAGCCGAACACTATCGAAAGGAGTGGATCGTTGTCTCACTTTGAGTCGCCAGATTGACACTGCCGGTGTTGTTGTGGTCAGGTCGCTCCACGCGGCGTGGCTCACACCCTGGGAAGTCCGGGTGCCGGTCGCGGCGACGCGCCGTAGACTCGGCGGCACAACTGCATACCTCATCCAGAGGGGCTGAGGGATACGGCCCGACGACGCCCCGGCAACCACCCGCACGCTCGACGACGAGCGATCTGCGGGCAGGTGCCAATTCCGTCCCCGCCGCAGGGTGCGATGTGGGGAAAGATGAGAGGAACTCCTCGACATGACGTCGACCCTCCCCGCCGGTATCGACACCGCCACCAGCCCCGCCCGTGCCCTGGTCTGTCGGGCCTGTCAGGCCCGCTACCCGCTCGCCGGCCAGCACGCCTGTTACGAGTGTTTCGGCCCGCTGGAGGTCGACTACGACCTCGCCGCGCTGGCCACCGTCACCCGGGAGCAGATCGAGGCCGGGCCGCGCAACATCTGGCGGTACGCCGCCCTGCTGCCCGCCGGGCAGGACCCGGCCACCCGGGTCACCCTGGACCCGGGCTTCACCCCGCTGGTCGCCGCCGGGAACCTCGCCGCCGAGCTGGGCATCACCGCGCCGCTCTGGATCAAGGACGACAGCGCGAACCCCACCCACTCGTTCAAGGACCGGGTGGTCTCGGTGGCGCTGACCGCCGCCCGCTCGCTCGGCTACACCCGGTTCGCCTGCGCCTCCACCGGCAACCTGGCGAACTCGGTGGCCGCCCACGCCGCCCGCGCCGGGGCGCCGTCGGTCGTCTTCATCCCCAGCGACCTGGAGCCGGGCAAGGTCGTGACCACCGCCGTGTACGGCGGCGAGCTGGTCGCCATCGACGGCTCGTACGACGACGTGAACCGGCTCTGCGGCGAGCTGGTGGAGACCGACGAGTTCGAGGACACCGCGTTCGTCAACGTGAACGTGCGGCCGTACTACGCCGAGGGCTCCAAGACCCTCGGGTACGAGGTGGCCGAGCAGCTCGGCTGGCGGATCCCGGCCCAGGTGGTCATCCCGATGGCCAGCGGCGAGCTGCTCACCAAGGTCGACAAGGCGTTCACCGAGCTGGTCGAGATCGGCCTGGTCGAGGCGCCGGCAGGCGGCTGGAAGGTCTTCGGCGCCCAGTCGGCCGGCTGCAACCCGATCGCCACCGCCCTGCACGCCGACACCGACACCATCACCCCGGTCAAGCCGACCGGCATCGCCAAGTCGCTCAACATCGGCGACCCGGCTGCCGGCCTGTACGCGCTGGAGGCGGTCCGCCGCACCGGCGGCTGGATGGAGTACGTCGACGACGACGAGATCCGTGCCGGCATCCAGCTCCTGGCCCGCACCACCGGGGTCTTCGCCGAGACCGCGGGTGGGGTGACCGTCGCCGTGCTGCGCAAGCTCGTCGAGTCCGGCCGGCTGGACCCGGCCGCCGAGACGGTCGTGTTCAACACCGGTGAGGGGCTGAAGACCATCGACGCGGTCGCCGGGCAGGTCGGCCCGACCCACCGGATCAAGCCCTCGCTGCGCGCCGCCCGGGAGGCCGGCCTGCTGGGCTGAGCCCTCAGCCGGAACCGCGCCGGGCGGCCCCGACCTCACCAGGGCGCCCGGCGGGCGATCGGCCCACCGGCCGCGACACGGAGGGTGACCGGCCGGTCGGTGCCGGTTCGGATGTCCGGGTCGGTGGCGCGGGCCGGCGGACGTGGGATGGCGAATCACCCGATCGGAGGATATGGCCGATCCGGCGGGTAACCAGCGTTTTGCCCTCTGTATGAGAAACCTGCCGTCGAGGACTTGACGTCCCGAATCAGACGGCGCAAGATGCTCCGTGCGGGAGGGCGTTTCGCCGAAGACTTTCTAAGTTCTTACGACCCAACGCCGGAGGCGTTGTGCGATCGTCCCTCCCGACCAACCTCCCTTCGGGCCAGCGGTGAAAATCGCTGGCCCGAAGTTCGTTCCGGGCGCACGCTCGCGGGCATGGCCATCACCATCACCCCGATCCGGGCCGACGACCCGGCGACGATCGACGAGGCGTACCGGATCGCCGTGGCCGCCGTCGCGGCGGACATCCCGGACTTCCCGCCGCTGTGCCGGATGCGGTTCACCGGGAACCTCTGCCATCCGATGCCGGGTCGACTGCCGGTCTGGGCGCTGGCCCGGCTCGACGGCGTGCCCGCCGGGTACCTCGCCCTCAACCTGTACCAGCTCGACAACACCGACAACGCCGGCCTGGACCTGATGGTCCATCCGGAGTACCGGCGGCGCGGCGTCGGGCGGGCGCTGCACGAGCACGCCGTGCGGGTGCTGCGCGAGCGGGGCCGCAAGCGGTCGTTGTCCTCGGTCGTGAGCACGTTGCCGGGTGGGGCGCCCCGGCCGGAGGCCGGAACCGCCTTCGCCACCGCGATGGGGGCGGTCGCGGCGCTGCCCGAGGTGCGGCGCCGGCTCGACGTCACCCGGCTCGACCAGGGGGCGCTCGACGCCGCCCTGGCCGAGGCCCGGGACCGGGCGACCGGGTACCGGGTCGTCCGCTGGCAGCAGCACACCCCTCAGGAGTACCTGGCGGACATCGCGTACCTGGACGGGCGGCTGCTGATGGACGCGCCCCACGGCGACCTGGTCCTGGAGCCGGAGGTGGTGGACGCCGAGCGGATCCGGGGCACCGAGCGGGCGCTGGACGCCCGGGGCCGCCGGCGGTACCACCACGCCGCGCTGCACGTCGACAGCGGCCGGGTGGTCGCCTGGACGACGCTGGACGTCGGCGCCTCCCCGTCCTGGCACGCCTTCCAACAGATCACCATCGTGGACCCGGAGCACCGGGGCCGCCGGCTCGGGCTCCTCCTCAAGGTCGAGAACCTGCGGTACACGCTCGCGCACGAACCCGGGGTCCGTGCCATCGACACCTTCAACGCCGCGGCCAACGAGTACATGATCGCGGTCAACGAGCGGTTGGGCTTCCGCCCGGTCGACGCCTGGGCCGACTGGCAGCAGAGCATCTGAGTTGTGACACGGCCCTACTGAAAGCGCCACCATCTGTTGCATGATGGCGGGCATGACGGAGACCCCGCACCCCCTGTACGACCGGCACGCCGAGACCCTCAACCGGGCGCTGACCGCGATCACCGAGCGTGGTTACTGGTCCGCGTACCCCGAGTCGCCCAGCCCCCGGGTGTACGGCGAGACCGCCGCCGCCGACGGGAAGGCGGCCTTCGAGGCGTACCTCGACGGCGACTTCCCGCTCGACCAGCCCGGCACCGGCGACCGGGTCGCCACCGAGGCGAGCCCGTTCGGCCTGAAGCTCGGGGTGCGGTACCCGCACGCCGGGGCCGACGCCCTGGTCGCCGCCGCCTCGGCCGCGCTGCCCGCCTGGCGCGACGCCGGCCCGCAGGCCCGGGTGGGGGTCTGCCTGGAGATCCTCGACCGGCTGCACAAGCACGTCTTCGAGCTGGCCAACGCGGTGCAGTTCACCACCGGCCAGGCCTTCGTGATGGCCTTCCAGGCCGGCGGGGCGCACGCCCTGGACCGGGCGCTGGAGGCGCTGGCCTACGGGTACGCCGAGATGACCCGGCACCCGGGGACGGCCGGCTGGGAGAAGGCCGCCGGCAAGGGCGAGCCGCTGCGGATGACCAAGACGTTCCACGTGGTGCCGCGCGGGGTGGCCCTGGTGGTCGGCTGCAACACCTTCCCGACCTGGAACTCGTACCCCGGTCTCTTCGCCTCGCTGGTCACCGGCAACCCGGTGGTCGTCAAGCCGCACCCCCGCGCGGTGCTGCCGCTGGCCATCACGGTGCGCTACGCCCGCGAGGTCCTCGCCGAGGCCGGCTTCGACCCCGACCTGATCCTGCTCGCCCCGGAGGCCCCCGGCGAGAAGCTCGCCTCCACGCTGGCCCTGCACCCGGCCGTGAAGATCGTCGACTTCACCGGCTCCACCGAGTACGGCGACTGGCTGGAGGCGAACGCCCGGCAGGCGGCCGTCTACACCGAGAAGGCCGGGCTGAACACGGTCGTGGTCGACTCCACCGACGACTTCGCCGGGATGTGCCGCAACCTCGGCTTCACGCTGAGCCTGTACAGCGGGCAGATGTGCACCACCTCGCAGAACATCCTCATCCCGGCCGACGGCATCGCCACCGACCAGGGGCACAAGAGCTTCGACGAAGTGGCCGCCGGCATCGCCGCAGCCGTCGGCAAGCTGACCGCCGACCCGGCCCGGGGGGTCGAGTTCACCGGCGCGATCGTCAACGACGGGGTGCTGGCCCGCCTCGCCGAGGTGACCGGCGTCGGCGAGACGGTGCTGGAGTCCCGTACCGTCGAGCACCCGGCCTTCCCCGACGCGGTGGTACGGACGCCGACCATCGTCAAACTCCCCGCCGACGCCACCGGGACGTACTCGCAGGAGTGGTTCGGGCCGATCTCGTTCGTGATCGCCACCGACTCCACCGCGCACAGCCTGGAGATCCTGAAGTCCACGGTGGGGGAGAAGGGCGCGCTGACCGCCGCCGTCTACGCCACCGACGAGGCCGTGCTGGACGCCGCCGAGGCCGCCGCGATCGAGGTCGGGGTGCACCTGTCCGCCAACCTGACCGGCGGCGTCTTCGTCAACCAGTCGGCGGCCTTCTCCGACTTCCACGGCAGCGGCGCCAACCCGGCCGCCAACGCCGCCCTCACCGACGGCGCGTACGTCGCCAACCGCTTCCGCATCGTCCAGAGCCGCCGCCCCGCCTGAGGTGTAAGGAAGGGCCCCTTGTTAACGCTTTCGGTAGAGGAAGGGGCCCTTCCTAACACCCGCGGGGGCGGGCGCGGGCGAGGCGAGGGGCACCGGGTCAGGCGGTACGGCGCAACTGCATCTCGGTCAGCGCCGGGATCGTCGGGTGGGGCACCCGTACCCCGGTGTCGGTGAAGCCCAGCCGCCGGTAGGCCCGCACCGCCCGGTCGTTGCCGACCACCACCTCCAGCATCAGCTCCGGTCGGCCGCACTCGCGCGACCAGGCCGCCACCTCCCCGATCAGGTCGGCGAGCACACCGGTGCCGCGCCAGGCCGGCGTGACGTAGACGGCGAAGACCACCGTCACGTCGGGCTCGCCCGGCAGTACCGTGCCACCGGCGTGACCGACGAGCCGTCCGCCCTCCGGGCGACAAACGAGGGCGGGCCCTCCCCGGTGGCCGAGAGGGGTGGGCTCGGCCTGGGGGGTGACCGGGGTGGACGCGGCCGGAGGGTCGGCGGGGGTGGCGATGAACTGGGCGGTACCCCAGCCGGTCGAGCAGGCCGCCACCCGGGCCGCGTACTCGTCGTGGGGGCGGGCCGCCGCATCGGCCAGCGTCTCCAGGAAGGCCAACGGTGAGTCGGCGAGCATCTCCAGGCGCAACGCCCGCATCCGGGCCGCGTCGGGTGGACGGATCCGGCGGACGGTGGCCCGGCGCGGGCCGTCAGTGGCCGGGAGGCTCTTCATGTCGGCATACATACCGTAGCGACGTGGGCCGATGCGATTCGGGTTGATGATCGACCCAATGCGCCCGTTTTGTGGTCGTGCGCCATCGTCACGCCTCGTGTACCGTGCGATTTCGGTCGCCTATTTCGACGGTCGTTATCGGCCCCGGGAAACGGTGGTCCGGACGCTCGGCCGTGTCCGGCGTCCGAGGTTGTTGAGCGCCGCGCAGAGTGAGGAAGTGCACCGTGGCACAGGGCACCGTGAAGTGGTTCAACGCCGAGAAGGGCTACGGCTTCATCGCCGTCGACGGCGGTCAGGACGTCTTCGTTCACTTCTCCGCCATCGAGATGGACGGTTACAAGGCGTTGGACGACGGCCAGCGGGTGGAGTTCGAGATCGCCCAAGGGCAGAAAGGTCCGCAGGCCGAGCGGGTACGCGTCGTCGCCTGAGTGCCGCCGTCGGCGTCGCCGGCACGCCCTCCGTCGGCGGTGGACGGGGATCCGTCACCCTGCGGGGGATGCGTGTCCGGCGCTCGCCGGGGAGGATCATGAGCCGTTCCAGCCGTTGTCGCTGAGGAGGACTCATGACCGACCGACCACCATCGGGCCCACCCGCACCCGACTCCGGTGACCCGGCCGCGCCCGGTCCGGACCCACAGCGGCAGCAGCCGGCTGCGGACCAGCCCGGCTCAGGCTCGGCGGATCTGCCTCCATCCGACGGTCCGCCCGAGGGGCCGGCCACGCCAGGCTCACCGGGCGCACCGGCTCCACCAGGAGCGGCGGAGGCCGCACCGGGTACCGCGCCGGGGGCCGGGGGTGCTGCCGCCGCACCGGGTGCCGAGAGCGGTCCGGGGGCGGCGAGCGGTCCGGAGACCGGGGGCGGTCCGAGGGGCGAGAGCGGTTCGGGGGGTACGGCCTCCTGGGGCAACCCCTACGCCGCCGGGTCCTGGGGCGGCCAGTCCGCCGCGGGCGCGTGGGGTGGGCAGCCCGGCGCGGGCGCCGGGGGCGAGCAGGCGGGCCGGGGTTCCTGGGGCGGTCAGTCCGGGACGGACCCGGCCGGTGCGGCTCAGCCGGGCTGGGGACCGGGCGGGCAGCCACCCGCCTACCCAGGCCAGCCGTATCCCGGTCAGCCCTACCCGGGCCAGCCGTATCCCGGCCAGCCCTACCCAGGCCAGCCCTACCCCGGCCAGCCCTATCCCGGTCAGCCGTATCCGGGGCAGGCGTACCCGGGGTACCCGGGGTACCCGGGGCAGGCGTACCCGGGGGCGGGCGGGGGTTGGAACCCGGCGGACCCGTTGGTCAACCCGCCCGGGGGCGGGCGTGGGCGCGTGGTGGGCGCGCTGTCTCGGGGCGCTCCGCCGGGGCTGGCAGGTGCTGGTACCCCTGATGGTGCTCACCCAGGTCCTGCCGGCGCTGCTCGTCACGGTGCTGTCGCTGGTGCTCGGCCCGTACTTCGGGTTGGAGGAGCCGCCGATCGACAGCGACCCGACCGCGTTCCCGGAGGACTTCTTCGCCGGGCTGTTCCTCTTCGTCACCACGATCTTCGCGGTCACCGTGCTCGTCGGGCTGGTCCAGGGCGTGGGCTGGGCGGGTGGTAGCTGGGTGATCGCCCGGCAGGCGGCCGGCGAGCCGGTGAGCCTCGCCGAGGCGATGCGGTACGGCCTGCGCCGGGCCCTCGGGGTCTGGGGGTGGAGCCTGCTGGTCGGCCTGCTGGTCATGATCGGGATCTGCTTCTGCATCCTGCCCGGGATCTACCTCGCCGCCGCGCTGAGCATGGCCGGGCCGGTGTACGTCTTCGAGCGCCACAACCCGATCGGCCGCTCGTTCCGGATGTTCCACGACCGGCTGGGCCTGCTTCTCAGCCGGCTGGCGCTGGTTGTGGTGATCATCATCGGGGTCGGGCTGGTGGCCGACGTGCTGGAGACGGTGGCGCTGCTGCCCTTCGGTGACGCGCCGCTGGCCGCGCCGGGTACCGCTCTGGGTGCCCTGCTGGCGGTGACCGTGCTGTCGGTGCTGAGCCTGCCCGGCTACCTCGCCCAACTGGTCGGCCTCGTCGTGACGTACGCGGAACAGCGGATCCACGAGGGCCCGGTGGACAGCGCCCGACTGGCTGCGGAACTGGGCTGACCGACGGCATCGTGCTTGCACTCGGCATGGGAGAGTGCTAAACAAGGTATTGGCACTCGCGGTACGCGAGTGCCAATGGTCGGGGCGGTGGGGTCACGATCGTGCGCCGTTGGAGACGGTGGACGGGCGTGACCGGTCGTCGCGGGCTATCCGGCCCGGCCGACGGATGTCGCTGTCACGCGGCGGCGACGTCCCAAGGTGCGTACACCAGACGGCCCATCCGGGACACACACTCGGGTGGCCCGTGAGTGTCCAGGAGGACAACGCCGTATGGCCAAGATTATCGCGTTCGACGAGGAGGCTCGCCGCGGTCTCGAGCGGGGCATGAACCAGCTCGCCGACGCCGTCAAGGTGACCCTCGGCCCCAAGGGCCGCAACGTCGTGCTCGAGAAGAAGTGGGGCGCCCCCACCATCACCAACGATGGTGTGAGCATCGCCAAGGAGATCGAGCTCGAGGACCCCTACGAGAAGATCGGCGCCGAGCTGGTCAAGGAGGTCGCGAAGAAGACCGACGACGTCGCCGGTGACGGCACGACGACGGCGACCGTCCTGGCCCAGGCCCTGGTCCGCGAGGGCCTGCGGAACGTGGCCGCTGGCGCGAACCCGATGGCCCTGAAGCGGGGCATCGAGGCCGCGGTCGCGAACGTCTCGGAGGAGCTGTCCAAGCTCGCCAAGGACGTCGAGACCAAGGAGCAGATCGCCTCCACCGCCTCCATCTCCGCCGGTGACACCAGCGTCGGCGAGATCATCGCCGAGGCGATGGACAAGGTCGGCAAGGAAGGCGTCATCACCGTCGAGGAGAGCAACACCTTCGGGCTGGAGCTGGAGCTCACCGAGGGTATGCGCTTCGACAAGGGCTACATCTCGGCCTACTTCATGACCGACCCGGAGCGTATGGAGGCCGTCTTCGACGACCCGTACATCCTGATCGCGAACAGCAAGATCTCCTCGGTCAAGGACCTGCTCCCGATCCTGGAGAAGGTCATGCAGTCGGGCAAGCCGCTGCTGATCATCGCCGAGGACCTGGAGGGCGAGGCCCTGGCCACCCTGGTGGTCAACAAGGTCCGGGGCACCTTCAAGTCGGTCGCCGTCAAGGCGCCGGGCTTCGGTGACCGCCGTAAGGCCATGCTGACCGACATCGCCATCCTCACCGGTGGCCAGGTCATCAGCGAGGAGGTCGGCCTCAAGCTGGACGCTGTCGGCCTGGAGATGCTGGGCCGTGCCCGCAAGGTCGTGGTGACCAAGGACGAGACCACCATCGTCGACGGTGCCGGCGACGCCGAGCAGATCCAGGGCCGGGTGAACCAGATCCGGGCCGAGATCGACAAGAGCGACTCCGACTACGACCGGGAGAAGCTGCAGGAGCGGCTGGCCAAGCTGGCCGGTGGCGTTGCGGTGATCAAGGTCGGCGCGGCCACCGAGGTCGAGCTGAAGGAGCGCAAGCACCGCATCGAGGACGCCGTCCGCAACGCGAAGGCCGCCGTCGAGGAGGGCATCGTCCCGGGTGGTGGCGTCGCGCTGGTGCAGGCCGGCAAGACCGCCTTCGACAAGCTGGACCTGGCCGGCGACGAGGCGACCGGCGCGCAGATCGTCAAGATCGCGCTGGACGCCCCGCTGCGGCAGATCGCCGTCAACGCCGGCCTGGAGGGCGGTGTGGTCGTCGAGCGCGTCCGTAACCTGGACGCCGGTCACGGCCTCAACGCCGCCTCCGGCGAGTACGTCGACCTGCTGGCCGCGGGCATCATCGACCCGGCCAAGGTGACCCGCTCGGCGCTGCAGAACGCCTCGTCGATCGCGGCGCTGTTCCTCACCACCGAGGCCGTCGTGGCGGACAAGCCGGAGAAGGCCCCGGCCGCCCCGGCCGCCCCGGGCGGCGGGGAGATGGACTTCTGAGTCCGGTTCCCATCGAACGCTGAAAGGGCGGGCCGCGTCAGCGGTCCGCCCTTTCGGTTGTCTGTCCGACGGTCGGCGCCGGCCCGGCGGCTCCGATCCGCACGGCCCGTGGCGGCCCGCCCCGGCACCGTGTTCGGGTCCGCCGGGGCGGCTCAGGTGGGCAGGGGCCGTTGGTTGCGTCGCTTCTGCTGCCGGCCGTACGGCGGGTGGATCCGGATCGGCTCGTCCACCAGTTCCAGCGGTTCCTCGGCCGGGGAGTCCCCGGTACCGGTCATCTCGACCAGTTGCTCGGCGTCACCGGGGTCGAGCCGGTCGAACGGCAGTGGGCCGGGGAGATCGCCGACCGGTACCCAGGCGACAGGCTGGACATCCTCGGTCTGTTCGTCGTCCGTGGTCATCGCTGCCTCCTCTACCGAAACGGTAGGGGGCGCCGATGGTCACCGCCGGTGAACGGTGCTATGAGGATCTATGTCCCATTCGTGCCCGTCCGGCCCGCGCTGCCGCTGGCGTCCCGCGCGTCGACGGTGAGCCCCGCGCGTCGACGGGGAACCCTGGGCGTCGACGGTCAGCCCTGGGCGGCCCGGACCGCCGCGTACGCGTCGACCAGGCCGGCGCCGCTGACGGCGGCGTCGCCCCCGCAGGCGTCGGAGGTCGGTCGAGCCGGGGTGGCCGTGTCGCGCAGGATCCGCCGGGTCCGGTCGAGGTCACCGACCAGGGCGGGGTTCGCCGACCACATCAGCGCCACCACGCCGGCCACCTGCGGGGTGGCCATCGAGGTACCGTCCAGGGTGGCGTACCCGCCGCCGGGCATCGCGGAGAGGATCCCCGCCCCCGGCGCGACCAGGTCCGGCTTGGCCACGCCGCGTGGCACCGACCCCCGGCTGGAGAAGTCCGTCACCTGACGTCGCCGGTCCACCGCCCCGACGGTCAGCACGTCCGGGTACGTCGCCGGCGGGTCCTGGATCGAGTCGCAGTACGGGCCGGTGTTGCCGGCGGCGGCGACCACGAAGATGCCGGCCGCCTCCAGGGCCGCGGTGGCCGGCCGGAGCGCCCCCGGATCGCAGCCCTCGACGGGCGGGCAGCCCCACGAGTTGGTCAGCACCTGCGGGGCGCGTGCCGGCCGGCCGTCGGTGAACGGGTCACCCCCGACCGGGAACGGGGCCAGCATGAACTGGAGGCAGTCCAGGTACCGGGCCGGGTTGCCCAGGTTCCGGTCGAGGTTGACGCAGCCGGTCCACTGGGCACCCGGGGCCACCCCGATGCCGCCTCCGCCGACCGCGCTGCCGAGCGTGTGGGTACCGTGCCCGCTCCGGTCGCCGGGCGTGCGGGACTGCTCCCACGGGTCGTACCAGGAGTCCGCGCCGCCCCGGAACCCGCCCGCGAGCGCCGGATGGGCACCGTCCACTCCGGAGTCGGAGGTACCCACCACCACGCCGGAGCCGGTCACGCCGAGTTCGGACCAGACCCGGTCGGCACCGATCAGCGAGATGTTCCAGGCCGGCCCGGTGGGCGGGGGCTGGTCGCCGTGGCTGACCGGCGGCGGGGCGGGCAACGGCCGGAGCCGCTGGCTGACCAGTACCCGCGCCACCTCGGGCCGGCGGGACAACCAGGCGCGCACCCCCGGCCCGCCGTCCGTCTCGATCGCGTTGACCAGGTAGTACGGGGTGTGGTCCAGCCGCAGCCGGGTCAGGTCCCGGCGCAGCCCGGCCTGGGTCCGGTCGGCGGTGGCGACCAGCCGCCGGTGCACCTCGGCGACGCGGGCGTCCCGCCCGGCGAGGCCGGGCGCGCCGGCCGGGATCCCGGTCAGGTCCGCCTGCTCGCGCAGCACCACGAAGAGCCGTTCACCGTGCAGCCCGGGTTGCCCCGCGCCGATGCCGACCAGCGTGACGGCGGCCAGCACGACGAGCGCGGTCACCCCGGCCACCCGCCGGGAGGGCGCCGGCCCGCGCGACCGGCCGAGCCCGACGCCGTACCCGATGGCGAGCAGCACCGCGACGGCGAGCCCGGCGGCGGTCGCCACCGCCACCCAGAACGGCAGGTCGCGGGTGCCGACCAGGAGCAGGGTGATCTCCTCCGGGTCGGTCAGGGCCAGCGGCCCGAGCGCGCCGAGCCCGACCAGCCAGCGCACCGGGGCCCGGCCGGCGGGCCGGCCGGTGCGCAGCGCCGCCGCGTGCAGCGCGGCCAGCACGAAGCCGACCGGAGGGAGCGTCCACAGTGCCGGTAGCTGGCTGCCGCCCTGCCCGGTGCCGGCGGCGACCAGGAGCAGCGTCACCCCGGCGACCAGCCCGCCGACCAGCACCAGCCGGGCCGGCCGGGGCGGAGCGCCGACGGTGAACCGGGCCCAGAACGTGGCGTCGAGCAGCACCCCGGCCAGTGCGCCGACAGCGGCGGCGGCCAGCCCGGCGAGCACCGTCTCCAGCAGCCCGCCGAGTGCCCCCACCCAGACCCACGGCGCGAGCAGGAGCAGCCCCGCCGTCACCGCGAGCAGGGTGACCGCCGGGGGACGCCGCCACCCCGCGCCGCCCACCCCCTCGGGCCGGCCCACCTCGTCGGGCCCGCTCACCCCGGCAGGGCCGGCAGCGGCGTCGGGTCCGGTACCGGTGGTCTCGGCCGGGTCGATGGGCGGACGGGCGCGGCGCAGCAGTCGCCCCGCGACGAGCGCGAGCAGCGCGGCGGTGCCGGCCAGGGCGGCCAGGTACGCCTCTTGGTGCACCGGTGGCAGGGCCCGGAGCAGGAGCAACGTGCCGAGGGCGAGGAGGCCGGCGAGCCAGGTCCGCCCGGTGGTCCGGACCGCCGCCGAGCGGGGCAGCAGAGCGATCAGCAGGGTGGGTGTACCGAGGAGGACGAGGGTGCCCAGGGCGAGGCCCGGCCAGAGCCCGGCCACCCGGTGCAGCCCGGTGGCCAGCAGCACCTGGTCGACGAGCCACCCGGCGCCCTGACTGACCACCACGAACCCGACGATCCAGACGCCGACCAGCGCGGCGGCCACCACCGGCCACGGGCCGGGCCGCTGCGGCCCGGGGCCGGGATACAGGGGCGGCCCGGAGAAACCGGGCGGCCCGGAGAAACCGGGCGGCCCGGGGAAGCCGGGCTGGCCGGGGAAGCCGGGGTGCCCGGCGAATCCGGGCGGCGGCCCGGGGAAACCGGACCCGCCGGGAGGCGGGCCGGACGTCCCGGGAGGCGGGCCGGGTGGCCCGGCGGGGGGCTCGGCGGGCCCGGTGAGCCCGGGTGGTCCCGGTACGGGGTCGCCTGCGGGAGGTGGAGAGCCGGCCGCCATGCCCCGACAGTACGGGCCCGGTGGCACATGCCGCCGGCCGGCCACGGCGTTACCGTGGACGGGTGCGTGACCCCAATGTCTCCCGCGCCCTCGCCGGTCAACTCTCCCCGCAGCGCCGCGCCGCAGACCTGCGCCGGCTGCGGGCCGAGCGCTTCGACGTGCTGGTCATCGGCGGTGGCGTCACCGGGGCGGGCGCGGCGCTGGACGCCGCCTCCCGGGGGCTCAAGGTCGCCCTGGTCGAGGCCCGGGACCACGCCGCCGGCACCTCCAGCCGGTCCAGCAAACTGATCCACGGTGGCCTGCGCTACCTGGAGCAACTGGAGTTCCACCTGGTGCACGAGGCGCTGACCGAGCGCGGGCTGCTCGCCACCCGGCTCGCCCCGCACCTGGTCCGCCCGGTGCCGATCCTGGTCCCGCTCCCCGCCGGGCAGGGCCCGCGCAGCCTGCCCGCCCGCGCCGGGCGGCGGGCCTACTACGGCGTCGGCGTGGCCGCGTACGACGCGTTCGCCGGGATCTTCGGCGGGGGCCGGGGGATGCCGCTGCACCGGCACCTGACCCGGGAGGGGGCGCGGCGGGTCTTCCCCAGCCTCCGGGCCGACGTCCTGGCCGGCGCGATCCGGTACCACGACGGGCAGGTCGACGACGCCCGGCTGGTGGTGACCCTGGCCCGGACGGCGGCCAGCATGGGCGCCACCGTGGTCACCAGCGCCCGCGCGGTCGGGCTGATCCGGCAGGCCCGGGAGGTGACCGGGGTCCGGGTCCGCGACCTGGAGGCGCCGGCCGGCTCACCCGAGGCCGAGTTCGAGGTACGTGCCCGGACCGTCATCGCCGCCACCGGCGTGTGGAGCGACGACATGTCGCGGATGCTCAACGACGTCGGGCTGCGCCCCGGCATCCGGGTCCGGGCGTCGAAGGGGGTGCACCTGGTGGTGCCCCGCTCGGCGATCACCGGGGAGGCGGGGCTGATCCTGCGGACGCCGACCTCGGTGCTCTTCGTCATCCCGTGGGGCGGGCACTGGATCATCGGCACCACCGACACCGACTGGCGGCTGGACCGCTCCCACCCGGCCGCCTCCGCCCGGGACATCGCGTACCTGCTCGACCAGGTGAACACCGTGCTGGAACGGCCACTGACCACGGACGACATCGAGGGCGTCTACGCCGGGCTGCGGCCGTTGCTGGCCGGCGAGGCGGACTCCACCTCCAAGCTGTCCCGGGAGCACGCCGTCTTCGAGCCGATGCTCGGGCTGCTGCTGGTCGCCGGGGGCAAGTACACGACGTACCGGGTGATGGCCGCCGACGTGGTGGACTGGGCCGCCCGCCGCCTCGGCGGGGTACGCCCGTCGCGCACCGCCGACCTGCCGCTGCTCGGCGCGGACGGGTACGCGGCGATGTGGCGGGACCGGGCCGACCTGGCCCGCCGGCACGGCGTACCGGTCGGGGTGCTGGAGCACCTGCTGGAGCGGTACGGCACCCTCACCCTGGAACTGCTCGCCCTGGTCGAGGCCGATCCGCTGCTGGCCTCCCCGCTGGCCGGCGCCCCGGAGTACCTCGCCGCCGAGGTGACGTACGCCGCCCGCGCCGAGGGGGCGCTGCACCTGGAGGACGTGCTGACCCGGCGTACCCGGATCTCCTTCGAGACCACGCACCGCGGCCTGGAGTCGGCCGAGCACGCCGCCGAACTGATGGGCGCGGTGCTGGGCTGGGACGCGGCGACCCGGGCCCGCGAGGTGGCCCACTACCGGGCCCGGGTGGAGGCGGAGCGGCAGTCGCAGACGATGCCGGACGACGCCACCGCCGACGCGGCCCGGCTCGGCGCGCCGGACGTGCGGGGCTTCGCCGCCGACCGGGGCGGCGACGGGGACCACGCCGGGGTTCCCTCCCCGTCCCGCTGACCGGTCCGGCGCGACACCCGGCCCGCCGGTTGCGGGTCAGAGGACCTTGCCGGGATTGAGCAGGTTCGCCGGGTCCAGGGCGGACTTGATCGCCTGGTGCACCCGGACCCCGACCGGGCCGATCTCCCGGGCCAGCCACTCCCGCTTGAGCAGGCCGACCCCGTGCTCGCCGGTGCAGGTGCCGCCCAGCGCCAGCCCCAGCCGCATGATCTCGTCGAAGGCCCGCCGCCCGCGTGCCACGCTCGCCGGGTCGGCCCGGTCCACCACCATGATCGGGTGCAGGTTGCCGTCCCCGGCGTGCCCGACCACCCCGATCGGCACGTCGCACTCGACGGCGATCCGGGCCACCCCGTCCAGCATCCGGGCCAGCGCCCCGCGCGGGACCGCCACGTCGTCGAGGATCAGGCCGCCGGCGCCGTCCGGGTACGTCCGCGCGGCGAGCTGCTCCATCGCCGGGTACGCCAGCCGCCGGGCCTGGAGCAGGGCCGCCGCCTCGACCGCGTCGGTGGCCGTGTACACCTCCTCGGCGCCGGCGGCGGTGCAGAGCCCGGCCAGCCGGGCCAGGTCGTCGGCGGCCCGGGGACCGGTGTCGGCGGCGGCCAGCAGCAGCGCCTCGGCGTCGGTGCGCAGCCCCATCGGCCGGTACGCCTCGATGGCCCGCAGGTGGGTCCGGTCGAGCAGTTCCAGCAGGCTCGGGGTGAGCCCCTGGGCGGCGATCCGCGCCACCGCCGTACCCGCCGCCGTGGTGGAGCCGAAGACGGCGACCAGGGTCAACGACTCCTCCGGGGCGGGGCGCAGCGCCACGGTCACCTCGGTGATCACCCCGAGGGTCCCCTCCGAGCCGACGAAGAGCCGGGTCAGGTCGTACCCGGCGACGCCCTTGGCGGTCCGCCGGCCGGTGCGCAGCACCTCCCCGGAGGCGAGCACCACCTCCAGGCCGAGGACGTACTCGCTGGTCACGCCGTACTTGACGCAGCACATCCCACCGGCGTTGGTGGCCACGTTGCCGCCGATCGTGGACGACTCCCAGGAGCCGGGGTCGGGCGGGTAGTACAGCCCCTGCTCCGCCACCGCCCCGGCCAGCGTGGCGTTGACCACGCCGGGCTGCACCACGGCGATCCGGGCCACCGGGTCGATCTCGCGGATCCCGGTCATGGCGACGGTGCTCAGCACCAGCGCGCCGTCGACCGCGTTGGCCGCGCCGGCCAGCCCGGTCCGTGCGCCCTGCGGCACCACCGGTACGCCGTGCCGGGCGGCGGCCCGGACTGCCGCCACCACCTCCCCGGTGTCCCGGGGGCGGACCACCACCAGGGGCGTCCCGGCGGCGCAGAGGTCCGCCTCGTCCCGCTGGTGCATCCGGAGCAGGTCCGGGTCGGTCAGCACGGCGCTCTCACCGAGGGCGGCGCGCAGCTCGTCCAGGAGCGGGGTCGCGGCCATGCGGGGAAGGCTAGCCGTCGCCTAGATTGGCCGCCATGCTCTACCTCGACCGCCCGGCCTGGCCCGGGCGTGGCCGGCTCTGGTCACATCTGATCAGCGACGTCTCCCCGGCCGAACTGCACGCCTTCGCCGAGGCGCTCGGCGCGCCCCGGCGTGCCTTCGACCGCGACCACTACGACATCCCGGCCGAGCGCTTCGCCGTGGCGGTCTGGCTCGGCGCCCGGGTGGTGCCCAGCCGGGAACTGGTCCGGCTGCTCCGCGCCGCCGGGCTGCGCCGCCCGAAGCACCTGGTGACCCCGCGCCGCCCGAGCGCCCCGGTCCACCCGCCCGCCTCAGTCCACCCGGTCACCTCGGCTCAGCCGGTCGGTTCGGTGCGCCCGGCGGCGGTCAGTCCGGTCGCCGTCGGGGAGGGGCACCGGTGAGGGCGGCGAGTTCCCGGGTCAGGTTGGCGCGGGCGGCCGGCTCCCACCGGTCGGCCGGTTCCGGTAACCGGTAGAGGGCGGGGAGGGCCAGCAGACCGTCGAGCACCCGGGCCCGGCCCTGCCGGAAGGCCGACTCCGGGACGTGGGCGTACTCCCGCCGGACCGCGGCGGCGTACCGGTCGTACGCCGGGGGTGGTGCCGCCAGGATCGCCAGGTCGGCGTCGCAGAGCAGGGCGCCGTCGGGATCCCCGGGGCGTACCGCGTGCCCGGCGGTGAGCAGGACCAGCCGGTGCACCCCGGCGGCGACGGCGGCCGGCAGCCCGACCCCGGTGAGCAGGGCGGCGGTCAGGTCGGCGCTGGCCCGCTCGTTGGCGTCCCCGGCGGCCCGGGGGTCGTACACCGCGTCGTGGCCCCAGGCGGCGAGCCGGACCAGGTCGGGCCGCGCCGCCTGGTCGGCGTACCGGTCCACGACGTCGAGCACGGCGGTCAGGTGCGCGACGGTGTGGTAGTGCCGGTGCGGCTCCCGCCAGCGGTCCAGCAGCCGCTGCCCGGCGTCGGCCAGCCCGGCGGTGTCGACGGCACCCGCGCCGCACGCCGCCGCCCGCCACCGCAGAATCAGGTCACCCATCCGGTCGAGTCTGCCGGGTCGGACCGCCCGAACAGGATTCACCCCGGACAGCACGGGTAGTACCCGCCGTGGCCCGGGACCGACGACCTCCGTTGCTGCGGCGTGCGCCGCTGCGGGAGGGCGCGGTGGACGTGGACGGGGCGCGGATCGCCGAGGCGATGGCGCACCTGAAACACCACGGGCGGGCCACCCTGCGCGATCGCTTGCACCGGCTGCGCTCCACCGCGACCCTCGCCCTCCAGGCCGGCCTGGCCGCCGCGCTCTCCTGGCTGGTCGCGCACGAGTTCCTGGGCAACCCGGAGCCGGTCTTCGCGCCCATCTCGGCGGTCGGCACCCTGGCCGCCTCGGTCGGGCAGCGGTTCCGCCGCACCGTGGAGCTGATCCTCGGGGTGGGGGTCGGGGTGGCCGTCGGTGACCTGCTGGTCTACCTGCTCGGCACCGGGCCCTGGCAGCTCGGCCTGATCGTCACCCTGTCCATCGTGGTGACCATCTTCTTCGGTGGCTCGGTGGCGGTGGTCATCCAGGCCGCCGCGACGGCGGTGCTGATCGTCACGCTCAGCCCGACGGTGAAGGACCTGGAGCTGCCCAGGTTCATCGACGCGCTCGTCGGCGGCGGCATCGCGCTCGTGGTGACCGCGGTGCTGCTTCCGCTCAACCCCCTCCGGGTGATCAACCGGGCCGCCCGGCCGGCGCTCGACCTGCTCGCCGAGCAGCTCGACCGGACCGCCGACGCGCTGCGCGACCGGGACCGGGACGCCGCCCAGGCCGCCCTGGAACGGCTCCGGGACAACAAGGCGGAGCTGACCGACTTCGTCGAGGCGATCGAGGGGGCCAAGGAGACCATCACCATCTCGCCGGCGCGTTGGCACCGGCGCAGCGAGCTGACCCACTACGCCGAGGCCGCCGACCCGATCGACCGGGCGATGCGCAACAGCGGCACGCTGATCCGGCGGTCGGTGACCCTGATCGAGGACGAGGAGGCGATCCCCGAGCCGATGCCGGACGCGGTCGCGCACCTCGCCGAGTCGGTCCGCCTGCTGCGGCACGAGTTCGCCGTGGGGGAGGAGCCGCAGCAGGCCCGGGAACGCGCGCTGCGCGCGGTCAGCGAGGTCGGCCGGGCGTACGCCGAGGGGGTCGGCTTCTCCGGCAGCGTGGTCGTCGCCCAGGTCCGGACCACCGCCAGCGACCTGATGGTCGCCTCCGGCATCGAGCAGGAGGAGGCGAACCGGCTCATCCGGGAGGCGTTCGGGGAATCCGAGCCGGCCCGCACGCCGGCCGAGGGCCCCGCCCAGACCCCGAAGCCCCCCGCCACCCCGCCGCTGGGTTGAACCGGCGTCACTCCGGCGCGGTGCCGGCTGGGCTACGGGGTGGTGGGGTGGTCGGCCGGGGCCCGGCGGGCGGCAGCGTGTGGGGTGCCTCAGGCCAGCCCGGCCAGGGCGGCGAGCAGCCGGTCGACCTGCTCCGGGGTGCTGCCCAGGCCGAGGCTGGCGCGGACCGCCGTCGGCGGCAGGTCGCGTCGGCCGCTGCGGGCCGCCGCCTCGGCGAGCAGCCGCCGGGCCAGCGGATGGGCGCAGAACAACCCGTCCCGTACCCCGATGGCGTGGTCCCGGGCCAGGTCGGCGGCGACGCTGGCGGAGTCCCGGCCGGCGACCACGAAGGAGACGATCCCGACGCGGGGCACGTCCGCACCGAACGTGCGCAGCTCCACCACCTGCGGCAGGGCGGCGAGCCCGGACCGCAGCCGGGCCAGCAGGGCCTGTTCCCGGTCGTGCAGCACGCTCCGGTCGGCGGCGTCGAACGCGGCGCAGACGGCGGCCAGGGCCACCGCGCCGAGCAGATTGGGGGTACCGGCCTCGTGCCGGGCCGGCCCGGTGGTCCACCGCACGTCGTGGGTGGCCGCTCCGACGTGCTCGGTCGCCCCGCCCCCGGCCAGGTACGGCGGGGCGGAGTCCAGCCAGTCCGCCCGGCCGACGAGCACTCCCGTGCCGAACGGCGCGTACAGCTTGTGCCCGGACAGGGCCAGGTAGTCGACGTCGAGCGCGGCGAGGTCCACCGGCGCGTGCGGGGCGAGCTGGGCGGCGTCGACCACGATCCGGGCCCCGTGCCGGCGGGCCACCCGGGCCAGTGCGGCCACCGGCCAGACCTCCCCGGTCACGTTGCTCGCCCCGGTCACCGCGACCAGCACCGGTCGCCCGGCCGCCGACCCCACCGCCGCCGGGTCGGCCGTGGGGCGGAGGGCCGCCGGCCGGCGCAGCTCGGTCAGGGCGGCGTCCAGCGCGCGGACCGCCTGGTCCGGGCCGTTGGGCACCGGGAGCCGGACCGTCCCGGCCGGCCAGGGCAGCAGGTTGGCGTGGTGCTCACCGGCGAAGGTCACCACCGTGGTACCGGCGGGCACCGCCCGCGCCAGCAGGTTGAGCGCGTCGGTGGTGTTGCGGGTGAAGACCACGTGGTCGTCGGCGCGGGCGCCGACGAAGTCGGCCACGGTCTGCCGGGCCTGCTCGTAGGCGAGGGTGCAGCGCCGGGAGAGCGCCCCCGCGCCCCGGTGCACGCTCGCGTACCAGGGCAGCAGCGCGGTCACCGCGTCGGCCGCCGCCCGTGCGCACGGCGCGCTGGCCGCGTGGTCGAAGTTGGTCTGACCGGGTACGCCCAGCACGTCGAGCGGCCCACCGGGCGCGGTCGGTGCCGTGGGGACGGCTGGTGCCGGGCGGGCGGTGGGAGCGGTGGACGCGTGGATGACGGGCACGGCGAACCTCCAGGGTCCGGGGACCCCGGGCTGCACGCCGGGAACGGGGTCCGCGCTTGCCCGGCACGCGGCTGCGGTCGGGCCCGGTCATCACCCGGGGCACCCCACCGCGAACCTCGACGAGGGTTGCCGGCCAGCAAGCCGGGGCTTGACGCTGGCGCTCGTGACCTGCGGACAGGATAGCCGCCGTGAATGCGTCCGGCCGGGGCGGTCCGGGATGGCTACGCTGGCCGCATGGCCGTCACCCCGCCCGGTGGGTCCCCGCCGCCGCCGTCCACCCCGCCCGGCGGGCCGTTCCCGAGTTCGTCGCCGCCCTGGCCCGGTACGGCCCCACCCACGTCCCCGCCCGCCTCCGGGGGGCCGGCGCAGCTTCCCCGGCGTCGGCTGGGCTGGCGGCGGTTCCTGATCCTGGCCGGGGTCGTCCTGGTGATCGCCGCGTGCGCGCTGTTCATGGTCGTCCGGCTGGGGGCCAGTCTCGGTCCCCAGGCGCTGCTGATCGGGTTGGTCGCGGCGATCCTGCCGGTACCGGTGCTGGTGGCCTGCTTCCTCTGGCTCGACCGGTACGAACCGGAGCCGCTCAAGTACCTGGTCTTCTGTTTCGCCTGGGGCGCCTTCGTCTCCACCGCCGCGTCGCTGACGGTGAACAACTTCTTCGCCGGCCGTTTCGAGGCGTGGGACCTGCCGGTCGCGCTCACCGCCGTGCTGGTCGCGCCCTTCATCGAGGAGTTGACCAAGACGCTCGGGCCGGTCCTGCTGCTGATCTTCCGGCGTCGGGAGTGGTCCGGGATCACCGACGGACTGGTCTACTGCGGCCTCTCCGCGGTCGGGTTCGCCATGGTGGAGAACATCCTCTACCTCGGCGGCCACGGCTACGCCTCGGGGGCCAACGAGTACGGGCCGGCCACCGGCGCGCAGCAGGTGATCGCCATCTTCATCGTCCGGATCCTGCTGTTCGGCTTCGCCCACCCGCTGTTCACCTCGATGGCCGGTGTCGGACTGGGCATCGCCGCCCGGACGGCCGACAAGCGGGTCCGGTTCCTCGCTCCGGCGGCCGGTCTGCTGCTGGCGATGATGCTGCACGGCGCCTGGAACCTGCTGCCCACCCTGGGGGCCGCGATCGGCCAGCCGGTGATCGCGCTGTTCGGCTTCGTGGGCGTGATGTTCCCGATCTTCTTCGGCATGGTCGGCCTGGCGGCCTGGGTGCGCGCCTGGGAGGGGCGGCTCACCGAGCGGATCCTGCCCGAGTACGTCCGGGCCGGCTGGCTCACCCCGCCCGAGGTGGCGGCGCTGGGCAGTCTGGGCCGCCGGCACGCGGCCCGCACCTGGGCCCGCCGGGTGGCCGGGGAGAGCGGCGCGCGGGCCATGCGGGGGTACCAGTTCGCGGCGACCCGGCTGGCGCTGCTGCGCGACGGGATGCGGCGTGGGCTGGACCAGAAGCCGGCGGACCGGGCCCGGACCGCCCACGAGGAGCGGGAACTCCTCGACGCCATCGCCCGGTACCGGTCGTTCTTCGCCGGCCGGGACCCCCAGGCGCCGCTCGGCGTCTGGGACGGGGACCGGTACCACCTGCGGTTCCCGGACGGCTCGCAGCGGGACGTGCCCGCCCCGGACGAGCCGGTGGTGCCGATCCCGGTGGTGCTGACCGGGCCGCCCCCGGCTCACCCTGCCGGCTACGGCCACCCCGGCGGCCAGGGCCAGCACGGTGGCTACGGCCACCCCGGCGGGTACGGGCCGCCGCCCGGGTGGTCCGGCCCGCCGCCCGGCCCCTGGTCACACTGAGGGCAGGCTCAGGTCATCAGACTGGTGAGGAAGTCGCCGAGACCCTGGGCCATCGCGACCAGGGCTGCCCCGATCGCCTTGAACATCCGCGCCGCCGACTCCGGTCGGAAGGCCATGAAGTAGATCAGGAACGCGAGGAAACTCCAGGCCAGGACCTTCTTCACGACTACCGGCATCGTCCCTCCCCAGGGCCGGCGGATGTGCCTGGCTTCCCATCGGGAGACGACGCAAACGGCACCCGCAGCGGCGGACGGGTCGGGTACCGGGCAGTGCGGGCCACCGGCCCCGGCCGTCACGGGCCGGCCGGGGCCGGGCGGCCCGGTCGGAAGGCGGGAGTCGTGCCGGTCAGAGGTACAGGCCGGTGGAGTCGGGCTCGACCCGCTCGGCGGCGACGGCGTGCACGTCACGCTCGCGCAGCAGGACGTACCCCCGGCCGTGCAGCTCGACCTCCGAGCGGTCGTCCGGGTCGAAGAGCACCCGGTCGCCGGAGACGATCGAGCGTACGTGCGGGCCGACGCCGACCGCCGTGGCCCAGGCCAGGCGCTTGCCGACGGCGGCGGTCGCCGGGATCACGATGCCGGCGGTGGACCGGCGCTCACCGTCGCTGCCCTCCATCTTCACCAGCACGCGGTCGTGCAGCAGACGGATGGGCAGGCCGGTGTCGAGGTTATGGTCCGCGGTCACGTCGCAGACGGTACCGTCGCCGCCCGGCGGGCGGCCTGCGGGGTTGCGGCGGAGGTCGCGCTGGGCACAGGGTGGCGGAACTGCCGTACGGTGGCTCTGGCGGGCGTACCCTGTCCGCCAGCCGTCCGGGCCGGCCGGCCCGCATGCCAGGAGGTGCGCTTGAGCCGCTTCGAGCGGGTACGCGAACGCCTGCGTCGCGCGTACGAGTCGGGTCGGGATTCGGTTCGGTCCAGGCGTACCCGACCTGCCGAGCTGCCCGTGGAGGCCGAGGTGGCCTCGCCGACCTCGCCCGGCCCGGTGGCCCCGCCGGCCGCGACGGTGGTCGGCGCGCCGCCCCCGACCGAGGTGCACGCCTCGACGGTCAGCCGCGACGACGCGGACGTGCCGCACGCGCTGCGGATCGCCGCCGCCTGGTCCTGGCGGCTGATCGTGGTCGGTGTGGTCTTCTGGGCGCTGATCAGGGTCGTCGGCCAGGTCCGGATCGTGGTCATCCCGTTGGCGGTGTCGCTGCTCTTCGCGGCGCTGCTCGCGCCGGCCGTCGGTTGGCTGCTGCGGCTCCGGCTGCCCCGGTCGGCGGCGACCGCGGTGGTGCTGGTCGGTGGCCTGGCCGCGGTGGTCGCCACGCTGACCCTGGTGGTCAGCGAGTTCATCAAGGGCGTGCCGGAGCTGAGCGCGAACGCGACCGAGGGGGTCCGGCAGATCCAGGACTGGCTCCGGAACGGGCCGCTGCACCTGTCGGACACCCAGCTCAACCGGTACATCGACGAGGGCACGAGGTGGATCAACGAGAACACCAGCTCGCTGACGAGCGGCGCGCTCTCCACCGCCGCCACCGTGGCGGAGCTGCTGACCGGCATGCTGCTGGTGGTCTTCGCCACCTTCTTCTTCCTGCGTGACGGCAACCGGATCTGGCGGTTCCTGGTCCGGCTGCTGCCGGTGGCGGCCCGGTGGAAGGTCGACGACGCGGGCCGGGCCTCCTGGGAGACGCTGGGCGCCTACGTCCGGGCGACCGTCCTGGTGGCCTTCATCGACGCGGTCGGCATCGGCATCTTCCTCGTCGCCTTCGATGTCCCGTTCGCCTTCCCGCTGATCGCGCTGGTCTTCCTGGGCGCGTTCATCCCGATCGTCGGGGCCACCCTCTCCGGGGCGGTCGCGGCACTGGTCGCGCTGGTCGACAGCGGTCTGGTCACCGCGCTGATCATCCTCGCCGCGGTGATCGGGGTGCAGCAGGTCGAGGGGAACATCCTCCAGCCGCTGATCATGGGCCGGGCGGTCGCCATCCACCCGCTCGCGGTGGTCATCGGGGTCGCCGCCGGGGTGGTGCTCGCCGGGATCACCGGCGCGGTGATCGCGGTGCCGCTGATCGCCGTGATCAACACCGCCGTCCGCCGGCTCGCCGCCCGCCGGGTGCCGGACACCCCGCCGGACGCCGTGGTAGTCACCCCCCAGGCGCCCTGAGGGAGCCGACCGTCCGGGCCGGCCGGGCGGCCCCGGCGGGCGCTCAGCTCTTCGCGAGCCGTTCCAGCGCCCCCCGGGCCACCTCGGACCGGGTCGTGTACCAGAACGGGGGCAGCGACCGGCGCAGGAAGGCGCCGTAGCCGCGCGCCGTCTCCAGCCGTGAGTCGAGCACCGCGACCACCCCCTTGTCGCCGGTCGCCCGGATCAGCCGACCCACGCCCTGGGCCAGCCGGACCGCCGCGATCGGCACGCTCACCGAGGCGAAGCCGGACCCGCCGCCGGCGTCGACGGCGGCGGCGCGGGCCGCCGCCAGCGGCTCGTCGGGGCGGGGGAAGGGCAGCCGGTCGATCACCACCAACTGGCAGGAGTCGCCGGGCACGTCCACCCCCTGCCACAGCGACATCACCCCGAACAGGCAGCTCTCACGTTCCTCCCGGAACCGGCGGACCAGCAGCGGCAGCGCCTCCTCGCCCTGGAGCAGCACCGGCAGGTCGGTCCGCGCACGCAGCAGCTCCGCCGCCTGCTGCGCGGCCCGTCGGGAGGAGAAGAGCCCGAGGGTACGCCCGCCGAGCGCCTGCACCAGCGCGAGCAACTCCTCCCCGGCCGCGTCGGGCAGCCCCGAGACGCTGGGCCGGGGCAGGTGCGCGGCGACGTAGAGGATGCCCTGCCGGGCGTAGTCGAAGGGGGAGCCGACGTCGAGCGAGCGCCAGCCCGGCCCCTCGGTGACCGGGCCGGTCGGCGGTGCCGGCGGGGCCGGTGCGGGCGAGCCGTCGGAGCGGCGCCGGTCGGTGGTGCGGGCCAGGGCGGTGGCCGCCGGGGAGGGCGGTTCCGCCGCGGGCGTCTCCAGCCCCAGCGACCGGGCCACCGTGTCGAACCGGCCGCCCAGCGCCAGGGTGGCGGAGGTGGCGACCACCGTGCGCTCCTCGTACAGGTGGGTGGCGAGGGTGCCGGCGACGGAGAGCGGGGCGACCACCAACGCCCGCCGGCTGCCCTGCTCGTGCTTCTCCACCCAGGCCACGTCGTGGTCGGCCTCCTCCAGCAGCCGCTGCGCGGTCGTGGAGAGGTCGTCGAGCACCGCCTTGACCTGCTGCTTGCGCACCGGGTCCGGGTCGTCGGACTTGACCTCGCCGAGCGCGTCCAGGGCGGCCCGGGTGGCCGAGTCGAGCAGGGTGCAGGCCTCGCGGAGCGGGGTCGGCAACCCACCGGTCAGCCGCCCGGCGGGGGTCTCGCCGAGGCCGACCGCCAGGGCGTCGCCCGCCTCGGTCAGCCCCTCCGCCGTCTCCGGCTTGAGCAGCGGTCGGGCCCGCCGCGCCGAGCGGTCGACGAGGTCCGGTGTCAGCTCGGCCTGCGCCGCCGAGGAGACCCGGTCGGCCAGCTCGTGCGCCTCGTCCACGATGAGCAGCTTGTGCGGCGGGACGATGTGCCGGCCGGCCAGCATGTCCACCGCGAGCAGGCTGTGGTTGGTCACCACGACGTCGGCCTCCCGGGCCCGCGCCCGGGACGCCTCGGCGAAACACTCGTCGCCGAACGGGCACCGCCCGGCCCCGACGCACTCCCGGGCCGGCATCGACACCAACCGCCAGGCCTGGTCGTCGACGCCCGGGTCCAGCTCGTCCCGGTCGCCGGTGTCGGTCTCCATGGCCCAGTCCCGCAGCCGCTGGATCTGCTTGCCGAGCCGGCCGGCCTCACCGAGCCACTTCGTGCCGCCCCCGGGCCGGGGGTCGTCGAAGAGGGTGTCCCCGGGGTCGTCCTCGGTGGAGTTGTCCAGCCGGGCCAGGCAGAGGTAGTGGTGCCGCCCCTTGAGCACCGCGAAGGTGGGCCGGCGACCGAGCAGCGGGGTGACCGCGTCGGCGAGCCGGGGCAGGTCGTGGTCGACGAGCTGGGACTGCAACGCCAGGGTGGCCGTGGAGACCACCACCGGGCCGTCCACGGTCAGCGCCGGGGCGAGGTATCCCAAAGACTTGCCGGTGCCGGTGCCGGCCTGCACCAGCAGGTGCTCGCCGGACTCGACGCTGGCCGCGATCGCCTCGGTCATCTGCTGCTGGCCGGGCCGGGCCGCCCCGCCGGGCACCGCGCCGACGGCGGCGGCGAGCAGGTCGGGGCCGGTCGGTCGGGCACCCCGGCGGCGACCGCTGCGGGCCGGCGCGGAGGCGGAACCGGTGGCGGTACGGGGCGGAGTCACCGTGGCACCGTACCCGCCGGGGCCGACACCGGTCGCGTCCGTCCGGCCCGTGGCGGGTCTCCGTACGGCACCATCGACGCCGGTGTCCGGTTGTTTCCGCACAGCGACGCGTGGGTGGTTATCGGCTAGGGTGGGGACTCATGCCGAGCGACGTGGTCCGTGTGATCTACCGCAAGTACGACGGCAACGCGCACCGCGACTACCCAGCCCGCCGGCTGGCCGAGGACGACCTCGGGGTCTGGCTCGGGGTGACCGCCGGCACCGAGTCGATCTACCACGGCCGGCCCTCCGTCGAGCAGATCCCGTTCGTGCTGCTGGTGCCCCACCACGCCTGGTGGACCTGCATGTTCAACCCGGAGCCACGCACCAGCGAGGTCTACTGCGACATCGCCACCCCGGCCCGCTGGGAGGCCGACCACACGGTCCACCTGGTCGACCTGGACCTCGACGTGGTGCGCCGCCGGGCCACCGGTCTGGTCGAGCTGCGCGACGAGGACGAGTTCGCCGACCACCGGGTCCGCTTCGGGTACCCCGACGACCTGGTGGTGGAGGCCGAGGCGGCGGCGCGGTGGCTGCTCGGCACGTTGGGTGACGGCACCGAGCCGTTCGCCACGTCGTACCGGAAGTGGCTCGCACTGGTGGTCTGACCGCCGCGCGCCGGGCACCGGTCGGGGGCAGCGGTCGCCGGCATCGTTCGCCGGAGGGATCCGGACCGGTCATGATCGCAGGATGAACGCACCCTCGGACGTCCTGGCCCCTGTCGGCGCGAGCCTGCGTGACCTGCTCCGGGTCGCGCCGGCCGGTGCCCCGGTCGACCTCGCCGCGATCGATCCCCGGTCCACGCCGGGGTTGCCCGGTGTCGAACTCACCGGCGTGGACCGCAAGGACTGGGCGCGGGCGCAGGTCCGGCTGATCGGCGCCGAGTTGGCCCAGCAGCAGGAGATGCTCTTCGCCTCGGCCAAGGTCGCCGGGGCCGTGCCGGCCGACGCCACGGTCGACGGCAGTGGCGCGGTGGGCCGTGGCGGTGCAACCGGCGCGGGCGGCGGGACCGGCGCGGGGGACGGCGGCGGTGCGGCGCGGCGGGTGCTGCTGGTGCTCCAGGCGATGGACTGCGGCGGCAAGGACGGCACGATCAAGCGGGTCGCGGGCGCGATGAACCCGTTGGGCCTGCACATCCGCTCGTTCGGCCCACCCACCGCCGAGGAGTTGCGGCACGACTTCCTGTGGCGGATCGAGCGGGCCCTGCCGCCGGCCGGGTACGTCGGGGTGTTCAATCGCTCACACTACGAGGACGTGCTGATCGCCCGGGTCGACGGGCTGATCGAGGAGGCCACCTGGCGGGCCCGGTACGACCGGATCAACGCCTTCGAGCGGGACCTGGCCGACGAGGGCGTGGCGGTGGTGAAGGTCATGCTGCACATCTCCCACGCCGAGCAGGGCACGCGGCTGCTGGAGCGGCTCACCGACCCGCGCAAGCACTGGAAGTACCAGCCGGCGGACGTCGACGCCCGCGCCCGGTGGGCCGAGTACCAGGCCGCGTACGCCGAGGCGTTGACCCGGTGCGGGACGGACGCCGCGCCCTGGTACGTGGTCCCGGCGGACCGCAAGTGGTACCGGGACTGGGCGGTCGCGCACCTGCTCCGGGAGACGTTCGCCGGCCTGCGGCTGGGGTACCCACCGGCCGGCTTCGACGTGGCCGCCGAACGGGAGCGGCTGCTGCGGGAGCTGGGACGGGCGAGGTGAACGTCAGGTGAACGACCGATGAATGGCATCTGATCAGGGGTGGGCCGCCGGAAAGCCGGTTCGGGAGCCTCCTAGCATTCCCAGTTGCGGGCAACCCACAGCGGACGCCGGCCACCCCTACCACCCGATACGACGAGGTCCGTGCTGTGAAGTTTTCCTTCCGCCCGAACGAGGGCGCCTTCTACGAGCTCTTCACCAGGGCGGCCCAGAACCTGGTGCGGGGTACCGAGCTGCTGAACGAGCTGGCCCTGCCCGGCGTCGAGGTCCAGTCGGTCAGCGAGCGGCTCACCGAGGTCGAGCACGACAGCGACCAGATCACCCACGACCTCTACAAGAAGATCAACTCCACCTTCATCACCCCCTTCGACCGCGAGGACATCTACCGTCTCGGGTCGCTGCTGGACGACGTGATGGACCACCTGGAGGCGGTCGGCAACCTGCTCTACCTGTACGGGCTCACCCAGCTCCCCTCGCTGCCCCGCGAGATGCACGAGCTGGTCAACGTCCTCGACCAGCAGGCCCGGCTCACCGCCGAGGCGATGCCCCGGCTCAAGGGGCTCAAGGACCTCGAGGACTACTGGATCGAGTGCAACCGCCTGGAGAACGACGGTGACCAGGCGTACCGGATGCTGCTGGTGCGGCTCTTCTCCGGCGAGTACGACGCGCTGACCGTGCTCAAGATGAAGGAGGTCGCCGACGAGCTGGAGGCCGCCTGCGACGCCTTCGAGCACGTGGCGAACACCGTCGAGACCATCGCGGTCAAGGAGTCCTGAGCCCAGTGAGTCCGGAACTCATCGCCGTCCTGGCGGTGATCGGGATCGCCCTGGTGTTCGACTACACCAACGGCTTCCACGACGCCGCCAACGCGATCGCGACAAGCATCTCCACCCGGGCGCTGACCCCCCGGGTCGCCCTGGGCATGGCCGCGATCGGCAACTTCATCGGCGCGCACTTCGGCGCCGAGGTCGCCAAGACCGTCGGCAGCGGGCTGGTCAGCCTGCCCACCGGCCGGGCCAGCCTCGGCATCGTCTTCGCCGGGGTGATCGGCGCGATCACCTGGAACATCATCACCTGGTACTTCGGGCTCCCCTCGTCCTCGTCGCACGCCCTGATCGGTGGCCTGGTCGGCTCCACCCTCGCGGCCTCCGGCACGGTGCTCTGGGGCGGCATCGGCAAGGACGTCGTGATCCCGATGATCCTCTCGCCGATGGTCGGCTTCGTGCTCGGCTACATCGCGATGATCGCCGTGCTGTGGATCTTCCGGAAGGGGCACCCGGGCAAGCTCAACCGGGGCTTCCGCTGGGCGCAGACCGCCTCCGCCGCCGCCATGTCGGTCGGCCACGGCATGCAGGACGCCGCCAAGACCATCGGCATCGTGGTGCTCGCCCTCTACGTCGGCGGGTACCAGGACGACCCCGCCTACATCCCGGAGTGGGCCTTCTGGACCTCGGCGGCGGTGCTGGCGGCCGGCACGTACGCCGGTGGCTGGCGGATCATCCGTACCCTCGGTCGCAAGATCATCGACCTGCGGCCGCCGGAGGGCTTCGCGGCGGAGACCGTGGCCAGCGGCGTGCTCTACTTCAACGCCCTGGTGCTCGGCGCCCCGATCTCCACCACCCACACCATCACCTCGGCGATCATGGGCGTGGGCGCCACCAAGCGGCTCTCCGCCGTGCGGTGGGGCGTGGCCGGCAACATCGTCGGCGCCTGGATCCTCACCTTCCCGGCCGCCGGCAGCATCGGTGCCCTGATGTACTTCCTGGTCCGCCCGCTCTTCTAGCTAGGTGTAAGGAAGGGCCCCTTATTAACAGACGTCTGTTAATAAGGGGCCCTTCCTTACACCCTCAGCGGTAGGTGACGCCGATCTGGGCGCGGATGGTGTCCAGTAGGGACATCACCTCCAGGGTGGTCGAGTGCGGGACGAGCGGGCTCTCGGTCAGCCCCTCGGCGAGGCAGCGCTGCACCTCGATCGCCTCGTACTGGTACCCCGACCCGACCGGCTCGACGACGATGGTCTCCGGCTCCGCGCCGGCCCGGTGCACGGTCGCCTCGTACGGGCGGAAGAACGGGTCGGCGAGTTCGATCCGGCCGGTGGTGCCGCCGAGCACCGCCCGTACCGGGGTCTGCCCGACGATGCCGCAGCTCAGCGTGGCGACCGCGCCCGAGTCGTAGCCGAAGACGATACCGGTGTTCTCGTCCACCCCCTCCGGGCTGATCTTCGCCCAGGACCGGACGTGCTGCGGGACGCCGAGCAGCAGGTGCGCCAGGCTCACCGGGTACACCCCCAGGTCGAGCAGGGCCCCGCCGCCGAGGGCCTTGGCCCGCATCCGGCTCTCCGGCGGGAACGGCCCGCCCAGCCCGAAGTCCGCCTGCACGGTGGTGAGCGTGCCGATCGCGCCGTCGGCGACCATGTCGCAGATGCGACGGATCAGCGGGTTGCACCGCATCCACATCGCCTCCATGAGGAAGGTCCCCCGGGTGCGGGCGGCCTCGACCAGCGTGGTGCTGTCGGCGAGGTCGAGCGTGAACGGCTTCTCCACGAGCACCGCCCGACCGGCGTCGAGGCAGGTCCTCGTCGCCTCGAAGTGGGCGGAGTGCGGGGTCGCGACGTACACCACGTCCAGGTCGCTGTCCGCGGCCAGCTCGGCCCAGGAGCCGTACGCCCGCTCGACGCCGTGCCGGGCGGCGAAGGCCTCGGCGCCGGCGAGGGTACGCGAGCCCACCGCGACCAGTTCCGCGCCCGGCACCAGGCGGAGATCCTCGGCGAACTGTGCGGCGATGTTTCCGGTGGCGAGAATGCCCCAACGTGTCATGCCGCGACGCTAGCCCAGGTCGCGGTAGCGCTCCCACCGAAGATCCACTGATCGGGAACTAGGCTCGCGTCATGACCACGCAGCCCGAGCGCATCGCCGCCCCCGCCGCCCTGGTGGCGCACGCCCGCCGGTTCCACGCCGAGGGCGGCGTCCCGGCGGTGCCCCGGGTCGCCGCGACCGTGCTGCTGCTGCGCCCGGCCGGGCCCGGTTTCGAGGTGTACCTGATCCGTCGGGTCGCCGCGATGACCTTCGGCGGGATGTACGCCTTCCCCGGTGGCGGGGTCGACCCGTCGGACTCGCGGACCCACCCGGGCTGGGCCGGGCCGGACCCGCAGGTGTGGGGCGACCGGCTGGCGCTCGACCCGGCGGCGGCCCGCGCGGTGGTCTGCGCCGCCGCCCGGGAGGTCTTCGAGGAGGCGGGTGTCCTGCTCGCCGGCCCGGACCCGGCGAGCGTGGTCGGTGACGTCAGCTCCGACGACTGGGAGGCGGCCCGGCAGGACCTGGAGCAGCGGCGGACCCACTTCGCCGAGTTCCTGGCCGGGCGCGGGCTCACCCTCCGGTCGGACCTGCTGCTGCCGTGGAGCCGGTGGGTCACCCCGGAGTTCGAGCCGCGCCGCTTCGACACGTACTTCTTCGTCGCCCTGCTGCCGCAGGGGCAGCGGACCCGGGACGTCTCCGGCGAGGCCGACCACACCCTGTGGCTGCCCCCGGCGGAGGCGGTCCGCCGCGCGCACAGCGGGGAGCTGACCATGCTCCCGCCGACCCGGGTGACGTTGGAGCAGGTCGCGGCGGCCGGCGACCTGGCCGGGGTGGTCCAGGCGGCGGCCGCCCGGGACGCCGCGACCCCGGTCATGCCCCGCCTGGTCGACCTCGACAGCGACGACCCCCGCTTCATCCTCGCCTGACCGGGAGCGACGCGGTCGGATTCCCCGGGTGACGGCGGGCTTCCCGGTCCGGCCCTCGGGGGTCTCGTCGGGTTGTCCCCGGCCTCCTTTCGAGCTGCCCCCAGGGCCGGGGCAGGGCGTCCGGGCGGGACGCGGTGGGCCAGCCGGGCGTGGCACCTGGTCGCACAGACGGGGCAGCTCGAAAGGAGGCCCGTGGCGATGTCCCGGCCGCACCGGCGCCGGCGGGGTGGGAAGCGGAAACCGGATGTTCTCGATCTCGGCCTACCCTGGCTGGATGAACCGGTACACGCACCTGGCGGACTTCGACCAGTTGGCCGGGATGCTCGCCGTCGCCAGCCGTGACCTCTGTCCGGTGATCCGGCGGGCGAGCGTCGCCCTGCTGGAGGTCGACGCGGAGGCGGGCCGGACGGTGCGGGCCGAGGTGGCCGTCGCCCGGGACCTGCACGACCGGATCGACGGGTCGGTGCCGGCGGTGCTGGCCCGGCGCCAGCCGGTCGCCTCCGACCTGCGGCTGATCGTCGCCGGGCTGCGGATGAACGGGGACATGCGCCGGATGGGGGCGCTCGCCGGGCACATCGCCGGTGTGGCGCTGGCCCGGTACCCGGAGCCGGCGCTGCCGGCCCAGGTCCGGCCCACCTTCGTGGCGATGGCCGACGCGGCGGCCCGGCTGGCCGACAAGGCCGCGCTGGTGCTGGCGACCCGGGACCGGGTCGACGCGATGCAGGCCGGGCTGGACGACGACGTGCTGGACGCGCTGCAACGCTCGTTGTTCACCAAGCTCACCGACGACTGGCCGTACGGGATTCCCGCCGCCGTGGACGTGGCGATGCTCGGCCGGTACTACGAGCGCTTCGCCGACCACGCGGTCGGTGTCGCCCGCCAGGTCGCCTACCTGGTCCTCGGCAGCCGCTGAGCGGCAACCCGAGGCAGACACACGTGTCAGTGCGTTCATCTTTCGGACATTCCAGCCTCAGTTTGCGGCAATCTTCTTTCCGGAACCTGTTCACCTGTGGTTCACCAAGTGCCGGGAAGCCGGCTACCTGCCACTCCTAGCGTCGGCGTCGTCAGGTCGGGATGGCCGGACAACCCCTAGAGAGAGGCAATTCTGAGGTGAACCGCAACGTGCTCTCGCGGCGCGTCCTCGCCGGCGTAGCGCTTGCCGCGCTCGCACTTACTGGCTGTGGCACCAGCGACAGCGACAGCGACACCCCGGGCTCCGGCAACAACGCCGGCGGCGAGTACGCCAGCCTTTCCGGTGAGCTGAAGGCTTCCGGCGCAAGCTTCCCCGACGCGTACTACCAGGAGGTCATCACGGCCTTCAAGGAAGTCGCGCCCAACGTGACCATCAACTACAACGCCACCGGCTCCGGCACCGGCAAGAAGCAGTTCGGCGAGGGCCTGACCGACTTCGCCGGCACGGACAGCCTGGTGAAGGACACCGACGGGGTCGCCGCCGGCTCCTACCTGTACGTGCCGACCGTCGCCGCCCCGATCACGGTCAGCTACAACCTCCAGGGCGTGGACAAGCTCCAGCTCAGCGCGGACACCCTGGCCAAGATCTTCCAGGCCGAGATCAAGACCTGGAACGACCCGGCCATCGCGGCCGACAACCCGGGCGTGACCCTGCCGGCCACCCCGATCACCGTGGCGCACCGGTCCGACGGTTCCGGCACCACCAACAACTTCACCAAGTACCTCGCCGCCGCCGCTCCGAACACCTGGAAGCTGGGCAGCGGTGACACCGTGAACTGGCCCTCGAACACCCAGGGCGGCGAGAAGAACACCGGCGTGGCGCAGATCGTCAAGCAGGCCGACGGTGGCATCGGCTACGTCGACCTGAGCGACGCCAAGGCGAGCGAGCTGAAGTTCGCCGCCATCAAGAACAAGGACGGCCAGTTCGTCGAGCCGTCGATCGAGGGCACCACCTCCGGCCTGGAGGGCGCCGAGGTCGCCGAGGACCTGAGCTACAACCCCCTCGACGCCGCCGGGGCCAGCGCGTACCCGATCACCGCCCCGACCTTCCTGCTGGTGAAGACCAGCTACGACGACCCGGCCAAGGCCGAGCTGGTCAAGGGCTTCGTGAAGTACCTGCTCAACGACGGCCAGGACCTGGCCAAGGACATCGACTTCGCGCCGCTGCCGGCGTCGCTGAAGGAGAAGGCGCTCGCCCAGGTCGACAAGATCCAGGGCTGATCAGGACCGAGATCGCGTTGGCGACACCGCACGGGGACGGGATCGAGGAGATCCCGTCCCCGCACGGGTAGCCGGAGCCGCTGGAGACAAGGTGACCCTGACAGAGAACAAACCCGAGACCCGGCCCAGCCTGGCTCCCCAGAAGGGCGGCCTGCTGGCCGATCGCGCCTTCTCGTGGTGGACCCTCGGCACCGGCCTGCTGGTGCTGGGGATCCTCGCCCTCATCCTGATCACCACCGTGCGGGAGGCCTGGCCGGCCTTCGTGGAGATGGGCTTCCGGTACGTCACCGAACGCACCTGGGACCCGAACCCCGCCGAGGGCGCCCCGATCTTCGGAGCCCTCTCCTTCATGTACGGCACCGCGGTCACCTCGCTGATCGCGCTGCTCATCGCGGTCCCGGTCTCCATCGGGATCGCCCTGTTCATCACCGAGCTGGCCCCGCGCCGGCTGCGCGGCTCGGCGATCACGGTGATCGACCTGCTCGCCGCCGTACCCTCGGTGGTCTTCGGGCTCTGGGGGGTGTTGGTGCTCGCCCCGATCCTGGTCGACTTCTACCGGGGGGTGCACAACGTCTTCTCCGGCGTTCCGGTGCTCGGCACCATCTTCGGGGAGGCGGCCAGCGGCCGGAACTTCATGACCGCCGGGCTGATCCTGGCCATCATGGTCACCCCGATCATCACCTCCATCTGCCGGGAGGTCTTCGGGACCGTGCCGCAGGCGGACAAGGACGCCGCCCTGGCGCTGGGGGCCACCCGCTGGGAGATGATCCGGGGGGCCGTCTTCCCGCACAGCTTCGGCGGGATCACCGGGGCCGTGATGCTCGGCCTCGGCCGGGCGATGGGGGAGACGATCGCCGTCGCGCTGGTCGTCGGCGGCTCCACCAACCTCTCCGCCAATTTGTTCGAGCCCGGTAACACCATGGCCGCCGTCATCGTCCAGCAGTTCGGCGAGTCGACCGGCACCTACACCGCGGCCCTGATCGGGCTCGGCGTGGTGCTCTTCGGGATGACCGTACTGATCAACCTGGCCGCCCAGCGGATCGTCCGCCGGGCGGAGGCCAGGATGAGGGGAGGGGTGGCGTGACCACCACCGCGACTCCGCCCGCCACCGGTCGTGGCCAGGGCGCACCGGACCTGAGCCGGGGCGCCCTGTCGATGCGTCGGCGGGTGGTCAACCACGTCGCCTCCGGCAGCATCCACCTGGCCCTGCTCCTGGCGGTGATCCCGCTGGGGCTGGTCATCTGGACGGTGCTCAACCGGGGAGCCGGGGTGATGAGCCTGGACTTCCTCAACGCCGACATCCCCAACTCGTACCGCCGGGAGGGGCCGGGCATGGGCCCGGCGATCGTCGGCACCCTGCTGATCACCGGCATGGCCTCCCTGATGGCCATCCCGCTCGGGGTCTTCGGCGCGATCTACCTCAACGAGTACGGCAAGCAGAAGCCGCTGGCCCGGACCATCCGGCTGATGGCGGACGTGATGACCGGCGTGCCCTCGATCGTGATGGGCCTGTTCATCTACATCTCCTGGGTGCTGGTGGTCGGCCGGTTCACCGGTTTCGCCGGGTCGCTGGCGCTGGCCTGCCTGATGCTCCCGGTGGTGATCCGCAGCAGCGAGGAGATGCTCCGCCTGGTCCCCGACGAGCTGCGCCAGGCGAGCCTGGCCCTGGGGGCCCGCAAGTGGCGGACCATCCTGACCGTGGTGCTGCCCGCCGCCATCTCCGGCATCACCAGTGGCGCCCTGCTGGCGGTGGCCCGCGCGGCCGGGGAGACCGCCCCGATCGTCATCGTGACCGGCATCGTCTTCTCCACCAACACGAACCTCTTCGACGGCTCGAACACGGCGCTGCCGGCGCAGATCTTCCGCAACGCCAGCCAGCCCTTCGTCGGCGCCCAGGACCGGGCCTGGGGAGCGGCCCTGACCCTGATCGTGATCGTGGTCCTCTTCACGATCGTCTCCCGCATCATCGCCAACCGCTTCGCCCTGAAGGAGCGCTGAACCATGCCCACTGCGAACACCCCCGCCGGCACCGTGACCTCGCACCCCTCGGTCTCCGTCAGCGCACCCTCCGCAGGCTGGAACGACGCCGGGGTGGACACCCCGGACGGGGCCGCCACCACGGTGATGAACCTGGCGGACGTCAGCGTCCACTACGGCAGCTACGAGGCCGTCCGGGGCACCTCCATGCCGATCCGGCAGAACCAGATCACCGCCATGATCGGCCCCTCGGGCTGCGGCAAGTCCACCATCCTGCGGTCGCTGAACCGGATGAACGACCTGATCGCCGGGGCCCGGGTCACCGGCTCGGTCACGTACCACGGGCAGGACATCTACGCCAAGGACGTGGACCCGATCCAGGTCCGTCGCCGGATCGGCATGGTCTTCCAGAAGCCGAACCCGTTCCCCAAGTCGATCTACGACAACGTGGCGTACGGGCTGCGGATCAACGGGATCAAGGGCAAGCTCGACGACCACGTCGAGGAGGCCCTGACCGGCGCCGCCCTCTGGGACGAGGTCAAGGACAAGCTGAAGACCAGCGGCCTGGCCCTCTCCGGTGGCCAGCAGCAGCGGCTCTGCATCGCCCGGACGATCGCGGTGAAGCCGGACGTGATCCTGATGGACGAGCCCTGCTCGGCCCTCGACCCGATCGCCACCAGCAAGATCGAGGACCTGATGTACGAGCTGTCGAAGTCGTACACCATCGTCATCGTCACGCACAACATGCAGCAGGCCGCCCGGGTGAGCCACTACACCGCGTTCTTCACCGCCGAGGTGGACGAGAAGCAGGTGCGGCACGGCCGGCTGGTCGAGTTCGACCAGACCTCGCGCATCTTCACCAACCCGGGGGACAAGCGGACCGAGGACTACATCACCGGCCGATTCGGCTGACCGATCCGATCCACCCCCGCGACGGGGGCGAACACCAGGATGGGCCGGTCCGGCCGGGAGGCCGTCTGCCGAGGGAAGGCGATGTGTCCGTCGACGATGCGGATTCCGAGCTGGTGCACATCGCCGTGCCGGCGGCGTACGTGCCGCACGTCGCCGCGCTCCTGGCCGAGCTGGACGGCTGGGGTGGCGAGGCGCGGCCGGCGCCCCGGCAACCACGCCCCCGGCCGCCGGAGGCCGTGGAGTGGCCGACGCCGGAGCTGAGCCGGTTCGCCCGGGGGCGCTCCAAGAGCCACGACACCGTGCTGCGGATGCTCGACCTGCTGGCGACCCGGCCCGGCGAGTGGTTCTCGGCGGAGGAGGTCTGCGCGGCCATCGCGGTGCCCCGGCACCGGCTCGGCGGGGCGCTGGCCGGGGTGAGCAGGATGCTGCGGTCCCACCCGGCCTACCGCGACCTGGGGCTGCCGCTCAACCGGTACGTGCCCAGCTCGCTGGACGGCGAGACCGGCACCTTCTACTGGGTGAGCCCGGAGCAGGCCCGACGCTGGCGGCAGGTACGCGGCGACCGGGGGTCGACCCCGCCCCGCCCCGGCTGACCGGGCCGGGCCGCCGGGCCACCCCGTCAGCCGAGGTGGTAGTTGACGTGCGCCGCCCAGCGGGCGAAACCGAGCCGCTCGTACAGGGCCACGGCGGCGGTGTTCGACTCGTCGACGTAGAGCATCACCCGGTCCAGGCCGCGCCGGTCCCGCAGGTACGCCAGGCCGGCGCTGGTCAGTGCCCGGCCGAGCCCGCCGCCGTGCGCCGCCGGGTCGACGCCGACCACGTACACCTCGCCGGTGCGGGCCGAGCCGGGGCGCTCGTGCACCTTGGTCCAGTGGAAGCCGAGCAGCCGGCCGGTGGTGTCGACGGCGAGCAGGAAACCGGCCGCGTCGAACCACGGCTCGGCGAGCCGTGCCCGCAGGTCCGCCTCGGTCCAGCGGCCCTGCTCGGGGTGGTCGGCGAAGGCCCGCGCGTTGACCGCCAGCCAGGCGGCGTCGTCCTGACCGGGGCGGAACGCGCGCAGCGCCACCCCGTCCGGCAGGCGCGGCGGGTCCACCGGCGTGGTCAGGGGCCGGCGCAGTTGCCAGAGCACCCGTGCCCGGGTGAAGCCGAGGTCGACGGCGAGCGCGGCGGCGGAGGGGTGGTCCCCGTGCGCCCAGGCCCGCAGCGGCCCGGTCGCCGCCGCCAGCACCCCCCGGGCCAGCGCCCGGCCGGTGCCCCGCCGCCGGTACCCCGGGTGGACGGCCAGTTCCACCCCGGTGCCGGTGGCGACGTCCGTGGTGTCCAGGTGGGCGTACCCGGTCAGGGTGCCGTCGGGGGCGCGGGCGGTGAGGTGCACGGCCGGCGCGTCGGCGTCCCGCAGCCGGAGCAGGACGTGTTCGTCCAGCGGGTCCGCGCCGTCGCTGTCGCCGGCGGCCCGCGCCAGCGCGAGCACCTCGGTGGTCTCGGTGGCGGAGAGCCGGTCGGCCCGGGTCACCTGGTCTGCGGTCGGCGCGGTGCTGCTCACCCCGCCACGGTAGTCCTCAGGTGGCCCCGGTGGGGAGCGCGTCGAAGTGGTACCGGCCGGTGAGCTCGGGCAGCACGTACCGGAGGGCGTCGATGGTGCCCTGCCGGTTGCCCCCGGCGTCGTGCAGCAGCACGACCGCGCCGGGCCCGACGTAGGTGCTGAGGACGGTGGCGATCCGTTGCGCGCCCGGGGCCCGCCAGTCCGACGGGTCGACGTTCCAGTGCAGCGGGGTCATGCCGAGTTCCCGGGCCACCGACACCACCGGGTACGTCCAGGCCCCGCCGGGCTGCCGGAACCAGACGACCGGGGCGTCCGGCGCCGCCGCCCGGATCGCCTGGCTGGTCCGGATCAGGTCGGCCCGGATGACGTCCGGCGAGCGCTTGCCGAGCAGGGTGTCGTGGTTCCAGGAGTGGTTGCACAGGGTGTGCCCGTCGGCCACGATGGCCCGGATCAGCTCCGGATGGTTGCGCGCGTTCTGCCCGACCACGCAGAAGGTGGCCTTGATCTGGTGCTCGCGGAGCACGGCGAGCGCCTGCGGGGTGTAGCGCGGGTCGGGCCCGTCGTCGAAGGTGAGGGCCACCTCGGTGGTACCGGTGGTGATCTGGGTGCCGTACGGGCCGTCGCCGGCGGGCTGCTGCGGGTCGGCGTCCTGGGTCGACTCGCTCGGCGCGCTGGGGGAGGGGCCGCCGGTGCCGGGGAGCGGGGCCTGGTCGGCGTACTGGGGGCCGGTGAGCGAGGTGCCCAGCCCGGTTGGGGGGTGCCCGGCCGGGTCGCTGACCAGGCTGCGACCGAGCGCGTACGCGGAGCCCAGCAGTGCGACCACGACCAGGGTGACCAGGACGGCGGTCCGCCCGGCCAGGGCGGGGCGCATCAGCGGTTCCGTCCCGGGCGCCCGGTCGGTGCGACGCGCCCGGCGGCCGGGGCGGCCGGGCTGGCCACCCCGGCCGACGTGACGTACGCCGTTGTCGTGTCCCCCGTCGACGCAGCCACCGTCGCCCCCTCCTGCCGAATCCGGCACTCAGGATATGACCGACTAAGGGGGCGAAAAGGGCGAATCGGAATAACGGTAGGAGTGGTGGATCAGACGGGGACGGGGGTGCTCTCCGTGTCCGGCAGCGACCGCGACGGCGGCACGACGAACTTGTACCCCACCTGGCGGACCGTGCCGATCATCGACTCGTACTCCGAGCCGAGCTTGGCCCGCAGCCGCCGGACGTGCACGTCGACCGTACGGGTGCCGCCGAAGTAGTCGTAGCCCCAGACCTCGCGCAGGAGCTGGTCGCGGGTGAAGACCCGGCCCGGGTGCTGGGCGAGGAACTTCAGCAGCTCGAACTCCTTGTAGGTGAGGTCGAGCGGGCGGCCCTTGAGCCGCGCGGCGTAGGTGTCCGGGTCGATGGTCAGCTCGCCGGCCCGGATCGAGCCGCCGGCACCCGAGGTGGCGTTGCTCAGCCGGCCGACCGCCAGTCGCAGCCGGGCCTCCACCTCGGCCGGGCCGGCGGAGGCGAGGATGACGTCGTCGACGCCCCAGTCCGCGTTGAGCGCGATCAGCCCGGCCTCGGTGACCACCGCGACCAGCGGCACCCCGAGCCCGGTGGCGTGCAGCATCCGACAGGTCGCGCGGGCCTCGCTCAGCTCGGAGCGGGCGTCGACCAGGACGGCGTCCGGGCTCGGCCCGGCGACCAGGGTGCGCACGTCGCGGGGCGCGGTGCGCACCGAGTGTGGCAGCAGGTCCAGCGCGGGCAGCACCGCGGATGGTTCGCCTGCGCGTGCGGTCACCAGCAGCAGGATCTCCACACGATCACCTCCGTCCCGGCGGCCACTAGCCGCGCGCGACCAGCGGCGTCCGGTGGGATGCACCGCTGAGAACTGACGTTGGCCCGGCGTCAGGATCTGACGTCTGGTCCCGGCGTCGCTGGCGGGCGGGTAAGTGCTGTCGAGCCTAACCGATGACCTCTGCCCGGCCATCCCTGCTTATCCCGTTCGTCACCCTTACCCCAAATTGCGGATCAGGTTTTAACCTGGCCGAAACCGTGTTCCCCGGATCTGCCGCCCGGTCTGGCACGATCGGGGCGTGTATCCCTCCACCCCGCCCGAGACCGGACGTGACCCGTGGACCGACGACGACGCGGACCGGTCCGGCCGGGCCCCCGCCCCACGGACCGGACCCGACGACACCGGGGAGCGGCGGGGGCGGGGCCGGCCCCGCCGGTTCCGCAAGAGCGGTGAGCCCGCGCGCCGCCCGGACGACGAGGTGGAGGCGGTCGAGGACGAGGAGGACGAGCCCCCGGTCGAGGTGCGCCGGCCGCTCTCGCTCGCCGTCGCCGGCTTCGCCGCGCTGCTCTGCCTCGGGCTGGTGCTCGGCGCGCAGACCGCCGGTCCCGGGCACCGGTTGCCCTTCGCGGTCATCGTGCTCGGCGTGCAGATCCTGTTCATCCTGGCCTGGACGATGGCGGCCCGCCCGCCCGCGCTGCTGGTGGTCGCCGTGGTCAGCGCCGGGGCCGGGGTGGTCGCCGACGTCGCCGCCGTCCACTCCGCCGAGGCCGGCGCGGGCCCCCTGGGGTACGCCGCCGTCGGGGGGTTCGTCCTCGCCGTGCTCGGTCAACTCGTCCGCCGGGTGGACCGGCGGCGGGTCACCGACTCGCTCGGGGTGACCCTGCTGACCGTACTCGGCGTGGTGGCCTTCGCCGGCCTGCTCGTCCTCGGCCGGATCCCGGCCGGTACCCAGGCGGTCACCGTCTGCCTGGCCGCCGCCGGCGTGGCGCTCACCGTGGCCCGGCTGACCGACGCGGTGCTGCCCTGGCCCCGGCTGGCCCCGCAGGTGCCCCGGGGTGCGGCCGGCGTGGTCGCCGGCGCGATGGTCGGCACGCTGGCCAGCGCGGTCTTCGGCAGCTACCTGGTCACCCCGTTCACGCCCACCCGGGCCGCCCTGATCGGGCTGCTCGCGGCGGTCAGCGCCGTGCTGACCGACCTCGCCGTCGGGTACGCCGAGGCGGGTCGGCTGATGGCGGGGGAGCCGCCCACCATGTGGATCGCCCGGCACCTCCAGGGGCCGCTCGGTGGCTTCGCCATGGCGGCGGCGGCCGCGTACCCGATGTGTCTGTTGTTGCTCTGAGGCGCGGATTGAGATTTCCTCGCACCGGGTAATCCCGGCGGCGACCCGGGGCCGCCGGCGGAGCGGGCTCCCGGGACGGGCGTTCCCAGGACGAGCAGCGGACAGGAGGCGGCGTGGCGGAGAGCTACCCGGCGAACGAGGGACGGCCCCGGCGACGCGGACGCAAGGTGCTCGTCACCCTCGTCGTCCTGCTGCTGGTCCTCGGCGGGCTGGCGGTGGTCGCCGACCGGGTGGCGGTCGCCGTGGCCGAGCGTGCCATCGCCGACCAGGTCCGCCAGGAGGTGGCCCGGCAGCAGGTCGAGTCGGCGCCGCCGGAGGTGCAGGTCGGCGGCTTCCCCTTCCTCAACCAGGTGGTCGCCGGGCGGTACGACCGGATCACCATCCGGCTGCGCGACGTGCGCGGCTCGGTCCAGGGCAACGCGGTCAACCTGCCCTCCCTCGACATCGACGCGCGCAACGTCCGGGCGTCGCTGGACACGCTGCGCTCCGGGCAGGGCGACGTGGTCGCCGAGACCGTCGACGGCACCGGCACGATCAGCTACGACAGCCTCGCCGCGCTGCTCGACCGGCCGGGCCTCACGCTCGGCGAGCGGGACGGCCGGCTCGCCGTCACCGCCCCGGTGGACATCCTCGGCCAGCAGCTCACCGTCAACGGCACCGCCGAGGTGACGGTGAGCGAGCAGGGGCAGGTCGCGCTCAAGGTCGACGAGGTGGACGCCGAGGGGCTGCCCGCCGTGCCGCTGGCCCGCACCCTGCTCAACAACTGGGCCCAGGGGATCTCCATCGACGTGCCGCTGCCCGAACTGCCGTTCCAGTTGACCATCCGCGAGGTCCGGCCGCTGCCCGGCGGGCTGGCCGTCACCGCCGACGCGCGGGACGTGCCGATCAACCAGGCGGCCGGCTGAGGGCCCGACCGGTGGACCGGTCGGCCTCGGCCGACCGTCTCGGATGCTGGTCGGTCACCTGGCGTTCGGTCCGGTGGCTGGTAGGCTCCCTGCCCATGGGGACGCTCCTCACCAAACGGCGCGCGGTCGACCTGTGCCGCGTGGCCACCTGCCTGTGTCGCCCCGCCATCTGACGGCGGGGCTGTCCCTGGTCGCCTAGTGACCATCCGGCACGCAGGGTCCGCGTACCCTCTGATGCCTCCCAATACGCCCGGCAGCGGCGCCGTCGCACGAACCCGTGATCCGTCCGTCCCATGGGTCCCGCGCGTGGTGCGACCACAACACCCGATGCCCTCCGCGCGCTGGCTCACCATCCATCCTCACCAGGGAGTGATCTGATGAGTCGCGACACCGCACTCGTCTCGGCCGAGTGGGCCGAGAAGAACCTCGACGCCCCGGGCGTCGTCTTCGTCGAGGTCGACGAGGACACCTCGGCCTACGACACCGGCCACATCGCCGGGGCCATCAAGCTGGACTGGAAGACCGACCTGCAGGACCCGGTGCGTCGGGACTTCGTCAACAAGGAGCAGTTCGAGGCGCTCCTGTCCGCCCGGGGCATCGGCAACGACGACACCGTCGTGCTCTACGGCGGCAACAACAACTGGTTCGCCGCGTACGCGTACTGGTACTTCAAGCTCTACGGCCACCAGGACGTCAAGCTGCTCGACGGCGGTCGCAAGAAGTGGGAGCTGGACGCCCGGCCCCTGGTCACCGACGCGGTGACCCGCCCGGCCACCCAGTACGTCGCCAGCGAGCCGGACAACAGCATCCGCGCCTTCCGGGACGAGATCGTCCCCGCCATCGGCGTGAAGAACCTGGTCGACGTGCGCAGCCCCGACGAGTACGCCGGCCGGCTGCTCGCCCCCGCCCACCTGCCGCAGGAGCAGGCCCAGCGGGCCGGCCACGTGCCCACCGCGATCAGCGTGCCGTGGTCCAAGGCCGCCAACGAGGACGGCACCTTCAAGTCCGACGACGAGCTTCGCAAGATCTACGGCGAGGCCGGGCTGGACGACGGCAAGGAGACCATCGCGTACTGCCGGATCGGCGAGCGCTCCTCGCACACCTGGTTCGTGCTCCAGGAGCTGCTCGGTCACCAGAACGTGAAGAACTACGACGGCTCCTGGACCGAGTACGGCTCGCTCGTCGGCGTGCCGGTCGCGCTCGGTGACGAGCCCGGGAAGGCGTGATCGCCATGACTGCTCCCACCGCCGCCGGCTGCGCCGCGCCCGACCAGGCCGCGCCGCTGCCCGCCAGCCTCGACCTGGAGAAGGAAACCGTCATCACGGGCGTGGTCCGGGCCGAGTCCGGTGAGGTCGTGCCGGGCGCGTACGTCCGTCTGCTCGACTCCACCGGCGAGTTCACCGCCGAGGTGGTGACCTCCCCGGCCGGCCAGTTCCGGTTCTTCGCCGCCCCGGGCGCCTGGACCCTGCGGGCGCTCTCCCGGCACGGCAACGGCGACAGCGCCGTCACCGCCGACCGGGGCATCAACGAGGTGACCGTCACGGTCGCCTGAGGTGTAAGGAAGGGCCCCCTGTTAACGCCTGCGGTAGAGCAGGGTTCCCTTCTCACCACGTACATCGGCTCGGGCCGGTCGTCCCCTCGGGGGTGACCGGCCCGAGCCGTCGGGGCGGCGGGGTGGCGAAGCGGTGCGGTGGGAGGCGGTGGACGGGGGGTTTGATCAGGGCGTTTAGCCTGGGGCGATGGTGATGTTGCGTCGGGCGGCCGTGCTGGTGGGCGTCCTGATCCTCGGCACGACCACGCTCGCCGGGCCGGCGGCGGCCACCCGACCGTCGACCGCCCCCGTCCCGGTCGCGCAGGTGCTGGCCGAGCGGCCGATGCGACTCGACAGTCAGCTCGTCGACGAGGCGGACGTGCTCGGCGACCGGCGCGACGCGGCCCAGCAGGCCCTCACCGAGCTGCGCCAGCGCACCGGGCTCCAGCTCTTCGTGGTCTTCGTGCACACGTTCAGCGGCCGGAGCGCGCAGAACTGGGCCGACGAGACCGCCACCCGCAGCGACCTCGGCGACCGGGACGCGCTGCTGGCCATCGCCACCCGGGACCGGTCGTACGCGTACTCCTTCGCCCAGGACTACCCGCTCACCGACGGCCAGCTCGACGAGGTCGCCCGGGTGGCGATCGAGCCCCCGCTCGGCGCGAACGACTGGGCCGGGGCGGTGATCGGGGCGGCCCAGGGGTACCAGACGGCGAGCGAGGGGCGCAGCATTCCGCAGCCGGCGATCCAGCCCGGCCCGCCGGACACCCCGTCGAGCGGTGAGCGGGCCGGCTCGGCGGCGAAGGTGCTCGTACCCCTGCTCCTGCTGGCCGCCGTGCTGGTGGCCCTCTGGTGGTGGCCCCGGCACCGACGCCGGAAGGAGGCGCGGGCGGCGGCCGAGCTGGCCCGCGCCCGGACCGAGGAGATCGCGGCGAAGGCCAACGGGCTCCTCGTCGAACTGGACAACGAGTTGCACGCCAGCGAGCAGGAACTCGCCCTGGCCACCGGGCAGTACGGCGCGGAGGCGACCGCCGCCTTCACCGCCGCCCTGGTCTCGGCGCGGCAGGAACTGGCCGAGGCGTTCCGGCTGCGGATCAGCCTGGACCAGGAGAACGTCGACGACGCCACCCGCCGGCAGCGGCTGCTGGAGATCGTCGAGCGCTGCGAGCGCGCGGACCAGCGGCTCGACGCCGAGGCGGAGGCGTTCGAGCGGCTCCGTGCGATCGAGCCCCGGGTGACCGAGTTCCTGACCGACCTGGCGGCCCGCCGCACCGCGCTCCAGCAGCGCACGGAGCAGGCCGACGCGACCATGACCCGGCTCCGCCAGCGGTACGCCGGGTCCGCCCTGACCACCGTGGCCGGTGACGTGGACGCGGCCCGGGATCGGCTGGCCTTCGCCGCCGCGACGCTCGCCGACGCCGGCACGGCCGCCCGGGAGCAGGCCCTGCCCCGGGCCGCCCTCGGGGTACGGACCGCCGAGGAAGCCCTGGGTCAGGTCGACACCCTGTTGGGCGGGGTCGAGCGGCTCGACGGCGACCTGACCGCCGCCCGGGAGGCGGCCGACGCCCTGCTCACCGAGCTGGACACCGAGATCGCCCAGGGCCGTGCCCTGCTCTCCGGCTCCGCGGTCCCGCCAGCCGGAGCCCCGGGTACGCCGAGCGCCGGCGTGGCCCCGGGTGCGCCGGCCTGGACGCCCGGACCGGCCGGAGCCCCCGGTACGCCGGTTGGCGGGCCGGTGCCGGTCGAGGGGCAGGCGGAGTTGGCCGCTGCCGTCGCCGAGGCGGAACGGGTGACGTCGGCCGTACGCGCGGAATTTGCCCGGCCGACCACGGACCCGCAGGCGGCCCTGCACCGGCTGGAGGCGGCGGACGCCGCCCTGGACCGGGCGCTGGCCACCTCGATCGAGGCCGCCCAGCGGGTGGCGCGGGCGCGGGCGCTGCTCGGGCGGAGCATCCAGGTGGCGGCGGCCGAGATCGACGCGGCCAGCCGGTACGTGCACACCCGGCGGGCCGCCGTCGGCCAGCAGTCCCGGGTCTTGTTGGCCGAGGCCGGTCAGCACCTGGACCGGGCGCGGGCGCTCGCCGAGGCCGACCCGGTGACCGCCCTGGCCGCCGCGCAGGAGGCGGCGAAGCTCGCCGGCCGCGCCAGCCGGGCCGCCCGTACCGACGTCGACGCCTGGTCCCACGGCGGTTTCGCCGGACCGACCGGCGGCTCCGGGGCCGGTGCGGACGCCTTCCTGGGCGCCCTGCTCGGCGGGATCCTCTCCGGCGGCTCGTCGGGCGGCGGTTGGGGCGGCGGGTACGGGGGGAGCAGCAGCCGGTCCCGGCGGAGTGGTGGCTACCGAGGTGGTGGCTCCAGCGTGCGTCGGTCCGGGGGCTCCAGCGGGCGGCGTAGCGGCGGCGGGGGCGGTCGCCGGGGCGGCGGCGGGCGCTTCTGACCCCATTGCTCGGCTGACCCCACCGTGGCGATCGTTGCCTACGTGTCGGGTCTGCTCCGTCGGGGGAGGCGGCGGTGCAGGTTGGGTCTACTCCGTCGGCGTCGGCGGCAGTGCGCCCCGGATCCACATCGTCGGCGGAGCTGGCGGGGCGTGTCGGATCAGCGGCGGAGGCGGCGGGCGCAGTCGTCGTGGTGCCCCGGGCGGAGCAGACAGCGGCGGCCGTTGCCCAGCAGCCGGTCGCAGAAGACCTGCTGCTGGTTGCTCGGCGCGCCCTCCACGGAGACCGTCGTCTCGCCCAGCACCAGTTCCGGCAGGAACGACAGGGAACGGGTGACCGCGCGGGCGCACAGGTGCGCGGCGGCGAAGTCCGCCACCCGTACGGTGAGGTGGACGACGTACCGGGAGCAGTCCAGGTCGTGGTCCGTCGGCCTGGTCACGACGGGCCGCCCCGGGTGGCGGCCCGCTCGCGCAGGGCCCGTTCGATCCGGGTGTTCCTTCGGAGGAACCGGAACGGGTTGCCCATCGTTGACCACCTTTCGCCGATGACCTCGTGCCCGGGGTACTGGTCGGGGCCGGGACGGGCCACGGTGGACCCGCCCCGGCCGGGAGGTGAGCCCTGCCCGTTGCCACGCGAGGAGCGCTCGTCGGTCAACTTATTCGCACATCTCGGCAGAGTCAACAGTGAGTGAGCGTGTCCTCACGGCTACTTGTCGGGCATGCGTGTCCGTGATCGAATCGGGGGTGCCACGCGAGGAGCGCCATGCCTGCACTGCCCGATTACCTGCGAGTCTCGAACGCGATCATGGACGACGTCCGCAGCGGAAAGCTGAAACCGGGCGACAAGCTGCCCTCGATCGCCCAACTCTGCGTGCTACACAAGGTTGGCGCGTCGACGATCCAGCAGGTCTACATCCGGCTCGAGGCGCTGGAGGTCGTCGAGCGGTACCAGGGCAAGGGCGTCTTCGTCACCGACCCGGCCACCTGGCTCCGCAAGCCCTGACCGACAGGCGTCTGGCGGGAGCGTGAGCGGATTTGTCGCGATCCCGATCCACGTCACTCTGTCTGTCGAGGGTGCCGCATAGGCATGAACGGGGCCATGTGGCCACAATTCCCCTCGCCTTGTCGGCTTAGGTCGCCCCAACAAAAGAACCTTGGAAGATTTCGGCCCCTATGGGGGCCACTCGGCTCCAAGATCTCGGGGCGGGGCGGGGCGGGGGAGAAAGGGGTGGGCATGACGGTGGCCGCCGACCGGGGTGGGTCGACGGCCACCGTGGGGTGAGCCGAGGGGTCAGATGCCGGTCGCCCGGGTGCAGGTCGACGCCGGACTCAGGACGACGTCGAGCGTGTGCACGATGCCCGCGTCGACCCGGGTCCGCTGGACCTGCGGCACCCAGCCGTCCTTCGCCACGATCACGTCGTACCGGCCCCGGGGCAGCCACCACACGTAGCGGCCCTGGGCGTCGGCGGTCAGTGTGTAGCCGGTGGTCGAGTCGACCAGGTTGGCCCGGACGGTGGCCGGTACCCCGACCGTCGCCCCGCCGCAGGTGACCCCGGTGACGGTGCCCTGGAGCTTGCCCCAGCTCCCCGGCGGGGAGACGTTCATCTCCACCGCCACCGGCGACACCGGGTACGGGGTGTTGGCGACGAAGCCCAGCTCACCGGTGAAGGTGCCGGGCTGGACGACCCCGGCCGCCGCCGTCGCGGTGAGGGTGACCGTCACCGTCTGGGACGCGCCGGGGGCCAGGGTGAAGCTGGCCGGCGAGCTGGACAGCCACGGCAGGTCGGTGGCCTCCGTGCACTGGTCCAGCCCGGCCAGCAGTTCGCTGTCCGCCGAGCCGACGAACGAGCTGGGCGAACCACCGATCTTGTACGCCCCGCACGCCGCCGCGCCCCGGTACCGGCCGAACCCGGCGTTCGGCAGGTTCTGCCAGCGGCCGGCCACCGGGTCGTACCCGAGGGTGACGTTGGTGACGCTGGTCGAACCGCCGGTCACCCCGCCGGCCAGGATCAGCAGCCCGCCGGCCGAGGCGTACTGCGAACCCCACAGGTCCACCGGCAGGTTCGGCAGCGCGCTCCAGGTGTCCGCCCCCGGGTCGTACCGCCAGGCGTCGGTGTACTCGGTGCTGCCCACGCCACCGGCGCAGTAGAGCGCGCCACCGATCCCGCCGCAGGCGAGCCAGGAGACGGCGTGCGGGTACGCCGCGCCGGTGCGGAACGCGCCGGTGGCCGGGTCGAAGACCATTAGCTTGTTCGAGTCGGTGCAGGTGGCGTCGAGGCAGCCGCCGACCAGGTGGATCCGCCCGTTGACCACCGCGCCGCCGGCCGCCGCCGCCGGGGCCGGGTTGACCGCCCCGGGCACGGTGCTCCAGGTGCCCGCCGCCGGGTCGAAGACGTCCACCGAGGCGACCGGGTCGTCGTCCGCGCCCCAACCACCGAGCACGTACAGCTTCCCGCCGACCGCCGCCGCGACCGGCTTGGACCGGGCGTTCGGCAGGTCCGGCAGCGCCGACCAGGCTCCGGTACCCGGGTCGTACACCCAGGCCTTGCGCTCCAGGCCGGTGCCGCCGCCACCGCCGACGGAGTAGATCCGGCCGTCCAGGTTGGCCGCCGCGTTGTCGAAGATCGCCGCCGGCAGCTTGGCGATCGGCGCCCACGCCTCGGCCGCGTTCCCGCCGGAGCCGGCCGAACCGGCCCGGGCGGTGACCCCGCCGCCGTACGCGGCGCCGGTGCGCTCCTTGCTGATGCCCTTCACCGGGACGTCCCGGCGGGGCGCTCCCGCCCGGTTCACCAGGGTCTCGAACCCGCCACCGCGTTCCAGCAGCTCGACGGTGGCCGGCGCGCTACCGGTGTTGCGGACCGTCACCCGGGTGCTGCGGGTGCTGCCGTACGCCTGGTGGGACTCGATCGTGGTCGGCGTGACGGTGAGCCGGCCGGCGGCGAGGGCGAAGTCCGCCCGCCGGGCGTCGTCGGCGACCACGGTGACCGGCCTGGTCAGCGGCGGGTACGGCGTGCGCGCGGTGGTGAACGGGTGCTCCCCGGTCAGCCCGGAGAACAGGTGGTAGAAGCCGTCCGGCAGGTTCGGGTCCTCCGGGGTGGCCACCGTGGTCGCCCGGTCCTGCGGCCGGTCGTCGCTGGTCACCGTCGCGCCGACCACCGGCGCCCCGGTGTTGCGGTCGGTGACCGTGCCGACCACCAGCCCGCCCGGCACCGGCGTGCACTCGCGGTTGACGAACTGGACGTTGTCCACCTGCCACCACCAGGCGAAGGTCCCCTTGAACCGGAACCGGACCTGGACGGTCGCCGCGCCCGCGGCCGGGGTCAGCGGAACCTCCTCGACCCGGGGGCCGCGCCGGCTGGTGGTCTGGTGCCAGACGGTGGTCCAGGTCGCCCCGGCGTCGGTGGAGACGTCGACGTCGGCGGTGTCGCTGATGCCGACCGCCCGCCAGTCGCTGTTGAACCGCAGCACCGGCGCGGCGGCCCCGGACAGGTCGACCGTGGGGGAGACCAGGTCGGTGTCCTGGGTGTTGCCGCTGCCGAGCTGGTCGGAGTCGACGATGGCGAAGCCGCCGCTGCCGCCGGTCAGGTTCCCCCGCCGGCCCAGGTCGGTGAAGACCCAGCCACCCTTGTCGGTGCGGTTGCGCACCGTCCAGCCCGCCGGGGCCGTGGCGCCGTCGAAGCTCTCCGACAGCAGCGGCGCGCTGAGGCTGCCGGCGTAGCCGGCGGCGACGCAGGCCGGCTCGACCGGTACCGCGACGTCGACGGTCTTCGCCGTGTCGGTCACCGTCACCTCGGTCGGCACGCTGCGGTAGCCCGGGTACCGGGCGGTGGTGGTGAGCCGGTACGTGGCGTCGCCCGGCACGGTGACCGAGTACCGGCCGGTGACCGGGTCGGTGAAGACCGGCGCGCCGGGGCGGCCGGAGACCTCGATCGAGGCGTACAGCGGCCAGCCGTGGCCGGAGCCGTCGGTGACCCGGCCGGAGATGGTGACCGAGGCGACGGCCCGCAGCGCGAAGTCCCGGACCACCGCGCCGCCCTCGGCGACGGTGACGGTCTCGGTGCGCTCGCCGTAGCCGTACGCGCTGGCGGTCAGGGTGACCTCGCCGGCCGGGACGGTCAGCGCGTACCGGCCGTCCGTGCCGGTGACGGCCCGGCGGGTGCCGGCCGCCACGGTCGCGCCGGCCACCGGGTCGCCGTCGGCCGCGTCGGTGACGGTGCCGCTGACCCGGCCGACCGGGCCGCGCGGGGCCTGCCCCACCGCCGCGTACGCGTCCAGCCGGCCCTCGCCGAAGACGTTGTTGTCCTCGGCGGTACCGCCGCAGGTGGTGGCGTCCACGTCGATCGCGGTCCCGTCGAGCAGCGCCTCGGTGGCCGCCAGGTCACCGCGCAGGGTCGGCGCGGCGGACCAGATCAGCGCCACCGTCCCGGAGACGTGCGGCGCGGCCATCGAGGTGCCGTTGAACGAGGCGTACCCGCCGGGGACGCTGGAGCGGACGTTGCTGCCCGGGGCGGCGATGTTCGGCTTGAACGCGGCCGGGTCGGTGGCGTTCCCGCGCCCGGAGAAGTTCGAGATCGTGTTGGTCGAGGTGTACGAGCCCACCGCGTACGCGTTCGCGTTGTCCCCGGGGGAGCCGGCGCTGCCACAGGCCGGGCCGTCGTTGCCGGCGGAGAAGACCGGGAACATCCCGGCGGCCCGCCAGGCGGCGACGGTCTGCTGGTACCAGGGGTCCCCACCGTCCCCGCCCCAGGAGTTGTTCACGATGTCGGGGCGCAGGTCGGGGCGCGGGTTCTGCCCGTTGGCGTCGGTCGGGGCGAGCACCCACTGACCGGCGGCGAGCAGCGAGGCGTCGGAGCAGTTGTTGCTCTCGCAGCCCTTGGCGGCGATCCATTTCGCGCCGGGGGCCACCCCCACCTGGTTGCCGGCCCCGTCGTCGCCGACCATCGTGCCCATGGTGTGCGTGCCGTGGTCGTTGTTGTCGCAGGGCGCGGTCCCCGGGCAGACGTCGGCCGGGTCGAACCAGTTGTACGCGTGGTCGAAGCTGCCCCCGCCGAGGTTGCCCCGGTACGAGCCGACCAGCGCCGGGTGGTCGTACGCCACCCCGCTGTCGATGTTGGCGACCACGACACCCTCGCCCCGGGTGGCGAACTCGTCCCAGACCTGGGGCGCGCGGATGTTGGCGATGCCCCACTCCACGGCGTCGGTGCGGGCCTTCGCGGTGCCCGTCGACTCCGGGCGGACCAGCGGGTAGCTGCGGCTCGGCTCGACACGCTCCACCTCGGGGCGGGCCGCGATCACGTCGAGCAGCGCCCGGTCGCCCCGGACCCGCAGCGCGTTGGCGATCCAGTACGCGGTGTAGGAGGCCTTCCGCTCGTCCAGCACGGCCCGCAGGTCACGCTGGGCCCGGTCGGCGGTGCTGGTGAGCAGGCGGTGCACCTCGCGGGCGCGCCCGTCGGCGTCACGCAGCTTCGCCGTACCGTCGAGGGGGGCGCGCTCGCGCAGGTACACCAGGAAGGTCGCGGTGCCGGCGGCCTCGACCTGGCGGAGCACCTCCTGGTCGACCTCGGCCCGCGCGGCCGACGGCGGGGCGGCCGGCGCTCCGGCCCGGGTCGGTGCCGCCGTGGCGACGGCGGGCTGGGCGGTGAGCGCGAGCAGGGCCGCCGCCAGGGCGACCACCGATCTGCGCAGCATGGACCGTCCGGTGGGTCTTTCGAACACTGTTCCTCCCCACGATGACGGGCCCGATCCGTTTCGGGCCCGGTGGCGTGCGCCGGGGTCGCGGCCACGCCGGAGCGGGTGGGGCGGGTGGTGACGGATGGCTGCCCCCGGTTCCGCTGGGAGTCATGTTCTTGCGCAGAGAGAGAACGATCAATGGCTTGGGCTGTCGGCAATCAGTCAATATGTTTCGATGAATCGGTACCCCTGCTGGCCGTCGGTGTGCTCACCTGTCCACCCGTCGCGCCCGGGGCCGGCGCGGGCCTCGGCGGTCGGGTCGGCGCCGCGTGACACCATGACCGGGTGAACGCAGCCGCCCAGACCGGGTACGTCCCGCCACCCGGGCCGCCGGAGCCGCCGCCCGCCCGACCCTGGCCGCGCTGGCTGATCGCCGCCACCGTCGCCTGGGCCGTGCTGCTGGCGGCGCTCACCTGGATCTCGGCCGGCCGCGACGAGCCGACCGTCCGCGAACAGCGCACCCTGGCGGAGGCCGCCCCGGTGGTCGACCGGGCGGTCGGCGCGGTGCTCGGCGCGGCGGGCACCGAACCGGTCGTGCTGCTCGGGCCGGACCGGCTGGACCCCGGCTGCCGGGTCACCCCCTTCGTCGAGGGCGCCACCCTGGTCCGCGCGGTGGAGATCGTCGCCCCCGCTGACCAGGCCCGCCCCCTGCTGGAGCGGATCGCCGCCGGCCTGCCCGCCGAGTACCAGGCCCGGGTCCGGGTCAGCGACCGGGGCGCCCGGCTCTCCGCCGACGCCGGGGAGTTCGTCACCGTCACCGGCGAGTTCGTCGACGCCGGTGGGGAGCCGGTCACCGCCGCCGACGGGCCCGACGCGCCCGGCCGGGTCCGGGTCAGCGCCGACACCGGCTGCCGCCCCCTCGGCGGCTACGAGCAGCTCGCCGCCCCGCCGGCCGGCCCCGAGGTGGACGCGCTGAGCCGGGCCCTGGCCGCGCTGGGGCGGCCCGCGTCGACCCCGCCCGAACTGCTCATGAACACCTGCCCCGGCAGTGACCGCCGGGCACGCACCGCCCGGGTCAGCACCGACCCGCCGGCCGACCCCGCCGCCGCCCGCCCGGCCTCCGCCGGCGCCCTGCTCCTGGACACCCCCGACGGGTACGCCTACCGCAGCGGCCCGGTCACCGTGCTGGTGGACCACTCCGACACCCGCCTGCACCTCGCCGCCACCACTCCCTGCCCCGCCCCCTGACCGTCGGAGCGTCACGCACGGTGACGCGGACGGAAAGAGACATGCTCGTGGCGGCGTATGCCTGTGAGGAATAATTATTCCCCATGGGTATGCGGGTGGGGGGTGTGTCTCCCGGCGGGCACGCCTGACCAGTGGGGTCAGTCGTGGTGGTCGGAGAGGTGCGGGGAGCGGCTGCGACCGAGGGTGGACCCGGTCAGTAGACGAGCGACCGCGCGTCGTCGGCCATGATCTCCTCGACGAAGACGGCCGCGCCCGCGATCCGTACCCCCGGCAGGACGTCGTCGGGGCCGATGTCCCGGCGGGCGGCGCACTGCGTGCAGGCGGTGACCCGGCCGGTCGTGAGGATCACGTGCAGCAGCTCGGCCAGGGGCGCGGAGTGCGGCAGCTCGAACTGCTGGGCCCGCCCCGGCAGGGCGAACCACGTCGACTCACCGGTCAGCCAGAGCGAGACGTCCACCCCTGCGGCGGCGGCGGTGGAAGCGACCGTGAACGCCTGGGCGCACCGCTCCGGGGCGTCCGCTCCGGCGGTGGCCTTGACGACGAGAGTGCGGGCCATGGCGCCCAGCATAGGATGACCGGCGTGGTCACCGAGATCGGGTTCGTCAGCCTGCTGGTCGCGGGCCTCGGCGCGCTCGCCGGTGGCCTGGTCTACCTTGCCGTACGCATGTCGAGAGGACGCTGGTGAGCGCGAGGAGCGAGCCGGGTTTGCGAGCCCCGCAGTCGCGAACGGAGATGGGCTTGGTGAGCGCGAGGAGCGAGCCGGGTTTGCGAGCCCCGCAGTCGCGAACGAAGGGACTGGCCGCGTGAGCGACGAGAACCCGCTACAGCCGCCGTGGTTGAACGCGCCCCCGGTCGACGCGTACCCGTACGAGGAGAGCCACGACCTGCGGGTCGGGCCGAAGCTCCACCCGACGCTGGACGGCCTGCTGCCGTACGTCGGGGTGTGGCGGGGCCGTGGTCGGGGCGGCTTCCCCAGTATCGAGGACTTCGACTTCGCGCAGGAGATCCGGATCAGCCACGACGGCCGGCCGTTCCTGTTCTACGAGTCCCGGGCGTGGTTGCTCGACGAGCAGAGCCGCCCGGTCCGCCCGGCGGGGCGGGAGATCGGCTGGTGGCGGCCGGTGCTGGCCGGTGACCGGGCCACCGACGAGCTGGAGGCGTTGATGAGCACCCCCACCGGCGTGATGGAGCTGCACATCGGCAAGCGCACGGGCACGCAGATCGAGTTCGTCACCGACGCGGTGGTGCGGACCGCGACCGCCAAGGAGGTCACGGCCGGTCAACGCCTCTTCGGCATCGTCGAGGGCGCCCTGCTCTACGCCCAGGAGATGGCCGCCGTCGGCCACCCGCTCTCCCCGCACCTCTCCGCCCGCCTAATCCGCATCGCCGGCTAACCCCCACCCCCACCCCACCCACCCCACCCCCCACCCCCCCTCCCCCCACCCGTCGCGTTGATCATGGAGTTGGCGGCTGTCCCGGTGTGCGTGCCGGCCGCTAAGTCCATGATCAACGCGGCTGGGCGCGGGGTCCGGGTGGGGGTGGTGGGGGTGGGTTGACGAGGTCGGTGACGGTGCGGGGAGCCGGGGGGAGGGGGTGGCCGTCCAGGGTGCGGATCTCGGCCAGGCCCCGGAGGGACGAGGCCAGCCAGGCGGCGTCGGCGGCGCGGAGTTGTGCGGGGGTGACCATCCGCTCGGCGGGGGTGAGGCCGAGCCGGCCCGCCTGGTCGAGTAGCCACCGGACGGTCACGCCGGGCAGGATCCCGGTGGCGGCGGCCGGCACCGTGCACAGGGTGTCGCCGGCCAGCCAGACCACGTTGGCGGTCGGCCCCTCCAGGGCGTACCCGTCGGTGGAGACCCAGAGGACGTCGTCCACGCGGTGGCCGGCGGCCCAGCGGCGGGCCGCGCTGCTCGCCGCGTACGAGGTGGATTTGATCCCGGTCGGCAGCCAGGCCAGGTCGGGGCGGGCGGTGGCGGCCACGCCCAGAGGCAGGGTGACCACCTCGATCCCGGTCCGGCGGGCCCGCCGGACGGCCGTCGGCACCTCGCCCAGGGTGGCGTAGACGGTCGGCCCGCCGCCGCCCTCCGGCCCCCGGGTGCAGACCAACCGCAGCGCCCCCTCCACCTCGGGCGGCCAGCCGACGCAGACCGCCGCCAGCAGCTCGACCAGCGCGGCGCGGGGCGGCAGCGGCAGCGCCACCAGGTCGGCCGCCCGGGCCAGCCGGTCGAGGTGCCGGTCGCGCAGCCAGGGCCGGCCGTCGCGCAGGTGCAGGGTCTCGAAGAGGCCGTCGCCGTGCAGCACCCCCAGGTCGTCGCCGCGCAGCACGGGCTCCCCGGCCGGCACCAGCCCCCGGCCGAGTACCGCGATCCTCGACGTCACCACGATCGCCGAGGGTAACCGGACCGACCGGCGCGCGGCCGTGGCGCGGGCGCCGAACTATGATCGGACGGTGTCCGAATCCAGCCTGGCCGAGATGCTGCGGGCCCGCGGGCTGCGGCTGACCCCGCAACGTCAGTTGGTCCTCCAGGCGGTGCTCGACCTGGGGCACGCCACCCCGGAGCAGGTGCACACCGCGGTCCGGGAGGTCGCCGCCGGGGTCAACATCACCACCATCTACCGGACGCTGGAGCTGCTGGAACGGCTCGGCCTGGTGACCCACACCCACCTCTCGCACGGCTCGCCGACCTACCACGCGGCCGGCGAGCACCGGCACGTGCACCTGGTCTGCCGGGAGTGCGGGGCGGTCGAGGAGGTCGAGCCGGCGCTGGTCCAGCCGCTGGCCGACCAGTTGGCCGCGCAGCGGAACTTCTCGGTCGACATCGAGCACGTGTCGTTTTTCGGCGTCTGCGGACGCTGTCACGACGAGAACGGGGACGAAAAGTGATCGACATCGCCGGGGCGGTGACCGCCGAGAGCATCGACGAGCAGACCCGGGACCAACCGGAGCCGGCGCACGCCGCCGCCGGGGTGCGGGGCGTCGCCGCCCACTACGGCGACCCGATGCGGGAGCAGCGCACCCTCACCACCGGCGTCGGGCTGGTCGACCGCTCGCACCGGGGGGTGGTCGCGGTGCCGGGCGAGGAACGCGCCGGCTGGCTGCACACCCTGACCACGCAGCACCTCGCCGACCTGTCCGCCGGGCAGGGCACGGAGCTGCTGGTGCTCTCCCCGCACGGCCACGTCGAGCAGCACGCCATGGTCGCCGAGGACGGGGAGACCACCTGGCTGGACACCGAGCCGGGGATGACCACCGGGCTGCTGGCGTACCTGGAGAAGATGCGGTTCTTCAGCAGGGTCGAGCCGCGCGACGCCACCGCCGACCACGCGGTGCTCAGCCTCGTCGGGCCGGAGGCGACCGGCGCGCTGGAGACGCTGGGCGTGACCGGGCTGGCCGGGCCCGACGTGGTCGCGGTGCCGGGCCCGAAGTTCCGCTCCGGTGAGCTGCCGGCACGCCCCACCGCCCGGTACGACGTCACGCCGCTGCCGGTCGGTGGCTGGGCCCGCCGGGTACCGCTCGGGGTGGACCTGCTGGTGGCCCGGGACCGCATGGACCAGGTGGTCGCCGAGTTGCGCGGCGCCGGGGTGCCGGTGGCCGGGCTGTGGGCGTACGAGGCGGTCCGGGTGGCCGCCCGGCGGGCCCGGGTGGGGGTGGACACCGACCACCGGACGATCCCCGTCGAGGTGGACCTGGTCGCGCCGGCGGTACACCTGGACAAGGGCTGCTACCGGGGGCAGGAGACGGTGGCCCGGGTGCACAACCTCGGCAAGCCGCCGCGTCGTCTCGTCCTGCTGCACCTGGACGGGGTGACCACCGACCAGCCGCCGGCCGCCGGCACCCCGGTGACCCTCGACGGTCGGACGGTCGGGTTCGTCGGCACCGCCGTGCACCACTACGAGCTGGGCCAGGTCGCCCTGGCCGTGGTCAAGCGCAACGTCCCCGACGACGCCCGCCTCCTCGTCGGCGACACCGCCGCCGCCATCGACCCGGCGTAGCGGGTGTAAGGAAGGGCCCCCTATTAACGTTTTCGGTAGAGGAAGGGCCCCTTCCTAACCCACCGCTGTGTCGCGGTCGCGGCGTCCGGCCCGGCCCGAGCAGGGCGTCTAGGATCGCCGGCATGACGACAGGGACGTTGATCACGGTTGCCCCCACCGGCGCGGAGTCGGCGAAGGCGGAGGTCCCCGCGCTGCCGGTGACCCTCGACGAGCTGCTGCTGACCGCCAAGGAGTGCGAGGCGCTCGGCGCCGCCGTGATCCACGTCCACATCCGCGACGACGAGGCCAGGCCGACCCTCGACCCCGGTCGGTTGCGGGAGACCGTGGCGGCGCTGCGTGAGGCGACCGACCTGATCGTGCAGCTCTCCACCGGGGGCGCGGTGACGGACCCGGAGGCGGCCCGGCTCGCCGTCCTGGACGCCGCACCGGACATGGCCTCCTGCACCATGGGTACGGTCAACTTCGGTGACGACGTCTTCCTCAACCGCTGGGAGTTCGTCGTCGACCTGCACACCCGGATGCAGGAACGCGGCGTCGTGCCGGAGTACGAGATCTTCGACCTCGGCCACCTGACCGCCCTGCAACGCCTGCTCGGCAAGCACGGCCTGCCGCACGGCGGGCACGTGCACGTCGACTTCGTGATGGGGGTGCCGGGCGGTATGCCGGGCACCACGGCGACCCTGGTCGCCGCCGCGCAGATGCTGCGCGACCTGCCCGAGGGGACCACCTTCTCGGCCACCGGCATCGGCCGCAGCACCCTGCCGGTGCTGCTGGCCTCGCTGTCGGCCGGCGGGCACCTGCGGGTCGGCATGGAGGACACGGTGACCTACGCCAAGGGCCGCCCGGTCGAGTCGAACATGCAACTGGTCGCCCGCGCGGTGGGCTTCGCCCAACTCGCGCAGCGCCCGCCACTCACCACCGCCGAGGCCCGCGACCTCCTCGGCCTCTGAAACCCCCCATCGGGTACGGGCACCGTCGCCCCGCCTGCCTGCGGAGGTGAGAAGGGGACCCTTCTCTACCGTATGCGTTAACAGGGGGCCCTTCCTTGCTCCGGGCGGCGGGGGCGTGGGTACCGTTCCGGCTCGTGGGCACGACGTATCAGGGTGGCGTACCGCTCGCCGAGGTGGTCCGGTCCGGCTTCGTGGAGGGGCTGCACCGGGGCTCGGTGGCGGTGCTGGACGCCGCCGGTGCGGTGCTGGCCGGGGCCGGCGACGTCCACTCGCCGATCTTTCCCCGCTCGGCGAGCAAGCCGATCCAGGCGGTCGGGATGCTCCGGGCCGGGTTGCGGCTGGCCGAGCCGGCGGACCTGGCGCTGGTGGCGGCCAGCCACGCCGGTGAGCAGGTGCACGTCGACCGGGTGACGGCGCTGCTGCGCGGCGCGGGACTGGCCGAGTCGGCGCTGCACTGTCCACCCGACCTGCCCATGGGGGGTGCCGCCCGGGAGGCGGTGCTGCGGGCCGGCGGTGGGCCGAGCCGTACCCGGATGAACTGCTCGGGCAAGCACGCCGGCATGCTGCTGACCTGCCTCGCCGCCGGCTGGCCGACCGACGGGTACTGGCGACCGGAGCACCCGTTGCAGCAGCGGCTGCGCGACACCGTCGAGGAGTTCGCCGGTGAGCCGGTCGCGGCGGTCGGGGTGGACGGCTGTGGCGCTCCGGTGCTGGCGATCTCGTTGACCGGGCTGGCCACCGCCCACCTGCGGCTGGTCTCCGCTGCGGCGGGCTCCGCCGGGCACGCCGTCGCCGCCGCCATGCGGGCGTATCCCGACCTGGTCGGGGGTACCGGGGCGGTGGACACCGGCCTGATGCGGGGGCTGCCGGGGGCGGTGGCGAAGATCGGCGCCGAGGGGATCGTCGCGGCGGCGGTACCCGGGGCCGGCGCCGTCGCCCTCAAGATCGACGACGGTGCGGAGCGCCCCCGGATGCCGGTGCTGGTCTCGGCGTTGCGCCGGCTCGGCCTCGACGCCCCGGTGCTGTCCCGGTACGCGCGGGTGCCGCTGCTCGGCGGCGGCGTCCCGGTGGGGGCGGTCCGTGCGACCTGGTGACGGCGTACCCGCCGGCCCGGTGCGGGTGGAGTGCCGCCGGTCAGGGGTGACCGGTGGTGGCGAGGAAGTCCAGCAGGGCGGCGTTCACCGGGGCGGGGCGTTCCAGGGGCAGCAGGTGGCCGGCGTCCGGCACGTCGGGCAGTCGGACCGCGCCGGGCACCTCGGCGGCGATCCGGTCGGCGAGGCGACTGATGTCCGGTACGTCCGCCGCCCCGGCCGTGACCAGCACCGGCATCGACAGTTCGGCGAGGCGCCCGATGGCCGGCGGGTGGAGTTCGGTGACGTCCACGGCGCTGAGCGCCAGGTCGGCGGCGAGGGCCCGACGGTCCATCTCCTCGGCGAAGGCGACCAGGCCCGGATCGACGTCCTCGGGACGCCGTCCGGGGCCGACCACCCAGAACCGCACCTCGGCGGCGGCGCTGGCCGGAAAGTCCTCCGGATCGACCTCGCCGACCAGGCGTTCCCAGAGGTCGTTGGCCTCGTCGGACCACTCGTTGCCGGAAACGGCGCTGCCGAACAGGGCGAGCCCGTCGACCCGTTCGGGGTATGCCAGGGCCGTGTCGATCGCCACCGACCCGCCGAACGAGCACCCGACGAGGGTGGCCCGCGCGATACCGAGGGCGTCCAGCAGGCCGACCACGTCGTCGTGGTGGGCGAACGGGGCCGGCAGCAACCCGGACTCGCCGTACCCGCGCAGGTCGGGTACGACCACCCGGTACCGGCTGGCGAGGACGTCGACCTGCGCCCGCCACATCCGCCGGTCCGCGATGCCGGCGTGCAGCAGGACCAGGGGCTTTCCGGCGCCGACGTCGTCGTACGAGAGGGCCGGGCCGGTCGCGTCGATCATGGTCACCGGTGGACGGTACGTACCGGATGGTGGGGTTCGCAACCGGCGGGATGAGACGTTGCTAACTGGGGTTAGCGCTTTGCTTGCAGGAGCTAGCAGGGGTCGGTAGCGTCGGGTTCATGGCCACTGGAAAGGACCTTCCCGACGTCGGCGGGTTCATTCGCGACCTGCGCCGCAACGCCAAGATCTCGCTGCGGCAGCTCGCCGACCAGGCGGGGGTGAGCAACCCGTACCTGAGCCAGATCGAGCGCGGCCTCCGCAAGCCCAGCGCCGAGGTGCTCCAGCAGCTCGCCAGCGCGCTGCGGGTCTCCACCCCGGCGATGTACCTGCGGGCCGGGCTCCTCGACGACAAGGAGGGGCAGGGCGTGCTCGCGGCGATCGCCGTCGATGCCGACCTGACCATGGCGCAGAAGCAGTCGCTCACCCAGATCTACGAGACGTTCCGGCGGGAGAACGCCCGCCTCGCCGAGGCGACCGCCGCCCAGGCCGAGTCGGGCACCGGGCCGACCGGGGCGCCGCAGCCGGAGGCGTCGTCCGGGGCCGAGCCGCAGGCCGGGGCGGTGTCACCCTCCGGGGCCGAGCCGTCGGCCGGAGAGGTGCCGCCGTTCGGAGTGGTGCCGCCGGCCGGGGCCGCCCCGCATGCGCCCGGCACCGTGACGCCCGCCGCCACCGGGCCGACCACGCCGGAGGGTACGCCGACGGAAGCCGTCCTGGAGTCGGTCGCGGTGACCGAGGCCGGCCCGGCACCCGCCCCGACCGGCACCCGCGCGCCCGTGAAGCCGGCCGGCGCACCCGCCGCCCCGAACACCGAGCCCACCGCGACGGGCGCGAAGCCCACCGCCACGAGCGCGAAGCCTACGGCCGCCGAGCCGACCGGAGAGCAGGCCGCCGCGGCGGCCGAGGAGGAGAAGTCATGACCCAGCCGAAGACCAACCGCATCCCGGCCCCGATCTACGCCGCCGCCGGCGTCGGCGACCTGGCCCTCGAACATCTGCGCAAGCTTCCCGCCGTCGTCACCGACCTGGGTGGACGGGTCGCCGCCGACCTGGGCGGCAAGGCCGTCGTCACCGGCTTCGAGCTGCGCCAGCGGGCGACCGAGACGTTCCGCACGGCCAACGAGACCGCCGCCGGTCTCCGGGAGAAGGGCGTCACCGCCGCCGACCTGAACCGGCTCCGCGAGGCCGCCGACACCCGGCTCCGCGAGGTCGTCGACCTCAACCGGCTGCGCGAGGTGGCCGACGTCAACCGGCTGCGCGAGGTGGCCGACCCGGACCGGCTGCGCGAGGCCGCCGACCTGGACCGGCTCCGGGAGGCGGCGACCCGCAACACCGCCGTGGTGGTGGCCGGGGCGCAGGCCGCCCAGGAGCGGGCGCTGGCCGTGTACGGTGCGCTGGTGGCCCGGGGTGAGCGGGTGGTCGGTGCCGGTGTCGTGGACGTCGCCGAGACGGTGAACGCCGACATCGAGGCGACCGAAGCCACGGTCACCACCGCCCCGACCCCGCTGGCCGCCACCCCCGCCGGGACGTCGACCCAGGCCCGGGCCGAGGCGCGGACGTCGACCGACGTGCCGACCCCGGCCGACGTGGCGGAGGTCGTGGAGGCGAAGTCGGCCCCGGCGAAGACCGCGCGGGGCCGGGCCGCCGCCAAGCCGGCCGCCGCCAAGCCCTCGGCCAGCAGGAGCACGGCCAGCAAGAGCACCGTCGAGGCCGCCGGCACGACGGCGAAGTCCGCCGGCGCGAAGTCCGCCGGCGCGAAGGTGAACGCGAAGGCCGCCGGCACGAAGGCCACCCGGGCGAAGGCCGCCGGCACCCCGGCCGCCGGGTCGGAGGCCGGTACGCCGTCGGCCACGCTGCCGAAGGGTACGAAGCGGACCCGGCCGGCCGCCGAGTGACCGGGCGGCGACCAGCCGCCGAGTGACCGTGCCGGCGACCCCGGCAGCGTCCTGTGGGACGTTCCGGGGTCGCCGGCATAAGCTTGCCGGCATGGCCTACGCCGCGCCGCTCTTCTTCCTCGAAGTCCGCACCGTGATCGAGCTGTTCCTGCTCGTCTTCGCGTTGATCGTCCAGGGTGTCGCGCTGGTGCACGCCATCACCCAGCGCTCCGACGCCTTCCCGGCCATCGGCACCCTGCCCAAGGCCGGTTGGATCGCCATCCTGGCGGTCTGTCTGGTGCTGACCCTGTTCGGCTTCGGTCCGATCAGCCTGTTCGGCCTGGTCGGCATCGCGGCGGCGCTCATCTACCTGCTGGACGTGCGGGTCGGGCTACGCGACCTCAGTGACGGCCGAGGGTCCTGGTGAGAGGCTTCCGCTGGCCTCCTCCGCCCGACGGCGGACCCCGCACCTGGGGCCCCGGCCCCGGTGCTCCGCGTACCGGTCGGCCGGCGCTGCCGGATCCGGAGACCGAAGTGGTCGCCACCCCGCACGGTGTGCGGCTGGAGCAGTTGGTCACCGGGTCCGGCGACCCGGTGACCGTCTTCGCGCACGGGCTCGGTAACGGGATCGCCACCACCCGCCCCTTCGGCAGCGGGGTCACCGGCCGCCGGATCTTCTTCCAGTTCCGGGGACACGGTCGCTCCGACGCACCGCCCGGCGCCTGGACGTACGCCGATCTGGCCCGGGACCTGCGGGCGGTCGCCGACCTCGGCGGCGCCACCCGGGCCTTCGGGGCGAGCCTCGGTGCCGGGGCGCTCTGTCACCTGCTGGGCGGCAGCCCGGAACGCTTCGACCGGCTGGTCCTCTTCCTGCCGGCGGCGCTGGACCAGCCGCGTGGCCCGGACGCCCGGGAGCGGATCAGCGGGCTGCTCGCCGCGGTGGCCAGCGGGGACGCCTCGGCGGTCGCCGAGGCGGTCGCCGTCGAACTGCCGCCCACGGTCCGCAACACCCCGGCCGGGTGGGCGTACCTGCGGCAGCGCCTCGACCACCTGCTCCGCGACGGTCTCGCCCCGGGCCTGGCCACCCTGCCCGAGCAGGCCCCGCTGCCCGACCGGGCGGCGCTCGCGGCGGTGACCGCGCCCGCGCTGGTCATCGGCTGCCTCGGGGACGACCTGCATCCGGCGTCGGTCGCCGAGGAGTTGGCCGCCGCGCTGCCCCGGGCCACCCTGCACGTGTACGACCGGCCGGGCATCCTCTGGTCCGACCGCGCCGACCTGCGCCGCCGGATCTCCGACTTCCTCAACGGCTGAGCCGCCGCCACCGGGGCGCGTACCGGGACGGTTCCGTGCCGACCGGCGCTCCCTGCCGGAGGCTGACGCCGGTTGTCAGGTATCGGTGGAATGGTCGCCGTATGGCAGAACAACCACTGAAGGGCCGGGTGGCGCTGGTCGCCGGGGCGACGCGGGGCGCCGGCCGGCAGATCGCGGTGCAGCTCGGCGCGGCCGGTGCGACCGTGTACGCCACCGGGCGCAGCAGCCGCGCGGGCCGCTCCGAGATGGACCGCCCGGAGACCATCGAGGAGACCGCCGAGCTGGTCACCGCCGCCGGCGGCGAGGGCATCGCGGTCCGCGTCGACCACCTCGTCCCCGACCAGGTACGCGATCTGGTGCGGCGGATCGACGACGCGCACGGCCGACTCGACATCCTGGTCAACGACGTCTGGGGCGGCGACGCGCTGACCACCTGGCACGAGCCGGTCTGGCGGCAGCCGCTCGACGCCGGTCTGCGGCTGCTCCGGCTGGCCGTCGACACGCACCTGGTCACCAGCCATTTCGCCCTGCCCCTGCTGATCCGCGAACCGGGCGGCCTGGTGGTGGAGATGGGCGACGGCACCACCGAGTACAACGCCACCAACTACCGGCTCTCGATCTTCTACGACCTGGCCAAGACCGCGGTGAACCGGCTCGCCTTCGCCCAGGCCCGGGAGCTGGAGCCACACGGCTGCACGGCCGTCGCGCTCACCCCCGGGTGGCTGCGTTCCGAGGCGATGCTCGAACACTTCGGGGTGACCGAGGCCACCTGGCGGGACGCGACGGCGACGGAGCCGCACTTCGTCATCTCCGAGAGCCCGGCGTTCGTCGGGCGGGCCGTGGCCGCCCTCGCCGCCGACCCGGACCGGGCCCGTTGGAACGGGCGGTCCACCTCCAGCGGGGAGCTGGCGCAGGTGTACGGCTTCACCGATCTCGACGGCAGCCGCCCGGACGCCTGGCGGTACCTGGTCGAGGTGCAGGACCGGGGCCGTCCGGCCGACGCCACCGGCTACCGCTGACCGCGCGGCCGGCGGCTGACCGGTGGCGGGCCGAGCCCGTCGCCGGTCAGGGCCGGCAGGTCAGCCCCGGCAGGTCAGCCCCGGCAGGTCAGGGGCGGGCGTACAGCTCCGCCCAGCGGCGGGTCGCGTCGGCGACCAGGTCGCGCAGCTCGGGCGGGTCGAGCACCACCGCCTCCGGGCCGAGCCGCAGCACCTGGTGGTACGCCACCTCGACCGACTCGACGGGCAGCCGCAGCACCGTCCAGCCCCGCTCGTCCGGCCCCTCGGCGGCGGCGACCGCCTCGTCGTACACGAAGGGGGCGTCCAGGATGTGCCGCAGCAGGCGCAGTCCGGCCGGGCCGACCCGCAGGGTGATCCGGCCGGGCAGCATCTGCCGCAGGAACGCCTCGGCCCGCTCCCGCCAGTGCCGGCCGAGGTCGAAGTCCCCGTCCCGGTCGAAGGTCTCCCCGCCCACCTCGACCCCGGTGACCCGGTCCACCCGGTACGTCCGCGTCGAGTCCCCGACCCGGCCGACGAGGTACCAGAGCCCGCCCTTGAGCACCAGCCCGTACGGCTGCACGGCGCGGGTCACCTCGTGCTCGCCGCGCCGGTAACGCAGCTCGACCACCCGGTCCCGCCACACCGCACGGGCCAGGTCGGTGAGCCAGGGCGGTGGGGCGGCCTCCCGGAACCAGCCCGGCACGTCCAGGTGGAACCGCTGGCCGGTCCGGGCCGGCGCGTCGCGCAGCGGGGGCGGCAGCGCGGCCAGCACCTTCAACTCGGCGGCGGCGACCGCGTCGGCGAGCCCCATCTCGCCGGCCGGCCCCGGCAGGCCGGCGAGGAAGAGCGCCTCCGCCTCGTCCCGGGTGAGCCCGGTCAACCGGGTGCGGTACCCGCCGAGGAGCCGGTACCCGCCGGCCCGACCCCGGTCGGCGTAGACGGGCACCCCGGCGGCGGAGAGCGCCAGCACGTCCCGGTAGACCGTCCGCTCGGAGACCTCCAGCTCCCGGGCCAACTCCGCCGCGGTCATCGTCTCCCGCGCCTGCAACAGCAACACCAACGAGATCAACCGCGCCGCCCGCACCCACCCATTGTGTAAGGAGGGGCCCCCTGTTAACGCATCCGGTAGTAAAAGGGCCCCCTCCTAACCCGCGCGCAGCGGGGGCGGCCGGAGGTGGCGGGGCGGGTCAGCGACCGCCGGGGACGAGCAGGCCCCGGTCGTACGCGGTGGCGACGGCGGCGGCCCGGTCGTTGACGCCCAGTTTGGCGTACACGTGCAGCAGGTGGGTCTTGACCGTGGCCTCGCTGATGAACAGCCGGGCCGCCGTCTCCCGGTTCGACGAGCCCCGGGCGACCAGCGTCAGCACCTCCAGCTCGCGCTGGCTCAGCGGCTCCTCGGTCGGGGCGCGCAGCCGGCCCATCAACCGCCCGGCCACGCTGGGGGAGAGCACCGACTCGCCCCGGGCCGCCGCCCGTACCGCCCGGACCAGGTCGTCCCGGGGCGCGTCCTTGAGCAGGTACCCGGTCGCCCCGGCCTCGATCGCCGGCAGCACGTCCGCGTCCGTGTCGTACGTGGTCAGCACCAGGACCCGGGCGGTCGACCCGGACCGGGCCAGCCGCCGGATCGCGGTGACCCCGTCCATGCCCGGCATCCGCAGGTCCATCAGGACCACGTCCGGGGTGAGCGCCGCCGCCAGGGCGAGCGCCTCCGATCCGTCGCCGGCCTCGCCGACCACCTCGAAGCCCGGATCACCGGTGAACATGCCGCGCAGCCCGTCCCGGACCACCGGATGGTCGTCGACGATCAGCAGCCGGACCCGGTCGGCCCGCTCGTCCGGGGGAACGGCGGCGTCCGCGTTCACGCGGCCAGCCCCGGCAGGGCCGGCACGCTGGCCGACACGGCCGTCCCGTTGCCCGGTTCGGACTCGATCTCCAGCCGGCCGCCCACCCCGGTCACCCGCTGTCGCATGGCGGCCAGCCCGAACCCGCCGTCCGGCCGCGCCGGCCCCGGCCGGGACCCGTCGAAGCCGGCCCCGTCGTCGCGGACGTCCAGGGTGACCAGATCCTTCATGTACGACAGGGTGAGCCCGACCCGGTTCGCCCCGGCGTGCCGGGCGACGTTGGCCAGCGCCTCCTGGGCGGTCCGCAGCAGGGTCACCTCGACCTCCGGGTGCAGCGGGCTGGGCGTGCCGGTCACGTGCACGTCCCCGCGCACCTGGTTGATCGTCGACCAGCGGTCCACCAGGTCGGCCAGCACCTCGGGCAGCCGGGCCCGCTCCAGCGGCTCGGGGCGGACCGCCCGGACCGAGCGGCGGGCCTCGGTGAGGCTCTCCCGGGCCAGCGTCTCCGCGTTGTCCACGTGCCGCTGCCAGTCCGCCCGCCGCTCGCGGGCCTGCCCGGCCGCCTCCAGTTGGGTGATGATGCCGGCCAGCCCCTGGGCCAGGGTGTCGTGGATCTCCCGGGCCATCCGTTGCCGCTCGTCCAGCACCCCGGCCTCCCGGGCCTGGGTGAGCAGTTGGGCGTGCAGCCCCTCGTTCTCCCGCATCGTCTCGGCCAGCCGGCGGTTCGTCTCGGCCAACTCCTCGACCAACTGCTTGCGCTGCTGGTGCTGCCGGGTGTTGGCCGCGTCGATCCGGGTGATCCCGACGGCCATCCCCACGTTGAACAGCGCCAGGACCGACCAGAGCACCAGGTGCCCCGGCGAGGTGGGCGGCCCGACGCTCTGCGCGGTGGCGACCAGCATCGCGGTGACCCCCACCCCGACCAGCCGCCACCGGCCGTGCAGCACCAGGTACGAGTGGAGCAGGCCGACCCAGGCGACGAAGCCGTACCAGGGGCTGGCCGACACCAGCACCGCGCAGAACACGGTCAGCCCGAGGAAGTACACCGCCATCAGCCGGCGTCGGGGCAGCCAGTCGGGATGCAGGGTGATGAACCAGGCGATCCAGCAGCCGACCGCCACGGCGACGGTGAGGTGCACCACGGCCGGCGGCGCACCGGGTACCGGGGCGAGGATGGAGAGCACCATCCCCACCGCCAGGCCGCCGTACGGCACCAGGCGGTACAGGCGTAACTCCTGTTCCCGCCCGGTGTCGTCCCGGGTGGCCTGCTCGGCGGCGCTGGTCATGGGCGGCTACCCCCGGCGGTGCGGCTCGGTGACGCTGGCCACGTCGGATCACTCCCAGCGGAACAGCTTCGCGGCGACCGTGCCGGCGAGCACGGCGATGACCGCCATTATGACCAGGGGAAGTACCCGGGGGGCAGTGCCCGTCCAGGCGTCCAGCAGGGCCTGCACCCCGGGCGGCGTCCAGTCGCCGATCCGGACCAGGAACTCCGGCAGCAGGAACCGGGGCAGGTAGACCCCGCCGAAGAACATGGTCAGCATGAACAGCGGTACGGACATCGCCTGCGCCGCCTTGGCGGTCCGGGCCAGCGCCGCGACCAGCAGGCCCACCGCGAGCAGCGCCCCGGTGCCGAGGACGAAGGCCACCGCGAAACCCGGCGCGTGCTCCGGGAACGGCACCCCGAAGGCGAGCCGGGCGACCACGACGAGCGCGACCGCGCCGACCATCATCGCGGCCAGGGTGACCAGGAGTTGGGCGATCAGCAGCGCCGCCGGGCTCGCCGGGGTGGTCGCCAGCCGGCGCAGCATGCCGCGCTCCCGGTAGGTGGCCAGGGTGGCCGGCAGGGCGGTCAGCCCGGTCACCGCCAGCGTCATGACCAGCAGGGAGGGCGCGAAGTAGCTGACGAAGGTCTGCCCGTCGAAGTCCGGGCTCGGCTCCCGCAGGGCCGGGATCGCCCCGAGGACGACCAGGATCAGCACCGGCAGCCCGACCACGGTCAGGACCGTCGGCCAGTCCCGCAGGTAGAGCTTCGCCTCGGTCTTGAGGATCTGCCCGAAGGCGTGCATCGTCTCTCTCCTCACTCGGCGGGCCGGTGCCCGGTCAGCTCGACGAAGGCGTCGTCGAGGGTGGACTGCTCGACCCGCAGGTCGGCGGCGACGATCTGGTTGCGGGCGAGTACCGAGGTGACCGCGTGCAGCACGTCCCCGGTGCCGGTGACCACCAGGTGACTGCCGGTGCGCTGCACCGAGACGACCTCGGGCAGGTCGGTGAGGAGCCGGTCGTCGAGCGGGGCCGAGGGGCGGAACCGGACCCGCTGCTCCGGCGCCACCGTCGCGACCAGGCCGGCCGGGGTGTCCAGGGCCACCACCCGACCGGAGTCGATCACGGCCACCCGGTCGCAGAGCCGCTCGGCCTCCTCCATGAAGTGGGTGACCAGCACGATCGTCACCCCCCGGTCGCGGACCCGTTCGATCAGCCCCCAGGTCTCCCGGCGGGCCTGCGGGTCCAGGCCGGTGGTCAGCTCGTCGAGGATGGCGATCTTCGGGTTGCCGACCAGGGCCAGCGCGATGGAGAGCCGCTGTTTCTGCCCGCCGGAGAGCTTCTTGTACGGGGTGTCCCGCTTCGCCCCGAGCCCCAGCTCCTCGATGAGCCGGTCCGGGTCGGCCGGGTTCCGGTAGAACGACGCGTACAGCTGGAGGGCCTCGGCGACCCGGAGCCGGTCCGGTAGCTGGCTCTCCTGCAACTGCACCCCGACCTGCTGCCGGAGCCGGTCGGCGTCCCGGCGGGGGTCGGCCCCGAGGACCGACACCCCGCCCCCGTCCGGTACGCGCAGGCCGGCGACGCACTCCACCGTGGTGGTCTTGCCGGCCCCGTTGGGACCGAGTACACCGAAGACCTCCCCGGTGGCCACGCTGAACGACACATCCTGTACCGCGACCAGGTCGCCGTACCTCTTGTGCAGGTTGGTCACCTCGATGACCGGTGTCGCCACGTCGCCTCCCCGCGCTCGTTGCCGTACCTGGATCCAGGGTCCCGGTCGTGGCCCGGGCGCGGATCGACCGCCCGGCGGCCCCGCGCACCGGCCGGGGTTGACCCCGCCGGTCCACCAACTGGTTGATCCGGCGTCCACCGCCGCCCCGGCGGCCGGCGCGGCCGGCGCCTCCCCGGTGGCCGGTGGCCACTAGGCTCGCCGTTCGTGAACGCACCCAGGATCGCCGCGCCGGTCGCCAGTACCGTCCGCCGCTTCCTCACCGGGGTCGGCCTGCTGCTGCGGGGGCTCGGCCTCTACGTCCGCAGCCCCGGGCTGATGCTGCTCGGGATCGTCCCCGCGCTGATCACCGCCACGCTCTTCGGCGCGGCCTTCTTCGCTCTGGTGTACTTCGTCGACGACTGGACGGCGCTGGTCACCCCGTTCGCCGACGACTGGTCGGACACCGCCCGCGCCGTGACCCGGGTGATCGCCGGGATCGCCCTGCTGGCGCTGGCCGGCCTGGTCGGGGTGGTCAGCTTCACGGCGGTGACGCTGGTCGTCGGTGACCCGTTCTACGAGAAGATCTCCGAGAAGGTGGAGGACCGCTTCGGCGGTACGCCGGACGCGGTGGAGGTGCCGTTCTGGCCGTCGCTGCGGCGCAGCACCGCCGACTCGCTGCGCCTGGTGGCCCTGTCGGTGCCGATCGGTCTCGGTCTCTTCGTCGCCGGGTTCGTGCCGGTCCTGGGCCAGCTCGTCGTCCCGGTGATCGGGGCGCTGATCGGTGGCTGGCTGCTCGCGGTGGAACTGGTCGGCGCCCCCTTCTACCGGCGCGGCAAGGGGCTGGCGGAGCGCCGGGCGGTGCTGAAGGCGGACCGGCCCACCGCGCTCGGCTTCGGGGTGGCGGTCTTCCTCTGTTTCCTGATCCCGCTCGGCGCGGTGCTGGTGATGCCGGCCGCCGTGGCCGGCGCCGCCCTGCTCACCCGTCGCAGCCTCGGCCAGCCCATCACCACCGGACGCTAGGTGAGGTCGCGCAGGACCGACCAGTGGGTGGCCACCGGGCGGTAGCCGAGCCGGGTGTTGATCGCCAGCATCGGCGCGTTCGCCTCGTCGTTGGAGGTGTACGCCGCCCGGATGCCGGTGGCCGCCGCCCGGTGCAGGGCGGCCTGCTTGGCCAGCCGGGCCAGGCCCCGCCCCCGGTACGGCGGCACGGTCGCGGTGTAGTCCGACCACATCCGGTCGCCGTCGCGCTGCACCAGGCTGAACGCGGCCAGCTCGCCGTCGACCGTGACGGCGGTGCTGACCTGGCGGTCCAGTCCCGGGTCCGTCCAGACGTCGTACCGCCAGAACTCGTACGTCATCCCGTTGCTGGGCACGTCGCCGGGTACGTCCCCGGCGGTCGCCTCGTCGGCCTGGTACAGCCGGTACGGGTCCAGCTCGGCGACGGGAAGCAACGCCACGCCGGCGCCGACGGCGGGGTCCGGTGGCACCGGTCGCAGGTCGAGGCCGGAGTAGCGCACCGGACGGCTCGGGGTGAAGCCGTGCCGCTCGGCGAAGGGCAGCGCCTCGGGCAGCGACCAGGCCCGGATCCGGGGTACGCCCAGCGTGGTGAGGTGGGCGAGAGCCCCCTCCAGCAGCGCGCTGCCGACCCCCTGCCGACGTCGGTCCGGGTGCACGTCCAGCACCGACATCTCGCCGCCGCCGCTGGACGGGTTCCGGTACGCCGAGACCCAGCCGACGACCTCGCCGGCCACCTCGGCGACCAGGGCGGCCCGGTCCATGCCGGGCGGCGGGTCGACGATCGTGCGCCGGGTCGCCTCGACCCCGCGTACCAGATAGGGATGGACCGCCGCCCGGAGCGCGACCACGGCGGGCGCGTCCGCCGGCCGGACCTCCCGGACCAGGACCGGCGGCCCGCTCCCGGCGGGCCCGGCCGGCATCTCAGGCCCCCGTGCCGACGGCGGCGACCGCCTCGACCTCGACGAGCTGGTCGTCGTACCCGAGGACGGCCACGCCGAGCAGGGTGCTGGGCGGCTCGTGGTCGCCGAAGGCGTCCCGGACCACCTGCCAGACCGCCACCAGGTCGGCCTGCTCGGACGACGCCACGTAGACGGTGGTCTTGACCACGTCGGTCAGACGGGCGCCGGCCGCCGCCAGCGCGGTCGCCAGGTTGGCCATCACCTGGCGGGCCTGCGCGACGGGATCGCCCGGGGCGACCGTGGCGCCGTCGGCGTCCAGCGGGCAGGCCCCGGCGGTGAACACCAGCCGGGCCGGCGGGGCGACCGTGGCCGCGTAGGCGTACTCGGTGTCGGCCAGGTCGGGGACGCGCAGCAGCGTGACGGGCTCCGGCATGCCCGGCACGCTAGCGGGCCTGCCCACCCGCCGCGACGGAATAAGCGCGCCCCCGCCCGCTCGCCGCCCGCCCCGCTCGCCGGCTCCAGGTGTGAGGAAGGGGCCCTTCCTCTACAAAAAGCGTTAACAGGGGGCCCCTCCTTACGCGGAGTCGCGGCGGACGAGGTCGGTGGGGAGGATGACGGAGGGCTCGACGGGCTCCCCGGCGGCGTGCCGCAGCAGCAGCCGGGTCATCACCCGGCCGATCTCCAGGATCGGCTGCCGGACGGTGGTCAGCGGCGGATCGGTGTACGCGGACGAGGGGATGTCGTCGAAGCCGACCACCGCCACGTCCTCCGGCACCCGCCGCCCCGCCGCGCGGAGGGTACGCAGGGCGGCGTGCGCCATCAGGTCGGAGGCGGCGAAGACGGCGTCCAGGTCGGGGTACCGGTCGAGCAGGTCACGCATGGCCGCCGCCCCGGAGTCGCGGGTGAAGTCGCCGTACCCGATCAGGGCCGGCAGCCCGGCGGCGGTGACCGTGTCCCGGTACCCGGCGAGCCGGTCGATCCCGGCGACCATGTCCTGCGGCCCGGCGATGGTGGCGATCCGCCGCCGCCCCGAGTCGATCAGGTACGCCACCGCCCGGGACACCCCGCCGGCGTGGTCCACGTCCACGTACGGCACGGCGCCCTCGCCGAGCGGCCGACCGCTGCACACCACCGGCAGGCCGAGGCCGGCGAGGGTGCCGGGGAGCGGGTCGGCGCCGTGCAGCGAGGCGAAGAGCACCCCGTCGACGTGCCGCCCGGTGGTGTACCGCCGGACCCGGGCGTGCCCGGCCGGCGAGCCGGCGAGCATCAGCACGAGCTGCTTGTCGGCGGCCTCCAGTTCCCGGCTGACGCCCCGGATGATGCCGGGGAAGAAGTGGTCGTCGGAGAAGACCCGGGTGGCCGCCTCGGGCAGCACCAGGGCGATCGAGTCGGTCCGGTGGGTGACCAGGCTACGGGCGGCGAGGTTCGGCACGTACCCCAGCTCGGCCACGGCCCGCCGGACCGCCTCCTGGATCGGGCCGGCGACCGTGGTCGAGCCGTTGACCACGCGGGACACGGTGGCCCGGGACACCCCGGCCCGCCGGGCCACCTCCTCCAACGTCGGGCGCTGCGCCATGGTCACCGATGATCGCACCCGGGTCACAGCCCGTTGCGCGCGATCACCCCCTGGTACCACCGGGCGCTGTCCTTCGGGGTGCGGCGCTGCGTGGTGTAGTCGACGTGGACGATGCCGAACCGCTTGCGGTACCCCTCGCCCCACTCGAAGTTGTCCAGCAGCGACCAGACCAGGTAACCACGCAGGTCGACCCCCTGTCTGATCGCCTCGTGGGCGGCCCGCAGGTGCCCGTCGAGGTACCCGATCCGGTCGGCGTCGGTCACCGGATCGGGGAAGGCCGCGCCGTTCTCGGTGATCATCAGGGGCAGGCCGGGGTGCTCGGCGGCGAGCCGGACCAGCAGTCGGGTCAGCCCGGCCGGCTCGATCTGCCAGCCCATGTCGGTGACCGGCTCGGCCGGCGGCAGGAAGTGCACCGCCCCGTCGGTGCCCGGGTACGACCCGCCGCCACCGGCCCCGTCCGGGCGGCCGGCGACGTACGTGGGCGCGTAGTAGTTGATCCCGAGCAGGTCGAGCGGGGCGGCGATCAGCTTCTCGTCGCCGTCCCGGATGAACGTCGGCTCCACCAGCCGGGCCAGGTGCTCCAGCACGTCGGCGGGGTACCCGGCGCCGGTGAGCGGGTCGAGGAAGATCCGGTTCTGCAGACCGTCGACCAGGCGTACCGCCGCGGCGTCGGCGGCGCTGTCCGGGTCGGCGGGCTGCACCTCGCACGGGTTGAGGGTGATGCTGACCGTCCGCGCCCCGGCCGCCCGCAGCGCCCGCGCGGCCAGCCCGTGCGCCAGCAGGAGGTGGTGCACGGCGGCGAAGGCCGCGCCCGGGTCCTGCTCGCCGGGGGCGTGCACACCGTTGCCGTACCCCAGGAAGGCCGAGCACCACGGCTCGTTGAGGGTGGTCCAGACGTCCACCCGGTCGCCGAGACGGCCGTACACCGCCGTGGCGTACGCGGCGAAGTGCTCGGCGGTCTCCCGCGCGGTCCAGCCGCCCCGGTCACCGAGGCTCTGCGGCAGGTCCCAGTGGTACAGGGTGACGACCGGGTCGATGCCGTGGGCCAGCAGCGCGTCGGTGAGCCGGTCGTAGAAGTCCAGGCCGCGCGGGTTGACCGGGCCGGTGCCGTCCGGCTGGATCCGGGGCCAGGCCACCGAGAACCGGTACGCCCTCAGCCCCAGTTCGGCCATCAGGGCCACGTCGTCGGCGTACCGGTGGTAGTGGTCGCAGGCGACGTCCCCGGTGTGCCCGGCGAAGACCTTCCCCGGCGTACGGCTGAAGGTGTCCCAGATGGACGGGCCGCGCCCGTCCTCCCGGGCCGCGCCCTCGATCTGGTACGCGGCCGTGGCCGCGCCCCAGACGAAGGTCTCCGGAAACCGCAGTTCGCTCATCCGGTGCGCAGGCCGGGCAGGAGGGTGCCGTCGCCGGTCACCGCGAGGGTGTCGAAGGCGACCCGCCCCCAGAGCGCCAGCAGCAGGTCGCTCGCGGTGCCGGAGACCTGCACCCGGGCGTGGTGGTCGTCGTGGTCGAGGATGGTGTCGGTGTCCAGCAGGGCCACCCCCTCGCCGCGCAGCCGCAGGTACCACTCCTGGGCGGCGTCGGTGGCGGCCAGGTGGACCACCCCGCGCCACTGCCCGGCGGCGGTCCGGCGGCCGGCGGGCAGCCAGGTGTCGAGCACCTCGCTGACCCCGTCGCCGGCGAGCTTCGCCTCGATCGGTTCCCCGGCGGCGATGGCGAGCTGGGCGTCCCAGCGGTGCACCGCCGTCTCGTGCGCCATCCGGCGGATCCAGAAGCCGGCCTTCTTCGGCTGCGGGGCCCAGTTCCAGGCCGGGGCCTCCGGGTCCAGGCCGTCGAAGAGGGTCATGAGCTGGTCGTACGTGTGCTGCCAGAACTGGAGCGGGCTCGTCCCCGGCGGCAGTTCGGTCTCCTCCCGGCGGGCCGGCGCGCTGTTCTCGCCGGAGCCGGCGAAGCCGTGCACCCACTGGTAGAGGCCGGCGAGGTGGAGGGTGAGGTCGGAGACCGTCCAGCCGGGACAGGAGAGGACCGGTGTCTCGGGAGGGGCTTCCGCGACGGCGGCGGCGAACGTCGGGCCCTCGGCCCGGAGCGCCCCGATCCAGAAGTCCTTCGTGCCGTGCAGTCTGCTCATCGCGTCCTCCTGGGCGACCGGGCCACCAGTGGGTGCCACGGCTCCTCTTCAGCCTAGGGTGAAAGGCGTGTCCGACGTTAGTGCCCAGCCGACCACCGAAATCCAACCCGCCGACGCAACTTCGTTGGCGAAATTCACCACGCTGTGCCTCGGTGGGGCGGCGGGACGGCTCGTGACCGCCGCCAGCTCCGATCAAATGGTACAAAAGGTGCAGGAAGCGCAGGGGCGGGACGAGCCGGTACTCATTCTCGCCGGCGGCAGCAACGTGGTCGTCGGCGACGAGGGATTCGCCGGCACCGTCGTCCTGGTCCGCTCCCGGGGCGTCCGGGTGCTCACCGAGGACGCCGAGACGGTCACCGTCCGGGTCGAGGCCGGCGAGCCCTGGGACGACCTGGTCGCCACCACCGTCGCCAACGGCTGGTCCGGGCTGGAGTGCCTCTCCGGCATCCCCGGCTCCACCGGCGCCACCCCGATCCAGAACGTCGGCGCGTACGGCCAGGAGGTCGCCGAGACCATCACCGGCGTGCAGGTGTACGACCGCCGGGAGAACAGCCTCGACCGGATCGCCGCCGCCGACTGCGGGTTCGCGTACCGGTCCAGCATCTTCAAGTACAGCGACCGCTGGGCGGTCCTCTCGGTCGACTTCCGGCTGGCCCGCTCACCGCTCTCCGGCCCGGTCCGCTACGCCGAGCTGGCCCGTACCCTCGGGGTGGCCCCCGGCGACCGGGTGCCCCTGGCCGACGCCCGGGAGACCGTGCTGCGGCTGCGCGCCGGCAAGGGCATGGTCCTCGACCCGACGGACCCGGACACCCGCTCGGTCGGCTCGTTCTTCACCAACCCGGTCCTCGACCAGGCCGCGTACGACCTGTTCCTCCAGCGCGCCGAGGAGTTCGGCGAGCCGCCCGCCTGGCCCGGCGCGGGAGACGTGGTGAAGCTCAGCGCGGCCTGGCTGATCGACCGGGCCGGCTTCGGCAAGGGGTACCCGGGCCCGAACGGCGCGGCCATCTCCAGCAAGCACACCCTCGCCCTGACCAACCACAGCGGTACCGCCCGGACCGCCGACCTGGTCGCCCTGGCCCGGGAGATCCGCGACGGCGTCCACGCCCGCTTCGGCGTCACCCTGCACCCCGAGCCCGTCCTCATCAACTGCGCGGTCTGACCCGTCCCCGCCCTGCCTCTTTCCCGGCCCCCCGCCGGGGGCGGGTCAGGACGGGGCCACGGCGGACCAGGGGACGGTGACCTCGCCGAGGCGCCAGCGGGCGGGGCGGTCCAGGACCGGCCAGCCGGCCGCCCGGACCGCGTCGACGGTGTGCAGCCAGCGTTGGCGGGGGCCGAAGGGGGCGTACCCGGCGGCGGCGTGCCAGGCGGTGTCGAGGGCCCGGAGCAGGTCGTGTACCCGTTCTCCGGGCACGTTGCGGTGGATCAGCGCTTTGGGCAGCCGTTCGGCGAAGCGGGCCGGCGACTCCAGGGTGCCCAGCCGGGCGGCCAGGGTCAGGGTACGGGGACCGGTGGCGTCGACGAGCAGCCATCCGCCGAGCCGGCCCAGCTCGTCGCAGGTGCCCTCGACCAGGCGTCCACCGGGGGCCAGCGCGTCGGTCATCGCCCGCCAGGCGGCGGGTACCTCGTCCTCGGTGTACTGGCGCAGCACGTTGAAGGCGCGGACCAGGCAGGGCCGGAGCCCGGCCAGCTCGAAACCGCCCCGGGCGAAGGTCAGGCCGGGTGGCTCGGCGGCCGGCTCGGCGGCGGCGACGCGGACCGGGTCGATCTCCAGCCCGACCAGCCGGACGTCGGCACGGACCCGGGCGGCCAGCCGGGCGCGCAACTCGACCGCGGTGGTCGGGGTGGCGCCGTAACCGAGGTCCACCACCAGGGGATCGGCCGCCGCGCGCAGGGTCTCCCCGCAGGTCGCCACGATCCAGTTGTCCACCCGGCGGAGCCGGTTCGGGTTGGTCGTGCCCCGGGTGACCACCCCCACCGGACGACCGCCCGGCCCCGGGGCGCCGCCGCGACGGCGGGATTCCACCTCAACCGACCCGGTGCACCTTGTGCTGGGCGGCCTGGGCCAACGGGCGGACCACCAGCCGGTCCACGTTGACGTGCGGCGGGCGGGTGGCGCACCAGGCGATGCAGTCGGCCACGTCGTCGGCGACCAGCGGCTCGGGTACCCCGGCGTAGACGGCGGCGGCCTTGTCGGCGTCGCCGCCGAACCGGACCAGGCTGAACTCGTCCGTGTGGACCATGCCGGGGTCGATCTCGACCACCCGGACCGGCCGGCCGCACAGTTCCAGCCGCAGGGTGCCGGCCACCGCCGTCTGGGCGTGCTTGGCGGCGGTGTAGCCGCCCCCGCCCTCGTACACGGTGAAGGCGGCGGTGGAGCCGACGATCACGATGGTGCCGGCGCCGGACGCCTCCAGCGCCGGCAGCAGCGCCTGGGTGACCCGCAGCGTGCCGAGCACGTTGGTGTCGTACATCCACTGCCAGTCGCGGACCGAGCCGGACTCGACCGGGTCGAGCCCCCGGGCGCCGCCGGCGTTGTTCACCAGGAGGGTGACCGGCCCGGGGGCGCGTGCGGCGGCGTCGGCCAGCCCGGCCACCGACTCGTCCGAGGTGACGTCGCAGGCGACGGCGGTGGCCGCGCCCCCGGCCGCGGTGACCTGCTCGACCAGCTCCGCCAGCCGGTCGGTCCGGCGGGCGGCGGCGAGCACGTGGAAGCCCTCGGTGGCCAGGCGGCGGGCGGTGGCCGCGCCGATTCCGCTGGAGGCGCCGGTGACGATCGCGACGGGAGTCATCGGGTCATTCTGCTCCGCCGCCGGCCGGGACACCGACGGTGGGGACCGGACGTGTCGATGAGGTCCGTCACGCCCGGGGGTCGCCCCGGCGAATCACCGTGGGCGGACCGGGAAGATGAACGTGAGCGTGGACGTTGTCCGAACAGCGCCGGTCGACGCGGACGGCATCGAACCGTGACAGAAGGAGCGGACGTGGCGGAGATGCACACCGGCGTCGGTCGTCAGCGTGGAGCACAGCCGTGGCCCCGGCCCCGCCGGATAGCCACCGTCTCGGTGCACACCTCACCCCTGCACCAGCCGGGCACCGGGGACGCCGGGGGGATGAACGTCTACATCCTGGAGGTCGCCCGCCGGTTGGCCGAGGCCGACGTCGAGGTGGAGATCTTCACCCGGGCCACCTCCGGCGACCTGCCCCGGGTGGTCGAGGTCGCTCCCGGCGTGCAGGTCCGGCACATCACCGCCGGCCCGCTGGAGGGGCTGACCAAGGAGGAGCTGCCGGGCCAGCTCTGCGCGTTCACCGCCGGGGTGCTCCGGGCCGAGGCGGCCCGCGCGCCGGGGTACTACGACCTCATCCACTCGCACTACTGGCTCTCCGGGCAGGTCGGCTGGCTGGCCCGGGACCGCTGGGGGGTGCCGTTGGTGCACTCCGCGCACACCCTGGCCAAGGTGAAGAACGCCCGGCTCGCCGCCGGTGACCGGCCCGAGCCCAAGGCCCGGGTGATCGGCGAGGAGCAGGTGGTCGCCGAGGCCGACCGGCTGGTCGCCAACACCCGGGTCGAGGCCCGTGACCTGATCAGCCGGTACGACGCCGATCCGGACCGGGTCACCGTGGTCCAGCCCGGCGTCGACCTGGACCGGTTCCGCCCCGCCGGTGGCGACCGGGACGCGGCCGTCCACGCCGCCCGCCGCCGGCTCGGCCTGCCGACCACGGGGTACGTGGTGGCGTTCGTCGGCCGGATCCAGCCGCTGAAGGCCCCGGACGTGCTGATCCGGGCGGTGGCCGCGCTGCGGGAGCGCGATCCGGTGCTCGCCGACGAGTTGACCGTGGTCGTCGTGGGCGGCCCGAGCGGCAGTGGGCTGGACCGCCCCACCGCGTTGATCGAGCTGGCCGCCTCCCTCGGCGTCGCCGACCGGGTGCGGTTCCTGCCGCCGCAGACCGGTGACGACCTGCCGGCCGTGTACCGGGCCGCCGACCTGGTCGCGGTGCCGTCGTACAACGAGTCGTTCGGCCTGGTCGCCCTGGAGGCGCAGGCGTGCGGTACGCCGGTGCTGGCCGCCGCCGTGGGCGGACTGGTCACCGCCGTCCGCGACCAGGGCAGCGGGGTGCTGATCGACGGGCACCACCCGGACGACTGGGCCGCCGCGCTCTGCCGGCTGCTGCCGGACCGGGACCGCCGGGCCGTGCTGAGCCGGGGCGCGGAACGGCACGCCCGCAACTTCTCCTGGCACCGCACCGCCGCCGGGCTGCTCGCGGTGTACGGCGCGACGATCGCCGAGCACCGGGCCCGGCTCACCGCCCGGCTGGCCGCCGACCCGGCGCTCTCCTGCTCCTGGTGAGCTTGTCGACCCGCTGGTGAGCTGTCGACCCGCTGGTGAGCTGTCGACCCGCTGGTGGGCGGCCGACTCCCTGGTGGGCTGCCCCGGCCCCGTGAGTGCCGCCGGCGGTGACTCGCCGGCCCGGTCCCGGGTCGACGCGGCCGTACAGTGGGTTGGATGAGCGCGAAGAGCGAGGTTGCCGCCCTGATCGAGTCGGTCTGCGTCGAGCGGGACCTGGCCTGGGAGCCGACCGGCCCCGGGGCGTACGCGGTCACCCTGCCCGGCACGCACAAGCTCAAGACGATCTGCAACCTGATCGTCGGCGAGCACGCGCTGCGGGTCGAGGCGTTCGTGATGCGCCAGCCGGACGAGCGGCGCGAGGAGTTGTGGGCCTGGCTGTTGCAGCGCAACGCCCGGATGTACGGGGTCGCGTTCGCCATCGACCCGGCCGGCGACGTGTACCTGACCGGTCGGGTCAACCTGCGCGGGGTGGACGCCGACGAGCTGGACCGGCTGCTCGGCGCGGTGCTGACCTACGCCGACGAGTCGTTCGACACCATGCTGGAGATCGGCTTCGGGAGCGCGATCCGGCGGGAGTGGGAGTGGCGGGTCAAGCGGGGCGAGTCCACCGCGAACCTGGCCGCCTTCGCCCACCTCGTCGAGCCCTCGGCCGGCGGTACCGGCGGCGACCGGCCGGGGGCCTGACCTCGTCGGCGGGTGCGGGCGGCTCCCCGGGCCGGTGCCGGTCGACGTGTCGTGATCGGTGGGCGGTGCCGGGGTTCGGCGGGTTTCTGCGGGGTATGCGGCACCGCGCGGTGCGGCGTACCGGACCCACCGCGGCCGAGACGGACTGTCGAGGAGCGTGAACGCCCCATGGCTCAGCGGAACAGCTCAGGTCGCGGCGGGACCGCGACGAGGACGAAGCGGCAAGGTGGCAACCAGACCCCGGGCACCCCGGGGATCTCCGAGTCCGAGATCTCCCGGTTGCGGGTGGACGAGATCCGCGTCCGGCTCCGCCGGCAGGGGGTCTCCGGGATCTCCGCCCTGCGCAAGCCGGAACTGGTGAAGCTGCTGGCCCGGACGATGCGGTCGGGCCGGCGGGGTGGCGGTGCCGCCCGGACGAGCACCGGCCCGGCCGGGCGGGCCACGTCGACCGCCGCCCGCCGCACGACGGGTACCCCGTCGGCACGCGCGAAGGCCGCCCCGGCCCGAGCGCGCAAGGCGACCCCGGCACAGGCCCGCAAGGCCGCTCCGGCACAGGCCCGCAAGACCTCGTCGGCGCAGGCCCGCAAGGCGTCGCCGTCGGCCCGCAAGGCGTCCCCGGCGCAGGCGCGCAAGACCTCCTCGGCGGCGGCCCGGAAGACGTCTGCGGCGCCGGCCCGCAAGGCGTCGTCGGCGGGCGGCGCGACCGCCCGGAAGGCGACCGCGTCCGGTACCGCCGGGGCGTCGGGCCGGCGGACCGCGTCGGGCGGGACGACCTCCCGGTCGGTCCGGTCCTCGCAGCTCATCGCGTCGCCGGCCGACCGCCCGGAGCGTCCGGGCCGGAGCCTGGTCACCACCAACCACGAGGTGATCCAGCGCTGGGCGCGGGCGCGCAACGCGAAGCCGGCGACGATCGCGGGCACCGAGCGCAACGGCCGGCCGGGGGTGCTGACCTTCAACTTTCCCGGGTACCGGGAGAGCAGCCGGGTGCGCGAGATCACCTGGGACGACTGGTTCCGCACCTTCGACGGTCGCCGGCTCAACCTGATCTTCCAGGAGCAGATGCGCGACGGTCGGCAGAGCAACTTCTTCCGGACGGAATCCCCGCAGCGTGAGGACGCCTGAGGTGTTTGCGGGAATGTCCGACGGGTATGCGGGCGTTGTCGCCTCCGGGAGGGCCCAGCGGTGGAGGGTGATGCTGTGACCGGCGAGACAGCCGATCCCAGTTGAATTCGTAAACTGGGCGAACTAACTTTATTGCACCGCGTACCGCTCGGAAACGTTCGGGGGAGCGGCGGATCGATCAGATCCGCGCACCGAGGGTGACGCGAAGGGACAGGTGGACCAGCCCGTTGGGGGACGGCACCCCACCTGTCGGACCGGCGGCGCGAGCGGGCGACGCTTACGGGGGTGAGTGTCGCCCGCCGCCGCCGGGCACAGCAGGGAGAAACGTCCATCACGGCCACGGCCGGGGTGGACGTTCTCGTTTCCCCGGCCCGGGGTCAGCCGGCGACGGAGGTGCCGGTGCGGGTGCCCCGCGGCGTCGTCACCGTCGGATCGGTCATCGCGGCCCGCAGGCGGACGGCCCGACGTTCCCGGGCCGGCCCGGAGGCCAGGTGGGCGACGGCCAGCAGCCCGCCGAGCACGGCGCAGCCCAGCCAGAGGACGGTGTCCCCGCCGGACTGCCGGACGAGCCCACCGAGGACGGGCGAGACGGCGAAGGCGACCTGCCAGGAGAGCGAGAAGACGCCCTGGTAGCGCCCGCGCAGGTTGGTCGGGGACAACTCGGCGACCAGGGTGGCGTTGGACGGCGAGTTGAGCATCTCGCCCAGCGTCCAGATCAGCACGGTGATCCCGTAGAACCAGGCGACCTCGGCGAACGCGGTCAGCCCGAAGCCGACGCCGGTCACCACGGCGGCCAGGGCGAGCACGTGGGAGCGGCTCCGGCCCTGGATCAACCGGGGTACGAAGAGCTGCCCGAAGACGATCAGCACGCCGTTGAGGGCGATCACCGACCCGTACGTGGACGGGCTGAGCCCGGAGTCGGCCATCGCGATCGGCAGCATCGAGAGGTGTTGCAGGAAGATCAGCGCGGTGAACAGGTTCAGGGTGACGAAGAGCAGGAAGACCCGGTCGGCGAGGATGGCGCGCAACGCGCCCCGGGGCGCCGGCACGCCGGCGGTGCGGACGCCGACGGTCCGGGTCTCCCTGACCCGGGCGAAGACGATCAGCGCGGTGACCAGGGTGGTGACCGCGTTGACGGCGAACAGCAGCAGGTAGTCGGCCTCGGCGGCGAGCCCGGCGAGCACCGCCGCGCAGGCGAAACCGAGGTTGATCGCCCAGTAGTTCAGGGAGAAGGCACGGACCCGGTCCCGCTCCGGGACGACGTCGATCATCATCGCACCGAACGCCGGACGGGCCCCCTCGGCGAAGAGCCCGAGCAGCAGCGCCCCCACCGCCACCGCCCAGAGGTCCCGGGCGAGCCCGAGGGCCAGCATCATCCCGGCCGCGCCGAGGTGCGCGGTGAGCAGCGTGGGTCGCCGGCCCCACCGGTCGGCGAGCGTCCCGCCCAGCGTGGTCCCGACCGCTCCGCCGGCACCCCAGAGGCCGAGCACCAGCCCGGCCTGCAACTCGCTGAAGCCGCGTTCGGCGGTGAGGTAGATGGCGAGGAAGGCCACCACGAACGAGCCGAGCCGGTTGATCAGGGTGCCGGTCCAGAGGTACCAGAAGGTGGCGGGCAGGCCCCCGGCGGTCGCGTGCAACCAGCCCCGTACCGTCCGCATCCGGGCCCCCGCTCTACCGTAATGACTCTTAAGCTCTATGTGCCTTACGACGGTAGGTCCGGGCCCCGATCCTGGTCACCGGCTTTTCCACGTGGTGGTCGTCACCGCCACCGCCCGCGTGTCCGATCGGGGCTTCGGGCAGGATGATCGGCATGACTGCGAGCGAAGGGCCCACCGTCGGGACGCTGGTCCTGCTGCGGCACGGCGAGAGCGACTGGAACGCCAAGAACCTCTTCACCGGCTGGGTCGACGTCGACCTGACCGTCAAGGGCGAGAGCGAGGCGCGCCGCGGCGGTGAGCTGCTGCGCGAGCACGACCTGCTGCCGGACGTGGTGCACACCAGCGTGATGCGCCGGGCGATCCGCACCGCCGAGCTGGCGCTGAACGCCGCCGACCGGCACTGGATCGCGGTGCGCCGGTCGTGGCGGCTCAACGAGCGGCACTACGGCGCCCTCCAGGGCAAGAACAAGAAGCAGACCCTGGACGAGTACGGCGAGGAGCAGTTCATGCTCTGGCGCCGGTCGTACGACACCCCGCCGCCGCCGATCGACGACAACGACGAGTGGTCCCAGGTCGGCGACCCCCGGTACGCGCTGCTGCCGACCGAGCTGATGCCGCGTACCGAGTGCCTCAAGGACGTCGTCGAGCGAATGCTGCCGTACTGGTACGACTCGATCGTGCCGGACATCCTGGCCGGCCGGACGGTGCTGGTCGCCGCGCACGGCAACTCGCTGCGCGCCCTGGTCAAGCACCTGGACCAGATCAGCGACGCGGAGATCGCCAAGCTGAACATCCCGACCGGCATCCCGCTGCGCTACGACCTGGACCCCCAGCTCCGGCCGCTCACCCTGGGCGGCACGTACCTCGACCCGACCGCCGCCAAGGAGGCGGCCGCCGCCGTCGCCAACCAGGGCCGCTGAGCGTGTAAGGAAGGGCCCCCTATTAACCCATACGGTTAATAGGGGGCCCTTCCTTACACCTACTGGGCGGCGGCGGACTCGCCGGTGATCAGGTAGACGACGTGCTCGCCGGCGTTGACCGCGTGGTCGGCGAAGCGCTCGTAGAAGCGGCCCAGCAGGGTGGCGTCGATCGCCGTCTCCACCCCGTACGGCCAGTCCGCGCCGAGGACCACCCCGAAGAGCTGCTTGTGCAGGTCGTCCATGGCGTCGTCGTCCCGGTCCAGCTCGGCGGCGAGTTCGGCGTCCGGGTCGGCGAGCACCCCGGCGATCTTCTCGGCCATCCGGTCCGCCACACCGTCCATCTCGGTGAAGATCGGCCGCAGCTCCGCCGGTACGGCGGGAGAGGGGTGCCGGCGCAGCGCGGTCTTCGCCACGTGGTCGGCGAGGTCGCCCATCCGTTCCAGGTCGGCGGCGACGTGCAGCGCGGTGATCATGGCGCGCAGGTCGGAGGCGACCGGCGCCTGCCGGGCCAGCAGTTCGCAGACCCGCTCCTCGACCTCCCGGTACCGGGCGTCGATCTCGCCGTCCCCGGTGATGACCGCCTCGGCGGCCCGGCGGTCGGCGGTCAGCAGGGCCCGGGTGGCCTGCCGCATGGCGGCCCGGACCTGGTGGGCCATCTCCACCAGCAGGTGGCTGACGGTCGCCAGGTCGGCGTGGAACTCGTTGCGCATGGTCACGTCCCGTCGGTCGGTGTCGCCGGGCGGGAGCCGGCGGGGGTGGTCGAGGTGCGCCGACCACCGTAGGCCGAGGTGCCCGGGACGGGGCGGTACCTCGATGAACGAGGCACGGCCGAGCGGTGAACAGTTCCGGAAGTGAGCGTGATTCGCCCCTTATCTGAGGGTCGCTCGGTGAACAATGACCCTACGATCGCCAGGTGGAGTGGGCGGTACCGTTCGCGGTGGCCACCGGCCTGATGGTCGGCCTGGCTGCCGGGTTCCTGCTGCCCAGGATGGTGTCGGCGCTGCGTCGGCGCTCCGCGTCGGGCGGAGCCGACGGACCCGGCCCGACCGTTCGGTCCGCGCCGGGTGGACCGACCTTCGGCAGGGGGAGGCCCGCGATAGCCGACGACCAGCAGGCCGAGGTGTCCGGGCTTGGCCGCAAGACGATCGACTCGCTGCGTGCCGGGGTCGTGGTGCTCGGGCCCGACGACGTTCCGGTACTGGTCAACCCGGCCGCCCGGGCGATGGGCCTGCTGCGTACCGGTCCCCGCCCCGGCTCCATCGCCGCCCACCCGTTGATCCGTACCCTGGCCGGGCAGGTGCGGCGCACGGGCGTGCGCCGCGAGATCGAGCTGGACCTGCCCCGGGGCCGCGACAACGCCGGCCCGGACCCGCTCGGTGTGCACCTGCGGGCGATGGGGATCGGTGGCGGCTTCATCGCCGTGGAGGCGGCCGACGTCACCGAGTCGCACCGGCTGGCCCGGGTCCGCCGGGACTTCGTGGCCAACGTCAGCCACGAGTTGAAGACCCCGATCGGCGCGCTGCAACTGCTCGCCGAGGCGCTGCTGGACGCCACCGAACCGGCCGGCGGGGGCTCACCCGACCTCTCCGAGGACCTGGTCGCCGCGCGCCGGTTCGCCGAGCGGATCCAGCACGAGTCGACCCGGCTGGGTCGTCTGGTGCAGGAGTTGCTGGAGCTGACCCGGCTCCAGGGCGCCGAGCCGCAGCCCGCCCCGGAGCCGGTGACGGTGGACTGGGTCCTCGCCGAGGTGCTGGACCGGACCCGGACCAGCGCCGCCGCCCGCCGGGCCGACGTCCAGGTGGCGGCGGAGACCGGCCTGACCGTGTACGGCAGCGACGCCCAGCTCGCCACCGCCGTGGCGAACCTGGTGGAGAACGCGATCAACTACTCGGCGGAGGACACCGTGGTCCGGGTGGACGCCCGCGCCGACGGCGACGACGTCCGGATCTCGGTCACCGACCAGGGCATCGGCATCGCGCCCACCGACGTCGACCGGATCTTCGAACGGTTCTACCGGGCCGACCAGGCGCGGTCCCGCTCCACCGGCGGGACCGGTCTCGGGCTGGCCATCGTCAAACACATCGCCAGCAACCATGGCGGCCGGGTGGAGGTGTCGAGCACCCTTGGTGGTGGGTCGACGTTCACCCTCCGGTTGCCTGCCCGCCCCCCGGAGGACCTGGCGGTGACACTCTCGTCGGCTGGTATCGAGCCCGGTCCGGTCGAGGTGTCGCAGGCCTGACCCGCTTGGCCGCCGCCGGTCCGACCGGCCGGGGTACGGCAGGTCCGACCGGCCGGGGTACGGCAGGTCCGAACAGCAACGAAAGGAAACCCGTGAGTCGCGTACTGGTGGTCGAGGACGAGGAGTCGTTCTCCGACGCCCTGTCGTACATGCTCCGCAAGGAGGGCTTCGACGTCTCCGTCGCCGCGACGGGCACCTCCGCCCTCACCGAGTTCGACCGGACCGGCGCCGACATCGTGCTGCTCGACCTGATGCTGCCCGAGATGTCGGGTACCGAGGTCTGCCGGCAGCTACGGCAGCGGTCGCACGTACCGATCATCATGGTCACCGCCCGGGACAGCGAGATCGACAAGGTGGTCGGCCTGGAGATCGGGGCCGACGACTACGTGACCAAGCCGTACTCGCCCCGGGAACTGGTGGCCCGGATCCGGGCGGTGCTGCGCCGGCAGACCAGCGAGACGACCGAGTCCGGCACCCCGACGCTCGCCGCCGGGCCGGTCCGGATGGACATCGAGCGGCACGTGGTCACCGTCGACGGTGGCGCGGTGCAGTTGCCGCTCAAGGAGTTCGAGCTGCTGGAGCTGCTGCTGCGCAACGCCGGCCGGGTGCTGACCCGGGGCCAGCTCATCGACCGGGTCTGGGGCGCGGACTACGTGGGGGACACCAAGACCCTCGACGTGCACGTCAAGCGGCTGCGCTCGAAGATCGAGCCGGAGCCCTCCGCGCCACGCTTCATCGTCACCGTCCGGGGCCTCGGCTACAAGTTCGAGCCGTAGGCCGCCCTGCGGACCCTGGCGCGGCCCGTCGTACCTGGCCCCGTCGTACCCCGTGCCGGGTGCTGCCGGGCAGCGGGGCCGGCGCTGCGCCGCCGGTCCCGCGCGGCTAGCCTGCTGCGGATGCGCCGCCCGTCGACCACCGTCCGCTGACCGGTGGCTCCACCCACCCGGTACCAGGTCGGGCTGCTGCTGGCACAGACCGTCGTGGTGCAGGCGGTCACCTTCATGCTCCGGCCCGCCTCGGCGTACCAGGCGTTGCAACTCGACGTGCCGGCCTCCTGGCTGGGTCTGCTCGGGGCGAGCTTCGCCGTCGCGCCGTTGGCCCTGGCGGTCCCCGCCGGCCAGGCCGTCGACCGGTACGGCGAGCGTCGTACGGCGCTGGCCGGCGCGGCCCTGCTGGCCGCCGCCGGGGTCGGGTTCGTCCTGCTCGGCGGGACGATCGCCGGGTTGGCGCTGGCCAGCGCGCTGCTCGGTACCGGTCACCTCTGCGCGGTGGTGGCCCAGCAGGCACTGGTCGCCAACGCCACCCCGGCCGGTCGGTACGACGCCGCGTTCGGCTACTACACCTTCGCCGCCAGCCTCGGCCAGGCGCTCGGCCCGGGGCTGATCGTGCTCTTCGGCGGGGACCGCCCGATCCCGGACACCCGGGCGAGCTTCCTCGGCGCCACCGTGGTCGCCCTGCCGCTGCTGGCCACCGCCGCCTTCCTGCGCCCCTCCGGGCAGCACCGCCGCGCCACCGCCGGGCGTACCGGCGGGGTGGCGGACCTGGTGCGCACCCCCGGCGTGCCGCGCGCGCTGACGGTGAGCTGCGTCGTCCTGGCCGCCGTCGACGTCACCCTGGTCTACCTGCCGGCGCTCGGGGCCGAGCGGGGCATCGCCGCCGGCACCATCGGTGTCCTGCTGGGGCTGCGCGCGGTCGCGTCGATGGTCTCCCGGCTGCTGCTCGGCCGCCTGGTCGCGGCCGTGGGGCGGCGCCGGCTGCTGATCGGTACCGTCGCGCTCTCCGCCGTCGGCCTCGGGGCGCTGCTGCCCCCGTTGCCGCTCTGGGCGATGGGGGTGGTGGTCGTCGTCGCCGGGCTGGGCCTCGGCGCGGGTCAGCCGCTGACCATGTCGTTCCTGGCCGAGTCCGCGCCACCCGGGCTGCGGGGCCGGGCGATGTCGTTGCGGCTGACCGGCAACCGGCTCGGGCAGGTGCTGATCCCCAGCACCGCGGGCTTCCTGGCCGCCGGGGCCGGCTCAGCCGGCGTGCTGGCCTGCACCGCCGTGGGCCTGGCCGGCGCCGCCTGGGTCGCCACCGGCCTGCACCACCCCGCCCGCCCACCGGCGGCTCCGCCGCCCGGTGGGCGGGCGGGGTGAGAAGGGAACCTTTCTCTACCGTAGGCGTTAAGAGGGGGCCCTTCCTTACCCGCTGGCGGGGTGCGGAGCGACTTGGCCCTGGCGGGCGCGGGCCGCGCAGAGCTCCACCAGCTTCGCGTACGCGGGCGCGCCGACCAGCGCGGTCAGCTCCGGGCCGTACGAGACGTACATCGGCTCGCTGCCCACGTGGGCGTCGGTCGACGAGGTGCACCACCAGTGCAGGTCGTGCCCACCGGCGCCCCAGCCCCGCCGGTCGAACTCGGCGAGCGTGGAGACCAGCACCTTGGTGTTGTCCGGGCGCTTGTGCCACTCCTGGTCCCGCCGGACCGGCAACTGCCAGCAGACGTCGGGCTTGTACTCCAGCGGGTGCACCCCGTCCCGCAGCGCCTGCGCGTGCAGGGCGCAGCCGCCGCCACCGGGGAAGCCCGGGTCGTTGAGGAAGACGCAGGGGCCCTCGGCGTCGCGGGTGGCGGTGCGCCGGGCCGGGTTCTTGCCGTCGATGGTGTCGTTCTCGGTCCAGTTCTTGAAGCCCCGGCGGTGGCGCTGCCAGGTCTGCGGGGTGAGCCGCTTGACCGCCGCCCGGACCCGCTTCTCGTCGTCGGCGTCGGTGAAGAACGCCCCGTGCGAGCAGCAGCCGTCGGCGGCGCGGCCGGCGACGATGCCGTGGCAGCCCTGACCGAAGACGCAGGTCCAGCGGGACAGCAGCCAGGTCAGGTCGGCCCGGACGAGGTGGTTCTCGTCGGCCGGGTCGACGAACTCGATCCACTCGCGCGGGAAGTCCAGCGGGACCTCCCGGCTGCGCGGATCCTGCGGGTCGTCCACCAGCGCCTGGATCTCAATCGTCACCGGCCCAGGGTACGCCCGGTCCCGGCTGCGGTCCGGAGAGCCGGGGAATAGGGTCTGCTGCATGCGACTGGGTGTCCTCGACGTCGGTTCCAACACGGTGCACCTGCTGGTGGTGGACGCCCACCACGGGGCGCACCCCTGGCCGGCGCACTCGGAGAAGGTGGTGCTCCGGCTCGCCGAGCAGATCGGCCCGGACGGCGCGCTCACCGAGTTCGGCGCGGAGGGGCTGGTCAAGGCGGTCGCCGGGGCCCGCGCGGCGGCGACCGGGCTGGGCGCGGAGACCCTGATCGCGTTCGCCACCTCCGCGGTCCGGGACGCCACCAACGCCGCCGAGGTGCTGGCCCGGGTCCGGGACACCACCGGGGTACGGCTGGAGGTGCTCTCCGGGGCGGACGAGGCGCGGATGACCTTCCTCGCGGTCCGGCGCTGGTTCGGCTGGTCGGCGGGGCGGCTGCTGGTGCTGGACATCGGCGGCGGGTCGCTGGAGATCGCGGCCGGGATCGACGAGGACCCGGACGCCGCGGAGTCGCTGCCACTGGGGGCGGGCCGGCTGACCCGGGACTGGCTGGGGATCGCCCCGGGCGACGCGCTGCCACCGCCGGCGGAGGCCGTCGAGCGGCTCCGGGAGCACGTCGACACGCTGCTGGACCCGGTGGTGGCGCGGATGGCCGCGGTGGGCTGGGAGCGTCCGGTGGCCACCTCGAAGACCTTCCGGACCCTGGCCCGGCTCGCCGGGGCGGCGCCCTCCGGGGCGGGGCTGTGGGCCCGCCGCCGCCTGACCCGCACCGGGGTACGGCAGGTGCTGGGCTTCGTCCGGCACATCCCCCCGGCCCAGCTTCCCGAGCTGGAGGGGGTCAGCGTCGGCCGGGCCCACCAGTTGCTGGCCGGCGCGGTGGTGGCCGAGGCGGTGATGCGGCGGCTGGGCGTGGACGCGGTGGACATCTGCCCGTGGGCGCTGCGGGAGGGCGTGATCCTGCGCCGGCTGGACCATCTCGAACCGGTGTGACCAGCGGTGACCGCGGTGTGCGCATTTGTGACTGCTCGTCACGATGCCGCAATCGGCGCGCGTTACCCTCGACGGTGTGACTTCCCGCGTCCCGGTGCTCCTGTCCACCTCCTCGGTCTTCCCGGAACGGACCGCGGCGGCCTTCCAGATGGCCGCCGCCCTCGGCTACGACGGGGTCGAGGTGATGGTCTGGACCGACGCCGTCAGCCAGGACGCCGGGGCGCTGCGCGGCCTCGCCGAGCACTACGGGGTGCCGGTGCTCTCGGTGCACGCCCCCTGCCTGCTGGTCACCCAGCGGGTGTGGAGCCCGGACCCGTGGGAGCGGCTGCGCCGGGCCGCCGAGCTGGCCGAGACGCTGGAGGCGCCGACGGTGGTGGTGCACCCGCCCTTCACCTGGCAGCGTGACTACGCCCGGACCTTCGCTGACGGGCTGGACGACATCGCCGGCCGCTTCGGTGGGCTGCGGTTCGCGGTGGAGAACATGTACCCGGTGCGGATGGCCGGCCGGCAGTTCGTCCCGTACGTCCCGGGGTGGGATCCGACCGAGACCGGGTACGCCTCGTACACCCTCGACCTGTCGCACTGCGCCGCCTCGCACACCGACGCGCTGGCGATGGCCGACCGGATGGGCGCCGGCCTGGCCCACGTGCACCTGGGCGACGGCACCGGCGAGGGGCGCGACGAGCACCTGGTGCCGGGGCGGGGCAGCCAGCCCTGCGCCGAGGTGCTGCGCTCGCTGGCCGGCCGGGGCTTCACCGGCTCGGTCGCGGTCGAGGTGACCACCCGGGGCGCGAAGAGCTGCGCCCTGCGCGAGGCCGACCTGCGCGAGGCGCTGGAGTTCGCCCGCGCCAACCTGACCGCCCCCTCCCCGGTCGACGTCTGAGCCGGGGAGCGCCGCCACGCGGCGGAGGGGCGTGGGCCGGGGCGGGTCAGCTCACCGGCGTGAGCGACGCGTCGGCCGGGGCGGCGGCCTGGTCGCTGACCGCGGCCCGCTTGCGGGCCCGGTGCGCGGCGACGTGGGAGCGGGTGGCGCAGCGCTCCGAGCAGAACCGCCGGCAGCAGTTCGACGAGGTGTCCAGGTACACGTTGCGGCAGCGGTCGTCGGCGCAGACGCCGAACCGGGCGCTGCCGTACTCGCAGAGCCAGACCGACAGCCCCCAGACCGCGCCGGCCAGGTACTCCGCGCTCACCGACGCGCCCCGGCCGGTGACGTGCATGTGCCAGTCGCTGGAGTCGTGCCCGGAGATCCGGGGCTGCACCGGGTACGCCGCCAGCAGGGTGTTCAGCTCGTTCACCGCCTCCGCGTCCCGCCCGGAGGTGCCGTACTCGAAGACGTCCCGCAGCCGTTTCTGCGCCCGCCGGAAAATCGTCAGATCCCGCTCCGCAGCCTCGTCACGCATCCAGGCGTGTTCGTCGGGGAAGAGGGCCCGCAGGGCGTCGAGGTCGTCCAGTCGCGCGTTGACCAGGTCGACACCGGTCCGGGCGTACGCGTCGAAGTCCACACCTCAACCGTAGACGACTCACGGACCACGTGGCGCGTCGATGTAGTGCGGCAGGAAGCGGGCGTAGTTGTCGGTGATCAGACCCGGACTCTCCCGGATACCGAGGCCCGCCGACTCGCCGTCGACGACCCAACTGCCCAGCACCGTCCGGCTGCCGGCGAACTCCGGCAACGGGCGGAACTCCTGGTAACAGAAACCCTCCGCGCCGTAGCCGCTCGGGTTGCTGATCTCGGTGTCGCCGGTGACGATGCGGACCGACCCGCCCTCCCGCCCGAGCAGCGGCTTCGCCACGTACTCGGTCATCCGGCGGGGGCCGTCCAGGTACGCCGGCAGCAACAGCTCGTGGCCCGGGTACAGCTCCCACAGCACGGCGAGCAGCGCCTTGTTCGACAGCAGCAGCTTCCAGGCCGGCTCGATCCAGGTGGTCGGGGTGCCCGGGTCCAGCGCCAGCGGCCCGTACGGCTCGGCGAGCATCCACTCCCAGGGGTACAGCTTGAAGCAGGTGACGACCGGCCGGTCGGCGGCGTCGACGAAGCGCCGGCCGTCCCACCCGATCCGCTGGATCGGCAGCAGGTGCACGTCGAGGCCCGCCTGCCGGGCGGTCTCGGCCAGGTAGCCGGCGGTGATCTGGTCCTCCCCGGACTCCTCCTCGCTGGACCAGACCACGTGCACCCGGGGCTCGTGCAGCCCGGCGCCGATCCGGTGCCAGGCGGCGACGAGCCGCTCGTGCAGGCTGTTCCACTGGTCCAGCTCCGGCCGGGTGTCCTCCAGCCAGAACCACTGGATGATGCCCGCCTCGACCAGCGAGGTGGGCGTGTCGGCGTTGTACTCCAGCAGCTTCGGCGGCCACGAGCCGTCGTAGCAGAGGTCGAACCGGCCGTACAGCATGGGCGGGGCCTCGCGCAGCGACCGGGCCACCGCCTCGGCCGCCCAGCCGGGGATGCCGAAGTCGGCGTACCGGTGGTGGGCCACCACGTGCTCGGCGGCGGCCACCGACATCCGGTGCAACTCCTCGGTGGCCTCCTCCAGCCGGAGCACCTCGTCGAGGTCGAAGGCGTACGCGGCGCTCTCGTCCCAGTAGGACATCACCCCGCCGCCGGGCAGCTCGGTGTCGACGTAGACCAGGCCCTGCTCCCGGACCGTGTCGTTCCAGCCGGGGCGGGGCTCGACGGCCACCCGGCGCATCTCAGCCGCCGCTGCTGCCGCAGTCGGCGAGGTAGGTGCCGAAGCCGCCACGGTCGGGCACCGTGCCGCCCGCCGGGGCCGGCCGGTCGGCGGTGCTGGCCGGGGTGTCCACGGTCGCCGGCACCTGCATGGCCAGCACGACCGTCCCCCCACCGCCGGTCGGGCCGAGCGCGCAGTCATCGTCGTCGTCGGAGGAGAGGTTGCAGCCGGAGAGGACCAGCGCCAGGGCGGTGAGGGTGCCGATCTGCACGCTGGCCGACCGGAGCCGGCGTCGAGGACGTTCTGCCACGTGCCCGTTGTAGCTGATCGGGTCAATCCCCGCTGCCCCGGGTGCGGTGGAAGGAGGGGCCCCCTATTAACGCCTACGGTAGAGAAGGGTTCCCTTCTCACCACCACGTGTTAACAAGGGGCCCTTCCTTGCACTCCGGGCGGGGTGGGCCGCCGCCGGGCGCGGGGGCGGCCGTGGGCGTTACCCTCGGCTCATGCTCCGTACCGTCATTCTCGCCGCCTCCCGGTCATCCCGGGTCGAGCGGCTCGTCGCGACGGCCCCCTTCACCCGGGACGTCGTACGCCGGTTCGTCGCCGGCGAGGGCACCGACGACGCGTTGCGCGCGACCCGCGAACTCGTCGCCGACGGGCTCGCGGTCACCCTCGACAACCTGGGCGAGGACGTGGTCACCGCCGAGCAGGCCACCGCCACCCGGGACGAGTACCTGTCCCTGCTGGGGGCGCTGCACGCCGCCGGGCTCACCCCGGCGGCCGAGGTGAGCGTCAAGCTCTCCGCGCTCGGGCAGATGATCGACGAGAAGCTGGCCTACGACAACGCGCGGGCGATCTGCCAGGCGGCCGACGCGGCGGGTACCACGGTGACTCTCGACATGGAGGACCACACCACCACCGACTCGACCCTGGACATCCTGACCAAGCTGCGCAAGGACCACCCGGGCACCGGGGCGGTGCTGCAGGCGTACCTGCGGCGGACCGAGTCGGACTGCCGTGAGCTGGCGTACGCCGGGTCCCGGGTCCGGCTCTGCAAGGGCGCGTACCGGGAGCCCGAGTCGGTGGCGTACCAGGCCGACCGGGACGTGGACCGTTCCTACGTCCGCTGCCTGAACGTGCTCATGTCCGGCGACGGGTACCCGATGCTGGCCACCCACGACCCGCGCCTGATCGCCATCGGCGAGGACCGGGCGCGGTGGTTCGACCGGGGGCCGGACCGGTTCGAGTTCCAGATGCTGTACGGCATCCGCCCGGAGGAGCAGGCCCGGCTGGCCGCCGAGGGGTACACCGTGCGCACCTACGTGCCCTACGGCGACGACTGGTACGGCTACCTGATGCGCCGGCTCGCCGAGCGCCCCGCCAACCTCGCCTTCTTCGGCCGCGCCCTGGCCTCGAAGAAGTAGCCGCCGCCGCGTACACCCCCGGTGGTCCGGATACGGGCCGCCCGGCCGGCGGTGGTCGGGTGGAAGCTAACCCCATGAGCTTCCGGGCTGGGGCAGTCGGTCAGGTGCGGCGGGACGACGGGACCAGGGATGGCGGGACCGTCTCCTACGAGGTGCACGGCGCGGGGCCGCTGGTGGTCCTCGCGCACGGCACGGGGGAGAACCGCCGCTCCTACCGGCACCTGATCCCGTTGCTGGTCGCGGCCGGGTACCGGGTCGCCGCCGTGGACGTACGCGGGCACGGGGAGTCCAGCCCGCACTGGCCGTCGTACGCCCCGGCCGAGGTCGGCGCGGACCTGCTCGCCGTGGTGCGTACCCTCGGCGGGCCGGCCACCCTGGTCGGCAGCTCCTTCAGCGGGGCCGCCGTGGTCTTCGCCGCCGCCGAGGCCCCCGACCTGGTCGCCGGGATCGTGCAGATCGCCCCGTTCGTCGCCGAGCCGAAGCCGAACCCCCTGACGCGTGCCGCCCAGGCCCTGGTGCTGCGCAGCCCCCGCCTCTTCGGCAGGTACCACCGCACGCTCTTCCCCGTCGTCCGGCCGCCCGACGACGCCGCGTACCGCCGGGACCTGGTGGCCGGGCTGCGCGGGCGGATGCACGCGGTGCGCGGGGTAATCGCCCCGGCCACCCCGCACTGGACCGCCCGCGCCAGCCGGGTACGCCAGCCGGTGCTGGTGCTGATGGGCCGGCAGGATCCCGACTTCGCCGACCCGGCCGCCGAGGCGCGGGCCGCCCGCCGCCGGTTCGCCACCGCCGAGGCCCGGATGATCGAGGACTCCGGCCACTACCCGCACGCCGACCAGCCGGCGGCCACCGCCGCGCAGCTCACCGAGTTCCTGGCGGTGACCGGGCGTGCCTAGGGTCGCCGTCGCCGACCGGGGGTACGGCCACCGGCGCCCCGGCCGGTGATCGGCCGCTGTGCGGGCCCGGAACCGGACCTGCCACACTGGTCCCGCTCCCAGGTGGGGTCCCGGTACGCGTCCGGAAGCGGCCCGGGGCGCCCGTCCGGTGGCTCTGGTGGCGCCACCAGAGCCACCGGATGCCGACCCTGACACCCCGACAGCCGTCCGTCTCCACGCGGGCACCCACTGTCACCGCGCCGGGTGTTCGTCGCCCGGGGCCGATTCGGACATGCTCGGCACTCGTTGCCGATGTGGCAGGAAACCCCTGGTCACGGGCGGGTGAAGCAGCTTCCCCGGCATGATCAGTTGTGAGAAGGGATCGCGCCGGTCACAGCCGTCCCGTTACGGTACTGGTAACACGCGCGTTGCCGACCCGGCGGGAGGGAACCCGTCGGTGAGGCGCGCGCCGGGCATGGGATGGGTCGGTGGGCCATGGCCGGATCGCAGTCCGACGGGCGGCTGTCGGATGTCAGGTTCCTCACCGTCGCCGAGGTGGCGACGGTGATGCGGGTGTCGAAGATGACCGTCTATCGGTTGGTGCACAGTGGTGAGCTGGCGGCCGTCCGGGTGGGCCGGTCGTTCCGGGTGCCCGAGCACGCGGTGCACGAGTACCTGCGGGGCGCCTTCCAGGAGACCGCCTGACGGCTCGGCGAGTGCGACGTAACGGGCATCGACGGGGGCGCGTTGGTCCTGCTGACGCTCTCCGGCTACCCTGGACCTCGACCGTGACCGCACACCGGTGCGCCCCGACGCCACCAGCCTGGTCCGGTCCGTTGTCCGCAAGCGGTCGCGGGCGCCACCAGGTGGCGTCGTCCGGTCCGCCCCGCACGTTGCATCGAAAGGCTGTCGTATGGGCTCGGTGGTCAAGAAGCGCCGCAAGCGCATGGCTAAGAAGAAGCACCGCAAGCTGCTGCGCAAGACCCGCGTCCAGCGTCGCCGTCTCGGCAAGTGACCGGAGCCGGGCTCCGGCCCGGCTCCCGGTGACACTTGCCAACTGTCGACCCCCGGAGGCTCAGGTGATCAGGCCGTGGCTGTCCCGGCTCGGTCCCGCCTGCCGGGGGAGGTGCACGTCGTGACCCCCGACGCCCCCACGGGCGCGTCGGGGGTCGTCGTCGTGACCGGGGTCGGCCGGTACCTCGGTGCCCACGTCGCCTCCCGGCTCGCCGCCGACCCCCGGATCAACCGGGTGATCGGCGTCGACCCGGCTCCGCCGGGGGCCGAGATCGCCGGTCTCCTCGACGGGGTCGAACGGGTCCGGGTGGACGCCGGTTCGCTCGGTGGGCTGCTCGGCGACCTCGACGTCGACGCCGTGGTCCACCTCGCGCTGATCAGCGCCCCCGACCGTCAGCACGGCGGCCGGGCGGCGATGAAGGACCAGAACGTCATCGGCACGATGCAGCTCCTCGCCGCCTGCCAGCGGGCGCCCCGGCTGCGCAAGCTGGTGATCCGGTCGTCGACGGCCGCGTACGGCGCGTCCTTCCGGGACCCCGCCGTCTTCACCGAGGAGACCGAGCCCCGCGAGGTGCCGCGCGGCGGTTTCGCCCGCGACATCCTCGACATCGAGGGGTACGTGCGCGGTTTCCGCCGCCGCCGGCCCGACGTGACCGCGACGGTGCTGCGGTTCGCCCCGTTCATCGGGTCCACCGCGGACACCACGCTCACCCGGTACTTCTCCCAGCCGCTGGTGCCCACCATCCTCGGCCGCGACGCGCGGCTCCAGTTCGTGCACGTCGACGACGCGTTGGAGGTGCTGCACCGGTCGGTGGTGGAGGAGCACCCGGGCACGTACAACGTCGCCGGGCCGGGGGTGCTCTCGCTGTCCCAGGCGATCCGGCGGGCGGGGCGGGTCGCCGTGCCGGTGCTGGAGCCCGGCCTCTCCGGGGCCGCCGCGCTCGCCCGTACGCTCGGCTTCGGCCGCTACGGCCTCGACCAGGTCGACCTCTTCGTGCACGGCCGGGTGGTCGACACCACCCGGCTGGTGCGGGAGTACGGCTTCACGCCGCGCACCACCGCCGCCGCCTTCGACGACTTCATCCGCGCCCACCAGGGCGGGGTGCTGCTCGGCCGGGACCGGCTCGCCGCCGCGGAACAGTCCGTCCTGGACGGCATCCGGCAGGTCCGCGCCGCCGTACGGGAGCGGTCGTGACCCGCCCCGAGGAGCAGAACGGCCGGGGCCGCTTCGACGTACCGCTGACCGTGGTCGACCCGGCCGCGGAGCCGGCCCGCCGCAACGGGCACCACCCCGCGCCCGCCGCCCCGGCGCACGGGCCCGCACCCGCCGACGCGCCCGCCACCGCCCCGACGGCCGGCCCGGCCCACGGCCCGACCGATCCCGGCTCCGACCCCGACGGACCGGACGCCCCCGCTGCCGAGCCGGCCGCTGCTGCCGAGCCGGCCGCACCCGCCGCGTCGGCCGCTGCTGCCGGGCAGGCTGTACCGGAGCCGGCCGCATCCGGGCGCGCTGGTGCCGGGGAACTGGCCGCCGGATCGGGCGGGTCGGTGCCGGAGCGGCCGGGGGACCACTGGGACCGCAAGGTGGCGGCGGGGCTGGCCTTCCTGCGGCGGCGACTCTCCGGCGACTACGAGGTCGACGAGTTCGGCTTCGACCCGGAGCTGACCGGGAAGGTCCTGCACCCGATCCTGCGCCTGCTGTACCGGGACTGGTTCCGCACCGAGGTCAGCGGGATGGAGCACGTCCCGGTCGACGGGGCGGGGCTGGTGGTGGGCAACCACTCCGGCACGGTCGCGCTGGACGCGCTGGTCCTCTCCGCCGTGCTGCACGACCGGCACCCCGCCCACCGGTACCTGCGGTTGCTCGGCGCGGACCTGGTCTTCCGGATGCCGATCGTCTCCGAACTGGCCCGCAAGTCCGGCGGTACGGTCGCCTGCAACCCGGACGCCGAGCGCCTGCTCGGCTCCGGTGAGCTGGTCGGCGTCTTCCCCGAGGGGTTCAAGGGGATCGGCAAGCTCTACGCCGACCGGTACAAGCTGCAACGGTTCGGGCGGGGCGGGTTCGTCTCGGCGGCGCTGCGCACCGGCACCCCGATCGTGCCGGTCGCCATCGTCGGGGCGGAGGAGACGTACCCGATGCTCGCCGACATCAAGCCGCTGGCCCGGCTGCTCAAACTGCCGTACTTCCCGGTGACGCCGACCTTCCCGTGGCTCGGGCCGCTGGGCATGGTGCCGCTGCCGAGCAAGTGGCTGATCGAGTTCTGCCCGCCAATCCCCACCGACCACCTGACCGACTCGGCCGACGACCCGCTGGTCGTGTTCAACCTCGCCGACCAGGTCCGGGAGACTATCCAGCAGACCCTGCACCAGCTACTCGAACGGCGCCCGGACCCGTTCGGCCCTTAGCGACCAGTCGCACCTTGAAGACGCCCATCGAGGCCACGACCTCGGCGTTGAACCGGTCGAACCCGCGCGTCGCGTAGACGTCGGCGGTGTAGTCCTGCTCGGTCAGCCAGCCGGACAGGGCCGACTTCTCCCCGTCGACCAGGGCGGGCGTGAGGCAGGAGTCCAGCAGCGCGCGGATCAGCTTCCGGTCGACCACCAGCGGCGGCTCGTCGTGGGTGGTGCAGGTGACGGAGGTCGGCCTGACGCCATTGTCGGTTGTGCCCCGGGCCAGCCCGAACCGGACCGGGTGGTCGAAGCCCGCCAACGCCGAACCGGCCCGCCCGGCCGCGCCGGCCGCGTTCACCGCGCCGGACGAGGCGTTGGGCCCCTCCTGGCGTACCTCGACGGACGTGCTCGTCACCGGCGTCGGTGACACCGACGGGTACCACCTCTACGTGGCGCGGGAGAAGGACGCCTTCGGGTGGTCCACCCTGGCCACGCTGTCGTCCAGTTCGATCGCGGTCGGGCCGTGGACCGGCGAGGTCTGCGTCACCGGCTCCGGCCGGTACGCGGTCGCGGTCTTCGCCCCGAAGCAGGCCGCCAACAAGCCGGAGCTGGCCCGCCGGGGCGCGCTGGCCGCCGTGGTGGACGTCACCACCGGCGCGGCGAAGCACGTGGCGACCGGGGTGGAGCTGTCCTACTTCAACCCGGCCTGCGGGCCGGGGAACCGTGCGTTGCTGACCCGCTCCCTGGGGGACGACTTCACGCAGAACACCGAACTGCTGACCGTCGACGCCGCCGCCGGCCGGGTGACCGCGACCCGGCGGATCACCGGGCAGCTCACCACGCCCGCCCCGGCCCCGGACGGCGACTACGGCATCCTCGGCGGCCACCTGGTGCGGGTCGACGACCGGGGCCGGGCGACCAGGCTGGCCCGGCCGCAGGGGCAGCCCTTCGCGGTCCAGGCCACCGCCGCCGGCGGCGTCGACCTGGTCTCGGTGCGCGGCGAGCAGGCGGTCGCCCAGCGGTACCGGGGCGGCACGCTGTCGGTCACCGCGACCGGCCCCTGGGACAAGCTGCAACTGTTCGGGCAGCGGGACGGCGGCACCGTGCTGGTCGGGCAGGCCCAGCTCCGGGGCACCGCACCCGACCTGACCGTCCTGCCGGCCGACCGTCAGGTACGGGCGGTCTCCGGGCAGGGCCACCTGATCGCCGAGGAGCTGCTCACCCAGCAGAGCGCATCCTCGGTGGGTGAGCCGCTGCGCCGGGCGGACCCGGCCGAGGCGGGTGGCCTGCGGGTGACGGTCCGGGCCACGGCCAGCGGCCGGCACTTCACCCACGCGATCGACACCGCTCTCGCGCCCGCGCTCGACGTCGAGCTGGGGGCCGGCACGGCGGCGTCGCCGACGCACCCCTCGGCGGCCGGGAGCCGCGCGGCGCTCGCCAACGCCACGACCCCGACCTGCGCGATCCCGCGCAACGACCCCCGGGTGCAGCCGTTGCAGCCCAGCCCGGACATGGTGGAGTGGGCGGTCGACCAGGCGGTGCACGACCGGCTCACGATCACGCGGCCGGCGAACTACCTGAAGGCGGGCCTGCCCGCGTACCAGCCGCAGGTGCTCTTCGACCTGGAGTCGTTGGTCGGCGGGGGCCGGGTACCGGCGCAGGTGATGCTCGCCATCCTGGCCCAGGAGACGAACCTGAACCAGGCGTCCTGGCACGTGGTGCCCGGTGACACCGGCAACCCGCTGATCGCCAGCTACTACGGCAACGAGGGCAACCTCGACGTCATCGACTACAGCAAGACCGACTGCGGGTACGGCATCGGTCAGGTCACCGACGGCATGCGGGTGGGCAGCAGCGTCTTCACCGACACGCAGCGCCGGGCCATCGCGGTGGACTACGCCGCCAACATCGCTGCCGGGCTGAACATCCTGATCCAGAAGTGGAACCAGATGGCCCGGGAGTTGCCGCAGCACCAGAGCTTCATGAACAACAACGACCCGACCTGGGTGGAGAACTGGTTCCTGGCCGCCTGGGCGTACAACAGCGGGTACTACCCGTACGCCAACCGGAACGCGTCGAACGGGCGGTGGGGCGTCGGCTGGTTCAACAACCCCGCCAACCCGCGCTACCGGGCGAACCGGGCCCCGTTCCTGCGGCTGACCATGGCCGACGCGGAGACGCCGAACCACTGGGCGTACCCGGAGCGGATCATGGGCTGGGCGGAGACGCCGCAGCTCAAGGGCTTCCCGATCATGTCCTCGGCGTACGCCGAGCCGCAGTACGGGGCGAACTCCCCGCGCACCGGGCCGCAGGGCATGCGGCAGGTGCTCTCCATCCCGGACCGGTACGCGTTCTGCTCGACGGTCAACAACTGCTCCCAGGCCACCAACGGCTGCCCGGCCGAGTCCGAGCTGTGCTGGTGGCACGGGGTCGCGAACTCGGGCAACTGCCTGCTGGAGGAGTGCGCCCGGGAGAAACTGACCTTCGGCGCCGGCGCTGCGGAACCGGGGGTCAAACGGATCTACCCCCGCAACTGCGAGACCTTCACCGGTAACAACGGCGGCAACCGCAACCCCAACAAGCGGGTCTCGGTGGTCTACTCGCTCAACGACACCGGGCAGTACAACCTCGGGTGCGACGTCGGCCCGAGCGACGGCAAGTTCACCATCCGGCGGGGCTCGCCGGCCGGCGGCGCCAGCACCGCCCCGTACGCCGACGTCGACCTGCACCAGATCGGCGCCGGCTACAAGGGACACCTCTGGTACACGTACGTGAACGCCGGCAACGCGAAGCGGCGGATCGTCGGGTCGTGGACGCCAAACCTCGACCTGATCCCCGGGGAACGGCACCGGTACGACATCCTCGCCCACGTGCCAGCCACGGCGCGGACTACGACGCCGCCTCGTACCTGATCACCACGGGCACCATCGGCCAACAGGTGACCTGCGCGGTCAACCTGGCCGAGGAGGCCGGCTGGGCGCTACCGGGTGGCATCCCCAACCCGAACCCGGCCAACCTCGGCCAGGACAAGTGGGTGTACCTGGGCACGTACGAGCTGGGGCGGGGCGCGCAGGTGCAGTTGAACAACGTCGGCAGCGCCACCACCCAGAACTTCGACGCGGTGGCCTTCGACGCGATGGCCTTCGTACCGATCGGTGCCAACGCGGGTCACGCCTGCGGGGACGACTACTGACCGGTCGGCCCGCGCCGTGCCCGGACACCGCTGTGGTGTCCGGGCGCGGCGGCGCGTGCGGCGGCCGGGGGCGGACCGTCAGGCGTTGCGGCGACGGCGGTGCACGACCAGGCCGGCGGTGACCGCGCCGACCAGCAACCCGGCGACGGTCGACGGGACGGCGATCATGGCCGCCCGCCGGCCGGTCCGGAAGTCGTGCACCGGCCACCCGTGCTGGCGGGCCCGCCGGAGCAGGGCGCCGTCCGGGTTCACGGCCACCGCCCGGCCGACCGCCGAGAGCATCGGCAGGTCGTTGACGGAGTCGCTGTACGCGGCGCAGCGGGACAGGTCCAGCCCTTCGACGGCGGCGAGCTGGGCGACCGCCTCCGCCTTCGCCGGGCCGTGCATCAGCTCGCCGACCAGCCGACCGGTGTACGCCCCGTCGACGATCTCGGCTACCGTGCCGATCGCCCCGGTCAACCCGAGCCGGGCGGCGATCACCCGGCCGATCTCCACCGGCGCGGCGCTGACCAGCCAGACCCGCTCCCCGACGGCCAGGTGCCGCTCGGCGAGCCGACGGGTCCCGGCCCAGATGCGGGGGGCCATCAGCTCGTCGAAGATCTCCTCGGTGAGCCGCTCCATGTCGGCCACCCGCCACCCCTCGATGAACGCGAGCGCCGCCTCCCGGACCTGGGACATGGTGCCGGCGTGCTCGGTGGCGAGGACCCGGAACCGGAGCTGCTGCCAGGCGAACCGGGCCAGGTCGGCGGTGGTGACGTACTTGCGGGCGGCCATGCCCCGGGCGAACCAGTAGAGCGACGCGCCCTGCATCATCGTGTTGTCCACGTCGAAGAAGGCGGCGGCGGTCGGATCGGGCGCGGGGGGAATGGGGGGCCCGCTCTCCGCCCAGCCGGCGGTGTGCCCGTGGACGTCGGTGCTGATCGTCACCTTACGGTCTCGGGCCACGCGCTCCCCTTCCGCTCGACGCCCCGGCGGCTGCCGTTCACCGAGCCTATCCGGGCTGCGGTGACGACCGGCCGGACGGCGGGAGAACTCCGGGCGGCCGGGAGCCCGGCCTGGGGGCCGGGGGTCAGCGCCGGCCGGCGAGCCGGCCCGGGGCCGGGGGTCAGCGCGGGGCGGGGCAGGCGGCCGGGACGGGGCCGAACTCGTCGCTGCCGGTCGTCGCCGGGAGGCCGCAGGTGAGCGAGGTGCGCAGCACCGCCGAGCGCTCGCCGGCCGCGTCGAGCAGGGCCAGGGACCGGCGGGTACGGTCCCGCTCGGCCCGGGAGGCGCCGTCGAGCAGGTCGTCGAGCGCGCGGCGCTGGCCGGTGAGGAAGGCGTCCACGGCGTCCAGCCCGGCCGGGTCGGCCCGCTGCGTGACGGCGGTGAAGAGCAGCCGTACGCCCTCGCGGGTGTGGCCGTCCATGCCGTCGAGCGCCGCGCCGTACCGGCCCCCGTCGCCCCGGACGGTGGCGGCCTCGCCGGCCCGGGTCCGGGCGAAGTCGAGGAAGAGCTGACCCCGGCTCGGGTCCGAGCCGGCGAGGGCGAGTTGGGCCCGCTCGGTGGACCGCTTCATGCCGTACAGGGCGTCACCCGGTACGGCGTTCTCGCTGGCGGCCGAGATGCCGGAGACGGCGATGGCGCCGACCGCGATGCCGGAGAAGATCGCCAGTCGGGCGCGGGCCCGGCGGGCCGTCACCGCCGGCAGCAGCGGTCGTGGCGGGGGACCGACGACCGGCTGGCGGCCGGTCGGTGTGCTGTCGGCCGGCGCGATCACGGGTGCCCCGATGCCCTCCCGTTCCGCCGTGGCCAGCAGCATGGCGCGCAGGCTGGTGCGGAAGTCGGGGTCGACCCCGGCGTCGACGGCGGGCCGCTCGGTGCTGAGTCGCCGCCCGACCGCGACGAGCGCGGTGAGCTGGTCGTCCACCCGGGACCGGACGTGGTGCCGACGGCCGCCGTTGGCTTCGTCGAGAAGCTGTGCGAAGCGCTCAGCGCGTCGACGCAGGAAGAGGCTGTGGTCCACCGCAGGCACCTCCTCTCGCTGGTCACGGCCGGTCAGCCGTGCTCGTCGCCAGCGACCGGAGACAGTGGGCACCGGCGTACGAAGGTTGTCGCCGACGGCGCTGCCCGGACCATGGGGCCCGGGATTGCCGGGGTGACCACCGGTCGCACCCGGAAAAACGGTCCGCGGCGGGCCCCGGTTACGGGGCCCCGGGTGGCGAAATCCACCCGGCCATCCCGCGATCCGTCCGGTGCCGGCGCTACGGCTGGAAACCGTCCGGCAGCAGCCGGGCCAGGGCACGGACCGCCCGGTACTGCAACGCCTTGATCGCACCCTCGTTCTTGCCCATCGCGCGGGCGGTCTCGGCGACCGAGAAGCCCTGCAGGAAGCGGAGCACGATGCACTCCTGCTGCTCGGGGTTGAGCTGCTTGACCGCGGTGAGCAGGGCGACGTTCGTGATGTGCTCGACCACCGCCGCCTCCGGGCTGCCCTCCGGGCCCCGGTCCTCGCGGTCGGCGTCCAACACGTCGCCGGTGGTCACCTCCAGCCGGTACCGGCCCGACTTGAAGTGGTCGGCGACCAGGTTCCGGGCGATGGTGACCAGCCAGGCCCCGAGGTCCCGCCCCTGCCAGGTGAAACTGCCGATCCGCTTCAGCGCGCGCAGGAAGGTGTCGGAGGTGAGGTCCTCGGCCAGTTGCCGGTTGCCCACCCGGAAGTAGACGAACCGGAAGACCGTGTCCACGTACCGGTCGTAGAGCAGGCCGAACGCCCCGGCGTCCCCGGCCTGGGCGCGTTCCACCAGCGCCCAGACCTCGGTGGCCGGGTCGGACGGGTCCGGCCGGCTCGGGTACCCGGTCGGGCCGCCACCGTTGCCGCCCCCACCCCCGCCACCACCGCCGCCCCCGGCGGTGGCCGGTACCGCCGGCAGCACCGCGGTCTCCGAGCAGGCCGGATCGGTCGGGGTGGGCGGGGCGGGCGGGTCCGCGCTGCGGCGGCCCTGCACCGGCATGGTCGGCCGGGCGGGGACCGCCACCCGACCCCCGACCGGTTTGGCGTTGCCGCCGGGCGCGGGCGGGCGCGGCGCGGCCTCGTTGTGGTGGGGCCGGCTGCGTAACCGTCTGGCCGCGTCCTCGCTCTGTACCGGAGGGCTCCAGGCGTCGTCGAGCGGACCGCGCGTCCCGCCGGGACGCTCGTTGACCGTCGACCGTCCGCCGGGCGTGCCCAGCCCGGCTGGTTGCTCCACCCACCCCGAGGCGGTCACCGCTCCACCCCCTCACGGTCCGTGACCGCCGGGACCCCGGCGCGCGGTCGCGCGACGGGGCCGACCGGGCGGTCGGACAGGGTCGCTCCGGGGTACGCCGCCGACGCACGGCAGATCCCCATGAGGTGCTGGTCCAATGCGCTCACGGGCACGGGGGCCTCCTCGGGCTGAGGGGTGTCAACTCACGGCAAATGGGGTGAGCCGACCCGAGTGATGATAGGGGCCGACGTCACCCGTGCGTGGTAAGTCCGTTACACAGAGCGGAAGTATTTCCCCCCCGGTCGGGACCCCGCCGGACCGGTTGTCCGTCGTGGGCGTTTGACTTTCCAGCCGGTAGCTGATCCAGGTCAAAGGCCTGGTCAGGGTGGCTGTGGGGCAGGTCGGAGCGAGGTGTCCGGGCACTCCGCCGGGCCGGGTGCCGGCCACTGTGCCACACTCGGCCGAACGACCGCCCGCTGGAGGAGGTACCGATGTCCACCGACGCCCGGCTCACCCTGATCACCCGGCCCGGCTGCCACCTCTGTGAGGACGCCAAGGTGGCGTTGGACCGGGTGGTCGCGGTCACCGGTGACAAGTGGATCGAGAAGGACCTCACCGCCGACGTCGAGTTGGAGCGGGAGTACGGCGACCGCGTGCCGGTGGTGCTGCTCGACGGCAAGGAGCACGGCTACTGGCGGGTGGAGGAGGACCGGCTGCTGCGCGACCTCACCACTCCCCAGCTCTAGGCCTCTCGCCTATCGTGCTCGGATGACCCCTGCGCGCGACCACCTGGTGTGGGACTGGAACGGCACCCTGCTCAACGACCTGAGCCTGGTCGTCACCGCCACGAACGCCGCGTTCGCCAGCGTCGGCGGGCCGGTGGTGAGCACCGAGGAGCACCGGGTACGGTTCCGTCGCCCGGTCGCCGACTACTACGCCGACGTGCTCGGCCGGGCAGTGGACGAGGAGGCGTTCGGCCGCCTCGACCGGATCTTCCACGACGCGTACCGGGCCGGGCTGACCACCTGCGAGCTGGCCGAGGACGCGGTCACCGCGATGTCCGCCTGGCCGGGCAGCCAGTCCCTGCTGTCGATGTGGTTCCACGAGGAACTGGTCCCGGCGGTGCACACCTACGGGCTGACCGGGCGCTTCGCCCGGGTCGACGGCTCCCGGGCGGTGGTCGGCGGCGACCGCAAGGCCGAGTCGCTGGCCCGGCACCTGGCCGACCTGTCCGTCGACGGCGGGCGGGTGGTGCTGATCGGCGACTCCCTGGACGACGCCGACGCCGCCGAGTCGGTCGGCGGCCGGGCGGTGCTCTACACCGGCGGCTTCACCGACCCGGAGCGCCTGCGCACCTCCGGCCACCCGGTGGCCGCCACCCTCACCGAAGCCGTCCGCCTGGCCGGCACCCTCGGGTGACGGCCGGACGACGCGGGGCCGGCGTCCGCCGCCGACCGCCGGGGCCGGCGGGTCAGGACCGCAGGTAGGCCAGGACGGCGTGGACCCGGCGGTGGCGGTCCGTGTCGGGCGGCAGGTGCAGCTTCGTGAAGATGTTGCGGACGTGCTTCTCGACGGCGCCGTCGCTGACGAACAGGATCCGGGCGATGGCGGTGTTGGTGTGCCCCTCGGCCATCAGCGCCAGCACCTCCCGTTCGCGCGGGGTGAGCGCGCCCAGCGGGTCGTCGCGGCGGCGTCGGGCGAAGAGCTGCCCGACCACCTCCGGGTCGAGCACGGTACCGCCGGCGGCCACCCGGTCGAGCGCGTCGAGGAACTCGTCGATCGCGGCGACCCGGTCCTTGAGCAGGTACCCGACCCCGCCGCCGGCACTGCCGGTGGTGGCGAGCAGGTCGTCGGCGTACGACACCTCGACGTACTGGGAGAGCACCAGCACGGGGGTACGGGGCACCAGCCGCCGGGCCTGCACCGCCGCCCGCAGCCCCTCGTCGGTGTGCGACGGCGGCATCCGCACGTCCACGATCGACACGTCGGGGCGGTGTTCGACCACGGCCGCCACCAGGGCGTCGCCGTCCCCCACGGCGGCCACCACGACGTGCCCGCGCTCGGTGAGCAGCCGGACCAGCCCCTCCCGGAGCAGGACGGCGTCGTCCGCGATGACCACCCGCATGGGGCTGGTGTCTACCACGTCGGGGCCGGGGTCCGGGGCGCGGCCGGGCGGGACGGGAGCCACCCCACCGGCGGAATGCCCGGGGTCGGGGGCGGTCACAGCGGCAGCTCCGCGCGGATCCCGGTCGGACCGCCGGCCGGGCTGACCACGTCCAGCCGCCCGCCCGCCGCGCGGACCCGGTCCGCGATCCCGGCCAGGCCGTGCCCCTTGGCCAGGTGCGCGCCGCCGTGGCCGTCGTCGGTCACGGCGACGGTCAGCGTCGGGCCGTGCCGGGTCACCGCGACGGTGCACTCCGTGGCCCCGCTGTGCTTGGCGACGTTGGTCAGCGCCTCGGCGACCACAGAGAGAGAGAGAGAGAGAGAGAGAGAGAGAGAGAGAGAGAGAGAGAGAGAGAGAGAGAGAGAGAGAGAGAGAGAGAGAGAGAGAGAGAGAGAGAGAGAGAGAGAGAGAGAGAGAGAGAGAGAGAGAGAGAGAGAGAGAGAGAGAGAGAGAGAGAGAGAGAGAGAGAGAGAGAGAGAGAGAGAGAGAGAGAGAGAGAGAGAGAGAGAGAGAGAGAGAGAGAGAGAGAGAGAGAGAGAGAGAGAGAGAGAGAGAGAGAGAGAGAGAGAGAGAGAGAGAGAGAGAGAGAGAGAGAGAGAGAGAGAGAGAGAGAGAGAGAGAGAGAGAGAGAGAGAGA
>NZ_CP191251.1:6582500-7331702 GCF_050410825.1 Micromonospora fluostatini
GGCCAGCTTGCGGGCGGTCTGCAGGGTGCCGGCCAGGATCGGCAGGCCGAGCACGGTGACCAGCAGTCCGGTCCCGAGCAGGGTGCCGGCGAACAGGACGACGAAGCCGGCGAGCGCCACCGGGAAGCCGAGCAGCACGTACCGGGTGTCGGTGCCGAGCTGGCGCAGCATCCCGGCCCGGGGGGTGAGGACGCCGGTGGGCGCCGGGGCGGCGACGGGCGGTGTGTCGGCGGAACTGCTGGTGGTCATGCCGTCGAGGCTAGGCAGCCGCCGGGGCGGAACCCATCCTGCCCGCCGGGTACGCGCTGGTAGGGCTACCCCCACCACGCCGATCTTGGTGATTGGCGAGGGAAGTCGGAATTGAGCAATAATCGACGGGTGGCACCGCCGCGTCCGGCGGATCGATCTTGTGGAATGGAGGCCTGGTGGCGGCGCTGCGCCGATCTGCAAGATCGCGATTTGTGCACGTCTTCACAAGCGCCTACTCTGTAGTTCCGACGCGCCCCACTAGCACAGCCGTGAGTATCGGCCGCCGGTGGGAGTCCCGAAACGGCCGGCGACGGGAGCTGGCAGAGGATCGCACCGCACGGAGTCTCATGAGTCAGCATCGTCACCCTGGCGCGTCCGGCCGCGCCGGTGTCGTACCGGCGCTCCCGGACCTGCCCGAGGCGACTGTCGCCCGGCTCCCGGAGTACCTTCGTGCCCTGCACAATCTCGCCGAAACCGGGCACGAGACCATCTCCAGCGAGGGTCTCGCCTCCGCCGCCGGGGTGAACTCCGCCAAGCTCCGCAAGGACCTCTCCCAGCTCGGCTCGTACGGCACCCGGGGGGTCGGGTACGACGTCGCCCTGCTGATCGACCAGATCGAGTACGTGCTCGGCCTCACCCAACGCCGGGCCGTGGCCCTGGTCGGCGTGGGTAATCTCGGTCACGCCCTGGCCGGCTACGACGGCTTCGCCACCCGGGGATTCCGGATCGCCGCGCTCTTCGACGCCGACCCGAGGCGGGTCGGTGAGGAGATCAGCGGGCTGGTCGTGCGGCACATCGACGACCTGCCCCGGGTCGCCGCCGAGGAGGCCATCGCGATCGGGGTGATCGCCACCCCGGCCGCCGCCGCCCAGCGGGTCGCCGACGAGCTGGTCGCCGTCGGCGTGACGAGCATCCTCAACTTCGCGCCGTGCGTACTCTCGGTGCCGGACGGGGTCGACGTGCGCAAGGTCGACCTCGCCATCGAGCTCCAGATCCTGTCCTTCCACGAGCACCGTAAGGCATCGTTGACCCGGCTGCCCGCCACCGGCGGGTCCACCCTCACCGCGTTGCCCGGCGGGCTCGCGGCTCCCGACACCCAGGAGGCGATCGGCACGTGAAGCTGCTCGTCGTCGGCGCGTCGTACCGCACCGCTCCGGTCGCTGTCCTGGAGCACCTGGCGGTCGCCCCGGCCGACCTCACCCGCACCCTGGACCGACTCGTCGGTCAGCCGTACGTGGCCGAGGCCGTGCTCGTCTCCACCTGCAACCGGGTGGAGGTGTACGCCGCCGTGTCCGGTTTCCACGGCGGGCTCGGCGACATCTGTGCCGTCCTCGCCGAGCAGGCGGGGTGCCCGCCGGCGGCGCTCGCCGACCACCTCTACGTGCACTACGACGCCGCCGCGGTGGAGCACGTCTTCCGGGTGGCCGCCGGGCTGGACTCGATGGTGGTGGGCGAGGCGCAGATCCTCGGCCAGCTCCGTGACGCGTACCACTGGGCCAGCGGCGCCGACTCGACCGGCCGGCTGCTGCACGAGCTGATGCAGCAGGCGCTGCGGGTCGGCAAGCGGGCGCACGCCGAGACCGGCATCGACCGGGCCGGCCAGAGTGTGGTCACCGCCGCGCTCGGCCTGGCCGCGGGGCACCTCGACGGTGGCCTCGCCGGCCGGCCGGCGCTCGTGGTCGGGGCCGGCGCGATGGGTGCCCTCGGGGTGGCGACCCTGTCCCGCCTGGGGGCCGGGCCGCTGGCCGTGACCAACCGGGGGGCCGAGCGGGCCGTTCGGCTGGCCGAGTCGTACGGGGCGAGCGCGGTGCCGATGACCGGGCTCCCCGCAGCGCTCTCCACAGTGGACATCGTAGTGGCCGCCACCGCGGCGACCGAACCGGTCCTCACCCGTGCGGTGGTCACCCGGGCGCTCGCCGGCCGGGACCCCGGGCGGGGGCCGCTGGTCCTGCTCGACCTGGCCGTGCCGCGCGACGTCGAGGCCGGCGTCGCCGAGCTGCCCGGCGTCGTGGTGATCGACATCGACCGGATGGCGGCGGTGCTGGCCGGCGGCCCGGCGGCGGCCGACGCCGCCGCCGTCGAGCGGATCGTCACCGGCGAGGTCGAGGGCTTCCTCACCTGGCTGCGCGGCGCCGACGTGGCGCCCACCGTGGCCGCCCTGCGCGGGCGCGCGGACGACGTGGTCAGCACCGAGCTGCGCCGGCTGGCGCAACGTCGCCCGGATCTCACCGACGAGCAGCGGGCCGAGGTGGCGCGTACGGTGCACCGGGTGGTGCAACGACTGCTGCACCAGCCCACCGTACGGGTCCGGCAACTCGCCGCGGAGCCCGGCGGCGACCAGTACGCGGCGCTGCTGCGCGAGCTGTTCGATCTCCAGGTGCCGCAGACCTCACCGGTCGGCACCGTCCCCGACGTGGTCGGCGGCACCGCGCCCGACGTGGTGGGCCCCGACACCGTCCCGCACTTCGGAGGTGACCGATGACCGTGCCCCTGCGCCTGGGTACCCGGGGCAGCGCGTTGGCGATGGCCCAGTCCGGGCAGGTCGCCGAGGCCCTCACCGCCGCCACCGGGCGGCCGGTCGAGCTGGTCGAGGTGGTCACCGCCGGGGACCGCTCGTCGGCCCCGGTGCACCGGCTCGGGGTCGGCGTCTTCGTCTCCGCCCTGCGGGACGCGCTCACCGCCCGCACCATCGACTTCGCGGTGCACTCCTACAAGGACCTGCCCACCGCGGAGGCGCCCGGTCTGCACATCGCGGCGGTACCGCCCCGCCAGGACCCCCGGGACGCCCTGGTCGCCCGGGACGGGCGGACCCTCGCCGAACTTCCCCCCGGTGCCACCGTGGGGACCGGCGCGCTGCGCCGCACCGCCCAACTGCACGCGCTCGGGATGCAGTTGGTGGTGACCCCGGTCCGGGGCAACGTCGACACCCGCCTGGCGCGGGTGCTCGGCCCGGACGCCGATCTCGACGCGGTGGTGCTGGCCCGGGCCGGCCTGGCCCGGCTGGGCCGCACCGACGAGATCACCGAGACGCTCGACCCGATGCTGATGCTGCCCGCGCCCGCCCAGGGCGCGCTGGCGGTGGAGTGCCGGGTCGACGACCCGGAGCTGGTCGAGCTGCTCGCCGTGCTCGACCACGCACCGTCCCGCGCCGCGGTCACCGCGGAACGGGCGTTGCTGGCCACCCTGGAGGCCGGGTGCTCCGCCCCGGTCGCCGCCTACGCGATCCTCGCCGAGGGGGAGCCGACCGGCTCCGGCACCGAGGACGAGATCGTCCATGAGATCTACCTGCGCGGGGCGGTGATCAGCCCGGACGGTACCCGAGACCTCCGGCTGTCCCGCACCGGTACGCCCGCCGACGCGGCGGAGATCGGCAAGGCCCTCGCCGCCGAACTCCTCGACCTCGGCGCCGACTCGATCCTCGGCCAGGACGAACAGGCCGGCCCGGGGACACAGCACATTGGGAGCACAGGATGACCCGCACCCGTAAGCCCGTAGGCCGCATCGCGTTCGTCGGGGCCGGCCCCGGCGACCCGGGCCTGCTGACCCGCCGGGCGCACGACGCCCTGGTCGACGCCGACCAGGTGGTGTACGACCGGGGCGTACCCGAGTCGCTGCTCGACGCCGTACGGACCCAGGCCCGCCAGGACACGCAGTTCAGCCCGGCCGAGGGTGTACCGGGGGACGTGGCGAAGGTGCTGATCTCGGCGGCCCGCTCCGGGCTGAACGCGGTGCACCTGGTCGCCGGGGACCCGTTCGGCCACGACTCGGTGGTCAAGGAGGTGCAGGCGGTGGCCCGCACCGCCGCGCACTTCGAGGTGGTCCCCGGGGTCAGCCAGGCCGAGGGGGTGGCCACCTACGCCGGTGTGCCGCTGCCCGGCGTGCGGACCGCCGCCGACGTCGAGGACGTCGCCGCGCTGGACTTCGAGGCGCTCGCCGCCGCCGTGGCCCGGGGTTCGCTGGCGCTCGCGGTGGACGCCGGTGACCTGGCCGCGATCCGGGACGGCCTGCTCGCCGCCGGGGTGGACGGCACGACCGAGGTCGGGGTGACCGGCGACGGCACCGGCGAGACGCAGTACACCACCACCTCGACGGTGGACTCGTTCGTCGCGGCGGCGCTCGGCTTCACCGGCCGGGTGGTGCTCACCCTCGGCTCCGGCGTCGGCCAGCGGGACAAGCTGAGCTGGTGGGAGAACCGCCCGCTGTACGGCTGGAAGGTGCTCGTCCCCCGGACCAAGGAGCAGGCCGGCGCGATGAGCGCCCGACTGCGCGCGTACGGGGCGATCCCGTGCGAGGTGCCGACCATCGCGGTGGAGCCGCCGCGTACCCCGGCGCAGATGGAGCGGGCGGTCAAGGGCCTGGTCGACGGCCGGTACGCCTGGGTCATCTTCACCTCGGTCAACGCGGTACGGGCGGTCTGGGAGAAGTTCGCCGAGCACGGCCTGGACGCCCGGCACTTCGGCGGCGTCAAGATCGCCTGTATCGGGGAGGCCACCGCCGAGGCGGTCCGTGCCTTCGGCATCCAGCCGGAGCTGATCCCCGCCGGGGAGCAGTCCTCGGAGGGGCTGCTGGCCGAGTTCTCCCCGCACGACGAGGTGCTCGACCCGGTCGGCCGGGTGCTGCTGCCGCGCGCCGACATCGCCACCGAGACGCTCGCCGCCGGGCTCACCGAGCGCGGCTGGGAGGTCGACGACGTCACCGCGTACCGCACGGTGCGGGCCGCCCCGCCGCCGGCCGAGATCCGGGACGCGATCAAGTCGGGTGGCTTCGACGCGGTGCTCTTCACCTCCTCGTCCACCGTCCGGAACCTGGTCGGTATCGCCGGCAAGCCGCACGCGCGTACCGTGGTCGCTGTCATCGGGCCCAAGACGGCGGAGACCGCGACGGAGTTCGGCCTGCGGGTCGACGTGCAGCCGCCGCACGCCTCGGTGCCCGACCTGGTGGAGGCGCTCGCCGCGTACGCCGTGGAGCTGCGGGAGAAGCTGGCCGCGATGCCGGCCAAGCAGCGTCGTGGCTCGAAGGTGCAGGGCCCCACCGCGCTGAGGTTCCGCTAGTCGTCAGGGAGGCCCCGCCATGCCGTACCCCGAGATCCGGCCCCGCCGGCTGCGCCGCACCCCGGCGGTGCGGCGGCTGGTCTCCGAGACCCGGGTGGCCCCGGCCGAGCTGGTGCTGCCGATGTTCGTCAAGGAGGGGCTCACCGAGCCCCGCCCGATCGCCTCGCTCCCGGGGGTGCTCCAGCACTCCCGGGACTCCCTGCGCAAGGCGGCCGTCGAGGCCGTCCAGGCCGGGGTCGGCGGGATCATGCTGTTCGGGGTGCCGGCCGAGCGGGACGCCACCGGCTCGGGCGGCATCGACCCGGCGGGCATCCTGAACGTCGCCATCCGGGACGTGGCCGCCGAGGTCGGCGACGCCACGGTGGTGATGAGCGACCTCTGCCTGGACGAGTTCACCTCGCACGGGCACTGTGGCCTGCTCGCCCCGGACGGTGACGTCGACAACGACGCCACCCTCGCCGCCTACGCGGAGATGGCGGTGGCCCAGGCCGCCGCCGGGGTCGGCGTGGTCGGCCCGTCCGGGATGATGGACGGCCAGGTCGGGGTGGTCCGCCGGGCGCTCGACGCGGCCGGGTACGCCGACGTCGCGGTGCTGGCCTACGCCGCCAAGTACGCCTCGGCCTTCTTCGGCCCGTTCCGGGACGCCGTCGAGTCGGCGTTGCAGGGCGACCGGCGCACCTACCAGCAGGACCCGGCGAACCTGCGGGAGTCCCTGCGCGAGGTGGAGCTGGACGTCGCCGAGGGCGCCGACATGGTCATGGTCAAGCCGGCCCTGCCCTACCTGGACGTGGTCGCGGCGGTCCGGGCCGCCGTGGACGTCCCGGTCGCCGCCTACCAGGTCTCCGGCGAGTACGCGATGGTCGAGGCCGCCGCCGCGAACGGCTGGGTCGACCGGGAACGGGTGATCCTGGAGACGCTCACCTCGATCCGCCGGGCCGGCGCGGGGATCATCCTCACCTACTGGGCCACCGAGGCCGCCCGGCTGCTGCGCGAGAGCTACTGACGACCGGGTGCTTCCGGGGCGCGGGGTTCAGCCGTCGCCGGGCGGAGCCGGTGGGCAACCGGGGTGCCTTTCGAGCTGCCCCGTGGACAGGACCGCCGGCCCTGGAGCAGCGGCCACGGCCTGTTCCGGTCGGCGCTCGCCGGAGCGTTCGGCGCGCCCTCGTTGCCCCGACACCGCCGCGCGCGGTCGCGCCGCCCGGTCGGATGCGGCAGAGCCCCACCGCCCCGCCCCCGTCCACCGGCGATCGGTCATCGGTCATCGGTCATCCGAGGCGAAGCACACGTCCCCAGGTGGGTGCGCGGGGTTGCCCCGTCCATGGGGGCAGCTCGACAGCGCCCGACCACAAGGCGGCCGTCCACCCGGAAACTGGCCGCCCGTTCCGGGCCCGGCTACCGGTCGGGCCCGGACGCCGGGGCCGCCGGCGGTGGGACGTCGGCCGGCCGGACCCGGGTCAGGACGAACATGTACGGGTGGTCCGAGCCCCGGACGTCCATCGCGCCCAGCACCCGGTCCGCGTCGATCCGGCGGAACGCGTCGTGGATCGGGTGGGCGTCGTAGCACATGGTGGCGGTGACCACCCCCCGGTACCCGGTCAGCCGCAGCCGCGCGGTCGGCCGGGCGGTGCCGAGCAGCGGCCGGAGCACCCGGAACAACGTGCCCGCCGCCGGCAACCGGGTCAGCGCCGGCTGCCGCATCAGCGTGCCGACCGGCAGCAGCGCCGGGTTGACGCTGGTCAGCCCCCCGCCGGGGGTACGGAAGACCAGCGGGTGGACCACCTCGGCGCTCTCGAACCGCTTGCCGTACCAGCCGAGCTGCTCCAACAGCCAGTCCATCGGGTGGCCGGTCGGCAGGCCGGTGCCGCGCCAGCGGCCCAGCATCTCCTCGACCGGCACCGCTGGCAGGGTGTCGTAGTACGCCAGGGTCGCGGCGAGGTCCGGTCGTGCGCGCAGCCCGTCGAGGACGTCCGGGCCGTCCGGTCGGGTGGTCATCTCGTACCGTCTCTCCCGCTTCCGGGTCAGCCGTGGGCGTCGAGCCGGTGCACCAGCTCGGCGACGTCCGCGCCGTACTCGCACCACTCGCGGTCGGGACGGTACCCCAGCTCGGCGTTGACCTTGAGCATCGCCTCGTTCGACTGGGCGTTCCAGGTCTGCACCTCGATCAGCCCCGGCTCGGCCGAGCGGAGTTCGAGCAGCATCCGCGCCTTGATCGCCCGGTCGATGCCGTACCCCCGGTGGTCCTGCACCACGATCGTGTCGTACTGGTCGGCCCGGGTCGGGTGCTGTGCCGGGACGACCACCTCGGTCAGCCCGGCCACCTCCCCGGTCCGCTCGTGCAGGGCCAGCACGATGTACGGCTTCATGCCCCGCCGGTGCAGGCAGTCCAGGCTGTCCCGGAGCCGCTCCGGCTCGTACGAGCTGGGCCGCAGCTCGCCGTCCTCGACGTCGCGGATCTCGGCCTTCGCCCGCACGTACGCCTCGATCAGCTCGTTCGGCGGCCCACCCGGATAGAACTGCACCTGGTAGCCCGCGCCCACCCCGGCGGCCATCTCGCCCAGCGCCGGCCAGTCCACCGTCGAGAGGTCGAGCACGCTGCGGGTCTCGACGTAGTCCCGGGTGAAGCCGAGCGACTCGTAGAAGGCGACGGCGGGCGTGTCACCCACCACCTCCACCCCGACCGACTGGAAGCCCTCCTGGTAGACCCGGCGGGCGGCCAGCCGGACCAGTCGTCGGCCGAGGCCGGTCCGGCGCTGGGACGGATGGACCAGCACCTCCAGCACCCCGATGTCGCCGAGCAGCAGCACGTGGACGTGCCCGAGGACGGCTCCCGGGGCCGTCGGGTCGGTCGGCTCGGCCTGGACGATCCAGGAGATCCGCCGCTCGCCGGGCATCACCTCGCCGAGGTACTCCCGCATCGAGTCCGCCCGCCAGGAAGGGTCCTGCGGAAGGTCGGTCGCCAGGACCGCGTTCAGCGTCTCCACCAGTGATGTGATCTCGGCGGACGACGCGGTCCTGGGATCCCATTCGCGCACCATCACCCGTCTAGCTTGCCGGGTGCGGGTGGCCGGCGGAAGTGTCCAGTTCTCCATTGTGCTTGGAAGATCACCTCACGTGCGACTGGCCTGACCGTACCGGTTGGCCGTGTTGTAGACGTCCAGCGCGTACCGGCGGACGTCGTTGTAGGACAGGATCGCCTCCCACCAGTCACCCGGAATGGTGAGGTTCCGGCTGCCCTTGCAGAGGTACCGGCCGGCGGCGAGCGCGGCGTCGTTGATGTTGTGCGGGTCCTTCACGCCGTCGTTGTCGGCGTCCGCCCCGATCTCCTCCCACGTGGTCGGGATGAACTGCATCGGCCCGACCGCCCGGTCGTACGTGGTGTCGTTGTCGAGCCGGCCCTGGTCGCTGTCCCGGATCAGCATCCGGCCGCCCTGGCCGTCCAGCGGCAGCCCGAAGATCAGCGGGTCCTCCGCCCGGCCGTTCGGCTTCAGGGTCGCCCCGTTCGCCTGCCCGTGCCGGGACTCCACGAACCCGATCGCGGCGAGCGTGGTCCAGCTCAGCCCGCAGCTCCGGTTCGTCTCGGCGAGCACCAGTTCGGCGTAGCCGTACGCCTGCATGGCGACCGGCGAGATGCCCACCTTGGCGCCGGTGGTCTGCGCCCACGCGGCGAGCGCGTCGGCCGGCCGCCCGGCGGCCGGACCGACCGCCGGCCCCGTCGGCAGCACGCCGCCGGGACCCGGTGTCACCCCCGGCAGGGGCGACCCGGAGAGGCCGGGCAGCGGCGTCCCGCCGGGCAGGGCCGGCACCGCCGTCGCGCCGGGCGGCAGGGGTACCCCGGTCCCGAGCCCCGGCACCACGCCGCTGCTCGGGTCGGCGGTCGCCCCGGCGACCCGCCGGGTGTCCCCGGCGGTCGCCGGCACCAGCAGCGCGCCGGCCGTCGCCGTGGCCGCGACCAGGGCGAGCAGGAACAGGCCGGGCAGGGTGAGCCGCCCGCTGGGCCGCCGGGACCACTCCCGGGTGGCCTGCGCCGCCCTCCTCGCAGCCCGCCGGGGCGGCGTCCGCAGCGCGTGCGCGAACGGAACCCGCCGCCGCCGACCCCCCGTCGCGCCGGCCGCCCCCGATCCCCCGGCCGCCGTGCCCCCGGCCGCCGTGCCGCCGGTGCTGGCCTTCGTGCGGTCGGCCTCGATCTTCGTCCCGTCGGTGCTGGTCTTCGTGCCGTCCGCACCGGCCGCCGTGCCGTCGACCTCGATCTTCGTGCCGTCGATCTTCGTGCCGTCGATCTTCGTGCCGTCGATCTTCGTGTCGCTGATGCTGGCCTTCGTGTCGCCGGTGCCGGTGTCAGCGCCGGTGGCGGAGACGGTGCCGGTGCTGGCCGCCGGGCCGCCGCTGCCGTTTCCGGTCCCGCTGGCGGTGTCGACGGTGCTGGCCTCGGGGCTGCCGGTGGCCGCCGCCGTCGGGCCGTCCCCGTGCCCGGCCGCCGGACCTGCGGTGCCGGCGGCGGCCCCGCCCGTCGCGGGGGCCGCGCCGGCCTTCCCCGTTCCTGGCGTACCCGCTCCGGCGTCCCCGGCGGCATCGGGCGCTCCGCCCTCGGTCCTCCCCGCCTCGGTCCTCCCCGCCTCGCTCTTCCCGGTCGTGCTCTTCCCGACCGTCGGATCGGCGGTGCTGGCCTGCTGGGCGGCGGCGCCGGCGGCTGAGGCGGTGCCGGTCGGTGGGGTGGTGCCGGTCGGTGGGGTGGTGTCGGCGGCAGCCGGGGGCTGCTCAGCAGGCTGTCTGCTCAGCCAGGGGCGGCGCGGCCGGGGTATCCGGAAGACGCGGGTCGGTGCCGGCGTGTCGCCGGACGGAGCGGGCCCGGCCGGGGGCGCGGCCGGCCGCAGAGGTCGGTTCATCGAGCTTTCCTGGCCGTCCACCACTCGTGGAGTATCACCCATGCTGCCCAGCACGTCAGGTCCGGCCGTACCCTGGTGGCATGCCCCGGTACGAGTTCCGTTGCCGCGCGTGCGGCGACACCTTCGAGGTAAACCGCCCGATGGCCCAGGCCGGCGCGCCGGCGTCCTGCCCGCAGGGGCACCACGACACGGTCAAGCTCCTCTCCACGGTCGCGGTCACCGGCCGGGGCGGTGCGGGAGCGGCCGGTGGTGCGCCCGCGCCCACCGGTGGAGGTTGCTGCGGCGGAGGCTGCGGCTGCTGACACCATCGTCCCCAGTGGACGGCGTGTATCCCCCGACCTTGCCGCTGCGCAGGTCGAATGGCACCGTGGGGCACACCCGTTGGCCGCCGACGGCGCGCTACGGATGGCCCGGGAGTGCATGATGCCGACGTGAGGTGCGGAGGTTCCACGCATGTCGACACCGACCGACCTCCCGAGCGGCCTGGTGACCTTCGTGTTCACCGACATCGAGGGGTCGACCAGGCTGGCTCAGCTACTCGGCCCGGGGTACCGGCCGGTGCTGCGGGAACACCGCCGGTTGCTGCGCCGCACGCTGGCCAGCACCGAGGGCGCGGAGCTGCTCACCGAGGGGGACTCGTTCTTCATCGCGTTCTCCGACGCCGCCGCCGCCCTGACCGCCTGCCTCACCGCCCAACTGGCCCTGACCGGCCACGACTGGCCCAGCCCGGAGTCGGCCCCCCGGGTCCGGATGGGGCTGCACACCGGGTACGCCGAGCCGCGCGACGGTGAGTACGCCAGCCCGGAGGTGCACCGGGCCGCCCGGGTCGCCGCCGCTGCCCACGGTGGGCAGGTGCTCTGCTCGGCGGCGACCGCCCGGCACGCCGATCCGCTGCCGGTCGGGGCGTCCCTGCTCGACCTCGGCCTGCACCGGCTGCGCGGTTTCGACGACCGGGAACGGCTGTTCCAGCTCGTCGCGCCCGGTCTGGAACGGCAGTTCCCGCGCCCGCGTACGGCCGACGCGGTGGCACACAACCTGCCCACCCAGGTCACCACGTTCATCGGCCGGCAGGCCGAGCGGGCCGAACTGGACCGGTTGATGCGGCAGCACCGACTGGTGACCGTGCTGGGGGCCGGGGGCGCCGGCAAGACCCGGCTGGCCGTGGAACTCGCCGCCTGCGTGGTGGAGTCCTATCCGGACGGGCTCTGGTTCGTCGACATCGCCACGGTCACCGACCCGGGCCTGGTGGCGTTCGCCGTCGCCGCCGTGCTCGGCCTGCGTCCGGAGCCCGGCCGCCCGATGGTGGACACCCTGGTCGAGTACGCCACCGACCGGCGGATGCTGATCGTCCTGGACACCTGCGACGCCCAGCCGGCCGCCTCGGCGGAACTCATCTCCCGGCTGCTCGCCGGCGGCGGTGGTGTCCGGGTGCTCGCCACCAGCCGGGAGTCCTTCGGGCTGCCCGGCGAGGTGGTGTGGCGGATCCCGCCGCTCTCGGTCGACCCACGTCCCGACGGGGCGCAGAGCGACGCGGTCGCGCTGCTGCTCGACCGGACGGTGGCGGCCCGGGGTGGCCGGCAGCCCCATCCGGCCGAGGAGGCCGACCTCTGGCGGGTGGTGCAGCGGCTCGACGGCCTGCCGCTCGCCATCGAACTGGCCGCCGCCCGGCTACGGGTCCTCTCGGCCGGGCAGCTCGCCGAGCGGCTCGACGACGTGCTGGGCACCCTCGACGCGGGGCGGGACGACCCGACCCCGACCCCGACCGAGGGGGACTGGAGCGGCAACCAGGAGGACACCGTCGACCTGGTCGCCGCCGCGACCGGGGCCTCCCCGCCCACCCCGGCCACCCGGGCGGTACGCCGGTCGGCGGCGGAACGGCACCTCACCATGCAGGCGACGGTGACCTGGTCGTACCGGACCCTCGGGCCCCGGGCGGCACGCCTGCTGCGCTGGCTGTCGGTCTTCGCCGGCCCGGTCGACCTGGCGACCGTGCAGTGGCTGCTCGACGACGACCCGCTCGACCCGCTCAGTGTGCTGGTCGACAAGTCGATGCTGCTGGCCGAGCCGAGCGCCGCCGGCAGCACGTACCGGATGCTCGACCCGATCCGGGCGTACGCGGCGCGGCGGCTGGCCGAGGCCGGCGAGGAACGGACCGCCCGGGACCGGCACGTGGCCTGGTCGACGCACGCCCTGGAACGGGCCCACCTGGGCCCGGACGGGCGGCCGGTGACCCTGTCGCTGTACGCACTGGACCCGCTGGCCGGGGAGCTACGGGCCGCACTGCGCTGGTGCGCCACCGGGGGCAGCGCGCGCGCCGGCCTGCGGCTGGCCGGTGGACTGGACCAGTGGTGGCGGGAGCGGGGCCTGGCCCGGGAGGGGCGGCTCTGGCTGTTCCGGCTCTACGGCCGGATCGCCGAGACCGGTGAGGTGATCCCCGAGGCGGAGCTGGCGGCGGCGTACCATCTGCACTCGCTGCACGCCGGCGCGGACGGTGAGCTGGCCGAGGAGCTGCGCTTCTCGCAGCGGGCCGAGGCCGCCGCCCGGCAGGCCGGGGAGGCCGGGCTGCTGGCCCGGGTGCTCGCCGGACGGGCCGCCCCGCTGGTCGACATGGGACAGTTCGTCGAGGCGGAGCGGGTCTGCCGGGAGGTCATCGACTGGGCGCACGAGCAGGGCGTGATGGGCGACGCGCTCTTCGCCGTGTTCAGCCTGGCCGAGCTGCTCTGGCAGCGGGGCGCCCTGGACGAGGCGGCGGAGTTGCTGGGCGCGGCCCGCCCGATCGAGGCGGCCCGCCCGGTCGAGCGGGGCCGCCGGTCGGTGGACATGCTGCTCGGCATGGTGGCGCTGGCCCGGGGTGACCTGGTGGCCGCGCACGAGCACCTGCTGGTGGCGCTCCGCTCCCGGTTGAGCCACGGCTTCCACGGGCGGGCCTGCGACACCGTGGACGCGATCGCGGTGCGCTGTGCCGCCGGGGGCGACGCGCTCACCGCCGCCCGGCTCTTCGGTGCCGCCCAGGCGACCCGGGCCAGCATGCGCTGCACCCCCGGCATCCACGACGCGTACTGGTCGCAGCGGCAGGCGGAGGTACGGGAGCGGCTCGGTGACGGGGCCTTCGACGCCGCGTACGAGGAGGGGAGCGAGCTGAGCCTGGAGGAGGCGGCGGCGCTCGCGCTCCGGGTGGAGCATCCCGACCTCGCCGCGGACTCGACCCGCTTCACCACCCCCGCCCCACCCGTCGCCCCCTGAGCCCCCCACCCCGATGTAAGGAAGGGCCCCCTTTTAACACCTCCGGGTGAGAGGGGAACCCTTCTCTACCGTATGCGTTAACAAGGGGCCCTTCCTTACACCTAGGCGGCTCGCTGCTCGGCGTGGGCCTTGAGGTCGGCGGCGCGGTCCAGGTCGGCCTGGCTGACGGCGGCGACGGAGCCGAAGAGGCGGACCGCCTCGTAGTAGGTCCAGGCCAGGCTGAGGCAGGCCGGCCGGACGACCGAGTTGTACGTGGCGCAGACCCGCTTCAGGTCCTCGTAGAAGGCGCTGTCCAGGCGGGCCTTGTTGGCGGAGAACTGGCCGACCGCCTTGTAGTTGCGGTACCCGAAGTCGTGCCGGTGGCAGGAGGTCGCGAAGCTGAAGCCGAGCGGGTTGTCCGGGCTGGACGAGCAGTAGTCGGTGGACCAGTCGAAGTTGTAGGCGGCCCACGGCGCCCGGTTGAGCCGGGCCGAGTTCCAGTTGTTGTAGCTGGTGGCGCTGGTCTGGGTCCAGCTCGACAGGACGCTCAGCTTCTGCTGCTGGGTGGGGGCGGCGGCGGCCGGGGACGCGGCGGCGAAGGTGCCCGCCAGGGCCAGTGCGGCGGTGGCGACGAGGGTGGCGAGACGGCGGCGCATGGGGACCTCCAGGGTGGCGGGGGTGTGGGGGTTACCGGTCGGTCACCGGGATGTCGACCAGTGTCGTTGTATCGTCATCCATGGATCTTCCACGGAGGGGAAGTATTGGTGACATGCGTGGAAAGAGACGAATGCCCTGAGGTGTCGGAGCTGACCCGGTCAGGGTCGGGCGGCCGGCCCGGTCAGAGCCGCCGGGGCGGGCTGACCGGGCTCTCGTTGGCGAGCCGGTCGAGCGCGGTGACCCGGTAGGTGTACCGCCGGTCCGGCGCGGCCGTCGGGTCCACCCAGGACTGCGTCGCGCCCGGGGCGGCCCGGACCGTGTCGACCAGGTGCGCGGCGTCGGCCAGCCCGCACGGGTCGGTCGGGCCCGCCCCGTCGAACCGGTAGATCGCGTACCCGGTCGCCGTGCCGAACGGGCCCACCCCGTCGGCCGGCTGCCGCCAGGTCAGCCGTACCCCGTCGGCCTGCCGGGTCGCGCCGCTGAGCACCGGGGCGAGCAGCGGCCGGGCCGGCAGGTGCGGCATGGCGGGTACCAGCGCCGGACGGGAGTAGTGCTCGGCGGCGTAGAGGTCGGTCGCGCCGAGCCGGTTGGCCCGGACCTGGACGGCGGAGAAGTGGATGTTCCCCAGGACCTCCGGGTACGCCCGGTTCAGCGTCAGGTGGTCGGACAACTCGCGCGGGTCCTGCCAGTCCGGCCCGTACGCGGGGTCGCCGCTCTTGTAGTCGGCCTGCCCGACGTAGAGGTGCACCCGGGTGCCCCGGACGGTGCCGGCCCACCACGGGACCAGCCGGGCGTAGTCGGCCGCCGGATACTGCCCGATGTACCAGTACAACTGCGGCACGACGTAGTCGATCCACTCCTGGCGTACCCACCGGCGGCTGTCCGCCGAGACGATGTCGTAGGACTGGCTGCCGGTGGTGTCCGAGCCGAGCGGGTCGGCCGAGGCGTTGCGCCAGATGCCGAACGGGCTCACCCCGAACTTCACCCACGGCTTGACCGCCTTGATCCGGGTGCCGGTCTCCTGGATCAGCAGGTCGACGTTGTCCCGTCGCCAGTCCGCCCGGTCGGTGAAACCCCGGTGGTACCGGGCGAAGGTGGCGTCGTCGGGCACCTCGTGCGTGCCGCTCGGGTACGGGTAGAAGTAGTCGTCGAAGTGCACCCCGTCGATGTCGTACCGCCGGACGGCGTCCAGGATCGCGGTCTGTACGAACGCGCGGACCTCGGGTACCCCGGGGTCGTAGTAGAGCCGGCTGCCGGCGACCCCGGCCGGCGGGTACGCGAAGGTCCACTCCGGCTGCCGCCGGGCCGGATGGCCGGGCGCGAGCCGGTCGAGGTCGGCACCGGCCCCGCCCGGCGCCGGCATGGAGACCCGGTACGGGTTGAACCAGGCGTGGAACTCCAGGTTGCGGCGGTGTGCCTCGGCGACGAGGAAGCCCAGCGGATCCCAGCCCGGATCCTGGCCCCGCACCCCGGTCAGGTACTCCGACCAGGGCTCGTGCGGCGACGGCCAGAGCGCGTCGGCGGTCGGCCGGACCTGGACGACGACCGCGTTGTGGTGCCGCCGCTGCGCGAGGTCGAGCAGCGCGCGGTACTCGGCCTGCTGGGCGGCGATCCGGTCCGGGGCGGTCAGCGAGGCCGCCGACGGCCAGTCGATGTTGACCACCGACGAGATCCACATCGCCCGGAACTGCCGTTTCGGCGTCGCCGGATCGGTGTCGCAGCCGGCGGCCGGTCCGGGGCCGGCGGAGGTGGCGGTCGGTCCGGCGGCGGTGTTCAGCGGGGGGCGGTGGGTGGGCGGCGTGGTCGTGGCGGTCGCCGGGGTGGCGGCGGCAAGCGGACCGAGCAGCGCCACGGCCAGGGCGGCGGCGGGCAGCCGGAACAGTGTCATCCGGCACCTCCCTTCGTCGGGTCGGCGGGCGGAACCCGGCGTCGGCGGCGGCCCGCCGGACCGGACCTGTCGGCGACATTCGCCGCACGACGAATATCGATAGAAGGAAAGTTTCACATCCGTCCAAGGTGCGCAAGGGGTCGCGGCCGGCGACGCCCGTCGATGCCTTGTTCGATCCGGGGTGATGCGACGGAGGGTGGCCAGGTGTTACCGAAAGGCCGCGCGGGGTGACGGTTCGCTGGTCGTCGGGGCGGGTAGCAACGCCGGTCACCAGCCGCCGACGGGGTGGCCGACCGGTGGGAGGGGTGAGCGCGGTGTCCGTGCTGCGCACCAAACCGATCCAGGACGTGATCGCCCAGAGCACCGCCGAGGAGGGCGGGCAGGGCCGGCGGCTACGCCGGAAGCTGGGCCCGTTCGACCTGATGGGCTTCGGCGTCGGCATCGTGATCGGTACCGGCATCTTCACCCTGACCGGCCTGGAGGCCCGCGACTCCGCCGGTCCCGCGGTGATCGTCTCGTTCGCCGTCGCCGGGGTGGTCGCCCTGCTCGCCGCGCTCTGCTACGCCGAACTCGCCTCCAGCGTGCCGACCGCCGGCAGCGCCTACACCTACGCGTACGCGACCATGGGCGAGGTGGTCGCCTGGATCATCGGGTGGGACCTGCTGCTGGAGTTCGCCCTCGGCGCGGCCGTGGTCGCCCGGGGCTGGTCCGGGTACCTCGCCGAACTGTTCGGCCTGCCCACCGCCTGGTTCGGCGAGGAGGGCAGCGTCGTCAACGTCGGCGCGATCGCCATCGTGGCGCTGCTCGGCCTGGTCGCCACCGTCGGCATCCAGCAGTCCGCCCGGATCACCAACGTCCTGGTCGTGGTCAAGGTCGCGATCTGCGTCTTCATCGTGGCCGCCGGGCTCTTCTTCATCACCGCCGACAACCTCACCCCGTTCGTCCCGCCGACGCAGGAGCCGCCCGCCGGTGAGTCCGGCCTGGCCCAGCCGCTGACCCAGGTGCTGTTCGGGCTGGAGCCGTCCGTCTTCGGGATCGCCGGGGTGCTCAGCGCGGCGGCGGTGGTCTTCTTCGCGTACACCGGGTTCGAGGCCGTGGCGAACCTCGGTGAGGAGACCCGGCGGCCCGGCCGCGACCTGCCGCTCGGGCTGCTCGGCACGCTGGGCCTCTCCGCCGTGCTCTACGTCGGGGTGTCGTTCGTGGTGGTCGGCATGGTGCCGTACACCGAGATCGACCGGGGCGCCCCGATCGCCGCCGCCTTCAACGCGGTCGGCGCCACCTGGGCCGGCGCGCTGGTGGCGATCGCCGCCGTGGCCGGTCTGACCAGCGTGATCCTGGTCCAGTTGGTGGCGATCGGCCGGATCGGGTACGCCATCGCCCGGGACGGGCTGATCCCGCCGAAGATCGGCGAGATCCACCCCCGCTGGGGCACCCCGTACCGGGTCACCCTGCTGATGACGGTGCTGGTGGCGCTGCTCGCCGGCTTTCTGCCGCTCTCCGCCCTGGCCGACCTGGTGAGCATCGGCGCGCTCTTCGCCTTCGTGATCGTCTCGGTCGCGGTGCCGCTGCTGCGCCGTACCCGGCCGGAGTTGAAGCGCCCGTTCCGGGTGCCCCTCTCCCCGGTCCTCCCGGTCGTCAGCGCGCTGGCCTGCGTGTACCTGATGCTGAACCTGTCGGTGGAGACCTGGCTGCGCTTCCTCGCCTGGCTGCTGCTCGGCGTAATCATCTACGCCGCCTACGGCCACCGCCGCAACCGCCTGGCCCGCCGCTGACCCGCCCCCCTCCGCCCGGCTCCCGCCCGGCCCCTGGTCGGCTTCCGCCCGGCTCCCGGTCAGGCGAAGAAGCGGGCCAGGTGGGCGGGGGTGGGGCCGGGGGCGTCCGGCGGCAGCGGGGTCAGGTCGGCGAAGATGCTCGCGCCGTCGGAACCGGCGTGCAGGGGGTACCAGCGCGGGGTCCCGGGTGGCCGCTGCACGCAGATCCCCTTGACCGTCTGCACGTCCAACAGCCGGACGTGGGTCGGGTCGGCGACCGCGTTCACATGCCCCCACCAGGGGCTCATCACGTGCAGGACACCACCCGGCCGGAGCACCCGGTGGCACTCGTCGACCAGCGGCAGGAAGTCGATCAGGTGCTCCAGGATGTGCACGGCGAAGAGGACGTCCACCGAGTCGTCGGCCAGGGGCAGGGAGCCGGAGAGGTCGGCGACCGCGTCCACCCCGGGCGCGGGGAAGATGTCCAACCCCAGGTTCCCCGGGTACTGCTTGGTGCCGCCGCAGCCCAGGTCGACCACGACCGGTTCCCGTCCGGCCACCCGGACCCGGCACCAGACGCCGAACACCCCGGCGAGCCGGCCCAGCCGGTCCCGTACCAGCCGCAGGTGGGTGGCGTCGGGGACCTCGCCGGTCACGTGCGCCACCCCCCGGTCGAAGCGCACCCGTACCGCCAGGTCGCGGAGCCGGTCGTCGTGGGACACCTGGTCCGCCCACGCCTCGGCGAGGAACTCGTCGACCGCCCGCAGCCGCTCGGCCGAGGGCGGAGTATGGGTCAGCGCGACCATGGGCCACCTCCGGCCGGCCCGGTACCCGCATCATGCCCCGGTATGCCCGATCCTCGCCGCTGTCACCCGAACGGGCGCGGGTGTAAGGAGGGGCCCCCTGTTAACGCATACGGTAGAGAAGGGGCCCCTTCTCACCCCGACGTGTTAATAAGGGGCCCTTCCTTACACCGGGGCGGGTGGGGGTGGGGGTCAGTGCTCGGTGACGTGGCCGGCGTCGACCCGGAGGCGTCGGGTGGTGTGCACCGCGTCCAGCATCCGGCGGTCGTGGGTGACCAGCAGGAGGGTGCCCGGGTACCCGGCCAGCGCCGACTCCAACTGCTCGATGGCCGGCAGGTCCAGGTGGTTGGTCGGCTCGTCGAGCACCAGCAGGTTCACCCCGTGCCCCTGGAGCAGGGCGAGGGCGGCCCGGGTCCGCTCGCCGGGGGAGAGGGTCGCCGCCGGCCGCAGCACGTGGTCGGCGCGCAGTCCGAACTTGGCCAGCAGGGTCCGCGCGTCCGCCGGCGACAGCTCCGGTACGGCCAGCCGGAACGCGTCCAGCAGCGGCTGGTCGCCGAGGAAGAGTTGCCGGGCCTGGTCCACCTCACCGACCACCACCCCGGGGCCGAGGGTGGCGTGGCCCCGCTCCAGCGGCAGCCGGCCCAGCAGCGCGCCGAGCAGCGTCGACTTGCCGGAGCCGTTCGCCCCGGTCACCGTCACCCGGTCCGCCCAGTCGATCTGGAGGTCCACCGGCCCGAGCACGAAGTCGCCCCGGCGGACCACGGCGTCGCGCAGGGTGGCCACCACGGCACCGGCGCGGGGCGCGGCGGCGATCTCCATCCGCAGCTCCCACTCCTTGCGCGGCTCCTCGACCACCTCCAGCCGCTCGATCAGCCGTTCGGTCTGCCGGGCCTTCGCCGCCTGCTTCTCGCTCGACTCGGACCGGAACTTGCGGCCGATCTTGTCGTTGTCGGTGGCCTTGCGCCGGGCGTTGCGGACGCCCTTCTCCATCCACGACCGCTGGAGGCGGGCCCGCGCCTCCAGGTCGGCCTTCGTGTCGGCGTACTCCTCGTACTCGGCGCGGGCGTGCCGGCGGGCCACCTCCCGCTCCTCCAGGTACGCGGCGTACCCGCCGCCGAAGTGGTTGACCTGCTGCTGGTGCAGGTCCAGCTCCAGCACCCGGGTCACCGTGCGGGTGAGGAACTCCCGGTCGTGGCTGACCAGCACGGTGCCGGCCCGCAGTCCGGTGACGAACTGCTCCAGCCGTTCCAGGCCGGCCAGGTCCAGGTCGTTGGTGGGCTCGTCGAGCAGGAAGACGTCGTACCGGCTGAGCAGCAGCGAGGCGAGCCCGGCGCGGGCCGCCTGGCCGCCGGAGAGCCCGGTCATCGGGTGGTCCAGGTCGACGGTGAGGCCCAGGTCGGCGGCGACCTGCTCGGCCCGTTCGGCCAGGTCGGCGCCGCCGAGGGCGAGCCAGCGCTCCAGCGCGTCGGCGTACGTGTCGTCGGCGCCCGGGGCGCCCCCGGTCAGCGCCTCGGTGGCGGCGTCCAGCGCGGCCTGGGCCCCGGTCACCCCGGTCCGGCGGCCGAGGAAGTCGCGGACCGTCTCGTCGGCCCGCCGCTCCGGCTCCTGCGGCAGGTGCCCGACGGTGGCGGTGGGCGGGCTGAGTGCGATCGTCCCGGCCTCGACCGGCAGCAGACCGGCGAGGGTACGCAGCAGCGTCGACTTGCCGGCGCCGTTCACCCCGACCAGGCCGACCACGTCCCCGGGGGCGACCACCAGGTCCAGCCCGGAGAAGAGGAGCCGGTCGCCGTGCCCGGCGGCGAGATCCTTGACCACCAGCGTCGCGCTCATCAATGGTCGAGCCTAGCCCCGCCGGCCCCGCCGATTTCGGGCACCCGGCGCGCCCCGCTCGGCGGTACGGGGCAGACTCGCGGGAGTGGTGACCACTCTGGCGATCGACTGCGGTGGCGGCGGGATCAAGGCCTCGGTGCTGGACGCCGCCGGCACCATGCGGGCCCGTCCGCTGCGGGTGCCCACGCCGTACCCGCTGCCGCCCGCGCTGTTCGTGAAGACGCTGGTGGAGCTGGGGGCCCGGCTGCCCACGGCGGAGCGGGTGACCGTCGGGATGCCCGGCATGATCCGGCACGGCGTGGTGGTGGCGACCCCGCACTACGTGACCCGCGCCGGCCCCCGGAGCAGGGTCGACCCCGCGCTGCTCGCCGAGTGGTCCGGGTACGACGCCCGCGCGGCGCTCGCCGACGCCTTCGGGGTACCCGCGCTGGTCCTCAACGACGCCGAGGTGCACGGCGCCGGGGTGGTCGCGGGGACCGGCTGCGAGCTGGTGTTGACCCTGGGCACCGGGCTGGGCAGCGCGCTCTTCGACGGCGGGATGCTCGCCCCGCACCTGGAGCTGTCCCACGCCCCGGTGCGCTGGGGCACCACCTACGACACGTACGTGGGGGAGCCGGAGCGCCGCCGCCTCGGCGACGGGTTCTGGTCCCGCCGGATCCGGCAGGTGGTCGACGGGCTGCGTCCGGTGGTCCGCTGGGACCGCCTCTACCTGGGCGGCGGTAACTCCCGGCTGATCCGTCCCGAGCAGCTCGCCCGGATGGGCGACGACGTGGTGGTGGTGCCGAACACCGCCGGCATCGTCGGCGGCGTGCGCGCCTGGGACCTGGTCGCCGGCCGGTACGACCCGACCGGCTGACCGGGGTTCGGTGCAACTTCCATCCGGGGAACACTCGCGGTCCCGGCGATGTTGTGCCAGCGTCGGGGAAGTGGCGTGGCGACACCAGGAGGTGGGTCGGATGGACTTTCTGGCCGAGTACCGGCGGGCGACCATGTTCTTCGAGGCGGGCGACGCGGGCGGCGCGGCCCGGCTGCTGGAGCCGATCGTGGCGGCGGAGCCGGAGAACTCCTCGGTGCGCCAGTTGCTGGCCCGGGCGTACTTCCAGTCCGCCCAGCTCAACCGGGCCGAGGAGCAGTTGCGGGAGCTGGTCGACCGCGACCCCAGCGACCACTACGCGCACCACGTGCTCGGGCGGACGCTGGAGCGGCTGAACCGGCCCGTCGACGCGCTGCGGCACCTGCGCATCGCGGCGGCGATGCACGGGACGAACACCGACTACACCACGGCGCTGCGCCGGGTCGAGTCGCGGGTCGGGGGCGGTGCCAACGGCTCTACGATGAGGCGGCACGCGAGCTGAGCGGAGGGGCGGCCGGCGGTGAAGCTCAAGCTGGACCTGCACGACATCTTCAACAAGGGCCACGACATCGACCGGGCGCTGCGCGGGATCATGGACGAGGCGGTGGCCAAGAAGGCCACCCTCGTCGAGATCATCCCCGGCAAGGGCTCGGGCCAGCTCAAGAAGCGGGTGCTGCGGTTCCTCGACCAGAAGGACGTCAAGCAGCTCTACCATCGGGTGGAGAAGGACTCGAAGAACTTCGGCCGTCTCTTCGTCCACTTCCGCTGGAAATAGCTACGACATGGCCTCTGACCTGCCTCGCAGGCCGCTACCAGGGCCGTTGAACCATGATCATGCCGTGTCCAGGCCGTCAGAGGCTTGCGGAGCATCATCGCTGCCTTGGTCTTCACCGAGTGCCTTGTCGATGGCGCGGCGGGTGCGATCCTCGCTGGCCGGCAGCAGGTGTGTGTAGGTCCGGAGGGTGAAGCCAGGGTCCGCGTGGCCCAGGTAGGCCGACAGAGCCTTGATGCTCTCCCCGGCGTCCAGGAGGACCGAGGCGTAGGTGTGCCGCAGGACGTGCATCCCGTTGTGTCGGTCGTCCGGGATGCCGGTCGCACGGATTGCGGGCTTCCAGACACCGGAGTTGAACATCGAGCGGGACAGCGCCAGGCCGGTGGGTGTCGTCAGGTACAGCTCTACAGTTCGCGGCTCACCGGTCAGGGTCGCCCACGGCAGGGTCACCGCGACCGGCGGGCAGTCCTGCGCGTGTTGTCTCAGCCTGCCCGCTACCGAGTCCGGCAACGGAACCTCGCGGGACTTGCCGCCCTTCGGTGGCGCGAAGATCAGCGAGCCGCGAACGAGTTTGATCTGCCGAGTGATATGCAAAACGGGGCGGGCCGGGTCGAGATCTCCGGGGCTGACCGCAAAGATTTCCCCTTGCCGTAGGCCGCAACCCGCGCCCAGGTCCACCGCTACCCGGTACCGGGGCTGCACGTTCTTGCGAAACGCCGTCAATCGGGTGACCGGCCACGGCACCACCTTGGTTGGAGCGGGCTTCGGCCGGCGAATGCTCTTGACCGCGAAAGGGTTGCTGACAATCTTTTTGTCGTCCACTGCCGCGTTCAGAACCATGGACACATCGGTGAACAGGACCCGGCGGTAACCTACCGACAGCCCTTTCTCCTGAATCTTCCGCGCCCACTCTCTGATTGTCGTCGGCTGAATGGCCGCGATCGGTTTGTGACCGAAGATCGGGTATACGTGCAGTCGGAGTTCGTACTCGATGCGGTCGCGAGTCAGGACATCGGTGGTCGCGGCGGCGAGCCATTCGTCCGCGTACTGCTTGAAGGTGGTGCGCCCGGCGTCCGGGTCGACGTAGGTGCCCTTGAGGATGTCAGCTTGGACGTTGGCGAGGAACGCTTGTGCCTCGCGCTTTTTCTTGTCGGGGAACGACTGGGATTTCTCTTTGCCGTCCGGGGCGATGTACCGGACGCGGTAGCGCATTCCCTGCCCGCACTCTGGCTTTGGTTCCTGCCGAGCTTTCCCATCCGGGCCGGCAACCGTCTTGTACCAGCGGTCAACGATGTGGGCCATGTCAGGCCGCCTGAGACTGATCGGCGAACCAGGTGCGCACCGAGGCCGGGTCGTAACGGAGGTGCCGGCCGACCCGGGCGGCGGGTGGTCCGTACTTGCGTTTGCGCCACTGGTAAAGCGTCTGCACCGGCACCCGGAGGTAGGTCGAGACATCTTCGACCTCCCAGAGGGGTTCGGGCGTAGCGGGTGCGGTCATCGGGGCTCCTTTCGGGTGATGGTGATGTAGGCGCGGCTTTCGCCGCTGTAGCCGGCGGGGCGGGTGCTGGTGCGGCAGGTGACCCGTTCGCGGCCGTAGTGGGCGACGAGTTGGGCGGCGATGGTCGCGGCGTGGGCGGTGACGGTGGCGGTCGGGCCGATGAGCCGGACCGCGACCAGGGCGCGGGGTCGTGTGGGCATGGCGCTCCTTCCAGGGGGTCGGTCGGGTGAGGTGGTTGCTTGCGCTGTGGAGTTGTCAAGGAACGGCTACACAGGCGTTGACACGTACGTGTCAAGCGGCCAGGGGTTGGACCGCGCGGGCGGCGGTGAGTTCGTCGGCCAGGGCGTCGAGGCCGGCGAGGTGTCGGGCGCGGGCTTGGGCGGCGGCGGTGTTGGCCAGGAGGGCGTCTCCGGTGGTGATCCAGCCGGTGGCTTGGTAGCCGAGTTCGTAGATGACGCGCTCGGTCTGCTCGTCGTCCCAGGTGTGGGGGTGGCCCTCGGTGCGCCGCCAGATGGTGCGTTGGAGCCGGAGGAAGCCGAGGGTGACGGAGAAGGCGCGGCTCTTGGTGGCGATGTGGCCGCCGTAGCCGAACTGGTGCGCCCACCGCCGTAGGCGGGCGTAGTCGGGGTGCTCGCCGAGGTCCCAGCAGGCGCGGATCAACCGGCCGAGGTGGGTGCGCGGGTCGCCGTGGACTTCGACGGAGAGGTCGTCGACGCGGCGCAGGCTCAGGCCGGTCACTTCGGTGCTCTTGGTGACGTACTTGGCGATGTAGCCGGTGATCTGGGCGAGGTTGACGGTGCCGCCGGGGGCGTTGACGTGCTTGAGGTCCAGGCCCTTTTCACCCCAGGCGATGCGCCACCCGTGCCCGTTGTTAGCGGGGTGTGGCGCGGAGGTGTAGGCGGTCTTGACGAACGCGGTCCGGACGGCGTGTTCGAACATGTCGCGGGTGATGGCGGCCGGTGGTGGGGCGATGGCGTCGGGGCAGTCGGGGTTGTGGCCGTCGAGGCGGATGAGGGCGTGGTAGTGGATGACGCCGCGTACCTGGAATTCGTAGACCTTGATGTAGCGGCGGCGTAGGTCGACGCCGTGGGCGCGGCCGAGGCGGCGTAGCTCGCGGTCGGCTTGTTGGATGGTGCGGCGCCACAGCTCGGGTGCTTCGTGGTTCCAGATGACCTGTGCGGTGTGGTCGTAGCAGTCCAGGCAGAACGGCTGCCCGAGGCGGGTATCGCTGGCCTTGTGCCGGGCGGTGCAGCGGATCTCGACGCCGTGCGGACAGACCCGGCCAAACGGGCGGCAGATCTCTGGACGGCAGGTGCAGCCGTCCTTCTTCCGGCAGTCGGCGGCATGCACTTTCACGACCCGGTGGTGCACCGGCCCGAACGAGGGGGCGGTGGCGGTGAGGAAGATGGCGATGTGCTCGTGCAGCGGTGGTAGTCCCCACCGGTCGCCCTGGAGCCCGGCCTTGACGAGGTGGTACGTGTCGCGCCGGTACAGCTCGGCGCAGGACGGGCACACGGCGGCGCGGCGGTTGCCGCAGGGGGTGTAGATCGCGCCGTCGGGCATGTCCTCGGTGTCGATGGTGACCATGCGGTTGCCGTCGGCGTCGTTGACGTGGATCTGCCCAGCCAGCCGGATCGGGTGCTTGCACGCCGAGGCCGCACGGACGTGGCCGAGCCATTCGGGATAGTCGGGATCTTGGGCGCGGGCGCGGCCGGAGGCGACGGTGCGGGGGTCGTGGCCGCGCACCCAGCCGTCGGCGGTCAGGTCGCGGGTTCCGGTGTTGGGGGTGGCCCAGGGCCAGTAGCCGTCGGTGGTTTCGGCGCATGCTCCCGTGCCCGAAACCGTGGTGGTTTCGGGCGCGAGAGGCAACGTCGAGGACGTCACGCGGTGGCTCCCACAGCGGTGCCGTTGTGGGTCTTGTCGTTGATGCTCGGATCGGTGGTCAGGGCCGTGAGGATGTCAGCGGCCGTGTGGGTGGGGACGCGGAGCCGGACGGCGAGTTGGCCGGGGGTGATGGGTTCACCGTGGGCTTTCTCATGGGCCGTGGCGACGATGCGGGCGTTGGACAGCATCGCCGGAGCCGGTGCGGCCGGCTTGGTGGCCGGGGTCGCGGGTGCGGTCGTGTCCGGGACCGGAGTCGGCGCGGGTGCGGTCGACTCGGTCGGGGTGGTCGTCTTGGGTGCGGTGGTCGTCTTCGTCGGGGTGGTGCGCTTGCGAGGTGCCGCAGTCTTCTTCGCCGGGGTGCTCTTCTTGATGGGGTTGGTGGCCGTGGTGTTCTTCGCGGCTGCCGGGCGGACCTTCGCGTCGGCGGTGATGTCGGGTGACGACGCCGGGGCGGAGGTGGCCGGCACCAGTGCCGGGGCAGGGTTTGACGGCCGGGTGTCGGTGCGGTGTTTGGCGGCGAGGAGTGCGGCGGTGGCCATGAGCATCAGGCCATCGACGGCGACGGGACCGAACCAGATGACCAGGGTTCCTTCGTCGTAGTGACGCAGGAGCCCGGACAGGTGTTGGTAGGACACGAACGCGGCGACCAGGGCCACGGGCGGCAGCCCGACCCAGCGCAGCACGTCCCAGCCCCAGCCGTTCGGCCAGGGGGTGCGGGCAAGGATTTCGATGGCGATGAACAGGAACAGCGGCCAGACGATCGCGGAGACAACCGCGCCCGGCTCAGGAGTCCAGTTCTCGGGTGCGCCCTTCGGGGCGATGAAGGAGTGGGCGATGTTCGCGGCGACGGAGACGAGTCCGCCGAGGATCAGGCCGAGGTAGGCCCAGCGTGAGGGGCGAAGGTTCGATGTCATCGTGGGTTCCTCCGGGGTCGGCGAGTGCGGAGGTGGGCGCAGTCGGTGCAGCGGGGACCCTTTTCGAAGGGGCCGAGTTCAGTGCCGCAGTTGGCGCACAGGCGCAGGTCGTATTCGTCGGGAATGGGGGTCATCGGTCGCCTCCGTGGCAGTCGAGGCATGCGCCGGTTCGGCGGGGGATGTAGTAGGGCTGGACCTGGCCGCATTCGGGGCAGGTACGCCGGGCGGTGAGCGCCTTGTCGATGGCCGCCAGTTGGGCGGGAGTTGCGGTCCGCTTCGGGACGGCGAGGTCGAGGCGGAACAGGTAGGCGACGCGCTTGCCGCGCCGCCAGAGGATCTGCGCGGCGGGTTCCTGGCCGCCGGGGCGCAGGTCGCGGGCGCGGAGCTGTCGGCGGGTGAGCAGGTCGCCGGGGGCGAACTTGTAGGGGTAGGTCGGCATGCCGTAGCGCTCGCCGGTCGGGTCGTAGAACACCATCGGGTCCTCCGAGTCGGCGTCGTCCTGGTCCTGGTCGTCGTCCTTGTCCTCACCGCCGTTGCCGGTGGTGAAGGTGGGGTGTTCGTAGGTGTCGCGGTCGATGTCCTCGGGCAGGAACGCCGCCGAGCAGACCGCGCAGACGATCGGCCCCTCTTCGAAGGCCGTGGTGGAGATCCGCAGCTTGCGGGGGCACTCGCACTCACACGAGACGCCGTTGTTGTTGTTCGTGCGCTGCTTGCCCTCCCCGGTCGGTTCGGGGTGGCGGTAGAAACGCAGCGCGACCGAGAGGCCGGCGATGGTGGCCTTGTAGCGGGCGCGGGTGAGGTCGGTCAGGGTGCAGGGCGAGTAGCCGAGCTTGTCGTCCTTGGTGGTCGACATGCCGAGTTCAGCGGCGAGGGTGGCGAACTTCTTGTTGTGCCAGCGGCCCTGCCGGGAGGTGTCCTGCACACCTCTGGCGTCGGCCAGAGCGTGGGTCGCTTCGTGCAGGAGGGTGGTGAACACGGCCTCCGGTTCGCGGGACAGTCCCTCACCGGAGATGAGGATTTCGGGGAGTTGGGTGTCGCCGGCCTGCCAGCGCAGGGAGGCGAAGTGGCCCCACTTCATGCCCTGGCTGGCCTTGGTGGGCGAGCCGGAACCGACCACGATCACGGCGGCCGGAACCTCGGAGTGCTGGGCGCGGATCGCGGCCCAGGCGGATTCGAGTGCGCCGACGAGTGCGGCGGTGGAGATGTCGTTTTGACACGTACGTGTCACGTCGGTGATCGAGGTAGCGGTGCTCATGCGGCCCTCCAGGTGGTCGGGGCGGCGGCAAGGGGACTGGTGGGGCGGGCCAGGTCACGGGGCCGGTCGGCCGCAGCCATGGCGGGGGTGTCGGTGGTGGCCGTGTAGACGGCGGTCGTCCGGCGGTTCGCGCGGGCGGCGTACATGGCCAGGTCGGCGCGGTGCAGCCAGGTCGCGGCGGGGTGGCCGGGGTGGGCCAAGACCGCGCCGAGGGTGGCGCCCACCGCCAAGGGGTGGGCGTGGTAGGTGACCGAGGTGGTCAGCCGGGTGTGGATGTGGGTCAGCCAGCCGGTCAGCCAGATGTCCGGATCGGGCGGGGTGGCGGGGCCGGTGGTGATGACGGCGAACTCGTCACCGCCGAGACGGGCGGCGATACCGGCGGGACCGGCGATGCCGGTCAGCCGGTGGGCGACGGTGGTAAGGATGTGGTCCCCGGCGTCGTGGCCGTGGGTGTCGTTGACCTTCTTGAAGCCCACCAGGTCGACCAGGACGACAGCCACCGGACGGCCGGTGGTGTGGGCGGAGGTGATCAGGGTGTCGGCGGCGGCGGTGAGGCCGGCGCGGTTGTGGATGCCGGTCAGCGGGTCGTGACAGGCGGCGTGTCGGACGGTGGCGAGTTCGGCCCGCAGGCTGTGGCGGGCGGTGAGGTAGCCGGCGGTCGCGGCGGCGCTGATGGCGCTGGCGGTGACCAGGGCGCGCAGGCGGGGGCTCATCGGGCGGCCCGCCAGGCGAGGAAGCCCTCACGGGTGGGGTGCTTCTCGGCCCACGCGCAGGCGTCGGCGTAGGTTTCGAGGTCGTCCTCGGTGGCGTGCGACCAGTCGTAGTCGTCAGCGGCGGCCCGCAGGGTGGTGATGACCTGCTCGGCGGTGCGGGTAGGCCGGTCGTTCCAGTCGAACGGGTTCGGGTTGTCGCAACCGGTGAGGGTGTTGAGGTCCAGGTAGTCGACCAGGTAGGTCACGGCGCGGTTGTAGTCGCGGAAGCCCGGATCGCCGTCGGGGGCAAGGGCGAGGAAGGTGACACGGCCGTAGGCAGCCATGCCGAGCGCGCCGTCGACGCACGCGGGCGGGAACGGGTTGTCCTCGGTGGGGGCGTAGTAGGTGCCCTGGTTCCAGCCGTGCAGTTCGAGGTAGCGGGCGGCGCAGCGCAGGATGTCGGCCGGGGTGAGGTCGGCCAGCGCGCCGGGGCTGTGGGGCTGTTTGTGGGTAGGGTTCATGGCGGCCACGTCCTTTCGTGGGCGGTGGTTGGGTCGGCAGGCCGGGGTTGCTTTCTCAGGGCTGGTCCCGGTCTGTCGGCCGCTTCTATCGGTGGTGCAGGTGGAGCCGGAGGAACACCCGCTGCCGGTTGTCGTGCTCACCGGCGGGGGTGGGTGCGGAGCGGAAGACGAGCGCGCCCGAGCGGCGGGCGATGGCGGTCAGGGCGGCGATGTCCTCGCCGTCGCCGATGAGCACGAGGTCCAGGACGCGAGTCGGGACAGCGGTCCGGGTTTTCATGCCGCGACCTTCGCGGCGTAGGCGGTGGCGTGCCGCTCGGCGGGGGTGACCAGGCCGCTACGGCGGCGGGTCCAGGTGGCGTAGTCGGCCACGCGGATGATGTCGGCATCCGTCATGTAGGCGGCCTTGACCCGGTTCGGGATGCCGCCTTCGGCGATGAGGTAGCCCTCGCCCTGGTTGTTCGGGTCGATGCTGTTGGACGAGAAACCGCGGGCGTACCAGCCGTGCCCGAGCACGATGTCCGAGGACACGTCGTTGGTGCAGCGGCCGGCGAACCGCCACGCGAACAGGTCCCGCAGCGACGGCGGGATGATGTCCGAGGACGGGCGCTGAGTCGCGGCGGCCACGATGATGCCGACGGCGCGGCCACGGGCGACGATGTCGCGCAGCAGCGCGGCGAACAGTTCCTGGGTCTTCTTGTCCCCGGCGGTGGCGGAGAAGTAGGCGATCTCGTCGCAGGCCACGAGGATCTGACCGAACAGGTCGTTCGGGCCGATCTTCCGACGCCGCCGGGACAGCAGGAACGTGTAGCGGTTGTCCATCACGGTCTGCACCCGGCGAAGGGTGCGGATGGCGTGGTCCATGTCCGGGCCGACGAACACGTCGGCGGCGTCCTTCCACAGCCCGAGTTCGACCTGCTTGCCGTCCAGCAGGCACAGCCGCACGTCCGGGCACAAAGCGGCGTGACCGACGATGGTGTTCAGCAGGCTCGACTTACCGGCACCGGGCTCTCCGCCGATCAGGATGTTCCGGTAGATCATCGGCAGGTAGACGGCCTGGCCGAACTCATCGATGCCGAGGAAAATCGGGTCGAAGATGGACAGGCCCGCCCCGACCGGCACCGTCTGCGGCGCGTCCGGCGGGGTGGGAAGTTTGAGGGTGTCCGTGAGATCCATGGCAGGGCTCCCGGGGTCGGTTGACACGTACGTGTCAATGCGGGTGGGGGAGGGGGAGGGAGGGGCGCGGACTCTTGACCCGTGTGGGGTGCTCGGTCCGCGCCGTCCCGGTCAGGCGTAGTCGGAGGGGTCGAACCCGTTCGGGCTCTCGGTGGTGGGGGTGTTGCGCGGCTTGCGCGGCCGGGGGGTGTCGGCGGTCGTGGTGACCGGCTCGTCCGGCACGTCGGGCAGGTCCAGGCCGACAGGCGGCATGCCCGGTGAGGTGGGGGCGTTGACCGGCACGTCGGTGGGCACGTAGTCCGGCAGCGGGGACACGACCTTGCCCGCCAGGGGTTCGCGGCGGGTGATGTCGATGCGGATGAACGCGGCGTACTTGCGGTTGGCGCGCATGACGCGGACCTCGTTGGCCCAGCACGCCACGGCCAGTTTCTGCACCTGGCCTTCCTGCTCCAGGTCGCGCAGGGACAGGCCGGGACGCAGCCACACCCACACCCGCTCCCCTGCCGGGGTGGGCCGGGCGGGCAGGATCAGCGGCAGTGAGCCGTGCCGGTTGGTGGCGATGAACGCCGCGAAGCACAACCGCAGGCGGTGCCGGACGATCAGGCACCAGATCCACGCCATCACAGGGCGGCGCACGGGTGTGATCGCGGCCGGGACGCCGACGACCAGGGCGACGATGAGCAGCGAGCCCCACAGCGGGGTGGACTGCATTAGCGTGGTCCAGCCGTAGACGGCGGCCAGGCCCAGCACGATTTCCGGCAGCCAGTGCCAGAAGACGCGCAGCACCGGCCACGCCACGATCAGCGCGAACACCACCGCGCCGAGCACCGCACCCAGGACGACACCGAGCAGAGCACCCACGATCGGGTGCAGGTAGTGAGAGGCCACCGTGGCGGCCAGCAGGCCGACCACACCGAGGGTGACCCAGAACGCGATGACGGCCCGACGACGGTACGAGCGGGCAACCGGCGCTTCGATGACAGTGACGTTGTTGCCCCCACGGTTCGACCAGCCGAACGGGGACCTTTGGCTAGACTTGGACACGACAAGTCCTCCCTACTCAGGGAACGGATCTGTTGGCAGGACGCGGGGTCGCAGACGACGCCAATCAACGGCGACCCCGTGTCCACCTCTTCGCTTCTGTGGAGCCGATCGAGAACGCCGCCGCTAGGCGGCGGTGTCCATCGCGGTCAGGGCCGAAGCCCGGAACGCGACACCCGAGCGGACCTTGCCGTCGCGGTCGTTGACCCAGGGCAGCGCCTCCAGGTCCACGGGCACGACCGGCTGACGAACGGTCACCGCCGGCATGGTCGGGCTGACCACCGTCACGTTGATGACCTCGGCGCTACCCTCCGCTAGGGCGTAGAGCTGCACCGCCCACATCGGGGCCTTCGTCTCCCGGTCGAACTTCTGCTGACCGGTCTGGTCCAGCTTCGGCACCGGGTTGACCGCGACCTCGTACGACACCTTCGAGGTGTCCAGCAGCAGACGTCCCATGACTGACTCCTTCTCGACTAGGGCTCTCCCACCTTGGGAGACTGCCCGGCTTGCCTTTCCCGCCGCACCATTTGTGGCGGCGGCTTCGATGGCAACAGCATTGCGCGAGGGGAGGGGACGGGTTCACCACGCACTGTAGACAACCGAGGGACGACTTTGTTAGAGTAAGTCGTCCCTCCTAATCGTCCCGACTGAGGAGCACCCATGCGGAACGAACGTCTCCGTGAAGCGATGTTGAACTGTGGGGTAAGCCTCCCTGTGCTGGCTGAGCATGTCGGCGTCGATCCGAAGACGGCGGAGCGGTGGGTAACTCAGGGGCGTATCCCATATCCGCGCTACAGGCGTCCAATAGCGCGCCTGTTGAAGCAGAACGAGACGTACCTCTGGCCGGATGCCATCACTGCAACGCGGAAGACTGAGCTGGCGAAATCCGAGCTGGTGACGGTGTATCCCCGTAGAAGTGCCGTGCCTGAGAATCTATGGCGGGAACTTCTGGATCAGGCCACGGAGCGAGTCGGCATCCTCGTGTACGCTGGTCTATTCCTCGTGGAGCAGGACCGGAAGTTTATCGACAAAGTACGAGCGAAGGCGGAGAGCGGCGTCGAGGTTCAGATACTGCTTGGAAATCCCGGTAAGCCGGAGATTGAGCAACGGAGCACTGACGAAAGCGTCGCCGGGGTGATGGCTTCCAAGATTCATCAGGTCATGGACCACTACGCCAGGCTGCAAGACGCGCCGAATGTAGCCGTTCGGTTCCACCACACGACGTTGTACAACTCGGTATACCGCTTCGACGACGAAATGCTCGTCAACACTCACGTGTATGGACTTCCGGCACCACACGCCCCCGTGCTGCATCTCCGACAGCTATCGGGAGGGGAATTCTTCGAGACTTACGCCGACAGCTTCGACCGAGTTTGGCAGACCGCCACGGCGGACTGGCCGGAAGCTGTGGCACGCTAGGAGTGTGGCCAGAAGAGACTACTACTACGACCCGGCAGCCCCGCAGGCGAACAGCATCGTGGTTGCTGTCACCGTGTTTGCTCAGGATGACGAGGGCCGAGTCTTGCTGATTCACCGCAGCGACAACGACTTGTGGTCGTTGCCCGGAGGTGCCCAGGAGGTCGGCGAGGACATCAGAGGCACGGCAGTGAGGGAGACTCGGGAAGAAACCGGCGTCGAAGTCAGAGTGACCGGTTTGGTCGGGATCTACAGCAACCCGAATCACGTCGTCGCCTACGACAACGGCGAGGTGCGACAACAGTTCGCGATATGTCTCCGCGCGAGGAGTGCTGGCGGAAATCTCGCAACCAGTTCTGAATCAGTAGATGTCCGTTGGGTCCGGCGAGACGAACTGGAATCGCTTTCGATGCATCCTTCGACCCGAATCCGTGTCTCACATGGCTACGACCACGACGGCAAGCCTTACATTGGCTGAAGCGACGAAATTCGCTGCTTCGTACGCCGGACGGCGGCTAGTATCTCGGGTTCCGCCTTGGTAATGAATCGAGTGACCAGGTGGTCGGGTCCGTAACGGGACCTGATTTCGGCCAGTCGGTCAGCCGCTTCGAAGTCTTGGCCGTCCGGACCAGTCGTCATGTCGCAGTAGCAGAGGGCGTCGGCGGTTGGCGAGTCCTCGCGAGGAAACTCATCGGTGAGAGTTGCGTCCAAGTTTCGTTCGACCGCTTCCAGCCGGGCGCACGAATGATAGGCAACAAGAGCTGTTACGCGGTTATCAAACCCATGGTCACGAAGCCACCGAGCACCATCTAGCGAATGAAAGCCAGTGGATACCAAAGTGGGGCTGTAGCCGACGTCATGGAGCCACGCAGCCACGACGAGAGCGGAACCATCTGATGAAGGCAGCATGCGGCAGATGCGTTCAGCCTTAGCCCCCACCGCTTGGACGTGACTCCACCGACGAGGCAATGCATCTTCAAGGAGGTATTGAGCAAGAGATCGCGCCTCAGCGACAGTCGGCAGAGTCATGCTGTGAGCTTACGGGCAGCGACCAGAGATCGCTACAGCGTCGGGTCGGGTCGATAGTTCTTGCTGGAGCTACTTGCATCAGGGGAGGCTTTCCATGGGGAGGCTTTCCAATGGTGTGAGAACTTTCTGTACGGGATCAAGGCGGCCCGCTTCGCAGGCCGCTCGCGCCGCCGAACCAGGGCCGGGCCGATGGCCCGCCGCCGCGCCTCTGGCCTTCGGCCGCCAGCGCGTCGGTTTTAGCCCGCCGGCGGCGCGACATACGAAGAAGCCCCGGGCCGCCATGATGAGTGGCAGTTCCGGGGCTTCGATGTTGAGGGCGACGACCAGGGCGTGCCTCCGGCGGGGCGCTCAGGCACTCCAGGATGGTTGGCGCCATCCTGACAACCTTCGTCCGGGCAGAGCCGAGCGGATGGGGCCTGCCCGGTCAAGGTCGTTCAGACGGTGGTGTGCTCCACCTTGACCGGGCAGGCCCCACCCACTCCATGATGTGCGGACGAAGGCCGACAGGATGGCTAGGGGCGCAGCCGGGGGAGAGGGCGAGGCGGTTCAAGATCAGGCCGTTTCCAGGCCGTCCAAGGGGAGCCGAGGGTGACCAACGTTGACCATCCATGGCAGACGTATCGGCAGGTCAGCGGCGCATGCGTCCGGTTTGATCGACTACGCCCCCGGCCTAGATCAATACCGCTGGAAGTAGCGCCCCGCCCGCCCGGGACCGGAGGCGGCATCGTGTTGAGCGGTATACCTACCAGGCATAATTATGCCTGGTAGGTATACCGCTCGAATGCTTATGGTGCCCGGGACGCCCCACGCCACCGCGCCCGCACCCGGACCGGTCAGCTCACAGGGCCACTGGATCACGATCAGGCCGTCGCCGGCTCCCGGACCGGCGACGGTCCTGTCCAGTCACTGCCGATGCGTCGTACCCTGACCGTCAGGCTAGGGCGAGCACGGCGAAGGGTTCGGCTCTGGTCGGGTGGTCTCCGGAAGCAGATGCCCTAGAAAGACCTGTACACCTCTCGCCGGTGCGCGATCCGGACGACTACTACCAGTACCTGATCACCCAAGATCATGTAGACGATTCGATAATCGCCTACCCGAATCCTCCATCTGTCGTCTCCACCAGACAGCTTGACGCAGCCGGCGGGCCGAGGGTCTTCCGCCAGATGATCGATCGCGGAGCTGACGCGGACCTGAACTGAGCGATCAAGCTTTGCCAGTTCGCGGGTTGCGGCATTGGTGAACTCCACCTTCCATGTCACAGGCCGAGCTCCCGCTTGACGCTGTTCCACGGCTGGGTCGACTCGCCAGCGCGGATCGACTGCAGCGCATCGCTGCATGCCTGGGCGTCTTCCTCGTTGATCGCTTGCTCGATGATGTCTTCGAGCTGTGCAAGCTGCTCACGAGCCCGAGCCCGCAGGGCTTCCGTTCGGTTGGGGTTGCTGGCTACCGACTCCAGGTACTGCCCGATCCTCTCAAGATCGTGAGGATTCAGCGATGTCGGTGGCCCCATCGCCACCACGCGCTGCCCGTGACGAGTCAGGTATACAACATTGCCTTCCTCTGCCGCCTCGACGGCTTCAGACGGCGGCCCGGCGTGAGGTGGCAGCTCATACTCGTACGCGTGGGCTGCAGTCATGGGGTCATGTTAGCGCTGAGTGGAGCCGTAGCCGGCCACCCGGGCGACCTGGTGGATGCACATGCGCCGCGTCCGCTAGAGCGACCTGACCGATAGGCGGTGGCACTGTGGGTTTCCCTCGATCGGGCACCATGAGTGGACCCCCGAGCCTTAGCTAGCCAACGGTACCTGTGGGGCCTTGTGTGCTGACGACGGTCACGGAGTGTGCACCGTATTTCTCCACCTTTCCGTCTGCCCTGGTCACCAGGATGACCGGCTCGCCTTCCTGGAGGCCGAAATTCCGCTGCTCCGGGGGGTCGGGCATCCGGGCCTGCGCCTGGTCTCCCGTCGCCAGGGCGATGAGAGTGCGTTCCTGCTCGCCTCGGACGAAGGTGCCGCGACTGCGCACTACCACGATCAAGCCCTCGCTTCGAAGTTGCTGAAGCGCGCGGCGGACCGTGAGTCGGCTGAGTTGATACTCCTGGGTGAGGCCCAGTTCGGTCGGAACTCGCTGGCCAGGGGCAAGCTGGCCTGAGCGGATGGCTTGCCGTAGCCGGTCCGCGAGTTGCTTCCAGGTGGCGACATCGGGATCGAAGCCGCTCTCACTGCTCACGAGCGCACGTTAAGTCCCTCCATGTTGACGTACTGTTGTGTCGACGTAAGTACAACACCTAGAGTGATGGTTTCTATGTTCGTCGGCGTCAGGGAGGCGGTCATGCCTCGGCATGTCAGCTACGACAGTTACCTCCTGGCAGTTGCCGTGACCCTCGCCCGGCGACATGGGCCGGTCTGGTCGTGGCGGCGGTGGCGCAGGGTGTGCCGCTGTGGAGCGGAGTTGCCCTGCCGCAGCCGACATCGCGTCCCGATCAACCGGGGCCACTGGCCGGAAGAGGAGAGTCCGCGATCGGTGCCGGCCTCGTCAGCGCGTTCCCAGCGGCAGAGGAATGCACGATGACGGTGCACCAGCCGGTGCGGCCGGCCTGGACGTGTGGCGGCTGCGGTGCCGAGTGGCCCTGCGAACCGCAGCGACAGGCGTTGCTCGTCGAGTACGAGCGAGCACGCGTATCCCTGTCATACCTGGCCGCCCACTTCCTCGACGCCGTGCCGGAGTTGACCGAGGTGCCGGTGGCCCACCTGCATCGCCGATTCCTCGGCTGGGCCCGGTGAGCATCCTGCGGCGGGCCGACGAGAAGTTCCACTACAGCGACGGGTCTCACCGGTGGATCCCGCCCGACCCGGATCACGATCAGGAGGTCTGGGACGAGCAGGTCCGCCAGCACCAGCAACGCCACCTCGCCAACGAACTGCCGACGGTCCGCATCCAGCGGCTGGTCTGACGCCGCCGGACCCGGACCACCAGGCTCACAGCTCGTAGGTGCGGGCCACCGCGACCACGTCCGAGCTGTGTGAGCCGACCACGCCCACCCCGCTCGGGCGGGGGCGGAAGCCGGGCAGCCCCGTGAGGCCGTCGCTGCTGTCCATCGCCCGCAGACGTACCGGCTGGCCCGGTTTCGGGGTGACGGTCATGGTGATCTCGACGCCCCCGGGCGGGGGCGCGTAGAAGACGACGCCGAAGTCCCACCGCTGGGTGACGCGGTCCAGGGTGACCGGCCGGCCGGCGACGGTCATCGAGCCGACGACGGCGCTGGTGGTGTCGACGTGCAGGCTGACCAGGCGGGCCTGCCGTTGCGGGGTGAGCCGCAGCCGCAACGTGCGGTTGACGCCCTCGGTGCTCTCGGCCAGCACGTCCAGTGTCGGGGCGGGCAGGTCGGCGGCGGGGGCCGGGGCCGGTCCGCAGGTCCCGCACGCCCAGCCCGGGGAGGTCGTCCACCCGTTCCACGGCACCGACGTACCCGGCGGTCCAGGGCTGCGGGTCGGTCTCGCGGCTGAGCCAGCGGGCCTGCCCGGTGCCGGCGTCCAGGGCGTACATCAGGTGGGTGGGGGCGGGGTGGGCGGCGTCGAAACGGTCGACGGCCAGGCCGACCCCGGCGAGGACCACCGTGGCCAGCGCGGCGGCGAGGGTGGGCAGCCCGCCGAGCCGGCGGGCCCGCAGGGCGACCAGCCCGCGCTGCCCGCCGGCCGCCGGGTGCAGCAGGTCCACCACGGGCAGCACGGCCAGCCCGAGCAGCACCGCGACCAGGGCGGCGACGCCACCCATCGCCATGCCCATCGCCGGAAAGAGCAGCACCACCGTGGGCAGCAGCACGGTCACCGCGACCGCCCCGGCCACGGTCACCGCGACCACCGGCCCCGGCCCGTCGATCCGGGTGCGCAGCGCGACCAGCCCGCCGACCGCGCCGGCCAGCGCGGGCAGGGTGAACAGGTACGCCCCGCCGGGGGCCAGCGCGGCGAGCAGCACCCCGAGCAGGGCCAGCCAGCCCAGCGCGCCGACGGCCAGCGCGGCCGGGCCGGCCCACCGGCGCAGCAGCGCGTACCAGCCGGTGAGCACCGTGGCGGCCAGCGCCAGCACGGCCAGCCGGTACCAGGTCGGGCGGTACGGATCGAGCAGCTCGGCGTGTTCGGGGCGGATCGTGGTGACCCCCCACCAGAGCGCCTGCGCGCCCACCGGGGCGACCACGATCGGCACCACGCCCAGCCCGAAGCCGGCGACCAGCCGGCCGGTGCCGGCCCGGCCCCGGCGGCGGGTCAACCAGCCCAGCGCGGCCACCGCCACCAGCGCGGCCAGCGCCAGCGGCCAGGTCAGCCAGCCCGGGTACCGGACCAGCCCGCCCGGCACCGGGAAGTAGGTGGCGTCGTGCCCGGCGCGCAGCCCGGTCAGGTCGACCCGGCCGAACTCGCGGGCCAGGCCGAGGGTGTTGTCGCCGTGGTGCTGGAGGCTGCGCCGGTCCACGCTGGCGGCGGTGTCCAGCGGGGTGTGGTAGATCGCCCCGCCGTCGATGTAAGCCGAGTTCAGCCCGGCGAAGTCGCGGCCCGGGAAGGCGGTGAAGTCGGTGTCGTTGGGCAGCGCCCGGTAGACCTCCACGGCGAACGAGGTGCCCACCGGGTGCGGCGCGGCCCGGCCGAAGACGTCCACCAGGGCGGCGTTGTCCCGGGACGTCTCGAACATGATCACCGGCCCGGTGGAGCCGCGCGCCTCCAGGTTGAGCACCACCCCGCCCTCGGCAGCCAGTGGATGGCCGCCGACGAACGCCGACGCCCCACAGAGGCAGGCCTCCTCGGCGTCGGTGAGCACGAAGACGACGTCGTTGCGCGGTCGCGGGCCGGCGGCCAGGGCGCGGGCCACCTCCAGGATGGTCGAGGTGCCGGCCGCGTTGTCGTTGCCGCCCGGCCCGGTCTGCACCGAGTCGTAGTGCGACACCAGGAAGACCCGGCCGGTCGGGTCGGTGCCGGGCAGCCGGGCCACCACGTTGCGGACCCGGGCCAGGGTGGCGCCGCCGGCCCCGCCGCTGAGCTGGCCGGCCTCCGGAGCGACCGTGTCCTGCACCTCGGTCTCCAGGCCCAGCCCGCGTAGGGTGCGCTCGACGTGCTGGCGCACCCGGTCGTTGGCGGGGCTGCCGACCGGGTGCGGCTCGGCCGCCACCACCTCGACGTGCTGGTACGCCCGGCCGGCGCTGAACTCGTCGGCCGGGGCGTCGACCGGCCGGGGCGCCGGGGTACGCAGGTCGAGCAGGCCGGCGGCGCCGACCGCGGCGAGCGCGGCGAGGGCGAGCAGGGCGGCGAGTGGGCGGCGGCGGGGGCGGGCCAGGGCCCGGTCCTCGGGGCGGGTGACAGGGACGCCCACTGGGTCTCCTCGGGGGTGGGGCCGGTGGTGCGCACCATCCTGCACGCTCTCGGGCCGCAGCGGGGACTCGCGCCGGCCGGAACCACAGGAGTTCGACTTGCCGGAAAAAACCACCCCCGTACCGTTGACGGTGGAGCCGGGCGCGCTCCCACCGGACCGGGGGCCGGAAGGGCACGCCGGTGCCGGCCTCGGCGCGTCGTGTGCGACCGTTGTCTAATACAGGATCGGCGAGGCACTCGGAAGGAGCCTGACATCAGCAGCGATCTCCCGCGCCTCGCGGCGGTGACCCGGCAGCACCGGGTGGCCGGCCGGGCCGGACCTGCCGTCGTGCCGCACCCCCTGCCGCAGGGTGGTCTCGGGCACCACCCCGGCCTCCCTCCCGGCGAGCGGCTGCGCGTGTTGCTGGTCGAGGACGACGAGGGGGACGCCTTCCTCGTCGGTGAGCTGCTCGCCGAGACCAACTCGATGATCGACCTGCTGGTCGCCACCAGCCTCAGCGAGGCCCGGCAGCGGGTGATGGGCGTGGACTGCGTCCTGCTCGACCTGGGCCTGCCCGACGCGCAGGGGCTGGACGGGCTGCGCCAGGTGCTGGAGATGTCCAGCGGTGCCGCGGTCTGCGTGCTCACCGGCCGTACCGACGAGCACCTGGGCATCGTCGCGGTCGCCGAGGGCGCCCAGGACTACCTGGTCAAGGGGCAGGTCGACGGGGTGCTGCTGACCCGCGCCCTGCGGTACGCGGTCGAACGCAAGCGGGCCGACGAGAACGCCCGCCGGCTGCGTGAGGTGGAGCTGCGCCAGGCGGAGTCCGCCCGGTTGGAGCGCGGCCTGCTGCCCCAGCCGCTGATGTCCACCGACCAGATCGCGGTGCACACGTTCTACCGTCCCGGCCGGCACGCCGCCCTGATCGGCGGGGACTTCTACGACGTGGTGCAGACCCGGCCGGACCGGGTCGACCTGATCGTCGGCGACGTCTGCGGGCACGGGGTGGACGAGGCGGCCCTCGGGGTCGAGCTGCGGGTCGCCTGGCGGGCGCTGATCCTGGCCGGCGTGCCGGACGACGAGGTGCTGCCGGCGTTGGAGCAGGTGCTGATGAGCGAGCGCCGGTTGCAGGAGATCTTCGCGACCGTGGCGACCACCCGGCTGGACATCGACGCCAACCGGGCCACCGTCCGGCTGGCGGGTCATCCCCCGCCCCTGCTGCTCTCCGGCGGTAAGGTCGCGCCGGTGCCGGCACCGGGCGGTCTGCTGCTCGGCGTACGACCCCGCCGGCCCGTGGCCTTCGACCTGGAGTTCGACACCGATGACTGGTCCCTGCTGATGTACACCGACGGCCTGATCGAGGGGCGGGTGGGCGCCGGCGACGAGCGGCTCGACGTCTCCGGACTGACCGGGCTGCTCGACGAGCCGGCCAACCACGCGGTGCCGCTGCCCGAGCTGCCCGCCTGGCTGGTCGGCCGGGCGGAGCAGCTCAACGGCGGCCCGCTCGCCGACGACGTGGCCATGCTGCTGGTGAACCGGGGTGACAGCCGGTGACCACCATGCCGACGAACGGCTGGACCCTGCGCCGCCGGGTGGTGGCCATGCTCGCCGTGGTGGGCGTGCTGCTGGTCGCGCTGGCCGGCGCCGAGGCGGTGGTGGCCTCGCAGAACCGCCAGTACACCGACGCGGCGCTGACCGAGACCGGTCCGTTGCGGGTCCATGGGCAGGAACTGCTCAGCGTCATGCTGGACCAGGAGACCGGGGTCCGCGGGTACGCGGTCAGCGGCGACCGGGCCGACCTCGTCCCGTACGAGGAGGGGGTGCGTCAGGAACGGGACATCGTCGCCGCCATCAACCTGCTGATCGACGACTACCCGGGCATCGCCCAGGAGCTGCGGCTGGTCGAGGAACGGGCCGAGCAGTGGCGGTCGACCGTGGCCGAGCCGGTGATCAACGCGACCACCGCCAACGGCCCGGCCGCCGGGCAGGCCCTCCTCAACGACCAGGCCCGGCAGCAGTTCGACGGCATCCGCAGCGCGATCGAGGCCCTCCAGGCCGAGATCCTCACCGCCCGGGACCGGGTCGTCACCGAGATTGAGCGCACCGGTGACCTGCTGGTCCTGCTGCTGATCGTGGCGGCGGTGGTGGTCGTGCTGGCCGGTACCGTCCTGCTGCTCTCCCTGGAGAAGATGGTGGTCCGCCCGCTGACCTCGCTCGCCGGGCAGGTGCGCGAGGTGGCCGACGGCGACTACCGGCACCGGATCGCCGGGGAGGGGCCGCCGGAGTTCCTCGCCCTGGCCGAGGACGTCGACAGCATGCGGCAGAAGATCGCCCGGGAGCTGGACGAGGTCCGGGAGGCCCGGGAGCGGATCGAGTGGGTCAACAGCCAGCTCCAGAAGCAGGCCGAGGAGCTGGTCCGCTCCAACCGTGACCTGGAGCAGTTCGCCTACGTCGCCTCGCACGACCTGCAGGAGCCGCTGCGCAAGGTGGCCAGCTTCTGCCAGTTGCTCCAGCGCCGGTACGCCGGCCAGCTCGACGAGCGCGCCGACCAGTACATCGCCTTCGCGGTGGACGGTGCCCAGCGGATGCAGCGCCTGATCAACGACCTGCTGGCCTTCTCCCGGATCGGGCGGCTCACCACCGGCTTCACCGACGTCGACCTGAACCGGGTGATGGCCGAGGTGGCCGGGCAGACCGAGGCGGGCCGGCAGTACGCCGACGCCGAGCTGACCTGGTCGGAGCTGCCGGTGATCCGGGGCGAGGAGCCGCTGCTGACCAACCTGCTGGTCAACCTGGTGAGCAACTCGGTGAAGTTCCGCCGCCCGGACGTGCCGCCGAAGGTGCACGTCTCGGCCCGGCTGGTCGACGGCGAGTGGGAGATCTCCTGCCAGGACAACGGCATCGGGATCGAGCCGGAGTTCGCCGACAAGATCTTCGTCATCTTCCAGCGGCTGCACTCCAAGGACGCCTACCCCGGCACCGGCATCGGGTTGGCTATCGTGAAGAAGATCGTGGAGTACCACGGCGGCCGGGTCTGGGTCGACACCGGCACCCCGGAGGGTACGGCGATCCGCTTCACCCTCCCGGCCCGGGACGAGGACGTCGAGGCCGCCGTGGCGGCGGAGGCGGCCGAGGACGCGGCGACCGGCGAGGACGCCGCCGACCCGGCGACGGACGGCCCGGTCGACGCCGACGCGGACGCCGCGACCGGTGCCGCGGTCGACGACGGCGGGGCGGACCGGAGCGGGCCGGCCGTGCGGCAGGCGAGACGGCAGGACACCCCGGACCCGGCCGGTGAGCCGGGTGGTGGCACAGGTGGCACGAAGGAGACGGTGGGATGACCGCGCCGGCGGACGGCAAGAGCCCGATCGAGGTCCTGCTGGTCGAGGACGATCCGGGTGACGTCCTGATGACCCAGGAGGCGTTCGAGGAGCACAAGCTCCGGAACCGGTTGACCGTCGTCTCCGACGGGGCCGAGGCGTTGGCCTACCTCCGACGGGAGGGCCGGTACGCCGACGCGGTGACCCCGGACCTGATCCTGCTCGACCTCAACCTGCCCCGCCGGGACGGCCGGGAGGTGCTGGAGGAGATCAAGAAGGACGAGCAGCTCTGCCGGATCCCGGTGGTGGTGCTCACCACCTCGCAGGCCGACGAGGACATCCTGCGCAGCTACCAGCTCCACGCCAACGCGTACGTGACCAAGCCGGTCGACTTCGAGCGGTTCATCTCGGTGGTACGGCAGATCGACGAGTTCTTCGTCAGCGTGGTGAAGTTGCCGCCGCGTGGCTGACACCCTCCTCGACGACGTCGCCGAGCTGCTCCGCGACACCGCCGCCGACATCGTCCTGCCGCTGTTCCGCAAGCTCGACGAGGCGGACATCACCGAGAAGGCCCCCGGCGAACTGGTCACCGTCGCGGACCAGCGGGCCGAGGAGATGATCACCGCCGGGCTGCGCCGGCTGCGCCCCGGCTCCGTGGTGGTCGGCGAGGAGGCGGTCGCCGCCGACCCGGGCCTGCTGCGCCACCTGGGCGGCGGCGGGGACGTGTGGGTGGTCGACCCGATCGACGGTACCGCCAACTTCGCCGCCGGCCGGCGGCCGTTCGCCCTGATGGTGGCCCTGCTGACCGACGGCGAGCCGGTCGCCTCGTGGATCCTGGACCCGCTGGCCGGCACCCTCGCCACCGCGCGGGCCGGCGCGGGCACCCGGCTCGACGGTCACCGGGTCGAGCCACCCGTCGCGGGCGCCGGTCCGGCCGCGCTGCTGGGCAGCGTCACCACCCGGTACCTGCCGGCGGCCACCCGACAGCGGGTCGAGGCCGGCGCCACCCGGCTCGGCGGGCTGGTCCCCGGGCACCACTGCGCCGGCCGGGAGTACCTGGACCTGCTCACCGGCCAGCGACAGTACGTCCTGTTCTGGCGGACCATGCCGTGGGACCACGCGCCCGGCACGTTGCTGCTGCGGGAGGCCGGTGGGGTGGCCAACCGCCTCGACGGCAGCGCCTACCACCCGGCCGAGGAGGGTCTGGGCCTGCTGATCGCGGCCTCCCCGCAGGTCTGGACCGAGGTCCACGACGCCCTGCTCGGCGAGCTAGGCCACTAGCGCACCGCCCGCCCGTCGCCGACGGTGACGGTGGTGGGGCGCTGGGTCGAGATTTCGCGGACCGGGGGCGCGCGGTCCCGGTCGGTGCCGCCCGGTCCGGTATCGTGACCGGCGGTCTTCGCCAGCAGGCCGCCGACCGGCGCCGCTGGAGGCCGCCGCCGGCCGGGTCCCCGGCGGCTGACGGAGGGACACTTTCGTGCCGAGGACGATGTTCATCCGGCGTCGTGGCCGCCGCCCGCTGGTCGCCCTGCTCGTCGCCGTGGCCGTGCTGCTCGGGGTCGGTGCGGTGCCGGCCCACGCCGAGCCGAACGAGGGCGGGACGAAGAAGCTGCGCGACGCCCTGGAGACGACCGCGAAGGGGCACATCGAGGCCAAGAACAAGCTGGACGCCTCCAAGAAGCGGCAGAAGGCGCTCGCCAGCGAGCTGAAGACCATGGAGGAGCGCCTGGTCGGCCTCACCGAGCTGGTCGGCGAGGTGGCCGCGCAGTCGTACCGGCTGGGCCGGCTCACCGCGCCGGCGGTGCTGCTGAACGCCGACACCCCGGACGCCTTCCTGGACCGGGTCGCCGCGCTGGACGTGATGGCCCAGCGCGACGGCAAGCGGGTGCGCGACATGATCCAGGCCCGCGACGAGGCGAACCAGGCCAAGCAGGCGATCGACGCCGAGATCCGGGAGCAGCAGAAGCAGGTCGCCACGATGGCGAAGAAGAAGAAGGAGGCCGAGCGGGCGCTCGCCGCGGTCAGCAACGGCAGCAGCGGCGGCTTCAGCGGCGGCAACTCCTCCTCGGCGCGCTCCGCGCCGCGCAACTCGGACGGCTCCTGGCCGTCGGAGTCCTGCTCGGTCAACGACCCGACTCCGGCGAACGGCTGCATCACGCCCCGGACGCTGAACATGCTCCAGCAGACCCAGGCGGCCGGGTACAAGCGGTACGCGTCGTGCTTCCGCAGCGGCGGGTCGGGCGAGCACCCGAAGGGTCGGGCCTGTGACTTCTCCGCCGCCACCGGCGGCTTCCAGGACCGTACGGCGACCGGCGGCGACAAGGCGTACGGCGACAGCCTGGCCGCCTGGCAGGTGCGCAACGCGAGCCGCCTCGGCATCCTCTACGTCATCTGGTACCGGCAGATCTGGCACCCCGGCACCGGCTGGCGGGCGTACGGCGGCAGCGGCAGTCCGGCCGCCGACCACACGAACCACGTTCACACCTCGATGTATTGACCCGGCCGGTCAGGAACGGGCCGTACCATCGCTGCGATGAGCAGCTCGACTCCTGATGTCACGGCCTCACCCGACGAGGTGGGGCCACCGCCGGTCCGCGCCCTGCCGCCCGGTCTCGCCGCGTTCCTGGTCTTCTTCTCCAGCGGCGCGGTCCTGGTGCTGGAGACCGTGGCCCTGCGCCTGGTCGGCCCCTACGTCGGGGTGACCCTCCAGGTCACCAGCGCGGTGATCGGGGTGGCCCTGGCCGCGATCGCGTACGGCACGTGGGCCGGCGGCTGGCTGGCCGACCGGCGGGACCCCCGTCCGCTGCTCGCCCCCGCGCTGTTGATCTCCGCCATCGCCACCGCGGTCACCCTGCCGATCGTCCGGTACGCCGGTGAGGTGCTGCGCGGTGGCGCGGTGAGCGCCGTCATGCTGCTCACCGTGCTGGCCGTGTTCGTGCCGGCGATGCTGCTCTCGGCGGTCACCCCGCTGGTGGTCAAGCTCCAGCTCGCCGACCTGCGGCAGACCGGCCAGGTGGTCGGCAAGCTCTCCGGGATCGGCACGCTGGGCGGCATCACCGCCACCTTCGCCACCGGCTTCGTGCTGGTGGCCGCGCTCACCAGCACCACCATCGTGCTCGCCACGGCGGTCGCCCTCGCCGTGGCCGGGGTCGGCCTCTGGGTGTACCTGCGCCGGCAGGACGGGGTGGGCCGGCTGCCCGGCCCGGCCCGGACCCGGGCCACCCTGGCCGTGCTGGGGCTGGTCGGGGCGGGGCTGACCACGGTCGCCCCGAACCCGTGCGACATCGAGACCGCGTACCACTGCGCGAGCGTGGAGACCGACCCCGACCGGGCGAGCGGGCGGACCCTGCTGCTCAACTCCGCCCAGCACTCGTACGTCGACCTGGCCGACCCGACCCACCTGGAGTACGCGTACACCCAGTGGTTCGGCGCGGTGGCCGACGTGTCCGCCCCGACCGGTGCGCGGCTGGACGCCCTGCACCTCGGCGGTGGCGGGTTCACCGTCCCCCGGTACCTGACCGCCACCCGGCCGGGCACCGACAACCTGGTCTTCGAGATCGACGGCGGCCTGGTCGACCTGAGCCGCGAGCAGCTCGGCCTGCGGACCGGGCCGCAGCTACGGGCGGAGGTCGGGGACGCCCGGATCCTGCTCGGCGAGGAGCCGTCGGCCAGCCGGGACCTGGTGGTCGGCGACGCCTTCGGACACCTGGTGGTGCCCTGGCACCTGGCCACCCGGGAGATGGCCGCCGAGATCCGGCGGGTGCTGCGCCCCGGCGGCATCTACGTGCAGAACGTCATCGACTACGCGCCGCTGCGCTTCGTCCGCAGTGAGCTGGCCACCGTCCACGCCGAGTTCCCGCACGTGGCGCTGGTCGCCCCGCCGGCCGCGCTCGCGGGGGAGTGGGGCAGCAACTTCGTCATCGTCGCCTCGGTCGAGCCGCTGCCGCTGGCGGCCCTGCGGGCCCGGCTGGACCAGCTTCCCGAGCGGGTGAGCCTGCTGGCCGGCGCGGAGCTGGCCGAGTTCGTCGACGACGCGCTGGTGCTGACCGACGACTACGCCCCGGTGGACCAGCTCCTCGGCGCCGCCTGATCGGGTGAATCCGAGTCCGATTCCGATCGACCAGGTGTAGCCCGGTACCTCCCGGGCAACACCTCCGACCATGGGTGGAAGGGTCCGTGGCGACGCCGCACCGCTCGGTGGGCGGTACCGGCTGATCGAACAACTCGGCGCGGGCGGCATGTCCGTGGTGTGGCGGGGCTACGACGAGGTGCTCGGCCGGCAGGTGGCGGTGAAGGTGCTCGCCTCCCGGCTCGCTGCCGACCGGGCGTTCCGGCACCGGATCCGGATCGAGGCGCAGGCCGCCGCCCGGCTCTGCCACCCCAACATCACCAACGTGTACGACTACGGCGAGTCCGAGCGGGGCGGGCTCACCGTGCCGTACGTGGTGATGGAGCTGGTCGACGGCGGCCCGCTGCACGCCCGGCTCGGCCGGGACGAGCGGCTGCCCTGGCGTCAGGCGGTGACCATCGCCGCCGAGACCGCCTCGGCGCTGGCCACCGCGCACGCCCGGGGGGTGGTGCACCGGGACGTCACCCCGGGGAACGTGATGCTGACCGCCACCGGGGTGAAGGTGGTGGACTTCGGCATCTCCGCGCTGGTCGGCGCGAGCGAGCAGGGGACGGACGGCCCGCTGCTCGGCACCCCGGCGTACCTGGCGCCGGAGCGGCTCGACGGCGGCCAGGTCTCCCCGGCCACCGACGTGTACGCGGTGGGCCTGCTGCTGTACCGGATGCTCACCGGCCGGCTGCCCTGGGACGCCAGCAGCACCACCCAACTGCTGCGGGCCCACATGTACCAGGACCCGGAACCCCTGCCGCCGGTGCCCGACCTGCCCGACGGGGTCCGGGAGCTGGTGCAGCGCTGCCTGGCCAAGCGCCCCGAGGAGCGGCCGGGCAGTGCCGAACTGGCCCGTACCCTCGCCAAGGCGGCCGGCGTGCCGGTGCCGGCGGCCCCGGTTGCCGCATCCGGTGGGGCGGCGGCCGGGTCCGACGCGGGTACCACGATCCTGCCCTGGTCGGCCGAGACCGGGGCGCTGCCGCTGCATCGGGTGGGTCGTCGACGGGGCAGCGCCCGGCGACGCCAGGTCGAGGTGGGGGCCGCCGCCCTCGGGGTGATGGCGCTCACCGCCGCGCTGTGGGGCGTCACCGGACGCAACCCGGCCGTCGGCGGCGCCGAGCGGCCGACCGAGGCCCGGATGGTGCTGGACCGGCAGGTGAGCTGCGCGGTGACGTACACATTGCGGTCGGACACCGGGCGGGACTTCGCCGCCGACCTGACGCTGACCAACACCGGCGGGCGGGAGCTGCGGGACTGGTCGGTGAGCTTCGCCTTCCCCGCCGAGCAGACCCTGACCAAGCCGGCCGCGACGGTACGCCAGCAGGGGCGGACGGTGGTGGTCCGGCCGGCCGCCGCAGGCGCCCAGGTGGCGCCCGGCGACTCGGCGAAGGTCGCGCTGACCGGCCGGTACACCGGGGCGAACCCGCTGCCGGTGGAGTTCCGGGTGGGCGAGACGGCGTGCGGGGTCCAGGTCGCCGGGGTGGCCGGGACGGCGTCGCCGGTCGCGAAGCCGAGCACACCGAAGGCGAGCACGCCGAAGCCGGGCGGGTCGAAGGCGGGCGGGGCGGCGGCGAGCAGGGCCCCGTCGAAGCCGACCACGTCGGCGGCGAAGAAGGGTTCGGGGTCGGGTGCGGGCCAGCAGGCCAAGCCGACCAAGCCCGGGAAGGCGGCGAAGCCGGAGAAGAAGGGCAAGGCTGGTAACTCGGCCAAGCCCAACAAGTCGGCGCAGCCCGAGAAGAAGCCCAAGCCGGACACGAAGGCGAAGCCGAGCCCGACCGAGGACGCCGGGCCGAAGCAGCCCAAGGCGGATCGCGGAAACGGGTCGAACGGCGGGAACGGGTCGGAGGGCGGCCAGCAGGGCGAGGCGTGATCTCGGGGCGCGTCAGTCGAGGCCGGCGAAGCGCTGCACCTGGTCGATGCTGCCCTCCACGATCAGGATGCTGCCCGGCGCGATGACCATCTCGGGCGTGGCGTACCGGAACGGCTGCCCCGGCAGCTTCGCGCCGACCACCATAACCCCGTACCGGTCCATCGGCCCCAGGTCCCGCAGGGAGCGACCGACCAGGGTCTGCGGCGCGCGCACCTTCGCGATGGCGAAGGCGTCGCCGAAGTCGATGTAGTCCAGCATCCGGCTGACGATCAGGTGCGCCACCCGTTCGCCGGTCTCCCCCTCGGGGAAGACCACGTGCCGGGCACCCACCGACTCCAGGATCCGGGCGTGCTGCTCCGAGGTGGCCCGCGCCCAGATCTCCGGGCCACCCAGCCCGGCCAGGGCCAGCACGGTGAGCACACTGGCCTCCAGCGAGGCGCCGATGGCGACGACCACCCGCTCGAAGTCGGCCAGGCCGAGCTGACGGAGGGTGCCCTCCTCGGTCGAGTCCGCCTGGACCACCCGGTCCAGGTACGGCGACCACTTCTGCACCCGGTCCGCGTTCCGGTCGATGGCCAGCACCTCGTGACCGAGCTGGGTCAACGAGGCGGCGAGGTGGCAGCCGAACCGGCCCAGCCCGATCACCACCACCCCACCGCCGCGACGCCGTCTAGCTGACAATGGGTTGCTCCTCCGGGTAGCGGTACAGCCGGCGTCGGGTGTTCAGGGCGATCGCCGACCCGAGGGTGAGCGGTCCGACCCGACCGACGTACATCAGGGCGATGAGGACGAACTGGCCGGCGTCGTCGAGGTGCGCGGCGAGCCCGGCGGTGACGCCGGTGGTGCTGAACGCGCTGACCACCTCGAACAGCACCCGGTAGTCGCGGACGTCCTCGGCCAGCCCGATCAGCACGGTCGTGCCGGCGACGACGAGCGCGACGCTGAGCAGCGCCACGGTCAGCGCCTGCCGCTGGCTGGTGCCGGCGATGCGGCGGCTGCCGACCGTGACGTCGGGTTCCCCGCGTACCTGCGCCCAGATGACGGAGGCGAGCAGGAAGAAGGTGCCGACCTTGATCCCACCGGCGGTGCTGGCGCTGCCGCCCCCGATGAACATCAGCGCGATGAGCAGGGGATAGCTCTCCTCGTCGAGTTCGGCCATGTCGATGAACTGAAAACCACCGGTACGCAGCGACGCGCTCTGGGTGGCGACGGCGAGCACCTTGCCCGACCAGCCGTACGAGCCGACGGTCCGGAGGTTGGCCCACTCGGCGGCGAGCAGGCCGGCGAAGCCGACGACCAGCAGCGCCAGGCTGCCCCAGACGGTCAGTTTGGTGGCCACCCCCCACCGGCTCGGCCGCCGCCAGGTGCGGGCGGCGTCGAAGATGGCCGGGAAACCGAGCCCGCCGATGATCGTGCCCGCCGCCACCGGCAGACAGATCCAGGCGTCCCGGGCGAAGCGGAGCAGACTGTCCGGGTAGAGCGAGAAGCCGCCGTTGTTGAACGCCTGCACCGCGTGGAACAGCCCGTACCAGAGCGCCCGGCCGGGCGGGTAGTCGTAGCCGAGCCAGAGCCGACCGGCGAAGACCAGGGTGATCGCGGCCTCGCAGACCAGGGCGATGACGGCGATGCGCAGCAGCAGGCCGCGGACGTTGCCGATGCCGTACTCGGTGGTCTCGGCCTGCACCAGCAGGCGGTTGCGCAGGCCGAGCTGTCGGGCCACCAAGAGGATGACCAGCGCCGCCCCGGTCAGGATGCCCAGGCCGCCGACCTGGGTGAGCACGGTGATCAGCACCAACCCGAAGGTGTTCCAGTAGGTGTGCGTGTCGACCACGCTCATGCCGGTCACCGAGACGGCCGAGGTCGCGGTGAACAGGGCGGTGGTGAACGGCGTGTACTCGTACTCCACGGATGCCTGGGGCAGCATCAGCAGGCCGGTGCCGAGCAGGATCGCCACCAGGAACCCGAACGGCACCAGGCGTACCGGGTAACGGAAAAACCGGCGCACCAGACAATCTTCCGATGTCGGGCGGGGCGCGGCGGGCAAACGTCACATCTGCGAGAGTCACCCGTCGGCCGTCAGCGGGTTCGTCGCCGCCGCCTCGTCGCCGTCCACCGCAGGCCATCCTTTTGGCGCCTGTCGAGCTGATGTCGCAGACGATTCATGCTCCGCCGGCCGTCAGGCGGGGATGGTTCACGATCAGGAGGCGGCGTCGTCGGCCGGTGAACCTCCGGTGGCGGCGACAACGGCAGGGCCGGACGCGGTAGGGTAGGTGTTCGCGAGCCCTGTCGAACTGCCCCACCTGCCAATCACCCTGCCCTGTCGAACGCCCCGAGGGTGCGAAAGGGTCATACCTGAACAATGCGCCCCCGCCCCGCGGCTAAATTCCCCGAAGCGGTGGACCTTGGAAGATTTCGGCCCCTCTGGGGGCCACTCAGCTCCAAGATCTCCTGGGGTCAGCCTCGCGAGGTGCGATCGCCGCTGGAGCGAGTGCGCTTTGCAGATCTTGGACAGCTACCGTTCGCTGGCAACGGTAGCTGTCCAAGATCTCTCTGCTGCGGAGTGACCGTCTCCGACCATGACCGGACTCGACACCGGGCATGGGGAACCACGTAGGTGTGGTGGATGGCGCTGGCATCTGCTCCGCCCGCCGGGGTGGGATGGATGGTGACCGCCCCGGTCAGGTCATGCCCCTCGTCGCCGCTGCCACGGCACGAGGTCTCCGGAAACCCGGCAGCAGACCTTGGAAGATTTCGGCCCCCATGGGGGCCACTCGGCTCCAAGGTCACTCGGGGCTCATCCAGAGGGGTGGGTGGGGTCGGCGACGTAGGTGCCCCGTCCAGGTTGGCCGGTGATGAGATCCCGGTCGTGCAGGAGGGACATCGCACGGTAGGCGGTGTTCATGCTGACGTTGTACTGGTCGGCAATCTGCCTGGTCGAAGGTAGCTTGTCGCCGGGCTTCAACTCGCCGCTCTTGATCTTTGCGGTGAAGTCGTTGGCGATCACCTTGTAGGGCGCTGGTGCTGTGGGCATGGTGAGGACTCCGGTTGGTTCGGCGTCTCTGATCCTGCCCCAATTACTCAAGCAACTGCAACGGGCTGCGACACGAGAGCTACTCGTGGTCGCGCTTCTCCAGATACTGGTGTAGGTTGCGAGATGTCCGGCTCCGGTTGGTTCGGCAAGCCTGAGGGGCTGGGCGCGAGGTTGGTCGCGGGGCCGTACCGCCGGTGAGGGCTGCGGTCGCGGGGCCGGCGGCCCGGTCCACTTCCCCCTCGTGGACCGGGCCGCCATCCGGTGTCTCTCACAGCGGGCGTGCGCCCGGGGAAGGTGCTTTCATGTTCGACCTGCTCTCCCGGTTCCGCCGGGCCACCCGACGTCCGGAGCCGGCCCCGCGTCCGGTGCCGGTGCGCCGGCCGAACGCCGGGTGGTACCGGGCCGCGTCCTGTCGGCCGTTGAGCGTCGGGCAGATCCGGCAGCGGCGGTTCGGCGTCGTCCGGCGCGGGCTGGACCCGGCCGAGGTGTACGCGTACCTGCACCGGGTCGCGGGCGAGCTGGCGGTGACCCGGCGCGACCTGGCGACCCTCACCGAGGAGCACACCCGGATCAAGGCTGCCCTGCACGGCTGGCCGGCCCGCTTCGCACCCGGAGACGGCGTGACGCCCAGGAACCGCATGACGCCGGGGGACCGCTTCGCATCCGGGGACCGCTTGACGCCGGGGGATCAGCGGTGAGCGGGGAGCGGTTCGTGGTGCATCTGCCGGTGGCCGCCGAGGATCTTGACGTGGCGAAACGGTACGCCCGGGTGATCAGTCGGGCGGTCGGGTTCCTCGGGAACGTGGACCGCGCCGAGAGCACGGTGTCGTCCGAGGACGCGCAGGGCGTACACCATCGGGTTTTCTGCGACCGGCTGCTCGCTGCCGGCCGGCGCTGCCCCCGGGCGGCCGACCACGGCGGCGACTGCGCACCGGCGGCCCGTCGGTGAGCCCCTGCGCCCCCGGTCACACGCGGCTGGTAGGAATGCCGGATGGGTGGTCAGGACCGGGCGGCGGTACGGGAGCGGGCCGAGGCGGTGCTGCGCCGGCTGGCCGGCGAGCACGCGCGGCTGCGCGAGGACCAGTGGCGGGCGATCGAGGCGCTGGTGGTCGACCGGCGGCGGGTGCTCTGCGTGCAACGGACCGGGTGGGGCAAGTCGGCGGTGTACTTCGTCGCCACCGCGCTGCTGCGGGAGGCGGGGGAGCACGGGCCGACGGTGATCGTGTCGCCGCTGCTGGCGCTGATGCGCAACCAGGTCGAGGCCGCCGCGCGGGCCGGTATCCGGGCCCGGACCATCAACTCGGCGAACCTCGACGAGTGGGACGAGATCACCGCCGAGATCCACGCCGGCTCCGTGGACGTGCTGCTGATCAGCCCGGAACGCCTCAACAACCCCGACTTCCGGGACGCCGTCCTGCCGAAGCTCGCCGCCACCACCGGGCTGCTCGTGGTGGACGAGGCGCACTGCGTCTCCGACTGGGGGCACGACTTCCGGCCGGACTACCGCCGGCTGCGGACCTTCCTCGGGCGGCTGCCCGAGCAGACCCCGGTGCTCGCCACCACCGCCACCGCCAACGCCCGGGTCACCGCCGACGTCGCCGAGCAGCTCGGCACCGAACTGGCCGACCCGGCGGCGCAGCGCCCCGACGTGCTGGTCCTGCGTGGTTCGCTGGACCGGGAGTCGTTGCGGCTGGGCGTGGTCGACCTGCCGACCCCGGCCCACCGGCTGGCCTGGCTCGCCGACCACCTGGACCGGCTCCCCGGCTCCGGGATCGTCTACACGCTGACCGTCGCGGCGGCGGGGGAGACGGCGGAGTTCCTCCGCTCACGCGGCTGGTCGGTGGCCTCGTACACCGGGCAGGCCGACGACGCCGACCGGCGCGCCGCCGAACAGGACCTGCTCGACAACAAGATCAAGGCGCTGGTCGCCACCAGCGCGCTGGGCATGGGCTTCGACAAACCGGACCTCGGGTTCGTCGTGCACCTCGGCGCGCCGCCCTCGCCGATCGCGTACTACCAGCAGGTCGGCCGGGCCGGCCGGGCCGTCGAGCACGCCGAGGTGCTGCTGCTGCCCGGGGCCGAGGACGCCGCCATCTGGCGGTACTTCGCCTCGCTCGCCTTCCCGCCGGAGGCGCAGGTCCGCACGGTGCTGGCCGCGCTGCACACCGACCGGCCGCTCTCCACCCAGGCCCTGGAACCCATCGTCGACCTGCGCCGGACCCGGCTGGAGCTGATGCTCAAGGTGCTCGACGTGGACGGCGCGGTCCGCCGGGTACGCGGCGGCTGGCTCGCCACCGGCGAACCCTGGGTCTACGACGAGGCCCGGTTGCGCCGCGTCGCCGAGGCCCGCACCGCCGAGCAGCAGGCCATGCGCGAGTACGCCAGCACCGGCGGCTGCCGCCTGCGCTACCTGCGCGAATGCCTCGACGACAGCGGGGCGGCCGACTGCGGGCGGTGTGACCGGTGCGCCGGCCCGCTGTTCACCCCGCAGGTCTCCGACGCGGCGCTGACCGCCGCGCAGACCTTCCTCGGTCGCCCCGGCGTCGAGGTGCCGCCGAAGAAGCTCTGGCCGACCGGGCTGGACGCGGTCGGCGTACCCCTCAAGGGCCGGATCGCCCCCGGCGAGCAGGCGCTGCCCGGCCGGGCCGTGGGACGCCTCTCCGACCTCGGCTGGGGTGGGCGGCTGCGCGGCCTGCTCGGGCCGGAGGCCGCCGACGGCCCGGTCCCCGACGACGTGACCGCCGCCGTGGTCGAGGTGCTCAAGGCGTGGGCGCACGGCGACCACCCGTGGCCGGCCCGGCCGGTCGCCGTGGTCGCGGTCGGCTCGCGGCGGCGGCCCCGGCTGGTCGGCTCGCTCGCCGAGCGGATCGCCGCCGTCGGCCGGCTACCGCTGCTCGGCGAGGTCGTCCCCACCGGGCCGGAGAGCGCCGGGGCCGGTCCGCGCGGCAACAGCGCCCAGCGGGTACGCGCGCTGCACGACGCCTTCGCCGTCCCCGACGCACTGGCCGCCACCCTCGGCGGGCTGGCCGGGCCGGTGCTGCTCGTCGACGACCTGGTCGACTCCGGCTGGACGATGACGATCGTGGCGCGGCTGCTGCGGCGGGCCGGCGCACCGGACGTGCTGCCGCTCGCCCTCGCCGTCGCCGGCTGACCCGGACCGGGGCCGGGAAGTTCCCGGAGCGCCCGCACTGGGATCATCGACACACGGCTGCACGCCCGATGGTGTCCTGCCGACCTGGGAGTACCGTGTCGGCATGGCTGACCAGGGATCCGTCACGCAGACGTACGAGGTGCGCGGCATGACCTGCGGGCACTGCGTACGCGCCGTCACCGACGAGCTGTCCACGCTGCCCGGCGTCGACGAGGTGCGGATCGACCTGACCGCCGGCACGGCGACCGTGACCAGTCAGGATCCCCTGCCGATCGAGTCCGTCCGGGCGGCCGTCGACGAGGCGGGCTACGAACTGGTGAACGACCTTGCCTGAGCAGCGCACCCCTGATCAGACCACCACGGACCAGCGCCTCCCCGATCAGCCCACCGCCGTGGACGCCGGCACCGTCCGGCTGGCGTTGGTGGTCGGCGGGCTGGTGCTCGCCGTCCTGCTCGGCTTCGGGCTCGGCCGGCTCAACCCGCGCGAGACCGTCCCCGGCGCGGGGCCGGCCGGCGTGCCCGCCGGCGCGATGCCGGCCGGAGCGCACAGCCACGCCCCCGGCACCGGGGCGCACCAGCACGACGGCGGCGGGGACGACGTCGCCAGCGGGTTCTCGGTCACCTCGGCCGGCTACACCCTCGCCCCGCTGACCGGGGAGTTCCCGGTCGGCCGGCAGGGCGACCTGCGGTTCCAGATCCACGACGGGCAGCGCCGCCCGGTGACCCGGTTCGCGGTCGTGCACGAGAAGCCGCTGCACCTGATCGTGGTGCGCCGGGACCTCACCGGGTTCCAGCACCTGCACCCGACGATGGCCCCGGACGGCACCTGGTCCATCCCGCTGACCCTGCCCGAGCCGGGTGTCTGGCGGGCGTACGCGGACTTCACCGCCCTGGCCGACGACGGCTCGCAGACGGCGGTGACCCTCGGGGTGGACCTGGTCGCGCCCGGCGACTACACGCCCCGCCCCCTGCCCGAGGCGGCCCGGCAGGCCACCGTCGACGGGTTCACCGTCGGGTACGAGGGCGAGCCGACCCCGGGTACGTCCGTGCCGCTGCTGTTCCGGATCCGGGGCGCGGACGGCGGGGCGCCGACGGTGGAGCGCTACCTCGGCGCGTACGGGCACCTGGTGGCGCTGCGCGAGGGGGACCTCGGGTACCTGCACGTGCACCCCGAGCCCCAGCTCGACGGGGACGCGGTGAAGTTCTGGCTGACCGTGCCCGCCCCCGGCCGGTACCGGCTCTACCTGGACTTCCAGGTCGCCGGTGAGGTGCGGACCGCCGAGTTCACGCTGACCGTGGGGTGAGGCCCTCGTCCCGCCCGACGCCGGCCCGCCGGACCGGGCGGTGCGCGAGGTAGCGCAGCAGGTCCCGGATGTGGTGCTTCTCCTCGGCCGGGATGCCGGGGTCGGCCAGCCGCTCCAGGATCACCCGGACGTCCGCCTCCACCGGCGTGTCCTCGCCGCGCCGCCGCCCCACCGGGCCGGCGTCGGGCAGCCCGAGCGCCCGGAACGCCGCGGTGACCGGGAGGTCCAGCGCGGCGCAGAAGCCCCGCACCTTGGCCAGTTCGGGATAGTCCTGCCAGTCGCCGGCCAGCCAGCGGAACACCGTGGACCGGCCTACGCCGGTGTGGTGCGCCAGGTCGGTGACGGTCCAGCCGCGTGTCTCGCGAGCGTCGTCGATGGCACGACGGACGAACCGCGCGAACGCGCTCTGCGGCGAAACCTGTACGGAACCCATCCCTGCGGCGTCTTCCTTCCGGCCGGAGCACCGGACGGTGCGTCTTTCGAGCGTAGTACGGGCCGAAGCCGGGACAACTGACCGATCGAACCTATTGCTCGGGGCGCAGGACACGCTCCTGGTTGCCCGTGGGGGCAGCGGTGGGTAGTTGTGTCGAACCGCCGGGTGACCGCAGGATGGCACCCGACAGGACGCCGGGGCCACCACCAGGCCGGGCGGCGCACACCTGGAAAAGGAGCGAGATGCCCGAGCAGGACCGTTCGCCGCACCGTCCCGGTGCGGTCAGCCTCTTCTTCGTCGCCAAGGCCGGGGTCTTCGCCGCCGGCTTCTGGATCTGGTTGCTGGTGCTGGTGTTGACCCAGGACGGGGCCACCGGCGCGCAGGTGCTCGCCGCCGCCGGGGCGACCACCACCACCCTGGTCGGGGTCGTCCTCGGCGCCCGGCTCGCCCTGCAACGCAACGCCGCGCTCCGACACGCCGACCTCAAGCGGCTGCTGGTCGACATCTCCTGGAACGCCTTCGCGGCGGCCGGGAACGCCGAGACGACCGGGCCGGGGACCGTGGTGCCCTTCCCGACCAGGCCCGGGGAGCACGAGCGGGGGACGGGCCGTGGCCCCGGCGACCGGGTGCCGGTGCGGGACCGCCGCGACGACGATCGCCGCTCCTAGACGCCGCCCCCGTCGGCGGCGGCCAGGAGCGTCGCCAGCCGGGGCGTGAGCTGCCACTGGGCCACCAGGTCGCGGTACTCAGCCCGCTGGGCGGGGGTCGGCCCGGCCCCGGTCCGGCGGGCCCGGATCAGCAGGTTGCGGGGGGTGTGCTGGGAGTCCACGAACTCCACCACCTCGGCCCGGTAGCCGTACTCCCGCAGCAGGCCGGCCCGCAGGGCGTCGGTGAGCACGTCGGCGAAGCGTTCCCGCAGGATGCCCTGCCGGGTCAGCAGGTCGTACGGGTGGGGGGCGGGCCGGGCCCGCAACTGGGCGGCCACGTCGTGGTGGCAGCACGGGGCGGCGAGCACCCAGCGGGCATCCCACCGGACCGCCCGCGCCAGCGCCTCGTCGGTGGCGGTGTCGCAGGCGTGCAGGGCGAGCACCAGGTCGGGAGCGGGTTCCACGACGGCGTCGGCGATCGTACCGGCGACGAAGCTGACCCGGTCGGCCCAGCCGAGGCGCTCGGCCAGGTCGGTGTTGCGGCGGCGCTGGTCCTCCCGGACGTCCACCCCGACCAGCGCCACGTCGAGGCCCCGCCCGGTCAGGTACCGGTACGCGGCGAAGGTCAGGTACGCGTTGCCGCAGCCAAGGTCGACCACGCGCAGCGGACCGGTCAGGTCGTCGGGGAGGGTGGCGGCGAGCGCCCGCAGGAAGGCGTCCACCTGCCGGCGCTTCGCCGCCGAGCCACCGATCTCGGCGAAGATCGGGTCACCGGGGTCGAGCAGGTACTCCTTGACCCGGTCGTGCCCGGCCGGCGCGGTCGCCGTCCGGGTCGCCCCCGCCCGGTGCACCTGCGCCTCGCCGGACTTGGTCACCCGGAGCTGGAGCGTGGCGTCGGTGGTCTCCACGTGCCAGTTGCCGAACGGCTCGGCCAGCAGTGCGTCCACCGCCGCGTCCGCCTCCGGGCCGGGCGCGACGTTGCGGGTGTGCGGCCGGTCCCCGTCGGAGGTGGCGATCTGCAACCGGGGCCCCGCCTTGAGGGTGACCGGTCGCAGCTCGGCGCGGACCACGGCGGGGCGGTGGCCCCGGCGACGGCCGGCGGCGACCGCCCGGGTCAACGCGGGGTCCAACAACAGCGCCCGGACCTCGGTCAGGGCGGCGTCCAACGGTTCCGGCATGGCTCCATCATCCTCGTCCGCCGGTCGGCGTCCGCCGGCCGGGGCTGCGGCGTGTACCCGGTGTCGGGGCACAACGGCGACGTCCCCGTGCCGGGCGGCACGGGGACGTCGGGGTACGGGTGCGGTCAGTCGGCGGTCGCCTCGGCCGGCGTACCGCCGGTGGCGGCGCCACTGCGGCGGCGGCGACGCCGGCGGGGCTTCACCGCGCCCTCGGCGGGCGGCTGGCCGGCGCCGTCGGCGGTGACCACCGGGGCCGACGTACCGCTGTCACCGGTCGCCGCTTCGCCGGCGACCAGCTCACCGGCGCGGCGACGCCGCCGCCGGCGCGGGGTCCGGGTGCCCTCCTCGGCTGAGGAGGTGTCGTCGGTGGCGGTGGTCTCCGGCGCGGTGGACGCGTCGGCGCCACCGCGCCGCCGCCGGCCGCGACCCTCGGCGGGCCGCCGGGACCGACCCCCGTCGCCGCTGCGTCGCCGCCCGCCGCCGAGGTCCTCCTCGACCTCGGCGGAGAGCCCGGCCCGGGTCCGCTCGGCGGTCGGCAGCGTGCCGCTGACCTCGCGGGAGATGTCCAGGTCGGTGTAGAGGTGCGGGGAGGTGTGGTACGTCTCCGGCGGCTCGGGCATGTCCAGCCCGAGGGTCTTGTCGATGATCCGCCAGCGGGGCATGTCGTCCCAGTCGACGAAGGTCACCGCCACCCCGGTCGCGCCGGCCCGGCCGGTCCGCCCGATCCGGTGCGTGTAGGTGTCCTGGTCCTCGGGGCAGTCGTAGTTGACGACGTGGGTGACCCCGCTGACGTCGATGCCCCGCGCCGCCACGTCGGTGGCGACCAGCGTGTCGATCTTGCCGGCGCGGAACGCGCGCAGCGCCCGCTCCCGGGCGCCCTGGCCGAGGTCGCCGTGGACGGCGGCGACGGCGAAGCCCCGGAAGTCGAGGTCCTCGGCGACCCGGTCGGCGGCCCGCTTGGTCCGGGTGAAGATCATGGTCAGCCCGCGTCCCTCCGCCTGGAGGATGCGCGCCACGATCTCGATCTTGTTCATCGAGTGGGTGCGGTAGGCCAGCTGCTTGGTCTGCGGGTTCGGGCCGGTCTCGGCGGTGTGCCCGGCGTGGATGGTCACCGGGTGGCGCAGGAAGCGCCGGGACAGGGCGACGATCGGGTCCGGCATGGTCGCCGAGAAGAGCATCGTCTGCCGGTCCTCCGGCAGCATCGCCAGGATCTTCTCGACGTCGTCGAGGAAGCCCAGGTCGAGCATCCGGTCGGCCTCGTCCAGCACCAGCGCGTGCACCCGGTCCAGCCGGAGGTGCTTCTGCTTGGCGAGGTCGAGCAGCCGGCCCGGGGTGCCGACGAGGATCTCGACGCCCTTGCGCAGCGCCTCGATCTGCGGCTCGTACGCGACGCCGCCGTAGATCGGCAGCACCCGCACGCCCCGGGTCCGCCCGGCGGTGTCGAGGTCCTTGGCGACCTGGAGGCCCAGCTCACGGGTGGGTACGACGACCAGCGCCTGGGGCACGCCGTCGCCCCCCTCGTCGGGGGCGAAGACCCGCTCCAGCAGCGGTACGCCGAAGCCGAGGGTCTTGCCGGTGCCGGTCGGCGCCTGCCCGATCAGGTCGGTGCCGCGCATCGCGATCGGCAGCGCGTACTCCTGGATGGCGAAGGCGCGGGTGATGCCGGCGGCGGCCAGTGCCTCGACCGTCTCCTGGCGGGCGCCGAGCGCCGCGAAGGTCGGCGCCTCGGGGCGCACGGGTACGACGGGAGACAGGTCCTGCCCGTCTGTGTGATCTTGGTTCTGTTCGTTCATGTGGATGTCGGGGTGCCCTCTCGTGGTGCGCCCCGTTCTGTCCTCAGGGCGCTTCGGTGTGGCGCGGGCCACACGGTCGGGGGCCAGAAGTGCCGAACCGGACCGGGCCGCACGCGCGCCGTAGGCAGGACTTCGATCGCATCGGCGCCCACGGCAACTCCTCCATACTACCTGAGCCGCCCGGATCTGGCCTTATCCATGCTGACAAGTCCTTGCGCGCCAAATGAATGTGATACAGCTCACATCAACAGCGCCCGATCCCTCTCCCCATGCCCGCGTACCAGCCCTCCCCTCCATCCCCCGGGGCGCTCCTGCCCCCGCAGCAACCCTGCTCTCACGCGATCTTGCACTTGCGGCCCCTACATGTGCCGCATAAGCCCCCTCTCGGGGGCCGAAAGTGCAAGATCGTCGGGGCGGGGCGGGGCGGGGCGGGGCGGGGCGGGGCGGGGCTCGGTGAGGGGTGGTCGGGGCGCGTGGGTCGGGTGGGCCGCTGCGAGGCGGGGCGGACCTGCGGCACGGCGGGCCGTGGCGGGACTGAACCGGGGGCCGGGTGGGCGGTGGTGGGACGTCGCCCGGGGCCGGGTGGGCCGTGACCCGGCCGGGTCGCGGGGGACTGGGCGCGGCGGGCCGGGGAACGGCAGTCCTGGGCATGGCGGGCCGGGCGGGGCGGGCCGGGCCGGGCGGGGCCCGGAGCGCGGCGGGCGTGTGGGGTGCCGGCGGTTCCGGGTTTTGTTGCGGGTGGGGCGTCGGGGATCGGGGCCCTTGCCGGGCCCCGATCGGTCAACGGACGGTGAACCCCACGGCGCGGGGGGCCGCCTCGGCGATCTCGACGTAGGCGACCTTGCTGACCGGAACGATGATCCGCCGGCCCTTCTCGTCGGTCAGGGACAGCGTTCCGTCGCTCGCGATGGCGTCGGTGACGATCCGCTCGATCTCGGCCGGAGACTGCGCGCTCTCCAGCACCAACTCGCGCGGTGCGTACTGCACGCCGATCTTGACCTCCACTGTGCCTCCTCAACTGGGGCGAAAGAGCCGCCGGAGGAAGGCTATCCGATCCGCGCAGCCGATGTTCAGGCTGACTCACCCTGGGGTCCGGCCGACTCCCCCTGCAAGGGGAAGCTCGCGATCCCCCGCCAGGAGAGCGCGGCGACCAGCGCCTCGGCTTCCGCCTTGGGCAGTTGCCGGCCACGGGCCAGCCAGAACTGGGCGGCGGTCTCGGCCGCGCCGACCAGGCCGGAGGCGAGCAGCTCGGCGTGGGCCCGGCTGACCCCGGTGTCGGAGATGATGGTGTCGGTGATCGCGGCGATGCAGCCCTGCTCGACCCGTTCCACCCGCTGGCGTACGGCCGGGTCGTTGCGCAGGTCCGACTCGAAGACCAGACGGAACGCCTCGCTCTCGTGGTCCACGAAGTCGAAGTACGCCCGGACCGACGCGGAGACCCGCTCCTTGTTGTCGTTCGTCCCCGTCATCGCGTCCTGCACCTTCGCCACGATCGCGTCGCAGTGCGTGTCCAGCAGCGCCAGGTACAGCTCCATCTTGCCGGGGAAGTGCTGGTAGAGCACGGGCTTGGAGACCCCGGCCCGCTCGGCGATGTCGTCCATCGCCGCGGCGTGGTACCCCTGCGCGACGAACACCTCCTGCGCCGCCGCGAGCAGTTGCTTGCGGCGCGCCGAGCGTGGCAGACGCGTGGGTCGGCCGGCCGTCTGGGCACCGTTCCCCAACGCGGTCATGGGAACCTCCGTGTTTCTTCGTACGAGCCGGCATCAATCACCCGAACCGGGCGGGGGTCTGACCCGTCCCGGAATTGGCCCGCCGCTGTAACTTATCGCCACTGTCACCACACGGTAGCCTCAGCGAGGGCGACCAAGGAGCGCGCGGTGAGTGAAACAGGTCAACCCGGTGCCGCCACCCCGGGAGAGCACGGTGACGGGACGGGTCAGCACGACGACCTGGCCCGTTCCGGCGGTGGCTGGGCATCTCCCGCCGCCGCCTGGTCCTCCGGTGGGGGTGCGTCGGGGGTCCGGGAGCCCGCGCCCCGGTGGCAGTCCGAGCCGCCGTCGGGCTGGGCCGCGTCCTCGCCCCGGCACGGTGACCTGCCCGCCCCGCTCTCCGGCCACCCCGACGACGAGCCTCCGGTCGCCCGGGTCAACGGGCACCGGGTGAACGGCCACGACCCGGCCGGACCGGCCGGCCGGCAGGCGCCGGTCAGCGCGCCGCCCGGCACCCGGCAGATGCCGGTGAGCGCCCCGCCGGCCGGTCGGCAGGTGCCGGTGAGCGCCCCGCCCGGACTCCGTGCCGAGCCGCGCCGGGACACCGACGGTGACCGACTGCTCGTGCCGCTCCAGCGGCCCGCGCCGCGGACGGAGCAGCCCGCCACGCCCCCGACCACCCCCGACGAGGAGGACCCCGCGAACGCCCGCCACTCCTCGGACGACGACCTGCCCACCTCCCGGTCGAGCCGCTGGGCGGAGGGCGGACGACCTGCCTCGGCGCCCCCGGTGCCGGGTACGCCGCCCGCCGGGACCGGCCCCGACGATCCGCCTCCGGGCTACGACGGCGCGCCGCACGGTTACGAGGCTGCGGCCCCCGGCTACGACGGGCGGTCCACCGGCTACGACGCACCAGCCGGCGGTTACGGCGCACCGAACGCCGGCTACGACGCACCGGCCCCCGGCTACGAGCCGTCAGGGACCGGTTACGACGCGCCGAACGCCGGCCCCGGCCACGACGGGGCTGGTCCGGGCTACGACGGGCCGGGCGCCGGCCGTGTCGAGTCGGCCGGCGGGGAGGCCGGGTCGCCGGCCAGGTCGGAGCCGCCCCGCTGGGGCGACCCGGGTGCCGACTTCCCGCCCGACCTGCCCGCCGACCGGCGGTCCGGGCAGCCGGGCCGGGGTGGCTCCCCGGAGCGTGACGAGAGTCCCCGGCCGGGGGTCCGGCGGGCCGGACCGGCAGCCGGCGGCCAGCACCCCGAGGCGACGGAACCGTCGACCGAGCCGACGCCGGTCCGCCGGTCCGCCGGTCCGTTGGCAGAGGGCCGGCCGGCCGGGTCGTCCCCGGCCGACGGGAGCGCCGGTCGCGCCGAGGACGACGAACCGAACTGGCCCGGTCCCAACTGGAACCGGCCGAGCTGGAGCGAGGGTTGGGCCCCGCCGTGGGCGCGGGAGGCCGAGGAGCCGGTCAGCCGGCGGGCGCGGGACGCCCGGACCCGGTCGGACCGGCCCGACTGGGCCCCGGACCCGGACCGGTCGCATCCGGCGGGGCCGGAGGCAGAGCGGGCGTACCCGGCGGGGCCGGAGGCAGAGCGGGCGTACCCGGCCGCTGACGGGGACCGCCCCGGTGCCGACGGCCGGCCGGGCCGGGCGTACGAGCACCCGGGCGCGGGACCCTACGAGCCGGCGGCCACCGAGGCGCACCGCCCGTACGAGCAGCCGGCGGAGCCGCCCCGGGCGTACGAGCCGGCGGCGACCGAGACGCACCGTCCCTACGAGCCGGTGCCGGCCGAGGCGCCCCGCCCGTACCAGCCGGCGCGCTCCGAGCCGCCCCGCCCGTACGACCCGCCCAGGTCGGAGTCGGAGCCCTGGTCCGGGTACCCGTCCCTGGCCTCGCGGCTGCGTTCGGTGGAGACCCCGCCGGAGCGGCCGTCCTGGGCGGCCGGTGGGTCGCCGGAGGCCCCGGCCGGGTCGCCGCCCACCGCCGCCACCGACCGGGGGCCGGCCGTCGACCGGCCGGTCCGGCCGTTCCGGCTCCGCCCGGTACCCGACGATCCGGAACCCCTGCCCAGCCGGGACGAGGACCACGCCCCGCGCGGCGAGGACCGCCGTCTGCGCGACGAGCCCGCCCGGCGGCCCGCCGGTGCCGGGCCGGACCTGCGCCCGGTGGGCGCGGAGCCGGGACCGGTCCCCGGCGAGTCCCGGCCACCCGCCGGGGACGCGGCGGGACCGTCCACGACCGAGACGCCGGAGCGCGCGCCGAATTCGGCCGGCCCGGTGGCCGCCCCCGCCACGAGCGGGATCGGGCGCCTCGACCGCACCCTGTCCGCGCCCGCCCCGGCGAGCGCACCCCCCTACGCGGCCCGTCGATCCGCCCCCGAACCGGCACCCGCGGCCCCCCCGGCCGCCGAGGACCGTACGACGGCGATCCTGCCGCAGCGCGTCCCCGCCGAACCGGACGTGCCCGTCGTGCCGGAGCCGCCTGTCGTGGAGCCCACCGAATCCCCCGAACTCGCCCGGATCGCCACCCACCTGCGGCGCGACGACGAGCCCGCCCCGCCCCGGGACCGGCCGGAGGGGTTCGACGTCAACGCGATCCTCGACGCGGTACGCGGCGTCGCCGGGGTCCGTGACGCGTCGCTGCGCCGTACCCCGGCGGGAGCGCACAGCCTGCGTCTCGACCTCTCCGACGGGGCGGACGCGGCCGAGGTGAGCCGGCACGTGGCCCGCCTGCTCCAGGAACGGATGGGGCTGGCCGCCGCCCCGCAGAACGTCCCGGGAATGCCGGGAACGCCGACCGGTCCGCCGCCCCCGGCGGTCCGGCGGCGCACCGCCGAGCCCCGGTCGCCCGAGGGGCGGGCCACCGCCCGTACCCCGGACGCCCGCCGCCCGGTCGGACGCGCCGAGGCCGGCGTGGCACAGGGCGGCGTGGCACAGGGCGGCGTGGCACAGGGCGGCGAGCCGGTCGGCCTCGACCAGCCGCGCCGCCGCCGGCAGACCACCGCCCGCGGCCGGGCCGGGGTGGAGGAGTCCGCCTCGGTCTCCCCGGCGCTCGGCGGCCCGGCCACCGGGAGCCCGGCCACGGTGGGCGCGTCGTACTCCGGTGGGCAGATGACCACGACGGAGACCGCGCCGTCACGGCCCCTGGACACCGGTGGGGTGCCGGGGCCCCGGGTGGTCATCGACCACGTCCAGGTGAGCACCTTCGGCCTCGACGCCACCGTGGAGGTACGCCTGCTCGCGGCCGGCGCGAGCGCGGCCGGCCACGCCACCGGCCCGGCGGTGGACGGGTACGTGCTGCGGTTGTGCGCGGTGGCCGCCGCCGCCGCGGTGGACGAGTTGCTGCGCGGCGACGACCGGACCGCCGACCGGGGCCGGTGCTTCGTCGAGCACGCGGCGGTGGTGCCGTTCGGCAACTGCGAGGTCGCCACCGTGGTCGTGCTGCTGGTCTGCGACGGCTGGGTCGAGCAGCTCGCCGGCTCGGCGCTGGTCTCCGGTGACCCCCGGCAGGCGGTGGTGCGGGCCACCCTCGCCGCCGTCAACCGTCGGCTGGAGGCCCTGCTGGCCTGACCGGTCGCGGGGCAGACTGGATGGCATGAAGCGTGCCACCCTCTGGCCTGACGACCGGCTGCCCGCACACCGGCCCCCGCCGCCGTGGCCCGGCCGCCCGGTACGCCTCGACGGCACGGTGACGTACGTCCGGGAGACCCCGGCCACCGGGCCCGACGCCGAACCGGCGCTGTACCTGCACGGGCTCGGCGGGTCCTCGCAGAACTGGACGGACCTGGCCGGGCTGCTGGCGGACCGGCTCGACGGGCAGGCCATCGACCTGCCCGGGTTCGGGCGCAGCGAGCCGGGGCGGCGGTACACCGTCGCGTCCTTCGCCGACCTGACGGTGCGCTGGATCGAGCACACCGACCGGGGGCCGGTGCACCTGTTCGGCAACTCGCTGGGCGGTGCGGTCGCGGTGCGGGTGGCGGCGCTGCGGCCGGACCTGGTACGCACCCTGACGTTGATCTCCCCGGCGCTGCCCTTCCTCGACTTCCGCCGCTCGTTGCAGGGGCGGATGCTGCCGGTGCTGGCCATCCCGCGCGGGGAGCGGCTGGTCGCCTGGCGGCTGGCCCAACTCGCCCCCGAGGTGATGGCGGAGCAGGTGATGGCGGCGTGCGTGGCCGACCTGAGCCGGATCAGCGAGCAGCGGCGGGCGGAGGCGCTGGAGGAGATCCGGGTCCGGTACGAGGCGGACCACTACGCCGCCGCGTACGTCCGGACGTTCCGGGGCCTGGTCTCCAGTTTCCTGCGGTCGTACCTGCCCGGCCCGGACTCGCTGTGGCGGTTGGCCGGCGCGGTGACCGCGCCGACGCTGGTGGTCGGCGGCCGGCAGGACCGGCTGGTCGATGTCCGGGTGGCCCCGCAGGCGGCCCGGGCCATCCCGGACAGTCGGCTGTTGATGCTCGACGGCGTCGGTCACGTGGCGCAGTTGGAGGTGCCGCGTACGGTCGCCCGCGCGGTCCTGGGGCTGCTCGGCGAGTCGCAGCGGACGAACGGCCGGTCCGACGTGGCACCCTGACCGGGTGCTCTCCGTCACCCGACGTTCCCCCGCTGAACCCGCTCCGACCAGCGGTTCCGGCGCTGGACCGGTGCCGACCGGCGGTTCCGTCCCGGCCCGGCGGAACCGCCGGGCGTTCGCGCCCGTGCGGCTGGTCGGCCTGGCCCTGGCGCTCGGGGCGGCGGTCCTGGTGGTCGTGGACCGGCCCGTGCCGGGTGCCGGGTCGGCGGCGCCCCGCACCGCGACGCCGGACACCGCTGTCGGGTCACCCACGGCGGCGCTGCCCCGCCTGCTCTCGGCACCGCTGCCGCCGCCCGCCGCCCCCGGTCCGTCGGGCGGCGATCTCTCCGGCCCGGCCAGCGGGCGTCCCGCCGGCCCGTCGGAGGGCGGGGTCACCCCGGGCGGGCCGGGCGCGGGGGCGGCACCGGGGTTCGTCGCCGCCCAGGACGCCGGGCCCGTGCTGCGGCTGCCCGGCGCGGCGCCCTCGGCCGGGCGGGGCACCTTCGGGTACGACGGGCGGACCGGGCCGGTGCTCGGCCGCGCCGGTGACCTGCGGCGGTACCGGGTGGCGGTGGAGCGCGGGTCCGGCGAGGAGGTGACCGCCTTCGCCGACGCCGTGCACGCGGCGCTGGCCGGGCCGGGTAGCTGGGTGGACGGTGGCCGGCTGCGGCTGCGGCAGGTCCCCGGCTCCGGCCCGTACGACTTCACGGTGTACCTGGCCACCGCGCGGACCGCCGGCCGGATGTGCGCGGCGGGAGGGGTGGACATCCGGGTGGGTGGCCGCCCGTACACGTCCTGCCGGGCGGTCGGCAGGGTGATCATCAACCTGGACCGGTGGCGGACGTCGGTGCCGCACTACGTCCGGGCCGAGGTGCCGCTCGCGGTGTACCGGACGTACGTGGTCAACCACGAGGTGGGGCACGAGCTGGGGTACCGGCACGAACGCTGCCCCGGTGCCGGCCGTCCGGCCCCGGTGATGATGCAGCAGACGCTCTTCCTGCGGGGCTGTGTCGCCAACCCCTGGCCGTACCGGGACGGGCGACGGTACGCCGGCCCCCGGCTCTGAGGCCGGAACCGGGACGCCGTCCCGGGATAGCCGAACCTTTTTCACGCTTTCGAGGAGATGGAGGCTCGGCGTCCGAAAGGCGTGTGATGCTGGCGTTGTGGATGACACGTCCCCTTCTGTTGGTCCGGCCGGCCGGCGTCGCCGGTGGCGGTTCGCGATCCTGTCCGGGGCGGTGCTGCTCGCGGCGGTGGTGCTCACCGGCCCGTTCGGTGGCCCCGACCACCTCGGGTCGGCCGACCCGACGCCGGAGCACCGCACGGGGCGTGGCCACGGGGGCGGTGCCCGGGACAGCCAGGGTGAGCAGGGCGGCCAGGGGGAACGGGACGGCCGGGGGGAACGGGACGGCCGGGGCGACCAGGGGGAGCGGAGCCCACCGCCGGTGACGCCGACCGCCGGGGCCGGCGGCTTCGTCACCGCCGGGGGCGAGTCGCCGGTGCGGGGTGGCGACGGCCCGGTCCACCGGTACCGGGTGGCCGTCGAGCAGGGCACGGGCCAGGACGTCGCGGCCTTCGCCGCCACGGTCGACGCGGTGCTGGGTGACCCACGGAGCTGGATCGCCTCGGGCACCCTGCGGGTGCAGCGGGTCGCCGACGCGGCCGAGGCGGACTTCACCGTCTACCTGGCCACCCCGGTCACCTCGGAACGGATGTGCGCGCTCGGCGGGCTGAGCACCGAGCGGTACACCTCCTGCCGGCTCCCCGGGCAGGTGATCGTCAACCTGGCCCGCTGGCAGGAGGCGGTACCGGACTACGGTGCCCCGCTGGCGGCCTACCGGGCGTACGTGGTCAACCACGAGGTGGGGCACGAGTTCGGGCTCGGGCACGAGACCTGCCCGGGGCCGGGCCGCCCGGCGCCGGTGATGCAGCAGCAGACGTACGGGCTGGACGGGTGCGTCGCGAACGCCTGGCCGTACCTCGACGGGGCGCGGTACGCCGGTGCCCCGGTACCCGGTATCTGAGCCGGCCGGACGGGCCCGGCGGTTATTCCCGCTCCCGCATGTCGGGCGACGTGTCCCTGCTCATGGCCGAGCCCCGCCCCGGCGAGCAACAATGGCGCGGCACACCCACGCCGATCCCGGGGAGTCCACCGTGTCGTTGCCCCCGCTCGTCGAGCCCGCCGCCGAGCTGACCGTTGACGAGATCCAGCGCTACTCGCGCCACCTGATCATCCCGGATGTCGGGGTGGTGGGGCAGAAGCGGCTGAAGAACGCCCGGGTGCTCTGTGTGGGCGCGGGCGGTCTCGGCTCGCCGGCGCTGCTGTACCTGGCCGCCGCCGGGGTCGGGACGCTCGGCATCATCGACTTCGACACCGTCGACGAGTCCAACCTCCAGCGGCAGATCATCCACGGCGTCTCCGACGTCGGCCGGTCCAAGGCCGAGTCGGCCGCCGCGTCGATCCGCGAGATCAACCCGCTGGTCACCGTCGAGATCCACAACACCGCGCTGGACCGGGAGAACGTCCGGGAGATCTTCTCCCGGTACGACCTGATCGTGGACGGCACCGACAACTTCGCCACCCGGTACATGGTCAACGACGCGGCGGTGCTGCTCGGCAAGCCGTACGTCTGGGGGTCGATCTACCGGTTCGACGGCCAGGCGTCGGTGTTCTGGGCCGAGCACGGCCCCTGCTACCGCTGCCTGTACCCGGAGCCCCCGCCGCCCGGCATGGTCCCCTCCTGCGCCGAGGGCGGCGTGCTCGGCGTGCTCTGCGCCTCCATCGGCTCGATCCAGGTCAACGAGGCGATCAAGCTGCTGGCCGGCATCGGTGAGCCGCTGGTCGGCCGGCTGATGGTCTACGACGCCCTGGAGATGAGCTACCGCAAGATCAAGGTTCGGAAGGACCCGAACTGCGTGCTCTGCGGGGAGAACGCCACCCTGACCGACCTGCTGGAGGACTACGAGGACTTCTGCGGCGCGGTCTCGGTGGAGGCCCAGGAGGCGACGGTCGACTCGACCATCACCGTGGCGGAGCTGAAGGAGTGGCAGGACGCCGGGAAGGACGTCTTCCTGGTCGACGTCCGGGAGCCGAACGAGTACGAGATCGTCTCGATCCCCGGCGCCACGCTGATCCCCAAGGGCGAGATCCTCTCCGGCGAGGCGCTGGCCCGGATCCCGCAGGACAAGCAGGTCGTCCTGCACTGCAAGTCCGGCATCCGGTCCGCCGAGGCGCTCGCCGCGCTGAAGGCCGCCGGGTTCCGGGACGCGGTGCACGTCCAGGGCGGCATCCTGTCCTGGATCAAGCAGGTCGATCCGTCCCTGCCCACGTACTGAGACCGGTAGCGGGGCCCGTTCACCGTCGTCGATCCGGTGAACGGGCCTTTGCCGTTCCCACGAGCTACCGAGGCGTGATCACGTTTGCGCCGGTAGCGTGGCCGGCGTGGTCGACTTGAACGCCGCAGTGGGGTTCGTCGTGGCGCACGGGGACGTGGTGGACCGTGCCCGGCTCTCCTGGCTGCGCACCGGCACCGCCCCGCCACCGGACCTGCTCGACAGCGCGGAGACCGGCCAGCTCCCCGAGGGAGGCTGGCCGGCGGTACGCGACGGGGCCACCGCCTCGGTGGAGGCGACCTGCTTCCGGCTGACCGAACTGGACGACCTCGGCGCGCTCGGCCGTCCGGCCGCCCGCCGGGCACTGGACTGGCTGGTCGCCCGGCAACTGCCCGACGGCTGCTGGGAGGAGGATCCGGCGCTGGCCGACGCCGCCCCCGAGTGGGCCCGGCCGGGCGATCCCGAGGCCCGGCTCTACCTCACCGCCGACGCCGCCTTCTGGCTGACCGTGGCCGGGCTGGACGCGCGGGCCGCCGGGCCGCTCGACGACCGGGTCGGCGGCGCGTACGCCGGGGTGGTGCAGGCCGCCGCCCAGGCCCTCGCCGGCCGGCTCGCGCCCGACGGAAGCTGGCCGTCCTACCTGGCCGCCGGCTGGCTCAGCGCGGCCGTGCTGCACCGCCAACGGATGGTCGACGAGGCGGCCCGGATCCGGGCGGCGCTCGCGGAACGGCTGCCGGAGATGTCCCCGGCCGACGTCGCCTGGATGGCCGCCACCCTGCGCCGGGTCGGCCTGGACGACCTGGACTGGCTGCTGGTCGCGGCCCGCCGCCGGCTCGGCGAGACCCAGCGCGCCGACGGTGGCTGGGAGAGCGACGACGGCCACCACTTCGACGTGCACACCACCCTGGCCGTCCTCCGCGCCTGCCGCTGACCGGGCCGGGGGCGTGCCGGTGCGGGCCGTCCGGGGCCCGGTGAGAAGGACCGGACCCCGGACGGGTGCTCACCGGCGTGCCGGGTGGCTCACGGGCGGCGGGCCACCACCGCGCCGTTGGCCCCCGGCGCGTCGAACGCGATCGTGCGGACGTCGGTGAAGCCGGCGTCGGTCAGCCACGCGCCGTACTCGGCGCCGGAGTAGTTCCGGCCCCCCTCCGTCTCGACCAGCATGTTCAGCCCCATCAGGGCGGCTGACGCCGGCCCGGTCCGCTCGTCGTTGAGCAGCAGTTCGGAGATGACGATCGCCCCGCCGGAGGGCAGGGCGGCGTGGCACTTGGCGAGGATCGACCGGTTCTGCGCCTCGTCCCAGTCGTGCAGGATCATGCTGAGCAGGATCACGTCGTGGCCGTCCGGCAGCGCCGGGTCGGTGAGGAAGTTCCCGCCGGCGGTACCGATCCGGTCGGCGAGGCCGGCTGCGGAGATCTTGGCCTCGGCGAGCGCGCCGACGTGCGGCAGGTCGAAGATGGTCGCCCGGAGCTGCGGGTACCGCCGGCACAGCTCGATCGGGAAGGCGCCCGCGCCGCCGCCCACGTCGAGCAGCCGCCGGTGCGCGCCGAAGTCGTACGCCTCGCCGAGCGCCCGCGCGGTGAAGCTGGAGGTGGAGTACATCGCCTCCCAGAACAGCGTGAGCATGCCCTCGTCGACGTCGCTGAACAGGGAGTCCTGGCTGGCCGGGTCCCAGGTGAGCGGCTTGTCGCTGCGCAGCGCCTCGGTGATCCGGTGCCAGGGCAGGTAGGTGCGCTCGTCGCAGTAGCGCACCTGCCCGCCGAAGTAGTGCGGCTGCCCGGGGACGAGGAAGCGTTCGGCCAGTTCGGTGTTGCGGTACCCGTCGCCGGACCGCTCCAGCAGGCCCAGCGAGGCGCACGCGGCGAGCAGCAGGTCGGCGGGGCGCTCCGGGATGCCGAGTTCCTTCTCGGCCTGCTGGCGGGTGATCACACGTTGCCCGGCGAGGCGGCCGAAGAGGTCGAGTTCCACGGCGGCGGCGAGTGTCTTGAAGGCCCAGTAACCGGTCACGATGCCCATGAGGGGCGTGGGGGTGATCATCGCCATATTTGATCATCAAATGCCGCGAAAAGGTGTCGGCGAATTGACAGCGCTCGGGCCGTGATTCGGGTAGTGGCGCGCCGGGCGGGGGTGGCGTCGGAGGGCTGCGTCGGGAGGGGGCGGCGTCGAAGGGCCGCGCCGCCCCGCCCGGCTGCCGCGGCTCAGCCGCGCAGGTGGCCGTCGCCGGTGACGACGTACTTGGTGCTGGTCAGCTCGGGCAGGCCCATCGGCCCCCGGGCGTGCAGCTTCTGCGTGGAGATGCCGATCTCGGCGCCGAAGCCGAACTCCCCGCCGTCGGTGAACCGGGTCGAGGCGTTCACCATCACCGCCGCCGAGTCGACCCGGGCCACGAACTCCCGGGCCGCCGACTGCGAGTCGGTGACGATCGCCTCGGTGTGCCCGGTGCCGTACCGGTTGACGTGGGCGATGGCGGCGTCGAGCGAGTCGACGACGGCGACCGCGATGTCGGCCGAGAGGTACTCGGTGCCGTAGTCCTCCTCGGTGGCGGCGACCACCGCGTCGGAGTGCGCGGCCACCCGCTCGTCGCCGTGCACGGTGACCCCGGCATCGGCGAACGCGGCCAGCACCGCCGGCAGGAAGGCGTCGGCGACGTCGGCGTGCACCAGCAGCGACTCGGCGGTGTTGCAGGTCGACAGCCGCTGGGTCTTGGCGTTCAGGGTGATCGCGACCGCCTTGGCCAGGTCGGCGGCGGCGTCCACGTACACGTGGCAGTTGCCCACCCCGGTCTCGATCACCGGCACCGTGGACTCCTCGACCACGGTCCTGATCAGCGACGCCCCGCCGCGCGGGATCAGCACGTCGACCAGGCCCCGGGCCCGCATCAGCTCCTTGACCGAGTCCCGGCTGGAGGCGTCGAGCAACTGCACCGCGTCGGCCGGCAGCCCGGCCCCGGCGACCGCGTCGCGCAGCACCGCGACCAGCGCCGCGTTCGAGTGCGCCGCCGAGGAGGAGCCGCGCAGCAGCGCCGCGTTGCCCGACTTGAGGCAGATCCCGGCGGCGTCCACCGTCACGTTCGGGCGGGCCTCGTAGATGATCCCGACCACCCCGAACGGCACCCGGATCTGCCGCAGCTCCAACCCGTTGGGCAGGGTCGAGCCCCGGACCACCTCGCCGACCGGGTCGGGCAGGGCGGCCATCTGCCGCAGCGCCTCGGCGATCCCGGCGACCCGGCCCTCGTCCAGCTTCAGCCGGTCCAGGATGGCCGCGGAGAGGCCGGCCTCGTGCCCGGCCACCAGGTCCGCCGCGTTCGCGGTCAGGATCTCCGGGGTACGCGCCACCAGGGCGTCGGCCATCGCGTGCAGCGCGGCGTCCTTGGCGGTACGCGTCGCGACGGCCAGCGCGCCGGCCGCCTCCCGGGCCCGCCGGGCCTGCTCCGTGACGCTCATCCTGCAACTCCTCAACGTGTTCATCGGGGACGGGTGTTAGGAAGGGGCCCCTGTACAACAGAATGCGTTAACAGGGGGCCCTTCCTTACAGCAGTACCAGGTCGTCGCGGTGGACGACCTCGCGCTCGTACGCCGGGCCGAGGGCGGCGGCGAGGTCGGCGGTGGAGCGGCCGAGCAGGCCGGGCAACTCGATCGCGTCGTAGTTGACCAGGCCCCGGGCGACCGGGGCGCCGGAGGTGTCCACCAGGTCGACCGGGTCGCCGGCGGTGAACGCCCCGTCCACGGCGGTGATCCCGGCGGGCAGCAGCGACTTGCGCCGGCCGACCACGGCCTGCACCGCCCCCGGGTCCAGGTGCAGCCGGCCCCGGGGACTGGTGGCGTGGGCCAGCCAGAAGAGGCGGGCGGTGGGGCGCCGGCGGACCGGGTGGAAGAGGGTGCCGACCGGCTCACCGGCCAGCGCGGCCGGGGCCAGCGGCGCGGCGGTGAGCACCACCGGGATGCCGAAGCCGGTGGCGATCCGGGCCGCCTCGACCTTGGTGACCATGCCGCCGGTGCCGACGCCGGCCCGGCCCGCGCCGCCGACGCTGACCCCGGCCAGGTCCCGCTCGTCGCGGACCTCGGCGATCCGGGTCGACTCGGGCCGGCTCGGGTCGCCGGTCCAGAGGGCGTCGACGTCGGAGAGGAGCACCAGCAGGTCGGCGTGGACCAGGGCGGCGACCAGGGCGGCCAGCCGGTCGTTGTCGCCGAAGCGGATCTCCTCGGTGGCGACCGTGTCGTTCTCGTTGACGATCGGCACCGCCCGCAGGTCGAGCAGCTTGCGCAGGGTCCGGTACGCGTTGCGGTAGTGCGCCCGCCGGGTCACGTCGTCGACGGTGAGCAGCACCTGGCCGACGGTCAGCCCGTGCCGGGCGAAGCTGGCCGCGTACCGGCCGATCAGCAGGCCCTGCCCGACGCTGGCGGCGGCCTGCTGGGTGGCCAGGTCACGCGGGCGGCGGGGCAGGCCGAGCGGGGCGAGCCCGGCGGCGATCGCGCCGGAGGAGACCAGGACCACCTCGCGCCCCTGCGCGGCCCGCCCGCCGAGCGCGTCGACCAGGGCCTCCACCCGGTCGTCGGCCAGCCCGCCCGACGCCGTGGTCAACGAGGATGATCCGATCTTGACGACGATCCGCCGGGCCGTCGTGACTGCTTCCCGCACCCGCCCATTCTGCGTGTTGGCTGTCGGCGCGCCGGCTCGGGCTCCCATATCCTGGCCGGTCGTGACCCCTGAGGAGTACGTGGAGGCGGTGCTCGACCTCGTCGAGCGGATCCCGCCGGGACGGGTGATGTCCTACGGCGCGGTGGCCGACGCCCTCGCCGACCGGTCCGGGCGGAACTCGGCCCGACTGGTCGGCTCGATCATGGCCCGGTACGGCAGCGCGGTGTCCTGGCACCGGGTGGTCACCTCAACGGGGCGGCTGCCGCCGGGTCACGAGGTGCGGGCGCGGGCCCTGCTGCGGGCGGAGCACACCCCGCTGCGCGGGGACCGGGTGGACATCGCGGTGGCCGGCTGGACGCCCGATCCGGAGGATGTGACGCAGCCCATAACATGAGTAAGATTCGGGACCATGCATGCGCCGCCGGTCCGATCCGGCCCACCCGCCGCACCCCCCGGCGCGGGGCCGCTGCCCCGGCAGGTGCACGCCGGGTACGCCCTCGGCTCACTGGCCACCGGCGCCTTCGGCACGGTCCCGGGCCTGCTCCTGCTGCCGTACCTGACCGACACCCTGGGCATCGCGGCCGGCGTGGCCGCCCTGCTGGTGCTCGGGCCGAAGGCGTGGGACGTGCTGCTCAACCCGGTGGTCGGGCGGCTCAGCGACCGGACCCGCTCCCGCTGGGGCGCCCGCCGGCCGTACCTGCTGGTCGGTGGACTGGCGCTGGCGCTCTGCTTCGCCGCGATCTTCGCCGGGCCGTTCGGCACCGGCCCGGCCGCCGGGGCGTACGTGGCGCTGGCGTTCCTCGCCACCGCCACCGCGTTCGCCTTCTTCCAGGTGCCGTACGTGGCGATGCCGGCCGAGCTGACCGGCGACTACGCCGAACGTACCCGGCTGATGACCTGGCGGATCGCGGTCCTCGCGCTGGCCATCCTGGTCTCCGGCGCGCTCGCCCCGATGGTGGTCACCGCCGGCGGCGACGGGCTGGCCGGGTACCGCTGGATGGGGCTCTTCGTCGCCGGCCTGATCGCGGTCGGCGCCCTCGGCGCGTTCGTCGGCACCCGGTCCGCCCCGACCGGCGCCGTCGCGGAGAGCGAGCCGACGCTGCGCGCCCAACTGGCGGTGGCCGGCCAGGCCCGTGCGTTCCGGGCGCTGCTGCTCTGCTTCGTGATCCAGTCCGTCGGGGTGGCGACCATCCTGGCCGGGGTCAACTACTTCGCCGGGCACATCCTGCGCGACCCGGACACCGGGCCCACCGTCCTGTTCGCCTGCTTCGTCGGCCCGGCGCTGCTGGTCATGCCGCTGTGGAGCCGGGTGGGCGCCCGGCTGGGCAAGCTCACCGGCCTGGTCCTCGCCTCGCTGATCTTCGCGGTGGGGGCGTTCGCGCTGGTCGCCGCGCCGGTGCTGCCGGCGGTGGCGACCTACGCGGTGGTCGCGCTGATCGGCTGCGGGTACGCCGGCCAGCAGGTCTTCGCGCTGGCCATGCTCCCCGACTGCATCGCGTACGACACCGCGCGCACCGGGCGGCGGCAGGCCGGCGTCTTCACCGGCCTGTGGACGGCGGGGGAGACCCTGGGCCTGGCCCTCGGCCCCGGCCTGTACGGCCTGGTGCTCCAGGTCTCCGGGTACGTGTCGTCGTCCACCGGCCCGGTGGCGCAGTCCGACCCGGCCCGCCTCGGCATCCTGCTCGGCTTCACCGTGCTCCCCGCGCTCCTGGTCGGCCCGGCCGTCCTCCTGCTGCGGGGTTACCACCTCACCCCGGCCGACGTTGAGCAGGCGGCCGGCCACGGGAAGGGCGACAGATGAGCGAGCGGAGGGGGGCGGTGCGCGGCCCGGTCGGGCCGACGACGGGCGACGGGGAGCGGTCGGCGCTGCCGGCGCACGGGCTGCCCGCCGACCGCGTGCTGGCCGAGGTACGCGCGCTGCGCACGGCGGACCGGGCCACCCACGGCGGTCGGCTCTTCGCCTACGTCTACGACCCGGCGGTACCCGGGCTGGACGACCTGGCCGCCGCCGCGCACGCGGCCAGCGCACACGTCAACGGCCTCGACCCGACCGCCTTCCCGTCCCTGCTGACGATGGAGAACGCGCTGGTCGGCGCGGCGGCCCGACTGCTCGGCGGCGGCCCCGGCACGACCGCTCCGGACGTCGTCGGCAGCGTCACCAGCGGCGGCACCGAGTCGCTGGTCCTGGCCGTGAAGGCGGCCCGGGACGCCCGGTCCGACGTGGCCGCGCCCCGGCTGCTGGTGCCGGTCACCGCGCACGCCGCGTTCGCCAAGGCGGCGCACTACCTGCGGCTGGCGCTGGACACGGTGCCGGTGTCGCCGCGGACGCTGCGCCCGGACCCGGCCGACGTGGCCGCCGCGATCCGCCCGGAGACCGTCCTGGTGGCCTGCTCCGCCCCCTCGTACGCGCACGGCGTCGTCGACCCGGTCGGGGCGGTCGCCGCGGTCGCCGCACAGCGGGGGGTGCGCTGCCACGTGGACGCCTGCTTCGGCGGCTGGACCCTGCCGTACCTGCGCCGCCTCGGCGCGCCGGTGCCCCCGTTCGACTTCGGCGTCGACGGGGTCACCTCGATCTCGGTCGACCTGCACAAGTACGCGTACGCCCCGAAGGGGGTCTCCGTGCTGCTGCACCGCGACGCGGCGCTGCGCGCCCCGCAGTACTTCGCCTTCGCCGGCTGGCCCGGGTACACCATGGTCAACCCGGTGATCTCCTCCACCCGCTCCGGCGGCCCGATCGCCGCCGCGTACGCCACCCTGCGCCACCTCGGCGACGACGGGTACCTGGCGCTCGCGGAGCGGACCCGCACGGCGGTGGCCGGGCTGGCCGACGCGGTCCGGGGCGTCGACGGGCTGCGGCTGCTGGCCGAGCCGGAGTCCACCGTCGTCTGCTTCACCAGCACCGACCCGGAGGTGGACCTGTTCACCCTGGTCGACGAGCTGACCGCGCGCGGCTGGCACACCCAACCCCAGTTCCGGTACGGCGACCTGCCGGCCAGCGTCCACCTGACGGTCACCGCGGCGGTGGCCCCGACGGTGCCCGCGTTCGGCCCGGACCTGGCCGACGCGGTGGCGGCGACGCGGGCCGCCGGCCCGGTCCGGCTCCCCGCCGACCTGCTCGCCCTCGTCGGCACGCTCACCCCGGACGCCCTCACCCCCGACCTGCTCGCCGGCCTCGCCGCCGGCCTCGGACTCGGCGGTGACGCGGGCGGGGCCGGGCCGGTCCTGCCGGAGCGGATGGCCACGGTGAACACGCTGTTGGACGCGGCCCCGCCCGCGCTGCGGGAACGGCTCCTGGCCGGCTTCGTCGGCCTGCTGCAACGCCCCACCTACTGACCGCGTCGGTCTACTGGCCGCGTCGGTTGTGGTTCACTGTCGGGCGGGGACAGCAGAGGGGGTGGGTCCGTGCAACTGCCGCAGGTGCTCGGCGAGCCGATCCGGTTCGTGCTGAACTGGGGTCGCCGCTACTCGCTCTGGGTGTTCAACTTCGGCCTGGCCTGCTGCGCCATCGAGTTTATCGCGACCAGCATGGGCCGCCACGACTTCATCCGGCTCGGCGTGATCCCGTTCGCCCACGGCCCCCGCCAGGCCGACCTGATGGTGGTCTCCGGGACGGTCACCGACAAGATGGCCCCGGCGATCAAGCGGCTCTACGACCAGATGCCCGAGCCGAAGTACGTCATCTCGTTCGGCGCCTGCTCCAACTGCGGCGGCCCCTACTGGGACTCGTACTCGGTGACCAAGGGCGTCGACCAGCTCATCCCGGTGGACGTCTACGTCCCCGGCTGCCCGCCCCGGCCGGAGGCGCTGCTGCACGGCATCCTCCGCCTCCAGGAAAAGATCGCCGCCGAGCAGTCCGGCCTCGGCGGGGTCTCCCGCCCCGACCAGCTCGCCCCGACGGCCGACGTCAGCGCGGTCGAGGCGGCCCCGCCCCGCCCGGTCGACTCCCTCACCGCCCCACCGGTCCGCCCCCCGACGAGCTAGCGGCTGTGACGCTGAGCGGCGTCCAGCGTCCCCTCCCGTCACCACTGTGGGCGCAACTTCAGGGAAATCGTCCCCACCAACACCTCTCGAGACCACCACAACAACGAAGCAGCCCTCGCCAACGCCTGTACGTCTGCGGGCCGGGTGACCCTGCACAGGGGTGAATGCGGTCATATCAGCGCAATGCGCCCCTCGCTGGCCCGCCCAGATCGCCTCAGTAGAAGACCTTGGAAGATTTCGGCCCCCGGAGGGGCCGTTTCGTTCCAAGATCTCTCAGAGCCGACCTCAACCCGCCCGATGCGCCCCAAAAGTCGCCACTTCGTGGGTCAGGTGTCGCCTTCGGTGTCGGCGAGTTCGCGGCGGTGTTCGGTGATCCAGCGCTCGACGTCGTCCGCGAGCCACACCTTGCCCTGTGCCAGTTCGGCGACCGGCTCGGGGAAGTTTCGGCGCATCGTCAACTCGTAGACGCGCTGCCGGCTGATGCCGCCCAGGCGCACGCGGATCTCGTGCGTGCCCATCAGTCGAAGCCGCGTCATGGCCTGACGTTAGAAAGACGACCACCGGTCGCGTGTCAACTGGTCAAGCGACCACTCGTCCCGGGTACTTGACGCACGACTGGTCCTAGCTGATGCTGAGGTCATGCGAACGAACCAACACTCACCACTCGTACCGATCGGTCCCGCCCGCCGGCGGACGTGGCGGTCGTTCTGGCGGCGCTGCTCGTGTGGCCTGCTGGCGCCGTGCCCGGATCGGTTCAGCTCGCGATCGGCCGGGCGGGTGTCGGGCCGGCCCCGGAACGGGGGTCGCTGGTGACGACAGAGCGCCCGATCAGGGCCGGCGACCTGCTGCACCTGACCCGCGCCGCGAGCGTGCAGTTCGTCCGGCCGATCGTGGTACGGGTGATCCGGCACCTGGCCGACCGGCACACGTACCACGGTTGGACCTGGATCGAGGGGTACGAGCTGGACGTCCGGGGCGAGGCGGTCGCCAAGCGCGAGCTGTACGTGCGGCGCGAGGGGTTGCGGTGGGTCACGCCCGGCCCACCCGTCCCGGCTACCCGCCGCCCGGCCCGACGCCCCCGTGGCGCGAAGCTGTCGGTATGAGGGGGCGGGAGCATCTGCCGAGCCGGCCCACCTGGCGTTGCCGGGTCTGCGGGATCGCCTGGCCGTGTTCGGCGGCGAAGCTGCGGCTGCTCGGCGAGTACCGGAGCGACCGGGCGGCGTTGACGAGTCACCTGGCCGCGCTCCAGGTCGAGGCCGCCGAGCACCTCGCCCAGCTCGACGGGGATGTGCCGCCGGTCGACCTGACCGAGCGCTTCGTCGGCTGGACCCACCCCCGGGGCTGAGGGGCGCGCGAGGGCGCGGTTGACGGGTGGGATGGCGCGCAGGGGCTAATCTTGCCGGCCATGAACCACTCAGTTGATCAACGGTCCGCCCACATCATCGACGTCCTCACCGAGGAATTCGGTACGTCGATGGCGCTCGATCCGGCGGCGTTCCGGCGCAAGTTCCGGAAGATGGCCGCCTCCCCGTTCGCGTTCTACCGGGGCAGTGCCGCGCTCTTCTACGCCGACCAGCGTGGCGACTTCGCCGACGACCGGTTCCTCGACGACCGGACCAGCCGGGTGTGGATCCACGGCGACCTGCACGCGGAGAACTTCGGCACGTACATGAACGCCGACGGGCACCTGGTCTTCAACGTCAACGACTTCGACGAGGCGTACGTCGGGCCGTTCACCTGGGATCTGAAGCGGTTCGCCGCCAGCGTGGCCCTGATCGGGTACGCCAAGGCGCTCTCCGACCAGGCGATCAGCGACCTGGTCGCCGGGTTCGCCGAGGCGTACCTGACCGAGTTGGGGGCCATCGCGCGCGGCGGGGACGACGCGATCGGCTCGATCACCCTGGACAACGCCGACGGCGTGCTGCGCCGGGTGCTCCAGGAGGCCCGGCTCAACACCCGGGTCGACCTGCTCAAGCAGCAGACCACGATTGACAACTACGAGCGCCGGTTCGCGCTGCGCGACGGGGTCTTCGAGATCGACGCGGACACCCGCAAGAAGGTCTGCGCGGCCTTCGAGGACTACCTCGGCACGCTGCCCCCCTCCAGCGCCCAGCTCCGCCCGGTCGCCACCCACATCAAGGACGTGGTGCTGCGCAAGGGCGTGGGCATCGGCTCGGCCGGGCTGCCCTCGTACAACCTCCTGCTGGAGGGGCACACCGAGGCGCTGGAGAACGACGTCGTCATCTACATGAAGCAGGCCCAGGTGCCCGCCGTGGCCCGGCACGTCACCGACCAGGGCGTCCGCGAGTACTTCCGGCACCAGGGCCACCGGACGGCCGAGTCGCAGCGCGCGTTGCAGGCGCACGCCGACCCGTGGCTGGGCTACACCGAACTGGACGGGGTGGGCCAACTCGTCGCCGAGGTCTCCCCGTACGCGGCCGACCTGGACTGGGCCGACGTCAACGAGCCCGAGGAACTGGCCGGGGTGCTGGCCGACCTCGGTCGGGCGGTGGCCCGGATGCACTCGGTCGCCGACGACGAGTCCAGCCACGACCTGGTCGACTACTCGACCGAGGAGGCGATCGTGGCGGCGGTGGAGGCCGACCACGCCGGCTTCGTCGGGCACCTGGTGGAGTTCGCCCACGCGTACGGCCTGCGGGCCCGCGAGGACCACCAGCTCTTCGTCGACGTCTTCCGCAACGGCCGTCTCCCCGGCATCTGACCCCGGTGCAAGGAAGGGCCCCTCTTAACGCTTTCTGTTGTACAAGGGGCCCTTCCTCACACCTGTGCCGGGCGTCAGCCGAGCGTGTCCGTGCGGGCTCGGTCGAGGTAGCGGGTCGACCAGTCCACGGCCCCGGTGGGACCGGCCTGGCCGCCGGCGGCCAGCAGCTCGCCGGTCTCCGGCTCGAAGAGCAGGTACTCGCGACCGTGGTCGCCGGGGCTCGGCCGGGGGCCCCGACCCCGGTCGGCCGAGACCACGACGCCGGTCCGGCCCGCCGGGTCCGTCTGCTCACCCCGGCACACCGTTCCGTCCGTCGCGGCGAGCAACCGCAGGACGGCGACCCGGTGCGCGGCGTCCAGGATCCACTGCCGGTTCAGGTCGGCGACGTTGACCAGCACCTGCGACGGGCCGTTCTCCCGGGGCTGGTACAGCGCCTGCGCCAGGGCCGCCGGGTCGGCGGCCGGCAGCGCGGTCAGCTCCAGGTCGCCCGGTCCCAGCTCCGTCGTCTCCGTTCCGGGCCGGGGCCGCATGTCCGGGTTCGCCGCGAAGTACTCCTCCGACTCGGCGTCCTGGTACTCCGGTTCACCACGGACCACGCGGAGCCGTCCCGAGCCGTCCGCCGCGAGCCACCGCTCGGTCTCCCCGGGGTACCGCACCGAGGCGAAGCGCCCGCCGTGCCCCGGCATCTCGACCATCGACCCGCTCGGTGCCGCCACCCGCAGGTACTCGTACCTGCCGGTCCGCCCGTCGTACGAGGTGGCCCGTACCCGGTCGGCGACCGCCGCCAGGCACGGCGCCGCGACGGCCGTGGGCTCCGGCGGCGCGTCGGGGGTGCCCAGGGTGGGCCCGGCGGCCGACGGCCGCAGCGCCGCGACCGCTGCCGTCGCGACCAGGACCAGAGCAAACGCCCCGACGGGTACCAGCAGGGACGCCCGCGACCGGGCCGGTGCGACCGGGGCGTACGAGGTGACGTCCGTGCCGGCGCGGTCCAGCAGCGCCTCCACGTCACCCGGTCCCACCTCGACCCCGCGCGCCGGGTCGGCAGCCGCCAGCATGTCCCGTACCCGCCTGCTCATCGCACCCCTCCCAGCTCGCTGTTGACCGTCGACGCCTGTTCGGGGCGCTCCCGTAACAGTTCGGTGAGTCGCCGTCGGGCCCGGTGCAACCGCACCTTGGCCGTGGCCGGAAGGCAGCCCAGCACCAGCGCCGCCTCGCTCGGCGAGAGTTGCTCCCACCCCACCAGCCGGAGGATCTCCTGATCGTCGTCGGAGAGGCGGCCGAGCGCCGTGCGGACGTCCATCAGCCGTACGACGCCGTCCTGCCGGTCCAGCTCGACCATCTCGGTCAGCTCCGCCGAGGGTGGCACGACGCGCTGGGCCCGCCAGTGGTTGGCCAGCAGGCGACGGGCCACCCCGTAGAGCCAGGGCAGCGTCCGGGCCGGCACCTCCCAGCGCCGTCGCCACGCCACGAGGAACACCTCCTGGGCGAGTTCCTCGGCCGCTGCCATGCCGTCGAGCCGGCGCAGACCGTAGCGGACGACGTCCGGAAAATGTCGTGCGTAGAGCCCGCGGAACCAGTCCGTCCCCCGGTTGTCGGCGTCCCTCATACCCATGTCTGTGTCGCCGGAGCGCGGTCGGTTACCGGTGCCGCGACGACTGTCGGCCGGTCAGCGGGCGAACTCCAGCACCACCTTGATGTCGTCCGGTCCCGGCGTGTACGCGTCGGTGTAGGAGTCCACCGGCACCCGCCGGCTGATCAGCGAGGCGAGCCAGCCCTGGTCGGCGCGGGTCAGCGCCTCGGCGGCCAGGTCCCAGTGCCGCCGGTTGGCGTTCACCGAGCCGAAGACCACGTTGTTCTCCAGGACCAGGGAGCGGTTGAGCGCCCCGGCGTCGAAGTCGATCTTCCGGCCGCCGCTGGAGACCCCGGTCAGGCAGACGATGCCGGTCGGCGCCGCCTTGCACATCGCCTCCAGCACCACCACCGGTGCTCCGGTGCACTCGACCACCACGTCCGGCTCGAAGCCGAACTGGTCGACCGGCTCGCTGTGGTAGGTCGCGCCGAGGGCCGCGGCCAGCGCCGGTTTCGGCCCGGACTCGGTCCGGTCGAGCACGTGTACCTCAAGCCCCCGCTGGCTGGCGAGCAGCGCGGCCAGCAGGCCGATCGGCCCGGCGCCCGTGATCAACGCGGTCCGGGGCTGCCACTCGGCGCGGGCGCCGATCCGGTCGATGTGGTCCCAGGCCTTCGCCACCACGCTGGTCGGTTCGAGCAGCATCCCCACCTCGGCCAGGGCCGAGTCCAGGCCGACGGCGTAGCGGGGCTGCACCCGCCACCGCTCCCGGGCGAACCCGGGCAGCGCCTTGATGCCGTGCTCGGTGTACTGCCCGTTGCGGCACATGTCCCACTCGTCGACCGCGCAGTTCGGACAGGGCACCGGATCGGGGTGCCGGACGATGCCGGCCACCAGGTCGCCCGGTTGCAGCGTGCCGGTGTGGTCCTCCAGTACCCGGCCCAGGGACTCGTGCCCGAGGACCAGGTCCCGCTCGCCGGGCGGGGCCTCGCCGTACGCGCCCTCGATGATCTCGTGGTCGGTGCCGCAGACGCCCACCGCCAGCGCCTGCACCAGGATGGCCCCCTCCTCGCTGCTCGGCTCGGGATGGTCGTCCACCAGCCGCAGCGAACCGGGGACTCCGGGAGTGACGGTCACGGCGCGCACGTCGACGATTCTGCCCCGCCCCGCCCCGGTACGCCGGAGTTCCGGCCCGGGTCACCCGGTCGCCCGACGACGCGCGGCCGGTGGCGACCTGGCAGGGCAGTGGTGTTGCCCTTCCTTTCGAGCTGCCCCGATAGACGGGGCAGCTCGTCGTCCTCGACGCGCTGATGGGGCCCGGCTCGACAGACCACCGGGGTCGACGGGGTCCACGGGAACGAGGGCCGTCGAACGGTGGGGTCGGCCCGGGGCTGCTGGGCCGTTGCTGCATGGCCCGGCGGTCTCACCGGTGGGGCAGATCGAAAGGGCGCGTGTGTCATGTTCCGGGCCGGCGTGCCGTCGTGGTCGTTCCTGGCCGGGGTGGGTCGAGCTGCCTGTCGAGATGACGCAGGAGCGCCGACGATGCGCGTGACGGAACGTAGCCCTGCGGCACGGGGCCGTGTGGGCCATAGGATCAGCGACATGACTCCGGAAGAGGTCGGCCAACGAGTGGTGGCGCTCCTCGCGCCCGTCGACGTCACCGCCTCGGTCTCCGGCGGTCAGGGGTACGCCCGCCCGACGGTCGACGTACCCCTGGCGAGCTGGCGGGACGCGGTGCGCGCGGCCCGGGACGACGCCGAGCTGGGCTGCGACTTCTTCGACTGGCTCTCGGCGGTGGACGAACTGGCCGGCGGGTTCGACGTGGTGGTGCACCTCTGGTCGACCCGGCACCGGCACGGGCTCCTGCTGCGGACCCGGGTACCCCGGGAGACGCCGACGGTCGACTCGGTGGTCGACCTCTATCCCGGCGCGGCCTGGCACGAGCGGGAGACCCACGAGATGTTCGGCCTCGCCTTCACCGGCCACGCCGGACTGCGCCCGCTGCTGCTGCCGCCGGGTTTCGAGGGGCACCCGCTGCGCAAGGAGTTCGTCCTCGCCTCCCGGGTGGCCAAGCCGTGGCCCGGCGCGAAGGAACCGGGCGAGTCGGAGGCGGGTGGCGGTCGCCGCCCGATCCGGCCGCCGGGCGTACCCGCTCCCGGCGAGTGGGGGGTCGTCCCCACGCCGGGTGGGGCGGCCGGCGCGGGTGAGCGCCCCGCACGTCCGCCGCGCCCGCCCCGCGAGCGTCCGCCCCGGGAGCGCCCGGCCGCGCCGGAGGGGGGTGCGGGCTGATGCCGCTCTGGCTGGAACTGCTCATCCGGGTGGGTGGCGTCGTGGTCGCCTTCCTCACCCTGCCGTTGCTGGTCGGGCAGGTCGAGCACAAGGTGATGGCGCACATGCAGGGCCGGCTCGGCCCGATGTACGCCGGTGGCTTCCACGGCTGGGCGCAACTGATCGCCGACGGCGTCAAGTTCGTGCAGAAGGAGGACGTCACGCCCCGGGCGGCGGACCGGGCCGTGTTCCGGCTGGCCCCGGTGGTCGCGCTGGTGCCGTACCTGGTGGTGCTGCTGGTGATCCCGCTCGGGCCGGGCGGGCTGGTCGGGCAGCCGTTGGACGTGGGCCTGTTCTTCGTCCTGGCCGTGGTCGGCATCGGCGTGCTCGCGGTGCTGATGTCCGCCTGGGCGTCGGCCAACAAGTACAGCCTGCTGGGCGGCCTGCGCGGGGCGGCCCAGTTGCTCGGCTACGAACTGCCGCTGGTGCTGGCCGCCGCCTCGGTGGCGATGGCGGCCGGCACGTTGAGCCTGTCCGGCATCGTCGAGGCGTGGCAGCCCTGGTGGCTGCTTTGGCAGGCGCCCGCCATGATCGTGTTCTTCGTGGCCGGGCTGGCCGAGATCCGGCGGCCCCCGTTCGACATGCCGGTCGCCGACTCCGAACTGGTCTTCGGGTACATGACCGAGTACACCGGCCTGCGGTTCGCCTTCTTCCTGCTCGCCGAGTACGCCGGCATCGTGGTGATCGCCGCGCTGACCACCGTGCTCTTCCTCGGCGGCTGGCAGGGGCCGTTCGCCGACGCCCAGCTCGGCTGGCTCTGGACCCTGCTGAAGGTCTTCGCCGTCTCGTTCGTGATCATCTGGGTCCGGGTGTCGTACCCGAGGCTGCGCGAGGACCAGTTGCAGCGTCTCTGCTGGCTGGTCCTCGTCCCGGCGGCGCTGGGCCAACTCGTGCTGACCGCCGCCGTCCGCCTCGCCCTGGTGTAAGGAAGGGCCCCCTGTTAACGCTTCCGGTAGAGGAAGGGCCCCTTCCTGACCGGCGAGCCGGAACGTGTGCCGGCCCGGGGGCGCGCTGCACCCCCGGGCCGGCGTCAGGTGGTTAGGGAGCGGCGTAGAGCAGCCGGTTCGGGGAGCTGGTGCCGGGGCTGGAGACCACACCGGTGGTCGCGGCGGCGATCAGCGCCGCCTTGGCCGTCGCCTGCGTGGCCGTCGGGTTGCCCTGGAGGTAGCGGGCCAGCCAGCCGGCCGCGTGCGGCGCCGCCATCGAGGTGCCCGACCAGCCGTACGCGACGGCGGTGTCCGACGCGATGCCGGCCGAGTTGATGGAGACGCCGGGGGCGAAGACGTCGACGCAGGTGCCGTAGCTGGAGAACGACGCACGGGTGTCGCTTATGTCGGTCGCGGCGACGGTGACGCCCCGGGAGGACCGGGGGCCGTTGGTGCAGGCGTCGGTGTTGAAGTTGTTGGCGATGAAGACAGCGTGCACCCCGGCGTCGATCATGTTCTCGGTCGCGACGCTGGCCGAGGTGCCGTACCCCTGGAGGCTGAAGTTGGCCACCGAGACCGGGTCGGCGTTGGCGGTGATCCAGTCCATGCCCTCGATCAGGTCGGTGCTCCAGCCGCTGTTGTCGCACTGGAGCACCCGGACCGCCTTGAGGGTGGCGGCCTTGGCGACGCCGAAGTCCTCGCCGCCGACGGTGCCGGCGACGTGGGTGCCGTGCCCGTGGCAGTCGTTGGTGCCGTTGCCGTCACCGACCGCGTCGTAGACCCCGCTGGCCCGGGTGCCGAAGTCGTCGTGGGTGGCCCGGATGCCGGAGTCCACCACGTAGACCGTCACCCCGGAGCCGGTCGAGCTGTAGCTGTAGCTGTTGTCCAGCGGCTGGTACCGCTGGTCGATCCGGTCCAGCCCCCAGGACGGCGGGTTGAGCTGCGGGCTCGCCTCGAACAGGCCGCCGGTGATCCGGGTGTCCCGCTCGACGTACGCCACGGCGGGGTCGGCCCGGACCGCGGCGAGGGCGGCCGGGGAGAGCTGCGCCGCGTACCCGTCGAGGACGTGCCCGTAGCGGGCCAGGATGGTGCCGCCGGCCCGCTCGGCGGTGGTGACGGCGCGCGTGGTGCGCGCGGAGCGGGCGTCGCCGGACGGTTTCTCCGAGAGCACCACGATGTACCGGTCCGCTGCGGCCTGCGGCCCGCTCGTCAGCAGCGGGGCGGGCGTCGACCGACCCGGTGCCGCCACGGCGGGCGGGGCGACGGCGGTGACGAGCGCGCCGGTGAGTACCCCGGCCAGGACGCCCAGACGTACCGTTCTGCCACCTAGCTTGCGCAAGCTACGACCTCCTCAGGCGATACGGTCCCGACGGTCGACGTCGTCCCGGTCCGGCCCGTCCCGCAGTGTGCGGGGTCTCGACAGGCAGGTGCCGCGCGACCGGCGGCGACCGGGACGGTGGTCCGACCGTCCTCGTCCGGTGTGGACGAATGGGTCCTCCGCCGGCCCGGTGGGGCTCGGCGGCGAACGCCCTTAATTCGATCATCTTCAATCGACAATCGTGTTAACCGGTGAAGTCTGTCGATGGAAGGATCGTCGGCCGTGGACGAACGGGTAACGCGACACCGCCCCGCCGGGTGCGGTCACCAGGCGGGGCGGTGTGGCGCTGCGGGACGGCGGAGGCTCAGCCCAGCGGGGTGTGGGCCGGGGGCACCTGCTCGGCCGGCGGCGGGGGCGGCGGGGGAGTGCCGTCGCCGAACGGCCGCCCGCCCAGCGCCTCGCGGCCGTGCGGGCTGAGCCAGTCGACCAGGTCCGGGCCGAGCGGCACCACCCCGGTCGGGTTGATGTCCCGGTGCACCTCGTAGTAGTGCCGCTTGATGTGGTCGAAGTCGATGGTGTCACCGAACCCGGGGGTGGCGAACAGGTCCCGGGCGTAAGCCCACAGCACCGGCATCTCGGTCAGCTTCTGCCGGTTGCACTTGAAGTGGCCGTGGTACACCGGGTCGAAGCGGACCAGCGTGGTGAACAGCCGCACGTCCGCCTCGGTGATGGTGTCCCCGACCAGGTAACGCTGGTCGGACAGCCGGTCGCTGAGCCAGTCCAGCCGGTCGAAGAGCCGGTGGTACGCCTGCTCGTACGCCCCCTGGCTGCCGGCGAAGCCGCACCGGTACACCCCGTTGTTGACGTCGGCGAAGACCACCTTGTTGACCTCGTCGATCTCGGTGCGCAGTTCCTCCGGGTAGAGCCGGGGGGCGCCCTCGCGGTGGTACGCCGTCCACTCGGTGGACAGGTCCAGGCTCATCTGCGCGTAGTCGTTGGTGACCACCTGCCCGGTCGGTGTGTCGACGATCGCCGGCACGGTGATCCCCCGGTCGTACCCGGGGAACCGGGCGAAGTACGCCTCGGCCAGCCGCTCGTAGCCCAGCACCGGGTCCCGCCCGTCGGGGTCGAGGTCGAAGGTCCAGCTCCGGGCGTCGTGGGTGGGCCCGGCGACCGCCATCGACAGGGCGTCCTCCAGGCCGAGCAGCCGCCGGACGATGATCAGGCGGTTGGCCCACGGGCAGGCCCGGCTCACCGCCAGCCGGTACCGGCCGGGTTCGACCGGGTAACCGTCCCGCCCGTCGGCGGTGATCCGGGTGGCGATGTACCGCTGGTCGCGGGTGAACTCGCCGCCCGGCTCGACGTACTTGCCGCCGGTCTGCTTCCCGCCGTCGCCCTCGCCCATCTGTCGCCCTCTCCGCCGTCGCCGCGTCCGTTCCGTCCCATCATGGCGGAAGCGTCGCCGTCCGGCTGGGCGACGACCCGGGTCAGGCGGCCTCGGCGAGGAAGGCGAGGACGACCAGGGTGCCGTTGCTCACCGCGTGGGCCAGGATCGGCACCCAGAGGTTCCGGTACCGGTGCAGCAGCCAGGCGAAGAGCAGCCCGGCGAGGAGCGCGCTGACGGTGTTGAACACCCGGGGCAGGTGCATCACCGCGAAGAACCCGGCGGAGAGGGTGATCGCGGCCAGGGCGGGGAGCCGGGCGGCCAGGCCCTGGAAGAAGACGCCCCGGTAGAGGACCTCCTCGTACACCGGGGAGGCGATCGCGCCGAAGAAGAACGCGAAGGCGAACTGGGCGAGCAGGCCGCCGGACGGACTACCGCCCTCCCCGCCCCCGCCGCTCGTCACCGCCGCCGGCAGGGCCACCAGCAGCCCGAGGGTCAGGGCGGCCTTGGCGAGGCCCCACCCGGCCGCCGCGCCGAGGTGCCCGGCCCGGGGGCGGTCCAACCGCAGGGGCCCGCGTACGGCGCCGAACCGGTGGTACGTCACGGCGAGGCCGACCGCCAGTTGGGTGCCGTTGATCAGCAGCCAGGCGATGCTGGTCGCCGCCAGCTCGGAGGCGCCGAGGAGTTCCGGCCCCCGGGCGAGGAGATCCGCCACCGGCGCGTTGGCCAGCCCGAAGCCGACGGCGAGCACGATCACCAGGTCCAGCCAGGTGAAGCGGGTCGAGGTGGTGGGTGGTGGCGTGGTTCGAGTCGTCACCGTCGCAAGATTAGTCGCGTGACCTATTTAGGTCAAGCGACCGATAACATAGGATCGGGCGATGCCGAAGGTCGTTGATCACGAGGAGCGGCGGCGGCTGCTCGGAGCTGCCGCCTGCGTCGTGCTGAGCCGGTCCGGAGTCGCCGGGACCACCGTCCGGGCCGTCGCGGGCGAGGCGGGGATGGCCCTGGCCACCGCGCAGCACTACCTCCCGACCCGGGAACTGATGGTCCGCGCCGCGATGGCGCACCTGGCGGAGCGGGTCGTCGGCCGGGCCCGCGCGCTCCGGTTCGGGCCGACCGCCCTGGCCACGCTCCGGCTCGCCGCGCGGGAACTCGTCCCCCTCGACCCGGAACGGATCTTCGAGGCCCGGGTCTGGCTGATGCTGACCGCCGAGGCGCTGATCGACGAGCAGGTCGCCACGGTCGTCCGGGAGAACGCGGCCGAGCTGCACGGCAACCTGGTACGCCTGATCGACCTGGCCCGCGCGGACGGTAGCGCCGGGGCCGACGTCGACGGGTCCGCCGCCGCGAGCGCCCTGGCCACCCTGCTGGACGGGTTGACCGTCCGACTGCTCTCCGGCGTGCTCACCCCGGACGAGGCCCGGTCCGAGATCGACGCCCACCTCGCCCGCCTCGCCCCGGCCCACTGACCATCACAACGGTGCGGGGCGAGCACCCAGCGGCCGGGCCGGGTCGGGAGGGCCGACCCGCAGGGGTCAGAGGTACCGGGGAGTCAGCCGGGCGACCGACAGGTTCACCGGGAAGGGCTCCCCGGTGTCGACGAACTTCGTCCAGCGTCCGGTCTCGGTGTAGACCTCGTTCACCGGGTCGATCGTGTGGGTGTGCACGACCAACCCGTCCGGCCCGGTCTCGATCCGCCAGTAGTGGGGGATCCCGGCCTGGGCGTACAGCGCCGGTTTCAACACCCGGTCGATGGAGCGCGTGCTCGGCGAGACGATCTCCACGGCGAGGACCACCTCGTGCGCCTCGTACCGGGCCGGCCGGCGCTGCGCCGCCGGGGTGGTGATGACCAGAACGTCCGGGATGAAGGACCGGGTGCGGTTGATCCGTACCTCGACGCCCTGGGTCACCTGGTACTCGTCGGGGCACTCTTCTTCCAGTGCGACACCGAGCCGCATGGCGATGGTCTGGTGGGCGGCGGTGGGGGAGGGGGACACGAGCAACACTCCATCGAGCAGTTCGCGGCGACGACCGTCGCCGGGCAGGGCGTCGAGGTCGTCCGTTGTCCACTCGCCCGACGGCGGTTGGTCGTCGTGCAGTGCGGCGGTCATCGACGGGTACCTTCCTCTTGCGGTGGTGTCCGGTGTGTCGTTCTCCCCAGCCGTACCGTACCGCCGCGAAGAGTCGGGTGGTGGTCGCGCGCGCCGGGCCCACAGGGCAGGATGGTCGACATGAGCGAGCATGGGGACCGCAGTGGGCGCAGCCTGCCCGGGGCCGGCCTGGCGAAGGGGCTGGCCGTCACCCTCAAGACGATGACCCGCCGCTCGACCACCCAGCAGTACCCGGACGTCGCCCCCGACCTGCCACCGCGCAGCCGGGGCGTGATCGCCCTGCTGGAGGAGAACTGCACGGTCTGCATGCTCTGCGCGCGCGAGTGTCCGGACTGGTGCATCTACATCGACTCGCACAAGGAGGAGGTGGCGGTCCCCGGGGCCGCCCGTCCCCGCCAGCGCAACGTCCTCGACCGGTTCGACATCGACTTCTCGCTCTGCATGTACTGCGGCATCTGCGTGGAGGTCTGCCCGTTCGACGCGCTCCACTGGTCTCCCGAGTTCGAGTACGCCGAGTACGACATCAAGGACCTGCTGCACGACAAGGACCACCTCGGCGAGTGGATGGCCACCGTGCCACCGCCACCCGCGCACGACCGGCACGGCGAGCCGGCCAAGGAGGAGACCGCCGCCGCCCGCAAGGCCGCCGCCCCCACCGCGCCGCCCGCCCGACCGGCCGCCCCCCGGGGTACGCCCCCCGCCCGCCCGGCCCCCGACCGGGTCGCACCACCGGCCGGCGACCGCGGTACCCCCGCCGGGGGCCGGCCCGACGAGGGCGGCACCCCCGGCGCGGAGGCCCCCGGCGCGGAGGCGTCTGGTCCAGAGGCCCCCGGCGCGGACGGAGGCGCGGCCCGGTGACCGGCGTCGACGTGCTGCTGCTGGCCCTCGGCGCGGTGGCCGTCGGGGCGGGCGCGCTGGTGGTGGGCACCAGCCACCTGGTGCGGGCCGGCCTGTACCTGGTGGTCTGCCTCGGCGCGCTGGCCGGGATCTACCTGGTGCTCACCGCCGAACTGGTCGCCTGGGTGCAGGTGCTGATCTACGTGGGCGCGGTGGTGGTGCTGCTGCTCTTCGCGGTGATGCTGACCCGGGCCCCGATCGGTGCCTCCGACGACCTGGACCGGCCGGGCTGGCCGGCCGCGCTGATCGGTGGGGGCAGCGGGCTCGGGCTCGCCCTGCTCCTGGTCGACGCGTTCCGCTGGTCGACGGTGGACCTGCCCGAGGCGGGCACCGCCGAGCGCCTCGGTGACCAGATCTTCCGCAGTTGGGTGCTCCCCTTCGAGGTGCTCTCGGTGCTGCTGCTCTCCGCCCTGGTCGGGGCGATCGTGCTGTCCCGGCCCGACATCGGCCGCCCCGCCGGCCGGGACGCGACGGGCGGCGGCGACGGCACAGGCGACGGCGCGGCCGGCGGCGGAGCAGCCGGCCACGGGCCGGCGGCCCCCGACGGCCGGGCGCGCACCGGAACGGGGCGGTGACGTGCGGCCCGTCATCCCGTACGTCACCGCGGCGCTCCTGTTCGGCCTGGGTGTCTACGGCGTGCTGCGCCGCCGTAACGCCGTGCTGGTGCTGATGGCCGTCGAGCTGATGCTGAACGCGGTCAACCTGATCCTGATCACCGCCGACACCACCGCGAAGTCGATGTTCCCGCACGGCGGTCAGGTCTTCGCCCTCTTCGTGATCGTGCTCGCCGCCGCCGAGATCGGCGTCGGGCTGGCCATCGTGCTCCAGCTCTACCGGATGCGGGCCAGCGTCGCGGTCGACGAGGTGCCGCTGACCGAGGAGACCCCGGCGACGGCCCCCGTTCCGGCCGGCACCGTCGCGGCCGGCACCGCTCCGACCGGGCCCGCGCCGGCCGGTACCGATCGGGAGGGGGCGCGGTGACCGGGCTGCTCGGTGTGCTGCTGCCGGCGGTACCCCTGGTCGCCGGCCTCGCCGGCCTCCTGCTGCCGCCCTCCCCCCGGGGCGCGGCCAGCGGCGAGGGGCCGGCCCGGCGGGCCGCCGTCGCGCTCGGCGTGACCGGCGCGGCCGGCGCGCTCGCCGTCGCGGTCGCCCTGCTGGTCACTCTCGACGCCCCGACCGAGGCCGGCACCACCTGGCTGGACCTGGCCGGGCTGCGGATCACCCTCGGGGTACGCCTGGACGGTGCCGCCGCCCTGGTCGCCGTCGCGGTGGCCGCCGTCGCCCTGGCCGTGCAGGTGTACTCGGTCGGCTACCTGCGCCGGGGCCCGCACGACGACCTCGACGTCGACCACCGGTACCCCCCGTACGCGGCCCAGATCAGCCTCTTCACCGCCGCGATGCTGACCGTGGTGGTCGCCGGGGACCTGATCCTGCTGCTGGTCGGCTGGGAGGTGATGGGCATCTGCTCGTACCTGCTCATCGCCCACGACCGGCGGCTGCCCGAGGCCCCGGCCGCCGCGACGAGGGCGTTCCTGGTCACCCGGGTCGGCGACGTCGGCTTCCTGCTCGGCATCGCCCTGCTCGGCGTCTCGGCGGGCAGCTTCCGGATCGCCGACGTGCTCGCCCACGACCACGCCACCGGTACGCTCACCGCCGCCTGCCTGCTGCTGCTCGCCGGGGTGGCCGGCAAGAGCGCCCAGTTCCCGCTGCACACCTGGCTGCCGGACGCGATGGCCGGCCCGACCCCGATCTCCGCGCTGATCCACGCCGCCACCATGGTCGCCGCCGGGGTGTACGCGGTCACCCGACTCTTCCCGCTCTTCGTCGCCGCCCCGGTCGCGCTGGCCGTCCTCGGCGTCATGGCCGCGACGACCCTGCTGCTCGGCGCGTTCGCGGCCACCGCGCAGGACGACCTCAAGCGGGTGCTGGCCTGGTCCACGGTCTCCCAGATCGGCTACATGACCGGGGCGCTCGCGGTCGGTGCCCCCGCCGCCGCGCTGTTCCACCTGCTCACCCACGCCGCGTTCAAGGCGCTGCTCTTCCTCGCCGCCGGTGCGGTGATCCACGCCGTCGGCACCACCCTCATGTCCCGGATGGGCGGGCTGCGCCGCAGCATGCCGGTCACCTTCTGGTGCACCCTGGTCGGGCTCGGCGCGCTGGCCGGGCTGCCGCCGCTGTCCGGGTTCTGGAGCAAGGACGGCGTGCTGGCGGTGGCCCAGACCGCCGCGCTGGACGGCACCGGGCCCGCCCCGGCCTGGGTGGGCTGGCTGGTCTGGTTGGCCGGGCTGCTCGGCGTCGTGGTGACCGCCTGGTACGCCACCCGCCTGCTGCTGCGGACCTTCTTCGGCGAGCTGCGGGAGCCGCTGCTGCACCCGCACGACCCACCGGCGCTGCTGCGCTGGCCGGTGCTGCTGCTGGCGGTCCCGGCGGCGCTGCTCGGGCTGGCCGCGTTCCTGCCCGCCTTCGCCGACCGGCTCGCCGTCCCGGCCGGTCGGCTGGCCGTTCCCGCCGACGGCCCGGCGGAGGAACTGGTGCACCTCGGGCCGGCGCTGCTGCTGCCCACCGTGCTGCTGCTGGCCGGGGCCGGGCTGGCCTGGGCCGGCTGGCGGCGCGACCCGACCGACGATCCGGCCCGCGCGCTGGGTCCGCTGCGGCCGGTCCTCGCGGCCGGCTTCCGGCTCGACGACGTCCAGCACACCCTGGTGGTACGCCCGGTCCGGGCGCTCGGCCGGCTCGCGCGTACCGCTGACGAGACGGTGGTCGACGGCGCGGTGACCGGGACCGGGCGGGCCGCCCGGGGCCTCGGCGGCGGCCTGGCCGCGCTGCACCGGGCCGCGCTGCCCCGGGCGGCGGCCGGCGTGCTGGCCGGCGCGCTGCTGATCGGCCTCGCCGCCGTCCTGATCGGAGTGACCTCATGAGCTTCGGCGAGTTCCTCCTGGTCGCGGTGCTGGCGGTGCCGGCGGTCGGCGCCGTGGCGGTGGCCGCGATCCGCCGGGACCGGGCCGCCCGGCTGGTCGGCACGGTGGTCGCCGGGCTCACCCTGCTGCTGGCGGCGCTGCTGGCCACCGGGGACCGGAGCTGGTTCGCCTGGGCCGCCGGGACGCCGGCGGTCCGCCCCTGGCACCGGCTCGACCTGCCCTGGGTGCCCGGCCTGGACCTGCGCTTCCACCTGGGCGTGGACGGCATCTCCTGGCCGCTGGTGGTGCTCACCGCCCTGCTCACCCTGCTCTGCTGCGGGTACACGCTGTGGCGGGTGCCGCCCGGCGGCAGCGGCCGGGCCCTGGTGGCGCTGCTGCTGGTGGTCGAGGTGGGCATCCTGGGCACCTTCCTCGCCCTCGACCTGGTGCTCTTCTTCCTCTTCTTCGAGGTCGTCCTGCTGCCGATGTACGCGATCATCGCCGGCTGGGGCGGCAGCGCGGTGCCGGGCGGCCCGTCGGCCCGGGACGCGGCGCGGGCGGCGGCGCGCAAGTTCGCCCTCTACACCCTCTTCGGCTCGGTGCTCCTGCTGGTCGGGGTCTACGTCGTGGTGGCTGCCGCCGGCACCGCCGACATCGTCGCGCTGACCGGTGGGGCCGGGCTGTCCCGGGGCACCCAGCTCGCCGCGTTCGTCCTGCTCGGGCTGGCGTTCGCGGTGAAGAGCCCGCTCTGGCCGCTGCACTCGTGGCTGCCCGACGCGCACACCCAGGCCCCCACCGTCGGCAGCGTGGTCCTCGCCGGGGTGCTGCTCAAGATGGGCACGTACGGGCTGATCCGGGTGGCGGTGGGGGTGGCCCCGGAGGGGGCCCGCTGGGCCGCCCCGGTGCTCGGCGCGCTGGCCGTGACGGCGATCCTGGTCGGCTCCCTGGTCTGCCTGGCCCAGACCGAGCTGAAACGGCTGATCGCGTACTCCAGCGTCGGGCACATGGGGTTCGTGCTGCTCGGCATCGCCACGCTCACCGCCACCGGCCTGCAGGCGGCGCTGATCGGCAACGTCGCCCACGGGGTGATCACCGGACTGCTGTTCTTCCTGGCCGGGGCGGTGAAGGACCGGACCGGCACCGGCTCGCTGGCCGAGTTGTCCGGGCTGCGGGAGACCGCGCCCCGGCTCGCCGGGCTGCTCGCCTTCGCCGCGATCGCCTCCCTCGGCCTGCCCGGCCTGGCCGGGTTCTGGGGTGAGGCGCTGGCCGTGGTCGCCGCCGTGCAGGTGGGCGGGGCGTTCTGGACCACCCTGGCCGTGCTGGCCGCGTTCGGCGGGGCGCTCACCGCCGCGTACCTGCTGCGGCTGCTGCGCCGGGTGACCCACGGCCGGCCCAGCCCGGCGGTCGGGCGGGTCACCCCCGGGCTGGCCGGGGCCGAACTGACCGCGTGGGCGCCGCTGGTGCTGCTGGCCCTGGCCGTCGGCCTGGCCCCGACCCTGGTCCTCGGCGTCGCCGACGCCCCGGTGGCCGCCCTGGTGGAGGTGCTGCGATGACCGGGAGCCTCGTCCAGAGCATCGACCACGTGGCGCTGCTGCCGGCGTACCTGGCCGCCGGGACGGCCGTGCTGGTGCTGCTGGCCGACGTCCTGGTGGGCCGGGGCCGGGTGACGCTGGTGGTGGCCGCTCTGGGGGCCGCCGGCACGGCGGTCGGCGCGGCCGTGGTCGGTGCGGGACCGACCCGGCGGACCTTCTGCGTCGGCACCGACTGTTCGTACGTCCTCGGCGACCGGGCCGCCCTGGTGGCCGTGGTCTTCGCCCTGCTCGCCCTCGGTGTGCTGGGGCTCTCCGGCCCGCTGCTGCGCGCCGGTGCCGCCCCGGTGGGGGAGTACGCCTTCCTGCTGGCCTGCTCGATGACCGGCGGGGTGGTGCTCGGCGCGGCCGGCGACCTGATCACGCTGATCGTGGCGCTGGAGACGCTGACCCTGCCGATCTACGTGCTGGTCGGCCTGCGCCGGGGCAGCCTGGCCAGCGCCGAGGCGGCGGTCACCTTCTTCGTGGTGAGCGTGGTCGCCACCACGCTGACCCTGCTCGGCGCCGCCCTGCTGTACGCGGTCACCGGCGGGCTGCACCTGGACCGGCTCGGCGCGCTCTTCGCCGAGCGACCCGACCTGCTCGACCTGCCGCTGGCGAGCGCCGCCGTGACCCTGGTGGTGCTCGGGCTGGCCTTCAAGGTCGCGGCGGTACCGTTCCACGCCTGGGCGCCGGCCACCTACGACGGCGCGTCGGTGCCGGTGGCCGCGTACCTCTCCACGGCGTCGAAGTTCGGTGGCGTGGTGGCCCTGCTCGCCGTGGTGCAGCACGCGTTGCCGGCCACCGTGACCGGGCCGGTGCTCGCCCTGCTCGCCGTGCTGACGATGACCGTGGGGAACCTGGTGGCGCTGCGGCAGCGGCGTACCGTCCGGCTGCTGGCCTGGTCGTCGGTGGCCCAGGCCGGGTACATCCTGGCCCCGCTGGGCGCGCTGGCGCTGGCCGCCGGTCGCGCCGAGGAGGCCCGCACGGCGGCGTACGCGGCGGCGGTGGCGTACGCGGTCTTCTTCGTGGTGTTGGAGCTGGGCGCGTTCGCGGCGGTGGTGGCCCTGCGCCCGGCCGGCGCGGACGGCGGCTCGATCGCGGACCTGCGCGGCGCGGCCCGGCGGCGGCCCTGGGTGGCGGCGGCGTTCGGGCTGGCGCTGGTCGGGCTGGCCGGACTTCCTCCCGGGCTGGCCGGGCTCTTCGCGAAGGTGACCGTGGTCCGGTCGCTGCTGGCCGGCGAGGCGGGCTGGCTCGCCCTGGTGGTGGCGCTGAACGCGGTCGTCGGTCTCGCCTACTACCTGCGGGTGGTCGCCACCCTGTACGCCCCCGACCCGACCACCGCCCTGTCCCCGGCCACCGTCCCGACCTCCGCCGCAGCGCCGGCCCGGATGGTGCTGGCGGTGCTGACGTTGACGACGGTGGTGGCGGTGGTGGTCGGTCTCGCCCCGCAACTGGTGCTGGATCTGGCCGCTCCCAGGTAACTCTCAGTCATTAGACGGACTGTGGTGGGGTACCGGTTTGTTGAACCGGTCAGCGGATCGGGGTCCGGTCCGTGCACCGAAGGAGACAACGTGCACCACAACCGTCTGAAGACCGCCGCGCTGCTCGGCCTGCTCACCTCGCTGATCCTGGCGGTGGGCTACTGGTTCGGCGGCAGTGGCGGACTGGTCATCGCCGTCGTCGTGTCCCTGCTGATGAACGGCGTCAGCTACTTCTTCTCCGACAAGATCGCACTACGCTCGATGGGGGCGCAACCGGTCAGCGAGGCACAGTTCCCCGAGCTGTACCGGATGGTGCGGGAACTGGCCACCCAGGCCGACCAGCCGATGCCCCGGCTCTACGTGAGCCCCACCGCCCAGCCCAACGCGTTCGCCACCGGGCGGAACCCGCAGCACGCGGCGGTCTGCGTCACGCAGGGGATCACCCAGATCCTCGACTACCGTGAGTTGCGGGGCGTGATCGGGCACGAGCTGTCCCACGTCTACAACCGGGACATCCTGATCTCCAGCGTGGCCGCCGGCCTGGCCGGCATCATCACCATGCTGGCGAACCTGGCCCTGTTCATCCCGCTCGGCGGCCGGGACGAGAACGGTCCCAACCCGCTCGTGCTGCTGCTGACGATCATCCTGGGCCCGATCGCGGCCACGGTGATCCAGTTGGCGATCAGCCGGAGCCGGGAGTTCCAGGCGGACGCCTCCGGGGCCGAGCTGACCGGGGACCCGTTGGCCCTGGCCAGCGCCCTCCGCAAGATCCACCGGGGGACCCAGGCCCGGCCCCTGCCCGCCGAGGGGCAGCTCACCAGCACCGCCCACCTGATGATCGACAACCCGTTCAAGAAGGGTGGCGGGGTGGCCGCCCTGTTCGCCACCCACCCGGCGATGGAGGAGCGGGTCCGCCGGCTGGAGCAGCTGGCCGCCAACAGCGGCCCGGTCCGCTTCCAGCGCTGACCCCCGGTCCGTCCCGGTAACCCCGCCCGCCACCCGCGTCCGGTCTCCCACCGGGCGCGGGTGGCCTGGTGTGAGGCAGAAAACCGTTCCCCCGCCGGAAGGTCGGCGTTAGGGTCGTACGGTCTTGCGCTCATTACACACAAGGGGGGCCGTCGTGGCCGCAGTCGGTCGCTACCTGGGCGTGTGGCGGATCCCCGGGGCACCCGTACTGCTGATCACCGGCATCATCGGCCGGCTCGGCATCGGCATGACGCCGCTGGCCCTGCTGCTCGTCGTGGAACAGGTCACCGGGCGGTACTCCCTCGCCGCCGTCGCCGGTGGGATCTACGCGCTCTCCGGGGCCGCGCTCAGCCCGGTCGCCGGCCGGGTCGCCGACCGGCTCGGCCCCACCCCGGTCCTGCTGGTCACCGCCGTCGCCCACCCGCTGGCCCTGGTCGCCCTGCTGCTGACCAGCCGCTCCGGGTCGGGCGCGCTGACCTCCATCTACCTGGCCTCGGCGGTGGCCGGAGCGACGTACCCGCCGCTCACCGCCGCCATCCGGGGCGCCTGGAACGACCTCACCGCCCCGACCACCGGCCGGTACCACCTGCGCAACACCGCCCTCGCCGCCGAGACCACCCTCTTCGAGGTGGTCTTCGTGCTCGGGCCGCTGCTCGTGGCGGCCTTCGTGCTCCTCGCCGACGCCTCCGCCGCACTGCTCGGCGCGGCCGTGGTCACCCTGGTCGGCACGACCGTGGTGGCGCTCGGCCGGGTGATGCGCGGCTGGCGTCCGCACCCGCGCGAGCACCAGGCCCGGGGGCTCGGCCCGCTCGGCGTCCCGGGCTTCCCGGCGCTGCTGGTCTGCGTGGCCAGCCTCGGCGTCGCGTTCGGCGCGGCCGGGGTGACCGTCCCGGCGTACGCCACCGGGCACGCCGGGGGCGGGGACGCCGAGGGGCTGGCCGGGGTGCTGCTCGCCGTCTGGGGCGTGGGCAGCGCCGCCGGGGGCTTCTGGTTCGGCACCCGGGCACCCGCGCGGAACATGACCCGCCAGTTCGCCTGGCTGCTCGCCGGGGTGGCCGGCTCCTTCGCCGTCTTCGCGGTGATGCCGGGCCCGGTCGCGCTGGGCGTGGCCCTGGTCGTCGGGGGCGCGCTGATCGCCCCCGCGCTGACCCTGGAGAACACCCTGGTCGGTCGGATCACCCCGAACGGCATGCTCAACGAGGCGTACACCTGGGTGGTGACCATGTCGGTGGGGGCCAGCGCGGCCGGCGGCGCGATCGCCGGGATGATCGTCGACCACGCCGGCGGCGTGCCCGGCGCGTTCCTCTTCGCCGGGTCGGCGGTCGCCGTCGGGGCCCTGGTCGCCGCGCTGCCCGCCGGCCCCGTCGCCCGCGCCGAGTCCCGTTCCGAGGTACGCCCAGACGGCGTCCTCACCCCCGAGCCGGCCTGAACCCGGTCCGCGCCGTCTGGTGGACACCATCGAGAGCTTGCCGTCGCCTACGAGGCGAATCGGGCGCGCCTTCGCGCAGTACTCGCCTAGGTACCCGGGCTTCCCCCGGTAGCTCGAAGGACGATCTGCCCGGCGGCTTGTGCGGGAGTCAGGTGCGTGGTGTCGACGACCTCGCCTTCAGCATGCAGCCACGTGCGGGCCGCCTCGGCGTAGGGCTGGAGGTACCTGAGGCGGAACGGTGACGGAACGGGGTGTGCTGCCTCGATACGCCGGCGGAGGGTGTCCTGGTCAGCGTGGAGGACGAAGTGCCGCACCGGGATGGCATGGTGGGCGAGGCCCCCGCTGATCTCGCGCCAGTACCGCTCGACCAGGACCGTCATGGGAATCACCAGAGTGCCGCCGGTGTAGTCGAGCACGCGGAGGGCGGTCTCGACGACGAGCTGCCGCCACGGCGGCCAGTGCTGGAAGTTGTCAGTCTCGGGCAGCCCCGGCGTGATGTCCATGAGCGTCTCGCCGACTTTCTCGGCGTCGAACACCCGTGAACCTGGGATCAGCTGCTGCACGAGCGGGCTGGTCGTCGTCTTGCCCGCGCCGTGGGTGCCGTTGAGCCACACGATCACGGGACACACTAACGCGCGTGAGCACCCGGACGGCTCCGGTCGGGTTGACGAGGACCGGGGTCCAGGCCGTCACCAGGGCGTCGGAGGACGGATGTAGGCAACCAACGACGACGACTGGTGACGACTTCTGCCCCGGTAACGAGGCGTAGCCGACCTGACCACCAGGCCGGCCGACACCTGCCTACCGGTAGTTGGTGAACTGGAGGGCGATCCCGAAGTCCTCGGCCTTGAGCAGCGAGATGACGGCCTGGAGGTCGTCCTTCTTCTTGCCGGTCACCCGGAGCTGGTCGCCCTGGATCTGCGCCTGGACGCCCTTCGGCCCCTCGTCCCGGATCTTCTTGCTGATCGCCTTGGCCTTCTCCGACTCGATGCCCTGGACGACCTTGCAGTCGATCTTGAAGATCTTGCCGGACGGCCGAGGGTCGTCGGCGTCCAGCGACTTCAGCGAGATGTTCCGCTTGACCAGCTTCTCCTTGAAGACGTCCAGGGCGGCCCGGACCCGCTCCTCGGTCTCCGCCTGGAGGCCGATCGTCTCCTCACCCGACCAGGTGATCTCGGCGCCTGTGCCCCGGAAGTCGAACCGCGTCGAGAGCTCCCGCTCTGCCTGACGGAGGGCGTTGTCGACCTCCTGCCGGTCGACCTTGCTCACGATGTCGAACGACGGGTTCGCTGCCATGCTCATGCTCCTGCTGTCTGGCGGTCTCGGTACGGACGGTCGCCCGCCGGCCGGCGGGCGGAACCCCCTGACCGTACCCGGTTGCGGTGGGCCCGGAGGGAACCGCTATCCTTGCATCCGCCGCCGCGCACCGCGCGACGGTACGCCCTGGCGGGTTGCCCGAGCGGCCAATGGGAGCGGACTGTAAATCCGTCGCGAAAGCTTCAGAGGTTCGAATCCTCTACCCGCCACCAGGTGCGAGCACGGCCCCCGATCAGCAGAGATGCCGATCGGGGGCCGTTGTCGTTGAGCTGGCCGAGTCCGGCCGTTCACGACTGCGGCGGGCAGATGGTGGGCAGGTCGATCTTGCCGGCTGGGTGGCCCGGTGACGGCTTTCGGGCCGGCGCCGGTGGGGCTGGCTGGGGTCGTGCGGGCCGGGCGGGCGGTGGGCGGCTGAGGAGCTGCGTCCGGTGCGACTCGGCTGCGGTAGCCGCCTCCGCGTCGTCGCCGTCCGCCCCCAACCAGCTCCACGCCGTCGCAATCATCCGATGACAGGCACGGTCGCCGCCGACCGGCTAGCGAAACTCGTGCACCACCTCGATCAGTCCGACGATGTGTGCGTTGAACTCGTCCAGTTCTTCGGCGGGCACCCACAGCTCAAGGATCGTGTTCCCGCCGACCCGGCGGATCGGGTACCGGTTGGCAAAATCCGCGGCCAGTTCGAAGCGGGTCACGTATCCCACGCCGGAGGCGGGCACGTTCCAGTCGCGGGCGATCCGTATTGCGTAGTCCTTGTTCAGGACCGGGTAGAAGATCGGCTGGTCCGGCAGGCGTGGCGGCCAGCGTCGCCACCCCGAGGCGCGGACAAGGTCCAACTCCTCAGGACCGGTCGGGCGCCACGCCACCAGAGTTTTCGTATCGTCGCTCATCTCGACCTCGCCGCAGATGGTGAAGGTGAACCCGGACAGCGCCGATCTGCCTCCGGGAGGGCCGTGGTTCAGCCATTTCCGACTGTCGGGACGAACCGGCGCTGCCGCCGGGTCGGTCTGGTGCTGGCGGTCACCGCGCTCACCCTCGTCGGCTGCGCCGACGCGGTCGACCGGGGCCGGCAGGACGCCAGGGACGCGGCCCTGGCGGATGCGCAACGGTACGTCCGGGACGCCGAGGTCGCCGCGATCAGCCGCAGTGACCTCGGCGACGGATCCGTCCGCTACCTGCGCGGGCGGTTGGCGGAGGCGGGTGCGCAGGTGCTCGGTTCGGGAAGCCTCCCGGGGCAGGCCGAGGCGGGGCCGGTGGTCGGTTGGGTCGACGCCGCGCTCACCCGTACGTCCAGCAACACCGTGTGGGCGGAGGGCGCGACGGTGACGACCTGCGTCCGCTTCGAGGTGTCCTGGTCCGACCGTGCCGGCGCCCGGTACGTCTACCACGGCGGCCCGGCCGACCGCCGGAGCCCAGTGCGCCGCAGCCCGGCCCGGCGGTGTCACGACCGGTCGGGTGGCCGGGCCAGCCGAGCCGGGCGGGCCGGGTAGCGGTCACGGGCTACGGGGTCGCCGCCGGTGACAGGTCCGCCGGGCAGTCCATGACCCGGCCCCGCGTCACCCCGCTCACCAGGGAGTGGGCTATTCGGACAAGCGCGCTGTGCGGTGGCCGAACCGGTTGCGGGGCGGCCGTACCCTTTGGGCGGTTGTGGGTCCGGGTGGGGCCCGAAGTCTCCGGGCTGGCGTTGCTGGCTGCGGCTTCCGGCGATCCGGGCGGACGCCGAGGCGCAGTTGCGCATAATGCGCATTGCGGTCGAATGGTCACCGTTATCAATGATGCAACAGCCGACGGTGAAGGTGCCCCGAGAACAGCGTCCAATGTGGTGCAAGTGCAGCTGCAGATGCGAACGCAGGTGCAGATGCAGGGGTTCGGTGATCCGCGCGGTTCGAGGGTGAGGTCGCAATTTGCAGCTTCTGTAGCAGCCGACGGACCTGCGGTGACAGGCATCTGGGCCGGAGAGGTGGTCAGGGGCGTCGAACGGATGAATTAGTCAGCCGGTGCCCCGGGGAGCGGTCCTCTCCGCTTTTACGCCTGCATGCCGTGTGGCACCATCGTGGAACCTCCGCCTTCTCTGACGGACTCGTGACAGGAGCGAACATGTCTGGTCGAAGGTTGGGCCGTATCATCGGCTCCCTCCTCGCTCTTGCTGCCCTGGGGGTCCTCTCGGGCGCAGTGATGGAAACCCAGAACAGCGTCGAGTGGCACATGCCGTCACCGCATGTGACCGTTCGATAGCCTGTCGGTCAGGTCGGCTCAGGCCGGCTGACTGGATCCCACGGTGAGCGTCAGAGGGGGCGGGATGGCTGAGCGCCGGCCCCGTTCGCGTCGGTCGATCGAGAACGCCTGGTTGGTCACCGGCCCCCTCGCGCTCATCGCGGTCTTCTGCTCGTCCGTCCTGGCCCTGGTCGCCCGACCGGTGGTCGGGGAGTGGTTGACCACCCTGGGAATGCTGGCGGTGATGGTCGCCGCCGCGATGCCCACCATCAACATCGTCGTCCGGCGGCAGGCCCTCGGCCTGCTGCTGGCCGAGATACCCCTGGTGGTGGCCTTCTACCTGCTGCCACCGCTGTCGGTGGTGCTGGCCTACACGGTCGCCACGCTGATCGTGCAGATCCGGCGCAAGCTCGCCCCGGTCAAGTTCTGGTTCAACATCGTCCTCGCGGCGGCCGGGACGTCGTTGGCCGAGACGGTCCTGTTGGCCCTGCCCGAGTTGGACGGGGTCGGCCCGGCGACGTGGGGCACCCTCTTCCTCGCCACCAGCGTGCACACGCTGGTCACCCAGGCGGCCGTGGTCGCCGTGATCGCCGTGGTGCAGGGGTGGCAGGCCGGTCGGCAGCTCATCCGGAGTTCGCCGCCGATCCTGCTGGCCGGGATCATCAACGTGGTGATCGGGCTGCTCATCCTGATCACGCTGGTCACCAACCCGTGGAGCATCGTCCTGCTCGCGGCCTTCGCGTTGGCCCTCGTCCTGGTGTACCGCTCGTACACCCAGTTCCTGCGCCAGCACCGGACGCTGGCCGACCTGTACCAGCTCACCCGGGCGATGACCGAGAGCGGGCACGACGGCACCCTGGTCGACGCCCTGCTCGGCCGGGTCCGGGGCCTGATGCAGGCGGAGTACGCCACCCTCTGGCTCCCGGCGCAGGGGCGCCACCCCGAGTTCCTGCTGACCGCCCGGGAGGACGACACCGGCCTGCTGGACGTCGCCGTCACGCCGGCGGAGTTGCGGGAACGGGCGCTGCGCGAGGCGCGGATGGTCGCCGTGGGCGCCCGGCTGCGCGGCGAGCCCGACCTGCGGGCCTGCCTGCGCGCCGAACGGGTCAAGGACGTCATCATCCTGCCGCTGCGCTCCGGTCAGGTGGTCATCGGCACCCTGGAGGTGGCCAACCGGCTGGGCGACCCGAACCACTTCACCGCCGACGACATCCCCGTCTTCGAGACGGTGGCGGCGCACGCGGCAGTGGCGCTGGAGAACTCCCGGCTGGTCGACCGGCTGCGGCACGACGCATACCACGACGCGCTGACCAAGCTGCCCAACCGGCGTCGGATCACCGCCGCGCTGGACGAGGCGGTGAAGATCCGGGCGCCCGGCGAGGTGGTCGCCGTGCTGCTCTTCGACGTGGACGGGCTGCGGCAGGTCAACGAGACGCTCGGGCACGCCGCCGGGGACAAGGTCCTCGCCGAGGTCGCCGACCGGCTGCGGTCCTGCGCGCCGTCGGCCGCCCTGGTCGGCCGGGCCGGTGGCGACGAGTTCGTGGTCACCCTGCGGCTGGAGAACGTCGAGGCGGCCGTCGAACTGGCCGGCACGCTGCGCGAGCAGATCCGCGACGAGATGGTCTTCGACCCGCTGACCCTCGACGTCGACACCGCGGTGGGGGTCGCGGTGCACCCGGACCACGGCAGTGACGCGGCGACCCTGCTGCAACGGGTGGACCTGGCCGCGATGGCGGCCAAGTCCGTACCGGGCAACGTCCAGGTGTTCAGCCCGGCGCTGGAGTCGCCGTCGCTGCACCGGCTCGGCCTCGCCGGCGACCTGCGACGCGCGCTCGACGAGGGTGAGGTGCAGGTCTACTTCCAGCCGAAGGTCACCCTGCGGGACCGCCGGCTGGTCGGTGTGGAGTGCCTGGCCCGTTGGGAGCACCAGACGCACGGGGCGGTGGCGCCGGAGGACTTCGTCGCGGTGGCCGAGCACACCGGACAGCTCGGCCGGCTGACCGAGCTGGTGCTGCGGGAGGGGCTGCGGCGCAGCCGGGACTGGTCGCACGCCGAGCAGCCCCTCGCCGTCTCGGTCAACCTCGCCGCCCGGACGCTCACCGACCGTGACTTCCCCGAGCGGGTACGCGAACTGCTCACCGAGTACGGCGTGCCGCCGCACCGGCTCACCTTCGAGATCCGGGAGTCCGGGGTGCTCGACGGGACCGACCGGCCGATCCCGACCCTGCGGCGGCTGCGGGATCTCGGCGTACGGCTCTCGCTCGACGACTTCGGCACCGGCGCGACCTCGCTGGCGTACCTGCGGCGGCTGCCGGTGCACGAGGTGAAGGTGGACCGGTCGTTCGTCCAGGGGATGGCGACCGATCCCGGCGACCTGGCCATCGTGAACGCGGTGGTGACCCTCTCCCAGCAGTTCGGCCTCACCGTGGTGGCCGAGGGGGTGGAGAGCGAGCTGACCCTGGAACTGCTCCAGGACATCGGCTGCGAGATCGGCCAGGGCTTCCTGTTCAGCCGCCCGCTGCCGTACGAGCGGTTGGCGGCCTGGTTCAGCGCCCAGGCCGAGCCGGACGCCGTCGGCATCCTGGACCTGCCCCGCCTCCGGGCCGTGACCTGATCCACGGCTGACCCCGCCCGGCCCTCCTGCTGCCCCGTCCCGGCTCCGGTGCGCCTGTCGCCACCTGCCCGGCCGTCCGACGTCCCGGCACGAGCCGCCGGCTGTCCGGCCCCGGATGGCCCCTGGCCCGCCTCGGCCCCTCTCATGCCTGCCGGGGGCCGCTGTCGGCCGGGCGGTGCGGCCTGTGCCGGCTCAGACCAGGGCCGCCCGGGGACGCCCCCGACCACCCCCAGCGCCCTTGCGGATGCCGCTGCGACTGCTCTGACCTGCGGAGACGCGCCCGGTGGCGGTGAGCGGGGGATCCGATTTCACCTCCGGGTCCGGGCCGTGTACTCTTACCCCTGCGCGCCCCACGGGGAGATCGCGCAGGCCCCCTTAGCTCAGTCGGCAGAGCGTCTCCATGGTAAGGAGAAGGTCTACGGTTCGATTCCGTAAGGGGGCTCAACGGGTCCGGCTGGACCCACCCGCGGCGGTGTAGCTCAGATGGCAGAGCAAGCGGCTCATAATCGCTGTGTCGCCGGTTCAAGTCCGGCCACCGCTACTTTCGGCCTCTGGGTACGTTCCCGGTGGTCGTTGGGGCGGGCGCCACAGGCGCCCGCTTTGCGTGTCCGCGTCGTCAACGCGTACGCTGATGCGCTGTAGTTGTGTCCGTTAGCGAGGAAGGCACTCCGCCGTGGCGAAGGCGACCGATGTCCGGCCGAAGATCACTTTGGCGTGTGTGGAGTGCAAGGAGCGCAACTACATCACGCGCAAGAACCGCCGTAACGACCCGGACCGCATCGAGCTGAAGAAGTTCTGCCCCCGGGACGGCAAGCACACGCTGCACCGCGAGACCCGCTGAGTCTGCGCCGGCCCCGAGCCGGCGATCCTCGAACGCCGATCCGGAACGGACGCGCGGCACCGCCGCACGTCCACCCGGGTCGGCGTTTCGTGTTCCCGGCCACCTGCCACCCGCGGCGGCGGTCGGCGCGGCGACCGGCCGACCGGCCCGGTCACGGGTGCGGAGGCCGTGTCGGGCCCGTTGTAGGTTCTCGGCATGCCCATGGACCCGTCCTTCGTCGGCCGGACGTACCCGCCGACCGCCCCCTACCAGGTGGGCCGAGAAAAGATCCGCGAGTTCGCCACGGCGATCGGCGCCGCCGACCCGGCTCACCACGACCCGGTTGCCGCCCGCGCGCTGGGTCACCCCGACGTGGTGGCCCCGCCCACCTTTCCCGTGGTGGTCTCCGAGCGGGCCAGCCAGCGGGTCTTCACCGACCCGGAGCTGGGCGTCGACTTCAGCCGGGTGGTCCACGGCGACCAGCGGTTCGCCTACGTCCGCCCGGTGGTCGCCGGGGACGAGCTGGTCTGCCACCTCACCATCGAGGAGATCACCCAGCGCGGTGGGCACGACTTCCTGACCACCCGTACCGAGGTCGTCACGACGGCCGGCGAGCCGGTGGTCACCATGTGGTCCAAGATCGTCGTACGCGGGGAGGGCTGAGATGGAGCTGCCGGTCAGGACGTACCGGGTGACGCGGGCGGACCTGGTCCGCTACGCGGGCGCGTCGGGCGACTTCAACCCGATCCACTGGAACGACCGGGTGGCCACCTCGGTCGGCCTGCCGGGGGTGATCGCCCACGGGATGTTCACCATGGCGCTGGTCGGCCGGGCGCTGACGGAGTGGGCCGGCACCGCCGACGCGGTGGTCGAGTACGGGGTCCGCTTCGCCCGGCCGGTCGTGGTCCCGAACGACGACGAGGGCACCGAGATCGAGGTGTCGGCGAAGGTCCGGGAGGTCACCGAGGATGGTCTCACCAGGCTCGATGTGACCGCCGTCTGCCAGGGGGAGAAGGTCCTCTCGCAGGCGCGGGCGACGGTGCGGACGCGCGGCTGAGGCGGCTTCGCCACGCGTGTGGGGGAGACCGGTTGGGAAAGTCGTGCTGGTACCCGTACACTGGTCCGCCGTGGGGCATGTGACCCCCGCACGGTCCTGCACGACCGGGTGGGGTGAGCGTTGCCGCACATAGGGGTGTAGCTCAATTGGCAGAGCAGCGGTCTCCAAAACCGCAGGCTGCAGGTTCAAGTCCTGTCACCCCTGCGCCTCAGGCCTGACCGTTCCGTGGGTCGCGCCGCCCCCCAGCGGCGTCCGGCCCGTGGTGGTGGTATCGGCGGGTGGCTCCGAGGCATCGGGGCCCTTCCGGTCGGTCCGCCGGCCGCGGCCCGTCGCGGGACGGTTGGTCCGGCCGGCGTGACCAGCGCCGCGTACGCCACCCGGCGTACGACCCGATTTCCCGCGACGGAGGGCGAAGTGGCCGATAACAAGCGGCGCGGCGAGGACGCCGGCGACGACCGTCTGAACGAGAACGACGACGTCGTCGACGAGACCGCCGGCGACGATGTGGCCGATGCCGACGCCACCGGCGCGGACGAGCCGGTATCGCGCGGTGGCACCGCGACCCGGTCGAAGGCCGCCAAGGCCGAGTCGGCGGACAGCAAGCCGAAGACCAAGGCAGACAGCGGCCGGGTGGGCCTCTTCGGCCGCGTGGCGCGGTTCTTCCGCGAGGTCGTGGCCGAATTGCGTAAGGTCATCTGGCCGACCCGCAAGGAGCTGCTGACCTACACCGCCGTGGTGGTCGTGTTCGTCGCGGTGATGCTGACGATCGTGGCCGGGCTCGACTTCGCCTTCGCGAAGGGTGTGCTGTGGGTCTTCGGCAACCCCAGCTGACCGGCTGACTGAGCCGATAGTGACGGAAGTGAGCGAGCGTGCCTGAGTACGACGAGACCGCCGGAACCACGGACGACCAGTCCACGGTGGCGACGGCGGCCAGTGACGAGTCGGTCGGGGCCGCCAGCGAGCCGGAATTCCCGACCACCGAGCCCGAGCCGGCCGAGGACTACGACCCGGTCGCCGAGCTGCGGCAGAAGCTGCGGTACGCGCCGGGCGACTGGTACGTGGTCCACTCGTACGCCGGTTACGAGAACAAGGTCAAGACCAACCTCGAGACCCGGATCACGTCCCTCGACATGGAGGACTACATCTACCAGGTCGAGGTGCCGACCCGGGAAGAGGTCGAGGTCAAGAACGGCAAGCGGTCCCAGGTCCAGGCCAAGGTCTTCCCGGGCTACATCCTGGTCCGGATGGAGTTGACCGCCGAGTCGTACTCCTGCGTGCGCAACACTCCCGGGGTCACCGGCTTCGTGGGGGCGACCGACCGGGCCGACCGCCCGGCTCCGCTCTCCCTCGACGAGGTGCTCAAGTGGCTGGCCCCGGCGGTCGAGACCGAGCAGAAGAAGGCCAAGCCCGAGGTCAAGGTCCTGGACTTCGAGGTCGGTGACTCGGTCACCGTCACCGACGGCGCGTTCGCCTCGCTGCCGGCCACGATCAGCGAGATCAACGCCGACCAGCAGAAGCTGAAGGTGCTGGTGTCGATCTTCGGCCGGGAGACCCCGGTCGAGCTGAACTTCAACCAGGTCGCCAAGATCTGACCGATCGCCGGCGGCGGGCAGCCGCCGCCGGCGACAGGTGGTTCTCGACCCCCGACGGGCCGTTCCCGGCGGGGGTCGTCGTCCCCGCCGGACCTCTTCCGGAGGGGCCGGGGTGGCTGCGCTACCCTAGAACGTCGCCGTCGTCGCACCGCGCTGACCGTGCGCGCCCGAGGCCGGCGCCTTTCCCAGTTCCAAGCCCCAGGAAGAGACATGCCTCCGAAGAAGAAGCTCGTCAAGACGTTCACGCTTCAGCTCCCGGCGGGCCAGGCCACCCCGGCGCCGCCGGTCGGCCCCGCGCTCGGCCAGCACGGCGTGAACATCATGGAGTTCTGCAAGTCCTACAACGCGCAGACCGAGTCGCAGCGGGGCGACATCGTCCCCGCCGAGATCAGCGTGTACGAGGACCGCTCCTTCACCTTCGTGCTGAAGACCCCGCCCGCCGCCCGGCTGCTGATCAAGGCCGCCGGCGTGCAGAAGGGCTCGGGCGTCCCGCACAAGGAGAAGGTCGGCTCGGTGACCCGCGCCCAGCTCCGGGAGATCGCCGAGAAGAAGATGGCGGACCTCAACGCCAACGACATCGAGCAGGCCGAGAAGATCATCGCCGGCACCGCCCGGTCGATGGGCCTGAACGTCGCCGACTGACGTCGGTCACCTCCCGACCAGACCCGATCGTGGGAGGGCGCGCGGTCGCGCGGCCCGCCAGAGACCACAGGAGTAACCAGAAATGCAGCGCAGCAAGGCGTACCGCAAGGCGGCCGAGGTCATCGACCGCTCGAAGCTCTACACCCCGGCCGAGGCGGTCAAGCTCGCCAAGGAGACCACCAACACCAAGTTCGACGCCACGGTCGAGGTCGCCATGCGCCTCGGCGTCGACCCCCGCAAGGCGGACCAGATGGTCCGGGGCACGGTCAACCTGCCGCACGGCACCGGCAAGACCGCCCGCGTGATCGTCTTCGCCGCCGGCGCGAAGGCCGAGGAGGCCGTCGCGGCGGGCGCGGACGAGGTGGGCACCGACGAGCTGGTCGCCCGGATCCAGGGCGGTTGGCTGGACTTCGACGCCGCCATCGCCACCCCGGACCAGATGGCCAAGATCGGTCGGATCGCGCGGATCCTGGGCCCGCGCGGCCTGATGCCGAACCCGAAGACCGGCACGGTGACCATGGACGTCACCAAGGCGGTCACGGACATCAAGGGCGGCAAGATCGCCTTCCGGGTGGACAAGCACTCGAACCTGCACCTGATCATCGGCAAGGCGTCCTTCTCGGCGTCGCAGCTCGTCGACAACTACGCCGCCGTCCTCGACGAGGTGCTGCGGGCCAAGCCGTCCGCGGCGAAGGGCAAGTACCTCAAGAAGGTCACCCTGACCACCACCATGGGCCCGGGTGTCCCGGTCGACCCCAACGTGGTGAAGAACCTCCAGGAGTCCGGCGCCGAGGGCTGAGCAGCAGTCGACCCGACGGGCCCCGCCACGACCCGACGGGCCCCGCCACGACCCGACGGGCCCCGCCACGACCTGGCGGGGCCCGTCGTGCTGTTCCCGGCCGGTCGGGCGGGGGAGTGACCCGGGGCACGTGGGGGCGATTTGGTGTCCACCGGATACGTCACGTAACCTGACTGAGTTGTTCCACCCAGAGACCGCTGGTCGCCGTGCCTCGGCACGGTCGAAGGTCCCGCGATGACGGGCGGCCCGCGCAGGGCGGTAAGCGAAACTTCGGTGTGTCCCGTGGTCCGCCGACCACGACGATCTGCCGTCTCTCGCCCCGTGCGCCCTGCGCCGGGGCTTTTCGTTTGTCGTGATGCCTCCGCCGCCGTCCCAGGGCCCACCGGCCCGACGACGGCGACCAGCTCCGAGTAACGAGAGAGGAGGGACATGGCGGACAAGCCGATCCGGGCCGACAAGGCCACGGCCGTCGCCGAGCTGACCGAGAGCTTCCGCACCGCGGGGGCGACCGTGCTCACCGAGTACCGTGGTCTGACGGTCTCCCAGCTCACCCAGCTGCGGCGCTCGCTCGGCAAGGAGACTTCCTACACGGTCGCGAAGAACACGCTGGCCAAGCGTGCCGCGACCGACGCGGGCATCTCCGGCCTCGACGAGCTGTTCACCGGTCCTACCGCGCTGACTTTCGTTTCGGGCGACGTCGTCGAGGCGGCGAAGGGGCTTCGCGACTTCGCGAAGGCCAACCCGAAGCTCGTCATCAAGGGCGGTGTCTTCGAGGGCAAGGCCATCACCGCGGCCGAGGTCACGAAGCTCGCCGACCTGGAGTCCCGCGAGGTGCTGCTGGCCAAGCTGGCCGGCGCGATGAAGGGCAACCTGAGCAAGGCCGCGGCCCTGTTCCAGGCTCCGCTCTCCAAGACCGCCCGCGCGGCGGCTGCCCTGGCGGACAAGAAGCGCGAGCAGGAGGGCGCCGAGGCGGCCTGAGGCCGCACGGCGCACCCACGTTCTTAGTAAACCTTTCAGGAAAGGACGCCAGACATGGCGAAGCTCAGCACCGACGAGCTGCTCGACGCGTTCAAGGAGATGACGCTGATCGAGCTCTCCGAGTTCGTGAAGCAGTTCGAGGAGACCTTTGAGGTCACCGCCGCGGCCCCGGTCGCCGTGGCCGCCGCCCCGGGTGCCCCGGGTGGCGCCGCTCCGGCCGAGGAGGAGAAGGACGAGTTCGACGTCGTCCTCGAGGCTGACGGTGGCAAGAAGATCCAGGTCATCAAGGTCGTGCGTGAGCTGACCGGCCTGGGCCTCAAGGAGGCCAAGGACGCGGTCGAGTCCGCGCCGAAGGCGATCCTGGAGAAGGTCAACAAGGAGACCGCCGAGAAGGCCAAGGCCAAGCTCGAGGGCGAGGGCGCCAAGGTCACCCTCAAGTGACCTGAGGCTCCACCAGGCGGGTGCCGGCTCAGTGAGCCGGCGCACACACCGCGTCGCGACGGGCGGCGATCCGGCTACGGGTCGCCGCCCGTCGTCGTTGGCGGGCCCCGGTCGCACCTGCGTGACCAGGGCGTCCGGTGCCGGGGTGGGGTAGCCTGACGGCTACCGACGGGGCGGGCGCGGATGCAAAGAAGTTCTCACCCGTAGGTTCGGCCCTTGACGCGACACCGACCCGACAGGCACGCTGACACACAGCAAGACCTTCCGCGCTTGCAACGGCCACCACTCGGGTAATGGCAGCGGTAGCACCGCCGCAGGACCTGAGCGGCCCGGCAGGAACGCCGCGTTCCGAGCGGCCCGGTGAGACCCGGTTCCAGGGTCCCCGAGGCACGTTCCGCGACGACCTGCGGGGTGGGCTGGACAGCGGTTAGCCTTTCGGCTACACTGCTAGTTTGCGCTGCCTTCCGACTTGACCCCTGTTCGGAATGTCCGATTATGGATAATTCTGACGGGGCCATTGGAGTGCACGCGTACCAGCCGTTCTGCAGCACCGGTCCTCGGAAGGACGCATCTTGGCAGCTTCCCGCCCTGCGAAGACCAGTCGTACGTCGAGCGCTTTCGCGCCCCGCCGAGTCTCTTTCGGCAGGATCACCGAACACCTCGAGGTCCCCAACCTCCTCGCCATCCAGAACGAGTCCTTCGACTGGCTGGTCGGTAACGAGGCTTGGCAGGGCCGGTCGGCGGACGACCCGCACGCACGTTCTGGTCTCGCGGAGATCCTCGACGAGATCAGTCCCATTGAGGACTTCTCCGGCACCATGTCGCTCTCCTTCTCGGCGCCGCGCTTCGACGAGGTGAAGGCCTCGATCGAGGAGTGCAAGGAGAAGGATCTGACCTACTGCGCTCCGCTCTTCGTGACGGCGGAGTTCACCAACAACACCACCGGCGAGATCAAGAGCCAGACGGTGTTCATGGGTGACTTCCCGATGATGACGCCGAAGGGCACCTTCATCATCAACGGCACCGAGCGGGTCGTGGTCAGCCAGCTCGTCCGCTCCCCGGGCGTGTACTTCTCCAAGGAGCCGGACAAGACCTCCGACCGCGACCTCTCCAGCGTCAAGGTCATCCCGAGCCGGGGTGCCTGGCTGGAGTTCGACATCGACAAGCGCGACACCGTCGGCGTCCGGATCGACCGCAAGCGGCGCCAGGCCGTCACCGTGCTGCTCAAGGCCATCGGGTGGTCGGCGGAGCAGATCCGCGAGAAGTTCGGCTGGTCCGAGCTGATGATGACCACGCTCGAGAAGGACCACATCGCCGGGCAGGACGAGGCGCTGCTGGACATCTACCGCAAGCTGCGCCCCGGCGAGCCGCCGACCCGCGAGAACGCCCAGACCCTGCTCGACAACCTCTTCTTCAACCCGAAGCGGTACGACGTCGCCAAGGTCGGTCGGTACAAGTTCAACAAGAAGCTCGAAGTGGGCGTGCCGATCACCACCGGCACCCTGACCGAGGACGACATCGTCGCCACCGTGGAGTACCTCTGCCGGCTGCACGCCGGTGAGGACGGCTACGAGGCCGACGACATCGACCACTTCGGCAACCGGCGCCTGCGGACCGTGGGCGAGCTGATCCAGAACCAGGTCCGGGTCGGCCTCTCCCGGATGGAGCGGGTCGTCCGCGAGCGGATGACCACCCAGGACGTCGAGGCGATCACGCCGCAGACCCTGATCAACATCCGCCCGGTGGTGGCGGCGATCCGGGAGTTCTTCGGCACCTCGCAGCTCTCCCAGTTCATGGACCAAACCAACCCGCTGGCGGGCCTGACCCACCGGCGCCGGCTGAGCGCGCTCGGCCCGGGTGGTCTGTCCCGGGAGCGGGCCGGCTTCGAGGTCCGTGACGTGCACCCGTCCCACTACGGCCGGATGTGCCCGATCGAGACGCCGGAAGGCCCGAACATCGGTCTGATCGGCGCGCTCTCCACCTTCGCCCGGGTCAACCCGTTCGGCTTCATCGAGACGCCGTACCGGAAGGTCGTCGACGGTCGGGTCACCGACCAGATCGACTACCTGACCGCGGACGAGGAGGACCGGTTCGTCAAGGCGCAGGCCAACGCCCCGCTGCGGGCCGACGGCACGTTCGCCGAGGACCGGGTCCTGGTCCGCCGGAAGGGCGGCGAGACCGAGGACGTCGCGCCGGGCGCGGTGGACTACATGGACGTGTCGCCGCGGCAGATGACCTCGGTCGCCACCGCGATGATCCCGTTCCTGGAGCACGACGACGCCAACCGCGCCCTGATGGGCGCGAACATGCAGCGCCAGGCGGTGCCGCTGGTCAAGGCCGAGTCGCCGCTGGTCGGTACGGGCATGGAGTACCGTGCCGCGGTCGACGCCGGTGACGTGGTGGTCGCCGAGGTCGGTGGGGTGATCGAGGACCTCTGCGCCGACTACATCACCATCCACCAGGACGACGGCCACCGCCGGACGTACCTGCTGCACAAGTTCCGCCGCTCCAACGCCGGCTCCTGCGTCAACCAGAAGCCGGTGGTCTTCGAGGGCGACCGGGTCGAGGCCGGCCAGGTCATCGCCGACGGTCCGTGCACCGACGACGGCGAGATGGCGCTCGGGCGCAACCTGCTCGTGGCGTTCATGACCTGGGAGGGCCACAACTACGAGGACGCGATCATCCTGTCGCAGCGCCTCGTGCAGCAGGACGTGCTCACCTCGATCCACATCGAGGAGCACGAGGTCGACGCCCGGGACACCAAGCTCGGCCCGGAGGAGATCACCCGCGACATCCCGAACGTCAGCGAGGAGATGCTCGCCGACCTCGACGAGCGCGGCATCATCCGGATCGGCGCCGAGGTCGTCCCCGGCGACATCCTGGTCGGCAAGGTCACCCCGAAGGGCGAGACCGAGCTGACCCCGGAGGAGCGGCTGCTCCGCGCGATCTTCGGTGAGAAGGCGCGTGAGGTCCGGGACACCTCGCTGAAGGTGCCGCACGGTGAGACCGGCACGGTCATCGGCGTGCGGACCTTCTCCCGCGAGGACGGCGACGAGCTGCCGCCGGGCGTCAACGAGCTGGTCCGGGTCTACGTCGCCCAGAAGCGGAAGATCCAGGACGGCGACAAGCTCGCCGGCCGGCACGGCAACAAGGGCGTCATCTCCAAGATCCTGCCGGTCGAGGACATGCCGTTCCTGGAGGACGGCACCCCGGTCGACATCGTGCTGAACCCGCTCGGTGTGCCCTCCCGGATGAACATCGGCCAGGTCCTGGAGACCCACCTCGGGTGGGTGGCCAAGACCGGCTGGAGCGTGGACGGCGACGACGCGGAGTGGAAGCGCCAGCTCCGCTCGATCGACGCGCACGAGTCCGAGCCGGACACCAACGTGGCCACGCCGGTCTTCGACGGTGCCCGCGAGGAGGAGATCTCCGGCCTGCTCGCCTCGACCCTGCCCAACCGGGACGGCAAGCAGCTCATCGGCTCCAGCGGTAAGGCCCGGCTCTTCGACGGTCGCTCCGGCGAGCCGCTGCCGGACCCGATCGCGGTCGGTTACATCTACATCCTGAAGCTCAACCACCTGGTCGACGACAAGATCCACGCCCGGTCGACCGGTCCGTACTCGATGATCACGCAGCAGCCGCTGGGTGGTAAGGCGCAGTTCGGTGGCCAGCGCTTCGGTGAGATGGAGTGCTGGGCCATGCAGGCGTACGGTGCCGCGTACGCGCTGCAGGAACTGCTCACCATCAAGTCCGACGACGTCCTCGGCCGGGTGAAGGTCTACGAGGCCATCGTCAAGGGCGAGAACATTCCGGAGCCGGGCATCCCGGAGTCGTTCAAGGTGCTGCTCAAGGAGCTCCAGTCGCTCTGCCTCAACGTCGAAGTGCTCTCCAGCGACGGTGTCGCCCTGGAGATGCGCGAGACCGACGACGAGGTGTTCCGGGCGGCGGAGGAGCTCGGCATCGACCTCTCCCGCCGCCCCAACGAGGGTGTGAGCAGCGTCGACGAAGTCTGATCGGGCCGGGTGCGGCGGTGGTTCCCCGTCGCCGCACCCGCTCCGCCGAACCACTCAACCGAGCTGACTTGATGTGAGGGATAACCAAGTGCTCGACGTCAACTTCTTCGACGAGCTCCGGATCGGGCTCGCCACCGCCGACGACATCCGTCAGTGGTCGCACGGCGAGGTCAAGAAGCCTGAGACGATCAACTACCGCACCCTCAAGCCGGAAAAGGACGGGCTCTTCTGCGAGAAGATCTTCGGTCCGCAGCGGGACTGGGAGTGCTACTGCGGCAAGTACAAGCGGGTCCGGTTCAAGGGCATCATCTGTGAGCGCTGTGGCGTCGAGGTGACCCGGTCCAAGGTCCGCCGGGAGCGGATGGGGCACATCGAGCTCGCGGCTCCGGTCACTCACATCTGGTACTTCAAGGGCGTCCCGAGCCGGCTCGGCTACCTGCTCGACCTGGCCCCCAAGGACCTCGAAAAGATCATCTACTTCGCCTCGTACGTCGTGACGAGCGTGGACGCCGAGGCGCGTCACCGTGACCTCTCGACGATCGAGAACGAGATCCTCGCCGAGAAGCGCCAGTCGGAGAACAGCCGCGACTCGGAGATCGAGAAGCGGGCCGCCAAGCTCGAGGCCGACCTGGCCGAGCTGGAGGCCGAGGGTGCCAAGGCGGACGTGCGGCGCAAGGTCAAGGAGGGCGGAGAGCGCGAGATGCGCCAGATCCGCGACCGGGCCCAGCGCGAGATCGACCGTCTCGACGAGGTGCTGGACACCTTCCGCAAGCTGGACTCCAAGCAGCTCGTCACCGACGAACTGCTCTACCGGGAGCTGCGCGACCGGTTCGGCGAGTACTTCACCGGCGGGATGGGTGCCGAGGCGATCAAGGCGCTGGTCCAGAACATGGACCTGGACGCCGAGGCGGAGAACCTGCGGGAGACCATCCGGACCGGCAAGGGGCAGCGGAAGATCCGCGCGCTCAAGCGGCTCAAGGTCGTCGCGGCGTTCCTGAACACCCGCAACTCGCCGCTCGGCATGGTGCTGGACTGCGTCCCGGTCATCCCGCCGGACCTGCGGCCGATGGTGCAGCTCGACGGTGGCCGGTTCGCCACCTCCGACCTGAACGACCTGTACCGCCGGGTGATCAACCGGAACAACCGGCTCAAGCGGCTGATCGACCTCGGGGCTCCCGAGATCATCGTCAACAACGAGAAGCGGATGCTCCAGGAGGCCGTCGACGCGCTGTTCGACAACGGCCGTCGGGGTCGCCCGGTCACCGGTCCCGGTAACCGGCCGCTGAAGTCGCTCTCCGACATGCTCAAGGGCAAGCAGGGCCGGTTCCGGCAGAACCTGCTCGGCAAGCGCGTCGACTACTCCGGCCGGTCGGTCATCGTGGTCGGCCCGAAGCTGAAGCTGCACCAGTGCGGTCTGCCCAAGCAGATGGCGCTGGAGCTGTTCAAGCCGTTCGTGATGAAGCGGCTGGTGGACCTCAACCACGCCCAGAACATCAAGTCCGCCAAGCGGATGGTCGAGCGGCAGCGGCCGGTCGTGTGGGACGTGCTGGAAGAGGTCATCGGCGAGCACCCGGTCCTGCTGAACCGGGCGCCCACCCTGCACCGGCTGGGCATCCAGGCCTTCGAGCCGCAGCTCGTCGAGGGCAAGGCGATCCAGATCCACCCGCTGGTCTGCACCGCGTTCAACGCCGACTTCGACGGTGACCAGATGGCGGTGCACGTGCCGCTGTCGGCCGAGGCCCAGGCCGAGGCGCGGATCCTGATGCTGTCGTCGAACAACATCCTCAAGCCGGCCGACGGCAAGCCGGTCACCATGCCCACCCAGGACATGGTCATCGGCCTGTACCACCTCACCCACCGCACCGAGGGCGAGCGGGGCGAGGGCCGGGCGTTCAGCTCGGACGCCGAGGCCCGGATGGCGTTCGACAACGGCGAACTGCACCTCCAGGCACCGGTGCGGATCCGCCTGCGCGGGCTGGTCGGGGTCGACAACGGCGCCGGCGCCGAGCCGTGGGTCGCGCCGGAGGAGTGGGTCGAGGGTGAGCCGCTCACCGTCGAGACCACCCTGGGCCGGGTGCTGTTCAACGAGACGCTGCCGCAGGGCTACCGCTTCGTGAACTACGAGATCCGCAAGGGTCAGCTCTCCGCGATCGTCAACGACCTCGCCGAGCGTTTCCCGAAGGTGGCCCTGGCGGCCACCCTGGACGGCCTCAAGGAGGCCGGCTTCCACTGGGCCACCTGGTCCGGCGTCACCATCGGTATGGAGGACGTCATCGCTCCGCCGCGCAAGCGGGAGATCCTGGAGCGGTACGAGAAGGAGGCCGACCGGATCGACAAGCAGTACCAGCGTGGTCTGATGACCGCCGAGGAGCGTCGCGGCGAGCTCATCGAGATCTGGACCAAGGCGACCAACGAGGTCGCCAAGGAGATGGACACCGCGCTGCCGCAGGAGAACCCGCTGTGGAAGATGATCAACTCGGGTGCCCGCGGTAACCTGCTCCAGCTCCGGCAGATCGCCGCGATCCGTGGTCTGGTGGCCAACCCCAAGGGTGAGATCATCCCGCGTCCGATCAAGGCGTCGTACCGGGAGGGTCTGTCCGTCCTGGAGTACTTCATCTCCACGCACGGCGCCCGTAAGGGTCTCGCGGACACCGCGCTGCGGACCGCCGACTCGGGTTACCTGACCCGGCGTCTGGTGGACGTGTCGCAGGACGTCATCATCCGCGAGGAGGACTGCGGCACCGACCGGGCGATCCCGATGCAGGTGGGTCAGCGTCTTGACGGCAAGCTGGTGGTGCACGAGCACGCCGAGACCAGCGTGCACGCCCGTACCCTGGCCGACGACATCAAGGGGCCGGACGGCACCGTCGTCGCCGAGCGGGGCATGGACATCAACTCGATCCTGGTGGACGCGATCGTGGGCGCCGGGGCGGAGACGATCCGGGTCCGCAGCGTGCTCACCTGCGAGTCGAAGCTCGGGGTCTGTGGTGCCTGCTACGGCCGGTCGCTGCCGACCGGCAAGACCGTGGACGTCGGCGAGGCGGTCGGCATCATCGCCGCCCAGTCGATCGGTGAGCCGGGTACCCAGCTCACGATGCGTACCTTCCACACCGGTGGTGTCGCGGGTGAGGACATCACCCAGGGTCTGCCGCGTGTGCAGGAGATCTTCGAGGCCCGGATCCCGAAGGGCAAGGCGCCCATCGCCGACACCCCGGGTCGGGTCCGGATCGAGGACGCCGAGCGGTCCCGGAAGATCATCGTGGTGCCGGACGACGGCAGCGACGAGATCGTCTACGACAAGATCTCCAAGCGGGTCCGGCTGCGGACCCACGACGGGGACCACGTCGAGGTCGGCGAGAAGCTCACCGAGGGCACCATCGACCCGCACGAGCTGCTGCGCATCCTCGGCCCGCGCGCGGTCCAGGTCCACCTGACCCAGGAGGTCCAGGAGGTCTACCGCTCGCAGGGTGTGCTCATCCACGACAAGCACATCGAGATCATCATCCGCCAGATGCTCAAGCGGGTGACGGTCATCGACTCCGGCTCGACCGAGTTCCTGCCGGGTGTGCTGGTCGACCGGGCCCTGTTCGAGTCGGAGAACCGCCGGCTCGTCGGGGAGGGCGGGGAGCCCGCCGCCGGTCGTCCGGTGCTGATGGGTATCACCAAGGCCTCGCTGGCCACCGACTCCTGGCTGTCGGCGGCCTCCTTCCAGGAGACCACCCGGGTGCTGACGGACGCGGCGATCCACGCCCGCAGCGACTCGCTGATCGGCCTCAAGGAGAACGTGATCATCGGTAAGCTCATCCCGGCCGGTACGGGCATCAGCAAGTACCGCAACGTCCGGGTCGAGCCGACCGAGGAGGCGAAGGCCAAGGTCTACTCGATGACCGGGTACCCGGAGACCGACTACGGCTTCGGGCCGGCCAGCGGGCAGGCAGTGCCGCTGGACGACTTCGACTTCGGGTCGTACCGCTGATCGGCTGACGCGTGACGAGGCCCCCGGCATCCGCCGGGGGCCTCGCCGTTTCCCGGCCGGCTCGTGGGTCCGCTCCGGTGGCCCGGCCGGGCCACCCGGACGTGGCGGGGGAGCGGGCGGGGCATGATGGGGAGCATGACGACCGCACCCGGGCAGGTGTCCGTCGGGCACCAGCCGCCGCGTCACCCGCTCGACCCCGAGCCCGTCCGCTCGACCAAGGCGCGGGCGGTCTTCGCGCTGGGGCTGATCGGGCTCCTCACCGGCCCGTTCGTCGGGGGTGTGGTCCCGGCGACGGTGGCGCTGGCCCTGGCCCGCCAGGCCCGGCGCGAGGCGTACGCCTCCGGGGGGTTCCTGACCGGCGCGGCCTGGCTGCGGCGGGGCGAGCGGCTGGCCTGGACGGGGCTGGTGCTGGTCGCGGCGAGCGTGGTGGCGGCGGTGATCTTCGGGGTGGTGCACCTGGCCGAGGCACCGACCGGGCACGACTTCGCGCCGAACATGGACTGACCACCCGGGTGACGGGCCGTCCGCCGGGACGGGGCGGCGGCGCTCGCGGCGGTAGCCTGACCGGTGACCGTCGCCCGGCGGCGGCCGTACTTTCCGACAGGAGGACCGCGTGACGGAACCGGCGTGGCCGTCCGGAGCCGAGCCGTGGCGGCAGCCCGCCGGCCCGACCGACGGGCCCTCGGCCGAGGTGAGCGAGTGGGCCCGCCCGGCACCCACCCCGGCGCAGCCGGCCCCGCCCGGCACCGCTGCGGCCCCGTCGGGTCCGCCCGCCCCGGGGACGTTCCAGCCGGGGGCCCCGGTCGCGGGACCGGTCCCGTCGGGTCCGCCGGCCCCGGGGGCGGTTGCGCCGGGTCCGGCGGCCCAGCCGGGTCCGGCGGCCCAGCCGGGTCCGGCGGCCGGCGACGCGGACCGGCCGGCCGGGCAGCCGCCTGCGGTCGGCTCCGGGCCGTCGTCCGCCGCTCCGGCGGCCGGGTCGGCCGGACAGCCCGGTCCGGTGCCGTACCCGTCGTCCCCGCCGCCCGTGGACCGGTGGCCCACGCCGCCGCAGGCGGGCTGGTCGGCGGGGCACGGCGGGGCCGGGTCGCCACCGCCCCCGCCGGCGGACGCGGTCACCCGGCCGAAGCGGGTCGACCCGGTACCGGGTACGCCGTTCGGTGTGGTGCACCTGGCCGTGCCGCCGGTCACCTCCGGGCTGGCGGTGGGATCGCTGGTGGCCGGGATCGCCGCGATCCTGGTGGCGCTGCTGGTCGGCTGTCTCGGCGCCGCCGCGAACTCGGTGGGGGGCGCCTGGGCGGCCGGCGCGTTCGCGCTGCTGGGTGTCCTGGTGGGGGCCGGCGCGGTGGTGGCCGGGCTGCTCGGCCTGCGCCAGATCCGCCGGCCGCCGGCACCACCCGCGGTGCACTTCGCCGGGCGCGGCCTCGCGCTTGCCGGGATCAGTTGTGGTGCGGCCGGCGTGGTGCTCAACCTGCTCGGCCTGGCGGTGGGGCTGCTCGTGACGTACGCCTGACCGGCCGGTCCCGGCGGCCCCCGGCCGGCCGCCGGGGGGCGCTGGCCAGGCCGGGGCTCCTCGCGGGGGCGCTGAGCCGGCAGCGGTGCAAGCGGCTACACTTGACGGTGTAGGTGCCCATCGCGGGTGGGCGGGGACGACGATCGACCGGCGACCGAGATCGACCGGCGGCCGTACCACCGATAGCCGGGTGGGCGGTGCCGGGGCCGGTTCCGTTTTGACCTGTGCGCCTGTGGTAGGTACTCTTTCCCCTCGTGCCCGGGCATGCCCGGGCAACTCGTGTGTGCGCTGGACCCGGTTCCGACCGGCGAATCGCGCGGCGACACGACAACGGCACATACCCGGCCGGCGGGCGATCCGCGTGGCCGACACCATCCGGTGCGCGTGCGAGCGTCGGCACCGGGACCGTGAGCCGGGCGACACGCCCGACCGCGGGTGCCGGGGCTACCGAGAGGTGGCCCTGGCCGGAAGGTAGGAGAGCTGTCCACCAGGGCGGCTAACGAGCAGACGGCGCGGCCGCGACGCGGCCGAAGGGAGCGGAGAAACCCGGTGCCCACCATTCAGCAACTGGTCCGTAAGGGCCGCCAGGCCAAGACGACCAAGACCAAGACGCCCGCGCTGAAGGGCAGCCCGCAGCGGCGCGGCGTGTGCACCCGTGTGTACACCACGACCCCGAAGAAGCCGAACTCGGCGCTCCGCAAGGTCGCTCGTGTCAAGCTCAGCAGCCAGATCGAGGTGACCGCCTACATCCCGGGCGTGGGTCACAACCTGCAGGAGCACTCGATCGTGCTCGTTCGCGGCGGCCGGGTGAAGGACCTGCCCGGTGTGCGGTACAAGATCGTCCGCGGTTCGCTGGACACCCAGGGTGTCCGTAACCGCAAGCAGGCGCGCAGCCGCTACGGCGCGAAGAAGGAGAAGAGCTGACATGCCGCGTAAGGGACCCGCTCCGCGGAAGCCGCTGGTCGCTGACCCGGTGTACAACTCGCCGCTGGTCACCCAGCTGGTGAACAAGATCCTGCTGCGCGGCAAGCGCCAGCTCGCCGAGCGCATCGTGTACGCGGCCCTGGAGGGCTGCCGCGAGAAGTCCGGCACCGACCCGGTCGTCACGCTGAAGCGTGCGATGGACAACGTCAAGCCGACCCTCGAGGTGCGCAGCCGCCGGGTCGGTGGCGCCACCTACCAGGTGCCGGTCGAGGTCCGTCCGGCCCGGGCGACCACCCTCGGGCTGCGCTGGCTGGTCAGCTACAGCCGGGCCCGCCGGGAGAAGACGATGGTCGAGCGGCTGATGAACGAGCTGCTGGACGCCAGCAACGGTCTGGGTGCCGCCGTCAAGCGGCGCGAGGACACCCACAAGATGGCCGAGTCCAACAAGGCCTTCGCGCACTACCGCTGGTAACACCTGGGTTCCGGCGCCGTCAGGCGCCGGAACCGCAGCCAGTTTGTCGGGACGACGATAAGTAGGGAATGAAGTGGCCGCCGCAGACGCGCTCGCCAACGTACGCAACATCGGCATCATGGCGCACATCGATGCCGGTAAGACCACGACCACTGAGCGGATCCTCTTCTACACCGGCATCACGTACAAGATCGGTGAGGTCCACGAGGGCGCCGCCGTCATGGACTGGATGGAGCAGGAGCAGGAGCGGGGGATCACCATCACCTCCGCCGCCACCAAGTGTGAGTGGAAGGGCCACACGATCCAGATCATCGACACGCCCGGCCACGTTGACTTCACGGTCGAGGTCGAGCGGTCGCTGCGGGTCCTGGACGGGGCGGTCGCCGTCTACGACGGTGTCGCCGGCGTGGAGCCCCAGACGGAGAACGTCTGGCGCCAGGCCGACAAGTACGACGTCCCCCGGATGTGCTTCGTCAACAAGCTCGACCGGACCGGCGCCGACTTCTTCCGCTGCGTGCAGATGATGATCGACCGGCTCAACGCCACCCCGCTGGTGCTCCAGATCCCGATCGGGCTCGAGGGCGACCACATCGGCGTCGTCGACCTGGTCAACATGCGCGCCCTCACCTGGCGTGGCGAGACCCAGAAGGGTGAGGACTACGCGATCGAGGAGATCCCGGCCGACCTGGCCGACTCCGCGGCCGAGTGGCGCGAGAAGCTGATGGAGACCCTGGCCGACGTCGACGACGCGGTCATGGAGAAGTACCTGGAGGGCGAGGAGATCTCCACCGAGGAGATCAAGGCCGCCATCCGGCGGGCCACCATCGCCAGCAAGGCCAACCCGGTGCTCTGCGGCTCGGCGTTCAAGAACAAGGGCGTGCAGCCCATGCTCGACGCCGTCATCGACTACCTGCCGTCGCCGCTGGACATCCCGGCGATCGAGGGTACCGCCACCGACGGCGAGACCCCGATGCAGCGCAAGCCGTCGACCTCCGAGCCCTTCTCCGGCCTGGCCTTCAAGATCCAGACCGACAAGCACCTCGGCAAGCTCACCTACGTCCGGGTCTACTCCGGCGTGGTCGAGTCCGGGTCCCAGGTGGTCAACTCCACCAAGGACCGCAAGGAGCGGATCGGCAAGATCTACCAGATGCACGCCAACAAGCGGGAGGAGCGCAGCTCCGCCAAGGCTGGCGACATCATCGCGGTGCAGGGTCTGAAGCAGACCACCACCGGTGACACCCTCTGCGACCCGGCGAACCCGGTCATCCTGGAGTCGATGACCTTCCCCGAGCCGGTCATCGAGGTGGCCATCGAGCCGAAGACCAAGGCCGACCAGGAGAAGCTCAGCACCGCCATCCAGCGGCTGGCCGAGGAGGACCCGACCTTCCGCGTCAAGCTGGACGACCAGACCGGTCAGACGGTCATCTCCGGCATGGGCGAGCTGCACCTGGACATCCTGGTCGACCGGATGCGCCGCGAGTTCAACGTCGAGGCGAACATCGGTAAGCCGCAGGTGGCGTACCGCGAGACCATCCGCCGCAAGGTGGAGAAGGTCGAGTACACCCACAAGAAGCAGACCGGTGGTTCCGGCCAGTACGCCCGGGTCATCATCAGCCTGGAGCCGCTGCCGCTGGGCAACGACGCCCCGACCTACGAGTTCGCGAACGCCGTCACCGGTGGCCGCATCCCCCGGGAGTTCATCCCCTCGGTGGACGCGGGCGCCCAGGACGCCATGCAGTACGGCATCCTGGCCGGCTTCCCGCTGGTCGGCGTCAAGCTGACGCTGGTCGACGGTCAGTACCACGAGGTCGACTCGTCCGAGATGGCGTTCAAGATCGCCGGCTCGATGGCGATGAAGGAGGCGGCCCGCAAGGCCGACCCCGCGCTGCTCGAGCCGATGATGGCTGTTGAGGTCACCACTCCCGAGGAGAACATGGGTGACGTCATCGGCGACCTCAACTCCCGCCGTGGCATCATCCAGGCGATGGAGGAGCGCAGCGGCGCCCGCGTCGTCCGGGCCCTGGTGCCGTTGTCGGAGATGTTCGGCTACGTCGGCGACCTGCGGTCGAAGACCCAGGGCCGGGCTAGCTACAGCATGCAGTTCGACTCCTACGCCGAGGTCCCGCAGGGCGTCGCGAAGGAGATCATCGCCAAGGCCACGGGTGAGTGACGCTCACCGGGGCATGATCTGATGAGCCGTCGGTGGTCGTGGGCCCAGACCTGCGTCCGCGACCACCGCGGTCGAATTGCGTGAGACCGGGCCTGTAGGCTTCATCGCCGCAGAACCCACCAAGGCTCTCCGGCCGTCACGGTCGGAAAGGCTGTCGACAGAGTCCTGAGCGCCAAACGGCGTGCCGGGCGTACGAACCAAGAAAGTCCACAGGAGGACACCAGTGGCGAAGGCGAAGTTCGAGCGGACTAAGCCGCACGTCAACATCGGCACCATTGGTCACATCGACCACGGTAAGACGACGCTGACGGCGGCCATCACCAAGGTCCTGCACGACCAGTACCCGGACCTCAACCCGTACACGCCGTTCGACGAGATCGACAAGGCGCCGGAGGAGAAGGCCCGCGGTATCACGATCTCGATCGCGCACGTCGAGTACCAGACCGAGGCGCGGCACTACGCGCACGTCGACTGCCCCGGGCACGCCGACTACATCAAGAACATGATCACCGGTGCCGCGCAGATGGACGGCGCGATCCTGGTGGTGGCGGCGACCGACGGCCCGATGCCGCAGACCCGCGAGCACGTGCTGCTGGCCCGTCAGGTCGGTGTGCCGTACATCGTCGTGGCGCTCAACAAGAGCGACATGGTCGACGACGAGGAGCTCCTGGAGCTCGTCGAGCTTGAGGTCCGTGAGCTGCTCTCGGCCCAGGAGTACCCGGGTGACGACCTGCCGGTCGTCAAGGTCTCCGCGCTGAAGGCGCTCGAGGGCGACCCGGTCTGGACCGAGAAGCTGCTCGAGCTGATGAGCGCGGTCGACACCGCGATCCCGCAGCCGGAGCGCGAGACCGAGAAGCCGTTCCTCATGCCCGTCGAGGACGTCTTCACCATCACCGGTCGGGGCACCGTGGTCACCGGTCGCGTCGAGCGTGGCGTGCTGCTCCCGAACGAGGACGTCGAGGTCGTCGGCATCCGCGAGAAGGGCTTCAAGACCAAGGTCACCGCGATCGAGATGTTCCGGAAGACCCTGGACGACGCCCGCGCAGGCGAGAACGTCGGTCTGCTGCTCCGGGGCACCAAGCGCGAGGACGTCGAGCGCGGCATGGTGGTCATCAAGCCGGGCACCACGACCCCGCACACCGAGTTCGAGGCGACCGTCTACATCCTCTCCAAGGAGGAGGGTGGCCGGCACACCCCGTTCTTCCAGAACTACCGGCCGCAGTTCTACTTCCGGACCACGGACGTCACCGGTGTCGTCACCCTCCCCGAGGGCACCGAGATGGTCATGCCGGGTGACAACACCTCGATGTCGGTGAAGCTGATCCAGCCCATCGCCATGGAGGACAACCTCAAGTTCGCGATCCGCGAGGGTGGCCGCACCGTCGGCGCCGGGTTCGTCACCAAGATCATCAAGTGAGCTAGGTAACCCCGATTAGCGTTGCCGCCGGCTGTGCGGCATACTAGTCAGGTTGCGTAACGACGGTTCACCGTCTGAGTTCGTCATTTTGTGGCGAATCGCCGGGCGGAGGGACAGTCGGGCGTAGGGTGGTGGCGACCATGTCGCCACCACCCTCGCACGGCGTTCAGGTCGCGGTAGTGCGATCGGCGCCTTGACCCACGCGCGGTCATGATCGCTCCGGAGTCCCGGGGCGGAGCCTGGCCACTGGGCGCGACACGCCCGACCGCGGGGGTCGGCGAAGAGGGTCCGTGCCAGCCGGTACGGGCACCCGCAACACAGCGGCATCGAGAGAAGGAACAGAAGCCACCATGGCGGGACAGAAGATCCGCATCCGGCTCAAGGCCTATGACCACGAGGTCGTCGACTCCTCGGCTCGGAAGATCGTCGAGACGGTGACGCGTACCGGGGCGCAGGTCGCGGGCCCGGTGCCGCTGCCCACGGAGATCAACCGTTTCTGCGTCATCCGCTCGCCGCACAAGTACAAGGACTCGCGCGAGCACTTCGAGATGCGTACGCACAAGCGGCTGATCGACATCATCGACCCGACCCCGAAGACGGTCGACTCGCTCATGCGCCTCGACCTGCCGGCTGGCGTCGACATCGAGATCAAGCTGTAGGGACCGGACAAATGGACAGGCAAGTAAAGGGGATCCTGGGCGCGAAGCTCGGCATGACCCAGGTCTGGGACAACAACCGTGTTGTGCCGGTGACCGTGGTTCAGGCCGGCCCCTGCGTCATCAGCCAGGTTCGTAACGCCGACAAGGACGGCTACTCCGCGGTCCAGCTGGCGTACGGCGCGATCGACCCGCGCAAGGTCAAGAAGCCGGTCGCCGGGCACTACGCCAAGGCGGACGTGGCGCCGCGCCGGCACATCGTCGAGCTGCGCACCTCCGACGCCGCCGAGTACACGCTCGGCCAGGAGGTCACGGTCGACGAGTTCCCGGCCGGGGTCTCGATCGACGTGACCGGCCGCACCAAGGGCAAGGGCTTCGCCGGCCCGATGAAGCGGCACGGCTTCCACGGCCTGCGCGCCAGCCACGGTGTCGAGCGCAAGCACCGTTCGCCGGGCTCCATCGGCGCCTGCGCCACCCCGGGTCGGGTCTTCAAGGGCACCCGGATGGCCGGCCGGATGGGTGGCGTGCGGTACACCGTGCAGAACCTGACCGTCCAGGCGGTCGACACCGAGAACAACCTCCTGCTCGTCCGCGGTGCCATTCCCGGCCCGAAGGGCGCGCTGGTCCTGGTCCGCACGGCGGCCAAGACCAAGGCGAAGAAGGGCGGTGCGGCCAAGTGACCACCGTTGACGTCCTCACCGTCGAAGGCGGCAAGAGCAGCTCCGTCGAGCTGCCGGCCGACATCTTCGACGTCCAGGCGAACGTCGCGCTGATGCACCAGGTCGTGGTGGCCCAGCTCGCGGCGGCCCGTCAGGGTACGCACAAGACCAAGACCCGGGGCGAGGTCGCCGGCGGCGGCAAGAAGCCCTACAAGCAGAAGGGCACCGGTCGCGCCCGGCAGGGCTCGATCCGCGCGCCGCAGTTCGCCGGCGGTGGCGTGGTGCACGGTCCCGTGCCGCGCGACTACAGCCAGCGGACCCCGAAGAAGATGAAGGCCGCCGCCCTGCGGGGCGCCCTGTCGGACCGGGCCCGCGCCGGGCAGGTGCACGTCGTCGAGGCGTTCCTCTCGGGCGACAAGCCGTCGACCAAGGCGGCGCTGGCCACCCTGGCCAAGCTGACCACGGCCAAGCGCGTCCTGGTGGTGCTGACCAGCGCCGACGAGCTGAACTGGCTGTCCCTGCGCAACGTGCCGCAGGCGCACCTGATCGAGGCCGGCCAGCTCAACACGTACGACGTGCTGGTGGCCGACGACGTGGTCTTCACGAAGGACGCCCTGGACGAGTTCCTCGGTGTTCCCGCCGAGACCACCGAGGAGGGTGGCAAGTGAGCACCATCGCCGATCCGCGCGACATCATCGTGGCGCCGGTCGTCTCGGAGAAGAGCTACAGCGAGCTGAACCGGAACTGGTACACCTTCCTGGTGCACCCGGACGCCAACAAGACCCAGATCAAGATCGCGATCCAGCAGATCTTCGGCGTGCGCGTCCTGACGGTCAACACGCTCAACCGCGAGGGCAAGCGCAAGCGGACCCGGACGGGATGGGGCCAGCGCAAGTCCACCAAGCGGGCGCTGGTGAAGCTGGCTGACGGTGACCGTATCGAGGCCTTCGGCGGCCCGGTCAGCTGAGGGGTGTAGACAATGGCTATCCGTAAGTACAAGCCGACGACGCCGGGCCGTCGTGGCTCCAGCGTCTCGGACTTCGCCGAGATCACCCGGTCCACGCCGGAGAAGTCGCTGCTGGTTCCGCTGCCGAAGAAGGGTGGACGCAACGTCCACGGGCGGATCACCGCGCGGCACCAGGGTGGTGGCCACAAGCGCCAGTACCGTCTGATCGACTTCAAGCGGGTCGACAAGGACGGCGTGCCGGCGAAGGTCGCCCACATCGAGTACGACCCGAACCGCACCGCGCGGATCGCGCTGCTGCACTACGCCGACGGCGAGAAGCGCTACATCCTCGCGCCGAAGGACCTGAAGCAGGGCGACACCGTCGAGTCGGGTCCGGGCGCGGACATCAAGCCGGGCAACAACCTGGCGCTGCGCAACATCCCGGTCGGTAGCACCGTGCACGCGGTGGAGCTGCGGCCCGGCGGTGGCGCGAAGCTGGCCCGCTCGGCCGGCGCCGGCATCCAGCTCCTCGGCCGCGAGGGCGCGTACGCGACCCTGCGGATGCCGTCGGGCGAGATCCGGCGGGTCGACGTGCGCTGCCGCGCCAGCATCGGCGAGATCGGCAACGCCGACCAGTCGAACATCAACTGGGGCAAGGCCGGCCGGATGCGGTGGAAGGGCAAGCGCCCGACCGTCCGTGGTGTCGCCATGAACCCGGTCGACCACCCGCACGGTGGTGGTGAGGGCAAGACCTCCGGTGGTCGCCACCCGGTGAACCCGCAGGGTAAGCCCGAGGGCCGTACCCGTCGCAAGGGCCAGCCGAGCGACCGGCTGATCGTCCGCCGCCGCTACGCCACGCGTAAGCGCGGCTGAGGGAGATAGAAGATGCCTCGCAGCCTGAAGAAGGGCCCGTTCATCGACGACCACCTGCTCAAGAAGGTGGAGACGCAGAACGAGAAGGGCTCGAAGAACGTCATCAAGACCTGGTCGCGGCGCTCGACGATCATCCCGGACATGCTCGGGCACACGATCGCGGTGCACGACGGTCGCAAGCACGTCCCGGTGTTCGTGACCGAGGCGATGGTCGGGCACAAGCTCGGCGAGTTCGCGCTGACCCGCACGTTCAAGGGTCACGAGAAGGACGACCGGAAGAGCCGCCGGCGCTGACGCCGCGGGCATACGGATAGAGGATCAAGGGGTTACAGCGATGCCAGGAAAGGGCGACGCTCCGGTGCTTCCGGGCGCGCGGGCGGTTGCGCGGTACGTGCGCATCTCGCCGACTAAGGCGCGTCGGGTGGTCAACCTCGTCCGCGGCCTGCCCGCGAAGGAGGCGCTCACGGTGCTGCAGTTCGCGCCGCAGGCTGCGAGTGAGCAGGTGTACAAGGTGCTCGCGAGCGCGATCGCCAACGCGGAGAACAACGAGCGGCTGGACCCCGACGCGTTGCTCGTCAGCGAGGCGTTCGTGGATGAGGGCCCGACCATGAAGCGGTTCCAGCCGCGGGCGCAGGGCCGGGCGTACCGGATTCGCAAGCGCACCTGCCACATCACCGTGGCGGTCGAGGCGGTCGCGCCGGCCGCGCCGAAGAAGGCGGCGGCGAAGAAGGCCGCCCCGGCGAAGCCGGCCGAGGCCGCCGAGACGCAGAGCAAGACGGAGGGCGCCGAGTAATGGGTCAGAAGGTTCACCCGCACGGGTTCCGGCTCGGCATCTCGACCGACTGGAAGTCCCGCTGGTTCGCGGACAAGCTCTACAAGGACTACATCGGCGAGGACGTGAAGATCCGCCGCATGATGTCCAGTGGGCTGGAGCGGGCCGGCATCTCCAAGGTCGACATCGAGCGCACCCGGGACCGGGTCCGGGTCGACATCCACACCGCCCGGCCGGGCATCGTCATCGGCCGGAAGGGTGCGGAGGCCGACAAGATCCGTGGCAACCTCGAGAAGCTCACCGGCAAGCAGGTGCAGCTCAACATCATCGAGGTGAAGAGCCCGGAGTCGGACGCGCAGCTGGTCGCCCAGGGCGTGGCCGAGCAGCTCTCCAGCCGGGTCAGCTTCCGTCGGGCGATGCGCAAGGCGATGCAGTCCGCGATGAAGAACCCGGTCTGCAAGGGCATCCGGGTGCAGGTCTCGGGTCGTCTCGGTGGCGCCGAGATGAGCCGGACCGAGTTCTACCGCGAGGGCCGGGTTCCGCTGCACACGCTGCGGGCCAACATCGAGTACGGCTTCTTCGAGGCCCGTACCACCTTCGGCCGCATCGGCGTGAAGGTCTGGATCTACAAGGGCGACGCGGTGCCGGGCCGGGAGGCTCCGGCCGAGGCGCCGTCGCGCCCCCGCCGTGAGCGTGGCGACCGCCCCGAGCGGCCGCGCCGTGGTCGTTCCGGTTCCTCCGGCACGACCGCCGGTGGCACCGAGGCCGGTCGGGCTGCCGCGACCACCGTCGCGCAGCAGGCCGAGACGCCGAGTGGCGAGCCGGTGGACGCAGGCGCTGTCGCGTCGGCCGCTGCCGGTGCCAACGCCGTTCAGCCGGCAGAAAAGCAGCAGGAGGGCTGACAGATGCTGATGCCGCGCAAGCCCCCGAAGGGCTTCCGCAAGCCGCACCACCCGGACCGCAGTGGCGCGTCCAAGGGTGGTAACCGGGTGGTGTTCGGCGAGTTCGGGATCCAGGCTCTCGAGCCGGCGTACGTGACCAACCGCCAGATCGAGTCGGCGCGTATCGCGATGACCCGCCACATCAAGCGTGGCGGCAAGGTCTGGATCTCGGTCTTCCCGGACCAGGCCCTGACCAAGAAGCCGGCCGAAACCCGGATGGGTTCCGGTAAGGGCTCGCCCGAGTGGTGGGTCGCCAACGTCAAGCCGGGTCGGATCCTCTTCGAGATGTCCTTCCCGAACGAGCAGATCGCGCGAGAGGCGATGCGCCGCGCGATCCACAAGCTCCCGATGAAGTGCCGCATTGTGACGCGCGAAGTGGGTGAGTCCTGATGGCAGCGGGCGTTAAGGCCGCCGAGCTGCGTGAGCTCTCCGAGGAGGAGCTGGTCACGAAGCTGCGTGAGGCCAAGGCGGAGCTGTTCAACCTCCGCGTGCAGGCCGCGACCGGGCAGCTTGACAACAACCGGCGGCTGCAGGTCATCCGTCGGGAGATCGCCCGGATCTACACGATCATGCGTGAGCGCGAGCTGGGACTCTCTGCTGCGCCGGATGAGGTGACTGCGTCATGAGCGAGACCGAGAACACCACCACCGAGGCCGTGCGGGCCCGCCGCAAGGTCCGGGAGGGCCTCGTGGTCAGCGACAAGATGGAAAAGACCGTCGTCGTCGAGGTCGAGGACCGGGTCAAGCACGCGCTGTACGGCAAGATCATGCGCCGTACCAGCAAGCTGAAGGTGCACGACGAGCAGAACAGCGCCGGCATCGGTGACCGGGTCCTGATCATGGAGACCCGGCCGCTGTCCGCCACCAAGCGGTGGCGGCTCGTGGAGATCCTGGAAAAGGCCAAGTAGCGAAGGCTCGAGCTCGCCCGGCGTCGGTCGGGCGCAGGTTCCGCCAGGCTCCCGGCCGCGCGAGCGGCTGCGAGAACCGGCAGACATAGGAGATAGACGTGATTCAGCAGGAGTCGCGACTGCGCGTCGCCGACAACACGGGTGCTCGGGAGATCCTGTGCATCCGGGTTCTCGGCGGCTCCGGTCGGCGCTACGCGAGCATCGGCGACGTCATCGTGGCCACGGTGAAGGACGCGATCCCGGGTGCCGGTGTGAAGAAGGGCGACGTCGTCAAGGCCGTCGTCGTCCGCACCGCCAAGGAGAAGCGGCGGCCGGACGGCTCGTACATCCGCTTCGACGAGAACGCCGCCGTCATCATCAAGGACGGTGGGGACCCGCGCGGTACCCGCATCTTCGGCCCGGTTGGTCGGGAGCTGCGGGACAAGCGGTTCATGAAGATCATTTCCCTCGCGCCGGAGGTGTTGTGACCGTGAAGGTCAAGAAGGGCGACACGGTCGTCGTCATCGCCGGCAAGGACAAGGGTGCCAAGGGCAAGGTCATCGCGGCCTACCCGCGGCAGGACAAGGTCCTGGTCGAGGGCGTGAACCGGGTCAAGAAGCACACCCGCATCAGCACCACCCAGCGCGGCGCCAAGACCGGTGGCATCGTCACCCAGGAGGCCCCCATCCACATCTCCAACGTGATGGTTCTGGACTCCGACGGGAAGCCGACCCGGGTCGGTTACCGGATCGACGACAACGGCCAGAAGGTCCGCATCGCGCGTAGCACCGGTAAGGACCTCTGATGACCACGGCTACCGAAACCAAGACCCTGCCGCGCCTCAAGGAGCGGTACCGCAACGAGATCGTGGCGCAGCTGCAGGAGCAGCACAACTACGGCAACCCCATGCAGGTGCCGCGGTTGGTCAAGATCGTCGTCAACATGGGTGTCGGCGAGGCCGCCCGGGACGCCAAGCTGATCGACGGCGCGGTGCGTGACCTGGCCACCATCACCGGCCAGAAGCCGCAGGTGCGGCGGGCGACCAAGTCCATCGCGCAGTTCAAGCTGCGTGAGGGCATGCCGATCGGCGCGAAGGTGACCCTGCGCGGCGACCGGATGTGGGAGTTCCTGGACCGGCTGCTCTCCATCGCGCTGCCGCGTATCCGCGACTTCCGCGGTCTGGACGGGCGCAAGCTCGACGGCCACGGCAACTACACGTTCGGTCTGACCGAGCAGTCGGTGTTCCACGAGATCGACCAGGACAAGATCGATCGGCAGCGGGGCATGGACATCACGGTGGTCACCACCGCCACGACCGACGACGAGGGCCGGGCGCTGCTCAAGTTCCTGGGCTTCCCGTTCAAGGAGAACTGAGATGGCCAAGAAGGCGCTGATCCTCAAGGCGGCCGCGAAGCCGAAGTTCTCGGTTCGCGCGTACACCCGCTGCCAGCGGTGCGGGCGTCCGAAGGCGGTCTACCGCAAGTTCGGTCTCTGCCGGGTCTGCATCCGGGAGATGGCCCACCGCGGTGAACTGCCGGGCGTGTCCAAGGCTTCCTGGTAAGGGCTACGGTGCCCCGGCGCCGGCCGGGGCCCTCGCACCGATCGAGTATTGCTCTTCGCCGTAGGCCCGGGGCCGGAAGCCCCGGGAACCCCGGCGAGAAAGGCTGACGAAATCCATGACGATGACCGACCCGATCGCAGACATGCTCACGCGTCTGCGTAACGCCAACCAGGCGTACCACGACCGGGTGACGATGCCGTACTCCAAGATCAAGGCGAACATCGCCGAGGTCCTGAAGTCCGAGGGCTACATCGCCACCTGGTCGGTCGAGGAGCCCGAGGAGGGCGCCGTCGGCAAGCGACTGGTCGTCGAGCTGAAGTACGGCCAGAACCGGGAGCGGAGCCTGGCCGGCATCAAGCGCGTGTCCAAGCCCGGTCTGCGGGTGTACGCCAAGTCGGACGGGCTCCCCCGGGTGCTCGGCGGGCTGGGCGTGGCGATCATTTCGACGTCCCAGGGGCTGCTCACCGACCGGCAGGCCCGCAAGCGGAGCGTTGGCGGGGAAGTCCTCGCCTTCGTCTGGTAACGGGAGACAGGTAGAAATGTCGCGTATTGGACGTAAGTCGATCCCGGTGCCAGCCGGCGTCGACATCACGATCAACGGGCAGACCGTGACGGTCAAGGGCCCGAAGGGCGAGCTGAGCCACACGCTCGCCGAGCCGATCACGGCGGAGCGGGGCGAGGACGGCCACGTGCACGTCAACCGGCCCAACGACGAGCGCAAGGCCAAGGAGCTGCACGGCCTGAGCCGTACCCTGGTCAACAACATGATCGTCGGCGTCACCGAGGGCTACAAGAAGAGCCTGGAGATCGCCGGCACCGGGTACCGGGTCACCGCCAAGGGCAAGGACCTGGAGTTCGCGCTCGGGTTCTCGCACCCGGTGCTGGTGCAGGCCCCCGACGGCATCACCTTCACGGTGGAGAAGCCGACCCTGTTCCACGTGGCCGGCATCGACAAGCAGCTCGTCGGTGAGGTCGCCGCGAACATCCGGAAGATCCGCAAGCCGGAGCCCTACAAGGGCAAGGGTGTGAAGTACCAGGGCGAGGTCATCCGCCGTAAGGCCGGTAAGGCGGGCAAGAAGTGATCGCGGCCGTCAACACCGGGGCGAGGTCATCCGCCGGCCGCGAGGCCGTGAGAAAGGCAGGTAAGAAGTGAGCGCCACGCTGCTCAAGCGCCGCCGCGGCGTTGCCGCCAAGCGCGCCGTCGGGCGTGCGCGTCGGCACTTCCGGGTCCGCAAGAACATCAGCGGCACCGCCGAGCGTCCCCGCCTGGTCGTCACCCGCTCGCTGCGCCACATCGTGGCCCAGGTCGTGGACGACACCCAGGGCCACACCCTGGCGTCGGCCTCGACCCTGGACGCCTCGCTGCGCGGCGTCGAGGGCGACAAGAGCGCCCTGGCCGGCAAGGTCGGTGCGCTGCTCGCCGAGCGGGCCAAGGCCGCCGGCATCTCGAAGGTCGTCTTCGACCGCGGTGGCAACCGGTACGCGGGGCGGGTAGCCGCGCTGGCCGACGCCGCCCGCGAAGCCGGGCTCGATTTCTAAGAAACCCCGTCACGAGAGAGAAGGAAGGCTGCTGATGCCAGGTCAACAGCGCCGTGGCGGCGGGTCCGGTGGCAACGAGGGTGGTCGCCGCGACAACCGCCGTGAGGGCGGCCGCGGAAACGCGCCCGTCGAGAAGACCCCGCACCTCGAGCGGGTCGTCGCGATCAACCGCGTCGCCAAGGTCGTGAAGGGTGGTCGTCGCTTCAGCTTCACCGCCCTGGTGATCGTGGGCGACGGCGACGGCACCGTCGGTGTGGGCTACGGAAAGGCCAAGGAGGTGCCCGCGGCGATCGCCAAGGGTGTCGAGGAGGCCAAGAAGCACTTCTTCAAGGTGCCGCGGATCGGCGCCTCGATCCCGCACCCGGTGCAGGGTGAGGACGCCGCGGGCGTGGTGCTGCTCAAGCCGGCCTCCGCCGGTACGGGTGTCATCGCCGGTGGTCCGGTGCGTGCCGTGCTGGAGTGCGCGGGCATCCACGACGTGCTCTCCAAGAGCCTCGGCTCCTCCAACCCGATCAACATCGTGCACGCCACGGTGGCGGCGCTGAAGGGGCTGGAGTCCCCGGAGGCCGTCGCGGCCCGTCGTGGTCTGCCGGTCGAGGACGTCGCGCCGGCCGCCATGCTGGCGTCGCGGGCGGGGGTGGCGTCCTGATGGCACGCCTGAAGGTCACCCAGGTCCGGTCCGAGATCGGGACCAAGCACAACCAGCGTGAGTCGCTGCGGTCGCTCGGTCTCAAGCGGATCAACGACGTGGTGGTCAAGGAGGACCGGCCGGAGATCCGTGGCATGATCTTCACGGTCAACCACCTCGTGAAGGTCGAGGAGGTCGAGTAATGACGATCAAGGTCCACCACCTGCGCCCGGCGCCGGGGTCCAAGACCGCGAAGACCCGGGTGGGTCGCGGTGAGGGCTCCAAGGGCAAGACCGCCGGTCGCGGTACCAAGGGCTCCAAGGCCCGCAAGAACATCTCGGCGGCGTTCGAGGGTGGGCAGATGCCCATCCACATGCGCCTGCCGAAGATGAAGGGCTTCAAGAACAAGTTCAAGGTGGTCTTCCAGGTGGTCAACCTGGACCGGCTCGCCGAGCTGTTCCCGAACGGCGGCCAGGTCGGCCCGGCCGAGCTGGTCGAGGCCGGCGCGGTCCGCAAGGGCCATCCGGTCAAGGTGCTCGGCACCGGAGACCTCGGTGGGGTGGCGCTCCAGGTGTCGGCGCAGGCGTTCAGCGCGTCGGCCAAGGAGAAGATCACCGCCGCCGGTGGCACGGTCACCGAGCTGTAGGACCCGCACACGGCATGGCGCCCGTCCAGTTGGACACAACTGGCGGGCGCCATGGTGCACCAAGGCCATGTGCGCCAGGTAACATCGGAATTGATTTATGTAGCCAGGCACACCTGCCCACAAGGGCGTAGGACTGTTAGAGTCCTGTGCCAGCTATGGATATCGGGCACATGAGCCCGGCACCCACCCCGCCCCGCCAGGGTTCACCGGCGGCCCGCCTCGCGCAGGAGGAAGAAGTTGCTGTCCGCCTTTCTCAGTGCGTTCCGTACGCCTGACCTGCGCAAGAAGCTGCTGTTCACAGTCGGCATCATCGCGATCTACCGGCTCGGCGCCACGCTGCCCAGCCCAGGTGTCTCGTACGGCAACGTCCAGCGCTGCCTCGACGCCATGGAGGGTGGTTCGACAGGTGTCCTGAACCTGATCAACCTCTTCTCCGGTGGCGCGTTGCTGCAGCTCTCGGTCTTCGCGCTGGGCATCATGCCCTACATCACCGCGTCGATCATCCTGCAACTGCTGACCGTGGTGATCCCCCGGCTGGAGCAGCTCCGCAAGGAGGGCCAGGCCGGTCAGGCGAAGATCACCCAGTACACCCGCTACCTGACCCTGGGCCTCGGTGTCCTCCAGGCGTCGGCGTTCGTGGCGCTGGCCCGCTCCGGGCAGCTCTTCAACAACCAGTGCGACCAGTGGCCGGTCATCCCCGAGGGCACCGGCATCCCGGACTGGCTGACCCTGACCGTCCTGGTCATGACGATGACCGCCGGCACCGGCGTGGTCATGTGGCTGGGTGAGCTGATCACCGACCGCGGCGTCGGCAACGGCATGTCCGTCCTGATCTTCACCTCGATCGCCGCCCGCCTCCCCAGCGAGGGCTGGCAGATCAAGCAGACCCAGGGTTGGGGCAAGTTCTTCCTGGTCATCGCCCTGGTCCTGGTGGTCATCACCGCGGTCACCTTCATCGAGCAGGCGCAGCGCCGGATCCCGGTCCAGTACGCCAAGCGGATGATCGGCCGGCGGATGTACGGCGGCACCTCCACCTACATCCCGCTGAAGGTCAACCAGGCGGGTGTCATCCCGGTCATCTTCGGCTCCTCGCTGCTCTACCTGCCGCAGCTGGCGCTCCAGTTCTTCGACCAGACCAACCCGGGCCAGACCCAGGCGTGGATCCAGAACAACCTGGTCGACCCGACCAGCCCGATCTACATCTCGGTCTACTTCCTGCTGATCATCTTCTTCACGTACTTCTACGTCTCGATCACGTTCAACCCGACCGAGGTCGCGGACAACATGAAGAAGTACGGCGGCTTCGTGCCGGGCATCCGCCCCGGCAAGCCGACCGCCGACTACCTGGACTTCATCCTCAGCCGGATCACCCTGCCTGGCGCGCTCTACCTGGCGATCATCTCGATCCTGCCGAACTTCTTCTTCATCTGGCTGGACAGCGAGCAGTACGTCAACTTCCCGTTCGGCGGTACCGCTGTGCTGATCATGGTCGGTGTCGGTCTGGAGACCGTGAAGCAGATCGAGAGCCAACTGATGCAGCGGAACTACGAAGGGTTCCTGCGGTAGATGCGACTCGTTCTGGTTGGCCCGCCGGGGGCGGGCAAGGGCACACAGGCGGAGTTCATCGCCGCGCACCTCTCCGTGCCGAAGATCTCGACGGGGGACATCTTCCGGGCCAACGTCACCCAGGGCACCCCCCTGGGTGTGGAGGCCAAGCGGTACATGGACGCCGGCAAGCTGGTTCCGGACGAGGTGACCATCAACATGGTCCGGGACCGGCTCGCCGAGCCGGACGCCGCCGAGGGGTTCCTGCTCGACGGGTTCCCCCGGACCACGCCGCAGGCCGCCGCGCTGGACAAGCTTCTCGCCGACCTGGGCACCGCGCTGGACCTGGTGCTGGAGCTGGTGGTCGACGACGACGAGGTGATCCGGCGGCTCTCCGGCCGGCGCACCTGCCGGGGCTGCGGGAAGATCTGGCACGTCGAGTTCGACGCGACCCTGCGCGAGGGCGTCTGCGACCGGTGCGGCGCCGAGCTGTTCCAGCGTGACGACGACAAGCCGGAGACCATCGGGGCCCGGCTGCGGGAGTACGCCGAGAAGACCGCCCCGCTGGTGGACTACTACGGCGCGCAGAGCAAGCTGGTCGGCATCGACGCCACCGGGCCGGTCGAGGACGTCACCGTCCGGGCGATCGACGCGCTGCGCTCGTACGGCGGCTGAGCGCCCGCCCGTCCCCGCGCGGCTCTAGAGTGCGAGATGCGGGTACGGGCGACGTACGCCGCTGTCTCGGTAACGAAAGGTAGAACTCCGCCATGCGCCGTCACCAGCTGGACATCCAGCTGAAGACCCCCGAGCAGGTCGAGAAGATGCGGGCCGCCGGGCTGGTGGTCGCCGAGGCCCTGCGCCGGATGCGGGAGGCGGTGGCCCCCGGGGTGAGCACCGCCGACCTGGACGCGATCGCCGAGTCGACGATCCGCGAGGCCGGGGCGACCCCGTCCTTCAAGGGCTACCACGGCTTCCCGGCCTCGATCTGCTCCTCGGTCAACGAGCAGATCGTGCACGCCATCCCCGCCCCCGACCAGGTGCTCCGGGAGGGGGACCTGATCTCGATCGACTGCGGCGCGGTGCTGGACGGGTGGCACGGGGACGCGGCGATCACGGTCGGGGTCGGCGAGGTCGACCCGGCGCTGCTGCGGATGGCCTCGGTCGCCGAGGACGCGATGTGGGCCGGGATCGCCGCGGCGGCCCGGGGCGCGGCCAGCGGGCGGGGCCGGCTCACCGACATCTCCTACGCGGTGGAGACCGCGGTCCGCAAGGGCGGCCGGTACGGCATCGTTGACGGGTACGGCGGCCACGGCATCGGTACCGAGATGCACCAGGACCCGCACGTGCTCAACCACGGCCGGCCGGGCAAGGGCCCCCGACTGGTGGCCGGGATGGCGCTCGCCATCGAGCCGATGATCACCATGGGCTCGCCGCGGACGGAGGAACTGGCCGACGGCTGGACGGTGGTGACCCGGGACGGGTCGGTGGCGGCCCATGTCGAGCACTCGATGGCGCTGTTGCCGGACGGGGTGTGGGTGCTGACCGCCGTCGACGGTGGCCGGGCCCGGCTCGGCGACCTGGTGACCGCCCGGCAGCCCGTGGACACCCCCGCCACCTGATCCGGGTCGGCTCCAGGGCCCGTACCCGCTCATACGCCGGGGGCGGTGCCTGGCGGGTGGGTGGCATGCTTGTCGTCATGGACGGACGCGACGGGATGCGGGCTGCGGACGCGGACCGTGAGGTGGTGGCCGGCCGGCTGCGGGTGGCGCTCGACGAGGGGCGACTGGACCTGCACGAGTACGACGAGCGCCTCCAGCGGGCGTACAGCGCGAAGACGTACGGCGACCTGGACGCCGTGGTGGCCGACCTGCCGGCCCCGGCGACGGGCGGCAGCGAGGTGGCCGTGCCCCCGCCGGCCGACCCGGCGGTTCCCGCCACGGCTGCGGTGACCCGGTCGCCGACCACCCGGTGGCTGGCGGAGAACTGGGAGCCGTACCTCACGACGGTCGGCGTCGTGGTGGCGGTCTGGGGCGTGATCGCCGTGCTGGGCGCCGGCTGGCACTACTTCTGGCCGGGCTGGGTGGCCGGGCCGTGGGGCGCCGTGCTGCTGGTGCACACCGTGGTCGGGCTGGCCACCGGGGAGCCGGCGCGCTGGGCGGCCGAGCAGGAGCGCAAGCGGCTGCGCAAGGCCGAGAAGCGGGAACGCAAGCGCGAGGTGAAGGCGGCCGGCACGGACCGCGACCTCGCCGCCGGACCGGTCCCGACGACCGGCACCGAACCGGTCGTCCGGGGCGGTGGCGCCGCATCGGGGACGTCGGGGCGCACACCCGACTCCGGGACGGCGGAGCCCACCGCCGGGCCGGCGGCGTCCGCCGGGGCCGACGGCCACCGGGGCGCCGACACCGGCGCGGCCGACCGACAGCCCGTCCCGGTGCAGAACCGGACGACCCGGAACGATCCGGCGACCCGGACTGAGCCGCCGGCCCGGAACGAGCCGCCGGCGCAGAACGGTCCGGGGGGCCGGCCGGAGTCGCCGGACCTGCCGGCCGGTCTGTCGGAGGTCCGGGACGATCCGCCGGAGCTGCGGGACGACCGGGCGGACGGGCGGGGACGGCGCGCGGCGGACGACGGTCTCCGCGCCTGAGCGCCGCCCGGGCAACGTCTGGGCACCGCCGATTCCTCCGATCCGGTGACGAGCGGGGTGGCCGGTTTGGCGACCGCCGGTGGGCGGGCGTACACTTTCTGATCGGCGCACAGCGTCCACTCCGGCATGCCCACCCTGCGCTTCGGTGGGGCCGGAGCCGCGGCTGGTCCGGGCCAGGAGATCATGATCCTTCGTAGGGTCGTGGTCCGGGGTCCGGGTAAGGCGTTGTGGGCCGTCCGGAGCAACCGACGTCAGGACAGCGGAGGACATGCCGAAAAAAGACGGAGCCATCGAGATCGAGGGTCGGGTCATCGAGCCCCTGCCGAACGCCATGTTCCGGGTGGAGCTCGCGAACGGCCACAAGGTGTTGGCTCACATCAGCGGCAAGATGCGGCAGCACTACATCCGTATCCTGCCGGAGGACCGGGTCGTCGTCGAACTGTCGCCGTACGACCTGACCCGCGGGCGCATCGTCTACCGCTACAAGTAACCGAACCTGACGGCGGGCCGGGGACGTCCCGTGTCCGTCTTCGACGTCCGGGTCGCGTGTGAACGCGGCTTCCGGGCCAGATGGGAAGTAAGGCAACCGTGAAGGTCAAGCCGAGCGTCAAGAGGATCTGCAACAAGTGCCGGGTGATCCGCCGGCACGGCCGGGTCATGGTCATCTGCACCGACCCGCGCCACAAGCAGCGCCAGGGCTGATCAGCCCGACCGGTCGGTGACCCGGCCGGTCGAGTTGTCGTCCGGGCCGCAGATCCAGCCAACACCTCACCAGCTCGCCCCAGCCCCGAGCGGTACGCACGGCGTACCTTCTCGTGGTTGACCCCCGGTCGGAGGCCGGGGCCCGCTCGGGCAGCGGCCGACCCCGGTCGCCGGCGCACCTGCGTCGGAAGGACGGGACGGCCGGTAGCGGGATGGGACGGGTCCACACCTCCGCCAGAACACCACGAGGAGCACGCCCGCACATGGCACGTCTAGTCGGCGTCGACCTCCCCCGCGAGAAGCGGATGGAGATCGCGCTCACCTACATCTTCGGCGTGGGTCGGACCCGCGCCCTGGAGACGCTCGCCGCCACCGGCATCTCGCCGGACAAGCGCGCCCGGGACCTCACGGACGAGGAGCTGGTCCAGCTCCGCGACCACATCGAGGCCAACTACAAGGTTGAAGGCGACCTGCGCCGCGAGGTCGCCGCCGACATCCGCCGCAAGGTCGAGATCGGCTGCTACGCCGGTATCCGGCACCGCCGGGGTCTGCCCGTGCGTGGCCAGCGGACGCGGACCAACGCGCGTACCCGCAAGGGCCCGAAGCGGACCGTCGCCGGCAAGAAGAAGCCCGGCAAGAAGTAATTAGGAGCGCACAGACTTATGCCACCGAAGGCTCGTGCCGGAGCCGCAGTCAAGAAGGTCCGGCGCAAGGAACGCAAGAACGTCGCCCACGGGCAGGCGCACATCAAGAGCACCTTCAACAACACCATCGTCTCCATCACGGACCCGACCGGTGCCGTCATCTCCTGGGCCTCCGCGGGCCAGGTCGGCTTCAAGGGTTCGCGCAAGTCGACCCCGTTCGCCGCGCAGTTGGCCGCCGAGGCCGCCGCGCGCCGGGCGATGGAGCACGGCATGCGCAAGGTCGACGTGTTCGTCAAGGGCCCCGGCTCCGGCCGGGAGACCGCGATCCGTTCGCTGCAGGCCGTCGGGCTGGAGGTCGGGCAGATCTCCGACGTCACCCCGCAGCCGCACAACGGGTGCCGTCCGCCGAAGCGTCGCCGGGTCTGAGAGGTTAGAGAGAGATGGCTCGTTACACCGGTGCTGACTGCCGCCGTTGCCGGCGGGAGAAGATGAAGCTGTTCCTCAAGGGCAGCAAGTGCGATGGCCCGAAGTGCCCCTTCGAGTCCCGGCCGTTCCCGCCCGGGCAGCACGGGCGGGGTCGCACCAAGGAGACGGAGTACCTGCTCCAGCTCCGTGAGAAGCAGAAGGCCCGCCGGATCTACGGCGTGCTGGAGAAGCAGTTCCACGGTTACTACGTGGAGGCCGTGGCCAAGCAGGCCAAGACCGGTGAGGTGCTGCTCCAGATCCTCGAGTCGCGGCTGGACAACGTCGTGTACCGGGCCGGCTTCGCCAAGTCCCGGGACATGGCCCGGCAGCTCGTGAAGCACGGTCACCTCACGGTGAACGGCAAGAAGGTCGACATCCCGTCGTACCGCGTCAAGGAGCACGACATCATCGAGGTTCGGGCCAAGAGCAAGGAGCTCACCCCGTTCATCGTGGCGCAGGCCGAGGCCGGCTCGCGGACCGTTCCGGCCTGGCTGGAGGTCATCCCGAGCAACATGAAGATCCTCGTGCACTCGCTCCCGGCCCGGCAGGTCATCGACACCCAGGTCCAGGAGCAGCTGATCGTCGAGCTCTACTCCAAGTAGTCGCGAGCTCGTTGCGGTGGCCCGCCCTTCCCGGGCGGGCCACCGGAGGCATTCAGGTGGGCGTCATATGGCGGGCGCCCCGGAAGAGAAGAGAAGGCATGCTCATCAGCCAGCGACCGACCCTCTCCGAGGAGTCGATCAACGAGACCCGGTCCCGGTTCACCATCGAGCCGCTGGAGCCGGGCTTCGGCTACACCCTCGGCAACTCGCTGCGGCGTACGCTGCTGTCGTCCATCCCGGGCGCGGCGGTGACCTCGATCAAGATCGACGGGGTGCTGCACGAGTTCACCACGATCCCCGGGGTCAAGGAGGACGTGGTCGAGCTCGTCATGAACATCAAGGAGCTGTGCGTCAGCTCCGAGCACGACGAGCCGGTCAGCATGTACCTGCGCAAGCAGGGCCCGGGCGACGTGACCGCGGGGGACATCCAGCCCCCGGCCGGCGTCTCGGTGCACAACCCGGACCTCAAGCTCGCCACCCTCAACGGCAAGGGCCGGCTCGACATGGAGCTGACCGTCGAGCGGGGTCGCGGCTACGTCACGGCGGCCCAGAACAAGCAGGCGGGTGCCGAGATCGGCCGGATCCCGGTCGACTCGATCTACTCGCCGGTGCTCAAGGTGACGTACCGCGTCGAGGCGACCCGGGTCGAGCAGCGGACCGACTTCGACCGGTTGATCATCGACGTCGAGACCAAGCCGTCGATGGGCCCGCGTACCGCGCTGGCCTCCGCCGGTTCGACGCTGGTGGAGCTCTTCGGCCTGGCCCGGGAGCTGGACGAGACCGCCGAGGGTATCGACATCGGCCCCTCCCCGCAGGACGCGCAGCTCGCGGCGGACCTCGCTCTGCCGATCGAGGAGCTGGACCTCACCGTCCGGTCCTACAACTGCCTCAAGCGCGAGGGCATCAACAGTGTCGGTGAGCTGATCGGGCGCACCGAGGCCGACCTTCTCGACATCCGCAACTTCGGCCAGAAGTCGATCGACGAGGTCAAGATGAAGCTGGCCGGGATGGGCCTGGGGCTGAAGGACTCGGCTCCCAACTTCGACCCGGCGCACGTCGTGGACGCCTTCGGTGAGGCCGACTACGACACCGACGACTACCGCGAGACCGAGCAGCTCTAGTCCCGGCTGCCGCCACACCTGAGGAGCACCAAGCATGCCCACGCCCACCAAGGGCCCCCGCCTCGGCGGCAGCCCCGCGCACGAGCGGCTGATGCTGGCCAACCTGGCCACCGCGCTGTTCCAGCACGGCAAGATCAAGACCACCGAGACGAAGGCCCGTCGCCTGCGTCCGATCGCCGAGCGGCTGATCACCAAGGCGAAGCGCGGTGACCTGGCCTCCCGGCGTCGGGTGCTGGGCGTCGTCAAGGACAAGGACGTGGTCTTCGCCCTGTTCGACCAGATCGCGCCCCGGTACGCCAACCGCAACGGTGGCTACACCCGGATCGTGAAGACCGGGCCGCGCAAGGGCGACAACGCCCCCATGGCGGTCATCGAGCTGGTCGAGGAGCTGCAGGTCGCCGAGCCGAAGGCGAACAAGAAGACCGCCGCCCGCAAGGCCGCCCAGCAGGACAAGGTCGAGGCCCTGGCCCCGGCCGAGGAGACCCCGGCCACCGCCGCGGGCGACCAGGACGCCGAGGCTCCGGTCTCGGCTTCCGGCGAGACCGCCGCTGCCCGCGCGGACAGCGACGAGGCCACCGAGAACAAGGCCTGATCCCACAGGCAGCGTCGTCGGGCCCGGCACCCTCTCGGGGGTGTCGGGCCCGACCCGTGAGGCGGAGGTACGAGTGGACGAGCGGACCCGGCTGCGGCTGGACGTCTCGTACGACGGCACGGACTTCTCCGGGTGGGCCGCCCAGCCGACCCGGCGCACCGTCGCCGGGGTGCTCACCGACACCCTGGACCTGGTCCTCGGTGCGGGGACCGCGACCGGGCTGACGGTGGCCGGCCGGACCGACGCCGGGGTGCACGCCACCGGCCAGGTCTGCCACCTCGACCTGCCCACCGGCGTGTGGCGGGAGCACGACGGGCGGCTGCTGCGCCGGCTGGCCCGGCTGCTCCCCACCGACGTGCGGGTACGGGCGATGACGGAGGTGCCGGCGGACTTCGACGCCCGCTTCTCGGCCACCTTCCGCCGGTACGAGTACCGGGTCACCGACGCGGTGTACGGGGCGCAGCCGCTGCGCCGGCACGAGATCCTGGCCTGGCCGAAGCCGCTCGACCCGGACCTGCTCAACGCCGCGGCGGCGGGGCTGGTGGGGGAGCACGACTTCGCCGCGTACTGCCGGCGCAAGGAGAACGCGACCACGCTGCGGGAGGTGTCCCGGCTGGACTGGCGGCGTGACCCGGACGGCATCCTGGTCGCCACCGTGCAGGCCGACGCGTTCTGTCAGGCGATGGTCCGCAGCCTGGTCGGCGCGATGCTGGTCGCCGGGGACGGGCGCCGGCCGGTGGACTGGCCGGGGACCCTGCTCACCCGGCGGGAGCGGGCCAGCGAGGTGACCGTGGCCCCCGCGCACGGGCTGACCCTGGTCGCGGTCGGCTATCCGGACGACCCGGCCGAGTACGCCCGCCGCGCCGACCTCACCCGCCGCCTGCGGGTGCCCACCGCGTAGGTCGGTACCGGTCCCGGGTGGCGGGTGCGCTCAGTCGTCCTGTCGGGTACGGGAGCCGTCGTCGCGCTGGCCGGCGTGGGGGGCGGCCTGGTCCACGTCACCGGCCTCGTCGCCCGTCCGGTCGCCGTTCGCGCCGGTGGTCGGCTGGCCGGCCGTCCCGCCGTTCGCGCGCCGTTCCAGCACCTCCTGGTCGAGGTGCAGTTCGATGAGGTCGAAGAGGACGTCGCGGACGGCCTGGTCGTCGGCGGAGATGGGGGCCCCGTCGGCGCGGACCACCAGGCTGTACGCCAGGTAGTGGCCACGTACCTGCCAGCCGACCCGGGCGGGTGCGCTGGTCAGGGCGGCGGTGTCGTCGCCGGCCGGCAGGCCCCGGAACCGGCCCTGCCGCTCGTCGAGGAGGTCCCGGATGCGGTCGCGCGCCCGCTCGGCGTTGGTCAGGTCGGGCAGGTTGAGCAGGCCGGCGGTGGCCAGGTACGTCCCGTCGGGGGAGCGCAGGGTGGCCCGGACGACCTGGCTGCACCCGAGCCGGACCAGCAGGTCCGCAACCTCACCGGTGGCGGCGGTCGCGCAGCTTCCACTGGACTGCGTCTTCAGCACCCGGTATTTCGACTGGGCGGGGCCGATGGTCAGCTCCTTTTTCGGGAAGACCTCCCGGCCGGTCAGGGGCGCCTGGTCGGTGTCGCGGGAGTCGATGTCCTGCCGCTCGGTGGCGACCGGCGGGGAGGTGACCGCCGCCCCGGCCGGGTCGACCGGGGTCTGCGGGGCCCGGTCGACGAAGAGGGCGGCAGCGGCCAGCCCGGTCAGCGCGAACAGCGCCAGCACGGCCGCGCCGCCGACCAGGACCTGCCAGTTGCGGCCGGTGCCGCCGGGGGGCCGGTGCCGGTGGGCCGGGCCCAGGGCCCGCCCCGGCGGGTACCCGTCGTCGTGCTCGGAGGCGCGCATCGGCGCCGGCTCGGCGACGTGCCGGACCCGGGGCGGTGCCGGCTCCGCCACGGCGTGCGCCTCGGCCGGGACGGGCCGGGCGCTGGCGGAGCGCACCGGCCGGACCGGCTGGGGCAGCGACGGGGTGGGGAACCGCGATGGCGACGGCCCGGTGCGGGCCGGCCGGTCGGACACCACCGACAGGTCGGTCCCCGGGCGTGGGGAATCGAACTGGCTGTCCTCACCGGACTCGTACCGATAGACCATGGTGCCTAGATTAGGAGCTAATGTCCCTTTAGGGGATAATTCGGGGAAATCAAGCCTCCACGCGGTCGAAATCCGGCTCCGGTGCCCTCGCCCCCTCCGGATGCGAAGCCCTCTCCGGTCCCACCCTCGCCGGGTGGCCGGCGGGCGGTCACACCGTGCCTAACCGGCAGATGCCGGGCCAGGATGCGCGGGGTATCGGCGAGGCGCGGTGCCGCCGGGGCGGGTCCGACCCGAGTGCCGGGCCGAAACCGCGGGTGCTGCCGAGCCGTCGGCGGCGGGGCTGCGGGCCGGTGCGAGAATGCCGGACGTGACCGGGGACCACTACTTCACCGCCGAGCCCACGGCCGCCGCCGCGCCACGGGAGGTCGAGTTCTCCGTCGCCGGGCGGGACTGGACCCTCGCCTCGGCCGCCGGGGTCTTCTCCGCCGACCGGCTCGACCCCGGTACGACGGTCCTGCTGCGCAAGGCCGACCTGCCGACCGCCGCCACCACCGGCGCGCTGCTCGACCTCGGCTGCGGCTTCGGCCCGATCGCCTGCGTGCTGGCCACCTCGGCACCGGCGACCACCGTCTGGGCGGTCGACGTCAACGAGCGGGCCCGGGGCCTCACCGCCGCGAACGCGGCCCGGGTCGGCGTGGCCGACCGGGTCCGGGTGGCCGCGCCGGACGACGTGCCGCCGGAGGTCACCTTCGCCCAACTCTGGTCCAACCCGCCGATCCGGATCGGCAAGGCCGAGTTGCACGCGCTGCTGCTGCGCTGGCTGCCCCGGCTCGCCCCGGACGGGGTCGGCTGGCTGGTGGTCGCCCGGCACCTCGGCGGCGACTCGCTCCAGCGCTGGCTGGTCGAGCAGGGCTGGCGGGTCGAGCGGCACGCCAGCCAGAAGGGGTACCGGGTGCTGCGGGTCACCCGGTAATTGGTTGTCGCCGGGCGGGTGCTCTCGGGCAGGATGCCGACGTGGGATATGTGGACGTGGCAGCGGTCGGGCACGTCCTGCCCGACGGCCGCGAGTTGCTGCGCGACGTGTCGTTCCGGGTGGGCGAGGGCGCCAAGATCGCCCTGGTCGGGCCGAACGGCGCGGGGAAGACGACGCTGCTGCGGATGGTCGCCGGTGACCTGCCGGTGCGCGCCGGGAGCGTCGCCCGTTCCGGCGGACTCGGCGTCATGCGCCAGTTCATCGGCATGATCGGCGACGAGTCGACCCTCGCCGACCTGGCCCTGGGCCTCGTTCCGCCCGCCCTGCGCGACGCCGGCCGCCGGCTCGCCGACACCGAGGCGGCGATGCGCGCGGCCGAGGCGCGCGGCACGGACAGCGCCGCCGCCGGCAAGGCCCAACTGGCGTACGCGAACGCGCTCGCCGTCTGGGGTGAGGTCGGCGGGTACGACGCCGAGGTGCTCTTCGACACCGTCGCCACGGTGGTGCTCGACCGCCCGTGGGACGCCGTACGGGACCGGCCGGTGCGGACCCTCTCCGGCGGCCAGCAGAAACGCTTCGCCCTGGAGTTGCTGCTGCGCGGCACCGACGAGGTGCTGCTGCTGGACGAGCCGGACAACTTCCTCGACGTGCCCGGCAAGCGCTGGCTGGAGGGGCGGCTACGGGAGTCGACCAAGTCGGTGCTCTACGTCTCGCACGACCGGGAACTGCTGGCCCGTACCGCCGACCGGGTGGTCACGGTGGAGGGCGGCAGCGCCTGGGTGCACCCGGGCGGCTTCACGAGCTGGCACGAGGCCCGGGTGGCCCGGCACGCCCGCCTCGACGAGCAGCGCCGCCGCTGGGACGAGGAGCACCAGAAACTGCGCGAGCTGATGCTGATGTACAAGCAGAAGGCCGCGTACAACGACGGGCTGGCGTCCCGGTACCAGGCGGCGCAGACCCGGCTGCGCAAGTTCGAGGAGGCCGGGCCGCCGCCCGTACCCCCGAAGGAGCAGGACATCCGGATGCGGCTGGCCGGCGGGCGGACCGGCAAGCGCGCGGTGATCTGCGAACAGCTCGAACTCGACGGCCTGACCTACCCGTTCGACCTGGAACTCTGGTACGGCGACCGGGTCGCGGTGCTCGGCGCCAACGGCACCGGCAAGTCGCACTTCCTGCGGCTGCTGGCCCGGGGCGGCAGCGACCCGGACCCGGCCACCGGCCCGGTCGACGGGGCCGCCGCGCTCGCCCCGGTGGCGCACGACGGGGTGGCCCGGCTCGGCGCGCGGGTCCGCCCCGGGCACTTCTCGCAGACCCACGACCGGCCCGAGCTGACGGACCGGACGCTTGTCGAGATCCTCTGGCGGGGCGACGAGCACCGGGCCGGGATGGACCGGCACGCCGCGATGGCCGCGCTGAGCCGGTACGAGCTGGCCGGCCAGGGCGACCAGCGGTTCGGCGCCCTCTCCGGCGGCCAGCAGGCGCGGTTCCTGGTGCTGCTGCTGGAGTTGTCCGGGGCGACCCTGCTGCTGCTCGACGAGCCGACCGACAACCTCGACCTGGCCAGCGCCGAGGCGCTGGAGGCGGGGCTGGCGGCCTTCGCCGGCACCGTCGTCGCGGTGACCCACGACCGCTGGTTCACCCGCTCCTTCGACCGTTTCGTGCTGTTCCGCGGCGACGGCGACGTGGTGGAGACCCCCGAACCGGTCTGGGGGGTGTAAGGAAGGGCCCCTTGTTAACGCGTAACGGTGTAGAGGGGCCCCTTCCTCACCGCTCGCCTAGGCTGGGGCGGTGACTGAGATGACCTACCGCCGGCTGGGCGACTCCGGACTCGTGGTCTCCACGGTCGGCGTCGGCTGCAACAACTTCGGCCGCAAGCTCGACCTGGACGGTACCCGCGCGGTGGTCGACGCCGCGCTCGACGCCGGGATCACCCTCTTCGACACCGCCGACATCTACGGCGAGCCGCAGGGCAACTCCGAGGAACTGCTCGGGCAGGTGCTCAAGGGACGCCGTGACGACGTGGTGCTGGCGACCAAGTTCGGCATGGACATGCGCGGGGCGAACGGCCCGGACTTCGGCGCCCGGGGCGCCCGGCGGTACGTCGCGCGGGCGGTGGAGGCGTCGCTGCGCCGGCTCGGCACCGACCACATCGACCTGTACCAGATGCACGAGCCGGACCCGGGCACCCCGATCGAGGAGACCCTGGCGGCGCTGGACGACCTGGTCCGCGCCGGCAAGGTGCGGTACCTGGGCAACTCGAACTTCACCGGCTGGCAGATCGCCGACGCCGACTGGACCGCCCGGACCGGCGGCACGAGCCGGTTCGTCAGCGCGCAGAACCAGTACAGCCTGTTGGAACGGGACGTCGAGGCGGAGGTGGTGCCGGCCTGCGAGCGGTTCGGGCTCGGCCTGCTGCCGTTCTTCCCGCTCGCCGACGGGCTGCTCACCGGCAAGTACCGCCGGGGCGAGACGCCCCCGGCCGGCAGCCGCCTCGCCGGCAGCGGCCGGTACGCGCAGCGCCTGGCCGCCGCCGACTGGGACACCATCGAGGCGATCGAGGCGTTCGCCGCCGAGCGGGACCTCTCCCTGCTCCAGGTGGCCATCGGCGGGCTGGCCGCCCAACCGGCGGTCACCTCGGTGATCGCCGGCGCGACCACCCCCGAGCAGGTCCGCGCCAACGCGGCGGCCGGCACCTGGCAGCCCACCCCCGACGACCTCACCGCCCTGCGCGCCTTCCTCTGACCGCCCCACCCGGCCCCGGCCCGACACCACCGGCCGACGGGCCGGGGGCGTGTCCCGAGGTACGCGCGGGACGGCTGCGTGGGAAAGAGCGGGTGCCCGCCCGCCGCCAGGAACGGCGACGGACGGGCACCCGGTTCGGTCAGAGCTGGCCGCTCGGGGCGATCCGGGTCGGATCGTCGTCGAGCCGGCCGGTGCCGTCGACCTTCTTGCCGTCGTTCGCCTTCACGCCGGCCTTGCTGGCCGTGCCGCCGAGCCGGACGATCATGGCGTCGGCGTCCCGGACCAGGACCTCCCGGATCTCAGCCTCGGTGACCAGCTCGGGGTCGGCCGCGAGCGCCCGGAACGCGGTGAGCTGCTGCACCGCCCGCTTGTCGTTGCCGGCCGCCTCCGAGGTCCGGACCGCCGTCAGCTTGTTGGTCAGCTTCCGGTGGGCCAGGTTGGACAGCCGCCCGGTCGACGAGAACCGGTCGATCAGGTTCTGCATGTCGCGGAACGAGGTGGTGACGAAGAACCGGACCGTCGAGGTGGTCTTGTTGCCCGCCTTGTCGGTCGCGGTCACGGTCAGCTCGTGCAGGCCGAGCGGCAGCTCGTACATGGCCTGCAGGGTGCCGCTGGCGTACGGCTGACCGTTGAGCGTGCCCACCACCGACTGGATGCCGGAGGTCGGGTCGACGGCCTGCCAGGTGATCCGCACGTCCTGGCTGTCGCCGTAGAGCTGGCCGTCGGCGATTCCGGACACCAGCAGCGTCGGCTTGGTGCCGTCGATGCGGACCACCGCCGACTTCAGCGTCTCGACGTTGCCGGCGCTGTCGGTGGCCCGGTAGAGCAGCTCGTGCTGCCCGTCACCGCTGATCTCGATCGGGTCGGTGTACGGCGTCCAGTCGCCGCCGCCCAGCGACCACTCCAGCAGCTTCACCCCGGAACCGGCGTCGGTCGAGGTGAGCACCACCGGGACCGTACCGTCGTGCCAGCCCTCGTCGTTCGCCGGAGCGAACGCCGCGGTGCTGACCGGCGCGGTGGTGTCGATCCGGACGGTGACCGACTTCGTCTCCTCGACGTTGCCGGCCTCGTCCGTGGAGCGGAACCGCAGCTCGTGCTCCCCGTCACCGGTGATCTCCACCGGGGCGGTGTACGCGGTCCACGCGGTGGCCGGGCCGAGCTGGTACTCGGTGCGGTCCACCCCGCTGCCACCGGCCTCGTCGGTCGCGGTCAGGGTGACCGTGGTCGCCGCGGTGTGCCAGCCGTCGACCGGGGTGCCGGCGACCTCGGCCGTGGTGACCGGGGCGGTGCCGTCGACCTGTCCGGTGGTGAGCCGGAAGTAGTCGAACGACGCCGTCTTGCGGGCGGTCTGGTTGCCCCCGAGGGTGAACAGACCCACCTTCGGGGTGGCCCCCACGACGGTGCTGGTCAGCTCGCCCAGGGACGTCCATTCCTCCCCGTCGGCCGAGTACGACGCGGTGTACGTGTCACCGGTGCGGGCCAGCCGCAGGTGCCACACCGAACCGGTCAGGTTCTCGACGTTCGGCTGCGGGTTCTGCACCGCCCCGCCGACCTCGCTGCGGAACTCGAGCCGCCGGGTGACCGGCTGGCCGGGCGAGTTGTCCACGATGTAGTCGAACTTGAGGTAGTTGTCGTCGTCCGCGTACACCAGCAGACCCGCCTGCTGGTACTGCTCGTCCAGCAGGCTGCCGTCGACCTTCGTCTCCACGGTCCAGTCGCCCGAGGGCGCGGTCTGCAGGACGAAGTTCGTCGGCCCGGTGTTGTCGGTGCCGTAGATGTCACCGTTCGGCACGTCGATGCGCAGCGCGCCGTCGGTCACCCGGTACGCGGTCGCGTCCTCCCGGACGATCGCGTTCCACCGGCACTTGTCCAGCGCGTTCCCGGTGAACTCGTCCGACGGGGCCACCGGCTCGGCCGGGGTGTCCGGCGTGAACTGGAACCAGTCGAACTCGGCGTTCACCACCGGGGCGGTGGTGCCCCCGTTGAGGGCGAAGAGGCCGATCTGCGGGTTGGTGATCCCGGCCAGGGCGGCTGCCCGGCCGACCGGGGTGAAGGTCTGCCCGTCGGTCGAGAAGGCCGCGGTCAGGTTCGTGCCGTCGCTGGTCAGCCGCAGGTGGATGGTGTCACCGGCGGGGGCGGCGGTGGCGTCGGCCCCCTCGTTGCGCGGCGACCCGGCGGTCTCCCGGATGAACTCCACCTTGCGGTTGCCGCCGAAGAGCAGGTCCACCTTGGCGTAGTTGTCGTCGTCGCCGTACAGGATCAGACCTGCCTGCTGGTAGTCGGCGGTGACCGGCACGGTGACCTTCGTGGTGGCCTGCCAGGCCCCGGCGGGCACCGGCTGGAGGACCAGGTTGGTCGCGTCGTTGCGGTCCCCGTACAGGTCACCCACACCGGTGGGCAGGCGCAGGACACCCCCGGAGACCGAGTACGACTGGTTCTCCCGGACCACGGTCTGCCACCGCTCCCGGTCCAGTCCGGTACCGCCGAAGTCGTCCGAGCGGAGCCCGAAGCAGGAGGTGGTGGGTGCGTCCACCTTCACCTGGACGGTGGCGTACCCCTTGGCCCCGCGCTTGTCGGTCACCGTCAGGGTGGCGGTGAAGGTGCCCGGGGCGGTGTACGTGTGCTCGGCGTTCAGGGTGTCCGCCGTGCCGCCGTCACCGAAGTCCCAGGCGTACGTGAACGGGGTGTCGTCCTCGGGGTCGGTGGCGGTGCCGGCGAAGGCCACGGTCAGCGGCGCGGTGCCGCTGGTCGGGGTGGCCGTGGCGGTCACCGTCGGCGGCGTGTTGTCGGTGACGCCCTTGCCGAGGAAGTCCATCCAGTTGACGTTGAACAGGCTGCTCGTGGCCCCGGCCGGGGACCGGGCCACGAAGTACAGCGTGCCCCGGGCGTCGGCGTCCGCCGGTACCGGCGCGGTGACGTCGGTGTACGTCTGCCACGCCCCGGTCACCGGTACGTCGACGGAGGTGAGCAGCGGGCCGTCGGCGGCTCCGGCGCGTACCTCGATCCGTCCTCCGGCGCTCTGCGAGGCGACCCGGATCCGGATCGCGTCGATCCCGGTCAGGCTGGCCGGTTGGACCGACCACCAGTCGCCGTCCTCGATCCAGCCGATGTTCTGGCCGCCACCGGCGGTGTCCCCGGTGGTCTCCTTCTGCACGCCCGGGTCGCCGCCGCCGATGCTGCCGGCGACCCGACCGGTGGCCGTGTGGTACTCGGCCTGCTTGCGCTTGGGCTGGAGGATCTCCAGCGCCCGGCCGGTGAGCGGCTCGGCCCCGCCGACGCCGCCCTTGTCGGTGTAGGTCGCCTCCAGCACGGTGAAGACGTTCGCCTCCGCGCCGTGGCCGGCGGCGAGCTGGGTCTGCACCGTGCCGGTGCAGCCGGTGAGCTGGTCCAGCGGGTGGGCGTGCTCGTCGTGGCCGAGGAGGACCTGGAGGTTGACCTTGGTGCAGTCGATCTCGCCGTCCTCCGGGTCGGTCACCTTGATGGTGTACTTGACCTGGTCACCCCATTCGAAGAAGCCGCCGTCCGGCGGGAACTCGATGGTGACGGTCGGCGCGGTGTTGCCGACGGTGACCGGGACGTTCGCCACGGCGGTACGGCCCTTGACGTTGGTCACGGTGAGCTGGGCGTTGTAGTTGCCCGCCTCGGCGTACGTGTGGGTGGGGTTGGCCTCGGTGGAGGAGTTCCCGTCGCCGAAGGTCCAAGCGTAGGTCAGCGCGCCGCCGTCGGGGTCCCGGGAGCCCTCGCTGGAGAAGGTGACCGTCAGCGGCGCCGCGCCGGAGGTCGGGTCGGCGCTGGCCTGGGCGATCGGGGCCCGGTCACCGGCGACGTAGTCGATCCGGTAGACCCCGGAGTTGTCGTTGTTGCCGCCGAAGCCGCTGCCCCACTCGATCAGGTACAGCGCACCGTCCGGGCCGAACTCGAAGTCCATCGGCCGGACGAAGGACATCCCGGTGAGCAGTTGGTTGATGTCGACCAGGGACTTGCCGTCCTTGGTGACCTGCATGGTGTACATCTTCGACTGGTTCCACTCGCCGAAGATGGCCTTGCCGTCGTAGTACTTCGGCCACTTGCGGTCCGAGGTGCTGTCGGCGTCGTACCGGTAGACCGGGCCGCCCATGGGCGCGCCGCCGCCGCCGATCTCGGGGAAGCGGGGGTTGCCGCCGTAGCCGTAGTCGACGGTGGCCGGGATGGCCGCCGGCAGGGTGGTCAGGCCGGTGTTGTTGGGCGAGTTGTTCACCGGGGCGGCGCAGTCGAACTTCGCCCCGCTCGGCCCGGACGGGAACTGGTAGTCGTTGTAGGCCTGGTTGGTCCCGGTGCAGTACGGCCAGCCGTAGTTGCCGGGCCGGTCGACGATGTTCCACTCCACCAGGCCCTCGGGGCCCCGGTTCGGGTTGGCCGAGCCGGCGTCCGGCCCGTAGTCGGCCACGTAGAGCGTGTCCGTGGCCGGGTCGATGCCCATCCGGAACGGGTTACGGAAGCCCATCCCGTAGATCTCGGGGCGGGTCTTCTCGGTGCCCGGCGGGAAGAGGTTCCCCTCCGGGATGGTGTACGTCCCGTCGTCCTCGGGGTGGATTCGGAGCACCTTGCCGCGCAGGTCGTTGGTGTTGCCGGAGGTCCGCTGGGCGTCGTAGTCCTGGCGTCCCGGCCGCTCGTCGATCGGCGTGAAGGCGCTGGACTCGAAGGGGTTGGTGTTGTCCCCGGTGGCCAGGTACAGGTTGCCGGCCGAGTCGAACGCCATCGTGCCGCCCGCGTGGCAGCAGGTGTTGCGCTGGGTGGTGACCTCCAGCACGACCTTCTCGCTGGCCAGGGCGATGCTGTCTCCGCTGACGGTGAACCGCGACAGGTAGTTGCGGGGGCCGCCGCCGTTGGGCGCGTAGTAGAGGTACACCCAGTTGTTGGTGGCGAAGTCCGGGTCCAGCCGGATGCCGATCAGGCCGTCCTCGTTACCGGTGAAGACGTCCAGGTCGATCGCGGTGACGGTGTTGCCGGTGTCGGGCTTGACGATCTGCACCCGGCCGTCCCGCTCGATGTAGAAGACCCGCCCGTCGGGGGCGACGTCCAGCTCCATCGGGTTGCTGGTGTTGCTGTCCAGCGTGACCTTCTCGAAGCTCGACGTCTGGGAGGCGGCGCAGTCGGAGTCGACCACCCCGGCGGCGGTCTGGATGCCCCCGAGCAGGTGCTCCAGGAACTCCGGCTCGGCGAACGACTCGTTGGTGTGGCCACCACCGGTGTACCAGGCCCGGCCGCCGTCGTACTCCTGGCACCAGGCGATCGGGTGGTCGTGGCCCATCGCCCCGGCGCCCGGGTTGTAGCTCGTCTCGTTCAGGCTGGCCAGGACGTGCACCTGCGAGCGCGGGTTCGAGCGGAAGTTGTACCACTCGTCGTAGCGTTCCCAGCGCTCCGGCAGGTGCTCGGTGGAGTCGTGGGCGTGGTCCTCGACCTTGACGGTGGCCGTCTGGTTGGCCGGGTGGTTGGCGAAGTAGGCGCCGACCAGCTTGCCGTACCACTCCCAGCTGTACTCGGTGTCGGAGGCGGCGTGCACGCCGGCGTACCCGCCACCGCCCTGGATGTAGCGCTCGAACGCGGCCTGCTGCCCGCCGTCGAGGACGTCCCCGGTGGTGGAGAGCCAGACGACGGCCTTGTACTTCGCCAGGTTCGCGTCGGTGAACGCGGCTCCGTCCTCGGTGGTGTCGACGGTGAACCCGTTCGCCGCACCGAGTTGCTGGATGGCCGCGATACCGGCCGGGATGGAGCCGTGCCGGAACCCGGCGGTCTTCGAGAAGACCAGGATCGAGTACGGCTCGGCGGCGGCGGTCCGCGCGGCCGGCGCCGGTGCGGGCTTCGGTGCCGGCTGGGCCAGCGCGGCCGGGGCCGCCTGGGCGAGCGCGGCCGTGGGCGCGGTGGTGGGGGCGGCCTGGGCGGGCGCGCCGATCATGGTGGTGGTGAGGGTGAGGGTGATCAGGGCCGCGGGAAGGGCGCCGCGCGGCGGTCTGATGCGGCGGGATAGGGACACGAGGTCTCCTCTGTCCGTACTGGACGACGGCGTACAGGGGCGGCTCGCCGAAGACCGCCCCGATATCGACTCGGACACACGCTGACGAGGAGACGCCGATCCCCCGGCAGCATTCTGTCGAACCAATAAACAAATTAGTGCCAATATGTGAGTGTCCGGCAAGATGCGGAGCGGTAACGGTTCCGTAACGCCACCCCGCAATAGGTGCGAGCCCCCCAAACCGGAACCCCCACCCGCCCCGTCCCCGCCTGTCGCCGCCGTCGTCTCTTTCGGCGATCATGCGGTTGCCGCCCCGGCAAATGCCGCACATGCCGCGTCACGCGGGCCTGAACTGCGTGATCGCGGTGGATGGACGGGGTGGGGCGGGGGCCGGGCGGGGCTTGGCGGATCCGGGGATTCGTCGTACGGTGGCACGCAACCAACCCACGGGAGCCCGGTGCACCGGGCTGAGAGGGGGGCTAGGAGCCCCCGACCGTCGAACCTGATCCGGGTAATGCCGGCGCAGGGAGGAGAGTTGCCGTGCCGTCCCTGGGACGACTGCATCTGGTCACCGACACCCGACCCGGGCGGGATCCGCTCGCCGTGGTCCGGGCCGCGCTCGGCGTCGCCGGCCCCGACCTGGTCGTCCAGGTACGGGTCGAGGACGCCGCCACCGACCGCGAGGCGTACGACCTGGCCGGCCGGGTCGTCGCGCTCTGCGCCCCGTACCGGGCCACCTGCCTGGTCAACGACCGGCTGCACGTGGCGCTCGCGGTGGGCGCCGACGGCGGGCACGTCGGCGCGGACGACCTGCCCGTCGACGCCGCCCGTCGGGTGCTCGGCCCGGACGCGGTGCTCGGCGCCACCGCCCGGGAGCCGGTGACCGCCCGTGCCGCCGTCGACGCCGGGGCCGGGTACCTGGGCGTCGGCCCGTGCCACCACACCTCGACCAAGGACGGCCTGCCCGACCCGATCGGCCCGGCCGGGATCCGCGCGGTCGCCGACGCGGTCGACGTACCGGTGATCGCCATCGGCGGGGTGACCGCGGCGACCGTGCCGGCGCTGCGCGCCGCCGGGGCGTACGGGGTGGCGGTGGTCGGCGCGCTCTCCACCGCCGCCGATCCGGCGCGGGCCACCGCTGAGCTGCTCCGGGAGCTGACGTGTTAGCAGGGGGCCCCTCTACTACCGAAAGCGTTAACAGGGGGCCCTTCCTTACACCGGAGGTGGCGGTGGTGGGGGGCGGGGTGATCGGGCTGGCGATCGCCTGGCGGTGCGCGCGGCGGGGGCTGCGGGTCGTCGTGCACGATCCGGCTCCCGGGTCGGGTGCGTCGGGCGTCGCCGCCGGGATGCTCTCCCCGGTCGTCGAGGCGCACTTCGGCGAGGACGAGCTGACCGGGCTGCTCGCCGACTCGGCGGCCCGCTGGCCGGGGTTCGCCGCCGAGCTGACCGAGGCCGCCGGCACGCCGATCGGGTACCGCACCGACGGCACCCTGGTCGTCGGGCTGACCGGCGACGACCTGGCCGAGGCGCGTCGACTCTGGACGTACCAGCAGGGTCTGGGGTTGCCGATCACGCCGCTGCGCCCGTCGCAGGTGCGCGACCGCGAACCGGCGCTCACCCTGCGGCTGCGCGGCGGCGCGTTCGCCGCCACCGACCACCAGGTCGACCCGCGCCGGCTGGTCACGGCGCTGCGCACGGCGGCCGAGCGGGCCGGGGCGCGGCTGGTCGGCACCCCGGTCACCGACCTGTCCGAGGTGGTCGCGCCGGTCACCGTCGTGGCGGCCGGCTGCGGCGCCGCCGCCCTCACCGGGCTGCCGGTGCGGCCGGTGAAGGGGCAGATCCTCCGGCTCCGCGCGCCCGACGGCGGTCCGCCGGGCTTCCGCCACGTCATCCGGGGGTACGCCGACGGCGAGCCGGTCTACCTGGTGCCCCGCGCCGACGGGGAGGTGGTGGTCGGCGCGACCGTCGAGGAGCGCTCGGACACCGCCGTCTCCGCCGGTGCCGTGCTGCGGTTGCTGCGCGCCGCCGTCGACCTGGTCCCCGACCTGGCCGAGTACGACCTGGTCGAGGCGGTCGCCGGGCTGCGCCCGGGTACGCCGGACAACGCCCCGGTCCTCGGTCCGCTGCCCGGCCGCCCCGGCGTCATCGTCGCCACCGGACACCACCGGCACGGCATCGTGCTGGCCCCGGTCACCGCCGACCTGATCGCCGACCTGGTGGTGACCGGCACCCCCGATCCGCTCCTGGCCCCCTTCGGCGCCGACCGCTTCACCTGCGGCGCGGCCCGGCCGGGAAGCACGGGTCGCAGCAAGCAGTCGATCGAGGAGGACGGGTGGACGTGACGGTGAACGGTGTCGAACGGACGGTCGCCGCCGGGGCGAGCGTGGCCGACCTGGTCCGGGAGGTCACCCCACAGCAGCGCGGCGTGGCCGTCGCGGTCAACGGCGAGGTGGTGCCCCGGACCGGCTGGCCGGCCACCGCGTTGCGGCCGGGGGACCGGGTCGAGGTGCTCAGCGCGGCGCAGGGCGGGTGACCGGGATGACCACCACGAGCCCCGACGATGGCTTCACCGTGGGCGGGGAGACGTTCGGCTCCCGGCTGATCCTCGGCACCGGTGGGGCGGCCAACCTGCACGTGCTGGAGCAGGCCGTCCGGGCCTCCGGCACCGGGCTGGTCACCCTGGCGCTGCGCCGGGTGGACACCGCGCCGGGGACCTCCGGCGGCCTGCTGGACCTGCTGGACCGGTGCGGCGTCCGGCTGCTGCCGAACACCGCCGGCTGCTACACCGCCGCCGAGGCGGTCAAGGTGGCCCACCTGGCCCGGGACGCCTTCGACACCGACTGGGTCAAGCTGGAGGTGATCGGCGACGAGCGGACGCTGCTGCCCGACGGGGTGGAACTGCTCCGCGCCGCCGAGGAACTGGTCGCGGACGGGTTCACCGTGCTGCCGTACACCAGCGACGATCCGGTGCTGGCCCGGCGGCTGGCCGACGTGGGCTGCGCGGCGGTGATGCCGGCCGGCGCCCCGATCGGCTCCGGGCTGGGCGTCGGCAACCCGCACCACATCCGGCTGATCCGGCAGAGCGTCGAGGTGCCGGTGATCCTCGACGCCGGCATCGGCACCGCCTCGGACGCGGCGCTGGCCATGGAACTCGGCTGCGACGCGGTGCTGCTGGCCAGCGCGGTCACCCGGGCCGTCGACCCGGTGGCGATGGCCACCGCGATGCGGTACGCGGTCGAGGCCGGGCGGCTGGCGTACGGCGCGGGCCGGATCGCCCGCCGGTTCCACGCCCTCGCCTCCACCCCGGACGAGGGCAGGCCGGACCTGTGATTACCGTGGCACCGTCCGGCGTGGTGGTGCTCACCGACCGGCGGATGGCCCGGGAGGCGCTGGACCGGGTGGTGGCGCGGGCGGTGGCCGGCGGCGTCCGCTGGGTGGTGCTGCGGGAGCGGGACCTGCCCGACGCCGAGCGGGCCGCCCTCGCCGCCGACCTGCGCGCGATCCTCGCCGACGTTGGCGGCACGCTCGTCGTGGCCGGTCCCGACCCGCTCGGCGGTGACGCCGTGCACCTGCCCGCCGCCGGCCCGTACCCGCCGCCGGCCGTGCGGCTCGTCGGGCGGTCCTGTCACGACGCGGCCGAGCTGGGGCGGCTCACCACGGAGGACTACGTGACCCTGTCGCCGGTCTGGCCCACCCGCAGCAAACCCGGCCACGGCCCACCCCTGCACCCGGCGGGCCTGGCCGCGCTGGTCGGGCGCAGCCCGGTACCGGCCCTGGCGCTCGGTGGGGTGACCACACCCGAGCAGGTGACGGCCTGCGTCGGGGCGGGCGCGGTGGGGGTGGCGGTGCTGGGCGCGGTGATGCGCGCCGGTGACCCGGGCGAGGTGGCCGCCGCGCTCACCGCCGCCGCGCTCACCGCCGCCGGAACGGCCGGCCGGACCTGTCACGGGGAGGTCCGGCCGGCGCCCCCGACGACGCACCGGACGACACCGGGCGAACGAGAGCCGCACCAGGCGGTCCCGGGCGGACCGGAGCCGCACCAGGCGGCCCCGAGCGGAGGAGAACAGTGACCCCCACGACCGTGCTCACCATCGCCGGCTCGGACTCCGGCGGCGGTGCCGGCATCCAGGCCGACCTCAAGGTCTTCGGCGCCCTCGGGGCGTACGGGACCAGCGTGCTGACCGCGGTCACCGCGCAGAACACCCGGGGCGTCGACGCGGTCCTGGCGCTGCCCCCGCGTACCGTCACCGAGCAGCTCGAGGCGGTGCTGGCCGACTTCGCCGTGCGGGCGGTGAAGACCGGGGTGCTCGGTACCCCCGCCGTCGCCGACGCGATCGCCGAGGTGGCGAAGGCGGGGCGACTGCCGCACCTGGTGGTCGACCCGGTGCTGGTGGCGACCAGCGGGCACGCGCTGGGCGTGGTGGCCGCGGTCGAGCGGCTGCTGCCGTACGCCGAGGTGGCGACGCCGAACTGCGCGGAGGCCGCCGCCCTCACCGGAGCGCCGGTGACCACGGTCGAGGAGATGGTCGCGGCGGCCGAGACGCTCGCCGCCGCCGGGCCGGCGCACGTGGTGGTGACCGGCGGCGACGTCGACGCGGACGGCGAGTCGGTCGACGTGCTGGCCGGCGGCGGCCGGACCACCCTGCTGCGCGGGCCCCGGGTGGCGACCCGCAACAACCACGGCACCGGCTGCTCGTTCTCGGCGGCGGTCGCGGTCCGACTGGCCCTCGGCGACCCGGTGCCGCTGGCGGTCGACACCGCCAAGGAGTACGTCGCCCGCGCGCTGACCGGCGGGCGGGACTGGAAGCTGGGCGCGGGGGCCGGCCCGCTGGACCACTTCGGCTGGTCGCCGGAGCGGCCGGTCCCGTCGGCGCGTCCCGCGTGATCGACAGGGAGGCTGTCATGCAGGCACGTCGCAAGGTGTACGTCGAGGGCTCGCGGCCGGACGTCCGGGTGCCCTTCGCCGAGGTGGACCTGACCGGGGACAACCCGCCGGTCCGGCTGTACGACACCTCGGGGCCGGGCTCCGACCCGGAGGTGGGGCTGCCGGCGCTGCGCGGTCCGTGGATCGCCGAGCGGGGGGACGTCGCCCCGGTCCGCGGGGCGGGCACCCCGCTGGCGGGTACCGACGGGAGGCGGCCCACCCAGCTCGCGTACGCGCGGGCCGGGGTCGTCACCCCGGAGATGGAGTTCGTGGCGATCCGGGAGCAGACGACGCCGGAGTTCGTCCGGGACGAGATCGCCGCCGGTCGGGCGGTGCTGCCGCTGAACGTCAACCACCCCGAGTGCGAGCCGGCGATCATCGGCAAGGCGTTCCTGGTGAAGGTCAACGCCAACATCGGCACCTCGGCGGTGACCTCCTCGGTCGCCGAGGAGGTGGAGAAGCTGACCTGGGCCACCCGCTGGGGCGCGGACACCGTGATGGACCTGTCCACCGGCAAGCGGATCCACGAGACCCGCGAGGCGATCGTGCGCAACTCGCCGGTGCCGATCGGGACGGTGCCGATCTACCAGGCGCTGGAGAAGGTCGGCGGTGACCCGGTGAAACTGAGCTGGGAGGTGTTCCGGCAGACCGTCATCGAGCAGGCCGAGCAGGGCGTGGACTACATGACGGTGCACGCCGGGGTGCTGCTGCCGTACGTGCCGATGGCCGTGGACCGGGTCACCGGGATCGTCTCCCGGGGCGGCTCGATCATGGCGGCCTGGTGCCTGGCGCACCACGAGGAGAACTTCCTCTACACCCACTTCCGGGAACTCTGCGAGATCCTGGCCCGCTACGACGTGACCTTCTCCCTCGGTGACGGGCTGCGGCCGGGGTCCATCGCGGACGCCAACGACGAGGCCCAGTTCGCCGAGCTGCGGACGCTGGGCGAGTTGACCAGCATCGCCTGGGAGTACGACGTGCAGGTGATGATCGAGGGCCCCGGGCACGTGCCGATGCACAAGATCAAGGAGAACGTGGACCTCCAGCAGGAGTGGTGCCACGAGGCCCCGTTCTACACGCTCGGCCCGCTGACCACGGACATCGCGCCCGCGTACGACCACATCACCTCGGCGATCGGGGCGGCGATGATCGGCATGTTCGGCACCGCGATGCTCTGCTACGTCACGCCGAAGGAGCACCTCGGGCTGCCGGACCGGGACGACGTGAAGGCGGGTGTGATCGCGTACAAGATCGCGGCGCACGCGGCCGACCTGGCCAAGGGGCACCCCGGGGCGCAGGCCTGGGACGACGCGCTGTCCAAGGCGCGGTTCGAGTTCCGCTGGGAGGACCAGTTCAACCTGTCGCTGGACCCGGAGACGGCACGGTCGTACCACGACGCGACGCTGCCCGCCGAGCCGGCGAAGACGGCCCACTTCTGCTCGATGTGCGGGCCGAAGTTCTGCTCCATGAAGATCACCCAGGAGCTGAAGGAGTACGCGGCGCGGGGGATGCAGGACAAGTCGGCGGAGTTCGTCTCCGCCGGCGGCCGGGTCTACCTTCCACAGGCCTGACCGCGCAGGGCGGGCCTGGTCGTCCGCACGGCGGGTCCGGTCCGGCCGGCCCGGCAGTGCTGGGTCAGTCGCGGTGGTGCCGGCCGGGGGAGCGCAGCGACCGGGGGCCGACCTCCTGCTCCGGGCCGGGCCGGCCCAGCCCGGTGACCCAGTCGACGTACTCCTCGTCGTGTTCCGGCACCGGCTCCGAGCGGTCGCGTCCCCGGTCGGTCGCGGCCGGGTCGTCCTGCTCGGGCCGGTTCCGGTTGCGCCGGAACAGTCCACGCCGGAGGGTGAACCGGCCGGCGCCCGCCTCGGCGGTGGGCGTCCGGTCGGGCTCCTCCGGGGCGTCGGCCCCGGGGGCCGCCTCCGTGGCCGCGGCCGGCTCCGGCTGGTCGTCCTCGTCCCAGGCGGGTTCCGGGTCGGTGCGGCGGGGCGGGGCGAAGGCGTTCCAACTCGGCACGTTGGCGAGGTCGGGCAGCGGGAGCCGGTCGTGCCGGGTCGGCGCGGGCTCGGGGAAGGCGGCGCCGATCCCGGCGCCGTAGGGCCCGCTGTCCCCGGCCATCCCCCTCTCCGGTACGTCGAACCGGACCGCACCGACCTCGGCGGCGGTGCCACCCACCGGCGCGCCGCCCGCACCCGGGCCGTCGGACGTCGCGCCGGTGTAGGTCGTGCCGCTGTGCGTCGCGCTCTCCGGCGTCGTGGGCTCCGGGGCCATATCCTCCGGGGCCACAGCCTCCGGGGTCGTGGCCGGCGGGATCATCGTGGCCTCCGGAGCCGTGGTGGCGGGCGTCGTGCCGGCCACGGTCGGCGGGGCGGTGGTGGCGGGGAGGGGCGCGGGCCGGGTACCGGCGGTGGGTCGTGGCGTGGGAGTGTCGGTGCTGGTCACCGGCCACTCCCAGTGCGCGGGCGGGGGCACCGGGGGGCCGGTGGACCCGTCCGCCGGTGGTACGCCGCCCGTGGCGTCCTCGCCCGTTGCTGCCCGGTCCACCTGCGCGCCACCCACGAGACCCCCGCCGACCTCTCCTCCGGTGACCGGTACCGCGTCCACCGGTTCGCCTCCGACCGATTCCCCACCCACCGGCCCGGTGCCGGCCGTCCCGGTCGGGGACGGCGCACCGTCCGCCGACCGGTCGGTGGTCCCGACACCGCCCTCGCCGGGCAGCCCGGTTCCGGAGGGCAGGGGGAGGAGAATATCGGTCGGTTCGACGGCCCGGACGGTCCGGGCGGGGGTGGCCGGGGGTGCGGTGGCCGTCCGCCGGCCGGTCACCGCCCGGACGACCGACGGCCAGCCGGCACCGGTGGGCCAGCCGGGGACCGGCCACCGCCAGACGGTGGCGGCGGTGGCGCCGAGCGCGCCGGTGGCGACCGCGATCAGGGCACCGGCGTACGGGGCCGCCTGGTAGCGGTCCACCCCGACGCCGGGACCGGCGGCCAGGTACGTGAACGCGACGAGCGCCGGGCCGGCCACCCCGGACACGCCGGTCACCACGGGTGGGTGGCCGTGCCGACGGGCCAGGGTGCCGGTGACCGCACCGGCGAGCAGGGCCACGAGGGGCAGGAGCAGCACGGCCAGGCGCTGGGCGACGTCGGGGTCGAGCCAGGCCGGCTCCAGCACCCCGAGCCGTACCGTGGGCAGCGGACCGGTGCCGAGGATCGACGGCGTGACCGAGAGCAGCGCGAGCAGCCAGCCGGTGCCGGTGAGCAGCGCGACGTTCCAGCCCAGCGGCGGGTACAGCGGTACGGCGAGCGCGGCGCCGGCCCCGACCACCGCGCCGAGCAGGGCGCAGAGCGCGACGGCCCAGACCGGGTCGACCGCGCCGAGGTCCGCCGCGCGGGCCGGGCGCATGCACAGCGGTGCCACGACGGTCGCGCCGAGGCCGGCGGCACCGGCGACCGCGAGCTGCACCGCCGGGCCGACCGGCAGCCGGTCGCGGTGGGCCAGCCGGTCGGCCACCACGGCCCCGGTGGTGGCGGCGACCGCCGCGAACCAGCCCGCCCAGACGAGTTGGGCCGGCCAGCGGTCGGCCGCCGCACCGGTGTAGTCGCCGGTGAAACGGAGGATGCCGAACGCGTAGCCGATGCCGAGTTGGCCGGCGCCGGCCAGCGCACTCACCCCGAGTGCGGTGGGCAACAACCGGCCCCAGGTCCGAAACGCCATGTCCGGCACGTTACGGCCCGATGCATCCGATCGCCACCTTCGCCCAGCGTGCCGCGGCGACGCGCCCTCGGCGGGTCTACGTGAGTTGGACCAGGCGGGGAAGATATGTCGTGTCCCCGACACCGGTGAGCAGAGGTGTCAGACCCGGGCCCGTCCGTTCCCGTCGACGATCTCCTGGCCCACCGGGCCGGGTCCGAGGTCCCGGCTGATGCCGGTCACCCGGTTCCGTTCACCTGGGGGAGCACCTCGCTGGCGATGAGTTCCAGGTGGTCGAGGTCGGCGAGGTCGATCAGGCGCAGGTGGACCCGGGTGGTGCCGATCGCGGCGAACTCGCCGAGCCGGTCGACCAGTTGCGCGGGGGAGCCGACCACCGGATCCTCCGGCGGCAGCGCGGTCTTGACGTGCAGCGGAGCGGCCCGTCGCTGCGACTCGGCGTCGGTGCGCCCGATGGCGACCACGACGCCGGCGGAGAGCACCAGCGGGGCGCGGTCGGAGTCGGTGCGGCCGAACCGGTCACAGGCTTCCAGCACCCGGTCGTACATGTCGGCGGTGTCGGCGACGGTCCGGAACGGCATGTTGAACTCGTCGGCGAACCGGGCGGCCAGCTCCGGGGTGCGCTTCGGCCCGCTGCCGCCGATGATGATCGGCGGTCCGGGCGCCTGCACCGGCTTCGGCAGGGCGGGAGAGTCCCGCAGTTCGTAGTGGTCGCCGACGTAGGTGAAGGTCTCGCCCGGCGGGGTCCGCCACAGCCCGGTGATCACGTCGAGCTGCTCGGAGAGCCGGTCGAAGCGCTCACCGACGGCCGGGAACGGGATGCCGTACGAGGCGTGCTCCCGCTCGTACCAGCCGGCGCCGATGCCCAGGTCGACCCGGCCGCCGCTCATCTGGTCGACCTGGGCCACCAGCACCGCGAGCGGGCCGGGCAGCCGGAAGGTGGCCGAGGTGACCAGCGTGCCGAGCCGGATCCGGCTGGTCTCCCGGGCCAGCCCGGCCAGGGTGACCCAGGCGTCGGTCGGGCCGGGCAGGCCCGGATCGGCACCCAGCGCCTGATAATGGTCGGCCCGGAGGAAGCCCTCGAACCCGCCCGCCTCGGCGAGCCGGGCGAAGCGCAACTGGTCGTCGTAGGTCGCGCCGCGGTGCGGCTCGGTGAAGACGGTCAGCCGCATGGTGTCATGCCCCCAGGCCTGTGGCTGTCAGGGCGCCGGCGCCCACGGCGACCGGCTGGGGAGCATCCGGCGCGTGCCGCTCCATCAACAGTTCGTGCAGGTCCGCGCTGACCCGGGCGACGTCGGCCAGGTGCGCGTTGCGGCCCAGCGAGCGCGGCCGGGGGATGTCCACCTCGACCACCTTGCGGATCCGGCCGGGGCGGGGGCTGAGCACCACCACCCGGTCGGCCAGCAGCACCGCCTCGTCGATCGAGTGGGTGACGAAGACGATCGTCGCCTTGGTCTCCATGTGTACCCGCTGCAACTCCCCGGACAGTTCCTCGCGGGTGAGCGCGTCGAGCGCGGAGAACGGCTCGTCCATCAGCATCACCCGGGGCTCGCCGATCAGCGACCGGCACAGCGACACCCGCTGCTGCATGCCGCCGGAGAGCTCGTGCGGCAGGCGCTTCTCGAAGCCGGCCAGCCCGGCCATGTCGAGCAGCTGTCGGGCCCGGTCGCGGTACTTCGCCCGGCTCCAGCCGAAGAACTCCACCGGCAGCAGGACGTTGTCCAGGACCGTGCGCCACGGCAGCAGTGCCGGCTTCTGGAACAGCATGGCGATGTCCCGGCGTGGTCTGGTGATCGGGGTGCCACCTACAGTGATCTCGCCGCCGGTCGCCGGCAGGAGGCCGGCGACCATTCGGAGCAGAGTGGACTTGCCGCAACCGGACCGGCCGAGGACGGCGACGAACTCGCCCTCCGCGACGTGCAGGTCGATGCCGCGCAGGGCTTCGACGTGGCCGGTGCGTCCGTGGAAGGTTCGAGATACCCCAGAGAGTCGGATCATCCCCGGCTCGCCTCCTTGAGCTGCCATGAGCTGCGATGTTCTCGGGTCGGGCCAGGGTAGCGAAGGAGTGTTCACTACGAACAGTCCGGGGTGGATTTCTGTTTGTTTTCGTTCCGCAACGTGATGTGACTGGTGACCATCAGGTACAAGTCTCGTACGCTGTGCCCGCGAAGAATCCCCTCCTACGGTGGCGCCGATCTCCCCCTGGATCGGCGTCGGCGCAGTTCGACGACCCTCCCGGGTGGCTGAATCCCCCGGTGGGAAAGGACATGGTGCACTGATGAGAAGGCTGACCCGTACGGTCGCCGCTGCCACGCTGGCCACCGCCCTCGCCCTGGTGACCGCGTGCAGCAGCGGTTCGGACGACGCCGAGCAGTCAGCAGGAGGTAACGGTGGGTCACTGGAGAAGGTGACCTACCTCACCTCTTTCGGCAACTTCGGTCGTGACGCGTACGCGTGGGTGGCAAAGGACAAGGGCTTCTTCAAGGAGGCCGGCTTCGACGTCGAGATCCAGCCCGGTCTGGGCACCAACGGCGTGATCCAGGCCGTCGTCAGCGGCAAGGCCCACTTCGGACCGATCGACCTCACCGGTGGTCTGCTCCAGGTCGGCAACGGCCAGGCCAAGGACTTCACCGTGATCGCCGCCATCCACCAGCGGACCATGGCCGGCATCGCCACGCTGGAGGGCAACGGCATCGCCACGCCCAAGGACCTGGAGGGCAAGAAGCTCGCCGACGCCCCGGGTTCCGTGGTGCGCAACCTCTTCCCGACGTACGCGCGGATGGCCGGCATCGACGCCAGCAAGGTGCAGTGGGTCAACGGCGACCCGCAGAGCCTGATCGGCACCCTCTCCTCCGGCAGCGTCGACGGCATCGGCCAGTTCGTCGTCGGCCAGCCGACGATCGAGACGGTCTCCAAGAAGAAGGCCGTCATGCTGCCGTACAGCAACGTGATGCAGGACCTCTACGGCAACGCGCTGATCACCTCCAGCAAGCTCGCCAAGGAGAACCCGGAGATGGTCAAGCGGTTCAGCGCCGCGCTGCTCAAGGGTCTGGAGTACGCCCTGGCCCACCCGCAGGAGGCCGGGGACATCCTGAAGAAGAACGTCGAGGCCAGCGTGCCGGCGGCAGCCGCCGCCGAGCTGTCGCTCATGGCCGGGTACGTCCGGTCGAACAACACCGGTACCGCGCTCGGCACCCTGGACAACGGCCGGGTCGCCAAGAGCATCGCGATCCTGCAGGGCGCCGGGGCGCTCGACCAGAACATCACTCCGGACCAGATCATCGACTTCAGCCTGACGCCGAAGGCCTGATCGGACCGTCCGTCACACGGGGGTACGTCCCCGCCGGTGCTCCCGGCGAGGCGTACCCCCCTGTCGTCGGCCGCGACGGCCGGCACGTTGAGGAGGACAAGATGACTGACGTCCGGTTACCGGCGGTGCCGACACCGCCGGTCGGAGCGGACAACCCGGCGGCCGGCGGGCCGACCGGGACCGGCGCGGCGGTCCGCGCCCAGGCCCCGGCGGTGCTGCTGCCCGGGGCCGGCCTGCTGGTCGCCTTCGTGGTCTGGTGGGCGACCGCCCGGCTGGAGCTGGTGCACCCGGCGGCGCTGCCCACCCCCGGCTCGGTGCTGGCCGCGTTCGTCGAGAAGCCCGCGCCGATGCTGGAACACGCCTGGGTCACCACCCTGGAGATCCTGCTCGGCTTCGCCCTCTCGGCGGCGGCCGGCATCCTGATCGGGCTCTCGCTGGCCGCCTCCCGCACCGTGGAGCGGATGTTCACCCCGCTGCTGGTCGCGATCAACGCGGTACCGAAGATCACCCTCGGGCCGCTGCTGGTGGTGGCGCTCGGCTGGGGTCAGACGCCGATCCTCACGATGGTGTTCCTGCTCTGCTTCTTCCCGATCGTGCTCTCCACCGCCACCGGGCTCACCACCACCCCCGCCGACCTGGCCGAGCTGGCCCGCTCCTGGAACGCCTCCTGGTGGCAGGCGTTCCGCAAGGTCCGGTTCCCGGCCGCGCTGCCGCAGATCTTCGTCGGGCTGAAGGTCGCCATGCCCCTGGCCGCGATCGGCGCGGTGATCGGGGAGTTCCAGGCCGGTGAGGGTGGCCTGGGCTACGTCATCCAGCAGTACGCGGGCATCGGCGACACCGCCACGTCCTGGGCGGCCATCATCCTGGTCGCGCTGGTGAGCATCCTGCTCTACTCGGCGTTGGTGCTCGCGGAGCGGATCGCGCTGCCCTGGGTGCGGGAGACCACCTCGAACCGCTGACCACCACGGACCGTCGACGGGTCGGTCCGCCGACCGGAAGCTGGCCGGCCTCCCCTCGGGAGGCCGGCCAGCCGGGTCGGTCGGGCGTCAGCCGGCCAGCCGCCACCGACCGCCCCGGGCGACCAGGGTGGTGAGCGCCTGGGGCATCAGCCCGGAGTGGTTGTCCGGCGTCATCCGGATCGGGCCGGAGAGCCCGTCCATCTGCGAGGTCTCCAGCACGTCCCGGATGCCGTCGCGGGCCGCCTGCCGGCCCGCCCCGTCGCCGCGCCGCAGCTCGGCGTCCGCGATGAGCTGCACGGCGTCCGCCGCGAACGAGGAGAGGCCGTGGTACCCGCCGAAGCGTGCGGTGTAGTCCTGGAACCACTGCCGCCGGGCCGCCTTGGCCGGCGTCGTGGCGATCACGTCGTCGATCGCCATGGTCTGGGTGAACACCAGGGTCGCCTGGCTGCTGGCCCGCGCCGACGTGCCGAGGAAGAGGTCACCGCCGGCCACCGCGTCGAAGTAGAGGTTGCCCTCGAAGCCGGCCTGCGCGGCGCTGTTCGAGACGAGGGCCGCCTGCTCCGGCGAGGTCCACACGATCAGCGCCTCCGGGTCGCGGCCGACCAGTTGCTGGACCGGCTGGGCGAGGTCGGTGACGGTGCTGCGGACGGCGGTGCTGCGGACCAGCGTGACGTTGGCCTTGACGAACTCGCTGCGCAGCGCGGCGAGCCCCTCCCGGCCGTAGTCGTCGTCGCTGTACAGCACCGCGACCCGGCGGACGCCCGCGCGGCCCAGCTCGTTGACGAGCACGCCGGCGCTGTCCGCCGCGGTCGGAGCGAGCTGGAACACGTACCGGCGCTCGGCCACCGGGTTGCTGATGTCGCCGGCCGGGGCGAGGGCGATGGTGGGTACCCGCCGCTCGTTGATGGTCCGGACCGCGCCGACCGCGCACTCGTTGCAGCCACCCATGATGATGGCGCTGACCGCGTCGTCGTTGCCGAAGTCACCGACGTTGCGCAGCGACTCGGCGGCGTCCGAGCGGTTGTCCTTCACCCGCAGCTCGACCTGCCGGGCGCCCAGCGCGCCGGAGGCGTTGAGCTGCTCGACCTTCAGTTCGAGTGCGCGTTGGTACGCCTTGCCGACCGGCGCGGCGGCACCGGAGAGTTCCAGGTCCGCGGCGATGACGATCGGACTCGTGTCCTGCTCCTCCGCGCCGAACTGGCAGCCGGTGAGCGTGGTGGCCACCAGGGCCGATGCGAGCGCCGCGATGGTCGCGGAGCGGATGGGGGTCAACTCAGTCCTCCAGGATGCGGCCCGGGGTTGGTGCCCGGTCACCGCCGGTTCTGCCGTCCTCATTGCAGGATCGGCAATCGTGTGCCGTACGGTGTGCGCGAAGCCTGCAAAACCTTGCCAATGCCGGGCCCTGCGGTCAAGCGCGGGATGCCGGTAGGCGTTTCGGGACGACCGTCCCACATGTTGGGGACACCGGGTGTTCACAAACGCTCACTTTGCAGATTCATCCGACCACTCTGGATTACGTGCCCTGGTCAGGGGCGGTAGAGAATTGGCGGTATCAGGTGATCGGTGCGTGTGTCGGGCCGGGCCCGACCGTTCTCTTTCGCACGGCGGCTTCCCAAAACGGATCTTCTCTGATGAAATCGCGGCCGTGCCGCGCGCTGCGCTGTCCGTTGCACGAGGCGCGGGTCGGCGGGTCAGGCGTGGAAGAAACGACGGAGGCGATGTCGTGAGCACCGGACCTACGACCCTGCCCGAGAGCGGCGAGACCAGGAAGCGCGGCCTTCGTGGACGACTGCCCCGGCTGCGGGACGCCCGGATCCGGTCCAAGCTGGCGCTGATCCTGGTCGTCCCGGTGGCGGCGGTGATCGCGCTGGCCACGATCCGGCTGATCTCGACCGGTGAGGGCGCCGTCGAGGCCACCCGGATCCGGGCCCTCACCGCGCTCTCCCTCGACGTCTCGGCGCTCACCCAGGACCTGCACCGGGAGCGGATGACGGCGGCGGCGTACCTGGCCGCGCCGGGCCGCTCGGCCGACGACTACAACCTGCGGGTACGGCGTACCGACGAGCGGATCGCCGACTACCGCGAGGAGCGGGGCCGCCTCGGTGACGTGCCGAACGCCGTCCGTACCCGGCTCGACGTCATCGACACCCACCTGGAGACGCTGAACAACACCCGGCAGGAGGTGCTGGACCGGCGTCAGATGCCGGTCGCGGCGGCGGCCCTGCGGTACGGCGTCATCCTCAACGACCTCGTCTCCTACGGCGACGTGCTGGCCCAGCTCCCCGGTGAGGAGCGCCTGGCGGAGAGCCGGCGCGCGGTCGCCGCGTTCAGCCGCGCGAAGGGCGCCGTCGCCGAGGAGGAGGCGGTCGCCTACACCGCGCTCGTCGGCGGACGGCTCGACGAGGAGCAGTTCTCCTCCTTCGTCGCCACGCTGACCAGCCAGCAGGAGGCCCTGCTCGCCTTCTCCCTCGCCGCCGACCCGGCCCAGCGCGCGTTGGTGGAGAACTCGGTCTCCGGTGACGCGGTGGGTCTGGCCGACCGGGTGTCCTCCGACATCACCCGTTCGGTCGGTCAGCGCAGCCCGCTGGTGAGCGCCGCGGACGCGGCCAACTCGATCGGCGCGGTCAACGACCTGATGCGGTGGGCCGAGGTGCGGCTCCAGGAGAGCCTGCTCGCCGACGTGGAGGCGGCCCGGTCGGCCGTCATCCGGCAGGCCATCGTCGAGTCGGTGCTGGTCCTGCTCACCCTCATCATCGCCATCACCCTGGCCGTGGTGCTGGCCCGGTCGCTCAACCAGTCGCTGCGCCGGCTGCGGGAGGGCGCCCTGTCGGTGGCCAACCACGACCTGCCGGAGGCGGTGGCCCGGCTCCAGAACATCAACAACGTCGGCGACGGCGGTGTGGACGAGATCGTCCGGCAGGTACGGGACCCGATCAAGCTCAACAACCGCGACGAGGTGGGGCAGGTCGCCCTGGCCTTCAACGTGGTCCACCAGGAGGCGGTCCGGGTCGCCGCCGAGCAGGCCGCGCTGCGGACCAGCGTCTCGGCGATGTTCCTCAACCTGGCCCGGCGCAGTCAGACGCTGGTCGACCGGATGATCGGCGAACTGGACGCGATCGAGCGCAGCGAGGAGGACCCGAAGCGGCTCGCCCGCCTCTTCGAGCTGGACCACCTGGCCACCCGAATGCGCCGTAACGACGAGAACCTGCTGGTCCTGGCCGGTGCGGACTCGGCGGTGCCCCGTCGCGACGACGCCCTGCTGGTCGACGTGCTGCGGGCCGCGCAGTCCGAGGTGGAGCAGTACAACCGGATCGAGTTCGGCACCGTCGACACCGACGTCTCCGTCGCCGCGCACGCCGTCAACGACGTGGTGCGGCTGGTCGCGGAGCTGCTGGACAACGCCACCCGGTTCTCCGCGCCGAACACCACCGTGGTGGCCGACGGCCGCCGGATCCGCGACTACGTGCTGATCCAGATCGAGGACCGGGGACTCGGCCTCACCGACGAGCAGCTCGACTCGCTCAACCGGCGGCTGGCCGCCCCGTCGACCGTGGACGTCGCGGCGTTCCGGCTGATGGGCCTGGCCGTGGTGAGCCGGCTCGCCTCCCGGTACGCCATCCGGGTGGAGCTGCGCCGCAACGTGGAGGGCGGCACGGTGGCCCAGGTGACGCTGCCGGCCGCGACCGTGGTCCTGCCGACCCAGCGGGGCCGGGAGCAGATCGAGAGCCGGCCGCGTCAGCCGGTGGCCGAGCCGAGCCCGCTCACCCCGGCCGGTCTCGGCGACCCGCTCGCCGGTGGCGGCCGGACGGCCACCCTCACCGAGCAGTGGCGGACCAGCACCACCACCACGCCCAGCTCTCCCGCCTGGTCGAGCCCGGTGGAGGCCCGCAACACCGCGCCGACGGTCCGGGCCGGCGGGGGTTCGCTGACCCCGACCAGCGCGCCGGAACCGACGCCGGTGGCCCCGGCCGAGCCGGCACCCACCTCCGGCCTGTCGGTGGGCTCGCCCACCGTCGCCTACCCCACCGTCGACCCGCTGCCCCGGCGGGCGCCGATCGACGAGCCGACCCGGCCGTCGACCCCGGCGCTGCCGCTGGGGCCGACCGCCGGCCTGCCGGCGGCCCCGGCTCCGGCCACCCCGCCGGCCCCGGCCGCACCCCCGGCCCCGACGTCGACCGCGGTGCCCTCCGCGCCCGTGATGGGGCGTCGGGACCAGCCCGCCGAGGCACCGATATTCCGGGAGATGGAAGCGGTCTGGTTCCGGTCGCACGGCAACGACGAGACGGCCATCTTCACCCGGCCCCGCTTCGACCAGGAGCCGGGCGCCGGGACCCAGCAGCCGGCGGCCACCGCCTCGCCGGCCCGGCCGCCGCTGCCCACCCGGACCCCGGGCGCGGCTGCCACGCCACCGCCGGTGCAGGCACCACCCCCGTCGTACCCGCCGACCCCGGCCGCCCCGGCCACCCCGGCCGTACCGGTGTCACCCGCCCCGGCCGCCAGCGCCGTCCCGGCCCCGCCGACCCCGCCCCCCGCGGCCCCGGCGGTCGAGCCGGAGGCGTGGCGGACCGCAGCCGACGACGGCTGGAACCGGGCCAGCCGGGCCGCCGAGCCGGCCGCCTCCGGGACCACCCGGTCCGGGCTGCCGAAGCGGGTACCGCAGGCCCAGCTCGTCCCCGGTGGGATCGAGCCCAAGGGCGGCCGGGACCGGAGCCGGCGGACGCCGGACGAGGTACGCGGCCTGCTCTCCGCGTACCATCGCGGCGTCCAGCGTGGACGCACGGCCGGGGCCGATCAGAACAGCACCTCGACCAAGGAGACGAGTCGATGAACAGGCCAGCGGCTATGCAGGACATGAGTTGGCTGCTCACCAACTTCGCCGACAGCGTGGCGGGCATCGCGCACGTGGTGGCGGTGTCCGCGGACGGGCTGCTGCTCGCCTCCTCGCGGGACCTGCCGGCGGACCGGGCGGACCAGCTCGCGGCGATCACCTCCGGCGTGGTCAGCCTCACCGAGGGCGCCGCCCGGATGTTCAGCGCGGGCGGCGTGCTCCAGACCGTGATCGAGATGGACAGCGGATACCTGTTCCTCATGTCGATCAGCGACGGCTCCTCGATGGCGGTGCTCGCCGCCCGTAGCTGCGACGTGGGCCAGGTCGGGTACGAGATGGCGCTGCTGGTCGAGCGGGTCGGCGCGGCACTGGTGCCGCTTCCCCGTGACGCAGTGCGGTCGTGACACGGCGGCCGGGCGTGGGGGCCCGGACGACGCCGTCGCCGGTCGGCCCGGCGCCGTCGCCGTCGGCCCGGCCGGGGCACAGGTGAACCGGTACCGGTCGGTGCCGGACGAGAGGAGGTGATCGCGGATGGACCAACGTCGCTCGGACCCGCGGGGTGCGCTGGTGCGCCCGTACGCGGTCACCCGCGGACGCACCGAGCCTCGCCAGGACATCGCTCTGGAGGCGGTGCTGACGGCCAGTCCGACCGCGGTCGCCGAATCGCGGTTCGCCGGGCACGACAAGCACCGGATCGCCTCGGTCTGTGAGGGGCGGGCGCAGTCGCTGGCGGAGATCGCCGCGTACACCCGGATGCCACTGGGCGTGGCCCGGGTGCTGGTCGCCGACATGGTGGCCGAGGGTCTGCTGACGCTACACACTGCCGCTCCCGCCGACGGGTACGAGGAGCGAATGGAAATCCTTGGAAGGGTGCTAAGTGGACTTCGCAGGCTATGACCCCGCCGGGGCCCGCCAGAACCGGGGAATCGTCTCGGCGAAGATCGTGGTCGCGGGTGGCTTCGGCGTGGGCAAGACGACCCTGGTCGGCGCGATCTCGGAGATCACTCCGCTGACCACCGAGGCGGTGATGACCGCCGCCGGCGTCGGCATCGACGATCCGTCCAAGGTGCCCGGCAAGGAGACCACCACGGTCGCCATGGACTTCGGCCGGATCACCATGGCCCAGGACCTGATCCTGTACCTGTTCGGTACGCCGGGTCAGACCCGCTTCTGGTTCATGTGGGACGAGATCATCCGGGGGGCGGTGGGTGCCGCCGTCCTGGTGGACACCCGGCGCATCACGGACGCCTTCGCCCCGCTGGACTACTTCGAGAACCGCCGGCTGCCGTACGTCGTGGCGCTCAACCACTTCGACGGCGCGTCGCAGTACGAGCTCGACGAGGTCCGCGAGGCGCTGGCCATCTCGCCCCAGGTACCCCTGGTCTGGACCGACGCCCGGCAGCGGGAGTCGGTCAAGCAGGTACTGGTGACCGTCGTCGAGCACGCCATGATGCGGCTGGAGGCCGAGCACGGCCGAGGCTTCCCCACCCCGGTCGGCTGACCGACCCGTACCCCACCGCCCCTGCCGTCCCACCCCGACGGCAGGGGCGCCCCACTTCCCCCTCCCTCCCACCCCCGCCCTCCCCACCCACCCCGCTGCCCCGCCCCCCACCCACCCCGCCGCCCCCGCCCCCGCCCCGCCGCCCCGGTGATCATGGAGTTGGCGGCATCGGTGGAGATCGAGACTGCCGTCAAGTCCATGATCAACCGGGGGCAGGGGGCAGGGGGCAGGGGGCAGGGGGCAGGGGGCAGGGGGCAGGGGGCAGGGGGCAGGGGGCAGGGGGCAGGGGGCAGGGGGCGGGGGCAGGGTGGGGGTTAGTCGGTTCGGAGGCGGTAGCCGCGTTTTACCACGGTCTGGATCACGTGGGGGGCTTTCAGGCCGGCGCGGAGGCGGGCCACGGCCATCTCGACCGCGTGCTCGTCGGCGCCCCGGGGCAGGGTGCGCAGCAGGGCGGTCCGGGACATCACCCGGCCGGGGGAGCGGGCCAGCTCGCGCAGCACCGCCATCGGCGCCGGGGCGAGTGGGCGCAGCTCCCCGTCCACCACGGCGGCGTGGCCGCGCAGGGTGATCAGGTGGCCGGCCGCCTTCAGGCTGACCGTCCGGCGGGGCAGCTCGTCGACGATGGTGCGGACCAGCGCGCCGAGCCGGGCCCGGGCCGGCGCGGAGACCGGCACCCCCCGCCGGCGCAGCGGCTCGGCGGTCACCGGCCCGACACAACTGGCCAGGACGTCCTCGCGCAGCGCCGACAGCAGGGTGTCGGTGCGGTCCCCGGCCGCCCGCAGCAGCGACTCCGCCGCCGCCGCCGAGGTGAAGGTGACCGCGTCCACCAGCCGGCCGGCGACCAGGTCGATGAGCCGGTGCAGGGGCGCCGGGTCGGTCGGTGGGGCCCAGCGGTACACCGGGACCTCGATCACCGTCGCCCCGGCCGCCTCCAGCGCCAGGGTGCACTCCGGCTGCCGCTCACCGTGTAGCTGCATGGCGATGACCTGCCCGGCGACTCCCCGCTGCCGCAGGTGGTCGACCACCTCGTCGCAGCTCTCCGAGGCCGGTGACCACTGGTCGTACAGCCCGGCGGCGCGGATCGCCCCGCGCGCCTTCGGGCCCCGGGCCACCACGTACGAGCGGGTCAGCACGGAGCGCAGCGGCTCGGCCAGCCCCCACCCCTCGGCCGCCTCCAGCCAGCCGCGCATCCCGATGCCGGTGTTCGCCATCAGGATGTCCGGCGGCCGGTCCAGGCAGGCCCGGGTCGCCTCGCGCAGCTCGGTGTCGTCCGCCAGCGGGACGATCCGCAGCGCCGGGGCGAGGACCACCCGGGCTCCGCGCCGCTCCAGCAGCGCGGCGAGTTCGTCGCGCCGGCGGTCGGCGGTCACCCCGATGGTGAAGCCGGCCAGTTCGTCGCGCATTCATTCCTCCTGTCGCAGCCGCACCTCGACCAGTCCGTCCCGGCAGCGCACCTCGTGCCGGGACACGGAGACCCCCGGCAGGTCGAGACAGTCCCCGGTACGCAGGTCGTACACCTGCTTGTGCAGGGGTGAGGCCACGGTCGGCACACCGTTGCGGCTGCCGACGATGCCCCGGCTCAGCACGTACGCGCCGCTGACCGGGTCCTGGTTGTCGAGCGCGAAGAGGCCGTCGGCGGTCCGGAAGAGCGCCACCTGTACGCCGTCGACCAGCGCCGCGACGCCCCGGTCGGACTCCAGCCGGTCCAGTGGGCAGACCGCCGTCCAGTCCAGGACGAATGCCGTGGTCATCGCCGTACCTCCGGCATGCCGAGGGTGACGGGCTGCCGGCGGCCACCGACGGTGGCCGGCTCGCCCGCGCCTGCGGTGCCGGTGTCGGGGCCGGGGCCGGGGCCGGCCGTGGTCGGGGGTGGCCCGCCGCGTACCGGGACCGGCTGGCCCCGGACCACCTCGAAGCTGATCGAGGGGTCGGGGACGTCCGGGGCGTTGACGAAGGAGGTGAAGCGGCGCAGCCGCTCCGGGTCGTCGAGGGTGTCGCGCCACTCGTCGGAGTAGGACCCGACGTGCCGGGCCATCGCCGCCTCCAACTCGGCGCAGAGCCCCAGCGAGTCGTCCACGAGCACCGCCCGCAGGTGGTCCAGGCCGCCGTCCATGGCCTCGATCCACGCCGCGGTGCGCTGCAACCGGTCCGCGGTGCGGATGTAGTACATCAGGAACCGGTCGATCAGCCGGACCAGGTCGTCGGTGCCCAGGTCGGTGGCGAACAGGTCGGCGTGCCGGGGCCGGAAGCCGCCGTTGCCGCCGACGTAGAGGTTCCAGCCGGTCTCGGTGGCGATGACCCCGAAGTCCTTGCTGCGGGCCTCGGCGCACTCCCGGGCGCAGCCGGAGACCGCCGACTTCAGCTTGTGCGGGGCGCGCAGCCCCCGGTACCGCAGCTCCAGCGCCACGGCCAGGCCGACCGAGTCCTGCACCCCGTACCGGCACCAGGTGTCGCCGACGCAGGACTTCACCGTGCGCAGCGACTTGCCGTACGCGTGCCCGGACTCGAATCCGGCGTCGACCAGCCGCCGCCAGATCAGCGGGAGCTGCTCCACCCGGGCCCCGAACAGGTCGATCCGCTGCCCACCGGTGATCTTGGTGTAGAGGTTGAAGTCCCGGGCCACCTCGCCGATGACGATCAGCTTCTCCGGGGAGACCTCCCCGCCCGGGATCCGGGGCACCACCGAGTACGTGCCGTCGCGTTGCAGGTTCGCCAGGAAGTGGTCGTTGGTGTCCTGCAACGACGCCTGCTCGCCGTCGAGGACGTACCCGCTGCCGAGTGAGGCGAGGATCGAGGCGACCACGGGCTTGCAGATGTCGCAGCCGCGCCCCCGCCCGTGCTCCGCGATGAGCTGGGAGAAGGTCCGCACCCCGCGGACCCGGACGATGTCGAACAGCTCCTGCCGGCTGGTGTCGAAGTGCTCGCACAGCGCGGTGGACTGGCGCACCCCGGCCGCGTCGAGCAACTGCTTGAGCATCGGCACGCAGGACCCGCAGCTCGTCCCGGCCCGGGTGCAGGCCTTCAACGCCGGCACGTCGGCGCAGCCGCCGGCGATCGCCGCGTCGACGTCGTCCTTGGTCACCGCGTTGCAGGAGCAGACCTGCGCGGTGCCGGGCAGCGCCGCCGCGCCCGCGCCGCCGCCCGCGTCGGCCGGGGCGAGCAGCGCCAGCGGCGGACCGGGCAGCGGCCCGCCGACGCTGGCCCGCAGCGTCGGGTAGGCCGTCGCGTCCCCGACCAGCACCCCGCCGAGCAGGGTTTGCGCGTCGTCGGAGAGGACCAGCTTCGCGTACGTGCGGGTGGCCGGGTCGGTGAAGGTGACGTCCAGGCAGCCCTCGGTGGTGCCGTGCGCGTCACCGAAGGACGCCACGTCCACGCCGAGCAGCTTCAGCTTGGTCGCGGTGTCCGCGCCGGGGAAGGTGGCCGCCCCGCCGAGCAGCCGGTCGGCGACCACCTCGGCCATCGCGTACCCGGGGGCGACCAGGCCGTGGCAGACCCCGTCCACCGCCGCGCACTCGCCGACCGCCCAGATCCGCTCGTCCGCCGTCCGGCACCCGGCGTCGACCAGCACCCCGCCGCGTGGGCCGAGGTCGAGCCCGGCGGCGCGGGCCAGCTCGTCGCGGGGGCGGATGCCGGCGGCGACCACCACCACGTCCGCCTCGACCGCGGTACCGTCGCCGAGTTCCAGCGCGGTGACCGTGCCGTCCGGGCCGGGCCGCAGCGCCGTGGTCGCCACCCCCAGGTGGGTGGTCACCCCCAGCTCCTCGACGTACCGGCGCAGCATCGCGCCCCCGGCGGTGTCCACCTGCACCGGCATCAGCCGGGGGGCGAACTCCACCACGTGGGTGGCCAGCCCCAGCAGGCGCAGCGCGTTCGCCGCCTCCAGGCCGAGCAGCCCGCCACCGACCACCGCCCCGGTGTGCCGGCCGGCGGCGTGCGCCCGGATCGCGGCCAGGTCGTCCAGGGTGCGGTAGACGAAGACCCCCGGCAGGTCGGTGCCGGGCACCGGCGGCACGAACGGGTACGAGCCGGTGGCCAGCACCAGCGCGTCGTACGGGTACTCGCCGTGGGCCGTGGTGACCACCCGCCGGTCCCGGTCGAGCCCGGTGACCGCCTCGCCGAGGCGCAACTCCACCCCGTCGTCCGGGGTGTGCAGGTTCAGCTCCTCGGCGCTCACCCCGTCGAAGTACGCCGACAGCCGCACCCGGTCGTACGCCGGCCGCCCCTCCTCGCCGAGCACCGTGACCTGCCACCGCTGTGCGGTGTCCCGGGCCCGCAGCGCCTCGACGAAGCGCTGCCCGACCATGCCGTTACCGACGACGACCAGCCGTCCGCCGTTCATCGCGTCACCTCCACCGAATCCGATCCGGAGAGCCAGTCGACGATCCCGGTCACCGCGTCCCGGCAGCTTCCGCAGCCGGTACCGGCCCGGGTCGCGGCGACCACCGCGTCCACCGACCTGGCCCCGTCCCGCCAGCAGCGCACCAGCGCGCCCTTGCTGACGTTGTTGCACTGGCACACGGTCGCCGCGTCCGGCATCAGCGCCGGCGTCTCGGCGGTCGTGGGGGCGGCGCCGCCGAGCGCCCGGCCGAGCAGCAGCGCCCGCCGGTCGGCCGGGACCGGGCCGCCCCGGTCGAAGAGTTGGATCACCGTGCCGACGGACGGGTTGTCGCCGACCAGGATCGCGGCGGTCAGCCGTTCCCCGGCGATCCGCAGCCGGGCGTACGTGCCCCGGGCCGGGTCGGCGAAGGTCAGCTCCTCGCCCTCGCCGTCCGTCGGGTCGCCCATCGCGGCCAGGTCGATACCGGCCGCCTTGAGCCGGGTCACCGGCGGCCGGGGCCGGTACCGGGCCGTCGGGTCCGCGCCGGTCAGCACCTGCGCCAGCACCCGGGCCTGGGCCCAGGCCGGCGCGACCAGCCCGCTGACCCCGTCGCTGTGCTGCGCGCAGTCGCCGATCGCCCAGATCCGCTCGTCACTGGTCCGCAGCCGGTCGTCCACCAGCACGCCCCGGTCCACCCGCAGCCCCGCCTCGGCGGCCAGCGCGGTGTCCGGGCGTACCCCGCAGGCGAGCACCAGCAGGTCGGCGGTGAGCGACCGGCCGTCGGCCAGGTCCAGGCGGATTCCGTCGCCGTCGGCCGTCACGGCGGTGGCCGCGACCGCGAGGTGGGCGGTCACGCCGAGCCCGGCCAGGGTTCCGGCGAGCACCGCGCCGGCCGCCGGGTCGAGTTGCCGCTCCATCAGGTACCCGCGCGGGTGCACCACGGCCACGTCGAGGCCCCGGCTGGCCAGCCCCCGGGCCGCCTCCAGCCCCAGCAGCCCGCCACCGAGCACCAGGGCCCGGCGGGCGTGGGCCGCCACGGCGAGGATCCGCCGGCAGTCGTCCAGGGTCCGGAACGGCACCACCCGCTCCGGCAGCGCGGCCGGATCCAGGCCGGGCAGCGGCGGTACCCAGGCCCGGCTGCCGGTGGCGAGCACCAGGTGGTCGTACCCGATCTCCTCGCCGTCGGCCGTGCGGACCGTGCGGGCCGCCCGGTCGATGCCGGTCACCGCGACGCCGGTCCGCACGTCGACACCGTGCCCGGCGGCCTCGGTCAACTCCACGTCCGGCTCGTCGATCTTGCCGGCGAGCAGCGTGGACAGCATGATCCGGTTGTACGCCCGGTGCGGCTCCGCGCCGAGCACGGTGACCTTCCGGTCGCCCGGGTGCCCGAGCAGGTCGGCGGCGAGTCGCGCGCCGGCCATGCCGTGCCCGACGATCACGATCCGTTCGCTCACGACCGTCTCCCGTCGAACCTCGTCCGTAGTCCGCCCCGGCGTGCGGGTCCGGGCCGCCCGTCGGTCGTCGCGCCGTCCGTGCCGGTCATGCCCGCTCCACCCGGACCGCGCAGATCTTGAACTCGGGCATCCGGGAGACCGGGTCCAGCGCGTCGTTGGTGACCGAGTTCGCCCGGCCGGCGCCGGCCCAGTGGAACGGGGCGAAGACGGTGTCCGGCCGGATCGTCGGGGTCAACCGGGCCGGGGCGCGCATCTCGCCCCGCCGGGAGACGACCCGCAGGTCGTCGCCGTCGGCGACGCCGAGCCGGGCCGCCAGGTCGGGGTGCAGCTCCACGAAGGGCTCCGGCGCTGTGCGGCGCAGCGCGGCGACCCGCCGGGTCTGCGTCCCGGACTGGTACTGGGCGAGGACCCGCCCGGTGGTCAGGTGCAGCGGGTACTCGGCGCAGACCTCCTCGGCGGCGGGCCGGTGTTCGACCGGGTGGAACCGGGCCCGTCCGTCGGGGGTGGCGAAGCGCTCCGCGAAGAGCCGGGGGGTGTCCGGGCCGTCCTCGTCCGGGCAGGGCCAGAAGACGCCGTCGGCGGCGTCGATCCGCTCCCAGGTCACCCCGGCGTAGTCGGCCGGCCCGCCGGCCGAGGCCCGCCGCAACTCCGCGAAGACCATCCGGGGATCCGTCGGGTCCGCCTGCGCGGCTGCCGTCTGCTCGGCCGCCACCGGTGCCGCCTGCTCGGCCGCCGCCCCGGGCCCGGGTGTTAGGAGGGGGCCCTTCCTATACCGGAAGCGATAAGAAGGGGCCCTTCCTTCCAGGCGGGCGGCGAGGTCGGCGAGGATCTCCAGGTCGGTGCGGACGCCGGGCGGGGGTTCCCGCAGGGCGCGGCGACGCAGCACCCGACCCTCCAGGTTGGTCATGGTGCCGTCCTCCTCGGCCCACTGGGCGGTGGGTAGCACCACGTCGGCCAGGGCGGCCGTCTCGGAGAGCAGGAAGTCGGCGACGACCAGCAGGTCCAGCGAGCGCAGCCGGTCGGTGACCCGGGCCGCGCGGGGTGCCGACACCACCGGGTTCGAGCCGAAGAGCAGCATCGCCTTCGGGCCGTCCGCGGTGCCGAGGGAGTCCAGCAGTTCGTACGCGCTCACCCCGGGGCCGGGCAGCGTCTCGGCGGGTACGCCCCAGACCCGGGCCACGTGCTCCCGGGCCGCCGGGTCGTCGATCTTGCGGTACCCGGGCAGCTGGTCGGCCTTCTGCCCGTGCTCCCGGCCACCCTGGCCGTTGCCCTGCCCGGTCAGGCAGCCGTACCCGGAGCCGGGGCGGCCGGGCAGGCCCAGGGCGAGCGCGAGGTTGACGAAGGCGGTGACCGTGTCCACGCCCTTGGCGTGCTGCTCGGCGCCCCGGGCGGTGAGGATGATCGCCCGTTCGGCGGTGCCCAGCGCGCGGGCGGTCGCCACCAGGTCCACGACCGGTACGCCGGCCAGCGCCTCCGCCCGCGCCGGCCACCACCCGGCCACGCTGCGGCGGACCGCCTCGAAGCCGGTGGTCCGGTCGGCCACGTACGCCCGGTCCACCCAGCCCTCGGTGAGGGCGACGTGCAGCAGCGCGTTGGCGACCGCGAGGTCGGTGCCGGGCAGCGGTTGCAGGTGCAGGTCGGCCTGGCGGGCGGTGGCGGTGAGCCGGGGGTCGACCACGATCAGCCGTCCGCCCCGCTCCCGCTGCTCGGTCAGGTACCGCATCAGCGGCGGCATGGTCTCCGCCGGGTTCGCCCCGACCAGCAGCAGGGTGTCCGCGTGACCGAGGTCGGCGAGCGGGAAGGGCAGCCCCCGGTCGACGCCGAAGGCGCGCAGCCCGGCCGCCGCCGCCGAGGACATGCAGAACCGTCCGTTGTAGTCGATGTTGCGGGTACGGAGTGTGACGCGGGCGAACTTGCCGAGCGCGTACGCCTTCTCGTTGGTCAGGCCGCCGCCGCCGAAGACGGCGACCGCGTCGCGGCCCTGCCGGGCCCACAGCTCGCGGATGCCGGTGGCGACCCGGTCCAGGGCGGCGTCCCAGCTCGCGGGGCGCAGCTCGCCGCTGGCCGGGTCGCGCAGCAGGGGAGTGGTGAGTCGTTCGGTGTGGTCGAGCAGGTCGGCGGAGGTCCAGCCCTTCTGGCAGAGCCCGCCGCGGTTGGTCGGGAACTGTCGGGGCTGGACGGTGACCCGGCCGGCCTCCTCGCGCAGCGTCATCCCGCACTGGAGAGCGCAGTACGGGCAGTGCGTGGCCGCCTCGCGGGGCTGCCGCCCTGCTCGGGTGGCTGCTCGTGCACCGTCTGTCATGTGGCAGAGCGTGCCGCCGGGCGGTTTCCGGTCCGGGTCCCTTCTGTTTCGAACCTGTCAAGAGCGGCTCACACCGACTCCGGGAAGAGCGACAACCCGCTGGTCTACAATATGAGATAGTTGTCTCATAATTCGGGAGACGGGATGGGTGTGGCAGAGGCGTTCGACGCCGTGGCGACCGGTTACGATCAGGCACGCCGACGGCTGGTGCCGTGCTTCGACGACTTCTACCGGACCGCCGTTCAGGTGGCCGAGCCGCCGCTGGCGGAGGCGCTCGCCGCCGGCCGGGTCCCCCGGGTGCTCGATCTCGGCGCGGGCACCGGGCTGCTCTCCCGGCTGGTCGCCGCGACCGTTCCCGACGTCCGGTTGACCCTGCTGGACGCCGCCCCCGCCATGCTCGCCGTGGCCGGCGAGCACCTGGCCGCCGCCGGGGTGCCGCACCGCCGCGTGGTGGCCGACCTGAACGACCCGCTGCCCGCGCCGGAGCCCGACCGGCCCGGCGGCGACCAGGCGGCCGACGGTTCCGGCGGCGGCGACCCCGCGCCGCCGGCCGGCGGGTCCGGTGGCGACGCCGCGCCGCCGGCCGGCGGTCCTGGCGGGTACGACGCGGTGGTCAGTGCCCTGGCGATCCACCACCTCGACGACGCCGGCAAGCGTGAGCTGTACCGGCGGGTCCGGGGCGTGCTGCGCCCCGGCGGTGTCTTCGTCAACGCCGAACAGGTCGCCGGTCCGACCCCCGCCCTGGACCGCCGCTACCACGAGGTGTGGCTGCGCCAGATCACCGCGCTCGGCTCGGACGCCGCCGAGATCGCCGCCGCCGAGGAGCGGATGGCGTACGACCGGCCGGCGCCGGTGGGCGACCAGTGCCGCTGGCTCGCCGAGGCCGGCTTCGTCGACGTCGACTGCCACTTCAAGGCGTGGCGCTTCGCCGTCTTCGGCGGCGTCGCGGGCTGACCCGACGGCGTCGCGGGCTGACCCGGGCGTCGCGGGCTGACCGGCGGCGTCCGGCGGTCGTTCGGGATGACCGGTGGTCGTACCGGCGGTACGCTGACCGGCATGACTGCCAAGGTGACGCTCTCCTTCTCCGACGAGACGATCGAGCAGGCCCGGCGGTTCGCCAAGCGGGAAGGGCTGTCGCTGTCCGCCTGGATGGACCTGGCAGCCCGGGAGAAGGCCCTGCGGGAGGTCTTCCACGCGCACGCCGCCGCCGTCGGCCGCGCCGGGCTGGACCTGGAGTCCGCCGCGCTGGCCGACGCGGACGAGGTGGGCATGGTCGACGACGTGCTCTTCGGCGGGCGTGGCCGCGCCGCGTAGGGGAGCCGGCGTGCTGCGCAGGGGCGAGGTCTGGCGGATCGAGGGCGCCCGGGAACGGCTCGGGCTGGTGGTCAGCTCCGACGTCTACAACTCCACCGACGTGCCCATCGTCATCGTGGTCGAGGTGGTCCAGGAGTCCCTGCTGCGGGACTCCCCGCTGGCGGTCCGGATGGGCGACCACGTGGTGATGCCGGACCGGATCTCGTCGCCGATGAAGAAGTGGTTCACCGAGTGCGTCGACGTGGCCGACGACGACACCATGCGGCAGATCGGCCGGGCCCTGCGCATCCTCCAGCAGCTCTGACCCCCGTCGATGGGCCGCCGCCCGGCGGGTCTCACCATCGCCGGGTTGCGGCCGTGCGTTCTCCGTAGCCGTCCCGACCTCCGGCGGGCACCCGGCGGTAATTCCGCGTTCCTAGCGTCCCTCCTGGTCACACCGACGAGGAGGAGCCGCCGTGAGCACGCTCGCCCCCACCCCGACAGCGCCCACCGAGCAGCGTCCACCCGGTGGGCGCCGGCACCGCATCGACGACTGGCGTCCGGAGGACCCCGACTTCTGGCGGACGACCGGCGCCCGGGTCGCCCGGCGCAACCTCTGGGTGTCGATCTTCGCCGAACACGTCGGGTTCTCCGTGTGGAGCCTCTGGTCGGTGACGGTGCTCTTCCTCGGCCCCGAGTACGGCATCGACCCGGCGGGGAAGTTCCTGCTCACCGCCGTACCGGCGGCGCTGGGCGCGGTGCTGCGGCTGCCGTACACCCTGGCGGTGGCCCGGTTCGGCGGGCGGACCTGGACGATCGTCAGCGCCCTGCTCCTGCTGGTGCCGGCGGTGCCGATGGCGGTGCTGCTGGAGCCCGGCGTCTCGTACGGCACGCTGATGGTGCTGGCCTGCCTGACCGGGGTCGGCGGAGGCAACTTCGCCTCGTCGATGGCGAACATCAACCTGTTCTTCCCGGACCGGCTCAAGGGCCGGGCGCTCGGGCTCAACGCCGGGGGCGGCAACATCGGCGTGCCGGCGGTGCAGCTGGTCGGGCTGGCGGTGCTCGCCACCGTCGGGACCGCGTACCCCCGGTTGGTGCCGGCGGTCTACCTCCCGCTGATCGTGCTCGCCGCGCTGGCCTCGGCCCGCTGGCTGGACAACATCCCGGCGGCCCGCAACGAGCCCGGCGCGCTGCGCGAGGCGGCCCGGGACCGGCACACCTGGGTGATGTCGCTGCTCTACATCGGCACCTTCGGCTCGTTCATCGGCTTCGGCTTCGCCTTCGGCCAGGTCCTCCAGCTCCAGTTCGCCGACCGCTTCCCCACCCCCGTCGACGCGGCCTGGCTGACCTTCCTCGGCCCGCTGATCGGCTCGCTGATCCGGCCGCTCGGTGGCCAGCTCGCCGACCGGCTCGGCGGGGCCCGGGTCACCTTCTGGAACTTCGTCGCGATGGCGGCCGGGGCGGGGCTGGTCCTCTACGCCGCCCGGGACCGGTCGTTCCCGCTGTACCTGGTGGGCTTCCTGGCCCTCTTCGTCTTCTCCGGCGTCGGCAACGGCTCGACGTACAAGATGATCCCGGCGATCTTCCGGGCCCGCGCGGCGGCCTCGGTGGCGCAGGGGCGGCGCGATCCGGAGTCCGCCGAGCGGTGGACCCGGCGGATGACCGGGTCGTTGATCGGCATCGCGGGTGCGGTCGGGGCGTTCGGCGGGGTGCTGGTCAACGTCGCCTTCCGGCAGTCCTTCCTCAGCTCGGGCACCGCCGACGCCGCGTACCTCGCCTTCATCGGCTGGTACGCGCTCTGCTTCGTGGTCACCTGGGTGGTGTACCTGCGGCCGGGGCGGCACCGGCTGCCCGGGGTGTGAGTTTGCTCTCGATCCGGTGCCCGGGCGCGCGGGGGTGGACCCGTTTTGACCTGCCGACCGGGCGCCGGGTATCGTTGCCTGCTGTTGTACGACATCCAGTGGCGTGCCCTTCCAGGTACGCTTGGTCGTTCGTGCGCGCTGGTCCGACCTGGAGTCCCTGGTCAACTCGGAATCCCTGGTCACCTCGGCGCGCGTCCCCAGACCGACGACGAGACAAGGTAGACCTGTGCGTACGTACAGCCCGAAGCCGGGTGAGATCGAGCGTCAGTGGCACGTCATCGACGCCTCTGATGTCGTGCTGGGCCGCCTGGCCACCCACGCCGCCACGCTGCTGCGCGGTAAGCACAAGCCGACTTTCGCGCCGCACGTCGACACGGGCGACTTCGTCGTCATCGTGAACGCGGGCAAGGTCGCGCTGACCGGCAACAAGCGGCAGCAGAAGATCGCCTACCGCCACTCCGGTTACCCGGGTGGTCTGAAGCAGGTCGGCTACGACGAGTTGCTGACCAAGCGTCCCGAGCGGGCCATCGAGCTGGCCGTGAAGGGGATGCTCCCGCACAACAAGCTCGGCCGGAAGCTCATCAAGAAGCTGAAGGTCTACGCCGGTGCCGAGCACCCGCACGGCGCGCAGCAGCCGGTGCCGTTCGAGATCAAGCAGATCGCGCAGTGAGCGCGGGCGAAGGAAACAGCATGACCGACATCACCGAGACCGAGGTGGCCCCCGAGGTTGCCGAGGCGCCGGCGCCCGTCGCCCGTGCGCCGCGTGGGGAGCGGCCGATCCAGACCGTGGGTCGGCGCAAGGAGGCCATCGTCCGGGTCCGGATCATCCCCGGCACCGGCAAGATCACCTGCAACGGCCGTGACCTCGAGGCCTACTTCCCGAGCAAGGTGCACCAGCAGCTCATCAAGGACCCGCTGGTGACCGCCGAGAAGCCCGAGGCGTTCGACGTCATCGCCAACCTGCGTGGCGGCGGCACCACCGGCCAGGCCGGCGCGCTCCGGCTCGCCATCGCCCGCGCGCTGATCGTCAACGAGCCCGACGACCGCCCCGCGCTGAAGAAGGCCGGCTTCCTGACCCGGGACGCCCGGGTCAAGGAGAGCAAGAAGTACGGTCTCAAGAAGGCCCGCAAGGCTCCTCAGTACTCGAAGCGCTGATCACCAGCAGCGCGTTGTACTTCTGACGAACGGCCGGTTCGCCCCCCCTCGATCAGGGAGGTGGACCGGCCGTTCTGTCGTTTTCTTCCATTGGTTTGTCCTCCCATTGGCAGTTTCATCGAAAGTAGGCGGTATGGGCCGGTTGTTCGGTACGGACGGCGTACGCGGACGTGCGAACGTGGATCTCACGCCCGAGCTGGCGCTCGCGGTGGCGGTGGCCGCCGCGCACACCCTCGCCGAGACGGACCGGAACCGTCCCCCGCTGGCCGTGGTCGGTCGGGACACCCGGGCCAGCGGCGAGATGCTGGAGGCCGCCGTGGTGGCCGGGCTGACCAGCGCGGGCGCCAACGTCGTCCGGGTCGGTGTGCTGCCCACCCCGGCGGTGGCGTTCCTCACCGCCGAGGCCAAGGCCGACCTGGGCGTGATGCTCTCCGCCTCGCACAACCCGATGCCCGACAACGGCATCAAGCTCTTCGCCGCCGGTGGGCACAAGCTGCCCGACGAGATCGAGGCGCGGATCGAGGCGGCCGTCGAGGCGAACACCACCACCGCCTGGGACCGGCCGGTCGGGGCCGGCGTCGGCCGGGTGCACGACCTGCTCGACGGAGCGGACCACTACGTGCAGCACCTCACCGGCACCGTCCCGCACCGCCTCGACGGGATCACGGTGGTGGTCGACTGCGCCAACGGCGCCGCCTCCGAGGTGGCCCCGGTGGCGTACCGGGAGGCCGGCGCCGAGGTCCACGCCATCTACGCCGAGCCGGACGGCCTCAACATCAACGACGACTGCGGCTCGAACCACCTCGACCAGCTCCGCGAGGCGGTGGTCCGGCTCGGTGCCGACCTGGGCATCGCGCACGACGGCGACGCCGACCGGTGCGTCGCGGTCACCGCCGCCGGGGACGAGGTCGACGGCGACCAGGTGATGGCGATCCTCGCCCTGGCCATGCGGGAGGCCGGCACGCTCACCGAGGACACCCTGGTCGCGACCGTGATGAGCAACCTCGGCCTGCGGCTGGCGATGTCCGCGCAGGGCATCCGGCTGGTCGAGACCAAGGTCGGCGACCGGTACGTGCTGGAGGAGTTGCGGGCCGCCGGGCTGGCCCTCGGCGGCGAGCAGAGCGGGCACATCGTCATGCCGGCGCACGCCACCACCGGCGACGGGGTGCTGACCGGCCTGCACCTGATGGCCCGGATGGCGCAGACCGGCAAGTCCCTGGCCGAACTGGCCTCGGTGGTGACCAAGCTGCCGCAGGTGCTGATCAACGTGCCGGTCGGCGACCGGACCGTCGGCGCCGCCGCGCCGGCCGTGCGGGCCGAGGTCGAGCGCGCCGAGGCCGAACTGGGCGACACCGGGCGGGTGCTGCTGCGCCCCTCCGGCACCGAGCCGCTGGTCCGGGTGATGGTGGAGGCGGGCACCGAGGCGACCGCGCGGGAGGTCGCCGAGCGCATCGCCGACCGGGTCCGCGCCGCCAGCCCGGCCGGCTGACCGGCCCGTCCCGCCGGGCGTGATCCGCCCGGCGGTCGGGGCCGGCCGCCGGGCGGGTGGGGTCAGCGGGGGTGGGGTAGCCCGCGCAGCCGGGTGACCGCCTCGGCGAGCACCTCGGGCCGCTTGCAGAAGGCGAACCGGACCAGCCGCCGGCCCGCCTCGACGTCGTCGTAGAAGACCTGGGTGGGTACGGCGACCACGCCGCACCGCTCCGGCAGGGCCAGGCAGAACTCCACCCCGTCCCGGCCGCCGAGCCCGGTGACGTCGGCGGTGACGAAGTACGTCCCCTCCGGGGCGAGCACCTCGAACCCGGCGTCGAGCAGGCCGGCGGTCAACTGGTCGCGCTGCCGCTGGAGCCCGTCCCGGAAGCCGGTGTAGTAGTCGTCCGGCAGGGCCAGCGCCGCCGCCACCGCCGGTTGCAGCGGTGCCGCGTTGACGAAGGTCAGGAACTGCTTGACCCGCAGCAGCGCGGAGACCAGCGACGCCGGCCCGCTGGCCCAGCCGACCTTCCAGCCGGTGCAGGAGAAGGTCTTGCCGGCGGAGGAGATCCGTAGCGTCCGCTCCCGCATCCCGGGCAGGGTGGCCAGCGGCACGTGCGGCGCGTCGGCGTCGGTGAAGACGAGGTGCTCGTACACCTCGTCGGTGACCGCGTACGCGCCGTGCTCCTGGCACAGCTCGGCGATCATGGTCAGCTCGGCGGGGGTGAAGACCTTGCCGGTCGGGTTGTGCGGGGAGTTCAGCAGGACGAGGCGGGTCCGGGGGCCGAACGCGGCGCGCAGCGCGGCCGGGTCGAAGGCGTACCGGCCGCTGTCGGCGGGGCGCAGGGTGACCGGCCGGCGGACCGCTCGGGCGAGCGCGATCGAGGCGGCGTACGAGTCGTAGTACGGCTCGAAGCAGACCACCTCGTCGCCCGGCTCGCAGAGCGCCAGGATCGCGGCGGCGATCGCCTCGGTGGCGCCGGCGGTCACCACGACCTCGCCGTCCGGGTCGTACTCCAGGCCCCAGAACCGGCGCTGGTGGGCGGCGACCGCCGCGCGCAGCGCCGGGATCCCCGGCCCGGGTGGGTACTGGTTCTGGCCGGTGCGCAGCGCCTCGGCGGCGGCGGCGAGCATCTCGGGCGGGCCGTCGGTGTCCGGGAAGCCCTGGCCGAGGTTGACCGCCCCGGTCCGGACGGCGAGAGCGGACATCTCGGCGAAGATGGTCGTCCCGAACGGCCGCATCCGGGCCACCAGGGGGTCGTTCGCGGTCGTCGTCACGTCCGTCAGCGTACGGGCCGGGTCCGGGCGCGTACACCGTCGCGGACCGGTGCCGGACCGGCTCGGAGGTTTGTCCGCACGGCGGCCGGCGTGACCAGATCGCTCAAGTTCACTGATCGTTTACCCGGGTTCCGCGCACGCCTGGTGAGCGAAACTCCGCTAGGCTGCGAGACATGTGTGGAATCGTGGGGTACGCCGGCACACGGCCGGCGCTGGGCATCGTGCTCGACGGACTGCGGCGGCTGGAGTACCGCGGCTACGACTCGGCCGGCGTCGCCATCGTCTGCGACGACGAACTGCTGACCGAGAAGAAGGCCGGCAAGCTCGCCAACCTGGAGAAGGTCCTCGGCGAGCGGACCGGCGGCGACCCCACGGGCTGCCCCGACGGCGCGGTCGGCATCGGCGACGGCACCACCGGCATCGGGCACACCCGTTGGGCCACCCACGGCGGCCCCACCGACCGCAACGCCCACCCGCACCTGGCCCCCGACGGCCGGGTCGCCGTGATCCACAACGGCATCATCGAGAACTTCGCCAAGCTCCGCGGCGAGCTGGAGGCCGACGGCGTCCAGTTCAGCAGCGACACCGACACCGAGTGCGCCGCCCACCTGCTCTCCGCCGCCCTGGCCGACCTGCGCGCGGCCGGCGAGCCGGAGGGGCCGGCGCTGCTCGCCGCCGCGATGCGCGCGGTCTGCCAGCGGCTGGAGGGGGCCTTCACCCTGCTCGCCGTGGACGCCGCCATCCCCGGCGCGGTGGTCGGCGCCCGGCGCAACTCGCCGCTGGTCGTCGGCCGGGGCGACGGGGAGAACTACCTGGCCAGCGACGTGGCCGCGTTCATCGAGCACACCCGGGACGCGGTGGAGCTGGGCCAGGACCAGATCGTGCTGATCACCGGCGAAACGATCGAGATCACCGACTTCGCCGGCCGGCCCGCCACCGGCAAGGACTTCCACATCGACTGGGACGCCTCCGCCGCCGAGAAGGGCGGCTACGACTGGTTCATGCTCAAGGAGATCGAGGAGCAGCCGCAGGCGATCGCGGACACCCTGCTCGGCCGGCTCACCGACAGCGGCGAGATCATGCTGGACGAGGTCCGCCTCAGCGACCAGGACCTGCGCGACGTGGACAAGATCTTCATCGTCGCCTGCGGCACCGCGTACCACTCCGGGCTGGTCGCCAAGTACGCCATCGAGCACTGGACCCGGATCCCCTGCGAGGTGGAGCTGGCCAGCGAGTTCCGCTACCGCGACCCGGTGCTCGACCGGTCCACGCTGATCGTGGTGATCAGCCAGTCCGGGGAGACCATGGACACCCTGATGGCGCTGCGGCACGCCAAGGAGCAGAAGGCCCGCGTCCTGGCGATCTGCAACACCAACGGCTCGACCATCCCGCGCGAGTCGGACGCCGTGCTCTACACCCACGGCGGGCCGGAGATCGCGGTCGCCTCCACCAAGGCGTTCCTCACCCAGCTCGTCGCCTGCTACCTGATCGGCCTGCACCTGGCCCAGGTGCGCGGGATCAAGTTCGCCGACGAGGTGGCCGCCGTGGTGGAGCAGCTCCACCAGATGCCCGGCAAGCTGCGCGACCTGCTGGCCCGGATCGAGCCGGTCCGCGAGCTGGCCCGGGAGATCAGGTCCGAGCCGACGGTGCTCTTCATCGGCCGGCACGTCGGGTACCCGGTGGCGCTGGAGGGCGCGCTCAAGCTCAAGGAACTGGCGTACATGCACGCCGAGGGGTTCGCCGCCGGTGAGCTCAAGCACGGCCCGATCGCCCTGATCGACCAGGGCACCCCGGTGATCTGCATCGTCCCGTCGCCGGTGGGCCGGGGAATGCTGCACGACAAGGTCGTCTCCAACATCCAGGAGGTACGCGCCCGGGGCGCCCGGACCATCGTCATCGCCGAGGAGGGCGACGAGGCGGTGCGGCGCTACGCCGACGACCTGATCTACGTCCCGCGTACCCCGACGCTGCTCGCCCCGCTGATGACCACCGTGCCGTTGCAGGTGCTCGCCGCCGAGATCGCCGCGGCCCGGGGGCACGACGTGGACCAGCCGCGCAACCTGGCCAAGTCGGTCACCGTCGAGTAGCCCTTCCCGGCCCCGCCCGGTCGCCTGCCCCGCCCGCGCAGGTGCCGGGCGGGGCCGGTCACGTCCGGCCCAGCACGATCCGGGCCATCCCGTCCAGCGCCGGGTTGCCGTCGTCCCAGTAGCCGGTGTGACCGGACCGGTCACTGGGGAAGATGCGCCCGCCGAAGCCGGGGTGGCTCGGGTCGTGGCCGAACCACAGCCCGCCGTCCGGGCGGTCCACCAGGCCGGCCACCGGGCCGAACGGCGGCACCTCCAGCGCCGCCTGCCGGAGCAGGTCCGCTGGCGGGCGGGCCAGCCGGATCGCGTCGTCCGGCGCGGTGCTCGACCAGACCTGTCCCGCCGGCACCCGCAGGTCGGCGGCCCGCTCCACGCCGACCCCGGGGGAGCCGACGAAGACCACGGCGTCGGCGGCGAGCCCGTGGTCGCGGGCGGCCACGCCCACCACCACCGACCCGTAGCTGTGCCCGAGCACGGTCTGCCGGGCCGGTGGCCCGTCGTGCGTGGCCCGCAGCCCCTCCTGGAAGGCGTGCAGGGCCGGGCCGGCGGCGGTGGCCTGCCCCGACCGGAACGCCTCGTGCAGGAAGTCGGGCGCGTCGTAGTCGATCCAGAGCACGGCGGCGGTCTCCGCGCCCGGGGCGAGGTCGGCGCAGCGGGCCCGGACGCGGTCCGCCCGGCCCAGCTCACCGGTGGCGTCGGCGAGCCCCGAGGTCATCCCCGGCACGTAGGTGAGGACGTGGTCGGCCCGGTCCGGGTTGCCCAACGCGACGATCGCCCGCCCCTCCCCGCCGGTGCGCAGGCCCAGCAGGTACGCCCGGGGTGTCTCCCGGCTCGCCAGCCGGTCGCCGAGCGCGCCCAGCCCGGCCAGCGCCCTCTCGACCCGGCGCAGCCCGGCCAGCTCGGCCGGCCCGCGCGGGAAGCGGGTCAGCAGCCGCCCCCGCTCGGCCCACAACTCGGCCCGCCGCACCCCGAGCAGCAAGCGGTTGGCCTGGTCCCGGGCGGCGGCCGGCACGCCGTCGCGGCACCCCACCGTCGCCGGCTCGTGCCGCACCAGCCAGCGCCGCTGCGCCGGGGTGAGCCCGGCCCACCAGGCCCGGACCACGGCCGGCGGCGCGTCGGCCGGCGGCCGCCAGGGCGGTGGGACACCGACCCAGCCGGACCCGGCGGCGGCGGTCAGCTCGGCCAGCCGTGCCGTCGCCTCCCGGTCCGCCGCCCCGGCCAGGTCGAGCGCGGCGTGGATGCCGGTGGAGACCTGCACCACGGCGGGACCGGCGCGGTGTGCCGGCCGGGGCACGGCGGGATCCGCCGTCACCCGGCCGTGCCGGTCGACCAGCACGCCGGCACCGGTGGCGGACTCGACGGCGGCGACCAGCCGGGCCCTGGCCGCGCGCAGCCGCCCGGCGAACTCGGCGAGCACCTGGTCGGCCTCGATCAGGGCGGGGGAGAGCGCGGCCAGGTCGCCGCGCAGCCCGGTCAGCCGGGCACCGGCCGATCCGGCGGCCCCACCGGACCAACCGGCGCGCAGCCGGCCCGCCCCGGCGTCCAGGTCGCCGACCCAGCGGTCGACCCGGCCGGTGAGCCCGGCCCAGGCCGAGCCGGCCGCCCGCCACCGCTCCGGGTCGACCCGCCAGAGCCGGGCGTACCCGGTCACGGCGAGAGCCGGGCCAGCCGCCCGGCCGCCCGTTCGTCCACCGTCTCGTACCCGTCGGCGGCCGTGCCGAGCGCGTCGGCGGTCTCCGCCACCCGCCCGCCGAGCCGGCCACACCACCGGTGCACCGCCGTCTCCAGGTCGGCCAGCGCCGCCCCGGCCGACCACTGCGGTGCCGTCACCACCAGACCCGGGACCCCGTGGAGCCCGGCCGTCAACCGGTGCGCCTGGTCGGTGAACCGCCCCGCCACCTCGCGCAGCACCCCCGGATCCACCTCGAACGGCTCCTGCCCCATCGCCCCTCCCCTGTCCGGCCGCAGCCCACTGTCGGCCGACGGAACCGCCCGTTGCCTCCGCCCCGGCGGTCACGACCGACCCGACCCGGCAGACGCTAGGCGCCCGTCGGCCACCCCGGTACGCCCTGTGGACGACGGCCGCCAGCCGTACCCCCGGGTTGTCCACAGGTGTTGTGCACGGTCGCGCCGCTGGGTAATCTGCGGGCCTTTCGCGCCGGTAGGGTGAATTCGTGATCGTCGCGGTCGGCAGTGACGCCGGGCCGGATCCGGACGGGACGGGGTGCCATGAGAGCGGTGTGGCGGGTCGCGGACGTACGGGCGGCGGAGGCGGGGCTGATGGCCACGCTCCCGCCGGGAACGCTGATGGGGCGGGCCGCCGCCGGGCTGGCCCGGCGCTGCGCGCTGCTGCTCGCCGACCGGGGCGGGGTGTACGGCGCCCGGGTGCTGCTGCTGGTCGGCTCCGGGGACAACGGCGGGGACGCGCTCTTCGCCGGCGCGCACCTGGCCCGGCGCGGGGCGGCGGTCTGCGCGCTGCTGCTCGCCCCCGACCGGGCCCACGCCGAGGGGCTGGCCGCGCTGCGCGCCGCCGGTGGGCGGGTGGTGGAGCGGCCCCCGGCAACGGTCGACCTGGTGCTGGACGGCATCGTCGGCATCGGTGGCACCGGCGGGCTGCGGGAGACCGCCGAGCAGGTGGCCGCCAGCCTGCTGCGCCACCGGGGCCGGGACGGCCACCGGGCCACCGTGGTCGCGGTGGACGTGCCCAGCGGGGTCGCGGTGGACACCGGGGACGTCCCGGTGACCGCCGCCGGCCGGCCCACCGCGGTCCGCGCCGACGTCACGGTGGCGTTCGGGGCGTGGAAACCGGCGCTGGTGGTCGGCCCGGCCGCGACCCTCGCCGGTGAGGTGGAGCTGGTCGACATCGGGCTCGGCCCGTGGCTGCGGGGCACCCCGGCGCTGCACGTCGTCGAGCGCTCGGACGTGGTCGACTGGTGGCCCGCGCTGGGCCCGGCCTCGGAGAAGTACACCCGGGGCGTGGTCGGCGTGGCGACCGGCTCGCGGACGTACCCGGGCGCGGCGGTGCTCTCCGTCGGTGGCGCGCTGGCCGGGCCGACCGGCCTGGTCCGGTACGCCGGGAGCGCGCGGGACGAGGTGGTGCACCAGCACCCGTCGGTGATCGCCACCGGCCGGGTCGCCGACGCCGGGCGGGTGCAGGCCTGGGTCTGCGGCTCGGGGCTGGGCACCGGCGAGGAGGCCGTCGGTGAACTGCGCGCCGTGCTCGCCGCACCGGTGCCCGTGGTGCTCGACGCGGACGCGCTCACCCTGCTGGTGGACGGGTCGATGGCGGACCGGCTGCGCACCCGCGACGCGCCGATCGTGGTCACCCCGCACGACCGGGAGTACGCCCGGCTCTGCGGCGAGGAGCCGGGGGCCGACCGGGTCGCCGCGACGCTGCGGCTGGCCGCCTGGATGAACGCGGTGGTCCTGCTCAAGGGGGACCGCACGGTGGTCGGCACGCCGGACGGCCGGGCGTACGTGAACCCGACCGGCACCCCGGCGCTGGCCACCGGGGGTACCGGCGACGTGCTGGCCGGCCTGCTCGGCTCGCTGCTCGCCGCCGGGGTGCGGGCGGACCGGGCCGCGGCGACGGCCGCGTACCTGCACGGGTTGGCCGGTCGGGAGGCGGCCCGGGGCGGCCCGGTGACCGCCCCCGACGTGGTGACCGCGCTCCGCCCCGTCATCGCCCGACTGACCTGACCGACCCCCGCTGCCCCGTCTCCGCTGCCCCGTCCCCGCTCGGTCCTGCTCGCTGCGGTGCCGCCGGGCGGTTTGCAGGGGGCCCTTCCTCTACCGAAGACGATAAGAAGGGGCCCCTCCTCACCGGTCGGCTGCGCGGGGACGGGCCAGGGAGATCACCCTGGAAGTAGGCTGGGTGCATGTGGCAGGCCGAGGTACGCGTCGACCTTGACGCGATCCGTGACAACGTGGCCCGACTCCGCGCGGGCACCAGCGCCGAGCTGATGGCCGTGGTGAAGGCCGACGGGTACGGCCACGGCATGGTCCCGGCCGCCCGCGCGGCGCTGGACGCCGGGGCGGACTGGCTCGGGGTCTGCACCCTCGACGAGGCGTTGACCCTGCGCCGGGCCGGGATCACCGTGCCGGTGCTGGCCTGGCTGCTCGCCCCCGGCCTGCCGCTGCACGAGGGGGTGGCCGCCGGGGTGGACCTGGGCGTGGCCAGCCTCCCGCAGCTCGACGAGATGGTCGAGGCGAGCCGCCGGGCGGAGCGTCCGGCCCGGCTGCACCTCAAGATCGACACCGGGCTCTCCCGGGGCGGGGCGACCGTCGCCGACTGGCCGGCGCTGCTGGACGCCGCCGCGAAGGCCCAGGCCGACGGGCTGGTCGAGGTGGTCGGCGTGTGGAGCCACTTCGTCTACGCCGACCTGCCCGGTCACCCGACCACCGACCGGCAGCTCGCCGTCTTCCACGAGGGCCTGGACCTGGTCGAGCGGGCCGGACTGCGCCCCCGGTACCGGCACCTGGCCAACTCGGCGGCCACGCTGACCCGCCCGGACACCCACTTCGACCTGGTCCGTCCCGGGATCGCCGTGTACGGGCTCTCCCCGGTGGCCGGCGAACGGTACGGCCTGCGCCCGGCGATGACCGCCCGCGCCCGGGTGATGCTCACCAAGCGGGTCCCGGCCGGCACCGGGATCTCGTACGGCCACACGTACCACGCCGAGCGGGACGCGAACCTGGCGGTGGTGCCCCTCGGGTACGCCGACGGGGTGCCCCGGCACGCCTCCAACTCCGGCCCGGTGCAGCTCGGCGGGGTACGCCGGACGATCGCCGGCCGGGTCTGCATGGACCAGTTCGTGCTCGACTGCGGTGACGACCCGGTGGCCGCCGGGGACGTGGTGACCCTCTTCGGCAGCGGCGTCGACGGCGGTCCCACCGCCGACGACTGGGCCGAGGCGGTCGGCACCATCAACTACGAGATCGTCACCCGCTTCGGCGGCACCCGGGTCCCCCGCGTCTACGACGGGGAGAAGTCATGAGTGGTGCCGCCCGGTTCCGGCTGCCCCGGCCGCGCAGCGCGGCGGGGAAGGTCGCCGGCCTGGTCGGGGCGGCGGTCGGGGTGGCCGCCGCCGGGCTGGCCGCCGGGGTCGCCACCGAACGTGCCCTGGTCCGCCGGTTCAAGACCGCCTTCGCCGACCGGTACGCCGACGAGCCGTTCGGCGAGCAGCGGTTCGACGAGGCGTTCCGGCTGGAGATGCCGGACGGTACCGACATCCACGTCGAGGTGGTGGAGCCGACCCGCCCGGTGGTGGGGAACCCGACCGTGGTGCTGGTGCACGGCTTCTGCCTGGACATGGGGACGTTCCACTTCCAGCGCAAGGTGCTCGCCGAGCGGGGCGAGCACCGGATCGTCGCGTACGACCAGCCGGGGCACGGCCGGTCGGGGCGGCTGGAGAGCGGCGAGTACGACCTCACCGCGCTCGGTCACACCCTGCGGCGGGTGATCGACCGGACCAGCCCGGAGGGGCCGCTGGTGCTGGTCGGGCACTCGATGGGCGGCATGACCATCATGGCCCTCGCCGAGTTGTACCCGGAGTTCTTCGCCGACCGGGTGGCCGGCACCGTGCTGATCGCCACCACCGGCGGGCTGCTCGCCGAGACGAAGCTCGTCGCGCCGGCCCTGCTGGGCCGGATCGGCTCCCCGATGCTGTACATGGTCAGCAACGCCACCCGGTACGGCGGCACCGTGATCGACAAGGCCCGTCGTTCCACCTCCAACGTGGCCTGGCTGCTCACCCGCCGGTACGGCTTCGGCACGCCGAACCCCAGCCCGGCCCTGGTGTCGTACGTGGAGACGATGAACTCGCGTACCTCGGCCGACACGGTCACCCGGTACCTGCGGACCATCGCCACCCACTCGCGCTTCCCGGCGCTGGCCGCGCTGGCCGGGGCTCCGGTGCTGGTGGTGGTGGGTGACAAGGACATGTTCACCCCGGTGGTGCACTCCGAGGAGATCGTGCGTCGGCTGCCGCACGCCGAGTATGTCAAGATCCCCGACAGTGGGCACGTGGTGATGCTGGAGCACGCGGACGAGGTCAACGCCGCGCTGGAACGGTTCCTGGAGGACTTGTGAGTGACGCCGTGCGGCTGCCGACCCCGGCCGACACGTACGACTTCGGGCGCCGGCTGGCGCGGGTGCTGCGCGCGGGCGACCTGGTCCTGCTCACCGGCCCGCTCGGGGCCGGCAAGACCGCGCTGACCCAGGGCATCGGCGCCGGGCTGGGGGTACGCGGCGACATCACCTCGCCGACCTTCGTGATCGCCCGGGTGCACCGGCCCGACCCGGCGCGGGGCGGCCGGGTGGCGTTGGTGCACGCCGACGCGTACCGGCTGGGCGACGCGGCGGACCCGCGCGCCGAGATCGACGACCTCGACCTGGACGCCTCGGTCGACGACTCGGTCACCGTGGTCGAGTGGGGCGAGGGGCTGGCCGAGCACCTGACCGACGCCCACCTGCGGATCCGTATCGACCGCCACGACGACGACACCCGCGAGGTCGAGCTGGACCCGGTCGGCGGCGACTGGGCGGACCGCCTCACTACCCTGCCCTGACGACCGCCCCCAGTCGACCGCCCGGCGCGGGCTGGTCAACTCCGGGGACGGGTGACCCCGGTGGTGGCGTGCCGGGTGCCGGTCTCGGTGGGGCGACGACGGGGTCGGGGTACGGTGCCGGTCGCACCGTCGGCGGCGCCCGCCGCGGTCCGGATCAGCCGGGCGAAGGCGTACTCGCAGATCACCGCGTGCTCGTAGACCGACCGGGGGACGTCCACGGTCGAGTCGACCCGCAGCACCGAGCCCTCCGGCCGCCAGGACAGGAACGTCGAGTCGCCGGTGAGCTGGGTGAGCAGGGCCAGCAGGGAGATGTCCAGGCGCATCGAGTGCACCGCCCGGCGGTACTCCTCGCTGGTGAGGCAGAGCGCGAACGGGACGTTCATCAGGTACAGCGCGGTCTGGATGTCCAGGTTCAGCAGTCGGCGGCGGCCCGGTTCGGTGTCCAGCGGCGGGACGGTCAGCATCGAGGTGTCGAGCGGGCCGGTGGGCCGGGCCAGGTTGCGCAGCCGGGCCCCCGGCGGCGTCGCCGCGCTGCCCAGGGCGATCATCACGTCGTAGACGTTGAGGTCGTGCTCGATCACCGCGCGGTCGCCCAGCTCCCGCAGGGTCGTCGGCAGCAGGTCGACCTCGCGCAGACCGGGTACGCCGGCGTTGCGGACCACGAAGTTGAGGAGCTGGGTCTCCACCACGAAGTGCCGGATCAGCAGTTCCCCGGCCTCCGGGGCGACGCACCGGCGGAGGAACCAGACGCAGAGGCTGTCCATCGTGCCGTGCGCGCGTACCTGCCAGGGCAGCAGGCGCTTGACCACGCTGATCAGCGTCACCGCCAGCCGGGACAACAGCCGTACCCAGGGCAGCAGCCAGGTCCGCGACCAGCGCTGCTGGTCCCGCACCACCAGTTCCAGGGTGCGCCGGCCGATCGGCACGGTGGGATCGGCCATGATCGCCTCCCACACCGACGGTTCCGTCCGACGGGTGCGGCTCCGGGTGCGCTCAGCCATCGATCTCCTCCAGTTGCAGGGCGTAGAGCCGGGCCACCACCCGGGCCGTCCGGACGATCCGCTCGGCGCGGGGCCGGTCGATCAGCCCGGACCGCAGGACGTCCCGCAGGGCCGCGAAGTGGTCGTCGTCGTTGTCGCCGTGGTAGAGCAGGAACCGCACCTGGTCCTCGGCGAGCCCGAGCTGGTCGCGGAGCAGCCCGGCCCAGCGGGTCGCCTTGGCCGTGCCGAGGCCCTCGATGACGAACATGGCGCCCAGCAGATCCACCGGCTCCGGCTGGCTGGCCTGGTGGAACATGTACGCCGAGAGCGCCTCGGAGCCGGGGTTCTTCGTCGCGGCCCGGATCTCGGCCGGGTCCCCGCCGATCGCCGCGAAGTCCGCGTCCAGCAGCCGGTAGTCGCGGTGCTCCTCCAGGCCGTGGTGCAGCGCGGCGCTGCGCAGCTCGAACAGCTCCTCGGAGAAGCTCGACGCGGCGCGGGCGATCCACCGGCCCCCCTCGACGACCTGGGGGCGGAGCGTGAGCAGCAGCCGGCGGTAGTCGGCCAGCGTGGCGGCACCGGCTTCGAGCCGGCGCAGCACCGGCACCCGCCGCAGCCGGGACTCCAGGTCGGCCCAGACCCCGGCCAGCTCCAGCACGGTCCACCGGACCACGTCGTCGTCGCCCGGCTCCGGCACCCCGAGCGGCGACCCGGCCGCGTCGGCCTCTTCCGTCCCGCCGGCCTGGTCGGCCCCGCCGTCGCGGGCGGCGCCGTTGTCGCGGGCGGTGCCGGTCACGGTTTCCGGCCCGGTCGGGCCGACGCAGGTCAGGTGGGCGAAGGCGAACGAGAACCGGCCGGACTCGGGCACCACCAGCAGGATCCGGTCCCCGGGGGCGAACCGGCCGGACCGCCACGCCTCGGCCAGCATCACGAAGATGCTCGCCGCCCCGGTGTTGCCCCGGGTGTGCAGGTTGGTGTACCAGCGCTCCTCGTCGATCATCAGGTCGGCCTCGTGCAGCAACCGGAAGATGTCCGCCCGGAAGTGCTCGGAGCTGTAGTGGCAGAGCACGTGGTCGATGTCGCGCGGGTCGAAGCGGCCGGCGCGGACCAGCCGGACGTACTCGGCGACCCCCGCGACGAAGAGGTCCGGCAGCGCCCGTACGTCCTGTCGCAGCCGCAGCATGCCGGCCCGCTCGGCCTCGGCGGCGGTGTCCCGGTCCAGCCAGGTGTCCCCGGCGCCCGGCCCCTCCCCGCCCGGCCCGGTGGGGTCGGTCAGCCCGGCGCGCATGCAGGTGGCGTGCTCGTGGGCGTGCGAGACCAGGTGGGTCCAGTCGACCCGCAGGCTCGACCGGTCCGGCCGGGGCCCCGGTTCGAGGACCACCGCTCCGGCGCCGTCGGAGAGCGTCCAGCGCAGGAACTCGGCGTCGAACCCGGCCCGCTCCGACGCGGTGGTGTCGGCGTACCGGCTGTGCTTGAGGCCCCGACTGACCAGCTCGGAGCCGACGACGGCGGCGAGGTCGTGCTCGCCGAGGCGGACGCCGGCCACCGCCGCGCGGAAGGCGGCCATGCTGGCGGCGCAGACCCCGGCGGCGGAGAGCGTCTCCATCGGGCCGCCGCCGAGGCGGCCGTGGACCATCGAGGCGAAGCCCGGTACCAGCACGTCCCCCTGGGTGGTGCCGGTGGCGAGCAGGCCGAGCTGCCCCACGTCCCGGCCGCTCTCCTTGAGGGCCCGCAGCACCGCCTCGGCCGCCAGCTCCTCGTTGAGCATCGTGGTCCGCCCCGCCGGGTCGAGGGCGTAGTGCCGGCTCCGGATGCCGTTGGCCGCGAGCACCCGGCGCCGGACCGCCGCGGCGGCCCGGCTGCCGTCGTCGCCGAGGAACCGGACCAGATCGTCGTTGCCGATCGGCTCGCCGGGAAGGAAGGAAGCACAGCCGGTGATGTGGACCGCTCGCGTCATGGCGTCCATTCCGCCAGGTCGGAGGGGTTTCGCACATCCGCCGATGGGCCCAACGACGTGGGTACGGGTACTCAGGGCGGTGGGCCCGTGGGTGGGAAGTGTCGGACCGGGCTGGTAGGAATCGGACCGGGCTGGTAGGAATCAGCCGTTCCGTTCGCGTGAAAGGTGGCTCATGCCCGACGACGTCGCGCCCCTCGACCTGCCGGCGCACCTCCCGCCCGCCTGGCGGTCAGTCCTCACCCCGCACCTCGACCCGGCGGCCACCGCCGAGCTGGGCCGGTTCGTCGCGGACGAGTACGCCACCCAGACGGTCTTCCCGCCGCTGGAGGACCTCTTCTCGGCGTACCAGCTCTGCGCTCCGCAGGACTGTCGGGTGCTCATCCTCGGGCAGGACCCGTACCACAAGGCCGGGCAGGCGCACGGGCTCAGCTTCAGCGTCCGCGAGGGGGTGTCGGTGCCGCCGTCGCTGCGGAACGTCTTCAAGGAGCTGACCGAGGACCTCGGCGTGCCGAAGCCGCGCGGCGGCACCCTGACCGGCTGGGCCGGCCAGGGCGTGCTGCTGCTCAACTCGGTGCTCACGGTCCGCCAGGCCACCCCCGGCTCGCACGCCAACAAGGGCTGGGAGGCGTTCACCGACGCGACCATCCGCGCTCTCGACGCGCTGGAGCACCGGGTGGTCTTCCTGCTCTGGGGCGGGTACGCCCGCAAGAAGGCGGCCCTGGTCGCCAACCCGCAGCACGTGGTGCTGGAGGCCGGTCACCCGAGCCCGATGAACCCGCGCGGTTTCCTGGGCAGCCGTCCGTTCAGCGCGGCCAACAAGGCGCTCGCCGACGTGGGCCTGCCCACCATCGACTGGGAGCGCACGGCGAGCTGAGCCCACCCGGCGGGCGGAGCTACCCGTCGGCCCGTGCTCCGCTGTCGGCCTGCTCCCCGCCGCCGGCCCGGCTCCGGTAGCGGCGGAGCAGTTCGGCGGCGCGGGGGTCGACCACCTCCACCTGCACCAGCGGCACCACCGGGTAGCCGCGCCCGCCGTGCCGTACCTCGATCGGCTCCGGCAACTCCTCGCACATCGTCGCCCGGACCTCGCCGTACCGGGTCTGCCAGTGGTGGTCGCCGGGCTCCTCGGGGGCGAGCGGCACGCCGCCGAACTGCTTCCACCGGGCGTCCCAGCGCTGCCCGTACGCCTGTTCCAGCCAGGCGGTGAACCGTGCCGAGTCGCGCCACCGGATGGCGAGATCCAGGCTGTCGACCGGGATCGGGGCGCCCTGGAGCAGGGCGGCGGTCCCCCCGGCGAGCACGTACGGCAGGTCCCCGAGCCGGTCCAGGACCCGGTCGACGCCGAGGCCCGCCACCCGGTCGGCCAGCGGGCGGGCGGCCAACTCGTCGAGGACCGCGTCGAGGTGTGCGTCGAGTGGCTCGACGCTGACCGTCAACTGCACGCCCAGCGCGGTGAAGAGCCGGTCGAGCAGGTCCAGGCTCGGCACCCGGTCGCCCCGCTCGACCCGGGCGACCGTGGCCTGGGTGGTGCCGGCGCGCTCGGCGAGCGCCCGCTGGGTCAGGGCCCGTGTCTCCCGCTCGTGGCGCAGCAGGCCGCCCAACTGGCCGAGGCGGACCGAATCCATGGCGACACCATCTCTCTCGCGCCGACGTACCCGACAGGTGTGAAAATACCCCACGGGTATGTCGCTCGGCCGCGGCCTCTGCGCCGGGCCGACACTTGGTTGGGAGGCACCCCGCCGGGACACCGTGGGGCGTCACCGGGGGTGACCACCGGGCCGGCTAGGGTTGCAGCCGTGCTCGTACTGGTGGTGGATTCCTCGACCCCTGCGGTGACCGCGGCGCTGGTGGAGGTCTCGGCGGACGGCGTCGCGTCCCGGGCGCTGCGCTGCACGGTCGACGCGCGGGCCCACGGCGAACTGCTCGCCCCGCAGGTCGACGCCGTGCTGGCCGACGCCGAGGCCCGTCCCGGCGACCTCGGCGCGATCGTCGCCGGCCTCGGCCCGGGGCCGTTCACCGGCCTGCGGGTCGGTCTGGTCACCGCCGCGACCATGGGGCAGGTGCTCGGCATCCCCACGTACGGCGTCTGTTCGCTCGACGGCGTCGGCCACCCGGTGGCGGCCGGGGAGCCGGTGCTGGCGGCCAGCGACGCCCGTCGGCGGGAGGTCTACTGGGCGGTGTACGACGGCGCCGGGCAGCGGATCGCCGGGCCGGACGTGGACACCCCGGCGGTCGCCGCCGTCCGCGCCCGCGACCTCGCGGTGACCGTCGCCGTCGGCGACGGCGCCCACCGGTACGCCGACGTGCTCGACCTGCCGCTGCGGGCCGAGCCCCGGTACCCGGACGCCGTCGCGCTGGCCGCGCTGGCCGCCGAGCGGATCCGGGCCTGCGCCCCCGCGGAGCGGCTCACCCCCCTCTACCTGCGCCGCCCCGACGCGGTCGCGGCGACCGGCCGCAAGCCGGTCCTGCCGTGACCGGATCCCGGCCGGGCGACGGCGTCGAGCCGACCGCTTCCGCCCGGCCGGCGGAGCCGAGCCGGCATGTCGAGCCCGGCTCTGCCGTGGATGGCCCGGTGCGCCTGGAACGGTTCCGCTGGTGGCACGTCGACGAGGTGCTGCCGATCGAGGCGGACCTGTTCGGCGCGGAGCAGTGGTCGGCGGGGATGTTCTGGAACGAACTCGCCAACGGGCACTTCTACCTGGTCGCCACCGGCCCGGACGGCGGGCTGCTCGGGTACGCCGGGCTCACCGTGACGCCGCCCGACGAGGCCTGGGTGCAGAACATCGCGGTCCGCCGCTCGGCGCAGCGCCGGGGCGTGGGCCGGCTCCTGCTGGAGGGGCTGCTCGCCGAGGCTGCCCGGCGCGGCGCGCGCAGCACGCTGCTGGAGGTCGCCGCCGACAACGCGCCGGCCCAGCGGCTCTACGCGGAGTACGGCTTCGAGCCGATCGGCGTACGCCGGGGCTACTACCAACCGAGCAACACCGACGCGCTGGTGATGCGGCGCGTCGTGACGTCGGACCCGGACGGGACGACGCCGACCGGGGAAGGGACCGACGGGCATGGCTGACGAACCGCTGATCCTCGGCATCGAGACCTCCTGCGACGAGACCGGGGTCGGCATCGTGCGCGGGCACACCCTGCTGGCCGACGCGCTCGCCTCCAGCGTCGAGGAACACGCCCGGTTCGGCGGGGTGGTGCCCGAGGTGGCCAGCCGTGCCCACCTGGAGGCGATCGTGCCCACCATGGACCGGGCGCTCGCCGAGGCCGGGGTGACCATCGCCGACATCGACGCCATCGCGGTCACCTCCGGGCCCGGCCTGGCCGGCGCGCTGCTCGTCGGGGTCGCCGCCGCCAAGGGGTACGCGGTGGCCGCCGAGAAGCCGGTGTACGGGGTGAACCACCTCGCCGCGCACGTCGCGGTGGACACCCTGGAGCACGGGCCGCTGCCGGAGCCGGCGATCGCCCTGCTGGTCTCCGGCGGGCACTCGTCCCTGCTGCTCGTCGACGACCTGGCCCGGGGGGTCACCCCGCTCGGCGCGACCATCGACGACGCCGCCGGGGAGGCGTTCGACAAGGTGGCCCGCCTGCTCGGCCTGCCGTTCCCGGGTGGGCCGCCGATCGACCGGGAGGCGCGCAACGGCGACCCGGGCTCGATCCACTTCCCGCGCGGGCTGACCGCGCCGAAGGACCTCGCCGCGCACCGGTACGACTTCTCCTTCTCCGGGCTGAAGACGGCGGTGGCCCGCTGGGTCGAGGCCCGGCAGCGGGCCGGCGAGCCGGTGCCGGTGGCCGACGTGGCCGCCGCGTTCCAGGAGGCGGTCTGCGACGTGCTGACCGCCAAGGCGCTCGACGCGTGCCGGGCCAACGGCATCGAGACCCTGGTCATCGGCGGGGGAGTGGCGGCCAACTCGCGGCTGCGGGCGATGGCCGAGCAGCGGGCCGCGAAGCACGGCATCCGGGTCCGGGTGCCCCGGCCGAAGCTCTGCACCGACAACGGCGCGATGGTCGCCGCGCTCGGTTCGCACCTGGTCGCCGCCGGGGTCGCGCCGAGCCGGCTGGACCTGCCGGCCGACTCGGCCATGCCGCTGACCGTGGTGAGCGTATGAGGGCGGGGGAGTCGACATGATCGTCCGGATGTGGGAGGCGCGGGCCGAGCCGTACGGTGTCGCCGACCTGATCACCTGGGTCTGCGACACCGCGCTGCCCGAGTTCGAGCACGACCCGCTGCACGTGGCCAGCGAGGTCTTCTCCTCCACCGACCACCGGGTGGTGGTGATCTCGAAGTGGCGCAGCAGCCCGCGTGCCCTGCCGGAGCCGCCGGTACGGCTGCTGGCCCGCCCGCCGCACTCCTGGGACTTCACCCAGGTCGACCGCTGACCCGCCGGCACCGGCCTGGCGGGACGTCAGTTGCGCCGCAGCACCTTGTACGTGGCCAGCCCGCCGGTGGCGAGGGCGGCGAGGAAGACCAGCCAGACCACGGTGGTGCTGACCCCGATGCCCGAGCCGGAGTTCGCCGAGGCCCGCGCCAGCAGCGAGTCGTTGCCCGAGGCGGGCAGGACGGCCGGCGGGAGCTGCTCCCAGCGGACCAGGCCGGTGCTCTCCAGCATCTCCATGTGGTGCAGCACGTACTTGTTGGCGTCGTCGGCGAGCTTGCGCACGGTGGCGTTGCGGGTGCTGGCGCGGACCGCGCCGACCACCGGGAAGATCTTGCCGTGCGCCTCCCGCAGCCGGGTGACGAAGATCTGGTCGAACCGGGCACCGCTGGTGTTCTGCATCTCCAGCAGCCAGCCCTTCTGCTCCTCGGTGGGGTCCGAGGGGATGGTGGCGCCCAGCTTGTTGGCCGCCGCCACGGTCAGCCGGTCCAACTCCTCGTGCTCGGTGGCGATGCCGGCGCCGATCTCGCGTACCCGGGCGGACTGACCCTTCTCGGCGGCCATCTGCCCGGCGGGCATCTCCCACAGCCCGGCGAGCCGGACACCCACCAGCAGCGCCTGGTCGGCGGCGTTGAGGGACTGCGGGGGCGCCGGTACGGCGACGGCCGCCCCGGGCAGCACACCGATCCCCGCGATGATCGCGATGAGCAGCACCGCCACCCGGTGGGTCCGGTGCCCTGGCCGACGGTGTGCGGAGTTCAGCGGTGCCATGTCTGCGGTGCCTCCTCGGTCCGGCCGAAACGCGGGGGGTGGCCGGGCGCCTCCGTACCCCGGCCGCCCGGCCGCCCAGTGGTACGCACTGACGGGCCGATCAGTTCAGTCGGGCGGGCGGAACGGCGGCCGCCGCGGGGAGCAGGCGTCGCCGGTGGGTCGGGTCAGGCCGCGTCGAGCGGGTCGGCGAGGAGCCGTTCGAAGGCGAGTTCGGCGGCGCCGAGCAGCGCGCCGTCGTCACCGAGGGCCGGGGTGCGCAGCCGGACGTGTTCCCGGCAGGCGGCCAGGGCGTTGGAGTTCAACCGGCTGCGGACCTGGGCGGCGGCGGCCAGGTAGAGGTCGCGCATGGTGCCGCCGAAGACGACCAGCTCCGGGTTGAAGATGTTCACCAGGTTGGCGACGCCGAAGCCGAGCCAGTCGCCGACCTGCCGTACCGCCGCCTGGGCGCTGGCGTCGCCGCGCGCCGCCGGGTCCACCACGGCGAGCACCGCGGCCTGGCCGGAGAGCCCGGCACGGCCGGCGGCGCGCAGCAACGCCAGCTCGCCGACCTCGGTCTCCCAGCAGCCCCGCGACCCGCAACTGCACGGCCGGCCGCCCGGGTTGACCACCATGTGGCCGACCTCGCCGCCGTGGCCGCCGTGGCCGGTGATCCGCCGGCCCCCGGCGATGATGCCGGCGCCGATCCCGGCGTCGCCGTACAGGTAGATGACGTTGTCGCAGCCGGCAGCGACGCCCCGGACGTGCTCGGCGAGGGCGGACAGGTCGGCGACGCTCCCGGTCACCACCGGGCTGCCGGCGCCCAGCTCGGCGCCGAGCCGCTCGGCCAGCGACTCGTCCGACCAGCCGGTGTGCGGGCTGAGCCGGACCAGGCCGTCGTCGCGGCGGGCCATCCCGCACACCGCCGCCCCGGCGCCGACGCAGATCGACCCCGCCGGGACCGCCTGCTGCATCCCCTTGACCGCCGCCGCCAGCAGCGGGACCACCTCGTCGACCAGCAGGCCGGGCGGCCGGTCCAGGTCACGGCGGTCGAGCAGCGCGCCACCGAGCCCGATCCGCGCGGCCCGCAGCCGGTCCACCTCGATCGAGTACGCGTACGCGTACACCCGCGCCGACTCGGGCCGGACGACCAGCGACGGTCGTCCGGCCCGGCCGGTCTCCTTCGGCGTCCCCTCGCTGACCAGCCCGGCGTTGGCCAGGTCGGCGGTGAGCGCGCCGATGGTGCTGCGGTTCAGCCCCAGCCGGCTGGTCAGCTCGGCGCGGGTGGTCGCCCCGTGCACGTGTACGTAGCGCAGCAGGGCACCGAGGTTCTGCCGGCGGATCTCGTCCTGGCTCGGTCCTGCGCGCATGTCGTCGGTACTTTCCTGTGCAGCGTGGTCAACGGTTGCCGGTGGCGGCGGCCCGTCGACGCGACAGCGCGTCGACGCTCGCGGCGAGCAGCAGCACCACGCCCGTCACCACGTACTTCGTCCCTGAGCTGTATTCCATCAGGCCCATGCCGTTGTCGATGACGGCGACCACCGCGCCACCGAGCACCGCGTCGAGCACCCGGCCCTTGCCGCCGAAGAGGCTGGTGCCGCCGATCACCGCCGCGCCGACGGCGTAGAGCAGCACGTTGCTCCCACCGGTGTTCGGGTCGACCGAGTTGCCCCTGCTCGCGGCCACGATGCCGCCGACCGCCGCCATCGCGGAGCAGATCATGAAGACCGAGATGCGGATCCGGTCGACGTTGATGCCGGCCCGGCGGGCGGCCTCCTTGTTGCCGCCGACCGCGTAGACGTGCCGCCCGTAGCTGGTCCGCTGGAGGACGAAGGTCCAGAGGATCAGCAGCACCGCGATGATCGGCACCACGATCGGTACGCCCTTGAGCGAGGTGACCAGGACGTTGCGACTGCGCTCCAGGTTGAGGATGTAGACGGCGACGCCGAGGATCAGCGCCAGCGCGCCGATCCGGGCGAGCACCACCGCCATCGGGTCGGCGACCAGTCCCCGGGCGGACCGGGTCCGGTACCGGTTGAGCTGCACGGCCGCGTAGCCGGCGACGGTGACGCCGGCCAGCGCCCAGCCGAGGGCCGGGGGCAGGTTGCGGTTGGCGATGGCGAGCAGGACGCTGTCCCGGATCGCGATGTTGCTGCCCTGGTCGATGAGGACCAGGACGACACCCTGGAAGGCCAGGAATCCGGCCAGGGTGACCACGAAGGACGGAATGCCGATCTTGGCGACCAGGAACCCGAGGACGGTGCCGATCAGCACGCCGGTGGCGAGGGCGGCGAGCATCGCCACGTACCAGGGGTAGCCGAGCACGGTGGCGACGTTGGCCAGGATCGCCGCGCAGACCCCGCTGGCGAAGCCGGCGGAGAGGTCGATCTCGCCGAGCAGCAGGACGAAGACGAGCCCCATCGCGATCAGGGTGACCGCCGCGCCCTGGGTGAACAGGTTGGCGAAGTTGCCGGCGGTGAGGAACGACGGCCGCATGATCGAGAAGACCGTGCAGAGCACCACCAGGCCGAGGACGGCGGGCAGGGCCCCGATGTCGCCGCCGCGGACCCGGCTCCAGTAGCTGCGGACATGACTGCCCACGGTCGGCGCGGGCGTGACCGCCGCCGGGCCTTCTTTCGTGACGACGGTGGTGCTCATCGGTCGGCTCCTGGGTTCTGCGGTTCGGCGGGCTGGGCGCCGGTGCCGTCGGCCGGGGCCGGGTCGGGGGTCAGCCCGAGGTTGCCGGAGCGGCCGGCGGTGATCAGCTCGACCACCTGCGCGTGGGTGATGTCGGTGGTCTTCACCTGGGCGACCATCTGGCCGAGGTAGAGCGCGGCGATCCGGTCGGAGACGGCGAAGACGTCGTTCATGTTGTGCGAGATGAGCACGACGGCGAGGCCGTTGTCGGCCAGCCGGCGGACGAGCTCCAGCACCTGGGCGGTCTGCGCCACACCCAGCGCGGCGGTCGGCTCGTCCAGGATCACCAGCCGGCTGTTCCAGAGCACCGCCTTGGCGATCGCCACGGTCTGCCGCTGGCCGCCGGAGAGGCTGGAGACGTGCTGGCGCAGCGACTTGACGGTCCGCACGCTGAGCCCGGCGAGGGTGTCGGCGGCCATCTGCTCCATGGTCGGCTCGTCGAGGACGAGGCCGCTGCGCTTCTCCCGGCCGAGGAACATGTTCTGGACGATGTCCAGGTTGTCGCAGAGCGCGAGATCCTGGTACACGACCTCGATGCCGAGCCCGGCGGCGTCCCGGGGGCTGTTGATGGTCACCGGTCGGCCCTCGAACAGGAACTCGCCGGCGTCGGTGCCGTAGATGCCGCTGATGCACTTGACCAGCGTCGACTTGCCGGCGCCGTTGTCGCCGACCAGTGCGGTCACCTCCCCGGCGTGGGCGGAGAGGGCGACGTCACGCAGGACCTGGACGGGACCGAAGCTCTTGTCGATCCCGCGCAGCTCCAGCAAGGGGGTCGCGGACACGGGGGTCTCCTTCGTCACGGAGGGGAGGTCTGTTCAGCCGTGCGCCGGGGCGCCGCCCGGCACGCCGGTGGCCGTGCCGGGCGGCGCCCCGCCGGGTTGGGGTACGGGTCAGTTGACGCCCGCGTCCGCGCAGAGCTGGGCGAAGCTGCCCTCGCAGAGCTTGGCCTTGTCGACGTAGCCGTCGGCGACCACGTCCTTGACGTTCTCCTTGTAGATCAGCTTCGGCTGGAGCAGGCGGGCGGGCACGTCCCGGCCGCTCTCCGGGTCCTTGACGGTCTGCCCGGTGTCCTTCCGCTCGCCCTTGGCGATCGCGATGGCCAGCTCGGCGGCGGCGTCGGCCTCCTGCTTGACCGCCTTGTAGACGGTCATGCACTGGTCACCGGCGAGGATGTTCTGCAGGCCCTGGAGGTCGGCGTCCTGCCCGGTCACCGGCACCCTGCCGTTGATCTTGTTCTTCTTCAGCACCGAGATGGCCGCGTTGCCGAGGCCGTCGTTGGCGGCGAGCACCCCGTCGATCTTGCCGTTGGTCTGGGTGAGCATCTGCTCGAAGATCGTGGCGGCCTGCGCCGGGTCCCAGTCCGGCACGGACTGCTCCGGGCCCTTGGCGTACTCGCCCGCGTCGAACTTCGGCTTGAGCACCGAGTCGTACCCGTTCTTGAACAGGGTGGCGTTGTTGTCGGTCGGCGAACCGTTGAGGTACGCGATCGTCGGCTTCTGCACGCCCTGGTCGGTCAGGCACTTGCTCAGGCCCTCGCCCTGGAGCTTGCCGACGGCCTCGTTGTCGAAGCTGACGTAGTACTGCGCGGAGCCGCCCAGGGTGAGCCGGTCGTAGTCGATGGTGGCGACGCCCTGGGACTTCGCCTTGTCGAGCACGGCCTTGCCGGTGCCGGAGTCCAGGTTCACGATCATCAGGACGGTCGCCCCGTTGGTGATCATCTGGTCGGCGATGGTCTGGAAGGCGTTCTTGTCGTTCTGCGCGTTCTGGATGTCGTACTCGACGCCTGCGGCCTTGAACGCCTCCTCCAGGAACCGGCGGTCGGCGGTCTCCCAGCGGGCGGAGGACTTGCTGTCGGGCAGGATCACGCCGATCTTCGGGGTCTGCCCGTTGTCGCCGCCGGCCCCGTTGCTGCCGGAGTCGTCACCGCAGGCGGTCAGGCTGCCGGTGGCCAGCAGGCCCACGGCGGCGAAGGTGAGGAAGCCCTTGCGCATCTGCTCGGGTCCTTTCGGGGGTGGGGGAGTTGCGGTCGGTGGTTTGTTGTGTCCGGCAACGTATTCCCGGTCACACTCCGCGCGCAAGACCATCGCGACCATAAATTTGTTGGCGGCGGTAACAATCCCGCAACGCCCCCGACACCCCGACGCCAAGCACCCCCGGAACACCTGCACATGCCCCCGGTGCCTCATCCCTACCCCGCAGCCCCACCCTCCACACCCACCCCGCCGCGCCCGGCCGCGCCGCCCCTCGCGCCCGCCGCCCCTCGCGCCCGCCCCGCCTCGTCGCGGTGATCACGGGTCGGGGGGCGTCCGTCGGCGTGTCGCACCACCCATCCCTTGATCGACACGACCCGGTCTCCGGGGCGGGGTGGAGTGGGGTGGACGGGAAGGCGCGGGCTCGGGGTCAGTGAGCGGTGGTGATGGGGGCGGGGGTGGCGGCGGTGAGGGTGACCAGGTCCTGAGGGGCCAGTTCGACCTGGAGGCCACGCCGGCCGGCGGAGACGTAGACGGTCTCGTGCGCCAGGGCCGAGGAGTCGACCACGGTGGGCAGCCGCCGACGCTGACCGAGCGGGCTGATCCCGCCCCGAACGTACCCGGTGGCCCGCTCGGCGGCGGCCCGGTCGGCCAGCGCGGCCCGCTTGCCACCCACCGCCGCCGCGAGCGCCTTCAGGTCCAGGTCGCCGCCGACCGGCACGACCGCCACCACGAGCGCGCCGTCGACCTCCGCCACCAGCGTCTTGAACAGCCGCCCCGGGGGTACGCCGAGCGCGGCGGCGACCAGTGCGCCGTAGTTCGGCAGGTCCGGCGACACCTCGTACGGGTGGGTGCGGTGGGTCACCTTCCGCGTGACCAGCAGCGCGATCGCCGGAGTACCCCGTCCCGCCATGCCCGCCACGCTATACCCGCCCCACCCGGCCGCCCCGCCTCCCCTGGCTGCGGTCACGCGCGTCGATCATGGAGTGTGCGGGGACTTTGATCTCCGTCTCCACCGCCAACTCCATGATCACCGCGACGGGGGAGGGTCGGGTGGGGGAGGGGCGGGTGGGGGAGGGAGGGGTGGGGGTGGGGTGAAGGGTTAGGTGGGGTGGCAGAGGAGGGCGGTGGGGGTGTTGGCGACCCGGGTGAGGACCAGGCTGGCCGGCTGGTCGCCAGCGAGGCGCAGGTCGCGGCGGAGCTTCTCCGGTTCCAGCGCCGACCCGCGCTTGAGGATCTCCACCCGGCCGACCCGACGCTCCCGCAGCAGCGCACGCAGCCGCTTCAGCGAGAACGGCAGGACGTCGGTGATCTCCAGGCAGCGCGCGTACGGGGTGGCGACCGCGCGGTCGGCGTAGAGGTACGCGATGGCCGGGTCGGCGAGGGTGGCGTCCAGGTCGGCGGCGAGTTCGGCGACCAGGTGGGCCCGGACCACCGCCGGGTCGGGGTCGTACAGGAAGCGACGGACCGGCCCGACCGGCGCCTCCACCGTCCCGTCGCCGGTCACCTGGTGTACCGCCGTGCCGGCCACCGGGGTGTGAGAAGGGTTCCCTTCTCTACCGTATGCGTTAACAGGGGGCCCTTCCTTACACCTCAGGAGGGTGGCGCGGCGGGGGGAGTGGGCGAGCGGACCGCACCAGAGGGCTGCCTCGACCAGGTCGCCGTCCACGCTGACCCACTCGGCCTCGGCGCCGGGCGGGATCAGCGCGTGGTCGATGCCCGGGGCGACCTTGACCACGGTCCGGGGTACCCGTTCGGCCAGCCCGGTGACGAAGTCCCAGGGTGGGGAGTAGGCGTTCGGGTCGAAGATCCGTCGACCGGTGCCGGCGCGGCGGCGGGCCGGGTCGCAGAAGACCGCGTCGACCCGGGTCACGTCGAACGCGGTGGCGTCCCCGCACTTCACGGTGAACAGGTCGGCCAGCCCGGCGGCCTCGGCGTTGGCGGCGGCCATCGTGGCGGTGACCGGGTCGGCCTCCACGCCGTACACCCGGATGCCGGCGCGGGCGGCGGCGAGCGCGTCGGCCCCGAGGCCGCAGCCGAGGTCGGCGAGGGTCGCCACCCCGGCGGCGTGTAGCCGCTGCGCCCGGCGGTCCGCGACGACCGCCCGGGTGGCCTGCTCCAGGCCGGGCCGGGTGAGGAACATCCCGGTGGCGGCGGGGCCGAACTTGCCGACGGCCCGGCGGCGCAGCTCCGCCTGGGTCAGCGCGGCGGCGGCCAGCCCGGCCGGGATCCCGGCGGCGCGCAGCGAGGCCGCCGCGCCCAGCGGGTCGCCGCCGGCCACCGCGTCCGCCGCCGCGAGCGCGGCCGACCCCTCGGGTGTACGCAACGCGGCGAGCTGTTCCAGGTCCACCCGGCCATTGTCCCGAGCCGGCCCGGGGCCCTGCTCCGGTGGGCCACCCTCGGGCAGGTGCCGTGGTCAGCGGGGTCGTGACGGGCGGCGGAGCGGAGCGCGTGAGGTGGGCGATCGGGGGACACGGGGGTGCTGCGTTGGCACTCTCCTTGACGGAGTGCTAGCCGAGGCATAACCTGCGATTAGCACTCTCACCCTGAGGGTGCCAGCTCCCGGCCTGCTGGCGTGGGTGCTGAACGCCAGGCGGACCGGCACCCGCGACGACGGTCCCGCCCGGTGGCATGTGGCAGATTGACGCTGGTCGGCTGAGCCGTCCGGCTACGAAACCCAATACCCCAGGAGGGTATGCCCGTGACTACCGCGACCAAGGTTGCGATCAAGCCGCTCGAGGACCGGATCGTGGTCCAGGCGAACGAGGCTGAGACCACCACGGCGTCGGGCATCGTGATCCCCGACACCGCCAAGGAGAAGCCGCAGGAGGGCACCGTCCTCGCTGTCGGCCCGGGCCGTATCGACGACAAGGGCAACCGGATCCCGGTTGACGTGCAGGTCGGCGACGTCGTCCTGTACTCGAAGTACGGCGGCACCGAGGTCAAGTACGCCGGCGAGGAGTACCTGGTCCTCTCCGCCCGCGACGTCCTCGCGGTCATCGAGAAGTAAGCAACCGATCAGTGTCGCTGCCCCGGTCCGGCTCGCCGGGCCGGGGCAGCGACGCTTCGAAGGGACATTCATGGCGAAGATCCTGAGCTTCTCGGACGACGCCCGGCACCTGCTGGAGCACGGTGTCAACGCCCTCGCGGACGCGGTCAAGGTCACTCTCGGCCCGCGCGGGCGCAACGTCGTCCTGGACAAGAAATTCGGTGCGCCCACGATCACCAACGATGGTGTGACCATCGCCAAGGAGATCGAGCTCACCAACCCGTACGAGAACCTCGGCGCGCAGTTGGTCAAGGAGGTGGCGACCAAGACCAACGACGTCGCCGGCGACGGGACCACCACCGCGACCGTGCTGGCGCAGGCGCTGATCCGGGAGGGTCTGCGCAACGTCACCGCCGGGTCGAACCCGATCGCGCTGAAGCGGGGCATCGACGCGGCGGCGCAGAAGGTCTCCGAGGCCCTGCTGGACCGGGCCGTCGAGGTCACCGGCAAGGAGTCGATCGCGCACGTCGCCACGATCTCCGCGCAGGACGCCACCATCGGCGAGCTGATCGCCGAGGCGATGGAGCGGGTCGGCCGCGACGGTGTGATCACCGTCGAGGAGGGCTCGGCCCTGCACACCGAGCTGGACGTGACCGAGGGTCTCCAGTTCGACAAGGGCTTCATCTCGCCCAACTTCGTCACCGACGCGGAGTCCCAGGAAGCCGTCCTGGAGGACGCGTACGTCCTGATCACCACGCAGAAGATCTCCGCGATCGAGGAGCTGCTGCCGCTGCTGGAGAAGGTCCTCTCCGACAGCAAGCCGCTGCTGATCATCGCCGAGGACGTCGAGGGTCAGGCGCTCTCCACGCTGGTGGTCAACGCCATCCGCAAGACCCTCAAGGTCTGCGCGGTGAAGGCCCCGGGCTTCGGCGACCGCCGCAAGGCGATGCTCCAGGACCTGGCGATCGCCACCGGTGCCGAGCTGATCGCCCCGGAACTGGGCTACAAGCTCGACCAGGTCGGCCTGGAGGTGCTCGGCGCCGCCCGGCGCGTCGTGGTCGACAAGGAGACCACCACCATCGTCGACGGTGGCGGGCAGGCCAGCGAGGTCGCCGACCGGGTCGCGCAGATCCGCAAGGAGATCGAGGCCACGGACTCCGACTGGGACCGGGAGAAGCTCTCCGAGCGGCTGGCCAAGCTCTCCGGCGGCGTCGCCGTCATCAAGGTGGGCGCGGCGACCGAGGTCGAGATGAAGGAGCGCAAGCACCGCATCGAGGACGCCATCGCCGCGACCAAGGCCGCGGTCGAGGAGGGTACGGTCCCCGGCGGCGGTGCCGCCCTGGCCCAGATCCTCCCGGTGCTCGACGACGACCTGGGCCTCACCGGCGACGAGAAGGTCGGCGTCTCGATCGTGCGCAAGTCGCTGGTCGAGCCGCTGCGCTGGATCGCCCAGAACGCGGGCCAGGACGGGTACGTCGTGGTGCAGAAGGTCGTCGGCCAGGAGTGGGGCAACGGCCTCGACGCCGCCACCGGCTCCTGGGTCGACCTGGCCAAGTCCGGCATCATCGACCCGGTGAAGGTGACCCGCAACGCGGTCACCAACGCCGCCTCGATCGCCGGGCTGCTGCTGACCACCGAGAGCCTGGTCGTGGAGAAGCCGGTGAAGGCCGAGCCGGCCGCCGCCGGGGGCCACGGCCACTCGCACGGTCACGGCCACCAGCACGGCCCGGGCTTCTGACCGAGCCCGGCTGTTAGGAAGGGCCCCTTCCTATACCGGAAGCGTTAACAAGGGGCCCTTCCTTACACCTCACCGGGGTGCATCGTCGATGGCGGTGCGCCCCGGTGTCTCGTACGCGACCCCGGGGTCGAGCAGCGCCGACCAGGCGGGCCGGAAGGCCGGCGCCCGGCGGGCCGTCTCCGGCGCCAGCTCGCTGCGCCAGGGCCCGCCGTGGTCGTCGGCCGGCAGCCAGGAGGGCCACGAGTCGTAGCACCGCTGCACGGTGGACCCCTCGGCGGTCGTCTCGACCCGCAGGAAGAGCCACTGCCCGTGCGCGGGGTCCGCCTCGACCCGGCGGAGCCGGCGGACCAGCTCGCCGGCCTCCCGGAAGGGCTGCCACTGGTCCTCCCCGTCGCGACGGGCCGGGGGTGCCGTCCCCGGGTGCTGGCGGAGCGCGGTGTCGGTCACCTGGACGAGCAGCGCGCAGCGGCCGTCTCCGGCGGGGGCGCGGCCCCGCACCCAGGCGACGAGGGCGGCCAGTTCCGGGGAGTCGCCGGGCGTGGGCCGGGGCAGCTCGGTGGCCTGCCGCATGGCCGCCCAGACGAGCTGGTCGTGCTGGTCCTCGCTGAGCGTGCGGACCCGCCGGGGCGGCGCCCCACCGGCCGGCGGCAGCACCGGGCGGACCGCCCCCGGGGTGAGTCCGGCCCGGCCGGCCGCCGTCAGGCCGGCGGCCGGGTCGACGGGGCGGGACCGCAGCCGCCCGAGCAGCCCCGCCACCACCGCCGCGTCGACCGTTGCGGCGCTCGCGGCGGCGAGCAGGCGGTCGGCGGCCCGGTCCACCTCGGCCCGCTCCGTTGGTTCGTCGGCTGGCTCGTGCCCGCCCCACTGGAAGACGACCTCGCCCAGTTCCAGCCGGGCCCGGTCCGCGTCGAGCACGGCTCCGGCGGTGGCCCGCAGGCCGTCGTCGTGCAGCGAGTCCGGGTACGGCACCCGGCTCCAGGCGCCGGCCTCGTACCAGTAGACGTAGCCGAGCTGGTCGTCCTCGGCGTGCCGGGTCAGCTCGGGCCAGGGCAGCCAGGCGGGTGCCCCGGCGAGCAGGTCGACCGGTGGGCTCGCGCAGACCGTGTCGCTGTACTCGTGGTCGTACCCGAAGAGCACCGCCCGGTCGCCCTCGACGAGGACCAGTCGGGCCCAGTTGCCGCCGTGGTCGTCGTGGTGGGCGCCGTCCGCGTCGCACCAGTAGACGTCGTCGTGGCCGAGGGCGGCGAGGGCGGTGGCGAGCGCACCCCAGCGTGTCCAGAGCGTGTCGGGTGCCCCGATGTCGGTCCGCATCCGCCGGATCCTGGCAGAACCCGCCGGTGCGGAAAAGACCCGGGTGGGTGGTCACACGCCGACGCGCCCCGGCTCGCCGGGGCGCGTCGGTGCAGAATTCGGTGTCGTCAGGCGACGTTGCGCTGGGTGGGCACGGCCTGGCCACTGGCCACCGTGGACTTGTGGGCGGCGCCCAGCCGGGCCTCCAGGCGGGGCACGTCGACCCGGGACTGCCGCCGGTCGGCGGTGTCCTCCCAGCCCACCGCGAGCAGCCGCAGCCGCTCGGCCTCGCTGAAGCCACCCCAGACGCCGTACGGCTCGCGGACGGAGAGCGCGTGCGCGGCGCACTCGGCGCGGACCGGGCAGGCCCGGCAGACCGCCTTGGCACCGGATTCCCGGCGGAGCCGGGAGGAGCCGCGTTCACCGTCGGGGTGGAAGAACTGGGCGCTGTCACGTCCCCGGCAGGAGCCGAGCCGCTGCCAGTCCCAGAGGTCGACGATGGGTCCGGGCAGTCTGCGTACGTTCGACATCAGCACCCCTCCTCCCGCGCGGCACCGCGCGATCCTTCACTGCCGGGCCCCGGGTGGCGGGCCGCGCAGGCGCACCGTCCCCGGCTTGACACCACCGGTACCCGGCTGTCCCACGGTTCACACCCCTGTGATCGAAAAGCTGGTGCTTATTTGTTCCAAATGCCCGATAAGTTCGAAAAGTTCGGAGGATTGCCCGGAACCCCCTCCCGACCTGACCCCGCCGTGGTCTGCTCGTGGGCGGAGAGGAGACACAGTGCGTACCGTCCTCGTGTGCGTGCGGACACCGCTCGCCGCCCAGCACCTGACCGCCGCCGCAGCTCGACTCGGCCTGTCCTCCGTCGTCCGGACCGCCGTCTCCGATCCCGAGGCGATGCTGCGGCTCGCCGAACGGCCGGTCGACGTGGTGTTGGCGGACACGGCGCTGACCCGGCCGGACAGCGCCGGCTTCGTCCGCCGGGTGCTCGCCCGGGCCCCCCAGGCCGCCGTGCTGCTGCTCGGCGCCGAGGAGAACGAGGCGGCGGCGGCCAGCATCAGCGCCGGTGCCCGGGGTCTGATCCAGGGCACCGACCACGACCTGACCAGCGCGGTGGCCAAGGCCCTGCTGCTGCTCTCCGCGCCCGGTCGGGCCGCCCGCAACCGGGTCGGCGACCCGGCCCGCGACGCGGCGGCCGTCGGCGGCCCCACCCGTGGCGCTCCCGGCGGCCGGACCCCCGGGACCACCGGCCCGACCTCCGGGAACACCGGCCCGGCCTGGCCGGCGGGCCCCGGCGAGCCGGTGGCCGGACCACCGAGCGTGGTACCCGTCCAGCGCGGCGACGACGAGGCCGAGGCGGCCGAGGAGCCGGGCGGAACGGAGGCCGAGCGGCCGACCCGGCCGCGCCCCGCCGGCCGCAACGCGGTCGGGCTCACCGAGCGTGAGTTGCAGGTGCTGCTCGGCATGGCCGAGGGGAAGAGCAACGCCGAGATCGGGCGGGAGCTGTTCGTCTCGGAGGACACCGTGAAGACCCACGCCCGCCGGCTGTTCCGCAAGCTCGGCGCCCGGGACCGCGCGCACGCGGTGGCCGCCGGCTTCCGCGCCGGCCTGGTCGCCTGACGAGCCGACCCGGCCGGAAAGTCCACCCGCCGGCTGATCCGACGGATCGCCGGATCAGCCGGCGGCGGGTCCGTCGGTCGGCTCCTCGTCGGTGCCCTCGGTCAGGGTGTCGTGCACCCCGTCGGCGTAGCCCCGGGCGTAGTCCCAGGTGACGTAGTGGTCCGGGTCGGGGTCGTAGGCCGGCTCGTGCACCCGGGGGCGACCGGAGTTGAGCAGGTGCCGAAGGTTGCCCCGGAGCAGGTCCCAGTCGAAGTAGTGCGGCTCGCGGCAGTCCTCGCACTCGATCACCAGCCCGCGCACCCCGATCGGCGACAGCAGGGCCTGGTAGATCTCCAGGTCGGCCAGATCCTCCAGGACGTCCTGCCGTTCGACCTCGGTCAGCGGGTCGAGCGGGGCGTCGTCGCCCGGATCGTGCAGGCCGGCTGCCGGATCGGCCGGGTCGCCGTTGAACGGGTCGATGGGCTCGTCGTGCACCCCCTCACCGTAGACCCAACGCCGACCCGACGCCCGCCCCCCGCCCGGTCGGGCTCCGGCTCCGTGCGGACACCCGCCGCCGACGGAGGGCGCGCAGCTCACTGGGTACGATGAAGCCACGCGCTGTCGTGGTGGCCCGGTCCGCCGCCCGCGCGTTCCTCACTGAAGCCCGTTCGACCAGCTCAGGAGAGCAATCGTGGAGAATTCGCCCAGCACCGATATTCCGGCCGGCGCCGACCACGGCGAGCTGGGCGGCCACCTTCCGGAGCTGCCCGCCGGCTCGGCGCGGGTGGTGCCGCTCGGCCTGACCTTCGACGACGTGCTGTTGCAGCCGGGCGAGTCGGACGTGGTGCCCAGCCGGGTCGCCACGGTCACCCGGCTCACCCGTAACGTCCAGCTCACCGTGCCGCTGCTCTCCAGCGCGATGGACACGGTCACCGAGGCGCGGATGGCGATCGCGATGGCCCGGATGGGCGGCATCGGCGTGCTGCACCGCAACCTCTCCGCCGAGGACCAGGCGCTCCAGGTGGACCTGGTCAAGCGCTCCGAGTCGGGCATGATCACCAACCCCGTGACGGCCAGCCCGGACGACACCCTCTCCGAGGTCGACCAGCTCTGCGGGCGGTACCGGATCTCCGGTGTGCCGGTGGTCGACCGCGACGGCCAGCTCGTCGGCATCGTCACCAACCGGGACATGCGCTTCGTCTCCGACCCGGCCACCCCGGTACGGCAGATCATGACGCACGCCCCGCTGGTCACCGCCCCGGTCGGGGTGAGCAAGGACGACGCGCTCGACCTGCTCCGCCAGCACAAGGTGGAGAAGCTGCCGATCGTGGACGACGCCGGCAAGCTGCGCGGCCTGATCACCGTCAAGGACTTCACCAAGAGCGAGCAGTACCCCACCGCCACCAAGGACGACGCCGGCCGGCTGCGGGTGGCCGCCGCGATCGGGGTGGGCGAGGACGCGTACAAGCGGGCCCGGCTCCTGGTCGACGCGGGCGTCGACGTGCTGATCGTGGACACCGCGCACGGCCACCAGCGGGCCGTGATCGACATGGTCCGCCAGCTCAAGAAGGACGTCGCGATCGACATCGTCGGCGGCAACGTGGCCACCTACGCCGGGGCGAAGGCCCTGGTCGACGCGGGTGCCGACGGGGTCAAGGTCGGGGTGGGCCCGGGTGCCATCTGCACCACCCGGATCGTCGCCGGGGTCGGCGTGCCGCAGATCACCGCGATCATGGAGGCGGCCCGCGCCGCCCGGCCGGCCGGCGTGCCGGTCATCGGCGACGGCGGCATCCAGTACTCCGGCGACATCGCCAAGGCCCTGGTGGCCGGGGCCGACACGGTGATGCTCGGCAGCCTGCTGGCCGGCTGCGAGGAGAGCCCCGGCGAGTTGATCTTCGTCAACGGCAAGCAGTTCAAGGCGTACCGGGGGATGGGCTCGCTCGGCGCGATGCAGTCCCGCGGGCAGGCCAAGTCGTACTCCAAGGACCGCTACTTCCAGCAGGACGTGACCAGCGACGAGAAGCTGGTCCCGGAGGGCGTGGAGGGTCAGGTGCCCTACCGGGGCCCGCTGTCCCGGGTCGCCCACCAGCTCGTCGGGGGGCTGCGGCTGGCCATGGGGTACGCCGGTGCGGAGAGCATCGCCGAGCTGCACCAGCGGGGCCAGCTCATCCGGATCACCGCGGCCGGGCTCAAGGAGAGCCACCCGCACGACATCCAGATGACCGTCGAGGCGCCCAACTACCACACCCGCTGACCCGCCACCCCCACCCCCACTACACCTGGAGTCCCCATGCGTGACGTGGTCGAGATCGGGCTGGGTAAGACCGCGCAGCGCGGTTACCACCTGGACGACATCGCCATCGTGCCGAGCCGGCGCACCCGGGACGTCGACGACGTCTCCACCGCCTGGCAGCTCGACGCCTACCCCTTCGGCATCCCCTGTGTCGGGCACCCCTCGGACGCCACGATGAGCCCGGCCTCGGCCGTCCGGCTCGGCGAACTCGGCGGCCTCGGCGTGCTCAACGTCGAGGGGCTCTGGACCCGGTACGAGAACCCGACCAAGGTGCTGGAGGAGCTGGCCGCCCTCGGCGAGGACGCCCGCGCCACCAAGCGCCTCCAGGAGGTGTACGCCGAGCCGATCCGCCCCGACCTGATCGCCGAGCGGGTCCGCGAGCTGCGCGCCGGTGGCGGCACGGTGGCGGTGCGGGTCTCCCCGCAGCACACCCTGGCGCTGGCCCCGGTGATCCTGGACGCCGGGGTGGACATCCTGGTCATCCAGGGCACGATCGTCTCCGCCGAGCACGTCTCCACCACCGACGAGCCGCTGAACCTCAAGGAGTTCATCGCCGACCTGGACCTGCCGGTCATCGTCGGCGGCTGCACCGACTACAAGACCGCGCTGCACCTGATGCGGACCGGCGCGGCCGGGGTGATCGTCGGCATCGGTGGGGACGAGTGGTCCACCACCGAGTCGGTGCTCGGCATCCGGGTGCCGATGGCCACCGCCATCGCCGACGCGGCGGCGGCCCGCCGGGACTACCTGGACGAGACCGGGGGCCGGTACGTGCACCTGATCGCCGACGGGGACATCCGGACCTCCGGGGACCTCGCCAAGGCGCTGGGCTGCGGCGCGGACGCGGTGATGCTCGGCGAGCCGCTGTCGCTGTGCGAGGAGGCCCCGGCCGGTGGGGCCTGGTGGCACTCGGCGGCCAGCCACCCGTCGCTGCCCCGGGGCGCGTTCGAGGTGGCCGGCGAGCCGCTCGGCTCGATGGAGCAGGTGCTCTTCGGCCCGGCCGACGAGCCCGACGGCCAGCTCAACCTCTTCGGCGCGCTGCGCCGGGCGATGGCCAAGTGCGGGTACCGGGATCTCAAGGAGTTCCAGCGGGTGGGCCTGGTCCTGGACCGCTGACCCGGCGCTCCCCACGACGAAAGGAACCGGCCCCCGCCGTGCGGCGGGGGCCGGTTCCCGTCGTACCTCGGGGTCAGTTGGTGTTGAAGTTGACCCAGTTGAAGTTGAACAGGGCGCTGGTCGGCCCGCCCTCGACGCCCCGGAAGACGAAGTAGAGCTTGTGCGAGCCGGCCGGCTGGTTCACCGCGACGTCCGTGCTGGCGAACGCGTTGTTACCGGTGGTGGCGTTCAGGGTCGCCGTGCCCACCAGGGGACCGTCGGGCGCGTCCAGTCGAAGCTCGACCTGGGCCCGGGGCTGACCGGCCGTGGCGGCCGAACCACCGGAGTGCCGCAGGGTGACCGAGGTGACCCCACCCAGGTTGATCGGGTCCATCGCGATGTGGTCGCCCGGGTCGATGCCGTTGACGTGCTGGCCGCCACCGGTGTCGGCGGTGTTGGCCACGCCCACGCCCTGCTTGATCTGGGCGAACTCGGCCTGCTGACGGAAGAGCTGGATGATCGTCTGGCCGGTGCCGCTCAGGGGGCCCTGGCCGCCGCCACCGAGGTCGGTGTAGGAGGCGCTGAGCCCGCCGTAGAGGTAGCTACCGGCGTGGTCGGCCCCGTCGGCCGGGGTCGGGATGGTGCCGGTGCAGCCGGTCACCGAGCCGTCCGGGTGGCCGTGGTCGTCGTGGCCGAGGACGAAGGTGACGGTGACCCGCGAGCAGTCGATCGTCCCGTCCTCGGGGTCGGTCACGGTGACCACGTACGGGACCTCGTCACCCCAGTTGAACAGGGTGCCCGGGATCGGCGAGGTGACGGTCACCGTCGGGGCGGTGTTGCCGACCGTGATCTGCCGGGTCAGCACCGCGGTCTTGCCGCTGGAGTCGGTCACCGTCAACCGGGCGGTGTAGGTGCCGTTCTCGGTGTAGGTGAACGAGGTGACCGGGTCGGCCGAGTCGACGGTGCCGTCGCTGGTGAAGTCCCAGGCGAAGGAGATCGACTCACCCGGGTCCGGGTCGTAGCTGGCGGTCGCGTCGAAGTTGACCGTCAGCGGGGCCTGGCCCGAGGTGGGGCTGGCCTGCAGGTCGGCCACCGGGGCCCGGGTGCCCTTGACGTACCGGATCACCGAGAGCTGGGCCTCCGGGTTGGCCCGGAAGAAGCCCTTGCCGTACTCCAGGACGTAGAGGGACCCGTCCGGGCCGAACTCCATGTCCATCGGGCTGCTGAAGGGGGTGTTCGGGACGAAGGACTCGACGTCGAAGAGCCGGTCCCGCCCGTTGGTCCGCATCATGAAGAACTTGTCGCGGGTGAACTCACCGAAGACCACGGCGTTGTCGTAGTACTCGGGGAACTTGACCTCGGACTCCAGGTCCTTGTCGTACTTGTAGATCGGGCCGCCCATCGGGCCGACGCCGCCGGTGCCGATCACCGGCCACTTGAAGTCACAGGCCTGGGCCGGGGTCTGCAGGTACGCCTCGGGGCACGGGGTGGTGCCGTTGAAGGTGTACCAGAACTGCACCGGCTCGACCTTCGGCAGCTCCCGCAGACCCGTGTTGCGCGGCGAGTCGTTGATCGGCGCGGCGCAGTCGAAGGCACCCTTCGGGGTACGGGTGGCGAAGTCGAAGTCGATGTACGGCTGGTCCGGGGTGTTGCAGTACGGCCAGCCGTAGTTGCCGGCCTTGTTGGTGGCGATCCACCGGCCGGTGCCCTCCGGGCCACGGTCCGGGTGGGGGAGCCGGGCGTCCGGCGAGTAGTCACCGATGTAGACGAAGCCCTCGTCGGAGACGTCGAACCGGAAGGGGTTGCGCAGACCCATCAGGAAGATCTCCGGGCGGGTCTTCTCGGTGCCCTCGGGGAAGAGGTTGCCGCGCGGGATGCTGTACGTCCCGTCGTCCTTCATCTTGATCCGCAGGACCTTGCCCCGCAGGTCGTTGGTGTTGCCCGAGGAGCGCTGGGCGTCGTACGCCGGGCCCTGGGTGGGCATCTCCAGGATCGGGGTGTACTGGTCCGACCCGCTGGCGTTGGTGTCGTCACCGGTGACCAGGTAGAGCAGGCCCTTGCCGTCGAACCGGATCTCGCCGGCCACGTGGCAGCAGGCGCCCCGGTCGACGTCCACCCGCAGGATCTGCTGCTCGGTGGTCAGGTCCAGGCGGGGGGTCGGGTCCTCGACGAACTTCACCCGGGAGAGCTGGTTCCAGCCCTTGTAGGCGTCCCAGGTGGTGGGGTCGTTCGAGGTGGCCGGCGCGGTGCCCTCGTTGGTGCCCGGGATCTTCGGGGCGTAGTAGATGTAGACCCACTTGTCCGTGGCGAAGTCCGGGCCGATGGTGACGTACTGGAGGCCGTCCTCGTCGTGGGTGTACACCGGGACGGTGGTGATCACCGGGCTGGCGCCGGTGGCCGGGTCGTAGAGCCGGACCTCACCACCCCGGGTGCTGTGCAGCACCCGGCCGTCCGGGAGCACCGACAGGTTCATCGGCTCGCCGGGCTCGTCGTTGAGGGTGACCTTCTCGTAGTTGGCCCACACGGTGGCGCCGCAGTCGCCCTCGACCACGCCGGCAGCCCAGCGGATACCGCCGAGGATCTGCTTGCGGAAGGGGTTGTACCGGAAGGTGTCGCCGGTGTGGCCCAGGCCGGTGTAGAACGAGCGCCCGCCCTGGTAGTCCTGGCACCAGGTGATCGGGTGGTCGAAGCCCATCGAGCCACCGGTGTAGGTGGACTCGTCCAGGGTGGCCAGCACGTGCGCCTTGCCCCGGACGTTGGTGGAGAAGTTGTACCACTGGTCGGTGTGCTGGAGCTGACGCGGCAGGGTCTCGGTGGCCGGGTGGGCCCGGTCCGCCACGTCGATGATGGCCTGGGTCACCGAGGACTTGCCGGTGGCCTTCGCCCCGATCAGGTCCTGGTAGAACTGCCAGTCCGGCTCGGTCTCGGCGGCGGAGTGGATGCCGACGAAGCCACCACCGGTCTTGATGTACTCCTCGAAGGCGGCCTCCTGGGCCGAGTCGAGGATGTCGCCGCTGGTGTTGAGGAAGACGATCGCCCGGTACTTCACCAGCTCGTCGGCGGTGAAGAGGGTGGCGTCCTCGCTCACGGTCACGTCGAAACCGTTGTTCTTGCCCAGGTTCCGCAGCAGCAGCGAGCCGTCCTTGATGGACTCGCGGCGCTCACCGGCGGTCTTGGTGAAGACCAGGACGTCGAAGCTCTCCGGCTCCCGGACGTCGGAGCGCAGGGCGGCCGGGCCGTTCTCGGCGGCGACCATGTCCTCGGCCGGGGTGTCCAGCTCCGGGTTGGCGGCGGCAGCGGTGGGGGGTACGAGCGAGACGGCGAGTGTGAGGCCAGCGGCGATGGCGAGCCATCGTCGGCCGGTCTTGAGTTTCATGGTTCCTCCGGTGGTCGGCAGGCGCGCGTGAGCACCGGGCGTCATGCCGGTGGCGCGGGTGCGAGGGGGTGAACCTGGAAGGGCGACCCGGGCCGCCGCCGCGCGGAAACGGGTCGGTGCCCGCGCGCGTGCCGCCGATCGGCGCGCGGGTCGTCACCGGCCGGTGGGTGCCGGCCGGGCTACCCGGACGGGGGCCGGCGGGTGCCGGCCCCCGTCGGGAGATCACTTGGGCAGGTAGATGGTGAGGTCCGAGAGGTTCTGGTAGCTCTGCGCCGCGATGGCGAGGGACTGGCCCCGGTTCTCGTTGCCGCCGGGGGCGGTGTCCATCTCCCAGTTGGCGCTGCGGAAGTGCCGCTCGCCGATGGTCTGGAAGAACTGCTGGAAGTTGATGTCACCCTCCCCGAACGGGGTCATCTCGTGCCCGTTGGTCAGGTCGGGGCGGCGGGCACCGTCCTTGGCGTGGAACAGCGGGAACCGGCGGGACCGGTCGGCCACGGTGAGGATCGGGTCGAAGAGGCTGGTCTTCTCGACCCCGTTCGGGTTGATGAACTTCTGGTGCTTGAACCGGGCCACGTAGGCCCAGTAGATGTCCATCTCGAAGAAGACGTACCGGGGGTCGGTCTGCCCGAAGAAGTACTCCAGCCGGCGGATACCGGAGGAGCGGGTCTGCTGGCCGGCCGCGTTGCGGGGGCCCGAGTCGATGAGGAAGTTGTACTCCGCGTCGTGGTTGTGCGTGTACAGCCGCATGCCACGGGTGCGGGCCTGGCGACCCAGCTCGTTCCAGATGTCGGCGGCGGCGTCCCAGTCGGACTTGTAGGCGCTGTTGGTCGGGGCGCTGCCGGTGCCGAGGTTCTTCATGCCCAGCGTCTCGGCGATGTCGAGCTGCTGCTGGAAGGTGCTCGGGTTGATGGTGACGTGGCAGCCGTTGGCGACCAGGCCGTTGTCGTCCAGGATCTTGCGGATCTCGGCCGGGGTGATCTGCCGGCCCAGGATCTCGGTGCTCTGGGTGAAGCCGGCGAACTCGATCTCCTTGTAGCCGATCTCGGCGAGGCGGGCGAGGACCCGCTCGAAGCCGTACGGCACGCCGCTGTCGTCGGGCGCGGCGGAGATCCGGTCCCGGACCGAGTAGAGGATGATGCCCCGGTTCGTCTCGGGGATCAGCGGGGCGACGCGCAGGTTGCTGCTGCCGGCGTCCGGGTCGCTGCCGGCCTTGGCGGCGCCGAGGGCGGGCGCGGCGGTGCCGAGCACCGGCAGGCCGACCGCGCCGATCGCGGCGGCGGCACCGGCCGAGGCCGCGAGCAGCTTGCGCCGGCTGAGCCGCCCGTCGGCGGTCTGGGTGAGGGGGTCGTGGGAGAGCTGGGGCTCCGGCATTGCTGCACCTTCCAGACGGCGTACGCCGTCGAGCGTCCGTGACGGCGGGTGCCGTCGAGGGTGAACACCAGGTGTTGCGACGGACACGGTGGCGCCGCCGAAGCGCCGTCGCGATCCCCCGGAGATCCGGTGAGGACCGGTGGTCCGTGGAACGGGTCAGAGGTGGTGGTCTGGTCCACGCCGCCGCCACGGGTGGACGCGTGCCGCCCCCCTGGGGGGAGGGGCGACCGGGTCGCTGGGCCAAGGTCGTCGTAGCGCGTACGGGAGGACTGTTGCGTCCGCGTTACATCTTGGGGACAGACCTTAACTTCGGGGTGACGCCAAAAGAAAGCATCCGTCGGATCAAACTTTTGTCTTTTTCGACGAAAGCCTGGTGGCGGGAGATGGTGGATGCGGAGGAGTGCCGCGAATCGGCCCGGTGCGTCGACGGCAGGGACGCCAGGTCACCGGCGGGCACGCCGGCACCGGGAGTGTCGTTGTCGGACTCGACCTCGGGATCACCGGCCGCGCGGGCCTGGCGCGGCCCGCCGGTCGCCTAGGCTGACCCGGTACGGGCGCAAGGCGCCGTTGTGTGCTGTCACGGGAGGATCCATGGGTTTTGCGCGGCCCGACGTCCGGCTCGGTGTCACCCTGCTGCTGGCCGGGGCCCTGGTGCTCGGCGGCTGTGACGCGGCACCGGAGCGGGACGCGCAGCGGTCGGCGACGCCGGCCCCGGCGCGTGAGTTCGGGCCCGGTGCCCCCGGCGCCGGCGACGACTACTTCCCCACCTACGGCAACGGGGGCTACGACGTCGGGAAGTACACCGTGAAGGTCCGCTACGACCCGGCGACCGACCAGCTCAGCGGCGTCACCACCGTGCAGGCCACGGCCACCGCCAACCTGTCGTCGTTCAACCTGGACCTGGCCGGCCTGACCGTCCGGACGGTCACCGTGGACGGTGCCGAGGCCCGGCACAGCCACACGGACGGCGAACTGACCGTCACCCCCGCCACCGGGCTGGCCGACGGCAACGGCTTCGTCGCCGAGATCACGTACGCGGGGAAGCCGGAGCCGACCGGCACCGAGATCCTCGGCGAGGGCGGGTGGCTGCACACCGCCGACGGTGCCATCGCGCTCGGCCAGCCGGAGTCGGCCAGCACCTGGTTCCCCGTCAACGACCACCCCTCGGACAAGGCGACGTACGACTTCGAGATCACCGTGCCGGAGGGGCTGACCGCGGTCAGCAACGGCGTGCCGCAGGGCCGCGGCAGCGCCGACGGCTGGACCAGCTGGAAGTGGGCCGAGCGGGTGCCGATGGCCAGCTACCTGAGCACCGTGGTGATCGGCAGGTTCCGGGTGACCACCGGTGAACACAAGGGCCGACCGGTCTACCACGCGGTCAGCACCGACCTGCCGAAGGGACCGGCCGACGAGTCGATCGCCGCCACCGTGCGGGTCGCCGACTACCTGGAGACCGTCTTCGGTCCGTACCCCGTCGGGGCGTACGGCGGGGTGGCCATCGCCGACGACCGGATCCGGTACGCGCTGGAGACGCAGAGCCGCCCGGTGTACGGGGCGAGCTTCTTCAGCGGCGGGGTGAACACCGAGGTCGTCGCGCACGAACTGGCCCACCAGTGGTTCGGCAACAGCGTGGCGCTGACGAAGTGGGAGGACATCTGGCTCAACGAGGGCTTCGCCACGTACGCCGAGTGGCTCTGGAACGAGCACGACGGCGGGCCCAGCGTGCAGCAGGCGTTCGACACCCACTACGCCGGGGTGGCCGCCGAGGTCTGGCAGACGCCGCCGGGGCGGCCGGGCCCGCAGAACCTGTTCAGCACGTCGGTGTACCAGCGGGGCGGGATGACCGTGCACGCGCTGCGGCTGGCCGTCGGCGACGAGGCGTTCTTCCGGATCCTCAAGGCGTGGCCGGCGCAGAAGCGCGACGCCAACGGCACCACCGCGGACTTCGTGGCGCTGGCCGAGAAGACCTCCGGCAAGCAACTCGACGCCCTCTTCGACGCCTGGCTCTACGGCACCGACAAGCCCCCCACCCCCCGCCGCCTGTAAGGAAGGGCCCCCTCTTAACGCATACGGTAGAGAAGGGCTCCCTTCTCACCGGCGACGCGGAGCTCGGGGTGGTCGGCGAGCCACGCCTCGGCCCGGCCGGCGCGCAGCTTTGTGACGAACCGCCGGCCCACGGAGGTGACCTGCTCGCCCCGGTACCCGGTGCCCCGGCCCACCGAGGCGCCGGGCAGGCCGACCAGGGTCAGGTCCGTCACCCGCAGGCCCCCGAGGGCGTACGCGACGTCGACGATGCGGGGGCCGCCCGAGCGGACGAGCATGTCGCCGAGGGCGGCGACGACCTGCTGCACCCGCGCTCCGGCCGGCGGGCCAGGTCCTGGTCGAGGATCCTGCCGACCAGCGCCCGGACGGGTTGCTGCTGGTGGCGCTGCCGGGTGTAGTCGCCACCGCGCAGGTGCCACCGCCGGGCGTAGTCGAGCGCCTGCCAGCCGGTGCAGTGCCGCTGCCCCTTCTCGTACACCATCTGCGGCCCGACGTACCCGCCCGGCCCGGTGAGGGTGGCCACCGGCGGCGGGGTGGGACTGGGCGTGACCACCGGGGCGGCCGGGACACCGGTGGGCTCGCCCCCTTCCCCCGAACGCATCGATGATCCCGCGTACCCCCGTACCCGTGAAAGGAGGGGCCCCTTGTTAACGCCTGGAGTAGAGAGGGGTTCCCCTCTCACCAGGGCACGCCGGGTACGCCACCCGCGCCCGGCCGCCGGCGTGACTGTGGGTAGGCTTTCTGCACATGAGCACGCCTCGTCCCGTCCTCGTGGTGGACTTCGGAGCCCAGTACGCCCAGCTCATCGCGCGCCGGGTACGGGAGGCGAAGGTCTACTCGGAAATCGTCCCGCACACCATGCCGGTCGCCGAGATGCTGGCCAAGGAGCCGGCCGCGATCATCCTCTCCGGTGGCCCGTCCAGCGTCTACGCGCCCGGCGCCCCGCAGGTCGACGCCGGGATGTTCACCGCCGACGTGCCGGTCTTCGGCATCTGCTACGGCTTCCAGGCGATGGCCCTGGCGCTCGGCGGCACGGTCGCCCGCACCGGGAACCGGGAGTACGGCGGCACCCCGCTGCACCCGCGCGCCGAGGCCGGGGTGCTGCTCCGCGACCTCCCGGCCGACCTGCCGGTCTGGATGAGCCACGGCGACTGCGTCACCGAGGCCCCGGCGGGGTTCACGGTGACCGCCGAGTCGGCCGGTGCCCCGGTCGCCGCCTTCGAGGACGTCGTCGGTCGTCGGGCCGGGGTGCAGTTCCACCCCGAGGTCGGGCACACCGCGCACGGCCAGGAGATGCTCACCCGCTTCCTGTACGACATCGCGGGCATCGAGCCGACCTGGACGCCGGAGAACATCATCGACGAGCAGGTCGAGCGGATCCGGGCGCAGGTCGGCGACAAGGAGGTCATCTGCGGCCTCTCCGGCGGGGTGGACTCCGCGGTCGCCGCCGCGCTGGTGCACAAGGCGGTCGGTGACCAGCTCACCTGCGTCTTCGTCGACCACGGCCTGCTGCGCGCCGGCGAGGCCGAGCAGGTGGAGAAGGACTACGTCGCGGCCACCGGGATCAAGCTGAAGGTGGTCGACGCGGCCGACCGGTTCCTCGACGCGTTGGCCGGGGTGACCGACCCGGAGCAGAAGCGGAAGATCATCGGCCGGGAGTTCATCCGGGTCTTCGAGGCCGCCGCCCGGGAGGTCGCCGCGCACGGCGACGTCGAGTTCCTGGTGCAGGGCACCCTCTACCCTGACGTGGTGGAGTCCGGCGGTGGCACCGGCACCGCCAACATCAAGAGTCACCACAACGTCGGCGGGCTCCCGGAGGACCTGAAGTTCGCCCTGGTCGAGCCGCTGCGCACGCTCTTCAAGGACGAGGTCCGCGCGCTCGGCCTCCAGTTGGGCCTGCCCGAGGCGATGGTCTGGCGGCACCCGTTCCCCGGCCCCGGGCTGGCAATCCGGATCATCGGCGCGGTCGACCGGGAGCGGCTCGACCTGCTCCGCAAGGCCGACCTGATCGCCCGCGAGGAGCTGACCGCCGCCGGCCTGGACCGGGGCGTCTGGCAGTTCCCGGTGGTGCTCCTGGCCGACGTGCGCAGCGTCGGGGTGCAGGGTGACGGGCGCAGCTACGGGCATCCCGTGGTGCTGCGCCCGGTCTCCAGCGAGGACGCGATGACCGCCGACTGGTCGCGGCTGCCCTACGAGGTGATCGCCCGGATCTCCACCCGGATCACCAACGAGGTCGCCGAGGTCAACCGGGTCGTCCTGGACGTGACCAGCAAGCCGCCGGGCACCATCGAGTGGGAGTGACGCCGGGCGTCCGGCTCACCCGGCGACCGGCCCCGCCGCCCCCCGCTCCCCGCCGGGCGCACCCGGTCCCGCCGAATCCGGCCCGTCCTGCGCGGCGGGAGCGGTCGGCCCGACCTGCGGAACGGGAGCGGTCGGCTCGGCCTGCGGGCCCGGCCCAGCCGCCCCGGCCTGCCCAGCGGGTGCGGTCGGCTCGGCCTGCGGGACCGGCCCGCCGGGCTGGCTCGGCGTGGTCGGTCCGGCCGGCGGGGTGGGCCCGGTGGACAGGTTCGTCGGCCAGGCCGGGTGGGGCGAGGCCGGGGGGTACCCCGAGGGGTACTGTCCCGGTTGCGGTGGGTGCGGCCAGGCCGGGGCGCCGGCCGGTTCCTCGGGCATGAGGAACCAGAGCACCGGGTACGCGAGGGCCGCGAGACCACCGGTGAGGATCGTCGCCACGGCGAAGACCACCCGGACCAGCGTCGGGTCCACGGCGAAGTAGCGGCCGAGGCCGCTGGCCACCCCGGCGACCATCCGGTCGGTGGTCGGGCGGCGGAGTTGCTTGTACGGGGCCTGGGATGGGTACGGGGACGTCATGTCTCCACGGTGCGCGGAACGGGGCCGGGCCGGCCTCGGTGACCGCCCGGATTCCGACCCTGACCCGACCCGGACACCTCGGCCCCGACCCGGACGTCTCGGCGCTTACCCTGAATGATCTCGCTTGCCGAGCCTTGAGTCAGGAATCCGACTCTTTTCCGCCGCAGTAACGCCATCCGGGGAGAATTTCCCCCCGTGACCACCATGCTGGAGCCGCTACGCAGGATCGCGGCATACGCAGTTTGTGCTGATTCAGTCGGCCGGGTGTTGCTGGTCCGCGCATCGGAGCGCTCCGGCACCCCCGGCACGTGGTCGTTGCCCGGCGGCGCCGTCGACCACGGCGAGGACCCCAACCACACCGTCGTCCGCGAGACGGCGGCGGAGACCGGCCTCTCGGTGGCCGTCTCCGGCCTGGCCGACGTGCTGGCCGACATGCGGGCCCTGGCCGAGCGCGGGATCACCATCCACACCGACCGCCTCATCTACCGGGTCTCGGTACGCGGCGGCACGCTCACCGACCGGGTGGACCGGCCGACCGACCTGGCCCGCTGGTACACCCTCGACGAGGCGCGCGCCCTGCCGCTGCGCTCGTTCACCGCCCGGGCCCTCGGGCTGCCCACCTCCTCGGCCGACGTGGTGCCCGACGAGGCCCCCGAGTTCCCCTCCTTCTACGCCGTGCCCGGCCCGGACGGGCTGCACCGGGCGCAGCGCTTCGCCGCGTACGCGGTGGCCACCGATCCGGAGGGCCGGGTGCTGCTCACCCGGGTCTCCGACGGCTACCCCGGCGCGGGCTGCTGGCACCTGCCCGGCGGCGGTACCGACTACGGCGAGCAGCCGGGCGCCGCCCTGATCCGGGAACTGGTCGAGGAGACCGGACAGACCGGACGCCTGGTCGAACTGCTCGGCGTGGCCAGCCACCGGGACGCCGCCTCGCTCGGCCCGGAGGGGTACCCGATCGACTGGCACGGCGTCCGGGCCTTCTACCGGGTGATGGTCGACCAGCCGGCCCCGCCCACCGTCGCCGACGTCGGCGGCTCCACCTGCGAGGCGCGCTGGTTCGCCCGGGAGGAGTTGGGCGCCCTGCCGACCGACCGGCTCACCGAGGTCACCGCCGAGGCGGTGCAGGCGGCCCAGCTCGCCTGACCCTGGCCTCCCTCCCCGCCCGTCCCCACCCTCCCCGCTCGTCGGGCAGGGGGCCGACCGGCCGGCGTACCAGCCCGACTCTGGTTAGCCTCATGATCGACGAGGCGGGACGGGCGGGGAGGGTCACATCGTGGGTGCGCGGCGGCGGATCGGGGCGTACGGGCTGTGTCGGGACGGCGACCGGGTGCTCCTGGTACGCGGGTCGGCGCGGTCGGCCTTCCCCGGTGCCTGGCAGCTTCCCGGCGGCGGGCTGCGGCACGCCGAGCACCCGGCGCACGCGATGGCGCGCAGGTTCGTCGCCGAGACCGGGCTCGCCGTCGAGCCGACCAATCTGCGGGTCGCCGTCGCGGACGTGCTGCACCTGGCCGGTGACACCCTGCACACCGACCGGCTGGTCTTCGACGTCACGGTGCGCTCCGGTGCGCTCCGGGCCGAGGCGGACGGCGGCACCGACGAGGTGGCCTGGCTGAGCCTGGCCGAGGCGGCCCGACTGCCGCTGACGCCCGTCACCGCCGAGGTGCTCGGGCTGCCGGTCACGCCGCTGTCCGCCACGGTGCCGGCACCCCCGGCGGAGGGCCCGGCGTCGGCCGACCGGGGGCAGCGGTTCGCGGCGTACGGGCTGGTCACCGACCCGGCCGGGCGGCTGCTGCTCACCCTGATCGCCGAGGGGTACCCCGGGGGTGGGCTGTGGCACCTGCCCGGCGGCGGGACCGACCCCGGCGAACAGCCGGTCGCCGGCCTGCTGCGGGAACTGGTCGAGGAGACCGGTCAACTCGGTCGGGTGGTGGACCTGCTGGGCGTGGACAACCTGCACAACCCGGCGGCGATGGGCCCGGAGGGGCGACCGATGGACTGGCACAACGTCCGGGTGGTCTACCGGGTGCTGGTCGACGTGCCGACCGCGGCGGTGGTGACCGAGGCGGCGGGCGGGTCCACCGCCCGGGCCGCCTGGTTCGCCCCCGACCGGGTCGCCGAGCTGCCATTGACCGAGGTCGCGGCCGACGTGACCGGGCGGTACCGGGCATAGCGCGCACCCGACAGGCCGCTCCGGTCCGACTCCGGTAGAGTCGGTAGGTGAGGTTGGTGCGCCAAGTGGGTGTTAGCGCGCCAATGAGCGGTTGATGTGGAAAGAGGCGCAGCCGTCACAGATGACGGCAAGGGCCGTAGTCGGGAATAAGAGGGCGGTTTGCGCGGTTCACGGGAGATATAGGACCGCCGGCAGCTATCGCCAAGCCCCGTTCCCCTGTGCAATTGTGTACTCCGCGAAACGGCTGCCGGGCCAGAAGCGGTCCGGCACGAGAGAGCCGGGCCCCCGCCCCAGGCGGCGGTGAGCTGATCCGGTGATGGAGGAACCGTGCCGAGAGCCCCATGGCGCCGGCGTCGTACGACTGACAGTCCGCGCCCCGCAGGGCGTCGCTGGGCGGGCCGGTTGCGCCGCAGCAGCACGTTCGCCCGCCAGGTGCTGCTGGTCCGGGTGGGTCGCCAGAACGGCACCGACCTGTCGCCCGCCACCGACGTGGCGGTGCCCGAGCCCCGCCACGCCGACCGGCCGCTGCGCCGGTACCGCCTGGGCCGGCCCGGGGCCGCCGAGGTGGCGGCGGTCGCGCCGGTCAGCCCGGCGCTCGCGCCCAGCCTGCCGGCCGAGGAGTCCCCGGTCGGGGCGGTGCCGCTGCTCCCCGGCGAGCGCACGGTCCAGCGGCGGATGAAGTTCGCGCTGGTCAACGCCTGCACCCTGGCCAGCCTGGTGCTCGGCATCAACGCCATCTTCGTCGCCATGCACGGCGAGGTGCGGATCGCCGCGCTGCTGCTGATCGCCTGCGTGGCGTTCGACGGGCTCGACGGGCTGCTCGCCCGCCGGCTCGGCGTGGCCAGCCCGTTCGGCGCGCAGATGGACTCGCTGGCCGACATGTGCTCGTTCGGCCTCGCCGCCCCGGTCGTGGTCTACGCCTCGCTCGCCGGTGAGGCGCCGACGCCGGCCGCGGCGGTGGCCGCCGCGCTCGTCGCCGCCTGCGCGGCGATCCGGCTGGCCCGGTTCAACGTCTCGCCCAAGGACGGCCGTTTCTTCTGCGGCGTGCCCACCACGATGGCCGCCGCGGTGCTCGCGCTCGGGGTCGCCCTCGGCCTGCAACTGCCCGCCACGGTGCAGGTCGCCGGGGTGGCGCTGCTGGCCTTCACGATGGTCTCCAGCTTCCCGTACGCCAAGCTCGCCCGGCTGGTCAAGCTGCCGCCGTGGGTGTGGCTGGTGCCGGTGACCGGCGCGCTGATCGACGTCCGGCTCACCTTCGCGCTGGTCGTGGTGGGGTACCTGGTCAGCGGGCCGCTGCTCTGGCTGCACCAGCGCCGGGCCGCCTGACCCGGCCTCCGGAGCCTGGAAGGGTGCCACCCGTGCGGGTGGCACCCCTTCGTCGTACGGACCCGCTGTTGGCGGGCGTCGCCGCTACCGCCAGCGCGCGATGACGGTGCTGCCGCCGACCACCCGCTCCCCGGGCCCGACCAGCGGGTCGGCCGCCTCCGCCGGCAGGTAGACGTCGGTCCGCGAGCCGAACCGGATCAGGCCGAACCGCTCGCCCCGGGCCAGCAGCGCGCCGATCGGCGCCCGCTGCACGATCCGTCGCGCGATCAGGCCGGTACGCTGCGCCACCACCACCGTGCCGTGGTCGGTGTCCAGCACCGTGTACGCGGCGACGTTGTGCTCGGCCTCCGGCTTCATGGCGTTGGCGAACCCGCCGTCGGCGACGAAGTAGTCGACCACCTTGCCGGCCACCGGCGCGCGGTTGACGTGCACGTCCAGCACCGACAGGAAGACCGCGACGCGCAGCCACTCGCCGTCGCCGAACCGCTCGTCGTGCAGCCGCTGCACGGAGAGGACCTCCCCGTCGGCGGCGGCGACCACGGCGGACGGGTCCTCGGGCACGTCCCGCTCGGGGTCGCGGAAGAACGCGGCCACCGGGGCGGCGGCGAGCGCCGGCAGCAGCCACAGCTTGGACTTCGGCCGGACCACCCGGGCCAGCCCGGCCAGCCCGAGGGCGATCCCGGCGGCGGCCACGCCGTTGGAGTCGATGTGCATCCCCCGGGTCAGCGGCACGCTCGACGGCCGGTACGCCGGGGCGAGCCGGGCGGCCAGGCTCACGGGGGCCGGGGTGAGGCGCAGCCGGTACACCCGTACCGGAGGCTTGTTGCGCAGCACCAGGTCGGTGCCGACGCCGAACAGCGCGCCCTGTCGCTCCAGCTCGGCCGCCGCGCCCTCGGTGCGACCCGGCGTGGCGGGGGTGGCCACGGCGAGCACCGCGCCGTCGGCCAGGTGCTTGGCCAGGCCGTCGATCGTCGTCCGGGCCTCCTCGGCGGTGCCGGTGAACGGCTCCGCCACGACGACCACCTCGGCGGGGTCGGCCGCGGCGAGGGAGTCCACGACGCGTACCCGGTCGGCGATCCACTGGCCCTGGGCGGCGACGTGGTCGCGCAGCTCGGCGGCGGTGCAGCCGGCGGCGGGAACGACGGTGAGCACGTCGCCGGGGAGCAGCGCGTCGAAGGCGGCGGCGAGGACCGCGTCGCCCGGGGCCGTGCCGACCAGCAGCGCGGGCTTCGGGTCGTTGCGGCGGGCCAGCTCGGTGACGAGGGTACGGGCGGCGCGCTCGCCGATGCGGACCGGGCCGGACCGGCCGGGGGTACGCACGGCGGGGGACTGGGTCATCTCGGACGGGCTCCTGACGGGGTGGCGAACGGCGGTCGCGGCGGTCCGGCCCGATGCCGCGGACCGGCGGGCGGAGGTGAGGGCTCCGCCGGCCAGCATATGCGCCGGCCCACGGCGGCACCGCCGTGGTCAGCCACCGGCACGCTCCCGGCCGGGCGGCCCGTCGTCGGGGCGGGTGACGCCGGGCAGCTCGGCGGTACCGTCCTCGACCGCCCGGACCGGCACGTCGGTGACCGCGTCCGGCCACTCGTCGGCCCGCCTCGGCCGGTCGACCTCGGCGGTCGTCCCGGCCGAGGGCTCCCACCAGGCCGGCGGGGTGGGCTCGACCGGCGTACCGGTGCCGGGCTCGCTCGGCACCGCGGTGCCGGGCCCGGCCGGCGTGGTGCTTGGCCCGGTCGGCGCGGTGGGGATCGGGCCGGTGGGGGCCGTGGGGCCGGTCGGGGGAACGGGTTCGGTCGGGTCGGTGCTGGTCGCGCGGGAGTGTCCGGACCGGAACGCCCCGACCAGCCCCAGCAGGCCGACCAGCAGCAGCGCGCCGGCCACGAACCAGCCCGCCGTGGGTGCCACGAACCCGAAGAGCTGGGCGACCAGCCACCAGCCGGCGACGCCGAGGAAGATCAGCCCGAAGGCGAGCGAGAGCAGGTCGGTGCGGTGGGCTCTCACCGGGTCACCTCCAGGTGGCCGGCCTTGACGTGGATCTTGAGGGTCAGGGTGCCACCCCCGGGGCCGTCCGCGCCGAGGTCGGTCTGCCGACGGGCGCCGCCGTCGACCCCGCTGGTGCGGTGCCCGAAGACGTCGGCGTCGCCGGCCTTGATGTCGGACACCACCGTGACGTCGACGTCCGGGGGGAGGTACACGGTCACCTGCCCAAAGTTGATCATGACGCTGACCTGGCTGTTCCGGCCGTCGAAGTCGACGGCGCGCAGGTCCAGCACGGCGTCGCCGAAGAAGTGCTCGTACCGGTCGAGGAGGTCCTCGTGGGCGGTCGGCGCCCAGGTGACGTTGCCCTCGTACGAGCGGACCCGCTCCCAGGACTCGACCACCGTGACCATCCCGAGCGCCGCCGTGGTGACCAGGCCCAGCGCGATCAGCCACCGGGCGCGGCCGAACCAGGCGCCGACCAGCAGCCCGAGGCCGATGGTCGCCAGCGCCGCCGCGAAGTACGCCGACGCGCCGACGGCCACCACACCGAGCAGGTGCAGCACGGCCACCACGCCCAGCGCCACGAAGACCAGGGAGAACGTCACCGCGCCCAGCGCCGAGCGCTCCCGGGGCCGTTTCGGTGGACGGGGTGCCCACTGCGGCGGGCGGGGCGGAACCGGGGGCAGCGGCGGCCCGGCGTACGGCCCGCGCGGCGCGAACGGTGCCCGGTACCCGCCGGGCGGTACCGGCGGTACCGGCGCGGTGACCGGGTGCCCGGGGATCCGCGCGGTGGTGCCGGCAGCAGCGGCGTACGCGAGCCCGGAGGGGGCCGAGGGGGTGCCGGTGGCGAACCCGACGGTCGGTTCCGTGTCGCCCGTGCCGCCCGGTCCGGGCGGCCCCGGTGGGCTGGGGAGGGGTGCCCCGGCGGCTCCGGACGGTGACCCGGGGGCCGGCCCACCCGGCGTGAGGTCACCCGAAGGAGTCCCACCCGGCGCGGCCCCGCCGGCCCCGGCGGGATGCGCCGCCGACACCGGTGCCCCCGACGACGGTCCGGACCCGGTCGACGGCCAGGAGCCGGTCGAGGGCCAGGAGCCGGTCGGCGACCAGGGATCGGCCGGGGGCCAGGGCCGGGGCGCGCCACTCCCGGCAGGCCAGCCCGGCGCGTTGGCCGCCGGTGCGCCACCGAGCGGAGCCGGGCCGGCCGGGCCCGGGTGGTACGCGGCGGCGAGGGTCGTGGCCGCCGACGGCACCGGCGCGTACGGGGCGGCGCTCGACGGACCCGCCGACGGCACCGGACCCGGCGCGGGGACACCGGCCGCCCCCGGGGGCCCACCGCCCGGGGCGGGGGCCCCGCGCCCCGCGCCGCTGCCGTACTCGCGGTTGAGCAGCAACGCCCCGCCGACCAGGATGGCCGCGCCGAGCAGTACGGCACGGAACGCGTCGGTGACGATGTACCCGAAGCTGATCGCGACCAGGATGCTCAGCACGATCACGGTCACCGGGGACATGCTGGAGCGGCCCCGGCCCAGCATCGACTCGACGGGGGAGGCGGTGTCCCCCTCGCCGGGGATGATCAGCCAGGCGCTGACGTAGACCAGGATGCCGATCCCACCGAAGAAGCCGAGGACGGCCAGCAGGACCCGCCAGAGCACCGGGTCGGTGTTGGTGGCCCGGCCGATCGCCGCGCAGACCCCGGCCAGGTACCGCCCGTCGTGCGGCCGGACCAGGCCGTACCGGGAGGTGAACCCGGCCCCGCCGGGGGGCGGCCCGCCGGGGACCGGGCCGGGCTGCCCGACCGGCGGGCCGTCGGTGCCTCCGAACGGTGAGCCGGTGCTGGCGCCGTAGGGCGGGCTGTCGGTGGTGCCGTGAGGCGCGCCGGTGGTGGCGTGGGGCGAGCCGCCGGTGGCGCCCGGCGGCGGGCCGTACCCGGTGGGTCCGGCGGCCCCGGGTGGTGGCGTCGCGGACCCGCCCGGCACCGGACCGGGAGAGGGCGACGTCGCAGAGTGCTCCGTCATACCCCGATCCTGCGTCACCCCGCGCCGGGCGTCCTCCGGACCCGACCCTGACCCCACCCTGAGATCCCGGCCGGCGAATGTCCGGGACGTCCCCGTGGTCACCGCCCGGCCGCCCGTGTGACGATCGGTGCACGAGCCGTCAGCGGCCCGGTGCCGTACCCCGTGAACAGGGAGTTTCCGATCAGTACCGTGACCCAGCCGCCGCGTCTCTACCGGGACCCGGAGAACCGGATGGCCGCCGGGGTGGCCGCCGGGATCGCCGACCACCTGGGCATCTCGGTGGTACGGGTCCGGATCGCCTTCATGGTCCTGCTCGGGCTGAGCGGACTCGGTCTGCTGCTGTACGCCGCGTTCTGGGCGGTGGTGCCGCTGCGGCCGGGGGACACCTCGGTGCCGCCCCGGCGGGACCTGGCCCAGCTCCTGCCGTTCGTCGCGATCGGCCTCGGCGTGCTGCTCGTCCAGATGATGCTCTTCAACTCCGTCGGCGCGGCCGGCACCGCCGGCTGGCTGGTGGCGATCATCGCGGTCGGCGCCGGGGTGATCTGGCACCAGTCGGCTCCGGAGCGGCGCTGGCAGTGGGGCGAGTCGATGCCGGTGCCCTGGCTCGGCGCGGTGGTGGAGGAGAGCGACCGGCGGGCGTTCGTCCTCCGGTTCATCGGCGGCGGGGTCCTGGTCGCGGTCGGCATCATCGGCGTGGCGGCGGTCTACTCGCCCACGCAGAACTTCGACGCGGTGCTCAACGGCGTGATCTTCGCGCTGGTCGGCCTGGCCGGGGTCGGTGTCGTCGCGGCGCCCGTGCTGTGGCGGACGTTCAACCAGCTCCGCTCGGAGCGGGAGGGCCGGATCCGGGAGCAGGAGCGGGCCGAGCTGGCGGCCATGGTGCACGACCAGGTGCTGCACACCCTCGCGCTGATCCAGCGCAACGCGGCCGACACCACGATGGTGCAGCGGCTGGCCCGGGGGCAGGAGCGGTCCCTGCGCAACTGGCTCTACAAGCCCACCGCGTCCCCCAACGAACGGTTCGCCGCCGCGCTGGAGCAGGCCGCCGCCGAGGTCGAGGACACCTTCGCGATCACCGTGGAGACGGTGGTGGTGGGGGACCGGGAGACCGACGAGCGGGTGGCCGCGCTGGTGGCGGCGGCCCGAGAGGCGCTGGTGAACGCCGCCCGCCACTCCGGGGTACGGACCGTCTCGCTCTACGCGGAGGTGGAGCCGGAACAGGTCAGCGCCTTCGTCCGGGACCGGGGAGCGGGCTTCGACCTGGATACGGTGGAGAATCACCGGCACGGCGTCCGGGGGTCGATCCTCGGGCGGATGAAGCGGCACGGCGGCCGGGCGGAGATCCGCACCGCGCCGGGGGAGGGCACGGAGGTCCGGTTGATCATGCCGATCTCGCGGGACTCGGCCACGGCGGAGAGGGAGAGATGAGCATGGGCGACCAGTCGATGGAACCGGCGGAGCAGGCGGGCACCCGGGCCGAGCGGCTGCGGGTCTTCCTGGTCGACGACCACGCGATGTTCCGGGCCGGGGTCCGGGCCGAGCTGGGCGCCCACGTCGAGGTGGTCGGGGAGGCGAGCACGGTGGCCGAGGCGGTCACCCGGATCGCCGGGACGCTCCCGGACGTGGTGCTGCTCGACGTGCACATGCCCGACGGCGGTGGCCGGGCGGTGCTGGAGGCGATGCGGCGTACCCATCCGCAGGTGCGGTTCCTCGCGCTGAGCGTGTCGGACGCGGCGGAGGACGTGATCGGGCTGATCCGCGCCGGTGCCCGGGGCTACGTCACGAAGACCATCTCGCCGGACGAACTGGCCGCGGCGGTCCGCCGGGTGGCCGACGGCGACGCGGTGTTCAGCCCCCGGCTGGCCGGCTTCGTGCTCGACGCGTTCGCCGCGCGGCCGGACGCGCCGGTCGCGGACCCCGAGCTGGACCAGTTGACCAACCGGGAGCGCGAGGTGCTGCGGTTGCTCGCCCGGGGGTACGCGTACAAGGAAATCGCCAAGGAGCTGTTCATCTCGATCAAGACCGTCGAGACGCACGTGTCGAACGTGCTGCGCAAACTCCAGATGTCGAACCGCTACGAACTGTCACGATGGGCCGCCGATCGGCGATTGGTTTGATCAATTTTCTCACCATCAACCGGACAAAGGTGAGTTACCTCCGTTTCCGGGGCTGACAACCATCCACTCCCCGGCTGATAATGCCCCAGCGTTCTCGTGTGCGGGTTGCTGTGCTTCCCCGCGAGAACTGTGGCGTCACGCAGCCCGCTGGAGCGGGTCACCCCTGGGGGAGAGGTACACAAATCTGATGTTCGGACAACGAGGACGGCGCTGGGCCCGGATCGCCGCGGCGACCGTCGTCGGCAGCGCGCTCGCGCTCGGCGTGGCCGGCCCCGCCGCCGCCGAGGAGCCGGTCACCGGGCAGGCCAAGACGGTGAAGGGCACCGAGGTCACCCTTCAGCTCAACAAGAAGCCGCAGACCACCAGTGCCCTGGAACTGACGATCGGCGAGAAGACCGTTCCGGTCTTCTGCATCGACTTCCACACCCCGGTCGCGATCAACAAGGACTACCAGGAGGGCACCTGGGACGAGTCCCAGGTGAAGAACCTGGGCAAGGTGCAGTGGGTGCTGACCCACGGGTACCCGAACGCCGACGCCGACGCGCTGCTCGCGGCGGCCGGCGTCGAGCTGCCCGAGCGCGGCGCGCGCAGGGACACCGTGCTGTACTTCGGCACCCAGACCGCGATCTGGCACTTCAGCGACGGCGTGGAGCTGGCTCCCCGGGCCAACCGGCCGAACCTGACCAAGCCGGTCGAGTACACCGCGATCAAGAAGATCTACGACTACCTGATCGCCAACGCCACCGACGAGCCCGAGCCGAAGGCCGAGCTGAGCATCGACCCGAAGACCGCCGAGGCGGCCGCCGGCGAGAAGGCCGGCCCGTTCACGGTGAAGGGCCCGGCGGGCGACATCGAGCTGACGGTCGAGGGCGGCACCGCCGTCGACGCCGAGGGCAACCCGATCACCAAGACCACCAACGAGGGGCAGTTCTGGCTGACCCGCGACGGTGCCGGTGAGGTCAGCGTCACCGCCACCGCCGACGACTCGGTCTCCTTCGGCCGGGTGTTCCTCTTCGCCGGCAACAAGGACCGGTACCAGAAGCTGATCCTGGGCGGCAGCACCGGCTCGAAGGTCACCACCGAGGCGGGCGCCACCTTCACCCCCGTGACGGTGCCGAGCCCGACCACCCCGGCCCCGACCGAGTCGCCGGAACCGTCGGAGTCCCCCGTCCCGTCGGAGTCGCCGGTCCCGAGCGAGTCCCCGCAGCCGTCCGCCTCCACCCCCGGGGAGAGCCCGGCGCCGTCGACCTCCCCGGTCAGCGGTGGCGGTGACCTGCCGCTGACCGGCTCGCCGATCGCGCTGGCGGCGACCGTCGGCGTGCTGCTGCTCGCCGTGGGCGCGGTCACCATGCTGGTGATCCGCCGCCGGAAGGTCCGTTTCACCGCCTGACGGCAGCCCGGCCGCCGGCCGTCCCCCTCCAGGACGGTCATCGGCTGAGCACCGGAAGATCCGAGGGTCCGGCCCCGGTACCGCAGACCGCGGTACCGGGGCCGGACCGTTTCCGTTCCCGGACGGCCGTGCGCTCCGTTTCCCGCTGCTGGCCCCGGGAACGACGGCTTCGTTTTGTTTTCAGGACTTACGTAGGTGAATGACCCTTCGTGCGTCCGGTGCGCTGGGTGGCGGCCCGGTGTCGGGTCGCCGGGCGGGTCCGGCCCTGCGGGGCGCACCGCGTCCGGGCCGATCGGCCACCGGCCACCGGGAGCCGATCGGCACCCTTGGTGCGGCGCTGACCTGGGGTGATCCGGGACACGGGCGGCCCGGCGGTAGGGTCCGTCGGCGGCCGGGGTCGACCCGGCCGGCGGGCCCGGGATGTCCGGGTGGGTCGGCGCAACCGATCGGCGCGTTCGTCGTCCCCTGCCCGGTAGGGGGATCATGTCCGGTCAGGCCAATCGGCTATCATCCGGACGGTCAGAGTTCGAGTCGTTTCGTGGCTGCCCCGCCGGTTCCCCGTTGGGGGGTCGATCACAGTCCGTGGAGGTTCGCCGACGCCCCCCGGGAGACCGATCTGACCGAGTTTTCCCAGCTCAGAGGGCTGGATCTGGGGTATTTCATGATCTTTTTTCAGGTATCGGCGACGTGGCAGCCAACTAACGTCTTGATAACGGCGCCTTCACGGAACCCGTCGGTAGGTGTCACAGTTGCAGCACCTCGCCCCCCTCGCGTGAGGCGCCCTGCTCGACCCGCCGGCCGCGAGCGCTGCTGATCGAAGCGCTTCGTGGCCGTCTGTCCTGTGCGGCGTCGAGTGTGACCGGGGTCGGTGGCCCGGCGGATCGGTGCATCAGGGGTGTCCCGATTTCCAGCGGTGAAACCGGCGACCGGTGTGGTAAAGGGTCGCCGGACGGTATACCCCCAAGACGTGCGTGAAACCCACGCGGAACCAGGTCAGAAAGAGGAGGCCCCTCGGAATGAGAGTCTCGAAGCGGGCGAGCGGCGCCATCGCGGTGGGCGCGGCGTTCGCGCTCGTCGCGTCCGGCTGCTCGAGCGACAGCGAGAGCAACGAAGGCGGCAACAGCGCCGACGGCGCGATCACCATCCACGGCGTCCAGCCGGAGAACCCGCTGGTTCCGGCGAACACCACCGAGACCGGTGGCGGCAAGGTCGTCGACTGGATGTGGACCGGCCTGGTGGAGTACCCCAACGACGGCAGCGCCCCGCGCAACGCCGTCGCGGAGTCGATCGAGACCAACGACTCCAAGGTCTTCACGATCAAGATCAAGCAGGACACCAAGTTCCACGACGGCACCGTCGTCAAGGCGAAGAACTTCGTCGACGCCTGGAACTGGGCCGCGTACTCGCCGAACGGTGTCCAGGGCGCCAGCTTCTTCGCCGACATCCAGGGCTTCGACGACGTCAACAAGGCGGACCCGGACGGCGAGGGCCCGCAGCAGGCCCCCGAGCCGACCACCGACAAGATGTCCGGCCTGAAGGTCGTCGACGACTGGACCTTCGAGGTCACCCTCGAGGCGCCGACCGCCGTCTGGCCGACCAAGCTCGGCTACAGCGCCTACGTGCCGCTGCCGGACGCGTTCTTCACCCAGAAGCCCGAGGACTTCGGCCGCAAGCCGATCGGTAACGGCCCGGTCAAGTTCGTCTCCTGGGAGGACAACGTCCTCATCAAGCTGACGCGCTTCGACGACTACACGCTGCGCGACAAGATGAAGATCAAGGACGTCGACGTCAAGCTGTACCAGGACGAGTCGGCCGCCTACAGCGACCTGGTCTCGGGCAACCTGGACTGGGTCGAGCAGGTCCCGGTCTCCGCGCTGGCGGGCGACAAGTGGAAGCAGGACCTGGGCGACCGGGCGATCACCACGACCACCCCGATCACCGGCATCATCGCGTTCCCGATCTACGACGAGCGGTACCAGGACGTGCGGCTGCGCAAGGCGGTCTCGCTCTCCATCAACCGCCAGGAGATCGTCGACAAGATCTTCTTCGGCACCCGCCCGCCGGCGACGAGCTGGGCGAACCCGCTGGCCCCGGGTACGGTCGACGGCAACTGCACCGTCTGCACGTACAACCCGGAGGAGGCCAAGAAGCTCTACGCCGAGGCCGGTGGCTTCGAGGGTGAAATGGTCTTCTACTACAACGCCGACTCCAGCCACAAGGAGTGGATGGAGGCCGTCGCCCAGCAGGTCAAGACCACCCTGGGTGTCGAGGCTCGGGCCGAGGGCATGCCGACCTTCGCGGTGTTCCGCCAGGCCGTCAACGCCAAGCAGATGAAGGGCCCGTACCGCGCCGCGTGGCAGCAGGACTACCCGGACGTGGAGAACTGGATCAACCCGCTGTACGTGACCGGTGGTTCCTCCAACGACGGTGGCTACAGCAACCCGCAGGTGGACGCGCTGGCCAAGGACGCGGGCGCCCAGGCTGACCTGGCCGCGTCGCACGCCAAGTTCGCCGAGGCCGTGAAGCTGATCGACGCGGACGTCCCCGCCCTGCCGATCTACTACTACGCCAACCAGGCGGGTCACTCCGAGAAGATCAAGAAGCTCGAGGTGACCGCGGTCGGCGAGCTCGACATCACCTCCGTCGAGCTCTGATCCACAACGGTTAAGCCCCGGGCCGGGCTCACATACCCGTGAGCCCGGCCCGGGGCCGTTCCGCGCGGAGCACCACCCCGCTGCGTGCGTAGCCACCACCCGTGTCGGCCGTCCGACGCGCCCCTTCCTTGGAGGACCACCCCATGGGCCGTTATCTGTTGAGGCGGCTGCTGCAACTCGTCCCGGTCTTCATCGGCACGACGTTCCTGATCTACTGGCTCGTCTGGTCCGTGCCCGGCGACCCCTTCGCCGGCAAGTGCGGCGAACGACGCTGCCCGGAGCAGTACGTCGCCTTCATGACCGAGAAGTACCAGCTCGACCAGCCGGTACTGGTGCAGTACGCCCACTACATGCAGAACCTTTTCCAGGGTGACTTCGGCGAGACGTTCAGTGGCCGGTCGGTCAACGACATCATCGTCGCGGCGTACCCGAACACCCTGAAGCTGGCCCTGGTGGCCCTGGCGATCGAGGCGCTCATCGGCATCACCGCCGGTGTGCTGACCGGCCTGCGGCGCAACGGCTTCCTGGACAACCTGGTCCTGGTCTCCACCCTGTTCCTGATCGCGCTGCCGGTCTTCGTCATCGGTTTCGTGCTCCAGTGGCTGCTCGGGGTGCAGTGGGGCATCGTCCGGCCGACCGTCTCCAGCGAGATGCGGCTGACGGAACTACTCGTGCCAGGGTTCGTGCTGGGCAGCGCCTCGATGGCGTACGTGGCCCGGTTGGCGCGCACCAGCATCGCGGAGAACCGGCGGGCCGACTACGTCCGTACCGCGATCGCCAAGGGCCTGCCGATGCGCCGGGTGGTCGGGGTGCACCTGCTGCGCAACTCGCTCATCCCGGTGGTCACCCTGCTCGGCACCGACCTGGGTGCGCTGATGGGCGGTGCGATCGTCACCGAGGGCATCTTCGCGGTCAACGGGATCGGCCGGGAGGTCTACCGGGCGATCGTCACCAAGGAGAGCGCTACGGTTGTCTCCATCGTGGTGGTCCTGGTGCTGGTCTACCTGATCATGAACCTGCTGGTGGACCTGCTCTACGCCGCCCTCGACCCGAGGATCCGCTATGAGTGACCCGACGTCCGCATCGATCGTCTCCACGCCGCCCTCGCACCAGCCCACCGAGGCCGGTTCCACGGCGCCCGCCGACGCGGGCCTGCCGGAGAACGCCCGTCGGGACAAGCCCCGGGGCCTGCTCGGTGACGCCTGGCGCGACCTGCGGCGCAAGCCGCTCTTCTGGATCTCCGCGACGTTGATCCTGGTCTTCGTGCTGATGGCGGCCTTCCCGTGGCTGTTCACCTCGAAGGACGCGGTCAACGGCGCGCTGGCCAACAGCCGGGTGGAGCCCTCGGGCGACGCCTGGTTCGGCTACGACGTGCAGGGCCGGGACGTGTTCGCCCGGGTGATCTACGGCGCCCGCGCCTCGATCCTGGTCGCGGTGGTCGCCGTGCTCGGCACCCTGATCTTCGGCGGCACGGTCGGCATCATCGCCGGGTACCGTGGTGGTTGGGTGGACGCCCTGCTGTCCCGGATCGCCGACGTCTTCTTCGGCCTGCCGTTCGTCCTCGGTGCGATCGTCATCCTGACCACGTTCAACGGGTCCGGGACGAGCAACAGCGAGTGGGAGATCATGGGGCTGGTGATCATCTCGCTGATGGTGCTGAGCTGGCCGGTCTCCATGCGGCTGATGCGCTCCTCGGTGCTGGCCACCAAGGAGGCCGACTACATCGTCGCGGCCCGCGCCATGGGCGCCAGCACCAGCCGGATCATCATCAAGCACCTGCTGCCGAACTGTCTCGCTCCGCTGCTGGTGTACGGGACGATCATGGTGGGTTCGTTCATCGGCGCCGAGGCCACGCTGTCCTTCCTCGGTGTCGGCCTGAAGAGCCCGGTGGTCTCCTGGGGGATCATGATCAGTGAGGCGCAGAACTACATCCGCGTCTCGCCGTTCCTGCTCTTCTTCCCCGCCGGGTTCCTCGTCACCGCCGTGCTGAGCTTCGTGATGCTCGGTGAGACGGTCCGCGAGGCCCTCGATCCGAAACTCCGCTAGGGGAGATCCAGTTGTCCGACATTCTCGTGTCCGAGCAGTCCACGCCGGGTGCCGATGGATCCGGCCGCCTGTCGGGGCGTCTCCTGGAGGTCGAGGACCTCCGGGTGGAGTTCCGTACCCGGGACGGCGTCGCCAAGGTCATCAACGGGGTGACGTACCACGTCGACGCGGGGGAGACCCTCGCCGTGCTCGGCGAGTCCGGCTCCGGCAAGAGCGTCACCGCGCAGACCGTCATGGGCATCCTGGACACGCCGCCCGGGTTCGTCACCGGCGGCCAGGTCCGCTTCCACGGCAAGGACATGCTCACCATGTCCGACGAGGAGCGCCGGCGGATCCGTGGCGAGGGCATCGCGATGATCTTCCAGGACGCGCTCTCCGCGCTGAACCCGGTCTTCACCGTCGGGTTCCAGATCGCCGAGCAGTTCCGCGTCCGGCGGGGGATGGGCCGCGCCGAGGCCAAGAAGCGCGCGATCGAGATGCTCGACCAGGTCAAGATCCCGAACGCGAAGAGCCGGTTCAGCCAGTACCCCCACCAGTTCTCCGGCGGTATGCGGCAGCGCGCCATGATCGCGATGTCGCTGGCGCTGGACCCGGAGGTGCTGATCGCCGACGAGCCGACCACCGCGCTGGACGTCACCGTGCAGGCCCAGATCATGGACCTGCTCGCCGAACTCCAGCGGGAACGGCAGATGGGGCTGATCCTGATCACCCACGACCTCGGCGTGGTCGCCGACGTCGCGGACCGGATCGCGGTCATGTACGCCGGTCGGATCGTCGAGGAAGCCGACGTGTACGAGCTGTACGCCAAGCCGGCGCACCCGTACACGATCGGTCTGCTCGAATCGATCCCCCGGCTCGACGAGAAGGGGCAGGAACTCCGGACGATCAGGGGCCTGCCGCCGAACCTGATGAACATCCCGCCGGGTTGCCCGTTCAACCCGCGTTGCCCGATGGCGCAACCGGTGTGCCGGGAGAAGATCCCGCCGCTGTTGCAGGTGGCCCCCGGCCGGGCCAGCGCCTGCCACTTCGCCGAGGAGCTGGTGAGCCGTGACTGAGAACATCCTGGAGATCCGGGACCTGGTCAAGCACTACCCGGTCACCCGGGGCGTGGTCTTCAAGAAGACCATCGGCCAGGTCAAGGCCGTCGACGGTGTCTCCTTCGAGCTCAAGGCCGGGGAGACGCTGGGGCTGGTCGGTGAGTCGGGCTGCGGCAAGTCGACGCTGGCCCGGGTCCTGATGAACCTGGAGAAGCCGACCGCCGGCAGTGTCGTCTACAAGGGCCAGGACATCTCCCGGCTCACCGGGACGGCGCTGCGCCGGCTGCGGCGGCAGATCCAGCTCGTCATGCAGGACCCGTACACCTCGCTCAACCCCCGGATGACGGTGGGTGACCTGATCGGTGAGCCGTTCGAGATCCACCCGGACGTGGCGCCGAAGGGCAGCCGGCAGGGCAAGGTCAAGGAACTGCTCGACCTGGTCGGCCTCAACCCGGAGCACATCAACCGGTACCCGCACCAGTTCTCCGGCGGCCAGCGGCAGCGGATCGGCATCGCCCGAGCGCTCGCCCTGCGTCCGGAGATCATCGTCTGCGACGAGCCGGTGTCGGCACTGGACGTGTCGATCCAGGCCCAGGTGATGAACCTGCTGGAGAAGCTCCAGAGCGAGTTCGGGCTCTCGTACGTCTTCATCGCCCACGACCTGTCGGTCGTGCGGCACCTCTCCGACCGGGTCGCCGTGATGTACCTCGGCAAGATCGTGGAAATCGGGACCGAGGACGAGATCTACGAGCGGCCGACCCACCCGTACACCCAGGCGCTGCTGTCGGCGGTGCCGGTGCCGGACCCGACGCTGCGCTCGAGCAAGGCGATCATCCGGCTGACCGGGGACGTGCCGTCACCGATCAGCCCGCCCTCGGGCTGCCGGTTCCGGACCCGCTGCTGGAAGGCGCAGGACATCTGCGCCGAGCAGGCGCCGGCGCTGGAGATCCGGGACGCCTCGGACCACCCGAGCGCCTGCCACTTCGCCGAGAAGCGTGAGATCGTCGCCACCCACGAGGCCTGATCCCGCCCGACCCCCGAGCCGCCGCCCGGCGTCACCCGTGACGCCGGGCGGCGGCTCGTCGGTGTCGGCGGCGGGTGCGGTGGCCGGAGCGCCGGGGCCGGGCCGGGGTGTGAGGAAGGGGCCCTTCCTCTACCGAAAGCGTTAACAGGGGGCCCTTCCTTGCGCTCTCAGAGGGGGCCGCGGCCGGCGCGGAGCAGCAGCAGCGCGAGCTGGGTACCGTCGGCGCCGAGCTCACGGCGGAACCGCTCCAGGATTTCGCGTTCCCGGGAGAGCACCAGCCGGGTGCCGCCGGAGGCCATCCGGGTCGCGCCGACCTGCTGCGACAGGCCGGCCCGCTCCTGCCACAGCTCGATCAGGGTCCGGTCGATCTCGTCGATCCGCTCCCGGATCGCGCTGATCCGCGCCGCCGCCTCGGGTTCGTCGGTGCCGGTGCCCGGCCGGGCCGGGCCGGTCTGCGCCGGTCCCGCGCCCCCGGCGTCGGCCCCGGCGTCGGACCGCGCGACGCCGCCGCTCTGCTCCACCACGTCTGTCATCATCGTCGTACCCCTCGGACGTCGGGCCCGGGTGCCGGATCCCGGAACGGAAAAGCCCCGGGCTCCTGCGAGCCCGGGGCTTTTCGTAGGTCTGGTCGATCAGGCGTGACCCACGGCTGCCGGACTCCCGGTGCCGTAGTAAAAGTAGAGGCGCTGACCGAACACGCCGTCGAGTATGCCGCCGCCGTCTCCGGGGCGCAAGCAGACCGCCGATACCGCCCGCATGCCGGGCAGGTCACCGGGCGGGACGGGAAAAGACCAGGTCGCCGGGGTGATGGTCGGCACGCGCCGGGTCGCCGACCCGCCTTGCCCCGGAACTGTCCGGGGGTCGGCATAGACTCGCCGTGCGATGCATCCTCTCTTCGACATCCCCGCGTCCCCGTCCACGCCCGACCCCGCGCCGGCTCCGCCGCGCCGGCCCGGCCCCGCCGTCCGCCTCGATCCGCAGGACCTGGTCGAGGGCCTCAACGGGCCGCAGCGTGACGCGGTCACGCACGCCGGCTCGCCGCTGCTGATCGTGGCCGGCGCCGGCTCGGGCAAGACCCGGGTGCTCACCCACCGGATCGCGTACCTGCTGGCCGCACGGGACGTGCACCCCGGCGAGATCATCGCGATCACCTTCACCAACAAGGCCGCCGGGGAGATGAAGGAGCGGGTGACCCACCTGGTCGGCCCGCGCGCCCGGCTGATGTGGGTCTCCACCTTCCACTCCGCCTGCGTGCGGATCCTGCGCGCCGAGCACGAGCACGCCGGGTTGAAGTCGACCTTCTCGATCTACGACGCGGACGACTCCCGCCGGCTGATGCAGCTCGTCGCCCGGGAGCTGGACCTGGACCCGAAGCGGTACCCGGCCCGGGGGCTGGCCGCCCAGGTCTCCAACCTCAAGAACGAGCTGGTCGACCCGGAGGCGTTCGCCGGCCGGGCCAGTGGGCCCAACGAGCGGGCCCTGGCCGAGGCGTACACGCTCTACCAGCGGCGGCTGCGCGAGGCGCACGCGCTGGACTTCGACGACCTGATCATGACCACGGTGCACCTGTTCCAGTCGCACCCGCACGTCGCGGAGAGCTACCGCCGCCGGTTCCGGCACGTCCTGGTCGACGAGTACCAGGACACCAACCACGCCCAGTACGTGCTGATCAAGGAGCTGGTCTCCGGCACCGAGGGGGTCGAGCCGGCGGAGCTGTGCGTCGTCGGTGACGCCGACCAGTCGATCTACGCGTTCCGGGGCGCCACGATCCGCAACATCCTGGAGTTCGAGCGGGACTTCACCGACGCCCGCACGATCCTGCTGGAGCAGAACTACCGCTCCACCCAGACCATCCTGAACGCGGCCAACGCGGTGATCGACCGGAACACCTCGCGCAAGCCGAAGCGGCTGTGGAGCGACGCCGGGCCCGGCGAGCAGATCGTCGGGTACGTCGCCGACACCGAGCACGCCGAGGCGGACTGGGTCGGCCGGGAGATCGACCGGCTGGTCGACGAGGGCGCGGCCCGGCCCGGTGACGTGGCGGTCTTCTACCGCACCAACGCCCAGTCCCGGGTCTTCGAGGAGGTGTTCATCCGGGTCGGCCTGCCGTACAAGGTCGTCGGCGGGGTGCGCTTCTACGAGCGCAAGGAGGTCCGCGACGCGCTGGCGTACCTGCGCGCGGTGGTCAACGACGACGACACGGTCAACCTGCGCCGGATCCTGAACACCCCGCGCCGGGGCATCGGCGAGCGGGCCGAGGCCTGCGTGGAGGCGCTGGCCAGCCGGGACCGGATCTCCTTCGGCGCGGCGCTGCGCCGCGCCGCGGACGCTCCCGGCATCTCCACCCGGGCCGCGAACGGCATCGGCGACTTCGTCGCCCTCCTCGACGGCGTGCGGGAGGTGGCCGAGAGCGGCACCCCGGAGGAGGTGCTGGAGGCGGTGCTGACCCGGTCGGGCTACCTCAGCGAGCTGGAGGAGAGCCTGGACCCGCAGGACGCCGGCCGGGTGGACAACCTCCAGGAACTGGTCAGCGTGGCCCGGGAGTACACCGAGCGGATCGAGGCGACCGGCGCCGAGGGGGAGCGGGCCACCCTGGCCGGGTTCCTGGAGCAGGTCGCCCTGGTCGCCGACGCCGACCAGATCCCTGCGCAGCCCGGCTCGGCAGCCGACGGTGCCGAGGCCGACGACCCGGCACCCCACCAGGGCGTGGTCACCCTGATGACCCTGCACACCGCCAAGGGGCTGGAGTTCCCGGTGGTGTTCCTGACCGGCCTGGAGGACGGCGTCTTCCCGCACCTGCGTGCGCTCGGCGACACCCGCGAGCTGGAGGAGGAGCGCCGGCTCGCGTACGTCGGCATCACCCGGGCCCGGCAGCGGCTCTACCTGTCCCGGGCGGTGACCCGCTCGGCCTGGGGGCAGCCCGCCTACAACCCGCCCTCGCGGTTCCTGGAGGAACTGCCCCCGGCGCTGGTCCGGTGGGAGCGCACCGAGGGGACGTACACCTCGTGGGGTGGCGGGGGCGGCGGCGTCGGCGGGCGCGCGGACCGGGTGCCCGGCGGGCGCGGCGCCTTCACCGGGGGGACCCCGAAGGCCGCCCAGCTGGCGAAGCGGCTCGGGGTCGACGGCAGCCGGCTGACCACAGCCAGCGAGCTGCCCCAGGGGCCGAAGGTGTCGGCCGGCGACCGGGTCAACCACCAGCGGTACGGTCTCGGCCGGGTGCTCGCCGTCGAGGGGCACGGCCCCGGCGCCCGCGCCCAGATCGACTTCGGCGACCAGACCATGTGGCTGGTGCTGCGGCACGCGCCGGTCGAAAAGATCTGACCCCGGCCGGCGCGGGCCGGCGGTCAGCAGCCCAGGTCGACGCCGCGTGCGCGCATGAACGGGGCCGGGTCGATCTGGTTCCACATCGCGCCCTGGTGCACCTCGAAGTGCAGGTGCGGGCCGGTGGAGTCGCCGGTGGAGCCCTCGCTGCCGATCCGCTGACCGGCGGTGACCTTCGCGCCGACGGCGACCGCCGCCTGGCTCAGGTGGGCGTAGTGGGTCAGGTACCCGTTGCCGTGGTCGACGACGACGGAGATGCCGTAGCCGTCGCCGACGTCGCCGGCCTTGTCCACGGTGCCGGCGGCGGCGGCGCGGACCGGGGTGCCGGCGGGCAGCGCGAGGTCGATGCCGGCGTGCAGCGTGCCCCAGCGGGGGCCGTAGCAGGAGGTGACCGCCGCGCCGGGCATCGGGTTGACCCAGGCCGGTTTCGGCGCGCTGGTGGTCTTCGCCGGCTTCGGCGCGGCCTTCGTGCTGGCCTTGGCGGTGGCCTTGCGGGCGGGGGCCGCGCTGCTCGGGGCCGCGCTGGTCGGGCTGGCCGACGGGCTCGCCGTCGACGGGGTCGGCGTGGGGGTGGGGCTGGCCGACTCGCGGGTGGCCCGGTCGGCGCGGTCGGCGGCGTCGGCGCGCTCGGCCGCCAGGGCCTCGGCGTCCAGCACGACGGCACCGGGTTCCGGCCCGTCGGGGCCGCCGGCGGTGACGGCGACACCGCCGATGCCGACGCCGACCAGCGCGACCGCCGCGGCGACCAGCCAGGGAGTACGGCCGGCGGCCCGCAGGGGTCGCCGGTGGCGGGCCGGGGTGCTGCCGATCCGCTCGCGGGGGGTGAGGTTCTCGTCCGGCACGGTTGACCTTCCCGGTCGGGGGCACTGACCCGGGAAATACTGGTGTGGGCGGGACCGGGACCGGGTAGGGGTGTGGGAGTCACCGTCGGTGACAGCGGTGACTGCTGTCCGGGTGTATCCCGGATGCGACCGTTCCGTCCCGAAAAGTGATCATGACTCGGCGTGGTGATGGTCACTTTTCCGGATGTGACAAGCGACATATCCGTCCGGGTGCCCGCACGAGAAACCGCCCGGATCGGCTGATCCGGGCGGTCGACGGGCGGTACGGAGCGTCAGGAGGCGGCTACGTCGCTGTAAAATGCCTCGACTTGCAGCTTGATGTCCACTCCGCGCTCCTGGAGCCACGGCACCGGGTCCTGCGGCTTGCCGTTGACATGCACCTCCAGGTGCAGGTGGACGCCGTAGGAGTGGCCGGTGTTGCCGACCAGGCCGAGCTGGTCGCCCGCCTTGACCTGCTGACCCTCCTTGACGCTCACCGCCGCGGAGTGACCGTAGATGGCCTCGCTGCCGTCGGGGTGCTGGACGATCACCGCGTTGCCGTAGCCGCCGAACCAGCCGGCCTTGGTGACCTTCCCGCCGTGGATCGCGACGTACGGGGTGCCCTCCGGGGCGACCAGGTCGACGCCGGTGTGCAGCTTCCCCCAGCGCATGCCGTACGGCGAGTTGAAGTCGTAGCCCTGGAGCGGGAGCAGCCAGATGTCGTCCTCGCTGACCTCGTCCGCGCCGCCGCGACCGCTGTCCCGGGAGGCCCGGTCGGCGGACTCGCCCCGGGCCGCGATGTCCTCGCTGAGGGCCGCGGACTGCCGCAGCTCGTCCAGGACCGAGGGGCTGACGCTCTTGGCGTCCGGCAGGGCGCCGGCGCCGAGGGCCACCACACCGGCGCCGACGAAGGCGGTGGTGACGACGGCTGCGTAGCGGCTACGCGGGGGGGTGGGTACGCGGCGGCGACCGCGATATCGATCCGGCTCAGACGACAGGCGCTGGCGCACGCACACCCTCCGTTGTCGGGGATCCGAAGCGGTCGTCCCGGGTTCGTGGCGCTGGTGAACGTCGGTTCGGCCGCGTCGTCACCCGTCCTAAGACCTGATGACAACCGTGGACACGGTAGCCAACAGCCACCGGAGTCACAAGCGGGAGCGCCGAAGTCGCCCTTTAGTTATGTCCGGATTCGCCCCTAAGTGTGGCATCTCGTCACCTTTGCTGGGAGGCCTCGTTACCGCTCGAATGTCGCACACGGTGACCGCGACCATGTCAATGTCCGAATCGTCGCCGGCCCCGGGTGGGTCGGGCCGGACTGCCCCCGGCGTGGTGGCCCCTTCCCGGATTCCCCGGACCGGGTCCGCCGGGTTACCGTTCGTTCAGGTGAGGGTCGCCCGGCCGGGTGACGGCCGCGGAACCGGGGAAAGGTGTGCGCTGATGAGCTCTCGTATCCGGGTCGTCGTCGCCAAGCCGGGCCTCGACGGGCACGACCGTGGTGCCAAGGTGGTCGCCCGCGCCCTCCGGGACGCCGGCATGGAGGTCATCTACACCGGCCTGCACCAGACCCCGGAGCAGATCGTCGAGACGGCGATCCAGGAGGACGCCGACGCCGTCGGCCTCTCCGTGCTCTCCGGCGCGCACATGACGCTCTTCCGGCGGGTGCTGGAACTCCTCGACGAGCGGGACGCCCGCGACATCGTCGTCTTCGGCGGCGGCATCATCCCCGACGTCGACCTGCCGGAGTTGGCGCGGATCGGCGTCGCCAAGATCTTCACCCCGGGCGCGACCACCACGTCGATCGTCGAGTGGGTACGGCAGAACGTGGCGCAACCGGTCGCCTGACGACCGGGCGGGCCGGGCGCGGGTGAGAGCCGGCGGGCTCCGGGCGGCCGGGTGAAAGCCGGCGGGCCCCGGAAGCCAGCGGGTCTACGGACAGGGGGAGGGGCCGGACGCACCCCTCACACGTCCGGCCCCTCTATGCACGATGCCCCGCCGCCACCCCTCGACCGACAGGGCATCGGCCGCTCCCGTCCTCGCGCTGTGCTCAGCGCTCCGACATCTGACTCAACGACGCCTCCGGCCGGGGGTTACGCACCCGTTCCGAACATTGCCGCTGTGTAGTACGGCACACCGTGTACCCGCTCGGTTGCCGGTGCCGTCCGCCTCGCTAGGCTGCGCCAATGGCCTGCTTCAACTGATGACAGGCGTCAAGATGTTTTCCACAACGCTGGTGGCGGCGCGACGGCGCGCCGCGGAGACGGGACGGGACGCGCAATCGTGGACCTGTACGAGTACCAGGGGCGGGACCTGTTCGAGCGGCACGGTTTGCCCGTGCTCGCCGGCGGCGTCGCCACGACCCCGGAGGAGGCCCGCGCGATCGCCGAACGCCTCGGCGGTCGGGTGGTTGTCAAGGCGCAGGTGAAGGTCGGCGGCCGGGGCAAGGCCGGTGGCGTCAAGCTCGCCGAGGGCGCCGAGGAGACGGTGGCCCGTGCCACCGACATCCTGGGCATGGACATCAAGGGGCACACGGTCCACAAGGTCATGATCACCGTGACCGCGGACGTGGCCGAGGAGTACTACTTCTCGTACCTGCTCGACCGGGCGAACCGCACCTTCCTCTGCATCGCCAGCGTCGCCGGCGGCATGGACATCGAGCAGGTCGCGGCCGAGACCCCGGAGCGGGTCGTCAAGGCCCCGATCGACGCGGTCACCGGCGTGGACGAGGCCAAGGCGCGGGAGATCGTCACCGCCGCCGGCTTCCCCGCCGAGGTCGCCGATCAGGTCGTCGACGTCGCGGTCAAGCTCTGGCAGGCCTTCGTCGCCGAGGACGCCACGCTGGTCGAGGTGAACCCGCTGGCCACGACCAAGGACGGCGGGCTGCTGCTGCTCGACGCCAAGGTCACCCTGGACGAGAACGCCGCGTTCCGGCACCCCGACCACGAGGCGCTGGTCGACCAGGCCGCCGTGGACCCGCTGGAGCAGGCCGCCAAGGAGAAGGACCTCAACTACGTCAAGCTCGACGGCGAGGTCGGCATCATCGGCAACGGCGCGGGCCTGGTCATGTCCACCCTCGACGTGGTCGCGTACGCCGGTGAGCGGCACGGCGACGTCAAGCCGGCGAACTTCCTCGACATCGGCGGCGGCGCGAGCGCCGCGGTGATGGCCAACGGCCTGGAGATCGTGCTCTCCGACCCGGCCGTGCGCAGCGTCTTCGTCAACGTCTTCGGCGGAATCACCGCCTGCGACGAGGTCGCCAACGGTATCGTGCAGGCGCTGGCGCTGCTGGAGCAGCGGGGCGAGAAGGTCACCAAGCCCCTCGTCGTCCGGCTCGACGGCAACAACGCCGAGGCCGGTCGGGCGATCCTCGACGGCGCGAACAACCCGCTGGTGCAGCGGGTCGACACCATGGACGGCGCGGCCGAGCGGGCCGCCGAGCTGGCGGCTGCGGGGAACTGAGATGGCTATCTGGCTGACCAAGGACTCGAAGGTCATCGTGCAGGGGATGACCGGCTCCGAGGGGTCCAAGCACACCCGGCGGATGCTCGCGGCCGGCACCACCGTCGTCGGCGGCGTCAACCCGCGCAAGGCGGGGCAGACCGTCGACTTCGACGGTACCGAGCTGCCGGTCTTCGCCTCGGTGGCGGACGCGATGAAGGAGACCGGGGCCGACGTCACGGTCATCTTCGTGCCGCCGCAGTTCACCAAGGGCGCGGTGGTCGAGGCGATCGACGCCGGCATCCCGCTGGCCGTGGTGATCACCGAGGGCGTGCCGGTGCACGACACCGCCGCCTTCTGGGCGTACAACGTGGCCAAGGGCGAGCAGACCCGGATCATCGGCCCGAACTGCCCCGGCATCGCCTCCCCGGGGGCCTCCAACGCCGGCATCATCCCGGCCGACATCACCGGCGCCGGCCGGATCGGCCTGGTCAGCAAGAGCGGCACGCTGACCTACCAGATGATGTACGAGCTGCGCGACATCGGCTTCTCCACCTGCGTCGGCATCGGCGGTGACCCGATCATCGGCACCACCCACATCGACGCGCTGGCCGCGTTCGAGGCCGACCCGGACACCGACGCCATCGTGATGATCGGTGAGATCGGCGGCGACGCCGAGGAGCGGGCCGCCGACTTCATCAAGGCCAACGTGACCAAGCCGGTGGTCGGCTACATCGCCGGCTTCACCGCGCCCCCCGGCAAGACCATGGGGCACGCCGGCGCGATCATCTCCGGCTCGGCGGGCACCGCCGAGGCGAAGAAGGAGGCGCTGGAGGCGGTCGGCGTGAAGGTCGGCAAGACGCCGACCGAGACCGCCAAGCTGATGCGGGAGATCATGTCCGCCTGAGCGGGTACGACCGCGCCGCGAGGGAGCCGACCGTTGTGGTCGGCTCCCTCGGTCGTCTCCGGCCCACCGTCGTGCCCCGGTCGTCTCCGGCCCCGGCCCCCTGACCCCGGTCCTGCCCGCTCGTCTCCTGCTCAGTCGTTCCCGAACGGGTAGTTGCCGGTGGACCGGAGGATCCAGCTCCCGATAATGTTGATCACGCCGAAGGTGATCGCCAGGTAGCCCAGGACCGGCGACTGCCCGTACCGCTTGGCGTCCCGGATCGACAAGTACCCGAAGAGGATGCCGAGGATCCCGCAGCAGAGCAGGCCGAGGACGATGCCCAGCACACCCCAGAGCGTCGTACGGTCCCGGCCCGCGGCCGGTGGCGGCGACGGTGGATACGGAGCGTTCACGGCTTCCTCCGAGCGGTCGGTGCCGCGACGGTGACGGTCGCGTCCTGGGCCGAGGCTAAACCGGATCCGTACGGCGGGCGGAGGGATCGCGGAACTGCCCGCCGGGTGGTGGACCGCCGCCTTTTCGGGGGCGGAGTTGGCGTCGCGGGAGATACCGGACTGCCGACCGGCGCGCGACATGCCAGAGTAGAGCCGATGTCCTCCGTCCCCCCTGACCAGCCCCGCCGCTCCACCGGCGTGAACGCCGGAGCCCGGCCGGTCGACCCTGCCGGGCGGGACCGGCGGGTGCCCGCGCCCCGGCGCGGCGGGCCCCGACCACCCCGCCGGGCCCCGCTCGCCCTCGCCGCCGGGGTCGCCGCCGGCTGGGCCGCGCTCACCTCGTACCTGCCGGTGGCGCTGGTGCTCGGGCTGGCCCAGCTCAGCGAGGACGCCGCCGCCGTCGCCGGGGCGCTGCTCGCCGGGCTGGCCGGCTGGCTGCTCGGGCACGGCGTGCCGCTGGCCACCCCGGCCGGCCCGCTGCACCTCGCCCCCCTGGTGCTGACCGCGCTGGCGGCCTGGCGGCTGGTCCGGGCCGGGGTGCACGCCAGCCGGGCGATCGGCGCCCGCAACGGCCGTTCGCCCCGACAGACGGTCACCGTGGCCGTCGCGGTCGGCATCGGGTACGGCCTGCTCGGCGCGCTCGCGGCGGCGCTGGCCGGCACCGGCGAGGTACGGGCGTCACCGGTGCGGGCCGGGCTCACCCTCGCCGCCTTCGGCACCCTCGCGGCGCTGGTCGGGGCGGCCCGGACCACGGACGTGACCGGCCTGCTGGCCGACCGCGTGCCGCCGGTGGTGCGGGACGGGATCCGGACCGGCCTGGTCGCCGCGCTGCTGCTGCTGGCGGCGGGGGGCGGCGCGGCCGGACTGGCGGTGGCGACCGGCGGCGGGGACGCCGCCGACATGATCGGGGCCTACCGGACCGGGGTGGCCGGGCAGGCCGGGGTCACCCTGGTCAGCCTCGGCTACGCGCCGAACGCGACCGTCTGGTCCATCAGTTACCTGCTCGGCCCCGGCTTCGCCGTCGGTACCGGCACCGTGGTCCGGACCAGCGAGGTGTCGGTCGGTGGGCTGCCGGCCATCCCGTTGCTGGCCGGGCTGCCCAGCGGCCCGGTGGACGGGTTCGGCGCGGCGCTGCTCGCGGTGCCGGTCCTCGCCGCGATGGCGGCGGGCTGGCTGCTGGCCCGCCGGCTGCTGCGGGCGGCCGGGGAGCGGCCCGGCTCCGGCCGGGCGGGCACCGAGGACCGGCACCGGCTCGGCTGGCCGGCGCTGCTCGGTCCGGCCGCGCTGGCCGGGCCGGTGGCCGGCGTGGTGCTGGCGGCGGCGGCGCTGGTCTCCGGCGGCTCGCTGGGGGCCGGTCGGCTCGCCGAGATCGGCCCGGTGCCCTGGCAGGTGGCCGCCGTGACCACGGCCGTCGTCGCCGTCGGCGCGGTGCTCGGTGCCGCGGCCACCCGAGCCCTCACCCAGAGCCGAGGCCGCGCCCAGCGGTGACCCGCGTCCCGCGTGGTGGCGGGAATGCGCGTCCCGCGCGGTGCGCGTGACCGTGTGCCCAGCGGCGGAGCGCGCAAGGGGCGCCCCGGACGAGCCGGGACGCCCCTTGCGCGGTCGGTGTGGACTCAGACGCCGGTCGGCGCGTTCACGTTCAGCACCACGATCGCGATGATCTGGAGGATGCCGAGCACGATGCCGATCCCGCCGCAGATCAGACCGGCCTTGGCCTGACCGCCGTTGGCGGCCTGCCCCTGGTCGGCCTTCTGCTTGCCGAGGAAGCCGAGCACCAGGCCGGCGATGCCCAGCGGGATGCCCATGTAGCAGCAGGCCAGCGGGATGGACGCGATGCCGAGGATCATCGCCAGCAGACCGAGGGTGTTGTTCTGCCCGGCCGGCTGCGGGTACCCCGCGTTCGGGTAGGTGGGGGCGCCGTACCCGGGCTGCTGCCCGTACGGGTCCGGCTGGCCGTACGGCGCCTGCGGCGGCGGGGCGTACGGGTCGGGCTGGCCGTAGGGCTGCTGGCCGTACGGCTGGCCCGAGGTGGGCTGCTGGCCGTACGGTTGCCCCGAGGTGGGCTGCTGGCCGTAGGGCTGGCCCGACGAGGGCTGCTGGCCGTACGGATCCTGACCGGGGTTGCCGGGCTGCATGTCGGACTGCTCCTTGGCTGGTGACTGTCAGTACGTGGGTTCCACCGGAACCATGACGTGGGCCCCACCGGGACCATCACGTGGGTCCCACCGGAACCATGGTCGCGCCAGGACACCGAGCGCGCAGCACGGGAGCGGGACCGCACCACGTCGGATACCGAGCGACCGGCAGCGTACCTGGTCGCTGCGACATTCGGGGGGTGCCGACGTCGTCCGCCCAGCCGACGGACCTCGCGTCGCGCCCGATATGGTGACCGCGTGACCGACCCCGCGTCCGCCGCCCGTCTCGTCGTCCTCGTCTCCGGCTCCGGCAGCAACCTCCAGGCGCTCCTGGACGCCTGCGCCGACCCGGCGTACGGCGCCCGGGTGGTCGCCGTCGGCGCCGACCGGGACGGCATCGCCGGCCTGGACCGGGCCGCCGCCGTCGGGGTGCCGACCTTCGTCGAGCGGGTGAAGGACCACCCCACCCGTGAGGACTGGGACGCCGCGCTCACCGCGCAGGTCGCCGAGCACAAGCCGGACCTGGTCGTCTCGGCCGGCTTCCTCAAGCTGGTCGGGCCGCGCTTCCTGGCCGCCTTCGGCGACCGGTACCTGAACACGCACAACACGCTGCTGCCGGCGTTCCCCGGCATCCACGGCCCCCGGGACGCGCTCGCCTACGGCGTCAAGGTCACCGGGGCCACCCTCTTCTTCGTCGACGCCGGGATGGACACCGGTCCGATCGTCGCGCAGGTCGCGGTGCCGGTGCTCGACGGCGACGACGAGGAGACGCTCACCGAGCGGATCAAGGAAGCCGAACGCGGTCAGCTCGTCGAGCAGGTCGGTCGGTTGGTCCGCCGTGGTTGGACGATCACCGGAAGAAAGGTCACCGTACCGTGAGTGCCACTGCGGACCAGCGCCGCCCGATCCGGCGGGCGCTGGTCAGCGTCTACGACAAGAGCGGTCTGGTCGAGCTGGCCACGGCCCTGCACGACGCCGGGGTGGAGATCGTCTCGACCGGCAGCACCGCGGCGACGATCGCGGCGGCCGGGGTGCCGGTGACCGCGGTGGAGACGGTGACCGGTTTCCCGGAGATCCTCGACGGCCGGGTGAAGACCCTGCACCCGAAGATCCACGGCGGCCTCCTCGCCGACCTGCGCAAGGAGAGCCACGCCGCCCAGCTCGACGAGCACGGCATCGCCGGCATCGACCTGCTGGTCTCCAACCTCTACCCGTTCCAGGCCACGGTCGCCTCCGGCGCTGGCGTGGAGGAGTGCGTGGAGCAGATCGACATCGGCGGGCCCGCCATGGTCCGGGCCGCCGCGAAGAACCACGCCTCGGTCGCGGTGGTCACCGACCCGGCCGCGTACCCGGCGGTGCTGGCCGCCCTCGGCGACGGTGGGTTCACCCTGACCCAGCGTCGGGCGCTGGCCGCGCGGGCCTTCGCCGACATCGCCGAGTACGACGTCGCGGTGGCGAACTGGTGCGCCGTCCAGCTTGCCCCGGCCGACCTGGAGTGGCCGGCCTTCGCCGGGCTGGCCCTGCGTCCCGACCGCGCCCTGCGGTACGGGGAGAACCCGCACCAGGCGGCGGCGCTCTACACCGACCCGGGCTCCCCGGTGGGGCTGGCCCAGGCGGAGCAGTTGCACGGCAAGGAGATGTCGTACAACAACTACGTCGACGCGGACGCCGCCTGGCGGGCGGCGAACGACTTCGCCGACCAGCCGGCCGTGGCGATCATCAAGCACGCCAACCCGTGCGGCATCGCGGTCGGCGCGGACGTCGCCGAGGCGCACCGCAAGGCGCACGCCTGCGACCCGGTGAGCGCCTACGGCGGGGTGATCGCGGTCAACCGGCCGGTCACCGTCGCGCTGGCCGAGCAGGTCTCGGAGATCTTCACCGAGGTCCTGGTGGCGCCGGAGTTCGAGGCCGGCGCGCTGGACGTGCTGCGCGCCAGGAAGAACCTGCGGCTGCTGCGCGCGCCGGCCTGGAGCCCGGCGTCGGCCGAGTGGCGGCAGGTCAGCGGCGGGGTGCTGGTGCAGATGGCCGACCGGGTGGACGCGGCCGGCGACGACCCGACCACCTGGCGGCTGGCCACCGGGGAGGCGGCCGACGAGGCGCTCCTGCGTGACCTGGTCTTCGCCTGGCGGGCGGTGCGGTCGGTGAAGAGCAACGCGATCCTGCTCGCCACCGACGGGGCGACCGTCGGGGTGGGCATGGGCCAGGTCAACCGGGTCGACTCGGCGAACCTGGCGGTCAGCCGGGCCGGTGCGGACCGGGCCCGGGGCGCGGTGGCCGCCTCGGACGCGTTCTTCCCCTTCGCCGACGGCCTCAAGATCCTCGCTGACGCCGGGGTACGCGCGGTGGTGCAGCCGGGCGGCTCGATCCGTGACGAGGAGGTCGTCGCCGCGGCCAAGGAGGCCGGCCTCACCATGTACCTCACCGGCACCCGGCACTTCTTCCACTGATCCCGGCGCACGAGCACACCGCCCGGCACCCCACGGCGCGCGACCGCGCCCCGGGGTGCCGGGCGGTCGGGCATCTGCCGGGCGGTCCGTCCCTGCCGGCTGCTCCGGTCGGCCCCGGTGGCCCTGGCCGGCGGCGGTCCCGTCTGCCGGGTCGTCGCGGGCGTGCCCGTCGGACGTGAGACGATCGGAGTCGTGACGGCGACGGTTCTGGACGGCAAGGCGACAGCGGCAGAGATCAAGGACGAGCTGCGGACGCGGGTCAAGGCCCTGGCGGAGCGCGGCATCACCCCGGGACTGGGTACGGTCCTGGTGGGCGCCGACCCCGGCTCCCAGGCGTACGTCAACGGCAAGCACCGTGACTGCGCCGAGGTGGGCATCGCCTCGATCCGCCGGGAACTGCCCGCCGACGCCACCCAGGAGCAGGTGGACGCGGTCCTGGCCGAGCTGAACGCCGACCCGGCCTGCCACGGGTACATCGTCCAGTTGCCGCTGCCGGCGCACCTGGACACCCAGCGGGCGCTGGAGCTGATCGACCCGGACAAGGACGCCGACGGGCTGCACCCCATCAACCTGGGCCGGCTGGTGCTCGGGTACGACGCCCCGCTGCCCTGCACCCCGCGCGGCATCGTCGAGCTGCTCCGCCGGTACGACGTGCCGCTGCGCGGCGCGAAGGTGGCGCTGGTCGGCCGGGGCAACACGGTGGGCCGGCCGCTCGGTCTGCTGCTCACCCGGCGCAGCGAGAACGCCACGGTGACCCTCTGCCACACCGGCACCCTGGACCTGGCCGCGCACACCCGGGCGGCGGACATCGTGATCGTCGCGGCCGGGGTGCCCGGCCTGCTCACCGCCGACATGATCCGGCCCGGCGCGGTCGTGGTCGACGTCGGCATCACCCGGGTCATCGGCCCGGACGGCAAGGGCCGGTACACCGGTGACGTGGATCCGGAGGTCGCCGAGGTCGCCGGGGCGCTCGCCCCGATGCCCGGCGGGGTCGGCCCGATGACCCGGGCCATGCTTCTCACCAACGTCGTCGAGCGCGCCGAACAGCGGTAAGGAAGGGCCCCCTGTCAACGCATTCCGCAGAGCAGGGGCCCCTTCTTGACCGAGAGTGGTGCCGGCCACGTCATATGCGTCCGCCCCTGGCCTGCTCGGTGCCAGGATGACTGATACGGTCCGGAAAACCGACTGGTATCAGGGAGTGGGACGACCATGGGTAAGAAGGTCACTGTCGTCGGGGCCGGCTTCTACGGCTCCACCACCGCGCAGCGCCTGGCCGAGTACGACGTCTTCGACACCGTCGTCATCACCGACATCGTGGAGGGCAAGCCCGCAGGTCTCGCACTGGACCTCAACCAGTCGCGGGCGATCGAGGGCTTCGAGACCAAGATCGTCGGTGCCACCACCGGCCCGAACGGCGAGGGCTACGAGGCCATCGAGGGCTCGGACGTCGTGGTGATCACCGCTGGTCTGCCCCGTAAGCCGGGCATGAGCCGGATGGACCTGCTGGAGACCAACGCCAAGATCGTCCGCCAGGTCTCCGAGAACGTCGCCAAGTACGCCCCGAACGCGGTCGTCATCGTGGTCTCCAACCCGCTCGACGAGATGACCGCGCTGGCCCAGATCGCCACCCAGTTCCCGCGCAACCGGGTGCTCGGCCAGGCCGGCATGCTGGACACCGCCCGGTTCACCAACTTCGTCGCCGAGGCGCTGAGCGTGCCGGTGAAGTCGGTGAAGACGCTCACCCTCGGGTCGCACGGCGACACCATGGTCCCGGTGCCGTCGCAGAGCACGGTGAACGGTGCCCCGCTGCGTGACGCCATGCCGGCCGAGCAGATCGAGGAGCTGGTGGTCAAGACCCGCAACGGCGGCGCCGAGGTGGTCGCGCTGCTCAAGACCGGCTCGGCGTACTACGCCCCGTCGGCCGCCGCGGCCCGGATGGCGAAGGCCGTCGCGGAGGACTCCGGCGAGGTCATGCCGGTCTGCGCCTGGGTCGACGGCGAGTACGGCATCTCCGGCGTCTACCTGGGCGTCGAGGCGGCGATCGGGGCCGAGGGCGTCAAGCGGGTCGTCGAGACCGACCTGGACGCCGACGAGCTGGCCAGCCTCAAGGAGGCCGCCGAGGCGGTCCGCGCCAAGCAGGCGGACGTCGCCACCATGTGATCCACCGACACCGCCGAGGGGCGGGCCGGCTCCGCGCCGGCCCGCCCCTCGGCGATTTCCCGGGCTGCCTCGGCGGTCAAGGGGGCTGCGTCACGCGGCGCGGTTTTCCGGACGCGAATCCCCTGCTCGACGAGACGGGGCCGGGGGGTGGAGGGCAGGGTGGTGGTGGGCGGCGTCTCCCGGTGGTGAGGGTGGGTGGGGGGTGCCGGCCCGTTTCCAGTACGCTCGTACTGCTTGAGCACGTGTCCCCCGAGAGGAGCGCCGGCCGATGGCGAAGATCAAGGTAAACAACCCGGTCGTGGAGCTCGACGGCGACGAGATGACCCGGATCATCTGGAAGCAGATCCGGGAGCAGCTGATCCTGCCCTACCTCGACGTCGACCTGCACTACTACGACCTCTCGATCCAGCACCGTGACGCCACCGACGACCAGGTGACCATCGACGCCGCCAACGCGATCAAGGAGCACGGCGTCGGCGTCAAGTGCGCCACCATCACTCCGGACGAGGCCCGGGTGGAGGAGTTCGGCCTGAAGAAGATGTGGCGGTCGCCGAACGGCACCATCCGCAACATCCTCGGCGGCGTCGTCTTCCGTGAGCCGATCATCATGTCGAACGTGCCCCGCCTGGTGCCGGGCTGGACCAAGCCGATCATCATCGGCCGGCACGCCCACGGCGACCAGTACAAGGCCAGCGACTTCGTGGTCCCCGGCCCGGGTACGGTGACCATCACCTACACCCCGGCCGACGGCTCGCAGCCGGTCGAGATGGAGGTCGCCAACTTCCCCGGCGGCGGCATCGCGATGGGCATGTACAACTACGACGAGTCGATCCGGGACTTCGCCCGCGCCTCGTTCCGGTACGGCCTGGACCGGGGCTACCCGGTCTACCTGTCGACCAAGAACACCATCCTCAAGGCGTACGACGGCCGGTTCAAGGACATCTTCGCCGAGGTCTTCGAGAGCGAGTTCAAGACCGAGTTCGACGCCGCCGGCATCACCTACGAGCACCGGCTGATCGACGACATGGTCGCCGCCGCCCTGAAGTGGGAGGGCGGCTACGTCTGGGCCTGCAAGAACTACGACGGTGACGTGCAGTCCGACACCGTCGCGCAGGGTTTCGGCTCGCTCGGCCTGATGACCTCCGTCCTGCTCTCCCCGGACGGCCGGACCGTCGAGGCCGAGGCCGCCCACGGCACGGTCACCCGGCACTACCGGCAGTACCAGAAGGGCGAGAAGACCTCGACCAACCCGATCGCCTCCATCTACGCCTGGACCCGGGGCCTGGCCCACCGGGGCAAGCTGGACGGGACCCCGGCGGTCACCGAGTTCGCCACCACCCTGGAGCAGGTCATCGTCGACACCGTCGAGGCCGGCCAGATGACCAAGGACCTCGCGCTGCTCATCTCGCGCGACGCCCCGTGGCAGACCACCGACGAGTTCATGAACACCCTGGACGAGAACCTGGCGCGCAAGCTCGCCGCCTGATCTCCGTACCGCGTACCGACGGGTCCACCGGCCGCACCGCGCCGGTGGGCCCGTCGGCGTCACCGGTCCGGTGATGGATCGTTGAGCTGGATGGACGTGATGCCAGTCGCGTCCAGGAAGGTTGACCGCGGTCGCCTCGCGGCACGAGTGCCGATCAGCCAGCCTTCCCGGCTGTCGAGCACAGCCAGCCGTCCCTTCCCTGCGGGGGGCCCTGTCCCGGGCCCCCCGCGCCCTGTCTGCCCCTTCGCCCTGTCTGCCCCGCGCCAGCGCATGCCACTCGCCCTCGCGCCCGGCCCCGGGTGTTAAGAAGGGGCCCCTGCTCTACCCCAGGCGTTAACAGGGGGCCCTTCCTTACCGGCCGGCGGCGCGGAGCAGGTCGGCGGCGCGTTCCGGGGCGACGTCGTTGATGAAGACACCCATCGCCGACTCCGAGCCGGCCAGGTACTTCAGCTTGTCCGCCGCCCGCCGGATGCTGAACAGTTGCAGGTGCAGGTACGCCAGCTCGCGTTCCAGCCGGACCGGGGCCTGGTACCAGGCCGAGATGTACGGCATGGGCACCTCGAAGAGCCGGTCGAAGCGGCCCAGCAGGTCCAGGTAGAGCGGCCCGAAGGCGTCCCGTTCGGCGTCGGTGAGCGCCGGCAGGTCGGGTACCACCCGGTGCGGCGCGAGGTGCACCTCGAAGGGCCAGCGGGCCGCCGCCGGGACGTACGCCGTCCAGTGCTCGTTGGCGGCGACCACCCGGTCCCCGGCGGCGCGTTCGGCGGCGAGCACGTCGGCGTGGAGGTTCCGCCCGCCGGTGGCCTCGGCGTGCCGGCGGGCGGCGGCCAGCATGCTCCGGGTCCGGGGGGTCAGGAACGGGTACCCGTAGACCTGCCCGTGCGGGTGGTGCAGCGTCACGCCGATCTCCACGCCCCGGTTCTCGAAGCAGAACACCTGCTCCACGCCGGGCAGCTCACCCAGGGCGGCGGTCCGGTCGGCGAGGGCGTCCAGCACGGTACGGACCCGCCGTGGCGGCAGCTGGGCGAAGGAGGTGTGGTGGTCGTCGGTGAAGCACACCACCTCGCACCGCCCCTGGCCGGGCCGGACCGGCGTGTACGGGGTGATCTCGGTGGGCTCGTCGGCGATCCGTTGACCGAACGCGGGGAACCGGTTCTCGAAGACCGCCACGTCGTACGCCGGTGCGGGGATCTCGCCGGCCCAGGACGGGGTGGCGGGACAGAGCGGGCACTGGTCGGCCGGCGGCAGGAAGGTGCGGGTCTGCCGGTGCACCGCCAGCGCCACCCACTCGTCGGTCAGCGGGTCGTACCGCAGTTGCGAGGCGGGGGACGGGGGCGGCAGGTCCCGTCGGTCCGGCTGGTCCCGGACCGCGTCGTCCCGCTCGTCGAAGTAGATCAGCTCGCGGCCGTCGGCCAGCTCGATGCTCGTCCGCTTCACCCGGTCGTCCCTCCGTCCGTCGCCCGGCCCGGTCCGGCCGGCACGATCATCAGCTCACCCACCTCGTCGCTGAGCAGCCGGCGGGCCTCCGGCGTCAGCCGGTCGTCGCTGACCAGCACGTGCGCCGAGGAGAGCGGGACGATGGAGGAGATGCCCACCGTCCCCCACTTGGTGTGGTCGGCGAGCACCACCAGGCGGTCGGCCGCCGCGACCAGGGCGCGGTCGGTCTCCGCCTCCATCAGGTTGGGGGTGGTGAACCCGGCCCGCTCGCTGATCCCGTGCACGCCGAGGAAGAGCAGGTCGAGGTGGAGCGAGCGGATCGCCGTCACGGCCAGCGGCCCGACCAGGGCGTCGGACGGGGTCCGCACCCCGCCGGTGAGGATCACGGTCTGGTCCGACCGGCCCCCGGCGTGCAGGATCTCCACCGCCGGTAGCGAGTTGGTCACCACCGTCAACCCGGGTACGTCGACCAGCCGGCGGGCCAGCGCCGCGGTGGTCGTACCGGCGGAGAGCGCGACCGCCGCGCCCGGCCGGACCAGCCCGGCCGCCCGCGCCGCGATGGCTTCCTTCTCCGGGAGCTGGCGTACCGACTTGGCGCGGAAACCGGGCTCGTCGGTCGAGCCGGCCCCGGTCACCGTGGCGCCGCCGTGCACCTTGGCCAGCAGCCCCCGGTCGTGCAGGGTCTCCAGGTCCCGTCTGATGGTCATGTCGGAGACGCCGAACGCGGCGGCCAACTCGCCGACCCGGACCCCGCCCGCCGTGCGGACCCGGTCCAGGATCGCGCTCTGCCGCTGCCGTGCCAGCATCCACACCCCCACGAATGTCACGCGTACGGACGCGTTTCAACAGGTGCGAACAGTAGCGCGCAGGAGGTGGGGGTGGTAGTGGGCTGAACGACCGGTCCGCGCCCCCGAGTGGTCGGCCGGTGGTGCGTGTTCCGCTGTCCACATCGGACCGCCGGACGATCCGTGGCCGGTCGCCGGGGCGCGGGCCGTCAGGCCGGTTGCAGGCGCGGCTCCACCCAGCCGGTCTCGGTCAGCAGGTGCATGACCGCCTCCACCGCCTCGTCCACCGTCCCGGTGGAGGTGTCGAGGACCAGCTCCGCGTCGGTCGGCACCTCGTACGGGTCGTCGACGCCGGTCATCCCGGTGAGCAGACCGGCCCGCGCCCGCGCGTACAGACCCTTGCGGTCGCGCTGCTCGCACACCTCGATCGGGGTGGCCACGTGGACCAGCAGGAAACCGGCGCCGGCCGCCAGCGCCATCTCCCGGGCGGTCGCGCGGGCCTGCGCGTACGGCGCGATCGGGCAGCAGACGGCGACGCCCCGGTGCCGGGCGATCTCGGCGGCCACCCAGCCGATCCGGCGGACGTTGAGGTCCCGGTCGGCCTTGCTGAAGGTCAGCCCGGCGGAGAGCTCCCGGCGCACCACGTCCCCGTCGAGCAGGGTGATGGTCCGGTCGCCCTGCTCGCGCAGCACGTCGGCCAGGCCCCGGGCGACGGTCGACTTCCCGGAGCCGGAGAACCCGGTGAAGAAGACCACCAGACCCCGGTACCGCCGGGGCGGACGGGCCCGGGTCAGCTCCTTCGCCACCGCCGGTGGGGTGTGCCACTCGGGCAGCGGGAAGCCCCGGTCCAGGTGGTCGTCGATCTCCTGCTGGGTGAAGGCCAGCCGCCGGTTGCGCGGCGGGATGTCGTCGCGCCAGCGCCACTGCCCGTCCCGGTTGTCGTACGCCAGCTCCCGGGGGACCAGCACCCGCAGCCCGGCACCGGAGAGCGACTCGCCGGTGGAGAGCAGGTGGGTGACCCCGTACGCGGCGGCGACCCGGGCGCGCAGCAGGGCGTCGCTGATCTCGTCCCGCCGCCGGGCCAGCGGCACCGTGACGATGGTGGCCGGCGGCATCCGGTCCCGGGCGGCGAAGACGCTGCGCACCAGCGCCTCGGACGGCAGCCCGCCGGTGGGCTGCTCGCTGACCGGGATCAGCACCAGCAGGTGCGCGCCGAGGGTCCGTACCGCGTGCGCGATCTGGGCGAGCTGGGGGCGGTGCAGCGGCCGGTCGGCGACGACGCCGAGCACCCGGCCCGGGGGCAGCAGCGCGCGTACCTCCTCGGGGTCGCGGCGCAGCCGCTGGAACGGGCCGTGCCCGCCGTCGCCGAGCCGGCGCACCGTCCCGCCGGCACCGGCGATCCCGTCGCGGACCGTCCAGACGTCGGTGACGTCCAGCGTCGCCACCGGGGCGCCCTCCGCGTCGGCGAGCACCAGCAGCCGCCGCGCGGGGTCGGTCACGTCCAGCCCCTGGGCGAGCGCCGTCGGGATCTGCAACGCCACCGGCACCGGCCACGGCGTACCGTCGGCCAGCCGGCCCCGGCGGCTGATCGAGACCAGGTCGGCGCGGGTCATGAAGCCGGTCAGCGGTGCGTACGCCCCGGTCAGCAGCAGCTCCAGGTCGGCCAGCTCACCCGGGCGCGGCGTGTACGCCGGCGCGTCCCGGAGCACCTCGTCGGGCAGCACCCACCCGTTGCTCATCCGCCACCCTCCCAGATCGCCGGCCGGCGCACAGGCTCATCGCCGCCGGGCACACAGTTTCTCAGCCGACCGCCGATCGGTCGAGAGCGCCACTCCCCACCCCGGGCCGCACCCCCACCGCCGCCGGCCACCGTCCGTCGCGGTCGCCGCCGCCCGGCCCCGTACGCCGGGTGGTGGGTGGCGACCCCGAGCTGCCGGAGCGCGGAATCAGGGGGTTCCCCCGGGTGTTTCCCGATGCCCCGATGGCCCCGGGTCCCTACGCTGAGCGACGTGACACTGATCGCGACCGAGTCGCTGACGAAGACGTACGGGGGTGGGGTCACCGCCCTGGCCGACCTGACCGTCGCGGTCGAGCCGGGGATCATCGGCCTGGTCGGCGCCAACGGCGCCGGGAAGTCGACACTGATCAAGATCCTGCTCGGCCTGCTCGAACCCTCCAGTGGGCAGGTCCGGGTGCTCGGCCTCGACCCGACCACCGACCCCGCCGCCGTGCGGGCCCGGGTGGGGTACATGCCCGAGCACGACGCCCTGCCGCCGGACCTCTCCGCCGCCGAGCTGGTCACCCACCTGGGCCGGATCAGCGGCCTGCCGCCCACCGTCGCCCGGGAACGCGCCTCCGAGGCGCTGCGGCACGTGGGCCTGCACGAGGAACGGCACCGGGCCGTCGGCGGCTACTCCACCGGCATGAAACAGCGGGTGAAACTGGCCCAGGCCCTGGTGCACGACCCGGACCTGCTGCTGCTCGACGAGCCGACCAACGGGCTGGACCCGGCGGGCCGGGACGCGATGCTCGCGCTGATCCACCGGATCGGCACCGAGTTCGGCATCTCCGTGCTGGTCTGCTCGCACCTGCTCGGCGAGGTGGAACGGATCTGCGACACGCTGGTCGCGATCGACGGCGGCCGGCTGCTGCGCGCCGACCACATCGCCGCCATGACCTCCGCCACCGACGTGCTCGCGGTCGAGGTCAGCGAGGGTACGGACCTGCTGGCCGCCCGGCTCGCCGCGCTGGAGCTGCCGGTGAGCCGGGACGGGCGGATGCTGCTCGTCCCGCTCGCCGACGACGACACCTACGACCTGATCCTCGGCGCCGTCGCCGAGCTGGACCTGCCGCTGCACCGGCTGGACCAGCGCCGGCACCGGGTGGCCGAGCTGTTCGCCCCGAGGGAGCCCAGCCATGTCTGAGCCGACCGGCGTCATCCACGACATCGGCTACCAGCGGTACACCGGGCCCCGGCTGGGGCGTCGGCACGTCTTCGGCGCGCTCTACCTGCACGGGCTGCGTACCGCGTTCGGCCTGGGCCGCAGCGCCAAGGCCAAGATCTTCCCCTGGCTGGTGGTGGGCGTGGTGGCCATCGCCGCGGCCGGGATCACCGCCGTGCGTACCCAGATCGGCGAGGTCGTGATGACCTACGCCCAGTTCGCCGACCGGATGAGCTGGATGGTCATCTTCTTCGTCGCGGTGGTCGCCCCCGAGCTGGTCTCCCGGGACCTGCTCAGCGGGGTGCTGCCGCTGTACTTCTCCCGCCCGCTGCCCCGCGAGGACTACGCGCTGGCCAAGCTGCTGGCCCTGGTCACCGCGCTCTGGCTGCTGCTCGGCGGCCCGCAACTGGTGATGTTCCTCGGCGCGGCGTTCACCACCGACGACGGGATACGCGGGGTCTGGAACGAGCTGCTGGACCTGCTGCCGGGGCTGCTCTACGCCGGGCTCTGGGCGGTGGTCTTCGCCTCGATCGGGCTGCTGATCTCCTCGCTCACCGGCAAGCGGGCCTTCGCCGCCGGCGGCATCGTGGCGGTCTTCCTGATGACCACCCCGATCGTCGGCATCCTGTCGATCATGCCGTCCCAGACGGTCAACGAGCTGGCCTTCCTCGCCTCCCCGTCGACGCTGGTGGGCGCCACCGGGGCGTGGGCGCTGGGCGACCTGCTGGTCTTCGAGGGATCCAGCGGCCCGCCGATCGGCGGCTTCGGCCCGCTCTACGCGGTCGCCACGGTCGCCCTGGTGGCCGTCGCCGTCCTGTTGCTGCTGCTGCGATACCGGAAGGTGGCCACCCGATGAGCGTGACCGACCAGGTGGACACGACCGGGGCCGGCGCCCCGACGGCCCGCGCGACCAGCGCGCTGAGCCTCGCCGGGGTCTCCAAGTGGTACGGCAACGTGGTCGCGGTCAACGACGTCACGATGAACCTCGGTGCCGGGGTGACCGGGCTGCTCGGCCCGAACGGCGCCGGCAAGACCACCCTGCTGCACATGATGGCCGGGTTCCTCGCCCCGTCCCGGGGCACGGTCACCCTGGACGGGACGCGGATCTGGCGCAACCCGCAGGTGTACCGGCGGCTCGGGCTGGTCACCGAACGGGAGGCCGTGCACAGTTTCCTCAGCGCGTACGAGTTCGTGCTGGCCAGCGCGAAGCTGCACGGGCTGCCCGACCCGGCCGCCGCGGCCCGCCGGGCGATCGGCCTGGTCGAGCTGGAGGGCGCGCAGGACCGGCGGATCGGCACGTACTCGAAGGGGATGCGGCAGCGGACCCGGGTCGCCGCGGCGCTGGTGCACGACCCGCAGGTGCTCCTGCTCGACGAGCCGTTCAACGGGATGGACCCGCGGCAGCGGCTGCACATGATGGAGCTGCTGCACCGGCTCGGTGACGCCGGCCGGACGATCCTGTTCAGTTCGCACATCCTGGAGGAGGTCGAGCAGGTCTCCGGGACGGTCCAGGTGATGGTCGCCGGCCGGCTGGCCGCCTCCGGTGACTTCCGGACCATCCGGCGGCTGATGACCAACCGGCCGCACGTCTTCGCGATCCGGTCCACCGACGACCGGGCGCTGGCCGTCGCGCTGATGGCCGAGCCCTCGGTCACCGGCGTGGAACTGGACCGCACCGGCCTGACCGTGCGGGCCGGCGACTACGGCGCGTTCACCCGGGTGCTGCCGAAGATCGCCCTGGCCCGGGGTGTCCGGGTCCGGGCGCTGCTGCCCGAGGACGAGTCCCTGGAGAGCGTCTTCTCGTACCTGGTGGAGGCCTGAGGTGTCGACCGTTTCCTCAATCACCGCGCGCGGGCTGTTCGGCCGGCGGCGGTTCCTGCTGCTGATTCCGCTGCCGCTGCTGGTGGTGGTGCTCGCGGTGGTCTCCCGCGTGCTGAAGGTGGACCCGGGCCAGTGGGGGCCGCCGATCCTGGTCGGCCTCGGCCTGGCGGTGGTGCTGCCGGTGGTCGCGCTGATCGTGGGCACCGGCGTGCTGGGCGCCGAGATCGACGACGGCACGGTGGTGCACATCCTGACCAAGCCGCTGCCGCGCTGGCAGATCGTGCTGCCGAAGCTGGCGGTGGCGACCGGGGTCACCGCGGTCACCGTCGCCGTCCCGCTCTACGTCGCGGCCGTGCTCGCCCACTCGGTACGCCTCGGGCTGGGGCTGGTCGTGGCGGCGGCGCTGGGGGCGCTGGCGTACTCGGCGCTGTTCCTGGCGTTGAGCCTGGTCACCCGCCGGCCGGTCCTGCTCGGCCTGGTCTACGTGCTGATCTGGGAGGGGCTGCTCGGCAACCTGGTCACCGGCACCCGGGTGCTCTCCATCCAGCAGTGGGTGATCGCGCTGGCCGACCGGCTGGCCCCCACCGACCTGCTCGCCACCACGGTCTCGGTGCCGGTGGCGGCGGTGATGACGGCGCTGGTCAGCGTCGGCTTCACGGTACTCGCCGTGGACCGGCTCCGCTCGTTCAGCGTGGCCGGCGAGACGAGCTGACCCGTTGAGTGAGGTGTGTGGAAGGGGCCCCTGCTCTGCGGAATGCGTTAACAGGGGGCCCCTCCTTGCACCTCAGAAGGCGCAGGCGACGACGAGTTCGGGGGTGCGGTCGGGGAGCAGGTCGAGCCGGCCGATCCGACCGGCCGCCCGCAGGTCGTCGACGACCAGGGTGAGCTGGTCGAGCAGGGCGGCCGGGCCGAGCGCCTCGGCCAGCGGGACCTCGGCCCTCATGGACAGCTTCCGCTCGGACTTGGCCCGGCGGACCTGGGTGAGCGCGTCGGCGGCGAGCCGGAACAGGGCCGGGTCACCGGTGCCCCGGATCGCCCGGTCCACCTCGTACGTGGTGGGCCACGGGGCGCGGTGCACCGAGCCGTACCGCCACCAGGACCACACCTCCTCGGTCACGTACGGCAGGGTCGGGGCGAAGAGTCGCACCTGCACCGACAGCGCGGTGGCCAGCGCGGCGCGGGCCGAGTCGGCGCCCGGCCCGGTGCCGTACGCGCGGTCCTTCACCAGCTCGATGTAGTCGTCGCAGAACCGCCAGAAGAAGCTCTCCACCGCCTGCACCGCGGCGGTGTGGTCGTAGCCGTCCAGAGCGGCGGTGGCCGCCGCGACCACGGTGGAGAGTTCGGCGAGCAGCGCGGTGTCCAGCGGCTCGGTGACCGGGGCCCGCAGCGCGTCGGCCGCGCCCAGCCCGAGCGCGAACGTCGAGGCGTTGAGCAGCTTGGTGGCCAGCCGCCGACCCACCTTGATCTGCGCCGGGTCGAAGGCCAGGTCCATCCCGGGCCGCCCGTTGGCCGCCCAGTACCGGACCGCGTCGGAGCCGTACTGCTCCAGCAGGGCCAGCGGGGTGACCACGTTCCCCTTGGACTTGGCCATCTTCTTCCGGTCCGGGTCGAGGATCCAGCCGGAGAGCACCGCGTCCCGCCACGGCAGCACCCCGTGCTCCAGGTGCGCCCGGACCACGGTGGCGAAGAGCCAGGTCCGGATGATCTCCTGCCCCTGCGGGCGCAGGTCCATCGGGAAGACCCGGGCGAACAGGTCCGGGTCGGTCTCCCAGCCGCCGACGATCTGCGGGGTCAGCGACGAGGTGGCCCAGGTGTCCAGCACGTCCGGATCGCCCATGAAACCGCCCGGCCGGCCCCGCTGTCCCTCGTCGTACCCGGGCGGGGGCTCGCTGGACGGGTCGACCGGCAGCATCACCTCCGGCGGTGTGAGAGGCTGGGAGTGGTCCGGCTCGCCAGCGTCGTCGAGCCGGTACCAGACCGGCACCGGCACGCCGAAGAAGCGCTGCCGACTGACCAGCCAGTCACCGGTCAGCCCGCCGACCCAGTGCTCGTACCGGTGCCGCATGTGCGCCGGCACCCAGGTCAGCTCCGCGCCCCGGGCCAGCAGCGCCGCCCGCAGTCCCGCGTCCCGGCTGCCGTTGCGCAGGTACCACTGCCGGGTCGAGACGATCTCCAACGGCCGGTCGCCGCGCTCGTAGAACTTCACCGGATGGGTGATCGGGCGGGGCTCGCCGACCAGGTCGCCCGCGTCGGCCAGCAACCCGACCACGGCCCGCCGGGCCCCGTTCACGCTCTGCCCGGCCAGCGCCGCGTAGGGCCCGGCCGGCACCCCGGCGGGCGGCTCGGGCAGCAGCCGCCCGTCCCGGCCGACCACCACCCGGGTGGCCAGGTCCAGCTCCCGCCACCAGGTCACGTCGGTCAGGTCACCGAAGGTGCAGACCATCGCGATGCCGGTGCCCTTGGCCGGGTCCGCCAGCGGGTGCGCGCGCACCGGCACCTCGACCCCGAACACGGGGGTACGCACGAGCGCGCCCACCAGGTCGGCGTACCGCTCGTCGTCGGGGTGGCAGACCAGCGCGACGCAGGCCGGCAGCAGCTCCGGTCGGGTGGTGTCGACCGGCACCGACCGACCGTCGGGCCCGGTGAACCGCAGCCGGTGGTACGCGCCCGGCCGCTCCCGGTCCTCCAGTTCGGCCTGGGCGACGGCGGTGGCGAAGCCGACGTCCCACAGGGTCGGCGCCTCCGCCTGGTACGCCTCGCCCCGGGCCAGGTTGCGCAGGAACGCCCGCTGCGACGTGGCACGGGCGGTCGCCCCGATGGTGGCGTACGTCAGCGACCAGTCCACCGACAGCCCCAGCCGCCGCCAGAGCGCCTCGAAGACCTGCTCGTCGGCGGCGGTCAGGGTCTCGCAGAGCGCGACGAAGTTGCGCCGGGAGATCGGGGTGGGGTTCCTGCGGGCCGCCTCGTCGACCGGGGTGGCCGGTGGCGTCCACGCCGGGTCGTACGGCAGCGACGGGTCGCAGCGCACGCCGTACACGTTCTGCACCCGGCGTTCGGTGGGCAGCCCGTTGTCGTCCCAGCCCATCGGGTAGAACACCGTCCTGCCGCGCATCCGCTGGAACCGGGCCACGATGTCGGTGTGGGTGTACGAGAAGACGTGTCCCATGTGCAGTTCGCCGGAGACCGTCGGCGGCGGGGTGTCGATCGCGTACACGTCGGACCGGTCCCGGGTCCGGTCGAACGCGTACGTGCCGTCGGACTGCCAGCGCCGTGACCAGGTCTCCTCGATGCCGTCCAGGGTGGGACGCTCGGGCCGGCCGGTGCGCTGCGCCGTGGTCGGGTCGGTCATCGGTCGATGGTAGAGCCGCCTGCGGGCCCCGCGCGTGGGGAATACGCGGGGCCCGCGGGCGGGTGCGGAGCCGGGTGGCTCACTGGCTCAGCTCGGCGACCTCCTCGGCGGTCAGCCGCAGCGCGCCGCCGGGCGCGGCGCTGCGGGCCGCCGCCGCCGGGGCCGGGTCCGCCGGCCGGCGCCAGTGCCAGTCGGTGAGCGCCTGGTACGCGGCGGCGACCGAGAGCAGCCGGTCCTCGCCGTACGGCAGGCCGCCGAGGATGGTGCCGATCGGCACCCCGTTGCCGTCGAAGCCGATCGGGAAGGCGATCTCCGGCAGGCCGAGGATGTCGAACGGCACCGGTCCGGTCTGCACCACCACGTCGCAGGAGTCGAACAACTGGTCCAGCACCCGCTCCATGAGCAGCAGCTTGATCCGCTGGCCGGTGACGAACTCGTTCGCACCGAGCAGCGCGCCCTGCAACCAGCCGGTCACCGACACCCCGAAGCCGCGCAGGTCCTGCCGCAGGTACGGCATGAACGGCTCGCTGCGCTCGGGCAGCCGGACGTTGTTGAGCATGGTCCCGTTGAGCTGGTCCCAGCCCTCGGGCAGCGGCACCTCGACCAGCGTGGCGCCCTCGATGCCGGCCAGGGTGTCCAGGTACGCCCGGCGGGCCTGGGCGGTGGCCGAGGTGCCGGAGGTGAACCCGGGCAGCACGCCGATGCGGGTCTTCCACCGCATGACGACCCGGTCCCCGGTGCGCTTCGGGGTGGCCGCGTTGATCAGGTTCGGCAGCGCCGGCAGCCCCTGGGTACGCGGGTCGGCGGCGTCCTCGCCGGCCATCGCGGTCAGCATGATCGCCGCGTCCTTGGCGTCGCGGGCCAGCGGGCCGGGGTGGTCCCGGGTGTAGCTGAGCGGGATGATCCCGGCCAGCGACACCCGGCCCATGGTCGGCTTGAGCCCGGTCAGGTTCTGCGCGTTGGCCGGGGCGGTGATCGAGCCGCCGGTCTGGGTGCCGGTGCCGCCGGTGGCGAGCCGGCCGGCCACGGCGGTGGCGCTGCCGGTGGAGGAGCCGCCCGGGTTGGTCGCCGGGTTGCCCGGGGTCCACGCGTTGACCGTGGTGACCACGCCGTCCGGGGTGGTGGCCCGGGTGGTGGCCAGCGGGCCCATCTGGGTCTTGCCCAGCACGATCGCCCCGCTGACGGTCAGCTTCGCCACCGAGGTGGCGTCGTACGGCGGCACGAAGTCGGCGAACAGGTACGAGTTGGCCGTGGTGCGGACCCCCTCGGTCCAGTAGTTGTCCTTGACGGCCAGCGGGATGCCGTGCAGCGCGCCCCGGTTGGGCCGGTTGGCGGCCTGCCGGGCGGCCTTCACGGCGGCCTCGGCGAGCACCAGGTTGAACGCCTTGTACGTGCCCTCGTACGCGTCGATCCGGGCCAGGTACGCCTCGACCAGCTTCTGCGGGGTGAGCTTGCCGTTGCGGATCAGCCAGGCGGCCTCGGCGATGGTCAGCTCGGTCGGGTCGGCCACCGCCTCGGGGCGGGGCTTGACGAAGGCGTTCGGCACGTCCAGCGCCGGGTTCCAGGTGACCTTGGTGCCGGGCCCGGTCACCGGCGGGGCGGCCTGGGCGATCCCGGGCAGGGTCACCGAGGCGCCGACCGCCGAGACGGCGGCGAGGGCGGCGGTCCGGGCCAGGAAGGCCCGTCGGTCGATGCTGCGGTCGAGGGGTTCGGCGCTCATCGGTCCCGCCATTCTGTGCTGATCGAGGGGTAGAGCATCGGCGCGGGCTGCTGGGACAGGGCCATCGCGGTCGCCGGGTCGGTGCCGGCCGGGGCCGGCATCTGGTAGGCGGCCAGGGGGGTGACCGTCGAGCGGACGAACGAGCGCAGGGAGGCCAGCACCGAGTCACGGCCGGGGGAGCCGGTGACCGGGTCGGCGGTCGTGCCGGGGGGAAGTTGGTCAAGATCGATGCCGAGGGAGGCGAGCCGGACGCGGATGAACGTGTCGAGTTCGGCGTCGGTCGGTGGAACAGGTGTCATCGTTCTCCTCTGAGCTGCGAAAACGTGGCCTTACTGTCGGATCGGGCGGTGTCGCGCCCATCACGGAATGATCACCAAGTGGTGAACCGGCGGGTGGCGAAGGTCAGACCAGCGAGTTCCGCCACTGTCGGTGCAGGCCCGCGTACCGGCCGCCGGTGGTGACCAGCCGTTCGGGTGGGCCGTCCTCGACGATCCGGCCACCGTCGAGGACCAGGACCCGGTCGGCGGTCTCCACCGTGGAGAGCCGGTGCGCGATGACCAGGGCGGTCCGGTCCCGCAGGACGGTGCCGAGGGCGTGCTGCACCAGCCGCTCGGTGGGCACGTCCAGCGAGGAGGTCGCCTCGTCCAGGATCAGCACCGCAGGGTCGGCCAGGAAGGCACGGGCGAACGCGACGAGTTGCCGCTGCCCGGCGGAGAGCCGACCGCCGCGCCGGTGCACCTGCGTGTCGTACCCGTCGGGAAGGGCGGCGATGAAGTCGTGCGCGCCGATCGCGCGGGCGGCGGCCCGCACCGCCGCGTCGTCGGCGTCCGGCCGGCCGAACCGGATGTTCTCCGCCACCGTGCCGGTGAACAGGTGGTTCTCCTGGGTCACCAGCACCACCGTGGCGCGCAGGTCGGCGTCGGCGACGTCGCGCAGGTCGACCCCGTCGAGGGTGACCGTGCCGGTGACCGGGTCGTGGAACCGGGCGAGCAGCTTCGCCAGCGTCGACTTGCCCGCCCCGGTCGGGCCGACCAGGGCGACGGTCTGCCCGGCCGGCACCGCCAGGTCCAGCCCGGCCAGGATCGGCGCGTCCGCGCGGTACCCGAAGGTGACCGACCGGAATTCCACCGCGCCCCGGGGGCCCTCGTCGGGCAGCGGCACCGGGCGGGCCGGCTCGGGCACCGACGGGCGTTCGTCCAGCACCCCGGTGAGCTTCTCCAGCGCCGCCGTGGCCGACTGCAACGAGTTGTAGAACTGGCTCAGCTCCTGCATCGGCTCGAAGAACCGGCGCAGGTAGAGCAGGAACGCGGCGAGCACCCCCACGCCGGTGTCCCCGTCGAGCACCCGCAGGCCGCCGTAGCAGAGCACCACCGCCACGGTGACGTTGCCGATCACCTTGATCCCCGGCGAGTACGTGGCGATCAGCCGGAAGGCGTGCCGGCTGGCCACCCGGTAGTCGTCGTTGACGACGCCGAAGATGGCCTCGTCGCGCCGCTCCCGCCGGTACGCCTGCACCGCGCGGATGCCCCGCAGCGACTCCACGAAGTGGACGATGACCAGCGCCACCGCCTCCCGGGTGCGCCGGTACGCGTCGGCCGAGGCGCGGGCGAACCACCGGGACAGCCAGAGCAGCGGCGGGAAGGCGAGCAGCGTCACGGCGGCCAGCGGCAGGTCCAGCCAGAGCAGGACACCGGCGATCGACACGATCGACAGCCCGGCGAGGACGAGGCTGTCGATCCCGCCGTCGACCAGCTCGCCGATCGAGTCGAGGTCGCTGGTGAGCCGGGAGACCATCCGGCCGGAGGTGTACCGCTCGTGGAACGTCACCGACAGCCGCAGGAAGTGCCCGTACACCCGCTGCCGGAGGTCGAGCAGGACGGCCTGGCCGATCCGGGCGGACAGGACGAGGAAGCCGCGCCGGGACGCGTACTCGATCCCGGCGGCCACCACGAACGCGGCGGCCACCGCCACCAGCGGCACCGGGTCGCCGGCCCGCAGCGGCCCGGCGGCCCGGTCGATGCCGAGCATTACCAGGTACGGCCCGGCCATCCCGGCCGCGTTCTGCGCCAGCAGCAGCGCCACCGCCAGCCCGAGCCGGCGACGGTGCGGGCGCAGCAGGTCCCGCAGCAGGGCCCGGCTGCGCACCCGGAGCCGGGCCACCGCCGCCGGGGAGGTGTCCTCGGCGAGGCTGCCGTCGGCGTCCGGATCGGCGGAGATCCCCCGCCACCGCTGCGGCTGCGTCCCGTCGCCCCGGTCGGTGGTGGTGCCCTGCCCCCGCCGGGACCGGGTCCCGTCGCCCCGGTCGGTGTCCCGGTCCCCGGCGGCGGTCACGACGACACCAGGCCCCGGCCGGCGGGACGGCCGCCGCCGGACCGGGGGGCCGGGGCGGCGGGGCGCGGGTCGGTGGTGATCCCGCCGCCGTCGGCGGGGCGCGGGTCGGCGGAGAGCACCGCCCGGTACGCGGGCACGGTGGCGAGCAGGTCGGAGTGGGTGCCGACGGCGGTGATCCGCCCCTGCTCCAGCAACGCCACCCGGTCGGCCAGCGCGATCGTCGAGGGGCGGTGCACCACCAGCAGCGCCGTGGTGTCGCGGAGCACCCGTTTCAACGCCACCTCCACCAGCGACTCGGTGTGCACGTCGAGGGCGGAGAGCGGGTCGTCCAGCACGAGCAGCGCCGGCCGGCCGAGGACCGCCCGCGCCAGGGCCAGCCGCTGCCGCTGACCGCCGGAGAGGGAGAGCCCCTGCTCGCCCACCCGGGTCGCGAGCCCCCACGGCAGGTCGTACGCGAACTCCGCCTGGGCCAGGGCGAGGGCGGCGTGGATCTCGTCCTCGCCCGCGTCCGGCCGGCCGAGGGTGAGGTTCTCCCGGACCGACATGGAGAACAGCGTCGGCTCCTCGAAGGCCACCCCGACCAGCCGGCGCAACGAGGACAGCCGCAGGTCACGCAGGTCGTGGCCGTCCAGGGTGATCCGCCCGCCGGTCACCTCCTGCAACCGGGGGACCAGCGACAGCAGCGTGCTCTTGCCGCAGCCGGTGGCCCCGACCAGGGCGAGGGTCTCGCCCGGCGCCACGGTCAGGTCCACCCCGCGCAGCACCGGGGCGCCGCTGTCCGGGTACCGGAAGGTGACCTGCTCGAAGGTGAGCCGGCCGCGTACCCCGGCCCGGGACGGCGCCAGCGCGCCCGGCGCGTCCACGATCGCCGGCCGGGTGTCCAGCACCTCCTGGATCCGGTCGGCGGCGGTGGCGGCCTCCTGGCCGTTGGCGATGATCCAGCCCAGCGACTGCACCGGCCATACCAGCATCAACTGGAGGCTGACGAAGGCGACCAGGGCCCCGACGGTGAGCCCGCCCCGGCTCACCAGGACCACCCCGGTGACCAGCACCACCGCCAGCGTGCCGTTCGGGACCAGGTCGAACAGGGCCGAGGTACGGGCCAGCAGCCGGGCCTTGCCCACGCCGATGTCGTGCAGCGCGCGGGCGTTGCCGGCGAACCGGGCGGCCAGTTCCGGCCCCCGCCCGTACGCCTTGGTGGTGCGCAGCCCCAGCGCGGTCTCCTCGACCAGGGTCGCCACCTCGCCCTGCTGGTCCTGCATCCGGCGGGACGCGGCGTGGTAGTGCCGGGCGAACCGGCGGCTGATCAGGAACAGCGGCACCGCGCTCGCCGCCACCAGCAGGCCCAACGGCGGGTGCAGCCGGATCAGCAGCACCACCACGGCGACGTAGGTGACCAAATTGAGGATCAGGAAGAACAGGCCGAAGGAGAGGAACCGGCGCAGCACCGACAGGTCGCTGGTGGCGCGGGAGAGGAGCTGACCGGAGTGCCACCGGTCGTGGAAACTGGTCGGCAGGCGCAGCAGGTGCGCGTAGAGGTCGGCCCGGAGGGCGGCCTCCATGCCGACCGACGAGGCGGACTGCATCCACCGCCGCACGAAGATCAGCAGCGCCTCGACCAGGCCCAGCACCAGCACCAGGGCGCCGAGGCCGAGCAGCCCGCCGGGCTCGCGCCGGGCCACCGGGCCGTCCACCACCCGCTGCACCACCAGGGGTACGGCCAGACTCGCCCCGGTGCCCGCGAGCGCCGCCACCAGCAGCCAACCGAACTCGGCCGCGTACGGTCGCAGGTAGCCGCGCAGCCGCCACAGGTTGGCCAACCGGCCGCGTCCCGCCGACCGGTCCCCGCCCGCCGACGCGGCCGGGGGATGTCGGCCGGCTTTCGTCTTCGGGGCCGGCTCGCGGTCGCGCTCCGCAGGCACGATCTGACCGTATCGGTAAATGTCACTGTTCCGGCTGTCAGCTTGTTGTCATCGACCGCTCGTGCCCACCGCCCGCGTCGCGGCGGGCCCGTTTCTCCCAGCGCTCGTCCCCGGCGACGCCGGCGTCCGGCGATGCTGGTGTCCAGCGGCGCTGCTGCCGGCGGCGCTGGTTCCCGGCGGCGCTGCTGCCCGGCGGCGCTGGTGTCCGGCGGCGCTGCTGCCCGGCGGCGCTGGTGTCCGGCGGCGCGCGTGGGCGGGGCGCGCGTGGGCGGGGTCAGCGGCGCTCGTGGGCGAGCAGCCAGGTCTTCACCGGCAGGCCCCAGCGGTACCCGCCGAGCGTCCCGTCGGTGCGCAGCACCCGGTGACAGGGCACGAAGAGCGCCGCCGCGTTGTGCGCGCAGGCCGCCGCCGCGGCCCGGACCGCGAGCGGCCGGCCGGCCAGCCCGGCGAACGCGGTGTACGTCACCGGCTCGCCCGGCTTCACCTCCCGCAGCACCTGCCAGGCATGGCTCATGAACTCCCCGCCGGTGTGCTGCTCGACCGGTACCTGGTCGATCGCGGTCAGGTCACCGGCGAAGTAGGCGTCGACCGCGGCGCTGACCGGGCCGAGGTCGGCCCGGTGCCGCAGCGGTCCCCGCAGGCTCGGGTGCACCAGGGGCACCAGGTCCTGCGGGTCGCCGGTGAACCCGGCCGCCCGGACCGCGCCGGTCGGCCCGACGAGGAGGGCCAGTGGGCCGGCGGGGGTGTCCTGCACGGTGCTGTCGATCGGGTCTGCCGTGGTCATGCCGCTCTCCAGAGTCTGATCACCGCGTACGACCGCCAGGGGCGCCAGCGGTCGGCGTACGCGTCGAGGGTCTTCGGGTCGTCGGGAAGGCCGAGCGCGGCGGCGCCCCGCCGTACCGCCAGGTCGGTGGGGAGCAGGACGTCCGGATCGCCGAGGGCCCGCATCGCCACGTACCCGACCGTCCAGGGACCGATCCCGGGCAGCTCGGCGAGCCGGCGTACCGTCTCCTCCCGGTCGCCGCCCGGGTCGAGGTCGAGCCGCCCGTCGGCGACCGCCCGGGCCGCCGCCCGGATGGTCTCCCGCCGCCGCGCCGGCATCCCGAACACCCCGTCCGGCAACCCCAACACCTCCTCCGCCGTCGGGAACGCCCGCAGGGGTTGATCATGGAGTTCGCGGCGCTCACCGAGCCCCGGCCCGCCGTCAACCCCATGATCGTCGGTGGGGGTGGGGGCGTCGGCGTCGGTGGGGGTGGGGGTGGGGGTGGTTGCGGTGCGGAGGCGGGTGAGGGTGGTTGTGGCGGCGGTCACCGAGACCTGTTGGCCGATGATGGCGCGGAGGAGGATCTCGAAGCCGTCCACGGCGCGGGGGAGGCGTACCCCGGGCTCGGTCGCCACCGCCGCGGCGAGCGCCGGATCGGCGGCGAGCGTGCCGTCCACGGCGGCCGGTTCGGCGTCGAGGTCGAGCAGCCGGCGGCAGCGGGCCACCGCCGGCGCGAGGTCGCGCAGGTCGGCCAGGCGCAGCGTCGCCGAGACGTGCCCGGCCGCCGGGGTCAGCGCGACCTCCGCCGGCCCGTGCGGCAGGGTCAACCCCCGGTGGTACGTCCCGTCGTGCACCCGCTCCACCCCGGGCACCGCCCGTCGGGCCAGGAAGTCCAGCAGCGCCGGGGCGTGCAGCGGCGGTCGGTACGCGAGCCGCAGCGTGATCGTCCCGGCGCCCGCGACGGCCGCCCGGCCGGCGCGCAACCGCGACGGCGGCACCCCGTAGGTGATCCGGATCGTGTCGTTGAACTGCCGGACGCTGCCGAACCCGGCCGCGAACGCCACCTCGGCCAGGCCCAGCCCGGTCGTCTCGATCAGGATCCGGGCGGTCTGCGCCCGCTGGGCCCGGGCCAGCGCGACCGGTCCGGCCCCCATCTCCGCGCGCAGCATCCGGTGCAGGTGCCGTTCGGTGTACCCGAGCCGGGCCGCCAACCCCGGCACGCCGTCCCGGTCCACCACCCCGTCGGCGATGAGTCGCATCGCCCGCCCCACCACGTCGGCCCGGACGTCCCAGTCCGGGGAGCCGGGGGCGGCGTCCGGGCGGCACCGCCGGCAGGCCCGCAGGCCGGCCCGCTGCGCGGCGGCGGCCGACGGGAAGAACCGGACGTTACGCCGTTTCGGGGTGACCGCCGGGCAGGACGGCCGGCAGTAGATGCCGGTCGAGGTGACCCCGGTGTAGAACCGCCCGTCGAACCGCTGGTCACGGCTGTCCACGGCCCGGTAGCACCGTTCGAAGTCCAACTCCACACCCCCGATCCTGCCCCCTGCCCACCCCACCGGCTCGCGGTATTCGGACCTGAAGGAAGGGCCCCCTGTTAACGCTTCCGGTAGAGGAAGGGCCCCTTGTTAACACCTCGCCCCGCCTCGGCCCCGACCCGGCCGGGTCACCCCCGCAGTCGGCTCGCGGGGTGGAAACGGGGCACCGGGGCCGAAAGTGTCGGTCGGGGCCGGTACCGTCCCGCCACCAACTCAAGAAGGGGGCGGCGATGGCGAGCGTGGCCGGACGGGAGGTCCGCTGATGCGATCGGGGCAGACGCAACTCGACCGTACGGTGGTCCAGGGCTTCTACGACCGGATGCGGACGGTCGCCCCGGCGGCGTACGGGGCGATCGAGCGGGACCGGGCGGCCGACGACGAGCCCGGCCGGCCGTTCCCGGAGACCGCCTGTGGCCGGCTCGCCGGGTCGCTCGACGCCGCCGGCCTGCGCGCCCTCGGCATGTGGGCGCACCACTGGTGCATGCGGTTCTACGACGACGACACCCGGGTGGGGCTGCGCCTGGTACGGGAGATCGCCACCCGCCCCGGGCTCGGCTGGACGGTCGACGAGGTGCGGTGGATGCTCGGCGAGTCCGAGGCCACAGGGGCGTCCGCCGCGCACCGGTACACCCTGCCGGCCGCAGCGGCCCGCGAGTTGCCCGCCGCCGTCCGGGCGACCCTGCCGGCCCACGAGCCGACAGCGGACCCGGCCCAGCGGAGGGCTGTGGCCCCGCCCTCCGCGCCGCCGGTGCTTCCGCCTTCCGTGCCGGCGGTGCTCCCGCCTTCCGTGCCGCCGGTCGTCCCGCCCTCCGTGCCGGCGGTGGATCCGGCCTCGCGTCGGCCGGTGGTCCCGGTGCCCAGGTGCCCCGCCCACGACCTGCCGCCCGCGCCCCACCTGCCGTCCGCCCCCGACCTGCCGCCCCCACGCGACCTGCCGCCCCCACGCGACCTGCCAACCCCCGCTGATCCTCCGACCGCAGGTGACCCTCCGACCCCCGGAGATCCTCCGCTCGCCGCTGATGTTCCGTTCGTCGCTGACCCTCCGGCCGTCGGAGCTGGCCGGGCTGGGTGCCGGGCACGGTGAGCGCGGGAGGTGGGGCGCGGGTGGTTCCCTCTGGGGCAGGATGGGCGGCACCGGTCATCGATCGACGGGGGCCGGTCACCGACCGAGGAGAGGACGGACGTGCCTGCCAGCGCACCGACCATCATCGCCACCAGCATGAGCTTGTTCAGCCGGGGTCAGGGGCCGTACGACCTGCGCCCCGGGCCGGTCTTCGACCTGGCCGCCGAGCTGGCGCAGGCCGGCCCGGAACCCCGGCTGTGCTACCTCGGCCAGGCCGCCGGTGACCAGCCCACCGCGTTCACCGCCCTGTACGGGGCGTTCGCCGGTACCCGGTTCCGGATGTCCCACCTGGCACTGTTCCCGATGCCCAACGTTGACGACCTGCGTGCCCACCTGCTCGCCCAGGACGTCGTCTGGGTCGGCGGCGGCAGCGTGGCGAACCTCTGCGCGGTGTGGCGGGTGCACGGGCTGGAGGAGATCCTGCACGAGTGCTGGCAGGCCGGGGTGGTGCTGGCCGGGGTCTCGGCCGGCTCGATCTGCTGGCACGTCGGCGGCAGCACCGACAGCTTCGGGCGGGAGTTGCGGGCCTTCACCGACGGGCTGGGCTGGCTGCCGTACGGCAACGGGGTGCACTACGACAGCGAGGAACGGCGGCGGCCGATGATGCACCGCCTGGTCGCCGACGGGACGCTGCCCACCAGCCACTGCACCGACGACGGGGTGGGGCTGGTCTACCGGGGGACCCGCCTGGTCGAGGCGGTCGCCGACCGCGAGGGCGTCGGCGCGTACGAACTCACCCGCGCCCCCGACGGCACCGTCCAGGAAACCCCCCTCACCCCCCGCCTCCTTACCTGACCTCCCGCCCGGCACGCCCTTCGCCGAAGTCTCGGACGGTGGGGCGGGGGAGGGTGGGGATGGGGCGTAAACTGGCCCGTCGTGAGTCTCACCATCGGCATCGTCGGCCTGCCCAACGTCGGCAAGAGCACCCTGTTCAACGCGCTGACCAAGAACGACGTGCTCGCGGCGAACTACCCGTTCGCCACCATCGAGCCCAACGTCGGCGTGGTCGGGTTGCCCGACGAGCGGCTGGGCAAGCTGGCCGAGATCTTCTCCTCGCAGAAGGTACTCCCGGCGCCGGTGTCGTTCGTCGACATCGCCGGGCTGGTCCGGGGCGCCTCGAAGGGGCAGGGCCGGGGTAACGCCTTCCTGGCGAACATCCGCGACGCGTCGGCGATCTGCCAGGTCGTCCGGGCCTTCTCCGACCCGAACGTGGTGCACGTCGACGGCAAGGTCTCGCCGTCCGACGACATCGAGACGATCAACACCGAGCTGATCCTGGCCGACCTCCAGACCCTGGAGAAGGCGCTGCCCCGGCTGGAGAAGGAGGCCAAGCTCCGCAAGGACCGGGCCGCCGCCGTGGCCGCGGCGAAGCAGGCGGTCGAGGTCCTCGACGGCGGCACCACCCTGTACGCCGGGGCCGCCGCCGCGAAGATCGAGCTGGAGCACCTGCGGGAGCTGCACCTGCTCACCACCAAGCCGTTCCTCTACGTCTTCAACGTCGACGAGGAGGAGCTGGGCAACGCCGAGTTCCTCGACGAGCTGCGGGCGCTGGTCGCCCCGGCCGAGGCGGTCTTCATGGACGCCAAAATCGAGTCCGAGCTGGTGGACCTGCCCGAGGAGGAGGCCCGCGAGCTGCTGGAGTCGATCGGCCAGTCCGAGCCGGGGCTGGACCAGCTCGTCCGGGTCGGCTTCCGGACGCTCGGCCTCCAGACGTACCTGACCGCCGGGCCGAAGGAGGCACGCGCCTGGACCGTCCCGGTCGGCGCGACCGCCCCGGAAGCCGCCGGGGTGATCCACTCCGACTTCCAGCGCGGCTTCATCAAGGCCGAGGTGGTCTCCTACGACGACCTGGTCGCGGCCGGTTCGATGGCGGCGGCCAAGGCGGCCGGCAAGGTCCGCATCGAGGGCAAGGAGTACGTGATGCAGGACGGCGACGTCGTCGAGTTCCGCTTCAACGTCTGAGCGCAGCCGGAGCCGGGTTGTGGCGGAGGTGAGCACAGATTCCTTGCTCGGCGTCTGAGCGCAGCCGGAGCCGGGTTATGGCGGAGGTGAGCACAGACTCCTTGCCCGACGTCTGAGTCCTGGCTGTCCCCGTAGGCGTACGCCGTCACGGTCCGCCGTGACGTGGCGGGCCGGGCGGAGGCTCGCTTCACCTGGCAGGAGCGGGGTCGACGGCAGACAGTGCGGATGACGGGGTGGGTCGCCGGGGTTGGTCAGAGAGCGCCGGTCGACCCGTCGGTCAGTTCTCGGAGGATGTCGGCGTGGCCGGCGTGTCGGGCCGTTTCCTCGATCATGTGCACCAGGACCCAGCGGAGCGACACCTCGCCGAGTTGCGGGTGCGGCACGACGTGCCCGAGGTCGAACCGCGCGGCCACCTCCCGGGACCGGGCGCACTGTGCCTCGTAGGCCGCCGCAAGCCGCTCCACGGTGTCCCCGTCGGCCAGGGCGAAGCTGGCCGCCGCGTCCTCCTCGGAGGTGAGGTAGACGTCACCGGGCCCGGGGGCGAGCAGAGCCGAGAACCAGTTCCGCTCCACGAGGGTGAGGTGCTTGACCAGGCCGGCGAGCGTGGTCGCGGACGGAAGCAGACGGTGGGTGGCATCGGTCTCGGAGACCCCACGCAGCTTGCGCAGCACCACGGCGCGATGGAAGTCGAGGAAGGATTCGAGCACCGAACGCTCGTCGCCCGTGCGCGCCAGCACTGGAGCGATTGTGGGATCGAGACGTGTCTCCACCATTCCCGGACCCTAGCGGCGGCCTGGGCCACCCGCTGCCCAGGTTGCGACACGAGCGAGGCGTACCGGCCTGTGGCTGATGCAGGGTCACCATCGATCTCCGAGCTGAGGACTGTCCCCCTCCTGTCGTAGGAGGAGGCCGGGGCAGGGAGCCACGGCAGCGAGCGCGTGGAGACCGGGACGGGTCGAGTCCTGACTGGTGGGTGCGGTTTCCGTCGTACCGGTCGCCTAGTCTGCCGCCATGACCGCCGACCTGTCCCGTCTGCTCGCAGCCCTGCCGCCGGACATGCTCCCGCCGGGGCGGCCGGTGTCGCCGGAGGGCGGTGGCCCGCCGGTGTACTGGTTGAGCGACGAGCCGGTGACCGATTTCGGGCTCTGGGCGCGGCTGCGGGCCCGGCACCGGGAGTCCGGGCTGTGGCCGTTGCTGTTGACCGGGCTGGCCAGCGACGAGACCCGGCCGTGGGTGGCCGGCGAGGTATGGCCGGCCGGCATGTCGGCGCCGGACCGGCACGACCCGGTGGAGGTGCTGGCCGCCTGGTGGCGGGACAGCACGACGACCGGCGAGGACGACGACCCCGAAGCCCCGGGCGAGGCGACCGCTCCGTTCGGCCGGACCTGGCCGGGCCTGGCCGCTCCCGGTGAGCCCGACGAGCCGGCCGACGACTGCGCCGACGGGTACGCGGAGTTCCTGGTGGCCGGCTCGACCCGGCTGGGTCTGGTGCCGGCCGCCCGCAGCGCGGACACGCTGGCCGTGACCGGCTGGTCCGGCCCGGCGAACCACGTCGGGGACGCCGGCCAGCTCTCGGCGGTGCTGCGGAGCTGGGAGAAACGGTTCGGGGTGCGGGTGGTCGGGGTCGGCTTCGACACCCTGCACCTCAGTGTCGCCGCGCCACCCACCTCGATCGAGCATGCCCGCCGGGTCGCCGCCGAGCACTTCGCCTTCTGCCCGGACAACGTCTGGCAGGGCGCCGGCACCCTCCAGAAGTACGCCGAGCAGGTGGTGGGGGTGCCGTCCTGGTGGTTCTGGTGGGACTGACCCACCCCGTGCCGCCTGACGACTACCGTCCGGTCACCAGGGCGACCCCGTCCGGTACGCCTCGACGGCCTGCCGGGTCTCCTCGGTGATCAGGTCGGCGTTGATGTGCGCGCCGGCCAGGGCCCCCGCCGAGGCGGCGGCACCGACCTGGGCGGCGAGGTCGGTGACGTTGCCGGCGACCCACACGCCGGGTACGTCGGTGCGGCCGGTCGGGTCGGCGGGGACGTGCTCGCCCATGCCCGACGGGTGCGGCACCGCGGTGAGCCCGAGGGTCGCCAGGAACCCGGCCCGCGCCACCATCCGGGCCGCGACCGTCACCGCCTGCCGGCGGACCAGCGTGCCGTCGGCCAGCCGGACCCCGACGAGCCGGTCGTCGGCGACATCCAGGGCGACGACCTCGCCGGTCACCACGGGGATGCCCCGGGCGGCGAGCTGCTCGGCCTGCTCCTCGGTCGGGGGCGCCCCGGTGTGGGTGAAGTACGTGACGTCGGCGCTCCACTGGCGGAACAGCAGCGCCTGGTGCACCGACATCGGCCCGGTGGCGAGCACCCCGATGGCCTGGTCCCGCACCTCCCAGCCGTGGCAGTACGGGCAGTGGATCACGTCCCGCCCCCACCGGGCGCGCAACTCAGGCAGGTCGGGCAGGTCGTCGACCAGCCCGGTGGTGACCAGCAGCCGGCGCGCCCGGACGTCCCGGCCGTCGGCCAGGGTCACCCGGAAACCACCGTCCTCGCGGACGACGGCGTCGACCTCGCCGACGGTCACCTCGCCGTCGTAGCCCCGGACCTCCGCCCGGCCGCGCTCCAGCAGCTCCGCCGGCGGCATCCCGTCCCGGGCCAGCAGCCCGTGCACCCCGTCGGCGGGGGCGTTGCGCGGGGTGCCCGCGTCCACCACCAGCACCGATCGCCGGGCCCGAGCCAGCATCAGCGCCCCGCTCAGCCCGGCCGCGCCACCGCCGACGACCACCACGTCGTACCTGCTCCTGAGTTGTTCGGTCACCGTGACCACCTCCCGCGACAACCGTGCGGAGGATCAGCAGGTGTGGCAAATCCTGTTGCTGTTCTGGCAAGCTCGTACCCATGGACGACGACCTGGACCGGGCCCTCGACGCGGTCGGACCCCGGCTGCGCACGCTGCGCCGGCAGCGGGAGACCACCCTGGCCGACCTGTCGGCGGCGACCGGCATCTCGGTCAGCACGCTGTCCCGGCTGGAGTCGGGCACCCGCCGTCCCACCCTGGAGTTGCTGCTCCCGCTGGCCAAGGCGCACGGCGTGACCCTCGACGAACTCGTGGACGCCCCGCCGACCGGCGACCCCCGCGTGCACCTGCGCCCGGTCACCCGGCACGGGATGACGATGTTGCCGCTGACCCGTCGAGCCGGCGGCATCCAGGCGTACAAGATCGTCATGCCTGGCGGCGGCCGCCGGCGGGAACCGGACCTGAAGACCCACGAGGGGTACGAGTGGGTGTACGTGCTCAACGGGCGGCTGCGCGTCGTCCTCGGCGAGCACGACCTGGTGCTGTCACCCGGCGAGGCGGCCGAGTTCGACACCCGGGTACCGCACTGGTTCGGCGCGGCCGACGTCGAGCCGGTCGAGTTCCTCAGCCTCTTCGGCCGGCAGGGTGAACGCGCCCACCTGCGCGCCCGCCCCCGGACGGAGGCTTCACCCGACCGGGAGCCGCCGGACAGTGGTGCGGGACGCTGACGTTCAGCCGGTCGCTTCGAGGGCCGACTCGCCCTGGTCGAGATAGTCGAACCACCACTGGCCCTCCTGCTGATGCGCTGCTACAAACCGCGTTTCTGTCCCCACTCTTCAGCCTTGCGGCGTAGGTAGAGATCGAGATCTGGGTGAGTGGCGATGCGGCCGAACCTCGGATGACCGCTGAACTTATGCCGGAGGAGCGCCAGCGCCTGAGCAACGGTCTCGGCGCGCTCTTTGGAGAGGCTTCCCCCAACCACGCCATTGATGCTTCGGTACAGCGAGTCCTGCTCCATTGGATCCGACTCGAATGCGGCGATAGCTGACCGGGCTAGAGCGGTGGTGCTCCTGGGGTCCACCACAACACCACTGGAGGTGAAGTCAGTGAGGCGATACCAGTTCACCTGCCTTCCCCCGACGGTTTCTCCGCCATGCTCATAGGCTTTCGCTTCAAGTCCGCGAAACTCGGAACCCGCTTCAACTTCCCCAAGTGACGTGCCGGGAGAGGTGAATAGCCGGACGTTGCCATACTCCTCAATCGCGAAGCAGAATCCGGGTTGAAGCATCCGACGAAGCCTCATCAAGGCGGCTGAGGCAGACACATCGGCGATGTTGAGCCCGTGTAGGACCTGCGCCATGTCCATGCTCTTGATCAGCGGACGGAGAAAGCTGTCCGGCATGAGAAGGTGAGAAGCGAATCGAGTGGCTTCAGCTTCCTGTTCCTCACGTCGCCACCAAGAGGTGATCTGCTCTGGCTCAGATGCCGGCTCCAGTGGCTGTTCGCTGTATTGCGACTGCTCTGGTCGGCAGCCGAAGACCCCAATATGCCAGGCCATGCAGAGGTGCCCGAACTCGTGGGCAAGCGTGAACCTACGCCGCCGACGAGGTAGTGATCGTCGCAGGAAAATTTTTGGATTATCCTCCAACAGGCCTACGATGACCGCATCGCACTCTTCGAATGGCCACGGCTCCTCAGAGATCTCGGCCAGTTCTCCCGCGATATCCTCGATTTGTACCGGAGGTGCGAGGTTGAGGCGTCGCACGAGCGTTGCCGCGAGTTGCGCCGGCGGCTCAAGACTGGGTTTGGTTAGCCACAAATCCGCCACGATGCCTTACATATTCTTGTTGTCTGCACTGATTCGGCCCCGTTCGACCAGCCAATCCAGGACGCGCTCAGCAACTGACGAATCGTTTGACCTGGCCGCCACTCCCAGGGTCCTTGTCTGGGCCAGAACTTGATCAACCGTCACTCCGGCTCGTCGTGCAGCAAGCACAAAACGGATCGATTCGGGATGTGATCCCCAGTTCCGATACTCGTCCCACGACAAGCCAAGATATTCGTGAAGGTCAAGGTCGCTGCCCGGGGATCCTTCCGGAGCGTCATGCCATTCTTGGATGTAATCGTCCATGTCCTCGACTTGGGCAAGCCCTGCGAGGACATCCTCGATGAAGGTTTTGCGGCTTTCGGCGGGAGACGCGACCGCGTCTTGTCGCTGGTCAGACATCGATCCTCCTCCCCTTGCGGGCCGGCTTGATGAACTCCCCAGTATGCACGTCTGCTACGCCCAAGTGTAATCCCTGTTTGTTGTACACCTCCAGCTCGCCGCCGTGCTCCGGGTCGTACTCGTAGATGTGCCCGCGCTTGTTGCGCCAACGTGGCTTGCCCGTGTGATGCATGCGTTCGAGCGTGTCCAGAAAGCTTGAGCGCGGGCGAGGAGTGTAGGACAAGGTCAGTATGTCTCCGCCGAGGCCCTCCGGCACGACGACGTACCGGTGAGGCCAGATTTCATGGTGTAGCAGTCCGGCAGCGCAGTGTAGCGACCGTTTCATGTCCTTGTCGATCCAAGGCGTGCTCAATCGGCCTACTCCAGAGGGGCTGCCCTGGCGTTGGCGGTTTTCCGAACGCGACGCGCCGAGGAAGGTGTCGGTAAAACGCCACCGCTTTGCCCAGTGGTCAGACCGCCGACCGGCCGCAGGTAGATTCGCACCTTATGCCCCAAAAGGCTGCCACTTCGTGGGGCCTGCCCTGGGAGATCTTGGAGCCGGATGGCCCCCAGAGAAGAGGGGCCGACATCTTCCAAGGTCCGTTTCTCAAGAGGCTTGGGCAGGTGGGGCGAGGGTAAATTGTTTCGGTATGACCGTATCTCCCCTGTGCGGTGTCGCAGCAGAGTGGGTGCGGTTGGTGAGGTGGCGTCAGGCTGACTGGGGGCGGGTGATCCGGGTCTGGTCGGCGGGGACGATCTGGACTTCGCCGTCCGGGCTGTGGATTTCCAGCACGGGTACGCCCTCGTCGAGATCCATCTCGCGTCGTTCCCGGCTCGACGGCATCCGGGCGATGGCGGACCCGCCCGGCGCGAGTTCGGCGTCGCTGCGTCGAGGCGTCTCGCGCACCCAGGTGCCTCGGCCTTTGGTGGTGGTCATGACGCCTTCGGCGCGGAGTAGTGCGATGGCTGCGCGGACGGCGTCCCGCCCGATCCCGTACTCCTGGCTGAGGTGCGACTCGCTCGGGAGCGAGGCGCCCGGTGGCAGGTCCCCTGACTCGACTCGGCTGCGGAGCAGCTCAGCAAGCTGCACGTAGACCGGTGTGTGTGAGCGGGGATTGATGGTCACGGTACAAGCCTCATGCCCCCATGTCCATCGAGGAGTCGGGCCATATGGCCATATGGCACTTGCTGCCCTGTGGCTCTAACACTAGAGTGAGTTCACGCGGTGGCGGGATGAACGCGAAAAGTCATTGCTCTGCGGGCTGTCGGGCGGTCTGACCGGTGCGGACCTGTGGCGAAGAGGTGGAACGGGATGCGAAGCAGGCTCAAGGGGCGGCGGGCGGCTCCCTCAGGCGAGCGGGGCAAGCCGGACGATCAGGGCGTGTACCGGTCGGCGTACGTGCCGGTGCGGCCGTGGCAGGTGCGGTGGCGGCGGTTCCGGACGGTGGGGCTGTTCCGGCGCGGGCTCGACCCGGTCGACGTGCACGAGTTCCTTCGGCAGGTCGCCGACGACCTGACGGTGCTCTATGACCGGCTGGAGCAGGGCCGGGAGGAGACCGGGCGGTTCCGGGAGGCGCTGCGGGCCTGGCAGTCCGAGCATGCCCGTGAGATCAACCAGCGGACGTACTGATGTCCGACCGGTTCGTGATCCATCTGCCGCTGGTCGCCGAGGACCTGACCGGGGCGGTGCGGCTGGCCCGGGTGGTGGCCCGCTGGGCAGCCGTACTCGCGCAGACCGACCCCGGCGAGATCACCGTGTCGTACGAGGACGGGCAGGGCGTACGGCATCGGGTTTTCTGTGACGCCCGGCTGGCCGGGGGCCGGCGCTGTGTGCTGCGGGCCGACCACGACGGAGCCTGCACCCGGAGGGTGCCCGGATGACCAGCCGGAGGGTACCCGGATGAGCGTGGTGGAGTGCCCCGGGTGCAGCGGGTTGACGTTCACGGTGCTGCCCTGCGTGTGCCGGATCGGTGGCGATCGGCTGCTCTACGAGGCGGGAACCTACGCCGACGAACCCTACCGGGACTGTGCGCGCTGTGCCGGGGTCGGCACCCGGGCCGTGGCCTGCGTCGACTGTGGGGGAGTCGGGCGGCGGCGGGCGCAGCTCGTGCTGACCGTGGCGAATCTCGACACCGGCGCGGTCGCCTCGGCCAGTGTCGTGCCGGGGAGCGTGCCGCCGACGCCGGACGGTACGGGTGGCTGGGAGTTGGCGCTGCGACCGCTGGTCGACGAGCTGGCCACGGCGGTCGGGGTGCCGCCGCCCACGGTGGAGCCGGTCTGGCTGACCCTGCCGCTGAGCCACCGGTATCGGCCGGACACGCCCGCCGACCAGCGGGAGGCGCTGGTGGCGGCGGCGATCGCCGGGCGGTCGTACCGGCCGTGGCGGGTCTTCGTGGGGCGGAGCGTGGGGCGGCCCGCGCCACCGGATCCGGCGCGGGCGTTGGCCCGGCTGCGCGGCCTCGCCGACCTGCTGCGGCTGGACCTGGTGGTCGAGGCCCGCCGAGGGCCGGGGGCGACGCGCTGGTACGTCCGGTACGAGGTGCCCGGCGGCCGGGTGCCCGACGAAATCGGGGCGGGCTTTCCCGACCTGCCCGCCGCGCTCGCCGCCACCTCGCCGGCCGACGCGCTGGCCGGGCTGCGCGAACGGGGCCGACACGCCCCGGGACACGCGATCGGGTCGCGGCGGTCCACCCCCGTCGGGTGGCGGTCGGTGCTGGCCGGGGCGGCCGGGCCGGCCCGGGTGGCGCGGCGGCTCGGCCGGCTGCTGCGTCGGGTCGGCGGGGCGCAGGCGGTGTGGCGCGACGGCCGCTGGTGGTACGTCCCGCTGCCCGACGGCCCGCCGGTCGACGAGATCCGCGCCACCGACACCGGCCAGGTGAGCTGGTGGCGGCGCGGCACCCTGGTGCGGGCGACCGAACCACCGGCCCCGTCGTGGCAGGGCCAACCGATCGGGTACGCGACCTGTCCCGACTGCGTACCGGGCACCCGGCTGCGCCGCTGCCGCTGCCTTCTCGACGGCGACCAGGACTGCCGGCACTGCTCCGGCGCCGCCCTGGAGCCGTCGGAGTTCGTCTGCACGAGCTGCGGCGACAGCGGGCGGGTACCCGAGGCGGTGACGGTCACCCTGACCGATCTGGACGGTTTCGCCATTCACGAACTGTGGCGGGCGGACCACGACGATCCGGGCGTACCCGTCGCTGGGTGGCCGGGCGGCGCACCGGTGCTGCGCCTCGACCGGCGGTACCGGCTGGCGGAGCGCGCGGCCACCCTCGGGGTACGGCCGGCGGACCTCGTCGACGCGGACGGTGGCCTGCCGCTGCACCGTGACCTGCGCGAGGGCCTGGTCTTCCCGGACGGGACGACCGTACCCGCGCTCGTCCGGTTCGTGCGGAAGGCGGCGGCCGGTCGGCCCGGGGCGCGGCTGATCGTCGCGGCAGTCCGGCCGGTGACGCCGCCGCTGGCCGCGGTGCTCCGGCTCGGGGCCGGGCTCGGCCTCGACGTGGCGGTCACCGTCACCGACCAGCGTCCCGACCCGGACCAGCCGTTACGGGAGGCCGGCCGCTGGTGGTCGGTGGAGCTGGTGGCCCCTGGTACGCCGGACGAGCGGATCAGCCCGCCGGGCCTGCCCTCGGTCGAGGCGGCCGTCGGCTTCTGCCTGCGCATGCTGGACGGCGCGGTGCACGCCGCCGTCCCGGCCGACGTGCAGGTGCCGCTCGTCGTGCCCCAGATGCCCCGGCCCGACGCGGACCCCTGGATCGGCGTCCCGTCCCGGGGCGTCGTCGACCCGACGGTGGCGTTGCTGCGACTGGCCCGGCACTACCCGGACCGGTTCGTGCGGGTCCGGTTCCAGGCCGACGGGTGCGTCGTCGGGCTCTTCGAGCGCGCCGGATGGGTCCCGGTAGTCCGGGCGGCCGGCCTCGCCGCCGCCCTCGGCGCGCTCGGCCTACGGCCGTGATCGCTGTGGAAGCGTGACCGCGAAGGATTTGTAGCGCGTTCTGGCAGCGCGCATGATGACCGAAAGGGCGTCACCGTGGCGTCACGGAGACGGCTTGTATCCGGATTCCGATCCTGACTGGGTGGGCCGGCGCGACTGCGGCAAGCTGGAATGACGGCGGATACGGAGAGCCTCGCCAAGCAGTTTGCTCGTCCGGTCCGACGGCTGTCACCTCTCGTCATTCCGGGGGCCGCCATGTTAGACATCAGCGGTTCAAAGAACTGTTTCACCTGGACCCGGGTGCTGTCGCAGGGGGCGGTCGGCAACGACGTGACCCAGTTGCAGATCCGCGTCGCGGGCTGGGTCGGCGTCGGGGAGACCCTCGCCGTAGACGGCTTCTTCGGCCCGGCGACCGGTGCGGCGGTACGCCGGTTCAAGGCGGGCTACGGGCTCCAGAGCACCACGGAGACCGCCGGGCCGGAAACGTACGCGGTCATCTACTCCATCCAGGATGCCGACTGTACGCCCCGACATTTCTCGTACGCCGAGTTCACCGGTGGATGTGGGGAGACCGGATTCTTCGGCGGTGCCGTCCCCGGTGCCACCGTGCAGGCGAACCTGCTGCGCGTCATGTGGCAGTTGGAGGCGCTCCGCCACAAACTCGGCGACCGGCCCATCGTGATCACCTCCGGCTTCCGCAGCATCGGCTGCAACAGCCGGGTCGGCGGCGCCCCGAACAGCCTCCACACGTACGGTAAGGCCGCCGACCTGGGCACGGCGAGCGCCCCGACCCAGTGCCAGTTGTGGCGGACCGCGCAGTCCTGCGGCTTCCGTGAGATCCTCGGCCCCGGGTACCCCGGCCACGACGACCACGTCCACGTGGCCAACCGGGACACCCGCTTCTGGCAGGCCCCGGACTGCTGACCGAGGCGCCCTCGCGGTGGGTGCGCCCTTGCGCGTTGGCGGATCACCGACGCGACATGCCCAGGAAGACGTCGGAAAGCGCCAACGTTCAGGGAGCCCTGGCGTCGGCCGGCACGGTCGTCGTGGACCGGCGGGTGTGGATGCGGATCGATGCCCATGCCCGTGGAGCCTGTGGCCCGATGGGCACGCATCGCCTACCGTCTCGGCATGGTGACGTTGCGGCTCGAACCGATGACCGAGGAACAGTTTCGCGGGTACCGGCAGGGCGCGGAGGTCGACTACGCGGAGAACATCGCGGCCTCCGGCGCGATGGCGTTACCGGAGGCACGGGAGAAGGCCCGCGCGGACTACGAACGGCTCCTGCCCGACGGCCTGGGCACAGCGGGGCACCATGTCTGGGCCGCGTACGACGGTGCCGTCGAGGTCGGGATGTTGTGGCTGCACGTGGAGGAGAAGTCGGACGGCCGGCACGCCTTCATATACGACTTCGAGGTGCGTCCGGAACTGCGGCGTCAGGGGTACGGGCGGGCGGTCATCCAGGTCGCCGAAGAACTGTGCCGCGAGTGGGGTGTGGTCTCCATCGGGCTGAACGTCTTCGGCTTCAACCAGGCTGCCCGCGCGTTGTACGAGCAGATGGGCTTCGAGGTCACCTCGATCCGGATGCGCAGGCGGCTGTAGCGGCGGTGTGCCGTCGCGGCCAGGCGGGACGGCACGGTTGCCCCGTCCGTGCGGGCAGGTCGACAGCAAGTGATCCGGCCGTGCTCCGAGCCGAGTGGCCCCGGTGGACCCGACGCGTGGCTACGCGTCGCGGAGTGCGTCGTCGACGCCGGTCTCGCGGCGGCCCAGGTGGACCGGGTCCCGGCCGGAGAGGAGGTCCAGCGCTGCCTTGACGCTGGCCCCGTACTCGCGGGTGGAGCTGATCCGCCAGGTCCGCTCGTACTCCCGGGCGGTCTCGTCGCCGACGCCGCTGGCGTCGACGCCCAGTTGCCGGCACACGGTCACCGCGCGGGGCAGGTGGAACGACTGGGTGACCACGGTCGCCTTCTCCACCCCGAAGATCCGCTTCGCGCGGGCACACGAGTCGTACGTGTCGAAGCCGGCGTGGTCCAGCACGATCCGGTCGGCCGGTACGCCCTGCGCCACCAGCCAGCGGCTCATCGCGCCCGGCTCGTCGTAGTCGGCGTTCATGTTGTCGCCGGAGACCAGGATGGCGCGGACCTTGCCGGCGGCGAACAGCCGGTGCGCGATCGCCAGCCGCGCGCTGAGGAACGGCGACGGGGTGCCGTCCGGCAGGACCCGGGTGCCGAGCACCAGGGCGACCGGGGCCTCGGGGACGTCCGTCTCGGTGAAGATGTGCCCCTGGGCGGTGTTCCGGATCCAGGCGACGCTGGACACCGCGCCGGTGGTGACGAGTGTGGCACCGACGACGAGCGCGGCGCCGACCCGGAGCAGTCGGCGTCGGACCGGGTCGTCGGGCGAACGCCAGAATCTGATCACCGTGGTGAGTCGCCCCCGCATGGGGACGAGTATCCCAGGTTTCCGCCAAAACTGGATCTTGCGCGCCGGGTGGCGGGGTGCGGTCGGCCGGGGCACCCCGCCACCCGACGGGGGATCAGCCCTTGAGGACGGTGGCGACGGCGTCGGCGAGGGAGGTGGCCGGGCGGCCGAGGAGGCGGGGCAGGTCGTCGCTGTCGGTGTCCAGCGCGCCGCCGGCCGCGGCGGCGAAGTCGGCGCGGATCAGCTCCTCGGTCGCCCTGTGGTCGGGCGCGACGGGCAGCGTGGAGGTGTCGGCGCGCAGGACGCTGGTGTACGCGAGCAGGGACACGCCGGCCCGGGACACGGCCTCGACGACGCCTGCGGTGCTGCTCCAGCCGCCGCCCGGGCCGCGTACGACGAGCGGGCGGCCGCCGGGGACGACCTGCGAACGGGACGCCGCTGACCGATGATTGTCGGGGCGGGGGATCGTCTCCTCCTGTGCCCGGGTCGACCGGACCCGCGTCGCCGAGGGAGGACCCCATGCCCACCATCCAGCCGACGATCGTCACGCCCGACGTGGCGCGCCTGCACCGGTTCTACGAGTCGGTGCTCGGCGCCGTCGAGGTCAGCCGGGTGCCCCAGGAGGGGCCGGTCTTCTACCTCGGGCTGGCGGTGGGCGACACCGAGCTCGGCCTGGTCGCCGCCGAGGGGCTGGAACTCACCGCCCCGCAGCGGATCCTGCTCACCGTCGGAGTGGCCGACGTCGACGAACTGCTCGACCGGGTGACCACCGCCGGCGGGCGGGTGCTCGGTCCGCCGAACGACATGCCGTGGGGCCAGCGGGTGGCGCACGTCGAGGACCCGGACGGCAACAAGGTCAACCTGACCCACCCGCTCTGAGCGCCCCCGGCCGCCGGCCCGGTCGCCAAGGGCGTGACTCCGGGCGCGGCCGGGGCGGGGCCGGTCAGGAGATGTAGTGCAGGATCACGTTGTGCACGTGGTGGCTCTTGCGGTCACCCCGGAACTCGACCTCGTAGGTGTGGGTGCCGACGTGGATGGCGATGGCGCCGCTGGAGAAGAACGAGCCACCCCACGACTTGTTGCTCACCACGCTCACGCTGGTGATCTTCGAGTACGGGATGCTGGTGATCGCGTACCGCTTGCCGACGAAGGAGCGGTCCTGGATGATCACCCGGCGGTCGGTGAGCCCGATGAACCCGGTGCCGGTGCCGATGGCGTCGTAGACGGCGATGATCTGTTCCCCGTCGAGCAGGCCGCTCTGGATCTGCTCGAACTGCTCCTTGCGGTCGTACGTCGCGTGTGCCATGGGTCCGACGGTACGAGGGGTGCGCCAGTGCCGGGGCAGCGCGCAGGGGCCGGAGGGCCTAGCGTGTTCCCCAGTCGACCGATCGAGGGGCACCGGCGGTGGCGTGGATCAGGAACTGGTGACGGCGCGGTACGCGTCCTCGATCCGCGCGGCCAGCAGGACCTCACCCTCGGTCAACGGCTCGTCGTCGCGGTGCCCGAGGCGGATCTGGGTCTCGTCGGCGCTGCGGCTGATCTCCGGCCGCAGGTGCAGCGCGTCGGAGACGACCTTGACCCGTTCGGTCAGGGCCGCGTGCTGGGCGTCGTCGATCACGAGGATGCGTCTGATCTGCTCGCCCTCACGGGTCCAGCCGGACAGCAGGGTGAGCGCGTCACTGAGGTAGTCGCGCTTCGCCCGGCCGCTGAACAGCACGCGCATCACCGCACCTCCCAGGCGTCGTTGCCGGCTTGTGGCCAAATCGTCGCCGTCCCGTGTCTTGTCGGTGGTCCCTAGTCTGTCGTCGCATGGGCGGTGTGTCCACGCCCACACTTCTCTCATCTCCTGACCTAGCGGACCCGCTACGGTACCCAAACCGCCGATTGATCTGGCACGCTGGACGCCCGTGCGAACCGAACGGACCAGTGCCAGCGGCCAGCCCGAGCGGCGGGCCCTGAAGGTCGTCGTGGGCGCGGCGATCATTTCCGGTGGGCGGGTGCTCGCCTGTGCCCGTACCGCCCCGCCAGAGGTGGCGGGCATGTGGGAGTTTCCCGGCGGCAAGGTCGAGCCGGGGGAGAGCGAGACCGCGGCGCTCGTCCGCGAGTGCGCCGAGGAACTCGCCGTGCGGGTCGAGATCGGTGCGAGGGTCGGTGGCGACGTCCGGATGGCCCATGGCCGTTCCGTCCTGAAAGTGTACGCCGCGCGGCTGCTCCACGACGACGAACCGAAACCGCTGGAGCACGCCGCCCTGCGCTGGCTCACCGCCGACGAACTGGACACGGTCACCTGGCTCCCGGCCGACGCGCCCATCGTCGAGGCCCTCCGCCCGCTCCTGCTGACCGCCGCCTGACCAGCCGCCGCCTGGGCGGGCGACCCGATCGGGCCGCCGGGCGTCGAGCGGTCACCCGCGGCGGGAGGCGGCGGGTGAAAAGGGGCCGGGGGCCGGCGGCGGTGCCGCGGCCCCCGGTCTCGCATCCGGATCAGTACTGTTCGTCCTGGTTCGGGTGGACGAAGTTGAGGTGCTCCGGCGGGAGCGGGAACGTCACGTCGTCACCGAACGGCGACGGGGCCGCCGGCCGGTCGAAGGTCAGCTCGGTCAGCGGGAGCTTGCCGTTGTCGTCGACCGGCGGCATGGTCGGCCGGGGCACCTCGCGGTGCCAGTTCAGGCCCTGCTGCGCCTGCACCTCGGCGTTTACGTCGTGTGAGCCGCCCGCGTGCGAGTGGACCCCGCCGGGTGCGGTGCTGGAGTGGACGGCGTCCTCGTGCTGGCCGCTGCTCATGCTGGTCTGAGGCACCTGACCCCTCCGGAAGATCTTGTTACCGAGCCATACGAGGGGATCGTACCTGCGGTCGACGACCCGCTCCTTCATGGGGATGATCCCATTGTCGGTGATCTTGATGTGCTCCGGACAGACCTCGGTGCAGCACTTGGTGATGTTGCAGAAGCCGAGCCCCTGCTCGGCCTGGGCGTACTCCTTGCGGTCGGTGCGGGTGTCGAGGGGGTGCATGTCCAGCTCGGCGGCGCGGATGAAGTACCGGGGGCCGGCGAAGGCGTGCTTGTTCTCCTCGTGGTCGCGGACCACGTGGCAGACGGTCTGACACAGGAAACACTCGATGCACTTGCGGAACTCCTGCGAGCGTTCCACGTCGACCTGCTGCATCCGGTAGTCGCCGGGGGCGACGTCGGCGGGCGGCGCGAAGGCCGGCGTCTCCCGGGCCTTCTCGTAGTTGTACGACACGTCGGTGACCAGGTCCCGGATCACCGGGAAGGTCCGCAGCGGGGTGACCGTGACCGTCTCGGTCTCCTCGAACGTCGACATCCGGGTCATGCAGCTCAACCGGGGCTTGCCGTTGATCTCCATCGAGCAGGAGCCGCACTTGCCCGCCTTGCAGTTCCACCGGCAGGCCAGGTCCGGCGCGTCGGTGGCCTGCAACCGGTGGAGCACGTCGAGGACGACCTCGCCCTCGTTCACCTCCACCTGGTAGTCGGTCAGGTCGCCGCCGCTCGCGTCGCCCCGCCAGATCCGGAACTGTCTCCTGCTGCCCATCAGCTACCGGCCTCCTCGGTGCGGGCGTCGAACTCGGCGAGTTCCTCGTCGGTCAGGTACTTGGCCAGCTCGGCCCGGTCGAAGAGGCCGATCAGCTCGGGGCGCATCGTCGGCAGCGGCTTGCGGGCCAGGCTCACCGTCTCGCCGTCGAGCGCGCAGACCAGGTTCACCCGGCGCCACCCCGGGTCCATGGTCGGGAAGTCCTCCCGGGTGTGGCCGCCGCGCGACTCCCGCCGCTCCAGCGCGGCCAGCGCGGTGCACTCCGAGACCACCAGCATGTTGCGCAGGTCCAGCGCCAGGTGCCAGCCCGGGTTGTAGCGCCGCCCGCCGGCCGCGCTGACCGTGGCGACCCGGGCGCGCAGCTCGGCCAGCCTGCTCAGGGCGTCCTCAAGCTCGTGTTGCCGGCGGATGATCCCGACCAGGTCCCCCATCACCGCCTGGAGGTCCTGCTGGAGGGTGTACGGGCTCTCCCCGGTCTCCCGCTGCAGGGGCGCCAGGGCCGTCTCCACGGCGGCCTCCACCGCCGCCACGGCCACCTTCGGCCGGGCGGCCAGCCCGTCCGCGTACGAGGCCGCGTGCCCGCCCGCCCGTTTGCCGAAGACCAGCAGGTCGGAGAGGGAGTTGCCGCCGAGCCGGTTCGAACCGTGCATCCCGCCGGAGACCTCACCGGCGGCGAAGAGCCCCCGGACGTGCCCCTGCGCCGCACCGGAGTCCGGGTCCACCTCGACGCCGCCCATCACGTAGTGGCAGGTCGGCCCGACCTCCATCGGCTCCTTCGTGATGTCGACGTCGGCCAGCTCCTTGAACTGGTGGTACATCGAGGGCAGCCGGCGGCGGATCTCCTCGGCCGAACGCCGGGAGGCGATGTCCAGGAAGACGCCGCCGGCGGGCGTACCCCGACCGGCCTTGACCTCGCTGTTGATCGCGCGGGCGACCTCGTCGCGGGGGAGCAGCTCGGGCGGACGCCGGTTGTTGTCCGGGTCGGTGTACCAGCGGTCGGCCTCCGCCTCGGTCTCCGCGTACTGCTTGCGGAAGACGTCCGGGACGTAGTCGAACATGAACCGGCGTCCCTCGGAGTTCTTCAGCACCCCGCCGTCGCCGCGCACGCTCTCGGTGACCAGGATGCCCTTCACCGACGGCGGCCAGACCATGCCGGTCGGGTGGAACTGGAGGAACTCCATGTTGATCAGCGTCGCCCCGGCGCGCAGCGCGAGGGCGTGCCCGTCCCCGGTGTACTCCCAGGAGTTCGAGGTGACCTTGTAGGACCGGCCCACCCCGCCGGTGGCCAGCACCACCGCCGGGGCCTCGAAGAGGATGAACTCCCCGGACTCCCGGTAGTAGCCGAACGCCCCGGCGATCCGGTCGCCGTCGAGGATCAGCTCGGTGATCGTGGTCTCGGCGAAGACCTTGATCCGGGCGTCGTAGCTGCCGAACTGCCGCCGGTCCTCCTGCTGGAGGGAGACGATCTTCTGCTGGAGGGTCCGGATCAGCTCCAGGCCGGTCCGGTCGCCGACGTGCGCCAGCCGGGGGTACTCGTGCCCGCCGAAGTTGCGCTGCGAGATCTTCCCGTCCTTGGTCCGGTCGAAGAGCGCGCCGTACGTCTCCAGCTCCCAGATCCGCTGCGGGGACTCCTTGGCGTGCAGTTCGGCCATCCGGACGTTGTTCAGGAACTTGCCGCCGCGCATGGTGTCCCGGAAGTGCACCTGCCAACTGTCCCGGCTGTTCACGTTCCCCAGCGCGGCGGCGGCGCCGCCCTCGGCCATCACCGTGTGCGCCTTGCCGAACAGCGACTTCGAGATGATCGCCGTCTTCTTCCCGGCCAGCCGCGCCTCGATCGCCGCGCGCAGCCCGGCCCCGCCGGCCCCGACGACCACGACGTCGTAGTGGTGCCGTTCGATCCGCGTGGTTGCTTCTTCGCTGCCTCTGGTGGTGGTCATCTCGCCCTCTAGTTGATGAACCGCAGGTCGGGGAACCAGCCGGCGGCCAGCGCCATGATGTAGAAGTCGGTCAGCGCCAGCGTGCCGAGCGTGATCCAGGCGAGCTGCATGTGCCGGACGTTGAGCCAGGACACCCAGGTCCACGCCCGGTACCGGACCGGGTTCTTCGAGAAGTGCTTCAACCGGCCGCCGACGATGTGCCGGCAGGAGTGGCAGGAGATCGTGTACGCCCAGAGCATGGTCACGTTGCCGACCAGGATGAGGTTGCCCAGCCCGAACCCGAAGCCGTCGGGGGAGCGGAAGGCCAGGATCGCGTCCCAACTGTTGATCAGCGAGATGACCACCGCGATGTAGAAGAAGTACCGGTGCGAGTTCTGCCCGAGCAGCGGGAACCGGGTCTCCCCGGAGTACGCCTGGTGCCGGTCCGGCACCGCGCAGGCCGGCGGGGAGAGCCAGAACGACCGGTAGTACGCCTTGCGGTAGTAGTAGCAGGTCAACCGGAACAGCAGCAGCAGCGGCAGGGTCAGCGCGGCCTCGGGGATGATCCACCAGCCCGGCAGGAACCGCCCGAAGTGCGACGCCTCCGGGATGCACCGTTCGGTGATACAGGGGGAGTAGAACGGGGTCAGGTAGTGGTAGTCCGCCACCCAGTACCAGTCGTGCATGAAGACCCGGACCGTCGCGTACGCCAACCAGGCGCTGAGCCCGACCACCGTGACCAGTGGGGGGATCCACCAGCGGTCGGTACGCAACGTCTTCGCCGCGATAGCGGCGCGTGATCGCGCTCCGCGCGGTCTCGTTGCCGTTGAAGTCATTGCAGTTGTCTCCCTGACGGGGCCCTCGCGGGCGGCGGACGGAACTCCTGCCGGACAGGCGGGCCCGGGGATCCGCACCCGCTGTCGCTTACCTGCGCACACCACGACCGCGCCGGGGCGTGCACCGGCGCCGCCAAGTAGTGACCTACGTTACGCCGATCAGTGCCGCTCGCACGTGCAGACGCGGCGTCGAGATCGTCCGTCCGACCAGGAGAGATCAACTAGCCCGGTCGGTGCGGCGGTCCTCGCCGGCCGGCTGCGGACCGGCTAGGGGAGCAGGTCGGCCGGGTCGACGGTGACGGCGACCGGCCCGTCGAGGGTCAGCGGCTCACCGGGCTTCGCCGTCGCGTGTTCCACGAAGTGCGCGCCCTGCCGTCGGTACAGCCGCAACACCCCGGTCGCCTGGTCGACCAGCAGGTACCAGTCGATGCCGGCGGCGGCGTAGTAGTGCATCTTGAGCACCCGGTCGGTGGTCGCGTTGCTCGGCGAGACGATCTCGCAGACCAGCCGCACGTCGATCGCCTCGACGTACAGCGCGTCGAAGTCGACGATGTCGGCGACCACCAGGTCGGGGACGACGACCCGGCCGGGTCTGAGCCGGACGTTCACCGCTTCCAGCAACTCCAGGCCGGCAGACTCGGCTGCGGCTTCCAGCAGGTTCCCGAGTCTCCGGGAGATTCGCTGGTGGCGCGGGGTCGGGGCGGGGGCCACGTGGAGGCTCCCGTCGAAGAGTTCGACGCGTTGCGACGTCTCGCCGAGGGCGAGGTACTCCTCGTCGGTCCATGGCCCGTCGTGCTCGAACACCGCCACGGTCACGGTCACCCCCACCTCGGCTCCCGCGTGATCCTGTACCGCCCGCCGCCGCCATGGTCGCACCCCACGTGCGACCCGCCCCTGCCCCGAGTTACCGCCCCCGGCACCCCTGGTAAGAAGGGGACCCTTCTCTACCGTATGCGTTAAGAGGGGGCCCTTCCTTACACCCAGGCGCGGAGGAAGGCCAGCTCCTGGGTGAGCAGGTGCTCGGCGATCCCGCCGGCGGCCAGGTGGGTGGCGCCGGTCAACGGCAGCACCGCGTGCGGGCGGCCGGTGGCCAGCAGCGCCGCGGAGAGCCGCAGGGTGTGCGCGGCCACCACGTTGTCGTCGACCAGCCCGTGCACCAGCAGCAGCGGCCGGGCCTGGCTCCGCGCCGTGACCGGCTCGGCGGCCAACTCCACCAGCGAGTGGTGGGCGTAGACCTCCGGGCCGTCGTCCGGCAGGCCCAGGTACCGCTCGGTGTACGCGGTGTCGTACAGCGCCCAGTCGGTGACCGGGGCGCCGACGACGCCGCACCGGAACAGCTCGGGGTGGCGCAGCACCGCCAGCCCGGCCAGCCAGCCGCCGAACGACCAGCCGCGTACCGCCACCCGGTCGAGGTCCAGGTCTGGGTGCTTCTCGGCGAGCGCGCCCAGCGCGTCGACCTGGTCGGCGAGGACCACGTCGGCGACCCGCCGGTGGACCGCCTTCTCGAACGACGGGGCCACCCCCGGGGTGCCCCGGTTGTCCACGGTGACCACCGCGAAGCCGGCGTCGGCCCACCACTGCCGCTCCAGCCAGGCCGCCCGCGCGGCCACCACCTCCTGGTGCCCCGGGCCGCCGTACACGTCGAGCAGCACCGGCAGCCGCCGACCGGCCACGTGGGAGCCCGGGTAGAGCACCGCCGTGGGCAGCCGCCGGTCGGTGACCCGCTCCAGCACCGGGCGCGGGGCGTACGGCGGGGTGGCGGCCAGCGACCGGAGCACCGCCACCTCCCGGTCGCCCTGCCGGACCGTCCACCGGGTGCCCGGTTGGTCCAGCGAGGCGGTGCCGACGGCCAGCACGGTCCCGCCCACGGCGGCGGTGTGCCAGCCCGGGTCGGTGGTGATCCGGCGGGCGTCCACCCCGCCGCCGATCACGGTGCGGACCCGGAACAGGTGCCGCTGGCTCGGCTCCCCGTCGCTCGCCTCGACCAGCAGGTCGACCGGGCCGTCGTCGCCGGGCAGCCGCCCGACCACCCGGCGCACGTACAGCGAGGGCGGGGTGAGCAGGGTGCCGTCGGCGAAGAGGCAGCGGGCGTCGTACCCGTCGTGGGCCAGTTCGCCGCCGACCAGCACCCGCCCGTCGGGCAGGTGCGCCGGGGTGCCCGGGATCGGCTCCACCCAGCGCGGGTCGGCCAGCTCCGCGTGCACCTGGGTCTCCCCGGTGCGCGGGTCCACGGCGAGGACCAGGCCGTGCTGCTGGGCCCGGCGCAGCACGGTGATCAGCGGGCCGCCGTCGGCCCAGTTCACCGAGGCCAGATACGGGTACGTCTCGCGGTCCCAGTGCACGTCCACCCAGCCGCCGTCGAGGTCGAGCAGGTGCAGGCTCACCTCGGCGTTCGGCCCACCCGACACCGGGTAGGCGACGGTGGTCGGCGGGGTGGCCGGGTCGCTCGGGTCGTGCAGGTGCCACCGGGGCAGCCGGGAGTCGTCCACCCGGGCGGCGAGCACGGACCGCCCGTCCGGCGCCCACCAGTACCCCCGGTACCGGCGGAACTCCTCGGCCGCGATGTGTTCGGCCAGCCCCCAGGTCACCCCGGCGTCCTCGCCGGCCAGCATGGTGTCGGTGCCGTCGTTGTCGACCACCCGCAGCTCGCCCCGGCGCACCCCGTCGGCGGCGTCGGTGACGTACGCCAGCCGCTGCCCGGTCGGGTCGGGCCGGGGGTCGAGCACCGGGCCGGCGGCGGCCACCTCGACCACGTCCCCGTGCACCAGGTCGGCCCGGAAGAGCCGGCCGGCGAGCGCGAAGGCGGCCACCCGGCCGGCGGCGTCCAGCGCGTACGAGCCGATCCCGGCGGCGCTGAGCCGCAGCCGTTCCCGCAGCGCCCGCTCGCCGGGCGACAGCGCGGCCGGGTCGGCGTCGTCGCCGAGCAGCGCCGCCGGTTCGGCGACCAGGCGTTCCTCGCCGGAGACGACGTCGAGCAGCCAGAGGGCGTCGGCGGCGTCCTCCGGCCCGGCCGAGCGCAGGAAGACCACCCGGGAGCCGTCGCCGGCCACGGTGACGGCTCGCGGCGCCCCGTGGCTGAACCTGCGGGTGCGGGCGGCCAGCTCGGGATAGTCCACACGGCAGATCGTAGAGCGGTGCCGGGGCCGATGTGGCGGACCTGGACCAGACGCGTCCCGCTCGGGGCGGACCACCGCCGGTTAGAGTGACCGTCGTGACGACGCTGCCCGACCGCCGGCTCCTGCTGGTCCACGCGCACCCCGACGACGAGTCCATCGGCACCGGTTCGACGATGGCCCACTACGCCGCGAGCGGCGCCCACGTCACCCTCGTGACCTGCACCCTCGGTGAGGAGGGGGAGATCCACGTACCGGCCCTGGCGCAGCTCGCCGCCGACCAGGCCGACCAGCTCGGCGGGTACCGGATCGCCGAGCTGGAGGCGGCGTGCGCGGCGCTCGGCGTCACCGACCACCGGTTCCTCGGCGGCGCGGGCCGGTACCGCGACTCCGGGATGATGGGGCTGCCGACCAACCAGCACCCCCGCGCGTTCTGGCAGGCCGACCTCGACGAGGCCGCCGGGCACCTGGTGGAGGTCATCCGGGAGGTACGCCCGCAGGTCATGATCACGTACGACGAGAACGGCTTCTACGGGCACCCGGACCACATCCAGGCGCACCGGGTCGCCATGCGGGCCCACGAGCTGGCCGCCGCCGAGGGGATCGCCCCGGCGAAGGTCTACTGGACGGCGATGCCGCTCAGCGTGCTGGAGGCCGGGCTGAACCACTTCGCCGAGTCGTCGGACAACCCCTTCGCCGGCATCACCGACCTCACCGAACTGCCCTTCGGCACCCCGGACCCGGAGATCGCGGCCTGCCTCGACGCCACCGAGCAGCACGCCGCGAAGGAGACGGCGATGCGGGCGCACGCCACCCAGATCCCGGCCACCTCCTGGCTCTACTCGATCGCGGGGAACTTCGGCGCCGAGTTCATGGGCGTGGAGTACTTCACCCTGGCGGTCGGGGCGAAGGGCCCCGGCAGCGGCCCGTACGGCTGGGAGAGCGACCTCTTCGCCGGGCTGCCGGTGGGCGCCCCGGCCGGGGAGTCGACCGACCCGGGTCCGGCCCCGGACGGCCCCGACCGGGCCCCGGTCGCGGCGGCCGGCCAGCGGTGACCCTGCCCGCCGCACCGATGCCGATCGTCGACGAGGAACCCGTTCCGACGCCGCCCGGCCGGGCGGCGCGCGTCGCCGACCTCGCGCTGCGGGTGGCCGGCGGCGTGGTGGTGGTCGTCGCCGCGGTACTGACCGTCGTCCTGGAACTGCTGCTCTCGGCGGTCCGGGTGGGCGGGTACCTGATCGGGGTGTCGGCGCTGATCGCGATCGGCGCGAACATCGCGCTGAGCTGGTTCGCCCACGAGACGGTCGGCACCCGCTGGGCGGTGGTGCTGCCCGCGCTCCCCTGGTTCGCGATCATGTCGGTCGCGGCCGTCCGGACCGACGAGGGCGACCTGCTGCTCGCCGGGGACAACTGGGTCGGCCTCGCGATGATCGTGACGGGCGCGATGACGTTCGCGGTGATGGGCTTCCGGCAGATCCTCGTCCCACCGGCACCCCCGCGCTGAGGGGCCGGCCGGGCCGGCGGCCGGAAAATCGACCGAAGTTCCGGTCTTCGGTCCGTCGAGGTGCTGACTTCTCCCAGGCGGATTTGGTAGACATTCCTGCCAGGAGCCTGCCGCCGGGGCGGGCGGGTACGGCGGGAGACGTGCAATGAACGAGCGGTGGCGCGCTGTCGGTGCGCTCGCGGGAGCCCTGTTCGCGGTCAACGTGGTCGCCCGACTGGTGATCGAGTTCGGCTTCGACGGTGACGACAGCACCGCCGCGGACCGGGTGTCACTCGGCATGTTCGTGGTGATCGGCGCGATCCTCGCCACGCTCGGCTTCCGCTGGGGGAGCGACCGGCCGGCGGGCCGGTGGACCGCGGACATCGGCGCGGCGGTGCTGGCGGCCCTGCTGCTGACCATCTTCGTCGGGCCGCTGCTGGTCGGCAACAGCCCCTTCGCCGGTGGCGCCGGCACCTTCTTCGCCCAGATCTGGCTCTACCTGGCCGCCGCCGGAGCCGGGGTGCTCGTCGGCTACCTGGTGGTCACCGCCCTCGGCCGCGACTACCGCTCACGGCAACTCGCCCGGTACGCCGAGGAGCGCACCACCCGGCCCCGCCGCGTCGTCGGCCGCTGAGCCCGGCCACCACCAGCGCGCCCGGTCCGCGTCCGCGCGCCCGGGTCCGCGTCTGCCGTCAGCGCCGCTGGCCCTGAGAGAGCCTGACGACCGGATGCCTGTCGAGCTGATGTCGGGAACGACTCACGGCGCTGCCGAACGGCAGGGCCGGCGGCGGCCGGGACCGTCGTCCACGGGCCTTTCGAACTGCCCCACCCGTGAGATCACGGGCACCCCCGGGCAGCACACCGCCTGCCGTCCCGGTCGGGGCTGCCGGCGCCCGAGCCGGCACGGTCCGCCTCGCGCCCGCCGACGCCGCACGGTCTCCGCTGTCACCGGCGTACCGGGCACTGCCCCGTCTGTGCGGGCAGCTCCAAAGGAGGCCGGGCACGACACCGAGCAGCCCGAGGCGAGGCACCCCCCAGCGGTCAGGGGGTGGGGGCCGTCCGGGTCAGGTAGGTGTGGTGGGTGGTGAAGCCCAGCTTCCGGTACAGGGCGACGGCGGCCACGTTGCGCTGCTCCACCTGGAGGAAGGCGTGCGTGGCGCCTCCGCTGCGGGCCCAGTCGGCGAGGCTCCGGACCACCTGGCCGGCGAGTCCCTGCCGGCGGGCCGCCGGGACCACCTCGATCAGGCCGAGCCCGAGCCAGCGTCCGCCGCCGGTGACGGTGCCCCGGCCGATCGCGGCGAGGGTGCCGCCGGCGTACACCTGGGCGAAGCGGACCTGGTCCACGGCGGTGAGGACGTGGTGGGCGGAGTCGGGCAGCCCGCCCTTGCGCGCGGTGGCGACCGCCAGCCAGTCGTCGGACGGTGCCTCGACCAGGTCGACCCGTGCCCCGACCGGGTCGGCCGGTGCCCCGGGCACCGTCACCGTCGGTGCCGACAGCGCGGCCAGGTCCACCGTCTGCACCAGGACCGGGGGACCGGCGGTCCAGCCGCGGGCGTCCAGTTCGGCGCCGACCGGCGCGGCGAGCGGGAGCGGGGTGTTGACCAGCGCGGGGCGGCCCCGGTCGGCGTACCAGCGCTCGACGGCGTCCACGGCCGCCGGCAGTGGCCGGTCCGGATCGCCGACCGGCAGCGCGGAGTTGGCCCGCCCGGTCCAGCCCTCGGCGCTGCGCAGCAGCCAGTCGCCGAGCCGGTCCCGGACCGGTGCCGGCCAGGCCTCGTCGGCGGCCAGCTCCAGGTCGACCACGGCGGCGGCGGTGGGGCGACGGGCCGGGGGTACCCGTTTGGCCCGGTGCACCTCGTCGCGCGGGACCCGCATCCGCCCCTGTGCGGTGGCCAGCGTGAGATGGGTCTCGCTCAGCTCGACCAGTTCGCCGAGAGCGTCGGAGAACAGGGGCCGGCCCTCCCGAATCCCCACAATCCGGCGGACCACGATCCGGTGTCCCACATCCTGCTGTCGGAGCACGATCGACCCCCTCCCCGGCGAGATACTAGGCTCTTACCGTCGCGGGTGATCGCGGCGTGTCTTGCGGAGGAGAAGACCGGTGACCTACATCATCGCCGAGCCCTGCGTGGATGTGCTCGACAAGGCATGCATCGAGGAGTGCCCGGTCGACTGCATCTACGAGGGAAATCGGATGCTCTACATCCACCCTGACGAGTGCGTCGACTGCGGTGCCTGTGAGCCGGTCTGCCCGGTCGAGGCGATCTTCTACGAGGACGACGTCCCGGAGCAGTGGAAGGACTACACCGGGGCGAACTACGAGTTCTTCGAGGACCTGGGCTCGCCCGGTGGGGCCTCGAAGATCGGCAAGGTGGAGAAGGACGCGACCTTCGTCGCCGCCCAGCCGCCGCGCGGAGAGGGCCACTGAGCGTGTCCGCGCCGCTGTCCTCGCGGCTGCCGGACTTCACCTGGGACAGCCTGGACGCCGCGGCCACCCTGGCCGCGGCGCATCCGGGTGGTCTGATCAACCTCTCCATGGGGACGCCGGTCGACCCGGTGCCCCCGGTGATCCGGCAGGCGCTGGCGGACGCCTCCGACGCCCCCGGCTACCCGCTGACCGCCGGTACGGTCGAGCTGCGGCGGGCCATGCTGGCCTGGGTCTCACGGGCCTGCGGCGCGGGGGTGGACGGGCTCGGGGTGCTGCCCACCATCGGCTCGAAGGAGCTGGTGGCCTGGCTGCCGACCCTGCTCGGGATCGGCCCCGGTGACGTCGTGGTGATCCCGTCGATCTGCTACCCGACGTACGACGACGGGGTCCGGCTGGCCGGGGCCACGACGGTACGCGCCGACTCGCTGACCGCGGTCGGCCCCACGTCCCGGGTACGCCTGGTCTGGCTGAACTCGCCCGGCAACCCGACCGGCCGGGTGCTCCCGGCGGCCCACCTGCGCAAGGTGGTCGACTGGGCCCGGGAGCGCGGTGCCGTGGTCGCCAGCGACGAGTGTTACCTGCCGCTGGGCTGGACCCCGGGTGCGGACCCGGTCTCGGTCCTCTCCCCGGAGGTCTGCGGCGGCTCGTACGACGGCGTCCTCGCGGTGCACTCGCTCTCCAAGCGCTCCAACCTGGCCGGGTACCGTGCCGGGCTGGTCGCGGGCGACCCGACGCTGGTCGCCGAGCTGCTCAAGGTCCGCAAGCACGCGGGCATGATCGTGCCCGCCCCGGTGCAGGCCGCGATGGTCGCCGCCCTCGGTGACCAGGCGCACGCCGACGAGCAGCGGGAGCGGTACCGGGCCCGCCGCAAGGTCCTCGCCGCCGCGTTCACCGACGCCGGGTTCACCATCGACGACTCCGAGGCCGGGCTCTACCTCTGGCTGACCCGGGGCGAGGACTGCTGGCAGACGGTCGACTGGCTGGCCCGCCGGGGCATCCTGGCCGCCGCCGGGGTGTTCTACGGCCCGGCCGGCAGCCAGCACGTCCGGGTGGCGCTGACCGAGTCCGACGAGCGCGTGGCGCAGGTCGCCGACCGGCTCGCCGAGCGCTGACCGCCGCCGCGCGCCGAGCGGAAACCGAGGTACGCGTGATGGTGGACAGGCCCGTCGGCCGGACCCGTGCCGCGGTGGTCGGTACCGGCCTGATCGGTGGTTCCCTCCTGCTCGGGCTGCGCGCCGCCGGCCTCGACGTGGCCGGCTGGGATCCGGACCCGGTGACCCGGGCGCAGGCCCGGGAACAGGGCGCGACCAGCCCGGACCGGCTCGACGACGCGGTCGCCGACCGGGACGTGGTCTTCCTCTGCGGGCCGCTGCCCACCCTCCCGGAGACCCTGCTGCGGGTCGCCGCCCTGACCGGGGACGGCTGCGTGCTCACCGACGTGGGCAGCACCAAGGCGGAGCTGGCCGGGTTCGCCGACGGGCACGGGCTGGCCCACCGGTTCGTCCCCGGCCACCCGATGGCCGGCACCGACCGGGCCGGGCTGGCCTCGGCCGTACCGGGGCTCTTCGAGACCGCCGCCTGGGTGCTCTGCCCGACCGGGCCGGGGCTGCCGGCGTTCCGCTGGCTCGCCGGGCTGCTGCTGGCGGCGTTCCGGTCCCGGGTGGTGCCGATGAGCGCGACCGGGCACGACGCGGTGGTCGCGCTCTCCTCGCACGTGCCGCACCTGCTGGCCGGGGCGCTCGCCGGGGCGGCGCACCGCGCCGAGCTGGGTGACGCGGTGCTCGCGCTGGCCGCCGGCAGCTTCCGCGACGGTACCCGGGTCGCCGGCAGCCCGCCGCAGCGGACGGCGAACATGCTGCTGGGCAACCGGGAGCAGGTGCTCCGGCAGCTCGACGCAGTGCGGGCGTACCTGGACGAGCTGGCCGGGGCGGTCCGCGCCGACGACCCGGCCGGGCTGGTCGGGCTGTACCGGGGGGCCGCGACGGCCCGTACCGGACTGGACGGCCGGACGCTGCGGGCCGCCGCGCGCGACTTCCCGCTGCGGGGCACCGGCGACGCGGAGCTGGCGTACCTGCTGGCGCTCGGCGCCGACGGCGGCCACCTGAGCGGCTGCCGGGTGGCGGACGGGCGGGTCACCTACACCGCCCACCTCCCGACCGCCGTCCTCTAACCTGAGGACATGGTGGATGGACCGGTGGTGGCGGTACGTGGCGAGGCGTACCGCGAAGTCGCTCCCGAGGTCGCCCGGTTCCGGGTGACCGCACTGGCCCGCGACCGGGAGCGGGAGGCCACCCTGACCCGGCTCGCCGAGCGGGCCGCCGCCGTCCGGGTGCTGCTCGACTCGTACGGGCCGGTGGTGGAGCGCCGCGAGACCGGCGAGTTGCAGGTCCGCCCGGAGCTGAAGCGCTCCGGTGAGCGGGTGGTGGCGTACCACGGCAGCGTGACCACGACGGTGACGGTCACCGACTTCACCGCCCTCGGCGAGCTGATGCTGCGCCTGGCCGACCAGGACCAGGTGGAGGTCTCCGGTCCGTGGTGGTCGCTGCGGCCGGACAGCCCCGCGCACCGCCAGGCGCGGCAGGCCGCCATCGCCGACGCGCTGGTCCGGGCCCGGGAGTACGCGGAGGCGCTCGGCGCCCGGGTGACCGCCCTGATCGAGCTGGCCGACAACGGCCTGGGCGCGCAGCCGTTGACGAGGATGGCGTTCGCCGGGGTGGCGATGGACGAGGGCGGCACCCCCGAGCTGGACCTCGACCCGCAGCCGCAGGCCGTGCAGGCCAGCGTGGAGGCGCGGTTCACGATCAGCGAGCCGGTCCTGGAGTGACCCCGCCCGCGCGGCCGTGCACCGTCGACGAGCTGGTGGCCCGCGCCCGGGCGCTCGCCGGGGCCGGGCCGCGCCAACTGCTCGGCGTCGCCGGTGCCCCCGGTGCGGGCAAGTCCACCCTGGCGGAGCGGATCGTGGCCGAGGTCGGCCCGACGGCCCGGCTGGTGCCGATGGACGGGTTCCACCTGGCCCAGTCCGAGCTGGTCCGGCTCGGCCGGGCCGACCGCAAGGGCGCGGCGGACACCTTCGACGCCAACGGGTACGTCTCCCTGCTGCGCCGGTTGCGCCGGCTGGAGCCGACGACGGTGTACGCGCCGGAGTTCCGCCGCGAGTTGGAGGAGCCGGTCGCCGGGGCGATCGGGGTGCCGCCCTCGGTCCGGCTGGTGGTGACCGAGGGGAACTACCTGCTCCTGGCCGACCCGCCCTGGGACGAGATCCGGTCCCTGCTGCACGAGGCGTGGTTCCTGGACCTGGACGCGGAGCTGCGGTTGCGCCGGCTCACCGCCCGGCACGAGGCGTACGGGCGGTCGGCGGAGCAGGCACGGGCCTGGGCGCGGGGCAGCGACGAGGCGAACGCGCGCCGCGTCGTCGGCACCGCGGACCGCGCCGACCTGGTGGTGCGGCTAGCCGACGCCCTGCCGCTGTGACGGGACCGCCCGGCGCAGCAGCCGGGCCACCCGGGCCCGTTCCCGGCCGAACTCCGGCGACGCCGGGTACCCGCTGTGGTTGCGGATCGGCGGGTCGCAGACCTCCCCGTCGCTGGGGTGCAGCGCCTCCGGGTCGCGGACCGGCACGTCCCGTTCGCCCGCGTCGACGGGCCAGCCCAGCGGGTCGGTGGCCCGCCAGAAGTTGGTCCAGCCGGCCGGTGCGGTGCGCCGCCCGGTCAGCACCGGCAACCGGTCCGGCCCGAAGTACGCGGGGAAGACCCGCCCGTACAGCCGGGTGAGCTGGCAGCCGTAGGAGAAGAACCAGATCCGCCGTCGCCAGCGCACCGGGAGTTGGAGCAGGACCGCCGTGCAGATGACGGCGCCCTGGCTGTGCCCGGAGAGGATGAGGCCGTCCACCCGGCGCGGGTCGTGGTCGTCGAGCGCCAGCAGCCCGGCCGCCCGGGTCTGGAGTTCCGGTACCGCCCGTTCGGCGTAGCAGGGCGGGGCGAGCGGGTGCGCGGCCCGGGGCCAGAAGGTGGCGATGTCCCAGATCACCCCGACGCTGCGGCGGGCCGTCTCGTTGCGGTAGACCAGCAGGCCGAGGGCGGCGGCGGCCACCGGCAGCCAGCCGAGCAGGGAGTCGCCGACGTCGGCGACGGCTTTGACCGCGACGTGCCAGCCGCTCACCGTGATGGGGTGGGGGCGGGTGTGTGACAGGGCGGCGGCGCAGCCGACCACGGCGAGCGCGGCACCGAAGACGGAGTACCGGCCGACGAGGCTGATGGCGTGCTCGCCGACGAGCCGGTGCAGCGCCCGGTACGTGCTGACGTCCCGGCTGCGGCGGATCTCGTGGGCGGAGAGGGTGTTGCCCGCCGGGACCAGTTTGGCGTACTCCCGGCGGCGGAGCCGGGTGAAGATCACGACGGCGTGCCCGGTGACGGCCAGCAGCGCCAGCAGCGCCCCGATGAACACCAACCCCGCCCACATCACCGGGATCGGCGGGATCACCGCGGACCGCCCGCTCGGGGTGGCGCCGTTGTTGAGCCGGTCGGTCGCCCAGTAGAGGGCCCCGGCGCAGTAGGCGACGGTGAGCAGCCAGCCGAAACCGGCGATGACCGCCGGCGCCCGGCCGCCCCAGGCCACGTCGGTGTGCGGTACCCGGGGTGCCGCCGAGGCGGCCGGCCGGGTCCGGGGCAGCAGCAGGCCGAGCATGGCCAGGGCGCAGGTCGGGACGGCGAGCAGCCAGATGTCCAGCTCCGGTGGGGCGGGCGGGGTCCCGGGCAGCCAGCCGGAGATCCAGGCGGCCCCGGTGGCGAGCAGCAGCCCCGCCACCACCGGCAGGGCCAGGGCGCGCCGGCCGGAGCGGGCCACCGCCCCGATCGCGATCAGCAGCAGCAACTGGGCGTTGCTGAACCAGGCGATGTACCAGTCGTACCCGGCCAGCGAGCAGTCCGCGTCGCAGCCCGGCAGGTCGGGGTTGTCGGCGCAGCCGGCGGGCGGGCGCAACGCGGCCAGCGGGGTGCCGGCGGGCCCGTCCGGCAGCAGCAGGACGACGAAGGTGCCGGCCAGGCCGGCGCAGGTGAGCACGATGACCGCCAGGCTCCAACGGCCGAGCGGGGTGGCGCCGGCCCGGCGGCTCAGCCACGGCCGGCCCAGCGCCACCACGGCGATGACCAGAACGGCGACGAAGAGGGCCACGGTGGGCCAGACCACGGCGGCCTTCGCCCCCCGGGGCGGGTCCAGCACGATCACCGAGCCGAGCGGTACCGCCGCGGCGATCACCGTACCGACGCAGAGGTGCAGGACGGCGGACCGGCGCAACTGGCCCTCGCCGCCCCAGAAGGTGGGGTCCTGCAACGGGTTCTCCAGCGGGGGGCGGCGCGGGGCGGCCGGGTCGGCGTCGGGGGCCGGGCCGGCGTCGGTCGGGCCGGCGGTGTCCGGGGTGGTGGCGGGGGTGGTGTCGCCGGCCGGTTCGCCGGTGGGTGGGCCGGCCGGCCGGGCGGGCATCTGCGCCTCGTACTGGTAGGTGCGCCAGCCGAGCAGGCCGAGGAAGGCCAGCAGGCCCAGCGGCACCAGCAGGCCGACGGCGAGGGAACGGGTGTCCCGGCTCCACCAGCCCTGGCCGAGGAACTCCCACGGGCCGGGTATCCGGCTCAGGCAGCTCTGGTCGACGCACTGCCAGCCGATCAGGTCGACGCCGACGCCGGTGGCGGTGAGCGCCAGCGTGCCGGTCAGGCTCAGGCAGAACAGCCGGATCAGCCAGGCGGTGATGCCGGAGCGGCTGCTCCACCGTTCCCGGTCCGGATCCGGTGGGATGCCCGGCCGGGCGTGCAGCGCGACGTTGGCCAGGGCGAAGGGGAGCAGCAGCGTCCACAGGGCCCGGTAGACGTCGTGCGCGGTGCGCGCGCCGGAGGTGAGCTGCCCCCAGCTGTAGGCCTCCACGGCGAGCGGGTCGCCGGAGCGGGCGGTGCTGGACCGGTAGAAGCCGGTCACCTCGTCGCCGGCGACGAGCCACGGTCGGGGCCCGTCGCCGCCGGGCTCGGATCGCAGGCCGAGGATCTGGTCCGGGGGCGTGTTGGACACCCCGTGTACGCGTAGTTCGAGCACCCGCCCGGCCATGACTGCCCTCCCGGTGACGGCGTCATTACCAACAGTGCTCTCGTTCGGGGGGGCCGGACACCCCCGATCGGGTGGTTGTCGCAGGTCAGGGGCTTGATCGGGTCATTCGAGGGTGCGTACCACCCGGGCGGGGTTGCCGACGGCGACCACGTTCGGCGGGAGGTCGCGGGTCACCACCGCCCCGGCGCCGACCACGGTGTTCTCGCCGATGGTCACCCCGGCGAGGACGATCGCCCCGCCGCCGAGCCACACGTTGTCGCCGATGGTGATCGGGGCCGACCCCTCCCACTTGGCGCGGCGCGGCTCGGGCTCCACCGGGTGGGTGGGGGTGAGCAGTTGGACGTTCGGTCCGATCTGGACGTCGGCGCCGATGGTGATCGGGGCGACGTCGAGCAGGACCGCGTTGAAGTTGACGAAGGAGCGCGGGCCGAGGTGGATCCGGTAGCCGTAGTCGCAGTAGAGGGGCGGGCGGACCCAGCAGTCCTCGCCGACGGAGCCGAGCAGGTCGCGCAGCGCGGCGAGCCGGGCCGCCGGGTCGTCGGCCGGGCTGGTGTTGAAGCGTTCCATCAGGCGGGCGGCGCGGTCCAGGTCGACGGCGATCTCGGGGTCGTCGGCCTGGTACGCCTCACCGGCGAGCATGCGTTCCTTCATGGAGGTCACCGGCCGATCATCCCCCATCCGGGTCTCCACTTTGTGCTAACTTGGTCACTTTTCTGACTTCCTTCATGCCTACTCGGTATGCAATCCTGGCCGGTGTCGATGCGACTCCTGTCAGTGATGACGCTCCACGAGGAGGATCCGTTGCACCGAAAGAGAAGATCGATCGCAGCCGCTCTCGTGCTCGGGCTGGCGCTCGGCGTCCCGGCGGCGGCCTCGGCCGCGCCCGCCGCGTCGCCGGGACAGCCGGGCGCCGCACCGCCGGCCGGCACCGCCCCCGCGACGCCGGCCCGGCCGGCGACGGTCACCCTGATCACCGGGGACCGGGTCACCCTGCATCCCACCGGCGCCCTCGCCGTCCGTCCCGCCGACGGTCGGGACAAGCTCCGGTTCCTGATCCAACGGGAGGCCGGCCGGGTCTCCGTGCTGCCCCAGGACGCGCTGCCGCTGATCCGCACCGGCAAGGTCGACCGGCGGCTGTTCGACATCACCACGCTTGTCGACGCCGGGTACGACGACGCCCGCCGCGACGACCTTCCCCTACTGCTCGAGTACCGGTCGGACAAGGCCGCCCGGCGCTCGGTGGCCGCGCTCGGCGGGGTCCGGGTCACCCGCGACCTGCCGGTGATCGGCGGCGCGGCGGTCCGGGCCGCCAAGGACGAGGCCGGCGCGGTCTGGGCCACCGTCACGGCCGGCCCGGTCGGAGCCCGTAGCGACACGGCGGAGGGTGTCGACCGGATCTGGCTGGACGGCAGGCGACGACTCACCCTCGACCACAGCGTGGCGCAGATCGGCGCGCCCGCCGCCCACCAGGCCGGCTGGACCGGCCGGGGGGTCAGCGTCGCGGTGCTGGACACCGGCGTCGACGCCACCCACCCGGACCTCGTCGGCCGGGTCGCCGAGAGCCGGAACTTCAGCGAGGTGCCCGAGCCGGGCGACACGATCGGCCACGGCACCCACGTCGCTTCGACCATCGCCGGCACCGGCGCGGCCTCCGGCGGAAAGTACCGGGGCGTCGCGCCGGAGGCCACCCTGCTCTCCGGCAAGGTGTGCGAGAGCAACGGGTGCAGCGAGTCGGCGATCCTGGCCGGCATGCAGTGGGCCGCCGAGGAGAAGCGGGCCACCGTGGTCAACGTGAGCCTCGGCGGCTGGGACACCCCGGAGGTCGACCCGCTGGAGGAGGCGGTCGAGACGCTGACCGCCAGCACGGGCACGCTCTTCGTGATCTCCGCCGGCAACGACGGCAGCGACGGCTCGGTCGGTTCGCCCGGCTCCGCCGACGCGGCGCTCACCGTCGGCGCGGTGGACCGCGACGACGAGCTGGCCGACTTCTCCAGCCGGGGCCCGCGCGTCGGGGACGACGCGCTCAAGCCGGACATCACCGCGCCGGGCGTGGAGATCGTCGCCGCCCGGGGGGCGGGCACCACGCTCGGCACCCCGGTCGGGGACGGCTACGTGACCGCCTCCGGCACCTCGATGTCCGCGCCGCACGTCGCCGGTGCGGTGGCGCTGCTGGCCCAGCAGCACCCCGACTGGCGGGCCGCCCAGCTCAAGGCCACCCTGACCGCCAGCGCGCGACCGCACCCGGAGCTGACCGCGTACCAGCAGGGTGCCGGCCGGGTCGACGTGGCGCGGGCGATCGGCCAGTCGGTCACCAGCGACCCGGCCAGCGTCTCGTTCGGCCGCACCGAGTGGCCGCACGGCGACGACGAGCCGATCACCCGGACCGTGACCTGGCGCAACGCCGGCACCACCCCGCTCACCCTCGACCTCGCCACCGAGATCACCGGCCCGGACGGGGCCGCTCCGCCGGCCGGCATGTTCACCCTCAGCGCGTCGCGGGTCACCGTGCCCGCCGGGGGCAGCGCCGAGGTGACGGTGACGGCGGACACCAGCGTCCCGGTCGCCGACGGCCACTGGACCGGTCGGATCGTCGCCAGCTCCGGCGACGTCCGGGCGGTGACCCCGCTGGCCGTGCACCGGGAGGTGGAGAGCTACCCGGTGACCGTCCGGCACCTCGACACCACCGGCGCGCCCGCCACCGAAGCCTGGACGACGCTGGTCGGGCTGGACACCTTCGTGATCCGGGACCTCGTCGCCCCGGACGGTACCGCCTCGCTCCGGCTGCCGAAGGGCCGGTACGGCCTGGTCAGCTACGTCTTCGAGTACAGCGACGAGGTGCCGGGGGCCGTGTCGGCCCTGGCCCAGCCGGAGCTGGTCGTCGACGGGCCGACCGAGCTGACGGTCGACGCCCGCGTGGCCCGGCCGGTACGCCTGTCGGTGCCGGAACCCTCCGCCGAACCGGGCATGGTCGACCTCGGCGCGAACTTCCTCAGCGAGGACGTCGGCTACGGCTTCAGCCTGGGCAGTTCCGACTTCACCGGGCTGCGCAGCGGCCACCTCGGTCGCCGGGTTCCCGCCGAGCAGTTCGTCGGTACCGTCGGCGCCCAGTGGCTCAAGCCCGACGTGCCCGTCAGCCCGTACCTGTACGCGGTCAGCGAGGCCGTGCCCGGCCGGTACCCGACCGGGTTCGTCAAGGACTACCGCCAGCGGGACCTGGCGAAGGTGGTGCACACCTTCCGGGGCGGTGATCCAGCACTGGAGACGGAACGGGTGGTCTTCGGCGAGTCGACGAAGTACCCGACCGGGGCCTCGGGGCTCGGGGTGCCGGTGACCGTACCGGGGCAGCGGGTCGAGTACCACAACACCAACGGGCAGCAGTGGTTCTCCCTGCTCCTGGCCGGCCGGACGGACGACGACGGGAGGTTCGACTACCTGTCGATACAGGAGTCGACGCCGACCGTCTACCGCCCCGCCCGGACCTACCGGGACACCTGGAACGCGGCGCCGTACGGCCCGTCCCTGCCGGCGCCGCGCTGGCCGGGGCAGGGCGTCACCCGTACCGGCGACGAGCTCACCGTCGACCTGCCGGTGCACAGCGACCAGGCCGGACACGCCGGCTACTCGCTGGTCGACACCGCCCGGACCGCGCTGTACCGGGACGGCACGCTGGTCGCCGAGTACCCCGATGCGGGGTACGGGCAGTTCACCGTGCCGGCCGGCGCGGCGGCGTACCGGCTGGAGGTGTCGGCGGAACGGTCCTTCACCGACCTGAGCACCCGGGTCGACAGCACCTGGACGTTTCGGTCCGGGCACGTACCGGGCACGGAGCCGGCCGCGCTGCCCGTCTCGGCGGTGCGGTTCCGGCCGCCGCTGCGGGTGGACAACAGCGCCCCGGCGGGCCTGCCGTTCGCCATCCCGGTCGAGGTCCAGCGGCAGCCCGGCGCCCCGGCGGCGACGGTCACCGCGCTGACCGTCCAACTGTCGTACGACGGTGGGAAGACGTGGCGTACGACGCCGGTGCAGCGGGTCGGCACGCGGTGGGTGGCCGCCGCGTGGCACCCGGCCGGCCCGGGGCACGTCTCGCTGCGGGCCACCGCCCGGGACAGCGCCGGCAACACGGTGACCCAGCAGATCATCCAGGCGTACCGCCTGCGGTGAGCTGACCGGTGACGGCGTTCCGGGCCCGGCGGGCACCCGCCGGGCCCGGAACCACGGCCGGCCGCCGCCACCGGGCGGGTGGCGGCGGCCGGTCCGGCCGTCAGTGCGCGGGTGGCGGCCGGTGCGGCCGTCGAGACGGGTCAGTCGTTGGCGTGCAGGGCGGCGTTCAGCTCGATGCCCCGGCCGGTGCGCGGCTTCGCCTCCAGCGCGCCGGTCACCGAGTTGCGCCAGAACAGCAGCCCGTCGACCCCGGAGAGGTCCTTGGCCTTGACCACCTGACCGTCCGGGAGGGTGATCTTGGAGGGGGCGGTGACGTAGCAGCCGGCCTCGACCACGCAGTCGTCGCCGAGGGAGATGCCCACCCCGGCGTTCGCCCCGATCAGGCTCCGCTCGCCGATCCGGACCCGGTCGGTGCCGCCGCCGGAGAGGGTGCCCATGATCGAGGCCCCGCCCCCGATGTCGGAGCCGTCCCCGACCACCACGCCCTGCGCGATCCGGCCCTCGACCATCGAGTTGCCCAGGGTGCCGCCGTTGAAGTTGACGAAGCCCTCGTGCATCACGGTGGTGCCGGCGGCGAGGTGGGCGCCGAGCCGGACCCGGTCCGCGTCGGCGATCCGCACCCCGGCGGGGACCACGTAGTCGGTCATCCGGGGGAACTTGTCGACCCCGTACACGGCCAGGTGGCGGCCGGCGGCCCGCTCGATCACCCGCAGCTCGTCCACCCGCTCCGGCGGGCACGGCCCGGCCGAGGTCCAGGCCACGTTCGCCAGCTTGCCGAAGATGCCGTCGAGGTTCAGCTCGTTGGGGCGCACCAGGCGGTGGGAGAGCAGGTGCAACCGGAGGTACGCGTCGGAGGCGTCCTTGATCGGGTCGTCCAGCGAGCCGATCACGGTCACCACCTCGACGGTACGCAGGCCGGGCAGGGCCCGGTCGCCGATCGCACCCGGCGGCAGGTCGAGCACGTCGGCCTGCTCCTCGCCGGGGACCAGGGGCAGCTCGCCGAGTCCCAGCTTGCCCGTGGGGTACCAGGTGTCGAGCACCTGACCCTGCGCGGTGATGGTGGCCAGGCCGATGCCCCAGGCGGGTTCTGCGGACGTCACTGCTTCACCTTTCTCGTCGCGGTGGCGCGGGGTCTCCTCGCGGCCGGCACCGGGCTCGGCCCGCTGGCTCCTCACCCGCACCGGCCTTGAAGGTACCGTGCGAACCATGGAGAACCCGCTTACCCCCGAGGTCCTCGCCGATCCGGTGGCGCTGACCCGTGCTCTGGTGGACATCGAGTCCGTTTCCCGCAACGAGAAGGCGATCGCCGACTGCGTGGAGGAGGTCCTGCGGAAGGTGCCGCACCTGAGCACCCACCGGCACGGCAACACGGTGATGGCCCGTACGGAGCTGGGTCGGGGCCAGCGGGTCGTGCTCGCCGGGCACCTGGACACGGTGCCGTTGAACAACAACTTCCCGTCCACCATGCGCGGCGACCTGATGTACGGCTGCGGCACCTCCGACATGAAGTCCGGCGTGGCGTACGCGCTGCACCTGGCGGTCACCCTGCCCGACCCCCGGTACGACGTGACGTACTTCTTCTACGAGGCGGAGGAGATCGAGTCGAAGTACAACGGGCTGTTCCTGGTCGCCGAGGCGTACCCGCAGTGGCTGACGGCCGACTTCGCGTTGCTGCTGGAGCCGACGTACGGGATCGTGGAGGCCGGCTGCCAGGGGACCATGCGGGCGGTGGTCGCCACCACCGGCGTACGGGCCCACTCGGCGCGTTCCTGGCACGGGGTGAACGCCATCCACGGCGCCGGTGAGCTGCTCCGCCGGCTGGAGACGTACCAGGCCCGGCGGGTCGTCATCGACGGCTGCGAGTACCGCGAGGGGATGAACGCGGTGCGGATCGCCGGTGGGGTGGCCGGCAACGTCGTCCCGGACCTCTGCGAGATCGAGGTGAACTACCGGTTCGCGCCGGACCGTACCCCGGCCGACGCCGAGGCGCACCTGCGTGAGGTCTTCGCCGGGTACGAGCTGCGGGTGACCGACTCGGCGGCCGGTGCCGCGCCGGGACTGGACGCCGCCCCGGCCAAGGAGTTCCTGGCCGCCGTCGGTGCGGCGCCGATCGGCAAGCTGGGCTGGACGGACGTGGCCCGCTTCGCGGCGATGGGCGTACCGGCGCTGAACTTCGGCCCCGGCGACCCGAACCTGGCCCACCACCCGGACGAGCACGTCGAGATCAGCAAGATCCGGGACGGGGCCGCCACCCTGCACCGCTGGCTGGCCCCCGCCTGACCGGCCGACCGGCCGCCCGCTGCTGGCGGGCGGCCGGTCGCGGGGCGCGGGCGGGCGCCGCCGTCGTCGGTCAGGGCGTGCGGGCCAGGGTGGCCGGCCCGGTGGGGCTGTCGGTCGGGTCGCCGGTGTGGTCGGTGCTGGCCTCCACGAGGCGGGTGCGGCGGCGCTCGGCCACCACGTCCCGGATCCGTCGCTGCATCTGCCGCCTGATCCGGATCATCTCGCTGTTGCTGATCACGCTCTGCTCCTCCCCCGAAGCGTGCGCCGGGGCATACCCGGTATGTGAATAGTAAGACGTACGGGCGACCGAATTAGTTGCCCAAGATCACGATTTCTTTGCTGGTCGGCCGGGCGACACACCCGAAAGGTGCTGCTCCATTACGGTTGCTCCCATGAGTCACGACGACGGGCGCGCCACCGGCCGGGCTCCGGGGCGGGAACGGCACCGGGGAGCCGTCACCCTGCGGCGCGGCGCCATTCCGAACAGCACCGCCGACCAGCGACTGCTGGACTCGCGCGGGCGCGGCGACTGGAAGACCCGGGACGCCTGGCGGGCGCTGCGCATCCTCTCCGAGTTCGTCGAGGGCTTCGACACCCTCGCCGACCTGCCGCCCGCGGTCAGCGTCTTCGGCTCCGCCCGCAGCAAACCGGACAGCCCCGAGTGCCAACTCGCCGAGTCGGTCGGCGCCGCCCTGGCCCGCGCCGGGTACGCGGTCATCACCGGGGGCGGGCCGGGCGTGATGGAGGCGGCCAACCGGGGGGCCAGCGAGGCGGGCGGGCTCTCCGTCGGCCTCGGCATCGAACTCCCCTTCGAGCAGGGCATCAACGACTGGGTCGACCTGGCCATCGACTTCCGCTACTTCTTCGCCCGCAAGACCATGTTCGTCAAGTACGCCCAGGCGTTCGTGGTGCTGCCCGGCGGCTTCGGCACCATGGACGAGCTGTTCGAGGCGCTCACCCTGGTGCAGACCGGGAAGGTCACCCGCTTCCCGGTGGTCCTGATGGGCACCGGGTACTGGCGTGGGCTGCTCGACTGGCTGCGCGACACCATGGCGGCCGACGGCAAGATCGGGCCGGTGGACCTGGAGCTGATCTGCCTCACCGACGACGTCGACGCCGCGGTACGGCACATCGTGGCCGCCGAGGCCGCCCTCTCCGCCGAGCAGGAGGCCGTCCGCGGGGAGAGCGTCGCCCGTACCGCCGCGGACCAGCGGGCCGCCGCCGACGAGTCGCGGGAGGGGTGAGGGTGGCGGCGATCTGCGTCTTCTGCGCCTCCTCCCGTACCCTCGACCAACGCTGGCTGGACCTCGCGGCCGAGACCGGCGCGGAGCTCGCCCGCCGGGGACACACCCTGGTCAGCGGCGGTGGCTGCGTCGGGATGATGGGGGCCCTCGTCGACGGCGCCCGCGCGGCCGGCGGCACCACGGTCGGGGTGATCCCGCAGTCCCTGGTCGACCTGGAGGTCGCCGACCTGGCCTCGGACGAGCTGCTGGTCACCGACTCGATGGCGAGCCGCAAGACCCTCATGATCGAGCGGTCGGACGCCTTCCTGACCCTGCCCGGCGGGCTCGGCACCCTGGACGAGCTGTTCGAGGTCTGGACCACCGCCACGCTGGCCATGCACACCAAGCCGATGGTGCTGGTGGACACCGACGGCTTCTACCGTCCGCTGTTGGACTGGCTGGCCGCCTGCACCGACCAGAACTTTCTCAAACCGGCCGGCCTGGACCTCCTCACCGTCGCCCCCACCCCCGCCGCCGCCCTCGACCTCCTGACCCCCCACCTGGTGTAAGGAAGGGCCCCTTGTTAACGCTTCCGGTAGAGGAAGGGCCCCTTCCTAACACCCCCTGACCGAGGACGGGGCGAGGGGAAGTGGGCGGGCGTGGGGCGGGGTGTCGGTGGGGGATGGTGGGATGGCGGGATGCAGGCGTATCGGCTGGTGCGGCGGGGGCGGGCGGTGGCCGCCGGGCCGGGGGCTGCGGTGGCCGGGCCGGGGACTGCGGTGGCCGGCTCCGACGGCTCCGCCGGTGGCCGGGGGGTTTCCGCCGGGACGGCGGTCGAGGCCGTCGGGGAGCCGGTGCGGCGGGACGATCCGGTCCAGGCGGAGGTGGTCGGGCACACCGACGGGCCGATGCTGGTGCTCGGCGGGCCGGGCACGGGCAAGACCAGCACCCTGATCGAGGCGGTCGCCGCCCGGGTCGCCGAGGGGGTGGACCCGGAACGGATCCTGGTGCTCACCTTCAGCCGGCGGGGCGCCACCGACCTGCGTCGGCGGATCGAGGCGCGGGTGGCCCGCGACGGGCACCGGGTGCTCCGGGAGCCGCTGGTGCGGACCTTCCCCGCGTACGCGTTCGGGCTGTTGCGGCGGGCCGCGGCCGAACGGGGTGAGCCGTCGCCCCGGCTGCTCACCGGGCCCGAACAGGATCTGATCATCCGGGAACTGCTGGACGTGGTGGGCGTGGAGTCGGGCCCGGTCGGGAGCGGCCCGGTCGGGAGCGGCCCGGCCGGCGGGCCGGTCGCCGCTGCCCGAACGGGCACACCGGGCGGGGCGGGCACACCGGGCGGAGTCAACGGAGCGGGCGGGGGCGACGGAGCGGGCGGGTCGGGTCACGTCGACGGCGGGGTGCCCGACGAGGACCCGGTCGGGTGGCCGGAGGACCTGCGGCCGGCGCTGCGGACCCGGGCCTTCGCGGCCCAGTTGCGTGACCTGCTGATGCGGGCGGCGGAGCGGGGGGTCGGCCCCGCCGAACTGGCCCGGCTCGGCGACCGGCTGGGCCGTGCCGACTGGCCGGCCGCCGCGCGCTTCCTGCGCGAGTACGTCTCGGTGCTCGCCCTGCGCGACGTCAGCAACCGGGGCTCGGTCGCGTACGACCCGGCCGAGCTGGTGCGGGCCGCCCGGGGGCTGCTGCTCGACGACCCCGAGGTGCTGGCCGCCGAGCGTCGCCGCCTGGCGTACGTGTACGTCGACGAGCTGGCCGACACCGACCCGGCCCAGGTGGACCTGCTGGAGGTGATCGCCGGGGGCGGCAAGCCGCTGGTCGTGTTCGGTGACCCGGACTCGTCCACGTACGCCTTCCGGGGGGCGGACCCGCAGGTGGTGACGGCCTTTCCGCACCGGTTCCGGACCGCCTCCGGAGCACCGGCGGCCCGGGTCCTGCTCACCACCTCGTACCGGTCGGGGGCCCGGGTGCTGGCCGCCGCCGCCCGGCTGGCCCGGCGGTTGCGCGGCCCGGCGGCGCACCGGCGGCTGACCCCGGTACCGGATGCCGCACCCGGCACCGTGGCGGTGCACACCTTCCGCTCCGCGACCAGCGAGGCCGCCTGGCTGGCCCACGCCCTGCGCACGGCGCACCTGCTCGACGGGGTGCCCTGGTCGGAGATGGCGGTGCTGGTGCGCTCCACCGCGCGGCAGTTGCCGTCGCTGCAACGGGCGCTGCACGCGGCCGGGGTGCCGGCGGTGGTGCACGGCGAGGATCTGCCCCTGCACCTGCAACCGGCCGTCGCGCCGCTGCTGCTCCTGCTGCGCTGCGCGTTGGAGCCGGCGCGGCTGGACGAGGAGGCGGCGGTGGCGCTGCTGCACTCACCCCTCGGTGGCGCGGACCCGCTGGCGGAACGGCGGCTGCGGCAGGGGTTGCGGGCCCTCGCGCTGGCCCGGGGCGACCGCCGGCCCTCCGGGGAGCTGATCGTCGACGTGCTGCGCGACCCGGAGGAACTGGTCGAGATCGACCGGCGCTGGGCCGAGCCCGCGCAGGCGGTGGCCGGCCTGTTGGCCGTCGCCCGGGAGGCCGCCGAGCGGCCCGGCGCCACCGCCGAGGACGTGCTCTGGGCCGTCTGGGACGCCAGTGGCCTGGCCGACCGGTGGGCCGGCGCGATCGTGCGCGGCTGGGCGGCGACCGGTGAGCACGAGACCGCGCAGCGCTGGCGGGCCGAGGCGGCCGACCGGGACCTGGACGCCGTCCTGGTCCTCTTCGACGCGGCGGCCCGGTTCGTCGACCGGCTGCCCGGCGCGCGGGCCGAGGTCTTCCTCGACCACGTCCTGAATCAGGACCTGCCGGCGGACACCCTGGCCGCCAGCGCCGACCGGGGCGACGCGGTCCGGCTGCTCACCGCGCACGCCGCGAAGGGCCTGGAGTGGGACCTGGTCGCCGTCGCCGGGGTGCAGGAGGGGGTCTGGCCCGACCTGCGCCTGCGGGGCAGCCTGCTCGGCTCGGAACGCCTGGTCGACGTGCTCGCCGGCCGGGCCGACGGCGCCGGCCGGCTGGCCGGCCTGGTCGGCCTGGTCGGCCAGACCTCGGCCCTGTTGGACGAGGAGCGCCGGCTCTTCCACGTCGCGGTCACCCGGGCCCGCCGCCGGTTGCTGGTCAGCGCGGTCGCCTCCGCGTCGGTCGGCGGCGACGACCACGAGGAGCAGCCCAGCCGCTTCCTCTACGAACTCGGCCCCACCGAGCCACCGGACGGCATCACGGAACCGCCCACCGGCCGCACCGGTCCGCCCGAGCCGCCCCCCGGTCCGCCTGGCGGCTCCAGGGAGGGGGCTGGCCAGCAGACGGAGCCCGTCGGCTCCACCGAGGGGACTGGCCGGCGGACCGGGCCGGTCGACGAGTCAGCCGGGGCGGCGGGCGGTGCGGAGCGGGCGCAGGCGTTGCCGGTGGGTCGGCCGCCCCGGGCGCTGACCCTCTCCGCGCTGGTCGCCGAGCTGCGTACCGCGGTCACCGGGGTGGACGTCCCGCCGGCCCGGCGGCGCGCGGCGGCGGCCGAACTGGCCCGGCTCGCCGCCGCCGGGGTGCCCGGCGCACACCCGGACGACTGGTGGGGGCTGCGCGGGCTCTCCGACGACCGGCCGCTGGTCGACGACGGCGATCCGGTCCGGGTGACCCCGTCGGGGATGGAGAGCGCCCTGCGGTGCAGCCTGCGCTGGCTGCTGGAACGGCACGGCGGCAGCGCTTCGGCCAGCGCCGCCCAGGGGGTGGGCAACCTGGTGCACGCCGCCGCGATGCTCGCCGAGAACGCCAGCGTCGACCGGTCGGCCCTGCTGGAGTACGTCACCGCCCGGTTCGACGCGATCGAGCTGGCCGCCCGGTGGATGGCCGGGCCGGAGCAGGCCCGGGCCGAGGCCATGGTGGACAAGCTGCTGCGCTGGCTGGCCGGGAACCCGCGCCGGCTGCTCGCCATCGAGCACGAGTTCGCGGTCCGTCTGGACGACCCGCACCGGCCGGTGGAGCTGACCGGCCGGGTGGACCGGCTGGAGGTCGACGCCGACGGGCGGCTGGTCGTGGTCGACCTGAAGACCGGCCGTACCACCACCGTGTCGGCCAGCGACGTCGCCGGGCACCCGCAGCTCGGGGCGTACCAGGCGGCGGTTGAGGCGGGGGCGTTCGCCGAGTTCGGCGAGACCTCCGGTGGGGCGGCGCTGGTGCAGCTCGGCACCGGCGGCAAGGACGCCCGGGAGCAGAGCCAGCCGCCGGCCGGGGACGGCCCGGCGGCCGGTTGGGCGACCGCGCTGGTCCGGCGTACCGCCGATACGATGGCCGCGGCGACCTTCGCCGCGGTCGCCAACTCGAAGTGCCGGGTCTGCCCGGTGCGGACCAGTTGCCCGGTGTCGGGCCAGGGTCGCCAGGTGGTCGAGCCGCCGGCCCCGCGCCGCCCGGACGGGGCGCCATGACCACCGGGGGCCAGCCGTGACCACCGGGGACACCGTGACGACCAGCGGGGCCGTACCGCTCCGTGGGTGGTCGCCGGCCGGCCCGGCGCCGACCCACCGGGCCCGACCTGAGGAGTGAGCGTGCCAGCCGCGCAGCCGCGACCGGAGCGAGCGTCGTGACGCAGCCCGCCCTGTTCCGCGCCGCGCCCCCGGTGCCCCGGGCGGCCGACGCCGGGCCCCGGTACACCCCGGTCGAGCTGGCGAAGCTGCTCCGGCTGCCCGCCCCGACCCGGGAACAGGCGGCGATCATCGCCGCGCCGGTGGAGCCGCTGCTGGTGGTGGCGGGCGCCGGGTCGGGCAAGACCGAGACGATGGCCGCCCGGGTGGTCTGGCTGGTGGCGAACTCGTACGTCCGGCCGGAGCACGTCCTCGGGCTCACCTTCACCCGCAAGGCCGCCGGTGAGCTGGCGCACCGGGTGCGTACCCGGCTGGACCAGTTGGTCCGCCGGTTGGGCCGGCAGGCGCGCGACCCGGTGGACGACCCGCTGGCCGGTGAGCCGACGGTCGCCACGTACCACTCGTACGCGGCACGGATCGTCACCGAGCACGGGCTGCGCGCCGGGTACGAGCCGGCGACCCGGCTGCTCACCGAGGCGTCCCGCTGGCAGTTGGTGGACCTGCTGGTGCGCAACTACGACGGGGACATGTCCGGGGTGGACCGGATGCCGAGCACCATCACCGACGCGGTGCTGGCGCTCGCCGGGGAGCTGGACGAGCACCTGGTCGACCCGGACACTCTGGCCGCCTGGACCGGCCGGTTCTTCGCCGAGGTGCAGTCCCGTCCGGGACGGATCTACGCGGACGTGCGCAAAGCCCTCGCGCTCCAGCAGACCCGGCTGAAGCTGCTCCCGCTGGTGCGCGCGTACGCCCGGCGCAAGGAGGACTTCGAGGCGATGGACTTCGCCGACCAGTTGGCCCGCGCGGCGCGGGTCGCCCGGGACCACCCGGGGGTCGGCGAGATCGAGCGGGACCGGTTCCGGGTGGTGCTGCTCGACGAGTACCAGGACACCAGCCACGCGCAGGTGGTGCTGCTCAACGCCCTCTTCGGCGGCGGGCACCCGGTCACCGCCGTCGGGGACCCGTGCCAGTCGATCTACGGCTGGCGCGGGGCGAGCGCCGGCACGCTGGACCGCTTCCCCGCCGCCTTCGCCCGCGTCGACGGGGCTCCGGCCCGGGTGCTCGGCCTCACCACCAGTTGGCGTAACCGGCCGGAGATCCTGGCGGTGGCGAACGCCCTGGCCACGCCGCTGCGGGCGGCCGGTGCCCGGGTGCCGGAGCTGCGGGCCGCGCTGAGCGTCGCCGAGCCGATCCCGCACCGTACCCCGGGCGGGGCGGCCGGCGGGACGCTGCACTGCGCGCTGCTCGGCACGTACGCCGAGGAGGCCGACTGGATCGCCGACAGCGTGCTGGCCGCCTGGCAGGGGGCCGCCCGGATGCCCGGAGCGCTGCCCGAGCAGATCCCGGTGACCCGACGCCCGACCACCGCCGTGCTGGTCCGGGTCCGCAGCCAGATCCCGGCCGTCGAGTCGGCGCTGCGGGCGCGGGGGCTGCCGGTCGAGGTGGTCGGGCTGGGTGGGCTGCTGGACACGCCCGAGGTCCGGGACGTGGTGTGCACGCTGCGGGTCCTGGCCGACCCGACCGACGGGGCGGCCCTGCTGCGGCTGCTCACCGGCGCCCGCTGGCGGATCGGGCCCCGGGACCTGGTGGCCCTGCACCGGCGGGCCCGGTCGCTCGCCAACGCCCGCCGGGAGCTGTCCGGCCCGACCGACGTGGCCGGGCGGCCGGAGCCGGAGGTCACCGTCGACGTCCTCGACGAGGCGACGCTGGTGGAGGCGCTGGCCGACCTCGGGCCGGCGCAGGCGTACTCGGCGGAGGGGTACGCCCGGCTGCGCGCGTACGCCCAGGAGTTGGCGCTGCTGCGGTACCGGCTGGACCAGACCCTGCCGGAGCTGATCGCGGACATCGAGCGGACCACCGGCCTGGACGTCGAGGTGGCGGTGCGGGCCGGCCGGGACGGCGCGGGCGACGCCGGGCTGGCCCGGGGGCACCTGGACGCGCTCGCCGACGTGGCGGCCCGGTTCAGCGGCGAGACGCCGGGCGCCACCCTCGCCGGGTTCCTGGCCTTCCTCGCCGCCGCCGAGGACTCCGAGCGCGGGCTCACCCCCGGCGAGGTCGAGGTGGTGGAGGGGGCGGTGCAGATCCTCACCGCGCACGCCGCCAAGGGCCTGGAGTGGGACGTGGTGGCGGTGGCCGGGCTGACCCGGGGCGCCTGGCCGGGGTCGGCCCGCAACTCCGACCACTGGCTGGGCGGTCTCGGGGTGCTGCCCTTCCCGCTGCGCGGGGACGCCGACGGGCTCCCGGAGCTGGACCTGACCGAGGTCGCGGACCAGCGTGGGGTGGCCCGTGCCGTGGCGGACTTCACCGATGCCTGGCGGGCGCACGACGAGCGGGAGGAACGCCGGCTGGCGTACGTGGCGGTGACCCGGCCCCGGCGGCTGCTGCTCTGCTCCGGGTACTGGTGGGGGGAGGGGACGAAGCGCCCCCGGGGCGCGTCGGTCTTCCTCCGCGAGGTGCACGACGCCTGCCTGGACGGCGGCCCCGGGTACGTGGTCGACGAGTGGGCGCCGGAACCGGCCGGTGACGCGGTGAACCCGACCACCGAGGTGGTGCTCCGCGCCGAGTGGCCGGCCGACCCGCTCGGTGCCCGTCGCCCCGCGCTCGCCGAGGCCGCCGCCCTGGTCCGCCGCTTCCTCGCCGCCGACGCCCCCCGCCAGGACGCCCCGCCGGAGCAGACTTCGCCTGGGCGCGCCCCGCGTGAGCACGCTTCGCCGGAGCACGTTCCGTCTGCGGGCGGGCCGGTCGGGGGCGGGGACCCGGAGGTGGCGCGGTGGCGGCGGGAGGCGGACCTCCTGCTGGCCGAGCGGGCCGAGTTGCTGCGCCGGGCGGACGCGGTGGAGGTGCTGCTGCCCGCGCAGCTCTCGGTGACGCAGCTCGTCGCCCTGCGCCGGGACCCGGCGGAGCTGGCCCGTACGCTGCGCCGGCCGATGCCCTCCCCGCCCAGCCCGTACGCCCGGCGGGGGACGGCCTTCCACACCTGGCTGGAGCAGCGGTTCGGGGCGGACCGGCTGCTCGACCTGGACGAGCTGCCCGGTGCCGCCGACGCCGACGCCGCGCCCGACGAGGCCCTGGTCGAGTTGCAGGAGCGCTTCCTGGCCAGCGAGTGGGCCGACCGGGTACCGGTGGAGGTGGAGGTGCCGTTCGCCACGGTGATCGCGCAGGTGGTGGTCCGGGGGCGGATGGACGCGGTCTTCGCCCGCCCCGGCGGGCGGTACGACGTGGTCGACTGGAAGACCGGGCGGCAGCCGGCCGGCGAGGAGGCACGGGCCGCCGCCGTCCAGCTCGCGGTCTACCGGTTGGCCTGGGCGGAGCTGGCCGGGGTGCCGGTGGACCGGGTGGGCGCCGCCTTCCACTACGTCCGGGAGGGGGTGACCGTCCGCCCGGCGGACCTGCTCGACACCGACGGGCTGACCGAGCTGATCACCGGCCTGCCGGAGGCGCCGGGCACCGGCCCGCCGGCAGCGCCGGGCACTGGTCGGGCGGAAACATCGGCGAACGGGCGCGCCGCCGGCTGATGTCGTGGTATCTTGGCTGCGTTGCAGTTTTGGTTTCCAGAGACTCTGTGTGCGCCTGGCGGATTGTGGCCCCAGGCGCACTTTGTTGTGTCCGGAGTTCTCCGGGCGGGGCGACCAGCAGCGACATCGCGACCCGTGCGACCGTGCGCGGGCGCTCCCCTCGACCCGCAACAGGTGCGGGCGAGACGTTCCGTCAAGGAGACGAAACAGATGGCAATTGGCACCGTCAAGTGGTTCAACGCTGACAAGGGCTTCGGCTTCATCACCCCGGACGGCGGCGGCGCCGACGTCTTCGCCCACTTCTCGGCGATCCAGACCTCCGGCTACCGGTCGCTGGACGAGAACCAGCGGGTCGAGTTCGAGGTGACCCAGGGCCAGAAGGGCCCGCAGGCGGAGAACATCCGCCCGCTCTGAGCCGCGGCGACCACCGCGACTTCCACCGCGTCCACCCGGACGCGGTGCTGCGGCCGCCCCGTCCCGTACCGCTCCCGGCGGGCGGGACGGGGCTGGCCGCCCCACCCCGGTTCGTGCTTGTGACCACCGGCGGCCCCGCCGCCGGTGACCGCGCCGTCCAGCGCGCCTCCTCGACACGTGCCGCGTCGAGGAAGGCTTCACCATGATTGTTTCCGCCCCGTCGACGAGACCGTCGGCGAAGATGTCGCCGGCATCCCGGTCGACGATCCCGTCGGCCGTCCCGCCCGCGCCCACCGCGTCGACCCCGGACGGGCCGACGTTCGCCGCGACCGGGCTCGCCCCGGCGCTGCTGGCCGCCCTGACGGCGCAGGGCATCGACCGGCCGTTCCCGATCCAGACGGCCACCCTCCCGGACGCGCTCGCCGGCCGGGACGTGCTCGGCCGGGGCCGGACCGGCTCCGGCAAGACCCTCGCCTTCGGGCTGGCGCTGCTGCACCGGACGGCGGGCCGGCGGGCCCGCGCCGGCCGGCCGCTCGCCCTCGTGCTGGTACCGACCCGGGAACTGGCCCAGCAGGTGACCGCCGCCCTGCACCCGTACGCCCGCGCGGTCGGCCTGCGGACCGCCACGGTCGTCGGCGGGCTCTCCCTGAACCGGCAGGCGGAGACCCTGCGGGCCGGGGCCGAGGTGCTGGTGGCGACCCCGGGCCGGCTGCACGACCTGATCGACCGGGGTGACGCCCGGCTCGACCAGGTCGAGGTGACCGTGCTCGACGAGGCCGACCAGATGGCCGATATGGGCTTCCTGCCCCAGGTGACGAAGCTGCTGGAGCAGGTCGCCCCGGACGGGCAGCGGCTGCTCTTCTCCGCCACCCTCGACGGTGGCGTGGACCGACTGGTCCGCCGGTTCCTCACCGACCCGGTGGCGCACTCGGTGGACCCGGGCACCGCGACGGTGACCGCGATGGCCCACCACGTGCTGCACGTGGAGGCCGCCGACAAGCCGGCCACGCTGGCCCGGATCGCCGCCCGCGACGGGCGCACCATCCTGTTCATCGGGACCAAGCACCGCGCCGACCGGGTGGCCCGGCAGTTGCTCACCAAGGGGGTACGCGCCGCCGCGCTGCACGGTGGGAAGTCGCAGCCGCAGCGGACCCGGATCCTGGAGCAGTTCCGCAACGGTCAGGTGACCGCCCTGGTGGCGACCGACGTGGCGGCCCGGGGCATCCACGTGGACGGGCTGGACCTGGTGGTCAACGTCGACCCGCCGACCGAGGCGAAGGACTACCTGCACCGGGGCGGCCGGACCGCCCGCGCGGGGGAGTCCGGCACCGTGGTCACCCTGGTCCTGCCCGAGCAGCGGCGGGACGTGTCCCGGCTGATGACCGCCGCCGGCATCCGGCCGCACCCGGTCCGGGACGAGACCGGGCTGGCCCGGGTCACCGGCGCCCGGGAGCCCTCCGGCGTACCGGTGACCATCGCCGCCCCGCCGGCTCCGGCGTCGACCGCGTCGGCGGCGGCACCGGGTGACGGGGGTGGCCGGCGGCGGGCCCCGGGCCGGTCCCGCCGTCCGCGCCGTCCACGCGCCTCCTGACCACGCCGTCCGCCGACGGCCAACCGGCCGCGTACCCGCCCACTGGGGCGGGTACGCGGCCGGTGCCGTACCCGACGGTCAGCTCTGCTGGAGGCCCCACCGTCGGCGCAGCGCGTTGTCGGCGGCGTTGAACAGGATGTCCACCAGGATGCCGAGCACCAGCACGATGATGATCCAGGAGAGCAGCCGGGGCGCGTTGTTGAACTCCCGGGCCCCCTGCATCAGCGAACCGATGGAGCCCTGCCCGGCCACGATCACCAGCAGCTCACCGGCCATCAGGCTGCGCCAGGCGAACGCCCAGCCCTGCTTGAGCCCGGAGATGAATGACGGCAGCGACGCCGGCAGGATCAGGAACCGGTAGAGCGACAGGCCGCGCATCCCGAGCACCTTGCCGACCCGCAGCCAGGTCGGCGGCACGTAGTCGATCCCGCCGATCAGCCCGTTGGCGATCGACGGGGCCGCGCCGATCACCACCACGAACAGGATCGCCGTCTCGCTGATCTGGAACAGCAGGATCGCGAACGGGAACCAGATGATCGACGGCATGGTCTGCAGACCGGTGATCAACGACCCGATCGCGGCGCGCAGCGGCCGGAACCGGGCCACCGCCGCGCCGATCAGCGTGCCGATGACCACGGCGAGCAGGAAGCCGGTGAGCGCCCGCTGGGCGGTGATGGCGATGGCCCGGGGGAAGTCCGGGCTGACCACCAACTCCCGGAGGTCGTCGAAGACGGTCATCGGCGCGGGCAGCGCGAAGGGGGGCTTCCACTCGCTCAGGTAGAGCACCTGCCAGGCGGCGATGACCAGCGCGATGGCGAGCAGCTTCGGCCAGGTGGTGCTCCACACCGCCCGACCGACGTCGGCGGCCCGGCCGTCGGCCCGGGTCGACGCGAGTTCGAGCGCGTCCAGGCCGGTGACCTCGTCGGCGGTGGAGCCGCCCGGCTGCCGGCGTGCGGTGTCCGGGTCGGCGAGCACCGGCCCGGTGGTCGGGGTTTCACTGGGCATGGCGGGACACCTCCGCGCGGAGCCGGTCGGTGATGGTGGCGGCGAGCCCGGCGACCTCGGGGGAGTCGATCCGGCGCGGCCGGGGCTGCTCGACCGGGAACTCCTCGGTGATCCGGCCGGGCCGGCTGCTGAGCAGGATCACCCGGTCGCCGAGCCGGACCGCCTCACGCACGTTGTGCGTGACGAAGAGCATGGTCAGTGACCGCTCCCGCCAGATGCGTTCCAGCTCGTCGTGCAGGATGTCGCGGGTCATCGCGTCCAGCGCGCCGAACGGCTCGTCCATCAGCAGCAGGTCGGCGTCCTGCGCCAGGGCGCGGGCCAGCGCGACCCGCTGCCGCATCCCGCCGGAGAGCTCGTGCGGTCGCTTGTGCCCGAACCCGGTGAGCCGGACGGTCTCCAGCAGCGCGGCGGCCCGTTCCCGCCGCTGCTCGCGGCCGACACCGCGCAGCCGCATCGCGATCTCCACGTTTCGCGACACGGTCAGCCAGGGGAACAGCGCCGGCTCCTGGAACATCATCGACACCCGGTGACCGCCGAGGTCGATGGTGCCGCCGCTGGCCGGGTCGAGCCCGGCGACCAGGGAGAGCAGGGTGCTCTTGCCGCACCCGGAGGCACCGAGCAGGCAGACGAACTCGCCCGGCTCGACGGTCAGCGAGACCCGGTCGAGGGCGAGCAGGGCGGACCGTCCCCGCCCGTACGCTTTGGACACGCCGCCGAGGCGGACCGGCCCGGGGGTGTCCCCGGACCCGGCCGCCCCGACGACGCCTCGGTCGAGCAGGCTCACGAGCTGCCGCCCTCGGCGCTGACCTCGGGCTTGCCGGCCGCCTTGAGCAGGTCGTTGAGCGGGCCGAGGTGGTAGATGCCGTTCAGGTCGACCGGGTCGAGCAGGTCGACCTCCTCGGCGTGCTTGGCGCTGCCGTACAGCGAGGGCGCGACCGGGTCGACGGTGAAGGTCAGGTTGGCGAACGAGGCCTTGAGGATCTCCTCCTTGAGCGTGTTGCCGCTGAGCGCCTGGAGCTGGTCGTTCGCGGCCTTCGCGGCCTGCGCCTGGTTGCCGTTGACGAAGTCGACGGCCGCGATGTGCCCCTCCAGGAGCTTCTTGACCAGGCCGGGGTTCTTGTCGAGGAACTCCTTGCGGACGATCAGGTGGGTGGTGACGAACTCCCCGCCGGGCCACTCGTCCTTCTCGTCCAGCAGCACCTTCGCGCCGTGTTCGAGGACCAGCCGGCTCAGGTGCGGCTCGGGCACCCACGCGCCGTCCAGCGCGCCGCTGCCGAACGCGGTGATGATCTCCGAGTTCGGGGTGGGCAGCACCGAGACGTCGCCGCCGCCGCTGGTGTCGGTCTTGAGGCCCTGCTTCTTGAGCCAGTAGCGCAGCGCCACGTCCTGGGTGTTGCCGAGCTGCGGCGTGGCGATCTTCTTGCCGCGCAGGTCCTGCACGCTGTTGATGCCCGGCTTGACCACCAGGGCGGCGCCGCCCGAGGTGCTGCCCGCGATGATGTGCAGCGCGCTGCCCTTCGACTGCGCCCAGCCGTTGATCGCCGGGTTCGGGCCGATGTAGGTGGCGTCGATCGCGCCGTTGAACAGCGCCTCGATCGCGGACGGCCCGGCGTTGAACGGGGTGGTGCTGAGCTTGATGTCGCTGCCCAGCTTCTCGGCGAAGATGCCGTTCTGCACGCCGACCAGGGCCGGGGCGTGGGTGATGTTCGGGAAGAGACCGAGGCGCAGTTCGGTGGCCTCGCCGGACCCGTCGCCGGCACCGTCACCGTCGCCGCCGCAGGCGGCGAGGCCGGTGACCGCCAGCAGCGCGGCGGCGGTCGCGGCGAGGACGCGGGTGCCGCGTACCCGCCAGAAGCGGGAGGTGCGCGAGTTCATTGCGACTCCAGACATGAGGGGAGGACCCCTGATCGGGTGTGCTCGGAAAGGGGGATATCGGGATGTGTGAGAAGGGCTGGTGCGGTCAGGTCGGCCCGGCTCCCTTGCCGGTGTGCGCGGCCTCCACGGCGGGCGTCGGGATCACACCGTCCCCGCCGAGCAGGTCGGCGAGGCTGGTGCGGTCGACGACGTCGCCGATCGCCTGGTGGATGTCGAGCCACACCCGGCGCAGACCGGCGGCGGCGCCCCGGTAGCTGGTGGTGTCGGCCGGCAGTCCACGGACCACGGTGAGGACGCCGCTGACCGCGCGCAGGACGTCCCCGACGGAGATCTCCGCAGCCGGCCGGGCGAGGGTGTAGCCGCCCTCGACGCCCCGGTGGCTGTACAGCAGGCCGCCCCGGCGCAGGTCCAGCAGGATGCCCTGCAGGAAGCTGAGCGGGATGTCCTGGCTGGCGGCGAGGGCGGCGGCCTTGACCAGGCCCTCACGCGCCGCGGCGATGGCCAGCATGGCCCGGAGGGCGTAGTCGCCGCGAGCCAGCACGTACATCGCCGCATCGATTCCTGTCACTGTGGTGCCCGATGGCCGCGCGGGGCCCGTCGGGTCGGAAATTTAGAGTTCTCCTACCTGATTGATAGGGATACTGGGTCATGTGGGTGGCTCCGGTCAAGCCGGGATCCGGATCGTGGAAGAGCGCGCACATCCCGGCGAGCGGGGCAAAGCGCGCGGACCGGCGCCGGCTCGGCCGACCGGCCCGGAGAACCGGCCGCCCGCCCCCGCCCCCGGCCTCGGGTCGAGCAGTCGGCGCGGTGCTCGGGGCCGGCGGGTTAAGGTCGTCCTGTGGTGGCGCGGAGATCCAGAATTCCAGCGACGAAGTACCCGGTCGAGCGGTTCACCCTCGACAACGGCCTGCGGGTGGTGCTGACCCCGGATCGCAGCGCCCCGGTCGTCGGGGTGGCGGTCCTCTACGACGTCGGCATCCGGTCCGAGCCGGAGGGGCGCAGCGGCTTCGCCCACCTCTTCGAACACCTGATGTTCCAGGGCTCGGAGAACCTGGAGAAGCTGGCCCACTTCCGGCACGTCCAGGGCGCCGGGGGCACCTTCAACGGCTCCACCCACCTGGACTACACCGACTACTACGAGACCCTGCCGAGCAACGCCCTGGAACGGGCGCTGTTCCTGGAGGCCGACCGGATGCGCGGCCCCCGGCTGACCGGGGAGAACCTCCGCAACCAGGTCGACGTGGTCAAGGAGGAGATCCGGGTCAACGTGCTGAACCGGCCGTACGGCGGATTCCCCTGGCTGACCCTGCCGCCGGTCATGTTCGACACCTTCCCCAACGCCCACGACGGGTACGGCTCCTTCACCGACCTGGAGTCGGCCACGGTCGACGAGGCCACCGACTTCTTCCGCCGGTACTACGCCACCGGCAACGCCGTGCTCGCGGTCAGCGGGGACCTCGACGCGGCCGAGGCGACCGCGCTGATCGAACGGCACTTCGGCGACGTCCCGGCCCGGCCCGCCCCGCGCCGGCCCGACTTCGCCGAGCCGGACCTGACCGCCGAGCGCCGGCAGACGTACACCGACCGCCTCGCGCCGCTGCCGGCGGTGGCGGCGGCCTGGCGGGTACCCGACCCGATCGGCGACTTCGCCGGCTACCTGCCGTACGTGGTGCTGGCCGAGGTGCTCACCGACGGGGAGGCGTCCCGCCTGGTCGAGCGGCTGGTCCAGCGGGACCGCGCGGTGACCGGGCTCAGCGGGTACCTCGGCTTCATGGGCGACCCGTTCGACGTCCGTGACCCCACCGCCCTGCTGCTCCAGGCGCACCTGCCGCCCGGTGGGGACGTGGACAAGGTGCTGCGCGTCGTCGACGAGGAACTGGACCGGCTCGCCACCGACGGGCTGCCCGCCGACGAGCTGGCCCGGACCCAGGCCCGGATGGCGACCCACCTGCTGCGCGACACCGACGCGGTGCTCGGGCGGGCGCTGCGGATGGCCGTGCTGGAACAGCAGCGCGGCGAGCCCGGCCTGCTCAACGAGTTGCCCCGGCTGGTCGGCGGGGTCACCACCGACCAGGTCCGGGCCGCCGCCGCCACCCTGCGGCCGGAGCGCCGCGCGTCGATCGAGGTCATTCCGGGAGGTGCCAGGTGACGGCGACCGTCGACACCGCCGTCCGTACGCTGCCCCCGCTGGGGCCGAACCGTCGGCTGAAGCCGCCGAAGCAGGCCGAGCGGCGGCTGCCGAACGGCCTCACCGTGATCGCGGTACGTCGCCCGGCGGTCCCGCTGGTGGAGCTGCGGCTCTGGATGCCGTTCGGCCGGACCCACCTGGCCCGGGGGGCGCTGCTGTCGCAGACCCTGCTCTCCGGCACCCCGACGATGTCGAGCGTGCAGATCGCCGCCGAGTTGCAGAAGGTCGGCGGTGGGCTCACCGCCGGGCTCGACCCGGACCGGCTGATGGTCACCGGCGCCGGGCTGGTCACCGGCCTGGACCGGATGCTGGAGATCCTCGCCGAGGTGCTCACCGGGGCCACGTACCCGAACGGGGAGGTGGCCACCGAGCGGGACCGGTTGATCGACCGGGTGCAGGTGGCCCAGAGCCAGCCGGCGCACCTGGCGCGGGCCGCGCTGCTGAAGCGGATCTACGGCCGGCACCCGTACGCGGTGCAGACGCCGGAGCCCGACCAGATCCGCGCCGTCCGCCCGGCCGCGCTGCGCCAGCTGCACGCCGACCGGGTGCATCCGGCCGAGGCGGTGCTGGTGCTGGTCGGCGACGTCCAGCCGGACCGGGCCCTGGACGCGGCCGAGCGGGCGCTCGGCGACTGGCGGGGCGCCGGCCACCGGGCCGACCTGCCGCCCACCCCGCCGCTCGAACCGGGCCCGCTGCTGCTGGTCGACCGCCCCGACTCGGTGCAGTCGTCGCTGCGGATCGCGTTGCCGGCGGTCGGGCGCACCCATCCCGACCACGCCCCGCTGCAACTGGCGAACCTCCTCTTCGGCGGCTACTTCTCGTCCCGCTGGGTGGAGAACATCCGCGAGGACAAGGGCTACACGTACGGCCCGCACTCGCTGGTCGAGCACTCGGTCGCCGGCTCGGTGCTGGTGGCCGCCGCCGACGTGGCGACCGAGGTGACCGGCCCGGCGCTGCTGGAGACCGTCTACGAGCTGGGCCGGCTGGCGTCGGTGCCGCCGAAGGCGGAGGAGCTGGAGCAGGCCCGCCAGTACGCCCTGGGCACCCTCCAGCTCGGGATGTCCACCCAGGCCGGGCTCGCCTCGCTGACCAGCGCGTACGCCAGCAACGGGCTGCGACTGGAGTTCCTGGCCGAGTACGCGGCCCGGCTCGCCGGGGCCACCGTCGAGGACGTGGCCGAGGCGGCGGCGCGCTACCTGGCCCCCGCCCGGGGCGTCGTGCTGGTGCTCGGTGACGCCGCCCGGATCCGGGGTCAACTGGAGGCCCTCACCCCGGTCGAGACCGAACCGGCGTGAGCGACGACACCGGCGGGCCCGGGAGCGCCGGCCCTTCCGGAAGTGCCGGCGGGCAGGGCGGTGCCGGCGGGTCCGCCAGCGCCGATGGGCAGGACGGTGCCGGCGGGCCGGCGGGGGTGCCGGACCTGCCGCCGCTGGCCCGGACCACGCTGGACCGTGCGGCGCACCGCCGTACCGACCGGGGTTGGCTCGCCGACGCCTGGATCCGGGCCCGGGTGCTGGTGCTCGACTCCGCCGACGACGGCCGGACCCTGGCCCACGCCGGGACCGGGCCGCCGCGACTGGCGCTGCTGACCTCCGACGACGCACCCGGGCCGGCGCCGGGGCGGCCCGGGCCGATGTTCCTCGGCGTCGAGCCGGACGGCGTACCGGTCTTCGCGGTGGACGCGCCCCTGCCGGCGGTGCCCGGTACCCGGCCGGTCAGCCTGCGCGAGGTCGGCCACCTGCTCAGCGACCGGGACGCGGGGATCCTCACCACCGCCCAGGCGCTGACCAACTGGCACCTGCGACACGGGTACTCCCCGGCCACCGGCCAGCCGACCGAGCCGGACGAGGCCGGCTGGTCCCGGATCGGCCCGACCGGCGGGCGGGCCTGGCCACGGACCGATCCCGCGATGATCGTGCTGGTCCACGACGGGCTGGCCGGTCCGGACGGGCGCTGCCTGCTCGGCAACAACGCGGCCTGGCCGCAGTCCCGGGGCCGGTTGCGCTTCTCCTGCCTGGCCGGTTTCGTCGAGCCGGGCGAGTCGGCCGAGGCCGCCGTGCTGCGCGAGGTCCGCGAGGAGGTCGGCGTCACCGTCGACGAGATCGCGTACGCCGGCAGCCAGTCCTGGCCGTTCCCCGGCTCGCTGATGCTGGGTTTCCTGGCGCGGGCCGACGCCGCCCAGCCGGTACGCCTCGATCCCGCCGAGATCGCCCACGCCCGGTGGTTCACCCGCCGGGAGATCGCCGCCGTCCTGGCCGGTGAGCCGGTCGACGCGGGGGACGGCCGCCGGGTGGGCCTGCCGACGCCCACCTCGATCGCGTACTTCCTGATCCGCCGCTGGCTGACGCTGCCGGCCTGAGCCCTGCCGGCCTGAGCCCTGCCGGCCTGAGCCCTGCCGGCCTGAGCCCTGCCGGCCTGAGCCCTGCCGGCCACGGTTGCCGGCTGGCCCGGCCGGGCGGGCGGGACCAGGCGGGCCTGCGGTCCCGGCCCGTGACCGTCGTTGCCGCGGCGGTCACGGGCCGGGAACCCGAGCCGCCCTGGCCGGTGAGGCGAACGGATCGGCGGGGGAGCCGCTCCGACCAGGACGGACGTCGGACGCGTCAGCCGGCGGGCGGTCCTGCCCGCCACCGTCGGCGGGCGGGCGCGTCGAGCGGGACCACCTTGACCCGTTGTCGGCCGGCCCGGACGGCACCCACCGTGGAGAGCGCGCGGGCCAGCGACAGGGCGGCCTCGCGGTCCTCGGCGTGCACGACCTGGCGGCGGGTCTCCGGGACGGTCGTCTCGTCGCGCAGCCGGCCCCCGCCGGCCCAGACGGCCGCGAGGTCCACGTCGGCTGCGGCGCGGATGTCGGTGCGAACGATCAGGAACCGCATGGGGGTCTCCGATGAGCCGCGACGGATGAGATTTCGTGGAACTTCCACGTCACTCTTCCGTCATCGTACGCCCGGCGGCCGTCTCAGCAAGTGAAACCGGCCTATCTTCTGGCTCTCCCATCCGATCGGGTGACGCCTGGTCAGCGCCGCTGTGCGGCGGGTCGGAGCGGACCCGGGTGGCGGCGCAACGGACCGGATGTGCGACGAGGCCGCCGGCGGTACGCCGACGGCCTCGTGACGCCCGGGACGTCAGCGCAGATCGAACTCGCCGTTGCGGGTGCCGGCGAGGAAACCGTTCCACTCGGCACGGTCGAAGAGCAGCACCGGGCCGCCCCGGTCCTTGCTGTCGCGCAGGGCGACCGCGGCCGGGCCGGTGGGCAGGGCGGCCACCTCGACGCAGTTCGAGGTCTGGCTGCGGGTGCTCGTCCGCCAGGGGGCGTCCACCAACTGCCGGGCGAGGGCGGTGTCTCGGATGTCGTTCATGGTTCTGCTCCTGGTGTGAACTACTTCGATGGGACGAGTGACCCGTACGTCCCAGCGGAGCGGTCCCCGGGACCGATCACCGTTCCGTCAGGCGTCCGGAATGCCGGCGGCGTTGGGCCGGCGCCGTTGCCGGCCCGTGTCCCACACTGGACGGGGTCGCCGTCTCGACCAGTCGCTCGCCTGCCTCGGCGAGCCACGACCGGGTGTCCGACACGGACAGCGCCGCCTCGCGCAGCCACTCGAAGACGACCTTATAGGGATTTATGATGTTTGTATCGGTTGACACGTGGTCGGTCCAACCAGCCTCGATGGCGAGTGTCTCCGGATCGAGGGGATCGGCGAACCGGTAGAGCGAGAACGCCGTCGGCGGCACGTACCCGTCGCCGAGCCGGGCGTCCCGGGGGAGCACGTGCAGGGCGATGTTCGGCTGGGTGGCCAGCTCGCGGAGCTTGGCGACCTGCGCCAGGAGCACGTCGGGCGGGCCGGCCCGGCGGCTGAGCGCCGCCTCCTCCAGGACGGCCGTGTACCGGGGCGCGTCCTGCGTCCGGGTCAGCAGCGACTGCCGGGCCTGCCGGGCCCGCACCTCCAGGTCGGGGTGGTCGCCCGTGCGGCCCTCGTTGACCAGCCGGGCCGAGTCGATCCGGATCCGGGCGTACCCGGCGGTCTGCAACAGCCCGGGGACCAGGACCGGGTTGTACTCGCAGATCTCCGCGCAGCCCGCCTCCAACTGCGCCCACTCCCGCTGCTGCTCGGTCATCACCGGGTACGTCTGGCGCAGCCACTCCCGCATGTCACCGGCGGCCCGCGCGATCGCGGACAGGTCCCGGCGGACGTCCTCGTCCGCCCCGTAGAGATCCAGGAGGGCGGCCACGTCGGCCGGGTCCGGCCGGCTCCGGCCGTTCTCCAGGCGGGAGAGCTTCGAGGCGGAGGCCCACTTGACCCGCTCCACGACCTGGTCCCCGGTGAGCCCCGCCGTCTCGCGGAGCCGCCGCAACTGCTGGCCCAACCTGCGGCGGCGCATGATCGGGCTGACTGAGGCAGGAGGCACGTCGTCCTCTTCTCCGTCGACCGTCGCGGACGCGACGGTAACCGTATGAAATTTGCCCCCCACGGCCAGTATGGACGGCGCGCTTGGCGTGGGAAGCTCCGGCGGGGGCGTGTCTCGCAGAAATGCCGAGCCGGACGCGGGGTCGGCCCCCGTTTCCCCGTGTCCGCCTGACCGCGCGCCACCCCGCCCGGAGGAACCACGATGCGCACCGTCCTGCGCCACCGCGACTTCCGTCTGCTCTTCACCGCCCTGGTGGCCAGCCGGGCGGCCGAGTTGATGCTGCTGCTCGCGCTCGCCATCTGGGTCAAGGACCTGACCGACTCGGACGCCCTGGCCGGGGCGACCCTCTTCGCGATCATCGCGCCGAAGGTGCTGGCCCCGCTGGTCGGCTGGGTGGTCGACCGGTACCGGCGTCGGCCGTTCTTCCTGGTCGCCAACCTCGTGGCGGCGGGGGTGCTCACCCCGCTGCTGGCCGTCCGCGACCGCACCGACGTGTGGCTCGTCTACGTGGTGGCGGCCCTGTACAGCCTCTCCCAGGTCACCGTCGGCGCCGCGCTCAACGGACTGATCCCCACCCTGGTACCGGCCGGGCTGCTCGCCGACGCCAACGGCGCGTTGCAGACCGTCCGCCAGGGGCTGCGGCTGGTCGGGCCACTCGCCGGGGCCGCGCTCTACACCGCCGTCGGGGGGTGGCTGCTGGCCTCGATCAGCATGGCCGGCTTCGTCGTCGCCGCGCTGCTGGTCGGCCTGGTCCGGGCCCCGGAGCCGGTACCCCTCACCCCCGCGCTGCGCTGGTCCGCCGAGCTCGGGTCCGGGCTGCGGCACCTCTGCCGCCAGCCGGCGCTGCGCCGGGCGGTCCTCGGGTACGGGCTGGGCTCGCTGGTGATGGGGTTCACCGAGTCGCTGATCTTCGCGTACGTGGACCAGGGGCTGCGCCGGGACGCCGCCTTCGTCAGCGTGCTGGTCACCGTACAGGGGATCGGCGGGGTGGTCGGGGGCCTGCTCTCCGCCGGGGTGGTCCGCCGGGTCGGCGAGGTCGGCACGCTCGCCACCGGGATCGGCCTCTTCGGCGCGGCCACCGTCGCGCTCGGCTACCCGGATCTGCGGCTCGGGTTCGCCGCGCTGCTGGTGACCGGTGCGGCGCTGCCACTGACCATGGTGGGGATGAGCATGCTGGTCCAGGTCTCCACCCCGTCCAACCTGCTGGGCCGGGTCACCGCGGCGGCGGACTCGCTGGTCGGCGCACCGCAGGCGGTGTCGATCGGGGTCGGCGCGCTGCTCGTCGGCGTGCTCGACTACCGGCTGCTGTTCCTGTTGGTGGGCGTGGTGACCCTGGCCGCCGGTGGCTTCCTCTGGCAGGGCCGGCACCTCTCCCCACCGGCCCCGGCCCGGACCCCCCGGTCCTTCCCCGTGCCGTCGCCCGTCCCCGTGCCGTCGCCCGTCCCCGTGCCGTCTCCCGGTCCCGGGCCGGCAGCGTCGGCCGGAGCGGCGTCGGAGGTGGCAACGGGAGCGGGGCCGTCAGCGGCCGGGCCGTCAGCGGCGGGGGCGGTGCCGGGGGTGGCGGTGCCGGGGTCGGCGGCCGGGGTGGCTGCGCCGGTGCTGCCGACCGTCCGGCTGCCCGCGCCGCGCCGCCCCGGCACCGCCGTCCGGGTACCCGCCGCCGGCCCCAGCTCCGGTCGCGCCCACCCGCCGGCCAAATAGTCACCGGCGCGGTCACCCGCCGCCGGCGGTTAGGAAGGGCCCCTTCTACTACCGAAAGCGTTAACAAGGGGCCCTTCCTTGCACGTCAGCCGGCGAGGCTGGCGAGGTGCTGCTTGACCTGGGTGATGGAGGGGTTGGTGAGTGCGGAACCGTCGGCGAAGCGCAGCGTCGGCACGGTCTGGTTGCCGCCGTTGACGCTCATCACGAACTCGGCCGCCTTCGGGTCCTGCTCGATGTCGACCACCTCGTACCCGATGCCCTCCCGGTCCAGCTGCGACTTCAGTCGGTGGCAGTAGCCGCACCACGGGGTGGAATACATGGTCACCATCTCGCGTCCTCCAACGTCTGTCCGGTGGCTCACGATCGAGCCGTCCTGTCGCTGCAACGTCATCGGAAGCTGCGATGATTCCGTGCTGTGGCGGTTCACTCGGGGGTCGAGCGGGTGCTGGCCGGACTGGATCCGGAACAGCGCACGGCGGTGACCGCGCCGGCCGGCCCGGTCTGCGTGCTGGCGGGCGCCGGCACCGGCAAGACCCGCGCGGTGACCAGCCGGATCGCCCACCGGGCGCTCACCGGTGAGATCGTCGGTCGGCACGTGCTGGCGGTCACCTTCACCGCCCGCGCCGCCGCCGAGATGCGGCAGCGGCTCACGGTGCTCGGGGTGCCGGGGGTGCAGGCGCGGACGTTCCACGCGGCGGCGCTGCGGCAGGTGCGCTACTTCGCGCCCCGGTTGCTGGAGGGGCGGGCCATGCCCGAGCTGCTGGACAGCAAGGTGCGCCTGGTCACCCTCGCCGCCGCCCGGGCCGGCCTGCGTACCGACCGGGCCGCCGCCCGGGACCTGGCCGGCGAGATCGAGTGGGCCAAGTCCTCGCTGGTGGAGCCGGCGGAGTACGTGGTGGCCGCGGCCAAGGCGCTGCGGGAGACCCCGCACGAGCCGGCGAAGGTGGCCGAGGTGTTCGCCGCGTACGAGAAGATCAAACGCGGTAACGGCGTGATCGACTTCGAGGACCTGCTCCGGGCGGCGGTGTGGGGGATCGAGGAGCACGCCGACGTCGCCGAGCAGGTCCGCGCCCAGTACCGGCACTTCGTCGTGGACGAGTACCAGGACGTCAACCCCCTCCAGCAGCGCCTGCTGGACGCCTGGCTCGGCGGCCGGGACGACCTGACCGTGGTCGGCGACGCCAGCCAGACCATCTACTCGTTCACCGGGGCCACCTCGGCGTACCTGGTCGACTTCCCGCGCCGGCACCGGGACGCGGTGGTGGTCCGGCTGGTCCGGGACTACCGCTCCACGCCCCAGGTGGTCGGGCTGGCCAACGCGGTGATCGCCCAGGCCCGGGGCACCGAGGCCCGGCTGCGGCTGGAACTGGTCGGGCAGCGCCCCACCGGCCCCGAGCCGGAGCTGCGGATCTTCACCGACGAGCCGGCCGAGGCCGCCGCGGTCGCGGCGCGCTGCCGGGCGCTCGTGGCCGCCGGCACCCCGGCCCGGGAGATCGCGGTGCTGTTCCGCACCAACGCCCAGTCCGAGGCGTACGAGAAGGCGCTCACCGAGGCCGAGGTGCCGTACCAGGTGCAGGGGGCGGAGCGGTTCTTCGAGCGGGCCGAGGTCCGTCAGGCGATGGTCGCGCTGCGCGCGGCCACCCGGTCGATCCCGGGGCAGACCCCGCTGCCGGCCGCCGTGGTGGAGGCGCTCGCCGCGGTGGGCTGGGCCCCGGACGCGCCCCCGCCCGGCGGGGCGGCGCGGGAGCGCTGGGAGGCGCTCGCCGCGCTGGTCGCCCTCGCCGAGGAGTACGCCTCGACGCCGGAGTTGCTGCCGGTGGGAACGGCGGCGACGGTGGAGCGCCCGGTCACTCTCGCCGCCTTCGCCGACGAGCTGCACCGGCGGGCCGGCCAGCAGCACGCGCCGACGGTGGACGGGGTGACGTTGGCCTCGCTGCACGCGGCGAAGGGGCTGGAGTGGGACGCGGTGTTCCTGGTCGGCCTCGCCGAGGGCACCCTGCCCACCGTGTACGCGCGCACCGCCGAGCAGGTCGAGGAGGAGCGGCGGCTGCTCTACGTCGGGATCACCCGGGCCCGGCAGTGGCTCTGGCTGTCGTACGCCACCGCCCGCTCGCCCGGTGGACGGGCCCGGCGGCCCACCCGGTTCCTGCCGCGCCTGGAGCGGCCGGGCGGCACCGAGCGGTCCGGCGGTACCGAGCGGGCGGGCGGTCCCGCCGGCCGGCGTACCGAGCGGCGGCGGGTGCAGGTGGTCTCCTGCCGGATCTGCGGGGCGACCCTGCTCGCCGGGCCGGACCGCAAGCTGGGCCGCTGTCCGACCTGCCCCTCCGACATCGACCAGGAGCTGTACGCGCGGCTGCACGACTGGCGGCAGCGGGTGGCCGGCGCGCAGAAGGTCCCCGCGTACGTGGTCTTCACCGACGCGACGCTGACCGCGCTGGCCGAACGGCGGCCGGGGCGGCCGGAGGAGTTGATCGCGATCGCCGGTATCGGCCCCCGCAAGCTGGGCCTGTACGGCGAGGCCGTGCTGGCGTTGGTGGGCGGCTCGCCGGTCGACGAGATCTGCCCTGAGAAAACTTTCAAAAACTCGCCGTAATTCGTTTGCCCTCGTGCAGCGGCGAGGAATAGCCTCAGGGCACACCACGCGAGCGGCGCCATCCGCGCTGCTCACAGGGGTTAAGTCCAGGTCGGCACGAGGCACCTCAGGGAGGTGGCACCAATGGAGATCATCAACCGCTATCACGGTCCGGCGGCGCTGCCCGCTGCCGTCGCCACGTGGTCGGCCGGCCCGGTCGTGCCGTCCGTCGCACGACCGTCGGCTCCGCAGGTGCACCAGGTCGAGGTTCAGGCCGAGCTGATCCTCGCCAGCACTCCAAGCGGAATCGAGGGGACCAGTGGCTTCACGGGCAAGGGCAACACGGGCGCCATGAAGCGCCTGCTGGATGCCCGCGGCGTTCCACCTCGAGGGAGACCGGTCTGACCTGATCAGACCACCGGCTCACCTCGAGGCCGCGGAACCCGCTCACCGGGATCCGCGGCCTCAGTTTTTTGCTCCACCCGAAGAAGTACGTCGGTATGCGATCCACGAGATCGAAGTGAGAGAGAGGTGACCGGACGATGAGTCTGGCGTTGGCCACCCTCGACGTGAACGTCGAGTTGGAGGCGCACCTGCCCTGCCGGAAGTTCGACCCCGATCTGTGGTTCTCCGACTCGCCCGCCGAGCTCGAACTGGCCAAGTCGCTCTGCGGGGACTGCCCGCTGCGCGTCGAGTGCCTCGCCGGGGCGGTCGAGCGGGCCGAGCCGTGGGGTGTCTGGGGCGGCGAGATCTTCGAGCGCGGCGCGGTCGTCCCGCGCAAGCGGCCCCGGGGCCGTCCGCGCAAGGAGGACGTCGCCCGCGACGCCGCGCTGCGCGTCGAGGCCGAGGCGCGGCTGGCGGCCAGCGGGCTGTCCGCCACGCGCACCGCGGTCCGGCTGGCGGCCTGACATGTTCCCGACCCGTATCCGCACCGGTGCCGTAGCCGCGCCGACGACCAGGAAGTTGACCCCCATGCTGCTGCACCACCAGAACGGAGCCGTCGAGATGCATCTACTCCACGAAGCGTTGTCCAGAGCCCGAATGCGTCGGCCTCAGGCCGGTCGTACCACCACGAGCACTGAGGCGACCCGATCCGCCCGTACCGTCGCGATGAACGGCCGCAGCCAGTCGGCCCGCGAACTGGGTACGCGGTAACACACCACGCGGTAACACCGGAAACGGGCCCTCGCCGAGTACGGCGGGGGCCCGTTCGACGTCGGTCAGGACGCCGGCGCGAAGCCGGGCAGCCAGCGTTCCAGGATCGCCCGGTACGGCGCCTTCGCCTCCAACTGGCAGAGCACCCCGATCGAGCCCAGCGTCACCCGGTGGATGAGCAGGTACGACGGCGGCAGGTTCAGGTGCCGGCTGAGCTGGTAGGCCGGTGAGCGCGGGCTGGCCAGCCGGGTCGCCTCGGCACGCAGCCAGGCCCGGGTGAACCGGAACTCCTCCTCGGCGACCGGGTCCAGCATCGGCCGGACGAAGTCCAGCACCGCCTGGGCGTCGATCTCCTCGCTCTGGCTGACGAAGCCCTCCTCGCGCAGCCCGGCCATCACCGCCTCGGCCTCGCCGCGCAGCGCCAGCCCGGCGAGCCGGCCGATCGGCTCCGGGGTGCCCTCCGGCATCCGGGCGACCGCCCCGAAGTCGATCACACCGAGCCGGCCGTCCGGCAGCAGCCGGAAGTTGCCCGGGTGCGGGTCGGCGTGCAGCAGCCCGGCCCGGGGTGGCGCGGAGAGGTGCAGGGTCGCCATCAGCCGCCCCGCCTGGTCCCGCTGCTCCTCGCTCCCCTCGCGGATGATCTCGGCGAGCGGGGTGCCCTCGACCCACTCGGTGACCAGGACGCGCGGCGCGGCGGAGACCACCTCGGGGATGAAGATCTCCGGGTCGTCGGCGTACGCGGCGGCGAAGGCGCGCTGCGACTCGGCCTCCAGCTCGTAGTCGAGCTCCTCGGTGATCCGTTCCCGCAGCTCGGTGAGGAGTGGCTTGACGTCCAGGCCGGGCTGGATGGCCCGGAACATCCCGCCCAGCCGGGAGAGCTGCTTGAGGTCGGCGAGCAGCGCCTCACCGGCCCCCGGGTACTGGATCTTGACGGCCACGTTCCGGGTGCCGCCGGACGGGTCCCGCCAGACCGCCCGGTGCACCTGGCCGATGCTGGCCGCCGCGGCGGGGGAGTCGTCGAACTCGGTGAACCGGTCCCGCCACTGCGGGCCGAGCTGCTCGGCGAGCACCTTGTGCACGCTCGCGGCGGGCAGCGGGGGCGCCGCCTCCTGGAGCTTCGTCAGCGCCTGCCGGTACGGTGCGGCGATCTCCTCCGGCAGCGCCGCCTCGAAGACCGACAGCGCCTGGCCGAACTTCATCGCACCGCCCTTGAGCTGCCCCAACACGCTGAAAAGCTGCTCGGCGGTGCGTTGCTGGATCTCGGCGGAGATCACGTCTGAGGCGATCCCGGTGACCCGCTTTCCCATGCCCAGAACGGTCCGCCCGGCGAAGCCGAGCGGCAGGGCGGCGAGCTTGGCGGTGCGGGACACGGCCCGGCGCGGGATGTCGGTCACTCGGCCATTGTTACCGACTTCGCGGGTCGGCTGCTGCTCCGCAGCCGGCTTCACCCGGTCTCCGCCCCACCGGAGGCCCGCCAGCCACCCGGCCCGGGGTCGGGTCCGGCCGCGGTGGGCCGGCTCGGGCCGGTGCGTCGGGGGCGGGTGCCGGAGCAGTCGCAGGAGGGGTGCGGCGACCAGAGCCGGCGGCGCAGCCGCCCCGCCCCGCCGATCTCCACCGCCGCGCCGAGGGTCTCCGGGGTGCCGCCGTCGAGGTGGGCCAGCACCTCGGCCCCGGCGTACGCGGCGGCGGCGAGCAGGGTGGTGACCGTGCAGGACTCCGGCCCGCCGTCGAGCGCGAGCTGGGCGGCCAGGGCCGGCCAGTCCGGGTCGCGGTCCGCGCGGTGCAGGTCGAGGCAGTTGAGGCAGGGGCCGACCGGGGGCCGGACCAGCGGCCCGACCACGGGTACCCCGCCGCGCAGGGTGAGCAGCAGGTGCGCCTGGCGGCGCTGGGCGTACCCGGTGGCGAGCAGGGCCGCCGGGCGGTCCGTCCCGACCTGGACCACCAGGTCGGCCCGGTGCCGGCGGCCCGGCCGGGTCGCGGTGCCCGGGGCGGTGGCGGCGATCACGTCCCGGAACGCGGTGGCGCGGGGACGACCCACGTCGGCTGTGGTCAGCCCGCTGCCGACCAGGTCCGCCGGCCCCACCCGGCCGCCCAGGTCCACCTCCACGTGACCCACGCCGGCCTGGGCCACCGCGACGGCGACCGGCCCGCCGAGCCGGCCGGCGCCGGTCACCACCACCCGGGCACCCCGCCGTCGGCGCAGCACCTGGGCCGGGGTGCCGGGGAGCGCCGCCGGGGCGAGCGCGAGCGCGTCCGCCTCGCCGGTCAGCCGGGCCCGCGCCGGCCCGGCCAGGTCCCGGGGGAGCAGGGTGTGCGCCGGTACGACCAGACCGGCGGCGGAGAGCGCGTCGAGCAGGCCCCGGGCATCCTCCGGCGCGACCTCGTACGTCGACGCCCGGCTCAGCACGCCCCGGACGCTGCGGCTGCCGTCGAGCAGGTCGAGCAGCCGGGCCGCCCGGGGGTTGGTGATCTCCAGCAGGACCGCCCGGCCCGGCTCGACGCCCAACTGGAGGGTGTGCCGGTCACGCCACAGCCGGGTGAGGCCGGGCAGGAGCAGGGGACGGGGGAGTGTGGTCCGGGTCATGTCGACGGATCGTCACCGAGTCCCCGCGCTCCGTCGTTCGTTGTCCACAGGTGTGGTGCGCCCCACCCCGGGCTGTCCACAGGAAATCGTGGAATATCCACAACCGGCCGGTAACCTGTGTCGCCCAGTCGACACGCGGGGTGACCAGATCACCCGGCCGGCACGCCGCGGGGGAGGGCGACCGGCCGGTCGCCCTCCCCCGTGTGCGTGCGGGTCAGACCTTCGCCTTGCCCAGGATGCGGTTCACTGTTGTCCCGCAAACCGGACACTTGCCTTTCGCCATGTTCATGCCGGTCTTCGAGACCTCGACGTGTCCCTCGAAGTCCCGCTTCTCCTTGCACTTGACGCAGTAACCGTTGTAGGTCTGGGCCTGGTCGGCCACGGTGCCCTCCTCGTCTCGTCCGCCGGTCGTGCCGACCCGGCGGGTTGCCCGGCGGCGGGCCACACAAGGCTCCGGCGCTGGGTCGTTCCTCGCGATCACGCTCATGACCGCTGGCGGACCCTACCCAGGTCTGGGCAGTTCCATGTCAGGTGTGCGTCGACACTGTGAGCAAGTCGACGTCGAGAGTGTGCATGGCGAATAAGGCCGGATAAGTCAGTTTGGCGGGGACACGCCGGATGAACCCGGTCGGCGGAGGTTTCCGGCCGCCCCGGATGGCGCCGGACCGGGATGATCACTTAGCGTGGAGCGGGTCCGCCCGCGCCCCGCCCGCGCCGCCACGAAGGGTGATGAAGGCCATCCGGAGCGGTGCTCTCGATTATTTTTTCGGGACTCCTGGCGACCAACCACCATTTTCCGGGCGCGTGTCGGACGGTTGACCCTTGCGGATCCCTGGTCAGTGCGCATTAGCTTTCCTTCGTGACAGGATTCCGAGGCTGCGCGGCCCACTGATGACGGGGGCGCGGAAGCCGGTCGTCGAGGTACGGCGCAGCCAGCGCCGACGACGCACGGTGTCCGCCTACCGCGACGGCGAGCGGGTCGTCGTGCTCATCCCGGACCAGTTCTCCCGGGCCGAGGAGAGCGAGTGGGTGGACCGGATGCTCGCGCGGCTCGCCGCCCGCGAGGGGAAACTCGCCCGGTCGGACACCGAGTTGCTGGCGCGGGCGACCCGGCTCATCGAGCTCCACCTCGTCGAGTACGGCAGCCAGGCGGTGCCGGCCAGCGTGCGGTGGGTGACCAACCAGAACGGCCGGTGGGGCTCCTGCACCCCGGCGGACCGGACGATCCGGATCTCGCACCGGTTGCAGGACATGCCGGAGTGGGTGCTCGACTACGTGCTCATACACGAGTTGGCGCACCTGATCGTGCCCAGCCACAACGCCGAGTTCTGGGCACTGGTCGGCCGGTACCCCCGCACCGAGCGGGCCCGCGGGTACCTGGAGGGCGTCGCCGCCGCGGCGGGCGCGCCCCTCGACGCCTGACCCACCGCACCCGGCGGCCCCGACGCGGCCAGCTCCGGCCGGCGGTCAGCCAGGGCCGGTCGGTGGGCGCTAGGGTCGGGGCGTGGCCCGACGTGTGGTGGTGGCATTGCTCGCCCCGGTGACCTGGTCGCCGCCCGGCATCGACCCGGTGCGCTGGCGGACGGCGCTCGCCGAGGACGTGGTGGACCTGCTCGCCACGCTCAACGAGGTGGAGACGGCGGTCGCGGTCACCCCGGCGGACCGGTGGCTGGCCGACGCGGTGCTCTGGCCGGGCACGGTCGTCCACGAGGTTCCGGAACCGACCCCGAACGCGGTCTTCGCCGCCCTGGACGGGTACGACCACGCGGCCGTGGTCGCCGCCGACGCCCCGGACCTACCCGGGCTGATCCTCGGCAAGCTGCTCCGCCCGCTCACCAGCCGCCCGGCGGCGGTCGCCCCGGCCGAGGGCTCCGGACCCGGGCTGCTCGGGGTCGCCGTCCGGCTGCCCGTCCCGGCCTGGGTGCCGGCGCTGGACCTGGACGGCACCCGGCCGGCGGCGGTCCGGGCGGCGGCACCACGCCCCGGCGACCTGGCGGTCACCCCCGCCTGGCACCGGCTGCGCGGCCCGGCCGACCTGGCCCGGCTCGACCCGGCGGTGGAGGGCTGGGAGGCCACCCGGACCCTGCTCTCCGGCGCGGGTCAACCCGGCTGACCGAGCCACAACCGGCCGGGCGCGCGGTCAGGCCCGGTCGGGGCCCGACTCGTCGGTGCCGGGCTCGTCGGTGCGCCGGCCGATCTCGCCGGGGGCCTGCTCGTGCGGGCCGCCCGGCGCGCTGAAGTCGAACGTCTCCAGCTCACCGAGGTCGAGTTGGGCGCGGGCGAACGCCTCCGGGTCGGCGAAATCGTCGTCGGAGGGGAGCAGGTCGGGGTGGCCCCAGAGGGCGTCCCGGCCGGCGATGCCCCGGTGCTCGGTGAGCGCCGCCCAGAGCGCGGCGGCCTCACGCAGCCGACGCGGGCGCAACTCCAGCCCGACCAGCGCGGCGAAGGTCTGCTCGGCCGGACCACCGGCCGCCCGGCGCCGCCGGAACGCCTCGGCGAGGCTCACCACGCTGGGCAGCCGGTCGCCGGCCGCGCTGTCCACCACGTGACAGACCCACCCCTCGACCAGGGCGAGCGCGGTCTCCAGGCGGGCCAGGGACGCCTTCTGCGCGGGGGTGTCCTCCGGGGTGAAGATCCCCTCCAGCGCGATCGCCTGCATCGACTCCGGGTCGCTCGGGTCGAGCCGGCCCATCGCCTCCTCGATCGCCTCCCGGTTGACCCGGATGCCGGCGGCGTAGGTCTCCACGGCGTTGAGCACGTGCCCGCGCAGCCACGGCACGTGCTGGAAGAGCCGCTGGTGGGCGGCCTCGCGGAGGGCGACGTAGAGGCGTACCTGGTCCTCGGGCAGCTCCAGGCCCTCGCCGTACGCCCGGATGTTGGCCGGGACGAGCGCGGCCGTGCCGGCCGGGCCGAGCGGCAGCCCGATGTCCCCGGCGGAGAGCACCTCGGCGGCGAGCGACCCGAGCGCCTGACCGAGCTGCCCGCCGAAGAGCGCGCCACCGAGGGTGGCGACCATCGACTGCATCGGCCCGAGCTGGGCGCGGGCCTCCGGCGGCACCAGGTCACCCATCGCGCCGACCATCCGGCTGGCAACCGGGTCGCAGAGCTTGCGCCAGACGTCCAGGGTCTTGTAGATCCACTCGTTGCGGTTCCAGGCCACCGAGTTCCGGATCCCCGAGGGCAGGTCGGAGGCGGGCTCCAGCCAGAGGTCGGCCAGGCGCAGCGCCTCCTCCACCGCGTGCCGCTCGTACGGCGAGACCGCCGGGTCACCCGCCGCGGAGAGCTGGCTGGCGGCCACCTGGCGGGCCAGGTCCCAGTTGACCGGCCCACTGCCCGGCCCGGCGAAGAGGTGCTGCAACTGCGCCATGAACTGCTGCATCTGCGCGGGGTCGTTGGGGTCTGGTGGTTGCCCACCCGGGAGCGCGAAACCGAACGGAATATCAGGCACGACGTCTACGGTACGCGCGCTGCGCCCCAGGTCGGCCCCGCCGGCGTTGCGCTGAGGGCGAAGTCGTGGTTCGCCGGCCGGGCCGACGGGGCACGGTCGGTACGCTCTGCCGCATGAGACGTCGCGGCATGACCGTCCTGCTCGGTGCTCTGCTCACCACCCTGCTCAGCATCGGTGTGCTGGTGACGCCCATCCCGTACGTGGTGCTCGGCCCCGGGCCGACCGTCGACACGCTCGGTGAGGACGAGGGCACGGAGGTCATCCAGATCACCGGGCGGGAGACCTCCACCTCCGCCGGTCAGCTCCGGCTCACCACGGTCGGGGTGCAACCGACCGTGAAGCTCCGTTCGGCGCTGGCCGGCTGGTTGTCCAAGGACAGGGCGGTGGTGCCGCGCGAGCTGGTCTACCCGCCGGGCGAGACGCAGCAGGAGGTCAAGGAGCGCAACGAGGAGGACTTCCGGATCTCCCAGACCAGCGCCGAGACCGCCGCCCTCACCGCGCTCGGGTACCCGATCCAGGTGGTGGTCCGGACGGTGGCCGCGGACGGCCCGGCGGCCGGGCTGCTGGCGGTCGGCGACGTCGTGAGGTCGGTCGACGGCAAGCCGGTCACCACCGCGCCCCGGCTCACCGAGCTGGTCCGGGAGCGCCCCGCCGGCAGCGCGCTGACCATCGGGTACACCCGGGCGGGCGCGGCCGCGACGGCCACCGTGACCAGCCGTGAGCAGGACGGCCGGCCGCGCATCGGGATCGAGATCGACCAGCAGCAACCGCACCCGTTCACCCTGAAGATCGACCTGGGGGACATCGGCGGGCCGAGCGCCGGGCTGATGTTCGCCCTCGGCATCGTGGACAAGGTCCAGCCCGAGGACCTCACCGGCGGGAAGATCATCGCCGGCACCGGCACCATCGACGACGAGGGTCGGGTCGGGCCGATCGGCGGCATCGCGCAGAAGCTGGTCGGCGCGAAGCAGGCCGGCGCGGAGGCGTTCCTGGTGCCGGCGGACAACTGCGCCGAGGCGCTGCGCAACCCCCAGCCGGACCTGCCCATGCTCCGGGTCGGCTCGCTGGACGAGGCGCTGACCGCCCTGACCGCCCTGCGCTCCGGTGGCCAGCCGACCCGCTGCTGACCAGGCCCGCCCGTCGTCGGTCCGGCTCGGCCCCCACCGTGCCGGGACCAACCGCCGTCGATCCGCCCGGCCGGGGTGGACCGCCCCGGTGCGCCGTCCGCGCCACACCGCCGCACCGGCGCGCGGCATCGTGGCCGGACCTTGACCGTACGCGTTCAGGAACACCCCGTACTCTGGTGTGCCTGGTCGGAGCCGATCAATCGAGCGTGCGGAGCCTAACAGTGGTCATGCGTAGCAGCCCCCTGCCGAGGATGAGCCGACGCGGACGCGTCACGATCGGTGTGCTGGTCGGGGTGTTTCTGCTGTTCACCCTGCTCAGTTGGGGGGTGCAGGCCTTCACGGACTGGCTCTGGTTCGACGAGGTCCAGTTCACCGAGGTCTTCACCGGGGTGCTGATCACCCAGGTGGTGCTCTTCCTGGTGGTCGGTCTGGCCATGGCGGCCGTCGTCGGCGGCAACCTCTGGCTGGCGTACCGGATGCGGCCCAAGCTGCGCCCGCACTCCGCCGAGCAGGCCACCCTGGAGCGGTACCGGATGCTGCTCGGGCCCCGGCTCGGACTGTGGATCACGCTGGTGGCGGTGGTCATCGGGATCTTCGCCGGGATCTCCGCGCAGAGCCGGTGGAGCCAGTGGCTGCTCTTCCGCAACGGTGGCGACTTCGGGACGACGGACCCGGAGTTCGGCGTCGACATCGGGTTCTACGTTTTCCAGTTGCCGTTCTGGCGGTACCTGCTGGGCGTCGGCTTCACCGCCGTGGTGCTGGCCCTGCTCGGCGCGCTCGCCGTGCACTACATCTACGGCGGCATCCGGCTCCAGGGCGTCGGTGACCGGATCACCAACGCCGCGCGTGCCCACCTGACCTCGCTGGTCGCCGTCTTCGTGCTGCTCAAGGCGGTCGCGTACGTGCTGGACCGGCGGGCGATGCTGCTGGAGTACAACGACGGCGTCAACCTCTACGGCGCCGGGTACGCCGACGTCAACGCGTTGCTGCCGGCGAAGGAGATCCTGGCGTACATCTCCGTGGTGGTGGCGATCGCCATCATCGTCTTCTCCAACGCGGTGATGCGGAACCTGGTCTGGCCCGGCATCTCGCTGGCCCTGCTGGGGATCTCCGCCGTGGCGATCGGCGGCATCTACCCCTGGGCGGTGCAGACCTTCGAGGTCCGGCCGAGCGAGAAGGACAAGGAAGCGGAGTACATCGAGCGGAGCATCCAGGCGACCCGGGCGGCGTTCGGGATCGAGTCCACCCAACCGGTGCGGTACGCGGCGAACAACCTCACCCCACCGGCGAGCCTGGCCACCGACACCGCCGTGGTGCAGAACATCCGCCTGCTCGACCCGCAGTTGGTCTCCGAGACCTACACCCAGCGGCAGCAGGTCCGCCAGTTCTACGACTTCGGCGAGAAGCTCGACGTCGACCGGTACACCGTCAACGGCAAGACCCAGGACTACGTGGTCGGCCTCCGGGAGATCAACTACCGGCAGCTCAGCGGCCAGCAGAACACCTGGATCAACCGGCACACCGTCTACACCCACGGGTACGGCCTGGTCGCCGCCCCGGCCAACCAGGTGGTCTGCGGCGGGCAGCCGTACTTCGTCTCCGGCTTCCTCGGTGAGGCCAACGAGCAGCAGGAGGAGCAGAACGCGCAGGGCGAGCGCTGCACCTCCAACGCCGACACCATCCCCACCGAGCAGCCCCGGGTCTACTACGGCGAGCGGATGGAGCCCGGTGACTACGCGATCGTCGGGCAGACCGACCCGAGCCGCAACGCGGAGTTCGACCGGCCGGTCGGCGACAGCGGCGAGGGCGACGGCCCGGGCGAGTTCTACACCTACACCGGCTCCGGTGGCGTCGAGATCGGCTCCTTCCCCCGCCGCCTGCTGTACGCGATCAAGGAGCAGGAGTCGAACTTCCTCCTCTCCGACCGGGTCAACGAGAACTCGAAGCTGCTCTACGTGCGTAACCCCCGGGACCGGGTGGAGAAGGTCGCACCGTTCCTGACCGTGGACGGCGACCCGTACCCGGCGGTGGTGAACGGCCGGGTCACCTGGATCATCGACGGCTACACCACCTCGGCGACCTACCCGTACGCCGAGCGGGTCAACCTCCAGCAGGAGACCGCCGACGAGCTGACCGGGCGGGGCACCTTCCAGCTCGCCCGGGAGAACGTCACCTACATCCGCAACTCGGTGAAGGCGACCGTCGACGCGTACGACGGCACCGTCACCCTGTACGAGTTCGACGAGAACGACCCGGTGCTCAAGGCCTGGAACAAGGCCTTCGGCGGCGACCTGGTCAAGCCGAAGGCGGAGATCCCGGCCGAGCTGACGGAGCACCTCCGGTACCCGGCGGACCTGTTCAAGGTGCAGCGCAACCTGCTCACCCGGTTCCACGTGACCGAGCCGGGCGACTTCTACTCGGCACAGGACTTCTGGCAGGTGCCGAGCGTGCCGGACGCCCCGGACAGCGGCCAGCGGCAGCCCCCGTACTACCTCTACACCCAGTTCCCCGGCCAGGACGCGCCGAGGTTCCAGCTCACCTCGGCGGTCACCCCGAACGGCCGGCAGAACCTGGCCGCGCTGATCACCGGGTCGTACGTCGACGGTCAGCCGCAACTGGAGGTGCTGGACCTGCCCGACCAGACCCGGATCTCGGGCCCGGTGCAGGTGCACCAGCAGATGACCAACAACGCCGACATCCGGCAGCAGCTCAACCTGCTCTCCTCGAACCAGGCCCAGGTGCAGTACGGCAACCTGCTCTCCCTGCCGTTCGGCAACGGGATGCTCTACATCGAGCCGGTCTACGTCAAGACCAACCAGGAGAACGCGCCACCGCTGCTGCAGCGGGTGCTGATGTCCTACGGTGACGGCGGCTCGTACGTGGTGCTGGCCAACAGCGTGTCGGAGGGCATCAAGGCGCTGGTGGAGCAGGGCCAGCGGGCCGGTGCCCAGACGCCCCCGCCGACCACGGACGAGGGCGAGAACCCGCCGGAGACCCCGCCGGCCCCGCCGCCGGGGATGACCGGTGACCTGGCCGAGGCGGCGAGCCAGGTGCAGACCGCGATCACCGAGGTACGGGCCGCGCAGACCTCCGGCGACTTCGCCCGGTACGGCGAGGCGTTGAAGAAGCTGGACGAGGCGATGGCCGCGTTCCAGCGGGCGCAGCAGGCGGCCGGTCCCTCGCCGACCCCCGCCCCCAGCGGCAGCCCGGCGGCCTCACCGTCACCGTCCGGCGGCTGACCGCCCGGCGCAGCGTGGCCCGGCCGCTCGCGGCCGGGCACCCTCCACGGACCCGTGGTCACGGCACGACAGGTGCCGTGACCACGGGTTTCGGCGTACCGGGAGCGGTGCCGACGCCGGGGGAGGGGGCCCGTTTTGCGGCTCCGGGGGGTGGTGCGCTACGGTTGTCCTACCGACGCGGGGTGGAGCAGCTCGGTAGCTCGCTGGGCTCATAACCCAGAGGTCGCAGGTTCAAATCCTGTCCCCGCTACCACCCGAACGGCCCCGAGGATCACCTCCTCGGGGCCGTTTCGTATCTGCCCCCGCAGAAGCCCCGCTGGTTCCCCCTTTCGAGCGCCTCCGGGTCGCACCCCTTCTCTCCCGCCCCACCCCGCCCCGTGCCGCTCCCGGCCGTCTGGGCCCGGGTCCGACTGATGCGGCCGAACCCGACCGGCAGCGGCGGGTGGTGCGAATCGGTGCCCCGGCTGATCGCACTCCACCGCATGCGATAAGCTTCAACAGCCGACGCGGGGTGGAGCAGCTCGGTAGCTCGCTGGGCTCATAACCCAGAGGTCGCAGGTTCAAATCCTGTCCCCGCTACCACCCGAGAGGGCCCGGAGGATTCCTTCCTCCGGGCCCTCTCGCCATTTCCCCTCCCACGCCCCGGCCCCGCCGCCGTGCGGTGATCAAGGGGTGCCGGTCAACCCATCCGCCCCCGGTGCCGGAAATCCCTTGATCACGCCTGAAGTGGGGCGGGGTGGGGAGGGGCGGCGTGGGTGGGGGTGGGTGTATGGGGTGCCGGGGTTGCGATGGTGGGCGAGGATGAGGGGCATGTCTTCCTGGAGCAGATGGTGGGGCCGGCTCGGCGCGGTCCTGGGAACGGTCTCGCTGGCGGTGTTCGTGCCCGTGGCGGCCTGGGCGTCCAGCGGCACGGGGGAGGTGGTGCTGGAGGCGGCGCGGCGGCGTGGCGGGCGTGGCTTCGGCCTGATCGGGCTGCTCTGCTGCCTGGTGGTGGTCGTGGCGATCGTCCTGCTGCTGCTGCGCCTGATGCGCGGCCGGCGGGGTGGCCCACCGCCCCGCTGACCCCCCCGCCCAGCGTGTCCCGCTGCCCCAGCCCCCGGTGACCCGGCGCGGCGTCCACCGGCGCGGTGGAGGTCACCGGGCCGGTGCGGGCCGGGGGTGGGTCACTCGGCCAGGGCGGCGCCGGACTCGTTGACGAAGCGGGTGGCGGCGGCCCGGATGGTCGCCTCGCCCTGCTGCACGCTCTCCGCGGCCGAGGTCAGCAGCCGGCGGACCTTGGCGTGGCCCTTGGGCGGTGGCGCGGGTGCCGGGCCGAACCGGTTGGCCAGGGTCGCCTCGAACGCGGCCGAGCGCTTGACCGCCGGGTCGGTGAGGTTCTGCTGCACGTACCGTCGGACGCCGAGGTTGGCGCTCAGCCCGCGTTCGATGCCGAGCGTCCGGCCGACCTCCAGGTTGTTGGTGAGGAAGTTGATCACGTCGACGACGGCGTCCGGGTGGCGGGTGCCCCGGAAGGCCGCCCAGTACATCGACGCCCGCGCCCAGTGGGCCGCCGGTGGGCCGGGGCAGCTCACCAGGTCGAGTTCGTCCCTGGTGTGGCTCTGCAGGTCGGCGAGCTGGTTGGACCAGATGAACGAGGCCGCCGTGTCCCCGGTGACGACGAGTTGCCGGGACGGGTCGCCGTCGACCGCGCGGGCGATCAGCTCCAGGCTCGGCGTGACCCGTGCCGACCGGGCCTGCTGCCACAGGTCGAACCACTCGACCACGTGCGAGATGTCGAATCCGAGCCGCCGCCCCCGGTACAGCTCGGCGTTGCGGGTCCGCAGCCACAGCCAGAACGGCCGGTAGTCCCCGGACGGGTCCATGGTGCCGGCGACCCTGCCGTCGCTGGCCCGGCTGACCTGCCCGGCCCAGTCGAGGTACTCCTGGTAGGACATGCCCATCCGGGGCTCGGGTACCCCGATCCGACGCAGCAGGGTCCGGTTGAAGGCCAGCGCGGGGGTGTTCTGTGCGGCGGCCACCGCCATGGTGCGGCCCCCCACCTCGGCGTAGGCGGCCAGGCTCTCCGGCAGCGCGCGCAGGTCCAGCCGGCTGTCCGTGACGTGGCCGGTCAGGTCGAGCAGGATCTCCCGCTGGGCGTACTCGGCGAGGAAGTTGTCGTCGATCTGGAGCAGGTCGGGCGGGTTGCCGCCGGCGGCCTGGGTGGCGAGCCGCTCGTAGTACCCGGGGTTGGCCTGCCAGGTGACCCGGAAGGTGACCCGGGGGTTGCGGGCGGTGTACAGCGCCAGCGCCCGTTCGGTGATCTCCGCCCGTTGCGGGCTGCCCCACCAGAAGACGGAGAGTTCGGCCGACTCGTCCTCCACCAGGGTGGCCCGGTTCTCGGTGCACCCGGCGAGGGCGCCGGTGGACAGCGCCGGCAGGCCCAGGAACGCGGCGAGGACCCGACGCCGGCCGGGGTCGGCGTCCGGAGGGGACGGTGGGGTTCGTCGGGCGGCGGGCAAGGGGAGGCTCCTCGGTGCCGAGCAGTGCACGCGGTCGGACCATTTACACAGGTGGCGCGCGGGGGTGTCAACGGCCGGCCATCCGCCGGACCGGCAGCGATCACCGGCCCGTACGGTCAGCCGATCGACGGTGGTCGTGGTCGTCGGGTGGCGTCCGGTCGGCCGGGTCCGACCGCCGGTGTGACGCCGGACACTGCGGTACTGCGTGGTGTACTAGGGCCGTGGAGCTTCTGCACTCGGGCAAGGTCCGGGACGTCTACGCCGACGGTGACGATCTCATCCTCGTCGCGTCCGACCGGATCTCGGTCTACGACGTCGTGCTGCCGACGCCGATCCCGGACAAGGGCCGGCTGCTCACCGCGCTGTCGCTGTGGTGGTTCGAGCAGCTCGCCGACCTGGTCCCGCACCACGTCCTGTCCAGCACCGACGTGCCGGCCGAGTTCGCCGGGCGGGCGATCCGTTGCCGGCGGCTGGAGATGGTCCCGGTCGAGTGCGTCGCCCGGGGGTACCTGACCGGCGGTGGCTTCGCCGAGTACCAGCGCACCGGCGCGGTCTCCGGGCTGGAACTGCCCCGGGGCCTGGTCGAGGCGTCGATCCTGCCGGAGCCGATCTTCACCCCGTCGACCAAGGCGCCGGCCGGGGAGCACGACGAGCCGATCAGCTTCGCCGAGGTGGTGGACAAGGTCGGCGCGGAGACCGCCGAGCGGCTGCGCCAGATCACCATCGCGGTCTACTGCCGGGGCGCCGAGCTGGCCGCCGACCGGGGCATCCTGGTCGCCGACACCAAGATCGAGCTGGGCTGGACGCCGGACGGCACCCTGGTCCTCGCCGACGAGGTGCTCACCTCCGACTCGTCCCGGTTCTGGCCGGCCGAGTCGTACCAGCCGGGGCGGGCCCAGTTCTCCTTCGACAAGCAGTACGTCCGGGACTGGGCCGCCAGCAGCGGCTGGGACAAGCGGCCCCCGGCGCCCGAGGTGCCGGCGGACGTGGTCGAGGCGACCCGGGCCCGGTACGTCGAGGTGTACGAGACGCTCACCGGCAACCGCTGGGACTGACCCGCCGGGCCTACTCCGCCCAGTCGAGGGTCCGCTGCACCGCCTTGCCCCACTGGCGCAGCTCCCGCTCCCGCTGCCCGGGGTCCATGGTGGCCTCCCACTGCGCGTCGGAGCGCCACTGGCCGCGCAGGGTGTCCAGGTCCGGCCAGAAGCCGACCGCCAGGCCGGCCGCGTACGCGGCGCCGAGGCAGGTGGTCTCGGTGATCCGGGACCGGACCACCGGCACGTCCAGCACGTCGGCGAGGAACTGCATCAGCAGGCCGTTGGCGGTCATCCCGCCGTCCACCCGCAGCCGGCGCAGCGCCACGTCCGAGTCGGCGTTCATCGCGTCCACCACCTCGCGGGTCTGCCAGGCCGACGCCTCCAGCACCGCCCGCGCCAGGTGGCCCTTGGTGATGTACCCGGTCAGGCCGGCGATCACCCCCCGGGCGTCGCTGCGCCAGTGCGGCGCGAACAACCCGGAGAAGGCCGGCACCACGTAGCAGCCACCGTTGTCGTCCACGGTCCGGGCCAGCTCCTCCACCTCGGCGGCGGTGGAGATCAGGCCGAGGTTGTCCCGGAGCCACTGCACCAGCGCCCCGGTCACCGCGATCGCGCCCTCCAGGGCGTAGACGGCCGGCTGGCCGTCGATCCGGTACGCGACCGTGGTGAGCAGGCCGTGCCGGGAGGCGACCGGCCCGGTGCCGGTGTTGAGCAGCAGGAAGCTGCCGGTGCCGTAGGTGCACTTGGCCTCACCGGCGGAGAAACAGGTCTGCCCGAACAGGGCGGCCTGCTGGTCGCCGAGCGCGCTGGCCACCGGCACCCCGGCGAGCACCCCCTCGGCGGTGCCGTACACCTCGGCGGAGGAGCGGATCTCCGGCAGCATCGCCGCCGGGATGCCCAGCGCGTGCAGCAGGTCGGGAGCCCAGTCGAGGGTGCGCAGGTCCATCAGCATGGTCCGGCTGGCGTTGGTCACGTCGGTGACGTGCCGGCCGGTCAGCTTCCAGATCAGCCAGGTGTCCATCGTGCCGAAGAGGACCTCGCCGCGCTCGGCGCGTTCCCGCAGCCCCTCGGTGTGCTCCAGCAGCCAGCGCAGCTTCGGCCCGGCGAAGTACGTGGCCAGGATGAGGCCGGTGCGCTCGCGCACCCGCTGCTCGCCGTACGCCCGGTCCAGCTCGCGCAACTGCGGCCCGGTGCGGGTGTCCTGCCAGACGATCGCGTTGGCCACCGGGCGGCCGGTGGCCCGGTCCCACACCACGGTGGTCTCCCGCTGGTTGGTGATGCCCACCGCGGCGAGCCCGGTCGGGTCGGTCCCGGCGGCGGCCAGCGCCTCCCGGACGACCTGCTGCACGTTGGCCCAGATCTCCTCGGCGTCGTGCTCCACCCAGCCCGGCCGGGGGAAGATCTGCCGGTGCTCGCGCTGCGCCACGGAGACGATCTCCCCGGCCCGGTCGAACACGATGCAGCGGGACGAGGTGGTGCCCTGGTCGATGGCGGCGACGTACGGCGGGGTCACCGCAGCACCGTACCGGACCCCGGGACGCCGCGCAGCGCACGAGCGAGGCCCGCCGCGGGTGGGAGAGGGTGCGGGTCAGCCGGGGCCGGGCTGGGCCGGTTGCTGACCGGCGGTGAGCCGGGCGCTGATCCGGACGACGGTGCCCGACTCGCCGGTCACCACCTCCATGGTGTCGCTCAGCTCGCGGGCGAGCCAGAGCCCCCAGCCCCCGGCGGTATCCGGCGCGGGGCGGCTCCGGTCGTCCAGCCGATGCTCGCTGATCCCGTGCCCGTGGTCGGCGACCTCGCAGACCAGGTGCGCTCCGCTCGGCCAGAGCCGGAGCCAGCCCTGCCCGCCGCCGTGCCGGACCGCGTTGGTGATCAGCTCGTTGACCGCGAGCACGAAGTCGTCCAGGGCCTGCCCGCGCAGCCCCGCCGCGGACGCGCAGGAGGCGACCGAGTGGCGCAGCTCGGTCACCCGGCCTTCGTCGAAGGCTTCGGCGATGAGGACGAAAGGTTCGATGGGCACAACCGTACGCGGTGCGGGGGATTCTGCATTCGGCATGGCCTGGTCCCGACGACGGATCTTGGAGTGGTTCGCGGCATTTCTACCGTACGTCGGGCTGAGCAGCCCCTGCACACGCTGGCTTTCCGGCCACGTACCCGGCTGTGGCATGGTGTCGCCATGTCCTCGCCCGGTGGTCTGGAGGTTCCGCTCTGGCGGGCCATCGCGGTGTTCCGGTTCGCCTCGCTGCTCTACGTCGGCGCGCTGGTCGTGCGCGACGCCGACCGGTACGCCCACCCGCTGGCCGCGGTCGTCGTCCTGGCGGTGATGCTCGGCTGGACGGTGGCCACCGCCGTGGCGTACGCCCGACCGGCCTGGCGGCGCTGGCCGCTGCTGCTGGCCGATCTCGCGGTGGTGGTCGGGGTCCTGCTGGTCACCCCCTGGGTGATCGGTCGGGAGGCGCTCGCCGCCGGGGTGCCCACCCTCGCCGTGGCCTGGCTCGGCGGGCCGGTGCTCGCCTGGGCGGTCTCCGGCGGCCGGCGGCGCGGCACGGTGGCCGCCCTGGTGGTCGGCGCGGCGGACCTGGCGACCCGGGAGCACCTCGGCGACTCCTCGTTCACCGGGGCCATCCTGGTCCTCCTCGCCGGCCTGGTGGTGGGGCACGTGGCCCGGTTGGCGGTGACCGCGGAGGAACGGCTGCAACGGGCGGTGGAGTTGGAGGCGGCGACCCGGGAGCGGGAACGGCTGGCGCGGGGCATCCACGACTCGGTGCTCCAGGTGCTGGCGCTGGTGCAGCGGCGCGGCGCGCACCTCGACGGTGAGGCCGGGGAACTGGCCCGGCTCGCCGGTGAGCAGGAGGCGGCGCTGCGCGCGCTGATCGCCGGGCGGGACGCCACCGACCCGCCGGCCGGCGGCGGCGACCTGGACCTGCGTACCCTGCTGGGCCGGTACTCCTCCGCCACGGTGTCGGTCTCCGCGCCGGCCACCCCGGTGCCGATGCCCGCCCCGGTGGCCCGGGAACTGGCGGCGGCGGCCGGGGCCGCGCTGGACAACGTCGACCGGCACGCGGACGGGCGGGCGTGGGTGCTGATCGAGGACGAGGGGGCGACGGTGACGGTGTCGGTACGCGACGAGGGGCCGGGGATGCCCGAGGGGCGGCTCGCCGAGGCGGCCTCGCAGGGGCGGCTGGGGGTGGCGCAGTCCATCCGGGGCCGGGTGACCGACCTCGGCGGCACGGTCCGCATCCACTCCGCGCCCGGCCTCGGCACCGAGGTCGAGCTGACCGTGCCGAGGGGGCGGGGATGAGTGTCCGGGTGATGGTGGTCGACGACCACCCGATGTGGCGGGAAGGGGTGGCCCGGGACCTCACCGAGGCCGGCCACCTGGTGGTGGCGACCAGCGGGGAGGGGCGCCAGGCGGTGCGGGTGGCCGCCGCCGTCCGTCCCGACGTGGTCGTGCTGGACCTGCAACTGCCGGACATCTCCGGGGTGGAGGTGATCCACGGGCTGCGGGCGGCGCTGCCCGACGTCCGGGTGCTGATGCTGTCGGCGAGCGGGGAGCAGCAGAGCGTCCTCGACGCGGTGAAGGCCGGGGCCACCGGCTACCTGGTGAAGTCCGCCGCCCCGGCGGAGTTCCTGGACGCGGTGCGCCGGGCCGCCGCCGGTGAGCCGGTCTTCACCCCCGGCCTGGCCGGGCTGGTCCTCGGCGAGTACCGCCGGCTCGCCGCCGGGGGACCGGACGGGGACACGGCGGACCACGACGGCACGGCCCCCCGGCTCACCGACCGGGAGACCGAGGTGCTGCGCCTGGTGGCGAAGGGGATGTCCTACAAGCAGATCGCCCAGCGGCTCGGGCTGTCCCACCGGACCGTGCAGAACCACGTCCAGAACACGCTGGGCAAGTTGCACCTGCACAACCGGGTCGAGCTGACCCGGTACGCCATCGAGCAGGGCCTGGACGAGTGAGCGGCCCCGGCGGCCCGGGTCAGGACGACCCGGGCGGCCGGGTCTCGTGGATCGCCAGCTCCTCGGCGCTCGCGCCACCACCGGCGGCCCCCGCGTCGTACGCGACCGAGTCGCTCTCCGAGTCGGAACGGACCCCCTCGTCCGGTTCGACCAGGCGACCCACCTGCGCGTCGGCCACCGTGCCGAGCTGGCCGTGGTCGTACAGGGAGACCGGCGAGCGCGGGTCGGAGGTCGGCCCGGGCTCGATCACGTCCGCGTCGAGCTGGGCCTGCGCGGCGGCCTCCTCGCTGTCCGCCTCGGCGGCGATGTCCGGGTCCACCGGGCCGGCCAGCGGGTCGTCCGCCGGACGCTCGTACTGTTCCCGGGCGAGCTTGTAGTCCAGCGACTCGCCGTCGAGCTGCTCCTCGGCCGTGGTGCCGTACCGGTCGACGGCCACCGGGGCCCGGTCGCCGGGGAGCTGTGCCGGCTCCGGCCCGTCCGCCTCCCGACCGGTCGCCACGTCGTCGTTGGCGGTCGAGTCGTCGTCGGCGGTGTCGGGCAGGCCCTCCGCCTCGGGATCGGACACGGGGGTCGGGTACTCGTCGTCGCGCATGGTGGAGCACTACCCGATACCAGTACGGCGTAACCGACCCGTCGGTCCCCGCCCGCCCGCCCGTCGCCCGGCCCGCCCGCTCAGTGCCGGAAGGCGGCCTCGTCCTCGGCGTACAGGACGCACCAGACGACCTTGCCGTCCGGTACGTCCGTGCTGCCCCAGCGGCGGGCGACGGTGTCGATCAACAGCAGCCCGCGTCCGCCGGTCGAGGTCGGCGGGGCGAGCCCGGCGAAGGCCGGCTGACGACGGGAGTAGTCGCGGACCGCCAGGTGCAGCGCGCCCGCGCGGGGGGCCAGCCGCAGGGTCATCCCGGTGCGGGCGTGCGCCACCGCGTTGTTGACCATCTCGGTCACCGCGATGCAGCCCGGCTCGGCCAGCTCCGGCAGCCCCCACCGGGTGCAGCTCTCGGTCACCGTCACGCGGGCCTCCCCGGCCGCGCCGACGACCGGGGCGAGGTCGGTGTGCACCGGCGCGGCGGCCGGTGCCCCGGCGAGCACGGCCTGCGCCTCGGCCGGGGTGACGCAGACCGGTGGCGCGTCCGGCCCCGGCGGCGTCGACCCGGCCGCCCGGGTCAGCCGGCCCGGGTCGAGGATCAGCAGCCCCGCCGCCGGCCAGTCGGCGACCGCCCGGTGGACCTCGGCGAAGAGCCGACCGGTACCGGGCGCGGCCGACCGCAGCGCGGTGAGGTCGACCACCAGCGGACCCGGTCGGGCACAGAGCCGGGTGAGCAGAATGTCACGCACCGTGTCGACACCGGCGGGGGTGAGCAGCCCGGACAGCCGGACGACCGTGGTTGATCCGTCCGTGTCCACCAGGCATTGCACGTCCGTCGGCATGACCCTGTCATTGTGCACGTCGGGTACGGAGCGTGCAGCCGGGCCCTCGGCACCCACCGGGGGCCGGTGTTCCGGCACCGGGTCGGCGTGGAGCGGGGTCACGTCGGGTGGCCCGGCCCGGTCCGGGTGGTCACAGCCCGTCTGACCGATCCCGATCTGTCAGGTTTGGTCTTCTCCGGGGCCGGTTAATGGGACGCTCTGACCGGAGACCCACCACTCGTAGAACGCATGGAGGTGACCCATGCGCGTCGGCCTCGTCTGTGCCCACGCCGGCCCGTCCCCGTACGCCGACGGTCTCGTCGTCGGCACCCACCAGCACATCGCCCGGGTCGCCGCCGAACTGGCCGGACGCGGGCACGACGTCCGGGTGTACGAGCGCCGCGAGGACGCGGGACTGGCCGAGGTGACCGAGGTCGGCGGGTACCTGCTGGAGCGGGTCCCGGTCGGTCCGACCGCCCCGGCCCCCACCGCCGCGCTGGTGCCGTACGTGCCCGAGTTCGGCCGCTGGCTCAGCGAGCGCTGGTCCGGCGACTGGCGGCCGGACGTGGTGCACGGGCACTACTGGGTGGGTGGCCTCGCCGCCGCCACGGCGGTGCGGGAGACCGACATCCCGGTCGTGCAGACGTTCCACTCGCTCGGCGTCGAGCAACTGCGCCACCTCGGCCGGGGCTACGACGGGCCGGGGGAGCGGATCCCGCTGGAACGGGCGCTGACCCGGGCGGTGGACATCGCGGTCGCCCAGTGCAACGACGAGGTCGACGAACTCACCCGGATGGGGCTGCACCGGGCCTCGGTGGCGATGGTGCCGGCCGGGGTCGACATCGCGCACTTCCACCCCGACGGGGAGGCGGCCCCCCGCGACCAGCGGTCCCGGATCCTCTCCGTGGGCGGGCTCGCCGCCGGCCACGGCCAGGATGACCTGATCCGGGCGATGCGGCTGGTGGGCGACGCCGAACTGGTGATCGCCGGTGGACCTCCCGCCGAGCAGCTCGCCCAGCACGCCGAGGCACGCCGCCTGCGGGAACTGGCCGAGCGGCACGGGGTCGCCGAGCAGGTCCGCCTGGTCGGCGCGGTGCCGCACGACCAGATGGCCACCTGGTACCGCTCCGCCGACGTGGTGGCCTGCACCCCGCACTACTCCTCGGCCGGCCGGGTGTCGCTGGAGGCGATGGCGTGCGGCGTACCGGTGGTCGGCTACGCCATGGGCGGCATCGCCGACGCGGTGGTGGACGAGGTCACCGGCAAGCTGGTCCCGCCGGGCGACGTCCGGACCCTGGGGGTGACCCTGCGCCGGCTGCTCGCCGACAACGCCGGCCGGTTCGCGTACGGGCACGCCGCCGTGGACCGGGTCCGGTGCAGTTACACCTGGGAACGGACGGCGAGCGCGCTGGAGCGGCTCTACGAGCGGGTGGTCGGCCGCCGCCGCCCCGTGGAGGCGTGACCGGACCGTCCCGTGGCGGCGTGCCGCGTGCTGCGGCCCGGCTTCAGCCGGGGCGGCGGGCCGGCGCGGGGATGCCCACCTCGGCGCGGGCCCGCCGGTCGGCGACGGCGTGCTGGTGCTGCGGTTCGGCGTACCGGGTCAGGCCGATGACCGCGACGAGCGTGGCCAGGAACCCGAGGCCGGCCAGCCACTCCCGGCCCGGCCAGATCTTGTCGTTGAGCAGCAGCAGGCCGACGATCGCGGCGGGCACCGCCCCGGCGGCGTCCATCGCGGCCACGGCGGCGGTGGTCGACCCGCGCTGCATGGCCAGGCCGAGCAGGAGCTGACCGACGACCGAGTGGGCGACCAGCAGGTAGAGCAGCGGGTGGCGGACGAACGCCTCCACCGAGTGCACCGCGGCCAGCGGCCGGGCCGCCACCGCGGCGGCGGAGAACGCCAGCCCGGCCAGCGAGCCCAACGCCACCGACCCGGGCGCGCCGTGCAGCCGGACCGCGAAGACACCCACCACCCCGACCACGACCAGGGTGACCAGCAACGCGACGGTGCCGGCGGCGCCGAGCTGCTTCGAGGTGGCCGGCCGGGCGGAGAGCACCAGCGCGGCGATCCCGACGAAGAGCAGCACCAGCAGGGCCACCTCGGCGGCGGGTAGTCGCCACTTCAGCACCGCCACGCCGAGGATCGCGGTCACCCCGAGCCCGGCGGCCACGCTCGCCTGCACCAGGAACAACGGCAGGTCGCGCCGGGCCAGGAAGGCGAGGACGAAGGCGGCCACCTGGCACCCCAGCCCGATCAGGTACGTGCGGTGGCTGGCCAGCCGCAGCAGCAGCCCCGGATCGAAGGTGTGGTGCACCGTGGTCCGGGCGGCGGCGATCGACTGGAGGAGGTTGGCGACGCCGTACGCGACGATCATCGCCGCGAGGAAACACCAACCGGTTGCGGACACCTGGCGAGGATAGTGGCTGCCGTCGGTCAGTGCGCGGCTGGCCGGGCGAGCCGGGCCAGCACGTCGGCGTGCAGCGGACCGTTGCTGGCCACCGCGCTGCCGTCGCCGGGGGCGAGTTGGCCGGTCAGGTCGGTGAAGGCGCCCCCGGCCTCGGTGACGATCGGCACCAGCGCGGCGATGTCCCACAGCGACAGCTCCGGCTCCACCATCACGTCCAGTGCCCCCTCGGCCAGCAGCATGTAGCCGTAGAAGTCGCCGTACGCCCGGCTGCGCCAGGTGTCGCGCATCAGGCCGAGCATCCCGTCCAGCCGCCCGCCCGCGATCCAGCCGTCCAGCGAGGAGTAGCAGAAGCTCGCGTCGGCGAGCCGGCCCACACCGGAGACCCGGATCGGGGCGCCCCCGGCGGCGTCCGGCCCGGCGTACGCGCCGGCGCCCGTCGCCGCCCACCAGCGGCGGCCCAGCGCCGGGGCGGAGACCAGCCCCAGCACCGGGCGGTCCCCCTCCAGCAGGGCGATCAGGGTGGCCCAGATCGGCACCCCCCGGATGAAGTTCTTGGTGCCGTCGACCGGGTCCACCACCCAGCGCCGCCCGTCCGGGCCGGCCGCCGGCTGCTCGCCGTACTCCTCGCCGAGCAGGCCGTCCCCGGGGCGGTGCTCGGCCAGCAGGGCCCGGATCTCCCGCTCCACGGCGGTGTCCGCGTCGGAGACCGGGGTCAGGTCCGGCTTGGCCTCGACCCGCAGGTCGAGCGCGCGGAACCGGGCCGTCGACACGGCGTCGGCCCGGTCGGCGAGCAGGTGGGCGAGGGCGATGTCGTCGGCGTACCGGGTCATGCCGCTGACGGTAGCGACGCCCGGTCAACCCCGGGCGGGTGGGTCGCCCGGCTCGCCCGTCCGGTCGGGTTCGGCCGCGCGGGGGTCCGGCTCGCCGGCGCGGGAGGCCAGCAGCCGGCGGTACGACGCCAGCCGCCGACCGTCGGCCCGGCCGGCGGCCACCCAGGCGTCCAGCGCGCAGTCCGCCTCGTCGGCGGTGTGCGGGCAGTTCGGCGGGCAGTCGACGGTCCCCTCCACCAGGTCGGGGAAGCCGTGCAGCAGGCTGTCGGCGGAGACGTGGGCCAGCCCGAAGCTGCGGACCCCCGGGGTGTCGACGATCCAGCCCGGGTCACCGTCGGCCCCGGGCCCGGCCGGCAGCCGCAGCGCCACCGCGCTGGTCGAGGTGTGCCGGCCGCGCCCGATCGCGCTGACCACGCCGACCGCCCGGTCGGCCTCCGGCACCAGCCGGTTGACCAGCGTCGACTTGCCCACCCCGGAGTGCCCGACCAGCACCGACACCCGGCCGGCGAGCAGCGCGCGCAGCGCGGCCAGGTCGGAGTCGGGGCGGATCAGCACGTACGGCAGCTCCAGCTCGGCGTAGTAGTCGAGCACCTGCTCCGGGCCGGCCAGGTCGGCCTTGGTCAGGCAGAGCAGCGGCTCGATGTCGGCGTCGTACGCGGCCACCAGGCAGCGGTCGACGAACCCGGTCCGCGGTGGCGGGTCGGCCAGCGCGCTGACGATCACGAGCTGGTCGGCGTTGGCCACCACCACCCGTTCCAGCCGGCCCTCGGCGGTGGTCTCGTCGTCGTCGGCGGTGCGCCGCAGCACCGAGCGCCGGTCGGCGATCCGGACGATCCGGGCCAGCGCCCCGTCCGCCCCGGAGACGTCCCCGACCAGGCCCACCCGGTCGCCGACCACCACCGACTTGCGGCCCAGTTCCCGGGCCCGCATCGCGGTGACCGTCGGCGCGTCGGGGTCGGCCCCGTCCCGGACGCAGGTGTACCGGCCCCGGTCCACGGCGATCACGAAGCCGTCCACCGCGTCGGCGTGTTGGGGGCGGGTACGGGTACGGGGGCGCGACGACTTCCCGGGTCGTACCCGGACGTCGTCCTCGTCGTACTCGCGTCGCCTGGTCGCCAGGACCCGCCCCCTGTCGCGTCAGCTCTTGTTGGTCACCAACGCCGACCATAGTGCCGGGAACTCGGGCATGGTCTTCGAGGTGCACCCGACGTCGTCGACCTCGACGCCGGGGACGGCCAGCCCGGCCACCGCGGCGGCGTGCGCCATCCGGTGGTCGTGGTAGGTCCGGAAGACCCCGCCGCGCAGGGGCCGGGGCCGGATCTCCAGCCCGTCGGCGGCCTCGGTGAGGTCCGCGCCGAGCGCGGTGAACTCCCGGGCCAGCGCGGCGAGCCGGTCGGTCTCGTGGCCCCGGATGTGGGCCACGCCGGTGAACCGCGACGGCGAGTCGGCGAGCATCGCCAGCGCGGTCAGCACCGGGGTCAGCTCGCTGACCTCGGAGAGGTCGGCGTCCAGGCCGTGCACCCGGCCGGTGCCGCGCACGGTCAGCCCGGCGGCGGTCACGGTGACCTCGCCCCCCATCCGCTGCAGCAGGGTGCGGAGCTGCTCGATCGGCTGCGCGCTGTGGTGCGGCCAGCCCTGGAGGGTCACCTCGCCGCCGGTGACCAGCGCGGCGGCGAAGAACGGCAGCGCGCCGGAGAGGTCCGGCTCGATCTCCCAGCCGCGCCCGGTCAGCGGGCCCGGCTCGACGGCCCAGACGTCGGGGGTGGTGTCGTCAACGGCCACCCCGGCGGCCCGCAGCATCTGCACGGTCATCCGCAGGTGCGGGGCGGACGGCACCGGCGGGCCGACGTGCCGCACCACCAGCCCCCGGTCGAACCGGGCGCCGACCAGCAGCAGGCCGGAGACGAGCTGGCTGGAGGCGGAGGCGTCGAGGACCACCTCGCCGCCGGTGACCCGCCCGGCGCCGAGCACGGTCAGCGGCAGGCTGCCGGTGGGCGGGGCGTCGACCCGGACGCCGAGCGAGCGCAGCGCGCCGATCAGCGGGCCGAGCGGGCGGCGGCGGGCCTGCGGATCGCCGTCGAAGGTGATCCGCCCCTCGGCCAGGCCGGCGATCGGTGGGACGAACCGCAGCACGGTGCCGGCCAGGCCGACGTCGACGTGCGCCGGACCGACCAGCCGGTGCGCGCGGACCAGCCAGCGCTCGTCGTCGCTGGTCGACACGTGGGTGCCCAGGGCCCGCAGGGCGCCGGCCATCAGTTCGGTGTCCCGGGCGCGCAGCGGCCCGGCCAGCGTCGACGGCCCGGTGGCCAGCGCGCTGAGCACCAGCGCGCGGGCGGTCAGCGACTTGGAGCCGGGCAACCGGACGGAGGCCGTGACGGGCTCGGTGGCGGTCGGTGCGGTCCAGGGCTGCGGTGGCCGGGTGACGGTCGGGTTCCCCACGGTGTCCATTCTGCCGCGCTGGGTGTCCGGCCCGGCGGGTGTCGGCCCGGCTCCCGGTTGGCGGGACAGCGGCGGAGGGCGTGACCGGTTAGCGTGTGCGACATGTGCGGCAGGTACGCGACCACCCGGAACGCCGCCGACCTGAGCGCGGTGTTCGAGGCGTACGACGACACCGACGGCCGGGTCAGGTCGGATCACAACGTCGCGCCCACCAACGGGGTGCCCGTGGTCCGGGTCGACCCTGACGGGCGGCGGGCGCTGGCGGTGCTCCGGTGGGGCCTGCTGCCGCCGTGGGCGAAGTCCCCGTCGGCCGGGTCACGCATGATCAACGCGCGGGCCGAGACGGTCGCCACCAGCCGGGCCTACGCGGGCCCGTTCGCCCGCCGCCGCTGCCTCGTGCCGGCCGACGGGTGGTACGAGTGGGCGCGCACCGACCGGGGCAAGCAGCCCTACTACCTCACCCCGGCCGACGGGTCGGTGCTCGCCCTCGCCGGCTTCTGGACCACCTGGTCCGGGCCGGACGGCCCGCTGGAGACGTTCAGCGTGCTCACCACCGCCGCGCTGGGCGGGCTGGCCGAGGTGCACGACCGGATGCCGCTGCTGCTGCCGCCGGAGCGCTGGGCGCCCTGGCTGGCGCCGACGGAGGACCCGACCGGGCTGCTCACCCCGCCCCCGGTGGCCTGGCTCGCCGGCCTGGAGATCCGGCCGGTCGGCCCCGCCGTGGGCAACGTGCGCAACAACGGGCCGGAGTTGACCGCCCGGGTTCCGATTTCCCGTCGACCCGAGGCGGCCGACCCGGCGCTCTTCTGAGCGGTGTCCGCACATTGTCGCGTACTAATTTGCCAGAGTTGCGGGCGAATCGTGGCGTGAGTGTTTAGCCATCTTTCCGGCAGAGTCTTGTGACCGTGTCCGAAAGTGCGATAGAACACAGCGCCGGTATGGGAGTCGATTCGCACGGGGCGATCGACGCTCATCGATCATGCCGGTCCCACGGGGGAGGTGGGTGGATGACAAGGGCACGAATGCCCCGTCCGCACGAGGTGGCCGCCGCGCGTCGGGACCCGCGGCTGCTGCGGGCGCTGCGCGAACGACGTTCCGACGATGCCTGGCGGACCAGGGGGACCTGCCAGAGCGTGGATCCGGAGACGTTCTTTCCGGCGCCGAACGAGCCGGCCGACACGGCGGTGTCGCTCTGCCGCAGCTGCGACGTGCAGGGTTCCTGTCTGGCCTGGGCGCTGGACGTCGGTGACTGCCACGGGGTCTGGGGCGGCACCACACCGCGCGAGCGGCGGGCGATGCTGGTCGCCTGGCGCAGCGAGGTCCAACCGGATCCGGAGGCCGCCGACGAGGCGGGTCCACCGGTCCGCGACCGGTTGCTCACGCTCGTGCCGGTGAGCCGCTGAGTGCCGCCCGCCCGTCGGCCCCGCTCCACCGGATCGGGGCCGACGGGCGGCGCAGAATGGGGCGGTGCGCAGGACGGACGAGGACGAGATCGAGACGGTGCGCGGGCCGGCCCGCGCCGACACGGACCTGCCGGCCGGCCCGCCGACCGCGCTGCTGGTGCTCGGGCACGGGGCGGGTGGCGCGGTCGACGCGCCCGACCTGGTCGCCCTGCGGGACGCGGCGGTGGCGGCCGGCCTCGCGGTCGTCCGGGTGACCCAGCCGTACCGGGTCGCCGGTCGCCGGGCGCCCGCGCCGGCCGGGCACCTCGACGAGGCCTGGACGGACGTCCTCGCGGCGGTGCGTGGCCGGCACCCGACGGTGCCGGCCGTCCTGGTCGGCGGGCGCTCCAGCGGTGCGCGGGTGGCCTGCCGGACGGCGGTGGCGGTGGGCGCGGCCGGCGTCGTCGCGCTGGCCTTCCCGGAGCACCCGCCCGGCCGGCCGGAGCGCTCCCGGGCCGGCGAACTGGCGACCGGCCTGCCGACCCTGGTGGTCAACGGCGACCGGGACCCGTTCGGGATTCCCGCGCCCACGGCGGCGGTGCAGGTGGTCCGCCGTCCCGGCGAGACCCACGACCTGCGGCGCGACCCCACCGGGACGGCCGCGGTGGTGGTCGACTGGCTGCGCGGGCGGGGCTGGGCGCGCTGAGCCGCCGCCCCGCGCCGGGTCCACCACGCGTGGCGGCCGTGTCCGTCCCCCGCCGCGTCTCGTTGCACGGGTTGGTGTCGGGCCGCCCGGTCGGGTGACCCGGGGCCGCCCTCCCAGGCCCTTCCTGGTCCCTGCGCCGGTCGTGCCGAGCCAGGGGCCGGGAACGGGAGCGGGTACCGCGAGGAATGCGGCAGCCCTCCGGTCGCGTTGAAGCCCTCGGATGACGGATCAGCCGAGGGGGTGAGCGGGTGCCGACCGAGACGCGGGAACGGGACGAACGGGGCGCACGGCAGCTCAGGGAGTTGTTGGAGGGGCCGCAGTGGCCGGCGACGGCCAGCCCGGTGGGGCCGGGCGCACGGCGTACCGGCGTGGTGAGCACAGGCACAACGGCCGGAAGCGGATCTGCGGGCGGCGCGGGGCGCGTATCCTCGGCGGGAAAGCATCCGACGCGAGGGGATGTGCGGTTGACCACCGAGAAGACGGACGAACGCAGGGCGCGATTCGAGCGGGACGCGATGCCCTTCGTCGACCAGCTCTACGCGGCCGGGCTGCGGATGACCCGTAATCCGGCGGATGCCGAAGACCTGGTCCAGGAGACGTACCTGAAGGCGTACGCCGCCTTCCACCAGTTCGAGCAGGGTACGAACCTGAAGGCGTGGCTGTACCGGATCCTGACCAACACCTACATCAACTCGTACCGCAAGCGGCAGCGCCAGCCGATCCAGGCGCCCACCGAGGAGATCACCGACTGGCAGCTCGCCGAGGCCGAGTCGCACACCTCCAGCGGGCTGCGCTCGGCGGAGACCGAGGCGCTGGACCGGCTGCCGGACAGCGACGTCAAGGAGGCCCTCCAGCAGTTGCCGGAGGAGTTCCGGCTGGCCGTCTACCTCACCGACGTCGAGGGATTCTCCTACAAGGAGGTCGCCGACATCATGGGTACGCCGATCGGTACCGTGATGTCGCGGCTGCACCGTGGCCGACGCAACCTGCGCAAGCTGCTTGAGCGGTACGCGGCCGAGCGAGGCTTCTCCGCCGCCCGCTCCTCGGGTGGCTCGACCGCCGCCGCCGGCCGGGAGGTGTGACGTGAGCTGTGGAGATCCGCACGAGACGCACTGCCGTGAGGTGCTCGCCGAGGTCTACCTCTACCTGGACCTGGAGTGCGCCGACGAGCGGCGGGAACGGATCCGGCACCACCTGGACGAGTGCGGCCCGTGCCTGCGGGAGTACGGCATCGAGCAGGAGGTACGGGCGCTGGTCGCCCGGTGCTGCGGCAACGAGACCGCGCCGGCACAGCTTCGCGAGCGGCTCCGGGTCCGGCTGACCGAACTGGTCGTCTTCGAGACCGCCGACTCCCGCGAACTGGCTGACTGACCACACCGACCCACCCCGCCGCCCCTCGTGGGCCGGTTCGTCGTGCCCCGAACGGGGCGAGTCGCCGGCCACCGGCGGCGGGGTGGATCGCGCCCCGGTCAGGAGTTGGGGCGCTTGCCGTGGTTGGCGCCGCTCTTCTTACGGGCCTTCTTCTTACGGGCCTTCTTCGCCATGGGACCTCCTCGTGCTGGTGACGGCCGGGCGCGCGGCTGGCGCGCCGGTGGTCGTGGACCGGGCCCCGGCGCCGCCGGGGTCCGACCCGCTGATGCTAGTTGGCGTCCCGGCCCCGGGCCGGCCGTGGGGTGGCCACCCACCCGACGGGTGCCGGTCATCCGGGCCGGGAGGACGGGCCCCGGGGTGCACAAACGTGATTGGATACCGTTCGCAGGCACACCGGTGCAGTGAGGAGGGCCGTGAGATGGCCGAGGAGATCCGCGCGGAGATGGTGGCGAACGTCTGGAAGGTCGTGGCGTCGGCCGGGGACACCGTGTCCGAGGGGGACACGCTGGTGATCCTGGAGTCGATGAAGATGGAGATCCCGGTGGTCGCCGAGTCCGACGGTGTCGTCGAGCAGCTCGCCGTGAACGAGGGCGACGTGGTGCAGGACGGCGACCTGATCGCGGTGATCGCTTGACCGGTGTGCGGGTCCGCGCCGCCGAGCCGGCCGAGTACCCGGCGGTGGCCCGGCTGACGATCGCCGCGTACGAGGCGGACGGTCAGCTCAAGGGCGGGAACGGCTACGAGACCGTGCTCGCCGACGTGGCCACCCGGGCGGCCACCGCCGAGGTGCTGGTCGCCGTCGACGAGGCCGACGACGTGCTGCTCGGCACGGTGACCTTCCTGCTGCCCGGTACGCCCTTCGCCGAGGTCTGCGGTCCCGGCGAGGCGGAGTTCCGGATGCTCGCGGTGGATCCGGCCGCGCAGGGCCGGGGCGTCGGCGTGGCGCTGGTGGACGCGTGCGTGACCCGCGCCCGTGAGCTGGGCAGCTCGGCGGTGGTGATCTGCGTACGGGCCGGGATGGCCGCCCCGGCGCAGCGGCTCTACCGGCGGCTGGGCTTCGTCCGGCTGCCCGAGCGCGACTGGTCACCACTGCCCGACGTCGACCTGCTCGCCCTACGCCTCCCCCTCACCCCCCGCACGTAACCCCCACCTCCCTCTCCCCGCGATCTTGCACTTGCGGCCCCGGACATGTGGCATTCGTGCCAGATGCCGGGGCCGTTACTGCAAGATCGTCGCGGGATCACGGGGCGCGGGATCACGGGGCGCGGGATCACGGGCGCGGGGGTGGGGGTGGGGGGTCAGGCGGGGCCGATCGGGGTGAGGAGTTCCTCGGCGACGGTCAGGGCCAGCTCCAGCCGACCCTGCTCGTCGAGTTCGGGGGCGCGCACCGCGAACCAGGTCGCGTGCACGGCGAACAGGGCCAGCGCGGCGCGCAACTGGGCGGCCGGGCTCTCGTCGCCCCGGGAGAGCACCTCGGCCAACCGGAACATCCGCTCCCGCATCTGCTGGCCGGCGACGAGGTTCTTCAGCGCGGTCTGGTTCTGCTCGAAGAACCGCATCACCAGGGGGCGCTCGTCGATGAACATCCGCTCGGCGTACCGGGCCACGACCGCGCGCCGGGTCGCCAGGGTGGCGGGCTGCTCCCGGGCCCAGGCGACCAGTTCGTCCATCCGGTCCAGCCGGTCGTCGACGACGCTGCTGACGATCTCGTCCTTGCTCTTGAAGTGGTAGTAGAGCGCGGCCTTGGTCACGTTCAGCCGCTCGGCGATCTCGCGCAGCGACGTCTTCTCGTACCCCTGCTCGGTGAAGAGTTCCAGGGCGACGACCTTGATGCGTTCGCGTGTGCCGCCCGTGCTCTCCGGCACCGTGGTCCTCCAACCCGCTTGACGTCGCCCGGCGGCCAGCTTACCGTGCGGCAGGTAAGCGCGAACTAGCCGGTCGGCAAGTAAGTTCACACCGGGGGAGCCCACCCATGACGCAGGACAGCCGGGACAACGCACGTCCGAACGTGCGGCTCGTCCTCGTCGGGCTGATGATCGCGATGATGCTCGCGATGCTCGACAACATGATCGTCAGCACCGCGCTACCGCGGATCGTCGGCGAGTTCGGCGGGCTGAACCACTTCACCTGGGTGGTCACCGCGTACGTGCTGGGCACCACCGTCTCCACCCCGATCTGGGGCAAGCTGGGTGACCTGTACGGCCGCAAGGGGGTCTTCCTCGCCTCGGTCGGGATCTTCCTGGTCGGCTCCGTGCTCTGCGGGATGGCCGGTTCGGCGGTGCTGGGCGGCCCCGACGGGGGCATGATGCAGCTCATCGCGTTCCGGGCGGTCCAGGGGCTGGGCGCCGGTGGGCTGATGGTCGGCGTGATGGCGATCATCGGCGACCTGGTGCCGCCCCGGGAGCGGGGCCGCTACCAGGGGCTGATCGCCGGCACCATGGCCGTCGCCATGGTCGCCGGTCCGCTGGTCGGCGGCTTCGTCACCGACCACCTCTCCTGGCGCTGGGCGTTCTACGTCAACCTGCCGGTCGGCGGGGTCGCGCTGGTGCTGCTGATCGTCACGCTGAAGCTGCCCCGGTACCGCACCGAGCACCGGATCGACTGGCTCGGCGCCAGCCTGCTCTCCGTCGGCATCACCGCGCTCGTGCTGATCACCACCTGGGGCGGGCACGAGTACGCCTGGCGCTCCCCGCAGATCCTCGGCCTGACCGCGCTGGCCCTGCTGAGCCTGGTGGCGTTCGGGGTCGTCGAGCGCCGGGCCGCCGAGCCGATCCTTCCGCTGCACCTCTTCGCCAACCGCAACTTCGCGCTGATCTCGGTGGTCGGTTTCCTGCTCGGCTTCGCCATGTACGGCGCGATGAACTTCCTGCCGCTGTACCAGCAGACCGTGCAGGGCGCCTCGGCCACCGGCAGCGGCCTGCTCCTGCTGCCGCTGATGTTCGGCATGCTGACCGTCTCCCTGGTGGTCGGCCGGGCGATCACCCGGACCGGCCGGTACCGGATCTTCCCGATCGTCGGCGGCGTGGTGATGACCGGCGGCATGGCGCTGCTGATCCTGCTGGACGTCGCCACCAGCCGGGTCGAGTCCTCGCTCTACCTGCTCGTGCTCGGCGTCGGCATGGGCTTCCTCATGCAGACCTCGATGCTGATCGCGCAGAACAGCGTCGAGCAGCGGGACCTCGGCGCGGCCAGCGGCGCGGCCACCTTCTTCCGGTCGATCGGTGGCTCGTTCGGCATCTCGCTGTTCGGCGCGATCTTCGCCAACCGGCTCGCCGGGTCGCCGGCCGGCGGCTCGTTCGGCGGCGGGGAGGCCGGCGCCGGGCTGGACCTGGAGCGGCTGCGGGAACTCCCGGAACAGGCCCGCGAGCTGGTGCTCGGCGGCCTCGCCGACGGGATCTCGCACGTCTTCGCCTGGGCGGTGCTGTTCACCGCGGCGATCCCGGTGCTGGCCTGGTTCATCCGTGAGGTGCCGCTGCGTTCCGCCGCCGACCCGACCGACGACACCCCGCAGGAGCGGGCCGAGGCCGCGCTGGGCAAGACCCCGGTGGCCTGACCCGCGCCGCGTGGGCTCAGCCGGCGACGGTACGGCCGGTGAGGCGGTGCCAGAGCCGGCGCAGCGGCCCGGCCCGCCGGGCGCCGGGCGGCCTCGGCCGTCCACCGAGCAGCCGGTACGCCTGCTCGACCGCCGGCCGCTCCAGGTCGGGGGTGGCCAGGGCCAGGTACGCCAGCGAGGTGGCGATGGGCACCTGGCGCTCCCGACCCACGGCGGCCACGTCGGCGAGCCGCTCGGCGACCACCCGGGCCGCGTCCGGGCGGACCGCCGGGTCCACCCAGGCCGCCGTGACCAGGGCGAACAGCGCCGCCTCGGTGACCCAGTCCTCCACCCCCCAGACCAGGTCCAGCAGCACCGAGCGGCGCACCGAGGACTCCCACGGCTCGTCGGTGCGGTGGTGCAGCAGCCCGAGGCAGGCCCAGACCTGCACGCAGCGCACCCAGAGCGACGGGTCCTGCCCGGCCAGCACCCGACCCAGCGCGGTGGCCGGCGCGGCCGGCGGGTGCACCAGCAGGCCGAGCAGGTCGGGCAGGTCGAGGGTGGCCAGCCCGACCGCCGCGTCGTACGCCGCCGGGGGGTGTGGCCAGGCCGGATGGGCCACGTGCTGGATCCGCCGGACCGCCTCGGCCGACGGCGGGGCCAGGGCGGGCACGACGGTGCCGCCCGCGTGGTGCCAGAGCCGCCGGGCGACCGGCCGCCGGGGCTCGTGCGGGTCGGGGCCGGGCACCCCGGCCGCCGGCTCGACGGTCAGCTCGGGTGCGGCGGTGGCGACGGTCCGCAGCGCGCTGGGCGGCTCCGGAGCGGTCAGCCGGACCAGGATGTCGCCCGGGTCGGGGGAGTGGCGGTCGTGCAGGGCCCGGCGCAGCGCCCGCACCAGCGCGCCGCCGGGCGGGGTGAGCTGGCCCAGCCAGGGCCGGCTCCGGCAGCACTCGGCCAGGTCACCGTGCTCGTGGGTGTCGTCGGGGTGGTCCCGGACGAAGTCCGCCAGCGCGACCAGGTGGGCCACCTCGCCGTCGCGCTGGAACCGCAGCCGGTGCGCGGTGTGCACCGCGCAGTCGAACGAGGGGTTGCGCTCCAGCGCCCGGTCGGTCCAGCGCAGCGCCTCGTCGAGCCGCCCGCTGTCGGCGAGCGTGCCGGCGATGTCGGCGTAGACGGCCAGGTCGTCCGGGTCGTGCGCGACGGCGCGGGTGAGCGCGGCGAGCGCCTCCCGGGTGCGGCCGGCGCTGCGGTACGCGTACCCGAGCCACACCTCGCCGAGTTTCGACGGCTGCGCGCGTACCCCCCGGGCGGCCCAGCGGATCGCCAGCTCGGTCTCGCCGACCCGGCGGGCCAGCGCGGACGCCGCGCCCAGCAGCAGGCCGTGCTCGGGGTGGACGGTGACCGCGTTGCGGGCCAGCGCCAGGTACGGGCCCAGCGCCGCCCGGCCGGCCGGCGGGACCGGGTCCGGCACGGCGGCGCAGATCTGCATCAGGATCCGGGCCGTGCGGTCGGGGTCGAGCCGTTCGGCCAGCTCCGGGGCGGTGACCCAGGGCACCCCGGCCCAGTCGACGCCGGGTGAGTGGCCGGTGGCGGCGGCCAGCAGGTCCAGCCCCTCGGCCGGCCGCCCGGCCGCCGCGAGCAGGTGCGCGCGGGCCACCACCGCGCCGACGAAGGCGTGGTGCTGCAACGGGAAGAGGTCGACCCCGCCCCCGCCGCCCACGGCGGCGAGCCGGGCCAGTGTCTCGTGCACCTCCGGCAGGGTCGGCGCCTGGGCCAGCGCGCCGGCGACGTGGCCGGCCGCGTGCTCCAGCTCGCCGGAGTCCAGTGCCAGCCGGGCCAGGGCCAGTTCCTCCGCCGCGGTCAGCGCGGCATCGTCCGCCTCGGACACGTCGCCCTCTCGCTCGTCGTGGTTTCCAGGGCTGGCAAAGCCTAGGTGATGACCCGCCGAAACGGTGATCCACTGCGCATTACTGTTCGTTCGATTGCTCCGATCGACAGAATCATGCAAGACTGAGCATCGAACGCGCGGAAATCGCGCATGACTGTCAGACGCGCGGGAACCCGTCCCCCGACCGGACGGACCGCCGCGCAGGGGAGGGGATCGCCGTGACGGGTGCCGGAGCCGGCATGGCCGCTGACATCACCGAGCAGCCGGACGGCTACGCCCGCCTGCTCGACGCCGAGTACGCCGACCCGATCGCCCGGGTCGCCGCGGTGATCGCGCGACGCCGCCCCCGGCACGTGGTCTTCACCGCCCGGGGCACCTCCGACCACGCCGCCCTCTACGCGGCGTACCTGACCGAGATCCGGCTCGGGCTGCCCGCCGGGCTCGCCTCGCCGAGCGCGCTGACCGTCTTCGGCGCCCGCCCCGACTACTCCGACGCCCTGGTCGTCGGGGTCAGCCAGAGCGGCGGCTCGCCCGACCTGGCCGAGGTGCTCCGGGTGGCCCGTGCCTCCGGCGCGCTCACCCTCGCCGTCACCAACGCCCCCGACTCCCCGCTGGCCGCCGCCGCCGAACTCTCCGTCGACGTCGCCGCCGGTCACGAGCGGGCGGTGGCCGCCACCAAGACCTACACCGCCGAGCTGCTCGCCCTGCTGATGCTGGTGGAGGGGATCCGGGCCGGCGACGGGGTGCTACCCGCCGAGGAGCGGGCCGCCCTCGACGCGCTGCCCGAGCTGGCCGCCCGCACCCTCGACGACGCCACCCCGGCCCAGCTCGCCCCCCGGTACCGGTTCGCCGCCCGGCTGGTCACCACCGGCCGGGGGTACGCGTACCCGACCGCCCGCGAGGCGGCGCTCAAGCTGATGGAGACCTCGTACCTGCCGGCGCTGGCCTTCTCCGGGGCCGATTTGCTGCACGGCCCGCTCGCCATGACCGACCCGGACGTGCCGGTGCTGGCCGTGATCGGCTCCGGCCCCGGTGGCCGGTCGATGCGCGAGGTGCTGCCCCGGCTCGGCGAGCGCGGCGCCGACGTGCTGGCGGTCGGCTCGGCCGACGTGGCCGCCTCCGCCCGGATGGTCGTCCCCGAGGTCGACGAGCGGTACGCCCCGCTGCTGGACATCCTGCCGGTGCAGCGCCTGGCGCTGGCGTTGGCCCTGGCCCGGGGCGAGGACCCGGACGCGCCGCGCGGGCTGAACAAGGTCACCGCGACGATGTGACCGGGCACGTGGCAGGCTGGTGCCGTGTCCACGCTGCGCGACCTCGCCGAGGAGCACACCCGGCTCCGCCCCATCGACATCGACCACCTCCACCGGCTGGCCGGGGACTGGCAGCTCCTGTCCGACCTCTCCTTCGCCGACCTGCTGCTCTGGGTGCCGACCGACGGCGACGGCTCGTTCTGCTGCGTGGCCCAGGTCCGCCCGACCACCGCGCCGACCGCGTACCAGGACGACCAGGTGGGCCGGACGATCGGCGGCCCCGAGGTGGCCCACCTGGAGATCGCCCACCGGCAGGCCCGCATCTGGCGGGAGGGCGACCCGGTCTGGTACGGCGACGTGCCGGCCCGGCACGAGGCCATCCCGGTGCGGCTGCGCACCGCCGACGGGGAGGCCGGCGAGGTGATCGCCGTGGTCGGTCGGGACACCAACCTCTCCACCGCGCGCACCCCGAGCCAGCTCGAACTGAACTACCTCACCACCGCCGACGACCTGGCCCAGATGATCGCCGACGGCACCTTCCCGCCACCCCGGCACCCGGGGGAGACCACCTCCGCGCCCCGGGTCGGCGACGGCCTGGTCCGGTTGGACGCCAGCGGGAAGGTCACCTACGCCAGCCCGAACGCCCAGTCCGCGTACCGGCGGTTGGGGCACGCCTCGCTGCTGGTGGGGGAGGACCTCGCGGTGCTGCACCGCCGGCTGGCCGGCGACCCGCTGGAGGGCACCGACGCCGGCAACGCGGTGCTCGCCGCGCTGCGCGGCGAGGCCCCGCCGCGCCGGGAGATCGACGCCCGGGGCGCGACCATGCTCACCCGGGCCCTGCCGCTGATGCCCGCCGGGGTGCCGATCGGCGCGCTGGTCCTGGTCCGCGACATCACCGAGGTACGCCGCCGGGACCGCGCCCTGATCACCAAGGACGCCACCATCCGGGAGATCCACCACCGGGTGAAGAACAACCTCCAGACGGTCGCCGCGCTGCTGCGTCTGCAGGCCCGCCGGGTCGCCGCCCCGGAGGCCCGTACCGCCCTGGAGGAGTCGGTCCGCCGGGTCGCCTCGATCGCCCTGGTGCACGAGACCCTCTCCATGTCCAGCGACGAGGCGGTGGAGTTCGACGGGATCCTCGACCGGGTGGCCAGCGCCGCCACCGAGGTGGCCGCGACCGAGGTGGCGGTCCGGATGCGGCGCAGCGGCAGCTTCGGCGTACTGCCCGCCGAGATCGCCACCTCGCTGGTGATGATCCTCAACGAGTTGCTGCTCAACGCGGTCGAGCACGGCTTCCCGCCGCCCTCCGAGGAGGACGGCGGCACCGCCCCCGGCGCCCAGGTGGTCGTCTCGGTCCAGCGGACCCGCAAGAAGCTCCAGGTCACCGTGGCCGACAACGGGCGCGGCCTGCCCGCCGACTTCGACCCCGAGCAGGCCGGCCGACTCGGCCTGCAGATCGTCCGGGCCCTGGTCACCGGGGAACTGCGTGGCTCGATCGAGCTGCGCGCCGGCGCGGCCGGCGGCACCGAGGCCGTCCTGGTCGTCCCCCTCGCCCGGGTGTAAGGAGGGGCCCCTGTTAACGCATTCGGTAGAGCAGGGGCCCCTTCTTAACACCCCGGCTCACGCCGGGGCGGGCCGGGCTGGGCCGGTGACGGTCAGCGGGTCAGCAGGGCCACGGTCAGGCCGGGGCGGGGCCAGACCCGGGTCACCGTGAACCCGGTACGCAGCGCGTCGCCCTTCGTCCCGCCGACGGCGGCCAGCGGGTCGGCCCGACGCCCGGCGACGACCAGCCAGACCCGCTCCACCCCGGCCAGGCACTCGGCGGGTCGGGGGCACTCGTCGGCCCACAGGTCCCCGCGCCCGGCCTGGTCCCGGACCGCCAGCACGTCCCGGGGGCGGTCCGGCCCCAGGTGGTACGCCAGGCCGAGGTCGAGGAAGAGCCACCCGTCCCGGGGCGAGTAGACGACCGCGTCCCCCGGCCGTCGGCCGGCGGCGACGACGCGTGCCGCGCCCCGGTAGTCGACGGTCGCCACGCGCGGCCACTCGTGGGTCCGGCGCAGCGCCACCTGGTCGGGCAGGCCGAGCAGCCCGGCCACGGCCACCACCGCGAGCCCGGCCGGCACCGTCGCCCGCCCCGCGCCGGCCCGCCGGGGTCGGGCGGGCCGGGCGGGTGGGGTGAGGGTGAGCGCCGCGCCGGCCAGCAGGCAGCCGAAGGGCACGGTGAAGAAGAGGTACCGGGGCACCCAGATCGGCACCGCCAGGGCGACCGCGAAGAGCACCAGCACCGGTAGCGCCAGGCAGGCGGTGGGCGGCAGGGCGCGGTGTCCGTACCGGATCGCGCCGAGCGCGGCCAGGCCGAGCAGCAGCCCGCCGACCGCGGCGCTCTGGGCCAGCCCACCGGGGAGGCCGGTCAGGTCGGTCGGCCGGGCCAGGTCCACCCAGTCGAGCTGGCGGGACCGCTGCCGCCGGGCCAGTTCCACCAGCGGTACCAGCACCAGTGCGGCCGGTACCAGGGCCAGCGCCCAGCGGCCCGGTCGTCGGCGCGGGCCGGGGGGCCACCGCCGGTACCGGGCGACCGGTACCGGGTCGGTGACGCCGGCCCGACCGCGCTGCGGCGCCAGCACGATCACCGCGTGCGCCGCCAGCAGGGTGAGCGCGACCAGGTGGGTGAGCCCGAGGGCGACCACGGTCGCGGCGTACCCCGCCCAGCGGGTCCACCCGTCGCGCCCGAGCGCGTCGACCAGCAGGAGCGTGGCCAGCACCGCGAGGAAGGCCGCCAGCGCGTACGGGCGGGCCTCCTGCCCGTACCGCGAGGTGCCCGGCAGGACCGCGAACAGCAGTCCGGCGAGCAGCCCGGCCGGCGCCCCCAGCAGCCGTTGCCCGAGTACGGTGGTCAGCCCCGCCGCCCCCGACACGGCCAGGGCGGAGGGGAGCCGCAGCGCGGTGACCGAGTCGCCGGCCAGCGCCAGCCAGCCGTGCAGGAGCAGGTACCAGGGGCCGGTGGCGGCGTCGATGGTGCCGACCATCCGGGCCAGGTCGCCCAGGCTACGGGTGGCGGCGCTCCAGGACGCCAGCTCGTCCCGCCAGGGCTGCGCCCGGTCCACGCCGGTGAGCGTGACGGCCAGGGTCAGCAGCGTGACGCCCGGCCACCCGTACCGTTCGGTCGCCGGACGCGGCGCGGTGGTGGGCGGGTGACCGGCGGATGGTCGAGCTGGGGACGGCTGCGCTGCGGACGCTGGGTCGGACGAATGCGGCTCTTCCGACAATTCGTCCACGGAGTCGAGCGTCGCACACCCCGGCGCCGCGCAGGCGTGGTCCGCCCGCCGGCCACCCACGTCGGCTACCCCGACCCCGGGCGGCGGGTGTCGGTCACCGCCTCGACGCCCGACGGCCACGCCGGCGACGCCGATCAGACGATCTTGGCAACGCTGGGTGTGGGGAAGGCGGCGGCCCGTGATGTGGGATGCGGCACGCATTCATTGGCTGCTCCGGAGCGGTTGTGGCAGCATGGGCGCCATGACCGCCGCTGTCGTCCGCCGCTTCGTGGCCCGTCGCCACGTCGACTACGGGCGCGTGCGTAGCGCGATCTGTCCGGCCCACTGAAGACGCCCGACCCCACTCTGTCTCGGGCGCGCTCTCGCGCCGGCCGTCAAAGACATCGCCGTCCACGGCCCCGTTTCGCAGGGCCGGCCGTCGCGTCCGCGCTCGTACTGAGGCACAGCAGACAACGGAGGACGCCGCGATGGCGGTCAGCAGCACCCCGGCCCGCGCCCAGGATCCGACGGCAGCCAAGGCCCGGGCTCCCCGCCGCCCACGCGGGGAGGGTCAGTGGGCGCTCGGTCACCGTGAGCCGCTCAACGCCAACGAGCGCTCGAAGAAGGACGACAACCCGCTCAACGTCCGGGCCCGGATCGAGAACATCTACGCCCACGGCGGCTTCGCCTCCATCGACCCGGCCGACCTGCGGGGCCGGTTCCGCTGGTGGGGCCTCTACACCCAGCGCAAGGCGGGCATCGACGGTGGACGTACCGCCGTGCTGGAGCCGCACGAGCTGGAGGACGAGTTCTTCATGCTCCGGGTCCGCATCGACGGCGGGCAGCTCAGCGTGGCCCAGCTCCGGGTGCTGGCGCAGATCTCGACCGAGTTCGCCCGGGACACCGCCGACATCACCGACCGGCAGAACATCCAGTACCACTGGATCCGGGTCGAGGACATGCCGGAGATCTGGCGCCGGCTGGAGGCGGTCGGCCTGCAGACCACCGAGGCATGCGGCGACTGCCCCCGGATCGTGCTCGGCAGCCCGGTCGCCGGGGTGGCCGAGGGCGAGGTGGTCGACCCGACCCCGGCGATCGACGAGATCGTCCGCCGGTACGTCGGCGACAAGCAGTACTCCAACCTGCCCCGCAAGTTCAAGTCCTCGATCTCGTGGCTGGTCGACACCCCGTACGAGGCCAACGACATCGCCTTCCTCGGCGTGGAGCACCCCGAGCACGGCCCCGGCTTCGACCTCTGGGTCGGCGGGGGGCTCTCCACCAACCCGATGCTCGCCAAGCGGCTCGGGGTCTGGGTGCCGCTGGACGAGGTTCCGGACGTCTGGGCCGGGGTGGTCGGCATCTTCCGCGACTACGGGTACCGCCGGCTGCGGCACCGGGCCCGGCTGAAGTTCCTGGTCGCCGACTGGGGCGTGGAGAAGTTCCGCGAGGTGCTGGAGAAGGACTACCTCGGCCGGACGTTGCTGGACGGTCCCGCCCCGCAACTGCCGAGCAAGCCGGTCGACCACATCGGGGTGCACCGGCAGCGCGACGGCCGCAACTACGTCGGGGCGGCCCCGGTGGTCGGGCGGGTCTCCGGTACCCAGCTCGCCGAGCTGGCCGACGTGGTGGCCGAGCACGGCAGCGACCGGGTGAGCCTGACCCCGTACCAGAAGCTCCTGGTTCTGGACGTGGCGCCGGAGCGGACCGAGTCGCTGGTCGGGGCGCTGCGCCGGATCGGCCTGGAGGCCCGGCCGTCGGCCTGGCGGCGCGGCACGATGGCCTGCACCGGCATCGAGTACTGCAAGCTCGCCATCGTCGAGACCAAGGCCCGGGGCGAGGAGCTGGTGGCCCGGCTGGAGGAGCGGCTGCGCGAGTTCGACGCGGACATCTCCATCCACATCAACGGCTGCCCGAACGCCTGCGCCCGGACCCAGGTCGCCGACATCGGCCTGAAGGGGCAGATCGTGGTGGGCCCGGACGGGCGGCAGGTGGAGGGCTACCAGGTCCACCTGGGCGGCGGGTTGGGCATGGCCCAGGGGCAGACCGCCGGCTTCGGCCGCAAGCTGCGCGGCCTGAAGACCACGGCCGACGAGCTTCCGGAGTACGTGGAGCGGCTGGCCCGCCGGTACCTGGCCGGCCGGACCGACGGTGAGACGTTCGCCGACTGGGTGATCAGGGTCGACGAGGAGGAGCTGAGATGAGCGAAACCCGTTCCGCACCTCTGTACTGCCCCTACTGCGGTGAGGAGGACCTGCGGCCGAACGAGGACGGGCACGGCGCCTGGGAGTGCCACGCCTGCGCCCGGGTCTTCACCGTGAAGTTCGGCGGCCTGCTCTCCCGGGTGGTCTCCCGATGAGCGGGCTGGTCCGGGCTGCCGGGCTGGGCCTGGTCGGCCTCGGCGGGCCGGCCCTGCGCGAGCCGGGCCGGCGCAGCCCCGAGGAGCTGCGCGCGCTGGCCGAGACGGCCGGCCGCGAGTTGGAGGGCGCGCCCGCGCTGGAGATCGCCCGCTGGGCGGCGCAGACCTTCGGCGAGCGGTTCTGCGTGACCAGTTCGATGGCGGACGCGGTGCTGGCGCACCTGGTCTCCCGGGTCGCCCCCGGGGTGGACGTGGTCTTCCTCGACACCGGCCTGCACTTCCCGGAGACGCTCAAGGTCCGCGACGAGGTGGCCCGCCGGCTGCCGGTGACCGTCCGGACGATCCGGCCCCGGCTCACCGTGGGCCAGCAGGACGGCGAGTACGGCCCCCGGCTGTTCAACAAGTCGCCGGACGACTGCTGCCAGTTGCGCAAGGTGGAGCCGCTGGAGCGGGCCCTGGGCGACTACGACGCCTGGGCCGCCGGCCTGCGCCGGGACGAGTCGCCGACCCGGGCGAACACCCCCGTGGTGACCTTCGACGCGCGCCGGGGCAAGGTCAAGGTCAACCCGATCGTGGCGTGGTCCCAGGGCGACGTCGACGCCTACGTCGCCCGGTACGACATCCCGGTCAACGAGTTGTTCCGACGGGGCTACGGCTCGATCGGCTGCTGGCCGTGCACCCGGCGGACGAAGGCCGGGGAGGACCCGCGCGCCGGCCGCTGGGCCATGTTCGAGAAGACCGAGTGCGGGCTGCACGTCTGAGCGCCGCGTCGACCGCCGGCCCGGGGCGGGGCGACCCGATCCTGCTGGTGGCGCACGGCAGCCGGGATCCCCGGGCGGCCGAGGCGACCCGGGCGCTGGCCCGGGCGGTCGGGGCGGCCCGGCCGGGCACCCCGGTCGTGCCCAGTTGGCTGGACCACACCGCGCCGAATCCGACCGAGGCGCTGCGGAGCCTCGCCGCCGCCGGGCACCGCCGGGCGGTCCTGGTCCCGCTGCTGCTCACCGCCGCCTACCACCGTCGGGTGGACATCCCGGCGGCGGTCGCGGCGGCCCGCGAGAGCGGAGCCCCGCTGACGGTACGGGTGACCGACGTGCTCGGTCCCGCCGACGGCCGGGTCGATCCGGCGCTGCTGGCCGCGCTCTGCCGCCGGCTGACGCAGCCCGACCGGGTCGCCGCCGCGCTGCTGGACTCCCTCGCCGGGCCGGCGCAGCCGGGCGCGGTCACCGGTGCGGCGCGGACGGCTCTCCTGGCCGCCCCGGTGACACCGGCCCCGTTCGACGCGCTGGTGCTGGCGGCGGCGGGGACCCGGGACGCCCCGGCGCGGGGCTCGGTGGGCCGGGTGGCGGCGGCCCTCGCCGACCGGTACGGCGTGCCGTGCCGGGTCGCGTACGCCTCGGCGGCCCCGCCCGTGGTCGGTCGGGCGGTGGCCCGGCTGCGCGCGCGGGGTGCCCGCCGGGTGGCGGTGTCGGCGTACTTCCTGGCGCCGGGGCTGTTCCACGACGCGGTCGTCGTGGCGGCCCGCGACGCGGGGGCGGTGGCGGTGGCGGAGCCGCTGACCGACGTCCCCGAACTGGCCGGGTTGGTGCTGCGTCGGGTCGACGCGACGGTGCGGCGCCCCCGGTGAACAGGGCCGGTGGCCGGGCGTCCACGGGTGCGCAACGCCCCGGCCGGGATCATCCGGCCGGGGCGTGGTGGCGCTTTGTCGATGGGATCAGGCGGAGTGAGCGCGAAGCACCCGGAGGCCACCGCGGCGCTTGACGGCGCGCCGCTCCTCCTCGCTCATTCCACCCCAGACGCCAGCGTCCTGACCGGACTCCAGTGCCCACTGGAGGCACTGGTCGGTCACGGAGCAGCGCCGGCAGACGGCCTTGGCCTGCTCGACCTGCAGGAGAGCCGGCCCAGACGTCCCGATCGGGAAGAACAGCTCCGGGTCCTCGTCGCGGCAGACAGCATGGTGACGCCAGTCCATGGCGGCAACACTCCTCATTCTGGATGGGTGGCAGTGACGCTTGTGCTTTTTCTTTATGCATCCGCAGTGCCGTTGGTGACGGTTCGCGTCCATCAATTCGGCAATGCGTGAGCAAGCCTGTCGGGTTGCCGGGACCTGCGGGGACGGCTCAGGTGCCGAGCCTGTCCGGGTGCGTTCCCGGTAACTCAAGTTCGCTTGTGAATACTTTCACGAACTCACGCAATGTCAAGGGTGGTGCTGGGAAAAACTCCGGGCGGTGAGCAAGCTCACGACCCCTATGTCCGGGTTTGAGGGCGTCCTGATTACCCGGCGTGTAACAGTACTGGGTCAATATAGTACGGTCTTCGTGACATGGTCGACATTTCCGGCACCTGTCCTCCCGGTGTGGCGGCCACCGCGTCGATGCGGTGGGTTACCGCGTCGACCAAGGGCTGTACCCGGGACCTAACAGATTACTCTCAGTGCGGCCGGAACGGATGTGAATCTAACTTTCTCCCGCTCGCCAAGGTAGTCCCCATCTAGTTGGAACGCCTGCGGGCGCGCCGAGACCAGCGTGAACTCCGCCAGATCGTGCAACCTGAGCACCTGTCGGCCGTGCGGATCGGGCTGCTGGGAGAGGAACTGTGTCACCGTGCGTGTCGTACCGGCGACCCGTAGTCGCCGCAGGGCGAGCAGATCGAGCCCCAGATCGAACGACGCCGCCGGGTTCGGGTTGACCTCCCGGTCGCCGACGTACGTCCACGGCGCGGTGTTCTGCACGATGACGGTGGCGAGATCCGCCTCGGCCTCCTCGCCCGGCCGCTCCACCGTGATCGCCGGATGGCGACGCTCCGTACCCACGACGTACTGCTGGAGCATCGAGCGCAAATAGAGCCCGGGAGTGGAGACCCGGCCCTTGCGACGGGCCTGCTCCACCCGGTGGATGACCGCGGCGTCGAAGCCGAAGCCGGCGCAGAAGGTGAAGTACCGGTCGTCGGCGCGGCCCAGGCCGATCGTGCGGTGCCGGCCGAGCCGCAGGCCCTCCAGGATCATGCTGGTGCTGTCCGGCCACTCCCGGGGCAGCCCGAGGGCGCGGGCGAAGACGTTGGTCGAGCCGCCCGGCACGGTGGCCAGGGCGGGCAGCCGATCGGCGAGGGCCGGCCCGGACGGGTCGGCGTCGTCGGGCCGGCCCGGACCGGGTGTCGTCCCGTCCGGAGCGGCGGCGACCCGGGCGGCCATCAGGCCGTTCACCACCTCGTTGACCGTGCCGTCCCCACCCAGGGTGACGACGACGTCGACTTCCTGGTCGGCTGCCTCTCTGGCGATGTCCGCCGCGTGGCCGCGCCGACGGGTGTACCGCACCGAGAGGTCGACCTCACTGCGCAGCGCCCGGACCAGGACGTCCCGGCTGCGTTCGCTGGTGGTGGTGGCCTTCGGATTGACCACCAGGACGGCCCGCATGGGCGGCACTGTACCGCGACCCGACTTGGGTATCGTGGCCCGAGTGACCATCGACTCCGACGCGCTGCCCGGCACCCTCCGGTGGGCCTCGCGGTTGCTCCACGGGCAGGCGGTCGCGCTCGGGCTGGTCGCCGCGTGGCTGGTCTGGGCCGATCTCACCGCCACCGCCACCGACCTTCCCACGGCGCTGCTGGTGACCGCGTTCGCGGTCGGCGGCGCCGTCGCGCTCTGGGCCCTGGGCTCGGCGTTGGCCCGGCGTCGGGCCGGCGCCCGCGCACCGGCCATCGTGCTGCAGTTGATGCTCCTGCCGGTGGGCTGGTTCATGATCCAGGGCGGGCTGGGCTGGCTGGGGGTGCCGCTGATCGCCCTCGGTCTCGGGGTCTGCGCGCTGCTGGTGAGCACCCCCACGAACCGGGCCCTCGGCTTCGACTGACCGGCGCTGCGGCGGCCTGGACCGACCGGCCCCACCGTCCCGACCGGCGGCGGTCGGCAGCGGCGGTCGAGAGCGGCCGGCGGCGGGCCGCGGCCGCCGGGGTCAGTAGCCGCCGCGCCGGGTCAGCAGCGAGATGGTGGCCCGGCCGTCGGCCGCCTGCGCGGCGGCGGCGGTGGTGAGCGCGGTGAGCACCTTCCAGGCGAAGGACGACTCCGACGGCAACGACGCACCGCGCACCGTCGGGACGGTGACCTCCACGGTCAGCGCGTCGTCGGTCACCGTGAACCGGCACTCCAACTCGGCGTCGCGGGTGGCGATGGCGAGCAGCATGGCGCACGCCTCGTCGACCGCGATCCGCAGGTCCTCGATCTCGTCGAGGGCGAACTGGAGCCGCGCCGCGAGGCCGGCGGTGGCGGTCCGGAGCACCCCGAGGTAGCCCCCGTCCGCAGGCACGGTGAGGTGCACGATGTCGTCGTCGGTCACTGGCTGCCCGGTCAGTTGAGTCACACCTCATCCCCCCGGTCGGGGACTCTACCCGGTCGGTCGCCGAACCGCGTGGCGACGGTCACCTGCGGCGGTTTCGCCGCGTGGGACGGCAGCCCCCGAGGGCCTGCCCACCGGGGGCGGGACGACGACGGCCGGCGCGCCCCCAGGGCACGCCGGCCGGATCGTCCGAGCCGCGAGCGAGGCTCACGCCTGCTTGGTCTCCCAGAAGATCTTGGAGATCTCGTCGATCTTCGACAGCAGCTCGTCGGCCTTGGTCGGGTCGGTCGCGCCCTTGGCGCCGGCCGCGCCGGCCAGCTTGGTGGCCTCGTTGAAGAGCTGGTGCAGGTGCGGGTACTTCTCGAAGTGGGTGGGCTTGAAGTAGTCGGTCCACAGCACCCACAGGTGGTGCTTGACCAGGTCGGCCCGCTGCTCCTTGATCAGGATGGCCCGGGTCCGGAACTCGGGGTCGGTGTTCGCCTGGTACTTCTCACAGATCGCCTTGACCGACTCGGCCTCGATCCGGGCCTGCGCCGGGTCGTACACGCCGCACGGCAGGTCGCAGTGGGCGCTGGCGGTCACGCGGGGCGCAAGGATGCGCGGAAGTCGCATCGGGTTCCTCCATGGGACGTTTGCGATGATCCAAGCCGACATTACTCCTGGAGATGCTCCCCGGCGGGGCGGAGGTGAAACCCGGATGCGGGCCGACGACGGCGACTTCGCGCCCCGGCTGCGGGGGCTGCTGCTGCCCGTCCTGGTGACCGGGCCCTCCATGTCCCCGACGCTGCGCCACGGCGACGCGGTGCTGGTGCGGCGCGGTGGCCGGCCGGTCCGCCCCGGCGACGTCGTGCTGGCGGTCTTCCGCACCCGCCCCGAGTTGCTGGTGGTCAAGCGCGCGGTCCGCGCCCAGGACGGCGGCTGGTGGGTACGCGGCGACAACGACCTGGTCACCGACGACTCCCGAACGTACGGGGTGGCGGACGTCCAGGGGCGGGTGCTGCTGCGCTACTGGCCCCGCCCGGGGCGGCTCGCCCGACCCCCGGTATGACCCTCCTCACAACCTGCTTCCGCTGCTGACACTATGCTCGGCTGGTGTCCGGGTGACCCCCGTACCGCGCGCCGCCGCTCGCCGCCTCACCTTCGTGCCCGCGCCGGCCCGCCCCAAATCTGCTCGACAGATCCTGGAGTCACCATGCCTTCGTCCACCGTGGACCCCGCTGATCCCGTCTTCCGCCTGCACGTCGGCGGCAAGCTCGCCGTCGCCTCGACGGTCCCCCTCACCAGTCGGGACGACCTCTCCCTGGCCTACACCCCCGGCGTGGCCCGGGTCTGCGAGGCCATCGCCGCCGACCCCGCCCTCGTCGACGACTACACCTGGGTGTCGCACACCGTCGCCGTGGTGACCGACGGGTCCGCCGTCCTCGGCCTGGGCAACATCGGCCCCCGGGCCGCCCTGCCCGTGATGGAGGGCAAGGCGGTGCTCTTCAAGCAGTTCGGCGGGATCGACGCCGTCCCCGTCTGCCTCGACACCCAGGACGTGGACGAGATCGTCGCCACGGTCACCGCGTTCGCCCCCTCCTTCGGCGGGATCAACCTGGAGGACATCAGCGCGCCCCGCTGCTTCGAGATCGAACGCCGGCTCGACGAGGCGCTCGACATCCCGGTCTTCCACGACGACCAGCACGGCACCGCGATCGTCGTGCTCGCCGCGTTGCGCAACGCCGCGACCCTGCTCAACCGCAAGCTCGGTGACCTGCGGGTGGCGGTCAGCGGTGCGGGCGCGGCCGGGGTCGCGGTCACCCGGATGCTGGTCGCCGGGGGCGTCGACCCGCAGCGGGTGGTGGTCTGCGACTCGCGGGGCATCCTCGGCCGGCACCGGGACGGCCTCACCGGTACCAAGGCCGACCTGGCCGCCACCACCAACGCCGAGGGCCGTACCGGGGACGTCACCGAGGCGCTCCGCGGCGCCGACGTCCTGGTCGGCGTCTCCGGCGGCCGGATCCCGGAGGCGGCGGTGGCCGGGATGGCCCCCGGCGGCATCGTCTTCGCCCTGGCCAACCCGACCCCCGAGGTGGACCCCCAGGTGGCCGCCCGGCACGTCGCGGTGGTCGCCACCGGGCGCAGCGACCACCCCAACCAGATCAACAACGTGCTGGCCTTCCCCGGCGTCTTCCAGGGGGCGCTGGCCGCCCGCGCCACCACGATCACCGACACCATGAAGGTGGCCGCCGCCGACGCGATCGCCGCCGTGGTCGACGGCGAGCTGGCCCCGGACGCCATCGTCCCCTCCCCGCTGGACCCCCGGGTCGCCCCGGCGGTGGCCGAGGCGGTCGCCGACGCCGCCCGCCGCGCCGGCGTCGCCCGCGCCTGAGGTGCAAGGAAGGGCCCCTTCTTAACCTGTTCGGTAGAGGAGGGGCCCCTTCTTAACACCCGCCATCCTTGTTACGGTCCGGACCATGCGTGCCGCCTTCGCCTCCCGGACCGACGCCGACAACCCGCTCGCCGCGCTGACCGTGGGGGAGCAGCCCGAACCCGTCCACCCTGACGACGACTGGGTGACCGTGCAGGTCCGGGCCAGCTCGCTGAACCACCACGACATCTGGTCGCTGCGCGGCGTGGGGCTGCCCGCCGACCGGCTCCCGATGATCCTCGGCTGCGACGCCGCCGGTATCGACCCGGACGGCAACGAGGTGGTGGTCTACCCGCTGATCGCCGACCCGGGCGACCCCCGGGGGATCTCGATCCTCTCCGAGCACTTCCCGGGTACCTTCGCCGAGCGGGTCGCCGTACCCCGGTCGAACCTGCTGCCGCTGCCGGCGGGGATGTCGCTGACCGACGCGGCGTGCCTGCCCACGGCCTGGTTGACCGCCTGGCGGATGCTCACCACCAAGGGCCGGGTGGATGACGCCGACGCGGTGCTGGTGCAGGGCGCGGGCGGCGGGGTGGCCACCGCCGCCGTGGCGCTGGCCGTCGCGATGGGCAAGAGGGTGTACGCGACCAGCCGTGACGCCGCCAAGCGGGCGCGGATCGCCGAGCTGGGGGCCACCGCGGTCGAGCCCGGCGCCCGGCTGCCGGAGCGGGTCGACGTGGTGGTCGAGACGGTCGGCGCGGCCACCTTCGACCACTCGCTGAAGTCGGCCGCGCCGATGGCCCGGATCGTCGTCTCCGGGGCCACCGCCGGGCACGAGCCGACGGTCAACCTGCGCCGGGTCTTCGCCATGCAGCTGGAGATCGTGGGTACCTCGATGGGCACCCCCGACGAGCTGCGCGACCTGCTTGCCTTCTGCGCCGAGCGGAAGGTCCGGCCGGTGGTCGACAGCGTGGTCCCGTTCAGCCGGATCGGGGACGCCTTCGCCCAGCTGCACGCCGGGACCGTCTTCGGCAAGCTGGTCGTCGACCACACCGCCTGAGCGTCGGGGCGCGCCCCGCCTGAGGCGTCGGGCGCGCTCCGCGCCGTGGGTGTGAGAAGGGTTCCCCTCTCTACCGTATGCGTTAAAAGGGGGCCCTTCCTTACAGGCGGTCGTCGAGGGTGGCGAGGCCGCCGCGGGTGGCGTCGGCGGTCATCCGGCGCTTCGCGGCCGGGTCGCCGTACAGGGACCAGCGGAGGAACCCGACAGTGGTGTCCGACACCACCCGCAGGGTGGCGCCGTCGGCGAGCAGGCCGCGCCCGTGGTCGCCGTCCGGCAGGCTGAGCATCGCCTTCGGCCAGGGCACCCGGTCGTACGCCGCCCTGCCGGCCGCGTACTCGACCACCTCGTCCAGTTCGCCGTGCACGAACAGTTGCGGGGCGGCGGCCCCGGCGAAGGCGGTACCCACGCCCAGGGCGCTACCGGCGAAGACCACCCCGGCGCCGAGCCGGTCGTCGCGGCCGGCGGTGAAGAGCCCGATGGTGGTCACCCCACCGGCGGAGTGCCCGGCCGCCGCCACCCGGTCGGTGTCCAGCCGGCCGCGCAGCGGGTCGCCGTCGGCGTCGTCGAGCGCCAGCACCTCGTCCAGCACGTACGACACGTCGGCCGGCTGGTTGAGCACGTCCAGCACGTTGCCGTCGCCGCCGCGACCGGTGCGCGGGAAGGTCGGGGCGGCGACCACGAAGCCGGCGGCGGCCCAGCGGGTCAGCAGCGCCGCGTAGTCGTCCGGCCGGGCGCCCAGGCCGTGGCTGAACACCACCACCGGGAACCGGCCGGTCGCGGCGGTCGCCCCCCGTCGCGGGGCGTCGCCGGCATCACCCCGGGCCGGGTACCAGAGGGTGGTCGGCAGGGCGCGGTCGCCGTCCCGGTTCAGCCGGAGCTGGCGTACGCCGACGGCGTGACCGCGGGTGGGGGCGGTACCGGCGGAGACCCGGGGGCTCGGGGTGGCCGCCGCCGTCGACGGTTCGGCCGGGGCGGCCGGTGAACCCTGCGGCTCGGTGTCCGCGCAGCCCACCACCCCGGCGGTCAGGACGGCGCTGGTCAACACGGCGAGGGTACGGCGGGCGAGCATGGCTCCGATTGTGCCCTGCCGGGGCGGACCGCCGGCCCGGCGTCGGCGCAGCGTCGACAGCGGCTCACCCCGGGTCGCGTACCCGCTTCCGGCGGTGCGCCCGGGGTGCGGCGTCAGCCGGTCGGGCCGGCCGGGTCGAGGCGGTTCTCGAAGGTGGTCACCCCGGGCAGCCGGGCGCCGGCGGAAAGCCGTCGACCCGCCGCCGCGTCCCCGTAGAGCGTCCAGCGCAGGAAGTCGGTGGTGGTCGCCAGCACCTGCACGAAGCCCGGCCGTCCGGGGTTCAGGTACTCGCCGTGGCCCTGGCCGAGCAGGCCGAGGAACGCCGACGGTCCGCGTACCCGCTGGTAGGCGGCGCGACCGGCGGTGACCGGGACGATCGGGTCCGCCGTGCCGTGCACGAACAGGACCGGCCGGTCGGGGCCGGCGAAGCTGCCGGCCAGCGCGCCCCCGGCGATGACGATGCCGGCGCGCAGCCGGGCGTGGTGCCCGGCGGCGAACATGCCGGCGGTGGTGAAGCCGCCCGCCGAGTGCCCGGCGGCGGCGATCCGCCGGGTGTCCAGGTGCCCGGCCAGCGGGTCGCCCCGGCGGGCGTCCAGGCGGACCAGGTGCCGGATCACCCGCCAGCCGTCGGCCGGCTGGTGCCGGACGTCGGCCCGGGTGAACCGGGCGGCGTGGCGGTTGGTGTGCGGGTAGGTGGGGGCGGCCACCACGAACCCGGCGGCGGCCCACCGGGTGGTCAGCGCGGCGTGCAGTTCGGGCAGGCTGTGCAGGCCGTGGCTGTAGACGACCACCGGGAACCGCCCGTCGGCCACCTCGGCCCCGTCGGCCGGGTACCAGACGGTCAGCGGCAGGGGCCGTTCGGAGGTGGGGTCGAGGGTGAGCGTACGCACGCCGACGGCGTACGCTCCCCCGGGCGCCCGCGACGTCGGCGGTGCCCCGCCGGGCGTGGTCGCGGTCGTCGCGCAGCCGGCCGACAGCAGTGCCGTCAGCAGGATCGCGACCAGCCGGGTGACCCCCATCGTTTCACGGTAGAGCCGGGGCCGGTCGCGCGTTCCCACCTTCCGGGTCGGCTGCCCTCACCCACCCGGCCGGAACTGCCTGCCGGAGCGGACCCGGGTCGCCGGGTCAGGCGGCGGCGACCACGGCGCGGGTCTGCAGGGCGATCTCCAACTCCTCGTCGGTGCCGATCACGCAGACCGCCACCTCCGCGCCGGCCGGCGAGATCACCCGGTCCCCGTGGCCGGCGTTGCGCGCCGGGTCGACCGCGATGCCCAGCCGGTCCAGCCCGGCCAGCGCCGCGGCCCGGACCTCGGCGGCGTGTTCACCCACCCCGGCGGTGAAGGTGACCGCGTCGACCCGGCCGAGCAGGGCGTAGTACGCCCCGACGTAGCCGGTGATCCGGCGGCAGTACACGTCGAAGGCGAGGGTGGCGGCCGGGTCGCCGGCCTGCCGTCGGGCCAGCACCTCCCGCATGTCGTTGGCCCCGGTCAGCCCGAGCAGCCCGCTGCGGTGGTTGAGCAGGTCGTCGATCTCGTCGACGCCGAGCCCGCCCTCGCGGCGCAGGTGGAAGACGACGGTCGGGTCCAGGTCGCCGCTGCGGGTGCCCATGACCAGCCCTTCGAGCGGGGACATGCCCATCGAGGTGGCCACGCTGCGCCCGCCGGCGACCGCACACGCGCTGGCGCCGTTGCCCAGGTGCAGGGTGATGGTGTGCAGTTCGGCGTACGGGCGGCCGAGCAGGTCGGCGGTGCGCCGGGAGACGTACCCGTGCGAGGTGCCGTGGAAGCCGTACCGGCGGATGTCGTACCGCCGGGCGACCTCGCGGTCGATGGCGTACGTGGCGGCGGCCTCGGGCAGGGTGTGGTGGAACGCGGTGTCGAAGACCGCCACCTGCGGCACGTCCGGCAGCACCCGCCGCGCCTCGACGATGCCGGCCAGGTTCGCCGGGTTGTGCAGCGGGGCGAGCGGCACCAGTTCCTCGATGCCGGCCAGCACCGCGTCGTCGACGAGCACCGGCGCGCTGAACCGCCGGCCGCCGTGCACCACCCGGTGCCCGACCGCCACCAGGCCGGTGAGGTCCAGCCGGGCGAGGATCTCCCGGACCGCCGTGGCGTGGTCGGCCGGCCCGCCGCCCGGCTCACCGATCCGCTCGACGGTGCCCCGGTCGGTCACCGACTCCCCGTCGTACAGCCGGTACTTCACCGACGACGACCCGGAGTTGAGCACCAGCACCCGACTCACGACGACACCTCCCCGCTGGCGGCGGCCTGGATGGCGGTGATCGCCACCGTGTTGACGATGTCGGGCACGGTCGCGCCCCGGGACAGGTCGTTGACCGGGCGGTTCAGGCCCTGCATGACCGGGCCGACGGCGACCGCGCCGGCCGAGCGCTGCACCGCCTTGTACGTGTTGTTGCCGGTGTTCAGGTCCGGGAAGACGAAGACGGTGGCCCGGCCGGCGACCGGGCTGTCCGGCAGCTTCGTCGCCGCGACCTGCGCGTCGATCGCCGCGTCGTACTGGATCGGGCCCTCGACCAGCAGGTCGGGCCGGCGCTCGCGGACCAGCGCGGTGGCCGCCGCGACCTTCTCCACGTCCGCCCCGGCGCCGGAGCTGCCGGTGGAGTACGACAGCATCGCGACCCGGGGCTCGATGCCGAACCGGGCGGCGGTGTCGGCCGAGGAGGTGGCGATGTCGGCGAGCTGGGCGGCGTCCGGGTCGGGGTTGACCGCGCAGTCGCCGTAGACCAGCACCCGGTCGGCGAGCAGCATGAAGAAGACGCTGGAGGCGACCGAGAGCCCCGGCACGGTACGGATGATCTCGAAGGCGGGGCGGATGGTGGCGGCGGTGGTGTGGGTGGCCCCGGAGACCATCCCGTCGGCGTACCCGGCCTGCACCATCATCGTGCCGAAGTAGTTCGGCTGGGCCACGATGTCGTGGGCCAGTTCGGCGGTGACGCCCCGGTGGGCGCGCAGCTTCGCGTACGCCTCGGTGAACTCCTCGCGCCACGGGCTGGTCGCCGGGTCGACCACGGTGGCCCCACCGATGTCGATGCCCAGTTCCCGGGTGCGCCGGGCGACGTCGTCGGGGCGGCCGAGCAGGGTGAGGTCGGCCACGCCCCGGCGCAGCAGGATCTCCGCCGCGCGCAGGATCCGCTCCTCGGACCCCTCCGGCAGCACCAGGTGCCGGCGCTGCGTCCGGGCCCGGTCGATCAGGTCGTACTCGAACATCATCGGGGTGACCCGTTCCGACCGGCTGACCGCCAGCCGGCGGGCCAGGTCGTCGGTGTCCACGTTGGCCTCGAAGGCGCCGAGCGCGGCCTCCACCTTGCGCGGGTTGGCCGCGCTGGGCCGCCCCTCGATCCGGCTGGACGCGGCCACCGTGTCGTAGCTGTCGCTGGGCACGCTGAGCACCGCCAGCCCGGTGTTCAGCCGCTCGACCAGCCGCATCGCCCGCGCGTCCGGCTGCTCACCGAGGGTGAGCACCAGCCCGGCCACCGAGACCTGGCCGGCCACGTGCGCGGCGCTCGCCGCCACCAGCAGGTCGTCCCGGTCGCCGGGGGTGATCACCAGGCAGCCGTCGGTGAGGTGGTCCAGCAGGGTCGGCACGTGCGCCGCGCCGACGACGTAGTCGAGCACGTCCCGGCCGAGCGCGGCGTCGTCCCCGGCGAGCAGGGTCGCGCCGAGCGCCGCGGCCACCTCGGCCACCGTCGGCGCCGACACGGTCGGCACCTCGGGGATCGCGTACGCCGGCACCGGCAGCTCGGGCATGGCGCCCATCGTCTCGGGCACCCGGTTGGCGATCACCGCCAGCACCGTCGCGCCCAGGTCCACCAGGTCGTGGTACGCCCCGCGCGCCGCCGCCGCGATCGCCTCCGGCGACTGGCCGTACCCGTCGACGACCGGCACCACGACGCTGCCGAACTCGGTGGCGAGCCGGGCGTTGAAGGCCAGCTCGCGGGGGGCCGCGCCGTCACCGGAGTCGGCGAAGTCGCTACCCACCACCACGACGGCCGGGCACCGCCGCTCGACCGTTCGGTACCGCTGGACCACCCGGGAGATCAATTCTTCCCGCCGTCCGTCCGCGACCAGGGCCGTGGCCTCGGCATATGTGGTCCCGGCCAGGTCGTCGGGGGTACCGTCCACGCGGTAGCGGTCGCGGAGCAGGGAGAGGATGGGGTCGGGGCGGTTTCCCGAGACCAGCGGCCGGAACACCCCGATCCGCTCGACCTGTCGGGAGAGCAGCTCGGCGAGACCGAGCGCGATCGTCGACTTTCCTCCGCCGGAACCGACGCTGGTGAGGTAGACGCTGCGGGCCACCCGGCCAACCTACTAGGTCCAGTTGATTGTCAGCCGGCAACCAGCTCTGGGTGGTAACAGCCGTTTTCCCTTGTCAGACGGGACACATGGGGGAGAAGGTGAACGTTATTCGCCTTTACACTCGCCCAGGTGGAGGGACCAACACAGATCATTCCTGTCGCACCTGAGCCACCCCCCGTCTTCGTCGATCCGAGCGGGCGACGGCGGCGGTGGCTGCGCCGCACCGCCTACTTCCTCGGCCTGGCGGGGGTGGCGTACACCGCGATGGTCGGGGTCAGCTTCGCCGGGGGCCCGGTCCGCCCCGAGACGATCATTCCCTTCGTCGAACCGGTCGAGGAGCAGTGGCAGCCGCCCTCGGCCGCACCGGCGGCAAGCCCCTCGCCGTCCGCCACGGCCTCCCCGTCACCCACCCGGGTCGCGCCCCCGCCGCAGCCCACGCCCAGCCGCTCCACCGCGCCCTCCGCCGGCGCGACCTCGACCAGCCCCGCCCCGGGCCCGTCCCCGACGACGCCGCCGGCCAGCAGCCGGCCCAGCGGCACACCGTCGCGGAGCCCGGCGAGCAGCCCGCCGGCGAGCAGCCCGGCACCGACCAGCCCGGCGCCCACGCTGTCGCCGTCCGAGGAGCCGACCACCCCGATCGACGCACCCGCCCCCTGATGAGCCACCCGTACCCGCCCGGCCGACCGGGACACCAGGCCCCCTCCCGCATCCCCGACCGGCCCCGGCACCACGCCCGCCCCGGCGCGGCGGCCCGTGCCCGGCGCTACGTGCCCCGTCCGAGCTGGGCCATCTACGCGATGGTCTTCGTCCTGCTCGGCGGCATCCTCTTCGTCGAGGCGTACGCCAACGGGTCGTTCATCCCCGACTACCGGGCGGAGAACACCACCGGCAGCGGCCAGGGCGAGGTACCGGACGAGATCCTGACCGGCGGACCGATCGTCAACACCACCGCCGACCGCCCCCAGTCGTACCGGCTGCCGGCCCGTACCGTCGTGCTCACCTTCGACGACGGCCCGGACGAGCGCTGGACCCCCGAGGTGATGCGGGTGCTGGACAAGCACCAGGTGCCCGGCACCTTCTTCGTCCTCGGCAACCAGGTCGTCCGGCAGCCCGGCCTGGTCCGTGACCTGGTGGCCAACGGTCACGAACTCGGCGTGCACACGTTCACCCACCCGCACCTCACCGAGATCCCCGGCTGGCAGCGCCGGCTGGAGTACACCCAGACCCAGCTCGCCATCGCCGGGGCCACCGGCGTCCGGACCAACCTGCTGCGGTTCCCGTACTCGTCCCGGTCGGACGCCTTCGTCAACCAGGACTGGCCGCTGCTGCGACAGGCCGGCGAACTCGGCTACCTGACCGTGGTCAACGACCTGGACAGCCGGGACTGGGAGCGGCAGGGCCCGGACGGCATGATCGAGCGGACCGTCCCGCCGGGCTACTCCGGGGCGGTCACGCTCTGGCACGACTCCGGCGGCGACCGGTCCCAGACGGTCGAGGCGCTGGACCGGTACATCCCGATGATGAAGGAGCGCGGGTACACCTTCACCACGGTCAGCGGCGGGCTGAACCTGGCGCTGGCCGAGGCCGGGGTCTCCGCGCCCGTGGCCGGCCCGGTGCCGGCGACGGCCGGGGAGCGCTGGCGCGGGCAGATGCTCGTCATGGCGGTCCGCGCCGCCGACTTCACCTTCGTCCTCTTCGGCATCCTCTTCGTGCTCGTCGGGGTGCTCACCATCGGCCGGACGCTGCTGCTGTTCGTGCTGGCCCTGCGACACGCCCGTAAGCGCCGTCGCCGGGACTTCGCCTGGGGGCCGCCGGTCACCGCGCCGGTCTCGGTGATCGTGCCCGCCTACAACGAGAAGGAGGGCATCGCGGCGGCGGTCCGCTCGCTGGCCACCGGGGACCATCCCGGCGGGATCGAGGTGGTCGTCGTCGACGACGGCTCGACCGACGGTACCGCCGACATCGCCGCCGGCCTCGGCCTGCCGAACGTCCGGGTGGTGCGCAAGCCGAACGGCGGCAAGCCGAGCGCGTTGAACACCGGCGTCGCCCTGGCCCGGCACGACCTGATCGTCATGGTCGACGGGGACACCGTCTTCGAGCCCGACGCGGTCCGCCGCCTGGTCCAGCCCTTCGGGGACCCGCAGGTGGGGGCGGTCGCCGGGAACGTCAAGGTGGGCAACCGGCGCAGCATGATCGCCAAGTGGCAGCACATCGAGTACGTCATCGGCTTCAACCTCGACCGCCGGCTCTACGAGACGCTGCGGTGCATGCCCACCATCCCCGGCGCGATCGGCGCGTTCCGGCGGGAGGCCCTGGAGTACGCCGGGGGGATGACCGACGAGACCCTGGCCGAGGACACCGACATCACCATGGCCCTCGGGCGCTCCGGCTGGAAGGTGGTGTACGAGGAGGGGGCCCGCGCCTGGACCGAGGCGCCGGCCAGCCTCGGTCAGTTGTGGAAGCAGCGCTACCGCTGGAGCTACGGCACCATGCAGGCGATGTGGAAGCACCGTCGCTCGGTGCTCGACAAGGGCGCCTCGGGCCGGTTCAGTCGCCGCTGCCTGACGTTCCTGACCCTGTTCGGGGTGGTGCTCCCGCTGACCGCCCCGGTCATCGACCTGCTCGCCCTGTACGGCCTGATCTTCCTGGACCGGACCGAGACGGCGCTGGCCTGGCTGGCGATGCTCGGGCTCCAGTTCCTCACCGCGATCGTGGCGTTCCGGCTGGACCGGGAGAAACTGGGCGTCCTCTGGGTGCTGCCGTTGCAGCAGTTCGTCTACCGGCAACTGATGTACCTCGTGCTGCTCCAGTCGGTGGTCACCGCCCTGACCGGGGGCCGCCTGGGGTGGCAGAAGCTGCGCCGGACCGGCCTGGACAGCGCCACCGGCACCGGGGGCCGTCCCGCCGCCCGGGTCGGCGGCCCCTGACGCCCTGGGGGATCGCACGCCGGGGCGGCCGGGGCGGGTAGCTAGGTGGTGGCGCGTTCGGCGAGGCCGAGGGCGTACTCGGGCCACCAGACGCCGATCTCCGGCTCACCGGGACGGCAGGCGCCGTCGGACTCGCCCGGGTACTTGATCCAGAGCAGCGCGTCGACCCGGTCCAGGCCGGTCTCGGCGGTGGGCTCCGCGCCGAGCGCCCGTCCCGGCGGGTTGCACCAGCTCGGCGCGCCGCGCACGGTCCTGGCCGGGTGCGCGCCGTTGCCGTTGCGGCTGGTGTCGATCACGAAGGTGGCCGCGCCGCCCAGCGCGTCGGAGATCCGGTGACCGTACGTCACGTTCTCGGTCGTGCCGACGAAGTTGGCGACGTTGAGCGCGAAGCCGTCGGCCTCGGCGACGCCGGCCCGGCGCAGCACCGCCGCCAGTTCGGTGGTGTCCTGCACCCAGCCGGGGTGCCCGGCGTCCAGGTAGACCCGGGCGCTGCCGGTGCTCTTGAGCACCGTGACCGCGTCCCGCAGCAGCGCCAACCGACCGTCGACGTCGTCGACGCACTCGTCGACCGCGTCCGGGACCGCGCCCGGTTCGAGGATGACCGTCACCGGGCGGCCCCGTACGCCGCTGGCCAGTTCCCGGATCCAGGCCTGGTACGCCTCGGCGCTCTCGGCGCCCCCGTACCACTGCCGGCCGCAGTCACGCTGCGGCAGGTTGTGCGTGACCAGCACCGGGGTCTGGCCGGCGCGGCTCGCCCCGGTCAGGTACTCCGCGACCTCGGCACCGACCGCGTCGGAGCCGCCGACCAGCCACCGCGCGGTCGGCCGGGTGCTGATCCGGCGCAGCGCCGCCGCGTCGCTGGCCCGCTGCGCCCGTTCCCACCGGGCGACCTGGCCGGCCGCCGCGCTCTCCGGATCGACGTAGAAGACCGGGGGCAGCGGCACCGCCGCAGCCGGGGTGCGGGGGGTGGTGCCGTCGGGGCCCTCCGCTGCCGCCTGGCCGCAGCCGGCCGCCAGCAGGGTCAGCACCAGGCCGCTGAGCAGGGCGGACCGTCGGCGCACGGAGCGGAGAGGGGGCACGGCCGACACGGTACCCGGTGCCCGGCCAGCCGGGTACGGGACCACCAGCCGGTCTACTCGTCGTCGGGGTCGTCGAGGCGGGCCAGCCAGGTGGCGAAGCGTTCGACCGGGGTCTCGAACTCGGGGTTCAGGTCGACGAAGTCACGCAGCCGCTCGCCGATCCACTCCAGGGTGACCTGCTCGTCGCCCCGGCGCTGGACCAACTCCTCGATGCCACGGTCGGTGAAGTACATCGTGGGTCTCCTCGACAGGCCGCTGGGGCAGACCGTACCGTCGCCGGTCGGTCTGCCCCAGGGGCGGGTTTCTCGTCGGTCAGGGACGCGGCAGCGCCGCGTCGATCAGCGCGGTCTGCTCGACCTCGTGCATCTTCGCCGAGCCGACCGCCGGGGCGGCGGCGGCCGGGCGCGAGATGCGCCGCAGCCGGACCTCGCTGAGGTGCTCCAGCAGGTTGAGCGCGACGAACGACCAGGCACCCTGGTTGGCCGGCTCCTCCTGCACCCAGGCGAAGTCGTCCGCGTTCGGGTACCCGCCGAGGGCGGCCCGGATCTCCTCCACCGGCAGCGGGTAGAGCTGCTCGATCCGGACGATCGCGGTGTCCGTGACGCCCCGCTCCTGGCGGGCCTGGAGCAGGTCGTAGTAGACCTTGCCCGAGCAGAGCAGCACCCGCTTCACCTGCTCGGCCGGCGGCGCGGCGGTGTCGGCCAGCACCGGCTGGAAGGTGCCGGTGGTGAAGTCCTCCACCGAGGAGACGCAGAGCCGGTGCCGCAGCAGCGACTTCGGCGTGAACACCACCAGCGGCTTGCGCTTGGGCGACAGGGCCTGGCGGCGCAGCAGGTGGAAGTAGTTCGCCGGGGTGCTCGGCACGGCCACCCGCATGTTGTCCTCGGCGCACATCTGGAGGAACCGCTCGGGGCGACCGGAGGTGTGGTCCGGGCCCTGTCCCTCGTGGCCGTGCGGCAACAGCAGGGTGACGGCGGAGCGCTGGCCCCACTTCACCTCGCCGGAGGAGATGAACTCGTCGATCACCGACTGGGCGCCGTTGACGAAGTCGCCGAACTGGGCCTCCCAGCAGACCAGCGCGTTGATGTTCTCGACCGAGTAGCCGTACTCGAAGCCCATCGCCGCGTACTCGCTGAGCAGCGAGTCGTGCACGAAGAACCGGGACCGCTCGCCGTCGGCGGTGAGCGACTTGAGCGGCAGGTAGTCGTCGCCGGTCTCGGCGTCCACGATCGAGGCGTGCCGCTGCACGAACGTGCCCCGGCGGGAGTCCTGCCCGGCGAGCCGGACGGTGACCCCGTCGTTCAGCAGCGCGCCGAACGCGATGATCTCGCCGAAGCCCCAGTCGATGGCGCCCTCGGTGGACATCTTGGCCCGCCGGTCGAGCAGTTGCTGGATCCGCTTGTGCGGGGTGAAGCCCTCGGGCAGGTTGACGTGCGCCGCGCCGATCGCCTTGATCACCTCGGCGCTGGTCGCAGTCTCCACCGCCGGCTCCGGCTGCACCCCGGGGTGCTGGCGGTCCGGCTGCTTGGGCACCGAGGCGGCGTCCCGGGTGGCCTTGAAGACCCGCTCCAGTTGCGCCTGGTAGTCCCGCAGCAGTTCCTCGGCGTCCTCCACGGTGATGTCACCCCGCCCGATCAGCTCCTCGGTGTAGAGCTTGCGGACCGACCGCTTCGAGTCGATGATCTTGTACATCTGGGGGTTGGACATCGACGGGTCGTCGCCCTCGTTGTGCCCGCGCCGCCGGTAGCAGACCATGTCGATCACGACGTCCTTGTTGAACGTCTGCCGGTACTCGAAGGCCAGCCGGGCGACCCGGACCACGGCCTCGGGGTCGTCCCCGTTGACGTGGAAGATCGGCGCCTGGATCATCCGGGCCACGTCGGTGCTGTAGAGGCTGGACCGCGAGTACTCCGGGGCGGTGGTGAAACCGACCTGGTTGTTGACCACCACGTGGACGGTGCCGCCGGTGCGGTACCCCCGGAGCTGGGAGAGGTTCAGCGTCTCGGCGACCACGCCCTGGCCGGCGAAGGCGGCGTCCCCGTGCACCGCCAGCGGCAGCACGGTGTACCCCTCCAGCTTGAGGTCGATCCGGTCCTGCTTGGCCCGGACGATGCCCTCCAGCACCGGGTCGACGGCCTCCAGGTGCGACGGGTTCGCCACCACCGAGACCTTGACCGAGCTGTCGCCGTCCGGGGTGGTGAACTTGCCGTTCTGGCCGAGGTGGTACTTCACGTCGCCGGAGCCCTGCGTCGAGCGCGGGTCCAGGTGCCCCTCGAACTCCGAGAAGATCTTCTCGTACGGCTTGCCGACGATGTTGGCCAGCACGTTGAGCCGGCCCCGGTGGGCCATGCCGATGACGACCTCGTCCAGCCCGCCCTCGGCGGCGGCCTCCAGCACCTCGCCGAGCAGCGGGATCAGCGACTCGCCGCCCTCCAGCGAGAACCGCTTCTGGCCGACGTACTTGGTCTGCAGGAAGGTCTCGAACGCCTCGGCGGCGTTGAGCCGGTTGAGCACGTGCTTCTGCTCGTCGACCGCCGGCTTCTCGTACTTGAGCTCGATCCGCTCCTGGATCCAGCGCCGCTCCTCCGGGTCCTGGATGTGCATGTACTCCACGCCGACCCGGCGGCAGTACGAGTCACGCAGCACGCCGAGGATCTCGCGCAGCTTCATCCGCCGCTTGCCGGCGAAGCCGTTCACCGGGAACTCGCGGTCCAGGTCCCACAGGGTCAGCCCGTGCTGGAGGACGTCCAGGTCCGGGTGCTTGCGGATCTTGAACTCCAGCGGGTCGGTGTCGGCCATCAGGTGGCCGCGCACCCGGTACGCGTGGATCAGCTCGTGCACCCGGGCGGTCTTGTTGATCTGCCCCTCGGAGTTGACCGCCACGTCCCGCATCCAGCGCACCGGCTCGTACGGGATGCGCAGCGAGGTGAAGATCTGGTCGTAGAACCCGCGCTCGCCCAGGATCAGCTCGTGCATCACCTTGAGGAACTCGCCGGACTGCGCGCCCTGCACGATCCGGTGGTCGTACGTGCTGGTCAGCGTGATGATCTTGCTGACCGCCAGCTCGGCCAGGGTCGCCTCGCTCATGCCCTGGTACGGCGCCGGGTACTCCATCGCGCCGACGCCGATGATGGCGCTCTGCCCGGTCATCAGCCGGGGGATCGAGTGCACCGTGCCGATGCCGCCCGGGTTGGTCAGCGAGATGGTGGTGCCGGAGTAGTCCTCCATGGTCAGCTCGTTCTTGCGGGCGCGCCGGACCACGTCCTCGTACGCCTGCCAGAACTGCCGGAAGTCCATCTGCTCGCAGCCCTTGATGGAGGGGACCACCAGGGTGCGGCTGCCGTCCGGCTTGGCCAGGTCGATGGCGATGCCCAGGTTCACGTTCGCCGGGCGGACCAGCGTCGGCTTGCCGTCGACCTCGGCGAAGGAGTTGTTCATCTCCGGGTGCTCGACCAGCGCCCGGACCATCGCGTACCCGATCAGGTGGGTGAAGCTCACCTTGCCACCGCGCCCCCGGGCGAGGTGGTTGTTGATCACGATCCGGTTGTCCACCAGGAGCTTGGCCGGGACGGCGCGGACGCTGGTCGCGGTCGGCACGGTCAGCGAGGCGTCCATGTTCTGGACGATCTTCGCGGCGACCCCGCGCAGCGGGGTGGTCTGCGGGCCGGTCACGGTCGGCTTCGCCGGGGCCGGCTTGGCCGGGGCGGTCTTGGCGGCGACGGTCTTGGCGGGCGCGGCCTGCTTCGCCGGTGCCTTGGCCGGTGCCTCCTTGACGGGCGCCTCCTTGGCCGGGGCGGCCCGGGCGGCGGCCGGCGCCGTCGTGGCCGGGGCCTGCGTGGCCGGCGCGCTCTTCGCCGGGGCCGGCTTCTGCTCGGCGCCGGGGGCGGTCTTCGTCGGGGCGGGGCGGGTGCCGGCGGGCGTCTCCGGCTGACCCTTGGTGCCGTCGGCGCCGGGCCGGTAGTCGGCGAAGAAGTCGTGCCAGGCCGGGTCGACGCTGCTGGGATCGGCGAGGTAACGGTGGTACATCTCTTCGACGATCCACTCGTTCGGGCCGAAACCCGCCAGTGGGTTCTCCTGCGAGGTTTGCTGGGTCGACACGGCCGGTAATCGCCTCTTTCACGCGGGTTCGTATGTCACGCGGTGTCCGTTGCCGCCCGAATCGGGGGCACGCGACAGTCACCAGGCTACGCCGTACGACTCCCGCAGGCATTTCTGCCTCCGACCCGTGGCCGGTTTCACAGAAGATGCCAGAAGTTCACGAAACGCTCCGTGGTCGGCCGACTCCTGGTAAACGACACCGGCCGGGCCCGAGGGCCCGGCCGGCGCGCTGCGGAGGTACCGGTCAGGAGATGTCCCGCTTACGGGTGATCAGGATGCCGGCGACGCCGGTGACCACCGCGTAGCCGACCAGCACCAGGGCCCCCACCCACCAGGCCGGCAGCATCGGCGACTCGATGCTGTTGACCATGACCGTGGAGGCGACCGAGGGGAGCACCACCTGCCACTTCAGCACGGCCTCACTGTCCAGCCAGCTACTGAGCAGGAAGAAGAAGACGCTGGCCACCTGGGTGCCGATCAGGTAGACCACCGCCGAGGTGACCACCGCCCCGATCTGGTTGGTGATCAGGCTGCCGACCCCGATGCCCAGGATCGTCCAGATCATGTACGCCAGCAGGTTGAACAGGAAGGCCCGCTGCACCTCCCACTCGCCGAGCTGGGTGCCGAAGTCGGCGACGCTCATGAAGATCGCCCCGGCCACCAGGTTGATGATCGACGTCACCAGCCAGAAGCCGAACCCGATCAGGCTCGCCGCGACCAGCTTGCTGAGGATCACGCTGGTGCGCTTCGGGGTGGAGAGGAAGGTCGTGGTGGCCGTCTGGTGGAAGAACTCGTTGGTGACCATCAGGACACCGATGAGCATCACGAAGAGCAGCCCGAAGTACTGGCCCGAGGTGTAGAGGTTGGCGGCCTGCCCGACCACGTCCTGCTGGGCCGCCATCTCCTCCGGGGGCAGCCCCAGCATGTCGGCGTCCCCGGTGAGGGTGGTGTGGGCGAGCCAGGCGTTGACGGCGAAGGCCAGGACCACCGCCAGCAGCGCCCCCAGGGCCATCCAGAGCCAGGCGGCCGTGGTACGGATCTTGAGCAGCTCGGATCGGACGAGGTTCATCGGATGCCCGCCTTCCCGGCCGTCAGCTCCAGGAAGACCCCTTCCAGGTCGGGGCGTTCCGTGGTGAGTTCGTGCAGCTCCGCCTGGACGGCGAGGGCGGCGCGCCCGACCGTCGCGGCGTCCACCCCGGCGACCAGCAGGGCGCCCTGCGGGTCCACCTCGACGACGGCGGACTGCTCCCGCAGCGCCTTCGCCAGCTCGGTCGCCTGGGGGGTACGGACCCGGACCCGGGCGCTCTGGGTCATCGACCCGAGCACCTGGGCGACCGGACCCTGCCGGACCAACTGCCCGGCCGCGATGATGACCACGTCGTCGGCGAGGAGCTGCATCTCCGAGAGCAGGTGGCTGGAGACCAGCACCGTGCGCCCCTCGCTGGCGAGCGTCTTGAGGAACCCGCGCATCCACCGGATGCCCTCCGGGTCCAGACCGTTGGCCGGCTCGTCGAGCACCAGCACCCGGGGGTCACCGAGCATCGCGGCGGCGATGCCCAGCCGCTGCTTCATGCCCAGGGAGTACCCCTTGAACTTGCGCTTCGCGGCCGGGGTCAGCCCGACCATGGCCAGCACCTCGTCGGCCCGGTGCTTCGGCAGTCCGGCGGCGGCGGCGATCACCCGCAGGTGGTTGATGCCGGTACGTCCCTTGTGCGCGCTGGACGCCTCCAGCACCGCGCCCACGTGCCGCAGCGGGTCGGTCAGGTCGGCGTACCGCCGGCCGCCGATGGTGGCCGAACCGGCGGTCGGGGTGACCAGGTTCAGCAGCATCCGCAGCGTGGTGGTCTTGCCGGCGCCGTTCGGGCCCAGGAAGCCGGTCACCCGCCCCGGTTCGACGGTGAAGGACAGATCGTTGACCGCCCGAACGTTCTTGTACTGCTTCGTCAGGCCGGACACCACGATCTGACCGCTTCCGGTGGTGGGGCTCCGCTGCCCGTCAGACATCTCGCTCCTCTCCTGCTGGGCGCACCGTTGCGCCGGATGATCACGCTGGGACGCACCGCCGCGCCGGTGATCCCTCCAGGGACACTCGGCAGGGTGCCGGACCAGCCTGACCGGTGCGGGGGGCCGAATCAATCAGGCGCGGTCGGGAGATCCATCTCCGCCTTCGGCAGGAGGAGACCCGCCCCGGTCCTCCTGAGGAAGGAGATCACGTGGCGGTGCTCACCCGGCGGGCAGGGCGATCCAGGTCGCCCGCGCGTGCCCGAGCAGCGTGCCGGTCGGGCCGTACAGGCTGGAGTACACCTGCGCCTTGCGGCCCGCGACGTCGCCGGCCCGACCGGTCACCACGCACTCGTCACCGGGCCGGGGCAGCGCGGTCACCCGCGCGGTGATCCGGCCCAGCACGTACGGACGGCCGGGGCCGAGCACCGTCCAGCCACCGGGGCAGTCCAGCGCGGCCCAGACCGTGGCGACGCTGACGTCGGCGGGGACCAGGAACGGGGCGGCGGTCCGCCCGTCCGGCAGCCGCCCCGGATAGATCCGCAGCCCGTCCGGGTGGGCCGGGCCGCAGACGTAGCAGCCCGGGAAGGGGTGGTGGAGCAGCCCCGGGTACGCCGCCGAGGCGGCCCGGGCCACCGCCGGGTCCACCGGCTCGACCACCGGGGGCGGCTCCACCGCCGGGCGTACCTCGGCGACCACGAGACCGGCCGGGTCGTGGATCTCGCCGCCGACGGCGGTCAGCGGGGTCTCCACCGGAACCGGCCGACGCAACGTCACCTCGACCGCACCCCCGCCGCTGCCGGCCGCGTCACCACCGATCGCTTCACCATCGACCGGTTCACCGCCGACCGCCGCCGCGAACCGGGCGGCGCTCCAGCCGCCGTTGCCCGAGTCGGGTGGACCGACGTACCGCCGCTCGATGATCATCTTTCCTCCGTCGCGTCCCGGTCCGGCCCCGTCGCCGGACCGTCCGCGCAGCCTGTCACGCCGGGACGGACGGGCCCGTCCGGGCCGCCCGTCCCGCCTGGGCGGACTGTCCCGTACGGGTGCACCGACCCCGCCGGCCGGCGTTCACCGGATCGACACCGATCGCCGGAGCCGTTGTCCATCCGGGCCACCTACACAGGTCCCATGGCTGTCCTGCATGCCGCTGGCGCACCCCTGACGACCAGCGGATACACCCTGCTGATCGCCGGCGACCCGACCCAGGTCGCGGCTGCCCAACGTCTGCGTCACGAGGTGTTCGCCACCGAACTGGGCGCCACCCTGCGCCCCGACGTCCCCGGGCTCGACGTCGACGATCTCGACGCCCACTGCGACCATCTGATCGTCGTCCAGGAGCGCACCGGTGACGTGGTCGGCACCTACCGGTTGCTCCCGCCGGGGCGTACCGGTCGCCGCTACGCCGAGTCGGAGTTCGACCTGACCCCGCTCGCCCCGCTCCGCGACGACCTGGTCGAGGCGGGCCGCTCCTGCGTGCACCCCGACCACCGCTCCGGCGCGGTGATCAACCTGATGTGGGCGGGCATCACCCGGTACCTGCACCTGCGCGGATCCCGCTGGCTCGGCGGCTGCGCCTCGGTGCCGGTCGACGACGGCGGTCGGGCCGTCGCCGAGGTCTGGGCCCGCGCACAGGCCGGTCACCTGGCCCCGCCGGCCCTGCGGGTACGCCCGCTGCGCCCCTGGTACGCCGAGCCGGCCGCCGGGGTCCGGCCCGGCCCGGCCCCGGCCGACGCCGCCCCGTTGGCCCGCGCCGGGTCGCTGGTGCCGCCGCTGCTGCGCGGATACCTCCGGCTCGGGGCCTGGATCGGCGGCGAGCCGGCGTACGACCCGGACTTCCGGGTCGCCGACTTCTACGTGCTGTTCACCCTCGACCGGATGAACCCGCGTCACCTGCGGCACTTCCTCGGTGGGGCCGAGCGGTGAGCCGCGCCGACGGCCCAGTGAGGGGCCACGCCGACGGCCGGGCGGTGAGCCGCGCCGACGACCTGTGGCGGCCCCGCTCGGGGTGCGGGCCGTGGTGCCTGCCGGATCCCACCGCCGCCGGCACGGGCACGGGGGCCGGCTCGGTTCCGGTGGCGCGGCGGCTCGGCCGGTTCGCCGCCGCGCTGGTGGCCCTGCTGGCCGGGATCGGGCTGGCCGCCGTGCTGCCGCTGCTGCCGGCCGAGACGGGCCGCACCGCCGTGCGACGCTGGTCCCGGGGGCTGCTGCGGGCGCTCGGGGTGCGCCTGACGGTGACCGGGCGGCTGCCCCGGCGGCGGGCCCTCCTGGTCGCCAACCACATCTCCTGGCTGGACGTGGTGGCCCTGCTGGCCACCGCGCCGGCCAGGATGGTGGCGAAGCGGGAGGTCCGGCGCTGGCCGCTGGTCGGGCTGCTCACCGTCGCCGCCGGCACGGTCTCGGTGGACCGGTCCCGGCCGCGCGCCCTGCCGGCGACGGTCCACCAGGTCGCCGCGACGCTGCGGGCCGGTCACCCGGTCGCGGTCTTCCCAGAGGGGACGACCTGGTGCGGCGGGCGGGGGGACAGCGGGCAGCGGCCGGGTCGGGATGCCGGCCACCGGCCGGGTCGGGAGGCAGGGGCCGGGTGCCGGCCGCCCGGCGGGTTCCGGCCGGCCATGTTCCAGGCGGCGATCGAGACCGGGGCGCCGGTGGTGCCACTGCGGATCGAGTACGGCCAGGGCTCCGGCGGGCCCGTCGGCCCCGGCCCCAGCGGCAGCAGCACCAGTACCGGCAGCAGGGGTGTCAACGGGGCCAGCGCGGCGGCCTTTCTCGGCGACGAGACCCTGTGGCGGTCGGTCCGGCGGGTGGTGGCGGCCCGGGACCTGACGGTCACGGTGACCGTCACCGCCGCCCTGCACCCCGCCCGGGACGCCGACCGTCGCTCCCTCGCCCGCCTCGCCGAGTCGGCGGTGCACCCGGCACCCGCCCGACCCCGGGCACCGGCCACGGCGCCACCGGATCTCGGCCTCGCCGCCTGAGGGGGACCGCCCGGGAAAGGCGATTGAGCAGGCCCACAGCCGCGGTGAGCCGCGCTCAGGGACCGCGCTGGTGGGGCACAGGTTTTCTCAGCGTGTTTCCAGGTACCGCCCAGCGGGGTCGAAGCCGGGTCCCGCATGATGACGCCATGGCCGCTACCCAGACCGAGGCGCGACTGCTCGTCGTCGAGGACGATCCCAACATCCTCGAACTGCTCTCCGCGAGCCTACGGTTCGCGGGCTTCGACGTGGCGACCGCGACCAGCGGCAGCGCGGCGCTGACCGCCGCCAAGGACCACCGCCCCGACCTGGTGGTGCTCGACGTGATGCTGCCCGACCTGGACGGCTTCGAGGTCATCCGGATGATGCGCGAGGGCGGTACCCGGACCCCGGTGGTCTTCCTGACCGCCCGGGACGCCACCGACGACAAGATCCGTGGGCTCACCCTGGGCGGCGACGACTACGTCACCAAGCCGTTCAGCCTGGAGGAGTTGACCGCGCGGATCCGGGCGGTGCTGCGGCGCACCAGCACCGGCGAGCACGCCCCGTCCCGGCTCACCTTCGCCGACCTGGAGTTGGACGAGGAGACCCACGAGGTGCACCGGGCCGGCCAGCGGGTGCAGCTCTCGCCGACCGAGTTCAAGCTGCTGCGGTACCTGATGCTCAACGCGAACCGGGTGCTGTCCAAGGCGCAGATCCTGGACCACGTCTGGAACTACGACTTCCGCGGTGACGACAACATCGTCGAGTCGTACATCTCGTACCTGCGCCGCAAGGTCGACAACACCCAGCCCCGGCTGATCCATACGCTGCGGGGGGTCGGGTACGTACTGCGCAAGCCGGCGGCGTGAACGCCGTCGACCAGGCGAAGGGGCGACTGCGCGCGGTACCGCTGCGGGTCAAGCTCGTCGCCTCGGTGCTCACCCTGGTCGCCGCCGCGCTGCTGGTGATCAGCGTGTCGACCACGTTCTTCCTGCGCAGCTACCTGGTCGACCAGGTGGACAGCGAGCTGACCGGTTTCCGGGGCACGGTCGCGCGGGCCGTGGAGGACCTGCCGCCCGGCGCGTCCGCGAAGGTCGGCCTGCCCAGCGACAACCTGATGCTGGTCTACCGCGGCGGCGGCCTGGTCGACCCGTACTACTACGAGCCCAGCTTCCAGCCGGACGACCTGCCGTACTGGCCGACCACCCCGGAGGGGTTCGGCCGCCCGGAGGGTGAGCCGTTCACCGAGTCGGCCCGGGACGGCCACAGCCGCTGGCGGATGATCCTGGTCGACCTGCCGGGGGAGCAGGCCGTCGTGGTCGGCCAGCCGCTGACCGACGTGGACCGGGCGGTGGCACGGCTGGTCTGGATCGACCTGCTGGTCGGCGGGGCGGTGCTGGTGCTGCTCGCCTCGATCGGCGCGGCGATCGTGCGGACCAGCCTGAAGCCGCTGGTGGAGATCGAACAGACCGCCGCCGCGATCGCCGGGGGCGACCTCAGCCGCCGGGTGCCCGACCCGGAGGAGGGGCAGCCGTACGCCACCAGTGAGCTGGGGCGGCTCTCCCGGGCGCTGAACGTGATGCTCGCCCAGATCGAGGCGGCCTTCACCGCGCGGGCCGCCTCGGAGATCGCCGCGCGCTCCGCCGAGGCGGGGGCCCGGGACGCGGCCCTGGCCGCGCAGGCGTCCGAGACCCGGGCCCGCCGCTCCGAGGAGCGGATGCGGCAGTTCGTCGCGGACGCCTCGCACGAGCTGCGGACCCCGCTGACCACCATCCGGGGCTTCGCCGAGCTGTACCGGCAGGGTGCGGCCCGCAACCCGGAGCAGACCGCCGGCCTGCTGCGCCGGATCGAGGACGAGGCGGCCCGGATGGGGTTGCTCGTGGAGGATCTGCTGCTGCTGGCCCGGCTGGACCGGGAACGCCCGCTCGCGTTGGTGCCGGTGGAGCTGCCGGTGCTGGCCAGCGAGGCGGTGCAGGCCGCCCACGCGGTCGCCCCCGACCGCCGGATCGAGCTGGAGATCGCGCCCGGTTCCGGGCCGTTGGTGGTGCTCGGCGACGACGCCCGGCTGCGGCAGGTCATCGGCAACCTGATGACCAACGCGCTCACCCACACCCCGCCCGACGCCCGGGTGACCCTGCGGCTGCGGACCGAGCCGGGGAACCTGGCGGTGGTGGAGGTGGCCGACACCGGTCCGGGGCTCTCCCCGGAGCAGTCGGAACGGGTCTTCGAGCGCTTCTACCGGGCGGACGCCGCGCGGACCCGCCGGGCGGACGGGGCGACCGGCACCGGCCTGGGCCTGGCCATCGTGGCGGCCCTGGTGGCGGCGCACCAGGGCACCGTGGAGGTCGCGGAGACCCCCGGTGGCGGGGCCACCTTCCGGGTCCGGCTCCCGCTGGATCCGGACGCCGACGGCGAGCCGGAGTGACTTTCAGGCAACATCCAGGTCGATTCCAGGCTGGTCGCAGTACGACGGGGCAAGGTGTAGTCATGACCGAGTACGAGTCCGACCCGCAGCGGCGGCCGGCTCCCGCCGACGCCGAGCCGTCGCCCCGCACTGCCGAGCTGCCCCGTGTCGACCACGGGCACTCCGACCCGGCCGCCGCCGGGTCCACCCCCGGCACCCCCGCCGGTGGCACCCCGCCCCCGTCCTACGGTCCCCCTGGCACCACCCCGGCCACTCCCGCCGCTCCCACCCCCGACAGCGGCCAGCCCGCCGGCCCCGTCGACAGCGGCCAGCCCGCCGCCCCCGCCGCCGATGGTGGTCGGCCCGCCGCCGCAGGCCAGCCCGATCCGACCGCCGCCGGTCCGGGTCAGCCCGGCCCGCCGGCCGGCGACGCCAGCCCGTCCACCGGTGCCGGCTCCGGTGAGGGGTACCGGCCGGGTGGGTACCACCCCGGTGGCTCGACCCCGTCCGCCCCGCCGTACCCGGCCTCCGGCCCGGGCGGGGCGTACCAGCCCAGCCCCTGGGCGCCGGGGCAGCGCGGCGGTTGGGCCGGGGCGAACGCCGGTCCCGCCTACGGTGCGCCGTACGGCCAGCAGGGCGCGGCCGGCTACGGCCAGCACGGCGCCCCGGGCTACCAGCCGGGCGGCGCCGGGTACGGCCAGCCGGGCCAGCCCGGTCAGCCGGCTCACCCCGGTCAGCCAGGCCACCCGGGTCAGCCGGTGCCGCCGTGGGCCCAGGGGCCCCCGCCCCGGCCGAGCCGCGCCGGCCGGTACGTCGTCGCGGGTATCGCCGTGGTGGCGCTGATGTTCGGCTCCGGGCTGGCCGGTGGCGCGCTCGCCCTCGCGGTGGGCGGGGGCGGGATCACCCGCACCTACTCCGCCGCGCCGGTGATCAACGGCGCCGACCTGCCCCGGATCGCCGCGTCGGTGCAGGACAGCGTGGTCTCCATCGCCACCGACAGCGGCGAGGGCTCCGGCGTCCTCCTGACCGCCGACGGGTACGTGCTCACCAACAACCACGTGATCGCGTCCGGCTCCGCCAACAGCGTCCGGGTGATCTTCGCCGACGGCAAGAACGCCCAGGCCAGCATCGTGGGCACCGATCCGAAGAGCGACCTCGCGGTGCTGAAGGCCAGCGGTGTCAGCGGCCTGAAGGCGGCGACCTTCGGCGACAGCGACGCGATGCAGGTCGGTGACCAGGTGCTCGCCCTGGGCAGCCCGCTGGGCCTGCAGGGCTCGGTCACCGCGGGCATCCTCAGCGCCCGGGACCGGACCATCCGGGCCGGCGGCGGTCAGCAGGACCCGCAGCAGGGGGCCGCCTCGATCTCCGGGCTGCTCCAGACCGACGCCCCGATCAACCCGGGCAACTCCGGCGGGGCCCTGGTCAACACCCGGGGCGAGGTGATCGGCATCAACACCGCGATCTTCACCGCCGGGCAGGGCACCGGCAACATCGGGGTCGGCTTCGCCATCCCGAGCAACAAGGCCAAGGACGTCGCCGAGAAGCTCCAGCGCGGCGAGAAGGTCAGCCACGCCAGCCTCGGGGTGAGTGTGGCCGAGGCCCAGAACGGCGGTGCGCTCGTCGCCTCGGTGCTGCCGGGCAGCGCCGCCGAGCAGGCCGGTCTCCGGCAGGGTGATGTGATCACCCGCTTCGGGGACACGACGGTCAACGGCTCCAGCGACCTGGTCGGCGCGGTCCAGGCGCGCAAGGTCGGTGACCGGGTCGAGGTGCGGTACCAGCGGGACGGCAACGAGAACACCGTCACCGTCACGCTGGCCGAGTCGTAGGCGGACGCGGACCCGCCCCTCGACCGGGCGGCGGGTGACGGGCCGAGGGGGTCGGCCCGTCACCCGCCGCCTTCTGCGTGGGTGGGCCCGGTTTACCGCTGGTGGTACGGGGAATGCCGCCGGTCACGCGCTCAGGGGACCAGCGGGGAGGGGCTCGTGGCCGCAGACCACCGTCAGTCCGGCGGGGCACCGGAGGCGCCGCTGCGCATCGCGATGGTGGTCCCGCCGTGGCTGTCGGTCCCGCCGCCCGGCTACGGCGGTCTGGAACAGGTGGTCGCAGCCCTGGTGGACGCGCTGGTCCGGGGCGGGCACCGGGTGACGCTGTTCGGCGCCGGCCGGCAGCACGGCACGCCGGCGGACTTCGTCTCCACGGCGAGCGACCTCCAGTTCGACCGGCTCGGCGAGGCCCTGCCCGAACTGGCCCACCTGGCCCGGGTACGCCAGTTGGTGAGCCCGGCGGACTTCGACGTGGTCCACGACCACACCACCATCGGCCCACTGGTCGCCGGCCGGCGCGCGGTACCCACGGTGGCGACCGTGCACGGCAATCCGGTCGGCGAGTACGGCCAGGTGCTCAGCGACACCGACCACGGGGTGGGCCTGGTGGCCATCTCGCACGCCCAGCGCCGGGCCAACCCCGGGCTGCCCTGGGTGGGTACGGTGCACAACGCGTTCGAGACCCGGGACGTGCCGCGCAAGTCCGTGCCGAGTACCGGGCCGGTGCTCTGGCTGGCCCGGTTCAGCCCGGACAAGGGTCCGGACCTGGCGATCCGGGCGTGCCGGGCCGCCGGCCTGCCGCTGACCCTCGCCGGCAAGTGCACCGAGCCGGCCGAACGCCGGTACTACGAGCAGGTGGTCGAGCCGATGCTCGGCCCGGACGTGCGGGTGGTGCTCAACGCCGACCGGGAGGCCGCGCTGCGGCTGCTGGTGGAGTCCCGCTGCCTGATCATGCCGATCCAGTGGGAGGAGCCGTTCGGCATGGTGATGGTCGAGGCGATGGCGACCGGTACGCCGGTGGTGGCGCTCGACCGGGGTGCCGTACCGGAGGTGCTCCGGCCGGGGCGGACCGGGCTGATCTGCGCGGAACCCGACGAACTGCCCGGCGCGTTGCGGGCGGTGACCCGGATCGACCCGGCGGAGTGCGTGGCGCACGTGGCGGAGAACTTCTCCACCTACCGGATGGCGCTCGGCTACACGGCGGTGTACCGGAGCTTCCTCGCCGCCTCGGTGGCGGCCCGGGAACCGGCCCGCGTCGCCGGCTGGTGACGACCGGCGGCAGGGGCGACCGGCACCGGGACGACGGTCAGCGGTGGGCGACGGGGCCGGCGGTCAGAGGGGCGCGGTGGCGAGCCGGGCGATCGCGGCGTCGAGCTCACGGGCGTACGCCGGGGTGATGCTGCCCTCCCGGCGGCGCTCGGCGACCTTCCCCCGGACCGAGTTCACCGCCGCCGCCAACGTCTCCGGATCGCTGTCGTAGCTCAGGTTGCGCATCAGGTTGCGCAGGTCCGTGCCCACGTCGTCGCGGATGTCGCCGGAGGCCACGCCCTCGTCGATGAGCTGCCCGACCAGGTTCGCCGGGTCCACCACCGGTGCTGACGGGGTGCTCCGGGTCGGTGGCGCGGAGGTGGCCGTCCGACTGGGTGTCGTCGCCGGTGACGGCGGGACGCTGGCGGCCGGCGCGGACGGCGACGCCGACGCCGCCGGGCTGCTCGGCGCCAGCGACGGCGGCGGCTCCTCGGCCGGCTGGTGGGTGGGCAGCACCTGCGGCGGTGGGTCCGACTCCTGGATGAGCGCCGGCACGAGCAGGGTGGCCCCGGTCACCACCACGATCAGGCCCACGAGCACCAGCGGAATCGGCACCCGGCGCTCCGACGAGCGACGCCGGCCCGGCCCGCGACGGCCCTCCGCGCCCGGCTCGTCGTCGGCGTCCGGGTGGTCCAGCGAGCCCGGCGGTGCCGCTGCGGCACCGACCACCACCGGAGGGGCCGTCGGTCCGGCCGCACGACCCGTCGGGTGGGCCCGCCCGTCCTCGCCCGGTGCACCCGCGTCCACCGGGCCGTGCCCGAACGGACCGACCGGGGTGGCACCGTTACGCGGCACCGTCGTACCGGTCGGCCCCGTCGTCCCGGCCAGCGTCGCCGCCCCGACCGGTGCCGTCGCGCTGGCCGGCGTCGGCGTACCGGTCGGTGCCGGGACGCCGGTGGGCGCCGGAGCGGCCGGTACCGGTGGTGCGGCGGCGCCCGGCACGGTGACGATGGAGGGCAGCGTGACGGTCGGGGCCAGCATCGTGGCGGCCTGCGGGTCGGCGGGGAGGAGCTGCTCCCGCAGCGCGGCGGCGACCTGCGCCGCGGTCGGCCGGTCCAGGGGTTCCCGGGCCAGGCAGCGCAGGCAGGTACGGGCCACCTCGGGCGGCAGGCCGGGCACGTCGAGCACCTGCGGGGTCGTGTCGGAGGCCAGGGCCTCGCTCAGCTCCTCCCAGGTGTCGGCCGGGTAGGGCACCCGCCCGGTCAGGGTCTCGTACAGCAGCACGCCGAGGGAGTAGATGTCGGTGGCCGGCTGGGCGGGGGCCCCGTCCAGCCGTTCCGGGGCGACGTACGCCGGGGTGCCGAAGGTGCCGCCGTCCTCGTCCTCGTCCGGAGCGCCGACCTGGGTGGCGATGCCGAAGTCGAGCACCTTCGCGCCGACCCGGGTCATCATCACGTTGGCCGGGGTGATGTCCCGGTGCACGATGCCGAGCCGGTGCGCGGCGGCCAGCGCGTCGGCCACCTGGGCGCCGATCTCCACCGCCTCCGACCACGGCAGCGGCCCCTCGGTGAGCCGGTCCTCCAGCTCCTCGCCGGTGAGCAGCTCCATCACCACGAACGAGGTGATCGTCCCGTCCGGGGCCAGCGTCTCGCCGTAGTCGTGCACCGAGGTCACGTGCGGGTGCACCAGTTGGGCGGCGGCGCGGGCCTCCTCGCGGACCATGTCCCGGAACCGGGCGTCGGCGGCGAGCGACGGGGCGAGCACCTTCAGCGCGACGACCCGGTCGAGCACCTCGTCCCGGGCACGCCAGATCACCGACATGCCACCGGACCCGATCTGGTCCACGAGTCGGTACCTGCGGGCCAGCAACCTGCCGGCTTGCAGTGTCGCCATCAGTGTTCGCACCTGCCTGGGGGTGGGGGCGGTATCAGGTTGCGCGAATGTGTCGGGGCTGTCAACGGCCGGTTCGTCCCGTGATCGACGCGAAAGCGCCGGACCTGTCTGGCCGTCCCGGCACCGGACGGGTCCACCCGGAACGTCCGGTGTGCCCGCGCACACCAGGGCCCCGGGCACCGGCCAGGGCCCTTTTCCGGCCGTGCCAGGATGAACGACATGGTTCAGGGTCCGGTGGCGTTCGTGCTCGGCGGCGGGGGAGTGCTCGGCGCGGTCGAGGTCGGCATGCTGCGGGCGCTGTTCCGCGCCGGGATCCAGCCCGACCTGGTGCTCGGCACCTCGATCGGGGCGGTCAACGGTGCCCTGGTGGCCGCCGACCCGACCGAGGCGGTCACCGACCGGCTGGTCCGGCTCTGGGCCTCCCCGGAGGCGAGCGAGGTGTACGGCGACTCGGTGGCCCGGCAACTGCGCCGGTTCGCCGCGCGTACCCACCTGCACTCGCCGCGCCCGCTGCGCCGGCTGCTGGAGAAGGAGCTGGGGGAGGGGGTCACCTTCGCCGACCTGCGGGTGCCGTTCAAGTGCTGTGCGGCGAACATCGAACGCGCCGCCGAGCACTGGTTCGACAGCGGGCCGCTGGTGCCGGCGGTGCTCGCCTCCGCCTCCGTACCGGGGCTGCTGCCGCCGACCAAGATCGACGACCAGCACTACGTCGACGGGGGCATCGTGAACTCCATCCCGATCGGCGAGGCGGTCGCCGCCGGGGCGGGCCGGATCTTCGTCCTCCAGGTGGGGCGGATCGAACGGGAGTTGACCCCGCCCCGCCGGCCCTGGGAGATCGCCCAGGTCGCGTTCGAGATCGCCCGCCGGCACCGGTTCGCCCGGGAGATGGCCGCCCTCCCCGCCGGGGTGGAGGTGCACGTGCTGCCCACCGGCGGGCTGGAGCCCCGCGACGACACCCCGTGGGCGTACCGGGACATGGCGGCGGTGGGGCGGCGGATCAGCCGTGCCTACACCGCGTCCCGGCGGTACCTGGCGAACCTGGAGCGCTGATGCCGTTGCCCCCGCGCTGGGTCCGCCGGCTGGTGCTGGCCCCGGGCGTCGTCCTGTTGGCGTTCCTGGTGGTGACCACGCTGCCGGCCTGGGCGTTCGTCGCCGCGGCGGCCTCCCCGCTGGTGCCGGGGCGGCTGCGCCCGCTGCGGCTGCTCTGGATCGGCACGGTGTACCTGGTCTGGGACGCGGTGGCGCTGATCGCCCTCTTCGGGCTCTGGGTCGGCTCCGGCTTCGGCCTGCGCAACCGGGCCCCGGCCTTCCAACGCGCGCACTACGTGCTGGCCGGGGCGTTCCTGCGGGTGCTGTTCTGGCAGGCCCGCTGGACGTTGCGGCTGAGCATCGACATCGTCGGCACCGACCCGGACACCGCGCTGCCCGGCCGGCCCGAGCTGGTGCTCTGCCGGCACGCCGGCCCGGGGGACTCGTTCATCCTGATCCACGCGCTGGTGAACTGGTTCTCCCGGGAGCCCCGGATCGTGCTCAAGGCGGCCCTGCAGTGGGACCCGGCGATCGACGTGCTGCTCAACCGGCTGCCCAGCCGGTTCATCGCCCCCGACCCGGACGGTCGCGGCTCGGTGGTCGAGCAGATCGGCCACCTCGCCGTCGGGCTGGACGACAACGACGCGTTCGTGATCTTCCCCGAGGGCGGGAACTTCACCCCGCGCCGCCGGTTGAGGGCGATCGCCCGGCTCCGTGCCCGGGGCCACGAACGGATGGCGCTGCGGGCCGAACGGATGCAGCACGTGCTCGCCCCGCAACCCGGTGGGATGCTCGCCGCGCTGGACGCGGCCCCCGACGCCGGGGTGATCTTCGTGGCGCACACCGGCCTGGACCAGATGCTCACCGTCGCCGACGTCTGGCGTGAGCTGCCCATGGACAAGCGCATCGCGATGCGTTTCTGGTCGGTGCCGCCGGAGGAGATCCCGGCCGGGCGGCAGGAGCGCATCGACTGGCTGTACGACTGGTGGGGGCGGATCGACGACTGGATCGCGGCCAACCGCGACGGTGACGCGTAGGGTTCTGCCGTGGAGCAGATCAGCGTGGTGACGACGGTGGTGGACGCCCGCTCGGTGGCGGACGTGCTGGCCGCTGCGGCGGTCGCCGGCCGGCTGGCGGCCTGCGCCCAGGTCGGCGGGCAGGTGGACAGCACGTACTGGTGGCAGTCCAACGTGGAGACCACCGCCGAGTGGTCGGTGCAGTTCAAGACCGCGCCGGACCGGGTGGACGCGCTCGTCGCCCAACTCCGCGCCAACCACCCGTACGAGGTGCCGGAGATCCTGGTCACGACCGTGGGCAGCGGCAACCCGGAGTACGCCGCCTGGGTGGTCGAGCACACCCGGCCCTGAGTACCCGCACTCTGGTCAGGGCGGGGGTCGGGCCACGAGGATGGCCGGGTGGACCCGACCGGCTACCCCTGTCCCGCCTGCGGCGCACCGGCTGACCTGCGCGTCGGCTGCTCCGGCTGCGGCCGGCCGCCGTACCCGTTGGCCGCCGAGGTGATCCGGCTGGACGGGGAGATCGACGGGCTCGGCCGGCAGGTCGAGCAGGCCCACCGCGCGTACCGGGACCTCGCCGCCCGGCTGGCGGACGCCCGGAACCGGCGGGCCCACCTGGCGGCCCGGGTCCGGGCCGAGGTACCGGCCCCGGGCCGGCCGTACCCGACGGTCGACCCCCGGCACCCCGCCCCGGCACCCGCCGTGCGCCCTGCCGTCCCGGGGCCGATCCCCCCGGCCCAGGTGCCGCCGGGCGCGGTGCCGCCGCCCGGTGGGGTGGAGATCTCCGGCGGGGCGGTGCAGGGGTTGCTCTTCGTCCTGGGTGGACTCCTGCTCGGTACCGCCGCGGTGGTCTTCACCGCCGTCGCCTGGGCGGCGGTGGGAGTCGTCGGCCGGGCGCTGATCCTGGCCGCGGTCACCGCGCTCGTGCTGGCCCTGCCGCTGGTGGCGGCCCGGCGCCGGCTGCGCGGCACGGCGGAGACGCTGGCCGCGGTGGGACTGCTGCTGGTGCTCCTCGACGGGTACGCCGCCTGGGCGGTCGACCTGTTCGGCGTCACCGCCTGGCCGGGTACCCGGTACACCGCGTTGGTCGGGGTGGTCGGCGTGGCCTTCGCCGCCGGGTACGCCCGGCTCAGCGGGCTCACCGGGCCGTGGTTCTGGGCGCTGCTGACCGGCCAACCGGTGCTGCCGTTGCTCGCCGCCGAGGCGCGGCCCTCGGCCACCGGCTGGACCCTGGTCTTCCTCGGCACCGCCCTGCTCAACCTGGTGGTGGTGACGGTGCTGCGCGACCGGGCCCCGGAGAGCGGCCCACCGGATGCGGGTGCGGGGGCGAATCCGCCGCACCGGCCGGCCCGGATCGTCGGGCAGGTGGTCGCGGGGCTCGGGTACGCGGTGGTGCTGGCGGTGGCCGTCGGGTGCGCGCTGGTGCCGCTCGCCGAGGGGCGGGCGTTCGGGGTCCCGGCGCTGGCCGGGCTGCCGTTGCTGCTGGTGGTGGCGGCGCTGGGGGCCGCCGCGCCGGCCCTGCGGAGCCGGGGTGTCGCCGTGACCGCCGCCGGGCTGGCGGTGCCGGTGCTGGCCGCCGTGATCCTCCGGCCGGTGGTGCAGCAGTGGCCCGTGCTGTCCCTGCTGGCGGTGGTGCTGGTCGCCGTCGGCCTGGCCGGGGCGGTCCGGCTGGTACCCGAGCGCTGGCGGACCGGCCCCCGGGTCGGCGCGTTGGTGGTGGCGGGGAGCACCGCCCTGGTGACGGCGCTGACGACGGTGGTGTTCGCCGCGGCCACCGTGCACCGGTCGATGCTGTGGTGGCGGGGCGCGGATTCCGGTCCGGACCTCACCTGGGGCTGGCAGCTTCCGGTGGCCGTCCTGCTCGGTGCGGTCGCGTGGGGGCTGCTCCTGCCCCGTGGCGGCTGGTTCGGCCTCGGGGTGGCCGCCGGGGCGCTCGTCGTGCTCGCCCTGCCCGCCGTCGGGCCGACGTCCTGGCCGCTGGTGGTGACCCTCGACCTGGTCGCCGGGGTGGGGCTGCTGCTGGCCGCGGTGCTGCGGCCGGGTACCCGGACCGGGGTGGCGGTGCCGCTGGCGAGCGCCGGGGCGGTCCTGGTCGGGCACGCGCTCCCGGTGGCCCTGGCCGCGCCGGCCGGCGCGGCGCTGGCCCTCGCGGTCACCGCGCTGACCGGGCTGCTGCTGGCGTCGCGGGGCCGGTCCGGCAGCGCCGCTCAGCGGGGGATCGCCGGGGTGGGCCTGGCCGTGGCCCTGGTCGCCGCGCCGCTGGCGGTGCCGCTGGGGGCGTTCGCCGCCGGGGTGCCGCCCTGGTGGCAGGCCCGGTTCCTGGTCGCCGCCGTCGGGCTGGCGGCGGTCGCCCTGGTCGCCGTCCGTCGCGGGTGGCCGGACCTGCGCGGGTACGCCTCGGTGGGGTACGCGGTCGCCGTGACGCTGGCCGGGCTGGTGGCGGTGGTGCCTGCGGCCGACGAGCCGGTGTCGCTCTACGCCGCGCTGGGCGTCCTGCTGGTGGTCCTGGCCGCGCCGGGGTTCCGTCCGGACCCGCTGCTGCGCGCGCCGGGGCTGGTGCTGCTGGCGGTGGCGGTGCTGGTGGCCCTGCCGGCCGCGGTGAGCGCGCTGGTCGTCCCGTACGGGCCGCCGTCGGCCGTCTGGGCCGGCGCTCCGGCGGGCCGGCCGGGCACCGGGAACCTGCCGGTGGCCCTCGCCCTGCTGGTGCTGGCGGTGGCCGCCCTGCTGGCGGGCCGGGGCCGGCGTGGCCGGCTGCTGCTCGCCTGGCCGTTCGCGGCGTTCGCGGTGCCGGTGCTGCTGACCGCCGTCGGTGCCCCCTGGCCGGTCGTGCCGGCCGTGGTGCTGCTCCTCGGGACGGCCGCCCTGCTGGTCGTGGCGCTCGTCCGGCCGTACCCGGCGCTGGTGGCCGGCGCGCTGCCGGTGGGGCTGGTGGCTGCCGGGTCCGGGCTGCTGGGGCTGCTCGCCACCCGGGCCGGCACCCTGGCCGGTACCGGCGTGGTGATCGGGGCGGCGCTGGCGGTCGGGGTGGCCGCCCGGTCCGACGCCGTGCGGGTGCTCGGCTGGGTGGTGGCCGTACCGTCGGCCGTCGGGTTCGCGGTGACCGCCGCGCTGGCCGGTGGGCTGCCGCTGCGGACGACCGCGTTCGCGGTGCTCGCGGTGGCGGTGCTGGCGCTCGCCACCGCACCGGTGCTGGCCCGCTGGCAGCCGCTGTCGGCCCGGGTGCTGGAGGTGCTGGCCCAGGCCGCCGCCGGGCTCGCGCTGCTGCTCACCGTCGGGGCGATCCGGCACGCCGCCGTGGTCTGCGTCCTCTGGGGAACGGCGGTCGCCGTCCGGGTGCTCGTCCCGGGCGGGTCGGCCGGCCGGCGGTGGGTCTTCGCGGGCGTCGCGGGCGGCAGCGAACTGCTCGGCGCCTGGCTGCTGCTGATCGCCGGCGAGGTGCTGCTGGTGGAGGCGTACACGGTGCCGGCGGCGGTGCTGGCGCTGGCCTTCGGGACGGTGGCGCTGCGTTGCCGAACGGGGCTGACGAGTTGGCTCGCCCTCGGTCCGGGGCTGGCCGCCGCGCTGCTGCCGAGCCTGGTCCCGGCGCTGGTGGTGGCGGACCCGCAGCCCTGGCGGCGGCTCGGGCTCGGGCTCGCCGCGCTCGCCGTGGTGCTGGTGGGGGCGGTCCGGCGCTGGCAGGCGCCGGTGGTGCTGGGCGCGGTGACGCTGACCCTGCTGACCCTGCACGAGCTGGCGCGGGGCTGGGACCTGCTGCCCCGGTGGATCTACCTGGGCCTGGGCGGGATCGTGCTGATCTCGGTGGCCGCCACCTACGAGCGGCGGCGGCGTGACCTGTCCCGGCTCCGCTCCGCCGTCGGCCGGATGAGCTGACCCGCGGTCCGGTGGTCGGCTGCGGGTACGGCGGCGGGGGTGGCACCCGTCCGGTGCCACCCCCGCCCGTACCGCCGTCGGTGTCGCTCAGGTGGTGGTGCCGCTGAACGAGCGGATCAGCTCCTCGGGGGCGTCCTGGGTCTCGCCGGCCGGGGGCTTCTGCGCGTCCACCGGGGTGCCGAAGTCCGAGTACGTGGTGGTCATCGTGCCCAGCGACTCGTGCAGGACGCTGGTGTCGACCACCAGCTCCACCAGGCGGCCCTGGCCGTCGACCTTGGCGGTGAAGGGCACCGCCTTGCCCTTCTCGCCCATCTGCTCGACGGCCTTGTCGCCCGGCTTGGCCTTGGTGTAGTCGATGGTGCCGGAGAAGCTGTCGGCACCGGTCTTCTCGACGTCGACCACGCCGTTGACGAGCTGCTGGGCGCCGCCCGGGTCGCCGTCGGGCATCAGGTTGAGCTGGCCGTTCGCGCCGAGCTTGGTCACGTCGAGGCGCAGCCACTTGTCCGGCAGCCCCGGCACGCCGGAGAACTTGAGGTAACCGTCGTTCTCGATGGTGATCATGCGGAACGTGCCCTGACCACCCATCTCCATCGTCATGTCGGCGCTCTTCGACTTCGGGTCCATCACGCCGCCACCGCTGAGCACGGACGACGTGATCTTGACCCGGAGGCTGTCCTCGTTGAGCTTGAGCGCCGCCGCGCTGAGCTCGGCGCGGGCGTCCGCCGGGGCGGAGCTGGCGGCCGGGGCCGCCTCGCCGGTGCCGGCCGGCGTGTCCGACGTCCCGTCGGTGCCACAGCCGGTCAGGGTGAGACCGAACGCGGCGACGAGTGCGGCCCCCGTGGTCGCCAGCCGTCGAGTCTTCATACTGGGATTTCTCCTCGCGCAGGGTGGGCCGGGCCGCCCGGAACGGGCCCCGGCCGGGTCACCGCCAGGGTAACGGCGCGGTGCGACAGCCACCGGGCGACGGCGGCCCGGCGACGGTCGCCGGCCACCCCGCCCACCCGGCGGTCACCACCGCTGACCAGCCCGGACCGGCGTGGCGACCACCGCCCCGACCTGCACCGGTAGGGTCTCCCCATGGCAGACGCGCTCACCGCCGAGGCGGTACGAGACGAGCTGGGCCGGTTGACGGACTGGTCGGGAAGCCCGGCCGGGATCAGCCGGACCGTCGAGTTGGCGAGTTTCCCGGCCGCCGTCGCGGTGGTCGACCGGGTCGCCGTGGTGGCCGAGGAACTGGGCCACCATCCCGACATCGACATCCGGTGGCGCACCGTGACGTTCCGCTGTGTCACCCACTCCGTCGACCGGGTCACCGTCCGTGACCTGGAGCTGGCGCGACGGATCGACGAGATCATCGGAGGTGCTCGGTGAGGTTCGAGATCAGCAAGGTGCTGGACGCGATCGAGGGCCGGGTCTGCACCGACCCGTCCCTGGCGCGGGCCGTGATCGACCTGGCCGAGGTCATCCGGTACCAGGATCTCGATGGTGGCCGGCCGGCCAACCTGCTCCGGCTGGGGATGATCATCGACGCCCTCTCCCGGCAGCTCGAAGAGGACAGCGTCCCGGTCTACGCGGTGGTGCACCGGGCCGTGCTCTCCGACGCGGACCTGACCTCCAACGAGCGGATGGTGGTCCGCCGCTGGGCCGACGACGGGCTGGTCGAGGTGCTCGACAACCCGGGCGACCGGATGCTGGAGGTGGCCGACCTGCTCGGCCTGCCGGTGCTCAGCCGGGGGCGCTTCGACGGGCTGCGGGGACGGTACCCGTGGGTGGTCGAGCAGCCCGGCCGGATCCTCGCCCCGGTGCCGGGGCCGGGTGGCCCGGCGTTCGTCGCCCACGTCGGCTCCGCGACCGTACCGGTGGAGGGCCAGCCCTCGCCGGTCGGCGAGAAGCTGCTCGCCCGGCAGTGGCGCTGCCCCGAGCCGGGGTGCGCGCTGTTCGGCGGCGGGGGTGGCGGCGGGGCCTTCGCCGACCTGGCCCGGGTGGACCGGGCCCCGGCCGGCCAGCCACCGCCGTCCCTGCGCAACGGGGTGCCGACCTGCCCCCGGCACGGCGCCCGGCTCTCCGACGCCGGCCCCCGGCCCCGTGCCGAGGTGTTGGCGGTCAGCGTCGGCGGCCTGATCCGGCGGCGCTTCGTGCTCACCGCCGACCAGCCCGTCCAGGTCGGCCGGGCGCCGGACCAGCCCGGCGGCGTCACCCTCGGGCAGTGGCTCAACGACGAGGCCCGGCGCTGGATCAGCCGCAGCCACCTCCAGTTCGAGCTGCGGGCCGGCGAGGTGATCGTCACCGACGTCAGCACCAACGGCTCCGGCATCCGGCCGGGCGGGTCGATGGACGAGGCCGACCGGCAGCCGCTCAAGCCCCGGCAGTCCCGGATCCTCGACGGCGGGGACATGGTCGAGCTGTACCCGGGTGTGCAGGTCGGCCGTCCCGGCGAGCTGGCCAGCGGTGCGCCCATCACCCCGGCCTCGGTGATGGCGGAGGCGCCCACGATGGCGATGCGGCTGCCCAACGCCTGACCCCCGCGCGCCTGACCCCCGCGCGCCTGACCCACGCCGGCCTGATCCACGCCGCGCCTGACCGGTGTGCGACGGCGCCCCCGCCCGGATCGGGGCGGGGGCGCCGCCGGTACCGGGGGTCAGCCGGCCAGGACGGCGGCCAACCGGCTCAGCGCCTCGTCGATCTCCGCCTCGGTGACCACCAGGGGCGGGGCCAGGCGGATGGTGGAGCCGTGGGTGTCCTTGGCGAGGACGCCCCGCTCGGCGAGGCGTTCGCAGGCCTGCCGGCCGGTCATCAGCGCCGGATCGATGTCCAGCCCGGCCCAGAGGCCCCGGCCCCGGACCGCGACCAGGCCCTCGCCGACCAGTTCGTGCAGGCCGGCGTGCAACCGCGCGCCCAGCTCGGTCGAGCGGTGCTGGAACTCGCCGGTGGCGAGCAGCCGGACCACCTCGGTACCCACCGCGCAGGCCAGCGGGTTCCCGCCGAAGGTGGAGCCGTGCTGGCCCGGCCGGAGCACCCCGAGCACGTCGGCGTCGGCGGCCACCGCGGAGACCGGGACGATGCCGCCGCCGAGCGCCTTGCCCAGCAGGTACATGTCCGGCACCACGCCCTCGTGGTCGCAGGCGAAGGTGTCCCCGGTCCGCCCCAGCCCGGACTGGATCTCGTCGGCGAGCAGCAGCACGTCCCGCTCGGTGCAGACCCGGCGGACGCCCGGCAGGTAGCCCTCCGGGGGCACCACCACACCCTGCTCGCCCTGGATCGGCTCGATCAGCACCGCCACGGTGGTGTCGTCGATGGCGGCGCTCAGCGCGTCCAGGTCGCCGTACGGCACGATCCGGAAACCCGGGGTGTACGGCCCGAAGTCGTCGTGCGCGTCCGGGTCGGTGGAGAAGCCGACGATGGTGGTGGTCCGCCCGTGGAAGTTCCCCTCGGCGACCACGATGGTGGCCTGCCCGTCGGGTACCCCCTTGACCCGGTAGCCCCACTTGCGGGCCACCTTGATCGCGGTCTCCACCGCCTCGGCGCCGGTGTTCATCGGCAGGACCAGGTCCTTGCCGCACAGCTCGGCCAGCTCCCGGCAGAAGTCGGCGAACTGGTCGTGCACGAACGCCCGGCTGGTCAGCGTCAACCGGTCGAGCTGGGCGTGCGCGGCGGCGATCAGCCGGGGGTGCCGGTGGCCGAAGTTCAGCGCCGAGTACCCGGCGAGGAAGTCCAGGTACCGCCGACCGTCCACGTCGGTGAGCCAGGCGCCCTCGGCGGAGGAGATCACCACCGGCAGCGGGTGGTAGTTGTGCGCGGTCCAGCGTTGCGCGTCGCGGACCGCGTCCGGCGTCCGCAGCCTGTCGTCGACGATCACGTGTCGGCCCTCCCCTGACGGAGTCGCAGTGTGCAGCACTTCGGTCCACCGCCGGCCCGGCGCAGCTCGGACAGGTCGACCCCGATCGTCCGGTACCCCCGGTCACGCAGCTTCGCGGCCAGGTCGACGGCCTGGACGGGCAGCACCACGTGCCGGCCGTCGCTGACCGCGTTCAGCCCCAACACCTCGGCGTCGGCCATGGTGGCGTGCACCGCGTCCGGGAAGAGCCGGCGCAGCACCGCCCGGCTGCCGGGGGAGAACGCCTCCGGCAGGTACGCCACGGTCCGCTCGTCGAGCACGGTCAGCGCGGTGTCCAGGTGGTAGAAGCGCGGGTCGACCAGGTGCAGGGTGACCACCGGGTAGCCGAAGACCTCCTGCACCCGCGCGTGCGCGGCGTGCGCGGTACGGAACCCGGTGCCGGCGAGCAGGTGGTCGCCGGCCAGCAGGAGGTCGCCCTCGCCCTCGTTGACGTGCTTCGGGTCGGCCACCGTGAAGCCGGCCGCCTCGAACCAGGCCCGGTAGGCGGGGGCCTCGTCGGCGCGCTGGGGGTCGCGGAACTGCACGGCCATCGCCGTACCGTCGATCACGGTGCCGCCGTTGGCGGCGAAGACCATGTCCGGCAGGCCGGGCACCGGCTCGATCAGCTCGACCTCGTGGCCCAGGTCGAGGTACGTGCGGCGCAGCCGTTCCCACTGCCGGACCGCGAGGTCGGTGTCGACCGGCGTGGTCGGGTCCATCCACGGGTTGATCGCGTAGTCCACGGCGAAGTACGTCGGCCGGCACATCAGATAGCGCTGGCGGATGGCGTCCATCGTCACTGTCCCTGCTCCCAGGCTCGGGCGCGCCCGGCCACCGTCGGCCCACGGGCTGGCGCCGTCACTCAACGCTATGCGGCACCCGGCGACGGCATCCACCGCTGACACTTGCGTGCACCGGCGGATCGTTGCGTCTCCCCGGGCCGGTTCTGCGATTCGTTGCGCCGACGGCGCGTCGCGTCCGGCCGGGCGGAAGGCGGTGCGGGACCCGGACATGCTTCGGGGGGCGGCTCCGTCGCCGCCCCCCGAGAAGGGTGTGCCCTCGCTGGTGAACCACCGGCTGGCCGGGCCTGCCGCCGGTGAACCACCGGCGAGCCGATATGTGCCCGTCAGAAACGACCGACAAACTGTGAGTCAAGCCACTCCCGGAGCCGCAGCACCCAGTCGCCGTCGGTGCTGGGCCAGGCGTACAGGCCGGTCATCGCCAGGATGCCGACCACCACCGCGCCGAGGCCGAACGCGATGCCGAGCAGCGCGTCCATCTTGCCGGCCACGTGCCGGCGGCGGGTGGCGACCAGGCCGAGCACGCTGAGCACGGCGCCGGCCGCGCCGAGCCCGATGCCGTACCCGGCGAGGGTGCCGGTGAGCACGAAGAGCGCGCCGGCCACCCCGACGACCAGGCCGAGGGTGGCGAGCAGACTGGCCCGGGGCTTCGCTCCGGCCACCACCGGGGCGGGCCGTGGGTCGGTGGTCGGCTCCGGGGCCGGCGCGTCCCGGTCGGTGGTCGACGCGGTCCGTTCGACGGTCGACGCGTCCCGGTCGGTGGCCGGCGTGCTCCGCTCGGTGGCCGGCGGGGGCGGGGGTGGCGGTGCGGACCGGCGTACCCGGTCGGTCAACGCCGTCCGGCGCGCGGGCGGCGGAGGCAGCGGCCGCTCGGCGGTGCGTTCCCGGTCGAGATCCAGGGTCTGGTCGGTCTCGGTGGTGCGCGCGGGTGCGGTTGCGGGTGGGGGTGCGGTCGCGGTGGCGGTCGCGCGGTCCGCCGCGTCGACCCGCCCGTCGCCGTTCTCGTCGCCCGCCGGGGCCGGTTCGGTCCGGCGCGACAGCGAAGGAATCCTCATGCTCCACCTCCTGATGAGCGCGGGGCGGCCAGCGCCGGAGAGCGTCACTCGGCAGCCACGCGGTAACACCCAGCGAGGTACCCAGCCGGCATTCCGCTGACACCCCGGCCGCGCCGACCACCCGACCGGGTGACGCCCCGGCGACGTCGCGGCCCGCCGTGGCCGACGGTGCCCGACGGATGCCGGGCGGGTCAGCGTCGGGCGCGCGACGAGAGCCGGGTGAGGCCGGCCAGGGCCGAGGTGAGCAGGGCCATCCGGCGGGGGCGGGAGACCTGCACCGGACGGGTCCGGACGCAGTTCATCAGGATCTCGACCGCCCGGTCGACCGACAGCATCAACGGCCGGACCGGTCCCTTGGCCATCTTGGTGTCGACGAACCCGAACCGCACGGTGGTGACCCGCACGCCGTGCCCGCGCAGCGCCGCCGACAGGCCCCGCAGGTACGTCGACAGCCCGGCCTTGGCGGCGGCGTACCCGGGCGCCTCGGGGGAGACCATCCGGTCGGCGAGGCTGGACAGCCCGACCAGGTGCCCGGAACCGGCCGCCACCATCACCGGTACGACCACCGCCACGGTCCGTACCGCGCCCATCAGGTTCACCTCGACGGCATGGGTCTGCGTGGTCAGGTCGGTCACGTCGACCGGCTCGCCGACGCCGGCGGCGTAGACGCAGAGGTCGACCCGGCCGAGGTCGGTCACCGCGCGGCCCAGCACCTGCGGGTAGTCCGCCGAGGTCACGTCCACGGTGTGGTGGGCGTACCCCGGCTCGGTCAGGTCGACCGCCCGCCGGGAGAAGCCGGCGACCCGCCAGCCGTCGGCCAGCAGCCGGCGGGTGAGCGCCAGCCCGATCCCGTCGCTGTTGCCGACCACGACCGCGTTCCGTACCGCATCCGACATGGAGATCCGTCCCTCACCGCGCCCGGTGGTGCCCGTCGCCGGGCACCGGCCCGCCATTGAACCACCTGCCCGCTCCCCGTCCGCAGCGGAGGCGACGTCGGCGGTGGCGTGGTGCCGGTTGCTTCCCCGACAGTCGCGGGCGCGTTCCGCGCGGATCGCGGCGCGGCTGTCGCGATACGCTTGCCGCCGTGCCGGAGGGTCACACCATTCACCGTCTGGCGGCGCGGCACGGCGACCTGTTCGCCGGGGACAAGGTGCTCGCCGCCAGCCCGCAGGGTCGGTTCGCCGAGGGCGCCGCCCGGCTCTCGGGCACCGTGCTGGAGGAGATTGAGGCGTACGGGAAGCACCTGCTGCACCACTACGCCGGTGAGCTGAGCCTGCACGTCCACCTCGGGCTGTACGGCAAGGTCACCGACGGCGACGGGGAGCCCCCGGAACCGGTGGGGCAGGTCCGGCTGCGGCTGACCAGCGACCGGCACTGGCTCGACCTGCGCGGCCCGGCCGCCTGCGAACTGCTCACCCCACCCGAGGTACGGGCGCTGCGGGCACGGCTCGGCCCCGATCCGCTGCGTGCCGACGCCGACCCGGCGCGGGCGTACGCCCGGATCGCGCGCAGTTCGACGCCGCTGGCCGCCCTCCTGCTCGACCAGTCGGTGGTGGCCGGCACGGGGTTGATCTTCGTCACCGAGGCGCTGTTCCGGGCCGGGCTGCCGCCGACCCGGCCCGGTCGGGAGCTGACCCCGGCCGGGTGGCGGGACCTCTGGGCCGACCTGGTCGGGCTGATGACCGCCGCCGTCGCGCACGGCCGGATCGACACCGTCCGCCCCGCGCACCTGCCAGAGGTCACCGGCCGGGCGCCCCGGGTCGACCGGCACGGTGGCGAGGTGTACGTCTACCGTCGCCCCGGGCAGCCGTGCCACGTCTGCGGCACCGGCATCCACCGGGGCACCCTGGCCGGCCGCAACCTCTACTGGTGCCCCACCTGTCAGCGCTGACGCCGCGCCCGGTGGTGCCCCGACGCGTCGGCGGCGGGGGCGGGCCGGCGCGGGTCCGGCGCTCCGGCCCGGCTCACACCTCGTCGACCAGCCACCGGACCACCTCCAGGTGGGTGGGGATCACCAGGTCGGGGGTGGTGCTCCAGGCCAGCGTCTGGCCGATCGTCCAGCCGAGCACCCGGTCCCGGTCCAGCCCCAGGTCGGCGGTGAGCCGGTCCAGCCGGCGGCGGACCACCGCCGGACCGTGCCCCAGCTCCGGCCCCCGGACCAGCGGCACCACGCTGAACTCCCGCTCGCCGACCAGCGGCTTCGGGTCGATCACCAGCCACGGCTCGCGGGTCGCCGCGAGCACGTTGCCGGCGTGCAGGTCCTGGTTGACCAGCACCTGCTCGCCCTGGGTGCCGACCAGCCCGGCCAGCCGGTCACAGGCCACGTCGAGCAGCCGTCGCTCGTACGGCCGGCCGGCCCGCTCCCACTGCACCGGCAACTGAATCAGCCAGCCGGTCGCCTCCTCGGCCAGCGACCCGATCGGTGCCACCGCCTCGGGGCGGGCCGGCCGCCAGAGCCGGGGCAGCAGGCCCGCCGCCACGTCGAGCGCCTCCTCCAGCGGCAACCGGTACAGCGGCGTGCCCGGTTCGCAGCGCTCGATCAGCAGTGCCCGCCGGTCCGCGTCGTACGCCAGCAGCCGGACCGCCCCGGTGCCGTCCCAGGCGGCCAGGGCCGCTGCCTCGTGCCGGCTGTCCGGGTCCGGGTACTGGAGTTTCAGCACCGCCGCCGTCCCGTCCGGCCGGTACGCCGGCAGCGCCAGCGACACCATGGCGTACGGGAACGGCGGACCGAGCCGCAGCGACCACCGCCGCGCGCACTCGGCGACCAGCCGGGGCAGCTCGGCCAGCCAGGCCCGCCCGGCGGGCACCTGACGCATCCAGTCCAACCCGGCGGGCACCGTCCCGTCGAGCCCGGCCGGTGGCTCCACCGTGCTGTCCATCCGGCCATCGTGGACCACCGGCGGGCCGGGCGACAGCGGTTTCCACGCCCGGCGGGTCACCGTGCCAGGCGGGGTCGACGTCGTGGTGGGCCGGTGTCAGCGCAGCCGGCGGATGTCGCCGTAGGCGCGGTAGAAGCCGCCCCGGCCGGACTCCCGGATCTCGCTGACCAGGTAACGGGCACCCACCTCGCGGATGCCCTTGGGGAACTGCACCGACCAGTCCCGCCGGAAACCGTCGGAGCACACGTGCATCCGCAGCCGGCCCTGCTCGGTCACGCACTCCACGATCACGCCGGCGCTGGTGTCGGTGGTCACCTCGACCACCGTCGGCGCCGCCGGGACCGGGGCGGTGGTCGGGGCCTTGATGTCGACCGGCTTCGGCACGTCGCCCGCCTCGGCGGCCCGGATCGCCGGCTCGCTGGCGTCCACACAGGCCAGTTGGCCGCTGGTGGTCACCACGTACAGCTTCTCCTGGTGGTACTGCATGGAGTACGCCGAGCCGCAGCCGGTGCCGAGCTTCCACAGCCGGTTGCCGGCCGCGTCGAAGCAGTAGATGGAGGACTGGTTGTCCCCGGCGAAGACGTACCGGCCGTCGGAGGCGGTGGCGCAGGAGAAGACCGGCGCGTCACAACGGAAGGCCTGCTCGCTACGGCCGTCCTTGCCCAGCCGGACCACCTGGCGGGTCGCCGTGCCGGCGAACACCGAGCCCGCCTCCTGCCAGCCGAACAGCACCGCCCCGGTGCTGGTGTGCCAGAGCTCCTGCCCGGTCCGCCAGTCGTAGCCGGTGATTCCCTGCGAGTGGCCGTGGTAGAGCGCCGCCGCGTCACAGCGCACCATCCACGCCGCGCTGCCGCGCCCGCCCCGCCGCCACAGGAACTCGTCCTCGTGGTCGACCGCCGCGATGCCGCCGTCGGCGTCGGAGACGCCGAGCACCCCGTCGTGGATGTCCAGCCAGTAGATGTCGATGTCCGGCGCGATGGTGTACGCCACCCGGGGCATCTTGCCGGAGAGGTCGTAGACGTTGCCGTCGTCGCAGCCGGCGTAGAGCCAGTCGTCGTCGGCGACGATGCACTTCACCCCGTCGGGGAGCTGCACCTGCCCGACCACCCGGGCCTGGTGGTCCAGCGTGGTGATCACGCCCCGCTCGTTGCCGACCATGCACCGCTCGCCGTCGACGAAGATGCCGAACGCCGGGGCGCCCGAGTTGTACCGCCAGAGCACCGGGGCGGTCCGGGCGGTCGAGCGGGTGCTGACGATCTGGCGGCGGGAGACGGCGCGCTTCTGCCGGACACCGCGCACCGCCGGGGCGTACCCCTTGCGGACCTTGTCCCCGATCTTCTTCGCCGCCGCCGCGCGGGCCTTCGCGTTGTCCGGGTAGGCGGTGGACTTCACCTGGCCCGAGTCGCCGATGCGGCCGTAGCGGACCGTCAGCGTGGTGTCGTCGACGACCACCTCGTAGAACTTGTGCGCGCCACCGCCGGCCTCGGACAGTTCGAGGTACGTCGTCTCCTGGGCCATCGCCGGGACCTTCCGCTGAGGGGTTGATCAGTCGCCGCCGACCCTAAACACCCCCACCGACATCTTCCCCGGGTGCATCCGTGGCCGCGGCCCGGTCAGCGGCTGTGCGTGGCGAGCGCGTCGACGGCCGTCCGGGCGGCCACCAGCACCGGGTCCCAGACCGGCGCGTACGGCGGGGCGTAACCCAGGTCGAGCGCCGTCATGTCGTCCACGGTCATCCCGTTCCAGAGCGCCACGGCCAGGGCGTCGATCCGTTTGGCCGCCTCGGACCAGCCCACGATCTGCGCGCCGAGCAGCCGCCCGCTGGGCCGTTCGGCGATCAGTTTCACGGTCATCGGCCGGGCGCCCGGGTAGTAGCCGGCCCGGTTGGTCGACTCGATGACCACGGAGACGAACTCGAACCCGGCCGCGTGGGCGTCCCGCTCCCGCAGGCCGGTCCGCCCCACCTCCAGCTCGCAGACCTTGGTCACGGCGGTGCCGATCACGCCGGGGAAAGTGGCGTACCCGCCGCCGATGTTGATCCCGGCCACCCGGCCCTGCTTGTTGGCGTGCGTACCGAGCGGCACGTGCACCGGCAGGCCGCTGACCCGGTGCAGGGTCTCCACGCAGTCGCCGGCCGCCCAGACGCCGGGCACCCCGAGCACCCGCATCCGGCGGTCCACCTGGACGCCCCCGCTGGGGCCCAGCGGCAGGCCGGCCGCCTCGGCGAGCGCGGTGTTGGGGCGTACCCCCAGGCCCAGGACCACGACGTCGGCCGGCAACGACCCGTCGTCGGTGACCACGGCGGACACCCGCCCGTCCTGTTCGGTCAGGCCGGTCACCTCGACGCCGGTGCGGATCTCGATGCCCACCCCGCGCATCGCGGCGGCGACCAGCACCGCCATGTCGTCGTCGACGGTGCTCATCGGCTGCTCGCCCCGCTCGACGAGGGTCACGTCGAGCCCGCGCTGGACGAGCGCCTCGGCCATCTCCACGCCGATGTACCCGCCGCCGACCACCACCGCCCGCCGGGGCCGGGGCTCGGCCTCCAACCAGTCGCGCAGCGCCGCGCCGTCGTCGAGGGTCTGCACCCCGAAGACCCCGGCCACCCCGGACCGGGCCCAGTCGGGCAGGCGGGGCGTGGCGCCGACGGCGTACACCAGGGTGTCGAAGCCGGCCCGGACCTCGCCGCCGCCGGCCAGGTCCCGGGCGACGACCTCGCGTCGGTCCAGGTCGATCGCGGTGACCTCGTGCTGCAACCGGACGTCGATGTCGTACTCGTCGCGGAAGGTCTCCGGGGCGCGGGCGACGAGCTGGTCCCGCTCGGGCACCAGGCCGCCGATCCAGTACGGGATGCCGCACGCCGAGTACGACGTGAAGTGACCACGCTCGAAGGCGACGATCTCCAGGTCGTCCCGGCCCCGACGCCGTCGGGCCTGGGACGCCGCCGACATTCCGGCGGCGTCCCCGCCGATCACGATCAGTCGTTCCGCCACCGGCTCAGTCTGACACGCGGTGCCGGTCCCGGCCCGGCACGCCTGTTAGGAGGGGGCCCTTTCCAGTCAGAAAGCGTTAACAGGGGGCCCCTCCTTGCACTCAGGTGCCGCGGGTCTGGCGGGCGACGTCGGCGACCACGTCGGTGAGCCGGCCGGTGCGGGCGTACACGGCCCGTTGCCGGGCGGCCCCGCTGCCGTGCCGGCGCAGCGCGCCCAGCAGGTCGGTGACCTCGGTCAGGTCGCCGTGCCGGTCCAGCGCCGGGCGGAGCCGGTCGACCAGGTCGTCCAGCAGTGTCCAGGCCGGGCGCAGGTCACCGGTGGTCAGGTCGACCCCGTCGCCCTCCAGCCCGTCGTGGGCGGCCCGCCAGTGCGCCGCCACCAGCAGGTGGTGATCGGTACGGATGGCCGGGCGGTCCGCCTCGATGTCCGCCATGGCGGTGGAGACCAGTGCCCGGACCAGGGCGGCGACCAGGACGGTGTCGTCCACCGACGGGCAGACGTCCCCGATGCGGATCTCCACCGTCGGGTACTTCGCGGAGAGCCGGGCGTACCAGTACAGCATCCCCTCGTCGAGCATCACGCCACTGGCGATCAGTTGCCGGATCAGCCGCTCGTAGTGCTCGTGGGACTCCAGCCACGGGGTGGGCGCCACCGAGGGCCAGCGTTCCCACTCGATCGAACGCCAACTCGCGTACCCGGTGTCGACGCCGGCGCTGAACGGGGAGTTGGCGGTGACCGCGTGCAGGACCGGCAGCCAGGGGCGGACGTGGTTGAGCACCTGCACGCCGGTCTCCGCGTCCGGCACGCCGACGTGCACGTGCATGCCGTTGTTGCCGGGCCCGGGGACCAGTAGCCGGAACCGTTCGATCATCCGGTCGAAGCGCGGCTTGTCGACCACCGGCGGGACCGGGCCGTCGACGGGGCCGGTGCCGATCGCCAGCACCCGGACGCCGGCCCGCTCGGCGGCGTCGGCGAGCGCCGCCCGCAGCACGCCGAGGGAGTGCCGGATGGAGGAGAGCTCCAGGCCGGGCGGGCTGCCGATCTCGATCTGGCTGGTCTGGAACTCGCGTTCGACCTGCCCGCGCAGCTCCGCCGGCACCTGCGCCATCACCAGGTCGACGGCCGGCACCGCGGCACCGGTGTGCGGGTCGACCAGCAGGAACTCCTCCTCGACGCCGACGGTGAGCAGGGCGGATCGGGCCGTCCCTGTCGTCTCCACCGGCGCCTGCGCGACCTGCCCTGGCATCGTGACCACCGTCCGTTCGGTACCGTCGACGGCCCTCCGCCGTCGCTGCGTTGGTACCCGCGCTGGTCGGCGTGGGAAACCCGGACTCCGGCGTGTCTGTCCGGCATGTCCGGTGCGGCCGACATGTCGGTGCTGCCGCCCGGCGTCGCCCCCGTCTGCCCGTCGCCCGCCTCGCCCACGTCGCCGGTGTCGCTCGGGTTCGCCCGCGTCGGTGGCGGCTGGTCGTCGTTGCGGTGGTCCGCCCGCCGGCCGGGGGTGACAGCCGGTTGTAGCCTGGCCCTGTGCTGGTTCGGATGCTGCTGCTCACCTGGGTGTACCTGCTCACCCAGGTGACCCTGCTCGCGGACCGGCCGGCCGAGGCCCTGGCCGGGGCCGCCGTCGTCGCGGCGGTGCTGCTGGCCACGTTGCTCACCGCCCGTCCCGGCACGGACCGGCCGCGTCGGTCCGCCCGGCGCGGCATCGCGCTGCGGGAGCGGTCCCGCCGACGGCGGGTGCCCCGACAGGTCGATCCCGACGCGGCCGGCCGACCCCGGCCCCGCGCACCGGGGGCGCTCCCCTCGGCCGCGTAGCCCACCGCTCCCGTAACCCGTAGCCCCAGTCCGCTGCCCGCCGCCTGCCGGTCGTGCGGGTCGACCGACGTCGCCTGTTTTATCCGGGCGACGCGCGTCGGGGCGGGGCCCGGCTCGGGGCAGTTCCCGCCGTGCGCGGCCGGTTCCCCGCGTTTACCGTCCACATCGGACGACCCGGAATCGGACCGAGGGGTCACCCATGCTCGCTTTCGCACCATTCGACCACGCGGTCGGCGCCGCCGGCGCCGCCGTGCACCTGCTGGCCGGCGTGGTGGAGCCGCTGGCCGCCGGTGGCGCCACCGCCGCCGCGATCGTGCTCTTCACCGTCGCCGTCCGCCTGCTGATCTCCCCGCTCACCGTCGCGCAGGTACGTGGGGAGCGGCGCCGCGCGGCGCTCGCTCCCGCCGTGCGTGACCTGCGCCACCGGTACGCCGACGACCCGGCCCGCCAGCAGCGGGAACTGGTCGAGCTGTACCGCTCGGCCGGGGCCAGCCCGGTCGCCGGTTGCCTGCCCGCGCTGCTCCAGGCACCCTTCTTCATCCTGATGTACCAGCTCTTCACGACCGCCGACGCGGGGCGGAGCCTGCTGGCCGAGCAGGTCGCCGGGGTGTCGCTCGGGCACCGCCTCGCCGACGGGTGGGGCGGCGCCGCCGGGCCGCTGTTCGGCGTGCTCCTGGCGGTGCTGACCGCGTTGGCCTGGTGGTCGTCGCGGCGGATGCGCCGGGCCGCGGCGGCGACCGGTGACCCGGTCGGCGGGCTGGCCGCCGGCTCGGCCGGCATCGCCCCGGCCGACCCCGGCGGCACCGACCGGCGGGCGGATCGCACCGGCGGCACCGACCGGCGGGTGGACCGTGCCGGCGGCACCGACCGGCCGGCGGGCGGCCCGGGAGGCGGGGGTGGGCGGCCCGGCGTGGACGGGGCGACGGTGGTGCCGGGGGTGGCGCTGCTGGGTCGGGTGCTGCCCCTGCTGCCGTACGCGACGGTGTTGGCCGCCCTGGTGCTGCCGTTGGCGGCGGTGCTCTACCTGGTCACCACCACGGCGTGGACCGCGCTGGAACAGGTGGTGCTCCGGCGGCCGGTACCGCAGCCCACCGCGTGATCGATATTGACAAATGTGAGGAAGCTCCGTACAACCTCTGAGAGAGCGCTCTCTCGAACCGTCCCCGTTGAGAGGCATGCCCATGACCCCTGCCCCGGCGGCCCCCGCCGCCCTGCCCCCGCGACGCCGGCTGCGACTGGTCGTGGCCCTGGTCGCCACCGTCACCACCGGGCTGGCCGGCGTCGCCGTCAGCGCCAACGCCGCCGTTCCCGCCCCGGCTCCGGGCTGGAGCCTGGTCTGGGCCGACGACTTCACCGGTGCGGCCAACACCCTGCCCTCGGCGGCCAACTGGATCATCGACACCGGCACCAGCTACCCGGGTGGCCCGCCCAACTGGGGCACCGGCGAGATCCAGACGTACACGAACAGCACCGCGAACGTCAGCCACGACGGCGCCGGCAACCTGCGGATCACCCCGCTGCGGGACTCCGCCGGCCGGTGGACCTCGGCCCGGATCGAGACCGTCCGCAGCAACTTCAAGGCCCCGGCCGGTGGCGTGCTGGCCATCGAGGGGCGGCTCCAGATGCCCAACGTCACCGGGGACGCCGCGCTCGGCTACTGGCCGGCGTTCTGGTCGCTCGGCTCGCCGTACCGGGGGAACTACCACAACTGGCCGGGCATCGGCGAGTTCGACGTGATGGAGAACGTCAACGGGATCAACCAGGTGTGGGGCGTGCTGCACTGCGGGGTGGCGCCCGGCGGCCCGTGCAACGAGAACAACGGCATCGGCAACTTCCGTACCTGCCCCGGCAGCAGTTGCCAGTCGGCCTTCCACACCTACCGCTTCGAGTGGGACGCCTCGGTCAGCCCTCAGCAACTGCGCTGGTACGTCGACGGGCAGCAGTACCACACGGTCACCCAGAACCAGATCGGTGAGCCGTACTGGAGCCAGATGACCAGCCACGCCGGGTACTTCCTGCTGCTGAACGTGGCGATGGGCGGCGGCTTCCCGAACGGCGTCGCCGGCTTCACCACCCCGACCGCCGCGACCGTCCCCGGCCGGCCGATGCTCGTCGACTACGTGGCGGTCTACCAGCGCGGCGGCGGCACCCCGCCGACCACGCCCCCGACCACCCCGCCGACCACGACCCCGCCGCCGACCGGGGCGCGGGACGCGTACTCGACCATCCAGGCCGAGTCGTTCAACGCGCAGAACGGGGTGCTCGTCGAGGCCTGCTCCGAGGGCGGGCAGAACATCGCCGCCGTCGGCAACGGCAACTGGGTCCGGTTCGACAACGTCGACTTCGGCTCGACCCCGCCCCGGGACTTCGTCGCCCGGGTGGCGTCGGGCGCGGCCGGTGGGGTCAGCGGCCTGGTCGAGGTACGCCTGGACAGCCCGACCAGCCCACCGATCGGCAGCTTCGCGGTGGCCAACACCGGCGGCTGGCAGAGTTGGCGCTCGGTGCCGGGCAACGTGTCGTCGGTGACCGGCCGGCGCACCGTCTACCTCACCTTCACCAGCGGCCAGCCCGCCGACTTCGTCAACGTCAACTGGTTCCACTTCCGCCGCTGACCGGTAAGGAAGGGCCCCTTGTTAACGCTTCCGGTAGAGGAAGGGGCCCTTCCTAACCTCCGGCCGGCCGGTACACCCGGCCGGCCGGTACGTGCGTCGGCCGATGGGGTGGCGGGGGTCAGCGGGAGGTCGAGCCCGCGTGCGGGCGGGTACGGCGGCGGCGTCGGATCTTCTTCACCGCCCAGTTGGCGATCATGAGGACGATCAGGGCGATGATGGCGTAGTCGAACCAACTGCTGTACTGGTCGACCTGTTCCCAGCGGGAGCCGAGGGTGTACCCGAGCCCGACGAACAGGGCGTTCCAGATGCCGCTGCCCAGCGTGGTGAGCAGGACGAACTCCGTCAGCGGCATCCGGTTCGCCCCGGCCGGGACGGAGACCAGGCTGCGGACCACCGGGATCATCCGCCCGAAGAGCACCGCCCAGCGGTCGTACCGTTCGAACCACCGGTCGGCGCGTTCGAGGTCGTCGAGGTCGACCAGCGGGATCCGGTCGAGCCACCGCTTCAGCCGGTCCTCGCCGAGCACCGCGCCCACCCAGTAGAGCACCAGCGCGCCGAGCAGCGACCCGGCGGTCGCCGCCAGCCCGACCACCACCACGTTGAACCGGCCCTCGCCGGCCAGGTAGCCGGCCATCGCCAGGACGATCTCGCTGGGGATCGGCGGGATGATGCTCTCCAGCGCGACGAGCAGCGCCACCCCGAGCGCGCCGGCCGACTCGATCACGCCGGCCACCCAGCCGGTCAGGCCACCGAGCTCGCTCGGCTCGACGTTCTCGGCGAGTGCCATGGGCGGGGCGTCCTTCCGCGCGGCCGGATGGTGGCGACGGCCGCACGGTGACGAAGGCGGCCGGGGATCACGCTGAAGTACCCTGCCCCCGCCCGGTCACACCCCGCCGGCGGCCCCGGCCGTTAAGAACCGGCGGCCCCGGGCGTTAAGAAGGGGCCCTTCCTCTACCGAAAGGGTTAACAGGGGGCCCTTCCTTACACCTCAGTCGGCGGGTGCAGGTCGTGGTCGGCGGGGCCCTGTCGCCAGGCGGTGAAGTGGACGGTGAGCCCGTCCCGGGTCGGGGCGCAGCAGAACGGGCCGGCGAGCGCGGTCGCCTCCGGCGCCAGCGGGGCCAGCCGGACCAGGTGCCACGGCTCGCCGTCGACCCGGGCGCGGACGGTCAGCGCGTCGCCGGCCCGGCTGACCCGGACGCTGACCAGCCGGCCCGTCCACCCCGGCACCGGGGCCGTCGACCAGTCCGACATCTCCCGGGTGACCACCGCGCCGACCTGGGGCAGGCCGTCGCAGAACTCCACCCCCGTCTTGACCCAGTTCCGTTCGTCGACCCGGACCAGCACCCCGGCCTGGTCGAACTGCCCGGTGAAGTCCATCCGGAAGTCGACCTCGACGGCCTGCCCGACGGGCAGCGGGGCGAGCAGGGCCTCCCCGTTGTCGTGGACGAACCCGTAGCTGGTCTGCCGCCAGAAGTCCCCGCCCTTGCCCGGCTGCACCCGCAGGCCGCCCTCCGGGGTCGGCTCGGCGCTGACCGGAGGGTTCAGCCACACCCCCTGGGACCAGTCGACGGGGTGGGCGGCAGGTACCAGGTCCGGGCTCATGCCGCGACCGTACCGGAGCCCGCTCCCGCCCGTCCGGCCCGTTCGCGGCCCATTGACGAGGGTCAGCGGGCGGGGTTGCTGGGCGCTCGCGTTTGCCGCGCCCGGTATCAGGAAAAGTGACTGCCGCATGGGCGACAGGTGGTATCAGGAGGCGGTCGTCTACTGCCTCGACATCGACACGTTCGCGGACTCCGACGGCGACGGGGTGGGTGACATCCGGGGCCTCATCGGCCGCCTCGACTACCTGGCCAGGCTGGGCGTGACCTGCCTCTGGCTGCACCCGATCCACCCGTCGCCCAACCAGGACGACGGCTACGACGTGACCGACTTCTACGCCGTCGACCCGCGCTTCGGCACCCTCGGCGACTTCGCGGAACTGCTGCACGAGGCGGGCAACCGGGGCATCCGGGTGATCATCGACCTGGTCGTCAACCACACCTCCGACCAGCACCCGTGGTTCCAGTCCGCCCGTTCCTCGCCCGACTCGCCGTACCGGGACTGGTACGTCTGGTCCGACCACGAGCCGGCCGACCGGTACCAGGGCATGGTCTTCCCCGGCGAGCAGCACGAGACCTGGACCTACGACCGCACCGCCAAGGCCTGGTACTACCACCGGTTCTACAAGTACCAACCGGACCTGAACTTCCGGAACCCGGCGGTCCGCGCCGAGGTCAAGAAGATCATGTCGTTCTGGCTCCAGCTCGGGGTCGCCGGGTTCCGGATGGACGCGGTGCCGTTCATCATCGAGTTGACCGAGCCCGGCCACACCGACGGGACCAAGGACTTCGGGTACCTGACCGAGCTGCGCCAGCACGTGCAGTGGCGCCGGGGTGACGCCGTCCTGCTGGCCGAGGCGAACGTGGAGCCGGACGAGCTGCCGCAGTTCTTCGGCGACAGCGGCGGCTCCGGCAACCGGGTGCACATGCTCTTCGACTTCATGCTCAACGGGCGGCTGATGCTGGCCCTGGCCCGCCGCGACCCGGAACCGGTGATCGAGGCGCTGCGGGACACCCCGACCCTGCCCACCGGCGGGCAGTGGGCCACCTTCCTGCGCAACCACGACGAGATCGACCTGTCCCGGCTCACCGCCGACCAGCGCGAGCAGGTGTACGAGCAGTTCGGCCCCGAGGAGGAGATGCGGATCTACGAGCGGGGCATCCGCCGCCGGTTCGCCAGCATGCTCGGCAACGACCGGCGGCGCATCGAGTTGGCGTACTCGTTGCAGTTCTCCCTGCGGGGCACCCCGGTGCTGCGCTACGGCGAGGAGATCGGCATGGGGGAGAACCTCGACCTGCCCGGCCGGGAGGCGATCCGTACCCCGATGCAGTGGTCGTACCAGCCCAACGCCGGGTTCTCCACGGCGGAGCCGGAGAAGCTGGTCCGCCCGGTGATCGACACCGGGGAGTTCGGCTACCGCAAGGTCAACGTCACCGCCCAGCGCAAGGACCGTAACTCGCTGCTCTCCTGGTTCGAGCGGATGATCCGTACCGTCCGCGAGTGCCCGGAGATCGGCTCCGGCTCCACCACCCACATCGACATCCCGATGCCGTCCGGCGTGCTGGCGCACCGTGCCGACGGGCCGACCGGGACGATGGTCTTCCTGCACAACCTCGGCACCGACGACGCCGTGGTGGACCTGGGCATGCTGGCCGCCGAGGCGGACCTGCCGATCGACGTGCTGACCGACCGGTCCTACGAGGACGTCGGCAAGCTGGACGCCCTGCGGGTGGCCGGATACGGGTACCGGTGGATCCGGCTCGGCCGGGGTTAAGCTCCTTCGACCAGTCGTGTTACCGGGAGGTAGTCATGTCGGAGGAGCCCCGCGTCGCCATCGTCACCGGAGCCGCGCGCGGCATCGGGGCGGCCACCGCACGCCGGCTGGCCGCCGACGGCCTGACGGTCGCCGTGGTCGACATCGAGGAGTCGGCGACGAAGGAGACCGTGGACGCGATCACCGCCGCCGGTGGCCGGGGGATCGGGGTCGGGGCGGACGTGGCAGACCGGGCGCAGGTCGAGGCGGCCGTGGACCGGGTCGCGGCCGAGGTGGGCGCACCCACGGTGCTGGTCAACAACGCCGGGGTGCTGCGGGACAACCTGCTGTTCAAGATGACCGACGCCGACTGGGACACCGTCCTGGCCGTGCACCTGCGCGGCGCGTTCCTGTTCAGCCAGGCCGCCCAGCGGCACATGGTCGAGCAGCGGTGGGGCCGGATCGTCAACCTGTCCAGCACGTCGGCGCTGGGCAACCGGGGCCAGGCGAACTACGCGGCGGCCAAGGCGGGGATGCAGGGCTTCACCAAGACCCTCGCCATCGAACTGGGCCCGTTCGGGGTGACGGTGAACGCGGTCGCGCCCGGGTTCATCGTCACCGACATGACCGCCGCCACCGCCGCCCGGATGAAGATCGACTTCGCCGAGTTGCAGAAGCACGCCGAGGCGGAGATCCCGGTCCGCCGGGTCGGTCGCCCGGAGGACGTGGCGCACACCATCTCGTTCCTGGTCAGCGAGGGGGCGTCGTTCGTCTCCGGGCAGGTCGTCTACGTCGCGGGCGGCCCGAAGGACTGACCCGGCCCGCAGCGCGCCGCCGGGACCGGGCGTCAGACCGCGCGGTCCCGGGTGCGCCAGAGCCAGGCGAGGCCGAGCACCGGCAGCACCAGTGGGATGTAGCCGTAGCCGCTGCCGAACTGCGACCAGACCGTCTCGTCGGGGAAGAGCGTCGGTCGGGCCAGGCTCAGCGCGCCCACGCCCAGCACCCCGGCGAGTTCCACCAGGCAGCAGACCAGCGCCGTCCGACGTCCGCCGGTCCCGGCGCGGGCCAGCCCCACGGCGGCGACGATGTAGATCACCGCCGCCAGCCCGGAGAGCAGGTACGCCACCGGCGCCTCGGCGAGCCGCGTCGCGATCTGGAGCCCGGCCCGCGAGGTGGCCGCGATGGCGAACAGCAGGTAGACCGCGATCAGCAGCCGGCCGGGGCCCCGGTTGGTGGCCGGCGGTCCCTCCGTCGTCGCCCCGCCCGGGGGCGGCTCCACCGGACCGTCCGGGGGCCGCACCGGATCAGCCACCGGAACCCCCCGCGCCGACGAACTCCCAGGTCTGCTGCAACCGGACCACCACCACGGGGGTGACCAGGCAGATCGCGCAGACGATCGCCGAACCCCAGCGGGTCGGCTCCATCCGGGCCAGCACCGCCGCCAGCGGCGGCAGGCAGACCAGCGTCGCCACGTACCCGAAGAAGGCGCCCGGCTCGCCCGGTCGCTCCCCGCCGCCGAGCGCGACCAGCGCCACCACGGTCAGCGCGAGCAGCCCGACTTCGAGCAGGGCCAGGCCGACGAACTGCACCCGGTCCGGCGGCCGGTGGCGCAGCGTCGCCACCAGCGCCCACCCCGCGAGGACGAGTGACAGCACGATCGTCACCGTCGCCAGGACGCCGTCCACCGGCGAGCCGGTCGCGGCTGGGCTGGTCACCGGGGAACCCCGGTCGTTGCCTCGGTCACCGGCACAGCCTACTAAGCGTCGTAGTACTCGCCGACGGTGGCGGCGGTCGCCGGCCTCCGGGTGTCGGGGGTGCCGGCCTTCGGGGGGACTGTGTCGGCCCGCCGCCCCGCCGGCCGGGTCCGGGCACTAGCGTGGAGCGCGACCGCCGCGTCCGGTGGCGGACCACGACACCAGGGGGTACCCGTGCTGCGGTTCGGCGTGTTCGGCACCGGCCACTGGGCGGCGAAGACCCACGCCGCCGCGCTCGACGCGCACCCCCGCGCCGAACTCGCCGGGGTCTGGGGCCGCGACCCGGAGAAGGCCGCCGCGCTCGCCGACCGGCACGGGGTGCCGGCCTACCCCGACGCCGACGCGCTGATCGAGGCGGTCGACGCGGTCTCGGTCGCGCTGCCGCCGGACGTCCAGGCCGACATCGCCTACCGGGCCGCCACCGCCGGCCGGCACCTGCTGCTGGACAAGCCCCTCGCGTTGACGCTGGCCGACGCCGACCGGGTGGTGGCCGCCGCCGGGCAGTCGGGGGTCGCCTCGGTGGTCTTCTTCACCGGCCGGTTCCACCCGGACGTCGCCGCCTTCCTCGCCTCGACCGCCGCCGCCGGTGGCTGGCACACCGCCCACGCGGTCCGGTACGGGTCGATCCTGCAGCCCGGCAGCCCCTACCAGAACTCCGCCTGGCGGCACCAGCACGGCGCGCTCTGGGACGTCGGCCCGCACGCCCTGTCGATCCTGCTGCCGGTGCTCGGCCGGGTGACCCGGGTGGCCGCGATGGACGGGACGCGGGGCGTGGTGAACCTGCTGCTCACCCACGACGGGGGCGCGACCAGCACGGTGTCGCTCACCCTGGAGGCCCCGCCCGACGCGATCGGCAGGGACACCGTGTTCTACGGCGAGAACGGCGTGGAGACCGCCCCGCCGGGCGACGGCAGCTCGCTGACCGCGTTCGGGGTGGCGATCGACCAGTTGCTGGAGGAGATCGACGCGGGGACCCGCGACCACCGCTGCGACGTCCGGTTCGGCCGTGAGGTGGTCGCCGTGCTCACCGCCGCCGAGACCGCCCGCGCCACCGGCCGGACCGTCGACGCCTGACCCGGCCGGCCACCCCGTCAGGTGCGGGTGGCGAGGGCGTCGGCGAGGTCGGCGGGGGAGTCGAAGCTCTCCGCCGGCAACGCCTGGAGGAGTTGCAACAGCGGGGTGCTGGCCCCGTTCTCCTGGCCCCAGCGGACCAGGTCCGCCCGGGAGACCGGGTAGTCGAGCCCGGCCAGGTACTCCTGCAACTGGGCCCCGGTGACGGTCATGGGTGCCGGGTACCCGCTCCGCCGCGTCGCACACCGGTTTGCCGCCGTGGGCGCCGGGTAGCCGCGACCATGCTGGTACAGCGGCTCGGCGTGCCGAGCGACTTCGACCCGTTGCTGGCGCGGGCCCGGGACGCCCGGGTGGTCATGATCGGCGAGGCCACGCACGGCAGCCACGACTACTACCGGCTGCGGGAGCAGCTCACCCGGCGGCTGATCGCCGAGTGCGGCTTCTCCTTCGTGGCGGTGGAGGGGGACTGGCCGGACTGCGACCGGGTGCACCGCTCGGTGGTCGGCGCCGCCGGGGGCGCGGCGGACCCGCGTACCGCGTTGGAGCGGTTCGAGCGCTGGCCGACCTGGATGTGGGCGAACGCCGAGGTGGCGCGCTTCTGCCGGTGGCTGCGGGCGTGGAACCTGGAGCGACCCGAGGCGGGCCGGGCCGGCTTCCACGGGCTCGACGTGTACAGCCTCTGGGAGTCGATGCAGGCGATCTTCGACTACCTGGGCGAGGAGGATCCGGACTCGCTGGAGGCGGCCCAGGAGGCGTACCGGTGCTTCGAGCCGTACGGCAAGCGGGTCGAGGAGTACGGCCTGGCCAGCCGGTTCGTCTCGGCCCGGTGCGAGGAGGAGGTGGTGCGGCTGCTCGCCCGTACCCGGGAACACGCCTCCTCGGACGGCCCGGACAGCTTCTCCGCCTGGCAGAACGCGGAGGTGGTGGCCGGCGCGGAGCGCTACTACCGGGCGATGGTCGGCGGTGGGCCGCAGTCGTGGAACGTGCGGGACGTGCACATGGCCGACACCCTGGACCGGCTGCTGGACCGGTACGGCCCGGACGCCCGGGGCGTGGTGTGGGCGCACAACACCCACGTCGGGGACGCGCGGGCCACCGACATGGCCGCCGACGGGATGGTCAACCTGGGGCAGCTCGCCCGGGAACGGCACGGGGCCGGCGCGGTCTGCCTGGTCGGGCTGGGCGCGTACCGGGGAACGGTGGTCGCCGCGCCCCGGTGGGGGTCGGCCGCCGAGACGATGGTGGTGCCACCGGCCCGGCCGGGCTCGGTGGAGCACCGGATGCACGAGCTGCTGCCGGAGCGGGCGGTGCTGGTCTTCGGCGGCCCGGACCAGCCGGGCTGGGTGACCGACACCGTGGACCACCGGGCGATCGGGGTGGTCTACGACCCGAGCTTCGAGTCCTGGGGCAACTACGTGCCGACCCGGCTGGCGCAGCGGTACGACGGGTTCATCTGGTGCGACGAGGCCGTCGCGCTGCACCCGCTGCCCGCCCTGGTCGCCCCCGGCGAGCTGGAGACCTGGCCGGCCGGGGTGTGAGGGGGCGGCAGCCGCCGGGTCCGAGCTGACCCGGGACGCGGCCGAGGCGGACGTGGCGCGGCCCCCGTCACCACGGGGGTGACGGGGGCCGCTCGGGCCGGTGTCGCGGTTACGCCCGGACGGGGGTGTGCTCGTCGAGCTGGGCGCGCAGCTTCTCGCCCTCGATGTCGACGTTCGGCGTGATCCGGTCCAGCCAGCGCGGCAGCCACCAGGCCTTCTTGCCGAGCAGGGACATCACCGCCGGGACGATGGTCATCCGGACCACGAAGGCGTCGATCGCCACGCCGATGGCGAGGGCGAAGCCGATCGACTTGATCACCGGGTCCTCCAGGAAGAAGACGAAGCCCCCGAAGACCGCGATCATGATCAGGGCGGCGGCGGTGACCACCCGGGCGCCGTGCCCCATGCCGTTGATGGTGGCCTGCTGGGCGGTGTCCCCGTGGACGAAGTCCTCCCGCATCCGGGAGACCAGGAAGACCTCGTAGTCCATGGCCAGACCGAACAGGATGCCGATGAGCAGGATCGGTAGGAAGCTGATCAGCGGGCCGGGGGTGTCCAGCCCGACCAGCCCGGCCAGCGTGCCCTCCTGAAACACCGCCACCGTGATGCCGAAGGTCGCCGCCACGGTGAGCAGGAAGCCCAGCGCCGCCTTCACCGGGACCAGGATCGACCGGAACACCAGCATCAGCAGCAGGATCGACAGGCCGACCACGAGCACCAGGTAGACCGGCATGGCGTCGGCGAGCTTCTCGGAGACGTCGATGCCGACGGCGGTGACCCCGGTGAGCAGCACGTCGACCTGGTTGACGTCGGCCACCGCGGCGCGGATGTCGTGGACCAGGTCCTCGGTGGCCGGGTCGGTCGGCCCGGCCTGCGGGATGACCGCCAGCAGGGCGGTGTTCCCGCTCGGGCTGAACTGGGCCGGAGCCACCGCGATCACCCCGCCGGTGCCCTGGATCGCCTGGCTGACCTGCGGGATCGACGCCTGGACGGCCTGCGGCTGGTCACCGGTGACGACCACCGCGAGCCGACCGGTGAAGCCCGGTCCGAAGCCCTCCCGGATCAGGTCGTTGTTCGCCCGGGCCGGCGAGTCGACCGGTGCGGTCCGGTCGTCCGGCAGGGCCAGGCGCATGTCCTGGGCCGGCAGCGCGAGCGCCCCCAGGCCGATCAGCCCGACCAGGATCACCGGGATGCGCAGCCGGGTGATCCAGTGCGCCCACCGGAAACCGAAGGTGGTGCGGTCCTCGGCCGGGACCGCCCGCGCCGGGTCGCCGGCCTGGCCGGCGACGGCGGCCCGCTGCTTGCGGGAGAGCACCCGGTGGCCGGCGAAGCCCAGCAGGGCGGGCTGGAGGGTGATCGCGACCAGCACGGCCACCGTGACGGTGCCCGCCGCGGCCAGGCCCATCGCGCTGAGGAACGGGATCCCGACGACGGAGAGCCCGGCCAGGGCGATGACCACGGTGGCCCCGGCGAAGACCACGGCCGAGCCGGCGGTGCCGACCGCCCGACCGACCGCCTCGTCCGGTTCCAGCCCTTCGAGGAGGTTCTGCCGGTGCCGGGAGGTGATGAACAGCGAGTAGTCGATGCCGACCGCCAGGCCCAGCATCAGCGCCAGGATCGGGGTGACGTCGGTCATCTCGAAGACGTTGCTCAGGGCGTACAGGCCGGCCATGCCGACGCCGACGCCGATCAGGGCGTTGAGCATGGTCATCCCGGCGGCGACCAGGGAACCGAAGGTGATCACCAGGACGACGGCGGCCACCAGGACGCCGAGCGCCTCGGTGGAGCCGACCTCCGGTACGGCGGCGAGCACCTCACCGCCGGGGGCGACCTCCCAGCCCTGCGCCTCGGCCGCCGCGCCGACCTTGCCGTACGCCTCGCGCTGCTCGTCGGTGATGCTGTCCGCCCGGTCGGCGAACTGCACCTGCACCAAACCGTACCGGCCGTCGGGGGAGACGGCGCCCGCCTGGAGGGGGTTCACCGCCGCGACCACCCCGGGCACCTGGGACGCCTCGTCGACCAGGCCCTGCACCACCGCCTGCCCCTCCGGGCTGGCCAGTCCGCCCTCCCCCGGGGCCTTGACCGCGATGGTGCCGGTGGCGCCGCTGGCGGCCGGGAACTGCTCGGCGAGCAGGTCGATCGCGCGCTGCGACTCGGTGCCGGGCATCGAGAGGTTGCTCGACATGGGGCCGCGCAGCGTCGCCGCGGCGAGGCCGAGGCCGACGAGTACGACGAGCCAGACGGCGACGACGAGTCGCCGACGGCGCAACGATGCCCGGCCGAGCCGGTACAACAGGGTCGCCATGGAGATCCTTGTCCTCGGGGTTGGTTGGGTCGGTCGTTCGGTCCGGTGACCGGTCGGGGCCGGTCCACCGGAGGCGGTCAGTCGGGTGGTTCGACGGCCCGGCCGAGAACCGCCAGCAGGGCGGGGCGTAGTTCCTCGTCCGGCAGGTCGCCGAACTCCGGGCAGGCGTGGGCGATCCCGGCCAGCGCGACCAGCGCGGCGACCCGGGCGGCCGGCCGCGGTGAGCCGGCGAGCGCCTCGATCAGCCGGTCGGTGCCCTGGCGGACGTGGGTGAACTCGGGGTGGTGCAGCAGCTCGGGCAGGTCCCCCCGGAGCAGCGCGATCTCCCGGCGGAACCGCACCGCGAGGTCGACGAAGCCCTCGACGGCGGCCCGCTGGGCCCCGGCCCCGGTCAACCCGTCGAATCGCGTGACCATCGCGTGGAACGCCGCGATCGCGGGCGCCATCAGCTCCCCGAGGAGCGCCTCCTTGCTGGCGAAGTGGTAGAGCACCGCCGCCTTGGAGCAGCCCACCTCGCGGGCGATGTCCTGCAACGACGTGCCCTTGTACCCGGACACGGCGAACCGCCGCGCCGCCGCGGCGAGAATCTCGTCGTGGGTCTCCGGTACCGCCCGTGCCATCCGGCCACCTCCCGGCGACCAGGATGCCTGACCGATCGGTCAGACCCTGACCGATCGGTCAGAATCGTGGCGTAGGACACACCGACTTGCCCGGATTGGTACCGCCGACGGGAGTCGGGTACGACGGTCGGCGCGGCTCAGGCGGCCGGGGCGGGCCGGGGTCGGACCAGGTACAGCAGGACGGCGGCGGCGACGAAGAAGACGCTCATCGAGGCCGCCATCGGCAGCAGCGAGTCGTACCCGAAGACGCCGGTCAGCGGGGTGACCAGGGCCCCGGTGAGGAAGCTCAGGCCGCCCTGGAGCGCGGCGGCGGTGCCGGCGGAGCGGCGGCCGGCCTCCTGGGCGAGCGCCGTCGTGGCCGGCATGGTGAAGCCCATCCCGCCCACCACGACGCAGAGCAGGGCCCACGGTACGGCCAGCGGCACCGTCGCCGGGTCGGCCAGCGCGGCGCCCAGCAGGCCCAGCGCGGCCACGGTCGAGGCGACCACCCCGACGGTCCGCAGCCGGACCGCCCCGACCCGCAGCACCAGCAGCCGGAACAGCAGCCCGGCCCCGGCCATCGCGGCGGCGTTGGTGGCGAACACGACGGTGTACGTCGACGGACTGACGTCGAAGGCGGACTGGAGGACGAAGGACGAGCCGCCGATGTAGATGAAGAACCCGCCGGTGGCCAGGCAGACCAGCACCACGTGCCGCATGAACGCCCAGTCCCGGGCCAGGTCGGCCATCCGCGCGCCGGTCTGGCGCAGCCCGGCGGGCTGCCGGCGGTGCGGGGGCAGGGTCTCCCGGATGCCGAGCAGCACCGCGACGAACATCGCCACGCCGAGCCCGGCGAGGGCGGCGAAGACGGTACGCCAGGTGCCGTGGGCCAGGATCAGGCCGCCGACGGCCGGGGCGACGACCGGGCTGAGGAAGGTGATCGACGAGATCAGGCCGAAGGTGGCGGCGGCCCGGTCGCCCCGGTGCGTGTCGGTCACCGTGGCCCGGGCCAGCGCCACCCCGCCGCCCGCCACGACGCCCTGGAGCAGCCGGGCCGTCACCAGCACCGGGCCGTTCGGGGCGACGGCGCAGACCACGGAGAGGAGGGCGAACAGCGCGCAGCCGACCAGCAGCAGCCGCCGTCGCCCCCACGCGTCGCTGAGCGGGCCGAGCAGGAGCTGCCCGGCGGCCAGCCCGACGATGAACGCGGTGAGGGTGAGCTGGGCGACGGTGGCGCTGGTGGACAGCGAGCGTTGCAGTTCCGGCAGGGCGGCGATGTAGGTGTCCGTGGCGAACGGGCCGACCCCGAGCAGGAACACCAGGGCCACCAGCGAGGGGGCCCGGACGGGCGACGGCGGGCCGGCCGGGTCGGGCCGGACGGCGGACTGCTGCATCGTGCTCACGGGGGACCTCACACTCCGGGGCGGGCCGGGCGGGGACGGACGGACGCCGGTGGCGCGGGCGACGGCACGGCGGGTGCCCTCGCCCGCGCCGGGACGTCCGGCGTGGTCAGTGGTCGGGGCCCGAGTACCGGGACATGTCGCCGCGCAGCACGACGGCGGGCCGGCCGTCCACCCCGACCGGCACGTCACCGGAGACGGTGACCCGTTCGCAGCGGCGGTGCGCGGTGCCGTAGTCGTAGATGGCGTAGTGCTGGGTGGCCCGGTTGTCCCAGATCGCCAGGTCGCCGACGCGCCAGCGCCAGCGTACCGTGTGTTCCGGCCTGGTCACGTAGTCCTGGAGGGCACGCAGCACGTCCCGGGAGGCCTGCGGGCTGAGGCCGCTGATCCGGGTGGCGAAGCCGCCGAGGACCAGGGCGCGTTCCCCGGTCTCCGGGTGCACCCGGACCGCCGGGTGCTCGGTCTCGAAGATGGTGGAGACGTAGTCGAGCTTGTCGCGGACCACGGTGGCGTCGGTGTAGTCGGAGTCGTTGCTGTGCACCACCCGCAGCCGGTCGGCCAGGTCGCGCAGCTCGGTGGGGAGGGCGTGGTACGCGGCGACCGCGTTGGCCCACATGGTGTCCCCGCCCACCGGCGGGATGACCACGGCGTGCAGCAGGGCGAGGGCCGGGGGCCGGTCGACGAAGGTCAGGTCGGTGTGCCAGTGGTTGGCCCGGGTGCCCTGGGCCGAGTCGATCTCCCGCAGGTACGGCTTCTCCTGCGGCGGCGCGAAGATCGGGTGCCCCTTGGTCAGCTCGCCGAAGCGCTGGGCGAACTCCACCTGCCGGGCGTAGTCGAGGCGCTGGTCGCGCAGGAACACCACCTTGTGCTCCAGCAGCGCCGCCCGGATCCGGGCGATCACGTCGTCGCCGAGCGGGCCGGCGGCGTCCACCCCGGTGATCTCGGCGCCGATCGCGCCGGCCAGCCGGGTCACGCCGATCTCCGTCTGCGGCGGGGCGTACGAGTCGAGCATGTCGGTCTCCTCTCTGGGGGCGGGCGGCGGGGCCGGCCGGTCCACGCGCGCACCGGCCGGCGGACCCGCCGCTACCACGGGACGGGGCCCTGGTCGTCGAAGAAGCCGCCGGTCGGCCCGTCGGCCGGCAGGGTGGCGAGGTCGACGATGATCCGCGCGCCGTCGTGCACGCTGCGGGTGCCCCGGAACGCGTTCATGTCGGTGGCGGTGTACCCGGGCGTCGCCGAATTGATCTTCACGTGGGCGTGCTCCGGGTCGTCCCGGAACGCCCGCGCGTACTGGATGGTCAGCATGTTCAGCGCCGCCTTGGCGGCGGTGTACGCCATCCGGACGCCGGCGTCGCCGGGCAGGTCGGCGCCGTCGGCGGTGAGGGCGAGCGAGGCGGTCGTACTGGACACGTTGACGATGCGCGGCGCGGGGGAGCGGGCCAGCAGGGGCAGCAGCGCGTGCGTCACGGTGACCACGCCGAAGACGTTGACCTCGAAGATCTCCCGCATGGTCGGCGCGGTGGTCGCCACGGCGGTCGCCGGCCGGAACGCGCCCGCGTTGTTGACCAGGATGTCCAGCCGGCCGAGCCCGTCGGTGAGCTGCCGGGCGACCGCGGCCACGCTCGCCGGGTCGGTGACGTCCAGCGGTACCGGCACCACGTGGGCGCCCTCGGTGGCCAGTTCGGCGGCGACCGCCGCCCCGCGCCCCGGGTCACGGCTGCCGAGCAGCACGGTCACTCCCTTGTGCGCGAGTTGGCGGGCGGTCTCCCGACCCAGCCCCCGGTTTCCGCCGGTCACCAGCGCGACCTCGCCCGATCCGGTCACCACGCCTCCCTCGCCGATCCGCCCGGTCCGTGGGACGTGCCCGGTGACGCCGGGACGTCCGCTCTCTTCACCCTCGCACAGGGTTGTCTGAGTTGCCAATCGACGCGGCGATGGTTGGCAAATTTTGGCAAGAGTTGGCACACTGGGTGGGCCGCGCGCCGGGCGGGGCCCGTCCGGACGAGCCGGGCGACCGCGCCCGGCCGAGACCGTGGCCGAGCCGCCCGGACGCCTCCGTGGCGGAACCCGAGCCGGAAGGCGTACCCATGACACTGCTGCACCGACCCTGTGCCCGGCCCCGCACCGACACCGCCCACCGGGAGCCCCGGTGAGCTGGCTGGTCGTCGGCGGCGCCGGGTACATCGGCTCCCACGTCGTCCGCCGGCTGCGGGCCGACGGGCGCGACGTGGTGGTGCTCGACGACCTCTCCACCGGCGTCCGCGAGCGGATCCCGGCCGGCGTCCCGCTCGTCGTCTCCGGGCTCGACCGGGCCACCATCGCGGCGACCCTGCGCCGGTACGCCGTGACCGGCGTGGTCAACCTCGCCGCGCGCAAGTCCGCCCCCGAGTCCGTCGCCCAGCCGCTCTGGTACTACGAGCAGAACGTCGAGGGGATGCGGGCCCTGCTGGAGGCGGCGGTCGACGTCGACGTCCGGCAGGTGGTGCTTTCCTCCAGCGCCGCCGTGTACGGCCGCCCGCCGGGCGCCCGGGTCACCGAGGAGACCCCCACCGAGCCGATCAACCCGTACGGCGAGACGAAGCTGATGTGCGAGTGGATGCTCCGCGCGGCCGGGGTCGCGCACGGCGTCTCCTGGATCGCCCTGCGGTACTTCAACATCGTCGGTTCCACCGACCCGGTCTGCGCCGACACCAGCGGGGACAGCCTCTTCCCCCGGGTCTTCCAGCGGCTGGCCACCGGCCGGCCGGCGGTGGTCACCGGCCGCGACTTCCCGACCCGGGACGGCACCGGGGTCCGGGACTACGTGCACGTCGCCGACGTCGCCGACGCGCACGCGGCGGCCATCGCCCGACTGGAGTCCGGCCGGTGCGCGGACGTCTACAACGTCGGCACCGGCAGCGGGTACTCGGTGCTGGAGGTGCTGGCGGCGGTGCGCGAGGTGACCGGCCTGCCGGTCGAGGTGGAGGTGGTGCCGCCCCGCCCCGGCGACCCGCCCGAGGTGGTCGCCGCCGTCGACAAGATCGGCCGGGAGATGTCCTGGCAGGCCCGCAACGACCTGTACGACATGGTCCGCAGCACCTGGCAGGCGTGGCGGCCGATGGTCGGCGCGCCGACCCGCCCGGCCCGGCGCCGGCGCAGCCCGGCCCCCGGCCGTCGCCAGCGCGTCCGCTGACCGGTCGCCACGTGTGCCGCCCCGCCCCCGTCGCCGGCCGCCCGCCGGCCCGACCGATCGGAGTCGTCATGTCCGAGCCCCGCGCCCGCAACTGGGGCGGCAACGTCACCTTCGCCGCGGCCCGGCTGCACCGGCCCCGGACCCTCGACGAGCTGCGCCGGATCGTCGCGGCCAGCCGGCGGATCCGGGCGCTGGGCAGCGGTCACTCGTTCAGCGCCGTCGCGGACACCACCGGCGACCTGGTCCGCCTCGACCGGCTGCCGCACACGGTGGACGTCGACCCGGGCACCTCGACGGTCACCGTCGCCGCCGGGGCCACCTACGCCGAGGTCGCCACCCGGCTCCAGGCGGCCGGGTACGCCCTGGCGAACCTCGCCTCCCTGCCGCACATCTCGGTCGCCGGCTCGGTCGCCACCGGCACCCACGGCTCCGGGGAGACGCTGCCCTGCCTGGCCGCCCAGGTCCGGGCGGTACGGCTGGTCGGCCCGGAGGGCGACCTGGTCGACCTGGACCGGGACGCCGACCCGGACACCTTCCCGGGCGCGGTGGTCGCCCTCGGCGCGCTCGGCGTGGTGACCCGGCTGACCCTCGACGTGGAGCCGACCTACCGGCTCGCCCAGCACGTCCGGGTCGGGGTACCGCTCGACGAGGTGGCCGGGCGGCTCGACGACGTCTTCGGCGCGGCGTACAGCGTCAGCGTCTTCACCCACTGGATCGACGGGGAGGCGGTGGTCTGGCTCAAGCGGCGGACCGACCGGCCGGTGGCGGACTGGGCCGGCGGCCGGGCGGCGACCGTACCGCTGCACCCGGTGCCGGAGCTGCCGGCCGACAACTGCACCGAACAGCTCGACCTGCCGGGGCCGTGGCACGAGCGGCTGCCGCACTTCCGGCCGGACTACGTCCCCGGCTCCGGGCGCGAACTCCAGTCGGAGTACTACCTGCCCCGGCACCGGGCCACGGAGGCGATCGAGGCGCTGCGCCGGCTCGCGCCGGTGCTCGACCCGGTGCTCCAGATCTCCGAACTGCGCGCGGTACGCGGCGACGACCTGTGGCTCAGCCCCGCGTACCGGCGCGACAGCGTGACCGTCCACTTCACCTGGGCCGACGACCCGGTGGCGGTGCCGCCGGTGATCCGGGCCGTGGAGGAACTGCTGCTGCCGCTGGGCGCCCGCCCGCACTGGGGCAAGCTCGGCGCCGCCGACCCGGCGCGGATCGCCGCCGGGTACGAACGCGCCGAGGACTTCCGGAAGCTGGCCGCGAGCCTCGACCCGGCCGGCAGGTTCCGCAACGCCCACCTCGACGCCCTCTTCCCCGCCTGACCCCGGGCCGCCCCCTGCCGCCGTCGACGAGGAGACGACCGTGACCACCACCAGACCACTTCGTGTCGCCCTGCAACTCCAGCCCCAGCACGCCGAGTACGCCCGGATCCGCGAGACCGTGGCGCGGGCCGAGGAGCTGGGCGTGGACGTGCTCTTCACCTGGGACCACTTCTTCCCGCTCGACGGCGACCCCGCCGGGCGGCACTTCGAGTGCTGGACGATGCTGGCCGCCTGGGCCGAGGCCACCTCCCGGATGGAGCTGGGCCCGCTGGTCTCCTGCACCGGCTACCGCAACCCCGACCTGCTCGCCGACATGGCCCGGACCGTCGACCACGTCAGCGGCGGCCGGGTGATCCTCGGCCTCGGCTCCGGCTGGTACGACCGGGACTTCACCGAATACGGCTACGAGCTGACCACGCCCGCGCGACGCCTCGACGAGCTGACCCGCGCGCTGCCCCGGATCGAGGCGCGGCTGGCCGCGCTGAACCCGCCGCCGGTACGGCGGATGCCGGTGCTCATCGGCGGCAGCGGGGAACGCCGGACCCTGCGGCTGGTCGCCCGGCACGCCGACATCTGGCACTCCTTCGGCGACCCGGACACCCTGCGGCACAAGGCGGACGTGCTGCGTGAGCACTGCGCGGCGGTGGGCCGCGACCCGGCCGAGATCGAGATCTCCGGCAGCGTCGGCGGCGGCCCCTCCCCGGCAGGCGAGCCCGACGACCTCGGGCCGAAGCTGCGCGACCTCGGCGTCACCCTGTTCACCCTCGGCGTCGACGGCCCCGACTACGACCTCACCCTGCTGCGCCGCTGGCTCGCCTGGCGCGACGCCCAGTGACCCCGACCGGCGGAGTCCGCCGGTCGGGGCGGTGGCGGTTTCCCGACGCGCTCCCCGGCGTGTCGGGAAACCGCCACCGCTCACCGGTGGTGCCGGTCAGCGGGGGGTGATGTGCAGGGGGAGGTGTTCCGGGCCGGCGACCGCGATGGAGCGGACCCGGTGCACCGGGCCGGCCGGCTCGATCCGGCCGGCGGTGTCCAGCAGTTCGGTCAGCAGGATCCGGAGCTGGGTACGGGCGAGCGTGCCGCCGATGCAGACGTGCTCGCCGATGCCGAGGGCGAGGTGCCGGTTGGGGCTGCGCCCCACGTCGAACCGGTACGGGTCGGCGAAGACGGTCTCGTCCCGGTTGGCCGACGGTACCCAGAGCACCACCCGGTCCCCGGCGGCGATCCGCTGGCCGGCGACCTCGCAGTCCCGGGTGGCGGTGCGCATGCTGTGCGTGGCGCTGGACGTCCAGCGCAGGATCTCCTCGATCGCGCCGGGCAGCAGGTCCCGGTCGGCGCGCAGCCGCTCCCACTGGTCCGGGTGGGTCAGGAAGGCCTGCATCCCACCGGCGACGGCGAGCCGCCCGTTCTCCGTCGCGCCGATGATGTTCTCGCAGTTGAGCAGGATCTCCTCCTCGGTGAGGAGGTCGTCGCCGAGGGTCCCGCCGGCCATCATGCTGACCAGGTCGTCGGTCGGCTCGGCGATCCGCCGCTCCATCAGGTCGATGAAGTACCGCATCAGCTCGTGGTGCGCGGCCAGCGAGACGCCCGCCTCGAACGCCTCGTTGGTCCAGCGGAACAGGTTCTCGTGGTCGCGTTCCGGCACCCCCATGATGGTGCCGATGACGTGCATGGAGAGCCGGCCCGCCACGTCGTGCACGAAGTCGCAGCGCCCCTGCTCGTACGCGCGGGCGAGCACGTCGCGGACGCAGGTGCGGACCGTGCCCTCCAGCGAGCGCACCGCCCGGGTGGTGAACCAGTCCGCGACCACCGCGCGCAACTGCCTGTGCCGGGGCGGGTCGGTCAGCGCGAGGGTCATCCCGCCGCCCGGGTCCTCGCCGAGCGCCACCGGGCGCAGCAGCACCCCGTGCCGGGAGCTGAACGTCTCCGGGTCGCGGTAGACGGCGCGGACGTCGGCGTACCGGCTGAGCGACCAGAACGCGGGCAGCTCTCCGGCCGGGTGCCGGTGCACCGGGGCGTGCCGGCGCAGCCACCGCCAGATGCCGTGCGGGTCGCCGTGCGCGTGCAGGTCCGCGTCGACGAGCAACTCCGGACGCGGGTCCTCGGCCGGCGCGGCGGCCGGTGACGGAACCGGCCGGCCGGGAACGGTGACGATCATCGGAAGCCTCCCGGGGAGCCGGTGTGCAGCCGTTCCTCGAACCGTTTGGCCAGCTCGCGGGCGCACGAGCCGGCGACCGCGTCGCGCCGGTACCAGACGGTCAGCCGCAACCCGCCGTCCGCCTCGGGCCACAGCTCGGTGTGCAGCTCCAGCGGCAGGTCCAGGTACGGCTGGCGGACGAAGGTGGCCTCCGCCCCGTCGAGCGCCAGCGTGGGCGGGGCGTTGTCCTGGAGCGCGAAGAGGGTCTGGAACAGCGGCGGGCGGTGCCCGCCCGGCAGGTCGGCCATCCGCAGCAGGTCCTGCAACGGCACGTCCTGGGCGGCGAACGCGGCGCCGAACGCCTCGCCGACGGCCCGGGTGGCGGCCGGCCCGTCGTCGAGGGCCGCCCCGCGCAGCCGGACGCAGAGCATGGTGAGGTGGCAGCCGACGGCGAGCTCCGAGCCGGCGCCGTGCCGCTGGGCGACCGGCACGCCGACCGCGAGGTCCCGTTCCCCGGTGACCTCGGCCAGGGCCGCGCCGTGGTGGCGCAGCAGCACGACGAAGCGGCTCACCCCGGCGGCCCGCGCCTGCGCGTCGACCCCGGCCACCACCGCCGGGGACAACGGCACCTCGATCAGTCCGGGCTCGCCGCCGTCGGCCGGGCCCGGGTACCCCGGCCAGCGGATCGCCGGCACCCCGGCCAGTTCGGCGCGACGCCGTTCCCGGTGCGTGTCCAGCCCGCTGTCGGCGAGCCGGGCCAGGTGGTCGCGGTGGGTCCGGGCCAGCGACGGCGGCGCGGGCGTGTCCGGTGCCGCGGTGCCCCGCCGGGCGGCGTTGTACGCCGCCGCGAGGTCCCGCGCGAGGACCGCCTCGGACCAGCCGTCGAAGGCGATGTGGTGCACGACCACGCCGAGCACGGTCACCGGCCCGGCCGGTACGACCGCGACCCGCCACACGTCGGCCTCACCGATCAGCAGTTCGGTGCCGAACAGGGTGCGCAGGGCACCGACCGCCGCCGCGACCGACGGCTGCGCGGGCAGCGCCTCCACCGGTGGCGGGGCCAGGTCGACGACCTGGGCGACGGGCCGGGGGTCGGCCAGGTACGCGGCGCGCAGTGCCTCGTGCCGGGCGTGCACCGCGCCGACCGCCGTCGCCAGCGCCGCCTGGTCCAGGTCGCCCGCCACCACCCAGGTCAGCAGGCAGTGCGAGGTGAGGTCGGTGGGGTCGAGCAGGTGCCGGGTCAGGTACACCAACTGGAGCGGGGTGAGCGGGACGAGGCCGGGATCCGGCTCGGCCCCGGTGCGCTCCGGTGGCGGGGTGTCGTCGAGCCAGCCGGCGAGGGCGGCGACGGTGGGGTGCGCGGCGAGGCGGGCCAGCGGGACGGGGCGGTCCAGCCGGGCGGCGAGCCGGGCGCAGACCCGCCCGGCGTCCAGTGAGGTGCCGCCGAGGGCGGCGAAGGGCACGTCGGCGGGGACGGTGGCCCGTCCGAGGACGGCCGCGACCACCTCGGCGACCACCGCCGTGGTACCCGTGTACCCGCCGCCCCCGGCGGCGGCCCCGGCCCCGGCCTCGGTGGCGGGCTCGGCACGGTACCCGGCCAGCAACGCCCGCTCGTCCAGCTTGCCCTGCGGGGTGACCGGGAACGCCGCGACGGTCAGCACCTCGGCCGGGACCTGGTACCCGGGCAGCGCGGCCCGGAGCACGTCACGCGCGTCGGCGAGCCGGTCGCCCGCGCGCTGCGGCACGCACCAGGCGAGCAGCTTCGGCTCGGCGTCGGCGGGGCGGTCCACCAGCACCCGGCAGGCGCGCACCGGCAGCAGGTCGAGCAGCCGCCGCTCGATCTCGGCCGGCTCGATCCGGTGCCCGCGCAGCTTCACCTGCCGGTCGGCCCGGCCCCGGAAGTGCAGCAGCCCGTCGCTGTCGAGGACGCCCAGGTCACCGGTGCGGTACGCGCGCACGCGCCGGCCGTCGAGGCGCAGCGTGACGAACTTCCCGGCGGTCAGCGCCGGGTCGCCGACGTAGCCCAGGGCCAGCCCGTCGCCGGTCACGCAGATCTCCCCGACCTCGCCGACGGCGCACGGCCGGTCGCCGTCGAGCACGTGCACCCCGGTGCCGGGGACCGGCCGGCCCAGCGGCACGCCGTCGGGGCGCGCGCAGTCCGCCGGGGTGATCCGGTGGGTGGTGGTGAAGACCGTGCTCTCCACCGGGCCGTACCCGTTGAGCAGCAGCACCTCCGGGTGCTGCCGCAGGAAGCGCGCGACGTGGTCGGGGGAGAGGCGTTCCCCGCCGATCATGAGCTGGCGCAGCCCCCGGAACGCGGCCGGGTCCTCGTCGACCACCATGTTGAACAGGCTGCTGGTCAGCCAGGCGGTGGTCACCCCGTGCCGGGTGACGGCCTCCCGCAGCGCCCCCGCCGTCAGGTACGGCTCGGTCACCACGACCGATGTGCCGCCGTGGTAGAGGGCGGCCCAGAGTTCGAGGGAGAAGGCGTCCCACGGCACCGGCGCGGCGAGCGGGACCACGGTCTGCGCGTCGAAGGTGGCGAAGGTGTCGGGAGCGAAGAGGCGGGCGGTGGCCCGGTGCGGGGTGAGCGCGCCCTTGGGCCGGCCGGTGGTGCCGGAGGTGAAGAAGACGCAGGCGGGGGCGTCGCCGTCGACCTGCGCGGGCCGGAAGCCGGGCGGCGGGGTCACCGGGCCGGCCGGCGGGGTCCACACCGGCCGCGCGACCCCGGTCACCGGGGCGGGGGCGACCAGCAGCGGCGCGGCCAGGACGTCGGTGACCTCGGCCAGCCGGGCGGCCGGCCAGGCCGGGTCGAGCAGCGCGTACGCGGCGCCGGTCTTGAGCACCGCGAGCAGCGCGGTGACCAGGTCGGCGCCGCGGGGCAGCAGCACCGGCACCCGGTCGCCCGGCCCGACCCCGGCCGCGACCAGCGCGGCGGCCCAGGCGTCGGCGGTGCGGTCCAGGTCGGCGTAGCTGATCCGGCGGTCACCGGCCACCAGGGCGGTGGCCTCGGGCCGGTGGCGCGCGGTGTGGGCCACGCGCTGGTGCAGGCCCTCGTCGGCCGGCGTGGACGGTGGCCCGGCGGTCCACCTGGGGGCTGGCTGCACGTGTTCCCCTCCCGTCTCGCACGTGTCAGGCATCTCGTCCCATCGGCTCGGGCATCGACACCACGCATCAACATTGCCAAGTGTGCCTCACACGTTGCCAGAGTTTGCCTAATGCGGCAACCTGGAGTGACCGCTGTGCCGAGCGGCGGCCGTACCCCGGACCCGCGTCGAAGGTGAGGACATGAGCCGAGACCGATCACTCGACATCGCCGTCACCGGTGTGCACGCCCGCCTGCCCGGCGTGACCGACCTCGACGACTGGTGGGCCGCCACGCTGGCCGGCCGGGTGCTCACCACCCGCCTCGACCGCGCCGACCTGCTCGCCGCCGGGGTGCCGACGGCCCTCGCCGACGACCCGGACTACGTGCCGGCGCGGGGCCACCTCGCCGACGCCGACCGCTTCGACCACACGCTGTTCCGGGTCAGCGCCCGCGACGCCGAGCTGATGGACCCCCAGCACCGGCTGATGCTGGAGACGGCCTGGGCCGCCCTGGAGGACGCCGGCACCGCCGGCCCTGCCGCCGCCGACCGCCCCACCGGCGTGTACGCCTCCGGCAGCGGCAGCGGCTACCTGCGGGCGATGCTCGCCAACGGGCCGCTGGACCCGCTCACCCTCGACCAGGCGCTGCACGGCACCGAACCGGACTTCGTCGCCAGCCTGATCTCGTACAAGCTCGGCCTGACCGGGCCGGCGCTGGGCGTGCAGACCGCCTGCTCCTCGTCGCTGGTCGGGGTGCACCTGGCGGTGCAGGCGCTGCTGGGCGGGGAGTGCGACCAGGCCGTGGTGATCGCCGCCGGCATCGACTTCCCGCAGGCCGGGCACCTGCACGTACCCGGCGGGATCCAGTCCGTCTCCGGGAACTGCCGGCCGTTCGACGCCGCCGCCGACGGGGTGGTGGCCGGCTCCGGGGTGGTCGCCGTGGTGCTCCGCCGCCTCGCCGACGCCCTCGACGACGGCCCCGAGCCCTACGGCGTCCTGCTCGGCACGGCGGTCAACAACGACGGCGCGGCGAAGGCCGGCTACTACGCGCCCTCGGTGACCGGTCAGGAGGCGGTGATCCGGGCCGCCCTCGCCAGCGCCGACGTCGGCGGGGAGAGCATCGGCTACCTGGAGGCGCACGCCACCGGCACCCGGGTCGGCGACCCGATCGAGTGGGCCGCCGCCAGCGCCGCCCTCACCGCCGCCGGAGCCCGGCCGGGTCAGGTGGCCGTCGGCGCGCTGAAGGCCGCCATCGGTCACCTCGACTCGGCGTCCGGGCTGGCCGGGCTGGTCCGCGCGCTGCGGGTGGTGCGGGAGGGGGTGGTGCCCCCGGTCGCCGGCTTCACCGCGCTCAACCCGTTGCTGGAGGCCGACAACTCCCCGCTGTACGTGCCCACCGAGGCGGCTGCCTGGTCCGGCCCGCAGCCGCGCCGCGCCGGGGTCAGCTCGTTCGGCATCGGTGGCACCAACGCGCACGTGATCGTCGAGCAGCCGCCGGTGCCGCCGGCCGTACCGCCGCGTCCCGAACGGGAGCGCCTGGTGGTGCTATCCGCCGCCGACGGCGAGGCGCTGACCCGTACCGCCGCGCGGCTCGCCGAACACCTGCACCGGGCCGGGCCGGACCTGGCCGACGTGGCGTACACCCTGGCCGCCGGCCGGGCGGCGCTGCCCGAGCGGCTGGCCGTCACCGGGCGGACCGCCGCCGAGGTGGCCGACCGGCTCACCGGCGGCACCGGGGCGCTGCGGGGCCGCGCGCCGGTCGACGGGCCCGCCCCGGTGGTGTACCTCCTCCCCGGGCAGGGCACCCAGCAGCCGGGCATGGCCGCGCCGCTGGCCGGGGCGCTCCCCGGCTTCGCCGACCACCTCGACGAGTGCCTCGCCGCGTTCGACGCCGACCTGTCCGCCCGGCTGCGCCGGGCGCTCCACGACCCCGACGCCCCCGCCGACGAGCTGGCCGCCACCGCCCTCGCCCAGCCGGCGCTCTTCGCCGTCGGGTACGCCGCCGGCCGGGCGCTGACCGCGCTCGGCGTCGCCCCGGCCGCCCTGGTCGGGCACAGCCTCGGCGAACTCACCGCGGCCTGCCTGGCGGGGACCTTCGGGCTGACCGACGCGGCCCGATTCGTGGCCGCCCGGGGGCGGGCCATGCAGGACTGCCCACCCGGCGCCATGCTCGCCCTCGGCTGCGACCCGGACACCGCCCGCGAGCTGCTCGCCGAGACCGGCGCGGAGCTGGCGGTGGCGACCGTGAACAGCGCCGACGGCTGCACCGTCGCCGGCACCGTCGAGGAGGTACGCCGGTTCGCCGACCGGCTCGGCGACCGGGTGTTCCACCGGGTGCTGCGGACCAGCCACGCCTTCCACAGCGCCCTGGTCGAACCGGCCCTGCCGGCCCTGGACCGTGCCCTCGACGGGGTACGGGCGCAGCCGCCGGCCGTGCCGTACGCCAGCAACCTCGACGGCCGGCTGGTGCAGCCGGGGGAGCCGGTCGACGCGCGGTCGTACGTGGCGCAGGCCCGCCGGCCGGTCCGGTTCGCCGACGCGCTCGCCGACACGCTGGCCACGCTGCCCGGGTGCGTGGCCGTCGAGGTGGGACCGGGCCGGGTGCTGACCGGCCTGGCCGAGGCGGCCGGGCTGCCCGCCGTGCCGCTGTGCCCGCTGCGCACCGACCGCCCCGAGGGGGAGGTACTGGCCGCCCTGGGCACCCTCTGGACCTGGGGGCAGCCCGTCCCCGCAGTGCTGCTCGGCGGGGCCGACGGGCGGCTGGCGCACCTGCCCGGGTACGCCTTCGGTGGTCGCCGGTGGCTGGCCCCGGAGGCGACCCCGCCCGCCGCCCGTGCCGCCACCGACCGTGCCGCCACCGACCGGGCCGGCAGCGATCCTGCCGGCACCGATCCTGCCGGCACCGATCCTGCCGGCACCGAGCATGCCGTCAGGGAGCGTGCCGGGGGCGACCGGCCGCAGCGGTCCGGTGCCGGTGGGCCCGATCCGGCGGTGCTGGTGCCGAAGCTCTGGGCCGAGGTGCTCGGTCACACCGACCTGACCGACGACTCCGACTTCTTCGCCCTCGGCGGGGACTCGCTGCTCATCACGCAGCTCGCCCGCCGCGTCCACGAGGAACTGGGCCTGCGGGTGCCGCTGCGGGAGATGCTCGCCGGCCGCACCCTGGGCCGACAGACCGCCGTGGTGCGCGACGCGCTCCGGCGCGACCGCGCCCGGCCCGAATCCTGACCCTCGGCCCGCCCACCGCCCGACCACAGACCGTCAACCGCCCGACCGCCCGACCGCCGGCCACCCGACCACCGAGAACGCTGACCGCCGACCGACCGCTGACCGCCGGCCACCCGGCCCCGTTCCGCCCCGGGGCGGTCGTGCGGCCCGGTCCGGCAGCCACCGGACGCCGGACCATCCGTGACGACGTGAGGAGATGCCATGCGCTCCACCGACCAGCCGGACACCCTGCGTGCCCCGGCCCTCCCCGACCAGCCGGACACCCTGCGTGCCCCGGCCGTCCCGGAGCATCCGGGCACCCTGCGTGCCCCGGCCGTCCCGGAGCATCCGGGCACCGACCCGATCGCCCTCGGCCGGGGCGAGCCGCTGCCGGAGACCGGCCGGGAGCCGGTGCACGAGGCGGTCGCCCGGTTCGCCGTCGACCGGCCCGACCACCCCGCCCTCCAGGCCCACACCGGCCCGGTGACGTACCGCGACCTGGACGCCTGGGCCGGGCGGATCGCCGCCGACCTCACCGCCGCCGGGGTCGGGCGCGGGGCCCGGGTGGGTGTCCTCACCGAGCCCTGCCCGGCGATGGTCGCCGCCGTCGTCGGCATCCTGCGCTGCGGCGCCGCGTACGTGCCGGTCGACGCGAGCTGGCCGGACCGGCGGATCGCCGACGTGCTGACCGACGCCCGGGTCGACGCCGTGGTCACCGGGGACGACGGGGACGCCGCCCGGCTCGGCGCGCTCACCGTCCCCGTCGTCCCCGCCGGCACGGCCGCACCAGTCGGTACGGCGGCACCAGTGGGCACGGTCGCGGCCGCTGCTGCCGGCGGGCCGGTCCACGGCGACGACGCGGCGTACCTGATCTACACCTCGGGCAGCACCGGCGAGCCCAAGGGCGTCCGGGTCAACCACGCCCACCTCGCCGCCGCCACCCTGGCCCGCCGCCTGGTCTACCCCGGTGCCCCGGTCTTCCTGCTGGTCTCCCCGCTGGCCTTCGACTCGTCGGTGGCCGGGCTGTGGGGCACCCTGACCGCCGGTGGCACCCTGGTCGTCGCCGGCCGCGACGAGGTACGCGACGCGGAGCGCCTGGTCGACCTGATCCGCCGGCACGGCGTCACGCAGACGCTCTGCGTCCCGTCGCTGTACGGGGTCCTGCTCGACGCGGCCGACCGGGCCGGCGACGACGCGCTGGCCACCCTGGAGACCGTGGTGGTCGCCGGTGAGCCGTTGCCGCAGCCCCTCGTCGACCGGCACTTCGCCCGCCCCGGCGCGGTGGCGCTGGTCAACGAGTACGGCCCGACCGAGGCCACCGTCTGGTGCACGTACCACCGGCTGACCGCGCCCGGCCCGGTGTCGATCGGGCGGCCCGTCCCGGGTACCCGGATCTACCTGCTCGACGACGACGGGCGGCCGGTGCCGACGGGTGACGAGGGGGAGATCCACGTCGGCGGGGCGGGGGTCTCCGCCGGCTACGTCGGCCGGCCGGACGCCACCGCGCGGGCCTTCCTCCCCGACCCGTTCGTGGCGGACGGTTCCGCGCTGATGTACCGCACCGGCGACCGGGCCCGCTGGAACCCCGACGGCACCCTGCACTTCGTCGGCCGCCGCGACCACCAGGTCAAGATCCGGGGCCACCGGATCGAGCTGGGCGCGGTCGAGTCGGCGCTGCGCGCCGTGCCGGGGGTACGCGACGCGGTGGTGGTGCCCGACAGCGGGTACGCCACCCTCGTGGGCTTCGTCCAGGCCGACGCCGGCACCGACGCCGAGACGGTACGGCGGGAGCTGGCCGGACGGGTGCCGGGCGCGTGGGTGCCCGGCCGGATCCGCCTGCTGGCGCACTTCCCGCTCACCTTCAGCGGCAAGGTGGACCGGGAGCAGTTGCGCGCCGCCGCCGACGAGCCGGAACCCGGACCGCGACCGGCGGGCCCGGTGGCGACCGGCCCGACCGCCACGACGGCCGTGGCGTCGGCCTGGTCCGAGGTGCTCAAGGTCGGTGAGGTCCCGGCGGACGCGAACTTCTTCGACCTCGGCGGGCACTCGCTGGCCATGTTCCAGCTCCAGGACGCCCTGGAACGGCACACCGGGGTCCGGCCGTCCGTGGTGGCGCTCTTCCAGCACCCCACGGTGCAGGCGCAGGCCGACCTGGTCGGCGGTGGGAGCCCGGCCGGACGGGCCCGCCCCGACCGGTCGCAGGCGGTGGCCCGCCGGGCCCAGGCGGTCGCCCGCCGGACGCAGGCCGTCCGGGCCCGCCGCCAGGCCGCGACCCGGGAGCGTGCCTGATGACCGCCGAGCGTGACCTCTGGCTGCACCGGGCCGTCGAGTGCCCGGACGCGCACCGGCGGCTGATCGCCTTCCCGCACGCGGGCGGCTCCGCCTCGTTCTACCGGGAGTGGGGCCGGCACCTGCCCGGCACCGACGTGCTCGGCGTGCGGTACCCGGGGCGGGCGGAACGGATCGACGAGCCGGCCCCGACCGACCTGGTCCGGCTGGGCGGGCAGATCGCCGCCGCGCTGGCCGGGCTGGACGACCTGCCGCTGGTCCTGTTCGGACACAGTATGGGCGCGGTGGTCGCGCTGGAGACCGCCCGCGCCCTCCAGGCGCGCGGGGTACGGCCGGCGCACCTGGTCGCCTCCGGTTCCCGCGCCGCGCCCCTGCCGCCCCCCGCGCCGGCCGACTCCGACGGCGACGACCTCGCCCTGCGGCTGGCCGCGCTGGGCGGCACCGATCCGGAGATGCTGGCCGACCCGTTCTTCCAGGAGCTGGTCCTGCCCTACATCCGCAGCGACGGCGAGATGTTCCACGGGTACGCGCACCGCACCGGACCGGTGCTGCACTGCCCGATCACCACGATCGTCGGGGACGTCGACGGCGACGCCGACCGCCGGCCGTGGCCGGAGCTGACCGACGCGGGGTTCCGCGAGCACGTCGTCCCGGGGCACCACTTCTACCTCGTCGACCGGCCGCCGTACGGGCTGTTGACCGACCTGGCGGAGGTGGGCCGATGAGCGCACCGACCCGGCCGGCGGCACCCGCACCGGTGCCCCCGGCGACCGACCAGGCAACACCCCCGCCGGTGGACCACGAGCTGGCCGGGCCGCTGGCGCGGATCCTCGCCGGGCTGCCCGGCCCCCTCGGCCCGGACCTGGTCGCCGACCGGCGGGCCAGGACGGCGGCGGGCCGCCTGACCGACGACGAGATCCGCCGCGACGGCGCGTTCGACCTGACGGAACTCACCGTGCCCGGCCCGCCGGGCGCGCCCGACATCCGGCTGCTGGTCTGCCGGCCGACCGGGGTGCGGGGGCCGTACCCGGTCATCTACAACACCCACGGCGGCGGCATGGTCGCCGGGGGCACCCGGACCGTCGAACTCGCCGACGAACTGGACCGCGCGCAGCCGCTCGGCCTGGCCGTGGTGGCGGTGGAGTACCGGCTGGCCCCGGAGCACCCCGACCCCGCGCCGCTGGCCGACTGCTACGCCGGGCTGCTCTGGACCGCCCGCCACGCGGCCGAGCTGGGCCTTGACCCGGAGCGGATCGTGGTCAGCGGGAACAGCGCGGGCGGCTGCCTGGCCGCCGGGTTGGCGCTGCTGGCCCGGGACCGGGGCGGTCCCCGCCTGCTCGGGCAGATGCTCCAGTGCCCGATGCTCGACGACCGCTGCGCCGCCCCGTCCCAGACCCAACTCGCCCACGCCGGGCTCTGGGACGGCACCTCCAACCGGTACGGCTGGACGGCCCTGCTCGGTGCGCGCCGGGGCACCCCCGACGTCTCGCCGTACGCCGCCCCGGCGCGGGCCGAAGACCTCGGTGGCCTGCCGCCGGCCTTCGTCGACGTCGGGTCCGTGGAGGCGCTGCGGGACGAGGCGGTCGACTACGCCACCCGGATCTGGCAGGCCGGCGGCGAGGCGGAACTGCACGTCTGGTCCGGTGCCTTCCACAGCTTCGACGAGTGGGTGCCGGAGGCGGTCGTCTCCCGGACCGCCAAGCGGGCCCGGGAGGACTGGCTGCGCCGCCTGCTGGACCGCAGCGGCCGGCGGCGCTGAGCACCGCCGGTGCGACCGGACCGCTCCGGGCGCAACCCGCTCGACCAGGGCGATCGGTCCCGGGCAGCCAGCCCGGGGCCGATCGTCGGGTGACGACGGACCGGCCCCCGCGCAGCCGGGCGCCAGCCGTGACCGGGCTGCCAGCCGTGGGTGGGCGGGTGAGCGGGGTGGGTGGGGTCAGCGGGTGCGGCCGGACCGACCGCTGCTCCGCCGGGGCGCGGCCGGGGCGGCGGTCGGCGGGTACCCCTGCGCGAGGGTCTCCGCGAGGGTCCGCCAGATCTCGGCGGCCAGCTCGGCGTTGCGCGCGGCCTGGGCCTGCTCGGCGAGCTGCTGGAGGGTTTCGATGCCGCCGGCCCGGTCGCCGTCGAGGACGTGCAGCCGGGCGCAGAGGGCCCGGAACCGGGTCCGGTCGCGGAAGGAGAGCAGCAGCTCCTGCTCCTCGATCCGGGCGCAGATCTCCCGCGCCTCGTCGAGCCGGCCGCACTCGAACGCGAGGTGCGCGCGGAGGGTCAGCAACTGCTGCTGGTGCAGCTCGGTGCCGACCAGGTCGAGGGCGGGTGCCACCTCGTCGAGGTACGCCTGGGCGCGGTCGGTCAGGGGTGGGGTGCTCTGGAGGTACAGCGAGGCGGCGGCGAGCCGTAGCCGGACCCAGAGGGTCAGGTCCTGCCGGCTGTCGAGCCCGGTCAGCGCCTGCTCCAGCACCTCCTGGGCGGTGGCGTGGTCGCCCTGTCGGATGAGGACCGTCGCCGCCGCCCAGAGCCCCTCGACCCGCAGGGTGCCGGGTGCGGCGGCGGTGAGGGCGCAGAGTTCGTCGGCGTGCGCCCGGGCGTCGGCGAGCAGGCCCAGCTCCGCCTCGGCGGAGACGAGGGCGTGCAGGACGCCGGCCCGGTCGGCCACCGACAGGTCGGCGGCGAGCGGGCGGGCCTGCTGGGCGTGCTCCCGGGCGGCGGCGTTGTCGCCGAGCACCCGGGCGCAGCGGGACAGTTGGGTGCGTGCCCGGACCCGCAGCGCCGGGGTGCCGAGCTGGTCGCTGAGCTGGGTCAGCTCGGTGAGCAGGTCGTGCTCCTCCTCGTGCCGGCCCTGCCCGTCGCGGAGCTGGGCCAGCAGCCACAACGCCTGCCAGCGCAGGGCCGCGTCCCACCGGTCGTCGGTGCGCAGCGCGGCGGCGAGGCACTCGCCCAGGTCGTCGTCGGGGGTGGCGGAGATGACCGCGGCGAGGATCTGGGCCAGCGACGAGGTCTGCGCGGCGCCCGGCCCGGCCTCGGCGGGCACCTCGAACTCGGAGGTCGGCACGCCGAGGCGTTCCGCCAGGTGGGCCACGACCCGGCTGGTCGGCCGGCGGGCACCGGACTCCAGCCGGGACAGGTAGCCGGTGGACATTCCGTCGCCGGCGAGCGTGGCCTGCGACAAGCCCTGCTTCACCCGCAGCGCCCGGAGACGTTGACCGAAAGCCGGTTGTTCGAGCATGTCATCCTCTGCGAAACCAGGGGGGGGTGTACCCCTCGCGACTGTGCCGTCGGGCGAGGGCGTCACCCTCGGTCGACGGCCACCGGACACGGTGTCGTCGTGACCACAGTATGACCAACCGGTACCCCTTTTGACAAATCGTGTCATGGCCCCCAGGTGCGCCCGGGGTGCGCGTTCAGGGGTTCGCGGGGCTGGCTCCCGGTCGGCGACCCTGACGGTTCTGGCAAGTCTGGTAACATCGTAGGCACATAGTTGCCAAGATGCTGCCCGCCGGTGACCGTACCCGCGCCGTACCCCGCGCCGACGTGCCCGCAGCGCGGCGCGTCCCCGGCCGCCGCCGGTGGCCGCCCCGGCACCCGCCCCGCCGCCGGCCGTCCTGGCGCATCCCGCGGCCCCGGCCGACACCCCCACGAAGGAGCAGGAGATGGGCCCCATCGACGCGGCAGTCGCCGCTGCCCGGTACGCCGACCCGGACGTGGTCCGCGAACGCGACCGGCGACACGTCTGGCACACCTGGACCCCGGTCGGCGCCGACCGGTCCGCCGCGATGTTCACCCACGCCAGCGGGTACCGGGTGTGGGACATCGACGGCCGGGAGTACATCGAGGGATCGGCGCTGAACTCGACCTGCGGGTACGCCCATCCGGAGGTGACCCGCGCGGTCGCCGAGCAGGCCGGCCGGCTGCACCACGTGGACGTCTCGCTGACCAGCCACGACCTGGCCGGCGCGCTGGCCGAGCGGATCGCCTCGTACCTGCCCGCGCCGCTGACCCGGACGCTCTTCGTCAACAGCGGGTCGGAGGGGTTCGACGCGGCCGTGCTGATGGCCGTGGGCCACGCCGCGCACCAGGGCCGGCCACGGTCCCGCATCGTCGCCTTCGCCCGGGGGTACCAGGGCGCCACGGTGCTCGCCCGGAGCCTGTCCGACCTGCCCCGGTGTCGGCACCCGATGACCGCGCCGCTGCCGGTGACCCTGGTCGACCTGCCGCTGCCGCCCCGGGACCTGCGCCGGCCGGAGGCGCTGCCGGTGCTGCTCGACGCCTTCGAGCGGGCCATCGGGGCCGATCCGGCCGATCCACCGGCCGCCGTCGTGGTGGAGCCGTTCCTCAACGTCGGCGGCGGGGTCGTGCTGCCGCCGGGTTTCCTGGCGGGGCTGCGCGCGCTCTGCGACGCGACCGGCACCCTGCTCGTCGTCGACGAGGTCTTCACCGCGTACGGGCGGGCCGGCGCGATGTTCGCCTGCGCCCGGGACGGGGTCGCCCCCGACGTGGTGGTCTCCAGCAAGGGGCTGGCCGGCGGGTACGTGCCGATCGCCGCGGTGACCGCCGGTGAGCACGTCTACGAGGGGTTCGCCGCCGACCCGGTCATCGGCGGCCTGCGGTACGGCCACACCACCTCCGGGCACGCGGTGGCCTGCGCGGCGGCGCTCGCCACGCTCGACGTGCTGGAGAAGGAGAACCTGGTCGAGCGGGCCGAGTGGCTCGGCGGGCGGATGGCCGCCCGGGTGGCGCACCTGGCCGGCACCGGTGAGGTCGTCGACGTGCGCCGGCTGGGACTGGTGGTGGTGCTGGAGATGACCACCGAGGACGCCGCGCTCGCGGTGCTGGCCCGGGCCCGCGCCAACGGGCTGCTGCTGCGCCGGCAGGGGGCGGCGGTGCTGGCGGTCCCGCCGCTGGTCATCGACGACGCGGGCGCCGACGCGCTGGTGGACCGGCTGCTGGCCGCGCTGCCCGGACCGGCCTGAGAGGGAGGAGACCGACATGTTGTACTCGGGAGTCGCCTGGGGCGCCGACGGTTACACGGTCGACGTCCTGGACGAGGCCGGCCGACCCGCCCGCCCCACCGCCCGCTTCGGCCGGGGCCGGATCGACGACCTGGTCCGGCACCTCGGGGCCACCGGCGATGCCCAGGTCACCGTCGTGGACAGCACGAACGGCATCCTCGACGGCCGGCTGATGGCCGCCGGCCTGACCGTGTACCGGGCCGACCCGCCGGTGCTGCCGCCCCGGCCGGCGTTCGGCTCGGTGCCCGCGACCGAGCTGGCCCGCGCCGCGCAGCGGGACCTGGCCGCGCTGACCCGCCTCGACCCGCGCCGGGGCACCCAGACCGGGCGCGAGCACGACCTGGAGACGGGCATCGCGGCGAGCGCCGACGCGCTCGGCGCGCTCACCGCCGCCGGGCGGGTGCTCAGCCACGGTGACCGCGACCGGCCGGAGGTCGCCCTGACCTTCGACGACGGTCCGCAGCCGCCGTACACCGGCCGGGTCCTCGACGTGCTGGAACGCTACGGCGTGCCGGCGACCTTCTTCTGCGTCGGGTTGCACGCCGGGGGCCACCCCGACGAGCTGGCCCGGATGCGGGAACAGGGGCACGAGCTGGGCAACCACACCTGGTCGCACCCGTTCCTGCCGGAGCTGACCCGCGCGCAGCTCGTGGCGCAGGTCGAGCGGACCGCCGAGGCCGTCGAGCGGGCCGGCGGCAGCGTACCCACGCTGTTCCGGCCGCCGTACGGGTCACGGACCCCGCAGGTGATGCGCTGGCTGTCCGAGCTGGAGCCCCGGGTGGTGCTCTGGGACGTGGAGCCGTTCGACTGGGCGATGCCCGGCGCGGAGACCATCGCCCGGATCGTGCTCGACCAGACCCGCCCCGGCTCGGTGATCCTGCTGCACGACGGCGGCGGCGACCGGTCGCAGACCGTCGACGCGCTGCCGGCCGTCATCGAGGGCCTGCTCGGCCGGGGGTACCGCTTCGTGCCCGCCGGCCGGCTCGCCACCCCGACCCCTTCCGCGACCACGTCGGCCCGCTGACCCGTCCGGCGCCGGCTGCACCGATCCCTGACGAGCACCGGCGCGGGCCGCCCGTCCGCGCCGGTCACGACGAGAGCGGAGACACCACCATGGCCCTTCGCGCCCTGACCCCGGACGCGCCCGCCCGCACCGGCCCCGCGCCGCTGTCCACCGCGCAGGTCGAGCAGTTCCACCGGGACGGGTTCCTGGTCCTGCCCGGCTTCCTCCCCGACGACCTGGTCACCCGGCTGCGGCCCGAGGTGGACCGCTGGGTGGACGAGGGCCTGCGGGCCCGCTCCATCGCCTGCGCCGTCGACCCGGCCGCCAACGGCCTGCCGCCCGTGCTGGAGCTGGAACTGCCCGCGCACGGCGCGCTCATCGCGCACCCGCCGCTGCTGGAGCTCCTGGCCCGGCTGATGGGGCCGTCTTTCGTCTTCCACCACCTGCACAGCGACCGGCAGGAGCCGGACCGGCCGGGCAAGCCGTGGCACCACGACTACGAGCAGCACCCGCAAACCGACCGGACGTTCACCATGATCCACACGCTGCACTACCTGGACGGGCTCACCGAGGACACCGCCTCGCTGGTGGTGCTGCCCGGCTCGCACCGGGAGGTGGCCGCGAAGGACGCCCGCGCCGGCCGGGGCACCGACCCGCTCCCCGGCGAGCTGGTGCTGGACCGGCTGCCCGTCGGCTCCACCGTGGTCCTGCACTCCGCGCTCTTCCACGCCCGGCGGGCGCTGCCCGAGGGGCGGGGCACCCACCGGTACTTCCTCGACTCGTCGTACTGTCAGACGGGCCGGCGCTGGCCACCCGTGAAGCCGTACTGGCGGTACGCCCTCCAGCGGGCCCGGGACCTGCGGCTGGACGGCGGCCGGTGGCCGGAGCTCTTCGCCGAGCGGCACTTCACCGAGTACGAGGGGCCCGCCTGAGCCGGGTGTCAGGTCGTGGTGACCGGTCGGGGGTCGTGACCGGACGCTTCCGAATCTCTGGAACCCACCGGTCACCGCTTGTTTAGGAGTGCTCCCCCGGGGAGACAAGCATCGACGGAAGTGGTTCCGTCCGGGGGAGAGACATCGGTATGGTCACCTGGTGCGTCAGTCGGATGCTCATCCACCCCTACCTTGCCGTCACGCTTCTCGTCTCCGCCGCCTCGGCCCGGAGACGACCACGGGGAGCGACGCCGGCCACGGTGGGGGTTGCGGTCGCCGCCTGCGCCAGTTCGGACATCGACTGGCCGTGACGGCCACCGGGCCAGCAACCGGCGGCCCGTCCACCGCAGCGATCAGCTACGGCGGACGGGCCGCCCGCCTGAGAGCAGGGGAATCCGGGTCGGTCAGGGCCCGCCCGGGGTGGTGGCCGCTCGGCGGAGCCGGACGTCGGCGGCGTGTTCCAGGACGGCGTCGGCGAGGAACTTCGCCGCCCAGTTGGGGAAGGCGAGCGGCTCGAAGCCGCCGCTGAGCGGCCAGGAGCCGGCGAGCGCGCCGACCGTCGCCGGCTCCAGCGGCTGGCGTACCTGGAGCTGCGCCAACCGGTCGAGCACCGCGCCGCAGCGCTCCCGTAGCGTCTCGTCGCCGGTGCGCCGGGCCACGTCCAGCCAGATCGTGACGAGCTGGGCGTCGCCGGTGAGGCAGGCGTAGCCGACCAGCGGGGTGAAGCCGGGGCCGATCTCGCCGGGCAGCAGCGGGTGCAGGTCGGTACGGAGCGCGGCCAGGCGCACCGCGCAGGCCACCGCCGCGTCGACGCCGCGCCGTGCCGGCTCGGGCAGCTCCGTGGCGACCAGGTCCGCGCAGCGGAGCAGGCCGCGCAGCGCGTACCCGATGGTGTGCGTCCAGGCGGTGTGGTCGGCGCTGAACGCCATCGCGTCGATCCAGCCGTCCGGCCGGACCTGGTCGAGCAGCCAGTCCAGCGAGCGGCGGACCCCCGCGAGGTACGCCGGCTCCCCGGTGGCCCGCCACAGCTCGGCCAGCGCCCAGGTGACCCGGGACGAGTACGTGTTGGGGGTGTCGAAGTGGGACAGCCAGGCGCCGGTCGGCTGCTGGGCGGCGAGCAGCCAGTCCCCGGCCCCGACCGCCGTGTCCAGCAGCGGCTGCTCGCCGGTGGCCCGCCAGAGCGCCAGCAGGCCGAGCAGGATCTGACCGGTGTCGAAGACCACCGGCGGGCCGTCAACGCCCGTCCCGCCCGGGAAGCTCCCGTCCGGGCGTTGCAGGTCGAGCAGCCACTCGCCGATCTCCGCCGCCCGGTCGGCGAGTTCCGGCCGGTCCAGGGCGGTGGCCCCGCGCAGCAGGGTGGGGATCAGGTAGCCGCTGGTCTCCGGGTACGTCGGCTGCCAGCCGGTACGCAGGTCGTAGCCGGCTGAGACGCCCCGGCGGCCGGTGGCGTCGTGGGCGGCGCAGACCCAGGTCAGGGCGTCGTTGAGGACGTCGCGGTACGCCAGCGGGGCGCGTTCGTGGGACATGGTGACCGGCCTCCCGACTCTCGCGTGGCACCACGGGCCGGTGGGGTCCGGCCTCCCGACCAGCCTACGGCGGCCCGCCGCCGTCAGCCACGCGAACGAGGCACAAGTGTTGCCAGGATGTTGTCTGATTGCGCCATGATTTGCCAAGGGTTACCGTGGTGGGTGACGACGACGGTGAGGTGGTCATGAACGAGCTGAAGTGCAGTGTGGTCATCCCGTACCGGCAGCGGCTGCGCAACGTGAACATCGCGCTCGCCTCGCTCGCCGAGCAGACCATGGACCGCAGCGAGTTCGAGGTGGTCGTCGGCGCGCTCGAACACTGCTCCGAGTACGCGGCCGCCGCCCGCGCCCACGCCGACCGGCTGAACCTGGTCACCGTCATGCGCGACGGCGAGTGGAACCCCAGCCGCGCCCGCAACCTCGCGCTGCGCCACGCGACCGGCCGGGTCGTCGTCCTCCTCGACGCCGACATGGCCGCCCCGGCGGACTTCCTGGAGCACCTCTACCAGCGGTACTTCGCGCACGGGCAGCGGGTCTGCGTGGTCGGCCAGATGGCCGGCTACGACGAGATCATGGAGAAGGACCTGGGCGCGGTCGAGGTGCCGCCGTGGGCGCACTACCGGGACGTCCTCGCCGGGCTGGACACCGACGGCGAGCCCCCGCTCGACCGGCGCTGGACCGGCCGGTACGCCCCGGCGACCGTCCGGTTCCCGTGGGCCTTCGCGCGGACCGCCGTGATGGCGCTGCCCCGTTCCCTGGTCACCGAGCACGGGCTCTGGTTCGACGAGGGGTTCCAGGGGTGGGGCGCCGAGGACCAGGAGTGGGCGTTCCGGATCCACCGCACCGGTACCCCGATCCTGATGTGCCGGGACGTCTTCGCGCTGCACGTGCCGCACCCGCGCGACGCCCGCGCGGAGGAGCGCTCGGCGCAGGCCAACCGGCGCTACTACATCGGCAAGTGGCCCCGGCTCGACCTGGAGATGGCCTACGCGTACGGCTGGTTCGAGACCGCCGAACTCTACGACGACCTGCGCCGGCAGGTCGCCGGGGCGGCCGGCGACGGCCGGACGCTCGGGGTGGTCCGGGGCACCGCCGACGGCCGGACCCTGCTGGTCGTCGGGGCGGCGCTGGACGCGACCGCGCACACCCCGGCACCCGAGGTGGCCGCGCTCTTCGACCCCGGCGCCCGGCTGCGGGCGTTGCCGCTGGTCGGGGTCGGCCTGCCGGACGACGACGGCAGCGTCGACGAGTGCCGCCTCCTGCCCGCCGTGCGCCGGCTGGACCCGGTCCACCGGGAGACCATCCGACGGGAGGCGGAGCGGGTCGCGGCCACCGTCGTCGAGGTCGAACCCGCCGTCGCCTGACCGCGACCGCCGACGACGCGGACCGGGGAACGACGCGGACCGGGGCGGGGGACGGTCCCGGAAGGAACCGTCCCCCGCCCCGGTGTGTGCGGTGCGGTGCCGCGTCAGCGGGCCACCGCGAAGGCGTACTCCTCGTAGAGGCGGCGCAGCGGGTTGTCCGGGAAGGCGTCGTGCCACGGCTTCGCCTCGCCGATGTAGTGCACGATGCCCTCGGGCCGGGTCAGGTAGTCCATCCGGCCGTTGCCGAAGATCCCGTGCACCGAGTGCTCGATGAGCTTGTTCCACTTCTCCGGGAACGGCGTCCACCGGCCGGCGAAGACGTGGTTGAGGACGTCCTGGTCGATGTTGGGCAGGTCCCGGCCGTAGGTGCGGTGCAGCTCGGCCGCCCGCTCGGTGGCCCGCTCGGCCCGCCACCGGTCCATGTCGATCAGCAGCACGCCGGAGTTGAAGTGCCCCGGCGGCAGCGCGCCGGTCTGGTGCTGCTGGGCCCGGCCGCCGGAGAAGGTGAGCGAGCGCGCCGGGCCCACCTCGTTCAGCCCGGCGCCGACCGCGTTGCCCTTCAGGTCCTCGGCGAGCAGCTCGGTCAGGTCGTCGAGGACCAGGGTGTCGGCGTCGAGGTAGACGACCCGGGGGATGCCCGCCGGGATCACCGTGCCGATGTGCAGCCGGCCCAGGGCCGCGTCGGTCCACCACTTGCGGCGCACCTCCATCACCAGCGGGTCGGCCACCGTGTGCAGTTCGACCTCGCCCTCGGCGGCCAGCCCGTCGGTGACCAGCTTCCGGCCGTCGTCGGTCAGGCCCGAGTCGATGACGTGGAAGACCAGGCGGGTGCCGTCGTCGCGCAGGTTCCGGCGTACGGAGTGGCCGGTGACGACGGCCGGGCGGGCGTACCGCTCGTCGATTGCGAAGACCACGTGGACGTCCTGTCGGCGCATGAGTCGCTCCTGTCGTTCGGGCGCAGGGCGCACCGGGCCGCCCGTGGTGGGGGCGCGGCGCGGCCTGCGCGACGGTGGGCTCAGGGGTGTTGCTGGTGGTCGGCGACGATCTCGTCGAGCCGACGCCGGGCGGCGACGCCCCGGACCGGGTCGGTCAGCTCCTCGGGGCCGGGCAGGATGCCGGTCAGCCCCCAGGCGCGCCCCCGGGTCCAGGTCGCGTCGTCGACCCCGAGCGCGGCCCGGAACACCTGCCGGCTCGGCGCGTCGAAGAAGGTCCAGGCGGCGATCAGGTCACAGGCCGGGTCGCCGACCGCGACCGTGCCGAAGTCGATGACCGCGCCGAGCCGGCCGTCGCGCATCAGCATGTTCGCCGGGTCGGGGTCGCCGTGGATCCAGACCGGCGGGCCGGGCCAGGCGGGGGCGGCGACCGCCGTCTCGTACACCTCGGTCAACGCGGCGGTGTCGGCCAGGCCGGCCAGGGCCGCGATCCGCTCCCGGACCCGGGACTCCACCACCGGTGAGTCCCGCCGGTCGGCCAGCGGGACGCCACGGAACCCGTTGCTGGCCTCCGGTGGCGGGCCTCCGTCGGCGGGCACGGACTGCAACGCGGTCAGGAACCCGGCCAGCTCGACCGCCGTGCGGTGCGGGTCGGCGATCCGGTCGAGGTCGGCGTCCTCGCCCTCCAGCCAGCGGTAGACCGACCAGGGAAAGGGGTACCCCTCGCCGGGACCGCCCCGGGCGACCGGCGCCGGGATCGGCAGCGGCAGGTGCGGGGCGAGGTACGGCAGCCACCGCTGCTCCCGCTCCACCTGCCCCACCCAGCGGGGCAACCGGGGCAGCCGGACCGAGAGCGTGTCGCCCAGCCGGTAGGTGGCGTTGTCCACCCCGGACTTCGCGACCGGCTCGACGGGCAGGTCCGCCCAGTGCGGGAACTGGGTGGCGACCAGCCGGCGGACGAGCGGGGCGTCGACGGGCACCTCGCCCGGACGCAGCGCGGGAGTGGACACGCGGCGGACCTCCTCACGGTCGGGTGCCGGTCGGGTGGGCCGGGACGGCGTCGACGGCCCCGACCGGCATCGTCGCCTCACCCTCGACGGTAGGAGGGCACCCGGGCGCTGTCAAAAGGAGAGGCAACATTAGTGCCAACTGGTGACCAGCATTGGCAACGGGTTTGAACAGGTGAAACGCCCGTCACGGCAGCTCCTGGTGGGCCGGTGGGGCCGGTCGCTGGGGCAACAGATCGGGAGATCGGGATACGCATTGCCCGGGTGCCCGGCGGTTTGGTCTACTGAGGTGGACCGGCCATCGTCGATATGCCGGGTGTCCATCCGAGGAGAGGCCATGCCGCAGGCGTTCCTGTTCCGCCAGTACGCGACAGCCCCCGCCGGAGAGGACAGCACGCCCGATGAGCACGCTCAACCTCGGCATCCTCGCGCACGTCGACGCCGGTAAGACCAGCCTGACCGAACGGCTGCTGCACACCGTGGGCGTCATCGACGAACCGGGCAGCGTGGACGCCGGAGACACCCGTACCGACTCGCTGGAGCTGGAACGCCGGCGGGGCATCACGATCCGGTCGGCGGTGGTGTCGTTCACCGTCCACGACCGGACCGTCAACCTGATCGACACACCCGGGCACCCGGACTTCATCGCCGAGGTGGAACGGGCGCTGGGCGTCCTGGACGCCGCCGTGCTGGTGGTCTCCGCCGTGGAGGGGGTGCAGGCGCAGACCCGGGTGCTGTGGCGCACCCTGCACCGGCTGCGGGTGCCCACCCTGCTCTTCGTCAACAAGATCGACCGCGCCGGGGCCCGCTGCCCGCAGGTGCTGGCCGAGATCGCCGACCGGCTCACCCCGGCGGTGCTGCCGATGGGCGCGGTGACCGGCGCGGGCAGCGCCGCCGCCGGGTACCACCCGTACGGGCCCGCCGACCGGGCCTTCGTCGCACGCCTGGCCGAACTGGTCGCCGAGCACGACGACACGCTGCTGGCCGCGTACGTCGCCGACGAGCACGGCATCGGGTACGCCCGGATGCGCCGGGCGCTGACCGCCCAGACCGGGCAGGGCCGGGTGCACCCCGTCCTGTTCGGCTCGGCGATCACCGGAGCCGGGGTCGCCGACCTGGTCGACGGCCTCGCCGAGCTGCTGCCCCTCCCGGCGCGCCGGGAGACCGGACCGGCCGCCGGCACGATCTTCAAGATCGAACGGACCGCGTCCGGGGAACGGATCGCCTACCTGCGGATGGTCGCCGGCACGGTCCGGGCCCGGGACCGGCTGCGGCTGCGCCGGGACGGGCGCAGCCGGCCGGCCGGTCGGATCACCGGGCTCGGCGTGGTCGAGGGGAGCACCCTGACCCCGCGCCCCGTCGTCCGGGCCGGGGAGATCGGGGTGCTGCGGGGGCTGACCGACGTGCGGGTCGGCGACCGCGTCGGCACCGGTCCGGCCGGCGACGGCCCCCGGTTCCCCCCGCCGACCCTGGAGACCGTCGTCGTCCCGGTCGACCCGGCGCAGCGGGGCGCCCTGCACGCCGCGCTGACCCGGCTGGCCGAGCAGGACCCGCTGATCGGCCTGCACCACGACGACCTCGCGGGGGAACTCTCCCTCGCGCTCTACGGCGAGGTGCAGCAGGAGGTGCTGGCGGCCACCCTCGCCGAGGAGGCCGGGATCGCGGTGACCTTCCGGGACAGCGCCACCATCCACGTGGAACGCCTCGCCGGCACCGGCGCGGCGGTCGAGATCGTGCACACCCCGTCGAACCCGTTCGTCGGCACCGTCGGCCTGCGGATCGCACCCGGGGCCGTGGGCAGCGGCCTCCGCTTCCGGCTCGGGGTCGAGCCGGGCTCGATGCCGCCGGCCTACCTGCGGGCCGTCGAGGAGGCCGTCCGGGACACCCTGCGGCAGGGGCTGCACGGGTGGCAGGTGGTCGACTGCACGGTCACGGTGACCCACTCCGGGTACGTCAGCATGATCAGTACCGCCCGGGACTTCCGGCTGCTCACGCCGCTGGTGCTGATGGACGCGCTGCGTCGGGCCGGGACGGTGGTCCACGAGCCGGTGCACCGGTTCCGGCTGGAGCTGCCGGCCGACGCGGTGGGCCCGGTGCTGCCCGTCCTGGCCCGGCTGCGGGCGACGCCCGGCGCCCCGGTACCCGACCGGGGGTCCTGGGTCGTGACGGGAGAGCTTCCGGCGGCCGAGGCGCACGGCCTGTACCAGCAGTTGCCCGGCCTGACCCGGGGTGAGGGGGTGCTGGAGACGACCTTCGCGGGGTACCGCCCGGCTCCGCCACCGGCCCCGTACCGGCCCCGGGTCGACCACAATCCGCTCAACCGCAAGGAGTACCTGCTCCATGTCGTACGACGGGTGTGAGGCGGCGGCTGCCGCCGGGGCGGGAGGCCGGCGGTGAGCGGTACCGGACGGTTCGCCGGGGTGGCCGGCGCGGCGCGGGCCCGGTGGCACATCGCCCGGCTGATCCCGCGCGCCGGCTGGCCGCTGGCGGCCGGCGGGCTCGTCCTCAACGTGCTGCTGGGACTGCTGCCGGTGGTGTTCCTGGTCGCGACCAGCGTGCTGCTCGGCCGGGTCCCGGCGGCGCTGCGGGACGGGCTGGACTCGCCCGCCTGGGACCGGCTGGTGGAGATGCTGCTGCTGGCCGCCGTGGTGATGGTCGCCCAGCAGGTGCTGACCCCGGCCCAGGCCGCGCTGGGCGAACTGGTCACCCGGCGGGTCGACGGGCACGTCGTCGACCGGCTGATGGCCGCCTCGCTGGCCCATCCCGGCCTGGCCGCCGTGGAGGACCAGGCCGTCCGGGACGACCTCGCCGTCGCGGGGCGCGAGCTGGAGCACGGGTACCAGAGCCCGGGGCGGGCCTGCGCCGGCCTGCTCACCCTGGTCGCCCGGTACGTCCAGCTCGCCGGCTGCGTCCTGGCGGTCGGGGTGGCCCTCTCCTGGCCGGCCGCGTGCGCGGTGGCCGCCGTGACGGTGCTGTTCCGGCAGGCCCAGCGGGGCGGCCTGCGCCGGTACTCGGCGGTGTTCCGCCGGCTGGCCCCGCTGCGGCGGGAGAGCAACCAGCTCCGTGACCTGGCCACCGGGCGGCACGCCGGCAAGGAGATCCGGGTGTACGGGCTGACCGGTTGGCTCGCCGACCGGTACCAGGACCGGTACCTGGGCTGGATGCGTCCGGTGTGGGCGGAGCGCCGCCGGGTCTACCTGAAGCCGTTCCTCTGGCTGGCCCTGGCCGGTCTGCTGGTCACCGGTACCGTGCTCGCCGGCCTGGCCGCGAGCGTCGGCCCGCCGGACCTGGCCCGGTTCGCCCTGGTCACCCAGGTGGTGCTGGCGGCGGTACGGCTCGGCGACCACTACCCGGAGGCCGACGACCAGACCCAGTTCGGGATGAACGCCTTCGACGCCGTCCGGGCCGTGGAGGCGAAGGCCGCCGGGCACCGCGACCTGCCCACCGCGACCCCCGCACCGACGTCGGCCGGGCCGGTCCCCGGTGCCGTACGGGACCGGCCGCCGCAGCCGGCGGGCGGGCCGGTGGGCGGGCCGGTGGGGGAGATCCGCTTCGACCAGGTCACCTTCCGGTACCCGGGCACCGACCGGACGGTCCTGGACGGGCTGGACCTGACCCTGCCGGCCGGCCGGTGCACGGCCCTGGTCGGGCTCAACGGAGCGGGCAAGACGACGCTGGTCAAGCTCCTCGCCCGGCTCTACGACCCGACCTGCGGGGCGGTCCGGGTGGACGGGGTGGACCTGCGCGACCTCCCGGTCGAGGAGTGGCGGCGTCGGCTCGGCATCACCTTCCAGGACTACCTGCGCTACGACGCGACGGCGGCGGACAACATCGGCTTCGGGGCGGTGGAGCACCTCGACGACGAGGCGGGGATCCTCGACGCCGCCCGCCGGGCCGGGGTGGCCGACACGCTGCGCGCCCTCCCCGCCGGGTTGGGCACCGTGCTCACCCCGGAGCTGGCCGGCGGGGTCGACCTCTCCGGAGGGCAGTGGCAGCGGGTGGCCATCGCCCGGTCCCTGTTCGCGCTGCGGCACGGCGCGTCGGTGCTGGTCCTGGACGAGCCCACGGCGAGCCTCGACGTCCGGGCGGAGGCCCGCTTCTACGACGAGTTCGTCCAGCTCACCCGGGGAGTGACCACAGTGCTGATCTCACACCGGTTCGCCACCGTGCGCCGGGCCGACCACATCGTCGTGCTGGCCGACGGTCGGGTGCTGGAACAGGGCTCGCACCCGGACCTGCTCCGCCGCGACGGCCGGTACGCGCAGCTCTTCCGGTACCAGGCGGCGCGCTTCACCGGTGACGACCGCCCGCCGACCAGCCGGGTGCCGGCATGAGGCAGACGCTGGCGAGCTGCCGGGACCTGCTGGGCATCGCCTGGCGGCAGCACCGGGGCCGGACGGTCACCGCCGTCCTGCTCATGCTCGGCGGGGCGGTCGCCGCGCCGCTGGGCGCCCTGGCGCTGCGCGGGGGCACGGACGCGGTGGTGGCCGGGCGGACCGGCACGGCCGCGCTGGCCGGGCTGCTGGTCGCGGTCTGCGCGATCGCCGCGCTGACCTTCGGCCACTTCGCGCACATCGCCTACTACGAGCTGTCCGAGCTGAGCGTGCTGGACCTGGACCGGCAGCTCATCGAGCTGGCCAACGGCACCGGCGGGACCGGGCACCACGAGCGGCCGGAGTTCGTCGACGCGCTGACCGTGGTCCGGCAGGACGTGCAGCGGTTCACCACCGCGTTGCAGTCGCTGCTGTCGCTGGCCGGGCTGGCGCTGGCGATGGGGCTGACCACCGTGCTGCTGGCCCGGCTCGACCCGTGGCTGCTCCTGCTGCTCCCGCTGGCCGTCCCGCCGCTGCTGGCCGGTCGCCGCGCCGAGGAGGTGCTGGACCGGGCGAAACTGGCCACCGCCGAGCGGTCGCGGGTGGCGATGGGGCTGTTCCGGCTCACCGCCGACCCCGCGCCCGGCAAGGAACTGCGGGTGTTCCGGCTCCGCGACGAGGTGCTGCGCCGGCACCGGACGATCTGGGCCGAGGTGACCGGCCGGCTGTGGCGGGCCCACCTGCACGGTACGGCGCTGCGCGCCGGCGGCCAGGTGCTCTTCGCCGTCGGGTACCTGGGCGGGCTGCTGCTGGTGGTCCGGGAGGCGGCGGCCGGCCGGCGCACGGTCGGCGACGTGACCCTCGCCATCGCCCTCGCCGCGCAGGTCAGCCTCCAGGTCGCCACCGCCGTCACGCTGCTGACCGACCTGCACCGGATGAGCGGCACGCTGCGCCGGCTCGGTGAGCTGCGCCGGTCGGCGGACCCGGCCGACGGCCCCCCGCCGGACCGGCCCGTCCCGGACCGGCTGACCCGGGGTGTCGAGCTGGTCGGGGTGTCGTTCCGCTATCCCGGGGCGGACCGGCCGAGCCTGCGCGAGGTCGACCTGACGTTGCCGGCCGGGGCCACGGTGGCGGTGATCGGCGAGAACGGCGCGGGGAAGACGTCGCTGGTGAAGCTGCTGTGCGGGTTCCACCAGCCGGACCGGGGGCGGATCCTGGTGGACGGCACCGACCTGCGCCGGATCCCGCCGGGGCGGTGGCAGCGCCGCATCGCCGCCGGCTTCCAGGACTTCGTCCGGTTCGAGTTCACCGTCCGGGAGTCGGTCGGGGTGGGCGACCTGCCACGGATCGACTCCGCGCCGGGGGTGCTGGCCGCCCTGGACCGGGCCGGCGCCGCCGACCTGCCGGACCGGCTCGTCGCCGGGCTGGAGACCCGGCTCGGCGGCGGCCACCCGGACGGCACCGACCTGTCCGGCGGGCAGTGGCAGAAGCTGGCCCTGGGCCGGGCGTTCATGCGGGAGCAGCCGCTGCTCCAGATCCTCGACGAGCCGACGGCCGCCCTCGACCCGCAGGCCGAGCACGCCCTCTTCGAGCGGTACGCCGAGCAGGCCCGTCGGTCGGCGGGACGCGGCGGCGCGATCACCCTGCTGATCTCGCACCGGTTCTCCACCGCGCGGATGGCCGACCTGATCGTGGTGCTGGCCGACGGCGGGGTGGTCGAGGTCGGCGACCACGACACGCTGGTCGCCCGGGACGGCCTCTACGCGGAGCTGTACCGGCTCCAGGCCGCGGCGTACTCCTGACCGGCGGCCACCGGATCTCCTATTGCCAGATGTTGCCAACCCGGGCAACATGGGGTGGCGAGGGCGAGGAGTCGCATGTGGAGAAACCGACGTTCAGCATCGTGATCCCGTACCGCCAACGTCTGGCGGGGCTGCGGCGGGTGTTCGCCGCGCTGGCGGAACAGACCCTGGACCGCACCGAGTTCGAGGTGGTCGTCGGGGCGCTGGAGTACTGCCCCCGGTTCCTGGCCGCCTGCGCCGAGTTCGCCGACCGGCTGACCATCGTCTCGGTGCTCGCCACCGGGGAGTGGAACGTGTCCCGCGCCCGCAATCTCGCCCTGCGACAGGTTCGTGGCGAGATCACCGTGCTGCTCGACGCCGACATGGCGTTGCCGCCGACCGCGCTGCGCCGGCTGCGCGACCGCCACTTCGCCGCCGGGCAGCGGGCCTGCGTGCTCGGCCAGATGCACGGGTACGACGCCCGGGGCGGACTGGAGCAGCCCGACCTGCTCCCGTTCGCCGACTACCGCGCCACCCTGCGCGACCTGGAACGCCCCGACCGGACGCCGGACGACGTCCGGTGGCGGCTGCCCGAGACCCCGCTGGCCTGGACGCTGGTCTGGACCGGGCTGGTCGCGCTGCCCACCGCCGAGCTGCGCCGGCACGGCCTGTACTTCGACGAGGCGTTCCGGGGCTGGGGCTCGGAGGACCAGGAGTGGGGCCTGCGGGTCGCCGAGGCCGGCATCCCGATCGTGCGCGGCGACGAACTGGTCGGCATGCACCTGCCGCACGCCCGTGACCTCGCGGTCAACTACCGCGCGATGCGGCGGAACAAGCGGTACCTGCTCGCCAAGTGGTCCCGGCTCGACGTGGAGCTGTACCTCGCGGTCAACTTCACCGACGCGAACCGGGAGTACGCCGCCCTGGCCCGGGAGGTGACCGCGCTGGCCGGTCCCGGCCGGACCCTGGGCCTGGCCCGGGGCGCCGTCGCCGGGGTCGACGTGCTCCACCTCGGCGTGGTGCTGGACGCCACCGGCCGGGTGGCCGATCCCCGGCTGCGGGCCCGGTTCGACGGCGGTGCGCCGGCCGTGACCCTGCCCCTGCTCGGTCTCGCCCTGCCCTGGCCGGACGGGAGCGTGGCCGAGTGTCACCTGCTGCCGCCGGCCCTGGCGCTGACTCCCCGCTACCGGGACCTGGTCACCGGCGAGGCCGAGCGGGTGGCCCGCCGGGTGGTGCCGGCCGACCCGACCGGGCCGGTCCGCCCCGACCCGGCGGACCGGCACCGGGACGAGTCGGGCCGTCGCCCGGATCGGGAGGAGTCGGGCCGTCGCCCGGAACACCGGAAAGGACAGCAGATGCTCTACTCGGGAATTTCCTGGGACAAGGCCGGCTTCGAGGTCGAGGTGGTCGACGCGGCCGGCGCGACGGTGCGCCCCGCGACCCGGTTCCCCGCCCGCCGGGCCGGGGAGATCGCCGCCCACCTGCGCGGGCTCGGTCAGCCGGTGGCGACCGTCATCGACAGCACCAACGGCCTGCTCGACGGGGGGCTGACCGCCGCCGGGATCGAGGTGTACCGGGCCGACCCGCCGGTGCTGCCCGCCCGGCCCCCGTTCGGCTCGGTGCCCGCCGGTGAGCTGGCCCGCGCCGCCCACCGCGACCTCACCCGGCTGACCAGGCTGGACCTCGCCGACGGGACGCTGGGCGGGCGCGGCGACGACCTCAACGCCGGGTTCGCGGCGAGCGCCGACACGGTGGCCGAGCTGACCGCCGCCGGCCGCTGCCTGACCCACGGACCCCGGGACCGCCCGGACATCGCGCTCACCTTCGACGACGGGCCGCTGCCGCCGTACACCGGGCAGGTCCTCGACATCCTGGACCGGTACGGCGTGCGGGCGACCTTCTTCTGCGTCGGGCTGCTCGCCGACGCGTACCCGGAGACCGTGGCCGAGATCCGGCGACGCGGGCACCACCTGGGCAACCACACCTGGTCGCACCCGTTCCTGCCGGAGCTGAGCCGGGCGGAGGTCGTCGAGCAGGTGGAACGTACCGGCGAGGCGCTCGCCGCGGCCACCGGCGAGCCGCCGCCGACGCTGTTCCGCCCGCCGTACGGCGGACGCTCGCCGCAGGTGCTGACCGGCCTCGCCGAGCTGGGCCTGACCACCGTGCTCTGGGACGCCCTCGGTTGGGACTGGGCCCTGCCCGGTCAGGAGCACATCGCCCGTTCGGTGCTGGACGGGACGGGACCGGGCGGGGTGATCCTGCTGCACGACGGCGGCGGTGACCGCCGGCAGACCGTGGCGGCCCTACCGGCCGTCCTGGAGGGACTGCTCGCCCGGGACCTGCGCTTCGTCACCGTCGACGAGATGCTGGCCACCACATCCCCCCGGGAGGCACGATGACGGGAACCCCGAGCCGACGACCGCTGTGCAGCGTCGTCGTCCCCACCTACGACCGGATGGCGCTGCTGCGCCGCACCCTGGAGTCGCTGACCCGACAGGACCTCGGCGTCGACGCCTTCGAGGTGCTGGTGGTCGACGACGGCTCGACCGACGACACCCCGGCCGTGGCCCGGGAGTACGCCGACCGGCTGCGGCTGCGCTACTTCCAGCGGCCGGACGAGGGGTTCCGGGTGGCGGCGGCGCGCAACGTGGGCATCGCCCACGCCACCGGCGACGTCTGCGTCTTCGTCGACTCCGGGGTGCTGCTGCACTCCGGGGCGCTGCGGGCGCACCTGGCGTGTCACGCCGGAGCGACCCCGACCGCCGTCGTCGGGTACGTGTACTGCTTCAACCACAACAACGAGGACGCCGCGCAGATGCTGGCCACCCTCGACTTCGACGAGCCGGACGCGACCATCGCCCGGCTGATCCGGGAGGGTCGGTGGCTCGACGTCCGGGAGAGCTTCTACGACCAGTACACCGAGGCGATCCACGAGCTGCCCGCGCCGTGGCTGGTCTACTGGACCTGCAACACCTCCGCCCGCACCGACCAGCTCCGCCGGGTCGGCGGCTTCGACGAGGCGTTCCGGAGCTGGGGCGGGGAGGACATCGAGCTGGCGTACCGGCTGCACCTGGACGGGGCGCACTTCGTGGTGAGCCGGGACGCCGCCGCCATCCACCACCCGCACGAGAAGGGGCACGCGGAGAACAAGAAGTCCGGGGTCCGCAACTACCAGTACATCGCCCGGCGGTACGACACCCCGATCAGCCGGCTGCTGGAGCCGGACCCGCCGCTGGACTTCTACGGGCTGAACGCGCTGATCCGGGAGCGTGGCCTGCCCGACTGCGCCGACGTGCTGCGGCAGCGCCCCATTCCGGAGTGGCTCGGCTTCCTGCGTGACCGCCCGGCCGCCCCGCACCGCCCGGTCCTGACCGCACCCATCCACCGGCCGGTCCGCGACGGCCGGGCGACCGGAGAGGATCCGCATGCCGAACGGGACGATCGGGGTCGTGACGCTGACCCGGCACCGACCCCACCTGCTCCGCCGGGCCATGGCCTCGGTCCGCGCCCAGGACTTCCCCGGTGAGATCGAGCACGTGGTGGTCGTCGACGACGACCCCGACTCGGTACCGGTGGTCGAGGCGGCTCCGGTGCGGCCGGGGCTGCGCCGGGTCGCGCACCTGGTGTCCCGCGGTCCGGCCGAGCGCGACGAGCCGCCCGGCGACAAGCGGTACGTCTATCCCCGGCTGTCCCGGCTGTTCAACACCGGGGCCCGGCTCTCCACGGCGGACTGGATCGCCTTCCTCGACGACGACAACGAGTTCGAGCCGGATCACCTGAGCAGCCTGTACGCCTGTGCGCGGGGCGTCGGCGCGGAGGCGGTCCACTCCGGGCGGACGATCTGGTGCGCGGACGGCACGCCGTACACCGAGGAGGTCTGGCACACCGCGCCGAACCGCGGCGAGGGTGAGCGGATCTTCGAGTTGATGTGCGCCCGGGGGGTCCGGATCCGGGGCACCAACGTGCTGCTCGACCGGGCCGACCCGGTGCTTCCCGCCACGCTGCGGACCAGCACCGTCATGCAGCCGGAGGATCCGGTGCTGCTGGTCGACCAGAGCGTCTGGCTGATCCGCCGGGAGCTGCTGCTGCGGCTGCCGATCCCGGAGACGTTCACCGAGGACGACCACGCCAAGAACGCCGCCCCCGACGACAAGCTGCTGGAGGTGCTGCTGCGCGACGGGGTCCGGTTGCACACCACCGGCCGACCCACCGTCCGCTACTACCTCGGCGGGGTGTCGAACCACCACCGCCGGGACCCGACGACCACCGGCACCGCCCGGTCCTGACCGACGACCCGACGAGCCTGGGAGGACAGGTGTCCCTCTTCGACGATCCGGCCCACTTCGGCCGGGTGTGGGCCGACGACTACGACCGAGCGACGACGCTCGACCCGACCCCGGCCGTGGACTTCCTCGCCGGGTTGGCCGGCGGCGGACGCGCCCTGGAGCTGGCGATCGGCACCGGCCGGGTGGGGGTGCCGCTGGCCGCCCGGGGCGTGCCCGTGGAGGGCGTCGAGGCCAGCGAGGCGATGGTGGCGCGGATGCGCGGGAAGCCGGGCGGCGACGCCATCCCGGTGACCGTCGGCGACATGGCCGACGTCCCGGTGGACGGCCCGTACGCGCTGGTCTACCTGGTCTTCAACACGCTGTTCAACCTGCCCAGCGCCCGGCGGCAGGTGGAGTTGTTCCGCAACGTCGCCCGGGTGCTCGCCCCGGGCGGGTCCTTCGTGGTCGAGGCGTACGTGCCCGACCCGACGCACTTCGCCGACGGGCAGCGGGTCGAGGCGCTGGAGGTGACCGAGGACTCGGCGACGATCGAGGTGTACTCGTTCGACCGGGCCGCGCAGCGCTTCTTCAGCCAGAAGATCACCTTCGACCGGTCCGGGGTGCGGCTGCGCCCGCACTCCGAGCGGTACTGCTGGCCGGGCGAGCTGGACCTGATGGCGGAGCTGGCCGGGCTGCGCCTCGCCGACCGGTACGCCGACTGGGACCGGCGGCCGTTCGGCTCGGCCAGTCGCGGGCACGTCTCGGTGTACCGGCGGGACTGACCCGGCTGCGGGAACGCGGCGAGGGCCCGTGGTCGCGGTGACCACGGGCCCTCGCCGTGCCGGTGTCCCTCCGGGCGGGGTGGGCCGGCTGCCGTTCCACCCGGCGCAGCGGGACCGCCGTCAGATCCGGCGCAGCCCGGTGACGAGGGTCAGCGCCAGCAGGGCGAGCATCCCGGCCAGGGTCAGCGTGAGCCCGACCCCGCTGGCCGACCAGCCGACCAGCACCGGGCCGAGCAGCATGCCGCTGTAGGTGAGGGTGTTCACCTTGGCCAGCGCCGCCGCCGCGTTGACGTCGCCGGACTCGGCGCCGCTGTGCCCGACGGCGCTGAAGATCAGCGGTACCAGCACGGACATCCCGACGCCCAGCACGGCGAAGCCGGCGATGGCGACCGCCGGGAGCGGGCTGAGCACCACGATCGCCAGCCCGGCGACCGCGATCGCCCCGGCCCACCGGACCAGCCGGCCGGCGCCGATCCGCTGCTGGAGCCGGTCGCCGACCAGCCGACCGCCGGCCTGGAAGACGCTGAAGGCGAGGTACCCGAGGGAGGCGGTGGCCAGCGAGGAGCCCAACTCGTCGTGGAGGAAGATCCCGCCCCAGTTGCCGACCGCCCCCTCGGCCACCAGGACCACGGTGCCGGTGACGCCGAGCAGCACGATCCGGGGCGTCCACCCCTCGTGCCAGCGGATCTTCGGCTTCGCCGCGGTGGCGTACCCCTGGGTGCGGTCGGCGGCGGCCGGCAGCAGGAACCGGCCGGCGACCAGGCCGAGCACCACGAGCGCGCCGCAGAGGAGCAGGAAGTGCCGGGCGGGGGAGAGGTCGGCCTTGACGGCCAGCCCGCCCAGGGCCGCGCCGATCATCGCGCCGATGCTCCACGCGGCGTGGCAACTGTTCATGACGGGCCGGCGCAGCGCGCGTTCCACGGTGACCGCGTGCGCGTTCATCGACACGTCGATCAGGCCGTCGACGATCCCGAAGACGAGCAGGGCCAGCGCGAACTGCCAACGGGTCTCGGCGAAGCCGATGGCGGCCAGCGAGAGCGGCAGGCCCAGCATGGTGACCCGGATGATCGGGGCGCTGCCGAACCGGGCGACCAGGTTCCCGGTCGCCTGCATGGCGACCAGTCCGGTGACGACCGGCAGGACGAAGAACAGTCCCAGCTCGCCGTCCGTGAAGCCGTACTTGATCTTGAGGGACGGTACCCGGACGAAGTAGCTGCTGAGCACCAGGCCGGTGATCAGGAACGCGGCTGCCGCCGCCCAGCGCGCCCACCGGGCGGGGGCCATCGACCCCGGTCCGGCGGGCGGCGTCGTGACCTCGCTGCTCACCATCAGTCGGCTTTTCCTTCCTGTCCGTGGTCTCCGGGGCCGTCTGTGCCCAGCGGGCCCGCGGATCATGCGCGCCGACCGCCGTCGACGGCGGTCGGCGTCGGGTCACCGCCGGTCGTCGTCGGCGGCGGCCACCACCTTGCGGGCGGCCCGCTCCGCCTCCCGGCGGATCGCCTCCCGGTAGGGCGGGCTCAGCCGGCCGACCGGCGGCAGCAGCCGACACTCCTCGACGCTGGCGTCGGGGTACGGCAGGCCGAAACCGGCCAGCGGGTACGTCCGCACCGGCCGGTGGGCGTCGAAGAGGGCGGCGACCTCCGGCTCGGGTGCCCCGGTGGCGGTGTCGACGGTCGCGCCGACCAGCAGGATGTCCCGCCCGTCGGCGGTGCCCCGGCAGGTGGCGAGCGACCGGCCGGCACCGGCCGCCGCGGCCAGTTCCCGCTCCACCTCGGGGTAGCGGCGGTCGGCCTCCAGCCAGCCGAAGGCGAGCGCCAGTTCCAGGTCCAGCCGGGGCCACTTGGCCAGGTAGTACCGGTTGTTCGCCCAGGCGGTGGCCCCGTTGGCCGCCACGTCCCGGGGGTGCGGCAGGTGCACCGCGAAGAACCGGGTCGCCTGCACGATCGGGGTGCCGGTCCGGGAGATCCGGAAGGCCCACTCCTGGTCCTCCGGCCCCCAGCCCCGGAAGCCCTCGTCGAGCAGCAGGTCGTGCCGGCGGACCACGGACAGCGGCAGGGCCACCAGCCCGGTGCCGACGAACGCCCACGGGAACCGGGCGATCGCCGGGGCGTACTCCGGGGTCCACCGGACGTCGCCGTGCACCTGCCCGGAGGCCTCCATCGCGGCCATCGCGTCGCGGTACCGGTCCCAGGAGAGCACCTCGGCGTCGGCCACGTCGCTCTCCACCACGTCGTGGTAGCCGATCGCCTGCCCGGTCACGCAGATGTTCTGCCCGTGCGCGAAGTACCGGTCGTAGAGGTCGCGCAGCCCGTTGGCGGGCAACGCCATGTCGGCGTCGAGCAGCAGCAGCACCTGGCCCGAGGCGTGCCGGATGGCCAGGTTGCGGGCCCGGCTGACGTTCCACTCCTCGGCGGTGAGCACGCTGACGACCGCGATCCGGTCGCTGAACTCCCGGCACAGCGTCACGTACTCCGGGGAGTACTCCATCGCGCCGACGACCACCTCGAACTCCTCGCGGCCGAGGGTCTGCTCGGCGAGCGAGGCGAAGACCACCCGGAGCGTCTCCAGGCGCTGTTTGTGCGGGATCACGATGCTGAACTTCAGGCCGGACTGCGCCGGGCCGGACGGCTGGTCGACGTGCTCCATGTCTGCTCCTAGCGACGCGGGGAGGGCCGAGGGCGCCGGCCGTCCCGCCGTGCGCGGGACGCGCCGGATGTCATCCATATTGCCAATAGCTTGACACGATTTTGGCAACACTGGCAATGTGGAGGGTGTCCCGCCGGTCCGCCGCCTTCCACCGGCCGTGCCTCGTTGACCGCCGGGCCCGCAGCGGTCAGGGTGGGTGGATGACCGGCGCCGACGAGACCCGGGACGGGGTACCGCTGACCAACCTGGACCAGCCACTGTTCGACGGGGCCGACGCCACCAAACGGGACCTGGTCGACTACCTCGACGCCGTCCGGGACCGGATCCTGCCGCACCTGCGCGGCCGGCCGCTGTCGGTGGTCCGGGTCCGCCCCGGCCAGCCGCCCTTCATGCAGAAGAACCTGCCGAGGTACACCCCGGACTGGGTACGCCGCACGCCGGTCTGGGCCGAGGCGTCGCGCCGGGAGATCTCGTACGCGCTCTGCGACGACCGCCGTACCCTGCTCTGGTTCGCCAACCAGCGGGCGGTGGAGTACCACCCCACCCTGACCACCGTCGACGACCCGTACCGCCCCACCCACCTGGTGCTCGACCTCGACCCGCCGGAGGGGGACTCCTTCCCGGCGACGGTCGCCGCCGCCGACCTGGTCCGCCGGGCGCTGGCCGACACCGGCCTGACCGGCGCGGTCAAGACCAGCGGCGCCAAGGGCCTGCACGTCGTCGTGCCGGTCGAGGCGGGCGTCGACCCGGCGGACACGGCCGCCGCCACCCGGGCGCTGGCCGCCCGCGCCGCACGCCTGGACCCCGCGCTCGCCACCACGGCCTTCATCCGCGAGGACCGGGGCGGGCGGGTCTTCGTGGACTCCACCCGGGCCGGCGGGGCGACCGTGGTCGCCGCGTACAGCCCCCGGCTGCGGCCGGGCGTGCCGGTGTCGTACCCGGTCGCCTGGGCCGACCTGGCCGCCGTCACCCCGGCCGACTTCACCATCCGTACCGTCCCGGCGCTGCTCGGGACCGCCGACGCGTGGGTCGCCGCGCTGCCGGCGCCGCAGCGGCTCCCGGCCGACCTGGTCGCCGAGGGGCACACCATCCCGGTGGCCCGGGTGCAGGCCATGCACGAGGGCCGCCGTCGAGCCCGCGCGAAGCGCGCCGCCGCCGGGCCGGACGCCACCTGACCGACGGCGGCCCGCCGCCCGGCGGATGTCCGGTGTCGGAAATCCGCCATTGACGGGTACCGTTCGTCCCGGCCCGCCGGCGACGGTTTCCGCGACCGGCCTCCCTTTCCGGAGCGGACCGGGGCGGCGCGGCCCCGGTGGGGCGGCACCCGCCGACGCCGACTCCCGCACAGATGGCGGGCGGTTCCCCGGTCGGTCGGCGCAGTTCAGATCGGTTTCCCGGCCGCAATCCCAACGCCCGCCGTCGATGCGCCGGTCGTACTCCGGTCCATCCTGGACACCACCCGGCGCGGCACCGGTCCGGTGGGCCGCCGGCACGACCGGGAGCGTCCTGACCGGCTGGTCCCCGTGTCGGGCGGCGGGTCGTCGGGGGACCCGTCGACCCGGCGGAATCCGATTCGGAGCGGGGCTACCGGGGGTGCGCTACAGTTCGGTCCCGTCCCGAAACCTCGTGATCCGTGCCATCGGCGAAACCGACCGTGCCATCGGCAACAAAGACCGCGCCATCGGCAACAAAGACCGTGCCATCGCGGAACCGACCGTGGCATCGCTGCTGTGAAGGGGCTTGTCGCGTGACTGACATCGTGGCTGTGCACGGCATCTTCATGAACCGCCGGTCCCGGCAGCAGATGCGGGACGACTGGCGGTCGGCGATCGTGCGCGGCCTGCAGAACGTCCGCGCCGGGGGGGCCGACGAGGTCGAGGTGGAGTGCGCGTACTACGGCCATCTCTACAACGACGGGAAGGCCGGGCTCGACGCCGCGTACCGGCCCGCCGACCTCGACACCGGGCTGGAGCGGGAACTGTTCCTGGCCATCGCGGACGCCACGGCCGACGAGGAGGTCGAGCGCCCCGAGCCCGCCGCGCCGACCAAGCTCTGGGTGCCGGAGCGGGTCCAGGGGGCGGTCCGGCGGATCGAGCGCCACGGCATCTTCGACGGGGCGTCCGGCGTCGTCATCCGCCTGGTCAAGCAGGTCGGCCGGTACCTCGGCGACGCGGACTTCCGGGAGCGGGTGCTGGCGGAGCTGACCGAGGCGATGCGGGTTAAGCCCCGGGTACTGGTGGCCCACTCGCTGGGCTCGGTCGTCGCGTACGACTGGCTGTGCCGGCAGTCGACGCCGACGGTGTCGACCCTGGTCACCATCGGCTCGCCGCTCGGCTTCCGGGGCATCCGCAAGGCGCTGCACCCCGACCTCGGGGCTACCCTGCCGCCCTGGCCGGGCGTGCACACCTGGGTGAACGTGGCGGCCCGGGAGGACGCGGTGGCGACGGTGAAGACGCTGGACGGTCTCTTCGTCGGGCCGATCACCGACCGGCTGGCCAGCAACTCACGGCGGACCGCGCACAGCGCCACGGTCTACCTCCAGAACGTGCACACCTCCACCGCGATGAAGACGGCGTTACGCGAACGGGGGTGATCCGGTGCCGCGCGGCTACTTCGCCATCTCGGCGGTGTCGACGTACTCCGCCGACGGCCCCTTCCGCAACGGGGAGTTCGTCGACCTCGACCACGTACCCCGTGAGGCCCGGACGATGCGGACGACGCTGGCCGGGCTCGGCCTCGTCGAACTCTTCGGCGCGGGAACCGACCTCACCCACCGGGACCTTGTCAAGGAGCTGTGGGGGTGGGCGTCGCAGCACGACCCCGAGGCCGAGCAGAAGGAGGAGTCGACCCTCGTCCTCTACTGCACCGGCCACGGTGGACTCCCGTTCGCCGGGTCCGGGTGGCGGATGGTCCCGCCGACGCCCAACAAGGAGAGCCCGAACGAGTGGGTCAGGCCGGAGGAACTGCTGGAGCCCCTGCTCGCCCAGGGTAAGGGCGTCACACAGGTGGTGCTGATCCTCGACGCGTGCTTCGCCGGTGACGGCGCACGGGAGGCTCTCACCAGGTCGTTCAACGTGTCGCTGGAGACCGGGGCGACGACGGGGGTGTGGGTGCTGGCGTCGGCACGCCGGACGGACGAGGCCCAGCAGATGGTGTTTGCCCCCGCGTTCACCACGGCGCTGCACGATGCGGCCGGAAAGGACCTGCGCGCCGAGTACCTCGACCCGAGCACCACCATCGACGCGGCGGCGGATCTGATGTCCGGTCTCCAGCAGCGCCCCTGGGTCGCTGTCGGGCGGGAGGCCGGTGACTGCCGGGCGCTGCCGAACCCCCGGTACATGCCGGTCACGGTGCCGGACTGGATCGAGCGCCGGTGGAGCGCGCCGGCCCGGGGCGTCACCGACCCGGACGAGGGCGGCTGGTACTTCACCGGGCGGGACGAACTCCTCCAGCGGCTGGTGCGCCACCTGACCGGGGGGCCGGCGGAGCCGCCGGTGCTGCTGCTGACCGGCGCGGCCGGCACCGGCCGGACGGCCGTGCTGGCGCGGCTGCTGACCACCGCGACGCAGCGACAACGCGACGCGATGCCGGTCGTCGCCCGCCAGGGGTACCTGCCGGAGACCGACCTCGCCGTCGTCGGGCTCGACGCCGCCGGGCTGACCGTCGAGCAGGCCGCCGCCGACCTGGCCCGCCGGCTCGACCTGCCCGCCGGCACCGCGACGGACCTGGTCGGGCGGGTCGCCGCCCTCGGTCACCGGCCGGCGGTCCTGGTCGACAACCTGGACCGGGCGGCGGACCCGGCCGCCCTGACCGGTCAGCTCCTGCTGCCCCTGGCCGGGACCGTCCGGCTGGTCGTCGTTCCCGACGCCGACCCGGCGGCGTTCGAGGGCGTCGAGCGGGTGGCGGTCGCCGCCGACGACGAGGCGTCGGTGGTGGCGCGGTACGTCCTGCTGCGCCTGGAGTACGGGCTGACCGCCGCCGGTGCCACCGCCCGCCGGGAGGTGACCCGGGTGGCGACCGAGCTGGCGGGTACCTGCCTGGGCAGCTTCTCCGCCGCCGCGACGGCGGTCGACACCCTGCTCCGGGAGGTCCGCCGGGCCGGCCGGCCGCTCCGGGCGGCGCACGAGGCGGCGGATCTCGCCGCCAACCGGGTACTGGAGGCGTTGTGCCGGTCGGCGATGACCCCGGTGGCCGCCGGTGCCGCCGGCCGGCACGCCGACCACCTCGTGGAGTGCCTCGCGGCGGCCTGCGCGTACTCGGTCGAGGGCTGGCTGCCCGAGTCGGTCTGGGCCGGCGTCGCCCGCCGGGCGTACGCAACGCCCTGCTCCGGGGAACAGGTGGGTGACCTCGCCGCGCGCGCCTCGGCCTTCCTCGCGCAGCGGCGCGGAGACCAGGGCGAGCGCGCCTGGCGACCCCGGTTCGCCGCCCGCGCCGTGGACCTCACCGCGACCGGTGACCGTCTCGTGCGGGACCTGGTCGACGAGGCCCGGGACCGGTACGGGGCGGGGTGGGACGGGGTGCACCCCGGTATGGCGGCGATCCTGCTCGGCGCGGCGGCCCAGGCGCACGGCCGCTACGCCGACCTGCTCGACGACGCGAACCTGCTGCTGGCCGCGCCACCCGCCGAGGTCACCCGGAGCCTGCGTGCCGTGCGTGGCCGACCCGACGGGCAGCGACGTGTCGCCACCTGGGCGGGCGTACCGGTCCGGGCCGACCGGCCGGACCGGGCGTTCCTGCTGGGGTTGCTGGCCCGGCGGCACGGCCTGGACCGGCTGGCCGCCACGGCCGGGGCGGCGGGCGGGCCCGGCACCCCGCGGTGCCGCTGGGCGGTCCGGGTGGCGGCGGCCGGTCACCGCGCGCCGGTGACCCGGATGGCGCTCGCCGGCCCGGCCGGGGCGTACCTCGTCACCGCGCACGACGACGGGACCGTGGCCTGGTGGGACGGCAGCAGCGGGGCGCCGGTACCGCAGTGGCCGCCGGTGCCCGGGGGCGGTGCCCCGGTGACCGGCGTCTCCGCCGCGCTGAGCGTGGCCGGCCTGGTCACCGTCGCGGTCCGGGCCGACCGGGACGTGCGCTGCTGGGGGCCGGTGGCCGACGAGCCCCCGCGAGCCCTCGGCCCGGCGACCGTCGCGGTGACGCACCCGAGCGGCCTGGTCGTGTGCGTGGACGGTCAGGCCGTGCGGGTCGTCGACGTGGTCGCCGGGTCGGCCGTGCGGCACTGCGCGCTGCCCGCCGAGATCGTCGCGGCGGACCTCGCCGGGGTCGTCGAGGAACCGGTGCTGTGGCTGGTGGACATCGGCGGTCGCATCTGGCGCTGGAACCTCTCGGCGGCCGGCGGCCGGCAGCCGTCCCCGGTCGGCCCGGGGAGCGCCCCGCTGCTGCTCGCCGCCGCCCGCGACGGGGGCGCCTGCGTGGTCGTCGGCACCGACGGCGGACTGAACCTGCCGGCTGGTGGCCGGACGGTGCCCCGGCGGCAGCGGACCGGGGCCGTCCGCTGCGTCGCGGTGGACGAGCGGTGGGTGGTGGTCGGCGGCGGGTCCGACGCCCGGTCCGGCTGGATCGAGCTGCACGACGCGAGGCGGCCCGGGCCGGGCGACCGCTGGCCGCTGGACGCCGCCCCGGTCGGCAGCGGACTGGCCGGCGGAACCCTGGTGGTCGCGACGCCGGACGGGCTGGCGGCCGTCGCGCTGACCGCCGCCGACGAGGCGGGCGGCGACCCGGCCGGGAAGGGGGAGCGGACCTGATGGACCCCCGGACGACCCCCGACCAGGACCGCGACCTGGCCCTCGCGTACCTGCTGTTGTTACAGGCCACGGCCACCGGGGCGGAACCGCCGACCGGGCCGTTGCGCGAGCAGGTGCGGTTGCTGCGCGACGAGGACCTGGGCCGGATCGGCGCGGCGCTGCGGGGCCGCCGAACGGGCATCCCCGGCCGGCTGGTCGCCGAAGGGACGTCGGGACTGTCGGCGGTGCTGAACGCGGCGACCACGCCCGACGTGCCCACCACCCCCGACGTCCCCACCGACCCCGACCCCGCCGATCCCGCCGATCCCGCCGATCCCGCCGATCCCGACGGCTCCGCCGGCCCCGACCCCGACCGGTCCGCCGGCGCGGGTGGTGCGGCGGCGACCGAGGTGGCGGGCCTCCTCGGCGAGGAGACGGTGCTCGACCTGCTCGCCTTCGGCGACGACCTGCGACCGGTCGGCCGGGGTGCGCCGGGGCAGCCCGGGAACCCGACCCTGCCGCTGGTGACGGCGGACGGTGACGTCGTGGCCGGCACGCTCTGGCCGGGCGACGCGCCCGCCGCCGCGCACCCGATGTTCCGGCCGGCCGCCGAGTTGGCCCCGGACCCGGCCCCGGTGCGGGCGGCGGTGCGTCGTGCGCTGGCCGAGTTCGAGTCGCTGGCGGCCGAGGAGATCGACGGCACGCTCGACGGCGGCTTCCTGTGGCCGGCCGGGCCGGCAGCGCCGCAACGGCTCGGGCTGCTGGCGGCCCTGCGGGCGCTGGGCCGGGTCGCCGGGCTGGCCGGGCCCGCCGCGAACCTGGTGGCCGTGGGAGAGTGCGACGCCGACGGCCTCTTCCGCCCGCTGACCGACGCGGAGATCACGGCCTGCGTCGGGGCCCTGGCCCACCTGGAGTGCGACCTGCTCGTCCCGACCGGGCAGGGCTGGCTGCTGAAGCGGGCCGACGGCACGTCGTCGACCGGCCCGGAGCACGACTGCGACCTGGCCGGCGCGGCGCTGCTGGTGTGGGGCGGGGCGTGGGCGGCCTGGCAGCGCGGACAGCACAGGGCCGAGCTGCTGCGGCTGGGCTGGGTGCCGGTGGACTGGACGCAGACCCCGGCCAACCTGCTCGTCCCCGAGACGGACGTCGCCCAGGTCACCTCGCTGTACAGGATGTTCTACCAGGGACGTAACCGGGTCGCGGTGCTCGGTGGCACCCGGGGCAGCGGCAAGAGCGTCATCGTCCGCCGCCTGGCGGCCCGGCTCGCCGCCCAGCGTCGTCCCCCGCTGGTCCGGGTCGTCGCCAGCACCACCCACGAGCTGCCGAACCGGCAACTGGCCGTCCGGGTCGGCCGGCACGCGCTCGGCATGGACGAGGCGGCACCGGACCAGCGCCGCCTGCTCGTCCTCGAAGAGCTGTACCCGGTCGGCGACGGCAACGTCGACGAACTCCTGTCCCACCTCGCGCGGAACCTGAGCACGTCCGTGCTGGCCGTCCTCCAGTACGACGTCAACTCCGTCGAGGAGTGGCAGACCAACTCGGTCAACGTGGTCACCGCCGTGGTCGGCCCGCAGGCGCTACGGGAGTTCGTGGTGTGGCTCTCCGAGCGGCACCCGGACCTGCTGGACCGGGAGCGGGGCCTGGCGGAGCTGGACCGGCCCCGGCCGCCCCGGGACCTGCGCCGGCTGCTCCAGGCCATGCTCAGGACCGGCGACCCGGAGACCGGGGCGGTGGACACCGAGCCGGAGACCGGGGACGCCCCGCTGGTCGCCCGCCTCCGGGCGCTGGACGAGGCGGAGCGCCGGGCGGTCGCGGTGACGGCGGCCTGGAGCCTGGCGCGGTGGGGCGTCGCCGAGACGTCGATCGCCGGTCTCGACCCGGACACCCGGGACGCCTTCGGGATCGAGACCGACTTCACCGGTCGCCGGTTCCGGATACCCGGCCCCGAGGACTGCCGGGCGTTGTTGAAGGGGTACCGCGAGCTCCAGCCGGTGGACGGAGAGCCGGCGCGCGGGAACCGGAGGCGGTCCCTCGGCGCGCTGGACGCGCTGATGGTCGAGCTGATGCAGCCCGACCTGGCCGAGCTGCTGCGGAGCGGCTCCGCCGAGGTGGTCACCTGCCTGCGCGGCGTGCGGCTGTACCGCGGCCCGCTCTGCGCCGAGCTGGTCGACCACACCTGGCGGGACGGTTCGTTGCCGCAGTGGATCGAGCAGGTGCACTCGGCGCGGCTGGCCGAGCTGCTGACCTCGCTGCACGTCGGGCTCGGCGACCAGGTCGTCCGGCGGGTGGTGGCGCGGCTGACGGAGCGGCTGCCGCAGCGTACCGAGCGGTTCGTGATCGGCGAACTGCTCGTCGTGCTGCGCTGCCTGCGGTCGTACCTGTCCGAGATCAGGCCGCAGTGGTCGGCGATCAGCGGGTGGATCCACGACCAGGTCGCCGACGCGTTGAGCGCCGGCTCCGGCACCCCGGACGAGCGGTTCCAGTTGCTGCGCCGGGCCGAGTCCTTCCACGATCCCGAGCTGCGGCGGCTCGTCGTCGAGCGGGTGGTGGAGGTGCTGCCGGGCGTCCAGCCGTCCCGGGCCGACGACTACTACCTGATCCGGCGGGTGCGCAGTCTCCAGGCGCGGGCCGAGCGGACCCTGCGGTGGGACCAGTTGACCTTCCCCGTCGAGCAGGAGCCGGCGGTCCAGGCGGTGCTCGACGCGGAGCCACCGAACGACGTCGGGTTCCCGGTCGTGCTCGGCTGGCTCATCCTGCGCCGGTACCTGCGCCGCGACGACTGGGACCTGCTGCTCGAGACGTACGAGAACCGGTTCACCACCGCGCTGCGGCACACCACGATCGCCGACTTCACCCGGGCCGTCGACGAGTTGCGGGCCTTCGGCCCGCTCTACGCCGTCGAACTGTTCAAGCGGGTGTCCAGACAGGACGCCCGGCGTCGGACGGAGCAGCGGTACCCGTTCCTCGACGGGGTCCGCAAGATGCTCCGGGAGGCCTCGCCGATGGAGGCGGCAGACCTCGTCCGCAGCGTCAGCGCGGTGTACCTGCGCGCCGCGCACTCGCTGCTCTACTCGAGCCTGCGGTCCGAGACGCCGGACGGTGAGCTGGCCGACCTGCTCGCGCGGCGGGTGATGGAGCTGGCCGACGCCAAGGGCGCCGGGATGCTGCTCTCCGCGGCGCACGCCGTGGACGACATCTACATGGTGCACTCGCACGGGTTCGCGCGACTGTTCGGGGAGCAGCTCGGCGAGGAGAACGCCCTGCGGCTGCTCATCAAGGACCCCCGGCCCTCCGTCAAGTACTACCTGCTCAAAGGTCTGTGGGAAGCGCAGGTGCCGTTCCGCCGGTCGCTGCTCGACGCGGTGCTGGACGCCGTCGCGGAGGCCATCTCCGGCGGTCACAAGCCCTGGGGCCCCCGGCTCGCCCTCCAGGTCGGCGCCGACCCGGAGATCGGGCCGGACTTCCTCGTCCGGCTGCGGGCCCGGATCCCGGTGCGGACCGTGCTCGACGGGATGGGGCCCTTCGCGTCCCCGGAGGCGCAGGCGGAGTTCCACCGGCTCGGCCGGGCCCTGTACCCGGCCGCCGCGGCGCAGTACAGCCGCGAGTTCAACATGACCGCCTTCCTCCGCCCGATCGCGGCGGCCCCGTTGCTGGCCGCCGCCGAGTGCTGCCGCGAGGTGGCCCGGACCCTCGCCGACGCCGACCAGCACCAGGGCGGCCGGGACCTGGTCGCCGCCGCCGACCGCTCCATGGGGGAGCGCCACGCGTGGGTGAGCCGGCTGGCCCGCACCGGCAACGGCGAGCAGTTGACCCAGGCGCTGAGCATCCTGCGCGACATCGACCCGGCGCGGGTGCGGTCGATGGTGGGCGCCCTGGCGGACCGGGTCGTGCGCCGCGACGACGACGAGGAGGAGAGCCTGCTGGTCGACAAGACCCGGCGGGCGATGTTCGACTCGCCCACCGCCGGCGCCGGTCTGCTCAGCGCCCTCGAACGGGTCGAGGACGGCCTCGGCCGCGACCTGTACGACCACCTCCGGGAGGACGAGGTCCTGCGCCGGGTCTTCCTCTCCGACCTGCAGGCCCTCCAGTCGCCGGCCGTGCAGTACGCGGCGGCCCGCCACCTCGCCGCGATCGGCGTCGTCGCCACCCACCCGGACGCCTCCTGGACGTCCACGGTCTTCGACGTCCGGCTGCAACTCGTCCGCATCACCGGCAGCCCGGCGGCGCTGCGGGACATCCTGCGGACGCTGGTGATCTGGAACACGAGCTGGGCCGACCGGGCGGTGCGGGAGATCGACCGGGGGCGGTTGTCGACCCGCGTCCGGGCGGGGCTCACCCGCGACCTCGGTCCCGCCGTCGAGCTGGCCGGGACGCTGCACGACCTCGGCGACCAGGCCGGCTGCGCCGCCCTGGTGGAGGCGCTCGGCGGGTTCGAGCCCGCCCACGTGGTCCGGCACGTGGGCCTGCGCCGGGCGTGTGTCCTGCTGGAACTGGTGCTGGACCACGCGCCCCGGCACGCCGACGACCTGGCGGCGGCGATCAACACGGCCGTGGACGAGCACCTGGGCAGCTCCGTGGTCCTGGACGAACGGACCCAGTGGACGGAGATCGGGCACGTCTGCCACGTCCTGCGCGTGGCCGGCTTCGCGGTGACCGCCCGGGCGGCGCCACCGGTCGCGCCGAACCTGGCCCATGCCGCCTCGGTCGTCTGGGGGTTGCACCACCTGCCGCACAGCGACTGGCGGCGGCGTCCGCTGGCGGCGGCGACCGAGCGGTTCCTCGCGGCTCCGCAGGGCGGGGGCAGCTCGCTGTTCGAGACCCTCGCCGTCGCGTCGGTGCTGGGGCGCACCGAGGAGGTCGCGGCCACGATCGGCGGCGACACCACGGGCGCCGTCGACCGGCTCTCCTTCCGCCGGCTCCGGGTGCTGCACGAGATCGCGGAGCAGGACCGGGCCCTGGCGGCGGTGCTGGCCGGCTGGGCGGAGGGCGTCGACCGGCGGCTCGCCGACCCGCTGTCCCGCGCCGACTGGGACGCCCGGCGACTCGCCCACGCCCGGGCCCGCCTCACCGGCGTGGTCCGGCGGCTGCGGTCACAGTGAGGCGGCGGGACGTCGGCCCGGCCCGACGTCGGGTGCCGGCCCCGACCGGCGACCGCCGGGCATGACCAGGGCGACGACGCCGGCCGCCAGGACGAGGACCGCCGCGGCGGTCAGCAGGGCGGCGTCGAAACCCGCGACGGTGGCGTCGGCCCCGGTGGTCCGGTCGGGTGCCGCCCGCAGCGCCGCCGCAGCGGCGGTGGCGGCAACGGTGTTGAGCAGCGCGGTGCCGATCGAGCCGCCGAGTTGGGTCACGGCGTTGACGGCGGCCGACGCCGCGCCGGTGTCCCCACCGCCGACACCGCTGGTCGCGGCGGCGACCGCCGGCGTGATCGCGCAGCCGAGACCCAGACCGATCAGGATCTCCGCCGGCAGCATCCGGGTGAGGTAGAGCCCCGGCGTGCCGGGCGTGAGGCCGACCAGCAGCACCATCCCGGCGGCCATCACGACGAGGGCGGGGACGACCAGGGCGCGGGTCGTCAGTCGCGCCGTGAGCAGACCGGCGATCAGTGTCGATCCGACCGCGATCGCCAGGGCGAGGGGCAGGAACGCCAGCCCGGCGCGGACCGGTGAGTAGCCGAGGAGCTGCTGGAACCAGTACGTGAGCACCAGGAAGAACCCGAAGAGCGCGACCTGCGGCAGCCCGATCGCGAGCAACGCCCCGCCCCGGACCCGGTCGAGCAGCACGGTGAGCGGCAGCAGGGGCTGCGCGACCGTCCGTTGCCCGACGGCGAACAGCACCAGCATCAGCGCGCCGACCGCCAGCGGAGTGAGCACGAGTGGGTCGACCCAACCCCGGTCCGGGACCTCGGTGAGGGCGAAGACCAGGGCGGTCATGCCGGCCGCGCTGGTGGCGGCGCCCGCGAGGTCGAGCCGTACCCGGCGGCCGGGGTGTGCCGGGATCACGGTGGCGGCCCCGATCAGCGTGATGGCCGCGATCGGGACGTTGACCAGAAGGCACCAGCGCCAGTCGAGGTACTGGGTGAGCGCCCCGCCGAGGAGCAGCCCGAGCACCGCCCCCGCCCCAGTGAGCGCGCCGTAGACGCCGAACGCGATGCCCCGCGGCCGGGGCTCGGTGAACGCCGCCGAGATGATCGCCAGGGCGGCCGGTGCCAGCAGGGCGGCGCACCCGCCCTGGGCGGCCCGACCGGTGAACAGCAGCCCCGGGGTGGGGGCCAGCCCGGCGAGCGCGCTGGCCAGCGCGAATCCGACCAGCCCGGCCACGAAGGCCCGGCGCGCCCCGACCGTGTCGGCGATGCGTCCGCCGAGCAGCAGCAACCCGCCGAACGCCAACGCGTAGGCGGTGACCACCGCGCTTCGGGAGGCGTCGGCCAGGCCCAGGTCCCGCTGGACCGAGGGCAGGGCGATGGTCACGACCGTGGCATCCAGCACCACCATCAACTGCGCCGATCCCGCTGTCGCCAGGACCCACCAGTGCCGAGCGGAGGTAGCCACGCAACGCCTCCTGAACATTGAGAAGGTAACTTACCGACGTTAAGTTGCCTAAACAATGTACTGGAGTGGCGCGAGGAGGCGCGATGCGATTTCGGCGGAGTCGGCGGGGCGGCGGCTCGTGGCGGACCGGCGCGGGTCGGCTCAGCGGGGCGGTCCGCGCCGACATGCGAAAACGCCCCGGCGCGAGCGCCGGGGCGACATTCTATGGATCTGCGATGTGCCCCCGGCAGGATTCGAACCTGCGCCCCCGCCTCCGGAGGGCGGTGCTCTATCCCCTGAGCTACGGGGGCTCAGCGACGGGAGAAGACTAGCAAACCGCCCCCCGGATCGCCGAATCGGTATCCCGTGATCGACGCGTGTCGTCGGTGCCCGGCCACCCACCAGGGCGGACGGCCCCGGCTGGCGGGGCGGCGTGCTCCGGCGGGACCGGGTCCCGGCCGGGCCACGCCGGCGGATCGGTGCCCTCAGGCGGCCAGGGCCCGCCCGCAACTGGGCAGCGGGTGCAGCGCGATCCGGCGGGGCAGCCGGCGGGGCCACTCGTTGCGCGGCCAGGAGCCGTCGACGATCAGGTGCACCGGGTGCTCCTCGGCGCCGCTGAGCCGCAGCACGAAGTCGCGGGGGAGCGGCGGGTCGACCGACGGGGTCGTGATCATGAACCGGACCCGGCCCCGCGACGACACGGCGGAGAGGACGTCGGCCGCCGGCATGGTGCCGCGCAGGCGTACCCGGCCGATCCAGTAGACCTCGGCCAGGTGGTCCTGGGCGGCCCGGGTGATCGACGGGTACTCGAGACGTACCCAGCGCTCGACCGCGCCGACGCAGAGCCCGCAGGCCCGTTCCCGGGGCTCGCGTGGCCCCAGCCCCCAGGCCCGCAGGTACGCCCCGACCGCGCCGTGGTCCAACGGGAGGCCGTACCGCCGCTGGACGAGCGTGGCGAGGCTCTGCCGCGTCCACAGCTCCTCGTCGAGCCCGAACTCGTCGGGGTGGACGCCCCGCAGCATGTCGATCAGCTCGAGTTCCTGGTCGCGGCTGAGCGTGCCCGGTTCGCCCTGCCGATGTCCGCGACGGACGGCTGCCACCGTCCCGTCACCGCCGATGGTGTGCCGCCGGCACCAACTGGTCACCGACCGGCGCGCGTCTCTGAGTGCAACCCCCACGTCCTGCGCAACGAGCCCGAATCACTCCTGGTCACGATATGTAGGTAGAAAAACCCCTAACGACGACAATCCCCCGGAAGCCGCAAAGCGTCCAAAAAGCCACATACCACCACCTGGCGGGCGAATCTTGATCACCAGGGGTGCGCGGAGAAGGAGGGGACGGGGCAAAGGCAAAGGGTGGTGGCGACCCGGCTGGGTCGCCACCACCCTTGTCCGGGCGGCTGCGGGGAGGGCTCAGGCGCGCAGGCGGTCCAGGGCGTTGCGCAGGTTGACCAGATCGCTCTGCTGGGTGTTCTTCATGGTCTGGGCGGTCCGGACGACGTCCGGCTCGTCGCTGTTGCCGAGCACCCCGTCGATCATGTGGATACCGCCCGTGTGGTGCGTGATCATCAGCTCCAAAAAGAGCACGTCCAACTCGCGGCCCTGCGCGGCCTCCAGGCGGGCCATCTGCTCAGGGGTGGCCATGCCGGGCATCAGTCCGTTCTTGACCATCTCCTGCCCGCCCGCCATCCAGGCCATCCGGGGCTGCGAACCCGACGGGTCCAGCCCCCAGGAACGCAGCCAGGTCTGCATGGTGCCCATCTCACCCTGCTGCGCGAGGGCGATGTCGACGCCGATCTGGCGTACCTCCGGGTCGCTGCCCCGCTGGTAGGCGGCCAGCCCCATCTGCACGGCCTGGGCGTGGTGGGTGGTCATGTCCCGGGCGAACCCGGCCTCCACGGAGGTGTCACCCGGGCGGGTCAGGGTCGGGGTGAACAGGCCGCCGACGTACCCGAGAAGAAGCCCGACCACGACGGCGGCGGCCAGCGCCAGCGTGCCGAAGCGACGGTCGCTCGCCCGGCCGCCCTCGGTGGGGGCCGGGGCCGGTGCGTCGGCGCGGTCGGCCATCGTGGGTGCGGTCATCAGCTCGTCTCCCTGGTCAGCCCTGCGTCTGCGGCATCTGGGCACCGTCGCGCGGGGCGTTGCCGGTCGCCGTGATGCCTCCCGAGCAGAGCGCGTTCGGGCCCTCGATCGAGGCGTTCACCCGCAGCGTCTTGATGAAGTCGTCGATCCGGCTGTCGTCGGCGTTGTCGACCTTGAGCTGGTACCCCCAGGTCTGCAGCGAGATCGGCCGGTCCTGCCCCTGGAACGGGCTGAGGAAGGTCTTCTCGTTGCCGCGCACCCGCTCGGCCAGCTTCTCGATCTGGTCGGCCGGCAGGTCCGGGCGGTAGGTGATCCAGACCGCGCCGTGCTCCAGGCTGTGCACCGCGTGCTCGCTGGCGATCGGGGCGTCGTAGACGTCGCCCATGCAGTTCTGCCAGGAGCTGTTGTGCGGACCGGCGACCGGCGGGGCCTGCGCGTACTGGACCGGCCCCTCCTGGTGGTTGGCGCCCTTGACCAGCTCGGGGTCCGTCTTGCGGAAGTTGACGATGCCCTCGATGGCCTCGGCGCGCTCCTCCCAGGGCTTCGAGCCCTGGAACGACGCCCAGGCGCCGTACCCGATGATCGAGACCGCCAGGACGCCGACGGCGACGAAGAGGGCGATCGGGCCCCAGGCGCGACCCTGGCTGACCTTGACCGGGGTGATCGGCTTGCGGCCCTTGCCGCCACCGCCCGGCCGGTTGCCCGATTTGCCTGCTCCCGGCTTGGTCCCGCCGGACTTGCCCCCGGCAGTGGGCTTGGCGCCGGCGGCGGGCCGGTCGGCCGCCGGCTTCTTGCCGGTGCTGACCACGGACGGACGGCTCTGGTTGCCGCCCGGGGTGCTGATGCTCATCGTGCCTCGTCAGGTCGGTCGGTCAAGGGGGGCCGGCGGGCCGGGTCCCCGCTCCGGGTCGCCGCCGCGGGGACCGAGTCTACCCCCGATAACATGGTTCGGTGACTCCCGCAGAACTAGCCGAGGCCGTACTCTCCGCTGCCCACGCCGTATTCGACGCCCGGGGCCTGGACCGCTCCGCCCTGCCGGAGCGGACCGCGGTCGAGCGACCCCGCAACCCCGAGCACGGTGACTACGCCTCGACCCTGGCCCTCCAGCTCAGCAAGCGGGTGGGGGTGCCGCCACGGGAGTTGGCCGCCGACCTGTCCGAGCAGCTCGGCCGGACACCCGGGATCAAGTCGGTGGAGATCGCCGGTCCGGGCTTCCTGAACATCCGCCTGGACGCCGCCGCCGCCGGCCTGCTCGCCCGGTCGATCGTCGAGGCCGGCCCGGCGTACGGGCACGGCACCGCCCTCGCCGGGCAGAAGATCAACCTGGAGTTCGTCTCGGCCAACCCGACCGGCCCGGTGCACATCGGCGGGGTCCGGTGGGCGGCCGTCGGTGACGCGCTGAGCCGGCTGCTGCGGGCCAGCGGCGCCGAGGTCGGCACCGAGTACTACTTCAACGACGCCGGCTCCCAGATCGACCGGTTCGCCCGGTCCCTGCTCGCCGCCGCGAAGGGCGAGCCGGCCCCGGAGGACGGGTACGGCGGGGCGTACATCGCCGAGATCGCCGAGCAGGTCCGGGCCAAGCGTCCCGAGGTGGCGACGCTGCCCGACGACGCCGCCCAGGAGGTGTTCCGGGTCGAGGGCGTCGCGTTGATGTTCGACGAGATCAAGTCCTCGCTGCGCGGTTTCGGGGTGGACTTCGACACCTACTTCAACGAGAAGGACCTGCACGACCGGGGTGAGCTGGAGCACGCCCTGACCCGGCTGCGGGAGCAGGGGCACGTGGACGAGCGCGACGGGGCGGTCTGGCTGCGCACCACCGACTTCGGCGACGACAAGGACCGGGTCCTGCGCAAGTCCAACGGCGAGTGGACCTACTTCGCCGCCGACTGCGCGTACTACCTCGACAAGCGGGAGCGTGGCTTCGACCGGGCGGTGTACATGCTCGGCGCCGACCACCACGGCTACGTCGGCCGGATGAAGGCGATGGCCGCCTGCTTCGGCGACGACCCGCAGGTCCACCTGGAGATCCTCATCGGCCAGCTGGTCAGCCTGCTCCGCGACGGGGCTCCGGTGCGGATGAGCAAGCGGGCCGGCACCGTGGTCACCCTGGAGGACCTGGTCGACGCGATCGGGGTGGACGCCGCCCGGTACGCGCTGGCCCGCTACTCCAGCGACTCGCCGATCGACATCGACGTGGAGCTGTGGACCCGGGCCAGCCGGGACAACCCGGTCTACTACGTCCAGTACGTGGCGGCCCGGACCGCCAGCGTCGGCCGCAACGCCGCCGAGGTGGGGCTGACCCGGGGCGACGCCGACGCGTTCCGCCCCGCGCTGCTCGCCCACGAGAAGGAGAACGAGCTGCTCAAGGCGCTCGCCGAGTTCCCCGCCACGGTGGCCGCCGCCGCCGAGCTGCGCGAGCCGCACCGGGTGGCCCGGTACCTGGAGGAGCTCTCCGGGGCGTACCACCGGTTCTACGACAACTGCCGGATCCTGCCGCGCGGCGACGAGGAGGTCACCGACCTGCACCGGGCCCGGCTCTGGCTCAACGACGCCACCCGTACGGTGATCGCCAACGGGCTGCACCTGCTCGGCGTCTCCGCTCCGGAACGGATGTGAGCGCCGTGGACACCACCATGGGAGGACAGGGCTGATGCGGGCACACGAGGCCGGGGCGCTGCACGGCGACCTCGGCAGTCGGGGACCGGCGTGGTTGCGTACCCCGGTCGACGTCAACGCCCTGTTGCCGCAACTGTGGCCGCGCAACGTGGCGCGGGCCGCCGACGGCGCGCTCGCCGTCGCGGGCCTCGGCGTCCGCGAGATCGCGGCCGAGTTCGGCACCCCGGTGTACGTGCTCGACGAGGACGACCTGCGGTCCCGGTGCCGGGAGTTCCGGGCCGCCTTCCCGACCGAGGACGTCTACTACGCGGGCAAGGCGTTCCTCTGCCGCGCGGTGGTCCGGATGATCGCCGAGGAGGGCATGTTCCTGGACGTCTGCACCGGGGGTGAGCTGGCCACCGCGCTGTCGGCCGGGATGCCCCCGGAGCGGATCGGGTTCCACGGCAACAACAAGTCCGTGACCGAGCTGACCCGGGCCCTGGACGCCGGGGTGGGCCGGATCATCGTCGACTCGTTCACCGAGATCGAACGGCTCACCGCGCTGGCCCGGGAGCGGGGGGTACGCCCGGCCGTGCTGATCCGGGTCACCGTCGGCGTCGAGGCGCACACCCACGAGTTCATCGCCACCGCCCACGAGGACCAGAAGTTCGGCTTCTCGCTGGCCGGCGGGGCGGCGATCGCGGCGGCGCTGCGGATCATCGACGAGGGCGTGCTGGAGCTGCGCGGGCTGCACTCGCACATCGGCTCGCAGATCTTCGACACCAGCGGGTTCGAGGTCTCCGCCCGGCGCGTGCTCGCCCTCCAGGCGCAGATCCGCGACGCGCGCGGGGTGGAGCTGCCCGAGCTGGACCTCGGCGGCGGGTTCGGCATCGCGTACACCACCCAGGACGACCCGTCCGCCCCGGCGGACCTGGCGAAGCGGCTGCGCAAGATCGTCGACGCCGAGTGCGCGGCGGAGAAGCTCGCCGTACCGCACCTGTCGATCGAGCCCGGCCGGGCCATCGTCGGCCCCGCCGTCTTCACCCTCTACGAGGTGGGCACGGTGAAGTCCGTGCTGCTCGGCACCGACGGGGACGGCACCGACGCGCGCCGGGCGTACGTCAGCGTGGACGGCGGGATGAGCGACAACATCCGGACCGCCCTGTACGACGCCTCGTACTCGGCGACGGTGGCCTCCCGGGAGTCGACCGCCCGGCCGATCCTCGCCCGCGTGGTGGGAAAGCATTGTGAATCCGGGGACATCGTGGTGAAGGATGAATTCCTGCCCGCCGACGTGCAGCCCGGAGATCTTGTTGCCGTGCCCGGCACCGGTGCCTACTGCCGGAGCATGGCCAGCAACTACAACCACGTCCCCCGGCCCCCGGTGGTCGCGGTCCGTGAAGGCCGGGCCCGCCTCATCGTCCGGCGGGAGACCGAAGAAGACCTGCTGGCATTGGATGTTGGATGACGTCACCTGTGCGCCTGGCCCTGCTCGGCTGCGGCACCGTCGGCAGCGAGGTGGTCCGCCTGCTGCACGAGCAGTCGGCCGACCTCGCGGCGCGGATCGGCGCCCCCCTGGAGATCGCCGGCATCGCCGTGCGCCGGCACGGCCGGGACCGTGGTGACCTGCCGGTCGACCCGGCGCTGTTCACCACCGACCCGCTCGCCCTGATCAAGTCCGACGACGTGGACGTCGTGGTCGAGATGGTCGGCGGCATCGAGCCGGCCCGGACCTGGCTGGTGGAGGCGCTGCGGGCCGGCAAGAGCGTGGTGACCGCGAACAAGGCCCTGCTGGCCGAGGACGGCGGCGCGCTGCACGACGCGGCGGCCGAGGGCGGGGCCGACCTGTACTACGAGGCGTCGGTGGCGGGGGCGATCCCGCTGCTGCGCCCGCTGCGCGAGTCGCTGCACGGGGACCGGATCAACCGGGTCACCGGGATCGTCAACGGCACCACCAACTTCATCCTCAGCGCGATGGACGCCAGCGGCGCCGGCTTCGCCGAGGCGCTGGAGGAGGCGACCGAGCTGGGGTACGCCGAGGCCGACCCGACCGCCGACGTGGAGGGCTTCGACGCGGCGGCGAAGGCGGCGATCCTGGCCTCGCTGGCCTTCCACACCCGGGTCGGCGCGGCCGACGTGTACCGGGAGGGGATCACCGAGGTCACCGCCGCCGACATGGCCAGCGCCAAGGCGATGGGCTGCACCATCAAGCTGCTCTGCATCGCCGCCCGGGGCACCGACCCGCAGGGCCGGGAGACGGTCAGCGTCCGGGTGCACCCGGCGATGATCCCGCTCAGCCACCCGCTGGCCAGCGTCGGCGACGCCTTCAACGCGGTCTTCGTGGAGGCCGAGGCGGCCGGGCAGCTCATGTTCTACGGCCGGGGCGCCGGTGGTGCGCCGACCGCCAGCGCGGTCCTCGGCGACGTGGTGGCGGTGGCCCGCAACCGGCTCGCCGGGGCGCGGGCGGCCAGCGAGTCCGCGTACGCCGACCTGTCGGTGCGGCCGATGGGGGAGGCGCTCACCCGCTACCACATCAGCCTCGACGTGGCCGACCGGCCGGGCGTGCTCGCCTCGGTGGCCGGGGTGTTCGCCCGGCACGACGTGTCGATCGCCACCGTCCGGCAGGGCTCGGCGGAGGCCGGCAGCGGCCGGGGCGAGGACGCCGACCTGGTCATCGTGACCCACGTGGCGCCGGACGCGGCGCTGGCCGCCACGGTCCGGGAGCTGCGTGGCCTGGACACCGTCCGCTCGGTGACCAGCGTCCTACGGGTCGAGGGCGGGGTGTGAGCGGACCCGGCGTCGGCCGGGTACGGTCCCGTCGGGCGGGTGTCCCGCCAGATGGGTAACGCTGGGTGTGCCGCCGGCCGGTCCGGCCGGCTGGTTCACCCTGGAGACGTCCCCGGGTCAGCGGGGTGGTAGGAGCACCGCCCCCGGCCAGCGGGGTGGGAGAAGCGAGGAGAGCGACATGTGGCGGGGTCTGATCGAGGCTTACCGGGACCGGCTGCCGGTCACCGACGCCACGCCCGTCGTCACCCTGCACGAGGGGAACACCCCGCTGCTGCCGGCACCGGTCCTCTCCGCCCGGCTCGGCTGCGACGTGTACCTCAAGGTCGAGGGGGCGAACCCGACCGGGTCGTTCAAGGACCGGGGGATGACCCTGGCGGTCTCCAAGGCGGTCGGCGCCGGGGACAAGGCGATCATCTGCGCCTCGACCGGTAACACCAGCGCCTCCGCCGCCGCGTACGCGGCCCGCGCCGGGATCACCTGCGCGGTGCTGGTGCCGCAGGGCAAGATCGCGCTGGGCAAGCTGGCCCAGGCGCTCGTGCACGGGGCGAAGCTGCTCCAGGTCAACGGCAACTTCGACGACTGCCTGGCGCTGGCCGGCAAGCTCGCCCAGGACTACCCGGTGGCCCTGGTCAACTCGGTCAACATCGACCGGCTGCAGGGCCAGAAGACCGCCGCCTTCGAGATCGTCGAGGCGCTCGGCGACGCCCCCGACATCCACTGCCTGCCGGTCGGCAACGCCGGCAACATCTCCGCGTACTGGATGGGCTACTCGGAGGACCTGCGCGACGGCAACGCCACCCGGGCCCCGAAGATGTACGGCTTCCAGGCCTCCGGCGCCGCCCCGATCGTGAGCGGCCAGGTGGTGACCGAGCCGTCCACGATCGCCACCGCGATCCGGATCGGCAACCCGGCGAGCTGGACCCGGGCCGTCGACGCCCGGGACGCCTCCGGCGGGCTGATCGCCGCGGTCACCGACCGGGAGATCCTCACCGCGTACCGACTGCTCGCCCGGGAGGTCGGCGTCTTCGTCGAGCTGGGCAGCGCGGCGAGCGTGGCCGGCCTGCTCCAGCAGGCGGCGGCCGGCCTGGTGCCGGCCGGCTCGACGGTGGTCTGCACGGTCACCGGCCACGGCCTGAAGGACCCGGAGTGGGCCATCACCACCGCCCCGGCCCCGATCACCATCGCCAACGACCCGCTGGCGGCCGCCCGCTCCCTGGACCTCGCCTGATCCACTGATCCACGCCGACCCGTCACCGCTGATCCACGCCAGCCCGTCAACGACCCGACAGGCACCCCTCATGTCGGGGCGGTGAATGCACGATCGTGGGGCGGTGGGGGTGCGATGGCCTTGGTCAGGGTACGGGTGACCAGGGTGAGCACCTCGTGTCGGGAGATGTCGTGTTCGGCCAGGTAGCTCCACCCGCCGTAGAGCTGCGACCAGAGGGTGCTCTGCAACCAGTCCGCGGGTAGCGCCGGGTCGATGGTGCCGTCGGCGTGGCCGCGCGCCACCATCGCGACGAAGTCGTCGTCGCAGCCCTCCTCGGACCAGTGCGGGTCGGTGATCAGTTGCGGCTCGGCGAAGATCAGTGAGAGCAGCCCGCCGAGGTCGAAGTACTCGGTGCAGAGCCGGTGGAACGCGGCGGCGCCGGTGCCCTCGTCCAGGCGGGCGCGTTCGTCGGCCCGGCGCAGCCGGGCCGCGCCCTCGGCGGAGACGGCCGCCAGCAGGTCGGACCGTTCGGGAAAGTACCGGTGCAGGGTGGTCCGGCCGACCTGCGCCGCAGTGGCGATCTCGCCGAGGGAGGCGGCGGCGTTCTGGCCGAGCACCTCGATGGCGGCGTCGAGGATCGCCTGCCGGGTGCGGGTCCGGCTACCACTCTCCGGTGAACTGACCATGGCGACAGGTTAGCAACGCCCCTTTCTGGAATTTTTGTTGCCCGGAATGGAACGTACGTGTTCCACTCCGGGGGTGACTGCCTCCACCTCGCGACGACACCTGCTGTTCGCCCTGCTCCGCCCGCACTGGCCGGCCATGCTGCTCGGCCTGCTGCTGGGTCTGGTCGCCAACGCGGCCGGGCTGGCCACCCCGCTGGTGACCAAGTGGGTGCTCGACACCCTCGGCGCCGGGGAGCCGCTGACCCGTCCGATCCTCGTCCTGCTGGCCCTGGTCGTCGTCGGGGCCGGCATCGGCCTCTGGCAGTGGATCCTGATGGGCACCGTGGCCGAGCGGGTGGTGTACGACGCCCGGGTGTCGATCGTCCGGCGGTACTTCGCCGCCCGTATCGACCAGCTCACCCGGCGACCGGGCGGTGAGCTGGTCACCCGGGCCACCTCCGACCCGGCTCTGCTGCACGAGGCGTCCGGCAGCGTCGTCGGCCTGATCAACGGCGCGGTGGCCCTGGTCGGGACGCTGGTCCTGATGGGCGTGCTCGACCTGGTGCTGCTGGGCGCGACGCTGGTCGCGGTTGTTCTGGTGGCCGTGCTGATGGGGCTGATCATGCCCTCCATCGGGCGGGCGCAGGAGGCGGCGCAGGAGTCCGTGGGCCGGCTCGGCGGCACCCTGGAGGGTGCGCTGCGCGCCATCCGTACCGTCAAGGCCAGCCGGGCCGAGCCCCGTCAGACCGAGTTGATCACCGGGTACGCCCGGGACACCGCCCGGCACAGCGTCCGGGCCGCCCGGCGGTCCGCCGTGGTCTGGACGATCTCCTGGACCGGCATCCAGGTGGCCGTCATCGTCATCCTCGGCTTCGGGGCGGCGCGGGCCGAGCGGGGGCTGATCGAGGTCTCGACGCTGATCGCCTTCCTGCTGTACGCCTTCCAGCTCATGGGGCCGATCGGCGAACTCACCCAGAACCTGACCGCGATGCAGGCCGGGATCGCGGCGGCGAGCCGGATCCGGGAGATCGAGGCGATCGAGGTCGAGCCGGCCGCCGCGCCGGGCACCCGACCCGCCCCCGACGGCGGGCCGGCGGTCGCGCCGACGCCTCGCCGGGGCGACCCGGTGCTCGTGTTCCAGGGGGTCACCGCGCGGTACACGCCGGGCGGCGACCCCGCCGTCAGCGACATCGACCTGCGGATCCCCCGCACCGGCCACACCGCTCTCGTGGGCCCCTCCGGTGCCGGCAAGACCACCCTCTTCTCGCTGCTGCTGCGGTTCCTCGAACCGGTCGACGGCGTCCTGCTGCTCGACGGTCGTCCGTACCCCGACTTCAGCCCGGCCGAGATCCGGGGCCGGCTGGCCTACGTCGAGCAGGACGCCCCGGTGGTGCCCGGGACGATCGGGGACAACCTCCGGTTCACCCACCCGGACGCCACCGAGGAGGAACTGTGGGAGGCGCTGCGGGCGGTGCACCTGGCCGACCGGGTCGCGTCGCTCGACCTCGGCCTGGACACCCCGCTCACCGCGACGTCGGTCTCCGGCGGGGAGCGGCAGCGCATCGCGCTCGCCCGCGCCGTCCTGCGTACCCCGGACGTGCTGTTGCTCGACGAGGCGACCGCGCAGGTCGACGGGCTCACCGAGGCGGCCGTCACGCGCTGCGTGCGGGAGCGGGCGGCGGTGGGCGCCGTGGTGACCATCGCGCACCGGCTCTCCACCGTCCTCGACGCCGACCAGATCGTGGTGATGGAGCGGGGCCGGATCCGGGCCGTGGGCAGCCACCGCGACCTGCTCCGCGAGGACGCGCTCTACCGGGACCTGGTGGCCGCGCTGCGGATCGCCCCCGACCCGGTGGCGGACGCCGCCGTGCACTGAGCGCCCCGCAGCCCGTGGCGGTGGCGGGGTCGGGCACACTGCTTCTGTCGAACATCCTTCTTCCAGGAGTGAGCCACGCCGATGTCGCTGCTCGCCAGATTCAGCCTCGCCAATCGAGGGCTGGTCGCCCTCATCGCGGTGGTGACCACGCTCTTCGGGGCGCTCGCAGTGCCGTCGCTGAAGCAGCAACTCCTGCCGTCGCTGGAGTTCCCGGCCGCGTTCATCGTGGCCGGGTACCCCGGCGCCGCGCCCGAGATCGTGGAATCCCAGGTCACCGAGCCGATCGAGAACAGCCTCCAGGGGATCGAGGGGTTGGAGGAGGTCACCTCGACCTCCCGCGAGGGCTTCGCCACCGTCCAGGTGCAGTACGCGTTCGGTACCGACCTGGACGACGTGGTCAACAAGATGCAGACCGCGTTGAGCCGGATCGACTCGCAGCTTCCGGAGAACGTGGACCCGCAGGTCATCGCAGGGAGCACCGACGACCTGCCGGCCGTGGTGATCGCCGCGACCACCGGCGGCGACGAGCGGGCCCTGGCCGCCCGGCTCCGCGACACCGTCGTGCCGGAGTTGGAGGCGATCGACGGGGTCCGGTCGGTGGACGTCACCGGGGACCGCGACGACGTCGTGGTGATCACCCCGGATCCGGCCAAGCTCGCCAAGGCCAAGCTCGCCCCGACCGCGATCGGCACGGCGTTGAAGAACAACGGGGTGGCGGTGCCGGCGGGTGCGGTCACCGACGGGACCAGGGCGCTGACCGTGCAGGTCGGCACCCCGATCGCCAGCCTGGAGGACCTGCGCGGGATCGCGCTCGTCTCGACCCAGCCGAAGACCGCGCCGGTGAAGCTCGGCGACGTCGCCTCGGTCGAGCAGCAGCTCGCCCCGCCCACCGCCTTCACCCGGACCAACGGCCAGGACAGCCTCGGCCTCGCGATCACCGCCGCGCCGGACGGCAACGCCGTCGAGATCTCGCACGAGATCCGGGACCGGCTCGCCGATTTGGAGACCGCGGCCGGGGCCGACCTGACGGTGGTCTTCGACCAGGCGCCGTTCGTGGAGAAGTCGATCGAGACGCTGAGCACGGAGGGCCTGCTCGGGCTGGTGATGGCGGTCATCGTCATCCTGGTCTTCCTGCTGTCGGTGCGCTCCACCGTGGTCACCGCCGTCTCCATCCCGCTGTCCGTGCTGGTGGCGCTGCTGGCCCTGTGGATCGGGGACTACTCGCTGAACCTGCTCACCCTGGGCGCGCTGACCATCGCGGTGGGCCGGGTGGTGGACGACTCGATCGTGGTGCTGGAGAACATCAAACGCCACCTGGAGTACGGCGAGCCGAAGCGGGAGGCGATCCTCACCGGCGTCCGCGAGGTGGCCGGCGCGGTGACCGCCTCCACGCTGACCACGGTGGCGGTCTTCGCCCCGATCGCGCTGGTCGGCGGCTTCGTCGGGCAGCTCTTCGCGCCCTTCGCGATCACCGTCACGGTGGCGCTGCTGGCCTCGTTGCTGGTCTCCCTGACCGTGATCCCGGTGCTGGCGTACTGGTTCCTGAAGCCGCCGGCCAGCTCCGACGCCGAGGTTCGCCGGGCCGCCGAGGAGAAGGAGCTGCGCAACCCGTTGCAGCGGGGGTACCTGCCGGTCATCGACTTCGCCACCCGGACCCGGAAGACCCGGTGGATCACCCTGGTGGCCGGCGTGGTCGTGCTCTCCGGCACGCTCCTGCTCGCCCAGCGGCTGGAGACCAACTTCCTGGACGACTCCGGCCAGGACACCCTGAACATCACCCAGAAGCTGCCGGCGGGTACCGGCCTGGCCGCCACCGACCAGGCCGCCCGCCAGGTCGAGGCGGTGCTGGCCCGCACCGACGGGGTGGAGAGCTACCAGGTCACGGCGGGCGGCGGCGACAACCCGTTCGCCGGGGGCGGCGGCAACGCGACCGCCTCCTTCTCGCTGGCGCTGGACGGCGAGACCGACGCCGCGCAGATGCGCGAGATCCTGCGCAAGGAGTTCGACGGCCTCGGCCCCGCCGCCGGGGAGATCACCTTCGGCGGCGGGCAGGGCGGCGCCGCCGCCAACGAGATCCGGGTCATCGTCCAGGCCTCGGACCCCGACACGCTGGCGCGGGCGGCCGAGGAGGCCCGCACGGTGATGGCCGGTACGCCCGACGTCGCCGACGTCTCCAGCAGCCTGGCGGAGCGGGTGCCCCGGGTGGAGGTCGTGGTCGACCGGATCGCGGCGGCCCGTGCCGGGCTCACCGAGGCGGCGGTCGGTCAACTGGTGGCGCAGGTCTACCGGGGCACCCCGCTGGGGCAGGTGTCGGTCGACGGCGGGCAGCGTCCCGTGGTGCTCGCCACCGGGGCCATCCCGCCGACCACCGTCGAGGAGTTGCGCGAGCTTCGGGTCGGGCCGGTCACCCTGGACGACATCGCCGACATCACCCAGTCGGAGGGGCCGCAGCAGATCACCCGGATCGACGGGGAACGCAGCGTCGCGGTGACCGGCACGGCGACCGGCTCGAACCTCGGCGCGACCAGTCAGGAGCTGCGGGAGCGGCTGGACGGGCTGGACGTGCCCGGGGCGACCTTCGCCCTGGGCGGGGTCAGCGCCGACCAGGAGGAGGCCTTCGCCGACCTGGGGCTGGCGGTGCTGGCCGCGATCGCGATCGTCTTCCTGATCATGGTGGCGACGTTCCGGAGCCTGGTCCAGGCGCTGATCCTGCTGGTCTCCGTGCCGTTCGCGGCGACCGGGGCGATCGGCCTGCTGCTGGCGACCGGCACCCCGATGGGCGTACCGGCGCTGATCGGTGTGCTGATGCTCGTCGGCATCGTGGTGACCAACGCGATCGTCCTGCTGGACCTGGTCAACCAGTACCGCGAGCAGGGCATGGGGGTCCGGGAGGCGGTGGTCGAGGGCGGCCGGCGGCGGCTGCGCCCGATCCTGATGACCGCGGTCGCCACGATCTTCGCCCTGCTGCCGATGGCGTTCGGGCTCACCGGCGAGGGTGGCTTCATCTCGCAGCCGCTGGCCATCGTGGTGATCGGCGGCCTGCTCAGCTCGACGCTGCTGACCCTGGTTTTGGTGCCGACGCTGTACGCGATGGCGGAGCACACCAAGGAGTCGTTCCGGGCCCGCCGGGCGCGGCGCCGCGGCGGTGCGGCCCCGGCGGGTGCGGCCCAGGACGGTGCGGCAACCGCCGGGACCGGCCCGGAGCCGGCTGCGGGCCCGGCGACGGAGCGGCCGACCGGCGAGCGGCCGACCGGTGCGCCGGAGGCGACCGCGCCGGCCCCGGTGGGGACGCCGGCCGCGACGGCCACCGACGGCGGTGCCGAGCCGGCGGCCCGGCCGGCTCCCTCCGGGGCGCTGGTGGACGGTACCGACCAGTTCGAGGTGCTCCGGCTGCCGAAGAGCCGGCAGTCGCCGTTGCCGCCGACCGAGTAGCCCGGCGGGCAGGAGCACCGCGTGGAGTAACCCGGCGGGTGAGCCCGCCGGCCCGGACGCCCCGACGGGATCACCCCGCCGGGGCGTCCGCCGTCCGTCCGGCCGGTGTCACGTCGTCACGAAGCGGGTACGCTGGGTAGTTAACTGATTGCCGAGAGTCCTGTCCGATCGGGGTGCCCAGGTGGAGCGGGAGCGGGCCGTGTCGGGCGGTGCGGGGCGGTGGAGCCGGCGTACCGTCCTGCGGCAGGCTGCGCTGCTCGCCGGGGGCGCCACCCTCGCCACCAGCGCCACGCAGGGCCCGTCCCTGCTGCGCCGGGGCGAGCCGCTGCCGGACGGTCCGGTCAGCGCCACCCTGGGCGGCCTGCGCCAGGAGGTCGGCCGGGGAGTGCTCCCGATCACCTGGGCGGGCGGCCGGGGCGGCAACCGGGTGGCGCTGACCTTCGACGACGGTCCCCGCCCACAGTGGACCCCGATGGTGCTGGACACCCTCGACCGGTACGCCGTCCCGGCCACCTTCTTCCTGGTCGGCGAGCGGGCCCGGCGGCACGCCGACCTGGTCCGGGGCCGGTTGGGCCGGCACGAGGTGGGCAACCACAGTTGGGCCCACCACGACCTGGCCCGCCTCGACGCCCCGGCGGTGCACGAGGACCTGTGCCGCGCCCACGAGGCGGTCGCCGAGGCCGCCGGCGTCCCGCCCCGGCTGTTCCGTCCGCCGTACGGCCACCTCGGCGGGGCGGTGCTGCACGCGGCCGTCCGGCTCGACTACCGGCTGGTGCTCTGGTCGTTGCAGATGGTCGAGCGGGAGTACCCCGACGACCCGGTCGGGCACGCCCGCCGGATCGTCGCCGACGTCCGGCCCGGCACCATCCTGCTCGCCCACGACGTCGGTACGCGGCGACGCCGGGTGGCGCTGGACGGGCTGCCGTTGCTGATAACCGGGCTGCGGGACCGGGGGTACGAATTCGTCACGGTGTCGCAGATGCTGCAGAACGACGGCCCGGCGGTGGCAGCCGGGTAGGGTCGGGCCACGTGGCTTCAACCGTGTCGGTTCTCACCCGGAACCGGAGCTTCCGCAACCTCTTCCTCGCCGAACTGGTGGTCTTCGGCGCCGACTGGTTCGTCATGGTGCCCCTGCTGGTGCTGCTGCCCGCGCTGACCGGCAGCGGGGTGTGGGGCGCGCTGGTACTGGCCGTGGACACCGGTGTCGTGGCGTTGCTGCTGCCGTACACCGGGACCATCGCCGACCGGTTCGACCGCCGTACCATCATGATGGCGGCGAACGGGGCCGCCCTGCTCGGCGCGTTGCTGCTGCTCGGGGTCCGCGACGCCGGGACGGCCTGGTTGGCCCTGGTCGGCATCGGCGTGATCGGGGTGGCGAAGGCCTTCTACATGCCCGCCGCCCAGGCGGCCATGCCCAACGTGCTGGAGCCGGAGGAACTCGCCGCCGGCAACGCGGTCGCCGGCTCGGCCTGGGGCACGATGACCGTGGTCGGCGCGTCGCTGGGCGGGGTGCTCAGCGCGGCGGCCGGCCCGTACGTCTGCTTCTGGGTGGCCGTGGCGGCGCTGGCGCTGGCGGCCGGGGTGACCGCGACCATCCGCCGGCCGCTCCAGGCCGGGACGGCGGGCGCCGGGGAGCGGCAACGCACCTGGGCGGCGATCCGCGAGGCGCTGGTCTACATCGGACATCGACCCCGGGTGCTGGCGTTGGTCACGGTGAAGTCCGCGGTGGGCCTCGGCAACGGCGTGCTCACCGTCTTCCCGCTGCTGGCCGGGGTGTACGGGGTCGGCGCGATGGGCGCCGGGCTGCTCTTCGCCGTCCGGGGGGCGGGCGCGCTGGTGGGGCCGATCCTGATGCGCCGGCTGCTGACCCGGCGGGCCTGGCTGCTCACCGGCCTGGCCCTGTCCATGTCGCTGTACGGGTTGTCCTATCTGGGTGCCTCGGTCGTCGACTGGTTCCCGCTGGTGCTGGTGCTGGTCTTCCTGGCCCACTTCGCCGGTGGCAGCAACTGGGTGATGTCCAACTACGCCCTCCAGGGCGAGGTGCCCGACCGCTTGCGGGGGCGGGTCTTCGCCACCGACATGATGCTCGCCACGGTGGCCATCTCGGTGAGCCAACTCGTCGTCGCCGCCGTGGTGGACCTGGTGGACGAGCGGGTGGTGCTGGCGGGGTGCGGCCTGGTCACCCTGGTCTACGCGATCGGCTGGCGGGTCGCCACCCGGGGGTTGTCCCTCACCGAGCCGGCCGCGCCGGCCGACCCGGTGCCGAGCGCCCGGTAGGTGGCCCCGGCCCCGCCCGACGAACCCGGGCCGGTGGGCCGGGCGGCGGCCGACAGCGCCCGGGTCGGTGGGCCGGGCGGTGCCCGACGGGGCCCGGGCCCGTGGGCCGGGCGGCGGCCGGTGGGCGGGCGGCGCGTCCCAGCCGGCGGGTGGCCGGTGGCGACGTCGGCGCGGAGCCCTAGCATGAGCCCGTGCCGACGACATTCGAAACCGGTCCGGTCCGGGTCCGGGTACCCGCCACCAGCGCCAACCTGGGGCCGGGATTCGACGCGCTGGGGCTCGCCCTCGGGCTCCACGACGACGTCTCCGCCGAGGTGACCACCGGGGACGTGCGGGTGGCGGTGACCGGCCAGGGCGCCGGTGAGCTGCCCGCCGACGACCGGCACCTGGTGGTCCGGGCCATGCGGGCCACGTTCGAGGTGCTCGGCGGGCAGCCGCCGGGGCTGTCGGTGGAGTGCGTCAACCGGATCCCGCAGGCCCGGGGGCTGGGTTCCTCCTCGGCGGCGATCGTCGCCGGGGTGCAGCTCGCGCGGGCCCTGGTGGTCGACGGGACGCGGCGGATGGACGACGCGGCGGCGCTGCGGCTGGCCGCCGAGATCGAGGGCCATCCGGACAACGTCGCGCCGTGCCTGCTCGGCGGGTTCACCGTGGCCTGGACCGAGGAGTCCGGTGCCCGCGCGGTCACCCTGCCGGTCGCCGGGGGCGTCCGGCCGACGGTCTTCGTGCCCGTGGAGCGGGGGCTGACCGCCGAGGCGCGGGCGGCGCTGCCGGGCTCGGTGCCGCACGCCGACGCCGCGCTGACCGCCGGCCGGGCCGCCCTGCTGGTGCACGCGCTGACCAGCGAGCCGGCCCTGCTGCTCCCGGCGACCGTCGACCGGCTGCACCAGCACTACCGCGCGGCCGGGATGCCCGGGACGTACGCCCTGGTCACCGCCCTGCGTGCGGCGGGTGTGCCGGCTGTGGTCAGTGGGGCGGGGCCGACCGTGCTGGCCTTCACCGAGCCGCCCGAGGGCTTCGAGCCGGGAATGGATTGCCAGATCTGGCGGTTGCCGATAGACGTCAGCGGTGCGCTGGTCAGCCGGGGTAGACTAGGACACGCCGAGCGGGACCCTGTTGCCGCAGGTCGGAAGAGTTGATTACGCTCTAGGCCTAGCACAGCCGCGAAGCATGCGATCTCCTGCGGGTCGGCGCACCCCCGAAGCTGTCGGCGGTCAGCCCGTCACCCCTGCCAAAGGCCCACGCCGCACCGCAGTTTCCACAGGTCGCCGCAGGTGGCGGCACCTGCCCACCGAGGTTGGTGGGTCGGGAGACCGTCCGCTGCTGTGTCACAGACTCCCGCGACGCGTCACGCGAGGCGGGTGCACCGAGGCCGCCCGGCCACCTGGTTCGACTCCGGGCAGTCCGGCCTATCGAGGGAAGGAATCCATTGAGCGACACCACCGACGTGACGTCGGATGTTTCCAACGTCGCTGGCGATGCCACCGCCGCTGCCCCCACCCGACGGCGGCGTAGCGGTACCGGTCTGTCCGCGATGCTGCTGCCGGAGCTGCAGAGCCTGGCCGCGTCGCTCGGCATCTCCGGCACGGCTCGCATGCGCAAGGGCGAGCTGATCAGCGCGATCACCGAGCGGCAGGGTGGTGCCGCCGCCGGCACCCCTCGACCGCGGGCCGAGGTCGCGGCCGCCGGTGCGGCGGCCGCCGCCCGGGAGGAGGTCCGCGCCGAGGTGCGCGAGGCCCCGCGTGCGGAGGCCGAGCGGGCCGCCGAGCCGGCTCCGGCGGAGCCGGCCGCGACCGAGACCCGGCCGCGGACCCGCCGTAGCCGCTCCGCCGCCGCTGCCGAGCGGGCTGCCGCCGTCGAGGCGCGCACCGAGGAGGTACGGGCCGAGGAGCCGGCCGCCGCCGAGCCCGCCGAGCGGGCCGACCGCGGTGAGCGGGCCGAGCGGGCGGACCGGGCCGAGCGGGGCGACCGGGCCGAGCGGGGCGACCGGGCCGAGCGGGGCGACCGGGCCGAGCGCGGTGACCGGGCCGAGCGCGGCGAGCGCAACGAGCGCGGTGACCGGGGCGAGCGCAACGAGCGGGCCGAGCGCGGCGAGCGGGCCGAGCGCGGCGACCGCAACGAGCGCGGCGACCGGGGCGACCGTAACGACCGGGACCGGGACCGTAACGACCGCGACCGGGACCGTAACGACCGGGACCGCAACGACCGTGGGCAGCGCGCCGAGCGGGACAACGACGGCGACGACGACGGCGAGGGCGGCGGCCGGCGGGGCCGGCGCAGCCGCTTCCGCGACCGGCGGCGCGGCCGTGGCGACCGTGCCGAGGGCGTCGAGGGCGGCGGCGGCCGGGAGCCGCAGGTCAGCGAGGACGACGTGCTCGTCCCGGTGGCCGGCATCATCGACGTGCTGGACAACTACGCCTTCGTCCGGACCACCGGCTACCTGGCCGGCCCGAACGACGTGTACGTCTCGATGTCCCAGATCAAGAAGTACGGCCTGCGCCGGGGCGACGCGATCACCGGTGCGGTGCGCGCCGCCCGCGAGGGCGAGCAGCGGCGGGACAAGTACAACCCGCTGGTGCGGCTGGACACGGTCAACGGCATGGAGCCCGAGGAGGCCCGCCGCCGTCCCGAGTTCTACAAGCTCACCCCGCTGTACCCGCAGGAGCGGCTGCGGCTGGAGACCGAGCCGCACATCCTCACCACCCGGGTCATCGACCTGGTCACGCCGATCGGCAAGGGCCAGCGGGCGCTGATCATGTCGCCGCCCAAGGCCGGTAAGACGATGGTGTTGCAGGCGATCGCCAACGCGATCACCCACAACAACCCGGAGTGCCACCTGATGGTGGTCCTGATCGACGAGCGGCCCGAAGAGGTCACCGACATGCAGCGGTCGGTGAAGGGCGAGGTCGTGGCGGCCACGTTCGACCGCCCGCCGCAGGACCACACCACCGTCGCCGAGTTGGCGATCGAGCGGGCCAAGCGCCTGGTCGAGCTGGGCCACGACGTGGTCGTGCTGCTCGACTCGGTGACGCGGCTCGGTCGGTCGTACAACCTGGCGGCGCCGGCCAGCGGCCGGATCATGTCCGGTGGTATCGACTCGACGGCGCTCTACCCGCCGAAGCGGTTCCTCGGCGCGGCCCGCAACATCGAGAACGGCGGGTCGCTGACCATCCTCGCCACCGCCCTGGTGGAGACCGGTTCGGTGATGGACACGGTCATCTTCGAGGAGTTCAAGGGCACCGGTAACGCGGAGCTGAAGCTGGACCGGAAGATCGCCGACAAGCGGACCTTCCCGGCCATCGACATCCACACCTCCGGCACCCGTAAGGAGGAGATCCTGCTCGCGCCGGAGGAGTTGGCCATCACGCACAAGCTCCGCAAGGTCCTGCACTCGCTGGACTCGCAGGCGGCGCTGGATCTCCTGCTGGACCGGCTCAAGCAGACCCGGACCAACATCGAGTTCCTGATGCAGATCGCCAAGTCGGCGCCGGGCGAGTAGCCCGTCGCAGCACCCGAGGAAGGGGCCCGGCCGTTCGCGGCCGGGCCCCTTCCCGCTGCTCAGGCCCGCTGCCTGGATTCGGTCGATTCGGTCTCGGTGTCCGGGCCGGGTCCCTGGCCGGGAACTGCCCCCGGTGTCCCGTCCGACCGCCGTCGGTGCCGGCCGGCGTGGCGATGAGACGGGTCACCCCGGTCACGGTCATGGTCCGGGCCGGGCCGGGAATGCGAGTGGTCCGGAGCGTGTTGGGGGGGCTGTGCGGCCCGGTTGCCGGGTCGGCGCAAGCCCGTGGCACACTGGTCAATCGGCCACCGGTTCCGGTTCACGCCCGTCCCGACACACATTGTCGGGGGCACCTCACCCGGGCGACCCGGCGACCATCCACGAAAGGACCGAGGCGACATGAAGGCAAACATCCACCCGGAGTACGTGACGACCCAGGTCACCTGCTCCTGCGGCAACTCGTTCACGACCCGCAGCACCGCCAAGGGCGGCACGATCCACGCCGAGACCTGCAGCGCGTGCCACCCGTTCTACACGGGCAAGCAGCGCGTGCTCGACACCGCGGGCCGGGTCGCGAAGTTCCAGCAGAAGTACGCCAAGGTTCAGGCCAAGAAGGCCAAGTAACACGCGCGTCAGGCGCCCGCGTCCGGTTTCCGCCGGGCGCGGGCGCTACTTTCATGCCTGCCGGTTCCACCCCGATTTCCATGTCTGCCCGGTTCCACCCTGATCGTGGTCGAAGGAGCATCCCGCATGAGCAGCGAGCGCCTGGCCGCCCTCCTCGACGAGTACGCCGAGCTGGAGAAGCGCCTGGCCGACCCGGAGCTGCACACCGACCAGGGCACCGCCCGTCGGGTCGGCCGCCGGTACGCCGAACTGGTCCCGCTGCACAAGGCGGCCGGTGAGCTGGAGCAGGCGCGCGCCGACCTGGTCGCGGCGAGGGAACTGGCCGCCGAGGACCCCTCCTTCGCCGCCGAGGCCGAGTCCATCGCGGCGACCCTGCCGGCGCTGGAGGAACGCCTCGCGGAGCTGCTGATCCCGCGTGACCCGCACGACGCCAAGGACGTGATCGTCGAGATCAAGGCCGGCGAGGGCGGTGAGGAGTCCGCCCTGTTCGCCGGGGACCTGCTGCGGATGTACACCCGGTACGCCGAGCGGCGCGGCTGGGTCACCGAGGTGATCGACGCGCAGGACTCCGACCTCGGCGGGGTCAAGGACGTCTCGCTGGCGATCAAGTCCAAGGGGGTGCCGGAGGGCGGCAGCGGCGTCTGGTCCCGGCTCAAGTGGGAGGGCGGGGTGCACCGGGTGCAGCGCGTCCCGGTCACCGAGTCGCAGGGGCGGATCCACACCAGCGCGGCCGGCGTCCTGGTGCTGCCCGAGGCCGAGGACGTCGACGTCACCATCGACCCGAACGACCTGCGGATCGACGTGTTCCGCTCGTCCGGGCCGGGCGGTCAGTCGGTGAACACCACCGACTCGGCGGTCCGGATCACCCACGTGCCCACCGGCATCGTCGTCTCCTGCCAGAACGAGAAGTCCCAGCTCCAGAACCGGGAGCAGGCGATGCGGATCCTGCGGGCCCGGCTGCTGGCCGTCGCCCAGGAGCAGGCCGACGCCGCCGCCTCGGACGCCCGCAAGGCCCAGGTCCGGACCGTGGACCGCTCGGAGCGGATCCGCACCTACAACTTCCCGCAGAACCGGATCACCGACCACCGGATCGGCTACACCGCGTACAACCTCGACCTGTCCCTCGGCGGTGACCTGGACGGCGTCCTGGACGCCCTCGCCGAGGCCGACCGCGCCGCCCGCCTCGCCGGCTCCCCCGACCTCGCCCGCCGCTAGGGTTGTAAGGAAGGGCCCCCTGTTAACGCTTTCGGTAGAGGAAGGGCCCCTTCTTAACCACGCCGACCGGGGCGCGGTGGCGAGTGGGCGCGGTGTGCACGCCGCCCGGATCAGCGGCCGGCGGGCCGGCCCGCTACCCGGTCGGGCGGGCCCAGGCCACGAAGCGACGATCGAGCAGCGCGGGCGGGGCCGGTTGGCCCAGCCCGGTGAGGTGCACGGCGGCCTCGTCGCGCAGCGCCGCCAGGTGGTCCAGCAGCCCGGCCCGGTCCTCGCGGTACTCCCCGAGGAGCCGCAGCTTCGCCGCCGAGCAGGGCCAGGCGATGCCGCAGCCCTCGCAGCGCCAGGTCGGACGGGTCGGCAGGTGGCCCCAGCGGCGGCTGCCGTACCGGCGTTGGTTCACGCGGCGACTCACGGCTCGGCCCGCGCGGCGCGACGGCGGGTCGGCGTGTTCCCACCGGCGGGGCGGGGCACCTGCTGCGCGGTCGCGCGCCGGGCGGCGACCCGGCGGGACGCCGACGGCGGGTCGGTCTGTCGGACCATGCCGGCGGGCATGACGTACAGCTCGCGGCGGGCGACCGCGTCGCCCCGGGCGTCGAGCTGGTAGCAGTCGATCCAGGTCCAGCCGTGGTACGTGGGCCAGTCGGCGTGGTGGCGGATCACCCGGACGGTGATCGGGCGGGCGAACTGCACGCTGGCCGCCCTGGTCAGCAGGAACACGTCGCCAGGTCGGATGGACGTCATCGGGCTCCCTGATCCAGTGGTGGCGGGTGCCCGCGAACCCGGTGGGAAGCTGTCACGGTTGGACGGAAGTCCCTCTGTCGGTCGCGCCGCACGTACGGAACGTTGCCAGCGTGTCGCGGACGGTTGAACCGCCGGGATGGGATCATCGGGGGACGTCTTCGGGAGGTCCCCGCGATGCCAAGAAACGAAGCCCTCCGGCAGGCGCTCGCCGTGGCCGGTATGACCGTCGGCGACCTGGCCGCGCGCTGCGACGTCGACCCGAAGACCGTCGAGCGGTGGGTCAGCCGGGGTCGGGTCCCACACCCGCGTTCCCGGGTGCGCGCTGCCACCGTACTGAGGAAAGATGTAGATGTGTTGTGGCCCGATGTCGTCCGGCGCGCGGTCAAGCTGGGAGCCGACCGCGAGATCGTCGGTGTCTATCCCCGTCGTTCCGACCTACCGCGCTCACTCTTCGGCGACCTGATCGGCCGGGCCGGGACGCGGCTGTGGTTCGGTGGGTACACGAGTTACTTCGTCTGGCTCGAAGCTGCCGGGGCGCCCGCCATTCTGGGGGCCAAGGCCGATGCCGGGGCGGACGTCCGGTTCCTGCTGGGTGATCCGGCGAGCGTCGTCACGGCCGAGCGCGAGCGGGTCGAGGCGACGCCGTTGACCCTCTCGACGCGCATCGCGATGAGCCGGGCCGAGATCGCGAAATCACCGTCGGCCCTGCCGGTTCGGCTCTCCGACCGGCACATCGCCATGTCCGTCTGGATCTTCGACGACGAGGCGGTGGTGGCCACCCACATCGGTGCCGGTCTGGGTCAGGACTCGGTGACCCTGCACCTGCGCCGACGCGGCGCGGGCGGCCTCTTCGACCGGTACACCGAGCACTTCGAGGCGCTGTGGGCGGACGCCGCACCCGCCGACCGAGTCGACCTCGCCACGTAGCCCCGGCTGCCGTCGACGGCGGTGGGCCGGGTCAGGGGGTACGGGACGGGGGTTTGGTGCGCAGCATGGCGCGGTCGGCCTCCTCGAAGGCGGCGTGCAGGGCGCTGCGCAGTGCCGGCCCGGAGCCGCTGACCTCGGCGAAGCCGACACTGACCCCGACCGGGGTGCCGGGGACCAGGGACTCCCAGTCCTCGGTGCGCACCGCCGCGCCGATCCGGCGGCCCACCTCGGCGGCCTCGGTCATCCCCGCACCGGCCAGCACCACCACGAACTCGTCCCCGCCGTAGCGGGCGACGAAGTCGCCGCGTCGCATCACCCGGTTGATCACCCCGGCGACCCGCTGGAGGACCAGGTCACCGGAGTGGTGGCCGTGTCGGGTGTTCACCGCCTTGAAGCCGTCGAGGTCGCAGACGCCGATCACCACCCGCTCGCCCCGGCTCACCGTCGCCGCGATGTACCGCTCCAGCCGGCGCCGGTTGGGCAGCCCGGTCAGCGGGTCGGTGAGCGCCTCGCCCTCGTACCGGGCGGCCTCGCGGCGCATCTCCTCGTGGTCTATCCGGGCGGCGACGCCGTCGATGTAGACGTCGCGGAGCCGGTCGTTGCGGTGCGCGGCGAGCCGGAACGCCAGCCGGTCGGCCTGGTGCGCGGCGGCGTGGTCCCCGGCCCGGCCGAGCGCGATGCTGCGTAGCCGGGCCGGCTCGGCCGCGCCCAGCGTCTCGTTGGAGACCCGGGCCCGGTCCAGCCGGGTGACCGCCTCGATCGGCCGGCCGCCCGCGACCGCCAGGCAGGCCTGCCCGAGTTGGCGCATGTCCCGGGCGCGGGCACTGTCCCCGCCGTAGCCGAGGAGCCGGATCGGGTCGGCGTCACCCCGGGTGGCCGGGTCACCGAGGGCGGCCCGGCGGGCGGCGGCGTACCCGTACGCGGCCAGGCTGCTGGGCCGCAGCGAGTCGGCGCGGCCGGCGCCCAGGTACCGCTCCAGGTCGACGGCGATGTCGCGGAGCACCCGCAGGCAGCCGTCGCTGTCGCCGTTGTGGTCGAGGGCGAGCGCGTTGCGCAGCCGGATGCCGGGGGCGGCGAAGGTCTCCTCCGGGATGCCCACGCTGACCCCGAGTTGTCGGGCCCGCTCGATCGCGCCCAGCGCGTACCCGTGGAAGCCCAGGTACGAATAGGCCATGGCGAGGTCGTGCCAGGCCCAGGCGGTGTCCCGGTCGGCGTCCCCCACCGCGCCGAGCGCGCGGGCGGCCCGGACCAGGTGGGTGACGCAGCGGTCCAGCGCGCCCTGGTGCTGTGCGGCGAGCGCGGCCAGCGCGTCGAGGTGCCCGTGCAGGTAGGGCTCGGGGAGGTCCCGGACGGTGCCGGAGGCCTCCTCGATGGCCCGGGTGAATTCCGCCGTGCGACCGAGATTGATCAGCGCCGACAGGCGTTGCACCAGCGCGTCCGCCCGCGCGTACGGGTCGGTGGTGGTGCGGATCACCTGGTCCAGGATCGTGTACGCCTCGGCGGAGCAACTTGCTTCCTGCAAAGACCGGGCCTGCGTGAGCGCATCAACCTGGTCGGTGACCCGGTCGAGCCAGCCCACCCGCACCCCTCTCGTCGGTGTGTGCCCGCGCCCGCCGATTCGCCGCGGACGCTCCGGACCCATCATGATTATCCCGTGACGGCCGGTCTTGGACACCCCCCGAGGGGTACGGAACCGCAGCGACCCTCGGCGGCGGTGGCCGCGGCGGCCCGGGAGTTGGCCGCGGCCGGCGTCGAACCGGCCCGGGTCGAGGCGGAGTTGCTCGTCGCCCACGTGCTCGACGTGCCCCGGGGGCGGTTGGCGCTGGCCGACCCGCTCGGTCCCGACCAGCTCGCCCGGCTGCGTGAGCTGGTCCACCGCCGGGCGGCCCGGGAGCCGTTGCAGCATCTCACCGGCCGGGCCGCGTTCCGGCACCTGGAACTCGCGGTCGGTCCGGGGGTGTTCGTGCCCCGACCGGAGACGGAGCTGCTGGCCGGCTGGGGGGTCGACCGGGCCCGCGCCGCGACCGCCACCCGCCCGGCCGCCGCCCACCAGCCAGCCGGGGCCGGTGGGGGAGTGGCCGGACCCCTGGTGGTGGACCTGTGCAGCGGGTCGGGCGCGATCGCCCTCGCGGTCGCCCAGGAGGTGCCGACCGCCCGGGTGGTGGCGGTCGAGCGCTCGCCGGAGGCGCTGGTCTGGCTGCGGCGCAACGTGGCGGAGCGGGCCGCCGCCGGGGACCGGCCGGTGGAGGTGGTGGTCGGCGACGTCACCGACCCGGACCTGCTCGCCGGGCTCGCCGGCACCGTCGACGTGCTGCTCTGCAACCCGCCGTACGTGCCCCGGGCGGTGGCCGTACCCCCGGAGGTGGCCGGCCACGACCCGGACGAGGCGGTCTTCGCCGGCGCCGACGGCCTGGCGGTGATCCGGCCGCTGGTCGCGGTGGCGGCGCGGCTGCTGCGCCCCGGCGGGGGGTTGGGGGTGGAACACGACGACAGCCACGGTCGGATCGTGCCGGACCTGTTCGCCGCCGACGGGCGGTTCACCGCCGTCGGGGACCACGCGGACCTCGCCGGGCGGCCCCGGTACGCCACCGCGTCCCGCCGGTCGGACGCCAGCCACGGTGCCGGGGGCACGACGTGGCAGACTTTCTCCTCGTGATGCTCTACGACTGCCGGTCGCCCGCCGATCGGGACCGCGGCGTCGCCGCGGCCATCGAGGCGGTCAAGAACGGCGAGCTGGTCGTCCTGCCGACCGACACCGTCTACGGGATCGGGGCCGACGCCTTCGCCCCGTACGCGGTGAAGGCCCTGCTCGACGCCAAGGGGCGGGGCCGGCAGATGCCGCCGCCGGTGCTGATCGGCTCCCGGCACACCCTCGACGGGCTGGTCTTCACCCTGCCCCAGGCGGCCCGGGACCTGGTCGAGGCCTTCTGGCCGGGGCCGCTGACCATCGTGATCGAGCACTCGCCCAGCCTCCAGTGGGACCTCGGCGACAAGACCGGCACGGTGGCGGTCCGCATGCCGTTGCACCCGGTGGCGTTGGAGGTGCTGCGGGAGACCGGGCCGATGGCGGTCTCCTCGGCGAACAAGACGGGGCAGCCGGCCGCGACCACCGCCGAGCAGGCGCGTGACCAGCTCAGCTACTCCGTGCGGGCGTACCTGGAGGCCGGGCCGTGCCCGGACCCGGTGCCCAGCTCGATCGTGGATCTCACCACCGAGGAGCCGCAGCTCCTGCGGGCCGGGGCGATCCCGCTGGAGAAGCTGCGGGACGTGGTGCCGGACATCGTCGAGAGCCGGGTGGGGTAGTGCCCCCGTTCACCGTCCTGCACGTCTGCATGGGCAACATCTGCCGTTCCCCGATGGCCGAGCGGCTGCTGGCCCGCGAGGTGCAGGAACGGTTGGGCCGGCAGGGGCCGACCGACCCGGGCCGCGCCGACGAGCTGGTGCACAGCCACAGCGCGGGTACCGGCGGGTGGCACGCCGGCGAGGAGATGAACCCGCCGGCGGCCCGGCAGGTCACCGCGCGCGGCGGTGACGTCGCCGGGTTCGCCGCCCGCAAGCTGCGCTCCGACCAGATCGACGCGGCGGACCTGGTCCTCACCGCCACCGCCGACCAGCAGGAGTACGTGGTGGCGCTGCGGCCGGACGCCGCCGCGCGCACCTTCGTGCTCGGCGAGTTCGGCCGCCTCCTGGCGACGGTGGACGCCGGCGGGTTGCCGCCGGCGGCGGCGACCCCCGACGCGGTGTACGCCCGGGGGGTGGCCCTGGTCGACGCCGCGCACGCGGCCCGCGAGGGTGCCGCCCCGCTGCCCGCTGACGACCTGGACGACCCGTGGGGACGGGGCGACCAGTGCTTCCACCGGGTCGCCGACGAGATCGAGGAGACGGTACGGCCGCTCGCGGCCGTCCTGCTGCCCTGATCCGGGGATACCGTCCCCCGAAAGCGTCCTTCGTGCGAGTTTTCTCCGGGTTTGTAGCCATTCCGTCGTGAGTGCGGCTTCCTTCTGGTCATGCTGAGCAGGTCCCAGCGTGACCGGCTCCTGCGGGGGAAGCTGATGATCCGGACCCGACTCCACACACTGTTCACCGTGCTGATCGCCGGCCTGTTGGCCGGTCTGGCGCTGGCCGTGGCGGCCCTGCCGGCGGCCCTGCTGCTCGGCATCGGGGTGCGCTCCGTCATCGGCCCGTACGCCGAACTGCCCAACTCGTTGCGGACGCCACCCACCGCCCAGCGCTCCAACCTGTACGCCAACGACGGGGTGACCCTGATCACCTCGTTCTACGCCGAGAACCGCACCGACGTGCGGCTGGCCGAGATCGCGCCGGTGCTGCGGCAGGCCGTGGTGGCCGCCGAGGACCTGCGCTTCTACCAGCACCGGGGCGTCGACGTGCGGGCGGTGATCCGGGCGTTCGCCGCCAACCAGCGCGGCGGGCCCCGGCAGGGCGCCTCCACGCTGACCATGCAGTACGTCCGGAACGTGCTGCGCAGCGACCCGCGCCTGAGCGAGGAGGAGCGGCGGGCGGCCACCGAGATCAGCAACGCCCGCAAGATCCAGGAGATGCGGTACGCCCTGGCGCTGGAGCGGGAGCTGACCAAGGACGAGATCCTGACCCGGTACCTGAACATCGCGTACTTCGGCTCCGGCGCGTACGGGGTCTCCGCCGCCAGCCGCCGCTACTTCTCCAAGTCGCCCCGGCACCTGACGCTCGCCGAGGCGGCGCTGCTGGCCGGGCTGCTGCGCTCGCCCGACAACGACGACCCGATCGACGGCGACGCCGACGCGGCGCTGGCCCGCCGGGGGTACGTGCTCGACCAGTTGGTCGCCGCCGGGCAGGTCACCGCCGCCGACGCCGAGCGGGCCCGGGTCGCGCCGCTGGGCCTGCGCCCCAGCCACACCCCGAACGACTGCACGGCGGTGCCCGCCGAGCACAACGACTGGGGCTTCTTCTGCGACTGGTTCACCCGGTGGTGGAACACCCAGCCCACGTTCGGCGCCTCCGCCGAGGAACGGCAGCGCACCCTGCGCCGGGGCGGTTTCCGCATCGTCACCTCGCTCGACCCGGCCGTGCAGGCGACCGCCCAGCGCGAGGTGCTGCGGGTGTACGGCGTCGGCAACCGCCGGGCCGCGCCGACGGCGGTGGTCGAGCCGACCACCGGCCGGGTGCTCGCCATGGCGGTCAACCGCCGCTACGGCGTCGCGGCGAACCCGCCCGGCCAGCGCAACCACCCGAACACCGTCAACCAGTTGGTGGCGGGCGGTGGCGACATCGTCGGCTACCAGGCGGGGTCGACGTTCAAGCTCTTCACCATGCTCGCCGCGCTGGAGGCGGGGCTCCCGCTGCGGACCACCTTCACCGCCCCGACCCGGCTGGTCACCGAGTGGCCCGTCAGCGGGCCCAACGGGTGCGACGGCTTCTGGTGCCCGAGCAACTCGAACCCGGAGCGGCAGAACGGGCCCCGGACCATGTGGGACGCCTTCGAGCGTTCGGTCAACACGTACTTCGCCTGGCTGGCCGGGCAGGTCGGGGCCGACCGGGTGGTGGAGATGGCCGAGCGGCTCGGCATCGAGCTGCGCGCCGAGGAGGACGCCCGGCTGGCCCGGTACGGGGCGAAGGACTGGGGGCCGTTCACCCTCGGGGTGGCCGCCACCACCCCGCTGGACCTGGCCGGGGCGTACGCCACCGTGGCCGCCGAGGGCAGGCACTGCACGCCGCTGCCGGTGCTGACGATCACCGACGCCGCCGGCCGCCCGGTCCCCGCCGCCCGCCCGGACTGCCGGCAGGTGCTCGACACCGACGTGGCCCGCGCCGCCACCGACGCCGCCCGCTGCCCGGTCGGCGACCAGTCGATGTACGGCGGCTGCACCGGGGACGGCACCGCCGCCGACCTGCGGCCCCGGCTGGGCCGCCCGGTGGCGGGCAAGACCGGCAGCTCCGAGGGGTACGGCACGGAGACGGTGGTCGCCTTCACCCCGCAGCTCGCGGTCGCCACGATGGCGACGAACCCCGACGACCCGGGGGACGCGGTCGGCAGGGCGGTGCAGGCGCACCTGGTCGACGTGGTCGGTGAGGTGCTCGCCACCGGACTGGCCGGTCAGCCGGTCCGGGACTTCGTCCCGCCCAGCGAGGTGATCGCCAACCAGGTCACCGGTGCCCGTGCCGGCAACTGACCGCCGCCCGCACGCCCGCCGCCCGACTGCCCGCCGCCCGCCGCCAGCCGGGCGCGCGGGCGGCGGTGTTAAGAAGGGGCCCCTGCTCTACCGGAAGCGTTAACAGGGGGCCCTTCCTTACCGGGGGGTTTCGGCGTGGTGGGCGATGTTGCGGGCCATGCCGCCGAAGACGACCGTGTGGAACGGGGTCACCGCCGCCCAGTACGCGTGCCCGGCCAGGCCGCGCGGGAGGAAGACGGCCCGCTGCACGTACCGGCTCTGGCCGTCCCCGGCCGGTTCGGCGCGCATCTCCAGCCAGGCCCGGCCGGGCAGGCGCATCTCGGCGCGCAGCCGTAGCAGCTCGCCGGGGACGATCTCCTCGACCCGCCAGAAGTCCAGCGCCTCGCCGACGCGGAGCCGGTGCGGGTCGCGCCGCCCCCGGCGCAGCCCCACCCCGCCGACCAGCCGGTCCAGCCAGCCCCGGACCGCCCAGGCCAGCGGGAAGGAGTACCAGCCGTTTTCGCCGCCGACCCCCTCGATCACCCGCCACAACTCGGGCACGGTGGCGGCCACCCGCCGCTCCTGCACGTCGGTGTAGACCGAGCCGCCGGACCACTGCGGGTCCGTGGGCAGCGGCTCGGCCGCCGCGTCCGGCCCGCTCGCGGTCGACCAGCGGGTCTCCACGTCGGCGTCGCGGACCTTCGCCAGGGCCAGCCGGACCGCCGCGTCGAACCCGGTCAGCCCGCCGGGCGGGTCGGGGACGTACCGGGCGATGTCGTGCTCGTGCGCCACCGCCTCGTGGACCAGGCTCTCCACCAGGGGCCGGGCGATCCGGTTGGGGACCGGGGTGACCAGGCCGACCCAGTACGAGGAGAGCGTCGGGGTCAGCGGGCGTACCGGCACGACGATCCGGCGACGCAGCCCGGCCACCGCCGCGTACCGCTGCATCATGTCGGTGAAGGTGAGCACGTCCGGGCCGCCGATGTCGAAGGCCCGGTTCACCCCGGCCGGCAGGTCCAGGCAGGCGAGCAGGTACTGCAGCACGTCGCGGACCGCGATCGGCTGGATGCGGTTGCGCACCCAGCGCGGGGTGACCATGACGGGCAGCCGCTCGGTCAGGTACCGCAGCATCTCGAACGACGCCGACCCGGAGCCGATGATCACCGCCGCCCGGAGCACGGCGGTGGGCACCCCGCTGGCCAGCAGGATCCGCGCCACCTCGGCACGCGAGCGCAGGTGCGCCGAGACCGCCGCGGTGTCGGTCGGCTCCGGCCCGCCCAGGTAGACGATCCGGCGGACGCCGGCCTCCCGGGCCGCCGCCGCGACGTTGGTGGCGGCCTCGCGGTCGGCGGCCTCGAACCCGGCCTGCCCGAGCGAGTGCACCAGGTAGTAGACGACGTCCACCCCGCGCATCGCGGCCGGCAGGGTCTCCGCGCGGCGCAGGTCGCCCTCGACGATCTCGACCTGCGCGGCCCAGGGCACGTCCCGTAGCCGACCGGGCGTGCGGGCCAGGCACCGGACGGCCCGCCCCTCGGCCAGCAGCCGGGGCGCCAACCGTCCGCCGATGTATCCGGTGGCACCGGTGACCAGGCATCTCATGGTCTCCAGTGTGCGGCCCCATAGACTCGGGCGTTGTGGACATCGCAACGCCCACCTTCTGGGGGCCGGACTTCGACCAGCTCAGCGCCGTCGACCCGGAGATCGCGCAGGTGGTTCTCGGCGAGTTGGACCGGCTCCGGGGCGGCCTGCAACTGATCGCCAGCGAGAACCTGACCTCGCCGGCCGTGCTGGCCGCGCTCGGCTCGACGCTGACCAACAAGTACGCCGAGGGGTACCCGGGGCGGCGCTACTACGGCGGCTGCGCCGAGGTGGACCGGGCCGAGGAGATCGGCATCTCCCGGGCCCGGGAGCTGTTCGGGGCGGAGCACGCCAACCTCCAGCCGCACTCCGGGGCGAGCGCCAACCTGGCCGCGTACGCGGCGCTGGTGCAGCCGGGGGACACCGTGCTGGCGATGGAGCTGCCGCACGGCGGCCACCTCACCCACGGCAGCCGGGTGAACTTCTCCGGCCGCTGGTTCGGCACCGTCGGGTACCCGGTCCGCCCCGACACCGAGCTGATCGACTACGACGAGGTACGTGACCTGGCCCGCGCCCACCGGCCCAAGATGATCATCTGCGGCGCGACCGCGTACCCGCGCCTGATCGACTTCCGCCGGTTCCGGGAGATCGCCGACGAGGTATCGGCGTACCTGGTGGTGGACGCGGCGCACGTCATCGGGCTGGTCGCCGGCGGGGCGATCCCCTCCCCGGTGCCGTACGCCGACGTGGTCTGCGCGACCACGCACAAGGTGCTGCGCGGTCCCCGGGGCGGGATGATCCTCTGCCGGGAGTCGCTGGCCCAGCGGATCGACAAGGCGGTCTTCCCGTTCACCCAGGGCGGCCCGCTGATGCACGCGGTCGCGGCGAAGGCGGTGGCGCTGCGCGAGGCCGCCCAGCCGGAGTTCCGGACGTACGCCGCGCGGGTGGTCGACAACGCGCGGGCGCTCGCCGCCGGGCTGGCCGACGAGGGGATGCGCCCGGTCTCCGGGGGCACCGACACCCACCTGGCCCTGATCGACCTGCGCGGGCTGGGGGTGACCGGGGCCGAGGCCGAGGCCCGGTGCGACGCCGCCGGGATCACCCTGAACAAGAACGCCGTCCCGTACGACCCGCAGCAGCCGATGGTCGCCTCCGGCATCCGGGTGGGCACCCCCAGCGTCACCACCCAGGGCATGCGGGAGGGCGAGATGCGCCGGATCGCCGGCCTGATCGGGCGGGCGGTGCGGACCGACCCGGCGGACCCCGGCGGGGCCGACGCGACGGCCCGGATCGCGGCCGAGGTGGCCGAGCTGGTCGCCGAGTTCCCGGCGTACCCCCGATGAGCGCGCCGGAGGCGGGGCGGCCGTCGACGGACGACTCCCGGGCGGTCCGGTTCACCACGGACGCGCCCCCGGCGGGCCAGCCGGGGGCGATCCGGGCCCGGTTGCCGTTCCTGCGGTACACGCTTGTCGCCTGCGCGGTGCTGGCCCTGCTCATGGTGCCGGTGGCGGCGCTCTGGCGCGGCTCGACCAGCGCGGCCGGGGTGGCCGCCGGGATCGCCCTGGTGGTGGCCAGCTACCTGGTCTCCGGGCTCTCGGTGGCCTGGGCCGACGCGGTCAACCCGAAGATGATCATGCCGTTCGGCCTGGTCACCTACGGGATCAAGATGGTGATGCTCGGCGTGGCGATGTCGGCGGTGGCGGCCACCGGGTGGGCCGGGCTGCCCGACCTGGGGGTGGCCGTCATCGTCGCCGTGATCGTCTGGACCGGCGCCCACCTGACCTGGGCGCTGCGCACCCCGTTGCCGTACGTGCAGCCGAGCGGCGACTGAGCCGGCACGCGTAGCCGCAGGTGACGACCGGTGCCGCGCGGCGGGCCGGTCTCGGATGGTGACCGACCGCCCCGGCGTACCCGGAACCGGTCGGTCACTGGCCGTTCATGTCGGATTTTCGTCCGGCCGGTCGGGCTGCCCTGTCGTGGGGTACAGGAGTAGTCTGAGCCGCGGTTGACGCGCTCGCAGTACGCCCGCACGCTGTTCGCAGTGTGGGGGGTGCCGCACACTCCCGCGCGCCCCTGCTGATATCGTTCGCCTCGTCATGGGCGATGACCTTCACTCCAGCAAATCCGATGAGCACTCGTCGGAGGGTGTGGCCGGTGCCGTGGTTGGCTACCTGCTCGCCGGGATTCTGGCGTGGGGGTTCCTCGGATGGTTGGCGGAACGCTTCCTCGATCTGCCGACCGGTCTCGGGGTCGCCGCCGGCATGATCCTCGGCGCAGCCGGAGCGATCTACCTGATCATGAAGAGGCTCAGTGCTTGAAGTGCCGGCACGTGCGGGTCTGTCGAGTGCGGAGGAAGACACGGTGAGCAGAGAGCTGGTCGCGGCCGAGGGCCTGCCATGGCCCCCCAGCGTCGGGGACTTCTATCCGCCGGAGCTGGCCGGCCCCTGGGTGACCAAGTTCGGCATCATGGTCTGGCTGGCCGTCGCCCTGATCATCATCTTCTTCATGGCGACCTACCGGAACCCGAAGCTGGTGCCGACCAAGGGCCAGTGGATGGCCGAGTCGGTCTACGGGCTGGTGCGGGACAACATCGCCCGGGAGCAGATGGGCAAGGACGGCATCCGCTTCGCCCCCTACTTCACGGTGCTCTTCTGCTACATCGCGGTGACGAACCTCTTCGGTATCACCCCGTTCCTGCAGATCTCGCCGAACTCGCACATCGCCTTCCCCATCGTGCTCGCGGCGATCACCTACATCATGTACATCTACATCGGTGTCCGTAAGCACGGTCTGGGTCGCTACCTGAAGCAGAGCCTGATCCTGCCCGGTATCCCGTGGCCGATGCACTTCCTGCTGATTCCGATCGAGTTCCTGCAGACGTTCATCAACCGGCCGGTCACCCTGGCGGTGCGACTCTTCGCGAACATGTTCGCCGGGCACCTGATCCTGCTGGTCTTCACCGTCGGTGGCTTCGTGCTGCTGGCCTCGGACAACATCCTCATCCAGTCGACCTCGGTGTTCGCCTTCCTGATGGCGATCCTGATGGCCTTCTTCGAGGTCCTGGTCGCCCTCCTGCAGGCGTACGTCTTCGTGACCCTGAGCGCCAACTACATCGGGTCGTCGCTGGCCGACGAGCACTGATCCCCGCTCGGTGGGCCGCCCGGCCGACCAAGCTTCTGGTACCGACCGCGACGCGTGAAACCTCACGCGCCAAACAGGAGGAATACCCGCAATGGACGTTCTCGCCGCTATCAACGGTAACGTCAACACCATCGGCTACGGTCTCGCCGCCGTCGGCCCGGCGATCGGTGTTGCCCTGATCTTCGTGGCGTACATCAACTCCAGCGCCCGTCAGCCGGAGTCCGCTGGTTACAACCGGACCTGGCTGGTGCTGGGCTTCGCCCTGGTCGAGGCGCTCGCCCTGTTCGGCCTGGTGCTCGCCTTCGCCGTTAGCTGACCGTCCGCTCTTCGACCCGGAGGTCCGACATGATTCTCGCCGCCGAGGGCCACCACCCGCTCGTGCCGATCTGGCAAGAGGTCGTCATCGGGACGATCGCCTTCGCCCTGCTCTGCTTCGTCCTGATGAAGTTCGTCCTGCCGCGCATGGAGGAGATGTACCAGGCGCGGGTCGACGCGATCGAGGGCGGCATCAAGCGCGCTGAGGCGGCTCAGGCCGAGGCGAACCAGTTGCTGGAGCAGTACCGCGTCCAGCTCGCCGAGGTGCGGACCGAAGCGGCCAAGATCCGGGACGACGCCCGGGCCGACGCCGAGGCGATCCGTACCGAGATCCTCGCCAAGGCCCGCGAGGAGTCCGACCGGGTCATCGCGGCCGGCCGGGAGGCCTTGGCCGTCGAGCGGGAGACCCTGGTGCGCGAGCTGCGTGCCGAGGTCGGCGGGCTCGCGGTCGACCTGGCCAGCAAGATCGTCGGTGAGTCCCTCGCCGACGAGGCCCGCCGCAAGGGCACGGTCGAGCGGTTCCTGACCGGTCTCGAGAGCGCGGGGGCCCGCTGATGCAGGCCGCCAGCCGGGAGTCGTACCGGGCAGCGGTCGAGCGACTGGAGGCGTACGTCCGGGGCGCGCAGCCGCAGACGGTCGTCACCACCGCCGACGAGCTGCTCGCCGTGGCCGGTCTGCTGCGTCGGGAGCCCCGGCTGCGCCGGGCGCTGTCCGACCCGGCCCGACCCGGGGCGGACCGGTCCGCGCTGCTGGCCGGAATGCTCACCGGCAAGATCGGCACCGACGCGCTCGACCTGGTCGGCGTGCTGGTCGCCGGCCGCTGGTCGGCGCCGTCGGAGTTGCTGGAAGGGGCCGAGCGGCTCGGTGTGGAGGCGCTGCTGGCCGGCGCCGAGGCAGCCGGCGACCTCGGTGAGGTGGAGGACGAGCTGTTCCGCTTCGGCCAGCTCGTCGACGGGCAGCCGCAGTTGTCCAACCTGCTGACCGACCCGATCGCGCCGGTGACCCAGCGCGCCGGGCTGGTCCGGGACCTGCTGACCGGCAAGGCGCGTCCGGCCACCGTGACCCTGGTCGAGGTGGCGCTCTCCGGTTTCGGCGGGCGTTCCTTCCACGGGGCGCTCACCCGGCTGGTCGAACTGGCCGCCGAACGGCGGGACCGGCAGGTCGCGTACGTGACCGTGGCCGCCCCACTGGGTGACGACGAGGAACGCCGACTGGGCGACCGCCTGTCGCAGATATACGGTCGGCAGGTCGACGTCAAGCAGAACGTCGACCCCGCCGTGCTCGGTGGGGTGAGCGTTCAGGTCGGTGCGGACCTCTACGACGGCACCGTCCTGCGCCGCCTCAAAGAGACCCGCAACGCGCTCGCGAAGCGCTGACCGGCACAGCCACACAGCGCACCTGTTTGACAGACGCCATTCGGACCGGTCGGTACTAGGTATCCCGGGCCCCTGATACTTAAGGAAGCAGAGGATGGCCGAGCTGACCATCTCGACGGAGGAGATCCGTGGCGCCCTGGAGCGCTACGTCTCCGCCTACTCGCCCGACGTCTCCCGTGAGGAGGTCGGCACCGTCGCCGACACCGGTGACGGTATCGCCCACGTCGAGGGGCTGCCCTCGACCATGACCAACGAGCTGCTGGAGTTCGAGGACGGCACCCTCGGTCTGGCGCTGAACCTCGACGTCCGGGAGATCGGTGTCGTCGTCCTCGGCGACTACGCCGGTATCGAGGAGGGACAGCGCGTCAAGCGCACCGGCCGGGTGCTCTCGGTGCCGGTCGGCGACGGCTTCCTCGGCCGCGTGGTCGACGCGCTCGGCCAGCCGATCGACGGCCTCGGTGAGATCGCCAACGAGGGGTACCGCGAGCTGGAGCTGCAGGCTCCGAACGTGATGTCCCGCAAGTCGGTCGAGGAGCCCCTCCAGACCGGTATCAAGGCGATCGACGCGATGACCCCGATCGGTCGGGGCCAGCGGCAGCTCATCATCGGTGACCGGAAGACCGGCAAGACCACGGTCGCCCTGGACACCATCCTCAACCAGCGGGAGAACTGGGCCTCCGGGGACCCGACCAAGCAGGTCCGCTGCATCTACGTCGCCATCGGCCAGAAGGCCTCCACGATCGCCTCGATCAAGGGCATCCTGGAGGAGGCGGGGGCGATGGAGTACACCACCATCGTCGCCTCCCCGGCGTCGGACCCGGCCGGCTTCAAGTACCTGGCCCCGTACACCGGCTCCTCCATCGGGCAGCACTGGATGTACGGCGGCAAGCACGTCCTGATCGTCTTCGACGACCTGAGCAAGCAGGCCGAGGCGTACCGGGCCGTGTCGCTGCTGCTGCGCCGCCCGCCGGGCCGTGAGGCGTACCCGGGTGACGTCTTCTACCTGCACTCCCGGCTGCTGGAGCGCTGCGCGAAGCTCTCCGACGAGCTGGGCGGCGGCTCGATGACCGGTCTGCCGATCATCGAGACGAAGGCCAACGACATCTCGGCCTTCATCCCGACCAACGTCATCTCGATCACCGACGGCCAGATCTTCCTGGAGACCGACCTGTTCAACCAGGGCGTCCGGCCGGCGATCAACGTCGGTACCTCGGTCTCCCGGGTCGGTGGCGCCGCGCAGGTCAAGCCGATGAAGAAGGTCGCCGGCTCGCTGCGGCTGAACCTGGCCCAGTACCGGGAGCTGGAGGCGTTCGCCGCCTTCGCCTCGGACCTGGACAAGGCCTCCCGCGCCCAGCTGGAGCGGGGTGCCCGCCTGGTCGAGCTGCTCAAGCAGCCGAACTACTCGCCGTACCCCGTGCAGGAGCAGGTCGTCTCCGTCTGGGCCGGCACCGAGGGCAAGCTGGACGACATCCCGGTCGGCGAGGTCCGCCGCTTCGAGTCGGAGTTCCTCCAGTACCTGCGGCACAAGCACGAGGGTGTGCTGGCGACCCTGGCCGACCACAAGTGGGGCGACGATGTGATCGCCTCGCTGGACACCGCGATCGGCGAGTTCAAGCAGCTCTTCCTCGGCAAGGAGGACGAGCGCCGGATCAACGAGGTGCCGGCCGAGCCGCTGGAGGGTGAGCAGGACCGCGAGACGGTCACCCGGTACAGCGGTGGCGCCCCGGCGCAGAAGCAGTAGGGCCGGGAGATGGCCGCGCAGGTACGCGTTCTTCGTCAACGGATCCGTTCGGCGAAGGGGATGAAGAAGATCACCAAGGCGATGGAGCTCGTGGCGACGAGCCGCATCGCCAAGGCCCAGGCGCGGGTGGAGGCGTCCCTGCCGTACTCCCGGGCCATCACCGGCGTGCTCTCCGCGCTGGCGTCCAACGCGCAGCTCGACCACCCGCTGCTCACCCCCCGTCCGCAGGTGCGGCGGGCCGGCGTCCTGCTGGTCACCGCCGACCGGGGACTGGCCGGTGGCTACAGCTCCAACGCGATCAAGACCGCCGAGTCGCTGATGGCCCGGCTCCGGGACGAGGGCAAGGAGCCGGCGCTCTACGTCATCGGGCGTAAGGGTGTCGGGTTCTTCCGGTTCCGGGACCGGCCGATCGAGGCGAACTGGACCGGCTTCTCCGAGCAGCCGACCTTTGCCGACGCCCGGACCGTGGGGGAGACGCTGATCAAGGCGTTCACCGCCGGTGCGGACGACGCGGACAGCGGTCCCGGGCCGGACGGGGTGCGCGGGGTGGACGAGTTGCACATCGTCTACACCGAGTTCCACTCGCTGATGACCCAGAACCCGGTGACCCGGATCCTCGGTCCGATGCAGGTCGAGAGCCGGCCCCGGTCGGAGGCGAAGCCGGGGCAGCTCCCCGACTACGACTTCGAGCCGGACGCCGAGGAGCTGCTGGACGCGTTGCTGCCGAAGTACATCAACACGCGGATCTACGCGGCGTTGCTGGAGTCGGCGGCGAGCGAGTCGGCGGCCCGGCGGCGGGCGATGAAGAGCGCCACCGACAACGCCGAAGAGATGATCGAGAAGTACACGCGTGAGATGAACTCGGCCCGCCAGGCCGGGATCACCCAGGAGATCAGTGAGATCGTCGGCGGCGCGAACGCGCTGGCCGCGTCGGGAAGTGAAGTGTGATGACTGTTTCCGCAGTGGCTGGGGGACCAGCCCCGACCAACACGGCCACCGGTCGGGTGGTCCGGGTCATCGGCCCGGTCGTCGACGCCGAGTTCCCGCGCGACGCCATGCCGGACCTGTTCAACGCCCTGCACGTGGACGTGACCCTCTCCGGCGGCGAGAAGACGCTGACCCTGGAGGTCGCCCAGCACCTGGGTGACAACCTGGTCCGCGCCATCTCGATGCAGCCGACCGACGGCCTGGTCCGGGGTGCCGAGGTCCGGGACACCGGCGCCCCGATCCGGGTGCCGGTGGGCGACACGGTCAAGGGCCACGTGTTCAACGCGATCGGCGAGTGCCTCAACCTCACCGAGGGCGAGACGCTCAGCCCGGACGACCACTGGGGCATCCACCGCAAGGCCCCGGCCTTCGCGGACCTGGAGCCGAAGACCGAGATGCTGGAGACCGGCATCAAGGTCATCGACCTGCTCGCCCCGTACGTCAAGGGCGGCAAGATCGGTCTGTTCGGTGGTGCCGGCGTGGGCAAGACGGTGCTCATCCAGGAGATGATCACCCGGGTGGCCCGGAACTTCGGCGGTACCTCGGTCTTCGCCGGCGTGGGTGAGCGCACCCGCGAGGGCAACGACCTGATCGCCGAGATGACCGAGTCCGGCGTCATCGACAAGACCGCGCTGGTCTACGGCCAGATGGACGAGCCGCCGGGCACCCGGCTGCGGGTCGCGCTCTCCGCGCTCACCATGGCGGAGTACTTCCGCGACGTGAAGAAGCAGGAGGTGCTGCTCTTCATCGACAACATCTTCCGCTTCACCCAGGCGGGCTCGGAGGTCTCCACCCTGCTGGGCCGGATGCCGAGCGCGGTGGGGTACCAGCCCACCCTGGCCGACGAGATGGGCGAGCTCCAGGAGCGGATCACCTCCGTCCGGGGCCAGGCCATCACCTCGCTCCAGGCGATCTACGTGCCGGCGGACGACTACACCGACCCGGCCCCGGCGACCACCTTCGCCCACCTGGACGCGACCACCAACCTGGAGCGGTCGATCTCCGACAAGGGCATCTACCCGGCGGTGGACCCGCTGGCGTCCTCGTCGCGGATCCTCGCCCCGGAGTTCGTCGGCGCCGAGCACTTCGCGGTCGCCACCGAGGTGAAGCGGATCCTGCAGAAGTACAAGGACCTGCAGGACATCATCGCCATCCTCGGTATCGAGGAGCTCTCCGAGGAAGACAAGATCGTCGTCGGCCGGGCCCGGCGGATCGAGCGCTTCCTGTCGCAGAACACCTACGCGGCCGAGCAGTTCACCGGCCAGCCGGGCTCGACGGTCCCGATCAGCGAGACCATCGAGGCGTTCAAGAAGATCAGCGAGGGCGAGTACGACCACTTCCCCGAGCAGGCCTTCTTCATGTGCGGTGGCCTGGAGGACCTGGAGGCCAAGGCCGCGGAGCTGATGAAGGGCTGACCTGAGGGCCGTACCGACCGCAGCAGCGTCACCATCGACGAAGGACCGCCCCGGTTGCACCGGGGCGGTCCTCGTTCATCTTGGGGGCCTATGATCCCCCGGTCCGGTTCCTTGACGGGACGTTTCCCGTTTCGCGAGGTACCGTCGATCCGCAGCGCCCGTCGGTGGACGGGCGTTGATCCGTGCAACGAATCGGCTGCGTACGCCCCTCCCCTCCCCGTGGGCGTGACGAAGGAGATGCTCGTGGGTAAGGGCGGCAAGCGCGGTGGCAAACGCTCGATGTGGGCGGGGGTGCCCCGGTGGGCGCGGCTGTGCACGGTCTTCGGCGTCGTCCTGATGATGCTCAGCGGCACCACGCTGGTCGGCGCGGAGGCGCTGATGGCGCGCTACGAGGGTGCCGTCGGCAAGGGTGACCTCTTCGGTGACCAGGCGGCCGGGGCGGCGGAGCGCAAGGTCGACATCAAGGGGCCGGTGAACATCCTGCTGGTCGGCATCGACCCGCGCGACGACAAGACGCCACCCCTGTCGGACTCGATCATGGTGTTGCACGTGCCGGCCGAGATGGACCGGGCCTACCTCTTCTCCATGCCCCGGGACCTGTACGTGGAGATCCCGCCGTTCGAGAAGGCCAACTGGAACGGTGGGCGGGGCAAGCTCAACGGCGCGATGTCGCACGGCAGCATCGTCCCCGGCGGGAACCCCGACCCGGCGCGCGGCTTCGAACTGCTCGCCATGACCGTGCAGCAGATCACCGGGATCGAGCGCTTCGACGCGGGCGCGATCATCAACTTCACCGGCTTCCGGAAGATCGTGGACGCGATGGGCGGCGTCACGATGAACATCGAGCGAGAGGTGCGCTCCGAGCACCGGGAGCCGGACGGCACGCACCGCAAGGGCAACCCGAACGGTTCGGGCTACGTCGGCCCGCAGGCGGTCTACCCGAAGGGCGAGCAGCACCTGGAGGGCTGGCAGGCGCTGGACTACGTCCGGCAGCGGTACCCGAAGAACGGTGTGCCGGACGGCGACTACGGCCGCCAGCGGCACCAGCAGCAGTTCGTCAAGGCGATGGCCAACCAGGCGCTCAGCTCCGACGTGGTGACCAACCCGATCAAGCTGGACCGGGTGCTCCGCGCCGCCGGTGAGTCGCTGATCTTCAGTGGCCGGGGGAACACCATCGCGGACTTCGGCTTCGCGCTGAAGGACATCCGCCCCGACTCGATCACCATGGTCAAGCTGCCCGGGGAGAACATCGGCACCGGCAGCGCGTACCAGGGGGAACGACTGGTGCCGGAGGCACAGGACTTCTTCCGGTCGTTGCAGAGCGGGACGGTCGACGCGTTCCTGCTCGAACACCCCGACTTCCGCAACAAGGAACAGTGATCCCCGGCGTGGCTCTCACCACCCGCGTTGGGAGCCCGCCGGTGGCGCGACTAGACTTTCGGCAATCCGTCGCCGCAGCAAGGAGACAGCGTGGCAAAGCAGCTTCACGTCGAGCTCGTCGCCGTCGAGGAGAAGGTCTGGTCCGGCGAGGCCGAGATGGTCATGGCCCGGACGACCGAGGGTGAGCTCGGCGTGCTGCCGGGGCACGCCCCCCTGCTCGGCCAGCTCGCCGAGCCCGGCCAGGTGCGCATCAAGCTGGCCGGCGGCAAGCAGATCACGTACGAGGTGGCCGGTGGCTTCCTCTCGGTCGCCCCGGACGGGGTCACCGTGCTGGCGGAGAGCGCCACTCCGGCTTCCGCCCCGCAGAGCCGCTGAGCCGCGCCGCCGATGGAGATCGTGGAGGGGATCGGCATCGGCGTCGCCGTGCTGGTCGGCGCGGTCCTGATCCTCTTCATCCGGCGGGCGCTGGTCACCCGTAGCGGTGGCATCATCCGGCTCAGCGTCCGGGTCTCCACCATGCTCGACGGCCGGGGCTGGTCACCCGGTTTCGGCCGCTTCGTCGGCGACGAGCTCCGCTGGTACCGGATGTTCAGCTTCGCCCTCCGGCCCAAGCGGGTGCTCTCCCGCAAGGAACTGGTCGTGGAGCGGCGGCGGCTCCCGGAGGGTCAGGAACGGCTCTCCATGCCCGCCGACTGGGTGATCCTGCGATGTGCCAGTCGGCATGCCCCGGTCGAGATCGCCATGGCGAGTTCCACGGTGACCGGATTCCTCTCCTGGCTCGAGGCCGTCCCCCCGGGGCCGGTCTCGTCCCGTTTCGCCTCCGAGAACTGGCCCGCCGCCTGACCGGGCGGCGACTGTCTCCGCCTCCCGCTGGCCCGCAGCCCGCCCCGTGCCCGACCGGCGCCGTGCCCGACCGGTTCCGGCGGCAGCGGGCGGGACGTCGGCCGGCCAGCCTGTCGAGCTGCCCGCGCGAACGGGGCACCGCCGGGGCCTCCGCACCGGTCTGCCACCCCCTCCGCACAGCCGCCCCGCCCACCCCTGAGCAAGGCTCTCCTCCTGCTCGACCGGCTCTGGCCCCGACCGGCTGTGGGCCTGGCCGGCTGTGGCCCTGACCGGCTGTGGGCCTGACCGGCCGGAGGCCTGGTTGGCTGTGGGCTCGACTGGCTGTGGGCCTGGCCGGCTGGCGGGCCCGGCCGGCCGCTGGTCCGCCGGGCGGCTCGCCCGCCAGGCGGTCGTCGTCTGGGCGCATCGGCGGGGCAGGTCGACAGGCGCGCGGTGGTCACCTCCGTCCGCGCCGGCTCTGGCGGCCGGCCCGCCATCTCGACCCCGGCTCCGGACGGCCGCAGAGGTCAGCCGGCGGCGGTCAGCGCTTGCCGCCGGGTACCCATAGCACGTCGCCCGCCGGATTTGCCGTTCTTGCCAGGATAAAGAGCAGATCCGACAGCCGGTTGAGATACTTTGCCGGGAGGGTGGCGGTCCGGTCCGGATCGTGCGCGACCAGGGCCCAGGCCGCCCGCTCGGCGCGTCGGGCGATCGTCCGTGCCACGTGCAGCAGCGCCGCGCCCGCGGTGCCGCCGGGGAGGATGAAGGAGTCGAGCTTGCTCAGGCGTGCGTTGTACTCGTCGCACCAGCCTTCCAGACGCTCCACGTACGCCTCGGTGACCCGCAGCGGGGGGTACTTCGGGTCGGGCTCGACCGGGGTGGAGAGGTCGGCGCCGACGTCGAACAGGTCGTTCTGGATCGACCCGAGCACCGCCCGCAGCTCCTCGTCGAGCTGCCCGAGGGCGAGCGCCACGCCGATCGCGGCGTTGCACTCGTCGACGTCCGCGTACGCGACGAGGCGCGGATCGGTCTTCGTGACCTGCTCGTTGTTGCTCAATCTGGTCGTGCCGGCGTCGCCGGCCCTGGTGTAGATGCGCGTGAGGTGGACGGCCATGTCGCACAGCCTACGGATTCCCGACCTGTCGATCCCGACCCGACCCGAATCGGCCGCCGGCCAGCCGACCGGGGTGGGACCCGGCGACGCCGGCGACCCGGCGGTCAACGCCGTCGATGTGATCCGGGTCGAGGGGGGTGCCCGGCTCGCCGGTACGGTGCACGTCGTCGGCGCGAAGAACTCGGCGCTGAAGCTGATGGCCGCCGCGCTGCTGGCCCCCGGGCAGAGCATGATCACCAACGTTCCCCGGATCACCGACATCGCGATCATGGGTGAGGTGCTGCGTCGGCTCGGCTGTGACGTCCGCTTCGACACCGACGATCCGGTCGACCCGATGGTGGCCGGCGGCGGGGTGGCCCGGTCCCGCTCGGTCGTCATCGACGTGCCCGAGGAACCGGGCGTGGAGGCCGACTACGACCTGGTACGCCGGCTGCGCGCGTCGATCTGCGTGCTCGGCCCGCTGCTGGCCCGGCGCGGCCACGTCCGGGTGGCCCACCCCGGCGGGGACGCGATCGGCTCCCGGGGCCTGGACATGCACATCGCCGGGCTGACCCGGATGGGCGCGGAGATCTCCGGCGAGCACGGTTTCGTCATCGCCGCCGCCCCGGCCGGGCTGCACGGCGCGGAGATCATGCTGGACTTCCCGAGCGTCGGGGCCACCGAGAACCTGGTGATGGCGGCGGTGCTGGCCCGGGGCGAGACGGTCATCGACAACGCCGCGCGGGAGCCGGAGATCGTGGACATCTGCTCGATGCTGATCCGGATGGGCGCCCGGATCTCCGGGGAGGGCACCTCGACCCTGCACATCGAGGGCGTACCCGCGTTGACGCCGGTGCGGCACGCCACGGTGGGGGACCGGATCGTCGCCGGCACGTGGGCCTTCGGCGCCGCGATGACCCGGGGGGACGTCACCGTCACCGGTGCGGACCCGGCCTTCCTGGAGGTCGCGTTGGACAAGCTGGTCACCGGTGGCGCGCTGGTGGAGACCCGCCCGGACGCCTTCCGGGTACGGGTGGACGAGCGTCCCACCGCGGTGGACGTGGTCACCCTGCCGTACCCCGGGTTCGCCACCGACCTGCTGCCGATGGCGATCGGGCTGGCCGCGGTGAGCGACGGCGCGTCGCTGATCACCGAGAACATCTTCGACGGGCGGTTCATGTTCGCCAACGAGATGATGCGGCTCGGCGCCGACATCAAGACCGACGGGCACCACGCCGTGGTACGCGGCCGGGAACGGCTCTCCGGCGCGCCGGTACGGGCCACCGACATCCGGGCCGGGGCCGGCCTGATCATCGCGGGGCTCTGCGCCGACGGGGTCACCGAGGTCTCCCACGTGCACCACGTCGACCGGGGGTACCCGGACTTCGTGGCCGACCTGCGGGCGCTCGGCGTGGAGGTGGAGCGGGGCCGGACCACCGAGGAACCCGCGCTGGAGATCTGACCGCGACCGCCCGCCCCGCCCGACGTGCGGGAGTGCGGGCTTAGCGGTCGTTCAGCTCGCCGACTAGGGTGCTGACAGACATCCGTATCAGGCGAGGGAGAAGCAGATGGCGGGTCGACTCGCGGTCGTCGGTGCCGGGCTGATGGGCTCGGGTATCGCCCAGGTGGCGGCGCAGGCGGGCTGGCAGGTGACACTGCGCGACCTGGACGACGCGGCCACCGGGCGTGGCCTGGCCGGCATCCGGAAGTCGCTGGAGAAGTTCGCCGAGAAGGGCAAGATCGACGCCTCCGAGGTCGACGCGACGCTGGGCCGGATCACCCCGACCACGGAGCTGGAGGCGGTCGCCGACGCGGACATCGTCGTCGAGGCGGTCTTCGAACGGCTGGAGATCAAGCACGAGGTCTTCCGGGCGCTGGACAAGCTCTGCAGGGCCGACGCGGTGCTGGCCACCAACACCTCGGCCATCCCGGTCACCCAGATCGCGGCGGTCACCGAGCGGCCGGAGGCGGTCGTCGGCACGCACTTCTTCTCCCCGGTGCCGATGATGAAGCTCTGCGAGCTGGTCCGGGGGTACAAGACCAGCGACGCCACGCTGGCCACGGTACGGGCCTTCGCCGAGGAGATCGGCAAGACGGTCGTGGTGGTGAACCGGGACATCGCCGGGTTCGTCACCACCCGGCTGATCTCGGCGCTGGTGGTGGAGGCGGTGAAGCTGGTCGAGTCCGGCGTGGTGTCGGCGGAGGACCTGGACACCGCCTGCCGGCTCGGCTTCGGGCACGCCATGGGCCCGCTGGCCACCACCGACCTGACCGGCGTGGACGTGCTGCTGCACGCCTCGAAGAACATCTACGCCGACACCGCCGACGAGAAGTTCTTCCCGCCGGAGCTGCTCCAGCGGATGGCCGCCGCCGGCGACCTCGGCCGCAAGACCGGCAAGGGCTTCTACACGTACTGACCGGGGTGTAAGGAGGGGCCCCTTCTTAACACCCGGCTGTTAAGAAGGGGCCCCTCCTCTACCGAAAGCGTTAACAGGGGGCCCTTCCTTACACCTCAGCCGTCGCGCTTGCTGGTCCAGCGGAAGGTGGTGAGGCAGAGGACCAGGCCGATCACGCACCAGGCGGCCAGCACGAGGGCGACCCGGCCCAGCTCGAACGAGCCGCCCGGCTCCTGCGCGCCGAAGCTGTCCGGCAGGAAGACCGAGCGCAGGCCCTGGCACATCCACTTGAGCGGGAAGAGGGCGGCGACCTGCTGCATCCAGTCCGGCAGGTTGGTGAAGACGAAGAAGACCCCGGAGATGAACTGGAGCACCAGGGCGACCGGGGTGACCACGGCCGAGCCGCTGCGGGCGGTCCGGGCCAGCGACGAGATGGCGATGCCGAGCAGGGTGCAGGCGGTGACCCCGAGGACCGAGACCCAGCCGAAGGTCAGCCACTTGGCGGCGGTGGCCGGCAGCGTCAGGTCGAACAGGGCGACCGAGAAGGCGAGCAGCAGCGCGGTCTCCGCCACCCCGATCGCCACCACCATGATCACCTTGCCGGCGAAGTACACCCACTTCGGCATCGGGGTGCCCCGGTAGCGCTTGAGCACGCCCCGGTCCCGCTCGATCGGGATCCAGATGCCGAGGTTCTGGAAGCTCACCGTCATCAGGCCGGTCGCGATCATGCCGGTGATGAAGTACTGGGTGTAGCTGACCCCGGGCGCGATCTGGTCGCTGAAGATCGACGCGAAGATCAGGATCATGATGATCGGGAAGCCCATCGTGAAGACGACGGACTCCCGGCTGCGCAGGAACTGGCTGATCTCCAGCCGGCCCTGCCGCACCGCCAGCGTGGCCGGGCTGAGCGGCCGTGCGCGGGGGGCGGCGACCGGGGCGGCCGGCTTCGTGGTGGCGGTCATGCGTGTCCGATCATCCGCAGGTAGATGTCCTCCAGGGTGGGCCGGGTGACGGTCAGGCCGGGCACCTCGCCGCCGAAGCGCGCGGCCAGTTCGGCGACCAGCGCCGTCGGCGTCGCGGTCTCCGTGCTCTGCGCCGACCCGTCCGGGGTACGCCAGGAGACGGTGGCCCGTGCCTGGTGCCGGTTGCCCAGTTCATTCGGCGGGGCCACCTCGATCACCCGGCCGGCGGCGATCACCCCGACCCGGTCGGCCAGGGACTCGGCCTCGTCCAGGTAGTGGGTGGTGAGCAGGATGGTGGTACCGGCGGCGGCCAGGTCCCGGATCAGCTCCCAGAACTCCCGCCGTGCCTCCGGGTCGAAACCGGTGGTGGGCTCGTCGAGGAAGAGCAGGTCGGGGCGACCGATGATGCCCAACGCCACGTCCAGGCGGCGCTTCTGCCCGCCGGAGAGGGTGTGCGTCCGGGCCCGCTTCTTCGCGCCCAGCCCCACCCGTTCGACGACCTTGTCCGGGTCGTCGGCGTCGGCGTAGAACCCGGCGAAGTGGCGGACCACCTCGCCGACGGTCAGCTCGTCGAACTCGCCGGTGCCCTGGAGCACGATGCCGACCCGGGAGCGCCAGTCCGGGCCGGGTCGGGCCGGGTCGGCGCCGAGCACCGTCACCTCACCGGCGTCACGCTGCCGGTACCCCTCCAGGATCTCCACCGTGGTGGTCTTGCCCGCGCCGTTCGGGCCGAGCAGGGCGAACACCTCGCCGCGCCGGACCGCGAGGTCCACGCCGGCCACCGCGACGGTGTCGCCGTACGCCTTGCGCAGCCCACGTACGGAGATCGCCAGCTCGTCGTCCATGCGGTCAAGTGTGCGTCCTGGATCCCGCCCGACGGGCCCCGGGGTGCCGCCCGTCACCCGGCCCGGGTGAAAGGAAGGGCCCCCTGTTAACGCCCAACGGTGTAGAGGGGCCCCTTCCTCACACCTCAGCCCGGGGGAGCCGGGGCGGACGGGTGGTCAGCGGCTGCGGTACGTCATGCAGTCGGCGCGGTCGTTGTCCGGGCCGACCCGGATCGTCGGCGCGTGGCACTCCAGGTTCGAGTTGTGGACGCAGTCCGCCCGCTGGCACGCGCCGACCTGGGCGACCAGCGTCTCGGTCCCGCCCCGGACCGGCATCTCGACGAAGGTGTGACAGTGCGCGTGGTCGGCGCTGCCGATGGTGATGGCGAAGGCGTGGCAGTCGTTGGTGTGGTTGTAGGCGCAGGAGGCGACGACGCACTCCTGGACCCGGGGCATCTCGATCGACGCGGTCATCTCGGGCTCCTCCGGTCTGCGAAACCCGACTGTAGGCTTTTGACCCGTTCAGGGGTGCCGCGTTCGGCCCGCCGTCCCCCGACCGGGGTGGCGGGCGTCCCCGCCGGGGCGGCGGTCGTCATCAGGCGGGGGCGTCGGTGGCGAGCACCTCGGAGAGGGTGGCCGGGGTCAGCCCCCGCTCGGCCAGCCCGGCGAGGATGTGCGGCAGCGCCTCGTCGGTCATCGGCGCGTTCGCCTCGGTCACGTGCAGCACGATCACCGAGCCGGGCTGGACCTTGCTCAGCACCGCCCGCACGATCGGCCGCCACGCCTTCGCGAACGGGTCGCCGCTGATCACGTCACCGTCGACCACGGTCACCCCGAGCGGGGCCAGCGCGTCCAACGCCGCCCGGTCGTGGCAGAGGCCGGGAAACCGGAAGTACCGGGTCTGCCGGCCGCCGTACGGCGCGATGACGTCGAAGGTACGGGCCGCGTCGGCGGTCAGTTCCCGCGCCGGCAGGTGCGGAAGTCCGTAGCAGTCCGGCACGAAGGCGTGGTGCGCGTACGTGTGGTTCGCCAGTTCGAAGCGGGGGTTGCCGGCCAGCCGGCGGGTCACCTCCGGGTACTCCCGCACCCACTTGCCGGTGAGGAAGAAGGTCGCCGGCACCTGCTTCCGCTCCAGCAGGTCGACGATGGTGAGGTTGGCGTACGACCGGACCGCGCCGCTGCGGAGCTGGTACCGCATCGCGTCGGTCATGTCCGCGTCGAAGGTGAGCGCGACCAGGTTGCCCCGGCGGGGCCCGTGGTCGACCACCGGGGGCCGGCTGCCCGTACGGGTCGCGCCCGGCACTGTCCCGTCCGGCACTGTCCCGTCCGGTGCGGCCGGGCCGGAGCCGGTGGGTCCGGGTTGCGGCGAACCTGTCCGTGCGGGGTCGGCCGGGGTGCCCGAGCGGGTGGGCGGCGCGACGAACTCGGCCTGCGCGGGTTCCTGGGTCGGCACCGTCGCGACGACCAGCAGGGTGATCCCGGCCACGAGCGCGACGACCGCGCCGACGGAAAGGTGGGACTTCTTCACGGACACGGGGGAGATGATGGCAGCGCCCCGGGGGCCGCCGCTGCCCCCGGTCGGCCCGGAATCCCGGCCGGCAGGGCCTGCCGCCCGGTCGTCCGGTCAGCCGGGCAGGTCGGTGGTGTGGGCGGCGCGGCGGTCGGTCAGCCGGGCAGGCCGGCGGTGTCGGTGGTGCGGGCGGTGCGGCGGTCGCGGCGGTCGCGGCGGCGGTGCGTTCGCCGGCGCACCAGCCAGAACGCGGCGAACACCAGAGCGAGCAGGAAGACCAGGACCAGCACGGGCAGCAGGATCGCCACCAGGGACATCAGCACGCTGGTGGCGTCCTCGGCGGTGCTGGCCACCGGCGCGCCCACCCCGGCCGTGGCCGCGTTGATCACCGGACGGACGGCGGACTTGAGCAGGTGCACCCCGAGGGCGAGCACCACCCCGACGACCACCGGCACCCACTCGTTGGACGCGAAGAAGCTCCCGGGATCGCTGACGGTCACCGTCTCGGAGCCGGCCCCGGCGCCGAACGCGAGCCCCCCGGCCGTCGGCCGTACCACCGTCTGCACCACGTCGTTCACGTGGTCGACGACCGGCACCTTGTCGGCGACGAGTTCGACCGCGAGCAGCGCCACCAGGATCGCGATGACCCAGCCGTCGCCGAGCCACTGCCAGCCGGCCGGAAGCTGGATCACCTCGGTGTACCGGGCGAGCAGCCCCATCGAGAGCAGGGGGATGTAGGCGTTGAGCCCCGCCGAGGCGGCGAGGCCGGAGCCGGTCAGCACTTCGAGCACCATCTCAGGATCGCACCGGCACGCCAGTGCCGCTGATGGGCGGCGGGCCGGGGCTGGGCTACCCTCCTCGGGTGCGGTTGGTCATTGCGAAGTGCTCGGTGGACTATGTCGGACGGCTCTCGGCCCACCTGCCGCTGGCCACCCGCCTGTTGATGGTCAAGGCGGACGGGTCGGTGTCGATCCACGCCGACGACCGGGCGTACAAGCCGTTGAACTGGATGAGCCCGCCCTGTCGGCTGGAGGAGGCCCCCGGCGTCTGGCGGGTGGTGAACAAGGCCGGCGAGGAGCTGCGGATCACCCTGGACGAGATCTTCCAGGACACCTCGTACGACCTGGGGGTGGACCCGGGGCTGCGCAAGGACGGGGTCGAGGCGCACCTGCAGGAGTTGCTCGCCGCGAACCCGGAGACCCTGGGCGAGGGGTACACCCTGGTCCGGCGCGAGTACATGACCGCGATCGGGCCGGTCGACCTGCTCTGCCGGGACGCCAACCAGGGCGCGGTCGCGGTCGAGGTGAAGCGGCGCGGCGAGATCGACGGTGTGGAGCAGCTCACCCGCTACCTCGAACTGATGAACCGCGACCCGCTGCTCGCCCCGGTCACCGGCGTCTTCGCCGCCCAGGAGATCAAGCCGCAGGCCCGGGTGCTCGCCACCGACCGGGGCATCCGCTGTGTGGTGGTCGACTACGACAAGCTGCGTGGCATCGAGCGCAACGAGCTGACCCTGTTCTGACCGACGGGCCGTTCCCCGGGGCCCTGAGTGTTAAGAAGGGGCCCCTGCTCTACCGGAAGCGTTAAGAGGGGGCCCTTCCTTACACCTCAGCGGCCGTACATGGTTTTGGCGACCTTGACGAGGCGGGCCACGTCGGCGTCGGAACGGTCGAAGGTCATCGCGGACAGCAGGGAACGGGCCCGGCGGCGGGTGATCGACTTGGCCCGGCCGAACTCGCGGAGCCCGTCCTCGCCGTGGATCCGGCCGAACCCCGACTCGCCGGTGCCGCCGAAGGGCAGGGTGGCCATTCCGGCGAAGGAGAGCGTCGAGTTCACCGAGGCCATCCCCGAGCGCAGCCGTCGGGCGATGGCGACCGCCCGCCGCCGCCCGAACACCGCGCCGCCCAGGCCGTACGGCAGGGCGTTGGCCCGCGCGAGCGCCTCGTCGGCGTCGCGGACCCGGTTGATGGTCAGCGTCGGGCCGAAGGTCTCCTCCCGGACGGCCGCCGCGTCCTCCGGTACGTCGACCAGCACGGTCGGCCGGACGTACGGCGGCTGCACCGCGTCCGCCCCGCCGAGCACCGCCCGGCCGCCCCGGGCCAGCGCGTCGTCGATGTGCCGCCGGATCACGTCGAGCTGGGACGGCATGGTGATCGGGCCGAGGTCGGCGGCGTCCGCCCCGACGGTCAGCCGGCCGGCCCGCTCGACGACCCTGTCGACGAAGGCGTCGAAGACCGGCTCGACCACGTACACCCGCTCGATGCCGATGCAGGTCTGGCCGGCGTTGGTCAGCCCGCCCCAGACGCACGCCTCGGCCGCCGCGTCCAGGTCGGCGTCGGCGTCGACGATCAGCGCGTCCTTCCCACCGGCCTCCAGCAGGACCGGGGTGAGCGACTCGGCGCAGGCCGCCATCACCTTCCGGGCGGTCGCCGGGGAGCCGGTGAAGGCCAGCTTGTCGATGCCGGCGCGGCAGAGCGCGGCCCCGACGTCGCCCAGCCCGTGCACGGCGGTGAGGACCGGGTGTTCCGGCACCACCTCGGCGAAGCAGTCGACCAGCCACTGGCCGGCCACCGGGGTGTACTCGCTCGGCTTGAGCACCACCGCGTTCCCGGCCGCCAGCGCGTACGCGGCGGAGCCGACCGGGGTGAAGACCGGATAGTTCCACGGCCCGATCACCCCGACCACCCCGTACGGCTGGTACTCCAGGTGGCCGGCGAACTCGGCGAGGATCAGCCGGGACCGTACCCGGCGGGGGCCCAGCACCCGGCGGGCGTTGCGGGCCGCCCAGTCGATGTGCTCGATCGCGCTGACGACCTCCACGACCGCGTCGGCGACCGGCTTGCCGCCCTCGGTGTGGACGAGGTCCGCGACCTGCTCGATCCGCCGGGCCAGCAGCCCCCGCCAGCGCAGCAGCCGTTCCCGGCGTCCGGTGAAGCCGAGCCCGGCCCACCACTGCCCGGCGGCGCGGGCGGTCGCCACGGCCCGCTCGACGTCGGCGGGGCCGGCGACCGGCAGGCGACCCGCCTCGACGCCGGTGGCCGGGTTGGTCGAGACGAGGTGGCCATCCTCTACCCTCGGAGCGCCCGGGACATGCACAGCCGTCATGGCGGAAGTCTAGACCCGCTGATTACCCGCCGGTAGGCACGTGACCTCCCGGGCGTCCGGCCGAAGCGGCGAACGGGAGATGGCCGGCCGGCGTCGCCGAGATGACCGCTCAGTGGTGGATATCGATACGCTCGGGTGGCAGGGTGATGCGGAGAGTGACCGGTGTGGGGAGGGGCGGCCGTTCATGGAGGACTATCCGGAGTTGTTGCCACTGTTGACCGTGACCAGTGGACCGATGCGCGGTGCGAGCTTCCGGGTCCGCATCGGCCCGTTGGTGATCGGCCGGGCGCCGACCGCCGACGTGGTGGTCGACGATCCGCACCTGAGCCGGCGACACGCCGCGGTCCGGCAGGCCGACGGCGGGGTGGCCCTGGTGGACCTCGGCTCCACCAACGGGACCTGGCTCAACGGCCGGCGGGTCAGCGGCGTGGAGCACCTCGCCGACGGGGACGTCATCCGGGCGGGCCGCACCGAGTTGCGGTACTTCGATCCCGGGCTGGCCCGGACCGACCCGGTCGGCCTGCGTATCGACGCGCTGCCGCGCGGCAAGCGGACGACGACCGTGCCGCTGCCGGCCGCCGTGCCCCGGTCCCGCCGCCCCCTCGACGGTGAGCTGGTCGAGGGCCGCTAGCCACCCCGCCTCCCGGCCCGCCGCCGGGCCGCCCGCCTCCCGGCCGCCCGACCTCCCGGCCCCGGTTGCGGGCGTGGCAGACTCGCGCGGGAGACCTGAGGGACCGTTAATCTCGACGGTACGAGCGACAGGGAGGCCGTCGTGGCGCGCGACTTCGCCAGCGTGGGCGTGGTGGGACTGGGCACCATGGGTGCCGGCATCGTCGAGGTCTTCGCCCGCAACGGCGTGGACGTCGTCGCGGTGGAGATCACCGAGGCCGCGCTGGAGCGGGGCCGGGCCAACCTGACCCGCTCCACCGACCGGGCGGTGGCCAAGGGCAAGCTCGCCGCCGCCGACCGGGACGCCCTGCACGGGCGGGTGCACTTCGCCGTCGGGCTGGCCGCGCTGCACGCCGTCGACCTGGTGATCGAGGCCGTCCCCGAGCGGTTGGACCTCAAGCAGCGGCTCTTCGCCGAGCTGGACCGGGTCTGCAAGCCCGAGGCGATCCTCGCCACCAACACCTCCTCGCTGAGCGTCACCGAGATCTCCGTCGCCACCGGCCGGCCCAACCAGGTCGTCGGCATCCACTTCTTCAATCCCGCGCCGGTGATGAAGCTGGTCGAGGTGATCCGCACCGTGGTCACCTCGGCCGACGTGGTGGCCGACGTGGAGGCGCTCTGCGGCCGGTTGGGCAAGGTCGACGTGACGATCAACGACCGGGCCGGCTTCATCGCGAACTCGCTGCTCTTCGGGTACCTCAACCACGCGGTCGGCATGTACGAGGCGAACTACGCCACCCGCGAGGACATCGACGCCGCCATGAAGCTCGGCTGCCGGCTGCCGATGGGCCCGCTCGCACTGATGGACCTGATCGGCCTGGACACCGCGTACGAGATCCTGGACACCATGTACCGGCGGGGCGGGCGGGACCGCCGGAACGCCCCGGCGCCGTTGCTCAAGCAGATGGTCACCGCGGGGCTGCTGGGCCGCAAGTCCGGCCGGGGCTTCTACACCTACGAGCGGCCCGGCTCCCCGGTGGTCGTACCGGACGAGGGGGCCGTGCCCCCGGCGCCGGACGCCCCCGTCGAGGTCGCCCGGCCGGTCGCCACCATCGGCGTGGTCGGCTCCGGCACGATGGCCACCGGCATCATCGAGGTCTGCGCCCGGGGCGGGTACGAGGTCGTCTCGGTGACCCGGGGCGTGGAGAAGTCCGCCCAGCTCCGCGAGGCGATCACGACCTCGCTGAACAAGGGCGTGGTCCGGGGCCGGCTCGGCGAGGACGAGCGGGACGCCGCGCTGGGCCGGATCACCTGGTCGGCGAGCCTGGACCACCTCGCCGACGTGGACCTGGTGATCGAGGCCGTGGTCGAGGAGCTGAGCGTGAAGAAGGCGCTCTTCGCCAGCCTCGACGAGGTCTGCAAGCCCGGCGTCGTGCTGGCCACCACCACCTCCTCGCTGCCCGTGATCGACCTGGCGATGGCCACCGGCCGCCCGGCGGACGTGGTCGGGCTGCACTTCTTCAACCCCGCGCCGGCGATGGCGCTGGTCGAGGTGGTGCGGACCATCCGTACCTCGGGGGAGACCGTCGCCACCGCACGGGCGCTCTGCGCCGCGCTGGGCAAGACCGGGGTGGTCTGCGCGGACCGGTCCGGGTTCATCGTCAACGCGCTGCTCTTCCCGTACCTGAACGACGCGGTGCGGATGCTGGAGACGAACTACTCCACCACCGACGACATCGACCACGCGATGAAGCTCGGCTGCGGGTACCCGATGGGGCCGTTCGAACTGCTCGACGTGGTCGGCCTGGACGTGGCGCTGGCCATCCAGCGGGAGCTGTACCGGGAGCTGCGGGAGCCGGGTTTCGCCCCGGCGCCCCTGCTGGAGCACCTGGTCACCGCCGGCTACCTGGGTCGCAAGACCGGTCGCGGGTTCCGCGACCACACCGGCCGCTGAGCGGGTCGGCTGGACCGTCGCCGGACCGCCCGTACGCTGGACAAGGTGAGCCCCCGTCGCAACCGTCCCCGCCGGGACGACGCCGCGCACCTGGACCCCGAGCGGGTACGCCAGGGTGTGCCCTCGGTCCAGCAGTGGCGCGACGGCGACTGGCAGGTACGCGGCGTCAGCGGCGGGGCGTCGGCCAAGACGTACCGCTGCCCCGGCTGTGACCAGGAGATCCGCCCCGGGGTGGCGCACGTGGTGGCCTGGCCGGCCGACGACCGGGGTGACCTGACCGACCGCCGGCACTGGCACAGCGGCTGCTGGCAGGCCCGGGACCGGCGCGGCCCGGCGCTGCACCGGGGCCGGGGCGCCCCCCGGCACGGCTGAGGGGTCTCCGCGCCGGGCGCGTCCGGCCCGGCTCAGGGATCTCCGCGCCGGGCGCGGCCCGCCCGGCTGAGGGATCTTCGTCACGCGGATCCGGGCCGGCCGCGCGGAACGGTCGGGACAGCGCCACACTGGAGCGGTGAGCACCCCGATCCGTGCGTCCTCCGTCCTGCCCGGCCGCCGGGAGGACATCGAGCTGCACACCGCCGACGGTCTGCGCCTGGTCGGGGAGTTGGCCCTGCCGGCGGAGCGGGCGCCGGTGGCCACGCTGCTCTGCCTGCACCCGCTGCCGACCCACGGCGGCATGATGGACAGCCACGTGCTGCGCAAGGCGGCGTGGCGGCTGCCCGCCCTGGCCGACCTGGCCGTGCTGCGCTTCAACACCCGGGGCACCAGCAGCCTGCGCGGCGCCAGCGAGGGCGCCTTCGACAACGCCGACGGCGAGCGCTACGACGTCGCCGCCGCGATCGAGTACGCCGAGTTCGCCGAGCTGCCGAACATCTGGCTGCTCGGCTGGTCCTTCGGCACCGACCTGGCGCTGCGGCACGGCTGTGACCCGGCGGTGACCGGCGCGATCCTGCTCTCGCCGCCGCTGCGCTACTCCGCCGAGGAGGACCTGGCGACCTGGGCCCGCTCGGGCAAGCCGCTCACCGCGCTCGTCCCCGAGCTCGACGACAACCTGCGCCCCGCCGAGGCCCGGCAGCGGTTCGCGGCGGTGCCGCAGGCCGAGGTGGTCGGGGTGCCCGGTGCCAAGCACCTCTGGGTCGGCGACGCGGAGACCGTGCTGGACGAGGTGGTACGCCGGGTCAACCCGCAGGTGACGGTGCCGCTGCCGACCGAGTGGGACGGGCCGATGGAGACCGGTGACGTCAGCGGGTACGCCGACCGCACGGTGGCCGCCTTCGCGGACACTCCGGTGCCCGGCCCGCGCCCCGACGAGCCCGCTTGAGCCGTCCCGCCCGGGAAGAGGTGACCTGCACGAGCGGCATACCTGAGCGGAATAATTATTCCTGACAGGTATGCCGGTCGCAGTGGAGTGCTGCCGGCAGTGGCGAAATTTGCCCGTTCTGCAGCTTCATGCCCCCGGGGTCACCCGCCCGCCCCGGTGGCGTCATTCGGACTCGACGGTGACCTTGCTCGGGTTGGCGCTGCGCTCGTCGGTGGTCGGCTTGGTCGGCCGCTTCGCCTTCTCCCCGGTGCTGGTGATCTTCGTCGGGGTGGCGCCCCGGCCACCCTCGCCCGGCACCGCGGCCACCGTCGGCTCGCCGTCGACCCCCGTGCTGGGGGTGCCGGCGTCCACCGTGCTGACCGGCTCGGCGACCGGACGGGCCACCGTGGGGGCAGCGCCGTTGGCGGACGCAGCCGCCCCGGCGGGCGTCGCGACGGCGGGCTTCGCGCCGTTGGCGGCGGCGGAGGTACCGGCGGGCTTCGTGCCCTTGGCGGACGGGCCGAGCCCGGTCGGCGCGGCACCGGCGGCGACCACCTCCTGCCGGAGGTTCAGCAGGATCCGCTGGAGATCGTCGGACTCCTGGCGGGACTTCCAGGTCTCCTGCCGCAGGTCGGCGAGCTGCTGCTGGGCCTGGGCGATCTCCAGCATCACCTGGGCGAGCTGCTGGCGACTGGCGGCGGCCTCCTGCTGGGTGGCGGCGAGGTGCTGCTGGGTCGTCGCCAGGTGCTGCTGGGTGGTGGCGGCGTACTCCTCGAACTGCCGCCGGGACGCCGCCACGTGCTCGTCGGCCGCGCGGCGCTTCTCGCCGGCCTCGGTCTCGGCGCGACCCACCAGGTCGGCGGCCTTCTCCTCGGCCTGCCGGCGCATCGTGGCGGCGTCCCGCTCGGCGGCCTCGCGGACCTTCGCCGCGCCCTGCTCGATCTCCTCCTGGCGGGCGCGGTACCGCTCCTCCAGCTCGTCGTGCCGGGCCTTGTGCGCCCGGGCCAGCTCCTCCTGCCGGGCCTTGTGCTGCTGCTCCAGCTCGGCGCGGCGCTTGGTGAACTCGGCCTCGGCCTCGGTGCGGCGGGTGGTCAGCTCCCGGTCGGCCGTCTCGCGCCGGCTGTTGACCTCCTTCTCCACCCCGGCCCGCCAGGCGCCCAGCTCCTGCTGCGTCTGGGCCCGCGCGTGCTTGACGTACGCCTCGGTCTCGTCGCGCATCCGCTGCACGAACGCCTCGGTCTCGGCGCGGTTGCGCTTGGCCGCCTCGGTGGCCTGGGTGGTGATCCGGTCGGCCTCCTGCTGGGCCTTCTCCCGGGTGGCGCGACCCGCCTCGGTGGCCTGGTCGACGGTCTTCTTGGCCTCCTGCTGGGCCTTGGCGTGGGTGGCCCGGCCGGCCTCGGTCGCCGAGTCGATCAGGCGCTTGGCCTCCTGCTGGGCCTTGGCGTGCACCTCCTTGGCGGCGTCGCGGAGCTGGGTGGCCTCCTGCTGGGCCTTCGCCAACGTCTCCCTGGCCGCGTCGCGGAGCTTGGTCGCCTCCTGCTGTGCCCGGTGGTGGATCTCCTTGGCGGCGTCGCGGAGCTGGGTCGCCTCCTGCTGCGCCTTCGTCAACGCCTCCTGGGCGGAACGGCGCAGGCCGGCAGCCTCCTGCTTGGCGGCCCGCAGCGTCGCCTCGGCCTCGGCCCGCCGGGCGACGCTGTGCCGCTCCTCCTCGGCCCGCCGCGCCGACAGCGCGATCTCGAAGTCCTGGAGGACCTTGTTGGCCTGCTCCCGGGCCTCGTCGATGATGCCCTCGGCGGTGGCCCGCCGGGCCTCGATCTCCTCGCTCGCGGCGATCAGGATCGCCTCCGCCTGCTCCTCGGCGAGGGTGAGGATCTGCTCCACCCGGGGGCCGAGGTGCCGGAACGAGGCGTGGTCCACCACGCCCACCTGCTTGCGTACCTGGGCGAGGTCCCGCTGGAGCACCTCGACCTGGCCGGCCAGCTTGTGGATCTGCGTGTACGCCTGTTCCCGTTCGGCCGCGAGTGTCGCGATCTCGTGCTCCGCACGAGCAACGTACCGGTCGACCTGTCGTTTCTCGTACCCCCGCAGGGCGGACTCGAAGCTGGGCTCCGTGGTCACGTCCCCGCCGAGAGCGAACAGTTCCTCGCCGTGCGACATGTACCCATCCTCACACGCGCCCGGCCTCAGGGGGGCGATACGGACGGCCCCGATGGGACCTACTTCACTGATGCGACCCGACCGGATATCACGGTACGGGACGCACAATACGGCGCGAGGTCCCACCGGTCACCCGATGTCACCCCGCGCCGTGCCGAATGCCCCGGCAGTTGCGCCGGCCCTAGCTGTTCTTCTCCGCCGCGACGGGCTCCTGGGCGCCCTCCGCCGGAGCCTTCTCCGGTGCCGGGGCGCCACCCGCCGACGCGGCCGGCGGCACACCCGGGACGATCCCGGCGAGGCCGGAGAGCATCTGGCCGAGCTGCGAGGTGACCGCGTCCTTCTGCCGGGTCAGGTCCTCGACCTCGCGGCGGGCCGCCTGGGTGGTCAGCTCGGCCTCGGTCCGGGCCTCGGTGAGCAGCCGCTTCGCCTCGGCCTTGGCCTCGTTCAGGGTCTTCTCCGACAGGGCCTTGGCCTTCTCGACCGTGTCCGAGGCGGTCCGCTCCGACTCGACCCGGCGGGCCTCGGCGCGCTGCTCGATCTCCTTGGCCCGGTCCTGCGCGGCGCGGGCCCGCTGCTCGGCCTCGCTGACCAGCTTCTGGGTCTGCGCGACCTGCGCGGCGTGCCGCTCCGACTCCTCCCGCTCGGCCTTCTCCCGCCGTTCGGCGAGTTGCAGCTCCAGGGCCTGGAGGTCCTTGTCCCGCTTGTCCCGGGCGTCGGTCAGCAGCTTGGTCGCCTCGGCGCGCTTCTCCTCGGCCTCGCGGGCGGCCTTGGCCCGCTGCTGGGTGATCTCCCGCTCGGCGGTGGCCCGCAGGGTGGCCACCTCGCGCTCGACGGTCGACTTGAGCTCGGCCACCTCGTGCGCGGTCACCGTGCGCAGCTGCTTGGTCTCGCGCTCGGCGTCGGCGCGCAGCGTGTCGGCCTCGCGGCGGGCCTGCACCCGGACCTCGGCGGCCTCCCGCTCGGCGGCGGTGCGGACGCTGCCCGCCTCCCGCTCGGCGGTGGCCTTCATCGCGGCGGCCTCGGCGCGGGCCTTGTCGGTGATCTCGCGCGCCTCCAGGCGGGCCGCCGAGAGGATGCCCTCCGACTCGCGCTTGGCCTCGTTGCGGTGGTCGTTGGCCTGCTCCTCGGCCAGCCGCAGGATCTGCTCGACCCGGGTGCCGAGCCCGGAGAGGGTCGGCCGGCTGTTCTCCTCGAGCTGCTTGTTGGTCTCGGTGAGCTTCTGCTCGAGGGCGGCCTGCCGCTGCTCGGCCTGGCGGAGCCGGCGCTGCGCGTCGTTCATCCGCTGCTCGGCCTCGGCGCGGGCCTGCTCGGACTGGGTCAGGGCCGCGGTGAGCCGACCGATGAAGTCGTCGACCTGTCCGACGTTGTATCCGCGCAGGCCAACCGTGAAATCGGGCTGCGAGTTCGCGTTATCGAAGAACGCCAGAGGGGAGGACTGCTGCTGGGGCATTGGGACATACTCGCAGACGCCCCAGGGTGCTTCGCAAGAGTGGCCGCCAGCTTTCGTGTCCTCTTTACATGGTCAAGTCGGCCCGGCGATCTTGGCAGGTCCCGGGCCGGCCGGTCGAGGTCGTGGGCGGCCGGGAAAAGGCCCGGGGGAGCGACCCCCGGAGCCCATTGTGAGCCGCGCCGCTATCGCGCGAATGGGTGCCGTGCCTCCGGTGTGGAAAGGCAATCGTGGATCGCCGCAATGGGCGACCGCACCTCCACCGGACGGCCCGCCGCCCGCCCCGTCGCCTGCGCCCCCGGCCGGGTCGGGCCGGTCCGGGGGCGGGCGGGCGGGACGGGACGTGTCGGGGCGGTCAGTGGCCGGGGGCCGGTTCGACCAGTTCGACCAGGACGCCACCGGCGTCCTTCGGGTGGACGAAGTTGATCCGGGCGCCGGCGGTGCCCCGGCGCGGGGTGTCGTAGAGCAGGCGCAGCCCCCGGGCGCGCAGCGCCGCGCTGGCCGCGTCGACGTCGGCCACCGTGTACGCCACCTGCTGCACGCCCGGCCCGCTGCGGTCCAGGAACTTCGCGATCGTCGACTCCGGGGTCGCCGGGGCGAGCAGTTGCACGCACCCACCCTCGGCGGTCGGCCCGACCGCCAGCATCGCCTCGCGGACGCCCTGCTCGACGTTGGTCTCGGTGTGCACGCAGCGCATCCCGAAGGTGCGTTGATAGAAGTCGATCGCCGCGTCCAGGTCGGCGACGGCGATACCGACGTGGTCGATGCGGAGCAGCCCGACGTCTGTGAGATGTTCCGCAGCGGGCTCGACGGGGGAGTTCTCAGCCATGGCGTTAGTCTGACCGAACAATCGTTAAGGCGTACGGTCGGCACCCCCTCGGAGGCGGACATGGCTTCGGTGATCGTCAGCGGCGCGCGGACCCCGATGGGGCGCCTGCTCGGCAACCTCAAGGACCTCTCCGCGACCGAGCTGGGCGGCATCGCGATCCGGGCCGCCCTGGAACGTGCCGGTGTCACCCCCGACCAGGTGCAGTACGTCGTGATGGGGCAGGTGCTCCAGGCCGGCGCCGGCCAGATCCCGGCCCGGCAGGCCGCGGTGGCCGCGGGCATCCCGATGTCGGTGCCCGCCCTGACGGTGAACAAGGTCTGCCTCTCCGGCCTGGACGCGATCGCGCTCGCCGACCAGCTCATCCGGGCCGGTGAGTTCGACGTGGTGGTGGCCGGCGGCATGGAGTCGATGACCAACGCCCCGCACCTGTTGCTCGGCCAGCGCACCGGCTACAAGTACGGCGACGTGACGATCAAGGACCACATGGCGCTGGACGGGCTCACCGACGCCTGGGACCGCTGCTCGATGGGGGAGTCCACCGAGCGGCACGGGGCCCGGCACGGCATCACCCGCGCCGAGCAGGACGAGTTCGCCGCCGCCAGCCACCAGCGGGCCGCCGCCGCGCAGAAGAACGGCCACTTCGCCGACGAGATCACCCCGGTGATCATCCCGCAGCGCAAGGGCGACCCGCTGGTGGTCAGCGAGGACGAGGGGATCCGGCCGGACACCACCGGGGAGTCGCTGGGCAAGCTGCGGCCCGCCTTCGCCAAGGACGGCACCATCACCGCCGGCAGTGCCTCGCCGATCTCCGACGGCGCCGCCGCGGTGGTCGTGATGAGCAAGGCCAAGGCCAAGGAGCTGGGGCTGACCTGGCTGGCCGAGGTCGGCGCGCACGGCAACGTCGCCGGCCCGGACAACTCCCTGCACTCCCAGCCGGCGAACGCGATCCAGCACGCCCTGCGCAAGGCCGGCCTGACCGTCTCCGACCTCGACCTGATCGAGATCAACGAGGCGTTCGCCCAGGTCGGCATCCAGAGCACCCGGGACCTCGGGGTCGGCCCCGACAAGGTCAACGTCAACGGCGGGGCGATCGCCCTGGGCCACCCGATCGGCATGTCCGGCGCCCGGCTGGTGCTCACCCTGGCCCTGGAGCTCAAGCGGCGCGGCGGCGGTACCGGGGCGGCGGCGCTCTGCGGCGGCGGCGGCCAGGGCGACGCGCTGATCATCCACGTGCCGACGGGCGCCGAGGGCTGACCGTGGGCACCGGCGTCGAGCGCGTCCCGGCGGACCGTCCCGGCCCCGCCGGGGGTGCCGGCCCGGCCGGGGGCGCCCACGTCACCGGGTCGATCCGGCGCAGTCGGGACGTACCCCTGCTGGTGGAGCGGGCCCGCGCGGGTGACCCTCGCGCGGTGGCCCGGCTGATCACCCTGGTCGAGTCCGGTGACGACCTGTTGCCGCAGGTGGCGGCGGCGCTCGCGCCCTACGCCGGGCAGGCGCAGGTGGTGGGGCTGACCGGGTCGCCCGGGGTGGGCAAGTCGACCACCACCAACGAGCTGGTCCGCGCGCTGCGCTCGCGCGGGCACCGGGTCGGCGTGCTGGCGATCGACCCGTCCAGCCCGTTCACCGGCGGGGCGATCCTCGGTGACCGGGTCCGGATGCAGGACCACGCCACCGACCCGGGGGTCTACATCCGGTCGATGTCCAGCCGGGGACACCTGGGCGGGCTCTCCGCCGCGACGCCCCAGGCGGTGCGGGTGCTGGAGGGGGCCGGCTGCGACGTGGTGCTGGTGGAGACCGTCGGGGTCGGGCAGGCCGAGGTGGAGGTCGCCTCGCTGGCCGACACCACGCTGGTGCTGCTCGCGCCGGGCATGGGCGACGCGATCCAGGCGGTCAAGGCCGGCATCCTGGAGATCGCCGACGTCTTCGTGGTCAACAAGGCCGACCGGGACGGCGCGGACGCCACCGTCCGGGACATCCAGGGCAACATCGCCCTCGGCGAGCGGGGGCCGGGCGAGTGGCGTCCGCAGGTGGTGCGGACGGTCGCCGCCCGGGGCGAGGGGATCGACGACCTCGCCGCCGCGCTCGACAAGCACCGTGGCTGGCTGGTCGAGCACGACGAGCTGCGCCGCCGCCGCGAGGCGCGGGCCGCCGCCGAGGTCGAGGCGATCGCGCTCGGCGCGCTCCGCGCCCGGATCGGCTCCCTGCGCGACGGTACGGAGCTGTCGGCGCTCGCCGCGCGGGTGGCCGGGGGCAGCCTCGACCCGTACGCCGCCGCCGCCGAACTCCTCGGCCAGCTCGGCGCCTGACGGTCCACTGCGGATCTACCGGTCGGTACGCTCGTCGTCGGGTCGGCGCGGCGACCGACCGGCGGCGGGACGACAGGGAGTGGGCCGTGAACTTCGAGGAGACCCAGGAACTGGCCCTGAGCCCGGACGCGGTGGCGGGCGGGCGGACGCGGATCTCCACCGAGGTGGTGGAGAAGATCGCGGTGGCGGCCACCCGGTCCGTGCCGGGCGTGGCCGAGCTCGGTGGCGACTTCGCCCGGTTCGTCAACGCCGTGCTGGACCGGGTCGGCCTCGACCAGGTCGGCGACGCCCGCCGGGGCTGCTCGGCGCACATCTCGAACGGGGCGGCGCTGATCAACCTGGTGCTGGTGACCGTCGCCGGGCACCCGGTCCCGCAGGTGATCGACGAGGTCCGGACGAAGGTGACGCAGGCCGTCGAGGCGTACGGGCTGCGGGTCGAGGAGATCAACATCCGGGTCGACGACGTGGTCCTGGACGAACCGGCCCCGCCGGCGCCGTGAGCCCCGGCGGCCCACGCCGGCACCCGGGCGGGCCCGGTGGCGGCCGGCGCCCGTCGCGCCCCGTGTCGGCTCCGATTACCGGCGGGTACCAACCTCCTTAGCGATCGTTCAGTGCGGGATCTACACTCGACGTGCAGTCGAGGACTCAGGAGGAGCCCTGCCCATGAACGCCGACGAGATCGCCGCCGGACGGGCCCGCTGGCAGGCCCGGTACGACGCCGCGCGCAAGCGGGACGCCGACTTCACCACGCTCTCCGGGATGACCGTCGACCCGGTCTACGGCCCGCCCGAGGGGACCGGGTACCCGGGCTTCGAGCGGATCGGCTGGCCGGGTGAGTACCCGTACACCCGGGGGCTGTACCCGACCGGGTACCGGGGGCGGACCTGGACGATCCGGCAGTTCGCCGGGTTCGGCAACGCCCACCAGACCAACGAGCGGTACAAGATGATCCTCGGCGCGGGTGGCGGCGGGCTCTCCGTCGCCTTCGACATGCCGACCCTGATGGGGCGCGACTCCGACGACCCGCAGGCGCTCGGCGAGGTCGGGCACTGCGGGGTCGCGGTGGACTCGGCCGCCGACATGGAGGTGCTCTTCGACGGCATCGACCTGGCCGCCGTGACCACCTCGATGACCATCTCCGGCCCGGCCGTGCCGGTGTTCTGCATGTACCTGGTCGCCGCCGAGCGGCAGGGCGCCGACCTGTCCCGGCTGGACGGCACCCTCCAGACCGACATCTTCAAGGAGTACATCGCGCAGAAGGAGTGGCTCTTCGAGCCCGAGCCGCACCTGCGCCTGATCGGCGACCTGATGGAGTACTGCGCGCGGGAGATCCCCCGGTACAAGCCGCTGTCGGTCTCCGGGTACCACATCCGCGAGGCCGGCTCGACCGCCGCGCAGGAACTGGCGTACACCCTGGCCGACGGGTTCGGGTACGTGGAGCTGGGGCTGTCGCGGGGGCTGGACGTGAACGTCTTCGCACCCGGCCTGAGCTTCTTCTTCGACTCGCACCTCGACTTCTTCGAGGAGATCGCCAAGTTCCGCGCCGCCCGCCGGATCTGGGCCCGCTGGCTGCGCGAGGTGTACGGCGCGACCAGCGAGAAGGCGCTCTGGCTGCGGTTCCACACGCAGACCGCCGGGGTGTCTCTGACCGCCCAGCAGCCGGTCAACAACGTGGTACGGACCGCCGTGGAGGCGCTGGCGGCGGTGCTCGGCGGCACCAACTCGCTGCACACCAACGCCCTGGACGAGACCCTGGCCCTGCCCACCGACGAGTCCGCCGAGATCGCCCTGCGTACCCAGCAGGTGCTGATGGAGGAGACCGGGGTGACCAACGTGGCCGACCCGCTCGGCGGCTCCTGGTACGTCGAGGCGCTCACCGACAAGATCGAGGCGGAGGCGGAGGAGATCTTCGCCCGGATCCGTCAGCTCGGCGGGGAGGGCCCGCACCAGATCGGCCCGATGACCTCGGGCATCCTGCGCGGCATCGAGGACGGCTGGTTCACCGGCCAGATCGCCGAGTCGGCCTTCGTGTACCAGCAGGCGCTGGAGAAGGGCGAGAAGAAGATCGTCGGGGTCAACTGCCACACCGGTACGGTCGCCAAGGAGTTGGAGATCCTGCGCATCTCGCACGAGGTGGAGCTGGAGCAGCGCCGGATGCTGGCACAGCGCAAGGCCGGCCGGGACGAGGCGGCGGTCCGTGCCGCCGTCGGGCGCATGGTCGAGGTGAGCCGGACCGGGGAGAACATGATCCCGGCCATGCTCGACGCGGTCCGCGCCGAGGCCACCCTCGGCGAGATCTGCGACGCGCTGCGCGCCGAGTGGGGCGTCTACCGCGAGCCCGCCCGCTTCTGACCCGATCCCCGTGCCCGCCCCGTCTCCACGGTCCGCCGGGGGGCGGCGGCGGGCACGGTGGTGAGCAGGGTGAGGGCGGCAACTGTGGCGTCGCGGCTGAGCTGAGTTCCGTGGCCCGCGTGCGAGACTAGATAACCATGAGCGACCCACGGATCACCTCGTCGATCTTCACCCGCGGCGCGGTCGACCTCAGCGCGCTGCGCACCCCCGCACCGGCTCCTGCCCGTCCCGCCGCCCCGGCCCCGACCGGCCCGTCGCCGACCGGCGTCCCGGGCGGCCCCGCCGCCGGTGGCGGCGTCACCGTGATCGACGTGACCGAGGCGACCTTCCAGTCCGAGGTCCTCGAACGCTCGCTGACGACACCGGTGGTCGTCGACTTCTGGGCCGAGTGGTGCCAGCCCTGCAAGCAGCTCTCCCCGGTGCTGGAGAAGCTGGCGGTCGAGGGCGGCGGCGCCTGGGTGCTCGCCAAGATCGACGTCGACGCCAACCCCCGGATCGCCCAGATGTTCCGGGTGCAGGGCATCCCGATGGTCTACGCGGTGGTCGGCGGGCAGCCGGTCGACGCGTTCTCCGGCGTGGTCCCCGAGGCGCAGCTCCGGCAGTGGATCCAGGCCGTGCTCGCCGCCGGTGGGGTGGCCGTCGAGACGCCGGGCGACCCCCGGCTCGACGAGGCCGACGACGCGCTGATGAGCGGTGACCTGGACGCCGCCGAGGCCGCGTACCGGAAGATCCTGGCCGAGACCCCGGCGGACGCCGTGGCCGAGGCGGGGCTGGCCCAGGTCGGGCTGGCCCGGCGGGTCGCCGGCGCGAACCCGGCCACGGCGCTGGCCGCCGCCGAGGCGGCGCCGGACGACGTGGACGCGCAGCTGCTCGCCGCCGACGTGGAGGTGCTCTCCGGCCTGGCCGAGTCGGCGTACGCCCGGCTGGTCGCCGTGGTGCGGCGGACCAACGGCGAGGACCGGGAGAAGGTACGCCAGCACCTGGTGTCGCTGTTCAGCGTCGCCGGGCCGGACGACCCCGCCGTCGCCTCCGCCCGTCGGGCCCTGGCCAGCGCCCTGTTCTAGCCCCGCCCCGGGCCGCCTCCCGTGCCCGGTACGGATGTCCGCAGCGCGGGCCGGCACCGGCCGGCCCGCCCGAGCACTCAGGGACCGAGCAGACCAGCGACCGAGCAGGCAGGGACGGAGGACGGGTGCCCATGAAGCGTCGGATCGCCGTCCTCGACGCGCCGACCAACCTCGGCCTGCGTCCACCCACGCTGACCTCGGTGCCCGGCTGCGGGAAGGCGCCCGGGGCGCTGCGTGACCACGACCTGGTCGCCCGGCTGGGGGCCCGGGACGCCGGCTGCCTGACCCCGCCCCGGTACGACCCCGGTGACTGGCGTCCCGGGGACGGGGTCTGCCACGCGCGGGAGATCGCCGCGTACTCGACCGCGCTGGCCGGCCGGCTCGGCGCGATCATCGACCGGGGGGAGTTCCCGCTGCTCCTGGGCGGTGACTGCTCGGTGCTGATCGGGTCGGCGCTGGCCATGCACCGGCTCGGTGAGGCGGTCGGCGGCCGGATCGGGCTGGTCTTCGTCGACGGCCACTCCGACTTCCGGCACCCCGGCAACGCCTCCTACGTCGGCGCGGCGGCCGGCGAGGACCTCGCCCTGGTCACCGGGCGTGGGCAGGCCGACCTGGCCGCCATCGAGGGACGCCGGCCGTACTTCCGGGACATCGACGTGGTGGTCCTCGGCATCCGCGCCCAGGACGAGTACCGTCTCGACCTCCAGGCGGCCGGGATCGTCAACCGGCCGGTGCCGGCGCTGCGCGCCGAGGGTGCGGCCCGGACCGCACAGTGGGCCCACGAGCAGCTCGCCGACTGCGCCGGGTACTGGGTGCACATCGACGTGGACGTGCTGGACCCGGCGGTGATGCCGGCGGTCGACGCCCCCGACCCCGGCGGGATCGCCTTCGCCGAGCTGGAGATCCTGCTGGCCGGCCTGGTGGACACCCCGCACTGCCTCGGCGTCGAGCTGACCGTCTTCGACCCCGACTACGACCCGGACGGCGCGTACGCCGCCGAGATCGTCAACACCCTGGTCGCCGGGCTGGCCCCGGTCTCCGCCCCGGACACGGCACCGCCGTGGCCGCCACCGTCCTTCACCCCACCCGCCGCCAGGACGCTCCGACCGCTGGCCCCGGAACCGCGCCACCCGCCCCCCGACGACACCGCCGACGGGTTCGCTGACGGGCCGTCGGACGGGTTCCCCGGCGACGCCACCGCCGGGGATCCGGTCGAGGTCGGGCCGACGGGCGGAACCGCGCCCGACGACGCGGACCCACCGGGCGCCGTGGAGGTGCCCGGGGCTGCGGAGCGTCCGGTCAGCGGTGGAGGGCGCGCAGGAAGCGTTCGGTGACCGGGACGGCCGAGTCGGTGCTGGAGCCGCCCTTCTCGACGAAGACCGCGAAGGCCACGTCACCCTGCCACCCGACGAACCAGGCGTGCGTGTTCGCGGGGTTGTCGTCGTACTCGGCGGTGCCGGTCTTGCCGTGCACCGGGTCGCCGGGGACGTCGGCCAGGGCCTTGCCGGTGCCGGTGGTGACCACCGCGCGCATCATCGTCCGCAGGGGCTCGACCGACTCGGCCCGGAGCTGCGGGCCGGGCTCGGCGCGCTGCTGCGGCGCCGGGTCCAGCAGCAGGTTCGGCTGTTCCCATCGGCCCCTGGCGACCGCGGCGGTGGCCGCCGCCATGGCCAGCGGGCTGACCTGGGTGGTGCCCTGCCCGAAGGCCGCGGCGGCCTGCTCGGTCGCCGACCCGCCGGTGGAGACCTTGCCGGTGAAGGCCTCGACGCCGAGGTCCCAGGTGCCCTCCAGGCCGAGCGTCCGGCCGGTCTCGGCGAGGCCGTCCGGGCCGAGCTGCGGGGCCAGGGCGGCGAAGGCGGTGTTGCAGGAGCGGGCGAAGACCGTCCGGAACGGTACCGAGCCCAGCTCGAAGTCGTTCGAGTTCTTGAAGGAGCGGCCCTCGACGGTGAACGTCTTCGGGCAGTCGACCCGGCCGTCGAGGGTGATCGCCTCACGGTCCAGCAGGCCCAGCGTGCTGACCATCTTGAAGGTGGAGCCGGGCGGCACCTGCGCGGTGAAGGCGAGGTTCATGCCGGCCGCCCCGGGACCGTTGGCGACGGCGAGCACCGCCCTGTCGCTGATCCGGACCGCCACCAGCGCGGAGTTGCGCTTCTCGGCGCGCAGCGCCGCGTCGGCGGCGTTCTGCGTCCGCACGTCCAGGGTGGTCTTCAGCGACTCGCCCGGCTGCGGCTCGCGGCGGAACAACTCCGTGTCGGTGGGGACCAGGGTGCCGTCCGGCCCCGGGCGCCTGGTGATCACGGAGACCCCGGGGACGCCCCGGAGCCGCACGTCGTACCGGCCCTGGAGCCCGCCGTGGCCGACCAGGTCGCCCGCGACGTACCGGTCGGGGTGGGCCTTGAGGTCGTCGGCCTGGGCCGGGTCCACCGAGCCGAGCAGCGCGCGGGCGAACTCCCGGGTCGGAGCCAGGTCGAGCTCGTCGGACTGGTACTTCGTGCCCGGCAGGTCGTAGATCCGCGACCGGATCTGGTCGTAGGCGGCGCGGCGCAGGGTGACCACCTCGACGAAGGCGTCCGGCTTGGCCTCGGCGATTCGTTTCGGCAGGTCGGAGAGGTCGACCGGGGGAGTGATCGGCGGCTTGACCGCCCGGAACGCGGCGGTCAGGTCGGCGGAGAGCTTCCGGACGTCGGTGACCTCGCTCGGCTGCACCCCCACCCGGACCACCGGCCGGGGCGTGACGATCGGCTCGCCGGCGGCGTCCAGGACCGCCGCCCGGGTGGCCACGGTGCGCCGCAGCCCGAGCCGGTCCCCCTTGGTGAGCTGCTCGTGCACCACCTCGGGTGACCAGATCACCTGCCAGTCGTCACCGGAGAGGCGCAGCCGCAGCTCCCGGTCGTACTCCCAGCGGGTGTCGCCGGGCAGCGTCCAGGTCACCCGGAACCGGCTGGTCGCGGTGTCCTGGGTGATCTCGGCATCGCCCGACCGGTGCAGCTCGGGCGGGGTGTCCACCAGCTCGCCGGCGAGCGCGCGCAGCTCGTCGGTGACCTGCTCGGCGCTGATCCGGGCCCCGGTGGGGTCGATGAACCCGACCGGGGTCAGGTCACCGGAGCGCCAGCCGGCCAGGAAGGCGTCCACGCTCCCCTCCGGCCCGTCACTGTCCGAACATCCGGTCAGCAGCCCGGCGGCCATCGTGACGGCGGCCACGACGGCGAGGTACCGGCGGGCGGGACGGTGGAACGGGCGTGCGGGTGGCATCGGGCTCCCCTCGGCTCGGCTTGCCCCGCACGCTAGTACGAGGTCGCCACCGGCACTGCCCCGGCCAGGACGGATCCGGTAAAGAGGGTGGGCCGGGAGTGTGATGAAAATCCCGAGCCGGGGTATCCAGCAACCGTTCGCCCACGTACCCACAACGGGTGAATGGACTTCAACCCCGATCCGGACGTCCGGCCGGTGGTCCGCCGAGCAGCGTGGAGATCGGCAGGCCTAGGCTGGGCGGAGAGTGACCCACAACGCCGTGGGTTGAGGGGAGTGCACCAATGGACCGGCGTCCGGCGATCAAACCGGGTCCCGACCTCCGGCAGGTTGACACCGGCCGGGACGACAGCTTCGATACGGCGACCGACGGGGACGGCCACGGCCGACTCGACACCGGAGTGACCGGGTTGACCGGTTCGAGTGTCGACACCCTCTACGATCTCGGCCTACCCCCCGAGGCACTGGCCGACGACGTGGAGGACGCCGAGCTCGACGAGCCGGTGCCGAACGCGGAGCGGCTGGTGGCCCAGGCGGTGGCCCTGGCCGGGGACGACCACGACGCGGCCACCCTGGTCGGCCGGTTCTGGCGGTTCGCGCCGGACGAGGAGCTGATCGGCTTCACCCCGGAGGAGATGCTCGACGCCGCCCGCGCGCACCGGGACCTCGCCGAGCAGCGGGTGCCGGGCGAGCTGAAACTGCGGATCCACGCACCCGGTGCCGACCAGCACCACACGGTCATCGAGATCGTCACCGACGACATGCCGTTCCTGGTCGACTCGATGACGGCGCTGCTCAACGCGCACCACCTCGACGTGCACATGCTGGTCCACCCGCTGGTGGTGGTCCGGCGGGAGCCGCTGGGCCGGCTGACCGAGGTCTCCGCCGACGTCGAGCCCGACGACGCGATCGCCGGGGACCTGGTCGAGAGCTGGATGCGGATCGAGATCGACCCGATCCGCGACGCCGGGCAGCGCGACCAGTTGCGCCGCGAGCTCCAGCGGGTGCTCACCGACGTGCGGGAGGCGGTGGAGGACTGGCCGAAGATGCGCCAGTCGGCCCTGACGCTCGCCGACGACCTCGCCTCGGCGCGGACCTCCGAGAGCCGCCCACCGGTGCCGGAGAAGGACATCACCGACTCGGTGGAGCTGCTGCGCTGGCTCGCCCACGACCACTTCACCTTCCTCGGCTACCGGGAGTACCGGCTGGTCGACGCGCCGTCGGACGACCCGGCCGGCGGCACCGGCGGCAAGGCGCTGGAGGCGGTCCTCGGCACCGGGCTGGGCATCCTGCGCCAGGACGCCCCGGAGGCGCGGGCGCTGGCCTCGATGACCCCGGAGGCGCACGAGAAGGTGCTGGAGAAGCGCCTGCTGATCATCACCAAGGCGAACTCCCGGGCCACCGTGCACCGGTCGGCGTACCTGGACTACATCGGCTTCAAGATCTTCGACGAGCACGGCGAGGTGGTCGGCGAGCGGCGCTTCCTCGGGCTCTTCTCCACCGCCGCGTACCGGACCAGCGTCCGGGAGCTGCCGGTGGTCCGGCGCAAGGTCGCCGAGGTGCTGGAGCGCTCCGGCCTGAGCCAGCGCAGCCACTCCGGCAAGGACCTGCTCCAGATCCTGGAGACCTACCCGCGCGACGAGCTGTTCCAGATCAAGACCGACGACCTGTACCACGCGGTGATCGGCGTGCTGCGGATGGCCGGCCGCCGGCAGTTGCGGGTCTTCCTGCGCCGGGACGCGTACGGGCGGTTCATCTCCTGCCTGATCTACCTGCCCCGGGACCGGTTCACCACCCAGAACCGGCTGCGGATGCAGGACATCCTGCTGCGCGAGCTGAACGGTGTCGGGGTGGACTACACCACCCGGGTCACCGAGTCGATGCTGGCCCGGGTGCACTTCATCGTCCGGACCGACCCGGGCAACCCGCCGGGGGAGATCGACGCCGACCTGCTCGCCGAGGAACTGGCCGACGCCACCCGGCTCTGGGACGACGACTACCGGCTGGTGCTGGAGCGCAAGCTCGGCGACGAGCAGGCCAAGCACCTGTTCACCCGGTACGCCGACGCGTTCCCCGAGGGGTACAAGGACGGGCACACGCCGTACGAGGCGATGAAGGACCTGGCCAAGCTGGAGCTGCTGGAGGAGCCCGGCCAGCTGGAGATGCACCTGTTCCGCAAGCAGCTCGCCCCGCGTCCGGGGCAGCGGGTGGCGGAGCTGGACGAGGCGATGAACGTCCGGTTCAAGGTGTACCGGTACGGCGAGCCGATGATGCTCTCGGCGGTGCTGCCGGTGCTGCACTCGCTCGGCGTGAAGGTGGTCGACGAGCACCCGTACGAGGTGGACCGGATCGACGGCCGGATCTGGCTGTACGACTTCGGTCTGCACCTGCCCGAGGGGCACCAGGAGCTGGCCGAGGTCCGCCCGCACGTGGAGAACGCCTTCGCCGCCGCCTGGCGGGGCGAGGCCGAGGTGGACGGCTTCAACGAGCTGGTGCTGCGGGCCGGGCTGACCTGGCGGCAGGTGGTGGTGCTGCGCGCGTACGCGAAGTACCTGCGCCAGGCCGGCACGGTCTTCTCCCAGGACTACGTGGAGTCGACCTTCACCGCGAACCCGGGCATCGCCGCGCTGCTGGTGGAGCTCTTCGAGGTCCGGTTCGCCCCCGAGTCGGGGCTGGACGCGGCGGGCCGCGAGGCGCGCGGCAAGGAGTTGGTCACGGCGGTCACCGAGGCGCTGGACGAGGTGGCCAGCCTCGACCAGGACCGGATCCTACGCTCGTACCTGACCCTGATCCAGGCCACCCTGCGGACCAGCTTCTACCAGAAGCGGCCCGACGGCCGGCCCAAGTCGTACGTGGCGTTCAAGCTGGACCCGCAGGCCATCCCGGACCTGCCGGCGCCCCGGCCGAAGTTCGAGATCTTCGTGTACTCGCCCCGGTTCGAGGGGGTGCACCTGCGGTTCGGCCCGGTGGCCCGGGGCGGGCTGCGCTGGTCCGACCGGCGGGAGGACTTCCGGACCGAGGTGCTCGGCCTGGTCAAGGCGCAGATGGTGAAGAACGCCGTGATCGTGCCGGTGGGCGCCAAGGGCGGCTTCGTGCTCAAGCAGAAGCCGGGCGACCGGGACGAGGCGGTGATCTGCTACAAGGAGTTCATCTCCGCCCTGCTCGACGTCACCGACAACATCGTCAGCGGCGAGATCGTGCCCCCGGCGGACGTGGTGCGGCACGACGCCGACGACCCGTACCTGGTGGTGGCGGCGGACAAGGGCACCGCGACCTTCTCCGACATCGCCAACGAGATCTCGGCGGCGCACACCTTCTGGCTGGGCGACGCGTTCGCCTCCGGCGGCTCGGCCGGGTACGACCACAAGAAGATGGGCATCACCGCCCGGGGCGCCTGGGAGTCGGTGAAGCGGCACTTCCGGGAGCTGGGGCACGACACCCAGAAGCAGGACTTCACCGTGGTCGGCGTCGGCGACATGTCCGGTGACGTGTTCGGCAACGGGATGCTGCTCTCGGAGCACATCCGGCTGGTGGCCGCCTTCGACCACCGGCACATCTTCATCGACCCCGACCCGGACGCGGCCAGCTCGTACGCCGAGCGCAAGCGGCTGTTCGAGCTGCCCCGCTCGTCGTGGGAGGAGTACGACCGGTCGCTGATCTCGGCCGGCGGCGGGGTGCACTCGCGGACCGCCAAGTCGATCCCGATCACGCCGCAGGTGCGCGGGGTGCTCGGCCTGGCCGGGGACGTCACCCAGCTCTCCCCGCAGGAGCTGATGAAGGCGATCCTCACCGCCCCGGTGGACCTGTTCTGGAACGGCGGTATCGGCACCTACGTCAAGTCGGCCGGCGAGACCAACGCCGAGGTGGGGGACAAGTCCAACGACGCCATCCGGGTCGACGGCCGCAGCCTGCGCTGCCGGGTGGTCGGCGAGGGCGGCAACCTCGGCTTCACCCAGCACGGCCGGATCGAGTACGCGCTGGCCGGCGGGCGGATCTACACCGACTTCATCGACAACGCGGCCGGGGTGGACTGCTCCGACCACGAGGTGAACATCAAGATCCTGCTGAACACGGCGGTCGCCGACGGCGAACTGGACCGGCCGGAGCGGGACGAGCTGCTCGCCGCGATGACCGACGAGGTCGGCGAACTGGTGCTGCGGGACAACTACGACCAGGCGCGGGCGATCAACAACTCGCAGGCTCAGGCCGGCTCCCTGCTCCCGGTGCACCGCCGGATGATCAGCGAACTGGAGCGCTCCGGGGTGCTGGACCGGGCGCTGGAGGGCCTGCCGTCCGACGACGAGCTGGCGGTCCGGGCCGAGTCCGGGCTGACCGCGCCGGAGTTCGCGGTGCTGCTCGCGTACGTGAAGATCGCGCTGGAGCGGGAGATCCTCACCGAGGGGATCGCGGACGAGGAGTGGACGACCGACGTCCTGGTCAACTACTTCCCGACGCCGATGCGGCAGCGGTTCGCCGACCGGATGGGCCGGCACCGGCTGCGCCGGGACATCGTGACCACGGTGCTGGTCAACGAGGCGATCAACCGGGGCGGCATCTCGTTCGTCTTCCGGGTCGTCGAGGAGACGGCGGCCTCGGCGGCGGACGTGATCCGGGCGTACGTGGTGGTCCGCGAGGTGTTCGGGCTGCGCGAGCTGTGGGACGCGATCGAGGCGCTGGACAACCGGGTCGACCCGGAGGTGCAGACCGGCGTCTACCTGGACAGCCGGCGGCTGCTCGACCGGGCGGTCCGGTGGCTGGTGACCAACCGACGGTCCCCGCTGGACGTGCCGGCGGAGATCGCCCGGCTGCGCGACGGGGTGGCCCGGCTGCTGCCGAAGCTGGACGGCCTCTTCTACGGCAGCGAGCGGGAGGCCATCGCCGAACACATCGACTCCTCGACCCGCAAGGGGCTGCCCCGGGAACTGGCCGAGCGGGCCACCCGGCTGATGTACAGCTTCGGCCTGCTCGACGTGGTGGAGACCGCCGCGCAGACCGGTCGGGACGTGGACGAGGTGGCCTCGATCTACTTCGTCCTCTCCGACCGGTTCCGGGTGGACACCCTGCTGTCGAAGATCTCCCTGCTGCCCCGGGAGGACCGGTGGCAGACGCTGGCCCGGATGGCGCTGCGCTACGACCTGTACGCCGCGCTGGCCGCGCTCACCGCGGAGGTGCTCGACTCCACCCCGGACAGCCAGCCGCCGCACGAGCGGGTGTCGCAGTGGGAGCAGTCGAACGCCACCTCGATCCACCGGGCGCAGCGGGCGATGGGGGAGTTCGACGAGTCCCGGGCGGACCTCGCCGCCCTGTCGGTGCTGCTGCGCCAGATCCGTACCCTGGTCCGGACCTCCGCCGCCGCCTGACCCCCCCGGCCGGCGCGGTCAACCAACCGCGCCGGCCGGCTCACTCGGCGAGGGTGGCGAAGACCACCGTGTTGTTCAGGTACGTCCGCGCGGAGCGGTCGAACTGCCCGCCGCAGGTGACCAGCCGCAGGCCCGGCCGGTCGTTCGGGCCGTACACCAGGGTGCTGGGGAATTCGGTCTTCGGGTACGACCGGACCGCCTCGACGGTGAAGGTGAGCGTCCGGCCGTCGGCCCGGCTGACCCGGATGCTGCTCCCGGGCTGGAGCGCGCCGAGTTCCCAGAAGACGGCGGGACCGTCGCGGTTGTCGACGTGCCCGACGATCACCGCGTTGCCGGTCTCGCCCGGACTGGCCCCCGGCTCGTACCAGCCGGTGAGGTCGGCCTGCTCCAGCGGCGGGGTCTGCACCGTGCCGTCCGGGTTCGTGCCCAGCGGGACGATCCGGGCGTGCACCCCGATCTGCGGGATCGACACGGCCGTCGGCTGGGACCGGGGCAGGGCGGCGGCCACGTCCCGCGGCTCCTCCGACGGCGGTACCAGGTCGGGGTCGGCCCGGTCGGCGGGGTGGGTCGGCCCGGCCTGGGTCAGCGGCTGCGGTGGCGGGGCGGTGGTCTCGGGACGCATCGCCACGCCCAGCATCGCCGCCCCGGCCATGGCGACGGTGAGGACGACGGCCGCGCCGGCGGCGCGCCACGGGGTTCCGTGACGGCCGCCGGCCCGGTTCGTCCGCACGTCAGACCAGGGATCCATTGGTCCGGCGCCGCCGCATCAGCACGACGCCACCGAGCGCCGCGGCGCCCAGCATGCCCGCCCCGCTGGCGGCCAGGCCCGTGTCGGTGCCGGCCCCGGTGCCGCCGGCACCGGCCTCGACGCCGCCGCGCGGCAGGACGACCAGTTCGCCCTCGCCGCACGAGCCCTTCAGCTCGTACGCGCCCGGCTCGGTGTCCCACGGGATCTTGACCTCGGCGAAGTACACGAACTCCTTCTCCTCGCGCGCCTCGTCCTCGTCGGCCCGCTCGTGCTCCTTGGCCTCCCCGGACTCCTCGCCCTTCTTCTCGCCCTCGTGCTTCTTGGCTTCCTCCTCCTTCTTCCGCTCATCCTCTTCCTTCTTCTTGGCCTCGTCGGAGGCGTCGTCGGCGGCCCCGCCGCCCCAGCCGCCGTCCTCCTGCTTGCCCTCCTCGTAGGAGCCGCGTTCGTCGCCGTAGGAGCCGTTCTCCTCCTCGCCGTAGGAGCCCTCGTGCTCACCACGGGAGCCCTTGCCGTGCCGGTCCTTCTCCTCGCCGCGCGAGCCCTCGTCCTCGCCGCGCGAGCCCTTGCCGTGCCAGGACTCGCCGCCCCGCTCGCGGTCCTCGCCGTGCCGGCCGCCCTCTTCGCGGTCCTTCTTCTCGGCGGGGCGCAGCTTGACCTTGCCGGTCACCTCGGACCAGACGAAGGCCTCCTCCTGCGCCTCCTGGCAGATCTCGACGAGCTTGACCTTGTGCCCGGCCTCGACGGCCGTGGGCTCGGCCAGGACGCGGCCCTTGTCGTGCTCGCCGTCCGGCCGGCCCCCGTCGGCGAGAGCGGTGGCGGGAGCGAACACCAGCAGCGACGCACCGCCGAGGGCGGCACCAGCGACGACCTTCCCGAGCATCTTGTTAGCCATGACGTGAGTCACTCCATCCCTTTTTGTCCTGAACCCGGCGACAGCCGAGCTACGACCGACGTTAGACCGTTTCGCGAGTTATGAGAGGAAAAATTCGCGTTTTGCTATCGGTTGGGTGACCCGCCGCTGCAGCGCCGTACGCGGGCCTTGCCCATCAGGTGCGCCGGTCCGGCCCGGCCGGGGGGTCTCGACTCGATCGCCCCGGCCGGGCCGGACCTGTCCGGGTCTCGCGTCAGCGGAAGCAACTACCGACCGAGGTGGGACTGCCCTCGCAGTTGGTGGGCTGGTTGCGGGCGATGACGCTCTCGTCGTCGACGGCCGCCCGCAGTTTGTTCGCGTGGACCCCGCCCGGGGCGCGGACCGCCCGGTTCCCGGTCACCTGGCTGGCGAAGAGGCTGACCTGGCCGGTCGTGGCGTGGATGCCGCCGCCGACGGAGATCGCCCCGACGGCGCCGTTCCCGCTCACCTCGGTACGGCGTACGGGCACGTTGGACTGCTCGACGTACAGCCCGCCGCCGTTGCCGTGCGCCACGTTGGCCCGGACCACGCTCTCGTCCAGGGTGAGCAGGCCCTTGACGGCCGAGATGCCGCCGCCGTTGCGGGTGGCGATGTTGTCGCGGACGGTCATCCCGCGCAGCGCGAGCGTCGCGTCGCCGTTGGCGACCCCGCCGCCGACCTCGGCGGTGTTCCCGACGACCTCGGTGTCCCAGACCCGGGTACGGGCCGAGAAACTGGCGATGCCGCCGCCCTGCGCCGCCTGGTTCTGGCGGAAGGTGCTGTCGCCGATCTCGGCGGCACCCCGGAAGTTGGCGAACCCGCCGCCGGTCGAGGCGGCGCGGTTGTCGGCGAAGGTCGAGCCGGTGACGGTGAGGACGCCCCCGTTGAGCAGGGCACCGCCCCGGCCGGTCTTGGCGGCGGCGACGTTGCGGGTGAAGGTGCTGTCGGTGACGACCAGGTTGCCGTCGTTGAAGACCGCCCCGCCACCGCCCTCCGCCGAGAAGGAGACGCTGTCGGTGACCGTCACGCCGTCGAGCACCGCGCTGCCGCCGTGCACGACCTGCACGCTGCCGCCCTCGGCGACCGAGCGGCCGTTGCGGAGGGTGACGTCGCTCAGCTTCAGCTCGCCCCCGTCGCGGACGGTGAAGAAGCGGAACTCGGCCGCGTTCGGGTCCCGGGCGATGGTCGCGCCCGCGCCCCGGATCTCGATCGGGTGGTAGACGACCGGCAGGCCGGAGCTGTTCTCCCGGCGGATCTCCGCCCGGCTCTTGTCGGTGTTGGTGGTGTTCTCGCCGTTCTCCAGCCGGTCGGCGGTCTCCCGGGCGTCGCGCACCCCACCGTCGAAGCGGTCGTCGTCGGCGGCGGCCTCGGTCAGCACGTAGGTGCACGACGAGGCGAGGCGCAGCACGCCGCCACCCTGCGCGTCGAGGTGCACGAGCGCGGCGATGAGCCGGGCCGGGTCGCACGGCACGTCCAGCGTGACCCCGGCCGGCCGGTCACCCTGCGTGGTGGGCCGGCTCGGCCGGGACGGCTCCGCGCGGTCGGTGTCCCCGTCGCCGGGTGCGCCGGTGGCCCGGACGGCTCCAGGGTTGAGCGCGACCGAGGATGACCCGGCGAGCACCGGGCCGAACAGGTCGGGTCCGCCGGGCGGGCCGGCCACCCCGGTCAGGCCGGTCGCCCCGGCCACCAGGCTGCCCGCCACCAGCCCGCCGGCCAGCAGCCGTCGCCGCCTGGTCCGGGCCCGGGGCTGGCCCCGGCCGTCGTGGCTCCTGTGCAACGTCGACATCGAGTTTCCTGCCTTTCACGGATGACACGGCCGCCCCAGACCGGGCGCGGAGTGGCTGAACGTCCTTCGCAGTCACTGAAGGTCACCGTAAGGCGTAAACTGGACGTCGAGGGTCAATATGAATAAATCATATGAATCTTCTTAGAGTTTCATTGTGGTGGCGAATCGTGACGGCCAGGTTTCGGTCGTGCTGGTTCGGTGGGAGATAATTAATCGAGCCGTTGCCATGGAAGCGCTCCCATGCAAGAATCGCTGCACGCGGTTCGGGGAGCCACACCGCGAAGGCAGATGTCGAGGGCAGCCGGTTCGCCGGTACGACACTCCGCCGCCGGCCGACCGTCGCGTCGGCCGTGACACCACCACCAGCCCGTCCGGGTCGGGCACCCCCCGAAAATCCCGTGGCACCGATGGCCGTCCTCCAGGGCGTCCCCCGGGGCCGTACCGCTGGGTCGATCGTGGACCCGGTCTCGCCCAAGGAGAACACAGGCATGAATGTGTGGAGAAGGCTGTCCGGCCAGCGCCGGGCGCTCGCGCTCGCCGGCGCGGGGGCCCTGGTCGCGGGCGGACTGGTGACCCTTCCGGTCACCGCGGCGCACGCCGCGACGCAGTGCGACGTCACCTGGACGACCAACGACTGGCAGGGTGGCTTCACCGCCAACGTCACCATCAGGAACATCGGTGACGCGGTCAACGGCTGGACGCTGGGCTGGACGTTCCCGAACAGCAGCCAGCGCGTGGTGCAGGGCTGGTCCGCCGAGATCAGCCAGAGCGGCAGCCAGGTCACGGCCCGGAACCTGTCGTACAACGGCTCGCTGGCCAGCGGCGCCTCGACCAGCTTCGGCTTCAACGGCTCGTGGAGTGGCAGCAACCCGAAGCCGACCTCGTTCACCCTGAACGGGACGGTCTGCAACGGTGGCACCACGCCCACCACGCCGCCGACGACCCCGCCGACGACGCCCCCCACCACGCCCCCCACCACGCCGCCGACGACTCCGCCGACGACGCCCCCCACCACGCCGCCGACCACCCCGCCGGTGGGCGGTCCCCGCGTGGACAACCCCTACCTGAACGCCCGGGGTTACGTGAACCCGGAGTGGAAGGCCAAGGCCGAGTCCGTCCCGGGCGGCAACCGGATCTCCAACACCTCCACCGCCGTCTGGATCGACCGGATCGCGGCGATCGAGGGTACCGACAACAGCCAGTCCAACGGCCCGATGGGCGTGCGTGACCACCTGGACGAGGCCCTGCGGCAGGGTGTGGACTACATCCAGTTCGTCATCTACAACCTCCCCGGCCGCGACTGCGCCGCCCTCGCCTCCAACGGTGAGCTGAAGGCGGACGAGCTGCCCAAGTACAAGGCCCAGTACATCGACCCGATCCGGGCGATCCAGGCCGACGCGAAGTACCGCAACCTGCGGATCATCAACATCATCGAGATCGACTCGCTGCCGAACCTGGTGACCAACACCTCCGGCAACCCGGGCGGCACCGCGATGTGCGACACCGTGAAGGCCAACGGTGCCTACGTCAACGGTGTCGGCTACGCCCTGGCGCAGCTCGGCTCGATCCCGAACGTCTACAACTACATCGACGCCGCGCACCACGGCTGGATCGGCTGGGACAGCAACTTCACCCCCACCGCCAACATCCTGCGTGACGCCTCCCGCGCCTCCGGGGCCACCGCGGCCCACGTGCACGGGTTCATCGTCAACACGGCGAACTACTCGGCTCTGAAGGAGCCGTACGTCAAGATCACCGACTCGGTGAACGGCCAGACGGTCCGGCAGTCGAAGTGGATCGACTGGAACCAGTACAACGACGAGCTGACCTTCGCCCAGGCCTTCCGTAACGAGCTGGTCCGGGTCGGCTTCGACGCCAACATCGGCATGCTGATCGACACCTCCCGCAACGGCTGGGGCGGCGCCGCCCGGCCCACCGGCGCGGGCCCGACCACCAGCGTCGACGCCTACGTCAACGGCGGCCGGGTGGACCGGCGGATCCACGCCGGTAACTGGTGCAACCAGGCCGGTGCGGGCCTCGGCGAGCGGCCGACGGCCGCCCCCGAGCCGGGCATCGACGCCTACGTCTGGGTGAAGCCCCCGGGTGAGTCGGACGGCTCCAGCCGGGAGATCCCGAACACCGACGGCAAGGGCTTCGACCGGATGTGCGACCCGACCTACACCGGTAACGCCCGTAACGGCAACAGCATGAGCGGTGCCCTGGGCGACGCCCCGATCTCGGGCGCCTGGTTCCCCGCGCAGTTCACCCAGCTCATGCAGAACGCGTACCCGCCGCTCAGCTGAGCTGACGGACACGCCTACCCGCCGCTTCCGGTAGTGAGGCACCGAGCGGCAGGTTCCCCCAGGGTCCCCGACCCGACCGGCACCGGTCGGGTCGGGGACCCACCCCTCTTCCGCCCCGCGTCCCCCGGCCCGCCTCAGGAGCCGGGGGACGCGGGGCGGCGCGGCTCAGGGGCCGACGTGCCTCAGCGGCCGGGACAGATCAGCGGCCCGGCGCAGCTCGGCGGCCGGCACCAGCCCCGCAGGGCCCGACTCAGGGGACCGTCCGCTCCACCGCCGCCGACCCCTGCTCGGCCAGGTCACGGCGGGCGCGTTCCAGGTTCTCCGGGGTACGGTCCTGGCCCCGCGCCGCCACCAGGTCCTCCGGTTCCCAGGGCTGCTCGCCACCGGTCCGGATGTTGTCCCCACCGGCTCCGGTGCCGGCCCCGTACGGGTCGCCGAGCAGGTCGTCGGTGGCCGGGCCGGCGTCGACCGGCTCACCGGGGCCGGCGAACCGTGGGCTGTCCCGGTCGACGCCGCCGCCGGTACGCAACTGCGGCACGGTGCTCTCGTCGTCCACCGCGGCGGCCACCTCGGGGCTCTCCTCCAGCGGCCGGCGGCCCTGATCCCGTTGCGTCATGATTGCTGCCCTCCTGTCCCCAGGCGCGTACCCTCGTCCCACTCGCGTACCCCCTCCGACGGCCACCATGCCGGGTCGCGGGGAAGGAAGGGCCCCTTGTTAACGCCTCCGGTAGAGAAGGGAACCCTTCTCACCGGCCGGCCCGGCCGGTGAGGGCGGGCGAGGCCGAAAGCCGGGCGAGGGTGGGGCGAGGGCTGGGGCGCGCCGGACAGGCGACGACGCCCCGGCCGGGGTGGCCGGGGCGTCGTCGCGTCAGAGCGTCGCCGGGTCGGGCGGGGTCAGCGGCCGAGGACCCGGTCCAGGAAGTCGCGGTAGTGCCGGACCGCCACCCGGAGCTGCTCGGTGTCGTCCGACCCGCTCTCCTGCCAGCTCCCCAGCTTCTCCTTCTGCGCGGCGAGGGCGGCGGCGAGCGCCTGGATCGCCTCGTCGACCAGGGACTGCGCCTGGCCCGCGGCGGCCTTGGGGTCGTCCACGAAGCGGAGCTGGACGTCGCGCCAGCGGTCCCGGAAGCCCTGCGCGGTACCCGGATCGAAGAGTCGGGCCGCGTCCACCGGCACGTTCCCGGCCGGCTGGTCGGCGTCGCCCAGCCCGGAGCCGCCGTCGGCGTCGGGGTCGACCATCGTCGGCGCGGGCCGGCCGTACCCGGTGCTGCCCGTGGCGGCGTCGCCCGGCCCGGTCCGGTCGGTCGTCCGGTCCGGCCCGCCCGGGATGGTGGTGACCGGGACGGTGTCGTCGCGCCGGTCAGCGGGGTCGGCGTGCCGGCCCGGGTGACCGGTCGAGCCGGCGCGACCGCTGGCGTCGGCGCGGTGCAGGCGGTCGGCGGCGGTCGGGTCGGCTCGTTCGGCGTCGAACCGGTCGGTCCGGCCCGGGGCGCCGTCGCCCGGCTGGGCGGTGTCCTCGCCCCGGGGGTCCCGCTCGTCCTCGGGACGACCGCCGGCCAGCGCCGAGGCGGCCACGGCCCCGCCCACGGTGGTCGCGCCGAAGGCGGTCGGCACCGGCCCCGGCTCGTGGAACTCGGGCCGGCCGTCCCGCCCGGCATCGTCCCGGTCGGTGGCGCTTCGGTGCCGGCTGCCGTCGGCAGCGCCCCCGTCGACCCGCTCACCGGCGACCGTCGGGTCGTCGAAGGTGCCCCGGTCCTCCAGCGCGTCCTCGGGTACGTCGGTGCGGCCGGCGCGGTAGCTGCCGTTCGTCGTCTTCTCCACCGATACCGGCGCGGACCGTACGGCCTCGGGCTGGTCCTTGTTCACCTGCTGCTCGTCCTGGCGCATCGCGGCTGGCCTCCTCAACGGGTCGGTACGTCCTGCGGGGTCTGCTGCTCCGGCCGGCGCGCCGCCTGGTGCGGCTCCTCCCGGCGCTGCTCCGGGGCCCGCTGCGCGGTCGGCTCGACCGGTCGCTGGTCCGGCGTCCCGGGCGTGGTCGGCTCGGCGTGACGCGGCTGGGGCGTCCCGGGCGTGGCCGTCTCGGTGTGGCGCTGCTGCGCCGTCCGGGGCTCGACCGGTTCCGTGCCGAGCAGGTCGGCGAAGAGGGCCCGGTAGTGCACGACGGCCTGGCGCAGCTCCTCGGTGTCGGACTCGCCGCGCTCGTTGCGCAGGTGGATCTCGTGGGCGTCCCGGTAGTGGCTCAGCGTCCGGGCGTGCTCGACGGAGAGATGGGCGATCTGGTCCTCGACGTCACCGGTGGGGTAGCCGCGTTCCGCGACGAGCCGGGTGACCAACTGGTGGGCGTCGCCGACGGTCTCGGCCGGCGAGTCGACGAAACGGACCTGGAGTTCCTCCCAGGCCGCCGTGTACCGGGCCCGGGACTCGGGCGTGAGTGGGGTCAGGGTGAGTTCGGCGTGCCGGCGCTCCCGGTCCCGCAGCTCCCGCTCGGCGGCGCTGCGACTGTTCCGTTCCGCGACCACCCGGTCGTACTCCGGGCCGAACCGCTGGCGTAGCGCGCGCCGTCGACCGGCGACCACCACTGCCGCGGCCACGGCCGCGAGCACCAGCACGACGAGCACCAACACGATTACCTGCGTGGACGTCATGGCTCCTCCTTCACCTCCTGGTATTCCCTGCTGCCGGTGATCGCCAATCCCGATCCGGGGTACTTTCCTCGGAGGTTGCCGCAAAAGGGCCGGCTTCGGGCCGAAACGCGCAGGGCGCACCGCGGCGGCGACCGGCGAGAGCTGACCGGATCCAGAAAACGGGCGGGCCGACGCCGGCCGGATCGAGCAAGGAAGCCGGCGGGACCGAGCAAGGAAGCCGGCGGGACCGAGCAAGAACGCCGGCGGGACCGAGCAGAGACGTCGGCCGGATCGGGAAAGCGGACCGTGCGCCGGACGTCGAGCCCTCCGGTGCCGCCGGTCGGGGGCGGTCCGGGCGGGGCATCGACGGGGATTCCGCGCCGGCAACGAACTGATCGAGGCCGCCGCATCGAGCGCCGTACCGGGTGTCCGGTCGTCCCAGTTGTCCCTTGTGGAGGTTGCCGGCCGGTGACCGGTGCAGCCACAGCCGGTAGTGCATCCGCCCTCGATTACGTATCCTGCCCAAGGTGCCCGTGCCGGTGCCCGGCACCGTGGCCGGGTCCGCCGCTGGTCGGGTGCCTCTTCCGTCACCTGTCCGGGCGAGGTTGCGATGAACACGCGTGACTGGCCGATCCGCGCCAAACTGGCCGCGCTGGTCGTCACCCCCGTTGCCGCACTGGTGGCACTGTGGATCTTCGCGACCACGCTCACCGTCGGCCCGGCCAGCGACCTGCTCGACGCCCGGACCCTGCTCGACGAGTTCGGTCGTCCCGGTGAGCGGGTGGTCGCCGAGTTGCAGAACGAACGCCGGCTCTCGATGGTCCACCTGGCCGGTACCGGCTCGACGTCGCCGCTGCGGCGGCAGTGGGAGCGGACCGACGTGGCCGTCGCCGACCTGCGCCAGCGGCTCGCCGGGGAGTCCCTCCGCGGCGCCACCAACGACCTGCTCGACGCCCGCCTCGACGAGCTGCTCGGCACGTTGGACGCGCTGCCCGCCGGCCGGGGCTTCATCGAGCGGCGGGACGTCGACCGGGCCGGCGCGTTCGGCCTCTACACCGGAATGGTCACCTCGGCCTTCCAGGCCTTCGGGGCGCTGGCCACGCTGCCGGACGCGGACCTCAACCGGCAGGTCGGGGCGCTCACCGACCTCGGCCGGTCCCGGGAACTGCTCGCCCAGACCGACGCGCTGGTGGCCGGTGCGGCGACCGCCGGCCGGTACGCCGAGGGGGAACACACCCGACTCGTACAGACCATCGGCAACCAGCGCTTCCTCATCGAGGGCGCGGTGGCCGAACTGCCCTCGGCGGACCGCACCGCCTACCGGCGGCTGACCGAGCGCGACGAGGCCCGCCGGCTCCAGGAGATGCAGGACGACCTGGTCGCCGCCGGTCGCACCGGGCGTCCCCCGGTGGACCTTGCCGACTGGCGGGCCAGCCACGACGCCGTCCAGCAGCTCATGCGGGACTTCGAGCTGACCCAGTCCGACGCGATGGCCGACCGGTCGGTGCCGGTCGCCATCGGCATCCTGCTCCGGCTCGGCGGGGCGGGCCTGCTCGGGCTGCTCGCCGTGGTGATCTCCGCGCTGGTGGCGCTGCGGGTGGGCCGTTCGCTGGTGCAGCGGCTCACCACGGTCCGCGACGCGGCGCAGGAGATGGCCGACCGCCGGCTGCCCGACGTGCTGCGGCGGCTGCGCCGCGGCGAGGACGTCGACGTCGCCCGGGAGGCTCCCCCGCTGGAGTACGGCCGGGACGAGATCGGCGAGGTGGGCCGGGCGTTCAACGAGGTACGGCGGACCGCCGTCAAGGCGGCGGTGGACGAGGTCACCCTGCGGCGTGGCCTCAACGAGGTCTTCCTCAACATCGCCCGGCGCAGCCAGGGGCTGGTACACCGGCAGTTGGCCGTGCTGGACCGGCTGGAACGGCGGGCCGAGGACCCGGACGAGCTGGCCGAGCTGTTCCGCGTCGACCACCTGGCCGCCCGGCTCCGGCGGCACGCCGAGGACCTGGTCATCCTCGCCGGGGCGGCGCCCGGCCGGGGCTGGCGCAACCCGGTGGCCATGGTCGACCTGGTCCGGGGCGCCACCAGCGAGGTCGAGTCCTACGACCGGGTCGACGTGACCGTGCTGGAGCCGGCCGCCACGGTGGGCCGGGCGGTCGGGGACGTGATCCACCTGCTCGCCGAGCTGATCGAGAACGCCACCGCGTTCTCCCCGCCGCACACCCGGGTCGAGGTCAGCGGCCGGCGCGCCCGGGACGGGTACGCCATCGAGGTGGTCGACCGGGGGCTGGGGATGTCGGCTGCGGCCCTGGCGGAGGCGAACCGACGGCTGGCCACCCCGCCCGACTTCGACCCCGCCGAGAGCGCCCGGCTCGGGCTGTTCGTGGTGGCCCGGCTCGCCGGCCGGCACGGCATCCGGGTACACCTGAGCCCCTCGACGCACGGCGGGGTCTCCGCGACCGTGCTCGTCCCGGCCGACCTGATCACCACCGAGCCGCCCGCGCCCGCCGCGCCGGACCAGGGCCGGATGGCCCGGGTGACCCGGCTGCCCGCCCAGCCGCGTCCCCGGGGCAACCGGGTCACCCGGGAACGGCCGGTCACCTCGGCGCCGGTGGTCCCGCTCGCCGGGGAACGGGTCGGCACGGTCGAGTTGTCCCCGGAGACCGACGGCCTGCCGCGCCGGGTCCGGCGTCGGGGCCCGGCCGCCCGTCCCCGGCAGCCGGGCGGTGAGACGCCGACCCCCCGGTCCCCGGAGGAGGTGCGCCGGGTCATGTCGGCGCTGCAGGCCGGCACCGCCCGGGGTCGGCAGGCCGGCTCCGCCGCCCCCGGCCCGGACGCGCCGACCGCCGGCCCGGCCCCGGCCGCCCCCGCCCCGGCCGTGCCCCCGAACGCGGGTACGCCGACCGCCGCCCCCGGCCCCGCCGGCCCCGGGGTGTCCGCCACCCCCACCGAACCGGGACCGGGTGCCCCGCCACCTCCGTCTCCGCCCGTCGGCGGCGGCGGTCCCGAATCCCCGACCGTGACAGAGAGGGACGCCTAGTGGTGCAACCGACGACGAAGCAGAGCGCTGATCTCGACTGGCTCCTCGACGAGCTGGTCGAACGGGTGCCGGCCGCCCGCCAGGCGGTGGTGCTGTCGGCGGACGGGCTGCTGCTCGGCTCCTCCGCCGACCTCGACCGCACCGACGCCGAGCACCTGTGCGCCATGGCCTCCGGCTTCTCCAGCCTGGCCAAGGGCGCGAGCCGGCACCTCGCCGCCGGGCCGGTCCGGCAGACGGTGGTGGAGATGGAGTCGGCGTACCTCTTCGTCACGGCCGCCGGGCAGGGGGCCTGCCTCGCCGTGGTCAGCGACGCCGACGCGGACATCGGCCTGGTCGCGTACGAGATGGCGATGCTGGTGACCCGGGTGGGCGAGAACCTCAGCGCGCCGGCCAGACAGGCGTCCGGGACCGACGATGCGGGCTGAGTACCCCGACACGCAGCACGAGTGGCTGGACGCCGACGCCGGACCGGTCGTGCGCCCGTACACTCTCACCGGCGGCCGGGTGCGGCCGGCGGTCGAGGGGTTCGACCTGGTGGCGTTCGTGCTCGCCGATCCCGCTGCGGACCTCGACGGCCATCCGCGACTGCATCCGGAACACCGGCGGCTGGTCGAGCTGGCCCGGCGTCCGGTCCCGGTGGCGGAGCTGGCGGCGCGGCTGGACCTCGCGTTGGGCGTGGTCCGGGTGCTCCTCGGCGACCTGCTCGCCGGTGGGCTCGTGTCGGTGCACGAGCCGCCGCGCGGTCCGTTCCTTCCCGACGACAACATCCTCAAGGCGGTGGTCAGTGGACTTCGTGCGCTCTGATCGGGGCGGGCCGCGGGTGCCGTTGGCCCTGAAGATCCTGATCGCCGGCGGGTTCGGAGCCGGCAAGACGACGCTGGTGAGCGCGTTGAGCGAGGTCCGACCGTTGCAGACCGAGGAGGTGCTGACCGGGGCCGGCATCGGCACCGACGACCTCTCCGGGGTGGAGGGGAAGTCCACCACGACGGTGGCGATGGACTTCGGCCGGATCACCATCAACGAGGACCTCCAGGTGTACCTGTTCGGCACCCCCGGCCAGGACCGGTTCTGGTTCCTCTGGGACGAGCTGGCCTTCGGGGCGCTCGGCGCGGTGGTGCTCGCCGACACCCGGCGGTTGGCCGACTGCTTCCCGTCGATCGACTACTTCGAGCAGCGGGGCATCCCGTTCGTGGTCGGCGTGAACTGCTTCGACGGGTCCCGCCGGTTCAGCCTCGACTCGGTCCGGCAGGCGCTCGACCTCGACGACGACGTGCCGATGCTGCTCTGCGACGCCCGGGACCGGCAGTCCGCCAAGCTGGTGCTGATCTCCCTGGTCGAGCACGTGGCCCGGCAGCGGGGCGAGCCGGTCCCGGTGGCCTGAGGCGGCCGGGCGGGTGACGTCCCGCTGCTCCCCGGGCGGCCGGTCGGGAAATTCGCCGGAACGTGGACTGATCGGCCGCCGTAGCGGGCACCCAGTGGTTTGATCGACAGTGGCTCCGGCGGAAGGTGGATCTGGTGACGGAACGGGACTCGATCGTCCACGTCGGTGGCTACACGGCCGAGGGGGGCGGGCAGGCCACCGGCATCGTGGCCGCCCGTCGTGACCCGACGACCGGTGAGCTGACCCCGCTGGGCACGGTGGCGGTCACCCCGTCGCCGTCGTTCCTCACCCGGCACCCCGACCGGCCGGTGCTGTACGCGGTGAACGAGCTGACCGAGGGGACGGTCAGCGCCTTCACCGTCGGCCCGGACGGTGACCTGACCGCGCTGGTGACCCGGCAGACGGGCGGCGCCGAGCCGTGTCACGTCGCGGTCACCCCGGACGGCGCTCACCTGCTCGTCGCCAACTACGGCGGGGGGAGCGTGGCGGTCTTCCCGCTCGACGACGAGGGGGTGCCCGGTACGCGCAGCGACCTGGTCCGGCACGAGGGGCGCGGCCCGGACCCGCAGCGGCAGGAACACGCGCACGCCCACATGGTCTCCCCGGCGTCGGGCCCCGGCCCGCTGCTCGCCGTGGACCTCGGCACCGACGCGGTCTACCGGTACGACCTGGACGCCGCCTCGGGTCGCCTGGTGCCCCGCGCCCCCCGGGTACGCACCTCGCCCGGCTCCGGCCCCCGGCACCTGGCCCGCCACCCCGACGGGCGGCGCTGTTACCTGGTCGGCGAGCTGGACGCCACGGTGACCGCGTACGACCTGACCGCCGACGGCGCGCTGCACCAGCGGGGGCGCGTCGACGCCAGCGAACGGCCGGGGCACGTGCAGCCGTCGGAGGTCGCGGTCGGCCCGGACGGTCGTTTCCTCTACGTCGCCAACCGGGGAGTGGGCACGATCGCGGTCTTCGCGCTGGAGCCGGAGCTGCCGCAGCTCGTGGCCGAGGTGGACACCGGCGGCGAGTGGCCCCGGCACTTCGCCCGCATCGGCGAACATCTGTACGTCGCCGACCAGCGCGCGGACATGGTCCGGGTGTTGCGGGTGGACCCGACGACCGGGGTGCCGGCCGCCGTGGGTGAACCGGTGCCGGTGGCGAGCCCCACGTGTGTCCTGCCCTGAGGGGTGGCCGGCGGGTCGAACGGCCGGTCGAACGGGCCGGTCGGACGGGGGCGGGGAACCCGGCGACACCACGGCGTACTGTGGTTACGCTGCGTAGATAAATAGAGGTCAACTATTTCTCCTGAGTAACTTTCGTCCGAACGGACATGGCAGTCGGGAGCCCTGATCCGCAAGATTGGTCTCGTGTCAGGCCGCCATCGCATGCGAACAGGGTTCCGCGGAGCAGGCGCCGTCGCTTCCGCGACGGCGCTTGTCGTCGTCGTGACCGGTGCGTGGTTCGGTTACCAACAGCTCGCCCAGCCCGGCTGCTCGGGACGGGTGGAACTCGCGGTGGCGGCGGCCCCGGAGCTCGCGCCGGCCGTCGAGGAGGCCGCGACCCAGTGGATGACCGACGGCGCCGCCGTCGGTGGCACCTGCATCGACGTCAAGGTCTCCGCCTCCGACCCGGCCGACGTGGCGGCGGTGGTGGCCGGCAAGCACGGGGCCACCCTGGCCGGGATCGGCCAGGCCAGCGGCACCGCGGTCGCCCCGGACGTCTGGGTACCCGACTCCTCCACCTGGTTGCTGCTGCTGCGCAACGGTGGGGCCACCGCGTTCGCCCCGGACAACAACGCCTCCATCGCGCGCAGCCCGGTGGTCCTCGCCGTGCCGGAACCGGTCGCCTCCAGCCGGCTCGGCTGGCCGGAGAAGAAGCTCACCTGGTCGGACCTGCTGGGCCAGGTGACCAGCAGCAAGCCGTTGCGCACCGGGATCGTCGAGCCGACCCGGGACGCCGCCGGGCTCTCCGGGCTGCTCTCGCTGACGGCCGCCGCCAGCGGTGCCGGGGAGGACGCCAGGTCGGCCACCACCGGCGCGCTGCGGGCGCTGGCCACCGGCCGTTCGGCGCTGCGGGGCGACCTGCTCGCGCGGTTCCCGCGCGCCAACGACCCGGCGACCATCGCCAGCGGCCTCGCCGCCGCCGCCCTCTCCGAGGAGGACGTGATGGCGTACAACCGGGAGCAGCCGCCGGTGCCGCTGGCCGCGATCTACCTGGAGCCGGCGCCGATGCCGCTGGACTACCCGTACGCGGTGCTGCCCGGCATCGAGCCGGCCAAGGCGTCCGCCGCACGGGTGCTGTTCGAGGTGCTCACCACGGCCGACTTCCGCAACAAGCTGGCGACGCGGGCCCTGCGCGGCCCGGACGGCAACTGGGGCGACGGGTTCGAGCCCCCGGTGGGGGCGCCGAGCCCGGCCGGGGGCGCCGACGGCGGGTCACCGGCCGGCGGCGGCACCGCCGCGGGCGGGCTGGACCCGGCGGCGATCGAGAACGCGGTCACCGGCTGGTCGATCGCCACCCAGTCCGGCCGGATGCTCTGCGTCATCGACGTCTCCGGCTCCATGAAGCGGGAGGTCCCGAGCGCCAACAACGCCACCCGGGCACAGGTCACGGTGGAGGCGGCGCGGCGGGGCCTGGGGCTGTTCGACGACTCCTGGTCGATCGGGCTGTGGACCTTCTCCACCAACCTGGTCGGTGACCGGGACTGGAACGAGGTCGTCGAGATCGGTCCGTTGTCCACCCAGCGGGGGCGGTTGGAGCAGGGGCTGGGCACCGTCCGGCCGTCGAACGGCGACACCGGCCTGTACGACACGGTGCTCGCCGCGTACCGGGCCGTGCAGGAGGGCTGGGAGCCGGGCCGGGTCAACTCCGTGGTGCTCTTCACCGACGGCAAGAACGAGGACGCGAACGGGATCTCGCAGGCGCGGCTGCTGTCCGAGCTGAAGCGGATCGCCGATCCGGAGCGCCCGATCCAGGTGGTCATCATCGGCATCGGCAGCGAGGTGAGCCGGACGGAGCTGGAGTCGATCACCAAGGTCACCGGCGGTGGTGCCTTCGTCACCGAGGATCCCACCAGGATCGGTGAGATCTTCCTGAAGGCCATCGCCCTGCGTCCGACCGCACCCCGCTGAACGCCTCCACGGACCATGGAGATCCCACCGGCCCGTCGTACCGGCGCACCGGTACGGCCGTCCCGTGCCGACTCCGTCGACCGGGGGGAAACTGACGGTAATGCGTCGGAAGCGATCGGCGAGCATCATTGTCAGGGCACGATGTCGGAGTGCCTCCGGCACGGGTCCACCATGGACCGGCAGCAGCCGCCGGAGCCAGCACCGAGCGATGTGGGAGGGCCGGTGGCCACGGCGACCCTGTTGACCCCTGGTAGCACGTCGACGCGACCGGGCACCGACCCGTCCGCCCCGCTGGCCCGTGCCGACCAGCGGGCGTACGTCCAGGGGCTGGTGGTGCTGGACACCGCCGTCGTGGCGCTCGCCGTGCTCGCGGCGTACCTGGCCCGCTTCGGTGACGCCGAACCGCGCGGCTCGGAGATCCCGTACGTCCTGGTCGCGCCCGGCCTGGTGCTGGGCTGGCTGGTCTCGCTCAAGGCGATGCGCTGCTACGACGACCGGGTGATCGGGTACGGCGCGGACGAGTACCGCCGGGTCAGCAGCGCCAGCCTCCGGCTGGCCGGCACGATCGCCATCCTCGGGTACGTCTTCGACCTGGGTGTCTCCCGGGGTTTCCTGGCCATCTCGTTCGCCCTGGGCATCGTCGGGCTGGAACTGGCCCGCTTCGCGGCCCGCAAGCGGCTGCACCGGGCGCGGATCCGGGGGGCCGGCTGGTCCCGCCGGGTGCTGGTGGTCGGGGACACCGCGCACGTGCTGGAACTGGTGCACACCCTCCGCCGCGAACCGTACGCCGGGTACCACGTGGTCGGCGCCTGCATCCCGGACGCGCTGCTGGCCCCCGTCGCGCAGCGGCTCGGCGACGTGCCGGTGGTCGGGTCGTTCCGGGGGATCCCGGAGGCGGCCACCGCGATCGGCGCGGACACCGTCGCGGTCACCGCCTCCGGCGAGCTGACCGCGACCCGGCTGCGCCGGCTCGGCTGGCAACTGGAGGGTACCGGCGTCGACCTGGTGCTCGCGCCCGCGCTCACCGACGTCGCGGGCCCCCGGATCCACACCCGGCCGGTCGCCGGCCTGCCGCTGATCCACGTGGAGGCACCGGAGTTCCGGGGGGCCCGCAAGCTCGTCAAGGGCTTCGTCGACCGGGCCGCCGCCGTGGTCGCCCTGCTGCTGCTCCTGCCGCTGCTGCTGGTGATCGCGCTGGCGATCAAGCTGAACAGCCGGGGGCCGGTGCTGTTCCGGCAGGTCCGGGTCGGCCAGGGCGGCCGGGAGTTCGGCGTGTACAAGTTCCGCACCATGGTGGTGAACGCCGACGCGCTGCTGGCCGAGCTGGCCGCCCGCAACGAGACGGACGGGCTGCTGTTCAAGATGCGCGACGACCCCCGGGTGACCCGGATCGGCCGGCTGCTGCGCAAGTGGTCCCTGGACGAGCTGCCCCAGCTCGTCAACGTGCTGTTCGGCCAGATGAGCCTGGTGGGCCCCCGGCCGCCGCTGCCCTCCGAGGTGGCCCGGTACGACGGAGACGTCGCCCGGCGGCTGCTGGTCAAGCCCGGCATGACCGGCCTCTGGCAGGTCAGCGGGCGGTCCGACCTGAGCTGGGAGGACGGCATCCGGCTCGACCTCTACTACGTGGAGAACTGGTCGCTCGCCGCCGACCTGACCATCCTGTGGAAGACGGTCGGCGCGGTGGTCAACGGACGCGGCGCCTACTGACCCCGTCGGGGTGTGCCGGCGCCCCGGCGGGCCCGCCCCGGCCGGTCAGGAGCCGGGGCCGGTCCAGTCCAGGCAGACCACCACGGCGTCGTCGACCAGGTCCCCGGCGACGAACGCCCGCAGGTCCCCGATCAGGGACCGGACCGCGTCCAGCGGCGGCAGCGGGACGGTCCGGCGCAGGAACCGGTCCAGCGCCGCGTCGCCGTAGCGGGCCTGCTGGCCGACGGCCTCGACCACACCGTCGCTGACCACGAAGAGCCGGTCGCCCCGGCGCAGCTCGAAGCGCTGCTCCCGGTAGTCCGTGCCCTCGAACATGCCGAGCGGGAACTGCTTCTCCAGCGGCCAGTCGTGGACCTCGCCGTCGCGCAGCAGCACCAGGCGGGGGGAGCCGGCGTCGACGGCGGTCAGCACCCCGGAGCGCAGGTCCAGCTCCAGCAGCAGGGCGGAGAGGTGCTGCTCGCCCCGGTGCAGCGCGTACACCGCCTGGTCGGCCAGGGCGGCCTGGTCGGCCAGGGCGAGCCCGCCCCGGCGGGCGTTGCGCAGCGCGTGGGTGGCCAGCGAGGTGAGCAGCGAGGCGGCGACCCCCTCCCCACCGCCGTTGATGGTCGACAGCCAGACCCGGTGCCCGTCGTCGGACCAGTCGAAGCTGTCGCCCTTGACCGCGTACGCCGGCTCAAGCTGCCCGGCCAGGCTGAACGAGGGACGGACCCGGCTGCGGGCCGGCAGCAGGTCCCACTGCATCTCGGCGGCGAGGGTGAGCCGGCGGCTGCGGCGGGACGCCCGGTAGACGTCGGTGCCCGCCGAGACGGCGGTCACCTCGTGCCCGAGGGCGGTGGCGATGCCGGCCAGCTCGGCGACGAGGGCCGGGTCCTCGGGGACCGGGGCCAGCCGCAGCACCCCCCGGCGCTCCCCGCGCATGCCGACCGGGAACCAGCCGACCCCGTCCGCCAGCACCGGCTCCTGGTGGTCGAAGCAGCGCCAGGCCGGGTGCCCGGGGCTGGTGATCCCCGTCTCCTCCTCGCCCAGCGGCAGCAGCTCGGCCAGGCGGTAGTCGACCTGGAACAGCTCCGCCGAGGTGATCCCGTACGACCGGGTCAGCTCCTCCGAGAGCCGGTCGACGAGCAGATCGGCCGGGGCCTCGATCAGGCTCCGGCGGGCCCGCTCCTCCGCTGCGCTCATCGTCTCAGTCCTTCTCAGTTGGCCGGTGACCAGGGGCGGCGGGGTAACCTCGTGCGCACCATGGCCGAACAGCAGCATGGTCCGATCGGACCAGAAGCGAGTATGGCTGCCGCGTTGGACGACGCGGCGGGCACCCTGCTGGCTGTCTGGGAGGCGGCCCGGGAACGGACCACCCACCGGCTCTCCAGCGCGCAGTTGCGGGCCGTGGTGGTGGTGGACCGGCGCGACGGGATCAACCTCCGCCGGCTCGCGGCCGAGCTGAACATGCTCCTGTCGTCGGCCAGCCGGCTCTGCGACCGGCTGGAGGCCGCCGGCATGCTGGAGCGCGAGCCGGGCCGGGTCGACCGGCGGGAGATCTCGCTGCACCTGACCCCGCAGGCACGTCGCCTGCTGGCCGAGTTGCAGGCGGACCGCCGGCAGCGGCTGACCGAGGTGCTGGCCGGGATGAGCGCCGCCGGGCGGCAGGCGCTGCTGCGGGGCATCACCGAGTTCGACGAGGTGGGCCGGGCCCAGCCGGGGCCGCCCGACGCCCCCGACGCGACGCCGCCCGCCGACCCGGCACCGCCCCTCGACGCCGCTTCCACCCGGCACGGGCGCGCCGAGCCGGCCGTCGAGCCGCAGGGCGTCCCGCCCACCGGGCCGGTGGAGCCGCCGGACGGGCTACGGGGGGAGCGGCGGAGCCGGGAGGCCGGCCCGGACCGGTGGCGATCCGGCAGTGGGCGGGACTCCTGGCCCGCGCCGCAGGCCGGTGGCCCCACCGTGCCCCCGCAACCGACCCGCCTGCTGCCCGGCCCCGCGCCCGCGTCCCGCCCCGGCCCGCCGTCCGGCGGCGCGGTGGCCCGTACCGCCTGACCGCACCGGTCCGTCCGGACGGCGGCCCACCCGCCTGCCACCCCGGCCCGACCCCGGGGTCCCGGCGGTCAGCGGGGGGTCGCGCGCAGGGCCAGCACGGCGATGTCGTCGTGGCTCTGCCCGTCCAGCCACTCGTCGACGAGTTGGAGCAGCCGGTCGACCACGGCGGCCGGCGGGAGCCCGGCGCTGGCTTCCAGCGCCTGGCGCAGCCGGGTCTCGCCGAACATCTCCCCGTCCCGGGGACCGCCGCGCGCCTCCGTCACCCCGTCGGTGTAGGCGACCAGCAGCTCACCCGGGGCGAGCACGAACTCGGCCTCGGCGAACCGGGCGGTGGCCAGGGCGCCGATCGGCATCCCGCCGACCCGGACCGGTGTGACGGTGCCGTCGGGGCGCAGGACCAGCGGGGCCGGATGGCCGCCCCCGGCGATCCGGACCCGGGTTTCGTCGCCCGGCCCCCGGCTCACCGTGCCCAGCAGCAGGGTGGTGAACTGGCTGCGCCGGGCGGCGTCCGGCGTGTCGAACAGCGCCCGGTTGAGCAGCTCCATCAGCGCCAGCGGGCGCTGCTCGACCAGCCGCAGGGTCTGCAACGACTGGCGGACCCGGCCGGTGAGCACGGCCGCGCCGACGCCCTTGCCGCAGACGTCGCCGAGGGCGAACATCGCGCCGCCCTCGGTCCGGAACACGTCGTAGAAGTCGCCGCCGATGCGCAGGCTGTCCCCGGCCGCCCGGTACCCGCTGGCCAGGGCGAGCCCGGGGACGGTGGGCAGCTCCGGCGGGAGGAGGCTGTGTTGCAGGACCCGGGCCAGGTGGGTCTGCTCCCCGTACAGGTCGGCGGTGGCCAGGGCCGCCCCCGCGCGGGCGGCGAACTCCCGGGCCAGCTCGACCTCGCGGGCGTCGAAGCCGGCCCGGCCGACCCGGCGCAGCAGCACCAGCGCGCCGGCCGGCCCACCGGCCCCGGTCATCGGGCTGACCAGGACGGCGCCCGGCCGGCCGAAGGTGGCGGGCAGCAGCGCGGCCAGGTCGGCCAACTCCGCGTCCAGCCCCGGGCCGGGCTCGCCCACCTCGCCGTCGAGCGCCTCGGCGAGCCCCGGCACCCCGCCGGGGAACTGCCCCGAGCCGGTACCGCTGGCCGGGGCGGGGTCGCCGTCGGCGTACCGGATCCAGTGCGACGCGTCGTCGGCGGGCGGGGGCGGGAGGTGGACGACCAGCGCGGCGTCGGCCAGGTACGGCACCGGCAGGGTCACCGCGGTCCGGAGCGTCTGCTCCCGGTGCAGCGAGACGCCGAGCCGGCTGCCGGCCTGGGCGAGGAAGGCGGTCCGGGACCGCTCCGCGAGCAACGCGTCGGTACGGGCCTGCTCCTCGGTGACGTCCCGGACGTACCAGGCGTGTCCGCCGCCGGCCAGGCGTCGCCGGGAGCCGCGCAGCCGTCGGCCGTGGTGTTCGGTGTCGAAGGCGTCCACGCCCGCCCGGACGGCCCGGCCCAGCGCCGGGACCGGGCACAGCGCCAGCTCCGCCCCGGCGACCACCTCGGGGAGCAGGTCGGCGGCCATCGCGTTGACCAGCGTCACCACCCCGGCGGGGTCGGTGGTGACGACCGCCTCGGCGAGCCCGTCCAGCAGTTCACGGGCGAGCCGGCCGTCGGTCCCGGGCGCGGCGGCCGGGGCCGGCCGGGACTGCGGACCCGGTGACCGCCCGCCGTCGACCGGCCCGGCACGACCGGGCCGTCTGGCCGTGGTCACCGGTCGTCGCCGGACGCCCTGGTCGGCTGGCCGCTGTGCATGCTGGTACCGCTCTCCCTACCGTGGGGGATCGTTGCCTCCCGGCAAGCGTACCGACGTCGGTCGGCTCCCGCCCATCCAGGAAGCGCGCCGGCCGGCCAGCCAGCCGCTCGGGTCGGCGATGATCCGCCGGACCACCGAGCCGGCCGCCCCCACCACCGCCGCCTCCGGCCCGAGCCGCGCCGGGCGGACCGTCACCGGCGCCCACGCGGCGGTGAGCACCCGGCGGTCGATCTCGGTCAGCACCGGCGGGCCCAGCCAGGGGGCGAGCGGGGCGTATCCACCGCCGAGGACCACGGTGTCCAGGTCCAGCAGGTTGACCACGGCGGCGACCGCCACGCCGAGCGCCGTGCCGGCGTCGTGCAGGGCGCGCAGCGCGGTGGGCTCGTCGGCCTCGGCGAGCGCGGCCAGCCGGGTCGCGGCGGTGTCCGCCGGAAGGTCGGCCCAGGTCAGGCCGGCCGCGGTGAGGATGGCCTCCTGCCCGGCGTACTGCTCCAGGCATCCCCGGCCGCCGCACCGGCAGGACGGACCCTCCGGCTGGATCGGGATGTGGCCGATCTCGCCGCTCCAGCCCCGGGCGCCCCGGAAGAGGGCACCGTCGAGGACGATCCCGGCGCCGATGCCCACCTCACCGGAGATGTGCAGGAAACTGGCGGTGTCGGAGGAGACGGTGTGCAGTTCCCCCAGGGCGGCCAGGTTCGCCTCGTTCTCGACCACCAGCGGCGGGATCCCGGTGACCGGCTCGACCGGCGGCAGGTGCCGGCGGAGCAGGACGGGGACGTCCACCTCCCGCCAGCCGAGGTTGGGGGCGAGACGGACCAGCCCGCCGTCCCCGACCAGTCCGGGTACGCCCAGCGCGGTGCCGGCCAGGGTGAGTCCCTGCCGGCGGGCGTCCGCGCGGGCCCGGGTGGCCAGGTCGCCGAGCCGGGCCAGCGCGTCGGCGGGGGAGACCGGGCGCAGGTCGGCCCGGTGCACGGTGTGGTGCCGGACGGTGCCGGCGAGGTCCACCACGCAGGCGGCGAGGTAGTCGACGTTGACCTCCAGCCCGAGACCGGCCGGGCCGTCCCCGGCGAGCACGAGGCCCCGGGCGGGTCGGCCGGCCCCGGTGCGCGGGGCGGGTCCGGCCTCGGTGACCAGCCGGCCGCCGATCAGGTCGTCGACGACCGCCGAGACGGTGGCCCGGGTGAGGCCGGTGCCGGCGGCCAGTTCGGCGCGGGACGGCGGCCGGGAGGCGGCAGCGATCCGGCCGAGGACGACGGCGAGGTTGAGTTCCCGGAGGCTGGCCTGGCGGACCGCGCCGGCCGGACTGCTGGCTCGACTCACCACTTGACACTGCCACAGCGCCGCCAAATAATTCAACCACTGAACAAATAGCCGCCGTCCCATTCCCCCGGAGGTTCAGCATGGCGCCCCGTCCCACCCCCGCCGACAAGTTCTCCTTCGGTCTCTGGACGGTGGGCTGGCCGGCCCGCGACCCGTTCGGCGACGCCACCCGGCCGGAACTGGACCCGGTTGAGGCCGTGCACCGCCTCGCCGAGCTGGGCGCGTACGGGATCACCTTCCACGACGACGACCTGATCCCGTTCGGCGTCGACGCCGCCACCCGTGACCAGCACATCGCCCGCTTCCGCAAGGCCCTCGACGAGACCGGCCTGGTGGTACCGATGGTGACCACCAACCTCTTCACCCACCCGGTGTTCAAGGACGGCGGCTTCACCAGCAACGACCGCGACGTCCGGCGGTACGCGCTGCGCAAGGTGCTGCGCAACGTCGACCTCGCCGCCGAGCTGGGCGCGAAGACCTTCGTCATGTGGGGCGGCCGGGAGGGCTCCGAGTACGACGTCGCCAAGGACATCCGGGCCGCCCTGGAGCGGTACCGCGAGGCCGTCGACCTGCTCACCCAGTACGTCATCGACCGGGGGTACGACCTGCGGTTCGCCATCGAGCCCAAGCCGAACGAGCCGCGCGGCGACATCCTGCTGCCCACCGTCGGGCACGCGCTCGCCTTCATCTCCACCCTGGCCCACCCCGACCGGGTCGGCCTCAACCCCGAGGTCGGGCACGAGCAGATGGCCGGGCTCAACTACGCCCACGGCATCGCCCAGGCGCTCTGGCAGGGCAAGCTGTTCCATCTCGACCTCAACGGCCAGCGGGGCATCAAGTACGACCAGGACCTGGTCTTCGGCCACGGTGACCTGCTCAACGCGTTCGCCCTGGTGGACCTGCTGGAGCACGGCGGCCCCGACGGGGTGCCCGCGTACGACGGGCCCCGGCACTTCGACTACAAGCCGTCGCGGACCGAGGACATCACCGGCGTGTGGGCCTCGGCCGAGGCGAACATGCGGACGTACCTGCTGCTCAAGGAGCGGGCGGCGGCGTTTAGGGCCGACCCGGAGGTGGCCGAGGCGCTGGCCGCCAGCAAGGTCGCCGACCTGGCCACGCCGACCCTCGACCCGGGCGAGTCCTACGCCGAGCTGCTCGCCGACACCTCCGCGTTCGAGACGTTCGACGTCGACCGGGCCGGCGCGCAGGGCTACGGCTTCGTCCGGCTCAACCAGCTCGCCGTCGAGCACCTGCTCGGCGCGCGCTGAGGCCGGTCGCCATGCCGCTCGTCGCCGGGGTGGACTCCTCCACCCAGTCCTGCAAGGTCGTCGTCCGGGACGCGGAGACCGGTGAGCTGGTCCGCCAGGGCCGCGCGCCGCACCCGGACGGCACCGAGGTCGACCCGGCCGCCTGGTGGCAGGCGCTCGGGACGGCCGCCGAGGCCGCCGGTGGGCTGGCCGACGTGGCCGCCGTCGCCGTCGCCGGGCAGCAGCACGGGATGGTCTGCCTCGACGAGGCCGGGGAGGTGGTCCGGCCGGCGCTGCTGTGGAACGACACCCGCTCGGCCGGGGCCGCCGCCGACCTGGTCGCCGAGGCCGGCCCGGGGGAGACCGGCCGCCGGTTCTGGGCCGAGGCGACCGGGTCCGTCCCGGTGGCCAGCTTCACCGTCACCAAGCTGCGCTGGCTGGCCCGGCACGAGCCGGCGGCGGCGGCCCGGGTGGCGGCGGTCTGCCTGCCGCACGACTGGCTGACCTGGCGGCTGGGCGGGGCGGCCGGACTGGCCGCCCTGCGGACCGACCGCAGCGACGCCAGCGGCACCGGCTACTGGTCCACCGCGACCGGCCGGTACCGTCCCGACCTGCTCGAACAGGCCTTCGGGCGGCAGCTCGAGCTGCCCGTGGTGCTCGGTCCGGCCGACGTGGCCGGGACGCTCGCCGACGGCGTCCTGCCCGGCGGGACACCGTCCGGCGGGGTGCCGCTCGGCCCCGGGGCCGGGGACAACGCCGCCGCCGGGCTCGGCGTCGGCGCCCGCCCCGGCGACGTGGTCGTCTCCATCGGCACCTCCGGCACCGTGTTCAGCGTCGCCGACACCCCGGCCGCCGACCCGGAGGGGACGGTCGCCGGGTTCGCCGACTGCACCGGCCGGTTCCTGCCGCTGGTCTGCACGCTCAACGCGGCCCGGGTGCTCGACGCCGCCGCCGGGCTGCTCCGGGTCACCCTGGACGAGCTGGCCGACCTGGCGCTGGCCGCCCCGCCCGGCGCGGACGGGCTGGTCATGATCCCCTACCTGGAGGGGGAGCGGACCCCGAACCGGCCGGACGCCACCGGCGCGGTGCACGGGCTGACCCTGCGCACCGCCACCCCGGCGCACCTGGCCCGGGCGGCGGTCGAGGGGATGCTCTGCGCCCTCGCCGACGGGCTCGACGCGCTGCGGGCCCAGGGCGCCCGGGTGGAGCGGGTGCTGCTGGTCGGCGGCGGGGCCCGGTCGGCGGCGGTCCGCCGGATCGCGCCGCAGGTCTTCGGCTGCCCGGTGGTCGTCCCTCCGCCCGGGGAGTACGTCGCCGACGGGGCCGCCCGCCAGGCCGCCTGGGTCGCCCTCGGCGGGGCGGCGGCACCGGACTGGCCGCTGGCCGGCACCGAGGAGTACGCGGCCGACCCGGTCCCGGCCATCCGCGACCGGTACGCCGACGCCCGCGAGCAGGTCGTCGACCGCCTCCCCGGCTGACCCCGGTCCCGGGTCACCGGGTCACTGCTCTGGGCCGTCACCCTTGCCGTGGTCGCGGGCCAGGGCACTGGGCCGGGTGACTGGACCGCCGGGCGCGGTGGCGAGCCAGGTTCCCGGACTGCCTACCCCGGCTGCCCGACTGGTTGTTCTGGCCATCCTTTCGAGCTGCTCCGTCTGTGGGACCAGCCCTCGTCACCGGCGCGCCGTACCGCCCGGGTGGGCGTCGGCCGGTCCCGGCCCGGCCGGTTGACGTCCCTGGCCGGACCGGTCGGGGCCAGGGCCATGATGTGCGTGGCCGGCTCGGCCCGGACGGTGACCGTGGCGCGGCTGGTGGGGGCCTGATCCGTGGTGGCGGCCAGACCGGTTGTCGTCGCGGTGGTGGCCGGGGCCATCGGTAGGGTGCGGCAAAGGGACGGGCCGGGCGGGTGCGACGATGCCCGGGGCGGGATGCGTGTGCCGCTCGGCGGTGCTCCGTGTCCGGTGCCCCGTTCGTGGGGCAGCTCGAAAGGACGCGCGAAGCATCTCCCGTCCCGGCGGTTCCCCGTCTCGGGCGGCTCCCCGGTGCCGGCGGCTGAGGCTGGGGCGGCCGTGGACAGAGGGTGGGACCGGTCGGGATGGGGGACGCGGGTGCTCAGGGCGTGGGGTGGGAATTCGGCGCACCGGCTCTACAGCGTCGTGGTCTTCGTGCTGCTCGCCTCGCTGGACAACGTGGCGATCGGCCTGGTGCCGCCGCTGTACGGGCCGATCGCCGGCTCCCTCGACGTACCCCAGCGGATGATCGGGCTGGTCACCGCCGCGAGTTTCCTGGTCAGCGCGGTGGCCGCGGTGGCCTGGGCCTATGTCGGGGACCGGACCAACCGTAAGCCGCTGCTGATGGTCGGCACCCTGCTCTGGGCGGCCGGCACCGCCGGCAGCGGGCTGGCCGGCGGCTACGCCACCTTCCTCGCCGCCCAACTGCTCGCGGCGGTCGGGCTCGGCGCGGTCGGCTCGGTCGGGTTCTCGGTGGTCACCGACCTGATCTCGCCCCGGCGGCGGGGCCTGGTGATGAGCTTCTGGGGGCTGTCGCAGGGGGTTGGCACGCTGGCCGGGACGCTGACCGGCGGACTGCTCGGCGCGACCGACTGGCGGCGGCCGTTCCTGCTGCTGAGCGTGGTCGGGCTGGTCGCCACGGTGGCGTACCTGTTCACCTACGACGTCCGGCGCGGGCAGAGCGAGCCGGAACTGGTCGACGCGCTCGCCGCCGGGGCCGACTACGAGTACCGGATCAGCCGCGCCGACCTGCCCCGGATCCTCGACCGCCGGACCAACCGGTGGCTGATCCTGCAGGGGCTGACCGCGCAGGCCGCCTTCGGCTCGCTGGTCTGGCTGCCGGTGCTCTTCGCCGAGCGGGCCGAGCAGCAGGGGTACTCGGCGGCCACGGCGGTGGTGGTGGGCAGCGTCTTCGCCACCCTGTTCCAGCTCGGCGGGGTGTTCTCGATCGTGGGCGGGCTGGCCGGCGACGCGCTGCAACGGCGTACCCCCCGGGGACGGGCGCTGGTCGCGGCGGTCGGCATCCTCGCGGCCGTCCCGTTCTACGTGGTGCTCTTCTTCGTGCCGATCAGCATCGACGTGCCCGACGGCGCCGGCACCGGCGCGGTGGTCGGGGCGGTGCTGTCCAGCGTCGTGACCGAGCCGACGGTCGGGCTGAGCCTGCTCACCGCCGTCTTCGCCCTCGCCCTGACCTCGGCGAACTCGCCCAACTGGTTCGCCCTGATCGCCGACGTCAACCCACCCGAGCACCGGGGCACCGTGTACAGCCTCGGCAACCTGGTCAACGGGGTCGGCCGGGCGGCCGGCAACGGCCTGGTCGGGGTGGTCTTCCACGGGCTGCGGGCGGCCTTCCCACCGCCGCTGAACTACGCGGTCGGGCTGGCCGCGTTCCAGCTCTTCTTCGTGCCCACCGGGATCATGTACTGGCTGGCCTCCCGGACCGCCCCGCGCGACATCGACACCGTGCACACCCTCCTGCACGACCGCGCCGACCGCCTGTAGCGGGTGTAAGGAGGGGCCCCTTATTAACAGACGCCTGTTAATAAGGGGCCCCTCCTTACACCTCAGCGGTACCAGACGGTGGCGTCGGTGGGGACCCGGCCGGCGTCGTCGAGCGGGGCGCTGGCCTGCACGACCTGCGCCCCGGCCGGCAGCGGCACCGGATCCGGGCCGAAGTTGGTCAGCACGGTCAGCCCGCCGTTGGTGAAGCTGAGCACCGTGTCCGGGGACTCCCGCCAGCGCAGGGTGCCCCGGCCCAGGCCGTGTTCCCGGCGCAGCCGCAGCGCGCCCCGGTACAGCTCGTACGTCGAGCCGGGCACCCCGCGCTGGCGGTCCAGGGCGTACTCGGCCCAGGACGGCGGCTGGGGCAGCCAACTCGCGTCGGTCGGGCCGAAGCCGTACGACGGGGCGTCGGCCTCCCACGGGATCGGCACCCGACAGCCGTCCCGGCCCCGGTGCGCGCCCCCGGTCCGGCGGAAGGTCGGGTCCTGCCGGACCTCGTCGGGGAGCGTGGTGTGCTCCGGCAGGCCCAGCTCCTCACCCTGGTACAGGTAGGCGGAGCCGGGCAGGGCGAGCATGAGCAGGGTGGCCGCGCGGGCCCGGCGCAGCCCGAGGGCGGCGTCCGGCTGCGGGTCGCCGATGCCGATGCCGTTGGGGCGCGGGGTGCCGACCGGCAGCCCCAGCCGGGAGGCGTGCCGGACCACGTCGTGGTTCGACAGCACCCAGGTGGTCGGGGCGCCGACCGCGTCGGTGGCCTCCAACGACCGGGTGATCACCGCGTACTGGGCCGGCGCGGTCCAGGCCGCCAGCAGGTACTCGAAGTTGAACGCCTGGTGCATCTCGTCGGGGCGGACGTACCGGGCCAGCCGTTCGGCGGGCTCCACCCAGGCCTCGGCGACCAGGATCCGCCCGTCGTCGGCGGACGAGCCGTACGAGTCGAGGACCTGCCGCCACTGGCGGTAGATGTCGTGCACCCCGTCCTGGTCCCACATCGGCGGGCGCGGCTTGTCCACCTCCTGCCCGGAGAGGATCTCCTGCGGCTCCTGCCAGTCGGCCAGGTCGGCCTGCTTGATCAGGCCGTGCGCCACGTCCACCCGGAACCCGTCCACGCCCCGGTCCAGCCAGAACCGCAGGACGTCCACGAACTCCGCCCGGACCTCCGGGTTGTCCCAGTTCAGGTCGGGCTGGGCGGAGTCGAACAGGTGCAGGTACCACTGGCCGGGCCGGCCGTCGGGCTCGGTGACCCGGCTCCACGCCGGCCCGCCGAAGACGCTCTGCCAGTCGTTCGGCGGCTCGGCGCCGTCCGGGCCGCGCCCGTCGCGGAAGACGTACCGCTGCCGCGCGGCGCTGCCCGGCGCGGCGGCCAGCGCCTCGGTGAACCAGACGTGCGCCGACGAGGTGTGGTTCGGTACCAGGTCGACGATGACCCGCAGGCCCCGCGCCTTCGCCTCGGCGATCAGCCGGTCCGCGTCGGAGAGTGTCCCGAACAGCGGCTCCACGCCCCGGTAGTCGGCCACGTCGTAGCCGGCGTCGGCCTGCGGGGAGGGATAGAACGGCGACAGCCAGATCGCGTCGACCCCGAGGTCGGCCAGGTGGTCGAGGCGGGCGGTGATGCCGGGCAGGTCGCCGACGCCGTCACCGTCGGCGTCGGCGAAGGACCGGGGGTAGATCTGGTAGATGACGGCTTCGGTCCACCAGCCGGGGGTGGCCCCGCCGGTGGCTTCCTGGTGGGTCGCGTTGGTGTTCAGGGCGTTCTCCCGTGTGTCGAGACGTCCGGTCGCCCGTTCATTGTGCCCAGCACGGCCCCCGCCGAAGCCCGCCCGCTGGTCGGGGCGATCGGTTGGCGGTCAGTCGGCGCGGGGCGGGGCGGTGGAGTCGCGGACCACCAGGCGGGTGGGGAAGAACACCGGCGCGCCGGCCCGGTCGCCGCCGGTGGCGCCGGTCGGGCGGGCCGCGAGCGCCCCACCGACCGGGTCGAGCAGGATCCGGGCGGCCAGGCTGCCCTGCTCCGCCGCCGGCTGGGCGATGGTGGTGAGCCCCACCACCCCGGCCAGGTCGTGGTCGTCGATGCCGATCACGCTGACGTCCTGCGGTACCCGCAGGCCGGCGTCGCGCAGCGCGCTGAGCGCTCCCATCGCCATCTCGTCGCAGGCGGCGAAGATCGCGGTCGGCGGGTCGCCCCGGCGCAGCAGTTCCTCGGTCGCCCGGGTGCCGCCGTCGATGGTGAACTCCGACTCCACGTCGAGGCTCGGGTCCGGCTCCAGCCCGGCCGCGCGCAGCGCCTCCTGGTAGCCCTGACGCCGGTCGAGGTGGGTGGTGAAGGCCAGTTCGTCGTCGGGGTCGCCGGAGATGTGCGCGATCCGGCGGTGCCCGAGGTCGAGCAGGTGCCGGGTGGCGGTCCGCGCGGCGGCCACGTCGTCGATCCGGACGCAGGGCCACCGGGGTACGACGCTGCCGGAGCTGATGGTGACGCCGGGCAGGCCCAGCTCGGCCAGGGCGGTCAGCTCGGTGGCGCGCAGCGGGGTGGCGACCAGGATGATCCCGTCGGCGCGCTGGTGCAGGTTCGCCGTCCGCAGCACCCGCTGCCGGATCTGCTCCCGCCCGCCGAGGTTGTACAGCAGCAGGTCGTACCCGCCGTCGTGGAGGAACTCCTCGACCGCCTCGACGACGGTGCTGAAGAACCACCGGGTGATCCGGGGCACCACCACCGCCACCGTCCCGGTCCGCCCGCCGGCCAGCCGGGAGGCGCTCGGCGAGACGGCGTACTGGAGCTGCTCGGCGGCGGCGAGCACCCGACGACGGGTGGCCGCCGAGACGGTCGGCAGGCCGCGCAGCGCCCGGGAGACGGTGGCCGTGGAGACCCCGGCCAGTCGGGCGACATCATCGATCCTCGTCACGTACACCCCGCTCCGTCACCGCCTCCGCCGCCACCCGGTGCCGGGCGGCGGCGGAGGGCGGTCAGGTCAACCCTTCACGCTGCCCGCGAGCAGGCCCCGGACGAAGTAGCGCTGGAGGGAGAGGAAGACGATCAGCGGTACGACGATCGAGACGAACGCGCCCGCGGTCAACCGTTGCCACTCGTTGCCCCTGGTACCGGCCATCTCGGCCAGCCGTACGGTCAGCGGGGCGACCTCGCTGCCGCCACCGGCGAAGATCAGTGCCACCAGCAGGTCGTTCCAGACCCAGAGGAACTGGAAGATGCCGAACGCGGCCAGCGCCGGGGTGATCAGCGGCAGCACGATGGTACGGAAGATCTTCGGGTGGGTGGCGCCGTCCACCCGGGCCGCCTCCATCAGGTCCTTCGGCAACTGCGAGACGAAGTTGTGCAGCAGGAAGACCGCCAGCGGCAGCGCGAAGCAGGTGTGCGCGAACCACACCTGGATGAACCGCTCCTCGCCGGCGAGGTCCCACGGCGGCATCAGCGTCACCCCGCCGAGGCTCACCCCCCGGGAGAAGAAGCTCAGCAGCGGTACCAGCGCCATCTGCAACGGCACGATCTGGAGCGCGAAGATGCCGATGTAGAGCCAGTCCCGGCCCCGGAAGTTGATCCAGGCCAGCGCGTACGCCGCCATCGCCGCGAAGGCGAGCGGGAAGAGCACCGAGGGCAGGGTGATCACCAGCGAGTTGATGAAGTACCCGGCGAGCTGCCCGGAGGAGGCGCCCCGGCCGAAGAGCACCTGCTGGTAGTTCTCCAGGGTGAACTGCGGGTCGCGGAAGAAGGTCCACCAGCCGGTGGTCTTGAGCTGCTCCTCGGGCCGGAACGAGGAGACGAAGAGGCCGAAGGTGGGGATGGTCCAGACCACCGCGATGACGATCGAGGCGATCGTCGCGGTACGGCTGGTCAGCCGCTTGCGGACCCGGCCGGCCGTGGTGGTCGGGGTGCCGCCGCGCGTGGCGCCGGTGGCGAGCGGGGGAGTCGTGGTGGTCATGTCAGCCCTCCCGCTGCTGGCGCAGGTTGCGGATCTGGTAGATCACGATCGGGATCACCAGGACGAAGAGCACGACCGCCAGCGCCGAGCCCTGCCCGTTCTCGCCGTACCGGAACGCCTGGTTGTACATCTCGTTGGCGACCACGCTGGTCTCGTAGTTGCCGTTGGTGGTGGTCCGGACGATGTCGAAGACCTTGAGGGTGGCGATCGAGATGGTGACCACCACGACGATCATCGCGGGCTTGATGCTCGGCAGCGTGATCTGCCGGAACATCTGCCACGGGGTGACCCCGTCCAGCCGGGCGGCCTCGACGATGTCCGCCGGGATGGCCTTGATCGCGGCCGACAGCACCACCATCGCGAACCCGGCCTGGATCCACACCATGATCACGATGAGCAGCAGGGTGTTCAGCGGCGGGTCCTGCAACCACTGCCGGGGCTCGCCGCCGAGGGCGACCACCATCTGGTTGAGCAGGCCGATCTGCTCCTGCTCGGCGCCCCGGTAGGCGTAGACGAACCGCCAGATGATGCTGGCGCCGACGAACGAGATCGCCATCGGCATGAAGATCAGTGACTTGGCCAGCGCCTCGAACCGGACCCGGTCCACCATCACCGCGTAGAGCAGGCCGATCGTGGTGGCCACCAGCGGCACCAGGATGACCCAGGTCAGCGTGTTGGTCAGCACCCGGACGATGGAGTCCTCGCTGAACATCCAGCCGTAGTTGCGCAGCCCGACGAAGTTCTGGCTGTCGCCGTCCATGAAGGACAGGAGGGTGGTCCGGATCGCCGGCACCACCAGCCCGATCAGCAGCATCAACACGGCCGGCAGCAGGAAGAACAGCGCGAAGAGCCCCTCCCGCTGCTGGTACCTCCCGGGCAGCGGGGCACCGCTGGCGGAGGCCGCCACCAGTCGCGCCTCCCGTCGCCGGGCGAACCAGGCCGGCACCACGTCGAGCAGCACCAGCATGCCGCCGACCACGACGACGAACGCCACCAGGCCGTAGAGCAGCATCAACAACTTGCCTTGTTGTTCGACGAAGTCGAACTCCATCCGTCCCTCCCCGGGTCACGGCCGCGACCGGTGGTCCGGTCCGCTGAGAAACGGACCGGACCACCGGGTCAGATCACTGCGGCCAGCTGCTCTCGATGCCGGAGAGGACACTGGCGGTGTCCTTGCCGTTCAGCCACTCGATCATGCCCTTCCAGAAGGTTCCGGTGCCCACGGCGGCCGGCATCAGGTCGGAGCCGTCGAAGCGGAACACGGTGTTGCTGTCCTGGAGGAGCTGGACGGAGAGCTTGTCCACCGGGTTGGGGACGTTCGCGAGGTCCAGCTTGTTGTTCGCGGAGACCCAGTCGCCGATCTTGGCCCGGCTGTTGGCGTACTCGCCGGAGGCGAGGTACGTCTGCACGGCCTGCACCTCGGGACGGTCGGTGAAGGCGACGGTGAACTCGCCACCGCCCAGCACCGGCTTGCCCTTGCTCGGGTCGATCGCCGGCAGGTAGAAGGCGAAGACGTCGCCGTCCTCGGCCACCTTGGTGCCCTCGGGCCAGTTGTTGGCGTAGAAGGACGCCTGGCGGTGCAGGGCGCAGTCGCCCTGCGTGATCGGCAGGCCGGCCTCCTGGAAGGCGGTGGTGGTGATGCTCCGGACCCCGCCGAAGCCGCCGTTGACGTACTTCTCGTTCTTGAGGATCTGCCCGGCGCGGTCGACCGCCTCGGCCACCCGCGGGTCGTTGAACGGGATGGCGTGGGTGGTCCACTGGTCGTAGATCTCGGGGGTCTGCGTGCGCAGCATCAGGTCTTCGATCCAGTCGGTGGCCGGCCACCCGGTGCCCTCACCGGACTCGACCCCGACGCACCACGGCTTGGTGCCGCTGGCGGCGATGGTGTCGCTGAGCTTGATCAGGTCGTCCCAGGTCTCCGGGATCGTCCAGCCCTTCTCCTGGAAGGTCTTGGGCGAGTACCAGACGAAGGACTTGACGTTCGAGCCCAACGGCGCGCCGTAGAAGGTGCCGTCGACGGTGCTGTACTTCAGCCAGTCGGCCGAGTAGTTCTGCTCGGCCATCGTCTTGGTGTCGGCGCTGGCGGGCTTCAGCTTGCCGCCGGTGGCGAACCGCTGGATCAGGCCCGGCTGCGGAACGAACGCCAGATCGGGAGCGTTGCCGCCGTCCACGCGGACGTTGAGCTGCGCCTCGAACTCACCGCTGCCCTCGTGGTCGATCTCGATGCCGGTGCAGTCGCTGAACTCCTTCCAGGACTCGTCGAGGCGGTCGGCCTCGATCTCCCGGATCGAGGAGTAGATGGTCACCGTCTTGCCGTCGTGACCCTCGTACTTCTCGTAGGCGGAGCAGTCCCCCGAGCTCGCGTTGTTCTCGCTGCTGTCGCCGCTGCCGCAGGCGGTGGCGCTGAGCGCCAGCCCGAGCACGCCGGCGATCGCGAGGGCCTGGCGTGGTCTGGCAAAGACCGCCATGCCGTCCTCCTTCCTAGCCGGCGCGGTCGCGAAGGGCAGCGCCGGTCCGATGGGCGTGCCCAACATGTAAGCGCTTTCATCTATTGGGGTCCACCCCTGACCGGACACGACCGAGTAACAATCCGGAAACCGAAGGATCACCTGGTGGGCGCGCTCCCACCAGCGTCGTCGGGTGCCTCCGCAGGGTGATCGCAAGCGCGGAAAAAGCCGCCCGGAACGCGGTTCGGCCCCGGTCGGCGACGACCGGGGCCGAACGAAAGTCCGCTCACATGTTGAGCTGCCAGATCGAGAAGTTGAGCGCGGCGGCGAAGGTGACCCAGGCCCAGTAGGGGAGCATCAGCAGCGCCGCCGGTCGGGAGACCGGCCGGAAGAGGGCGACCGTGACGCCGATCGCCAGCCACAGCACGACGATCTCGGCGAACGCCAGCCCGTACTGGCCGGCGCCGAAGAAGAGCGGGGTCCAGACGGCGTTCAGCACCAGTTGGGCGAGCCAGGCGTACACCGCCGGCCCGAAGCCCGCCCGGCGCCAGGCCAGCCAGCCGGCGACCGCGATCATCGCGTACAGCACCGTCCAGACCGGCCCGAACAGCCAGGACGGCGGGGCCCAGGCGGGCTGCTGGAGGTTGCCGTACTCGGTGGCGGCCCCACCGGTGCCCAACCCGCCGACGACCGCCGCGACGGCCACGGCGGCGCCGAAGCCCAGCAGAGCCCACCAGGTGCGTGCGCCGGCGTCGCGCCGGACGCCCTCGGAAACAGCCATGTCGATGAAGATGCCCGGCGTCGGCCGGGACAAACCACGCCGGGCCGCCCCCGGCGCCCGGGGCCGCCTCCGATCGTGGTCGCCGGGCCCGGAGGGCGGGCCCGCACGAGAACGCCGGGGTCGCCGGGACCGGGGACTCCTGTCGGGAGGACGGAGTTCCGGTTCCGACGACCCCGGCGGGTCGAAGGGTTCTCGACGGTCGACGGCGTCAACTGAAGATGCTGACGCCGCCCGGGCCCACCAACAGCCCGATCACGATGAGGACGATGCCCCACAGGATCTGCCGGCGGAAGAGCGCCAGCACACCCGCTACCACCAGGACAACTGCGAGAATCCAGAGAATGAGGTCCATGAACGTTGAATACCCGGGCGGGTGATTTCGGAAACCCGGTCGTCAGTCGACGTGGTCACCCAGTTCGAACACGCTGTACGCCTGCTTGATGACCGGGTGGGCGACGTTGCGCACCCGGACGCCGCCCGGGGTGGTGCCCCGCTCGGAGCCGTGGTGTGCGTGCCCGTGCAGGGCCAGCGCGGTCGGCGCCGAGTCGATCGCCTGGCCGAGCTGGTACGACCCGAGGAACGGGTAGATCTCCAGCGGCTCGCCGGCCAGCGTGTCCGGCACGGGGGAGTAGTGGGTCAACGCCACCAGCACGTCGCAGTCCAGCCCGCGCAGGGCCGCGCCGAGCGCGTCGGCGCTCTCCGTGGTGGTCCTGACGAACGCCTTCATCTCCGGCTCGCCGAAGTCGCTGGCGCAGCGCCCGGCGAAGCCGCCGCCGAAGCCCTTCACCCCGGCGATCCCGAGCCGGCCGCCGGTGCACTCCAGCACCACGCCGTCGCCCTCCAGCACGGTGATCCCGGCGTCCTCCAGCACCTTCACCACCTGTGGCACCTGGTCGCACTGGTACTCGTGGTTGCCGAGCACGGTCACCACCGGTACGCCCAGCCCGCCGAACTCCCGCGCCACGCAGCGCGCCTCGGACTCGGTGCCGTGCCGGGTCAGGTCCCCGGCCAGCAGCAGCGCCTCGGCGTGCCGCGGCAACTCGTCCAGGGCGGGGCGGAACCGGCCCACCACGTCCTCGTCCATGTGCACGTCGCCCACGGCGGCGATCCGGATCACCATGACACCTCCCTCACGGCAACTGCTCCACGTCCGTGGGCGCCTGCGCCCGGATCACCCCGATGTCGGTGCTGACCGGCACGTCCGGGAAGCGCTCGCTGACCCGCCGCAGGATCTCCGCGCGCCGGTGCGCGCTCTCCACCTCGCCGTACAGGACCAGGCCCCGTTCGGTCCAGACCACGCTGATGCCCTGCTCGGCGACGGCCGGGTCCTCGGCGAGCAGCCGGTGGATCTCCGCCTCGACGTACTCGTCGGGTGGCCCGGTGCCGCTGTCGTGTTGCTGGGTCACGGTGCTTCCTTCCCTCCCGGTGGGCCGCCGTACGGCACCACGTCCAGCCGGTCGAGCAGCACCAGGAACGCCTCGGCGTACGGCGAGTGCTGCGTCTCCTTCCGTACCCGTTCCCAGTCGATCTGCTCCCGCAACGACCGGGCCAGCGGCAGGCCGCGGGCGAAGTCGCAGTAGTGCTGGGAGAAGCTGAGCAGCTTGTGCACCATCAACTGGGTGGCCGACAGCACCGGCATGTGGATCGCGTCCACCGGCCGGACCACCGTGTCGGTGAACGTCTCCTCGGTCACCGGGGTCTCGATCGGCCGGTGGATCAGGTCCACCATCCGGTCGCCGTCGAAGACCTTGACCAGCCAGTCCTCCGGCGGACGCTCGGTGCGGAAGCCCGCCGCGTCCAGCTCGGCCAGGGCCCGGTCGACGTCCTCGCCCCGGATCAGGAAGTCCACGTCGTGGTCGCTGGAGTGCCCGCCGTGGGCGTACACGGCGAAGCTGCCGCCGAGCGCGAACGGAATCGCGGACTGCTTGAGCACGGCGGCGACCTTCTTCAGGGTGTGTACCAGCGTCTCGTCCCCGCGCTCCGCCATCTGCGCCTCCCGTCGTGCCCACTCGGACCGGTCGTTCGATTGCCGGTTGCGTACCCGGCATTCCGGTTGTCCACACCTGCCCCCGGCGCGTTCGGTGACGCCGGGCCACATAACCGGCATCGGGGCACACGAGCGCGCGTCGGATAGCCTGTGGAAGGTGTCCAGATCACGGCGGGCGCGGCGCGGCAGGGCCCGATTGCGCGCCGTCGCCCTGATCGGCATCGACGGATCGGGCAAGACCACCCAGGCGTACCGACTCGCCGAGGCGCTCAGCGCCGCCGGCCGTCCCGCCACCTACCACCGCAACGCGGGCGGTCGCCGCTGGCTCGGCCGGCTGGCGCACCGCGTCGGCCGCGCGGACGCCCAACGGCTCGTCGGCCGCAGCGGACTGCTCGTCGTGGAGTCGGCGCTGCGCTGGCTGGCCATCGCGACGGCCCTGTTGAGCTGCCTGCTCACCGGCCGGACGGCGGTGATGGACCGGTACACCGCCTGCCAGTACGTGAGCATCCGGGCGCACGGCGGCCAGCGGTGGGAACGCCTGGCCCGGGTCGGGTACCGGCTCTTCCCGCCGCCGCAGGTCACCTTCCTGCTCGCCCTCGACCCGGCCGAGGCGTACCGCCGGATCGAGGAGCGCGGCACCGACCACGAGACGATGGACTACCTGACCGCCGCCGACGCCGCGTACCGGGCGCTGCCGGAGGCCGCGACCTTCGTGGTGGTGGACGCGGGACGGCCGATGGACGAGGTGACCCGGCAGATCCACGCCTACCTCGACGGCTGGCTGCCCGCCGCGACCGTGCGAACGGGGACGCCGCCCGCCGTGACGCCGCCCGCCGTGCCCGCCGCGACGGTGCCCGCCGTGCCCACCGAGCCGCCCCCGCCCGTGGCGCCGCCCGGCCCGCCGGTGGTGACGGTGCCGCCCGTGCCGGTCCCGCCGGTGGGGTCGGGGGTGCCGGTCACCGGGACCGTGCCGCCGACCGTGCCGGCCATCGCCCTGCCGCCCCCGCCGGTCGACCCGGGGCCGCCGGTGGCGCGCAACGGGCCGGTGGCCCAGGCCCGACCGTAGACCGGCTCAGCCCCGCCGTGGACGGGCTCAGGCCCCGCCGTGGACCGGCTCAGGCCCGACCGTAGACCGGGACGGTCGCGCCGCTGGTCGGTGCCGACTCGTCGCCGGCCAGGAAGCGGACCACCGGCGCGATCTCGGCCGGGGTGACCCAGCGGCCGTGGTCGGCGTCGGGCATCGCGGCCTGGTTGGCCGGGGTGTCGACGACGCTGGGCAGGACGGTGTTGCAGCGCACCCCGAAGCGGCGGTACTCGACGGCCACCGCGTTGGCGAACGCGAGCACGGCCGCCTTCGCGGTGACGTATCCGGCCGCGCCCGGGAAGGGGGTCACCGCCGCGCGGGACGAGACGCAGACCACCGCGCCGCCGCCGGCCGCCACCAGGTGCGGCAGGGCGGCCCGGGTGACCAGGTGGGTCGGCCGGAGGTTGAGGGTCAGCATGCGGTCGAACTCCTCGACCGGGGTCTCGTGCACCAGGGCGCCCCCGGCGTACCCACCGACCAGGTTGACCACCGCGCGCAGCGGGGCCGCCGGGTCGGCGGCGGCGACCTCGACGGCCCGCTGCGCGCCGGCCGGGTCGGTGAGGTCCGCGACCAGCGTGACCACGCCGCTCGCCGCCGGCCGCCCCGGGGCGTCACCCGTCCGCTCGGGTACGACCACCCGCCAGCCGGCCGTGACGAAGGCGGTGGTGACCGCTCCGCCCAGCCCGCCCGCGCCCCCGGTCACCAGCACACTGCGTTCCGCCATACCGCACACCGTAGCTTTCGGACCGTGATCGCACCGGACGGTGTCGGCCGGGCAGCCGTCCGGCGGCCCGGCCCGGCCCGGCGGCCGAGCCGGTGGTGCTGCGGAAATGGCAGGCTGCCAGGGTGGGCGGGCCGGTCACGGCGCGTCCCGCATCGAGGGAGCGGTGGTTGACGCTCACGCGCGGTGAAAGTAAGTTTCATCCGTGGTGAAAAGTCCGAAGATTTCCGCGAGTCGCGAGCCGGGTGGACTGATCGTCCACATCAGCGGTCTGCTGCCGTCGCTGTCCCCCGCCGAGCAGCGGGTCGCCCGGCTGGTGGTGGCGGACCCGGCGGACGCCGCCCGGCGCACCATCACGGACCTCGCCACCGCGGCCGAGACCTCCGAGGCGACGGTGATCCGGTTCTGCCGCTCGGTCGGCATGGACGGCTACCCCCAGCTGCGCATCCGGCTCGCCGCCGAGGCGGCCCGCCGGGTGGAGCCACCGGACGCCCGGGTGGTCGGCGGCGACATCCCGCCCGGGGCCGACCTGGCCCAGATCATCGCCACCATCGCCTTCAACGACGCGCGGGCCGTCGAGGAGACCGCCGAGCAGCTCGACCCCGCCGTCTGCGAACAGGTCGTCGAGACCATCTCCGCCGCCGGCCGCATCGACGTGTACGGCGCCGGGGCCAGCGGTTTCGTCGCCTCGGACTTCCAGCAGAAGCTGCACCGCATCGGCCGGACCGCGTTCTACTTCCCCGACGTGCACACCGCGCTCACCTCCGCCGCGCTGCTCGGCCGGGGCGACGTGGCGATCGGCATCTCGCACACCGGGACGACCTCGGACGTGATCGAGGTGCTGGAGCAGGCCCGCTCCCGGGGTGCCACCACGGTCGCCCTGACCAACTTCCCGCGCTCCCCGATCACCGAGGTCGCCGACCTGGTGCTCACCACGGCGGCCCGCGAGACGACCTACCGCTCCGGTGCCACGGCCAGCCGGCTCGCCCAGCTCACCGTCGTCGACTGTCTCTTCGTCGGGGTGGCGGCGCGCAACCGGGCGCGGGCGAAACGGGCTTTGGAGGCGACCGCCGAGGCGGTCCGGGGCCATCGGGTGGGCCCGGGGCGGAGGCGGGGGTGACGTCCGGCCGGGTCGACCCGGCCGGGCCGCAGCGGCCGGCGGTCCGGGTGGGCGCCGCCACCGAGGGCCGTAACCCGCAGAGCCTCGACCTCGACCTGCTTCCCACCCGGGAGGTGCTCACCGTGATCAACGAGGCGGACCGACGGGTACCGGGGGCGGTCGGCGCGCTGCTCGACGAGATCGCCACCGCCGTGGACCTGGCGGTCGCGGCGCTGCGCGCCGGCCACCGGGTGCACTACTTCGGCGCCGGCACCTCCGGCCGACTCGGCGTGCTCGACGCCGCCGAACTGACCCCGACCTTCAACGCCCCCCGGGACTGGTTCTGCGCGCACATCGCCGGTGGGCCGACCGCGCTGTGGCGGGCGGTGGAGAACGCCGAGGACGACGACCGGACCGGCGCGGCCGAGGCCACCGAGTGCGTCCACGCCGGTGACCTGGTGGTCGGGCTGGCCGCGAGCGGGCGTACCCCGTACGTGCTGGGGGCGCTGGCGGCGGCCCGGGCCCGGGGCGCGGCGACGGTGCTGGTCTGCGCCGATCCCGGGGCCGGGGCGGCGGCCTCGGTGGACGTCTTCGTCGGGGTGGACACCGGCCCCGAGGTGGTGACCGGGTCGACCCGGATGAAGGCGGGCACCGCGCAGAAGCTGGTGCTGAACACCTTCTCCACGGCGGTGATGGTCCGGCTCGGCCGGGTCTACTCGAACCTCATGGTCGACCTGGTCGCCACCAACGCCAAGCTCCGCGGCCGGGTGCTCTCGATCCTGGTCGAGGCGACCGGGTGCTCCGAGGAGGTGTCCCGGCGGGCCCTGCACGAGGCCGACGGTGACCTGAAGACCGCCCTGGTGTCGCTGGTCTCCGGGGCCGGGGTGCCGGCCGCACGGGCCGCCCTGGCCCGCGCCGCCCACCAGGTGCGCGGCGCCCTCGACCTGCTCGCCACCTGAGCACCCGGGGCCGCGCGCCTGGAGGCCGCCGGTGCGACCCGGAACACACCCCGGACCGGGAGGCGACACGCGCGTCGGATTGTTCCACCAGACGTGGGGTAATCCATGGACACGGGTGAACCGGCCGTCCCGGCGGGCCGTATTCGTTCAGTGACCAGGATCGCAGCCGGGCGGTGACCCGGATCGCTGTGCATCCGGGGACGCAATGGTGCGATTGTCCCGGGCGGCCCGTCGACCCGCTGACCCCGTGACGCCCACCGGCGAGTCACCCGACGGGGGGTGCTGACAGCAAACATGGATCGCGCTCTCAGCAGATACTCAGGCGTTCGTGACACTTTCGACTCACGACATGGAATCCCTGACACGTCCCGGCTGTTGTGTAGGTGTCAGCACGGCGGGGCACTCATTGAGGGACGGGGGAGGGCTGATGAACGTGGGGATGGCAAAGAACCGGGCAACCGGCGCTAGCGAGGGGACCGTGGGTAACGTGGACAAGAACATCGGCATGCGGACCGACGAGGTTGCCGAGGAGCGCGACCTGGTCGGAGTCTACCTTCACGAGATCTCCCGGACGCCGCTGCTGGACGCCGCCAAGGAGGTCGATCTCTCCAAGGCGATCGAGGCCGGCCTCTACGCCGAGCACCTGCTCGGCGAGGACCGCGTCCCCGCCGGTGTCGACCGGGACGACCTGGAGCGGGTGGTCGCCGAGGGTGAGCGGGCGAAGGACCTCTTCATCCGGGCCAACCTGCGACTGGTCGTGTCGATCGCCCGCCGCTACGTCCGGTCCGGGATGCCCATGCTGGACCTGATCCAGGAGGGCAACACCGGCCTGGTCCGCGCGGTCGAGAAGTTCGACTACGAGCGGGGCTACAAGTTCTCCACCTACGCGACCTGGTGGATCCGCCAGGCGATCAGCCGGGCCATCGCCCAGCAGGAGCGGACCGTGCGGCTGCCGGTGCACCTGGTGGAGGACGTCAACCGGATGCGCAACGTCGCCCGTCAGCTCACCCGTGAGCTGGGCAGCGACCCGGAGCCGGAGCAGATCGCGGCGGCCCTCGGGGTGACCGTGGAGCGGGTCAACGAGCTGGTCCGCTGGTCCCAGGACACCGTGTCGCTGGACACCCCGGTCGGCGACGACGGCGACACCAACCTCGGTGACCTGGTCGCCGACAGCGACGCCCCCTCGCCGGAGGACATCGTCCTCACCGGGCTGGAGCGGCAGCGGATCGAGGGCCTGCTCAACCACCTCGACGACCGCTCCGCCGGCATCATGCGGGCCCGGTACGGGCTGGAGGACGGCCGGGAGCACTCGCTGACCGAGGTCGCCTCGCGCTTCTCGCTCTCCCGGGAGCGGATCCGGCAGTTGGAGATCCAGGCGCTCGGCCGGCTGCGGGAGCTGGCCCGCGCCGAGGGGCTGCAGGCAGCCTGACCGATGGGCCGCCCCGACCCCGGCGGCCGGTCCACCCGGACCGGCCCGAACCCCCAGGACCGACCTCCCGGCGTACGGGCCGGTGACCGACCCGCCCCAGCACGGCGCGTCGGCGACCGACCCGCCGGAATGCCGACGGCCGGCGTCCATCAGTGGACGCCGGCCGTTCGCCTCTCACCGGTCCGTCAGCGGACCCGGCCGTAGCCGTACGGGGGCATCAGGTCGACGCTCCGCTTCTCGACGTGCCGGCCGAAGGTCGGGGCGTGGATCACCTGACCGTCGCCGACGTAGAGCGCCACGTGCCCGAGGCTGCGGTAGAAGACCAGGTCGCCGGGGCGCAACTCGCTGCGGCTGATCTTCGCCACGGTGTTCCACTGCATCTTGGTGTTGTGCGGTAGCGACCGGCCCGCCGCCTGCCACGCGGCCGAGGTCAGCCCCGAACAGTCGTACCCGTTCGGGCCGTCGGCCGCCCAGACGTACGGCTTGCCGATGGCGCCGTACGCGTACCGGACCGCCACCCCGGCCTTGCCCGAGACGGCGGGGGCCTCCTTGGCCGCGCTGCCCGCCTTCCGGGCCGGCTTCTCGGTCGCCGACCCGTACGCCGTGCGGCGCAGCTCGTAGAGCCGGTCCAGGTCCTTCTCGATCTTCTTCTTGCCGGCGGTCAACTGCTTCGCCTGCGCGGCCTGCCGGGCCAGCGTGGTGTCCAGGCTGCGCTGCTGCTCCAGCAGCCGGCGCTGGTCGGCGGTGAACCCGGCGATGCGGGCCTGGCGCTGCCGGGTGAGCTGGTCGAGCGTGCCCAGCCGTTCCGCCAGGGTGCCGGAGCCGCCCGGGGAGAGCAGGGCGTCGACCGTCTGGAGGCCACCGGTCTTGTACGCGGTCACCGCGATCTCGCCGACGTCGGCGCGGCTGCGCGCGGCCTGCTCCTCCAGCGGCCCGATCCGGGCCTGGAGACCGGCGGCGACCCGCTCGTTCTCCTTGATCTTCTCCCGGAGTTCGTTGTACGTCTCGACCACCCGCGCCAACTCGGTCGAGGACCTGTCGATCTGCCGTGTCAGCTCCGCCACCGTCGGCTCCGCCGAGGCGGGGGAGGCGGGGACGACCAGCGCGGCGACGAGGCCGGCGGCCACCAGGGGACGCAGCAGATCCCGAAGGGACGACAAGAGCGGCCGGCTCCTCTCCCATCGGCCGCCGGGAGCCTGCGCGGCCTCGGCGGCACCGGCCCGGGGCTGTCCGGGTGGACCGCGGTCGACCGGTCCGGCCTGCACAAGGTAACCCGGAACCAGAGGTACCGGCGTTCATTGCCGGGACGCATGTGACAAAAGTGCGCCGTGACCTGCCCGGACCGTCACCCGAAGTGGTGATCCGTGGTCCGCCGGTCGGCGTCGGTGGCCGCCGGAGGGTCCGGTGGACTCAGCCGGCCACGGTCTGCGGCGTGCGCTCCGGCCGGGCCTCGTGCACCCAGTGGCTGACCCGGCGCTCCGCCCAGAAGGAGACGAACGGCACCGTGCCGGCGAGCATCACCGCCAGCATCCGCTTGAGCGGCCAGTCGGCCCGCCGGGACAGGTCGAAGGCGGCGGCCAGGTAGACCATGTAGAGGAAGCCGTGCGACGGGCCGATGGTCTCCACCACGACCGGGTTGTCGAACCCGTACTTCAACGGCATCCCGATCACCACCAGCATGATCAGCACGACACCCACGATCCAGGCGATCACGCGGTACCGGGTAAGGGCTGCGCCCACCTTCGTCCGTCCTTCCGAGCCGGCCTCAGCCGGGGTAGTCACCGGGCTTGGCACCCGGATTGGCGTTCAACCATGACAGGTAGTGGTTGTAGGCGGCCAACTCGCCGTCCTCGGCGCCGTCGGCCACCGCCACCCGGGCGGCCCGTACCGGCCGCCGGACCGCCGGCCGACCGTCCACCGCCCCGGTCGGTTGGTCGGACGCCGGGGCGGGCGCCCCGGTGGGCGGGTCCGCCCCGGTGGGCGGGTCCGCCCCGGTCGAGGGGTCCGCGAGGGCACCGGCCGACGGGTCCGCCCCGGCGGCGTCGCCGCGCAGCGCCAGCCGGACCTCACGCCACCAGACGAACACCACGAACCCGGCGAAGATCGGCCACTCGAAGGCGTACGCCCAGCTCAGGGTGTTACCGCTGGCGGCCCGGCTGATCTGCCACCAGCCGAGGGCGAGGAACGCGACGACCAGCACGACCATGGCCACGTGGCGGACCACCCACGCCGGTGTCCAGAGCCGCTTCATGGCATCGAGGGTACCGGGCGGCTCCGGCGTCTCCGACACCGTGTCGTAGTGGCCAGGCCGAGCGGCACCCGGACGGGTTTGGTGACAGCCGCTGTGGGCAACCGTCTAGATGCCGGGACAGACGAGACCAGGGAGGCCGATCATGAGCGATCCGGCACGCCACGACGGCACCACGACGGGTGCCATCGGTGAGGTCAGCCCCGAGCAGCGGCTCCCGGAGTGGGACGGCGACCGCGCCGTCGACGGTGACCTGCTCGGCATCGAACCCACCGAGCTGACCGAGGAGGACCTGCTCCGGGAGATGCACAGCCTGCACCGCACCCGGCTGGACACGCTGCGGCACGCCGCCGACTCGGCCCTGGCCAACCACCTGCGCCGGACCGCCGAGTTGGAGACGGAGTACCTGGCCCGGCACCCCGGCCGCGAGGTCGACCCGAGCCGGCTGCGGGACGCCTGATGCCCGCGTACGCCGAGCGCGGCATCTCCGCGCCCCCCGAGGTGGTCTTCAACACGGCGACCGACCCGGACCGGGTGTCGGCCTGGCTGCCCGAGCCGCTGCGCGCCGACGGCGACCACCGCCCCGACGTGGACGACGACGGGATGCACGCCCGGTGGCGCAGCGCCAGCGCGCCCGACTGGTCCGCCGAGATCCGGGTCGACCCGGTCGACGCCGGTGGTGCCCGGGTCCGGCTGGAGCTGACCGGGGGCGAGGCGGCGGACGGGCTGGCCGACGAGACGCTGGAGAACCTCGCCCGCACCGTGGCCGACAACCTGACCGCCGGCTGACCCCGCCGGGGCAACCACACCCGGCACCACCAGCCGGACCGTCCCGAAACCCGCCCGGTCGCCCGGCCCACCGCCCCCGTGGTGCGTCGGCGCACCCGATCCATCCATCCCACCCCGACCACGAGACCCGAGGAGCGCGCCGGTGACCGACAGCGGCCTGAAGCAGAAGGTGGCGCGGCTGCGCCAGGCGTACGCGCCACACGAGCACCGGCCGCTGGGCGGGTACCTGGCGGCGATGGGCACCTACGCCGGGGTCACCGGCGTGTTGGCCGGGCTGGTCCGGCTCACCGGTCGACCCGTACCGGACCGCCCGGCCCCCGGCGACGTGCTGCTGCTCTCGATCGCCACCCACAAGCTCAGCCGGCTGCTCACCAAGGACGCGGTGACCAGCCCGCTGCGGGCGCCGTTCACCCGGTACGACAAGCCGATCGGTAGCGGCGAGGTGATGGAGCAGGTACGCGACTCCGGCAGCTCCACCCGCCACGCGATCGGCGAGCTGCTGAGCTGCCCGTTCTGCCTGGCCGTCTGGGTGGCGACCGGGTTCACCGGCGGGCTGGTGCTGGCGCCCCGGCTCACGAGACTGGTCGCCACGGCGCTGACCGCCGTCGCCGCCTCCGACTTCCTCCAGATGGCGTACGCGGTCGCGCAGCAGAAGGCCGAGGGCGGGCGGCACACCGAGGACTAGCCCGTACGCCCGCGCCCCGGCGTCCCGGCCGGCCGGCGCGGGCCGCTCAGCGCTGCATGCCGGACCAGCCGCGGGGCGCCTCGGTCTCCCGCTCGTCGGCGTCCGCTCCGGTCACCACGTCCCGGTCGACGGCGGTGCGGTCGTGCTCGTTGGCGAAGTCGGGGTCGGGCTCGGGGTCCGTGCCCCCGGGCGGCTGGCCGAGAGCCGGCTCGTCCCGTCGGTCTTCCTCGCGCTCGGTCATCTCCGCAGTCCTCTCGTCGTCGACCCGGGCCCGGTCGCCTGGGCCGGGCCCGGCCGGAGCCGGGCGTCGGCGGGCGCTCCGGCGGGGTCGGCTCCGCCGGCCCGCGTCAGCGGCCCCGGGCCGGCCGACGGCGCGGCTCACACCCCCGAACCGCCCAGCAGGTCGGCCGCCTCGTCCATGGCGTACTCGCCCTCGGGGAGCGCCGAGATCCGGGTCAGCAGCTCGGCCGGCAGCTCGGCGGCGACGGCCCGGCGCTGGATCTCCGCCTGACTGATCCGCTCCTGCCCGTGGTAGATGTCGTCGAGCAGGTCGTCGAGGTCCTGCCGGACCGCCGGATCGTTCATCGCGCGGGCGGTCGTCGGCACGTCCAGGTCGACGTCCACCTCCGGCACGTCCAGCTCCGGTACGTCCAGGTCGACGTCCACCTCGGGCGTCGGGCCCGCCGCCGGGTCGTCCGGCCCGGTGGGCTCGGCCAGGAGGTCGTCCGTCACGGGGGTGCCGCCGGTCGCGGGTTCCCTGCCGGACCCGGGTGCTCCGCCGGTCACAGGCGTTCTGTCGGTCACGAGGGTTCGGCTACCCGTCGCCGAACCGGTCAAACGTCACGCCGCCCCCGGCCGGACCGCCGCCGCCGAATGTGACGTGGGCCACTGTCGAGCCCGGAACACCGGGCGGGGGCCCGGGGTTGAACGAGGTGTCGGTGTGTCCAGTGTCCCCGGGCCTCACCTAAAATGCCGTCGCGGAATACCGTCTGGCTGGAGCCGCGTCGCGCCACTCGCCGAGAGGCGACCTGCACACCGACACCAGCGGCCCCGGGTCCCACCCGGGGCCGCTGTCGTCTTCCCGGCCGTGCGCGGGGGAGCGGACGGTCAGGCGGGGGCGGGCAGCGTGGCGCGGCGGGCGCGGGTGGCCGTGGCGAGTTCGGTGAGCACCTCGGTGGTGGTGTCCCAGCCGATGCAGGCGTCGGTGACGGACTTGCCGTACTCCAGCTCGCGGGTCGGGTCCAGGTCCTGCCGGCCGGGCTGGAGGAAGCTCTCCAGCATGATCCCGGCGATGCCCCGCTGACCGGCGGCGAGCTGGGCGGCCACGTCCGCCACCACCTTCGGCTGGTTGCGGTGGTCCTTGCCGCTGTTGGCGTGGCTGGCGTCGACCACCACCCGCTCCGGCAACCCGGCGGCCCGCAGCAGGTCCAGCGCCCCGGCCACCGACGCGGCGTCGTAGTTCGGGCCGTCGTTGCCGCCCCGCAGCACCAGGTGGCAGTCGGCGTTGCCCCGGGTGTGCATGATCGCCGGGGTACCGGAGACGTCGATGCCGGGGAAGACGTGCGGCACGCCGGCCGCCCGGATCGCGTCGACGGCGGTGCCGATGCTGCCGTCGGGACGGTTCTTCATCCCGATCGGCATGGACAGCCCGGAGGCGAGCTGCCGGTGGACCTGGCTCTCCACCGTACGGGCGCCGATCGCGCCCCAGACCACCGTGTCGGCGATGTACTGCGGGGTGATCGGGTCCAGGAACTCGCAGCCGACCGGCAGCCCGAGCCGCAGCACGTCGAGCAGCAGCGCGCGGGCGGTCCGCAGACCGGTGTTGACGTCACCCGAGCCGTCCAGCCCCGGGTCGTTGATCAGGCCCTTCCAGCCCACCGTGGAGCGCGGCTTCTCGAAGTAGACCCGCATCACCACCAGCAGGTCGTCGGAGAGCCGGTCGGCCACCTCCCGCAGCCGGCCCGCGTACTCCAGGGCCGCCGCCGGGTCGTGCACCGAGCAGGGGCCGACCACCACCAGGAGGCGGTCGTCGACCCGGTCCAGCACCTGGGCGGCCGCCCGCCGACCGGCCACGACGGCCGAGGTCAGGTGGGCGTCCAGCGGCAGGTGGTGGTGCAGCAGGGCGGGGGTGGTCAGCGGCACGACACGGTCGATCCGCTGGTCGATGACCCGATCGGTGTCCGGGGTCGTCACGGTGGGTTCCTTCCGCCGACCGTGCCCAGGGCCGGCGCCCGGGACGAGCCGGCTGCTCGTACGCGAAAGGGCGGGTACTCGCCCCGCCCAGCCGGCTCGAAGTGTGGTGACGTCAGATCACGGTGAAGTCACCGGCTTCGAAGCCGGCTGCCTAAACCATCGATACGACCGCGTCACGCGGACCACCCTACCCGACCGGCCCGGAAATCCCACCCGCCCACCACATTGTGAGCACCGTCGCGGGCGCCCGGCCACCGCCGGCCGCGAGCCGGTTCGCGCGCGCACGCGTGGCGGTGGAGCGCGCGGGGTAGGAGAGTGTCATGAGTGAATTCCCCCAGGACCAGAACCGGGTGGAGTCCCGCGCCCACCTGCTGCCGGAGGAGGCCGCGGTCGGCAGCGACGACCCCCAGGCACAGGCCGCCGCCATCCTCGCCGAGTCGGACCTGCGCGAGAACGTCCCGAACGCCGCGTCGGACACCGTGCTGGAGCGACGTACCTCGAATCAGACCGTGGTGGCCGTCGAGCCGCCCGACTGAGCCGGGCCGTCCGACCGGGCGGGGTCGTCCGACCGGGCCGGGTCGGGCGGCCCGGTCGGGTGGTCGGGGCGGGTGACGGCCCCACGGGCCCGCCGGGAGCCCCGGTAGGCCCCCTCCCGCAACCGGGCGAGCGGGCCGGCCGCGCGCAGACCGGCCGGCAGGTGGCCGATCGGATCGAAGGCCGTGGCGGCGTCGACCCCGGCGTCGAGCGGGTCGCCGAGGCGTACCTCGCCGAAGACCCGCCACGGCCCCACGGCGGACGCCACGGCGAGGCGGAGCCGTGGCGTACCGGTCCGGACCACGGCGTCGACGTCGGCCAGGCTCCGGCCGAGGTCGGGCGAGGCGGGGTCGGGCAGCACCGCCAACCAGAGCCGCCGGCGACCGGCCCGGTACGCCATGATCGTGCTGTACACGCCGGTGACCCGCCGCCGGGGCACCGGCACGTGCCGGCGCAGCGGGCCGGCCGCGCTGGAACTGACCAGCAGGTCCACCGGGTGTGCCGGGTCGGCGTCGTAGAGCCGTACCGCCACTCCCAGCACGTCCGGCCAGCCGTCGGGGGTGGGGGTGCCCCGGGAGAACCGGACCATGGCCGGGTACCGGCCGGGGCGGTCGACGAGCGCGACCCCGGTCGGCCGACCGGGCGTCCCCCGGACGACCACCTCGGCGGTGAAGGAGCGACCACGCGGGTGCAGCAGGCGGGCCCGCCGCCAGCGGGTCAGGAGGGCGGCCGTGCGGTCGACGACGCTCGACAGGGACATGACCCTGCGGTACCCGGTCGGGGGCGGTCGATGCCGGCACACCCGGTCGATGCGACCCCGCCGCCTCGTGGGGCGGTCGGGACGGTGTCGGCGGTCGATCGTTCGCCGCGCCGTGGTGGCGCGACACCGTTCGCGGCCGTGATCGGATAGCGTCGGGCCATGCCCGACAGCGGTTACCCCTGGCCCATCGAGACGACCCGACTGGACAACGGCCTGCGCGTGGTGGTGAGCGAGGACCGGACCGCGCCGGCGGTCGCCGTGAACCTCTGGTACGACGTGGGATCACGGCACGAGCCGGCGGGGCAGAGCGGCTTCGCCCACCTCTTCGAACACCTGATGTTCGAGGGTTCGGTGAACGTGGCGAAGACCGAGCACATGAAGCTGATCCAGGGCGCGGGCGGCTCGCTCAACGCGACCACCAACCCGGACCGGACCAACTACTTCGAGACGGTCCCCGCCGAGCACCTGGAGTTGGCGCTCTGGCTGGAGGCCGACCGGATGGGCGGCCTGGTGCCCGCGCTGACCCAGGAGACGCTGGACAACCAGCGTGACGTGGTGAAGAACGAGCGTCGCCAGCGGTACGAGAACGTGCCGTACGGGGACGCCTGGCTGCGGCTGCTGCCGATGCTCTACCCGCCGGGGCACCCGTACCACCACGCCACGATCGGCTCGATGGCCGACCTGAACGCCGCCGACCTGGCCACCTTCCAGGCGTTCCACCAGACCTACTACGCGCCGAACAACGCGGTGCTGACCGTGGTCGGCGACGCCCCCGCCGCCGAGGTCTTCGCGTTGGCGGACAAGTACTTCGGCGCCCTCCCGGCCCGCGCGGACATCCCGCCCGCCCCCGACGGGCGGACGGTCACCCCGACCGGGCAGCCGGTCCGGGAGACGGTCACCGCCGACGTGCCCGCCCCCCGGGTGTACGTCGCGCACCGCACGTACCCGTTCGGCAGCCCCGGGTACGACGTGGCGACGGTGCTCGCCACGGTCCTCGGCAGCGGCCGGGGCAGCCGGCTCTACCAGCGGCTCGCCGACGGGGAGCGGATCGCCCAGCCCGACCTCGTCGGGGCGTACGGGGTGGACCTGGCGCACGCGCCGGCCCCGCTGATCGCCACCGCCACCGCCCGCCCGGGGGTCACCGCCGAGCGGCTCGCCGCCGGGCTGGCCGAGGTGGTCGACGAGCTGGCCACGGTGCCGGTCACCGCCGCCGAGCTGGACCGCGCCAAGGCGCTGTTGTCCACCTCGTGGTGGCGGCAGATGGCCACCGTGGACGGCCGGGCCGACACCCTCGGCCGGTACGCCACCCAGTTCGGCGACCCGGCGACGGCGGGCGAGCGGCTGCCGGCCCTGCTCGCGGTGACCGCCGAGCAGATCGCCGAGGCGGCGGCCGAGGTGCTCGGCGCCGCCGACCGGGCCACCCTGAGCTACCTCCCCGAGGAGACCGCATGACGCTGATCGCCGCCCGCCCCGGCCCGGGCACCGCCCGCCCGTACCGGTTCCCGGCGGTGGTCCGCCGTACCGTCGCCGGTGGGCAGGTCGTCGCCGCGCACCTGCCCGGCCAGAACCTCGCCGTCGCGCTGCTGCTACTCGACGCGGGCGCCGGCCGGGAGCCGGTGGGCAAGGAGGGCGTCGGCGGGGTGCTCGCCAAGGCCCTGGAGGAGGGGACCGCCCAGCGGGACGCGACCACGTACGCGCTGGCCGTCGAGGGGCTCGGCACCGAGCTGGTGACCGGGCTGGACTGGGACTCCTTCCAGGTCAGCGTCCAGGTGCCGGTGGACCGGCTGACCGCCGCCGTCGAGCTGCTCGCCGAGGCGGTCCGCACGCCCCGGCTGGACCCGGCCGACGTCCGGCGGGTCCGCGACGACGAGGCCACCGCGCTGCGGATGGACTGGGCGAACCCGGGCCCGCGTGCCGACGCGGTGCTGCGGGCCGACCTGTTCGGCGTGGAGAACCGGTGGGGCCGCCCGATGTACGGCGACCCGGACTCGGTCGCCGGGCTGGACGTCGACGACGTGACCGTCTTCCACTCCGAGTGGTTCATCCGGCCGGGGACCCTGGTCGTCGCCGGTGACCTGGACCGGATCGACCTGGACGCGCTCGGCGCGGCGGCGTTCGCCGGCACCGGGGGCGGGCCGGTCGAGCGGGGCGGCCCGATCGAGGTGCCCCTGCGCGCTGCTCGGCGGATCATCCTGGTCGACCGGCCCGGCTCGGTGCAGTCCACGCTGCGCCTCGGGCACCCGGCCCCGCACCGGGCACACCCCGACCACGTGCCGATGACGCTGGCCGGCACGGTGCTCGGCGGGGCGTTCACCTCCCGGCTCAACCACCTGATCCGCGAGGTGCGTGGCTACACGTACGGCATCCGGGGCGAGTTCGGCACGTCCCGCCGGTTCGGCCGGTTCATGGTCAGCTCCGGGGTGCAGACGGCGGTCACCGCGCCGGCCCTGGTCGAGGCGGTCGGCGAGATCACCCGTACCCAGGTCGGTGGGGTGACCGAGGACGAGCTGGCGGTGGCGCGCTCCTGGCGGGCCGGCCAGCTCTCGGTGGAGTTGCAGAGCCCCCGGTCGATCGCCTCGGCGCTGACCACCCTGGTGGTGCACGACCTGCCGGACGACTACCACGCCCGGCTGCGCGCGGACCTGCTCGCCGCCGACGTCGACCAGGTCTCGGCCGCTGCCGCCGCCCACCTGCACCCGGAGGCGCTCACCCTGGTCGTCGAGGGTGACGCCGCGGTCATCCGCGACGAACTCACCGCCGCCGGCCTCGCCCCCCTGACCGACCCCACCCTCTGACCCGCCCACCCCTGCCCTCCCCGCGTCGATCAGGGATGCCGGCGCCGGACGTCGGGTCCGACACGGCCGACATCCCCTCGACCGACACGGGCGGGCAGGGCGGGGTGGGGTGATATTGGTCGCTCGGGGCCAGGTGGCCGGCGGGCGGGGGCGGAACGGGGTGGAGCGGGAAGTTGCGGTGCGGGGCGGGGGTGACGGGGGATCCTTCGGCCCCGGTGGGCGTGTGCGGGGTGTCGTTGCGGCCGGTGCGGCGCGGTCGAACCGTTCGTAGCAGGTCGGGGCGGGTCCGGGCGGTGGGAAAGCGTTCCCCGTGTGGCCGGCGGGCTGGGTAGCCTCGCGGGCATGAGGATCGGCATTGTGGGCGCGACCGGCCAGGTCGGTGGCGTCATGCGGCAGGTGTTGGCGGAGCGTGAGTTCCCGGCGGAGCAGGTGCGGTTGTTCGCCTCCGCCCGGTCGGCGGGGCGGACCCTGCCGTGGCGGGGCGGCGAGGTCCCGGTGGAGGACGCGGCCACCGCCGACTACCGCGGGCTGGACATCGTGCTCTTCTCCGCCGGCAAGGGCACGGCGAAGGAGTTGGCCCCCCGGGTCGCCGAGGCCGGCGCGGTGGTGATCGACAACTCCTCGGCGTACCGGATGGATCCCGAGGTGCCGCTGGTCGTCGCCGAGGTCAACCCGCACGCCGTCGCCGTACGCCCCAAGGGCATCATCGCCAACCCGAACTGCACCACGATGGCGGCCATGCCGGTGCTGCGTCCGCTGCACGCCGAGGCCGGGCTGGTCAGCCTGGTCGTCTCGACGTACCAGGCGGTCTCCGGCGCCGGGCTGGCCGGCGTCGAGGAGCTGGACGAGCAGGTCCGCAAGGTCGTCGAGCACGCCACCGGGCTGGCCTTCGACGGTACGGCGGTGGAGTTCCCCGCGCCCCGCTCGTTCGCCAGGCCGATCGCGTTCAACGTGCTCCCGCTCGCCGGCTCGATCGTCGACGACGGCTCGGCCGAGACCGACGAGGAGCAGAAGCTGCGCAACGAGAGCCGCAAGATCCTGGAGCTGCCGGAGCTGAAGGTCTCCGGCACCTGCGTCCGGGTGCCGGTCTTCACCGGGCACTCGCTCCAGATCAACGCCCGGTTCGCCCGGCCGATCAGTCCGCAGCGGGCCGTGGAGCTGCTCGACGGAGCGCCCGGGGTGGCGCTGGCCGACGTGCCGACCCCGTTGCAGGCCGCCGGCCAGGACCCGACGTACGTCGGGCGGATCCGGGCCGACGAGACGGTCGAGCACGGCCTCGCCCTGTTCTGCTCCAACGACAACCTGCGCAAGGGCGCCGCGCTGAACGCGGTGCAGCTCGCCGAGCTGGTCGCCGCCGAGCGCCGCTGACCCGCGCGGCCGGTCGCCGTCGGGCTGCCGCCCGCCGCCGGTCGCCGTTGGGCTGCCTGTACGCGGTTGCCCGTCCCGGCCCGCCGTCCGTGTTTGGATGGAGGGCCGGGACGATCGCGTGAGGTGGAGGACGCCGTGACGGATCAGCAGACCCAGCAGGCCCTGTCCGAGTTGGTCGCCGGCCAGCGGTTGGGGGTGCTCGCCACGCTCAAGCGCGACGGCCGCCCGCAACTGTCCACGGTGATGTACGGCTACGACCCGCAGCAGCGGGTGATCCGGGTCTCGGTGACCGACGGGCGGGCCAAGACCGCGAACCTGCGCCGCGACCCCCGCGCCAGCTTCCACGTCGGCAGCGACGACGGCTGGACGTACGCGGTGGCCGAGGGGCGGGCGGAGTTGACCCCGGCCGCGACCGACCCGCACGACGCCACCGTCGAGGAGCTGGTCGACCTCTACCGGGCGCTGGCGGGTGAGCACTCGGACTGGGACGACTACCGCCGGGCCATGGTCGCCGACCGCCGGCTGGTGCTGCGGCTGCACGTCGAGCGCCTGTACGGCCTGCCGTCGCGCGGCTGACCATCCCTCGCCGGCCGTCCCGTCGCGCCACCCCGCCGGGACGGATCCGCCGACGGCCGTCGCGCCGCGTGTTACCCCTCGGGGCGTCCGGGTAGACGGCGGGTTGCCGACACCGAGAGGGGAGCACCATGACGACGGTCGGAGAGTTCATGACGACCCGGTTGGTGACGATGGACGGCAACGACACGCTGGTCGCCGCCGCGCGGGTGATGCGGGACAGTGCGATCGGTGACGTGGTGGTGACCGCCGACGGCGGCGTGGCCGGCATCATCACCGACCGGGACATCACGGTCAGAGGGGTCGCGGAGCAGTTGGATCCGGAGAGCACCCGGCTCAACCAGGTCGTCAGCCGGGACGTGATCACCGTGAGCCCGTACGACGACGCGGTCTCCGCCGCCGACCTGATGCGTACCTACGCGGTACGCCGGTTGCCGGTCGTCGACGACGGCCGCCTGGTGGGGCTGGTGTCCATGGGTGACCTCGCGGTGGAACGCGAACCGCAGTCGGTGCTGGCGGACATCAGCGCCGACGACCCGAACAACTGAGCCCGTCCGCCGCGGACCGCCGGCCCCCGCCCACGCGGGGGCCGGCGCGTGCGTGCCGCGCTCCGTGGCGACCGTCGTCCCCACGGGGTCCGAGGGCCGATCGGGCTCACCCCGAGCGGGTGAGGTTGGGCCCGCTCACGGCGGGGACCCGTTCCCCGACGCCGTAGGGGGTGGACCAATGGTGGACGCGACCACCAGGTTCTTCGAGGACCTGGACCGGCGGGGGTTCGAGCCGCTGCTGGAGAAGATCTCCGGGACTCTCCGTTTCGACCTGCACGAGGACGCCCAGACCACGCACTGGCTGATCCAGGTCGACCGGGGGCGGATCCGGGTGAGCCGGGAGGACCGGGACGCCGACACGGTCGTCTGGACCAGCCCGGCGTTGTTCGAGCAGATGGCGGCCGGCCGGGAGGACGGGATCGCGGCGCTGCTGCGCGGGGACATGACGGTCACCGGCGACGCCCGGCTGGTGGTGCAGATCGAACGGTTGTTCCCCGGCCCGCCGGACTCCCGGGGACCACGGCGGCTCTTCGCGAGGGAGGCGGGCTGATGGTGCAGAGCAACACGATCCGGATCCTGGACGGCAACACCTTCGTGGTCTCGGAGGACACCGGGGACATCGAGGCGACGCCGAGCGAGCCGACCGGGCTGTTCTCCATCGACACGCGGTTCCTGTCGCGCTGGGTGCTGACCATCAACGGGGAACGGCTCAACGCGCTCTCCTACGACGACCTCCAGTACTACGAGGCGCGGTTCTTCCTGGTGCCGGGGCTGGCGACGCACTACATCGACGCCAAGCTGTCGATCATCAGGGAGCGGGCGGTGGGGGCCAGCTTCCGGGAGACCATCACCATCCTCAACCACGACGAGCGGGCGGTGGACCTGGAGATCCGGATGGACGCCGGCTCCGACTTCGCCGACCTCTTCCAGGTCAAGGACGAGATCGTCAACAAGAAGGGCGAGCACTACACCGAGGTCGAGGCCGACCGGCTGCGGCTGGGCTACCGGCGGGGGAACTTCCGGCGGGAGACGACGATCGCCAGCTCCGAGACGGCCCGCTTCGACCAGCGCGGCTTCGCGTACACGGTCCACCTGGAACCCAACGAGGAGTGGTCGACCGAGATCAACGTGCAGACCGCCGCGATCGGGCCGGGGGGTCGGGACCTGCGGATGGGGGTGCAGACGCACGGTCCGGAGCGGTTGGCGCTCCAGCACGACCTGGAGGAGTGGATCGCCGCCGCGCCGAAGGTCAACTCCGAGTGCGAGCACCTGGGACGCACGTACCAGCGGAGCCTGGTGGACCTGGCCGCGCTGCGGTTCTCCCCGCTGACTATGCCCGGCCAGACCGTACCGGCCGCCGGCCTGCCCTGGTTCATGACCCTGTTCGGCCGGGACAGCCTGCTCACCTGTCTGCAGGTACTGCCGTTCGCCCCCGACCTGTCGAGGACGACGCTGCGGATCCTGGCCTCGGTGCAGGGCACCCGGTTCGACGACTTCCGGGAGGAGGACCCGGGCCGGATCCTGCACGAGATCCGGTACGGCGAGACGGCCGCGTTCGAGGAGCAGCCGCACTCGCCGTACTACGGCTCGGTGGACGCCACCCCGCTCTTCGTGGTGCTGCTCGACGAGTACGAGCGGTGGAGCGGGGACGGCGCGCTGGTCAAGGAGCTGGAACGGGAGTGCCGGGCCGCGCTGAGGTGGATCGACGACTACGCCGACCTGGTCGGCAACGGCTACATCTGGTACGAGCGGCGCAACACCGACACCGGTCTGGAGAACCAGTGCTGGAAGGACTCCTGGGACTCCATCTCGTACCGGGACGGGCAGTTGCCGGGCTTCCCCCGGGCGACCTGCGAGGTCCAGGGGTACGCGTACGACGCGAAGGTGCGCGCGGCCCGGCTGGCCCGGGAGTTCTGGGACGACCCGCACTACGCCGACCAGTTGGAACGGGAGGCCGCCGAGCTGAAGGAGCGGTTCAACCGGGACTTCTGGGTGGCCGACGGCGAGTTCTACGCGCTCGCCCTCGACGCCGACGGGCGCCAGGCGGACGTGCTCAGCTCCAACATCGGGCACCTGCTGTGGAGCGGCATCGTCGAGGAGTCCCGGGCGGCGAAGATCGCCGAACACCTGGTCGGTCCCCGGCTCTTCTCCGGCTGGGGGGTGCGTACCCTCGCCGAGGGTGAGATCCGGTACAACCCGATCGGGTACCACAACGGCACGATCTGGCCGTTCGACAACTCCTTCATCGCCTGGGGGCTGCGCCGGTACGGCTTCGCCGAGGAGGCGGCCACCATCGCCGACGGGATCATCGCCGCCGCCAGCTACTTCGACGGGCGGCTGCCGGAGGCGTTCGGCGGCTACCGCCGCGAGCTGACGAAGTTCCCGGTGGAGTACCCGACGGCGTGCAGCCCGCAGGCGTGGTCGACCGGCACCCCGATGCTGCTGCTGCGCACCATGCTCGGCATCGAGCCGCACGAGGGGCACCTGGCGGTCGAGCCGCGCCTGCCGGTGGGCATGGGCCGGATCGAGGTGCTGGACATCCCCGGCCGCTGGGGACGGGTCGACGCCTTCGCCCGGGGCCGGATGGAGCTGCACCGCCTGGCCGAGTGAGCCCCGCCGCCCCCGGTGCCGGTCGCACCGGGGGCGGCCCCACCGGCACCGCCGGGTGCCGGCCCGACGGCACCGTCGGCACCCCGGCGGGTCCGGCCCGTCAACCGTCGGCGGCGGCGCTGACCAGGCCGGTGGCGGTGGCGAAGTCGGCCAGTTCCAGCCGGGTCGACTTGCCGACCTTGACCAGCAGGTTGGTGACGTGCTTCTCCACGGTCCGGTCGGAGATGAACAGCCGCCGGCCGATCTCGGCGTTGCGCAGCCGCCCGGCCAGCAGCACCAGCACCTCGAACTCGCGGGCGGTCACCCCGGCCACCCGCAGCGGGTGGGGGATCCGTTCGCAGCCCCGCCGTCGTTGGGCGACCGGGAGCCCGGCCCGGCGCAGCAGCCCCCGGCAGGCGGCGGCGGGCGCGGGCAGGCCGTGGTCGAGGAAGTGTTCCTCGGCGGTGCGGACCCACTCGGCGGCCGGGCCCCACCCGTCGGCCAGGGCGGCCTCCCCGACCAGCCGGAGCAGCAGGTGCCGGGCCGTCGGGAAGGGGCCGGCGGCCTCCAGGGCCCGCCGGAAGGCGGCGACGGCCCGCTCCGGCCGGCCCTCCCGGCCGGCCCGGACCGCCTCGGCCGCCGCGACGAACTGCCGGTTCCAGCGCAGGCCGGCCTGGGGTGTGGCGGCGACGCTGCGGTATCCGGCCCGGTCGAGCCAGCCGTCCAGTGTGCCGAGCAGCAGCCACAGGCCGTACCCGCCGGAGAGGTCGTACGCGTGCGGGGCTCCGGTGGCGCGGGCCGCGTCGAGCAGGTCGACGGCGCGGGGCCGGTCCTCATCCAGCACCGCGCAGCACGCCTCGGCGAGGCCGGTCGCGGTCGCCAGGTGCCAGGGCGGAGCGCCCCCGTCGTCGTGGAACCGGGCCAGGTGCCCGGCCATCTCGCGGCGTCGCCCCCGGTGCCCGGCGGCGACGGCGGCGGCGAGGGCGGCGTACCGGGCCACGCCGGGGTGGCCCGCGCGCTCGGCGGTCCGGCGGGCCCGCTCGGCGAGGGTGTCGGCCCGGTCGTACTCGCCGTGCAGCGCCGCGACCATCGCGGCGGTGCCGTCCAGGTCGGCGGTGAGGGTCCGGTGCCCGGTCCGGACGGCCTCCGCCCGGACCGCGCGGAGCCGTTCCGGGGAGCCCTCCCGCCAGGCGTACTCGGTGGCGAGGTGGACCAGTGAGCGCAGCCGCCAGCACGGCAGGTCGTGCCGCTCGGCCTCGTGCAGCATCGCCTGCAAGGCCGACCGGGACCGGGCGGCGTCGGTCCGGGCGGCCAGCAGGGCCTGCACCTCCAGCGCGGCGCAGAGCTGGTCGGGGCGGTGCCGGTCCCGCGCGGTGCGGCCGGCGCGGTCGGCGAGTTCCGCGATCCGCTCCGCCGACGCCGGCTCGGGCAACTGGTGCAGCAGCCGGGCCTCGACGAGGTCCAGCGCGGCGAGCGCCGGCGCCGGGTCGGCGGGGCTCCCGTCGCCGGCCGGACGGAGGGTGCGGCGGGCCAGCCGGACCAGGGACAGCCCGTCCCGGAGCCGGCCGGTGAGCCCGGCGGCGCGGGCCAGGTGGGCCTGGAGCAGCGCGAGCCGGGCCGGCGGCACGGTCTCCGCCAGGCCGTCGAGGGCCGTACCGAGGCCGAGCGCCCGGTGCGGGTCGCCCGTCTCGATCAGCGCCACCAGCAGCGCGTCCAGCAGGTCGGCGCGGACGGCCGGCGGCTCGTCCCCGGTCAGCTCCCACGCCCGGGTGAGCTGGTCGACGCCGTGCCGGGCGTTGCCCCGGGCCAGCGCGGCGCGGCCCGCCTCGGCGTGCAGCCCGGCGGCGCCGGCCCGGTCGCCGGCGGCGTACCGCAGCGTCGCCAGGTACGGCAGCCACGGTGTCGCCGGGTCGGGCAGCCGGGCCTGCACCGCGTCGGCGAGCCGGCCGGCCAGGTCCCGCCGTTCGGCGACGGTCAGGGGGGCCAGCAGCGCGTCGGGGGCCAACGCCGCCCGGAACCGGTACCGGCCGGGGGCGTCGTCGTCGGCCCGGACGAACCGGTGGTCGGTGGCCTGGCCGAGCAGGTCCCACACGGTCGGTTCGTCGACGGCCAGGGCGGCCCGCAGCACGTCGACGGGGAAGTCCGCGCCGAGCAGGGCCGCCGCGCGCAGCGCCCGGTGCACCGGTGGCGGGACGGGGCGCAGGCGCTGGTCGAGGCTGCGGACCACGGTCGGCGGCAGCAGCCGGGCGGGTTCGTCGGTGACCTCCCAACGGTCGCCCCGCCGGACCAGCACCCCGGCGGAGAGCAGCGCGCCGAGCAGTTCCTCGACCACGAACGGGTTGCCGTCGCCGTCGGCGTGCAGCCGCTCCAGGACACCCGCCGGCACCCGGTCGGGTCGCACCCCGAGCCAGTGGGCGGCCAGCAGGCCGACCTCGGGGGCGCCGAGCCGGTCCAGGTGCAGCAGGCGGGCGGTGCGCCGCAGGCCGGCGGTCTCGGCGAGGTCGACGGCGGGCCCGGTACCGGCGCGGGCCGTGCCGACCAGGGCGGCCGGCTGGTCGGTGAGGTTGTCCACCAGGTACTCGGTGACGGTGAGGGTCACCTCGTCGGCGTGCTGGAGGTCCTCCAGCACGAGCAGGCAGCCGTGCCGCCGGCCGACCACCCGGAGCAGGCGCAGCACCGCCTCGGCCAGCACCAGCGGGGAGTCGGCCGGCCCGAGTTCGGCGTACCGGGCCCACTCGGGCACCAGCCCGCCGAGCACCGGACGCAGCGGCTCCAGCTCCGGGTCGGTGGGCATCCCGGCCGTACGGGAGAGCGCGGAGAACGCCTCGCAGTACGGCCGGCAGGGGGCCAGGCCGGCGGTGGGACTGCTGCGTCCGGTGAGGACGGTCAGCCCGTTGGCGCGGGCCCGTCGTCCCAGCTCGGTCACCAGGCGTGACTTGCCGGTGCCGGCGTCGCCGAGCACGAAGGCGGTGCGGCCGGCGGGCCGGTCGGGGTGCGGCAGACATCCGACCAGGTGCCGCAGTTCGTCGGTACGGCCCACGAGGGCCTGCGGATTCGTCATCGTCGGCGGCTCCACGAAGCTCGTGCGCCAGGCGGCCCCCGCACGTCCGGCGATGTCGATACGACTGTCCTGACTAGATGCGTACCAGTCGGCGCGGTGCTCCGTCCAACCGTGCCGGTGACGCTCGGTGACCATCGGAGGGTGTCGCTCGGCTCGTCGGCCCCGCCGTCCGCGCTGGTCAGCGTCGGCGTGGTGGACCCCGGAGATCGACGCTTTCCGCCACCCACGAGTTCAGAACACGAAAAACATTTCCGTTGGGGATGCGGGGTGTCCCCGGTCCGTCCCGCCGCACGCCCCAACCGTCCCGTACCGGTCGGCGGCCCGCCCGGCGGGCACCCCGCAGGTTCGTCGGCCAACCCCCACCTTTCCGGTACGACCATTGATGATCTTGATGTGGCGGGCTTGGCTGTGGACATCCGATCGGACGGAATTCCCGCACCACCGACTCAAGGAGATCGCCATGATGCACGAGGTTCTGGAGCTGCAGGTCGTGGAGACCGAGGACGCGGAGTTCCTCCCCGAGGCCCCGATCACCGACGGCAGCGGGGTCAGCTTCACCTGCTGAACGGGCCGCGCCCGGGACCCGCGCTACCGACGGGTCCCGGGCGCCCCCCGTCCGCCCCGCCACCCCAGGACGTCCCCACCCACCCGACGGAGGTTGCGTTGCGACTCATGGACTCCCTGCGGGCGTACACGGTGAGCGACCCGCTGCACTTCGAGCGCCTCGAACACCGCCTGCCCGCCGACGACCTGCTGGCCCTCGTCGAGCGCCGGCTCGGTGGCGACGCCCCGGTGGACACCTCCGGCATCTGGGCCCGCTGCCTGCCCCGGCCGATGGCCGACCTGCCGGCGTACGGGTGGAAACTGCACGTCTCCAGCCGTCCCGCCGACGTGGCCGCCGTCCTCGCCGCCGTCGTCGACGAGTACGAGGTCGAGGCGTTCAACTTCAAGTGCGTCCGGGACTCGGCCCTCGCCCTGTCCCAGGTCGCCCGCTGGTGGCCCCGGGGCGGGGCGGGCAAGGCCGTCACCGTCTACCCCGAGTCGACCGCGCACGCGCTGCGCCTCGCCGACCGGCTCGCCCGGCGGCTGGCCGGTTTCGACGGCCCGTACATCCTCAGCGACCGTCGGTACCGGGACAGCCGCGTCGTGCACTACCGGTACGGCACCTTCCGCTCCGGCGGCGGCATCGACGCCGACGGCCACGCCACCGCCGAGGTCACCGGCCCGGACGGGACCGTCTGGCAGGACGACCGGGCGCCCCGGTTCGCCCCGCCGCCGTGGGCCGGCGACGACCCCTTCCCCCCGGCCGAGGCCGACGACCCGGCCGCCGGCTCGGACCTGCTGCGCCGGTACCGGATCACCGGCGTGCTGCGGCACACCACCGCCGGCGGGGTGTACGCGGCGACCGGCCCGGACGGCCGGGACGTGGTGATCAAGGAGGCCCGCCCGCACACCGCGATCGCGCCGGACGGCTCCGACGCCGTCGAGCGGCTGCACCGGGAGCACCGGTACCTGGAGAAGCTGGCCGGCACCGGGGTCGCCCCGCGCGCCCTGGAACTGGCCACGGTCTGGGAGCACACCTTCCTCGTGCAGGAACGGATGCCGGGGATCACCCTCCAGGTCTGGCTCGGCCGCAACCAGCCGCTGGCCCAGGGACACCGCGACGCCGGCACCCACGCCACGTACCGGTCCCGGGTCGCGTCGCTGCTCGCCCAGTTGCGGGCCGCCCTGGACGCCTGCCTCGACCACGGCGTGGTCTACAACGACGTCTCGCTGAGCAACATCATCGTCGACGGCGACGACAGCCTGCGACTCATCGACTTCGAGTCCGGCCGGGAGGTGGGCAGCGACCCGCACCGGTACCAGCGCACCGCCGGCTTCGCCCCGGCACCCGACTCGCCCGCCTGGTCCGACCACGAGCAGTGGCTGCGGTTCGCCGTCGCCGCCGTCGAGGCCGCCTGCATCGCCCCGCGCAACTCGCTGTTCGGGCTGGACCCGGCGGCGGCGGGGCGGAGCATCGCGCACGCCGGCCGGCTCGTCGGCTGGGACACCGATTCGCTGCTGGCCGCGCTGGAACGCGGCGTCCCCGGCATCCGCCCCGCCACCACCCGCCCCGGCCCGGCACCCACCGCCGGGAGCGGCACCGGGTCCGGCCCCCGGGCCTCGACCGCAGGGCCGGCCGGGGACGCCTCGACCGCCGGGCCGGCCGGCGACGCCGCCGAAGCGGTCGACCCGGGGGACCCCGGCCGGGTGGCCGCCGACATCGCCCGGCACATCCGGGCCGGCGCCACCCCGGACCGCGCCGACCGGCTCTTCCCGGCCGACCCGGAACTGTTCCGGACCAACCCGCTCTCCGTCGCCTGGGGCGCCACCGGCGTGCTGCGCGCGCTGCGGCACCTCGACGGCGGCGTCGACCCCGACCACCTCGCCTGGGTGCACCGCCGCCTCGACGCGGGCCGCCCGCTGCCCCCCGGCCTGTACGTCGGGGCGGCCGGCATCGGCGTCGCGCTGCTCGAACTCGGCGCCCCGGAGCGCGCCGCCGACCTGCTCGAATCGGCCGCCGTCCGGGCCGTCCGGGACCCCGACCTGCCTGCCGACGTGGCCACCGGCCGGGCCGGCATCGGGCTGGCCCTGCTCGCCGCCGCCGACCTCACCGGCGACCCGGCGTACCTCGACCGGGCCCAGGCCGTGGCGACCACGCTGCGCCGCGAGGCCGAGGACGACGGCTCCGGGCTGTGGTGGGCGCCGAAGGCCGGCACCGCCCGCTCGATCGGCTACCTGTACGGCTCCTCCGGCGTCGCCGGCTTCCTCACCGCCCTCGCCGTCGCCACCGGGCAGCGCCAGCACCTGCGGACCGCCCGCCGCGCGCTCGGCCACGACCTCGACCGGGGACAGGTCCGCGCCTGTGGCGGCCTCGGGTACAACGCCCACGTCGGCGGGGTCGCCTACGAGCCGTACTACTCCCGGGGCGGCTCCGGGGTGGCGATGGCGGTCACCGCGCTGCTCGCCGCCACCGGGGACGAGCGGCTGCGCGAGCTGCTGCCCCGGATGGTCCGGGGCCTGGTCACCCCGGTCACCGTCCAACCCGGACTCTTCACCGGCGGTGCCAGCATCGGCGAGATGCTGCTCGACGTGCGGGCGGTGCTGCCCGCCGAGCCGCAGGTCGACGCCGCACTGGAACCCCTGGTCGCGGCGATCTGCGCGGTGTGCCGCCGGGGCCCCGACGGGGTCGCCGTGCCGGGTTCCGGCCTGGTGCGGTACAGCGCCGACGTGGCCACCGGAGCGGCCGGGGTGGCCCTGTTCCTGCGCCGGCTCGCCGACGGTACGCCCACCGCCGACCTGCGGTACGGCCGCCCGCTGCCGGGGGTGCGCGATGGCCGGTGAGCGTACCCATCTCGGGGTGGTCTGCACCGGGGCCAGCGGGGCGCTCGGCCTGCCGGCGCACCTGGCCGCGTGGCGGCGGGTGGTGGACGCCCCGGTCCGGCTGCTGCTGACCCGCTCGGCGCTCGGCTTCGTCAACCCGGACGCGCTGCGCTGGCTCGCCGACGAGGTGGTCGAGCCCGGCGACCGGCGGTTCAACCCGGTCGGCTTCGGCCGGACCGCCCGGCTGCTGGTGGTCTGCCCGGCGACCACCAACTTCCTGGTCTGCGCCGCCCTCGGGCTCGCCTCGACACCGGCCCTGACCGCGCTGCTCGCCCACCCGGACCCGGCGTTGTTCTTCCCGCACACCGACCCGGTGATGTGGTCGGCGGAGACCACCCGGGACGCGGTGGACCGGCTGCGCGACCTCGGCCACACCGTGGTCTCCCCGGAACGGGAGGAGGCGTACCGGATGTTCGACCGCAGCTTCGCGGAGAGCCGGCCGATGCCCCAACCGGCCCGGACCGCCGAGATCATCGGCAAACGCTGGGCCGACCTGCCGTGACCGGCCGCCTGTCCCTGCTGCGTGCCCGGCCGGACTTCGCCCGGTACTGGTGGGGGCAGGCGTTGTCCCAGTTCGGCAGCCGGACCGGGGACGTCACCCTGCCGCTGATGGTGCTCACGCTCACCGGCTCGCTCTGGGCCGCCGGGCTGGTCAGCACCGTCCGCCTGGTCACCCTCAACGCCGCCCGGCTGCCCGCCGGGGTGCTCGCCGACCGCTGGGACCGCCGGACCGTGATGGTCGCGGTGGACGTGGCCAAGGCGGCGATCTGGACCGCCCCGGCCGTGCTGCTCCTGCTCGGGCAGGCGCAGTTGTGGATGCTGGTCGCCGTCGGGGTGCTCGACGGGCTGGTCAGCGCGATCTACAACCCGGCGGCCGGGGCGGCCCTGCGCCGGCTGGTCGACGACCACGAACTGACCCCGGCCGTGGCGCTGAACGAGGCGCGCAGCTACGCGGCCGGGATGGCCGGGCCGATCGTCGGCGGGGCGCTGTGGGCGGTCGCCCCCTGGCTGCCGTTCCTGCTCGACGGGGTGACCTTCCTCGCCTGCGCCTGGCTCACCGTCCGGATCACCACCCCGCTCGGCGGCGGGGCGGCGGCGACCGCCGACGGGATGCTCGCCGGCATCCGCTCCGGGCTGCGCTTCGTGGTGCGGCACCGGTTCCTGCGCACCATGACCCTCTGGGCCGCGCTGCTCAACTTCGCGACCGCCGGGGCCTTCTTCGGCATCGTGCCGCTGCTGGAGTCCGCCGGCACCTCGGGCACCGTGATCGGGGCGGCCACCGCCGCCGTCTCCGCCGGAGCGCTGCTCGGCGCGCTGGCCGCGCCCCGGCTGGCCGGCGACCGGCCGTACCCGGTGCTGCTCGCGGCCGGGGTGGTCGCCGTCCTGCTCACCACCGCCGTCGCGGTCCGCCCCGACGTGACCGTCACCGTCGCCTGCCTGGCCCTGCTCTCGGCGGTCGGACCGGTGCTGGTGGTGCTGCTCACCGCCCGGATGTACCGGATCGTCCCGGACGAGGTGATGGGCCGTACCCAGAGCGCGATGCTGCTCGTCGGCTCCCTGCTCTACCCGTTCGGCTCCGTCGTCGTCGGCGCGGTGTGGCAGGCCGCCGGCCCGTCGGCGGCGTACGCCCTGATCACCTGCTGCCTGCTCGGCTGCGCGGGGCTGTCGCTGGCCCGGCCGATCCGGGCCGAACTGGCCCGCGCCCCCGCCCCCGCCGAGCCGGTACCGGCCTGACCGGCCGCTCTCCGCGACCGGTCCCGCCGCCGAACCCGACCCGCCGCCGGCCGCATTCGAAGGAGGAACCCATGTCGTCCGTGCTCGCCCGGCTCGTGCCGGACCCGGAGAAGTTCCGCGCGCACCCGCCGACCGAGCCGGTCGTCTGGCACCAGCCGCCGGAGCCGGTGACCGAGCTGCTCCCGCTGGCCTCGGTGGACACCCTGCTCGCCGAGGGGTCGCTGCGGGCCAGCATGCTCAGCGTGGTGCTCGGCGGCCAGCGGCAACCGGCCACCGCGTACACCTGGGGGCAGCGCCCCACCCAGCCCGGCTTCTCCGACGTGGTCCGGCCGGCCGAGCTGACCGCGCTGCTCGACCGGGGGGCGACGCTGGTGCTGGAGTCGCTGCACCGCACCTGGCCGCCGGTGGGCCGGCTGTGCCGGCAGCTCAGCCGGGAGGTCGGGGTGCCGGTGCAGGCGAACGCCTACCTGACGCCGGCCGGGGCGCAGGGCTTCGCCCACCACCACGACACCCACTCGGTGCTGATCGCGCAGACCGCCGGCAGCAAGACCTGGCAGCTCAGCCCGCCGATCGTCACCGACCCGCTGGAACACCAGCCGTTCCGGGCGGCCATGGTCACCGACGAGCACCGGCGGCAGTTCGCCGAGCCGGTGCTGGAGGCGGTGCTGCGCCCCGGCGACGTGCTCTGGGTGCCGCGCGGCTGGATCCACAACGGCTTCGCCACCGACGAGCACTCGCTGCACCTGAGCCTGTCGCTGCCGCCGCTCACGCCGTACTGGGTGGCCACCGAACTGGTCCGTACCCTCGACGGCGACGAGCGGTTCCGCCGGGACCTGCCGTGGGGCTTCGGCCAGGACCCGCAGCTACGCCGGGAGGTGGTCGCCGAGGTGGTCGACCTGCTGGCGGCGGCCCTCGGCGACCTGGACCGGGACGCGACCGCCGACCGGCTGGCGGGGCGGTGGCGGCGGTACTTCCTGGAGCCGGAACGCCGGCCGGTGGAGACGGTGCTGGGCGCCCCGCTCGGCCCGGACACCCCGCTGCGGCCGGTGCCGGAGGCGGTCTGCGGGACCGACCAGCTGCCCGACGGGCGGCTGCGGCTGCACCTGGCCGACAGCGCGCTGCTGCTCGACCCGCCGGCCGCCGAGCCGGTCGCCGCCTGGCTGGCCGACGGGTCCACACCACGGACCGCCCGGCAGCTCGGCCTGGCCGAGGCGGCGGGGGTGACCCTGCTCCGTGGACTGCTGGGCGCCGGGGTGCTGCGGCGGGCCTGACCCGCGCCGGCGCGACCCGGCGCGGCCGTTCTGACCTGCTCCGGGACACCCCGCTCCGCGCCGGTTCGACGCCCGGGGCAACAGGGTACTGTCGCCGCATGCCGGAACTCGTGTATCCGCCCGTGATCGCCGCCGCCAGGACGATGTTCCGGGTGCTCGACCTGCGCCTGACCGTGGAGGGCTCGCACCACGTGCCACGGACCGGCGGGGCGGTGATGGCGAGCAACCACATCAGCTACCTCGACTTCATCTTCTGCGGCCTCGGTGCCCTGAAGTCGAAGCGGATGGTCCGGTTCATGGCCAAGCAGGAGGTGTTCGCGCACCGGATCTCCGGTCCGTTGATGCGGGGCATGAAGCACATCCCGGTGGACCGGCAGGCCGGGGCCAGCTCGTTCCGCGCGGCCGTGGAGGCGCTGCGGCAGGGCGAGGTGGTCGGCGTCTTCCCGGAGGCCACCATCAGCCGGTCGTTCACCGTCAAGGAACTCAAGAGCGGCAGCATCCGGATGGCCCGGATGGCCGGGGTGCCGGTGCTGCCGACCGCGCTCTGGGGCACCCAGCGGCTCTGGACCAAGGGCCGCCCGCGCACCCTCACCCGCCGGCACACCCCGGTCACCATCCTGGTCGGCGAGCCGATGGACCCGGCCGACTACCCGAACAGCCCGGCGATGGCCGCCGCGCTGACCGAGCGGCTCAGCGCCCTGGTGGACCGGGCCCAGCGGGAGTACCCGGAGACCCCGTCCGGGCCGGACGAGACCTGGTGGCAGCCCGCCCACCTGGGCGGCACCGCGCCCACCCCGGAGGAGGCCGCCGAGCTGGACGCCCGGGGCGACCGCACCCCGACCGCCTGACCCGTCACCCGCCTGGCCCGGCACCCGCCTGACCCGTCACCGCCTGACGGCCACCCGGCTGACCGGCACCGCCTCCGGGTGCTGCGGCGGCGGTCAGCAGGCCGAGCCGGGACGGCTCGGCTGCGCCGACCGGGCCGGGCGCGCCCACGGGCCGGACCGCGACGACGCGGCCGTGGGCGAGGTCGAGCGGCCCGTGGGCGAGGCCGACGGGCCGGGCCCGACCGTCGGGCCGGACCAGTCCGCCCCGGCCGGGCCGGGACCGGCCCGGTAGTAGTCGTCGCGGGAACGGAACTCGACGGGCAGCGCACCGGCGAGCGCGACCCGGGCGCCGGCCGGCAGGGGGGCCGGGCCCACCTGCCGCAGCAGATCGTCACGCTCGGGCGGGGAGAGCTCGACCAGTTCCGGCCGGGTCAGCCGGAACGTGGACACGAACCGGCGGAGCTGTCGGCCCAACTCCGCGACCTCCCCGGCCGGCCCGGTCAGGGCCAGGGTGGGCTGCCGGATCGTGCGGAGCGTGTCGCAGACCACGAACAGCTCGTTCTCGTCGCCCGCCCCGGTGGGCCGCAGCTCGAGCCGGGACGGCCACTGCCAGCGGAGCTGACCGGTGACCAGGCGGGCCCGGCCGGTCGGGCCGTGCTGCCGGGGGCCGTCGTCGGCGGGGGCGCGACGCCGACGGGCGGTGTCGACCAGGGCCAGCGCCGGACCGGTGCAGACGTACACCAGCCGCCGGTCGGTGACCGTCACCGTCGCCGCCGTCGGCAACGCCCACTGCCGTCGCCCCTCGGTCGGCCCGAGCAGGTGCCCCGACACCCGCAGCCGGCACCGGCCGGCGACCCGCTCACCGAACTCCGGCACCACCTCGTACCGGCGGTCCAGCACCGGGCCCTCGTCGTCGTCCGGCGCGTCGAACCGGTGCGGGCCGATGAAGAACGGGTACGCGTCGTCGCGCATGGGTCGACCTCCCGCCGCAGAGGGACTGTCAAGAGAGCTTCGCCCACCCCGTTTGTGGTGTCATGACACCCGTTAGGGGGTCGGCCGGTCGTACGCCGCGTATGACCGGTAGTTGCCGATCTCTTCCGGCCGGACGAGGCCGTCCTCGATCGCGCGGGCGAGCAGGGCGGCCTTGGTCGCCGCCGGCCGGCCCGCCCGGGTGTACTTGATCCGGGCCCGGTCGACGTACTGCTTCACGGTGTGCTCACTGATCTGCATCCGCCGGGCCACCGACGCCTTCGACATCGACTGGAACCACAGCAGCAGCGCCTCCCGTTCCTTGTCCGACAGCGCCGGCCGGTCCGGTCGCGGGTCACCGACCATCGCCCCGGCCAGGGTCGGCGACACGTACGGGCGGTCGCTGGCGGCGGCGAGGACAGTGGCCACGCAGTGCTCCCGCCCCTCGTGCTTGGCGAGGAACGCCACCGCCCCGGCGTCCAGCACGGCGAGCATGGTCGCCGGGTCGGAGTGCTCCGAGTAGACCACCACCCGACGCCCGGCCGCGCTCAGCTCGGCCAGCTTGTCGATCACCATGCGGCCGTGCAGCCGCAGGTCGAGCAGGACCACGTCGGCCTCCGGCGCCTCCCGCAGCACCTCGTCCGGATCGTCCCCGGTCGCCAGGACGGTGAGCCGGGGCTCGGTGGCCAGCCAGGCGCGGACCCCGTCGATCACCACCGGGTGGTCGTCCACGATCGCCACGCCCACCGGCCGGGTGCCGCTCACCGGCTCCGCCACCGGGTCTGCGTCCATCTGATCGTCCCGTCCCGCTCGTCGAGGTGCGTCACCTGGTCGTCGTCCGGGCCCGGGTCCGGCGGGCCGGTGGCGTCCGGTGTGCCGTGCGCCGGGCCGCCGTCGTCCGGGGTGACCAGCCCGACCACCACCTCGTCCGGACCGCAGACCACGGTGAGCCGGGCCCAGCCGCGTGCGTCGACCAGCGCCGTGGTGAGTGGCTCGGCGAGCCGGCGGCGGATCCGCACCGGCAGCGCCGGGGGGACGCCGACGGTGGCCAGGTCGATCCGGATCCCGTTTCGTTCGGCCAGGTCGGCGGCGGCCCGAAGCTCGTGCAGCAGGGGGTCGGGCACGTCGTCGGACTCGGCGATGAGCCGGCGCAGCCGGGCCGCGGCGAGCGCGCAGCGCCGCTGCACCCCGGGGTCGGCGGGGTCGGCCCGCCCGGCGGCCAACTCGGCGAGCACCGTCCCGGCGTCGTCGGCGACCAGGGCGAGCCGGTTCCGTCGGTCGCGCCGGGCCCGCTCGGCGGCCTCCCGTTGCGTCGTCGCGGCGTGCGCGGTCGCGGCGGCCTCGGCCCGCTGCCGGGCGAGGGCGGTGATCGCGGCGCTGCCGAAGAAGACCGCCACCGGCAGCGACGCCGTGCCGTAGCCGTACATCGCGTACCGGGCCAGGTCGGCCGGGTCGGTCGCGCCGTGCCCGAACAACGCGCCGAGGGCGATCGTCGAGTGCGCGCCGAGCAGCACGACCAGCCGGCTGACCCGGCGTCCCCAGCAGACCAGCACGAAGAACCAGCCCAGCGTGCTCCACGCCCAGTTCGCGGCGGTGAAGAGCTGGTCCGGGCCGACGGCGGCGAAGACCGCCACGTCGACCGCGAGCAGCAGCACCGACAGCCGGCGGACCGGCACCCGGCGCCCGGCCAGCAGCCGGCCGGCGGCGAGAGCGCCCACCCCGGCGGTGACCAGCCAGCCGGCGGCCACCACCGCCGGGGCGGCCAGGTGCGGCCAACCGCCGAGGACGGCGGGCAGGCCGATCGCCACGTGCCACGCCGCCGCGATGGTGACCGCCACGATCCGCCCGCCGCGTTCCGAGGCCCGCGCCACGCCCGTGCCGGGCCGGTCCGCCGGAGACCCACCCGCGCCGGGCGCAGCCGTGCCGGGGTGGGCCGGGGTGGGTGGCCCCGGCGGGTGGGCCGTCGACCGGGCGCCGGGCAGCGGACCCCGTCCGGTACGCGCCCCGGTGGGCGGGCCCGTCGGGGGGTGTCGCGCGCCGAGCGTCGGCTCCGCCGGGGGCGGGCCGGGGGCCGACGGCACCGTACGGGGCTCAACCGGCACGGGGCCACTCCAGCCGGATCCGGGTACCCGCGCCGGGGCTGCTGTGCACCGTCACCCGTCCGCCGACGGCCTCGGTGCGCCCGCGTACCGACTCGCGCAGCCCGTACCGGTGCGCCGGCACCCTGCCGGGGTCGAAGCCGGGGCCGTCGTCGGTGACCTCGACCACCACGGCGGCCGGGGCGCCGGTCAGGCGCAGCGTGACCCGCGCCCCGGGGGCGTGCCGCACCACGTTGGACAGGGCGGCCCGGGTGCTCGCCGCCAGCGCGTCGGCGACCGCCGTCGGCACCCGGCACGGCGGCAGCGACGCGGTCACCGGCAGGTCGGGCAGCCGATCGAGCACCGCACGTAGCCGGTGGTCCAGGGCCGCCGTGGGGCGGTCGGCCCGGGTGCCGTCCGTCGCGTCGGCCGTTCTCGCCGCGTCGGCCGTTCTCGCCGCGTCGGCCGTGGTCAGCGGGTCGGTCTGGTCGGTCGGGCCGGTGAGGGTGCGCAGGTCGGCGGCGCACCGGTCGCGCAGGGCCGGTGAGCCCTCCCGGACCGCGCCGAGCCCGACCATGGTGAGCGTGCCGAGCACGGTGTCGTGCAGGTCGCGGTTCTGCTGCCGTTCCACCTGCCGGGCGGTGCGGGCCGCCACCGCCTCCCGGGTCAGTCGCTGGTAGTCGGCGAAGGCGCGGTCCGCCCGCCCGATCCGCCGCCGCATCACCGAGGTCATCAGCGCGGTGCAGCCGGTCTGGACCAGCAGGGTGGCCGCGTGCGCCCGCGCCTCCCCGCCCTGCCCGGCCCACGACGCGCCGGTCGCGTACCCGGCGGTGACCAGCAGCCCGGCCGGCAGCGACCAGCGTGGCGGCGCGGTGGCCTGGGCGTTGATCACCGTCGTGCTGGCCAGGACGGCGACCCAACTGCCCTCACCGGGCAGCACCTCGGGGGCGACGAGGTGGGGGATGAGCAGGCAGGCGGCGGTGGTGAGGGCGACGTCGCCGAGCACCAGCGCCGGCCGGAGGCCCCGGCGCAGCGCGTGCGCGGCGTACCAGAACGACCAGGAGGTGAGCACCACCACGGCGGCGACGAGCAGGGGCACCCGCACGGGTGGGGTGCGGACGGTGAGCGCCACCGCCGCGCCGGCCAGCCCGCAGGTCAACCGGAGCAGCGCGGGCAGCGTGGTGAATATCAGGGTGAACGCGCCGCCGGCCGGCCTGTCCAGCGGGGTCGACGGAGCGGGTGGCGCGGGCACGGCCGACATCGGGAGGCGTCCTTCTGTGGCGACACGACCCGATCCGGGTCCGCGAGGGTGTCGATCGACGTCGGAGAATAACACGATACGTCGCGCTGAGTCACCCACCGTACTCGGTTCGGATCGTCCCCTCAGGTCGCCCTGCCGGTCCGATGTCGTTCGACGCCGACCCACCGTCACCCGGTGTTACCGCTCGGGCGCGGTGTTACCGGCGGTCACAAGGCCGTCGCCTCGCTCAGGGGTGGCAGGCGGCGGTGAGCGGGCGGGTCTCCCCGACGGCGGTGAGCAGGACGTGCCAGCGCCCGCAGGCGCAGCGCTGGTAGTGCACCCGGCCCTCGCTGGTCCGGTGGGTCGACGTGGTCCGGCTGGCGTGCTGGTGCGCGGCGGTTCTCGACATGACGCCAGCATGGTGTAATGCCATTGTGCAGATCAACCCTTACGGTGCGGACGCGGTGCGGCTGGCCCTCGACCTCGTCGTCCACCCGCCGGAGACCGCGCCCGAGCTGGCCGCGCGGTGCCGGGCCGCCGGCCTCGTGGTGGACGTGCCGGTCGCCGCCACCGACCTCGCCGCCACCCGGGACTTCCTGGCCGACTGGCTGGCCGTGGTGGACGCGGCCGACCCGCCGGCCCGGGCCGCCCTGCTGAACACGCTGCTGCGGGAGGCGTCGGCGCATCCTCGGCTCACCGACCACGCCGGCACCGGATGGCACCTGCACTACCGCGACCCGGACCTGCCCCTGGCCGGGGTGCTGCGCGCCCTGATCAGCGTCGGGACCGCGCTGCACCTGGCCGGCCGGGGTATGCACCGGCTGGACCGGTGCGGGTCCGCCGACTGCGACCGCCCGTTCGCCGACGTCAGTCGCACCGGCCGCCAGCGGTACTGCTCGCCGGGGTGCGCCAACCGGGACGCGGTCCGCCGGCACCGGTCCCGGGCCCGGTCAGTTGACCGGTAGCACCGCCGGCCCGCCGCCCCGTACCGACCCGGTCAGTGGCCGGCCGCCGGACCAGAAGAAGCAGCGCACGCCCCGGTCACCGCGCGCCCAGGCCTGGGCCGAGGGCAGCCGGTACGCCGACCCGGTGCGGTAGCGCAGCTCGTCGTCGACCGGTACCCGGGCGTAGCGCGCGATCACCTGGCGGCAGCGGGTGTGCACGGTCTCCTCGTCCCGGTCCACCTCGCCGTGCCAGCCGTCCGGGGCGGTCCAGGTGCCGGCGTACTCGAAGCGGTGCGGCCCGGCGCAGGGGGCCTGCCGCAGGAGGCGTCCCTCGTCCTCGTCGAAGCAGGTGAGCCGGACCGGCGAGTCGCCGGTCAGGGCACCACGCAGGCTGCCGCTGTACGGGACCGCCGAGTCGCTGTCGCCGTTGACCCCGTGGACCTCGTCGAGGACGAACAGGTCGCAGCGGTACCACCGGCTGCCGCCCGCCCAGCCCACCGGTGAGGTCGGGGTGGCCTGTACGGACAGCCGTCCGCCCCGCCAGTCGCCGCCGACGAAGTCCCGGGCCCTGCGGTCGCACTCGGTGAACGTGGCGCGCAGCGCCGCCGACCCGGCCTCGGGCGGGTGCTCGCGCCGCGCGGTCGCGCCGGTGAAGGTCCCGACGTGGAACGTCTCCGCCAGGTGCGGCCGGGCGCAGTCCACCGGCCGGTACGAGGCCAGTCGGCTGGTCGGCTCGACCAGCGCGTGGCAGTCACCGGCGCGGGCGACGAACCGCTCCGCCTCGGCCACCGGCAGCCAGTCGTCGGTGAGGTCGCCGTCGGTGCCGGTCGGTGCGCCGAACCCGGTCAGGACAGCCGCCACCAGCGCGGTCGCGACGACCGCGCGCAACCAACGTCGCATATGGACTCCCCGAGACCCCCGTGAGGACCGGCGCAGCATACGACACCGGGGCCGACCCGCCGCCCGCCGTCACCACGCCCGACGACGGGCCGGGACGCCACCGGACCGCGCCGGGGCTGCCCGCCGTGTCGGCGTCCGCGCCGGGGCCACCGGCGGGACGGTCCGGCCACTAGCATCGGCGGCATGACCCGGGTCCTTCTCGTGCCGGGGCGGGGTGAACCCCGGCCCGAGCACTGGCTACGGCGATGGTCGGCGGCGAACCCGCACCACACCTGGGCCCCGGAGCCGCCCGGCCCGCCGTACCGGGTGGACGAGCGGGTGGCCGCGCTGCACGCCGTGCTGAGCGCCGCCGAGGAGCCGGCGGTCCTCGTCGCGCACAGCGCCGGCTGCCTCACCGTGGCGGTCTGGGCGAGCCGGCACACCGGTCCGGTCCGGGCCGCGCTGCTGGTGACCCCGCCGTACGTCGGGCCGGACTGGCGGCCCGGCCCGGACGACCCGCCGGACAGCTTCGTCGGCGAGGTGCCCCGTGCCCGGCTGCCGTTCCGGTCGATCGTGGTCGCCAGCCGCACCGACCCGTACGCCACCGTCGAGCAGTTCCACGGGTACGCCCGGGACTGGGGTGCCGAGCTGTACGACGCGGGGGAGGCCGGGCACCTCGACGCGGCCAGCGGGTACGGGCCGTGGCCGGCGGGCGAGCGGCTGCTGCGGCGGCTCCTCGACGGGTCCTGACCCCGACTCCGCCGCCGGCGGGCGGGGCTACCGGGCGGAGCGCCGGCTGAACAGTCGCCGGAGACCGCTGACGAGCAGCACCAGCGCCACGGCGGGCACCACGAGCAGGCCCCACGGTCGGCGGTGGGTCTCCACCGCGAAGGCCAGCGGCTCGCCGGGCGGCTCGATCCGGCCGTGCACCTCGTACCGGCCGAGGAGAGCGGCGTCCAACGGCACCGGGACCTGGTAGTCGCGGGTCTGCCCGGCGGGGACGGTGCCCAGCGCCGGTGCGGCCACGATCGTCGGTACCCCACCGGCGGGGCCGGCGAGCAGCGAGAACGGCGGGTCGACCACGTCGGTGGGGCCCGGGTTGTGCAGCGTGAGGTGCAGGGTCAGCTCGCCGGGCAGGCCGAACCACCCGCCCACCCCGGAGCGGTCCACCGCCCGGAGCCCGGCGAGGGTCAGTTCCGCCGGCCCGGCCTCGGTGACGGCCGGCGCGCGGACGCCGGCCAGCGGCAGCGCCACGGTGGCCCCGGGGGTGCCGGTCGGGGTCCGGACCCGCAGCAGGCAGGGGCAGGCGACCGGCGGCGCGGACAGCAGCACCGGGACCCGGGCGCTGCCCGTCACCGGGATCGGGGCGTGGGTGGCCCGGTCCGTCGCGCAGTCCAGCGCGCCCCGCCGGCCGTCGTTGCCGCAGACCTCGATCTGGACCGTGCCGGCCGGCCAGCCGTCGAGGTCGACCAGCACCGGCTGCCCCACCGCGAGCGGCCCGGCGGGTACGGCGACCCGGGGCGGCGTGGCCGGCGCCCCGCCGGGGGCGGGGGCCGGGGCGGAGCCGGCCGGCGCCAGCAGGGCGACGAGGGTGGCGACGGCGGGCAGGACCCGGTTCACGGTGTGCCGGTGGCCGGGGCGGTGGCGGCCGGTGCCCCGTTGTCGGCTCCGGTGGTCGGGCCGGTGGCGGCGGCCGTCGATCCGTTGCCGGCTCCGGTGCTCGGGTCGGCCGGGTCGGCGGCCCGGCGCTGGCGGCGGCGTCGCCACCACCGGACGCCGAGCCAGCCGGCCCCGGCGGCGAGCAGGGCGAGCAGCAGCCACGGCGGGGCCCACACGCCGGCCGAGCGCAGCACCGGGGGCAGGGCGGTGTCCGTCGTGGTGGGTGCGAGGTCCACGGTGGCGGTCAGCCGCCCCGCCGGTGGCACGCCGGTGATCCGTTCGGTGACGGTGAAGGTGGCGCCGGGCAGCAGCTCGGGCAGGTCCACCGGGGCGGTCCGGGCCAGCTCCCAGCCGAACGGCCCGGCGACGGTGACGGTGCCGGTCCCGCCGACCCGGACGTTGCCGGTGTTGCGCAGCAGGTAGGTGACGACCAGGTCACCGCCGCCGAACGGGTTGACCGGGTTGTCGTACGTCACGGCGACCGACTCGACGGCCACCGCCGGCCTCACCTCCCCGGTCACCCGCAGGTAGACCCGGGCGGCCAGGCGCTGGTCGACGAGGACCTGCTGCCCGTCGGCGGTGGTGCGGGCCTGGGTGACGGCGCCGATCACGCCACCGGCGTGGTCGCCCGGGGTGGCGTTGGCCGGCACGCTGAGCCGGAACGGGATGTCGGCCCGCTTCCCGGGCTCGACCGTCCAGCTCCGCCGGTCGAGGTGCACCCACGAGCCCACGTCGGTGGCGGGCTGGGCGGCGGGCAGCAGCGCGAACGCCCCGTCGGCGGTGGTGTACGCGTCGGTGCCGTACACCTCGAAGGTGAGCGGCCGGTCGCTCAGGTTGGTGATGCCGACGTGGTCGGTGAGGGTGCTGCCCGGCGCCAGGTCGTAGATGAAGTAGTTGCGTCCGGTCGGCCCCTCCGGTCCGGACGGCTGCACCGCCCACCGGGCCGGCGCGTCGCCGCCGGACGGGGACGTGCCGCCGGTCGGTGCGGGCGTGCCGCCGGTGGCCGGCGCCGGGGTGGGCGCGGCGGCGGCCGGCGGCGCGGCCCCCGCCGTGGTGACCAGCACGGCGGCGAGTGCGGCGCAGGCCCGGGACAGGGCGGTGACGAGGGGCATCGATGGCTCCGGGGAGGAGTGCGCAGGTGGCGGCCGGCCCGGTGGGGCGGGACGGTGATGTCCCACCCCACCGGGTGACCCGGTGCCGACCTAGGAGAGGGTCAGGGTGAGGGTCGCGCTGTAGTCGCCCGGCACGGCGGACGCCGGGACGCCCAGGTTGAGCTGGGCGCCACAGGTGAAGGTGCCGTTGCTCGCGCCGGTGGCCGAGGTGCACAGCGACCGTGCCGAACCCAGGCCGGAGCCGGGTGCGGCGGCGGTGCCGGGGGTGACCACACCGGGCGTGCCGCCCAGCGGGTCGTCGACCACCGTCGCGTTCGGCACCCAGCCGAGGCTGTCGGCGGCGATGGTGCCGCCGCCGGTTGAGGCGAAGTCGGAGACCTGGCCGACCAGGCTCCAGCCGGCGTTGGTGCCGCGCAGGTCCGACACGGTGGCGTTGTGCAGCGCCCCGCTGGCCACCTCGCCGTTGCTGACCGCCGGCAGGGCGACCGTGTTGCCGGCCACGCCGAGGGTCAGCGGGCCGCCGGTGACGGTGGCGGTGATCCGCTGGTCGGCGTCGCCGCCCCCCGGGCCGCCGGTGGTGGCGAAGGTCACCGGGGTGAAGGTGTCCTGGCTGCGGTCGGCCGAGCCCCGGGCCGCGAAGGTGATCACGTAGCACTGCACGGCCGTGCAGTCGACCTGGTCACCGTTGCGGTCGGTGTAGACCGCGCTGATCGGCAGGGTGGTGCTGAACGTGCCGTCGGCGTTGAGCCGGTCGCGGGCCTCCGTCGGCTCGTTCGTCTTGTTGATCCACTTGGTGACCTGGAGGACACTCGAGTTCGCCCAGTGCTCGGCGACCTTGGGCCCGAAGGAGAGGTAGAACCCGGCCGCGTTGTTGGCCTCCGGGTCGAAACCGCTGCCCTGCACGGTGATGGTCGCCCCGGCCGGGTCGAGCCCGCTGGCCGGCGTGACGGTGACCGCGGGCCCGGCCGGCTCGACGTCACCGCCCGTGGTGAAGGTGAACGACAGCGGGTCGAGGGCGTCACCGGCGACGTAGAAACCGTTGAAGGCGGAGGCGCCTTCGGTGGTCAGCGTCGCCGCCAGGTTGGTGCCGGTCACCGTGCCGTCGCCACCACCGGTGCTGCCGCTGAGGGTGGCGATGGTGGCCTGCCGGACCGACACCGGCTCGGCCGCCGTGGTGGTCAGGTCGACGTCGGCCTTCAGCGCGGTGGTGCCGCCGGAGACGGAGACCGTCGGGTTGGCCAGCTTGATGGTGAAGAAGTGCGCCGGGTACGAGAAGACGATCGCGCCGCCGTACTCGGCGCTGGTCGTCCCGGTGGCGGCGTCGTGGGTGCCGCCCGTCGACGGGAAGGTGAACGTCCCGTCGGCGTTGATGGTGGCGCCGTTGCTCGCCGCGATCGGCGGGTTCCCGTTGCCGGTCTTCACGTAGTTGCGGAAGGACGCCTTGAAACCCCAGGTCAGGCTGCCTCCGGTGATGTCGGCCTCGGCCGCCGAGGCGGGGCCGGCGCCTACGAGTGCGGCCGATGCGCCGAGGACGGCGACCGCCGCCCACCGCATCGACCGTCGCCAGGCGGTACCGGCTCTGGATCGGACCATGCTGTTTCCCTTCACGAACCTGTTACGGACGGTGTCTGAGGTTAGGCAAACCTAACCACTGTCCGCATCCGGCGTCCGGGTAGAAGATCTTGATCCGAAGAACCCCTTGTGAACAGCAACTTCGTGATTTAGGTTAGGCAAACCTTAGCTACGGTCGGTGTGGTTGCCGGCCTGATCCGTCATGTGAGGAGCTCGATGCGAACACTGCGTCGCGCCGTCCTGCCCGCAACGCTGATCACCCTGAGTGTCTTCGTCGGTGCCGCACCGGCGCAGGCCGGCACCGCGCGCGGCCCCGAGGGGCAGCAGCTCACCGCCACGCCGAGCACCGGCGTGAGCCGGAGCGGGGCGACCGTCACCGTCTCCGGCCGGGGGTACGACACCGCCAAGGGCATCTACGTCGCGTTCTGTGTGGACAACGGGGCCGGCCAGGCACCGGGGCCGTGCGGGGGCGGGGCCGACATGAGCGGCAGCCTCGGCGCCTCGCACTGGATCTCGTCCAACCCGCCCGCCTACGGCGAGGGCCTGGCCGTGCCGTACGGGTCGGGCGGGACGTTCCGGGTCACCCTGAAGGTCGAGTCGACGATCGGCGACGACGTCGACTGCACCGTGCGCCGCTGCGTGGTGGCCAGCCGGGCCGACCACACCCGCTCCGCGGACCGCACCCAGGACGTCCGGGTGCCGGTGACCTTCGCCGCCGCGCCCGCCCCGAGCCGCCCCAGCACGGCCCCCACGACCACCGGCAGCAGCGGCAGCACCGGTGGCAGTGGCAGCACCGGCAGCACCGGCGGCGGCACGGCCCCCACGGGCGGTACCGGCACCACCGGTGGCGGGGCGACGACCGCCGTCGTACCGCCGGCCGCCGGGAGCGCCGCGCCCACCGCCGCCGGTACGCCGGGCGCCGTCCCCGCCGACCCGGGCGCCACCCCCGCCGGTGCGGCCGGCGGCCCCTCCGCCGAGGCGCAGGTCACCCGGGTCAGCGCCGCCTCCGACCTCGGGGTGCCCTGGTGGACGGTCGCGGTGGGGGCAGCCGTCCTGCTCGGGATGCTCCTGGTCGGACTGCGCCGCCGGCGTCGCCGGGGGCCGGCCCGGTGAACCGTCGCGCCCTCCTGCCCACGCTGCTCGTCCTGCTCGCCGGCACCGTGGTCGGCTGCGCCGAGTCGACCACCACCGCCCAGCCGGCGGCCACCTCCTCCTGTGGTCCGGTCACCGCCCGCCTCGGCGAGACCGACGTCGACCCGATCGACCCGGCACCGACCCCCGCCCTGCCGGTCACCGTCACCTCCGCCGACGGCGTGTCGACCACGGTCACCGACGCCAGCCGGATCCTGCCGGTGAACATGTACGGCTCGATCGCCGAGATCGTGTTCAGCCTCGGCCTCGGCGGCAACGTCGTCGGCCGGGACACCTCCACCACCTTCGCCGCCGCCGCGCACCTGCCCGTGGTCACCCCGGCCGGGCACGACCTCTCCGCCGAGGCGGTGCTCGACCTGAACCCGAGCGTGATCCTCGCCGACGACAGCATCGGCCCGCCGGAGGCGCTGAAGCAGTTGCGGAACTCCGGAATCCCGGTGGTGCTGGTCGACGCCGAGCAGACCCTGGCCGGCGTACCCGCGCACATCCGCGCGGTGGCCGCCGCGCTCGGCGTCGCCCCGGCCGGCGAGCAGCTCGTCACCCGGGTCGAGGGCGAGATCGCCGATGCGACGCGCGGCGTACCCGATGGTGAGGCCCCCCGGATCGCCTTCCTCTACCTGCGCGGCACCGCCGGGGTGTACCTGATCGGTGGCGAGGGCGCCGGCAGCGACGCGATGATCGAGGCGGCCGGCGGGGTGGACGCCGGCACCGCGATCGGGCTGGCGAAGTTCCGCCCGTTGACCAGCGAGGGGCTGATCAACGCGGCCCCGGACGTGATCCTGGTGATGAGCAGCGGACTCGCCTCCGTCGGCGGGGTCGACGGGCTGCTGAAGCTCCCCGGCGTCGGGCAGACCCCGGCCGGCGAGGCCCGCCGGATCGTCGACATGGACGACGGCGTCCTGCTCACCTTCGGCACCCGCTCCGGCCGGGTCGTGCAGGCCCTGGCCCGCGCCGTGCACGCCTGCGGAGCGACGTCGTGACCAAGGTGGACGTCCGCCCCGGCACCACCGGCGGGCCGCGCCCGGAGCCCGACCGGCCGCGCAAGGGCGACGACCGGCGGGGTCGGCGTGGCCGGCTGCCGGCCACCGGCGGGAACCGGCGCGGCCGGCTGCTGGTCGTCGGGCTCGGCGTCGCCCTGGTCGTGGTCGGCCTGGTCGCCGCCGGTCGGGGGCAGGTGCAGATCTCGCCGGCCGAGGTGCTCGGCTCGGTGCTGCACCGGCTCGGCCTGGAGGTGGGCAGCCTGCCGGCCGCCCCGCAGGGCGAGAACGCGCTCTGGATCGTCCGGTTCCCCCGGGTGGTCCTCGCCGCCGTGGTCGGCGCCGCGCTCGGCTGCGCCGGGGCGGTCATGCAGGGCGTCTTCGGTAACCCGCTGGCCGAGCCGGGCGTCATCGGCGTCTCCGCCGGGGCGGCCGTCGGCGCCGCGCTCGCCCTCGTCACCGGCGTCACCGTCCTCGGTGCCTGGACCGTCCCCGCCGCCGCCTTCGCCGGCGGGCTCGCCACCACGTACCTGGTCTACCTGCTGTCCCGCTCCGGCGGCCGGACCGAGGTGGTGACCCTGGTGCTCACCGGCGTCGCGGTCAACGCCGTGGCCGGGGCGGCGATCGGGCTGCTGATGTTCGTCGCCGACGAGTCCGGCGTGCAGGCCATCGCCTTCTGGAACCTGGGCAGCCTGGCCCAGGCGAGCTGGTCGGCGGTCACCCTGGCCGCGCCCTGCCTGGCGGTCGGCCTGGCCGTCGCCCTGCTCGACGCCCGCCGGCTCGACCTGCTCGCCCTCGGCGAACGCTCGGCCCGGCACCTCGGCGTCGACGTGGAACGGCTCCGACTGCGGATGATCGTGGTCACCGCGCTGCTCGGCGCCGCCGCCGTCGCCTTCACCGGCATCATCAGCTTCGTCGGCCTGGTGGTGCCGCACCTGGTCCGGATGGTCGCCGGCCCCGGACACCGGGTGCTCCTGCCGGCCAGCGCGCTCGGCGGCGCGATCGTGGTGGTCGTCGCCGACCTCGCCGCCCGTACCCTCGTCGAGCACCAGGAACTTCCGCTCGGGGTGCTCACGGCGGTGGTCGGCGGGCCGGCGTTCTTCTGGCTGCTGCGCCGGACCCGGGACCGGGCCGGAGGCTGGCGATGAGCCGGGCCGGCAGCGGCCGGCGGCTGCGCCTGCTCGGCCGGCGACCGGCGACCCGGGTGTCGGCTCCGGCCCCGCCGGGTACCACCCGGATCGAGGTCACCGGGCTGCGGGTGGAACGCTCCGGCCGGCCCGTGCTCGACGGGGTCGACCTGCGGGTCCGCTCCGGCGAGGTGCACGCCCTGGTCGGGCCGAACGGGGCCGGCAAGTCGACCCTGCTGGCCGCGGTCAGCGGCGACCTGCCGGTCGCGGGCGGCACCGTCGAGGTCGACGGCCGGCCGCAGGGGGAGTGGTCGGCGGTGGAGTTGGCGATGCGCCGGGCCGTGCTGACCCAGCGGAGCACCCTGAGCTTCCCGTTCAGCGTCGAGGAGGTGGTCCGGATGGGGCGGGCACCCTGGGCCGGCCGCCCCGAGGAGGCGCAGGACGACAGCATCGTCGCCGAGACCATGCAGCGGTGCGACATCGCCCGCTTCGCCGACCGGCCGTACCCGTCCCTCTCCGGCGGCGAGCAGGCCCGCGCGGCGCTGGCCCGGGTGCTCGCCCAGCGGGCCAGCGTGCTCCTGCTCGACGAGCCGACCGCCGCGCTCGACCTGCACCACCAGGAACTCGTCATGCGGATCGCCCGGGACCGCGCCACCGCCGGGGACGCCGTGGTGGTGGTGCTGCACGACCTGGCCCTGGCCGGGGCGTACGCGGACCTGGTCACCCTGCTCGGCGACGGCCGGGTCCGGGCCGCCGGCCCGCCCGACACGGTGCTCACCGCGCCCCTGCTCAGCGAGGTGTACCGGCACGACATCGAGGTCGTCGCCCACCCGCGTACCCACCTGCCCCTGGTGGTGCCGCGCCGCGAGCGGCACCACCCCGACCGACCCGACCCCCGTGATCCGTTCGACAGCCGTGATCCGTCCGACCGTCGCGACGGGCATCCTGGAACCGTGCCGCCGGCCGACCCCCTCGCCACCCTGGAGAAGACATGAGTACGACCAGCGTCCCGTTCTCGGCGCGGGTGCGCGCCGCCAGCGCGGGTGCCCACGAGGCCGCCGAGTCCCAGCGGTACGTCTCCGCCCTCGTCGCCGGGGACCTCGACCTGGCCGGGTACACCGACCTGGTGGTCCAGCACCGCGCCATCTACGCCGCCCTGGAGTCCGCCGGTGACCACCTGCGCGACGACCCGCTGGCCGGTCCCTTCGTCGACGAGGCGCTGATCCGGCTGCCCGCCCTGGAAGCCGACCTGGAGCACCTGGTCGGCGCGGACTGGGCCGAGCGGACCACCCCGACCCCGGCCACCGTCGCCTACGTCGAGCGGATCCGCGAGGTCTGTGTCGACTCGCCGGAGCGCTTCATCGCGCACCACTACACCCGGTACCTCGGCGACCTCTCCGGTGGTCTCCACATCGGACGATCGGTGGCCCGGAACTACGGCCTGGCCGACGATTCCGGGGTAGCGTTCTACCAGTTCGACCAGATCCCCCGGCCGAAGGCGTACAAGGACGCCTACCGGGCCCGGTTGGACGCGCTGCCGCTCAGCGAGGCGGCGGCGACCGCCCTGCTGGAGGAGGTGCTCGTGGCGTACCGGCACAACACGGCGGTCTTCGCCGACCTGGCCCGACACGTACCGGCCGACCCGCCCGCCGCCGCTGCGGCGCCGAGCCCCGGGACGGAGACGGCGGCGTGAGCGGCGAGCCGTTCGGCCCGGACGTGGTCGCGGCGGTCAGCCGGCACATGAACGACGACCACGCCGCGGACACCCTGCTGATCTGCCGCACCCTCGGTGGCTGCCCGGCGGCGACCCGGGCCCGCACCACCGGCCTGGACGCCGACGGGATGGACTTCGCGGTCACCGTGGACGACATCGAGGTGCCCGTCCGGGTCCCGTTCGCCCACCGGCTCACCGAGCGCGCCGAGATCCGCCGCGAGGTGGTCCGGATGTACCGGGAAGCCTGCGAGCAGCTCGGCATCGAGCCCCGCGAGGCCGGCTGACCGTCCGTCCGGGAACGGCGACGTCCTTCATCGAGGACCGTCGCCGTCCCGGCCGGGGACCCGCGGGGTACCCTCGGCGGGCACGGTTCACCCCGGCAGGCAGGAGCAGGGCAGCACGATGGACCTCTTCACCGGTGACCCGCACCCCCTGCTCATGTCGGACGAGCGCAGCCAGGTGACGGCCTTCGTCGACACCCACCGTCGGCTGATCGGCCAGTGTCTCGACGGCCTCACCGAGGCCGAGGCCCGGCGGCGCTTGGTCCCCTCCGAGACGACGCTGCTCGGCCTGGTCAAGCACGCCACCTATGTGGAGCACGTCTGGTTCAACGAGGCGGTCACCGGCACCCCGCGCGTGCAGCTCGGGCTGCCGGCCCGCGCGGGTGACTCCTTCGTCCTCGACGACGCCGACACGATCGCCTCCGTCCGCGACGCCCACCGCGAGGCCTGCGCGGCGTCGATGCGGGCGCTGTCCCGGCTGTCCCTCGACGACGTGGTCACCGGCCACCGGATGGGCCCGATGACGGTCCGCTGGATCCTCCTGCACGTCCTGCGGGAACTCGCCCACCACTGCGGGCACGCCGACATCCTCCGCGAACAGATCCTCGCCGCCCGCCAGGGCTGAGCGGGGCCCGCCGCAGTCGCTCAGCTCCGGGTCACCGCGCGCAGGCCGGCCTCGGCCCGGTCGACCAGGGCCCGGGTACGGGTCGCCCGACCGATGCCCAGCGCCTGGGCGTAGGCGTCCCGCGCCGGGTCCGCCTCGCCGACCTCGGTCAGCGCGGCGGCCAGGTGCAGCAGGTACGGCCCGGTCCACGCGGCCCCGACCGCCTCCGGCGGGAGCCCGTCGAGCCCGGCCCGCAACCGGTCGACGGCGGACCCGTTGCGGCCCAGCAACCGGTACGCGAGGCCGGTCTGCATGGTCAGGTACGCCGGGCAGTGGAAGTAGATCCAGTCCGGTTCGCGGCCGGGGTCCGCGCGTGCCGCGTCGAGCAGGTCGGCCGCGTGGTTGAGCAACCCGACGGTGGCCGTGGCCCGTCCGGCGAGCGCGTACCCCCGGGCCTGCTGTTGGGCGGCGATCGCCCGCACGCCGGGACTGGCCGGCTGACGCCGGGCGGCGGCCGAGAGGTCGATGAGCGGTCCGACGCGCCGGGCCGACCAGGCCAGGTGGCCGCGCATGCTGAGCACCGTCGCGATCATGTCGGCGTTGCCCGCTTCGGTTCCCCAGTCCGAGGCGGCGGCGTACCAGTGGGCGGCGAGCGCCGACCGGCCGTCCGCCGCGTGCAGCCACCCGCCGAACTGCGCCCACTGCGCCGCCACGTCGAGTAGCCCCGGACGCAGGGCCCCGGTCGCCTCGACGGTCAACGCGGTCACCAGGTCGAGCTGGGAGCGGACCGCCGGCAGCAACGCCGCCGCACCGAGCGAGTCCTCCAGACGCCGGTGGGCGGCGAGCAGGGCGGCCAGGGCCCGCACGGTGGCGGCGTCGGTCCGGCGGGGATGCCGTGCCGCGTACGCGATCCGCTCGTCACCGGCGGGAACGACGGTGACCAGGGCGGCGAGCGCGCCCCCGGCATCGAGCGCGGCGTCGAGGCGGGCCGCCACGTCGGCCGCCGGTCGGGTACGCCCGCTCTCCAGTTGGTGCAGCAGGCTCTTCCCGTGATGGACGATTCCGGCGAGCCGCCGCAGGGACAGGCCGGCCAGTTCCCGCCGACGCCGAAGCTCCCCGGGGAAACGGGGGTCGAAGACGGTCCGGTCGCGTGCCGACATGCGCGGGCTCCCCATGGTGGACGCACCCCTTCCGTAGCTCATCGTACGGCCACGGTGACCCCTGGTGCCGTCGTGGCGTGCGCGGAATCTGCGGCTTCGCACGCCGCCCCCGGCTGATCGGCTCCCGCCTTGGCGGGCGGTGCTACGTTCGCGCCGACGGCCGTCCGCAGCAGGCAGGAGTCCCGCGTGGAGAAGAGGTACCTCGCCCTGCTGGCCGCCGTCGTGGTGGCGGCCGGCCTCGCCGTCGTCGGCACCATCGGCGGCGAGTACCTGGCCGACCGCACCGCGTCCCGGTCCACCGGGCCCACCGGCGGGGTCACCAGCGACGCCCAGCGCACCTCCACCGGCTCCGGGGAGAGCGACCCCGCGCCGCCGCCGTCACCCGGGACCGCAACGCCGCCGTCACCCGAGCCCGCCGGGGACGAGCCCACCGACCGGACGTACCGGATCGACCGGTTGCTGTACGAGCAGGGGCCGCTGACCGTCACCCTGGTCAGCGCCGAGGCCACCGACGGTCGGCTGCGGTTGAACCTGGTCTACCGCAACGGCTCGGCGACGCCGTGGCCGGTGAGCTGCCCCACCGCCGAGGTCGACCTGGTCTCGTCGAAGATCGAGCTGGCGGACGGCCGGACGGTGCGCCCCGAGACGTCCTGGTGCGCCACCACCCGGGCGGGCGAGTCGTTCTCCATCGCGGCAGGCCGGGCGGTGGACACCTGGGCCGTCTACCCGGCGGTTCCGGCGACCGGCCAACCCTTCGCGCTGACCTGGTACGACTTTCCCACCGCCGAGGACATCCGGCTGCGCTGACCGGTCGCGGCAAGACGCTGCGGTGCGCCCGGCAGGATTCGAACCTGCGGCCTTGGGATTAGAAGTGGCGTTCGCGTCTTGATCTCTGGTTTCCCTGGTTGCCTCTAGCTGCCACTTGACCTTCTCCGGTCGACTCAACTTGCTCCTGAGAACTGCATTTCGCACCACGAATAGCTCCACGTCTGATCGACGCAAGGGGCGGAGCCGTCTGGCCTAGCGGCGGCGGCCGAGCGTGGGGAGCCCGCCCCGCACAGTGCGAAGCGAGACGCCTCGGTCGCGGACGCGGTCTCTCCGGTCGGCCGCTTCCGAGCGCGCTGCTTCTGATGCGCTCTGCATTCGGACCTCGGCTCGCTCCGGGAAGTAGCGCTCAATCTGGGCGCGCAGCTTGCGGCGGTCCTTGAGCGCCTTTTCCTTTTCCCGCTCGGCCACAGCGATTTGTCCGCACTCTGTGCAGGGAGTCGTGCCGCGAACGAGGTTCCCCTTGTGTAACTCGGCTGCGGTCACATCTGCCCCGCAGAAGGCTGACGGTTGTGTAGCGGACCCTGCTGCGGGGAGATGGCGGTGTGCTATCCGGGTGTGTCGGGGGAATGTGCCGGGAGGTAGATCCACAATGGCCCACACGGGGCGTTGTCTGCCCATAGCGAGACGGTAAGAGCTTGTGTGATCACCTACAGCTAGCCAATCGGGCACTCTGTGGTGGACCTGCCTAGGTGGCGGCCCTCCTGTCGCCCGACGCGCAGCGGCAGTGGGCGGTGGCTGCCCTCGGTGTGGGGTGGGCTGAACCATCTCCGCATCTCCGCATCTCCGCAAAGGTGGCTGTGAGCTGCGGGAACAGTTGCGGAGATTGGTGGCCGGTGGTGGTGGCCATCTCCGCAGACTCCGGTGATCTCCGCAAGATCGTGCGGAGATGCGGAGATCGGATCTGCTGGATCGGTTTGATCTCCGCAGGGTGTTCCTGCTGGTGGTAGCGGGTTTGTGCGGCGTTGCGGAGATGCGGAGTTGGTTCAGCGGGTTGTTGGGTCATCCGTTGTGGTGTTCGACCCAGAAGACGGCGCGGTCGCCTCGGTCGTTGCGGCCGGCGCGGATGACGTGGTCTCCGCGCCAGCGTCCGGCTTGTCCGGTGAGCATGCGGCCGAGTTGCAGCGGGTTGGGTAGGCGGCCGTTGTGGGTGGTGATGAACTGCCCATCCCATGGGTCGTGCACATCGCTGCCGAGCTGCATGGGCTCGGCGTCGCGGCGCAGGTCGGCTGCGGTGATCGCTCGGCCGCCGTGGCGGTCGTGCCAGGTGGTGAGGAACGCGCGCCAGCGCGTTTCGTCTTCGTCGATCTCTCGGATGTCGGCGGCGTTGGTGAGGAATCCGTCGATGCCGTGGTGAGCCAGGAAGCCGCCGAGGGCTTGCGCCCACGGCGTGAACTGCCGCATCGACAGCCCGGAAACCTTGGGTGCGCCCTGTCGGGTCCAGTCGAGCACCAGCACGAGCAGGTGCCACAGCACGGTGAGTTGATTCGCCGGAACGGTGATCCACTGGTCAAGGTGCGGGATGCCGAACCCGGATTGGTCGCGCAGTTCCGGGCGGGGCATGTCGGGGTCGAGATGCACCCGCACGGTGCGGGAGGCCATGTCTCCGCCGACTTGGAGGTTGTTGCCGGTGGCCATCCAGAGTCGGTCGTTGACGGTGGCGATGTTGCGGGACGCGCCCAACTGTCGGTCGGACCAGACGCCGTTGGTGACGAGTTGGGCGAGGACAGCGGAGTCGATGACGGTGCCTTCGGCGAGGTTGTCCCAGATGACCACGCCGACCTGTTCGGCCATGACGGCAGTGATCGATTTGCGGAGTTCTTCGTCGGAGTATGCCCAGTTCATGACGCGCTGCCCGTAGAGCATTCCCGGCCCGGCAGTCAGGATCGTCTTACCGCTGGACGGCATGGTGGCGTCGATCAGCGCGAATGGGGTCAGGCTGCGGGTGAAGTGCCGCAGGATCGGCGTGGCCAACAGCGCGATGTAGTTGGCCCGGTCCGCTGCTGACGCCCACGGGAAGTCACGGAGGAAGCGGCCGAGCAGGAATCGGCGTGCCTCGGCTACCTGTTCGGGGGTGGGTTCGTCCGGGACCGGGGGTAGGGAGACTTTGGAGGCGAGGTAGAGGCCGGTGGCCTTGTCGTAGCCGGGTTGCTGCAACAGGGTGCCGTCACGACGCAGCACGGGTGCGCCGATGATCCCGCGTAGCGGCGGCACACCCGGCCACGTCTTACCGGCCAGCACCGAGGCGAGGGTGTCACGGGGCGGGGTCACTTCCTCTTCGAATACCTCCGGATTACCGGTGTCGCTTCGGCGGGTCTTGAGTCGGTAGACGTAGGCGTGTTCGGCCAGCAGCCCGGCCAGGCCGGCGGGGGCGACGACGCTGGCGGACACCGGTAGTGGAGAGTCTTCGTCGGCGGCGGTGGCGAGTTCGCCGGAGACGGCTTCCATGTGTACGAGCTGCCCGGCGGAGACGTAGGTGTCGGGTAGTAGGCCGTTGGTGAGGGCGGTTTTGAGGACGCGGATGGTTTCCGGGCCGGTGCCGATCTGCAACCGTTCGCTCATGCTGCCCTCCCGATGCTGGTCAGGTGACGTGGTTGGCGTGCGCCGACGCGCAGCCCGGACGCGATGGTGCGGGCGATCTCCCCGTGGCGTAGCCCGGTGGACAGGGCTGCGGGTTCTAGGACGGCGTATACGTCGTCTTCGGTGAGTGCGCCCCCGGCGGCGAGTTGTCCGAGGGCCACCGCCGAGGCGAACAGGGCGTCATTGCGTCCGCCCTCGGTGGCGGAGGTCAGGTGGTCGACCTGGCGGCGGATCGCGGCGGCGAGGTATCGGCCACGTCGGTCCGGCGGCAGCGCCACCGCAACAGGCCGATGCGCGGGTCGTGGTGGCGGGGTGAGGAGTCCGGCCAGCCATGCGGGCAGCGGCGCTGGGTCGCAGTTCAGCGCTACCGCGTACGCGCGCCCGGCGACGGTCGACCCGGCGGCGACCACATAACCGCCGTGAGCGCGGGTGTCGACCTTCCACCCGAGTCCGCCCCGGTCGCCGTTGGTGTTGCGAAGTTGCGGGCCGTGGTCGGGGTGGTGGTAGTAGAGGTGGCTGCCGCCTCGGCCGGTGGTGACGGTGTAGGTCGGATCGATGGTGCCGGCGTGCCGGTCGGCCAGCGCGCCGAGCACGTCCACACCATCACGCACTCCGGTCCACTCTGTCGTCGGGGTGTCGTCGGGGTGCTTGGGCACGTCCAGGTCGACCACGACCAGACCGGACGGGCCGCAGGCGATGCCGATGCCGTAAGGGCGGATGGTCCAGGCGCGGCGGATGCGGTCCGGGTCGGTGGTGGCGCGCTGTTCCCACCCCACATGCCCGGCCGAGCCGCAGCGGGGGTCGCGGCCGGTGCAGTCATCGGCGGTGTGGTCGGGGAACGCGGGACGCTTGTCGTCGGGCCGTAGCGGGAAGACGTGCCAGCCGCGCGCCGCGTGCGACAGGGCGGCAGTCAGGAGATCGGGTGTAGGCACAGGGTGCCTCCCTTCCATCGAACAGACAGGGTCGGGGCCGGTGTGTCGGCGGGGCATGGGTGTGGATTCGGGTTCGGGGCGGCCTGCCAGGGCGGCCGGGGTGTGCGCCGGGCAGCGTGGCCCTAGCAGGAACGGGCGCACACCCTCGGCCGCGCCGCAGGTGCGGGCCGCCGGGCCGATCCAGTGCTGGCAGGCCGGGGCGGTCATGGCCTTGCTAGGTGAAGCAGGCGCCGTTGTCACACAGCGCGTCGTCGGTGTCGAAGCCGGGCAGCATGTCCTGTGCGATACCGACCGCGTCGGCTAGGGGCCGGTTGAAGCGGGTCAGCCATACCGGGTCTTTGCCGAGCGTGGTGCGCCGCTGGTTGAGCAGGGCTTCCAGGTCACATGCCCGCTGAAACAGCTCGGGTCGGTCGCGGCGCGTCTCGGCCCATGTCGCGGGCCGTCGGAATGGGCAGAACCAACATGCGCTCTTCGGCGGGACTGGTAGGCCGGCGGCGGCGATGATGCGGGCGCAGTCGTGGCGGCGCAGCGGCGGTGTGTGGTCGAGCAGCGGATACACGGGCCGTTCGTACGGCTCGGCGCGACGGTTGTTGACCCGCTCGATCTCATCGAGGCTGATACCGACGCCGACCGTGGCCGGGTTGTCGGCGGTCGCGCCGGTAGCCTTGAGGTGCCGGCCGATGACCTTGATTTTGAAATCGGCCGTGCACGATCGGGTGCCGGGTGCGCCGTTGGACATGCGCACCGGGATCGGCAGCGACCGGCCACCGGATTTTGTCAATCTGCCGTACAGCGTCTCGCGGGTGCCGTCGCGGCGCTGGCGGTGCAGCTCGATGAGCTGGATGCCGTGCAGCGCCGCGTACGGCTTGGCGTACCGCTCTAGGTAGGCGAGGGTGGCCGGGTCTTCGGAGTCGTCACCAACGTTGGCGAAGAGGAACACGCCGAAGTCGATGCGACCTTGTGCGGCGAGGACCAGGGCTGCGGTGGACTGCACCCCACCGCCGTAGGAGAACACCCGCAAACTCATCGGCCAGCCTCCTGCGATGGGAAGCAGGTCGGGCAGGCCAGGGCGCCGAGGTGGTCGACCCACCCGGCGGTGTACTCGGCCCAACCGCGGCCGGCGTGCGGGTCGTCGGGCTCGGGGTCGGGCTGGCAGGCCGGGGTGGTAACCCAGTGCCGGTCGGCAGTGAGCATCAGCCGCGCGCCGTTGCTCGGGTTGCCCTCGGCGTCGGTCTGGCCGATGACGTTTCGGGAGGGGCAGTGCGCCAGTGCGTCCGGGGTGAGTCGGACGGGTGCGCAGACGATCAGGTAGCCGCGCTGAGAGTTGGTGAACCGGAGTGCGGTCGTGGTGGTCATCGGGTGGCCTTTCTCGGGCGGGGCCGGGCGGCGATGGCGGCGCGGGTGACGGTGTGCCGCAGGTCGGCGAGCAGACCGGCCAACTGGCGGCGCGCGGCCGACTCGCCGGGAGCGAGCGCGACGCGGACGCGCACCTCGGCGTGGTCGCGGCCGGCGGCGGTGCGGACCCGTACGAGGACGGCGCGGGCATGGCCGGACAGGTCGACCACGATTTCCGGGGAGCGGTGTTCGCCGAGGCCGCAGCGGTGGTCCCGTCCGCACCACGGCGTGTGGTCGACGGCGCGGGCGGTCATCGGGGCACCTCGTTGGCGATGCGTAGCAGTTCGTCGGCGTGGCAGGGCTGGTCGAGCGGGCACCAGCAGGCCAGGGTCTTGCCGGCCAGCTCGACGCGGGCAGCCGCCGCGTACTCGGGGCGCTCGGCGACCCACCGCCGGAACCTCTCGATCGCTTCGGCGCGGCCTTCACGCGTGCTGTGGCCGAAGGGGTTGCCCCAGCGGGTGGGACGGCCGACGTAGACGACACCGGGGGGCATCCGCCACCCGGCGGTGCGGCGGCGCTGGATACGGCCGGCGGTCATCGGTGACCGTCGCGGTACTCGGCGCGGATGTGGTCGATGAGGCGGCGGCCGACGCGGACGCGGATGCCGGTGCCGTCGCAACGGGGGCAGTCGCGGCGGGTGCCGATGGTGGTGCGGTGGTAACGGGCACCTCGGCAGCGGCGGCAGCGCCTCCACGGCGAGACGGCGCAGACGGTCAAGTAGCACGCTGTGTAACCGAGGATGATGAGGCTAGCGAGCAGCAGGATGGTCGTCACGAAATGCCTCCACGAGCCGGAATCAGGGTGCAGAGGGCTTGCGCCGCTAGGAACTAGGGCGCTGGCCAGGTATCGAATGGGTTGCTAGCGGGGGTGCTAGGTCTAGCGGGGGCTGCCGCTAGACCTAGCGACCCACGGCTGTCCGGGTTAGGCGGCTTTGTCTCCCCGCCGCTTGTTACGCTCCGCCACCGCGTCGGTGATGTCGGTCCGGTCGATGCCGCGCCGGTTGGCGCCCTTGCCGGTGGCGGGGTCGGTGCCCCACACCTGCCCGGTGGTGATGCCGTAGGGCCTGAGAGCGGCGGTCAACTGGTCGCGGGTGAGGTCGCCGTACGCCTCGGGGTTCAGCTCGGCCAGGCGCTCGGTGAGGGTCTCGGCCCACACCTTCGCCTCGGTCGCCGGGACCACGGTGAGGATGTCGTCCAGCAACGTGTCCCGGCGGGCAGCCGGGGTCGGCGCAACCTGCCCGATGGCATGCCCGGTCAGCGTCCCGGCCGCTTCCCGCAGGGCGCGTGCCCGGTCGGTGATCTTCTCGGCGGTCGGGCCATCGACGTAGAAGGTGCGGACGATCTGCGCGTCGTCGGCCGCGCCGACGAGGTAGCCGACGCCCTTGTCCTTCTTGGCGAACATGGTCGCCCGGATGCCGTTCTTATACGCGGAGGTGCCGAGGATCATGTCGTTCTCGATCTGGCCCATGACCCGCAGGCAGAACCGCGTCCCCGCGTTCGCGCTGACCCCGGTGGGCAGGCTCTTGGCGTCCGGCCGCTGCGTGGCCACGATCAGGATCACGCCCAGGGCGCGGCCGAGCTTGATGACCTTCTCGGCCAGTTCCCCGGCTTCCTTGCCGAACTCCGCGTGCGAGAACAGCTCTTGCACTTCATCGAGGGCGACCACGAGCCAGTGCAAGCCCAACTTCTTGCGGCGGGCGAGTTCCGGGGTGACCTTGTTGTCCGGGCAGACCGCTTTGGGGAGTCCCTTGATGACGGCGGCGCGGCGCTGGCATTCCTTGCGCAGCTCCCGCAACGCCACCAGGCCCTGCTCGGCGGTGTCGTCGTCCTGCCCCGACGCATACCGGGCGGACACCTTCTCCAGCGGGTCGAGGCCGCCAGTTCCCTTGAAGTCGAAGCACCACAACTCCGCGTACGGATCCAGCGCGGCAGCCAACACCGGAACCTGCGTCGCGGCGGTCTTGCCGTAGCCAGGGATCGAGCCGATCAGCAGGTTGGTGTAGGGCAGGTCGATGGAGATGACCCGGCCGCGCGGGTCGGTGCCGAACGGCACCGGCCGCCCCAGGTCGAAACCGCCCGTGGTCTTGAGCAGTGGCCACGGCTTCGCGGGGGTGGCGGCCATGTCCTGATCGCCCACCCACAGCAGCAGCCGGCCGGGGTGCACCTCGGGCTGCCCTTCCGGCCAGACACAGCCGAGAGGGCGGGTGAGACCGGCGGCGAGCCGATCACGCCGTTCGATCACGTCCCCTGCGGTGACGCCGGGCGGTAGGTCGATGTCGGCCCGCCAACCGGGGCCGTCGCGGGTGATCGGCGCGGTGAACGCAATCGCCTTGCTGCCCTGCTTGGCGATGGCCTGGCTGATACCGGAGATCCCGAGCACGGCCAGCGCCCGCACCACCACATCGGAGGTCAGGCGGGCCACGCGGGGGACGACCACGGCGGTGTCGAGCAGCGGCTTATCGGCCGGCTGCCCGGCCAGCCCGCACAGGGTCACGAGCAGGGCGGGAACGGCCCATTGCGCCCACGTCGGTGCCCATGCCATTGCCAGGCCGCCGGTGAGGGAGATGGCGAGGGTGAAGGTGGCGACGATGCCCCGCCACCGCACCCGCCGGTCACGCTGCCGCGACAACTTCAGATACAGCTCACCATCGCGGGTCTGCGACGTGGCCTGCCGCAGCTGCTCACCCTCCCAGTCAAACACCCACCGGGTCGCACCGGATGCGAGTCGCCATGCCCCGGCGGGGGCGCGCAGTGGGAGCTTGCCGACGTACTTCGGCAGACGGGTGAGGTGGTAGGCGGTGGTGTGCAGCAGGTGCCCGACCGCCCACCGCATCATGTCGACCAGCTCGGCGCGCGACCGCAGCCAGGCGGGCAGGATCGGGCGACGCTGACCGGTACGCACGGCGTCGAGGGTGAACCGCGGTGAGCGCTGCGCGGCCGGGGAGTCGACCAGCAGCGCCCCACCGTCGTCGTCGGGGTCGGTGTTGCGGGCGGCGCGGGCGGCGTCGAGGTCGACCACCTCCGCATCCGGACTGTCGGTGAGGTCGCGCTCGGCAGCGTGCCAGTCGATACGGTCGTCATCGTGGGGGGACGTCATGATGGGAGTTCCTCCAACGGTCGTCAGATCGGTAGGGGGCCGGCGGCACAGCGGGTTTCCTAGGCCGTGAGCTGTGCCGCCGGGCGTAACTAGTCGTGCGAACGGACCAGGTGCGCCAGAGCGGCACCCATCCCGAGGACCGCCACCGGGAGACAGGCGACGGCGGTGGTGATCCACCACGGGGCCGAGGTCACCCCGGCCGCTTCCAACAGGTGGTAGGCGACCTGGCCGAGCGCGCCGACCAACAGCGACGCGATGGCCGACCACTTCGCGAACCGGCGCGCCCGCTCCGGTACCCGGCCGGACAGCCACACGTAGAGGGCGTACGCGCCGTACGTCTCCACCCCGATCGGCAGGGTGATGGCCGAGTTGATGGAGAAGCTGTCCCAGATCCCCGGCAACGGGTGAACCACCCCGAACCCGGTGAGTCCGCCGAGTCCGACCCACCCGGACCAGATCGCCACGAACGCGGGCAAGGCCAGCAGCACCACCGGCCACACCACCGCCCGCCCGCTGTCCGCCGAGTCGACCGGGACCGCCTCCGTCGTGATGTTGGTGCCCAGGTCTGCGACGGGTGCTACCTGCCCCGACACGACCGGCGGCACGTCGTCGGCGACCGGCGGCAAATCCGCCACCGGGGCCGGGTCGGCGATCGGGTCCGGGGTGGTGTCGGCCGGGTCCGAGGTGGGCTCGGTGGCCGGTGGGGTGGCGGTGCGGGTAAGGGCGGCGAGGATCGCGTCCGCTTTCGGGCCGCCCACCCGCAGCTCCTTCTTGATGCGGTTACGCGACGGGATCTCACCCAGCCGGTCGGCAAGGTCGCGGGCGGCGGGGATCAGGTCTTCGACCGGCCGGGGAAAGGCCGACAGCGTGGGAGCGGTCATGACAGGTGTCCCTCCGAAACGTCAGTGCCGTAGATGAGCGAGAACAGGACTTGTTGCAGGGCCAGCAGATCCACACCGCACCCGTCGTAGGACTCGGCTATCGACGGATAGCCGTGCTCAGCGAGCACCTGAGCCACATCCAGCACCAGCCCCAACGTGAAACGGGAGTCAGCGGCAGGGCGGGGCAGGGGGTAGCGGCGGCTCACGCGGCCCTACCTCCCAGTTCGGGCTTGGCAGCCAGCAACGCGCGGGCTTCCCGCAGCACCCGTCGCTGTGCCCGGCGCAACCGCTGCCAGTCCAAGTCGGTCGGATTGCCGCTACTGGTCAAGACAGTGATCTGGGCGTCGAGCAGCAGCACCTCGGCGTCGATCAGCGGCATCTCCCGCTCGATCTCGGCCAACTCGGTCGTGCTCGGCTCGGACCTGGGGAAGTCGTCGGAACTGGTCACCTTGTGTCCTTCCAGTCTCGGATCGCATCGGATGATGCGCTTCTTTGTTGCGCAACACGGTATCGATACGCGGGTCTGTTGCGCAAGGGAGTAGCGGTATGTTGGTGCGATGAGCGACGCGCGAGATGTGCTCTCAGCAGCTACGAAGCGGTATCAGCGGACCGAGGCGGCACATGAGGCTGCGCGTGAGACGGTGGTGGCGGCAGTGGTTGCTGCTCTCCGGGCGGGCATCGGCCCGGCGGAGGTTGAGCGGCTGTCGCCCTTCAGTAGTGCCTACATTCGAAAGCTGGCGCGAGAGCACGACATCCCGCCCGCGCCACCGGGGCCGAAGCGGGCCGGTTAGCTCGCGGCCCGCAGTGCATAGCTACTCGCGTCGACCAGGCCGTGCGTCAGCGCGGTCTCTTCCATGTCATCAATGGCGCGGACGGGGATCACGAAGCGCCCCCGGACCTTGATGGCCGGGAATTGCCCGGCGTGGATCGCGCGGTACAGAGTCACCTCCGACATGCCGAGGATCGCTGCGGTGTCCGCGACTGACCGGAAACGAGGGCGATCCTGCCGAGCGGCGAGGGGTTTAGCCACGGGACTCTCCTCAGTAGTCTGTGATTATCGTTCGTGTTGGCTTGCTGGCACCCAGTGAAGTCGAAGACGGGCGATCCGCCCATGCAAGACCAGTGCAACGGCGCGGCAATCCGATGCAACATGCACGGGGGACCACGGTGGCGACGGTGGATCAGTGGACAGGACGTCTTGCCTGCTCGCTACAGGCCGCCGGTGGCATGACCAACGAGAGATTCGCCGGTTGGCTCGGCATCGCGGTGCGGACCGTCGCCTACTGGCACAGCCGGCCGGACACGGTACTCGGGAACGCCAATCAAGAGCTGCTGAACGCCGCACTTGACCGGCTCACCGACTCGGCGCGGTCGCGCTTCGTCGCGAGCATCAGCCGGACGCCGACCGGTGAAGGAAGCAACGGCAGCGGCGGCGGTGTTGTTGATTTCGTGAGCGACGCTGCCGACGCAATCGCAAATGACTCGCTGCTGGCGAGCATCGGAGTACCGCACGATTCCATCGAGGCATTGCAGCAGGACATGGCGCTCTTGGCCCGGTCGGGCGGGATGGCTGCCTTCGACATGTTTTCAAGCGCGCGGCGGCTACGCGACGAGGCGCGGACGCTCGCCGAGCGAACCCGCCGGCCACTCGACTTGGCGGACCTGTACATCATCATCGGCCAGGGAACGTCGCTGATGGCGTCCACTGCCTTCGACCTTGGGCACTGGAACGAGTCGGCAGCGCTGGCCAGGGCGGCAACCCAGTACGCCGACCTAGCCGGACACGCCTCGCTGAAGGCATGGACGTACGGCCTGCAAATGACGCTGGCGAACTGGCGTAACGAGCCGGATGCGGCCCTGAGCTACTTTGCTCGGGCGATGCGGGCGGCACCGGACGGTGAGCCGAAACTGAGGCTGCGCTACATCGCGTCTCGCTCTCATGCCCTGCTCGGTGACTCTGCATCGGTAGCCGCTGTCCTTGAAGCGGCTAGGCGAGACAGGGACTCGGCGGAGAGCCAGCCCGACGAACTCGCGACCTCTATCGGCGGTGAGTTCGCCTTCGGAGACGCGCGGGCCGCAGCTTGCGCCGCTGCCGCGTGGCTTGATCTCCGCAACGGTGAGCAGGCGGCGAGGTACGCCCGAGATGCACTGCGGGTGTACGAGTCGCTGCCAGCGGCCCGCCGGCCGTACTCGCAGATCAACGGCACGCACATCGACGTGGCCGCGGCGCACCTCTACATGCGAGACAAGGACGGGGCGGCGGAGACGCTGCGTACCGTCTTGGGCCTGCCACCTCAGAAGCGCAACGTCTCCTTGACTGGTCGGCTCTCACGGATCGAGCGGCTACTCGGCGAGGCCCCATGGGACGGCGACGCGGAAGCGGGCCAGCTCGCCGAGCGCATCTCGGTGTGGCTGTCGGAAACCTCAGCCCGTCCGCTCACCTGACCGTCGCCAGGCGTCCAACACCTGTCCTTCCTTCTCTCGGCTGATCCCAATCTCGGCGGCTCGATCGTGGGCGCTGACCTCGCCGCTCTCCATCATCCACCGCCAGGTGTCGCGCACCGTCTCGGCCAGCGGTCGACACCGAAGCCCGGCGGCCTGCGCGGCGCTCGTGTCGACCCGCCACACGCCGTCGAAGGTGCGCCACAGCGGCAGCTCCGACCATTGGCGTACGCCGTACCTAAGCAGAGCATCGTTGGGTACCCAGGTAAAGGACGGATCGGATCGAGTGACGTGGGCGCACTCAGTCAGCATGTCGCCGAAGGTCGCGCCGTCTACCGGGGCGCAGACGTTGAACGGGCCGGACAGTTGCTCAGTGATGGTGTGCAGCGTGAACGCGGCCAGGTCGCGTACGTCGACTGGCTGAATGGTCCGGTCGGGGGATCCCGGCGCCAACACCTCGCCACCGGCGGCCACGCGGCGCAGCCACCAGGGCAGGCGGCCGACGTACTCACGGGGACCAAGCACCACACCGGGCCGCAGAATCGTCGTCCGGTCCACACCGAACGCAGCGACCGCCGCTGCCTCGCATCCGGCCTTCTGGTAGCCGTAGCGGGTTGGTCCGTCCTCAGTGTCGGTGCCGTAGTCCGGGCCGCTGTCTGGTGGGCAGTAGAGCACCTGGGCTCGCTCGCTCAGCGGTTTGACCGGCCAGTCGCGGTAGACGCTGACCGTCGACATGAAGACGTAGCGGCCGGCGGTGGGCGCGAGCGTGCGGGCGACGGAAAGTGTGTTGCTCGGTACGTAACCCGAGGTGTCGACCACGGCGCCCCAGGGGCCGGCGGCAGCGAGGCCAGCTATGTCTCTCGGGCAAGTCCGGTCTCCCCGGATAGTCCGTACGGCCTCTAGATGCGGGTCCGAGGTGCCTCGGTTGAACGTGGTCACCTCCCAACCTGCATCGATCGCGGCTGTGACGATCGCGTGGCCCACGAACCAGGTTCCGCCGAGCACGAGCAATCGCATACGAACATCATGCCTATCAGGCGATCAGTTGCCCAATCGGGCACTTGCTCTGGTCAAGGCGCGCCGCGCAAGCGCGGCGGGCCGCCCGCAGCCCGTCTGCTGGTGCTGCCCGAGGAGAATTTCCAGCTCAGGAACGGAAGGCTGTATATGCGGCTTGTGTTCTCTTCAGGGCCATAAAGATCGTCAACAGCAAATGAACCAAGAGTGCAACTACGATTGCGCTGATGAGAACGCCGAGTGGTCGATCCTTTTCGGTAGTGCTAACCGCAACCATCAATACCGCCGTCGCCATGATTCCCGCCAAGACTGCGTAGGCGACGTTGCTCACAAGTTGATCCACGAGCTTCGACGTGCGGCTTCCCTTTGGAACGCGAGGATCGTCCGTAACGCGAAGACCAAGCGTAAACACGTGGACTAGGAGGCCAAAGAGCAGTGCGGTAAAGACCGACACGCCGGACAGTAGACCCTCCACGCCTCTTAGTCGAAAACCGGTGAAGTAGGCGACTGCTCCGAGGACAAGAGGAAGCCCGTAGAAAGTCAAGTAGTCGGTGACGCGGGCCTTGTCCGTCCGCTGATCAACCAGAGTCTTGAGATGATTGGTTACGAGTGGCCTGACCGACCACTTAGTCGCCACGGACCGCCCCCATTCTCACGTTAAGTTGATCTGCGCTCCATGCGCCCTTGTTCCAGTTGGAAGAAATTTCCATCCCGAGCTGTTGCATCAGCACTGGTACCACGCGCTCCATCGCGCCGAAGACGACGTCATCGGTTGGCCGTCCGTCCCCCTTGTATGGAATGAGGTAGGCCAACGCTGGTGGCTCCTCTCTGCCAATGATCAGTTGGCGTTGCTGGTTGCCGTCGTCCAGGTCAAGGCGCGTTTCGTCCTTCTCTAGCTCGGCACTGAGTCCGAGTATCTGCTGGGCCTTCACCTCCTTGGACAGCAGTAGATCCTTGAGGCGCTGCCCGAGCCCGGCAGCGCCTCGCCTCGGCTTTACTTCATACCGCAGGCGACCGACAACATCGGCGCTGACTCCTTCCGCGATGTCACTAGATATCCCATATCGAACTACTTGCACACCCGTCAACTTCGCACGTTGCAGGTACTCGCTCCAAGCCTGATGGTCGATCAGGCTTTCGTGGTGGAGAATCAATTGCTCGTTGAGCATTCGTCGTCGAAAAGCTGCCTTCATCTGCCTAAGAAAGAAGCTGGCTGATCCGCGTCCGCCGTAGCGCTCAGCGAAATAGAGGGCGGTATCGCCCTTGTCGGGTACGACCAGCATGTTTCGAGAAAGAACGGTTGCAGACTCGTCTCTAGCAAACTTGTGCGTGGTTTCATGGTTCTTGACGTTAATCATCTCCCCTTCTTGGCCGTAGCCTCCGTAGCCCGCAGTGAAGCGGACCTGCTGGCCGGCGGGTGAGATGTCGTTGACGGAAAAGTACTGTTGGTAGCGGTCGTCGGTGAACGGGCTATCGCGGATCGAGGCCAAGAATCCGCGCGCTAGATGCGCGACGGACAGACCGTTGCCGTCAATGTTTGCGACGTCGACTTTATTCTCAGGGTGCATGCGAGGAGCAACCTTGAGTCCATAAACCGCAAACGCGTGCTTCGCCACTTTCTGTCTCCGCCTCCCGTGACTTCGCGTTATGTCAGACCAGGCAATGTACGCCGATGGGTGGACGTGAGCAATGCCTAGCAATGGGGGCAATTCTGGGCGAAATTCGTCTTCCGGGGCACATGATCCTGCGGCAGTGCGCGTTGTGGCGTCACGTGTCATCAATGCGACAGGCGAGCACCCCGCACGGTCGTGCAAGGATGCGGGCCAAGGCGGGCCGAAATCCACGACTGCCCGCCACGTTGGCGTTTCTAAGTGCCAGGCTCGGACACAGTTTCGGTCGCCAGTAGGTCAGCGGTCCGCATCTGGTCCGTTGGCCGTCAGCGGGCAGCAGGGGAAGAGCGATCGATACCGAGAGAAGTGGTTTCGCCGGTAGAACTTGATTCCGTAGATCGTCGGTTTTCGGTTCTGATCCCGTAATGCTCAGCTCAGACACCCGCGACGGTGGCTCGGCGGCCTCGGGCAACGCTTACCAATCCCTCTGATACCAAGAGGCCCACAGCTCGGTGAGCGGTACCAACCGCGACGCCATGCGTCACAGCGAGTTCGGCAACCGTGGGAAGTTGGTCGCCAGGCCGAAGCCGACCAATGGCGATCAGCTCGCGCAGTTCGGCGGCAATCGCTTGGTACGGACTGTGCGCCGCAGTCCGTTGAGTCGGCCCGACTGGCCGAGGCGGCATTCGAGCAGCCAGCGTCCGGGCGGCCCGCTGGTCCGACTCCGACAGCCAGGCGGCGTAAACCCTGAGCGTTGTCGTCCCACCGCCGCCGTGGCCGAGCCGACCCGCGACCGTCCGCACGTCGACTCCAGCGTTGATCAGTTCGGTAGCCGAGTAGTGCCGTAGGGAGTGGATGTGGCTGTCGATCCCGAGCCGGGTGGCGAGCCGGCCATACCGCTGCGTGATGGTGTCGGGCCGGTAGCCACGGCTGTTGTCCGGCTCGGGGGAGAAGACGTAGTCGGCAGGGTCGGCGTCCGCGTCGAGCTGCGCCAGGCGGTCAAGGTGCCGGCCGTTCAGCTCGCGCAGCACCTCGATCGTCTCTGGGTCGAGCGCAACCCGCCTCTGCTGGTGTGTCTTGGTGTCCTTCTCTCGCAGCTCGCCGTTCTCATCGAGGTAGGCGCTACGGCGAAGCGTCAGCACACCGGCGGCCAGGTCGAGATGCTGCCAGCGCAGCGCACACAGCTCACCGCGTCGGGCACCGGTTGTCATGGCGAGCCAGACCAGCGCGCCCCAGTCCGGGTCGCGCCATGCCTCGTTGATGATGCGGGCCGCGTCGGCAGGGTTCGGTGGCTGCGGGTCGGGGTGCGGTGGTGCGGGCGGCTCGGCCTGCCCGGCTGGGTTGACGGCGATCCAACGCCACCGAACCGCACGGCTGAGGGCTCCACTGAGAATCCAGTGAACCTGGCGCACAGACGACGCGCTGAGTGGCTTGCAGACGTGCGGGCGGCATTTCGCGGTGCAGGTGTGCTCACCTGCTACGCGGTGCTTCACGTACGTCTTGCCGCCGCACCAGTCTCTGCAGCGGCGCAGGCTCGCGTAGAACGACTCCAACGTTTCGGCGTCGAGTCGGCCGACCGACAGCTTGCCGAGCACCGGTCGTACGTGCTTGTTGAGCTTGTTGACGTAACCCATGCGGGTGGTGGCCTCGATGTCGGCTACCTCAAGCCACCGGTCTAGAAGTTGGTCGAGGGTGGCGCGGGTGCGCGGGTTGCGCCGCTCGTCCACCTGGGCCAGCAGTCGCGTACGCGCCTTCTCGGCTTCCTTGGCGGCGGTGCGACCGGCGGGGATCGTCTCAGTCAGGTAGTGCCGCTTGCCGCTGATCGGATCGACACCGGCATAGACCTTCACGCGCAGTGACCCGCTGGGGAGGGTTTCGATCTCGCCGCGCTGGCGCTTGGTGCGTCCGTTCGAGGCTGCCACGCGGCCACCGTAGCGCGCTCGCACCACGAATAGCCCCACGCGAGCCAGTCAGATCGGAGAAGTGGCAGTGCGCCCGGCAGGATTCGAACCTGCGGCCTTGGGATTAGAAGTCCCCTGCTCTATCCGCTGAGCTACGGGCGCGCGGCGTGCGTGTCGCGCCAAGAGGGTACCGCCGTCCGGGCGGTGGTGGGTGGCACGGGGCGGGCGGCTCACCGGCGGCTCGTCGCGGATCGGACCCGGTGGCGGGTGTCAGCCGGCCGCCCCCACCGGCTCCGGCTCCCGTGCGGTGGTGGTGGGACCGGTGTCGAGGAAGCCCTCGGCCCAGCGGCCCACCTCGGCGAAGACCTGTTCCCGGACGGCCGGGCCGGAGAGGGTCAGGTCGTGCAGCCCGCCGTCGAAGCGGACCACGGTGACGTGCCGGCCGAGGCGGGGCGCCCAGCGGACCATGTGCTCGACGTCCAGGACGGCGTCGGCCACGTTGGCGGCCTCCTGCCAGCGGCGGCCCCGGAAGCTGCGCAGCGAGCAGGCGACCAGCACGGGCACCGGGATGGCCAGCCCGGCGCGGAGGCGGAGCTGAGCGGTGCGGATCGCATCCAGCCAGCCCAGCCGGACCGGGAACCCGGCCAGCGGCTTCCAGCTCAGGTCGTAGCTCCACTCGCCGTGGTGGTCGGCGTGCAGGCTCTCGCCGTACACGGTGTTGAGGCCGTGCGGGAGGACGCGCAGCGGCGACCGCCGGCCCAGCCGGGCGACGACGGCGGCCAGCGGCCGACGGATCACCCAGGGGACGTTGAGGTCGAAGAAGGGACTGTTCAGGACGAGGCCGTCGAGGGGGCGGCTGTCGCGCCGGGCGTCCGCCCAGAGGGACATGATCAGGCCACCGGTGGAGTGGGCCATGCCGAGGACGGTGGAGTGGCCGTCCCGGTCGCGGATGATCGCGGTGGCGGCGTCCAGCTCGGGGAAGTAGTCACCGACGTCGCGGCAGAAGTTCGGGGTCTGGTGCGGCAGCAGGCTCCGGCCGTACTTGCGCAGGTCGAGCGCGTAGAAGTCCCAGCCCCGGGTGGCGAAGAAGTCGGCGACGTGGGTCTGGAAGAAGTAGTCGACGAAGCCGTGCACGTAGAGGACGGCGCGGCCGGTGGGGCGGTCCGCCATCCGACGGACCAGGGTGGCGACCACCGGCCCCTCGTCGTCGGTGCCCAGGTCGATCGTGTGCCGCTCGTAGGGCGGCCCCAGCACGTCCGGTTCCACGACCACGACGGTACGCCCGCAGTCGTCCTCGGCGGTAGCCCTCCGTCGCCCCTCCGACTCCGCTGGGTGGCACCCCCGTCCGCCGGGAAGGTCCGACGGACGGGGGCGACCCTGCCGGGTACGCCGGGCCCGGGGTGCCCGGAACACGGTCAGCGGGTCTCGGCCCCGGCCCCGGCCTCGGCCCGGGGCTGGTCCGGATCGGGCAGGGCGACCGGCTCGCCGGTGGCCGACGTCACGTCCCGCAGGTGCTTGTTGTTGCGGGGCTCCTGCCGGGTCTTCGCGTCGTTCAGCTTCCGGCGCAGGTCGTCGCGCACGTCGTGGAGGGCGGCCCGCAGGTCCTGCTCCGAGGAGGTGGTGACCACCTTCTGCCGGCCGGCGATCCAGCACTCCAGGGTCACCCGCTGCCCCCGGGCCTCGCGGTTCTTCACCGACACCTCCAACTCGGTGGCGTCGGCGTGGAACGTGGCCAGGCGGCTGTCCAGGGTGGCGAACTGCTCGGCGATCCAGTTCCGGTCGCCCTGCGAGAACCCGGTCCCGACGCGCAGGCACTCGGCCACGGTCGCCGGGTTCGTCACGGCGCTCATCACCGCACCTCGCTCTCGGCGCGGACGGAGCCGGTCGTACGGGTTCGGCAGAGAGTCATCGTGCGTGGCCCCTTCTGATCGGACGGGCCGCCCGGAGGGACGGCGGGCCGTCGTGGTGCTCGGTTGATCACAGCTGTACCCAGTCCCGCCCCGTCCGGAACGCCCCACCGGACTTCTGTCTCCCCCGGTCCCACCCGGTCCCGGTCCCGCCCCGGTCCACCCGGGGCAAGCGGGCCGGGCGGGACCGGGTGAGAGGTCAGCTCCGGCGCGGCTCGTCCGGTGCGGGTCCGGGGTCCGGGCGTCGGGCGGCTTCGAGGTCGCGCCGCAGGGCGAGCAGCGCCCGCCGGTGGGCGCGGGCCCGGGCCAGCGCCACCCCCGCCGCGCCGACCAGGGCCGCGCCGACGCCAACGGCGGCCACCAGCTCGGTACCGCTGCCCTGGGTCAGCGCGATCGCCACCGTGCCCAGGGTGACCAGCGTGCTGGCGCAGAGGGCCAGCCCGGCCGCGACCACCCGGTCGGCGGCGAACAGCGGACGCCGGCCCAGCGCCCACCCGGCGACCCCGGCCCAGGCCAGGCCGACGACGATCACGGCCGCGAAGGCGACCTGGGTCCGGGCCGGCAGCGGCTCCGGCTCGGTGGCCCACAGCGCGCCGACGAGCACCGCCGTGGCGAGGCCGCCGAGGCCGGCGAGGACGTGGCCCACCCGGCGGGCCGGCGACATGTCGCGCAGCACGTGGTCGGCGGTGAATCCGGGACGGTCGGTCATGCGAAGTACCCCTTCTCGACGAGGTGGTCGTGCACCATCCGGCGGGCGCGGTGCAGGCGGGACTTGACCGTGCCGGGCGGGACCGTCAGCACCTGCGCGCACTCCTGCACGGTGAAGTCGTGCAGGTAGAACAGGACGAGCACGTCCCGTTCCCGGGGCGGCAGCCCGGCCAGCCCCTCCTCCACCTGGCGGCGGTCGAGCACGGTGGTGGCGACGTCGTCGGGTACGGCCTCGTCGTCGTCGACCGGCGCGACCCGGCCGTACCGCTCGCGCAGGTGGTTCAGCACCGTCCGGCGGACGATGGTGAACAGCCACGGCGCGAGCCGGTCCGGCTCCCGTAGGCGGGGCAGCGCCCGTAACGCCGTGGCCCAGGCCTCCTGACTCACGTCGTCGGCCGCGTCCGGCGCGTCCAGCATCCGCCGTACGTACCGCCACACCGGTTCGTGCCAGCGTTCGACCAGCTCGGCCAGCGCCTGTCGGTCACCGAGCTGTGCGCGTACGACCACCAGGGCGTCATCGTTGTCCCGCTGCACATCGTCTCCCGTCCATCCGGCTCGTCTCCTCCTCCGTCCGGTCCATCCGGCCTGTCATGCCCGAACAGTCGCGGCCGGAGTGCAACCGGTTCATTCGGCGCGGACCCGTACGACGCCCCGTGACCTGCGGGGCGGTGACGTCTAGCACAACCAGCCCGTGATCAGGCGGTTGTCCACAGGACGCCCGGCTGTCCACAGGTCATCCCCGGGCGGTGGCGTCGGTCGGCCCGGTACGGCCAGGCTCGGCGTCGAGTCGACTCACCACGACAAGCCCGATCCTTCCCACTGGAGTGATCATGTTTGAGACCAACGTGACCGTCGTCGGTAACGTGCTGACCGCCCCGCAGTGGCGGCGGACCGCCCAGAGCAACACCCTCGTCGCCAACTTCAAGGTCGCCTCCACCGCCCGCCGCCTCGACCGGGACAGCGGCCGGTGGGTCGACGGCAACAGCCTCCGGGTGCGCGTCAACTGCTGGCGCAAGCTGGCCGAGGGGGTGGCCGCGTCGGTGATGGTCGGCGACCCGGTGGTGGTCGCCGGCCGGCTCTACACCCGGGACTGGACCGACGAGGCCGGCAACCACCGCACCCACTACGAGCTGGAGGCGGTGTCCGTGGGGCACGACCTGGCGCGGGGGCGGAGCCGCTTCGTCCGCAACCGGCCCACCGCGACCACCAGCGCGGTGGAGGACGCCGAGGCGGAGCGCCGGGTGCACGGGGAGCCGACCGAGCCGGTCCCCGCCGGGCAGGCCCCCAGCACCTTCGACGACCGCCCGTTCGACGACGAGTTCGAGCTGCCGAGCCTCGGCGCTCCCCGGCGTGGCCCGTCCCCGCTGGACATGCCGCCCCTCGGCGGTGGCCCGCGTGGCCGGTCCCCGCTGGCCGAGTCCGGCCCCGACGACGGGCCGGCGGAGGACTTCTCCCCGGTGGCGGAACTCTCCCCGGTGGCGGACCTCTCCGGGGCCGGGCACCTCTCCCCGGTGGAGCGCCTCTCCCCGGTGCGGGCGCAGAGCGGTGCCGGGGATCTCGACGCGCTCCCCGACGAGGAGCCGCTCTCCGACCGGGACGATCTTCTCGACGAGGACGTGCTCACCGACGGGGACGGTCTGCCCGACGAGGAGGCCACGGGTGTGACCGGTGTGGTCGACGGGGGGCCGGCTTCCGGAGAGCCGGCGTCGACCCGGCCCGGCCGGAGCCGCCGGGCGCGTGGTCGGGTACCGGAACCGGCCTGAGCCGAGCGGGGGCGGTCGGCCGGCGTCGGCCCTCGTGTCGTACGACTAGGCTGCCGGCCATGGGGGGTGACGGGGTGCGGCGGAGACTCGCCGTGGCGAACGCGGCAGGACTCGCGGCGGGGTACGCCCTGGACGCGCTTGTCGGTGACCCGCGCCGGTGGCATCCGGTGGCCGGGTTCGGGCGGGCCGCCGGTGCCCTGGAACAGCGGGCCTACCGGCCCGATCCGGCGGCCGGGGCGGTCTTCACCGGGCTGGCGGTGGGCGGGCCGGTCCTGCTCGGGGCGGCGGCCACGGTGCTCACCCGGCGTCGTCCGGTGACCCGGGCGGTGCTGGTGGCGGCCGGCACCTGGACGGTGCTGGGCGGCCGGACCCTGCGCCGGGAGGCGACGGTGATGCGGCACGCGCTGCGGCGTGGTGACCTTCCCGCCGCCCGCAACCGACTGGGTCACCTCTGCGGGCGGGACCCGTCGCTGCTGGACGAGTCCGAGCTGGCCCGGGCCACCGTCGAGTCCGTCGCCGAGAACACCTCCGACGCGGTCGTCGCGCCCCTGTTCTGGGGAGCGGTCGCCGGGCTGCCCGGCCTGCTCGGCTACCGCGCGGCGAACACCCTCGACGCGATGGTCGGGCACCGGTCGGCCCGGTACGCCCGGTTCGGCACCCCGGCGGCCCGCCTGGACGACCTGCTCAACCTGGCACCCGCCCGGCTGACCGGGCTGCTGACCATCGCCGTCGCCCCGACCGCGCACGGCGACCGGGAGCGGGCCTGGCGGGTGTGGCGGCGGGACCGCAACGACCACCCCAGCCCCAACGCCGGCCAGTGCGAGGCGGCGATGGCCGGCGCGCTCGGGGTCCGGCTGGGCGGGCGCAACAGGTACTTCGGGCGGACCGAGACCCGGCCGTTCCTCGGTGACGGGCCCCGTCCCGAGGCACGACACCTGAAGCGGGCGGCCCGGATCTCCGGCGCGGTCGGCCTCGCCGCCCTCGGGGTCGCCGCCGTGTACCCGGTGACCCTGGGGCGGGTGGTCGCCGCCGCCGGCCGGTGGGGCTGGACGGCGGCGGCCCACACCGCCCGCTCGGCGGCCCGTCCCGTGCCGTCGGTGCGCCGGCTGCCGGCGCTCCCCGGCACCCGGGTGGGCCGGGCCGGTGCCGGGGCCACCCCGAGCGCCGGCGGCGGGCGGGCCGGCACCGGGGGGTCGCGGTGAGCGGGGGTCTGCTGGTCGCGGGCACCACCTCGGACGCGGGCAAGAGCGTGCTGACCGCTGGGATCTGCCGCTGGCTGCACCGGCGCGGGGTGCGGGTCGCCCCGTTCAAGGCGCAGAACATGTCCAACAACTCGGCGGTCGTCGTCGGCCCCGACGGGCGGGGCGGCGAGATCGGGCGGGCCCAGGCGATGCAGGCCGCCGCCTGTGGCCTCCCGCCGGACCTGCGGTTCAACCCGGTGCTGCTCAAGCCGGGCAGTGACCTGTCCAGTCAGGTGGTGCTGCTCGGCGAGGCCGTCGACACGGTCACCGCCGGCACCTTCCGCACGCTGCGTCCCCGGCTCGCCGAGACCGCGTACGCGGCCCTGGCCGAGCTGCGGGCGGGGTACGACGTGGTGGTCTGCGAGGGCGCCGGGAGCCCGGCGGAGATCAACCTGCGGGCCGGTGACTACGTCAACATGGGGCTGGCCCGGCACGCCGGCCTGCCGACGATCGTGGTCGGCGACATCGACCGGGGTGGCGTGTTCGCCTCGATGTTCGGCACCGTCGCCCTGCTGGACCCGGCCGACCAGGCGCTCGTCGCCGGCTTCGTGATCAACAAGTTCCGGGGGGACCGTGGGCTCCTCCAGCCGGGGCTGGAGATGCTGCACCGGGTCACCGGCCGCCCGACGTACGGGGTGCTGCCGTGGAGCCTCGACCTGTGGCTGGACGCCGAGGACTCGCTCGCCTACGGCCGGGTGCTGGGCCGGCCCGCCGCCCCGTACGGCACCGAGTGGCTCGACGTCGCTGTGGTCCGGGTGCCCCGGATCAGCAACGCCACCGACGTCGAGGCCCTCGCCACCGAGCCCGGTGTCCGGGTCCGGCTCACCGTCGAGCCGGCCGAACTCGCCGCCGCCGACCTGGTCGTCCTGCCCGGCTCGAAGTCCACGGTGGCGGACCTGGCCTGGCTGCGGGAGACCGGGCTGGCCGACGCCGTGCGCGGTCACGTGGCGGCCGGCAAGCCGCTGCTCGGCATCTGCGGCGGCTTCCAGATGCTGGCCCGCGCCATCCACGACCCGGTGGAGAGCCGACGGGGCAGCGTCCCGGGGCTGGGGCTGCTGCCCATCGAGATCACCTTCGACCCGCGCAAGACCGTCCGCCAGTCGGCCGGCACCGCCGCCGCCCATCCGGGCGTCCCGGTGCGCGGCTACGAGATCCACCACGGGTTCGTCTCCACGACCGACCCGGGGCTGCCCCCGTTGCTCACCGGCCCGGACGGCGCGGGTGAGGGCGTCCTCTCCGGAGTCCTGCACGGTACGCACTGGCACGGGGCCTTCGAGTCGGACGAGTTCCGCCGTCGGTTCCTCACCGACGTGGCCCGGCTCGCCGGGCGCTCCGGCTTCCGGGTCGCGCCGGACACCTCGTTCGCGGCGGCCCGGGAACGCACCCTGGACATTCTCGGCGACCTGGTCGAGGAGCACCTGGACACCGATGCCCTCTGGCGGCTGGTCGAGTCCGGCCCGCCGGCGGGTCTGCCCTTCGTCCCACCCGGCGCCCCGCGCCCTGACCCGCACCGGGCCTGACCCGCCCCCGCACGCCGACCCGCCTTGGGCCTGACCCGGCACCGGGCCGCATCCGGCACCGGGCCGCATCCGGTGGTCAGTAGCGGACGTCGGCCGGCTGCTCGGCGGTGGGCAGTCCGGCCGCCAGCCAGGCCTGGACACCACCGATCATGTCGGTCGCCGCGAGCAGGCCGAGCGCCCGCAGACTGGCGGCGGCCAGGCTGGAGCTGTACCCCTGGCGGCAGGCGACGACGATCCGCCGGTCGTAGCCGGTGGCCTCGGGAATGCACCAGGCGCTGGCCGGATCCAGCCGCCACTCCAGGACGGTCCGGTCGATGACGATCGCCCCGGGCAGGTTGCCCTGCGCCCGGCGTTGCACGTCGGTACGGGTGTCGACCAGCAGCGCCCCGGCGCGGACCGCCTCGACGGTCTGGTGCGGGGTGAGCCGGCGTACCCCGGCGCGGGCTTGTTCCAGCAGGGCGTCCACGCCCGGACTCATCACGTCATGCGGCACCACCCGATGATGCCGCCCGGGTCGTGGCGCTGACCGGGGAACGGCACGCACCGGTCCGACGATCACGCGAACGGGGAGCGTGCGGCCGGAGACCGACGGTTCCCGCCGGTCGGTCGGCGTCAGCGCCGGCCCGGGTGGCGGTGACCGGTGGCGTCGGCGTCGGTCGGGTGGCGGTGACCGGGTGCCGCTAGCGTCGGCCGGGTGGCGGTGGTGGTGGTCGAGTCGTACGCCGATCTGGCGCGGCGGGTGTGGGCCGGCCCGGCCCGGTTGGGGCGTACCCGGTTGGTGGCGGTGGACGGGCCGAGCGGCGCGGGCAAGAGCGTCTTCGCGGCGCGGCTCGCGGACGCCCTCGCCGCCCGGCCCGGCTGCGGTCCCGTACCGGTGGTGCACACCGACGACCTGCTCGACGGCTGGGCCGACCAACTGACCTTCTGGCCCCGGCTGGAGGGGTCCGTGCTCGCGCCGCTGCGGGCCGGTCGACCCGGCGCGTACCGTCGGTACAGCTGGGTCCGCCGGGAGTTCCTGCCCCGTCCGGTGCCGGTGCCGGTGGCCCCGGTGGTGCTGGTGGAGGGGGTCAGCGCGGCCCGGTCCACGATCCGGCCGGAGCTGACCCTCGCCGTCTTCGTCACCGCCCCGGCCGAGCTGCGGTTCGTCCGCGCGGTGGCCCGGGACGGCCCGGGCATCCTGTCCGACCTGCGACGATGGCACACGGGGGAGGCGGCGCACTTCGCCGCCGACGGTACCGCCGAGCGGGTGGACCTGGTGGTGGACGGCGCCCCCCGGCTGCCCCACGACCCCGGGCGGTACTACCTGCGCCGGGGGTGACGACCCGGGCCGGAGCCCACCGGGCGGGGTGGGCCCGGCCACCTGCGGATGCCGGCCGAATGGACGGTGCCGGTGCGGTGGGGCACCATCGGGACAGGCACCGAGGCAGCGGGGAGGCCAGATGACAACGGGCGACGCACCGGCGCGGCGTCGGATCGCACTGACCGGCATCAGCTCCCGGGCGTGGGAACACCCGGCGGACCGGGGGGCCCTGGTCGCGCTGCGTGAGCTGCGCGGTTTCGACGACGTGGTGAAGTCGTTCTTCGGGATGTGGAACGAGCGCGGCTTCCGGCTGTCCTACCTGGCGGCGGGCATCCGGGTCGACCACCGGCAGTATCCGGCGCTGCACCAGCGGTACGCCGAGGCGGCCACCGCGCTGGACGTGCCCGAGCTGCCCGAGCTGTACGTCACCCAGTCGCCCTGGCTCAGCGCGGAGGCGATCGGGCTGGAGAAGCCGTTCATCGTGCTCAGCTCGGCGTGCGTGCAGCAGCTCGACGACGACGAGCTGCGCTGCCTGCTCGGGCACGAACTGGGGCACGTCGGCAGCGGGCACGCCGTCTACAAGACGATCCTGGCGATCCTCACCCGCTGGACGGCCAACCTGAGCTGGCTGCCGGTGGGTGCGATCGCGCTGCGGGCGATCATGGCGGCGATGATGGAGTGGTGGCGCAAGGCGGAGCTCTCCGCCGACCGGGCCGGCCTGCTCGCCGGCCAGGATCCGGCGGCCGCGCTGCGGCTGCTCATGAAGCTCGCCGGGGGCGGGGACCTGTCCCAGGTCGACACCACCGCCTTCCTCGAACAGGCCGCCGAGTACGAGGGCGGTGGCGACCTGCGGGACAGCCTGCACAAGATCCGGATGACCGCCTGGAACACCCACCCGGCGCCGGTGGCCCGCGCGGCCCAGCTCCGGCAGTGGATCGACTCCGGTGCGTACGGGCGGGTGCTGGCCGGCGACTACCCGCGCCGCTCCGCCGACGGCGACGCCCGGATCTCCGAGGAGATCAAGGCGGCGGCCGACGAGTACCGGGAGGCGTTCGAGCGGTCCACCGACCCGCTGGTGGGTCTGCTGCGCCGGGTCGGCGACGGGGCCGGTGACCTCGGCACGTGGGTGGGCGGCGCGGCCGGTCGGGCCCGGTCCTGGATGGACGCGGCGAACGAGGCGGCGGAGCGGACCCGGCGCGGCGACCCCGGCGGTGCCCCCGGCGGCCGGTGACCGGCCGGACACGGGGCGGTGCCCGGCCTACGATGCCCGTCATGACCACACCGATCATGTCCGACGCCGAGCTGCGGGCCGCTGTCGAGCGCGAGCTGCCGGGCGTCCGCGCCGACCTCGAACGCCTCGTCCGCATCCCCGGGATCGCGTTCGAGGGCTTCGACCACGCCCACGTCGAACGGTCCGCCGAGGCGGTGGCCGAGCTGCTGCGCGGCTGTTCTCTGGACGTCCGGATCGTCCGGTCCGGCGGACAGCCGGCGGTGATCGGTACCCGGCCCGCCCCGCCCGGCGCCCCGACCGTGCTGCTCTACGCCCACCACGACGTCCAGCCGGTCGGTGACCTGTCGTTGTGGGAGTCCGACCCGTTCGAGCCGGTCGAGCGGGACGGGCGGCTCTACGGGCGTGGGGCCGCCGACGACAAGGCCGGCATCATGGCGCACGTCGCCGCGCTGCGCGCGTACGGCGACACGCTCCCGGTCGGGGTGGTCCTCTTCGTCGAGGGCGAGGAGGAGTACGGCTCCGACTCGCTGGAGCGGCTGCTCGCCGAGCACCGGGACAGCCTCGCCGCCGACGTGATCGTCATCGCCGACTCGGCCAACTGGGATGTCGGCGTACCGGCGCTGACCACCTCGCTGCGCGGGATCGTCAACTTCTTCGTCGAGGTGCGGACCCTCCGGCAGGCCGTGCACAGCGGCATCTTCGGCGGCGTGGTGCCGGACGCGCTCACCGTGCTGGCCCGGCTGCTCGCCACCCTGCACGACGACGCCGGGAACGTGGCCGTCGAGGGGCTGACCGGCCGGGCGGGCGCGACCGTCGACTACCCGCCGGAGCGGTTCCGGGCCGAGGCCGGTGTGCTCGACGGGGTCCACCTCGTCGGGACCGACCGGATCACCGACCGGCTCTGGACCAAGCCGTCGCTGGCGGTGCTGGGCATCGACGCCCCGGCCACCGCCGAGGCCCCGAACGCCCTGGTCCCGCAGGCGCGGGCGAAGATCAGCGTCCGGCTCGCGCCCGGCGACGACCCGAAGCAGGCGTACGAGGCGCTGCGCGCCCACCTGGAGAAGCACGTGCCCTGGGGTGCGCGGCTGGACGTGCTGCTGGAGCAGGGCGGCGCGCCGTGCGCCATCGACGCCACCGGGCCGATGTTCGACGCGGCCCGGTCGGCGTTCCGGACGGCCTGGGACGGCACCGACCCGGTCGACATCGGCATCGGCGGTTCGATCCCGTTCATCGCCACCTTCCAGGAGATGTTCCCGCAGGCGGCGGTCCTGGTGACCGGGGTGGAGGACCCGCAGTCCCGGGCACACGGGCCGAACGAGAGCCTGCACCTCGGCGAGTTCGCCCGGGTCTGCCTCGCGGAGACGCTCCTGCTGTCCCGGGTCGCCACCGCCGGCACCGCCGCCCCCACCGCCGGCGGTGATTCGGTGTCGAAACCGTAACGTCCCGTTTTGGCTGCGGCTTCACGGCGTGTCGCGGTTTCGGATGGGATAGCCTTTCGAACATGAGTACGAACGAGGTGATGGTGCGGCTGGAAGCCGCCGTCAGTGCTCTGGGGGACGTCACGGTCTCCGCGTGGTCCGAGGACACGCTCAAGGAACAGCTCGGCGAGCTCTCCGTCGCCCTGGTCACCCTCGACGCGTTGCTGTCCCGGGTCGCCGACGAGGTGCGGGCCCGGGGCCTGCGCATCGAGGAGCCGGTCTCCGCCTGAGTCGCCGCGCCCCGACGGGCCGGGCCGGCCTCCGGGCCGGCAACGGGACCCGGCCCGGGGCGGGCCCGGACCGGTGGCGGCAAACACCGGTCCGGGCCCGACCCTGGGGGTTTCCGCGCGCCTCGGCAGGAGCCGGCTCACGGTTTCGAGGTTTCCGCAACGGCCGGCGTCGCCGTCGCCGGCTGGGCAGGATGATGCTGTGCGTTTTGTCGACCTGGCGGCCACCTCCGCCGCCGTGACGGCCACCAGTGGCCGACGGGCCAAGGTGGAGTTGCTGGCCGCCGCGCTGCGGTCGCTGGCGCCGGGGGAGGTGCCGGCCGGCTCGGGCTACCTCGCCGGTGAGTTGCGCCAGCGGCAGACCGGGGTCGGCGGGGCGAGCCTGCGCGACCTGCCGCCCCCGGCGGCCGAGCCGACGCTGACCGTGGCGGCGGTCGACGCCACGATCGACGAGATCGCCGCCGTGCACGGCCCCGGTTCCCAGGCCCGTCGGCGGGACCTGCTCGGCCGCCTCTTCGCCGCCGCCACCGCCGACGAGCAGCGGATGCTGGTCGGCCTGTTCAGCGGCGAACTGCGCCAGGGCGCGCAGGTCGGGCTGCTCACCGAGGCGGTCGCGCGGGCCGCCGAGGTGCCGGTGCCCACCGTCCGGCGGGCCCTGCTGCTCGCCGGTGACCTGCGTACCGTCGCCGCCGCCGCGCTGCGCGGCGGCGCTTGCGCGTTGGCCGAGTTCGGGCTCCAGGTGGGTCGCCCGCTGTCGCCGATGCTCGCGCAGAGCGCCCCGTCGGTGGACGCCGCGCTCGCCTCGATCGGCGTCCCGGCGGTGGTCGACGTCAAGCTCGACGGGATCCGCATCCAGGTGCACCGCTCCGGTGCCGACATCGCGGTCTTCACCCGCAGCCTCGACGAGATCACCGGCCGGGTGCCCGAGGTGGTCGCCGCCGTCCGGTCGCTACCCGGCCGGGAGATGGTGCTCGACGGCGAGGCCATCGGGCTGGACGAGACGGGCCGCCCGCTGCCGTTCCAGCAGACGTCGAGCCGCGCCGCCCGTCGCGGCGCCACCCCGCCCGGCAGCACGCTGCCGGCCACCCACACGATGGGCACCGACGCGGTGGGCAGCGACGCGGTGGGCAGCGATGCGGTGGGCACCGGCATGGTGGGCGCCGACGCGGGGGGCACCGGCATGGTGGGCGCCGACGCGGGGGGCACCGGCATGGTGGGCACCGACGCGGGGGACACCGACGTGGCGGGCACCGGGGAGGCCGCCGCCTGGGCGGACGCCGCCGAGCGGGCGGAGGCCGCCACGGGCGACGCCGGGTTCCCCGGTGGCTCGCACGCGGCCGGCGTCGCGCAGGTCGCCCCGGCGGTCCGGGCCGCCGCCGCGCGGACCGGGGACTCCGTGCTGACGCCGTACTTCTTCGATCTGCTGCACCTCGACGGGGAGGATCTCATCGACCGGCCCGGCCGGGAGCGGTGGTCGGTGCTCGCCCGGGCGGTCGACCCGGCGTTGCTGGTGGGCCGGGTGACCGTCGACGACACCGAGCAGGCCGGGGCGGCCTTCGCCGCCGCGCTCGACGCCGGGCAGGAGGGGGTGGTGGTCAAGGCGCTGGACGCCCCGTACGAGGCGGGCCGGCGCGGGGCGTCCTGGATCAAGGTCAAGCCCCGGCACACCCTCGACCTGGTCGTGCTGGCCGTGGAGTGGGGCAGCGGCCGGCGCAAGGGGTGGCTGTCCAACCTGCACCTCGGCGCGCGTGACCCGGGTACCGGGGAGTTCGTCATGCTCGGCAAGACGTTCAAGGGGCTCACCGACGAGACGCTGCGCTGGCAGACCGAGCGGTTCCTGGCCCTCGCGGTCGAGCACGGCGACTGGGTGGTGCGGGTCCGCCCGGAGCAGGTGGTGGAGATCGCCTTCGACGGCGTGCAGACCAGCTCCCGGTATCCGGGCGGCATGGCGCTCCGGTTCGCCCGGGTGCTGCGCTACCGGCACGACAAGACGGCGGCCGAGGCGGACACCGTCGACGCGGTCCGGGCCATCCACGCCGGGCACCCCGCCCGCTGACCCCGCGCCGCAGGTCGGCGCGGCGGGTCGGTCAGGCCGGAGCGGTCGGGGTGGGGTGGCTGTCGGGCTCGGCGGCCCGGTCCAACGGACGGGTGTCACGGGTGTCGAGGCCGGCGGCGCGGCGGGCCTCCCGGCGGGCCACCCAGCCGTACCCGACCAGGGCCATCGCCGCGAAGGCGTACCACTGCACCACGTACCCGAGGTTCTGCCAGTTGTTGGCGTGCCCGATCGGTACCGCCCTGAAGGCCGCGTCGGCGGCCGGGGTCTGCTCGTCCAGCAGCAGGTACGCCCCGTACACCGGGTACGGCAGGTGCTCGGCGAGCCGGGGCACCGTGATCCGGCGGGTCTCCAGCAGCCCGTTGCGGTCGCTCACCGCCCCGGACGCGCTCTCGCTCGCGTGCACCCGGCCGACCACGGTCACCTCGCCGGTGGGCAGCGCCGGCACCTGCGGCTGGGCGGTCGCGCCGCCCGGGGCCGGGGGGATCCAGCCCAGGTCGACCAGGACCGCCGTGCCGTCGGCGAGGAGGAGCGGGGTGACCACCTCGAACCCGACCCGGCTGTCCACCGTCCGGCCCCGGACCAGGATCTGGTTCGCCGGGTCGTACCGGCCGGTGACGGTGACCCGGGACCAGGTGTCCTCCGTCGCCGGCCCCGGGCCGGCGGTGCCCGCCGTGCCGGTCGGGGTGGGGACCTTCGACGCCAACGGCACCGGCGTCGCCGTCGCACCGGCGTCGATCCGCTCGTTGATCGCGCTGCGACCCCGGTAGCGGTCCAACTGCCAGTCGGCGAGCTGCACCATCACGAACGAGGCGAACAGCGTCAACGCGAGAATCCCCAGCCAGCGGGGGGTCAGGAGGAACCGGTACACAGCACGAGGCTACTCCTCGGTCCCACCGCCCCCGCCGCGTCCTCCGGCGGCGCCGTCCGGCGGCATTCCCCCGCGTCGCCGGAGGGGTATGGTCACCCGGGCGGTTCCGGCGCCGGCCCGCCGTCGCGTACCCCTGGAGCCGGCGAGGAGTCGCCAATGACCGTCGTGCCGCGTCTCGTCCTCAGCGCGCCCTCCTCGGGGCACGGCAAGAGCGTCCTGGCGATCGGTCTGCTCGCCGCGCTCGCCGAGCGGGACCTGCCGGTCGTCGGGTTCAAGATCGGCCCGGATCCGGTGGACGCCGCGTACCTGGGGGTCGCCGCCGGCCGACCGGGGCGCAACCTCGACCCGAACCTGGTCGGCCCGCAGCGGCTCGGCCGACTCTTCGCGCACGGGGCCGCCGACGCCGGGTTCGCCCTGGTACAGGGCACGATGGGCCTGTACGACAGCGTCAGCGGCCGGCCCGAGGAGGAGTCCACCGCCGCGGTCGCCGCCGCGCTGCGCAGCCCGGTGGTGCTGGCGGTCGACGTGTCGGCGATGGGGCAGTCGGTCGCGGCCCTGGTGCACGGCTTCCGCTCGTACGACGAGCAGGTCTGGCTCGGCGGGGTGATCCTCACCCAGGTGGCGTCGAGCCGGCACGAGTCGATGCTGCGCGACGCGCTCGACGACGTCGGGGTACCGGTCTACGGGGCGTTGCGCCGGCACGAGTTGCCGCCGGTGCTGCCGTCCCGGCGGCACGGCGTGGTGCCGGCGTTGCGCCGGGAGGCCGAGGTGCTGCGGGCGGTCCGCCGGCTCGGCGAGGCGGCGGCGGGCACCGTCGACCTGGACCGGCTGCTGGTCCTGGCCCGCTCCGCGCCCCGGCTGGCCGCCGAACCCACGCTGGTCGCCGAATCCGCGCTGGTCACCGGGGCGGCGCTGGCCGCCGATCCCGCCCGGGTGGCGCTGGCCGCCGGACCCGCCCTGGCCCTCGGGAGCCCGCCGACCGGCGTGCTTCCCCTGAACGCCGGTGTCGGGCCGGCCGGCGCGGAGCCGACCCGGCCGCTGCCGGCGGCCGGGGGTGCCGAGGCCACCGTCGTGGTCGAGACCATCGGGTCCGCCCGGCCGGTGGGCGCGGCGGTCGCCGCCGGGGGCGGCACGGCCGACCCGGCCGGCGTGGTGCCGGGCGTCGTCGGCGGCGAGAGCACCGTCGCGCTGGCCGCCCGGCCGCCCGGGGCGGTTGCCGGGGCCGCCCGGCCGGTGGTGGCCCTGGCGGGCGGCCCCGGGGGCAGCTACAGCTACCCGGAGACCGCCGAGCTGCTGCGGGCCGCCGGTGCCGAGGTGGTGCTGGTCGACCCGCTGCGCGACGAGAAGCTGCCGCCCGGCACCCGGGCGCTGGTCGTCGGGGGCGGGCTGCCCGAGTCGTACGCCGAGCAGCTCTCGACCAACCGTCGGCTCTGCATCGCCGTGGCCGAGCTGGCCCGGACCGGCCGGCCCGTGCTGGCCGAGGGCGCCGGGCTGCTCTGGCTGGCCCGTGACCTGGACGGGTTGCCGATGTGCGGGGTGCTCGACGCCACCGCCACCCGCCGCGACGGGCTGGTCGTCGGGTACCGCCGGGCCACCTCCCGGACGGACAGCGTGATCGCCGCCAGCGGCGCGGTGCTGACCGGGTACAAGCAGCACAGCGTGGTGCTCACCCCCCGGGCCGGTCGGCAGCCGGCGTGGAGCTGGGACGGGGGAGCGCCGGAGGGGTTCGTCTGGCGCGGCGTGCACGCCTCACAGCTCACCCTGCACTGGGCCGCCGACCCGGGGATCGCCGCCCGGCTGGTCGCCGCCGCGGCGGCCCCCGACGCTCCCCGCTGACCCGCGCCGCGCTGTCACCCGGCTGACCGGCTGGCACCCGGCTCACCGGCGGCCCCCGCCACCGGTGAGCCGGGTGACCCCGCTCCGTCGGGTCAGCCGACGATGGCGTCCGACGGTGGGGTGAACTGGCGGACCGGGCGGTCCTTCAGGGCGTCGCGCAGGGTCTGGGCCACCGCCTCGATCGGGATCTGGGACTGCCCGTCACCGACCGCGTTGAAGGGGTTGTCCGGGTCGGAGATGAAGCTCGCCGCCGCCAGTTCCGGGGTGTACCCGACGAACCAGGCGGACCGGGTGCTGTCGGTGGTACCCGTCTTGCCGGCGACCGGGCGGCCGACCGTACCCCGGACGCTGTCGGCGGTCGACCAGCCGCCGCAGCCCCCCTTCGCCGGGCTGTCCCCGGTCGGGCAGCGGGCCGCGTCGGTGGCGGCACGGGCCGCGTCGGCGTTCACCACCTGCCGGCAGCGCGGCTTGGCGACCTCCCGTTCGATGCCGGAGGCGGTCCGGAAGACGGCCGGGGTGCCGTCCCGGTTGTTGATCAGCTGGACCGGCATCGCCTCGCAGTACCGCCCGTCGGCGGCGATCGCGGCGTAGGCGTTCGCCATCTCCAGCGGGGTGGCGTCGGAGACGCCGAGGGTGAACGCGCCCCACTTCTTCGCGTTCTCCGGGGCGGCGTGCTTGCGGTCCACGTCGGTCCGCCAGCGCAGGCCGAGCTGCTCCGCGAGCCGGACCGCCCGGTCCGCCCCGACCTGCTCCTCCAACCAGACGAAGTACGTGTTGACCGACTTGCCGAAGCCGGACCACATGGTCTGGGTACCGCTCATGGCGCCGCTGGCGTTCGACGGCGACCACCCGTCGTAGATCTCCGAGCGGTACCGGTGCGGCGCGTTGAAGGTGGTCGACAGCGGCATCCCCGCGTCGAGGGCGGCCAGCATCGGGAACATCTTGAACGTCGACCCGGCCTGGTACCCGGGCAGGTCACCACCGCCGAGCAGCGGCGCGACCGTGTTCGGGAAGTTCGCCTTCACCTTCGGCGAGGCCTCCGGGTTGGAGCTGGGCGGGTTCTCGGCCAGGTCGAGGGAGTACGTCCGGTTCACCGCCATCGCCTTGACCCGCCCGGTGCCGGGCTCGGCCACCACGATCCCGTTGGCGAACGGGCTGCCGGTACGGTCCTTCGCCCCCACGTTGTTCTCCGCCGCCTCCTGGATCTTCGGGTCGAGGCTGAGCACGGCCCGGTACCCGCCGCGGCGCAGCTTGTCCATCCGCTCCAGCCGGTTCGCGCCGAACGCGGGCTGCGCGCTCCACCAGTTCTTGAAGTAGTCGCAGGCGAAGCCCCAACTGTTGTACTCCTCGGGAATGGCGGCGCAGTCGTTCGGCGGGTCGGTCAACTTCAGCCGGATCGGTTCGCGCTTGAGCGCCGTGGCGGTGTCCGAGGAGAGGTAGCCGACCTGCGCCATCCGGTCCAGGACGTAGTTGCGCCGGGCGGTGGCGTCCTTCTGGTCGGAGCTGGCCGGGTCGTACTGGGAGGGTGACTTCACCAGGCCGGCGAGGGTGGCCGCCTCGACCGGGCTGAGGTCCTTCGGGGTCTTGGAGAAGAAGATCTCGCTGGCGGCGTAGATGCCGTACGCCCGGTGCCCGAAGTACGCCGAGTTGAGGTAGCGCTCCAGGATCTCCGGCTTGCTCAGCTCCTTCTCCAGGTCGATGGCCATCCGCATCTCCTTGACCTTGCGGATGCTGGTCTGTTCGGTGGCCTCCTGCACCTCCTTCGGGGTCGTCGCGCTGTCCCGCAGCGCCATCCGGACGTACTGCATGGTCAGCGTGGAGGCGCCCTGGGACACCCCGCTGGAGCGGGCGTTGGCGACGAAGGCGCGGGCCACGCCCTTCGGGTCGACCCCGCCGTGCTGGTAGAAGCGGGAGTCCTCGGCGGCCACGATCGCCTGCTGGATGTTGGGCGACATGTCCGACAGCTTCGTGTACTGCCGGTACTCCTCGTAGAACATCGTCAGCAGGGTCGTGCCGTCCGGGGCGTACAGGTAGGAGGTCTCGGCGGGCAGGGCGGTGGTCAGCAGCTTGGTCTTGGCTTCCACGGCGTGCGCGGTGGCCTTCGCACCGAGCCCGGTGGCGGCGGCCAACGGGTACGCGGCGGCGGCGACGACGATCCCGGCGATGAGACCGATGCGCAGGAGTGGGAGGAGGCGACCAGCGGCGGTAAGGGGTCGGTTGCTCACGGCCCGAAGTTATGACATTTCCGATACGTACATGAGAAATATTCATAAAGGGCGGTACGGTGACGCGCCCCACGTCGACCCCGGCTGTCCCGGGCGTCGGCTTCCCGGCAGGATCGCGGGCATGCACGGTGAGCGGAACGACGATCAGGCCCGGTCGTCGGCGACCCCGGGGGCGGCCGAGCCCGATCTCGGCCACCACGGCGACGCCGAGGTGGCCGACGGGCTGGTCGACCTGGCGGTCAACGTCCGCCGCGCCCCGCCGCCAGCCTGGCTGGCCGGGCCGATCGCGGCCACCCTGACCGACCTGGCCCGCTATCCCGACCCGACCGGGGCCCGCGCGGCCGTCGCCGCCCGGCACCGCCGCCCGCCGGAGGAGGTCCTGCTCACCGCCGGGGCCGCCGAGGGCTTCGTGCTGCTCGCCCGCGCCCTGTCCGACCGGCGTCGACCGGTGGTGGTGCACCCGCAGTTCACCGAGCCCGAGGCGGCGCTGCGGGCCGCCGGGCACACCGTCGAGCGGGTGCTGCTCGACCCTGCTGACGGCTTCCGGCTCGACCCCGACCGGGTACCCGCCGACGCCGACCTGGTCGTGATCGGCAACCCGACCAACCCGACCTCGGTGCTGCACCCCGCCCCGGTGCTGGCCGCGCTCGCCCGGCCCGGCCGGATCCTGGTGGTCGACGAGGCGTTCGCCGACACCACCACCGCGCCCGGCGTACCGGGGGAACCGGAGTCCCTGGCCGACCGCCGGGACCTGCCCGGCCTGGTGGTGGTGCGCAGCCTCACCAAGACCTGGGGCCTGGCCGGGCTGCGCATCGGGTACCTGCTCGGCGAGCCGGCGCTGCTCGCCCGGCTGGCCGCCGCCCAGCCGCTCTGGGCGGTCTCCACCCCGGCCCTGGCCGCCGCCACCGCCTGCGCGAGCCCGACCGCGGTCGCGGCCGAGCGCGCCATCGCCACCCAACTCGCCGCCGACCGCGACCACCTGGTGGCCCGCCTCACCGCCCTGCCCGGGGTACGCGTCGCGGGGCGGCCGGCCAGCGCCTTCGTCCTGATCCACCTGCCCGGTGCGGCCCGGGTCCGGGCGGTGCTGCGCGAACGGGGCTGGGCGGTACGCCGGGGCGACACCTTCCCCGGTCTCGGCCCGGACTGGCTGCGGGTGGCGGTCCGCGACCGGGCGACGACCGACGCGTTCACCGACGTACTGGCGGGAATCCTGGAGGCGTGATGCTGGAGGAGACGATCGCGGCGATCCGGCCGCCCGACGAGCCGGCGATGGTGGCCGCCCGGCACCGGCAGGGTCGGCTGACCAAGCCCGCCGGCTCGCTCGGCGCCCTGGAGGAGCTGTCGGTACGCCTCGCCGGGCTGGCCGGGGCCTGCCCGCCGCCGCTGCCCGAGCCGGCCGCGGTGGCGATCTTCGCCGGTGACCACGGCGTGCACGCGCAGGGCGTCACGCCCTGGCCGCAGGAGGTCACCGCCCAGATGATCGGCAACTTCCTGGCCGGCGGGGCGGTGGTCAACGCCTTCGCCCGCCAGGCCGGTGCCGTGGTCACCGTGGTCGACGTCGGCGTCGCCACCCCGCTGCCGGCGGTGCCCGCGCCGTCCCCGGCGGCTGTCCCGCCGCCCTCAGGGCCTGTCCCGCCGCCCCGGGCCGGCACCGCCGGGTCGACCCGGCCGGCGGCACCGGGGACCGGTGGCGGGGCGCCCCGCCTGGTGGCGGCGAAGGTCCGGGCCGGCACCCGGGACCTGACGGTCACCGCCGCCCTCACCCGCGACGAGGCGCGGGCCGCGCTGGAGACCGGCATCCGGGTCGCCGGGGACCTGATCGACGGCGGGGCGCGCATCCTGCTCACCGGCGACATGGGCATCGGCAACACCACCCCGGCCGCCGCGCTGGTCGCCGCGTTCACCGGCGCCGACCCGGCCGAGGTGACCGGGCGGGGGACCGGCGTCGACGACCCCACGTACGCCCGGAAGGTGGCGGTGGTGCGGGCCGGCCTGCGGCGGCACGACCCCGACCCGGCCGACCCGCTGGGCGTGCTCGCCGCCGTCGGCGGCCTGGAACACGCCGCGCTGGCCGGGCTGATCCTGGCCGCCGCCGCCCGGCGGACCCCGGTGCTGCTGGACGGGGTGATCGCCGTCTCCGCCGCGCTCGCGGCGGCGGCGTTCGCCCCGGCGGCGGTGGGCGCGATGGTCGCCGGGCACCGCTCCGCCGAGCCGGGCGCCGGGGTGGCGTTGCGCCGGCTCGGTCTCGACCCGCTGATCGACCTCGGCCTGCGGCTCGGCGAGGGCACCGGCGCGCTGCTGGCCCTGCCGGTGGTCACCGGCGCGGTCCGGGTACTGCACGAGGTCGCCACCTTCGACACCGCCGGCGTCACCGAGCAGGACACCGGCCCGGGTGAGCCGCCCACCGGTGTGGTCGGCGCGTCGGTCACCGGTGACGGGACGGTCGGGCGGTGAACGCCAACCCGTACCCGCTCGGGCTGCGGCTGGCCGGCCGCCGGGTGGTGGTGGTGGGCGGGGGAACTGTCGCCACCCGCCGGGTACCGGCCCTGCTGGACGCCGGGGCGGACGTGCTGCTGGTCTCCCCGGAACTGTCCCTGTCCCTGCGGGCGCACGCCGACGCGGGCCGGCTGCGCTGGGAGCCCCGCCGGTTCGTGCCGGCCGACCTCGACGGCGCCTGGCTGGTGCAGACGGCGGTGGACGACCCGGTCGCCGCCGCCGAGGTCAGCGCGGCGGCGGACGAGCGCCGGATCTTCTGCGTCCGCGCCGACGACCGCTTCGCCGCCACCGCCTGGACCCCGGCGGTGACCCGCAACGGCCCGGTCACCGTCGCCGTCCTCGGCGGCGGCGACCCCCACCGCGCCATGCGCGTCCGAGACCGCATCCGCGACCTCCTGAGTGCAAGGAAGGGCCCCCTGTTAACGCCTCCGGTAGAGCAGGGGCCCCCTGTTAACACCCCTGCTGCGGGCGGCAGCGCTGCGGCGGCGGCCGGCGCCGGTGCGGCCGGCACCGCGGGCGGTATCGCCGCGGGTGCGGGCCGGGCGGGGGCCGTCGGGCGGGTGGCGCTGGTCGGTGCCGGGCCGGGCGACCCGGAGCTGATCACGGTCAAGGGCTGGCGGCTGCTCGCCGAGGCGGACGTGGTGGTCGCCGACCGGCTGGTACCCGGCCTGCTCATGGACGAGCTGGGCCCCGACGTCGAGCTGGTGGACGCCTCCAAGATCCCGTACGGGCCGTCGCGGACCCAGGAGGAGATCAACCAGACCCTGGTCGACCGGGCGCTCGCCGGGCGGAACGTGGTCCGGCTCAAGGGCGGCGACCCGTACGTCTTCGGTCGGGGTGGCGAGGAGCTGCTGGCCTGCGTGGCGGCGGGCGTACCGGTGACCGTGGTCCCCGGGGTGACCAGCGCGGTCGCCGTGCCGGCGGTGGCCGGGGTGCCGGTCACCCACCGGGGGGTCGCGCACGAGTTCACCGTGGTCTCCGGGCACGTCGCCCCGGACTCGCCCGAGTCCCTGGTGCACTGGGCGGCGTTGGCGCAGTTGCGCGGCACCCTGGTCGTCCTCATGGGGCTGAAGAACCTGCCCGCCATCGCCGCCACGCTGACCGGGCACGGCAAGGATCCGGCCACCCCGGTCGCCGTGGTGCAGGAGGGTACGACCGGCACCCAGCGGACGGTGCGCTCGACGTTGGGCACGGTCGCGGCGGACGTGGCCGAGGCGGGCCTGCGTCCCCCCGCGATCGTGGTCATCGGCAACGTCGTGGCAGCCCTCCCCCCACCCTGACCCCACCCTGACCCCCACCCCCACCCTCCACACCTCCCCCCACCCTCAAGCCGCCCTCGTTGATCATGGAGTTGGCGTGGCCCGCCCGGCGTGTCACCGCAGCCAACTCCATGATCAACGGGGCGGGGGAGGGGGCGGGGGCGGGGAGGGCGAGGGCGGCGGGGGGAAAGACGGGGCGGCCGGGGAGGAGGGCTCCCCGGCCGCCGGTGGTGCTGGGTGGATCAGTGCTTGAGCATGTTGTCCAGCAGCAGGGCGCAGCGGATCAGCCCGAGGTGGCTGTACGCCTGCGGGTGGTTGCCCAGGCCCCGCTCGGCGAGCGGGTCGTACTGCTCGGGGAGCAGCCCGGTCGGCCCGGCCGTGTCGATCATCTGGCTGAACAGCTCCTCGGCGTCGGTGCGGCGACCGGTGCGCAGGTACGCCTCGATCAGCCACGCCGTGCAGATGTGGAACCCGCCCTCCCGGCCGGGCAGTCCGTCGTCCCAGTGGTACCGGTAGACGACCGGCCCGCTGCGCAGGTCCGCCTCGATCTTGAGCACGGTGGAGAGGAACCGGGGGTCGTCGCCGGGGAGCAGCCCGGAGAGGCCGATCCAGAGCGAGGAGGCGTCCATCTCCTCGTCGCCGTAGGCGACGCTGTACGCCTCGGCGCCGGCGTGCCAGCCCTGCTCCAGGACGTTGGCGCCGATCCGCTCGCGCAGCTCCACCCACTCGGGGCGGTCCTCGCCGCTGTGCTGGCGGACCACCTGCAACGCCCGGTCCACGGTCATCCAGCACATCACCTTCGAGAAGATGTGGTGCCGGGGCGGGAGGCGGGCCTCCCAGATGCCGTGGTCCGGCTCGTGCCAGCGGCGGCGTACCGCCTCGACCATGTTCTCCAGCACCCGCCACTCGGTCTCCCGGACCGAGCCCCGGGCGTCGGCGACGGCGGCGATCAGGTCGGCGATCGGGCCGAAGACGTCGAGCTGGAGCTGGTGGTTGGCGAGGTTGCCGACCCGGACCGGCCGGCTGCCGGCGTACCCGGGCAGGGTGTCGATGACCGCCTCGGCGCCCAGCTCGTACCCCTCCACGGTGTAGAGCGGGTGCAGCCGCTCCGGGTGCCCCCCGGTGCGCTCGACGCAGCCGTCCACCCAGCGCAGGAACGCCTCGGCCTCCTGGATGGACCCGAGGTCCACCAGGACCCGGGCGGTCATCGCCGCGTCGCGCAGCCAGCAGTACCGGTAGTCCCAGTTCCGGACGCCGCCCAGCTCCTCGGGGAGCGAGGTGGTCGCCGCGGCGAGGATCGAGCCGGTGGCCTCGTGGCAGAGCCCACGCAGGGTCAACGCGCTGCGGGCGACCAGGTCGCGGGCGGTGTTCGGCAGCCGCAGCCCGGCCACCCACTCCTTCCACGGCTGTTCGGCGGTGGCCTGGCGCTCGTGCACCGTGAGCCGGTGGTGGTCCAGGTTCTGCGTGCCGAACCGCAGCTCCAGGGTCACCTGCCCGCCGGCGGCGGAGAGGTCGACGGTCGCCTTGGCGGTCTCGTTGCCGCCGTCGTTGTCGACCTCCCACTCCACGCCCGGGGAGTAGAGCGCGACCGGCTCGTTGGAACCGAGCACCAGCAGGCCGTCGCCGGTCGGCTGCAACTGCACCGCGACCTGGCCGAACTCCGGCCGGGGGGCGAACTCCAGGGCGACCCGCCCGCTGCCGGTGAGCACCCGGATCAGGGTCGAGTCGCCGGAGACCACCGCCGGGCCGGGCGGCACCGCGTCGGACGAGGGCCGGTCGAGCCAGTCGGTGACGGTCAGCCCCGACCACCGGGTCTCCACGGTCATCGTGCCGGAGCGGTACCGCTGGCCGAGCGGGATGCCACCGCGTTCCGGGGCGACGCTGAAGTGCCCGGCCGGGCTGCCACCGACCAGGTCGGCGAAGATCGCCGCCGAGTCCGGCTTGGGGTGGCAGAGCCAGGTGACCTTCGCCTCCGGCGTCAGCAACGCCACGGTACGGCCGTTGGAGAGCATCGAGTGCCGCTCGATCGGTACCGCCCGCTCGCCGAAGAGCCAGTGCCGCCGGGTCTCCAGCAGCAGGGCGAGCGCGCGGGCCGCCTCGATCGGCTCGGCCACCCGGTAGTCGGCCTGCGTGGCGCCGGGGCCGATCTTGATGCCGACGTCCGGACCGTGCAGGTTGCCGAAGGCGTTCTCGTCGGTGACGTCGTCGCCGATGAAGAGCACCGCGCTGGCCGAGAGCTGGGTCCGTAGCTGGTCGACCGCGGTGCCCTTGTGGGTGGCCACCACGGAGAGCTCGATGACCTCCTTGCCCTGGGTGACGGTGACGTCGCCCCAGGTCGCGGGGCCGGAGCGGACCGCGTCGACGGCTGCGGCGGCGACCTGTGGGTCGACCCCACGGGTGTGCACCGCGACGCTGGCCGGCTTGCGCTCCAGCCGCACCCCGGGGTGGGCGGCGGCGATCTCGCGGAGTTGGTCCCGCAGCCGGGTCCGCACGGCGATCAGCTCGGGGGAGAGCCGCTCGACGAAACCGATGTCGAACTCGGAGCCGTGGCTGCCGACCAGGTGCACCTCACTGGGCAGCCGGGACAGCGCGGCGAGGTCGCGCAGGGCGCGCCCGGACACCACCGCGACCGAGGTCTGCGGCAGCGCGGCCAGCGCCCGGACGGCGGCGACCGACTCGGGCAGCGGGACCGCCTTGCTCGGGTCCTCCACGATCGGGGCGAGGGTGCCGTCGTAGTCGCAGGCGACCAGGAGCTGCGGCACCCGGGCGATCCGCCCGATGGCGGAGCGTAGGGCGGGGTCGAGGACGCCGGAGACCGAGGGCGTGCCGTCGACGACGGACGTGTTCATGCGGCCTCCGTATCGGGGACGCCCAGCTCGGTCAGGAACGACTTCGCCCAGTGCCCCACGTCGTGGGTGCGCAGGTGACGCTGCATGATCCGCATGCGCCGACGGGCCTCCGGCTTCTCCACGTGCACGGCTCTCAGCAGGGCGTCCTTGACCGCCTCCGGGTCGTGCGGGTTACACAGAAATGCCTGGCGCAGCTCGGTGGCCGCGCCGGCGAACTCACTGAGCACGAGGGCACCACCGCTGTCGGTGCGCGCCGCGACGTACTCCTTTGCCACCAAATTCATTCCGTCTCGCAGGGGAGTCACCATCATCACGTCGGCCGCGACGTACATCGCGGCCAGTTCACTGCGACTGTACGACTGATGCAGGTAATGCACGGCCGGCACGCCGACCCTGCCGAATTCCCCATTAATCCGGCCAACTTCTCGTTCGACCTTGACCCGAAGTGCCTGGTAGTGCTCGACCCGTTCCCGGCTCGGCGTGGCGACCTGCACCATAACCGCGTCCGGAACTGTCAACTTTCCGTCAGACAGCAGTTCCCGGAAGGCCTTGAGTCGGAGCTCGATGCCCTTGGTGTAGTCGAGCCGGTCGACGCCGAGGATGATCGTCTTGGGATCGCCCAGCTCAGCGCGGATCTGCTTGGCCCGAGCCTGGATCGCCGGGTCGGCGGCCAGCCGCTCCATCTCGGCCACGTCGATCGAGATGGGAAAAGCACCGGCCTTGACTTGACGGCCGTCAACCTGGATCATCTGCCCCTCGTACCGAAGGCCGAGCAGATGCCGGGCCAGCCGGACGAAGTTCTGCGCGGCGAGTCGCTGCTGGAACCCGACCAGGTCGGCGCCGAGCAGGCCCCGCAGCACCTCGGCGCGCAGCGGCATCTGCATGAACAGTTCGATCGGCGGGAACGGAATGTGCAGGAAGAAGCCGATGCGCAGATCCGGGCGGAGTTCGCGCAGCATCGCCGGGACCAGTTGGAGCTGGTAGTCCTGGACCCAGACGGTCGCGCCCTCGGCCGCCACGTCCGCCGCGGCCTCCGCGAACCGCGCGTTCACCAACCGGTACGCGTCGCGCCAGCGCCGCTTGTACGCCGGGGTCTCCACGGCGTCGTGGTAGAGCGGCCAGATGGTGGCGTTCGACTGGCCCTCGTAGTAGCGCTCCAGCTCCTCGGCGCTCAGCGGGACCGGGTGCAGCCGGATACCCTCCAGGTCGAACGGCTCGGGCGCGGGGCCGGTCCCGCCGGCCCAGCCGACCCAGGTGCCCTGGTGCTCGGCGAGCACCGGGTGCAGCGCGGTGACCAGCCCACCGGGGCTACGGCGCCACTGCCGCCCTTCGGGTGTGCTCACCTCATCGACCGGCAGTCGGTTCGCCACTACGACAAAGGAGCTACGGACGGTCACGATCGGCCACCTCCGGCTGCTGCTGACGGGTCCACCGCGATGAGCGTACTGAGCGTAGCTGCGGCGTCTGCCACCCCGTGCCCGACTTCCCTACCCGTCCCAAAGCCAGCTCAACCGGCTTGGTGATCTTCACGACCCGCCGGTGGGACCGGTCGGGGTGGGGTCGTGGTGGCCCCGGGCGGCGCGCCGGGTCGCGGCTGGCCGGGGCGATGTGGGCGGACGCGGCCGTACCTGTCAGGATTGAGGGTGGCGTGCGCGCGGCCGGTCCCGGCCGGCGGCGGGTCGGAGATCGCCGGCCCGCGCCCGTGTCCGCCGGCCCCAGTCGCAATCTACGGAGGTAGCCCGCACCGTGGCCCAGTACATCTACGTCCTGGAAAAGGCGCGCAAGGCGCACGGCGACAAGGTCGTGCTCGACAACGTGACGCTGAGCTTCCTGCCGGGGGCCAAGATCGGTGTGGTCGGCCCGAACGGCGCCGGTAAGTCCAGCCTTCTCAAGATCATGGCAGGGCTGGACCGGCCGAGCAACGGCGAGGCCCGGCTGATGCCCGGCTACACCGTCGGCCTGCTCGCCCAGGAGCCCCCGCTCAACGACGCCAAGACCGTCCTCGGCAACGTCGAGGAGGCGGTCGCCGAGACCAAGGCCAAGCTGGAGCGGTTCAACAAGATCGCCGAGCAGATGGCCACCGACTACTCCGACGAGCTGATGGAGGAGATGGGCAAGCTCCAGGAGGAGCTGGACCACGCCGACGCCTGGGACATCGACTCCAAGCTCGAACTGGCCATGGACGCGCTGCGCTGCCCCCCGCCGGACGCCGACGTCACCAAGCTCTCCGGCGGTGAGCGCCGCCGGGTGGCGCTGTGCAAGCTGCTGCTGGAGGCCCCCGACCTGCTGCTGCTCGACGAGCCCACCAACCACCTGGACGCGGAGAGCGTGCAGTGGCTGGAGCAGCACCTGGCCAAGTACGCGGGCACCGTCATGGCGATCACCCACGACCGGTACTTCCTGGACAACGTGGCCGGCTGGATCCTGGAGCTGGACCGGGGCCGGGCCGTCGGCTACGAGGGCAACTACTCCACGTACCTGGAGAAGAAGGCCGCCCGGCTGGCCGTCGAGGGTCGCCGCGACGCCAAGATGAAGAAGCGCCTCTCCGAGGAGCTGGAGTGGGTGCGCTCCAACGCCAAGGCCCGGCAGACCAAGTCCAAGGCCCGGCTCGACCGGTACGACGAGATGGCCGCCGAGGCGGAGAAGACCCGGAAGCTGGACTTTGAGGAGATCCAGATCCCGCCGGGCCCGCGTCTGGGCAACACGGTCATCGAGGCGAACAGCCTGACCAAGGGCTTCGGCGACCGGGTGCTGATCGACAACCTCTCCTTCTCGCTGCCGCGCAACGGCATCGTCGGCATCATCGGCCCGAACGGCGTCGGCAAGACCACCCTGTTCAAGACCATCGTCGGGCTGGAGCAGCCGACCGACGGCGGGGTCAGGGTCGGTGACACCGTCTCGCTGTCGTACGTCGACCAGAACCGGCAGGGCCTGGACGGGGACAAGACCGTCTGGGAGGTCGTCTCCGACGGGCTGGACCACCTCATGGTCGGCAAGGTCGAGATGCCGTCGCGGGCGTACATCGCGGCGTTCGGGTTCAAGGGCCCGGACCAGCAGAAGCCGACCAAGGTGCTCTCCGGTGGCGAGCGCAACCGGCTCAACCTGGCGCTCACGCTGAAGATCGGCGGGAACGTGATCCTGCTCGACGAGCCCACCAACGACCTGGACGTGGAGACCCTCTCCAGCCTGGAGAACGCGCTGCTGGAGTTCCCCGGCTGCGCCGTGGTCATCTCCCACGACCGGATGTTCCTGGACCGGGTCGCCACGCACATCCTGGCCTGGGAGGGTGACGACCAGAACCCGGCCAAGTGGTTCTGGTTCGAGGGCAACTTCGAGGCGTACGAGAAGAACAAGATCGACCGGCTCGGCGCGGAGGCGGCCCGGCCGCACCGGGTGACGTACCGCAAGCTGACCCGCGACTGACCAGGGCGGAGCGGTACCGATCCATGAGTAACCGATTCGTCTACCACTGCACGCTGCGCTGGTCCGACCTGGACGCGTACGGCCACATCAACAACTCCCGCTTCCTCACCCTGTACGAGGAGGCCCGGGTGGCGCTGATGTTCGCCGGCGGTCGGGCCTGGGGGGTCGGCTCGTTCGCCGAGGGTGTCGTCATCCGCCGGCACGAGGTCGACTACCTGCGCCCGGTCGACTACGCGGTCGGCCGGGCCACCGCCGAGGCGGCGCCGACCGTCCGGATCGAGCTGTGGATCGAGGAGATCCGGGCGGCCCGGTTCACCGTCGTCTACGAGCTGTACGACGGTGAGGTGCTGGCCAGCCGGGCCCGCTCGGTGCTGGTCCCGTTCGACCTGTCCCGGCAGTTGCCGAGGCGGTTGACCGAGGAGGAGCGGGCGTTCCTGCTGATCTACGCGATGGACCAGCCGGGTACGGCCGACGGCGATCCGCCCCGGCGGGCCGTGCCGCTGGGCGGCACGACGTGAGCCGGGTCGACGGACCCGGGTCGGGCGGCGCGGGCGGCCCCGGGGGCGCGCTGGCGGCGGCCGGCCCGGCGGGCGGCCCCGCGCGGCCGTCCGGGATCGGTGGCCACGGCCCGTCCGGGGTCGGTGGCGACGGGCCGTCCGGGGTCGGCAGCCACGGCCTGGCCGGGGTCGGCGACGCCGGGGCCTTCCTGTCCCGGCTGGTCCGCCTGGACCGGGGTGCGGTGGTCCGGCTCCGCTCGGTCGGCACCTCCGACCGTACCGCGCTCTGGGCCCGGCTGCCCTGGGGCGTGCTCGTCGTCCGGACGGTGGCCGGCGTCGGCCCCCGGGACGCCACCGGGGCGGCCGGCGCCGGGTCGGGTGACGCCACCGTGGCGGCCGGTGAGCTGCTGGCCGCGCTGGAGGCGGGCGACGCCGCCCTGCCTGTCCGCCGGGACGCGCAGTGGCGCTGGCCGCTGCCGCCTCCGGTGAGCCGTCCGGTGGAGACGCTGCCCGCCGTCGAGGTCCACCGGGTCGCCGAGGCCGCCGCCGGCACCCTGCGCACCGCGGTGGCGCAGGGGGTGGGCGGCCGGGCGGTCGGGCAGCGGGCGCTGCGGGACGCCCTGCTGGACCACGTGCCGGTGGTGGTCACCCCGGAGGGGGTGCCCGGGGAGCCGGTGGAGGTGTCGCAGCGGCTCATCCAGGCGGTGGTCCGGATGGGGTTCCTGGGTCGGCCCGATCCGGGCCGGCCCACCGACGTCGGGGTCCGGGTCGCCGGCCGCTGGGTCGGTCTGGTGGGACCTTTCGGAGCCGCATGGTCGCAGAAGGTTGTCGATCTCGCCGTCACGCCGGCCTGAGGTCATCCGAACGGATGACCCTTCGTCATCCTTCTGGCCTGGGGCTGCCGTTGGGGGGATGCCTCAACCCGGCTGTCCGGGTACCGTCCATCCTCGGATCCAACGCACGGTAGGCGGCTGGATCCGCTGGGGAGTGAGGTGCGCGAGCGATGCCGTGGTGGTCATGGCGCCCAGGTCCCGCCGGTGGCGGTGACCGGGAAACTCGAAGCGGGATCACAGTGGACGACAGTGTCCGGGTCGGACCACCGTCCCCCCGTCAGCCGGGGGACAGTTGTCCGTCCGCCGAACGACCCGCGATGACGGACATGCCGGTCACCGTCGAGCCGGTGACCCTCAGCCGGGTCTGCACCGCCCTCGACCTGCTCGACGTGCGGTACCTGGCCGACGGTGACGGCAACCTGCTGGCCATGTGGGAACGGCACGCGGTGCTGGTCACCCTGGAGGGCCCGGAGGACGAGATCCTGGTGATGCGGGCCCGTCCACACGCGACCGTGCCGCCGGACTGGGCCGACCGGGCCTACCGGGTGGTCAACGAGTGGAACCACACTCGACGGTTCTGCAAGGCGTACATCGGTGACCCCACCGAGCGTGGCCAGTTGCCGATCTACGCCGAGTTGCAGGTGCCGCTCGGTGCCGGGGCGCACGACGCGCTCTTGGTCGAGATGCTCGACTGCGGTGCTGCGGTGGCAACCACTTTCGTGGACTGGCTGCACGACGAGGGCGCCCTGCTCTGACCCGAGGGCCCCTGACCCTGACCCGAGGGCCCCTGACCCGAGGCCGGCCTGCTCCGCGCCGCGCGGGGTCCGAGTTCCGCCGGGCCCGCGACCGACCGGGCCGTCAGGCGGGGCCGGCCGGATCCTCCATGACGTTCACCATGAAGTACGCGGCCCGTTCCAGGTAGTCCCAGAGCGCGACGGACGCCTCCGGCGTCAGGTCCAGCCGGTCGACCGCCCGGCGCATGTGGTGCAGCCAGGCGTCGCGTTCCACGGCACCGATCCGGAACGGGGCGTGCCGCATCCGCAGCCGGGGATGCCCCCGTTGGCTGGAGTAGGTGTTCGGGCCGCCCCAGTACTGCATGAGGAAGAGCCTCAGCCGGTCCGCAGCAGGCCCCAGGTCCTCCTCGGGGTACATGGGACGCAGCACGGGGTCGGTCGCCACGCCGGCGTAGAACTCGTCCACCAGCTTGCGGAAGGTGGGCTCGCCGCCGACCAACTCGAAGAAGGTCGTCGACGGCTGTCCGGAGTCACCTGCGGCAGTCACCGCTCCATCCTGCCAGGCGTACCGCACGCCGTCCGTCGCCTACCGCCCGGTGCGCCTGCGGGCTCGGTCACACCGCCCCGGACCGGGCCTGCGGGCTCGGTCCCGGCATTCCGTGCCGGGCCTGCGGGCTCGGTCCCGGCATTCCGTGCCGGGCCTGCGGGCTCGGTCCCCGCGTTCCGCGCCGGGCCTGCGGGCTCGGTTCCGGCGTTCCGTGCCCGGCCGGTGGGCGGGCGAGTCCCCGCCGGGTCCGGCTCAGCGGGTGGGCGCGTCGGCCTGCCGGGACCGCTGGCCCACCGGTCCCTGTCCGGTCGGCCCGCCGACCTCCGGAGCGGCGGTCTCCTCGGCCTGCCGCGCGGCGGGGGTGGCGGCGCGCGGCGGTGTCCGCCCGCCGTCGCGGGTGCGACCCGGCCAGCTCGCGCCGACCAGCAGCATGAGCACGACGCCGGCGGCGCTCCACACCCCGACCACGACCGGGATGGACGCCCACTCCGCCAGCAGGCCGGTCACCAGCACCGCGAGGCCCTGGATCACCTGGAGCCCGGTCGCCATCACACCGAACGCACGTGCCCGGTACCCGTCCGGGAGGGCGCGGACGAACATCCCGTTCGCCACCGGCAGCAGACCACCGACCGCCGCCCCGCACACCGCGGCGAGCAGCGCGACCGCCAGGGGTGGCAGGTCGAACAGCACGGGCACCAGGGTCAGCGGGGCGGCCACCGCCAGTGGCCGGACCAACTGCACCCGGCGGGCGGGCGCGACGGCCCGCCCGATCAGGAGACCGCCGAGGATGAAGCCGACCGGGTTGGCGGCCATGATGGCGGCCTGGGCCGTGCCGGCGTCCAGACCGCTGGTGTTCCCCTCGCGGGCCCAGGCGGCGGCCAGCCCCTCCGGCACGATGGCGAAGAGCATGGCGCTGAACACCGTCACCGCGATCGCCCGCAGGGTCGGATCGCCGAAGACCAGCCGGAACCCCTCGCCGGTCTCGCGCAGCAGGTGACTGCGGTGCGCGGCGGTCATCGCCGACGGCCGGTCCCGTACGCCGAGGCGGACCAGGACTGCGGAGAGGGCGAAGGTGGTCGCGTTGACCAGCAGCGCGACGGTGGGGTTGATCGTGGCGATGGCGGCGCCCAGCAGGTAGCCGACGACCTGCGCGGCCTGCCCGACGCTGGCGTTGATCGACAGCCCGACCACCAGCCGGTCGCCGGAGAGGACCAGTGGCAGCAGCGCCGACCGGGCCGCCTGGCTCGGCGGATTGGCCAGGGTGGTGAGGAAGAGCAGGCAGAGGATCGCCCAGACCGGCATGCCGGGGATCGCCACCAGGGCGACGAGGGTCATCCGGATGAGATCGCACGCCACCATCACGTGCCGGTACCGGTACCGCTCGGCGACCGTGGCGAGCAGCGGCCCGCCGATCAGCCACGGCAGGAACCCGACCGCGAAGGCGGCGGCGGAGAGGGCCACCGACTCGCTCTCCCGGTAGACCAGGACGGTGACCGCCGCCTTGGCGATGTAGTCGCCGACCCAGGCGAGGGTGGTGGCGGTGAGGATCGACCGGTACTCGCGCAGGGCGAACACCTCACGGAAGGTGGCTGCCCGCTCCTCGTCAGGTCGCTCGTCGGACACCGGGGCCTCCATCGTCCCCCGCACAGGGCCGTTCGTGACGGCTGCGCCCGGGGAACCGTCGTCAGATCTACGGATCAGCGAGGAAATGATCACTCTCCGCCAAGAGTGTGTACCGGATTCTGCCCGATCGTCTGACAACTGGCTAGGGCGAACGGTTTGATCGTCGCATCTCCGACTGAACGAACGGACGATACCCGAGTGTCCGGCTGGGCCGCGACCCCGCGATTCCGGCTGCCCGGAGCCGTGCGGTCGGTGTCGCCCAGCCGCCGTACCGCTGGTCAGCGACGGTGCGGGGTGCCGGCGGCCCGCCGGTCGACACGGGCGCCACCGTGGTCACTGGCTGTCACCGGGCTTGCCGGCCGCCAGCCCCGGTCACTGCCGTGCGGTGCCCGTTCGCTCCGGTGGGTCCTGTGCCGGCCGCCCGTTCCAGCCCGGCTGTGGCCCGCTATCCGGCACGGGCTGCGGGGGCCGACAGGGTCCCGGGGCCGGCGGGCTGTGGGGCCGCCATGGTCGTGGGGCCGCGATGGTCGTGGGGCCGCCATGGTCGTGGGGCCGGCGGTTCGTGCGGCCGGCGGTTCGTGGGGCCGGGACGCGCGGCGGCCCCGGGGCGTGTCGCGCCCGGGGCCGCCGGCCCAGCCGTGCGGGGCGGCTCAGGTCGCGCCGCTCTGTCCGGTGGTCCCGCCGTTCTGCCCCGTCGTACCGCCGTTCTGCCCCGTCGTGCCGGTGGGGCCGGCCGGTCCGGGCGATCCGGTCTGCCCCGACAGGCTGCCCGAGGCGCCCGCCGCGCCGCCCGCGCCGCCGCCCGCCGCGCCGCCGGTCGGGCCGGTCGCCCCGCCGCCCGGCCCACTGGTCGCCCCAGTGGCCGGCCCGCCGGGCGCCGCGCCGGTCGTGCCCGGGGTGGTGCCGCCCGGGGCGGGCGCTGCCGTGGTGCTGCCGGCGTCGGGGGCCGTCCCGGCCGTCGGGCCGGGGTCCGGGCCGAGCGGGCCGGCGGGGAGCCCGGGGTAGAAGCGGGCCGCCGCGATCTTGGCGGTGATGCCGGAGTTCTCCAGCGCCTCGGCCAGCCGCCGCCGCAGTTCCCGGGCGACCGCGAACTGGCCGTCGGCGGTCGTCTTCACCACGGTACGGATCACCGCGCCGTCCACCGTCATCTGTTCCACCCCGAGCACCTCGGGTGGTTCCACGATCTCGGGGGAGAGGTCGGGGTCCACCGCCACCGAGGCCGCCGCCGTGCGCAGCACGGCGCTGGCCTCCTCGGTGCTGGCGAACCCGATCGGCAGGTCGACCACGACCAGGGCCCATCCCTGGCTCTTGTTGCCGACCCGGATGATCTCGCCGTTGCGGATGTACCAGAGCACACCCCGGCCGTCCCGGACCGTGGTGACCCGCAGGCCGACCGCCTCGACCGTGCCGGTGGCCTCGCCCAGGTCGACCGTGTCACCGACGCCGTACTGGTCCTCGATCAGCATGAACAGCCCGGCGATGAGGTCCTTGACCAGGCTCTGCGCGCCGAAGCCCAGGGCGACACCGGCGATGCCGGCGCTGGCCAGCAGCGGTGCCAGGTCGAAGCTGAACTCCTTGAGCACCATCAGCAGCGCGATGCCGAAGATGAACGCGGTGGCCAGGCTGCGCAGCACCGACCCGATGGCCCGGGCCCGTTGCCGGCGCCGTTCCGGGATGAACTCGGCCGGGTCGGCGGCGGTGGGGATCCGCTCGCGCAGCGGCCGGAGCAGGGTCGGCACGGAGGTGTCGGCGGTGGTCCGGACCAGCCGGTTGATCGTGCGGGTCACCAGGAACCGGAGGATCACGGCCACCAGCAGGATCAGCGTGATCCGCAGCGGCTTGAGCAGGATCCAGTAGCTGCCCTCGGCGAACCAACTCGAGTCGGTGACCTCGAAGACGGCCTTGCAGAGCGGATCGTCCAGGCAGTTCACGGACGGCGTCTCCGCCGGCTCGGCCGGAGCGGCCCAGGCGGCGGACGAACGGCTGACGGTAGTCACCGTGCTTTCGTACCGCACCGGTCGCCGGCCGCCGTCGCCGGCCCGCGCCGAGGGCCGCGGCGACGTCGCCTCCCCGCTGACCGCCGGGCAGCCGGATGCCCCGGGTTCCGGGTAAACGGACGGAACAGGTCATCCTGCCACGGGGGTGACAGGTTCCCGGAGGGACCCCCGATTAGTGCGTGCAATCCGGGTTCCGATCAGGGACGATTGGCCCAACGGACGTCGGTGATCCCACCCACGTCGGCCGTCGCCCCGCGCTGCGCCGGAACGGTCGACCATCCGGAGGGTGGGGCCCGGCCGGACCGGGAGGGTGAGCAGATGCCTGACATACGACCCACGGCGGGCTCCGGCGCGTTGGTCCTCAACGCCACCTACGAGCCGCTGTGCGTCGTGTCGGTGCGTCGAGCCGCGATCCTCGTCCTCTCCGCCAAGGCGGTCTGCGTGGCCGACGGGGAGGGCATCCTGCACAGCGCCCGCAGCGCGTTACCGGTGCCGTCGGTGGTCCGGTTGACCCGCTTCGTCCGCGTGCCGTACCGGACCCACGTCGGGCTGTCCCGCCGGGCGATCTTCGCCAGGGACGGCTGGCGGTGCGCGTACTGCCGGGGGCCGGCCGAGACCATCGACCACGTCTTCCCGCGCAGTCGGGGCGGCCGGCACGCCTGGGAGAACGTCGTCGCCGCCTGCGCCCGGTGCAACCACACCAAGGGCGACAAGACCCCGGCCGAGCTGGGCTGGCGGCTGCACGCCCTGCCGGCGGCCCCGAAGGGTACGGCCTGGCGGGTGCTCGGGCACCGCGCCCCCGACCCGCGCTGGGCGGACTGGCTCGACCTGCGCGAGCCCGAGGCCGCCTGACCGGGCGGGTGCGGGGGTCATCCCTCGGCGTCGACCAGGGAGGCGAAGACGACCACGTTGTCGGTGTACCCGGTGTCGCCGCCCACCCAGCGCCCGCCACAGGTGATCAGCCGCAGGTGCGGGCGGGTGAAGTCGCCGAAGACCTGGTCGGCCGGGAAACGCTCCTTGTCGTGGCGCTGCACCGACTCCACCTCGAAGACCGCGACCGACCCGTCGTCCCGGGGCACCTCCACCCGGTCCCCGGCGTCCAACTCCTTGAGCTGGTGGAAGACCGCCGGGCCGGAACTGGTGTCGACGTGCCCGACCAGCACCGCCGGCCCGTACTGGCCCGGGGTCGGCCCCTGCTCGTACCAGCCGGCCTCGGCGGCCCGCCCCTGCGCCGGTACCCCGATCGTCCCGTCGGCGGCGAGACCGACGGAGTGGACCGGGGCGTCGACGTCGATCGCCGGGATCCGGACGCCGGTCGGACGGCTCGCCGCCAGCACCGGGAAGTCCCGGGGCGGCGGGCGCAGGCCGGCGGTGAGCCGGTCCGGCAGGAGGCTCATTCCGGTCACCCGCTCCACGCCGAGCATGGTGACGATCAGCACCATCAGGCCCGCCACCATCAGGACCGGGGCACCCGGTCCGGCGCCGCCGCCGAGGCGTACCCGGCGGGTCGGCCGGTACCGCTGCCCGGTGGCCGACCGGAGCCGTCCGCCGACAGCCGGCGGGCCGTAGGTGGTGGCGCCGGCGGTCGCCGCCTGCCCGGCCGCCCGGCGCAGCGCAGCCGCCATGCGGGCGGCCAGCCGGGCCGCCGCCCGCGCCCGCCGCCGGGCGACGACGCGGAGCCGGTGGCCGGTGGTCGTCCGGGTACGGCCTGCGCCGGTGGCGCGGGTCCGGCGTCGCGTCGCCACCCGCACCGGGGGCCCGTCGGTGACGGGGGCCCGGCGTCGGGCCCCCGTCCGTTCCGGTCGGGCGGTCGGGCTCCGGTCCCGGCGGCGGGGGTTCCTGCGTGAGCCGGCCATGGTCCCCGACGGTCAGGACCCGGGCCCGGCGCGGCGGCGGCCGAACAGGCCGAAGCCCGCCACCACGGCCAGCGCGGCGACCCCACCCACGAGCAGCAGCGAGCCGGTGCCCCGGCCGCCGGCCGTGCCGCCACCGCCGGTCGCCGGCCCCTTGCTGGGCTGCGTCATGTTGAGCACGGTGAGGGTGGTCTGCGCCCGGTCGCCGTTCGGGCAGCGCAGCTCGACCTGGTAGTCACCGGCCGGCTTGTCGCCCGGGATCGTGGTGGACCCGGTCAGGAAGCCGTTGTCGGGACGCAGGGTCACCCGGCCGCTGAACGCGTCCGACTGGGCCTCGGCCTGCCGGTTGTTGGTGTTGTCACAACTCGCCCGGATGCTCACCCGGTTGCCGGCCTGGACGCTGTTCGGCGTCACCTCGACGAAGGTGTTCTCGCCCGCCCGGGCCGGCCCCGCGCCGACCAGGACGACCGCGCCGACCAGGACGAACGACCCGATCAGGGCGAGTACGGTGGAAACGGCGGCGAGCACCCGGCTGCCGTCCGGTCGTGGACCCCGCATGATCCTCCCTCCCGGCACCGGCGCACCGGCTCCTGCTGGGGCGACCCGCGAGGCATTCCCCCTGCTGGACCGGCTAACCCAGACGGGTGACGGGACGCCAGCCGAGCGGGCTGGACAGCACCATCGTGCTGGACGGCTGCCCGTACGGGGCGAGTCGGTCGATCACCTGCTCGAACGCCCCGATCGAGTCGGCGGCCACCTTCAGCACGCTGCACGCGTCCCCGGTGATCCGGTGGATCTCCAGGATCTCCGGCCAGTCGGTGACGGCCGGGTCGTGCAGGATGCACCGGGGGCCGTAGCAGGACATCCGGATCAGCGCGACCACGGTCCGGCCGGCCCGGGTGAGGTCGACGTGGGCGTGGTACCCGGTGATCACCCCGCTCTCCTCCAGCCGGCGTACCCGCTCGGCGACGGCCGGCGGCGACAGGTGCACCCGGCGGGACAGCTCGCTGAAGGAGAGCCGGGCGTCGGCCTGCAACTCGCGCAGCAGCGCCCAGTCCATGTCGTCCACGGCCCATGCCTTTCGTGCGACAACCACCGAAGGTGGATCGGTTTCAGGATGGTAGGCGACAGCCGCCTACCGCCGTTGATCCGGCATTCCGTCGCCCGGTCCGACCGCGAGATCATGACGGTGAGGACGACGCACGGAGGGAGACGAGCGGTGGAGACGAACCTGCGGGAGCCCGAGACGAGCACGACGGTACGGCCGCTCACCGCCGGGCAGCGGGTGGCCCGCGCGGCCCGTAACGGCGGCCGGCCCACCCTGGAGTTCACCGAGCGGGTGCCGTACGACACGTACGTGCACGCCAGCACGCTGCACACCCTCCAGCAGCCGCTCAGCGACGACCCGGGCGAGATGTCGTTCCTGGTGGTCAGCCAGATCATGGAGCTGTACTTCGGGCTGACCTGCCACGAACTGCGCCAGGCCCAGCGGGACCTGCGCGCCGACCGGGTCTGGGCGGCCCTCGCCCCGCTGCGCCGCGCCACGCTGCACCTGGAGGGGCTCAACGCCGCCTGGCGCGGGTTGCGCTGGATGACCCCGGCCGACTTCAACCGGTTCCGCAACCTGCTCGGCGAGGGCTCCGGCTTCCAGTCCGCGATGTACCGGCACCTGGAGTTCCTGCTGGGCCTGCGGGACCCGGCGCTGATCCGCCCGTTCCGGCGGCAGGAGCAGGTCCACGCCGACCTGCGGGCCGCCCTGGCCGTGCCGAGCCTCTGGGACGACGTGGTCGCCCTGCTCGCCCGGCACGGCCACGACCTCCCCGCCGACCTGCTCGCCCGGGACGTCACCGACGAGCACCAGCCGCACCCGGCCGTCGAGGCCGCCTGGGTGCGCGTCTACGCCGACTCCGGGCCGGACAACCACCTCCGGATGCTCGGTGAGGCGTTGACCGGGGTGGCCGAGGAGTTCGGCGACTGGCGGTGGAACCACCTCAAGGCGGTGCAGCGGACAATGGGTGCCAAGGTCGGCAGTGGCGGCTCCGCCGGACTGGCGTGGCTGCAGCGCAGCATGGCCCGGGTGGTCTTCCCGGAGCTGTGGTCGGCCCGTACCGCGATGTGACCGGAAAGTGAGACGCGAACCATGACCACCCTCGACGCCGACCCCCGTCCGCCCGCCGCCCCCGCGGTCGCGGTCGATCCGGCCCTCGTCGCCGCGGAGGCCGAGGCGCACCGCCTCGACGCCGCCGACCCCGGTCACCGCCACCTGTTCCACCTGCTCCCGGCCGAGGGGGGCGACCACCCCGAGGTCGCCTACTTCGCCGGCAACTCGCTCGGCCTGCAACCCCGGGCCACCGCCCCGGAACTCCACGAGGACATGACGACCTGGAGCCGGATCGCGGTGGAGGGGTGGTTCGAGTCGGACCGGCCCTGGACCCGGTACCACGAACTGGTGGCCGGGCCGATGGCGCGGCTGGTCGGCGCCCGGCCCAGCGAGACCGTGGTGATGAACACCCTCACGGTCAACCTGCACCTGCTGATGGTCTCCTTCTACCGGCCGGCGGGCCAGCGGACCCGGATCGTCATCGAGGACGCGGCCTTCCCCTCGGACAGCTACGCGGTGCGCAGCCAGGCCCGCTTCCACGGCCTGGACCCCGACCAGGCGGTGGTCCGGCTGCGCCCGCGCCCCGGCGAGGACACCCTGCGTACCGAGGACGTCACGGCGTACCTGGCCGCCGAGGGGGACAAGGTCGCCCTGGTGCTGCTCGGCGGCGTGAACTACCTCACCGGTGAGCTGGTCGACATTCCGGCGGTCACCGCCGCCGGCCGGGCCGCCGGTGCCGTGGTCGGCTGGGACCTGGCACACGCCGTGGGGAACGTGCCGCTGGCCCTGCACGACTGGGACGTCGACTTCGCCGCCTGGTGCACGTACAAGTACCTCAACTCCGGTCCCGGCGCGCTGGCCGGCCTCTTCGTCCACGAGCGGCACCTCGGCGACCCCGACCTGCCCCGCTTCGAGGGCTGGTGGGGCAACGAGCTGACCACCCGGTTCGAGATGGCCCCGGTCTCCCGCCCGCCGGCCACCGCCGACGCCTGGCAGGTCTCCTGCCAGCCGATCCTGGCGATGGGCCCGGTCCGGACCTCGGTGGAGCTGTTCGACTCGGTGGGCATGCCGGCGCTGCGCGAGCGCAGCATCCGGCTCACCGGCTGGCTGGAGCGGCTGCTGGACCAGATCACCGCCGACCGGCCGCTGAGCGTGGTCACCCCGCGTGACCCGGCCCGGCGCGGCTGCCAGCTCTCCGTCCGGCTCGCCGGTGGCAGCGCCGCCGAGCTGAGCCGACGGCTGCGGTACGAGCACGGGGTGATCGCCGACTCCCGGGAACCGGACATCATCCGGCTCGCCCCGGTGCCGCTCTACTCGACGTACCACGACTGCTGGCGGGCCGCCGTCGCCCTCGCCGCCACCGTGGACCGGCACCCGGAGCGGTAGCCCCGGGGGCGGTCCCACCGAGGTCGGGCAGGCCAGTGGCGGTGGGATCGCCACCCCGCAATCTGGCGGGCCGTCGACTCCGCTAACGTGAACAGCAGCGGATCCGGGTGGTCGGCGTGACGAACACCCGCCCCACCCATAACTCAAGGTCACTTTTTCCGCCTGGGGGCGTTGGGATTGTCTGTTACCGAGACGTTGCTGGTCTTCGTCGGCATCCCGGCGGCTGCGGTGCTGGTGATCGCCGGGCTGGCGCTCGCCGGTGGTCGTGGCGGTCGGTCCGGCGGCAAGCGCTACCGGCCGGGCCGGTCCTTCGACTTCGCGCCGGTGTGGTTCCTGGCCCGCCCGGAGCAACTGGCCGACTCGGCCGGTACCGCTCTGGCCGCGGGCGCCCAGGCACCGGCGCTGAGCAGCCGTAAGCAGGAGCAGGCCGGCATCGAGGCGCCGGCCGGGGGAACCGGAGGCGCAAGTGACCGTTGGTGAGAAGCAGGCCGAGGCCGGGACGGGCACCCCGCCCAAGGTGCTGGACGGGCCGTTCTCGACCCGGCAGCTCCTCCGCATCGACGAGGCCCTGCGCCTGGCCGACCAGGGCACCGGGCTGGTCTTCTCGATCTACGTCGGCGGCCTGGACGAGCCGGTCCGGGAGCACGCCGAGCGGCTGCACCGCCAGCTCGCCGAGCCCGACCGGTCGGTCCTGATCGCCGTGTCGCCGAACCAGCGCCAGCTCGAGGTGGTCACCGGGCGGCAGGCCCGTAGGCGGATCCCCGACACGTACGCCAAGCTGGCCGCGCTCTCCATGGTGGCGGCGTTCGGCGTCGGCGACCTGGCCGGCGGCATCATCAACGGCCTCGACCAGCTCGCCACCCACGCCGGCAAGGGCTGAGGTGTAAGGAAGGGCCCCTTCTTAACGCCTCCGGTAGAGAAGGGTTCCCCTCTCACCGCACACGTACCGACGGCACCCGGTCCGCCCAGCGGGCCGGGTGCCGTCGTGTGTGCGGCGGGAGGCCGCCGGGCACCGGCCGTGGGGCGGGCGCACCCGCCCCACGGCGGTCGGCTCAGGCGCTGCCGGTGTCCCGGGCGCGGGCCTTCAGCGCGCGCAGCACCCCGTCCCGGCCCTCGGCGACCAGGCGGCGCAGCGGAGCGGGGTGCCCCTCGCCGGCCAGCCAGGCGTCCGTGGCGGCCACCGTCTCCTCCTCGACCAGGTACGTCGGGTACGCCAACTGGGCGAACTCCTGCGCCGGCTCGCTGTCCCGGCTGGCCCACACCTGGCCGACCGCGGCGAAGTACCGCTCCCGGTACGGGGCGGTCAGCTCCACCTGCGCCGGGTGGCTGAGGCCCTGCAGGAGCGCCCGGTTCCGCCAGTTCGGCAGCGCCTCCGGGCCGGTCAGCTGCGCCCACACCGCCGCCTTGTTCTCGGCGGTCGGCACCAGCGCGTGCGCGTACGCGGCCTCCCGCTCGCCGCTGGCCGTGCGGTCCCGGGCCAGTTCCGCCTCGATCTCGGCGGCGCCGGCCGCGCCGTTGGCCACCAGCGAGCCCAGCAGCGACCAGCGCAGCTCCGTGTCGACGGTCAGGCCATCCGGCGCGCCCCGCCCCTCCAGCCAGCCGCGCAGCGCCGCCAGGTCCTCCGGCGAGCGGGCCGCCGCGAGGTACCCCCGGGCCCAGGCGAGCTGGAAGCCGCTGCCCGGCTCGGCCTGGGCCAGCGCGACCTTCGCGGTCCGGGCCAGCTCGGCCCAGCCGGTCGGCGCCCACGCCGGGTCGGCGTAGAAGGTCAGCGTGGAGGCGGCCTGCCGCAGCGTCGCGGTGACCAGGTTGATGTCCGTCTCGGCGGGCAGCCCGGCGAGCACCAGCGCCACGTAGTCCCGGGCGGCCAGTTCGGCGTCGCGGACCATGTCCCAGGCGGCGGCCCAGCACAGCGCCCGCGCCAGCGACGACTCGAAGCCGGCGACGTGCTGCACCACCGTCGCCATCGAACGCTCGTCCAACCGCAGCTTGGCGTAGGTCAGGTCGTCGTCGTTGAGCAGCAGCACGTCGGCGGCGGGCCGGCCGCGCAGGACGTCGAGCTCGGTACGGTCACCGGCGGCGTCGACCTCCAGCCGCTCCCGCCGGACCAGCCGGCCGTCGGTCAGGTCGTACAGGCCCACCCCGATCCGGTGGGTACGCAGGGTCGGGTACCCGGCCGGCGCCTCCTGCCGCACCAGCACCTGCTGGTACGTGCCGTCCGCGCCGATGGTGACCTCGGGGCGCAGCGTGTTGACCTGGGCGGTCTCCAGCCACTGGGCGGCGAACTTGCGCAGCTCCCGCCCCGAGGCCGCCTCCAGCTCGCTGAGCAGGTCGTCGAAGGTGGCGTTGCCCCAGGCGTGCTTGCCGAAGTAGCTGCGCAGGCCGGCCAGGAACGGCTCGATCCCCACGTACGCGACGAGCTGCTTGAGCACGCTCGCGCCCTTGGCGTACGTGATGCCGTCGAAGTTGACCTCGACCGCCTCCAGGTCCGGCATCTCCGTGTACACCGGGTGGGTGGAGGAGAGCTGGTCCTGCCGGTACCCCCAGTTCTTGCGCAGCGACAGGAAGGTCGTCCAGGCGTCGGTGAACCGGGTGGCGTGGGTGTTGCACCAGTGGCTGGCCCACTCGGCGAACGACTCGTTCAGCCACAGGTCGTTCCACCAGCGCATGGTGACGAGGTTGCCGAACCACATGTGGGCCAGCTCGTGCAGCACCGTGTTGGCCCGCTGCTCGTACTCGAAGTCGGTGACCTGCGACCGGAAGATGTAGTGCGACTCGGCGTGCGTGACGCAGCCGAAGTTCTCCATCGCCCCGGCGTTGAAGTCCGGCACCCAGAGCTGGTCGTACTTGGGCAGCGGGTACCGCACCCCGAACTGCTCGTGGAAGAAGTCGAAGCCCTGCGTGGTGATCAGGTGCAGCTCGTCGGCGTCCAGGTGCTCGGCCATGCTGGCCCGGCAGAAGTACCCCAGGTCGAGGCCGTCGTGGGTGTAGCGCACCTCGTGGTACGGCCCGGCGCAGAGCGCGGTGATGTACGTGCTCATCCGCGCCGACTCGGCGAAGTGGACGGTCTTGGTCTGCTCGCCGGCGACCTCCTCCCGCACCACCGGCATGTTGGACACCACCCGCCAGTGCGCCGGGACGGTGGCCTGCCAGGTGTAGACGCTCTTCAGGTCGGGCTGGTCGAAGCAGGCGTAGACGCGCTGCGCGTCGGCCGTCTCGAACTGGCTGTACAGGTAGGTCTCACCGTCCACCGGGTCCACCGTGCGGTGCAGCCCCTGCCCGCTGCTGGAGTACGCGAAGTCGGCGTCGACGACCAGGACGTTCTCGGCGGCCAGCCCGGTCAGCGTCAGGCCCTTCTCCGCCGACCAGTCGCCGAGGTCGACCGGTGTGCCGTTCAGCGTCGCCGACCGGACCGCGTCGGCGGCCACCTCGATGAAGGTGCCCGCGCCCGGTTCGGTGCACCGGAACCGGACCTCTGTCACCGAGCGGAAGGTCCGGCCCTCGGCCGCCAGCACGGCGGTCGACAGGTCCAGCCTGATGTCGTATCCGGTCACGTCGAGCAGGCGGGCCCGCTCGGTCGCCTCGACCTGGGTCAGGTTGCGAACTCCCGGCACTGAAGTGTCTCCATCCCGTTCTCTGCCGTACGCCGCGGCGGCGCCCGGCCGCCGGCCGTCCCCGACGGTCGGCCCGGACCGAGTCTTGCACGCACGGACGTCTCTGGTGGCCTAGCTCACGCTCTCATTCCGCTGCCGGTCGATGGGCGTCGGGGTGAGGATCGGGGCAGGACGTCCGGAGGTCCGGATGCCCCCGTCGCGAAGGGAACTGACCGTGACTGATCGCGTCACCGTCGACATGTGGTTCGACCCGATCTGCCCGTGGGCCTGGATCACCTCCCGCTGGCTGCTGGAGGTGGAGAAGGTCCGCAACGTCGACGTCCGCTACCACGTGATGAGCCTGTCGGTGCTCAACGAGGGCCGGGACGTGCCGGAGCAGTACCAGAAGCTGATGGAGACCGGGTGGGGACCGGTCCGGGTCTGCGTCGCCGTCGAGCAGCGGTACGGCCTGGACGCCGTCCGCGCCCTCTACACCGCGCTGGGCACCCGGATCCACCTGGGCCGCACCAAGCTGGGCCCGGAGCTGTACGCCGCCGCGCTGACCGACGCCGGGCTGGACCCGGCGCTGGCCGAGGCCGCCGGCTCCACCGAGTACGACGAGGCGCTGCGGGCCAGCCACGAGGCCGGCATGCGGCCGGTCGGCACGGACGTCGGCACCCCGGTGATCCACGCTCCCGGCCCGGACGGCAAGCCGGTGGCGTTCTTCGGCCCGGTGGTGACCCCGGCCCCGAAGGGCGAGGCCGCCGGCCGGCTCTGGGACGGTGTGCTGCTGGTCGCCGGCACCCCCGGCTTCTTCGAGCTGAAGCGTTCCCGCGACGTCGACCCCATCTTCGACTGAGGTGTAAGGAGGGGCCCCTTGTTAACGCCTACGGTAGAGAAGGGGACCCTTCTCACAAGCCGGGTGTTAACAGGGGGCCCCTCCTTCGCCCGGCCGGCCCGGGAAAGGGGCCCGGAGCTGGGCGTTCAGTGGGTGGACGGTGTGCGGGGTGCTGTGCGGAGCGGACCCCGACGCCGGTAGCGTCTGCGGACATGACGGTCGTGCATCCGATCGCCCGGGCCTGGATCACCACTGGCGGCACCGGCGCGCAGAACTACGACGAGTTCGCCGACGACGCGGAGATCACCGCGATCATCGAGGCGAACCCGCACAGTGCCCTCGGCATCGAGATGCCGCACCGGGCGCCGGAGAGCCTGGGCAAGTCCTTCCTCGACGCCCTGCCGGACGCGGTGTCCCGGCTGGCCGAGGCGAAGGCGGACGGCAGCTACACCCCGGCCGAGCGGGTCGTCGTGCTGTACCGGATCAGCGCCCCCGGCGAGGAGTCCGCGTACGGGCTGTTCGCCATGGTCGACACCGACCAGATCTCCACCAGCGCCGACGAGCCCGGCCTGGTCATCCGCAACGAGGACGTCTTCATCGCCAAGGTGCGGGAGCGGGTCGCGCTCGCCGAGGCGCTGGGCCACCTGCTCTCGCCCGTGCTGCTGTTGCAGACCGGCCGGGGCGACGAGCTGCACGCCGCGCTGTCGGCGGCGACGGAGACCGCCGGCGTGCCCGCCGCCACCGACACCGACCAGGCCGGGCGTACCCACGCCATCTGGCTGCTCGGCCCCGGCCCGGAGCAGGACGCGCTCGCCGCGCTGGCCGGCGGCGGGGAGCTGGTGGTCGCGGACGGTAACCACCGCAGCCTGGCCGCGCAGACCGGCGGTCTGCCCCGATTCCTGGCCGTGGTGACCACCCCGGCGTCGGTCGCCATCCAGCCCTACAACCGGCTGGTCAGCGAGCTGACCAGCACCCCAGCCGAGCTGCTCGACCGGCTCCGCGCCGCCGGCGCCACGGTCACCCCGATCACCGGCCCGGTCGAGGTCCCGGCGGCCGGCGGCACCATCCACCTCCGCCTCCCCGACCAGGGGTACGCGGTCACCCTGCCGCACGTCGGCGGCAGCCGGCTGGAGAACCTCGACCACGCGCTGGTCGAGCGGCTGATCCTGCGGGACGCCCTCGGTCTCGACCCGGGCGACAAGCGGATCACGTACGTCGGCGGGGACTACCCGGCGAGCTGGCTCACCGCCGAGGTGGCGGCCGGCCGCGCCGAGCTGGCCATCCTGATCGCCCCGGTGACCGTGGACGACTTCGTCGCGGTGAACCTGGCCCGGGAGAAGATGCCGCGCAAGAGCACCTGGTTCACCCCGAAGGCGCGCGGCGGCCTGGTCGTCGCCGAGTCGCACTGAGCCCCGGCCCGGCCGGGGCGAGGGCCCCGGCCGGTCGATGCGCCCCGGTCCGCTCGCCGGCCGGGGCGCGGCCCGGGCGGCGTCGCGCCGGGCGGGCCTGACAGACTGCGCGGTATGCGCGTCTACCTGGGATCCGACCACGCCGGTTTCGAGTTGAAGGTGCACCTGGCCAACCACCTGGCCACGCAGGGCTACGAGGTGGTCGACGTCGGGCCGCACGCCTTCGACCCCGAGGACGACTACCCCGCGTTCTGCCTGCACACCGGGGACCGGGTGGTGGCCGACCCGGGCAGCCTGGGCGTGGTCATCGGCGGCTCGGGCAACGGCGAGCAGATCGCCGCGAACAAGGTCGCCGGGGTACGGGCCGCCCTGGCCTGGAACGTCGACACCGCCCAGCTCGCCCGGCAGCACAACGACGCCAACGTCGTCGCCGTCGGCGCCCGCCAGCACACCCTGGACGAGGCGACCGCCCTGGTCGAGGCGTTCCTCGGGACGCCCTTCTCCGGCAACGACCGGCACGCCCGGCGGATCGCCCAGGTCGCCGCGTACGAGCAGCACCGCAAGCTGCCCGACCTGCCGTGACCCACGGCTGAGCGAGCCCGGCCAGGGCTCAGCCGGCCCGGCAGGGTCGGTGCGAGCCCGGTCGGGGGTGGCGCGACCGGGTCAGCGGGGGGAGCGGGGCAGGTCCTCGCGCGGCACCCAGTTGCGCCGCACCACGACCAGCCGCTCCTGCGCGCGGGCGAGATCCTCGTCCGTCGGCCGGGCCGCGTCGCGGGCCCGCAGGGCGGCGCTCAGCCCGACCTGGGAGGAGCCCGACCCGACCAGGCCGCGCAGGCCCCGGTCGTTCTCCCGGTCCTCGCCGCCGGTGCGGCGGGGCCGGGGCTGCTCACCGTCGTGCACCCCGGGCGTCGCCACGCTGGCCCCGCCCCGTCCGGCCGCCTCGGCGTCCGGGTGCTGGTGCCTCTGCCGGCGTCGGCGTCGCTCCGCATCACCCATCAGCCGACCGTACCGTCCGGGGGCTCGTCGCGCCGTCCGCGCCGCGTACCCACCGGGGCGCGGGCGGCGGCCTGCCCGATCCTTCGGAGCCTCGAGGAGCGGGCGGGGGCGGGGTGTGCCGAGCGGCGGCGGGTGTGCCGGCTGGCTACCCTCGACGTGACGGCGGTCGTTGGCCGACGTCGGTCATGGGGAGGAATGTGAGATGGCAGACCAGACACAGCCGTGGGCCGAGCGCACCGTCGAGGTGCCGCCGCAGCAGGGTGTCGGGGTGCCGCCGCAGCGGGGCGTCCCGGTGTCCCCGCCGGAGGAGGCGTTCCGCCGGGGGGTGGCCTCCGTCGGGCAGCGCCGCCCCTCCCGCACCGAGTCGTTCCCCACGGTCGGGCACGAGCCGACCGGCACCGGGTGGCCGGGCTCGGGGCAGCCACGCCGGCCGCTCAGCTACTACGTCGAGCAGTGGAAGATCGGCCGGGAGTACAGCGCCGCGGGCGCGCTCTTCGCGTTCGTCTGCTGGGGGATCTGGGCGATCTCCGGTGGTGGGGACCTGACCGGCCCGCTGTTGATCTTCGTGCTCAGCCTGCTCGTGGCGGCCGGCCTGTTCGGCCTGTCCCGGCTGCTCGGCCGGGTGATCCTGGAGCGGCAGTTCGGTCGGGTGCGGCGGGGTGCCAAGGGCGCGCACGCGGCGACCACGGTGTTCCTCGTCGGGCTCGGCATCGCCTACCTGCAGCAGACCGAGTGGGTCATGTCGGCCTGGAACTGGATCACCGGCGGCTGACCCCCGGCGGGCCCGGCGCACCCGCGGCGGTGCGCTGGGCCGGCGGACTCCCGCCCGGGGACTTACAGGCCCGGGGACCCACGGCCCCGGTACCCACGGGCGGGCCGGCACGACGCCGGCCGCCCGCAGGTTCCGGTCGCGGTCCACCGCGACCCTGGTCGTCCCCCGTCAGATCGGCGGCTGCATACCCGGCCGACCGCCGTTCATCCACCCCGCGCGGGCGGTTCCTGCACGGCTCGGCGGGACCAGCCCGGGCCGACGGTCAGCCCCCATGAGCGGGCCAGCGGCCCGGGTCGGCGGGTCAGGGGGTGCCGGCGAAGCGGTACAGCACGAAGTCGTTCTCGGCGCCGCAGGCGATGACCGTGGTGTGCCACGCGCAGGACGTCCCCCGGACGTCCTTGACCTCGCCCAGTTCGGTGACCGTGCCCGACTCGGTCCACACGCCGGCGACGCTGCGGTCGCTCTCGACCGTGGTCAGCCCGTTGGCGAAGACCAGCAGGTTGCCCGCGTCCAGCCGGACCGCCACCCCGGGCCGGTCGGCCAGCACCGCGCGTCCCGTCGGGTCGAAGAGCGTCACGGCGCTCTCCGGGGAGGTACGCCCGGCGAGCAGGTGCTCGCCGAACGGCACCAGCGTGGCGGCCTCCGGAGCCGACCAGCGCCGCGTCTGCGCGCCCTCCGTCGCGGCCACCACCTCGGTGCGCGCCCCCTCGTAGCCGGGCACCTCCAGCAGGCACGCCCGGTGCTCGCCGCAGGCCGTCAACGCCGTCGGCCGCCGGTCCTCCCCGGCGGTGTACAGGACAGTCGGCTCGCCCAGCTCCCCCAGGTCGTACGCCTCCAGCCGGTACCCCCGGTCGACGGCGGCCACGTACAGCCGGTCGGCGTGGGCGACGACCAGGTCGTCGTGGTCGGCGACGTTGTCGCGGCGGTCCAGGATCGCCCCGTCGGCCGGGTCGACGATCCGGACCGACCGGTCCGCGCCCACCTGCACCAACCGTTCCTCGTCGCCGTGCCAGGGGTTGCGGGGCAGCCCGTCGGGGAACGCCGGCCCGCCCGTCGCCTCGTCGGTGGTGACCCGGTACACGCTGGTCCGGGTGCTGCCGCCGGAGCCCTGCGGGCTGGCCTGTGACCAGACCTCCCGCCCGTCCTGCGGGTGCAGCCCGACCAGTCGGTGGCCGACCCGGTCGACCAGCACCGCCGTGCTGTCGCCGAGGAACACCTCGTCCTCACCCTGGATCTGCCGGTGCCAGCGCTGCTTCCCGGTCCGGGCGTCGAGCACCACCAGGTCGCGGGGGGTGGAGCTGCCGGGCGCGTCGGCGACGGCGGCGACCACGCCCGGAGCGGCCTCGATCCGCGCCCACCGGTCGGCGGCGTTGGTGGTCTGCTCGCGCCACAGCACGGTGCCGGTCCCGGTGTCGACGGCGACCACCTGGAGCCGGCCACCCGGCACGGGGTGCGCCAGGTAGGCCCGGTCGTCCAGCACGGCGGTGAACATGTCCACCGGCCGTTCCGTGCCGGCGGCGATCCGTGCCACCGTCCGGAGCGGGTGGAACTCCAGGTCGGGATAGCGGTCCCGGGTCAGGTACAGCACCGCCGCGCCGACCACCCCGGCCAGGGCGGCGACCGCCCCCAGGGTGAGCCACCAGCCCCGGCGGCCCCGCGGTCGGGCCGGGCCGGGCCCGACCGGTGCCGGCCCGCCGACGCTGTACCCCGGTGCGGCGCCGTACCCGGGTGGGGCGTGTCCCGGTGCGTCGCCGACGGCGGGGGAGCCGGGTACGCCGTACCCGGGCGGCCAGGCCGGCGGGTGCGCACCGGCCGGCGGGACCGGCGTGCCGGGGCCGGGCGCGGGGTAGGGGGCCGTCGCCGCGAGGCCCGGGTACCCGGCCGGGGGAGCGTCGGGGACGGCCGGGGAGCCCGGGGTGGGGACGGTGGGGGCGGTGGGCGGCGGCCCGACCAGGGCCGGGAGCGGGGCGGCCGGCGTCGGGCCCGGTCGGGGTGCCGGCAGGTCGGTCAGCGCGCCTTCGGCGACCGGCAGTTCCGGCTGCTCCAGCACGGTCGGCGCGACCGCCAGCTCGGCGTGCAGCAGCCGGGCGACCAGCGGGATCCGCGACGACCCGCCGACCAGGAACAGCCCCGCCAGGTCCGCCGGGGCGAGCCCGGCCGCGTCGACCACCTCCCGGGTCACGGCGACCGCCCGGCGCAGCAGCGGGGTGGCGAGCTGTTCCAGGTCGTCCCGGGTCAGTGACACCGCCGTCTCCACGCCGGGCACCGCCACCGGGGCCACCGTGGTCCGGGAGAGCATCTCCTTGGCGCCCCGGACGTGCTCCCAGAGCTGCACCTGGTCGCGCCACTGCGAGGTGGTGTGCGGGTCGGTCAGTCGCGCCCAGACCTCCGGGTGGCTGTCGGCCACCCGCTCGCCCACCAGGGCGACCAGGGCCGCGTCCAAGTCGAGGCCGCCCAGGTCGGCCGCGCCGCCGCAGGAGACGACCGAGAAACCCGAGTCGCCCCACGGGTCGGCACCCTGGTTGCGGACCACGGTCACGTCCAGGGTGCCGCCGCCGAAGTCGAAGACCGCGACGGCCGCCCCCACCGGCACCGGGCGGCGCAGCACCTGGGTGTAGTAGCGGGCCGCCGCGACCGGCTCCCGCAGCAGCCGGGTGCCCGGCGGGACCGGCCCGGACAGGGTGTGCTCGGCGGCCGAGGGCCAGCCGGCCCGCAGCAGCGCCTCCGTCAACACCTGCCTGCGGGCGTCGTCCCAGGTGGCGGGGCAGGTGACCACCGCCGGAGGCAGGAAGCCGACCGCCTCGACCGCCGCGTCGGCCACCGCCCGCAGCAGCGCGGCGAGCAGATCGGCCGGGGCGTACTCGCGGTCGCCGAGGAGCACCGTCGGCTCGTCGACGCGGCGCTTCGGGTTCGGCTCGTACCGGTCCGGGTCGGCCTGGGCCAGCCGGCGGGCGTCCCGGCCGACGTGCAGCCGGCCGGTGGGGTCCGCGTACACCCCGGACGGGACGATCGGTTCCCCCTCGACCAGCAACGGCCGGGTACGCCCGTCGGGGTGCCGCAGCACCGCCACCGTGTTGGACGTGCCGAGGTCGACACCCAGCGCGTACCCGTCCTGCCGGCCTGCCACGTGCCGCCACCTCCAGAGGGATGCCCGGCCCGCATGGTACGCAGCCAGCACCGCCCTGCTGATCAACCGGTCAGCGGCCCGGTCGGCCCGTTCCCCCTGCTGTCCGGTCAGCCGGGCGGTGGTGTCATCCACCTCGTACCGGCGGGCGGCCACCGCGACCGGGTTGGGCGGCAACCCCGACTTGGGTCGGAGCGGTGTGGAGCGGGCGACGGGAATCGAACCCGCACCGTCAGTTTGGCGGAGCGTGCTCTACCGGCCGTGATGCCCGAAACGCCTGCGGCCGGCAGCAGAGCCGAATGCCGCTCGTGCCCGCTCATGACCGCTGTGCGCCACGGTTACTGGCCCGTGGATGGGGCCCGTCACGGCCACCGGCTTGCACGCGTCCCTGGGACAGCGGGCCACCCGTCATTCCGAGTCATCGACCCAATCCATGCTGGGGTCCTCTTCGTCGGGCGAGGTTGCGATCACCTGGTCCCATGCGTTGACGATGGCTGCGGCCTGCCGCTCGCTACAGGCCAAGCCACTGAGCAGGACGTTGTTCTGATAGTCGATGATCTCGAAGCGCCATCGACCGAGTTCAGGCCGGTGTTCCAGCGTTGTCCAGAAGTGGCTGGAAAGATCGTTGGGGAACACCTCGTCCGCCACGTGCCGCTCCTCTGCCGCAAAGCCCATCTCTGTCGAAGATCCCCGCCGGAGGCATCGGCTCCGGTCCTTGCGCACTCTGCAAGACCTGCGCCACACCGGTAACACCCTCGCTGCCGCCTCCGGGCCAGCACGCGGGAACTGATACACCGGATGGGCCACGCGAGCATGCGCGCCGCGCTGATCTACGAGCATGCGACCAACGAACGGGGCCGCGAGATCGCCTCGGCAATGGACCAGCGGATCGCCCGTCATGCCGGACGTAAGGGCGAGCAGAACAGCCAATGGCCCACGGATGGCCCGCAGGATCGAAGCGGGGGAGAGGCCGACCGGCCCGGGATCGGAGGAAAACGCCTCTGACCTCAGCCGGTGTGTGGAGCGGGCGACGGGAATCGAACCCGCACCGTCAGTTTGGAAGACTGAAGCTCTGCCATTGAGCTACGCCCGCGTACGCCCCGCGGTGCGGGACGCGCCGACAGCCTACCCGGTCGCCGGGTCGATCGCGCAGCCAGATTCGCCCGCCGGGTGGTGACCGCGCCGCCGGGCGGACCGGGACGGCCGGCGCGGGGCCGGGCCCGGCGGTCGGCCCGGTTCGCCGTACCCCTGATGGTGGGGCCCTGGTGGGACGGCGGTGGAGGGCGGGGCGCGGCGGTCCGGGGGTGTGATGACCGCCCCGGGGCCCCGGGCGGGCGCGGACGACATAGACTGCACGTCGCCACGGGGTGTGGCGCAGCTTGGTAGCGCACTCGCTTTGGGAGCGAGGGGCCGTGGGTTCAAATCCCGCCACCCCGACTGTCGTCCGCGGGCCGTCTCCGGGCGGTCCCGCCGGGCGCTGCCGGAGCGTCGGGCCGGCTCGCCTACACTCGATGGGCCGCATCATGTCGTCGCGCCCGGTCGCCGCCGGCGCGACGCCCAGACCCAACCGAGATCCGTTCAAGGAGTACGCCTGTGAAGAGCACCGTCGAGACTCTGAGCCCGACGCGCGTTCGGCTCGCCATCGAGGTGCCGTTCGTCGAGCTCGAGCCGAGCCTCAAGAAGGCGTACCGGGAGATCGGCCAGCAGGTCCAGGTGCCCGGCTTCCGCCGGGGCAAGGTGCCGTCCGCCGTGATCGACCAGCGGGTGGGCCGGGGCACCGTGCTCAACGAGGCGGTGCAGGAGGCCATCCCGCAGAACATCCTCGCCGCGGTCCGGGAGCACGACCTGAAGACCCTGGGTCGCCCCGAGGTGGAGATCACCGAGTTCACCGACGGCGACTCGCTGAACTTCACCGCCGAGGTGGACGTCCGCCCCGAGCTGACCCTGCCCGACCTGTCCACCGTCGAGGTGACCGTCGACGAGCTCCAGATCGACGAGAGCGAGATCGACGAGCAGGTGAAGAACCTGCGCGAGCGGTTCGCCACCCTGAAGACCGTCGAGCGGGCCGCCGCCGAGGGCGACTACGTGCAGATCGACCTGAACGCCACCGTCGACGGCGCGGACGTGCCGGGCGGCTCGGCCAGCAACATCTCGCACGAGGTGGGCAGCAAGCAGCTCCTGCCGGGCCTGGACGAGGCCGTGGTCGGCCTCGCCGCCGGTGACTCGACCACCTTCACCACCCAGCTCGTCGGCGGGGAGCTCGCCGGCCGGGACGCCGAGGTGGCGGTGACCGTCCGCACGGTCAAGGAGAAGGAGCTGCCCGAGCTGAACGACGAGTTCGCGCAGCTCGCCAGCGAGTTCGACACCATCGAGGAGCTGCGGGCCGACCTGCGGGAGAAGGTCACCAAGGGCAAGCGGGTCGAGCAGATCTACGCCGCCCGGGACAAGGCCCTGGAGCAGCTTGTCGAGGCCGCCGAGGTGCCGGCCCCCGAGGGGGTCGTCGGCGAGGAGGTCACCAGCCGCAAGCAGGCCATGGTCGACCAGCTCGAGCGGATCGGCGCGTCGATGGAGGAGTACCTCGCCGCCGAGGAGAAGACCGAGGAGCAGATCGACGAGGAGCTGCGCGAGGCGGCGACCCAGGGCGTCAAGATCCAGCTCCTGCTGGACACCCTGGCCGACGCCGAGGACGTCCAGGTCTCCGACGACGAGTTCGGCCACGAGATCGTGCACCGCGCCCAGCGCGCCGGGATGGCCCCGCAGCAGTACTACGACCAGCTCGTCCGCTCCGGGGCGGCCGGCGCCGTCTTCGGTGACGTCCGGCGGGGCAAGGCCCTGGCCTCGGTGATGGAGCGGATCAAGATCAAGGACGCGGCCGGCAACGAGGTCACCCTGGACGCCCTGCGCGCCGAGGGTGAGCAGGCGCACGACCACGACCACGAGCACTGATCGTCGGGTGCGGCCGCCGTCCGTCGCTCGCGGCGTTCGGCGGCCGAAACCCTTTCCGGGTACGCCGCGCGGCGCGCGTGCGCTGATAGCGAACAGTGCCCCGACCGGGACGCTGCCACCCGGCCGAGCGGTTAGTGTCGGGTAGGACGGTACGGAGAGCGAAGGGCTGCCATGACCGACATGCACATCCCAACGAAGCCGCTCCGGGCGATCGAGGCCCGTGGTGGCGACAACATTGGCAACCTCGACGACTCGGTGTACAACCGGTTGCTCAAGGAGCGGATCGTCTTCCTGGGCAGCGAGGTGACCGACCAGGTCGCCAACCGCATCTGCGCCCAGCTCCTGCTGCTCGCGGCGGAGGACCCGGAGCGCGACATCAACCTCTGGATCAACTCGCCGGGTGGCTCGGTCTACTCCGGCATGGCGATCTACGACACCATGCAGTTCATCGACAACGACGTGTCGACCGTGGCGATGGGCATGGCGGCCTCCATGGGCCAGCTCCTGCTCTGCGCGGGCACGAAGGGCAAGCGGTACGCACTGCCGCACGCGCGGATCATGATGCACCAGCCCTCCGGCGGCATGGGCGGCACCGCCTCCGACATCGCCATCCAGGCCGAGCAGATGCTCTACACGAAGCGGATGTTCCAGGAGCGGGTGGCGTTCCACACCGGTCAGACCCAGCCCCAGATCGAGGCGGACTCGGACCGGGACCGTTGGTTCACCGCCCAGGAGGCCAAGGACTACGGCTTCATCGACAAGGTGATCACCGGAGCCGCGCAGGTTCCGGAAGGCGCCGGGACCCTGAGCTGACCGAGGAGCTGACGATGACCGACCTGAGCCTGCCGCCCCAGTTCGCGGCCGTGCACAACCGCTACGTCCTGCCGTCGTTCGTCGAGCGCACGTCGTACGGGGTCAAGGAGTCCAACCCGTACAACAAGCTCTTCGAGGACCGGATCATCTTCCTCGGCGTCCAGGTCGACGACGCGTCGGCCAACGACGTGATGGCGCAGTTGCTGACGCTGGAGGGCACCGACCCGGACCGCGACATCATCATGTACATCAACTCGCCCGGCGGCTCCTTCACCGCCATGACGGCGATCTACGACACCATGCAGTACGTCCGGCCGGACATCTCCACGGTCTGCCTGGGCCAGGCGGCCAGCGCGGCGGCGGTGCTGCTCGCGGCCGGCACCCCGGGCAAGCGGATGGCCCTGCCGAACTCGCGGATCATCATCCACCAGCCGGCCACCGAGGGCGGCTACGGGCAGGGCTCGGACATCGAGATCCAGGCCCGGGAGATCCTGCGGATGCGGACCCAGCTCGAGGAGATGCTGAGCAAGCACTGCAACCGCCCGGTCGACCTGGTCCGCAAGGACATCGACCGTGACAAGATCATGACGGCGGAGGAGTCCCGCGAGTACGGGCTGGTCGACACCATCCTGACCAGCCGCAAGAAGGGCCTGCTGGCGGCGAACGCGGCCAGCTGAACGGTTTCGGGTCAGAGGTCGGCTCCGGGGCATCGGTCCCGGCCGACCTCTGACACACCCGTTTTGGGGGTCGGAGAAACCTCCACCAGCGGGTAACGTCGGGTCCGAACGGCTTCGCCGGGTCGGCCCGGCGGGGTCAGCCAGAGACGGACGGGCCGCGGGCCCGCAGGTCAGGGCCGGTGCTCCGGCCGATGAGTGCAGGGAGAACGTAGGTGGCACGGATCGGTGACGGCGGCGACCTACTCAAGTGCTCCTTCTGCGGCAAATCGCAGAAGCAGGTCAAGAAGCTCATCGCGGGCCCCGGGGTCTACATCTGCGACGAGTGCATCGATCTCTGTAACGAGATCATCGAGGAGGAGCTGGCCGAGTCCGGCGAGGTGAAGTGGGAAGAGCTTCCCAAGCCGATGGAGATCTGCCAGTTCCTCGACAACTACGTCGTCGGGCAGGACCAGGCCAAGAAGGCGCTCGCCGTCGCGGTCTACAACCACTACAAGCGGATCCAGGCCGAGTCGGCCGGCGCCCCGGGCCAGGGCCACGAGGGCGTCGAGGTCGCGAAGTCGAACATCCTGCTGATCGGGCCGACGGGGTGCGGCAAGACCCACCTCGCGCAGACCCTCGCCCGGATGCTCAACGTCCCGTTCGCCATCGCCGACGCCACCGCGCTCACCGAGGCCGGGTACGTCGGTGAGGACGTGGAGAACATCCTCCTGAAGCTGATCCAGGCCGCCGACTACGACATCAAGCGGGCCGAGACCGGCATCATCTACATCGACGAGGTCGACAAGATCGCCCGCAAGTCGGAGAACCCGTCGATCACCCGGGACGTCTCCGGCGAGGGGGTCCAGCAGGCCCTGTTGAAGATCCTGGAAGGCACCGTGGCGAACGTCCCGCCGCAGGGCGGACGGAAGCACCCGCACCAGGAGTTCATCCAGATCGACACCACCAACGTGCTGTTCATCTGCGGTGGCGCCTTCGCCGGGCTGGACCAGATCATCGAGTCGCGGACAGGCAAGGGCGGCACCGGCTTCGGCGCCCGCCTCCGGGCGGTCTCCGACCGGTCGACCGACGACATCTTCGGTCAGGTGATGCCGGAGGACATGCTCAAGTTCGGGCTGATCCCCGAGTTCATCGGCCGGCTCCCGGTGATCACCAACGTGCGCAGCCTGGACCGGGCCGCCCTGGTGGCGATCCTCACCGAGCCCCGCAACGCGCTCGTCAAGCAGTACCAGCGGCTGCTGGAGCTGGACGGCGTCGAGCTGGAGTTCGAGACCTCGGCGCTGGAGGCGATCGCCGACCAGGCGATGTTGCGCGGCACCGGGGCCCGTGGCCTCCGCGCGATCATGGAAGAGGTCCTGCTCTCCGTGATGTACGAGGTGCCGAGCAACCCCGACGCCGCCCGGGTGCTGATCACCCGCGAGGTGGTCCTGGAGAACGTCAACCCGACGATCGTGCCCCGGGAGTTCACCGGCCGGCGGGCCCGGAGGGAACGCGAGGAGAAGTCGGCCTGAGGCTGTTCGGCACCCGGTTCCCGGCCGTACCCTGGCTCCCATGCGTGTCGCCGTCTGCCAGCTCAACGCCCGCGACGACCGGGCGGCGAACCTCGCCGCCGCGGCGAGCCTGCTGACCCGGGCCGCCGACGCCGGCGCGGACCTGGCGGTCCTGCCGGAGTACGTCGACTACCTCGGGCCGGCGGCGGGGCTGCCGACGCCCGAGCCCGTCGACGGCGAGGTCGGCACGTTCTTCGCCGAGGTCGCCCGGCGGCTGGGCATCTGGGTGGTGGCCGGCTCCTTCCACGAGACCGGTCCCGATCCCGCCCGCACCTACAACACCTCGCTGGTCTTCGACCGCTCCGGCACCCTCGCCGCCAGCTACCGCAAGATCCACCTGTACGACGTGGAGATCCCCGGCCGGGTCTCGTACCTGGAGTCGGCGACGGTGGCGGCGGGGGACCAGCCGGTGGTGGTCACCGTCGAGGGCCTCCGGGTGGGGCTGTCGATCTGTTACGACCTGCGCTTCCCCGAGCTGTACCGACAGTTGGCGACCGACGGTGGCGCCCAGCTCCTGGTGGTGCCGGCGGCCTTCATGATGCACACCGGGCGGGACCACTGGGAGGTGCTGCTCCGGGCGCGGGCGATCGAGAACCAGTGTTTCGTGGCGGCGGCCGGACAGACCGGCGACCACGAGCCCGGCCGCACCTGCTTCGGGCGCAGCATGGTCGTCGACCCGTGGGGGACGGTGCTGGGGCAGGTTCCCGACGGGGTGGGGCTGAGCGTGGTCGACCTGGACCTCGACCGGCTGGACCGGATCCGCACCGAGCTGCCCAGCCTGGCCAACCGCCGGCTCTGACCGTCCGTCGGTCGCCGGCCCCTCCGCCGCCGACACCGGTGTCCCGTCGCGGGCGTGGCTGGTCCGCCGCCCCGCCGACCCTGGTGCCGGTCAACCTCCGAGCCGGCCGACCCTGGTGCCGGTCAGCCTTGGAGCAGGACGCCGACCACGGCGAAACAGGCGATGGCCCCGGCGGTGACCAGCAGGGCGGTGGTCATCCGGGACGGTCCCCGTCGGGCCAGCCGGCCGATCGACACCAGCACGGCGACGAGCACGAACGCCCCGATGACCACCTGCCAGAAGGGCAGGAGCAGACCGAGGACCGCCTCCTCGGCGAGGACCGGCGACCGGCTCACGTCATCCATGCCAGACACTGTGGCACGTCCGGGCCCTCCGTAGGCGGTCCAGCCGTGGGTGTGATCCATCCGGGGACGACAGCCGGCCGAACAGTCCAGTGACGATCGTTGATTTGCCTTCCGGAGGCCGTACGCGTAACTTTCTCTCTGCAAGCGGGAGGCCGGGGCAAACCGGCCGAAAGCAGGCGCCAGGATCGTGGCGGAGACGCCGAGCGGGACTGGATCGGGCGGTGCGAGACACTCCGAAACATGGGGTTGCGAACGCGAAGCCGACCGAGTAGAGTGTCAAAGCCGGCAGGAGCCGGGCGGGTCGCCGCGAGACGGTGATCGGCCGGTCTGCCGACTTCCCACGAAGAAACGACCGCCGGATACGGCGTGCGTCAATCGTGGATCGAGCCAGCGGATCTGACAGCTTCAGTGCGAAGTTGACGGTGAAATTCGGTTCGGATAAGTTTG